>CAVUSO010000004.1:0-21609 GCA_963744145.1 uncultured cyanobacterium | reverse complement strand
CCCCGACAGATGATCACCGTTCTTACCATATCTCTTCTGAAAAAATTAAGCAGGAATTAGGATTTGTACCTCAACATACTATAGAGGAAGCAGTGCAAGATTTAGTAAAAGCATTTAAAAATGATCAAATTCCCAATGCCATGACTGATATTCGCTACTATAATATCAAAATGATGCAGGCGCTAAAACTCAAGTGATTGACAATATAAATTGTACGATTGGGATTGATTTTGATAATACCATTGTCACCTATGATGACCTCATGTACTCTTTAGCAATGGAAATGGGTTTAATTAATCCAGCAGTAAGGAAAAGTAAAAAACTAATTCGGGATAACATTCGTGAGTTACCTGATGGAGAAATAGAATGGCAAAAATTACAAGGTTTGGTCTATGGTCCCAAAATGGGAGAAGCCAAATTAATCGAAGGAGTACAGGAGTTTTTTAGCTGTTGTCAATCAAGAAGAATTAAGACATATATTGTCAGTCATAAAACCGAGTATGCTAATTACGATCCCACTAAAACTAATTTGCGATCGGCTGCTCTCAATTGGATGCAAAATCAAAACTTTTTTGATAAAAACACCTTAAATCTATCCATAGATCAGGTTTATTTTGAATCGACTAGAGCAGAAAAAATTCAACGTATAGCTAGTTTAGGATGTACCCATTTTATTGACGATTTAGAAGAGACATTTTTAGAAAAGTCTTTTCCTAATCACATCCAAAAAATTCTCTATGCTCCGCATCAAGAACATTCTCAGTTATCAGGAGTAAAAATTACTAGCAGTTGGAAAGAGATCAATGAATATTTATTCAACATCAGAAACTGAACAAGAATTTTCCCAACTTCAAACAGTTACATCTCGATTATTGGAACGACAAGTAACTAATATTACTAGAATTGCTGGAGGGAAAAATAGTAGAGTTTATCGGCTCAATTGCGGTCAATCTGAACAATATGCAGCTAAGGTTTATTTTCGACATAATTCAGATCAAAGAAATCGGTTAGCAAATGAATTTGCTAGTCTCCAGTTTCTCTGGAACAATCAGATCAGGAACATTCCCCAACCTGTAGCAGCAGATCAAGTTTATGGATGTGGTATTTATGAATATATAGAAGGACAAAGAATTAGATCATCAGAAATAACTAATACCGAAATTGATACAGCAGTCAGATTTTTAATTAAGTTGGAAAGCTTGAAATATCACCAAGGTAGTGAGACATTACCAGTAGCATCGGAGGCTTTTTTTTCAGTTAAAGGAATTTTAGAAAATATTGAAAGTCGTTTAGGACGATTACAAGCAATTAAGATCCAAAATATCCAATATATTGCCTTGACAGAATTTATCAATCGGGAATTAATCCCAGCATTGAATAATCTAAAAATTTGGTGTCATGATCGACTAAATAAATGGCAAATTTCCCCAAATAACGAAATAGATATAGAACAAAGAACACTAAGTCCTTCCGATTTTGGTTTTCACAATGCTTTAAGGCGAAATAATGGTGAAATAGTTTTTGTAGATTTTGAATATTTTGGTTGGGACGATCCAGCTAAAACTATATCTGATTTCTTGCTCCATCCAGCAATGGAGTTAAAAGAGAATTTTAAAAAGCAATTTGTCGCTCAGATGCTAGGAGGATTGTCGGGTCATGGTAATCTGGCGAAACGATGGGAGATATTTTATCCCCTCTTTGGGATAAAGTGGTGTTTGATTCTTTTGAACGAGTTTGTTCCTCAAGACTTGCTCAGACGAGATTTTGCGATCGCGAGTGACCTTGACCGGAGTAAACTCCATAAGGAACAGTTAGCCAAAGCCAAACAAATGTTGGATCAAATTTTGAGAGAATATGAACACTGCCCCTATAGTAGCTGAAGCCCTGACAAATAATCAATCTAGCCTAGATAGCCGATCGCGAGAACTCCGCAAAATAATTGTGAAAATGCTAGCGACCAGTGGTAGAGGTCATTTAGGTTCAGCTTTTTCCCTGGTAGAAATATTAAGGGTATTATACGATGAGGTCTTGCGTTATGACCCACAAAATCCTCAAGCTCCAGCACGCGATCGCTGTATTTTGTCTAAAGGTCATGGTTGTTTAGCTTTATATCCGATCCTGGCTGAAAAAGGTTTTTTCCCCGAATCAGAATTATGGAAATTCTGTCAAACAGACGGAATTCTCGGTGGGCATCCAGAATATGGTAAAGTACCAGGAATAGAAGCTTCAACCGGAAGTTTAGGACATGGTTTATCGATCGGGATCGGCTTTGCAATTAATGCTCGGTATGAAAAAGCTGATTACCACACTTTTGTAATTCTTGGTGATGGTGAATCTAATGAAGGTTCAATCTGGGAAGCTGCGATGTGTGCGGGTAAACACAAATTGAGTAATTTAACGGTATTGATAGATTATAACAAACATCAGTCCTACGGTAGTACCTACGAAGTTCAAGATTTAGAACCTCTAGCAGATAAGTGGAGGGCATTTGGTTTTGCCGCAACAGAGGTAGATGGTCATAATCTAGAAGAATTGCGATCAGTTTTAAAAAATTTACCTCTGGAAGCAAATAAACCAACAGCAATAGTTTGCCATACCATCAAGGGTAAAGGCGTTAAGTTCACCGAAAATAATTTGAAATGGCATCACAAAAGTAGAGTCTCAGATGAAGAATATCGTTCACTGCTAGCAGCACTGGAGGTAAACTAATGCGCCAAGAATGTCTAGATGTAGTTTACCAATTAGCCAAGCAAGATCCTCGGATTTTCTTTATCGGGTCAGATTTAGGGTTTGGTACTTTAACGCAATTTAAAGAAGAAATACCAGACCGATTTTTGATGGAAGGTGTTAACGAAGCTAATATTATCGGGATGGCAGCAGGATTAGCTTTAGCAGGGAAAATAGTTTATGTAAATACTATTGCTACTTTTCTAAGCCGTCGGTGTTTTGAGCAAATTGTCTTAGATTTATGTTTGCATGACGTTAAAGTGCGTTTGATTGCTAATGGCGGTGGTGTGGTTTATGCTCCCTTGGGACCAACTCATCTCGCAGTGGAAGATATCGCAATTCTGCGACCCCTACCGAATATGACCATAGTAGTCCCCTGTGATGCCGATGAAATGATTCGGTTGATGAATCAGAGTGTAGATTGGCCCATCCTATTTATATCCGTGTGGCTAAAGGTAATAAGGCGATCGTTAGTAAAGAAGAGCATGGCTTTAAGATTGGTAAAGCGATTTTACTGCGAGAACCAGGTACAGGTTTATTTGTGACCACCGGTGTAATGACCCAGTTAGCTCTCCAAGCTGCTGAACAGATGGAAGAAGCAGGGATTTCCTGTGGAGTCTTGCACATCCATACCGTTAAACCCCTTGATCAGGAAGCTCTTAGTCATTGGTTACCTAGAGTTCAAGGTGTGGTGACAGTAGAAGAGCATACCCGCATTGGTGGATTAGGTAGTGCAGTGCTGGAATTTTGTAGTGATGAAATGCCAGAACAAACGGTTAAAATACATCGGATCGGTATTCCCGATCGCTTTGCTGATCAGTATGGTAGCCAAAACTCACTCCTGGCTCATTGGGGGATAACGGTTGACTCTCTCTGTACTGCTATGTGTCAAAAACTTCACAATTCTTGATCATGTTCTTGACAGAATCAGAACAACAAATTTCCGCAGAATATCAGCAACAGGGATATATTATTCGTCCTGTAGCAGATTTAGAGGCTCTTACTTGGATCAGAGAGCAATTTGTTCAGTTGATTCAAAGTGCTTTGGGAACTTCTGTTACTGATGATCCAGAAGTGCTGTTGAATCGGATTCACGACCAGGTAGCGATCGCCGAACTCAATTCCTTCCGTTTAAAAATTATTCGGGGAATTAATGCAATTGGGAACTTCCGAGCGATGTATTTCCGATTGGCTAGATCCTATCTGGAAACCCTAGTGGGTAACGAATTAGCCATGCAATTGCGGGTGAATCTAAGTATTCAGCTTCCTGGGGATGATAGTTCCCTACTACCAATTCATGCAGATACTTGGTCTGGAGATTCCCCTTTTGAGGTAGTGGTTTGGGTGCCGTTGGTGGACTGCTATGGGACAAAAGCCATGTATTTGCTTCCTCCTGAACCAACAGCAAGATTAAGCCAAGAATTTAAGCAACAAGCGGGTTCGAGCAGTGAGGAACTTTATCAGGCGATCGCCCATGAAGTGCAATGGCTGAAGGTAAACTATGGTGAAGTATTGATTTTCAATCAAGGATTACCCCACGGTAATCGCGTTAATACTGAATCGGAAACCCGTTGGTCGATGAATTGTCGCTTTAAAGGACTATTTACTCCATATTGTGACAAAAAAATTGGGGAATTTTTTGAACCGATTACCTTACGAGCAGTTTCTCAAGTGGGGATGGCTTATAACTTACCGAAAACCTGATGAAAAAAGTGCGTGGTTATATTTTTAGTCGCCCTTTCATGGGTGAGCGTGTACCTCAACATATTCAGAATTTGGTGATTCGGGATTATTGCGATCGCCATCACCTGCATTATTTACTTAGTGCGACTGAATACGCAATGGTGGGATGTCATCTAATGCTTAAGCAAGTTCTGAATGAATTAGTTGATTTAGATGGTGTAGTTGCCTATAGTTTATTTCAATTGCCCGAAGATAGCAATCAACGTCAAAAAATTTATGATAAACTTATCCAGCTAAATAAGACTTTTTACTTTGCTGTAGAAGGATTAAAGATGGGAAATCAGGAAGAGTGCGATCGGACTGAGACCCTCTGGCGAGTACGGCAAACTCTGCCGTTTTGCTATCAGTATTCTCCCTAAAGCATCTCTTTGGACATTCAATCGTGATCAGAATCGGGCGGAACTTACCCAGGGCGATCGCGCATCAAGTACAATAGCTGAAGGTCACAGTTGCTAATTATGGCTACTTATTACAGCCCCCTCAAATTTCTGCAATTTCATCAACACCTACAAGCAATTAAAGATGGGCGTGTGCTTGCCCCAGTGCATATTCGGGTAAAACCCACGAACCGATGCAACCATAAATGCTGGTTCTGTGCCTATCGTAACGATGATGTAGCTCTCGGAGGTGAAATGCGAGAGCAAGACAGTATCCCAGTCGCAAAAATGTTGGCTCTTGCCCATGAATTTGTGGAAATGGGGGTCAAAGCTGTAACTTTTTCTGGAGGAGGTGAACCGTTACTCTATAAATCTCTACCAGAGGTAATTGAAATTCTAGCAGCAGGTGGTATTCGGATTGCAGCTCTAAGCAATGGTGCAAACCTAAAAGGTCGCATGGCTGATGCTTTTGCCCAGCATGGCACATGGATTCGCATTTCTCTAGATGCTTGGGATGATGATAGCTATATTAAAAGTCGGGGGGCGCAACCCCATGAGTTTTCTCGTCTGCTCAACAATATTAAAGCTTTTACCGATCGGGATACCCAGTGTGTACTCGGAGTGAGTTTTATTGTTACCTATGAGAACCATCAACATATTGCAGAAGTCTGTACTTTACTAAAAGATTGTGGTGTCAACCATATTAAGCTGTCAGGGGCAGTGGTGAGCAATGATGTGATAGGGAATAATAATTATCACCAATCTATTAAGGAGGAAGTTGCTCATCAAATAGCTTTAGCCCACCCGTTGATTGATGAAAATTTTACCCTGGTTAATCACTATCACGATTTAGAGGAGCGTTTTGAGAAGCATTATCATAGTTGTCCATTCCTACAGTTTTTAACCGTGATTGGTGCTGATCAAAATGTCTATACCTGTCAGGATAAAGCCTATACAGAATCAGGTCGGATGGGATCAATTGCAGATAGAAGTTTCCAGGACTTTTGGTTTTCCCAAGAGAATCAGCGTTTCTTGAATACTTTTAATCCTGCCCTTCAGTGTCATCATCATTGTGTTAGCCATGCTAAAAATTTGGCTATTCATGAATATCTATCACTGGATCAGGAGCATAGCTATTTTGTTTAATCATTATCAAAAATCATCTCGACTATGTTGACTCAACCGGAACCAGCGACTAAGAAATTATACGATACCGACTATCATCTCTGGGTGTTAGAAACTTTCAAGAAGTTGAAAAACAAGGATTTCGAGTCTCTGGATTTAGAAAATTTAATTGAGGAGGTCTCAGATTTGAGTCGGAGACAAAAAAAGAAATTAAAAAGTTTGTTGAGAAATTTGTTTGAGCATCTATTAAAGCTAAAGTATTGGCAAGCTGAACAGAATAATAACTTTAGGCATTGGCAAGGAGAAATTACAATTTTCGTAAACGGATCAAAGATGAGCTAGAAGATAGTCCTAGTCTTACTTCTTATCTGCTGGAAGTATGGGATAAGTGTTATAGGATGGGCGGGAAATTGCAGCCACGAAATCGGGATTTGCTTTAAAAGTTTTTCCTGGAAAGGGAATCGCCAATTTAGAACAAATATTAGATGAAAATTGGTTGCCTTAATCGGATTTGCACATATATTTCCATCGTGAATGTCGCGAGGGAAGTATAATAATGGGACAGCTTAGAAATTTCGTAAACCCCTACATCAAGCAACTCAGGAGGACTATCTAGCTCGGATGGTTGATGATAAAGTCGGTTGTTATGCAGGTGGCTAAACAGGATGGGGCTGAATATTGGGATGGATTGCCGTTATGGCTAGGTGGTTATCGCTATATTCCAGGAAGGTGGAAACCTGTTGTGAGGGGCTAATTCAAACTTATAATTTAGGCCCAGGCTCAAAGGTGTTAGATGTTGGTTGTGGTAAAGGTTTTTTGCTCGATTAAATGCTATTATTACGGCCAAAATTGCAGGTCAAAGGTTTTGATATCTCGAGTATGGTATGGCCATGCTACTGGTTTGGTCAAACCACACCTGTTTGTAATCCAGCTCAAACAGCCTATCCCTTTGGCGATCGCGACATTGACTAGTCATTTCTATGCATGCTTGCATAATCTGCGTTTATTTGATCTCAAAACAGCATTGACGGAAATTGAGCGAGTAGGAGAAAAAGGTTATGTTATGGTAGAAAGCTATCGCCATGAGCAGGAACTTTTTAATCTTCAGTGTTGGGCATTAACCTGTGAGTCATTTTTTGATGATGAAGAATGGATTTGGCTCTATCAGCATTTCGGGTACACAGGAGATTATGAATTTATTTACTTTGAGTGAATGTTTTGGACTAAGAAATAGAGAATTAATATGACATTGACATTAACGGAAAAAAAAACCACAGAAACCAAGTTAATTTTAACACAAATTAGCTGGTCTAAAATGGAAGATATTGAAAAGAGTTTTACCAATATTGGAGGAGTCAGATTTTTATATTTAGATGGAACTCTAGCAATTATGACTATTAGCCCAGAACATGAAGAAACTAAAAAGACTATTTCTCTATTATTAGAAGCTTACATGATTCAAAAAGGTATTAAATTTTATGGTCGAGGGGGATTTACATTAGGAAGCCAAGAACAGAAAGCTAAAAAAGAACCTGATGAATCCTATAATTTTCAAACTAAAAAAGCTATTCCCGATTTAGTAATTGAAGTTATATTTGCTAGTGGAGGTATAGATATTTTAGAGTTATATAAAAGAATAGGTATTCCCGAGGTATGGCTGTGGCAAGATGGGGTATTAAGTATATATAACTTAAAAGAAGAGTATGAAAAAGTCCAAAAAAGCCAATTTTTGCCAGAGCTTAACATAGATTTATTAGGGCGATATATTAACCATTATGACCAATATGAAGCGATTACTGAGTTTATTGATAAAATTAAAGCCAATTAAATTCAACCAGATAATGAGCGATCTAAATTATTTGGAGAAAATTAAATGCTACTAAAGAAATAAAAAGATATATTCTTAATATCATTAAAGATAAAATAAGAGAACCTAGATTTGAGCAGGAAAAAAATGTCAATCAATAGTAAAAACAACTTTGTTGCTGATTTATCAGAAGATAATATTCATTACCGTCCTCAAATTCAGTTAGATTGTAGAATGATTGAAGCGTTGGTAGAAGAAAGGGCATTTGCTGATTTTCCTTTAACGATCGCGGATATTGGGGTACGCTTAGGATTTGATCGTGGGTGGGATATTTTTGCAGATCAATGTATTCAAGTTGGGTTTGAACCAGATGCGGAAGAATGTGCCCATCTTGAAGCTGAATACAACATGAGAAAGTCACAAAATTTACCTAGAGAGCAATATGAAAGTATCGCTTTATGGGAAAATATTGGTACACAAACCCTTTATATTCCACGTCGGATTACCACAGCATCTTGTTTTCCACCAAATCAGGCATTTTTCCGCAGACTTCCTGATCAATCACCAATGGAAATCGTGAAAACGATTGAAATTAAGACAAGAACTTTAGATGATTATTCTCAGGAAAAAGAACTAAATTTTGATGTAGTAAAAATTGATGTGCAAGGAGGTGAACTACCGATATTAAAAGGAGGAATTCACTCGCTCCAAAAGTCTATAATTGCAGTTGTAGCAGAAGTAGAGTTTGTTGAACTTTATCAAGGACAACCCTTATTTGCAAAATAGACCAGTTTATGCGGAGCCAAGGTTTTGCTTTATTCGATTTGGATATTCGACGCTGGAGACGCAAACGACTATCAGCAGCTTTTGATGGCATCAGGGTAGGACAGACTATTTATGCAGATGCTTTATATTTGAAAGATCCAGTTGAATATAATAATTTGCCTGATGATATTGATCAGCAACGAGTAAAATTATTAAAACTGGCAGCATTAGCTGAATATTTTTCTTTACCAGATTATGGGATGGAGATTATAGAACTAGCAACAAGTCTCGCTTTGATCGATCAAAAAGAAGCAACTAGATTAGTTAATTTACTGGATCACAATGAAATAATTGGTAAGCGCGATCGCAGTTTTTTAAAGCAAAAAAGCTAAGGAATCAAAAACATCATGCAAAAAAAACATACTCTGATTATTGGTGGGACTAGAGGAATGGGGCGTGCTTTAGTAAAAACTTTAGCTGAATCCGGTCATACTTTATCAGTTATTGGTAGAAGACAGCCTAGTGAAGAAGATAGAACGATTGCTAATGTTTATTATTGGGTTGTTGATTTATTAGACCTAGAAAAACTTTCGCAAACTCTAACCGATATCATATCCCAATATGGGAAATTAAATAACTTAGTTTTTTTTCAACAGTATCGAGGACAAGAAGATGATTGGACAGGAGAAATAGAAACTAGCTTAACCGCGACCAAAAATGTAATTGAAACTTTAGCTGAACAATTTGAAGATAACAATGAAAGCTCAATTGTGATGGTTAGTTCTATAGCTGGTCAATTTATCGCTTTAGAACAACCTTTGAGTTATCATGTAGCTAAAGCTGGAATTAATCAGATGGTTCGTTTTTATGCTGTTAATTTGGGAAGCAAGGGAATTAGGGTAAATAGTGTTGCTTCTGGCACTATGCTAAAAGAGGAATCAAAAGACTTTTACCTACAAAATGAAGAACTGCATAATCTTTATAAGAGTATAATACCCCTGGGTCGGATGGGCACTTCGCAAGAGCTGGCCAATGTGATCACGTTTCTGTGTAGCCCTCAAGCATCATTTATCACGGGTCAAAATCTAGTCGTGGATGGTGGTATATCTTTACAATGGCACGAGTCCTTAGCACGTAAACTAACACCCTTGACCAACCTGAATGTATCACGCAAAACCCAGAGGAGTCCAAAATGAGTAAAACGGTGTATCGGCGCGATAACTGTCGCTTGTGCGGTAGTGATCATCTAGAGCTGGTTCTGCAACTTACACCAACACCTGTGGGAGATGCTTATATAGCAAGCGATCGGCTTGAGCAAGTTCAGGAAACCTATCCAGTTGAACTTTTCTTGTGCAAAAGTTGTGGTCTGGCACAGTTGCTTGATGTAGTCGATCCAGAAGTTCTCTATCGGGATTTTATCTACGAAACCTCAATTTCCCTAGGCTTAGTGGAACACTTTCAAAAATACGCAGATCAAGTCCTTTCTCAGGTAAATCCTGCCCCAGAGTCACTGGTGATTGATATTGGTAGTAACGATGGCACTTTACTGAAATTTTTTAAAAAGCATTCTCTGCGTGTTCTCGGAGTAGAACCAGCTCGTGATATTGCTCAAAAAGCCACAGAATCTGGAATTGAGACCCTAGCAACTTTCTTTAATGCCGAGATCGCCAACAAGATTAAGCATGATTACGGTGCCGCAACCATCATCACATCAAACAATACTTTTGCCAATATCGATGATTTGGCCAATATGACCGAGGAATTCGCGATTTACTAGCCCCTGATGGAGTCTTCGTCTTTGAAACTGGCTACCTGGTTAATTTAGTTGAACATGGTATTTTTGACAATATTTATCATGAGCATTTAAGTTACTTTTCAGTAAAACCACTAGAAGCTTTCTTTCACCGTCATCGCATGGAATTAATAGATATTGAACATATCGCAACTAAGGGTGGTTCTTTACGGGGTATCGTCCAGCTAGCTAATGGTCCTCGGCAAAGATCACAGTCTGTTAATCAGATGTTGACATTAGAAATAAATCAGGGAGCAGATCGTCCTGAATTTTTCCAGGAATTTGCTGCTAAAATCAGTGATGTAAAAAAACAACTCCTCAGTTTGTTAAGCGATCTCAAGGCACAAGGAAAGACTATCGCTGGTTATGGTGCTTCAGTTGGTGTCACGACACTGACCTATCACTTTGGGATTGGCGATCGATTGAGTTTTATTGTTGATGATAACCCAGCCAAGCATAACCTGTTTAGTCCGGGCTATCATACTCCAGTATTATCCTCTAGTGTCATTTATGAGCGTCAGCCAGACTATATAGTAATCCTTGCTTGGAGATACGCCGAGCCAATTATGAAGAAGCATCAAGCGTATTTGCAACAGGGTGGAAAGTTTATCCTGCTTTGGCCCGAAATTCAAATTAAGTAGCAAGCTGAGTCTGGCAATAATTTATGTTGAAAAGACTTTCCCATGTCTGTCTTGGTACAAGTGATTTAAAAAAAACTATAGACTTTTACTGTGGTCTACTTAATTGTCAGATTGTCCACGAGTTCAGAAATCAGCAAGGAGAATTATATGGCATATTTATTCTGATTAATAATGGGACATATTTAGAATTTTTTCAGGAACAATCTCCCCAGCCACAGGGTGGGATGTTTAGACATCTATGCTTAGAAGTAGAAGACATCTACAAATTCGCAAATGGGATTAGAGAAAAAGGATTTAATGTAGAAATATCTAGAGGTAGAACTGACAAAGTTTTGCAATTTTGGATTCACGATCCTGATGGAAATCAGGTAGAATTTCACCAATATGATCAAGATTCTGTCCAGTATCAATATGCTGAAAAATTGCGATCGAGGTCAAATTAAATTATTGTAGTTTTTCAGAATTGATCGGTAGCCAAATCTTTACGACAGGAAAAAATTATGACAACGGTGCTTGTAATTGGTGGTGGATTTGCTGGGTGCTGTGCAGCTCATCTTTTATCAGAACAGGGGTATAAAGTAACTTTAGTAGAGAGAGCATCATTTTTAGGTGGTGGTTGTAAAACCTTTTTTTATGGAGGTCATCCTTATACTATTGGACCGAGGCATTTTTTAACAAAGGATGAAAACCTGTTTAATTTCTTAAATCAGTATGTACCGATGAGGCGCATCCTAGATCACGAATTTCTGACATATATTGAACGAGATCCCGGATTCTATCATTTTCCCATTCATCGCGATGATATTGACTTAATGCCTGATCGAGAAGGAATTTTAGATGAGTTAAGTCAATTGGATGAGCAAAAAGTCAGTTCAGCCCGTAATTTAGAAGAATTTTGGCTCTTGTCAGTCGGATCAACTCTCTACAGTAAATTTGTAGAATCCTACTCTAAAAAAATGTGGAAGGTTGAATCAAACACAATATTTACAGAATTTTCTTTTACAACTAAAGGGGTGGCTTTAAAAACTGGTGATACTAAAGCAGCTTGGACAGAAGCAATTTCAGCTTTTCCGTTGAAAATCAATGGTTATGATGATTACTTTGAAATTGGGACTCAAAATGTTGAAGTTCTTTTAGACACAACAATAGAAGCTTTTGATATAGAAAAATATCAGGTTAAGATTCAAGGAGAATGGTCAAAATATGATATGATCGTCAGCACAGTTTCGCCAGAAATCATTATGAATAATGCTTTTGGCCCCTTATGCTGGATTGGCCGTGATTTTTTCAAGATTGTTCTACCAGTACCTGAAGTTTTTCCCCAAAGTGTTTACTTTCTTTATTATGCTAATGACGAACCTTTCACCCGAATTGTAGAATATAAAAAATTCTATGAATATGAATCTCCAACGACATTGCTAGGTTTAGAAATACCTTCATTTAGCAATAAGCTTTATCCCTATCCTACAACTGAAGATCGACAATTAGCTCAACAATATTTAGATGCTCTGCCTGAAAAAGTATTTTCTATTGGTAGAGCAGGAACTTACCGCTACATTGACATTGCTCCGATTATTCAGCAGTGTATGGATTTAGTAAGTAAGCTTAAATAGGACAAAAGTCATTAGTTGTTTGTTTACACCAAGAAAATATGCCTAGTTTAACAGTTGCCGAATACGATCGCATGGAACAAGACGCAATAGCAGAATTGCCGAATCGGGTCATTGAGGCATTTCAGCCTGTTACCTTTCTCCAACTAGGTTACCCAATCCGAATTCGTCGTGAATCGGAACTGTTTAAGTATATAGATGTCATGCAGGAAACCCGATTTGAGCATGATTACTTAAATTTTTTGGGGGGAGTAACACTAACAGAGTTTGAGTTATTGCAAAAATTAACCTCATTGGTATGTAATTTTAGTGAGGTGCGGTTTCAACGTAAAGGGATTGCCAGGTCAAGTTTGATTCGGATGATTAATGTTTTACGTCATATTCGATACTTATCTGGTGCGGAACAGCCAAGGATTTTTGAAATTGGCCCAGGCTGTGGTTATCTGGGAGCGATGCTAATGTTATTGGGCTATCCCTATGCGGCCACAGATGTAACCCAAGCATTTTATTTGTATCAGAATCATCTGTGGGATTTTATTACTGATGGAAAAGTTTTTGAAGGAGCCCAACAAGAAATTAATTCAGTTTTAAGAGCAATCCCACCAGGTAGTGTCTCCATATTCCTTGGTGGGAATTTGTAAAACTACGTCCAGAGTCAGTACCAAAGTTTGATGTGATCACCTGCAACCATGCTTTATGTGAGATGCACCCAGATAGTCTAAGATTTATCTTGAAAATTGTTCATGCTTGTTTAAATAGCCAAGACACAGTAAAGGCTTTTATCTTTGAGGGCTGGGGTTGGAAAAGTCCTCTTCCTAATAAAGTAGGCTCGGTCGCAGAAGCAGCAGATATTTTTTATCGGTTTGGATTTTCGTTGGTTTATAACGATTCTAAAATAACTGTGTTTGTACCTTCGGGAACGCCAAATGCTGTTAATTGCTGCCCTTGGGAAGAGTTAAGTACATCTTATGTTCCTCACTATTTTAATGCATCAGAAAATCCTTTAGCTCAAGCAATAGGTTTAGGGAGGCAAAACGATCAAACTAAAGAAAGAGTCGGAATAGATGCGGTTAATAGCTTCTATTCAAATTTATTAGGTAGAGAAGATCACTTAACACCTGATGAACATTTTTTGAAATTAATAGGGAGAAAATACTAAAATGTTAGAAATAAAGTCCGATCGCTTAAACACATTGCCGCGACCATTTCGGGATGTGGAATTGTACCAAGCAAATCTTGAAACTGGATTCGCAATGTTCCCCCAGCGACAAGAGAATTACCACCGTTATAAAGCTGCTCAACGAGGTGAAATAGTTGATTATTTGCCGATCATGTTGGATATTGAAAATGTCAGCCGCTGTAATTATCACTGTACCATGTGTCAGGTAAGTGATTGGGAAGGCTATAAAAGAGCTGATGATATGTCTTTTGAAGACTATAAAGCATTGCTTGATCGCCAGTATGGATTGACAGAAATTAAACTCCAGGGGATGGGAGAGCCATTTCTTGGCAAGTGCTATTTTGAAATGATTGAGTATGCCAGAGCCAAATATATTTGGGTGAGATCGACAACCAATGCCTCGATCTTGCATACTAATGAAAATTATAAACGTAATCGATTGAGATATTTGTGAATTGCAAGTTTCAATTGATGGAACTAGAGGCGAAACCTACGAAAAAAATTTGTCGAGGTGGTCGATTTGAAAAAATGTAGTAAAAAATTGCCAATTGCTAAATGAATATGGTCGCGAAGTGAACCGCAAGCGCACGAGAATGTGGACAGTAATTCAGGCCGCTAATTTTCACGAAATTGAACAGTTTCCTGCTTGTGTGCTGAACTTGGGTTTGAACGTTTAACTCTGTCTCTTGATTTGAACGATTGGGGGCAAGATAAATGGCGAGCTGTTAACGATCAGGTTGATATGCACAAAAAATTTGATCTAGCGATCGCCCCGCAGTTAATCGCTTTAGGAAAAGAACTGAATGTAGAAGTAACTTTTTGGTTTCTTGATGAAAAATATGAAACAAATGATTTAACCAAACTGTGTCCTTGGCCTTTTGAAAGAGCCTATATTTCTTCTGATTTGCGAATTGTTCCCTGCTGTATGGTGGCTACGCCAGATGTATATGAACTGGGTGATGCCCGTCATTTATTATCAGAGTGGAATGGTGAGCAAATGAAAGAATTTAGAAAGGCTCATTTGAGCGGCAATATTCCCAATATTTGCAAATCTTGCTATAAAAATAATTAGAAAAGGATATACATGGAAAAGCCTTTTGATTCCTCGGCCATAGGTTCCGATGTTCCCCGGAATTTTAAACAATATTTAGCTCGGCAAGTTGGCTCTTTTATTATTGGTATGTTCGGTCTTAATCAGCCGAGCTTTTTAGCTACAGAAATCGTGCAACAAATCCAACCTATATGTCATATTCCCACTAGTTTTGGAGGCATTAAATGTAAAGGTGGGCATGGCAGACTGCGATGGCGAGCATTAACTTTTTATTCTGAAGAACCGGAAACAATTAAATGGTTGGAATCTATCAACCAAAATGATTTACTTTGGGATATAGGGGCTAACGTAGGTCTATATGCAATTTACACCGCCATGTTTACTAAGTGCAAAGTATTGGCGATTGAACCAGAAGCTCAGAATTATGCACTATTAATTGAAAATATTGTGCTGAATCATGTCCAGGAATATGTAGAAGCAACTAATTTAGCAGTTACCAAAGATTTTGGGGTGGGAAAATTACGAGTGCATTCTATTACCAAAAGTGGAGCGTATAATCAGTTTTTTTTAAATAAAGAGTCTTCAGTGGAAGACCGTCGGATGAGTAGTTTATCTGCATCAGTCCAATCTACAGCGGTTTCCCAGGTTCAGATTGGTGTGTCATTGGACGATCTGGTCACTAAATTTGAGTTTGCCAGTCCTACACATATTAAAATTGATGTAGATGGAAATGAACCAGATATTATAGCTGGAGCATCTCAAGTTTTGCAGAATAAATCCTGCAAAAGTATTCTAATTGAACTCAAAAGAGATGACCCTGAACATATGGCAATCGTAGAAAAATTGGCGAATCTAGGCTATGATTGTGTTTAGAACGTTCAAATTGGGAAAGTAGAACAAACCGAGACAGGGAAGATGAATATCCTAGTGTCAACATGATATTTACTAGAAAACTTTGAAGCCAGATGTGCACTTAAAATATATGAATATTCCTAAGAATTGTTTGGTGACAGGTGCTGCTGGTTTTATTGGCCACCACTTGTGCGATCGTCTCCTTGCTCTGGTCACAAAGTAATCGGGTTAGACAGCCTGATCACGGGTCGTTTGGCGAATTTAGCTACAGCTAACACCTATCAAACCTTTACCTTGATTCAGGAAGACCTAGCCGCGATCACTCCATCTAGATTAGAAAATGTAGATTGGGTCTTTCATCTAGCCGGATTAGCTGATCAGCCCCATCCATCCAAAACCCGGAGAAATATTATCACGCCAACGTCCACAGCACTTTTGCTCTCCTAGAAGCCTGTCGCCAAAGCAAAATTCAACGTTTTATATATACCGCTTCCTCTACCTGTTATGGTATTCCCAATCAGTACCCCACCCCGGAAACCTATCCCTGTTCTCCAGAACATCCCTATGCTCTCACTAAATATCTGGGAGAGCAATTAGTCATACATTGGGCTAAAGTTTACAAACTTCCTGCCCTTTCCCTGCGCTTGTTTAACGTTTATGGACAGCGTTCCCGCACTACGGGGGCTTTACGGTAAGTTTTGGTGTTTTCTTAGCCCAAAAGCTAGCGGGAAAACCATTTACCATGATTGGAGATGGTAGTCAAACTAGGGACTTCACTTTTGTTAGCGATGTGGTAGAAGGCTTTGTGAAAGCAGCAGAATCAAACTTAAGAGGTGAAATCATCAATATTTGTTCTACTCAACCTCAAAGTATCCTCACTTTGGTAAAATTATTGGATGGGCCGATAATCAATATTGCCAGCGCCTGGCGAGCCTGACTGTACCTGGGGGGATATCACTAAGGCGAAAACTTTGCTAAAATGGCAACCGCAAGTTTCTTCCCGGAGGGCGTATCCCAAATGTTAGCAAATATTGATCTGTGGAAGAAGCTCCAGTATGGACACCTGACTCGATTCGAGCAGCAACAAAAGAATGGTTTGATTGTTTGGAGAAAGTCTAATATCTATGGTTAAACAAATTGATCCTATGGTTAAACCCCAAGTTGCTAAAATGGTTATTTATCAGGGAGATCGTCTGTTATTGCAACTGCGAGATCATAAACCTGATATTTTTTATCCCAATCACTGGGGATTATTTGGCGGAACAGTAGATCATGGGGAAACTCCAGCTGGAGGCGATGAAGCGAGAACTAGAGGAGGAATTAGGTTGGACACCATCGGAGTTTAAGTTTTTGCTGACTTGGGAAGAATTAGTACCTCCTTGCATCACCTATATTTATGCTGCTCCTCTAACAGTAGCCACAGATCAGTTAATCTTGACTGAAGGTCAAGCGTTAGGATTGTTTACTTTGGCAGAATTGCTTCAGTTGTCCACCGTTCCTCATCTTAAAGAAAATTTGCCCCAAGTAATTGAGGTCATAGCTTCTGAGAAACTACAGGAAAGTTGGCACTATCTCAATCATTAGTATATTTCTGTTCTAGGTTAGAATTAGATAACTATGCAACAATTAAACTCACAAATTGATTTTGCTACTGATTACTTCAGTCAATTAGCTAATCTCAGTGAAAATTTTCAGGTCAGCGATCGTCAATCTAAGTCTCTTTCTTTTGCGGAAGGAATTAACCGTGCGGCTACTCTCGTATATCAACAAACTCAACAACAGAAAAAAGTAATTTTTATTGGTAATGGTGGTAGTGCTGCTGTGCCGTCACCAAGCAATTGATTACTGGCGAAATGGGGGGTTTCCGGCGATCGCCTTTAATGATGGGGCACTGCTTACTTGTATTAGTAATGACTTTGGCTATGAACAAGTATTTAGCAAGCCAATAGCAACTTTTGCCCAATCCGGAGATATCTTGTTCGCGATTAGTAGTTCTGGACAATCAGCCAATATTTTGGCAGGTGCTAGTCAAGCCACTGAAGAAGGCTGTCATGTTATTACACTTTCAGCGTTCAAGCCAGATAATCCTCTACGTCAACTAGGGGACGTCAATTTTTATGTTCCGACTATGGCTTATGGTTTTGCGGAAATTACCCATTTATGTATTTGTCATTGTATTTTAGATGGGTTGATGAAAGGTAACTTACCTGAATCAGATATGGGTAATTACCAAGTTACTGAGATGATGGAGCATGAGCATCATTGAAATCTAAATAAACCATTGTAATAAAAAGTTTTTTATAATCATAAGTTTCAAGTTTTGGCTCTGTTTGTAAAAATTACGTCGTTTAGTTTTTTAAAATAGGTTTAATATATGGCAATTGGGGTTGCAATATTTCAACTAATTTATCCTCTGTGGAAAAAAGGAGTTTTTAATAATTTCAAAACTGTTGTAGAATTTGGCGCACAAGATATATATTTTCCTGAAGTAAAACAACTAATAACATTATTAAAATCTGCTGGCTTTGCTTTTCCTAAGAATAATGTTATTACAACTCAAATGTTTTATGATTTTTTAGGATTTAAAATATATAAGTGTACCGATGCAGATGGACATAATAACGCTTTAGTATTTGATATTAATAAAGATTTTGCCGAGGAATATAATTATCGAGAAAAATTTGACTTAGTTACAAATCTTGGAACGATAGAGCATTGCTTTAATCAATACAATGGCTTTAAAAATGCTCATAACCTATGTGCAACAAATGGGATCATGCTTCACTATAATTGTTTTCAAGGAAATGTAGATCATGGTTTCTATAATTACCAACCATGTTTTTTTATCGATTTAGCAAAAGCTAACAATTATCAAATATTGGGAATATATTGTAATTGTTATAAAAATGGCTTTCCTAGAGAATATGGTATTTATCCTTATAGTGAAAAACTAATAAATTTATTAAGTCCGGATACAAGTTTGAATCTATTCATAATTTTTAAAAAGACTAAAGAACAAGAATTTCGGACTCCATTTCAAGATTTTTTTAGCCCGGCGAGTCGTCTAAATGAATATGAATATAACCGCTCAATAGAGTTAGATTCAGATGGTAATAATTCTAATTTTAACGATGATATTAAACCTGAAGAAAACCAACTTGAGCAAACCCAGGAGAAACTTGAAAAAACAGTTGAACATTGTTATGAAGCTATCCAAATCCAACCAAATTTTGCTGAACATTACCAAGCCCTAGGGAATGCTTTGCAAACACAAGGAAAAATAGAATCTGCTGTTCGCGCTTATTCAAAAGCATTACAAATAAATCCTGGTTTGGCAGAAGCCTATTATTATTTAGCAAAAGTATTGTGTTTAGTACCTGGTTCCTTACATAACTTAACAATAATCAGATGTTGGGATGTATTAATTGAGGTTGTTCCTGATCTAGCAATGATTGCTGTTCGGGAAGCGATCGCTGTTAAACCTGATTGGGTACAGCCCTACTTTTACTTAGGAAATATGCTTATTTTTTTTTGGGAAACGCGAAAAGAAGAGGCATTAGAAATATGGCAGAAAGGTAATCAAATACAAAAACAACTTGCTGAAATACGTCAGGTAAATAAGAAAGGAATCCGATTTATTACACCCTATTCTTGGGGAAATTTCCCGATTGGTCACATAGCAGAATTAGATACCTATGTAAAAATGGGCATTCTGGGCTGGCATTCCTATTCCCAGACAATTTTGTTGGCTTATGGTTATATTGCCAATCCTTGTTACCTCAATTACTGGCGGCGTTATATTAATATTAATTCTGAGCCTTTAGAAATGCAAAATCTTCTGCCTACCGTTGAATATTTAGAAGAGTATCTAACTTTTACAACCCTTTTAGATGGACAAGTTGTATATCGTCCTGATGCCTATATCCTTGTCCAAAAACAATGGGAAGCAGAGCGACGTTCACCATTACTTACTTTATTAGATTCAGATTACGAACGTGGTTGGGCTTGTTTACAAAAACTCGGTGTGCCTAAAAATGCTTGGTTTGTAGGCTTGCACGTTCGAGAACCGGGTTATCATAAACAATATAATAACTCAAACCGAGATGGTCGCAACGCAGACATTAGTACCTACATTTTAGCCATCCAGTCTATTGTCAATCGTGGTGGTTGGGTGATTCGGATGGGAGACTCTACGATGAAACCACTACCACCAATGAATCAGGTTATTGATTATGCCCATAGCAAAGCTAAAAGCGATTGGATGGACGTGTTTCTTTGGTCTCAATGTCGCTTTTTTATTGGTTCAGCTTCTGGACCGATATATGTTCCTCCGACATTTGGTGTACCCTGTGTTATAACCAACTGGACAATCTTAGGTATTGGCCCTTCTTTGGAAACAGTATATTTATTCCCAAACTTTTATTTTCTGAACGGGAACAGCGTTACCTGAATTTCACTGAAATACTGTCTAATTCCATCGGTTACGTTAATGAAGCAACCAAATTTTTGGCTTCAATGGGCATTAAAGTGATAGATAACACACCAGAGGAAATCAAAGAGTTAGTTATGGAAATGCTAGACGGTTTAGATGGTAAATTTAATTGTTCAGCTGAAGATTTTAAATTTGCAAAAAAAATTTAATATTTTGACCGAAACTTATCAAAGCTATGGGTTAGCTCCAATCGGACAATCTTTTTTGCGTAAATATGCTCAACTGTTATCAAATTAACTTGACAATTGCAAAGATTTATCTTGATTTTGGATTAAAAAATATTTTTTTAAATTAAAAGGAGTTTATAACATGAGTCAGCCAACGTTATCTGTATTTATGCCTAACTATAATCAAGCACAATACATTAGTGAATCATTGCAGGCAATATTAGATCAGAGTTTTCAACCGATTGAAGTTATTATTGTTGACGATTATTCTACCGATAATAGTATTGAAATTATCGAAAAATTTGCTAGAAGATATCCAATTATTCGCTTATTTCGTAATGAACAAAATCAAGGAGCAATTTTAACTTGTAAAAAAGCGGTCGAAATTGCATCAGGAGATTATTTATTTGGTATTGCTTCCGACGACAAAATATTACCTGGATTATTTGAAAATTCTATAAATCTCTTTAAAAAATATCCGCAAGCTGGACTTTGTTGTTCAGACTTCATGACGCTTGATATTCAGACAGATGCTACTAGGGAACATAGATTGTATTTAAGTGATAAACCCCGCTATTTTTCTCCAGATGAATTTCTCAAAATTATTTTGAATCGACCGATCAACGCAATGCCTATCTATGATCGCACCTGTGTAATGAGACGTGCTGTTGCAATGGAAGCGGGTGGATGTTTTACACCAGAACTACGCAACTATGGAGGCTGGTTTACACAACTTGTACTTGGCTTTAGATACGGTATTTGTTATTTCCCTGAATTGTCAGCAGTTCAAAGGATGACATCTAACTCATATCATAAAACTGAGCAGAAAAACTTGCAGGGTCAATTTGAAGTTATTACCTATATGCTTCAGTTATTGGAAACGTCAGCTTATGGTGATGTGAAGCCATATTTTCAGCGTACCGTTAGCTTATCACATTCTCCTTTACATATTCTGCGTGTAGTTTCCAGTAACCCCAAATATTGGAATTATATATCTCCTCGGCTCCTACAACATATATCAACTTTAGATTTATTATTTGATCAAAGCCTGGAATCGCTCCATCATCATAGCGAAATTGACTGTCTCCGTGCAGTAATATTGTTAAATTTTGGACGTTTAGCGGAAGCACGAGAAGTTGCTTTATCATTATTAAAAGACAATCCTAATCATAAAAATGCTCAAGTTATTTTAGCTGAATTATCTACCCGAATATCTGCTAGCACTAATGTCACCAGCCAAAATCCCAATTCTCAACACTCATTAGTCAATACTTCAGCTT
>CAVUSO010000003.1:0-27262 GCA_963744145.1 uncultured cyanobacterium | reverse complement strand
TTATAACATCAAAACCATGCAAAAGATTAACTTGAAGTAAGAACTATTCAAACCAAAACTAAGATGACACCAGAATTATTGAAAAAGCTTTTTTTTACCATGTTACGGATTCGTCGGGTAGAAGAAAAGATTGTCGAACTTTACCCAGAGCAAGAAATGCGTTGTCCAGTACACTTATGTATAGGTCAAGAAGCAATTGCTAGCGGTGTATGTGCAGCTTTGAATCCAACAGATGCAGTATTTAGCGGACATCGAGCTCATGGTCACTATTTAGCAACTGGAGGAGATTTAAAAGCTTTTTGGGCAGAAATGTATGGTAAAGTCACCGGGTGCTGTCGAGGTAAAGGTGGTTCAATGCACTTAGTAGACTTAAATGTAGGATTTATCGGTTCAACACCGATCGTAGCTAGTACAATTCCAATCGCAGTGGGAGCAGCTTTTGGATCAGCAAGACAGAATTTGGGTAAAATTGTAGTAGTTTTTTTTGGTGAAGGTGCCACAGAAGAAGGTGTATTTCACGAAAGTCTTAATTTTGCGAAATTGAAAAACTTGCCGATCGTCTTTATTTGCGAAAATAATCTCTACTCAGTTTACACACCTCTGACAGAACGACAACCACCAGGACGTGAAGTTTATCGATTAGCTGAAGCACATAACATCCCTAGTATCCAAGGTGATGGTAATAATGTAGAAGAAGTTTATCAACTGACAAGTACCGCGATTAATCTTGCCAAAAATCAGGGAGGACCTAGATTTTTAGAATTTAAAACCTATCGCTGGAGAGAACATTGTGGTCCAAATTATGACAATAATATTGGTTATCGCACTGAAACAGAATTTCAACAATGGCAAGCTCTCTGTCCCATCCAACGGACTCAGACTCAATTGTTAGAAACAGGGATTTTAACAGTTCTCGATTTAGAAGAGATGGAACAAGCGATCGCAACAGAAATTCAAACCGCGGTCACTTTTGCAAAAACCAGTCCTTTTCCTGATCAAAAAACTATGTTTGAACACATTTATGCCTAAATTCGGACCATGACCCAACGTCAACTTACCTTCGCTCAAGCAATTAATGAAGCCTTGACCCAAGCAATGGCTGAAGATCCTTTAGTTTATATTATGGGGGAAGGTGTACCAGACCCAAAAGGGATCTTTGGCACTACCTTAGGTTTACGGGAAAAATTTGGCTCTGACCGAGTTTTAGATATGCCCGTAGCTGAAAATGGTATGACAGGGATGGCAATTGGTTCAGCATTGATGGGGATGCGACCAATTTTAGTGCATCAGCGGGTAGACTTTGCCCTTTTGGCAATGGATCAGATGGTAAATAACGCCGCCAAATGGCACTATATGTTTGGTGGTCAATTATCAGTTCCTTTAGTAATTCGCTTAATCATTGGTCGTGGTTGGGGTCAAGGTCCACAACATTCCCAAAGTCTTCAAGCTTGGTTTGCTCATATCCCAGGATTAAAAGTTGTTATGCCCACCACAGCTTATGATGCTAAGGGCTTATTACTGGCTAGTATTCGTGATCAAAACCCAGTAATTTTTTTAGAACATCGTTGGTTGCATAATATTTCTGGTGTTGTCCCAACAGAAAGTTACCATATTCCATTGGGTGAAGCCAAAATTGCTCGTAGTGGTCAAGATGTGACCATTGTTAGTACATCTTATATGACCTTAGAAGCTTTACGAGCTGCAACTTGGTTAGCCGAATTGGGAATACAAGTTGAAGTGGTTGATGTGCGTAGCTTAAGACCATTAGATGCTCAGATGATATTAAATTCCGTGCAAAAGACTGGTCGTTTGTTAGTTACCGATACAAGTTGGTCTTGTTGTGGTTTTAGTGCAGAAATCGTTGCTCTAGTGAGCGAGCAAATATTTGCTGATTTACGTTGTCCACCAAGTCGGATTACCCTACCCGATGCACCTACTCCCACGAGCCACGCACTAGCACAATTTTATTATCCTCGAGCTGTTAATATATATCAAGCGATTTGTGAAATGCTGGGGCGATCGCCTCAAGCAGTAGAGCCGCATCTATCTTCAATTAAACTGGATATTCCAGATAAATCTTTTACTGGCCCATTTTAGCAACTGTCACTTATGACTTCTGATCGCAAAATAGCTGTTCTTGGTAGTAACTCTTTTTCGGGGAGTGATTTCATTGACCTACTTTTAGAAGACAGTCAAAATGAAGTCTTGGGTATGAGTCGCTCTCCAGAAAAAGGTCCGTTATTTTTACCTTATCTACGTCATCAACATCCACAGTTTCAATTTCATCAGTTGGATCTGAACCGAGATATGGCTAAGATCCTTCAGGTGCTAGATGACTTTGCTCCTGAATATATAGTGAATTTTGCGGCTCAAAGTGAAGTAGCACCTAGTTGGGTGAATCCAGATCATTGGTTCCAGACTAATACTGTGGCATTAGCACAGTTAATTAATCACCTCAAAGACCAAAAATATTTACATCGTTATGTTCATATCTCCTCTCCTGAAGTCTATGGAACCTGCTCAGGAATCATTACCGAATCTGCACCGATGAATCCCTCTACACCTTATGCTGCTTCTAAAGCAGCTGCTGATCTGCTGCTATCCACTTTTTATAAAAATTTCCAGTTTCCTGTGGTAATGGTGCGCTCTACCAATGTTTATGGAGCTTATCAGCAGTTATTTAAAATAATTCCGCGATCGGTAATTTACTTGAAACTAGGTAAAGTAATTCAACTCCATGGTGGTGGTCATGCAGTAAAATCCTATATTCACATTCGGGATATTTCTCAAGGTGAACTAGCGATCGTGGAAAAAGGTAGAATCGGGGAGATTTATCATCTTTCTCCTGACCAAGGTTATGCAGTACGGGAGGTAGTCCAAAAAATTTGCTATACCATGAACTGCTCATTTACCGAAGCGACAGTCAGTGTAGCAGAAAGATTAGGCCAAGATGCTGCCTATGTGATTGATTCTACTAAAGCTCGGACTGAATTGGGATGGATACCACAAATTTCTCTCGATCAAGGTATTGTAGGTGTAGTCAATTGGATCGAAAATTTTTGGCAGGAGATTCAACAACAACCATTAGAGTATATTCATAAACTTTAAAAACTTGTTTAGGAAATTTTGTCTAAGAGGATGATATCTTGTTAACACCCTTACCGCGTCCTACCCAAGCTGTAATTTTAGCTGGTGGTCAAGGTACTCGCTTACGACCATTAACTGACACCAAACCTAAGCCGATGATCGAATTTCACGGTAAACCTTTTTTAGAATATCTAATTGAGATGATCCGTGACCAAGGGTTCGATCGCATTCTTTTATTATTGGGATATCTGAGTGAGGTAATTCAAAATTATTTCGGCAATGGTAGTAAATGGGGTATATCAATTGAATACTCTGTTTCCGCAGTTGAAAATGATACGGGACAAAGACTAAAACTGGCACAACCACTGATAGATCCTATTTTTCTGCTCATGTATTGTGATAACTATTGGCCAATGCGTTTTGATGCCATGTGGCGACAATTTCTGGCTTCAGATCCCCTAGCACAGATTACAGTATATCGTAATGCGGATAAATATACCCAGAACAATCTCAGTGTAAATAGTCAAGGATCTGTTGTTGTTTATGATAAAAGTCGAACTACTGCAAATCTGTCTGGGGTAGATATTGGCTTTGTAATTCTGAAAAACTCTGTCATTGATTTACTATCAGATGAAAATGTTTCCTTTGAGGCTGTAGCTTATCCAAAATTGGTAGAAAAACAACAGCTACAAGCTTATATTACTGAACATCGTTATTATAGTATTGGCTCTCATCAACGCTTGCATTTAACCGAAGAATTCCTAGCAAGATATCCCACAATATTATTAGATCGTGATGGCGTAATCAATAAAAAAATGCCCCGTGCTAATTATGTGGTATCTTGGGCTGAATGGGAATGGCTACCTGGTGTAAAGATAGCTTTACGCTTATTAAATAAAGCTGGATATCGAGTCATAGTTGTGACTAATCAACCAGGAATTGCTAGAGGAGCAATGACAGAAGCACAACTAAATGAGATTCACCAAAGAATGAAAGCAGAAGTTCAGCTAGCAGGTGGTAATATTCATGCAGTTTATTATTGTCCCCATAATTGGGATGAAGGATGCGAGTGTCGTAAACCTAAACCAGGAATGTTGTTTCAAGCACAACGTGACTTTAGCTTAGATCTTAGTCATACATACTTTATCGGTGATGACGAACGTGATGGGTTAGCTGCTGAAGCTGCTGGATGTCCTTGGTTGTTTGCATCTGAGCAAGTAGGTTTACTTGACTATGTCCAAAAATTGATAGGAAATAGTAGATTAGAATCTTAATTGGATGGATCAACCACAGGTATGTAGTTGCGCTTCAGCGCTCTTGGCACAACTACATAAATGAGCTAATCTGAACCAGGTATGTAGTTGCGCTTCAGCGCTCTTGGCACAACTACATAAATGAGCTAATCTGAACCATATTGTGCTATATATTGAGATTGATTTAAGATTGAGTTATTGGAAAAACATAAAACTTAGTTTTTGATCATTAAAAACTGCCAAAATTCTTTTTAGTAGTAAAGCAATCGTAGTTTAATATATTTGGAAAAGAAAAATGACAAAACGAATTTTAATAACAGGGAATAATGGTTATATTGGATCGGTGATGACTCCAATATTTTTAAATGCTGGATATGAAGTAATTGGTTTAGACACGGGTTACTTCCATGAATGCACTCTAGTGCCAGATTTGGTTAATGTCCCGACCATCAATAAGGATATTCGTCATTTACAACCAGAAGACTTGGAAGGAGTTGATGCAGTAGTTCATTTAGCAGCTTTAAGTAACGATCCAATTGGCAACTTAAATCGAGATTGGACAGAGGAAATTAACTTTCAATCTTCCTTACGTCTAGCTGAATTGGCTAAACAAGCAGGAGTACAGCGATTTTTGTTTTCATCTTCTTGCATTATGTATGGGATGTCAGAAACTGCTGTAGTTACAGAGGAATCACCCCTCGATCCGAAAACAGAATACGCAGCATCTAAGGTAAAAAGTGAATATGCGATCGCCAAACTAGCTGATGATCACTTTTCACCCACCTTCTTACGAAATGGCACGATCTATGGAATTTCACCACGAATGCGATTTGATACAGTCTTGAACAACTTAATGGGAGCAGCAGTAACCACCCAAAAAGTAGTATTGCATGGAGATGGCACACCCTGGCGTCCCGTTATTCATGTTCAAGATGTTGTGCGTTCATTTTTAACAGTGATAGAAGCACCAATTACTGCGATACATAACCAAATATTTAATAACGGTGCTAACCACTTAAATTATCAAATTTTAGATTTGGCCAAAATCGTGATCGAAACCGTTCCTGATTGTAAATTAGAAGTTCTAGCTACCCCCAGTGCTGATCAACGTACCTACCAAGCAGATTTTAGTAAGTTTGCTCGAGTTTTTCCCAACTTTGAGTTCAAGTGGACTGCCCAAGAAGGGGCTAAAGATCTGTACGCAGCTTTTAAGTCAATCAAATTGACCCATGCAGATTTCATTGATCGTCGTTTTACTCGTCTTCATTGGTTACGTTACTTGCTCGATACGGGACGTCTAGATGGTACACTGCATTGGCAAAATAGCACAGAGATAGGACAATGATTGAAGGAGTCAAAATTATTCCCCTACGGCAGATTGTAGACGAACGTGGCAAAATTATGCACATGCTCAAAGCAACCGACCCGCATTTTACCCAGTTTGGTGAGATTTATTTTTCCTGTGCTTGGCCTGGAACCATTAAAGCATGGCATATTCATCAGACAATGACTATTAATAATGCGGTGATCTGTGGACGGGCTAAGTTAGTAATGTATGACCTCAGAGAAAAGTCACCAACAAAAGGAAAATTGCAAGAGGTATTTTTGGGAGAGGATAATTACTGTTTGGTCCAAATTCCGCCTGGAATTGCTAATGGCTATAAAGCTTACGGTGATAAAATGGTGATTTTGGCAAACTGCGCTACTGAACCTCATGATCCTGATGAAATGATTCGCATTCATCCTTTTGATAACGAAATTGGCTATGATTGGTCACTGAAGAATGGTTAACAGTGTAAAACAATCTAGTGCAGGCATTATTCTGACGCGCACCCCACTGCGAGTTAGTTTTGCCGGAGGGGGCACTGATTTGCCTGTCTTTTATGAGTGCCAAGACGGGGCAGTTCTCAGTACCGCAATCAACAAGTATGTATATGTAACTGTTAAACGTCACAGTGAGTTATTTGGCGAACCGATTCGTCTCAACTATTCTGAGACTGAGCAGGTGAAAAATATAGACGAGATCAAAAATGATATCGCCAGGGAATGTTTGCGCTTTTTGGAGATTGAACCACCAATTTATATCAGCACAGTAGCAGATATTCCGGCGGCATCGGGATTAGGGTCATCCAGTTCTTTCGCGGTGGGGTTGCTGAATGCTCTGCATGGGTTACGGGGCGATCGCGTTTCGGCTGGTCAATTAGCTGAAGAAGCGGCTCATATTGAGATAGAAGTATTGAAGCGTCCTATGGGTAAGCAGGATCATTATGCTGCGGCGTTTGGTGGTTTAAACTATATTTGCTTTTTTTCTAATGGTCGGGTGTCGATCGAACCCCAGCATCGACAAAAAGTAGATATGGACAAGTTGTTTGATCATATCCTCATGTTTTGGACAGGTATGGGACGGAACTCCAGCTCAATCCTATCAGAACAACAACGTAATACTGCCAGTAAGATGGATAGTTTGTTGGCCATGCGAGAACACGCAATGGAAATCAGAACTCTGCTGATGCAAAATGACCTTAACTTGCCAGAATTTGGCAAAGTCCTAGACAATAGTTGGCAGTTTAAGCGACAACTCGCTAGTAGTATTACTAATGACCAGATTGATCAATGGTATCAGTTGGCCATGGCAGCTGGTGCGATCGGCGGTAAACTCTGTGGTGCAGGGGGAGGTGGATTCTTGCTTTTTATTGTCACACCAGAACATCAGGAATCTGTGCGGCGATCGCTTGCTGATTTGACTGAGATTAGTGTTGGTTATGAGTCTCAAGGGTCCCGTTTATTGCTGATTGAATGAGGAAAATCAGGTGGAAACGCTTAAGGGGATTAGGGTATTGCTAACAGGTGGAACTGGTGCGATCGGCGCTAATTTGGCCCAACGCCTGGTCGCTGATGGATGTCAGGTGTATTTACTTGTGCGACCCAATAGTAACCGTATTCGTTTGCAGACTATTGAAGACCAGATCAAGATTCTATCTGCCGATCTCACCGATGGAGCATCTGTTCAAGCAGCGATTCAAATTATTAAACCGCAGATCGTTTATCATCTTGCTAGCACACCTTTCAATCCGCCAACAATTAGCTCGGAAACACACTTACAGGTAAACCTTCTCGGTACTTTTCACCTTTTAGAAGCTCTAAGGCAATTTCCAGATGTCAAAATAATATTTACCAGTTCAGCTGCTGCTTATGGGGCTGGGTCGAAATTATCGGAAAATGATCTACTTTTACCTGGGACAATGCTTGGTGCTTCAAAAGCCTGTGCTAGTATACTACTGCAAACATTTGCCAAATTGTATCAAATCCAAACAGTCGAGTTGCGTTTATTCACGCCTTATGGCCCTTGGGAACATCCTAGACGATTGATTCCATCTACGATTTTATCGGCTTTAAATAAAATCAATATGGTTATGAGTGAGGGCAAACAGCAGCGAGATTATTTGTATATTGATGATGTGCTTGAAGCTATTATTTTAGCAGCTAAGAAACCCCTACCACTGAGTTCGGTGTTTAATATTTGTACTGGACAAGGGATAGCTATTCGAGATGTAGTCAATTTGACCCTAGAATTAATGGATAATCCTGTCACAGTAGAACTAGGAGCGTTACCGATGCGACCCGATGAAATTATGGAAATGTCTGGTAATAACCAATCTGCCCGTCAAATCTTGGGTTGGCAACCTCAAACCAGTTTAAAGGAAGGTTTACAGAAAACTATTTCATGGTTCACCGTGAACCAGCAACTGGCTAAGAAGTTAATCTATTAATTGCCCTAGATTAATAGATTGCAACTCGAGTTACTTTCGCTCATTCATGATGATCTTACTATGTCACATCCCCATCAGACTATCATAATTGAAATTCCTCCTATTCAACTTCCACCCATCCAGTACACATTACCTACTAATTATGTTGTTTTATCAGGGACGCCAACTTATCACAAACATGGTTTAGCAACAGTGACAAACTGTGATTTTATCAAAGAACCTCTTTTTGCTGAATCTAATTCTTTAGGTCTTGAAGGTATCCCAGATGATTATAAAGGTAAGCCTGATGCTCCCTGGATTTTACATACTGCATTATGGGCCGCAAATCATGCCAAGCAATTGCCAGGAGATTTTGTTGAATGCGGTGTCTGGATGGGCTGGCTTTCCAGAGCAATTGTAAATTACATTCAATTTAATTTAATTCCTGATAAAAAGTTTTATTTGCTCGATACTTTTTATGGAATACCTGAAGAGCAGATGACTGAAGATGAGCTAAAGTGTGGCGCTGATTCAGCCCAGTGGGCTTACAAAGAGCGTGATGTTTATGATTTGGTAGTAGAAAAGTTTAAGAGTTTTAATAATGTTATAGTTATTAAAGGAAAGGTTCCAGATACTTTAACCCAAGTTAAATCAGACAAAATCGCTTTCTTATCCATTGATATGAATTGTGCATATCCAGAAATTCAAGCAGCAGAATATTTCTGGGATAAAATAGTTCCAGGTGGTGTAATAATACTAGACGACTATGGATGGGGTGGTGAAGGTTATGGATATATTAACCAAAAATATGCCTTTGATAAATTTGCCAAAGAAAAAGGTGTAGGAATACTATCGTTGCCTACCGGACAGGGGATGATCATAAAAAATTCGTCTAAGACCAACAATAACATATTAACTTTTTAATCAACTATGACAGAATGTATCGTTTGTAATTATCCAACTGTTGTACAGTTTTTGGAATTGGGTGAAACAGCATTAGCTAATAAATTTCTTACTAAAGAAGAGTTATCGCAGCAGGAAGAGAAGTATCCTTTGAATGTTGGCTTTTGTCAGACCTGTGGTCATGTTCAGTTAATCGAAGGGGTGCTGCCGAAAGTTATGTTTGAGGATTATCTCTATATCTCATCAACTTCCGATACTTTAAAGAAACATCTATATGACTTGAGTCATATTCTAGTTGAGCGATATCATCTCCAATCAGATCACTTAGTAATGGATATTGGCTGCAACGATGGCACCCTGCTCAGTGGATTCCAGAGGTATGGAGTAAAAACCCTTGGAATAGATCCCGCTCAAAACTTGGCTGAATTCACCGATAAAATGGGAATCGATCGCTATGTCGGTTTTTTTAATTCCCAAACTGCTCAGGAAATTATCAAAAAGTGGGGACAAGCATCAGTGGTAACAGCAACCAATACCTTCCCTCATATTCCAGCATTAGCAGATTTTTTAGAGGGTATTAAAACTGTGCTGAGAACTGATGGGGTATTTGTAATTGAGGCTCATTATTTAGTTGATCTTTTAGAGCAAGTAGCCTTTGATACAGTGTATCATGAACATATTTCTTACTGGGCGTTAGGGCCAATGAGCTACTTGTTTGAGCGTCACGGAATGCAAATTGTGGATGTGGAACGATTACCTATACATCACGGACAGTTGCGTGTATTTGTACAACACCAAGGACAAGGTATCGTGAAACCTGGAGTAGCTCAGGTACTAGAAATGGAGATAGAAAAGGGTATCGGGAAATTTGAAACTTATAAAAATTTTGATCAGCAAGTACAACAGATTAAGCAAGATTTAAAATCTACTCTTGAGAATTTGCTAGCTCAAAAAAAGCGTGTTGTCGGATACGGTGCGCCCGCTAAAGGCAATACTTTGTTAAGCTTTCTGGAAATTGGACCTGATACGATCGAGTATATCGTAGACCGTAGCCATCTTAAACAAAATCGTTACACACCTGGCACCCATATTCCTGTAGTATCACCAGAACGTCTGATTGAGGAGCAACCCGACTATGTAGTATTATTAGCCTGGAATTTTGCCGAAGAAATTATGGAGCAACAAGCAGAGTATCGTAAGCGGGGCGGTAAGTTTATTATTCCTGTTCCCAAAGTAGCTATTCTTTAAAAGAGGAAGTATATAGAGGTCAGATTAAATCGATGTACGATCAAGAAATAGTAGCTACAGAAAAAGCTCAAATCACTCTTACCTGTGAAGGAAAATCTAAAACCATAGATTTATACTCGCAAGAAGGTGTGGAGATAGTTGCCAGCTTATGGCTGAAATTATGTTGTCAATATCGTCTCATGTACGAGCCAAGTTGGCTAGGAATACCAATTATCCAACTGCCAACAGATATTGTAATGATGCAGGAACTGATTTGGAAGATCCGTCCTGATGTAATTGTAGAATGCGGTTTAGCACATGGAGGTTCAGCTATTTTTTATGCTTCCATTTGCGAATTAATGGGTAAAGGTCTGGTTATCGGAGTTGATGTTGAAGTCAGACAGCATAACAGAGTAGCGATTCAAAGTCACCCGATGTCAAAACGAATTGAAATTATTGAAGGCAGTTCCGTTGAACCATCCACAGTTGATTTGGTCAAGAAAAAGCTGAGTGGTGCCCGGACAGTGATGGTGGTGCTGGACTCCAATCATAGTTATGCTCATGTTTGGCAAGAATTGAACTTATATTATGAAATAGTTACTCCTGATAGCTATTTAGTGGTAATGGATGGTGCTCAAGCTCATGTATGGGATGTACCTAGAGGTAAGCGAGAATGGAAGGACGATCATCCACTTCAAGCGATTCACGATTTTCTGCAAGAACATCCAGAATTTCAGCTCGATCCTTACTATACTAGAATGCAGGTTACCTGCTCACCAGATGGCTTTTTGCGTCGGTTAAATAGGGAAGAGTTGGAGAAAACATGAAAATTGTTATTACTGGTTCTGAAAGCTTTATTGGCAAAGAGTTAAAACAACATTGTCGTTCCCAGAATATTGAGTTTGTCGGAATTGATGCAATACCATCTGAGGATATTGGTCACGTAACGCTAGATATTCGTTCACCTCAGATCGAGAATGTGATTCCACAAAATGCTGAAGCACTAGTGCATTTAGCCGCAATTTCTCGCGATCGCGACTGTAAAGAAAACCCGCATTTAGCTTTTGATGTTAATGTTTTAGGAACACTTAACTTAATTCGTGCTGCCAGAGAAAGAGGTGTACAACAATTTATTTTTGCTTCGAGCGAGTGGGTTTACGGAGAGGTAAGTAATAGCGAGATCCAGAAAGAAAACCAGTCTATTGACGTAACCCGAATTCAGTCCGAATATGCCCTTTCTAAAATTGTAGGGGAACAGAATTTACGCATGGCTTACACCCAAGGATTATGTCCTGTGACTGTGCTACGTTTTGGGATTGTTTATGGTCCTAGACCCGCCAACTGGTCGGCAGTAGAATCGTTGTTTAATGCGGTGCGATCGCAAGATTTAATATCTGTTGGTAGTTTAGCAACTGCTCGACGATTTATCCATGTTACTGATATTGCCCAGGGAATTATCAGTGCCATTGGTAGAAAAGAATTTGAAATTTTTAATTTAAGTGGAAATAATCTGATTACTTTAGGAGATATCATTAAACAAAGTTCAATCTTACTAAACCGAACTCCCCAAATTACTGAGAAGAGTCCAGAAAATACTAGCATCCGTAATCCAGATAATCAGAAAGCATTTCAAATTTTAGGATGGCAACCAAAAATTGCTTTACCTGAAGGTCTGTTAACCCTTTTAGAAACAGCAAATTAGGGAGTAAAATATGAGCCAAAGTCTAGTGGTGCCAAAACAACAACAAATAATGGAAGTGCTGCATTTAAGGTATTGGCAACATATCCTCAATGAAGACTTAAAAAATAAATTATTCAAAATACCGATTCATCTGGCTTTTGGACATGAAGCGATCGCTGTGGCTGTTAACCAGATGATGAAGGAAAAAGATCAATTGGTTTTAACTCATCGTAATGTAGCTTATAATTTAGCACGCGCTGGGTCACTCGAACCAATTTATGCAGAATATAAATTATCTACTACAGGAGTTGCCCATGGTAAGTTAGGTTCAATGAACCTAGTAAACCCCGAAAAAAATGTTGTTTATTCTTCTAGTATTCTGGGTAATAATATTTCCATAGCTTGCGGGTTAGCTTTGGGAAAGAAAATTCTGAATCATCCAGGTATTGTCATTGTTTTAATGGGAGATGGCTCCATCGAAGAAGGAATTTTTTATGAAGGATTAACTTTTGCTCGCTCTCACAACTTAAAACTACTGGTTATCGTCGAAAATAATAACCATTCTATGGCATCAGCGATCGCAGATCGTCGTTGTCCTATTTCTCTAGCTGATATATGTAAATCTCTAAATATCCCATTCACCCATCTCTGGAGCAATAATATCTTTGAATATTTATCTACCTTAAATACAATTCGCACTACCGTTGACGAATCAACTCCGGTTTGTGTCGAAGTACAATTAGCTATGCTTAACCAGCACGCTGGGCCAACACCGGGATGGCCAACTGATCCCATGAGCATTAGTATTAAACATGGTCTGATCATTGAAGAAACTATCAATGATCCTGTTTTCGTGTTAAAGCAACAAATAGATACCCAGATATTTAATGAACTAACTAGCCAAATTTTTGCTAAGGAATGGAGTAGACCTAATGACTAATTATATTGTGAGTGTAAATCAAATCATTGCCGATGAAGCTGCCAAAATACCTAACATAGTTTTATATGGAGAAAATATCAATAAGGGTTCCCATATATCAGGACTGACCCGGAATTTAAAAGTAGCTGAAGGAGGTCAGATTATTAATGTGGGAAACACGGAAGCAACTCATTGTGGTGTAGGTTTCGGTTTAATGCTCAATGGTGTATCTTCAATCTTATTTGTGAAGCAGCTAGATTTCATGCTTTTAGCAATAGATCATTTCGTTAGTACATATAATTTTATTCGCTGTCATTGCGATCCAAATTCCTTAGGAAGTTTCACCATTATTTCAATTATTTGCGATCAGGGATTCCAAGGACCACAATCAAGTTTTAACGCTCTCGGAGATATTTGCTCATTAGCCAGAATTCCTGGATATACTTTGACTAACAATCAAGATGCTTCCCATATTTTGAGAACCGAGTTAAACCAACCTGGATTCCGATTTATTACTTTAAGTCAGCGGATGTTTCCCACCGAGTTCTTGGAATTGCAAATAGTAGATATAGCTGATGATAGTTCAGTATTTCAATATAGTGAAGGTAATGATGTTACTATTGTCTGTTTTAATTTTACCTTGCCCATCGGTCACACTTTGCAAACTAAGCTGTTAGAGCATGAATTAAAATCTAGCTTATTTTCCATAAACTATAGCCCTAGCCAAAATTGGGATCGGATTAAGAAAAGCGTTGAACTTACTAAAAAAATTGTGGTTCTTGATGATAGTAAAAGCGTTAATCTGCTGGGATACAAGCTGTTACATGAAGTCACCAAGGATTGTCATTGTGAAGATAAAATTGTCATTACTAGGGAAGCGGCGATCGATTTCGGAGTTTGTCCAGATAATTTACTAATTGACTATGAATCAATCATCTCCCAACTTGTCAAATTTGAGCGCAAAAAACTGCGATCGCCACTAACAGTAAATTGAATTTCAATTGATTAAATAATCTTTATGACTGATCTCCTATCTCTGATTATTCCAACTTATAATCGTTCTCACTTGTTACATCGGTTATTGCTCTATTATAAACAGCAGCAATTTCGGGCTAAAATTATTGTAGCCGATTCAAGTATTGCCTCGGTAATTCAAGTAAATCAAAAAATTGTCGATTCACTCAGCAATGTTTTAAATATCCACCATCAACAATATGATTCCAAAATACATTCATTTGTAAAATTAGCTAAAGCTTTGGAAACAGTTGATTCAAAATATGTTGTTTTTTGTGCAGATGATGACTTTGTAAGTCCACCAGCAATGGAAGAGTGTGCGCGCTTTCTTGAAAATCATTCAGATTATGTGATTGCTCATGGATGTAGCACAATAGTTACCCCAATCAAGGGAAAACTTCAAATTGGTAACGATGTAGATTATAGCATAGAAGATCCGAATCCCCAACAACGTTTGCAAAAACACTTGATCAATTATAAAGCAACATTTTATTCAATTCATCACCGTTCAGATCTTAAGCGTAACTTAGAAATTACTATCCGCAGTCTCAATTTAGTAGAACAGAAGATTAGCACTTATTTATTTTGTGAATTAACTCTATCTTGTTTAAGCCTAATTCAAGGAAAATCAAAGTGTTTAAATCTGCTGTATATTATACGTACTTATCCTCCAGATGCAGAATCACGAAAATTTTCTGTACCAGGAGAAATCACCTCTGATGATTTTTCCCAACGATACAATCAATTTGCTCAACCATTAACGGAAGAATTAGCAAAAGTTGCAGGAATATCGCTGGGACAATCCAAAGATATTGTCAATGAAGCTTTTGTCGGTTATTTAGCTTATTCCGCTCTACCTCTATGGTTTCCGAGTCCGAAACCAAAACAATATGAAATGGTCTCTCACCAATGGATAGAAAAACTAGCAGATGCTAAATCCCACTTTTATCGTAGTTTTCAGCCAATCAGTGAATGGATAGTGCGCTATCCTGATGGAGTTGTTTCTGATTGGGAAAATTGCCAAAAGTATTTAAATTTAGGCAAAAATTTAGTTAAACAGGGTTTGTTAGATGAAGCACTTACCAATTTTCAAACTGCGCTTGCTATTCAGCCTAATTTAGCAGAGGTACATACTAATATAGCAGCAGTATTGCACCAGCAACATCAATGGCAAGATGCGATTCACGGTTGTCAAAAAGCGATCGCATTAAACCCAAACTTAGCAGAAGCTTACTTTACTTTAGGCTCGATTTTAACCGCTCAAGGTAAGTTAAATGCTGCTATGCGGAGCTATCACCAGACTATTCAACTTGCTCCAGAATGGGAAGAAGCTAGTTTCCAGCTAGAATTATTAAAAAATCGGATAGGTTTAGCAGATGAATTATGATTTTATTGCCCCATCAATTGACCAGATCAGAAACTATTACTTGCAGAAAAACTTTACCGCAGCTAAGAACCTCTGTAATCAAATCCTCAAACATCAACCAGGTGATGCTTTAGTCTATCATATTCTTGGTGATATCCTCAAATCTCAAGACAACATTTCCGCCGCTATTCGCACTTATACTAAAGCGATAGAAATCCAGCCTGATTGGGAAATAGTTTGGTTAAAACTTGCTAGATTATATTGTCATCATAACTATTTAGAGCAAGCGATCGCTGCTTATCAAAAGGTAATTATTATTAATCAAAACTGCTTAGAAGCCCACTACAATTTGGGCATAATTTTTCAAAAACAAGGTAACTTATTAGCAGCAATTGCTAGCTATAAACAAGCTATTATTAACCAACCATGTTTAGTACAAGCACATCTAAAATTAGCCGACACTATGGTCCAAAAAGGAGACTTAGATGAAGCAAGTCGCAGCTACAAAAGAGTGTTACAAATTAAACCAGACTTGACCATAGTGTCTTACTATATCGAACAGTTAGAGGAAGTCCAAAATGAAATTGAAAAAAAGCTTCAGAGTTGTCCAGAAGTTATTTTTCTCCAACCAGATCTAGCTGCGGATTATTTCAATCAAGGAAACGCATTTGCCCAACAAGGTAAACTAAATGAGGCAATTAATAGCTATAAAAAAGCGATTGAAATCAATCTGGACTTCATTGAAGTATACTACAATTTAGGAATTGTACTTTGGCATTTTGCTAACTTGGGCAATGTATTTTATTGTGTCAAATTGTCAACGATCAAAATATTAGAGGTGGTCAACTGTTACCAAAAAGTAATTGCGCTTAAACCAAACTGGGCAGAAGCTTATTTTTATCTTGGTAATGCTCTTAGACGAATCAATAAAATCGATCAAGCGATCGCATATTGGCGTCAAGCTTTAACTCTCAAGCCAGAACTGCTCGAAATTTATCAACCCCTAGCTGACGCTATTTATTTACTGGGCAATCTCGACGAATATTTACAAATGCTGCAAAAGTTTAAACAAGTACAGCATAATTTAGCAAGAACTTATCAACTTGATCGCTTAGGTATCCGTTTTCTTTCATCCTTCTGGAGCTGTGCTATTGGTCAAATGGCTTTTTTAGATGTTTATATCAAGACAACCATTTTGGGCTGCTTACCTCCCCATCGTCCAATTCTGCTAGCATCTCCAGCGCAAATTTCTAACAAGTGGTATTTGCAATATTGGATTCCATATATTCAAGTAATTTCTGATCCTGAACAAATTAAAAATCTAGCTCCATTGGCTAAATATCTGACAGATGATATCGGTTTTATTACCTTTGCCAATCAAGAAATTAAGAATTTAGCCGATACAGCTCTAGCAACTCAAAAACAATGGGAAACTGAAGGACGAGCCCCCTTACTAAAACTATCTGAGTCAGATCAAGAACGGGGTTGGAGTTGTTTACGCGAACTTGGAGTACCAAAGGATTCTTGGTTTGTCGGTTTACATGTTCGTGAAGGAGGATTTTATGGAGAAAAAGCAAACCGGACAATTCGCAATGCTGATCCTCATACATACTCACTAGCAATTCAGTCAATTGTTGACCGGGGAGGATGGGTGATCCGGATGGGCGATCGCACGATGAAACCTCTACCAGCGATGGCTCAAGTGATTGACTATGCTCATAGTGATTTAAAAAGTGATTGGATGGATGTGTTTTTATGGGGTCAGTGTCGCTTTTTCATTGGTACTGCTTCTGGTCCAGCTTCCGTAGTTCCAACTTTTGGTGTTCCCTGTCTGATCACCAACTTAGCCCAAATGAAATTTCAACTATGGTATAGTAATATTATCTCTATTGCCAAACTTCAGTGGTTAGAACCAGAGCAGCGTTATCTCACCTTTGCGGAAATATTGTCTTCTTCATTTAGCTACATTGAATATAGGGAACACTTTGCGGTCAAGCAAATTACTGTAGTAGATAACACACCAGAAGAAATTAATGATTTAGTCTTAGAAATGTTAGAGCGGTTAGAGGGAACAATTAAATACACACTAGATGATGAACACTTGCAAGAAAAATGGCATAGTTTAGCTAAAACCTACAAAATCTCTGGTTTGAGCAGGATGGGACAGGCTTTTTTACGGAAATATGCCCATTTACTACCAGAAAATTAACCTAGTTGATCGGGAAATCAGAAACTACTATTGCCAGAAAGCCATTCTTTACCTTACACTTTTAGATATCCCAGGTATCTGAGGAAAGATTAAAATGACTATATTCAACACAGCTCAGGAAAATCAAATATTTACTCCCAAAGAAGAAAATGGCCACTCTAGCAAAACCTTTGAGTTATTCCTGAGTGGGTTAAGAATTCCTAGTCCAAAACAGCTTATTTTGGTCAATCCTCAACTGGTCCCAGAAAATGTATTTGATTTAGCTACAGCCAGAAAACGGGGTTATTATGCTTATCCCCCCATTGGCTTACTATATTTAGCAGCGATCGCCAAAGAAGTAAATCCCGAAATAGAAATCCGGGTGATTGACCTTAATTACGAACTACTACGTTTAAGTCATACTGATCCTTTTGATTATGGAAGTTGGAAAGAACTGCTGCTGAATGAAGTTAGGTCTTGCGATGCTCCCTATGTCGCGGTTACCTATATGTTTGGTAGCACTAAATCGGTATTTGTGGAAATCACTAAGCTAATTCGAGCTAACTTTCCCGATGTACCAATCCTATCAGGGGGAGTACAAGGCAGCTACGATTACCAAGAAATTTTAGAAAACGGCTACTGTGATATTGTTTTTCGGAAAGAAGGGGAATTGCAGTTTAAAGCATTTTTAGAAAGCTGTAAAGTTGGAAAAGCAGTTTCCATCCCTTGGGGAGCAGCATTTGGATATCAAGGACAAGTTTACCCATTAGGGACAGAACAACCAGCGGTGATTGACTGGGATAAAGACATCCGACCTTATTACGATTTGATCCAGATCCAAGAATATCATAAATACGGTTCTTTAGCAGCATTTTCTCGATATAACGGCGAAGAAAAAAGTTTTGCAACAGTTTTAAGTAATAGAGGATGTCGCGCTCAGTGTGCTTTTTGCACAGTTCGTGATTTTAACGGGTATGGAGTAAGACAACGGTCAGTAGAAAGCGTAATTGAAGAGATTAAGTTTTTAGTCCGGGAAAAAGGAATTCAGCAAATTGACTGGTTAGATGACGACCTATTATTTAATCCCGATCGCGCTTTAGAAATGTTTAAGGGATTAGCAGAAGAAGTACCTGAATTAGAGTGGGTATGCAACAATGGTCTGATAGCAGTTGCGATTACCGAAGAAATTATGTACTGGATGGTCAAATCCGGGATGAAAGCATTCAAAGTCGGAATTGAATCCGGTAATGACGAAGTTTTAAAACAAATTAAAAAACCTACAACCAAATCCGCACTAAGAAAAAAAGGCAATTTATTCAAACAATATCCAGAAGTCCTCGTCAGCGGAAACTTTATCATTGGTTTTGCTGGTGAAACCTTTGGACAAATGATGGATACCTATAATTTTGCGGCTGAACTTGCTTGGGATTGGGCGAGTTTTTATATTTGTCAACCTCTGAAAGGAACAGAAATGTTTTCTGCATTTCAAGAATTAGGAGACGATCGCTGTGGGGAAGAAGGATATAATAAAACCCTCAATCCGGGACGTGCCCAACAATTAGGAGAGTTTGGTCATAATTTTATCAATCCCGAAAATAGCATCTTATGTGGTCGCAACATTTTTAAATTACCTTACGATTTAATTCCCAGTAAGGAACAATTGAGGGAAATTTGGTTTACCTTCAACTTCGTGGCTAACTTTGTAGAAAACCCAAATTTTCAGCCAGGTGGAAATGTCGCGAAAATTGTCAAGTGGTTTGAATCAATTCTAGCAGGTTATCCCTCTGATGCGTCAATGTATGCTGGGTTAATCAAGGGTTACAAAATGTTAGGTAATGCCGAAAAAGCTAGTTACTATCAAGAAAAATTTACCCAGATTTTGTCCAAGTCTAACTACTGGCAAAAGCGGATTCAAGAGTTTCCAGAAATCTTAGAATTTGCTGAAGTTGAATTTTCACCGCAAAATCGTCAACTGATCATGGCAAAATAGAAACATCTAATTTTGCTCGTCCAGTTGTTCAGCCAAAAATCGAATTGGCTCCCATATCGCCATTGCATGAAAGGAGAGAAAAAGTGTCAGAAATAAACCTGCTGGATTTATACCCACGCAGCAAACGCCCCATAGAAGAACGGGGACAAGTAATGACTGACGATCATATAGCGATCGCACGTAAATTTGGTCAGGAATATTTTGATGGCGATCGTCTATATGGATACGGTGGGTACTATTATCATCCTCGGTTCTGGCAAGATACAGTCAAAAGGTTTAAGGAATATTACAACTTATCTCCAACCGCGAGTTTACTAGATATAGGTTGCGCCAAAGGGTTTATGTTACATGATTTCAAAGAATTAATGCCAGAAATGACGATCGCTGGATTGGATATTTCCGAGTATGCGATCGCCAATGCAATCGAAGACGTAAAACCCGAACTGAAACTTGGTAATGCGAAGGAATTACCTTATCCAGATCACTCATTTGACCTAGTAATATCAATTAATACCATCCACAATCTACCGCTAGAAGAATGTAAGCAATCACTTAGGGAAATTCAGCGAGTCAGCCGTAGTCATGCTTTTATATCAGTAGATGCGTGGCGCACAGATGCACAAAAAGAAAATATGTTTAAATGGAAATTAGGTGCTTTGACTTATATGCACGTAGATGATTGGGTGAAGCTATTTGCCGAAGTAGGGTACACTGGAGATTACTATTGGTTCATTGCCGAATGAATACTAAAGCTGCTGTCCTTTATCAGCTCAACGAACCTCTACGCTTAGAAGAATTGACCCTACCTACACTCAAACCTGGTCAAGTTTTAGTAGAAATTGTCTACAGTGGTGTGTGTCATAGTCAACTGTTAGAAGCAAGGGGAAAACGAGGACCAGATCGTTATTTACCCCATACTATGGGACATGAAGGTGCTGGGATAGTTTTAGAAATTGGTACAGGAGTAAATAAAGTAAAACATGGCGATCGCGTAGTTCTTTCTTGGATTAAAGGACAAGGTGCAGACATTCCCTCCACTCAATACCAAAAACAAAACCAGACCATTAACTCTGGTGCCATCAGTACCTTTTTACAATATGCAGTAGTTTCCGAAAATCGACTCACTGCCATTCCCGCAATTATGCCATTGCGAGAAGCAGCTTTATTAGGTTGTGCCATTCCGACAGGAGCTGGGATAGTTTTAAATACCATCCAAATTCGTCCCGGTAGTAGCGTGGTAATTTTTGGAGTAGGTGGGATTGGGTTAAGTGCCGTCCTGGCTGCTAATCTAATGAATGCAACTACCATCATTGCCGTTGATATTTTTGACCATAAATTAGCACAAGCGAAAGCTTTAGGCGCAACTCACACAATCAATGGGAAAACTGCGGATACCCAGCAAGTTTTAAACGAGCTAACTGGAGGTAAAGGTGTAGACTATGCCATTGAAGCTGCTGGACGTCAACAGACCATGGAAGCTGCGATCGCCTCAATTCGGGCACCTGGGGGACTAGCGGTGCTAGCTGGAAACTTACCAGTAGGAGAAAAAATTAGTCTCGATCCTTTTGATTTAATTCGCGGTAAAAAAGTGATTGGTACTTGGGGAGGAGAAACTAACCCTGACCAGGATATTCCTAGATATGTATCACTTTATCTATCAGGAAAGCTACCATTAGAAAAATTGATTACCCATAGCTATACCCTGGAAGAAATTAATCAAGCCTTAGAGGATTTAGAAACAGGTAAAGTAGGTAGGGCGCTAATTTGTAACTCCAAGTCAGAATAATCATGCACCTAGAACTTGAGGGGAAATCAGCTTTAGTGGTGGGAGCAAGTCGTGGATTGGGGAGAGCGATCGCGCTGAGTTTAGCCAAAGAAGGAGCCCAAGTTGGTGTCGTTGCTCGTAATCAAGCGGATCTGCTCTCCTTGTTAGCCGAAATGGGGGGTGAAGTCAAAGGTCATTGGAGTCAAGTTAAAGACTTAGTTCCGGATCATGCTCCTAGAGAGTTAGTTGAAACAATCCAGTCTCATGGTAAACAGATTGATATTATCATTCACAACTTGGGGGGTACATTAGGAATTAGAGATCCATTTTGTTCAGTTTCTGAATGGCGTTCGGTTTGGCGACTTAACTTGGAAATTGCTACTGACTTAAATCGTTATTTAATTCCCTCGATGCAACAACGCAAATGGGGACGGGTAGTGCATATTTCTTCGATCGCTGCTACTTTAAGTCGTGGTGCCCTTGCTTACTGTACCGTCAAAGCTGCTCTCAATGCCTATACCAAAAACTTAGGTTGTACAGTAGCACCTGATGGGGTTGTAGTTACAGCCATTATGCCAGGGGCAATTCGTTCTCCAGGTAGTCATTGGGATCAGGTAGCTCAGGAAAACCCAGATCGAGTCCAAAACTATCTTGACCAAAGAATTGCGATTAAGCGATTTGCCACCCTAGATGAAATTAGTGATTTTGTTATTTTCTTGTGTTCAGAAAAAGCTTCCTTTTGTACTGGTACTATATTACCGATTGATGGAGGTTCTTGGTAATGGAAATCACGACAACTAAACCAAAAAATTTTGAGCAACTGGAACAGCACTTTTATCAACATGGATGGATGGTGCTGCAACTACCGAATCCAGAGCCAGTTTATATTACCCGTAATGCTTTGCTAGAAGAATTGCGACGGCTAACTAGAAATTCTACCATTACATTAGAGCAATATCAAACTGTAATTGAAGATGATGATCAGCATACTGAATTGCAATTTCAATTAAGTCAATTTTTTTGGGAACAGCAATTAGGTAAAAAGATTATTACAGCTCAAATAGATTTTTTCAAAGCTTTATTAGGACCAGATCTAAATGTGCAAAGCAAGCCCCATTTGCGGATTACCAGACCAAATAAACCCCAAGATAATGTTGGATATCATCGCGATACTTTTTATGGAAATTCACCTTTTGAACTATCAGTTTTAATTCCCTATGTTAATGTGCCGCTAGAAAGTTCGATCTCAATGCTTTCCGGCTCTCATATTCGTCCTGAATCCGATTTTCCGATTACACAGATTGTCAGTCCGGATATAACCAAAGGATCAATAAAAAATCAATTAGGATTTCTTTATGCTCCTAAGTTAATCGATCCTATTTATACGGTGGGGATGGAGCCGATTGCACTTAATTTAGGTGAAGCACTAATTTTTAGTTTATCTATATTACATGGTGCTGTAGAGAATCGCGGTTCCATCTCTCGCTGGAGTTCTGATATCAGAGTAGTAAATGCTCTAGCTCCTCTAAACGAATCTTTAAAACCAGGCTATTATGAACAAATAAGTCGGTCTGTAGTCACAGAAGCAGCTCATGCTTATCAATTAGCTAATCAGTTATAATAATAACTTATCAGATGAAATGTAATCTTTGTGGAAACAATCAAATCACAGAATTAGGCAATTTGGGAATTCAGCCTAATTCAGTCACCTCAGAACCAAATCTATGTTCTCTTGCAGCAAAAATCTATTTCTGTGAACAGTGTAATCATTTGCAAAAAGCTCATACAGAAACTGAACTTGTGGCGATCGAAGCGATCTATAAAGAATATAATATTTATCATCTTTCTGGAGGTGAAGAACAACTGGTTTTTCGGGAAAGTGGTTCAGCTCGACCAAGAACCTATGATGCGATCGAGCGTTGTCGATCTTTATTAGCAAAAAAAGGTAAACTTTTAGATATTGGTACAGGTAATGGTGCTGTGCTGAAGTCAGCTAGTCAACTTTTACCAGAATGGAGTTTATTTGCTTTTGATCTAGGAGATCATTATAAAGATCAGATTTTAACAATTCCTAATGTCGTCGATTTTTATTGTGGAGACTTTCAAAATTTACCCAAGGATAAATTTGATTTAATTATTTTGTGGCACGTTCTTGAACATTTAGCTAATCCAGGAGAATTACTATTAAAATTAAAAGACTTGCTGACAGATGAGGGTTTTTTACTGATCCAAGTACCTGATATTTATCGAACACCTTTTGACATGGCTGTGATTGATCATTGCTCTCATTTTCACAAAAATCGATTAATAAAATTTTGTCATACTCAAGAGTTTACCTTAGTGACTGATGGAGAAAATTGGACTAATAATTGCCTAACTCTATTGTTAAAAAAAGCAATTGACTTAGAAACTTCTTCATCTGAACCTGTAGATAGTTGGAGAGCTAATCAATATTTTGATTGGCTAAATAATACGATTGCCTATTTTGAAAAATCTACCCAAAATGGTAACTATGGTCTTTTTGGTACAACCATAGCTGGGTGTTGGGTATATGGACAATTAACCAAAAAACCGATTTTGTTTGTCGATGAAGATCGGAAAAAAATTGGCAATAAAATAGACAATATTCCGATCGTAATGCCATCAGACATACCCAAGGAAATAAAGATTGTGATGCCATTCATCCATGATAATGGGAAAAATATCAGTTTAAAAATCAAAAAACTATACCCAGAATGCAATTCAGTCAACTTTATTCTCAGCCCACCCTTTGATCACAGAGAACCATAAATATAGATAATAGCTGTTGGAGAAATATCATTGACTATTCCTATGCAATGCTTGGTAACTGGTGCTGCTGGTTTTATTGGGAGCCATCTGTGCGATCGCTTACTGGCTCTTGGTCATCATGTGATCGGTCTAGACAGTCTGATTACAGGTCGTCTGAGCAATCTACAAGTTGCCCAAACCTCTGACACCTTCACTTTTTTAGAACAAGATTTAGCCACAATCACACCAAATATTTTAGAAGGTGTCGATTGGATCTTTCATTTAGCAGGTTTAGCTGATTTAGTCCCATCGATCCAAAACCCAGCTAAATATTACCACGCTAATGTTCATAGTACCTTTGCTCTCCTAGAAGCTTGTCGTCATGTCCAAGTAAAAAGGTTTATTTATACAGCTTCTTCGACCTGTTATGGTATCCCCAATCAGTACCCAACTCCAGAAACCTATAACTGCGCTCCGGAACATCCTTATGCTTTAACCAAATATCTGGGGGAACAGTTAGTTTGTCATTGGGCTAAAGTTTACCAACTTCCAGCTGTATCTCTACGTTTATTTAATGTTTATGGACCGCGGAGTCGGACTACTGGAGCTTATGGGGCAGTCTTTGGGGTATTTTTAGCCCAAAAATTAGCAGGTCAACCCTTCACCGTGGTAGGAGATGGTAGTCAAACTCGAGACTTTACCTTTGTGAGTGATGTGGTGGAAGCTTTTATTAGCGCAGCACAATCCCAAGTTAAGGGTGAAATTATCAACATTTGCTCTGGTCAACCTCAAAGTGTACTTACTCTTGTACAACTATTAGCAGGTCCTGTTGTCCATATACCCAAACGTCCGGGAGAACCAGACTGTACTTGGGGAGATATTACCAAAGCTAAAACCCTACTAGGTTGGCAACCACAAGTTTCCTTTCCTGATGGAGTAGCACAGATGTTAGCTAATATTGATCTATGGCGAGAATCTCCGGTCTGGACACCTGATACAATTCAAGAAGCTACCAAAGAATGGTTTGAGCATCTAGGAAAATCCTAAAGTTTATGGCTTCAACGCCTCGTCAAGTTGCCCACGCTTTTATCTACCAACAGTCCCGTCTGTTATTACAACTACGAGATAATAGACCTGATATTAGTTACCCAAATTACTGGGGACTATTTGGGGGTTCCCTTGATGCTGGTGAAACTCCCATCCAAGCGATCGCAAGAGAACTGACAGAAGAACTAAGTTGGACACCTACTCAAATCAAATATCTACTGACATGGGACGAACCAGACCAATTGTTAACTACATATCTTTTTGCTACTCCTTTAACAGTTGCGACTGATCAGTTAATATTGACCGAAGGTCAAGCTTTCGGACTATTTGCTTTTGAGGAACTAAATCAGTTGTTTATTATTCCTAAAATTAAGTTAATGTTACCGCAGGTAGTGGCAGCGATCGCTTGTCCCGACCTAACTGCGGCTTGGAGTACCTATCTCCAGCAATAATTATTTTGTCATCTTGCTCACTTTTAGACCTTTTACCTATGAAATCATTACCATCATCACACCCCTTTGCCACAGATTATTTTCACCAATTAGCAGGTTTAAGCGAAAATTTTCAAGTAACTAATCGAGAATGTATATCTCTGTCTTTTGCCGAAGGGATTGATCAAGCCGCGAGCTTGGTATCTAAACAAACACAGCAACAGAAAAAAGTGATTTTTATTGGTAATGGTGGTAGTGCGGCTGTAGCTAGCCATCAAGCAATTGACTACTGGCGTAATGGTGGATTTCCAGCGATCGCCTTTAATGATGGAGCTCTGCTCACCTGTATTAGTAACGATTTTGGCTATGAACAAGTTTTTAGCAAGCCGATCGCTACTTTTGCTCAACCAGGAGATGTGCTTTTTGCCATTAGTAGTTCGGGAAAATCAGCCAATATCCTAGCAGGTGCGCGTCAAGCAGCTCAAAGTGGTTGTCATGTCATTACTCTGTCTGCTTTCAAATCAGACAATCCTCTGCGTCAATTAGGCGATCTTAACTTTTATGTTCCTACAATGGCTTATGGATTTGCTGAAATTACTCATCTGTGTATTTGTCACTGTATCTTGGATGGTTTAATGAAAGGTGCTTTACCAGAATCTGAAAATCTAGAACCTGCGAACAATGTCACTGAATATAATTTCTAGTAGATGAGATTTTTACCTACCAATTTAAACTAGGGGGATTTGGCCTTGAATCAGCTAACTTTATCTGTAGTAATGCCTAATTACAATCATGCTCAGTATATTGGTGAAGCATTAGAAGCAATATTAAATCAGAGTTTTAGACCAAAGGAAATTATTATTGTTGATGATGCTTCTACAGATAAAAGTGTTGAAGTTATCGAAAAATTTGCGACCAAAGAACCAATCATTAAATTGGTGCGTAATACCCAAAATAGAGGAGTTAATTTTTCAGTCAATTTAGCCCTAAAGTTAGCATCAGGTAACTATATACATTCAGCTGCTGCCGATGACAAAGTTTTACCTCAATTGTATGAAAAGTCAATGAACATATTAGCACAGTATCCTCAAGCTGGACTGTGCTGTTCAGACTTAATAACTTTTGATTCTCGGACAGGTAATCAGAGGGAACATCGGTTATCTTTAAGCGATAAATCTTGCTATTTTTCTCCAAATGAGTTGCTTGAAATTATTCTCAATCGTCCTATTAATGCGATGCCAATCTATACTCCAACTGGGATTAGAAAGCGTTCGGCTTTAATGGAGATTGGCGGTTTTCTAGAGGAAATGGGTTGTTATTCTGATTGGTTTACAGATTTAGTAATTGGTTTTAGAACCGGTATTTGCTATTTTCCAGCATTATCAGTAGCTCAGAGGATGTCATCTGATACCTACCATCAATTGCAGGAAAAAGAATTGCAAAATCAATTAGCAGTTCTTAAAGATATGATGCAATTACTATCAACTCCCGCTTATCAAGATGTCAATTCATTTTTTAAACGTACCGCTAGTTTATCTAATTATCCAGCTAGGATTTTGCGGGTAATTTCTAATTATCCTCAATATTGGGAATATCTATCTGTCCGGTTACTACAACATATATCAAGTTTAGATTTATTACTTGATCCGATTTTAGAGCCACTCCGACAAAAGGGAGAAATTGATTTTGTCCGGGCGGCAATCCTATTTAATTTAGGACGTTTAGTAGAAGCAAAAGAAGCAGCATTAGCGGGATTAAAATGCCAACCAAATCATCCAGGTATTCAAGCGATTATTAAGCAATTAGAGCCTAATAATATCGGCGATCGCCAAGAGCATAATATTGACTCCTTAATAGTCAATACTTCAGGTTT
>CAVUSO010000002.1:0-19198 GCA_963744145.1 uncultured cyanobacterium | reverse complement strand
ATCTAGTTCAGTTGGCGTTGCTTAATCAGGGTATGAAAATCCTGTAGGGGCGCATGGCCATGCGCCCTGGGCGCAAAAGCCATACGCCCCTACAAATTATTTATTCATACCGTAAATCAGCAACGCCGTTCAGTTAAACTTGTTAGTTGATAATAAGGATAATTGAGATTGTTCTTTATCGCTCAAAATAGTAGCACATATATAATCTTCTCACTTTCACCCAGCCCCAATATAAAGATTTATGGCGTTGCTTAATCAGGGTATGAAAATCCTGTAGGGGCGTATGGCCATACGCCCAGGGCGCATGGCCATGCGCCCCTACAAATTATTTATTCATACCGTAAATCAGCAACGCCAGATTTATTACAAAATTGATGGAAATTGCATAAAAACACCTTTGGCAACCCGATTAGATCAGACCTCTTGCAAAATGTTTCGACTACACCCTTCGACTTCGCTCAGGGTACACTCAACACAAGGTCAGGTTGAGCAATTTATGGGACAGACAAGAGCTGGACCAATACGGTTCGGTTAAGTGTAGGGGCGTTTGCCTACGGCACGCTGTGCGAACGCGTAGCGTGCCGGAGGCATAGCATTCGGGCGACAATTGAACACTCAAACGAGTAATATTAGACCCGAATGCTTCGCCCTTCTTCGTCGATATCTCCTAAAATATCCTTAAACGAACCGTATTGAGAGCTGGACAGACAAGATGACTGTCCTAGTGATCTTGCTCTTTGGTCAATAAAATTACTTCTTTAGGAAAATTTAACTTAATCAGATGATCCAAATATTTGCTTTTAAAACGTGGCACTATACACTTAATTAATCACTCAGTAGACATCGATCGCTGATTCATAGTTCCGCTCAGGTTCGATGGTAGCATTTTCATGTTTCACATCCAGGCAATAAAAATTTACCTTTTTCAAGCACATGAATGAACTGAAGCTAGTTATCGAACAAACAGGTCAAAGCTACACCCTCAAACCCAACCGCGAGTATATTATTGGTAGTGGCTCGGATTGTGATATTTCTTTACCTTATGTAAATGTTGTTGCTAACCAGCATTTGAAATTAAGTTTTGAGCAATTTAGCCAAACTTGGCACGCGATAGATTTAGGTAGCAGCACTGGTACTTTTGTTAATAATCAACAAATTAATGATTATCCTATTAAATATCAAACACGCATTGCTCTTGCTAATGGAATTTTTTTAATAGTGACGCCATCAGTAATAACGCCAGGAGAAAGTCAACCTAATACCTATCAACCACAGACAGGATCGCCAACCTATTATCAAACTCCACCTGCACCTGCACCTCAACCAGGTTATTCTGTCAAGCTGTATTCACCAACGCCGATCACCTTTTCCGAACAACCCGATCGAAAACTAATTCGAGAATATTTTGAGTGTTTAAAAAAACGTAATGAGGCTCAACCAATAGATGTACCTGTAGGAAAACAAGTTATTGATGACTGGATTGCATCTATTAACGAGCAGCGAAGCCCAAAAGAGGGAATTTGGGTTTATATTTTTCTTGGCGCATTACTGATCTCATTGATGATTCACATCGGATTGAGTGTTTTTGTGATTATTTTGGCGATTATACTCTATAACAATACTATTTCCCGTTCACCTACCTTGCCAGAACCGCCAGTAACAGATGAGCAAATTCGGAAATGGGTTTTATATGACCGTCAAGAACTTATTAAAATCGGCAAAATAGAATTAAATATTGGGGAATCGGAAGGAAAGGATGTTGAAAATATTCTGGATGGAGAACCCATAGTTTTATTAACTGGAGTAAATATTGCAGATAAAAAAGAGATTAGTAATATCATTGACGCATTTAAAAAGATTCTGATTGCAGTAGGTAGTGACTATTTTTGCGAAAAAGGACTTGATCGTAAACTCAAATATAGCATATATGATTTCATCGCTATTTATCCATGCAAAAATTTCATAGCCTATTATAGATGTAAGTATAATTTTATTAAGGGAACTTCTTTAGATGATGAAACTTGCGAGTATTTATACGACAGTATTGTCTCGATCAAACATAAAGAAATATCTTCGTCTAATGTAGGTACAAATAAGAGAAAAGAAATTTACCTCGAATTAATAGAAATCACCACTACAGATAGTCAAAGCATCCAATTTCCAGTATTTGAGGATACTCGCGTAGTGGACAAATCAGATGCAGAATCTGCTCACCACTCAAAAGCTAGAGATGCAGCATATAATATTCGTCAGCAGGTGAGACAGAGAAAACCTGGTTTGATAAAAACTCAAGCATTAAATGAAATAACCGAGAGTCTTTTAGAGTAGTATTACCAATAATTACTGAGATCAAAAGGATGGTTTAAAATGAACCGTAAAGCATTAGTAGTTGGAATTAATCGTTATCCTAACTTCAATGGGAAAGGAAAAGGACAACATTTACCAAAAGCCCCAGGAGATGCTGAAGCGATCGCCAAAATGCTGAGAGATTATGGGCGATTTGAAGTTCAGTTATTACCAGAAACCTATACAGATGGAGCAGTAACGGTTGAAGAAAAAGGTATTGTCAAGGTACAGACTCTTAAGGATGAGATTTATAACCTATTCGTCAAATCACCAGATGGCACCCAGACGGTATTGTTATTTTTTGCAGGACATGGTTTGGTCAAAAATGAATATGACGAAGAATACGGTTATCTCTGTGGGAGTGATACAAATTGCCAAGATCAGAAAATATTAGGTGTTGAGTTTGATTGGCTCGCAAAACAATTAGCAAAAAGTAAAGTTCCGGAGCAAATTATCTGGTTAGATTGCTGTCATAGTGGTAAGTTAAATCAAGAGATTTTGCAGACAGCAAATTCTGGCATAAAACGCTCAATTATTACATCTTGTAGACCTTGGGAAGAATCCCTCGCTGTAGATGGTCACGGGGTACTAACTCATCTGTTACTAAAATCTCTCGATCCTCATCAGTATTCCGTCGGTTTTGATATTACCAGTTCCGAAGTTCAAGCAGGAGTAGAACGAGAGTTTCATGCTCATCCTCAATTTAAAACTTACCCTCAACGTCCGATTTTTTTCCATTGTGGTAGACCGATTCATTTTTGGGAAGGTAGAGAAAAAAATCTGCCAAAACCAACCGATAATGAAAAGACAGAACCTGTTAATCCAGTACAAAACGTGACTTATAATATTAGAGGTGGAGATACTTACCAGCAAAAAGGTGAGCATATTTATAACCAACAGGGAGCTAACTTTCACGGAGAGGTACAATTTGGCGATCGCATTTATCATCAACCTCCTGAAAAACCAAAACCTAGCTTTGATAAACTTATTGCTGGGATTGCCAAAAAATATGGATATTTAGAAAATCTTCCTCCTTACGAAGCTGATGAAGTATGGAAAATGTTAAATTCTCCATCGGCAAACCAGGATTTTAAACCTTTTGATTTAAAAATATTTCACCTATTAGTAAGCTATTGCTGTTACACTTGTAATCGCAGATTGACACCTGCAACAGAATATAGAAATTTTGGCGCAGAAGACTACTATCAAAAAGCCAATGAATTATGTCGGGAGGGAAACTTAAGAAGTAATGAAAATAAAATTAGCTCAATTATTAAAAATTCAAAAATTGCCAGTATAATTAGAGCAATGGAATAATAATACTATTCATTATACAGCCTATTCCATGTTTATGAAGTTCATTAAGGTGATCTGTGAGGCAGGGCGGGTTTATTAAGGTTATTTGTGTGTATCATAATTAATCGGTAAACCCGCCCCTACAGGTAATAAAACTGTTCGGATCTGGGATTATTTACCAAAAAATCGGATGAATTTATGATTACAATCAACCAGGATTTGTAGGGGCGGGTTCACCGATCAATTTTGTGACCAATCGATCACCATCATAAACCCGCCCAACCAACACAGATCACTCACAATTAACTTTAAATGACGAATTTATCGGACAGGCAAGATGCCTGTCCCACAATCTTACTGTACTTCATAAATAAGGAATATGTTGTAAACTAATCCGGTTCAGTTAAGTGTAGGGGTGAAGCATGTTTAGCGACAATTGAGCGATCAAACTTTACCCTGAGTGTTCCCTGAGCGTAGTCGAAGGGCGGAGTCGAAGGGCAGTAATATTATACCCGAATGCTTCACCCTTCTTCTGCTGAGATCCCCAAAAATATTCTTAACTGAACCGTATTGCATTATCAACTAATCAAATCTTTTTTCTAGCACGAGCAAAAACTTTTTCAGCCGTAGGAGAAATAATAAAACGCCAGTGCCAAGGTTCATAGCTAACTCCTTGAGAGTTATTCTCTGGAAATGACATTTCAAACCCAAATTCTTTAGCATGGAGATTTAGCCAACGAAAAGCATCTGTTTTATCAAAATCGTATGTAATGTCTTGTTTCGGAAAATGACCATCTGTTAAATCTATCGCATATCCAGTCTGATGTTCACTGTAACCAGGAGGGGCACTCAATTTAGCTGCTGCTTCCGGTGAACCTCGTCGCTGAATTTGGTTTCTGAACAGGATTTCTTGAGTTGCTACATTCCGAAAAGCTGAAACTGGAACAATCCAAACTCCTTCATATCGAGCAGCATAAAACATTTTCATTAGCTCTATTGCTGCTTCTGGTGCCATTCTTTCAAATCGCTGATATTCTCCTTTAGCATAGCTAGCGATCGTCATCAAACTATTAGCATCTGCTTCTGGATAGGGAAAATGTCCGTATAAGGGTTGGTCACTTGGAGCTGGTTTAAAAGTAGGAATCAAAGCAATTGGGTTAGCTATGCTGGGGATGTCTAAATTAGGATTTGCTGATAACAGAGATGGATTAGTTTGAACAGGAGTTTGACATACATTAGTCTGCTGTTTTGTATATAGTATAACTGCGTAACTATTCAGAATAATTCCAATAGTAACTACAATAGCAACTATAATAAAGCGCCAGTGTTTTCGTAGCTTGGTTAGAAAAAACATTGTGTTGTGCTGGTAAAATTATTTATTAAGGTTTTGTCGATCTGCTATTTTCCAAGTATTATTTTCTCGTCTTAGTGAAAATCTATAATTAGCGGAGTAATTATCAGATTTGTTCAGAATATTGTTCACATAGAAATACACCTCCTCGCTAATTATAACTTGAATTTCGGCTTGATCTCCGCTAGTGTTAAAGTATCCAGTAGATCCAGCATTAAGATTGCCATAGCGATAGTAGGAATTATGTTGTTGTAACCAAGTAATTGTACCTTCAGGACCAGTTACATCGTGATAAGCTTTTCCGGTCATTATATTGGCAGCAATTTGTCGATCGTAGGGAGGAGCAAACATCTGTTTTTTTGCTTGCAAATATTGATTAATTAGATTTACTGCTTCTGGCTCGGTTAAAGCAGGGGGAGTTGGTGTTGGTAATATCGTTGGAGATGCGATCGCGCTAGGAGCTTTTTGATCGGCAGAATTGAAACCCGACCAACCCTTAACATAAATTATCGCGATTATTCCGATCAAAGTAAGTAAAATTCCACCAGCAAAAGCTAGCAGCCAAGTGTTATTTTGAACGGGTTTTGCTAGTGGTGCAGAAGATACATTAGTTGGTATCCATCCGGTCGGTGGTGCTGCTTGGGGAGATAGGTAAGGGTTAGCAATGGGAGGAGGAGATAGTACCGTAGGTAATGACGGTACTGGAATTTTTGCAGGAGAATTTAACGCTGCTAAAACCGCATTAGCACTGGGAAAGCGATCGCTTACTTGTACTGCTAACATTCGGTTTACTACCTGGGTTAGTTGATCACTTAACAATTTCCAGCGTTCCCAGTCCCACGTTTTGGTTGTAGAATCAAATAAAACCTGAACTTCTTTACCCGTCAGCAGGATTATTATTGTCACAGCCAAAGCATACAAATCTTCCTCCACACCGGTTGGAATAAAACCTACTGGTAGCTTTCTTACTTCGTGTAAAAGTTTAGTTTCATTAGTTTCTATTTCCATCTGATCCATAATTTCTTGGATAATGCCAAAGTTAGTCAGGATCGGTTGATGATCTGAACTTCTGAAAATTAGGTTACTAGGAGAAATATTGCGATGGCTAATATGTCGCTCATGTAAGTAACTCAGGACTGGCAAAATTTGGATTAATAGCTGGATCGCTTCCGTTTCGCTTAGAGCAGGACGATTTTGTAACCAATTTTGCTCAATTTGTCCAACTACATAATAGTCTTGGATAATGTACAAACGATCATTTTCCCAGAAAAAATCTTTGATACTCTGAATTTGTGGATGATTGACCTCCGTCAATAGGGTCAACTCAGCTTGAAATTGCTCTGCAACTCTAGCTGCATCATTAAGTTTTTTTTCAATCAAGCTTCTTAAAATACAAATTTGATTATTTCTGATTTGGTCTTGTGCCTGATAAATCTCTGTAAATTGGGATTTTTGAGTAAGTTCCTGGAGGCAATACCTTTGATGTATTATTGAACCGATTGCTAAGGTTGAAGTCATAAACAATATCTCTTTGGCTATATACTTGCTACTGATTCTACAACCTAAGTCTAAATTATACCTTTCTTTTTTGTAAGTAAAGTTACTTCTTTATCAAAATTTAACTTAATAAAACAATACAAATACTTTGGCAAAAATGTGGCCGAATAACCTTTATTTAAGATATCAGGACGCATCGATCGCTGATTCGTATTTCCGCACAGGTTCGATGCTAGCACTTTCGCGTTTAACTTCCAGTTAATGTAGTAGTTTACCTTTTTCCAGCTATGAATAAACTGAAGCTAGTTATCGAACCAACAGGTCAAAGCTACACAGATAAGGAGTAAATTGCCATGAAAATTAGCCCTAACGGACAAATTACCATTCCTGCCGACATTCAAGAGCGGCTTGGGTTATTACCCGGTACAGAAATCCAACTTGAAGTGATTGGGGATACCCTTCAACTCCGCAAACAGCCCATACCCAACCTGGGAGCAGAACTGATCGCTAACCTGCGCGGCAAAGCCACCCGAAGCCTAACCACTTACGACATTATGCAACTCACACGGGCAGATATATGACTGATATTTTGGTTGACAGCAACGTACTCCTAGACATTCTGACCGAAGACCCCCAGTGGGTTGAGTGGTCAGCCCAAATGCTGGCAGAACAATCTCGTCAGGGGAATTTGGTTATCAACCCGATCATTTACGCCGAAATCTCGATCGGGTTTAACCAACCTGAAGAGTTAGAAGCAGCGTTACCTGAAGCATTCTTTCGCCGCGATCCACTCCCATATACAGCAGCTTTTCTGGCAGGGCAAAGTTTTCTAGACTATCGCCGTCGAGGTGGAGAGAGGCGATCGCCATTACCTGACTTTTACATTGGCGCTCATGCGGCGATCGCAGGTATGACTCTACTAACCCGCGATGTCAACCGTTATCGAACTTACTTTCCATCTGTGCCATTAATTACTCCATAAATATTAGAGTAACGCACCAGCGCTCTGAAAAACAACCATATCTATATGAAATAGGCTGTAGTCGGTGAATTGATGCGTACAATCAACCAAGATTTGTAGGGGCAGGTTCACCAATCAATTCTGCTCCAAACAGATCACGATCATAAACCTGCCCAACCAACACAGATCAATCACAATTGACTTTAACTGACGAATTTATCGGACAGGCAAGATGCCTGTCCCACAATCTTACTGTACTTTATCAATGGGTCATACGCTGTATAGGTAATGCGATCGCTATTATAAAGTTTTGTAACAAATTCAGCTTCGCTGCATAAAAACCACGCTGATTGCCAGAGATATATATAGGACATATCCCGGATCTATATTTCCATCAACCTGGAAGGACATCGAATCTATGGGCTACATGATACGCGCGATCGCGACAATAACCCTGACCCGTAGTCACAGCACAAGACCATCTTGCTCTTTTGTAAATAAAATTACTTCTTTAGGAAAATTTAACTTAATCAGATGATCCAAATACTTGCTTTTAAAACGTGGCATTGTACACTTAATTAATCACTCAGTAGGCATCGATCGCTGATTCATATTTCCGGTAAGGTTCGATGCTAGCATTTTCGTGTTTAACCTCAAGGCAATACAGTAATTTACCTTCTTCAAGCCATGAATGAACTGAAGCTAGTTATCGAACAAACAGGTCAAAGCTACACCCTCAAACCAAACCGCGAGTATATTATTGGCAGTGGTTCGGATTGTGATATTTCTTTACCTTATGTAAATGTTGTTGCTAACCAGCATTTGAAGTTAAGTTTTGAGCAATTTAGCCAAACTTGGCACGCCGTAGACTTAGGCAGCGGATCAGGTACTTTTGTTGATAATCAGCAAATTATTGATTATCCGATTCAATATCAAACGCGCATTGCTCTTGCTAGTGGAATTTTTTTAGTAGCAACACCAGGTGGAATAAGTGCTTCAACAATACTAACACCACCACCTGTATATGCACAAAATCCCTATCAGGGTAGACCTTCAACACAGCAGCAATCTGTGGCGAGAAATCAATCTTCTTCGTTGCTGAATCTTTGGCAAGAAATCCGCAATCTGTGGCAGCTATCTGTGGTGACAAATCAATCTTCTTCGTTAGAAGTGCTGACTTGGAAACAGTATGTAGAAAAACAGCTTAAGAAATACGAGGGAAAGTTTTTTGCAAAAACAGCAGCTAACTTTTCTATGATAACAGGCTTTCGGAATACCCCTTGGATACGGAAGTTTGGCGGTTATCATCCAGAACAATCAGGAAATGGGTTTGAAGCTTTTGATGGCTACATCATTCCTGATTTTAAAGAATCAGCTCAAACAATAGCAGTAAAAATAGAAGAAAGATTGGGAGAAACGAGAGGATATGAAAACACGGATTGTTGCGTAGTTATGCTAACAGATGCTCATATAGCCGACTCAGCTACCCAAAGTTTTTTAGGTGTAGAGTTATGTCCTATTCAACGAGGAGTAATGGGTAGATTTGACTACAGAAGATTCTGTATTGTTTCATATAATCGAGTTAGAACTTATTTACTGGTAGAAAACTATGGCTCCGATTTATTTGTAAGCTGGATAACTCGATTTGAACCAGAACCAACGCCGTTAGTTCCTATCTATGGCTAGTTTTACCATACTCTTTTCTCTTTTGCAGTAATGATATTACTGAATGGTTCTGGGTTAGGAATAGGAATTTTTCTGGCAATTTTCTGGAATATATATGGTTACAGATATATGGCGTTACACCTGATCTTATGAAAAGATTGGGAATTTTACCTAAAAAAGCTAATGGCATATTAATGCTTATATTAATTCTTTCATTACAATATATTTTGATTATTTTTTGGCTTATACTTGCGCTTGTACATGATGCTGATAAAAAAGAAAAAACTGGAGTTAAAACCTAATATATTAGGTTAATTTGCAACTATGATAGCTCATTCCTTAGTACAACTGATTGTTGTAATTTAATGTGATAACAAATTAACTAGAAACTTAGGCAAAATTTCGAGTGAAGAAATTATCTTGGAATCTTTGCGTGTCGTATTTTAGTGCTTCTTTTGGAACAATTCTTGTTCTTCCTTTGATAGTTTTCGCTATTGGTATTTTCTTCTTTCTTAAGACAACGAAAAGGTCAAGAAAAAGACATACCACCTCTAGATTTATTGGATGCCAAAAAACTAGATGATATGGTATCTAAACAAGTAGAAGAAATTCTCAAACCTATGTTGCAATCGAAAGGGATACAATGAGGAACAAATTAAGGAAATTCTGGTTAGAACTTCCCTGGGCGGAAAATCTTTTAGGAGATGAGGGTAATTAATGATACAATCTCCAATTCTTTCTATCCAAAAGCTAGAATCTGAAACTGCTGTAGCTGAACTTTGGCAAATAGCAAAAATATGCCTGAAATTAGGCAAAATTAATCAATCTTTACAACTGGCTTACAGTATTACTCAAAAAGATCCCAGCCAACAACAACTTTATCGCAAACACTACCTTGAAACAGTAAAATTAGGAGCAGAATTTGCTGAAGAAATTGGAGATCATCCCAGAGCAGCTTACTACTGGGAACAACTAACCCAACAACTACCCCAGGATGCTACTGCTTGGTATGGGTTGGGAATTGCTAAGGCAAATTTACAAGATTATCGCACCGCAGAAATAGCACTAAATCGGTCATTGCAGCTAGCACCGGGAAATCAAAAAGCGCGAAATTATCTAACCGAAATTCAGCAACTTATCCAAGGCTGAAACCTATGCAAAACTAAATTCATAGCAAAACCTACCGCACCTTACTGACAGATCGCCAAGGTCGAGGTTTTTCAGAAATAGAAATAACCGAACTTCTTCGACAGGTGCTACCACAATTGGCGCAAATCCACGCCCAGGGATTGGGACATGGGAGAATTTCTCCAGATACCATCATCCAAGATGAAAGTAGTAAGCAAGTAATTTTAACCAAAGCTGATAACTTTACCGCTCCCGGTTCTCTTCCACTAGCACAATTACAAACAGCACCAGCAAATCCTGCGGCAGATATCTATGCTTTAGGAGTGACAACTATTGAATTGCTCACCGGAAAAAATCCTGAAGTTTTACGCAATGATGATGGTACTTGGAAATGGCAAGATTATTGTCTAGTTAGCGACCAATTGACAGCAGTTTTAGAGCGGACTATAGCTACACCTGAATATCGCTATACTAACGCGATGCAAATGTTAGAAGCACTTAATCCTAAAGTTCCAACTATTTTACCTACTAATAATAGTATCAACCCAACTTTATTATTTACACCAAATTCCCCCAATAGAATGCAGCGATCGCAAAACTTACCTCAACCGCAGTTGGGTATAATCGTTGCTATAGCATCAATATTGATTATCCTAGTAGGTTTTGAATCAGCTAACTTAGTTAGTTCTAAAAAACAGGTAAAAGATGATGTAAATCCAGCACCGACTCCTGAAAAGAATTTTTCATCTAATCGATTAGCTCCACCTAATCCACTACCATCATCATTACCAACATCAGTAGAAACCAATCGAGTTAATTTTAATGCAGGAAGCTACGGAAGCAACGGTATCTGGTAGCATTTCACCCAGTCAACTTAAGCATTATTTACTAGACTGTGGACAAGGACAAAAATTTAGCGTCAACATTTTACAGGGCAATGTAAATGTAGCGGTAATTGCGCCCAATGGAACCAGATTGGGAACAGCACAAAATGGAGTAAAATTTTGGGAAGGAATATTACCTAGTAATGGAGACTATACAGTAGAAATTTCTGCCCCAAATGATTCAACTTATACAGTTAGCATCGGTATTCTTTAAGAGAAATATTTATCAATAGGTAATAAATCATGCAAGACAATATTCAACAAATAACTACTTATCGGATTTTGTTAGCAGAACGTCAAGGACGGGGCTTTTCTGAACCTCAAGTAACTGATATTTTGCGACAAGTATTGCCACAATTAGCACAGTTACACGCACAAGGATTAATCCACGGTGGAATTTCCCCAGATACTTTAGTGCAAAACAGAAATACTCAACAAGCAAGCTTAGTTCAAGCTAATAGTTTTGCTGTCCCTGGCTATATTGCCCCTGAACAAATACAAACAGGACAAGCTAATCCTGCGGGAGATATCTATGCTTTAGGAGTGACAACTATTGAATTGCTCACCGGAAAAAATCCTGAAGTTTTACGGAATTACGATGGTACTTGGAAATGGCAAGATGATTGTCTAGTTAGCGATCAATTAGCAGCAGTTTTAGAGTCGGCTATATCTACATTACCCCAGTATCGTTATGCTAATGCAATGCAGATGTTGCAAGCACTCACTCCTACTTCTCCGACTGTTATTTCTAGCCCAACGGTTATTTCTACTCCAGGAGGGAATATTTTCCCAACAGAAAATGAAACAAAACGCGAACTAGCTGCATGGCAGTGGGGGTTAATAGGTGCTACAATAATGGCGATACTTGGGATTGTAGGAATTAGGATAAACGCATTTTTAACATCCAACACCAATTCAGAAAAAGTTTCTAGTTCTTCTAACTCTGTTACTAATTCAATAGTTCCAATACCTCCTCCAGTCGCACCATCTTACACACCACCAGTTAATCCTTTTGAAACAATGGCATTTCCCCAAAGTGCTTGTGGAGATTCAATTCCAACAGATCCGAGCGCTTATCCAGTTTATTTTTATCCAGTATTTGTTAGATATAATGAAACAGATTTACAAATCATTAAGTCCCGATTTTGTCAAGATGCTTATCGAATGGTAAGAAAAGAAACAGGGATAGAATCGATTCAAGTAGGATCTTTTATTGGTCAAGAGCGGGCAGCATTATTTCAAGAGTTTATGATCAAAAATGTAGGAAATGCAGAAATAGGTAAACCAAGGCGAATAGAATATAGCCAAAGATAAGATTAAATTTAATTGAAACCAAAGACGTGAAAGTGAGAGAATCCAAATTAAATCAAGGTAAATTTAGATAAAATGATTAACCGCGATCGCTTATTCAAAGAACTGCTTATCCCAATTTACTCTGAAATTGCACGCTTATTAACTAGCCGGGGCAGGTTAACCCAAATTTTTTAGATTTACCAACTAATTATAAGAAATGGAGTAAAATATGGACAAGACACCAAAATCTGATAAACTACTGAGTAGAGTAGATCGTAATAATCACAGAATAGTCCAAAATATCCGGGAAAAACTGTACAGTAAACCAACTTTTTTAATATTGGAGAAAATTAGCCATGTTTGCTTATAAAAAATATGTGACAATTGAAGATCCATCAAAGGTAGTTTTATCTGATTTACCTTTTCAACCTGGACAACGGGTTGAAGTGATTATTTTGGTTGAAAATAATCAAAAAGCAGCCTTAGCACAAAATTTACGAGAGTTAATGAAGGAAACACAAGCATTACACGCAAATAATCCGATGACTGAAGAAGAAATAGCAGCAGAAATCGAGGCTTATCGAAGGGGAGAATGAGAATAGTTATTGATACTAATGTTTTAGTCTCTGCTGCGGTAACTGGGAGAAACCCAGAAACAGTTATTTTGTTTATTGCAGAGAGTCCAAATTTTGAATGGGTGGTGTCAGCAGAAATTCTCAGAGAATATCAGGAGGTTTTAAGTCGTAGTCGGCTCAGATTAACGGAATCCCAAAAAGAGAGATGGTTTAATATCCTTGAGTATGCTACAACGCTGATTGAAGTCAACGTTGAAGTTGATTTTCCGAGAGATCGGAAAGATGCTAAATTTCTGGCTTGTGCTGTAGTAGCTGAAGCAAATTTTTTAATAACTGGCGATCGCGATTTTACTGAAGCTAAAATTTTAACGAACACTACAGTTATTTCCGTATCTCTTTTTAAAAAATTAGTGTGCGATTTGAGAGAATAAAACAGGACTACACATTAAATTAAGTTATAATACAATACGGTTCAGTTAAGTGTAGGGGATTACAGAAATATTTGGAAGTGACCCCCGAACAGGTAAATAAAGCTTGATTCTGTACTAGGATGGTGAGAATTATGACCACAGTGGCAACAAGAAAGAAATTTACTGTAGAGGAATATTACAAACTGGGTGAAGTAGGAATACTTGGACCTGATGAACGGACAGAACTAATTGATGGGGATATTGTTCTTATGGCACCAATGGGTAGTCGTCATGCAAGCTGTATTGATCGCTTGGTAGTAATTTTCTTTGACGCTTTAGGTAAACGTGCCACAATCAGATCACAGTCCCCAATTAGGCTAAACGGACAATTAGAGCCACAACCTGATCTATCAATACTGGGGTTTCGTACAGACTGTTACCGGGAATCCCATCCACAGCCTCAAGACATATATTTACTGATTGAAGGGGCGTATTGCAATACGCCCGTACTTACCACTATTGACAACGATCATAATGTGAAGTCAGTCCTCTATGGTAGGGCTGGGATTATTGAACTTTGGATCGTAGATATCGGGGCTGAATTGGTTGAGGTTTATCGCAACCCATCTATTAATGGGTATGAAAGTGTCCAACAATTCAGACGCGGTGAAAGTATCTCACCCATTGCCTTTCCGGATTTGGTAATTAGTGTTGATGCGATTTTATAGATAACTGGTAAAATCACATAAAATCTCCCCATCAGAAAACCATCATGCGACTCATCGTAAAAAAGCGCGGTAATTCTCTCAGCGTGATCATCCCTAAAGAAATTGCGACTAACCTCAATATTGATGATGGTGATACTATCTATATCACTAAAACTCCCAACGGTTACGAAATCTCAGCTTTCGATCCCGACTTTGCAAAAAAGATGGAAATCGCTAGACGGGGCATCAAAAAGTATCGCAACGCTTTAATTGACTTAGCCAAATGACCCAAGCAGTGGAAAAAACGATCATTACCTCTTCCTTCCTTGATCACACTCAGTTACCCGAGGAAGATGGCACTTTTGTGAAGAATTTTCAGGAGCATCCCCAAAGTATTATTTTAACTGATTCGCTTAGTTCAGTATTAGAAAAACTTCATCCAGACGGACAGTATGCGATCGGACAAGATTGTGGGATTTACTGGAGACAAACTGATCCTTTGGACAAGGGAGCAGCAGCACCTGATTGGTTCTATGTTCCTAATGTACCGCCAAAATTAGATGGTGAAATACGTCGTTCCTATGTACTATCACAGGAACTGATTAACCCATTAATTATTCTAGAGTTTGCATCAGGAAATGGTGAGGAAGAAAGAGATCAGACACCTTTATCTTCTTTAGGAGATTCTCAACAAAAACCAGGAAAGTTTTGGGTATATGAACAGATTATCCAAGCTTCCTATTATGGCATATATGAAATTAAAACAGGGAAACTAGAAGTCTATCGACTGATCAATAAAATGTATCAGCAGTTAGCTCCTAATCCTTGTAGTCGCTATGTAATTGACCCTTTAAATGTAGAGTTAGGATTATGGCAAGGTAGGTATCAAAATCAGGAAATGTTGTGGTTACGATGGTGGGATCGGTCAGGAAATTTATTACCGACAGGTGCAGAACGTGCTGATACAGCAGAACAAGCAAGACGAGATGCTATTCCTCGGTTGTTAGGAATGGGATTAAGTCAAGATCAAGTCGCAGCAGCATTGGGTTTTTCCCTTGAGGAAGTTGAAAAATTTACTATTTAATCATGAGGTGTTGGGGTGGTTATAACATTAAGTAAATGGGAAACAAGTAACGCTCCTGCTGTCGCGATCGAACCGACAGAACAGCAAACTCTAGCAGTATTTTGGGGAGTGATAATTCCGGCAATTCCTGATTTAATTTCCCTCGAACAAGCTCGGACAGGAATGAGTTATGATACAGCTCTAAATCAATTACTCCAATCTCAACAACGTTGGATACAACAATTACACGGTGAAAACCGCTTTACCTTATCCCTTCGTCTCATCACTACAGGGGATTCAGAAAAAGATTTAATCTTTGGTTTAGTTGGTAAAACTGAAGGACAAAGCGAATCAGAAACTATTATTGCTGCCCGTAATTTTTTTAATAAAGTTCGTGATAGTTTTCCCAACGGTTATCCCTTAGAATCCTGTCGCAATTCTGAACAATTAGCTTTATTACGCTTACCATTTTTAACTAATGAACCGGGACAATCAGCAGAATTCCGCCGTAGTATTACTCACTTAGAAACAATTACCAGCGTTGATATCCCTGATGCTGTAGGTATTCGCATCGACTCCTGGGTTGCCAATCCTACTAATTTTCAAGAACTATTTCGTGCCCTTGTTTGCCATCCCACACCTGCTGCTGTAGCGATTAATTTGCGTCCGACTCAATTAACAAGACAAGAAACAACATATATCGCAGAACAAGCAAGATTATATGCTAATATAGCTAGTATTACTCGCACTGAAAGTACCCAAAATCGAGTGATTTCTAGTAGTGTACAATATCAAGAAAAATTGGTAGAAGCAGAGCAGGCATCCCAAGCTTGGACGCGGTTACAAAGTAGTTGGCGATCGCCCTTTGAAATGACAATTAGTATTATCTCCGAATCCGCATTACCACAGTCAGTAATTGCCGCCTTTCAAACTACCATTGATGGCAAACCCCAAACCGAAAATCAACCTCGTGGTAGTGGAATTGTCACCCGTACCCAAACTGAAATTCAACAAATAGCAGTACACCAAAATTGGGTAGATTTAACCTTACATCGTTGGGGAAATACTTACGATTTAGACCGCTTGCCCTGGTTATTTAGTCCCGAAGAAGTTCACAGCGTATTTCGTTTACCGATCAGCGATCGCAATGGAGTCTGGGGTTTACCATCCGCTCCAGGTGCAACAGACGCTCGTCGTCCCCAAAAAATCAGCCAAATTCCCGCAGAAATTCGGATTGGTTCCCTCGAACTAAGCAAAAAACAACTAACCCAACACTCCCTAATTAGCGGAGTTCCTGGTAGCGGTAAAACCAATACATCCCTATATCTACTAGAAACATTATGGCGAGAACATCGCATCCCTTGGATGGTATTAGAACCCGCCAAAACCGAATATCGTGGCTTAAAAACAGTTAATTCCCTTCAAAAAGACCTCCTAATTTTTAGTCTTGGGGACGAACGAACCGCCCCATTTCGCTTCAATCCCTTTCAAGTACCAGAAGGAATTAATCTCGACAGTCATCAAGGAGCATTGCTAGATTTATTTTCCGTTTCCATGAGTATGTGGGGACCCTTACCCAATGTCGTCGAACAATTAATCCAAGAAGCCTATAAACGTAAAGGATTTACCACTCTTGGTGATAACAACAAACTAACACCACCACGCTTTTCTGACTTAGCCAATTTAGTGTCAGAAATAGTACCCAAACTCGGCTACAAAAAAGAAACCACCGATGAAATAACAGCCTCCATTTCCGTGCGCCTGAATAAATTTTGTCGTGGTACTCTAGGACAAATGCTCAATACTACCGAATCAGTACCTTATGACGAACTTATGCAACGTCCAGTAATCATGGAAATGAGTCAAATTACCAATACAGACGATCGAGCATTTATTATGGGTTTAATTCTCAACCGTTGCTATCAATATTGGACAGCTAGACGACATCAAGCTACCGGAGAATTAAAACATTTACTCCTAGTTGAAGAAGCTCATAATCTCTTAGCAAATGTATCGGAATCTACCAATCAAGAAACAGCAAATCCCAAAGGTAAAGCAGTACGAAACTTTGCCAATATGTTAGCAGAAGTACGAGGATTTGGACAGGGAATCGCTATAGCCGAACAAAATCCCGATGGTTTAGTTCCTGATGTTATGGTTAATACTAATATCAAAATCGCCCATCGAATTGTTGAAGCCAAAAATCGGGAAGCATTAGGACGATCGATGTTACTTACACCCCAGCAGGAAAAATCTCTCGCTTCCTTGGGTACGGGTCAAATGCTTTATTATATCGGTGGTCAACCCGAACCTAGCATTACTTCCGCTCCAAATTTCAAAGATGACCCTAGCAACAATTTTAACCCCCGTTTGTCAGATCAAGAAATTCATACCTTTTTCCAAGAGTTCCAAGCTAAACATAATGCACTCTATGCCCCACCCGCAGGTTGTCCCACAGAATCTGAGTTAGCTAATTGCATGGAAATAGCAACAGATTTAGTGCAAATTCTCTCAGAAAACCCTCAATACCGATATTTAAAATCTCATCTAATTTTACAAATTCTTGCCACACCTTTTGGTTTCCCTGCGGCTGATCATATCCGCCTCATATTGGGTAAAATTTTAGTAGAGCGTGGTGCTAATCATTTAACAGGCGATCGCATTCAAGCCATTCTTAACAGTGCCATTTCTTTTCTTGCTCTTGAAGCAATCCAGGAAAAAGGCAAAATCCACGGCTGGTTGGGACATCAACCCTTACACGCGCACCGTCTGTTGGTAAATGCTATCCTTAATCCTAGTCCACAAGATCAAGCCAACTGGATTGGGATCTGTCGAATTCCCAACCATTTATTAGAGTTGGGTTTGCCCCATCCTGAATATGCTAAATGTGAAGCATCTGGTGTGTTTAGGTATGAAAATAAGATCATGTTAGCAGGCGATCGCACTTCTTTTCACCAAGATATGCAAAATAAAGATATTAGTCCTCATACCGCTTTACAAAACTGGGCTGCTACTTCTGTCGTTTACCCATACTTGAGCAATGAATTAAAACATTCTTTGGTTACTTGTCTAGCTATTCAGCTAAACGAAAAAGATCCAGAGGATTTGCAATACTTCTTAAAACTTACCCTTAACTAACTTCAATAGGATTATTTATGTCTGAATTTTTTAAACCACAAAAAAAACCAAAAGATCAAAGTTCTTCTACAACCGCTGAGATTCCTGTGGCACAAGATAATCTTGTACCCGCTAAAGAGGATAACATAGATAATAAAATCCATCAGACAAATGAACAAGGTCTTGGGGAGAATGGATCTGCACCTACTCCTAAAGGAACGTCTGGTACGACCGTTGCATCTGATGCAGATCCTCAAAAGTCTATTTCTCCGGAGAATCGGGATAAATTGAATAACCTTAGAAACAAGTATCTCCCAAAATCATCAGAAACATCACCACCTGAGCAATCGGAAAAAAATCTAGAAGGAAATCCTATTACTCCAGAGTCTGGTACGACCGTTGCATCTGATGCAGATCCTCAAAAGTCTATTTCTCCGGAGAATCAGGATAAATTGAATAACCTTAGAAACAAGCATCTCCCAAAATCATCAGAAACATCACCACCTGAGCAATCGGAAAAAAATCTAGATTCTAGTCGAGCTTAGGTAGATAAATTTATGACCCAATACGGTTCAGTTAAGAATATTTTTGGGGATCTCCGCGCAGAAGAAGAAGGGTGAAGCATTCGGGTATAATATTACTCGTTTTATCGCTCAATTATCGCCCGAATGCTTCACCCCTACGCTTAACTGAACCGTATTGATTTAGGAAAAATTTGCCGAGAATGTCAGATCACAATTCAGATGCAAGCACTATTATAGCGAACCTAAATAAAACGTGAACAGAATTTTGGCCGGATATGTAGGGGACAAGCATTCCGGCAGATCAGTTATTGCTTACCACCGAGAGCTATGACCGGAATGCTTTGCCCTATGCGATTTATGAATCAAATAGATTAACTATAT
>CAVUSO010000001.1:5595000-7634710 GCA_963744145.1 uncultured cyanobacterium | reverse complement strand
TAGTCTAAGGCTTTCTGATTTTCCCCTAAAATACTGTAAGTATTGCCGATACCAAGGAGGGTGAGAGCTTCACCATTATGATCGCCCAGCGTCCGAGAGAGGGCTAAAGATTGATTCATAATAGTCTAAGGCTTTCTGCTTTTCCCTTAAACCCTGGTAAACATTGCCGATCTGAAGGAGGGTGAAAGCTTCCTGACTATGATCGCCCAGCGTCCGAGAGATGGACAATGACTGATTATAGGAGTCTAAGGCTTTCTGCTTTTCCCCCAAATCGTCGTAAACATTGCCGATATTAGGGAGAGTAATAGCTTCAAGTTCGCGATCGCCCACTGCCCGAGAGAGGGACAAAGACCGATTATAGTAGTCTAAGGCTTTCTGTTTTTCCCCCAAATCTTGTCGTAAACACTACCGATATTATTGAGATTTATAGCATTCCATCGCGATCGCCCACTGCCCGAGAGAGGGACAAAGACCGATTATAGTAGTCTAAGGCTTTCTGTTTTTCCCCCAAATCTTTGTAAACATTACCGATATTATTGAGATTTCTAGCGATTCCATCTCGATCACCAATTGTCTGATATAGAAGCAAAGATTTATTATAATATTCTAATGATTTCTGATTTTCCTTCAAATCATAGTAGGCAGTGCCAAGATTTTTTAGGGTAAGAGCTTCATTGGAGCGATCGCCCAGGTCATGGTAGATTTTCTCCGCTTCTTCAAACTTCTTAATCGCCTCTTTTTTCGATTCGATTCCTGCTTTTAATAGTTGCTGTCCTTCTTTGAAAAGACGATCAGCTTTAGCTTTATCTATATTTGATGAAGTTGGCTGTTGGGCGATCGCATCGCGATGACCCATGAGGATCGGATTATTCTTAAGACTAGCTGTTGCTCCATCTGTTATGGGGATTACACTACCAGATAAAATCATCCCCGAATAAGCTAAATAACTTAACCATCTCCGAACTCTTAAATTAGATTTTTTTTGATTACTATCTAAACCCATAACTCCTCCATTGACCCTAATTAATTATCACTAATTCCGGTTGGTAATATTTGAATTTTCCAGCACATCCATCGACTATTTTTCCTCGATCCAATGACGACCATTCTCATCCGGTTGTTTTAATTGATAACGCTCATTTTCTAATTGATAATATTCTAATAATCCTCCATCTGGCTCGAAGATTACATAAATCGGTACTTGCAATATCTGTTCGTAAAAAAACCATTTTCCTGGTGGATAAGTCCGTTTTACTGAATATTTTTCTCCATTTTTGTTTGATAAAAATTCCATCACTAGAGTGGGAATTTCTCCTTCTAAATGGGGGGTGTAACTAGGACGTTCAGCTAATATTTCTTTGACCGAGGCAATATAGACCCAATCTGGGGCTTTGGGCATAAATTCTCCATTGAGAGTAGCACAAATCCCAAAATTAGAAGCGATTAACATTTGTGGTTGAATAAAACCAGAGATTTCTAAGCTTTCCCGTAAAGCTCCAGCTAATAATGGCTGTCCAGTATTTTCCACAGGTTCATCTTCTAATTCAAAATCATCTGGTAATGCTTCCCAGGAGATAACTAAGTCTGGAGATAATTTGGTGTCATTGACTAGGGTTGTCATACAAGACTACCTTTGGTTATTTTATGTTGATTTTATCAAGATTCTGGTTTTGATGCCAGGTTGCTTAGAGAATCTAATGGTGTAGCGGCGTTGCTTAATCAGGGTATGAAAATCCTGTAGGGGCGTATAGCAATACGCCCAGGGCGCATGGCCATGCGCCCCTACAAATTATTTATTCATACCGTAAATCAGCAACGCCTGGTGTAGCTAAGGTTTTCTGAGCGGATCAGGTCACCATTGGTATAGCAACTACCACCATCAGATTTGAAATAACTTAGCTTGAGTCATCATATTTTACTACCTGTTGTTGATCATGTTTCAGTAATGAGCCGCGATCGCCATCTCTAGTGGGAGGAACCAAGAAGTGCGATCGCGTCTCTCAAAAAATCGTCATCAATGGAATTACATCAGAGTTGTGACTACATGAGTAAAGAAACTTGTTAATTACTTAACCGTTTTCTTCTTGTTAAACATCTTAAAATTTCACCTTAATAGGTTCAATAGCATTTGGGGAAAGATGACTTACTATTTTTGGAAATACTTTTACCGAAAATTGGAAAACCCCATTCAAAATAGAGAGTGCTGTAAATAGCAAAACCCCTGCTTCTAGGAAACAGGAGTTATTTGAAAGATTAGCTATTTTCATGCTTAAATTTTTACTGAGATAAGTCACTAATCCTTTCGCGAGCACGGGCGATCGCACGAGCATTATCGATTGGTGCAACAATAGAGCCGTATAGCATACAAAAGACTTCTGCCATTGAATTAGCTTGCTTTTGTTTGGGTTCGACAGCGTGAACAGCCATGGAAATGACAACTCCTCCTAACATAAGCCCGAAAAAAGATAGCCAGCGTCTTGTGTAGATGTAACCGCTAATAGGCAAGATCGCACTGAAGATAATAGCAGCCCAAAGATTTAGCCGAGATAGCTTAACTACTTTGTCTAATTTTTCCGATTCAATTTGTTCGTTGATGGCTTGAATTTTATTTTGAATGGTACTGTTGAAAATCCTAGTTTTATCTCCTTTGCCTAATTTTGCCGATTCAATTTGTTCGTTGATGGCTTGAGTTTTATTTTGGGCGGTATTGTTGAAAGTCATAGTTTTATCTCCTTCCTTATTGGTTTGTAGTATGTATCTTACGGGTAACAGTGAGTGCGGCAATTATATCGCCATCTTCTGTCTATTTAATTCATCATTGATGCCTCAGTTTTGGGTAAAAATTACATCAGAATTTTGACTACATGGGCAAAGAAACTTGTTAATTACTTAACCGTTTTCTTCTTGTTAAACATCTTAAAATTTCACCTTAATCAATTCAATAGCATTTGGGGAAAGATGACTTACTATCTTTGGAAACACTTTTACCGAAAATCGGAAAACCCCATTCAAAAATTGAGAAAATTAGCTAGAACAATCAATCTAGGTATGTTGTAGCAATGGTTCAACTCATATTTCGCACTTGATAATCCAATATACCCTCAATTACTCTTTGTTGACCGCGATCGCCAAAAAATTTGCTAAATCAATAAAATTTATATTTACTAGATAGATACAATCGCATTAATTATGGTAAATTTAGCTCGCATTTATTCTCAAATAGATTAGATTTGCCGATGGCGATCGCCATCAATATTCCCCCTAGGTTGAGCGCGTAGCGACTCCCATTGGAGGAGCGCATTTTCCTGAAGTTAATCAGCGCCGTAGCCTCTCCTCGGTCGAATCGCCAAGAGAGAAAAACTGATCGTTTCCTCAAAACTATCATCTTATCGCCATTCACCTTGCATGGTAAAACCAGCCCAATAATAGGGAGTCGTTTTATTCTGATGGTTGTTCTTTTGTTCCTGTTGCCACATTTCAATTTGTGTTGCTCTCAATGCAGCGGCTGGGGTTAACTTTTGGTGGAGCATCTTTTGGTAAAATTTCTCCATTAGTTCCGCTGTCGATTCATCATCTACACTCCATAGTGATACTAAAATACGAGGAGTCCCTGCATACATAAATCCCCTAGTTAATCCGACTAATCCTTCTCCTTTGATGTCTTTTCCTAATCCGGTCTCACAAGCACTTAATACTACTAACTCGGCATTTAATTGGAGGTTAAATATATCATTTAATGATAAATTACCGTTTTGTTCATGTCCTTGCTGATCATACTGAGATAAAACAATTTTTGATAATTCTGGATGTTCCGTATCGATAAAACCGTGGGTCGCGAAATGAATAATTTGGTATAGCTTTAAATTGGAATTGATGACCCGAGTGATACTCTTTCAAAGTCACAATGCGATCGCGTTTTGGTTTAATGGAGAGCGATCGCGTAACAACTCTTTAGGGACATCGCTTGTTCATGGAGAGCGATCGCTATTTTTTCCCCAAAAGTTCATCAACGGTGATTACCAAATCAGGAAAAGCTAAGGGTGAAATAGATTCACCACGTCTAAACTCCATGAATGTTTGATAACCTTTATCAGTGGGGTCGCGATAAACCTCGATTAAATCAGCATTGATATTAATAATCCAAAGTTCTTTTATCCCAGATTTTGAGTATGTAATTGCTTTATCGTGGTCATAGTCAAGGGTAGTATGGGAAACCTCAATAAACAAATAAACATCTTTGGCTTGAGGGGGAATTTCTGAATAATCATCAGGATCAAATACCAGTAAAGATATATCAGGTTCTGGTTCTGATAGATCGTTTAAAATAATCGGGACTTGAATAGTAATACTTGCCCGTTCCCCTAAATTTTTAAAACAAATTCTGGCTAATCTAATTAAACCTGATTTATGGGGTGTTCCCATTGCTGCCATGTAAATTATTTCCCCTTCGATTAGTTCTACTCTCTCATCTGGATGCAGAATTCCCACCTCACTCATCTTATGATATTCATCTACAGTGAATAGCTTTTTCCCTTGCTTGACTTGTTCCGCTACTAATACCATATATTTTCCTCTTAGAAAAATCGGTCAATTTAAGATGTTATATATCTTACCACACTCTCGCTTGTTTAGTGAGTGCGATCGTTTGAACATCTACAGGCTTCACTGGAGAATGTTGATCACTAGGAACCAACTGATGAGGAAATTTTTCAGCTCATCAAAGATGGGAGAGCAGTAGGTAAAACTAAGGTGCAATTAATCTGTGAGATTTGGGATTGTACTCCCAGTCGTGCTACCCAGAAAGATAATGATAATAATCCCTTAGCCCAATACGAACGCTTATTAGATCCTTTTGCCCCAGATTGGATCTTTGACCATTAATTCCATTCACCTTGCAGCGTAAAAGCCGCCCAATAATAGGGGGTATATTGCTTGTTCCACATATCAATTTGTGCGGCTCTCAAAGCTGCTGCTGGGGTTAGTTTTTCTTGCAGCATCTTTTGGTAAAATTTCTTCATTAGTTCCGCCGTAGCTTTATCTTCTACACTCCATAGTGATACTAAAACCCTTGGAGATCCCGCATACATAAATCCCCTAGTTAATCCGACTAATCCTTCTCCTTTTACTTCTGTTCCTAATCCTGTCTCACAAGCACTTAAGACTACTAATTCAGCATTTAATTGGAGGTTAAATATCTCATTCAATCGTAAATAGCCGTTTTGAGGATTTCCTTGCTGATCATACAGAGATAAAACAATTCCTGATAATTCTGGATGTTTATTATCAATAATACCGTGAGTAGCGAAATGGACAATTTGATATTGGTTGAGCGTGGGACTATTAACAGCATTAAGATTAGCACTAAAATCTAATAATTCTTGCCCCTGGTCTTTACTATCCAATATGGCCATAATGCTATCAGCTTCTGTTCTGGTATAAGGTAATCGTTTTAAGTTTCCTCCAATATCTCTTATAGCTCTCTCTAATTCCCCTGTTCTACCTCTGTCTTGATTATTTTCTGCTGTATGGCTCGATGGAGTATTACCAAAACGTTGATCATTATTGTTATTAAATACAGGATCGGCAAACATCGCTAATAGTTTTGATGCTATTTGGTGGGTGGCGCGATCGCTTCTGATAATAGAGATGGTAGATGCGGATGGGGACATGACTATTTCATGGTCTACCAGTAAGGGCGTATATTGGGTTTTTCCTGGTGTCGCTAAGACGCTAAAGGGGATAGTTTGTAAGACTCCATCTCCAACAATGAGTAGACGTTTATTACCTAATTTTGCTGCTACTGGTTTGAGGATTGCTTCACTGAGTTGGTTAGCAGTTTCAATGTTATATAGAAGATTAGCGTCGATGCCACTGGGACCACTTATTTGGTTTATAAAATCCTTGGCTAATTTCTCTATTTCTTTTTCTCCTTTGGAGAGTTCATAACTGGTAATCTCGGTTTTGGTTACTGCCCAGATGTAACTGCGATCGCTTCCCAAAGAATATTGCAGCAACAAAGTATTGTCATCAAGAACGTTTTGTTGAATTTCTGCTAGAGTGAGAGGCTGAGGATATTTTAAACTGGCGTAACTGGGGCTAGCCACACGAATGCGATCGCGAATAGAATTGTATTCTTCTGAAAGTTTAACATTTTGTTGTTCTAGCTCATCTTTTTGTTCTTGGGTAGGATTACCATTGAGAATTTTTAGGCGATTTTTTTCAAAAGCATCAATTTTGAATTGTATATTTTGTTCCTGTTCTAATAATTTCGGGTCTACTCCAGTAGTAATTTTAGCTTTAGCTTCTGTTAAGAGTTCAATTAATCCACGGGCCCGAGAGCGATCGCTAGCTTCTAGTGCTTGAGCATCAAATCCTTGGGAGGGGTGTTGTTTGTGCAACTGCATGAGTAAGTCAATATAAAACTTGTAATAATCTTGCACTGTAGCAAAGTAGGAAGTGCGGGAGTCTGGGCTAGCAATTTTAGTGCGAAGGTCTTCAATAATATGTACTGCATTTTCAATGTCAGAGAGGCTTTCTTTCAGATTGCCCTGACTACGCTTTAGCCGAGCTAGATTATATAGGGTAATAGCTTCACCAGCGCGATTGCCCACCGCCCGGTGTAGGGGCAAGGCTTGATTATAGGAGGTTAAGGCTTGCTGGTTTTCCCCTAAATCTGAGTAAACTTTACCAATATTAGAGAGGATAGTAGCTTCACCAGCGCGATCGCCCACCGCCCGTGTTAGGGGCAAGGCTTGATTATAGTAGGTTAAGGCTTGCTGGTTTTCCCCTAAATTTGAGTAAACTTTACCAATATTATTGAGGGTAATAGCTGCACCAGCGCGATTGCCCACCGCCCGTGTTAGGGGCAAGGCTTGATTATAGTAGGTTAATGCTTGCTGGTTTTCCCCTAAATCTGAGTAAACAGCACCAATATTAGAGAGGATAGTAGCTTCATCAGCGCGATCGCCCACCGCCCGTGTTAGGGGCAAGGCTTGATTATAGGAGGTTAAGGCTTGCTGGTTTTCCCCTAAATTTAAGTGAACTTTACCAATATTATTGAGGGTAGTAGCTTCACCAGTGCGATCGCCCACCGCCCGGTGTAGGGGCAAGGCTTGATTATAGTAGGTTAAGGCTTGCTGTTTTTCCCCTAAACTATCGTAAACAAAACCAATATTAGAGAGGGTAGTAGCTTCACCAGTGCGATTGCCCACCGCCCGGAATAGGGGCAAGGCTTGATTATAGGAGGTTAAGGCTTGCTGTTTTTCCCCTAAATCATCATAAACTTTACCAATATTATTGAGGGTAGTAGCTTCACCACCGCGATCGCCCACCGCCCGGTGTAGGGTCAAGGCTTGATTATAGGAGGTTAAGGCTTGCTGTTTTTCCCCTAAACTATCGTAAACAAAACCAATATTATTGAGGGTAGTAGCTTCACCAGTGCGATCGCCCACCGCCCGGTGTAGGGGTAAAGCTTGATTATAGTAGATTAAGGCTTGCTGTTTTTCCCCTAAACTATCGTAAACACTACCAATATTATTGAGAGTAGTAGCTTCATCAGCGCGATCGCCCACCGCCCGTAATAGGGGCAATGCTTGATTATAGGAGGTTAAGGCTTGCTGTTTTTCCCCTAAACTCGAGTAAACACTACCAATATTATTGAGGGTAGTAGCTTCACCAGCGCGATCGCCCACCGCATGTCTTAGAGGCAATGCTTGATTATAGGAGGTTAAGGCTTGCTGTTTTTCCCCTAAATCATCATAAACTTTACCAATATTAGAGAGGGTAGTAGCTTCACCAGCGCGATCGCCCACCGCCCGGAATAGGGGCAATGCTTGATTATAGGAGGTTAAGGCTTGCTGTTTTCCCCCTAAACTATCGTAAACACCACCAATATTATTGAGAGTAGCAGCTTCACCAGTGCGATCGCCCACCGCCCTGTGTAGGGGCAAGGCTTGATTGAAATAGGTTAAGGCTTGCTGTTTTTCCCCTAAACTCGAGTAAACACCACCAATATTATTGAGGGTAGTAGCTTCACCAGCGCGATCGCCCACCGCCCGTAATAGGGGCAAGGCTTGATTGAAGTAGGTTAAGGCTTGCTGTTTTTCCCCTAAACTATAGTAAACACCACCAATATTATTGAGGGTAGCAGCTTCACCATCGCGATCGCTCACCTCTCGTCTTAGGGGCAAGGCTTGATTATAGTAGGTTAAGGCTTGCTGTTTTTCCCCTAAATCATCATAAACTTTACCAATATTAGAGAGGGTAGTAGCTTCACCAGCGCGATCGCCCACCGCCCGTGCTAGGGTCAAGGCTTGATTATAGGAGGTTAAGGCTTGCTGTTTTTCCCCTAAACTTGAGTAAACACCACCAATATTATTGAGGGTAATAGCTTCACGAGTGCGATCGCTCACCGCCCGAAGTAGGGGCAAGGCTTGATTATAGGAGGTTAAGGCTTGCTGGTTTTCCCCTAAATCTGAGTAAACTTTACCAATATTATTGAGGGTAGTAGCTTCACCAGTGCGATCGCCCACCGTCCGTTCTAGGGGCAAGGCTTGATTATAGGAGGTTAAGGCTTGCTGGTTTTCCCCTAAATCTGAGTAAACTTTACCAATATTATTGAGGGTAGTAGCTTCAACAGTGCGATTGCCCACCGCCCGAAGTAGGGGCAAGGCTTGATTATAGTAGGTTAAGGCTTGCTGTTTTTTCCCTAAATCTGAGTAAACAGCACCAATATTATTGAGAGTAGTAGCTTCACCAGTGCGATTGCCCACCGCCCGGAATAGGGGCAAGGCTTGATTATAGGAGGTTAAGGCTTGCTGTTTTTTCCCTAAACTTGAGTAAACTAAACCAATATTATTGAGGGTAGTAGCTTCACCAGTGCGATTGCCCACCGCCCGGTGTAGGGGCAAGGCTTGATTATAGTAGGTTAAGGCTTGCTGGTTTTCCCCTAAATTTGAGTAAACTAAACCAATATTATTGAGGGTAGTAGCTTCACCAGTGCGATCGCCCACCGCCCGTCTTAGGGGCAAGGCTTGATTGAAGTAGGTTAAGGCTTGCTGTTTTTTCCCTAAACTATAGTAAACTTTACCGATATTATTGAGAGTAGTAGCTTCACCACCGCGATCGCCCACCGCCCGGAATAGGGGCAAGGCTTGATTATAGTAGGTTAAGGCTTGCTGGTTTTCCCCTAAACTATCGTAAACACCACCAATATTATTGAGGGTATAGGCTTCACCACCGCGATCGCCCACCGCCCGTCTTAGGGGCAAGGCTTGATTATAGTAGGTTAAGGCTTGCTGTTTTTTCCCTAAACTATAGTAAACGTTACCGATATTATTGAGAGTAGTAGCTTCACCAGAGCGATCGCCCACCGTCCGTTCTAGGGGCAAGGCTTGATTATAGTAGGTTAAGGCTTGCTGTTTTTTCCCTAAATCATCGTAAATTTTACCAATATTATTGAGGGTATTAGCTTCACCATAGCGATCGCCCACCGCCCGGTATAGGGACAAGGCTTGATTATAGGAGGTTAAGGCTTGCTGTTTTTCCCCTAAATCATCGTAAACAGCCCCAATATTATTGAGAGTAGTAGCTTCACCACCGCGATCGCCCACCGCCCGGTGTAGGGGTAAGGCTTGATTATAGTAGGTCAAGGCTTGCTGTTTTTCCCCTAAATCGTTGTAAACTTTACCGATATTATTGAGAGTAGTAGCTTCACCACCGCGATCGCCCACGGCTCGGAATAGGGGCAAAGATTGATTGAAGTAGTCTAATGCCTTCTGCTTTTCTCCCAAATCTGAGTAAACATTGCCGATATTGTTGAGGGTCTTAGCTTCACCAGAGCGATCGCCCAGGTCATGATAGATTTTTCCTACTTCTTCCCACTTCTTAATCGCCTCTTTTCGAGACTCAATTGTCTGTTGCTTATATAGTTGCAGTCCTTCTTCAAAAAGACGATCAGCATTAGCTTTATCTATATTTGGTGAACTTGGCTGTTGTGCGTTCACCGTATTATCATTAGGAATAGCTGCGACTCCATCTGTTATGGCTATGACACTACCAGATAAAATCATCCCCAACTGGGCTAAACAACCTAGCCAAGTCCGAACTCTTAAATTAGATTTTTTTTGATTACTATCTAAACCCATAACTCCTCCATCAATCCTAATAAATTATAACTAATCAAAGTTGGTCATTACCGAATTTTTTAATAAACTCGACGGAGGGCAATTTAGATTAGGATCTCCATCATTTTTACTACAACTACCAGTACCTGACCAGGGCGATCGGTGATGTTGAGAAGGATGGGATTCACTGGTAGGAGTGACAACATATTGGGTATTAACTGTAATGATAATGACAAATGCAATTAAGAAAATGCCGAAGAATGCGATTGTTTGGGAATTATGTTTGTGACTTAATGCGTCCAAATCTATTTCATTAGTTTGACCGCAGCACTTGCAATAGTAAATTCGCACTCTGCTGGACGAGGTTTCATCAAATTCGACAAATTGACAAATGGGAGTAATTACGTTTGGATGGTCTTTTAAAAAAGGGCAAGTCATATTTATTTCCTGATGATTATGGCTGTTCTTAGGGGCAATTAGTTAAATGCTGTTTTAAAACAAATCTAAACTTTCATCAAACATATTTGTTCTCCTATTCTCTGCTTACTCAATCAGGAATTAGTTAATACCAATTTTATTAATGTGTAGCATTACTGGATAAATTTGATATTACTTAACTCGTTTCTTCTTGTTAAACATAGTAGATTTGAACCTAATCGTTTTCAAGGAGGTTTTAAGAAAGATGATTTACTATCTTGGGAAATACTTTTACCGAAAATAGGAAAAATTAATTCAAAAATTGAGAAAATTATCTAGAATAATAAATATCGGTATGTTATTGTGCTTCAGCGCTCTTCTGAAGAATCAAAAAACCTACCAACCTAATTACCATCTCTCCCTAGGTTGCGATCGCATAAAAGGGCTTTCATCCCAACAACGTACCTAATTTTATTGATGAGCTGATGAGCGCACGATCGCAGCAGAAAGCAATGCCTGAGTTTGGATAATTTTAGTTAATGCTTTAACTTGATAACAAATATCTTTTAAAGATGTTTGATCATCAGCGATCGCATCACAGAAAGTTTCTAAATTTTCTTTTTCAATATTTGGAAATTTTTCCTTTAACTTTTCCTCCTCTATTCCTTTTAAATCTTTTAATAGAGTTACTAGGTATTGTTTTACCTTCGACTCCTCTTGATCTTTAGCCGTTAAAGCTTCGGTAACAGCATTATTCCATAAACCAGCTTTTGCAAAGATATCTGCTCTCTGTAAAGAGTCTGTAGTTTGAGCAATTTTACTGATCAAATCAGGTTGTACAGGTTTAACATCTAGCTGTGCTGTCACTTCCAGGTACTCAGATGCTATATCAGGGTTACAGTGAATTGCCACTTGCACTCGATATCTCTTGCCAACTAACAACTGCTCCTTGGGTATAGAAACTGTCATTGTCATAATTCCTGGAGAAAATTGTAAATTCGTCTTCAATGGGATGAGATAATTTTTTCCATCAGAAATCCGATAAAGGTTAAATTCCATCGTAGGTGTTTTATCAGAGGTTAGACTAGAGGTTTAGAGTTGACTAGGAACAAACCAAGCGAATGTTATCTCATTAGAATTCACTTGCTCCACATATATGATCGGATCGATAGGACTTAATAATGTTAATTCGGTTTCACTATTGGCATCACAAATACCAGTTCTATGACCTGATGAACCTGTGTTGTTATCTGTTGGCGAAGAAGGATCAGTTGGTGGTTGAAATTCAGCCAAAGCAACCTTGGAGATGGCTAGAGATAAACTAACGATACAAATGATCAGTAGTTGATAGTTAAAAAATTTATTGGACAACCAGAAAGCTCGTTTCATAAACTAAATTACTCCTGCTCATTATCTACAGTTACAAATTATAGCCCAAGAATATTTTCATAAAATACATAATAAAGCATCAGTCCTAGCTTTGGCTTTACCTTTTTTGGTAAATTAATTTCTAAAATATGGAAAAATCCCTTCCCTAATAGTCCATCCTTCCAGCTCTGAGACTATTCCTATATGCTTGAGCAGTAGCATTGACCCTCTCAGGCGATCGCTGATGACCAAACTATGATTAAAGGTTAGGTCGGTTATGGGGATCAATATCCTGAGATTTTAAATATAGTTAAGGTTTTCTGAGCGGATCATGTCACCATTGGTATAGCGACTACCACCATCAGACTTGAAATAACTTAGCTTGAGTCATCATATCTTACGACCTATTGTTGATCATATTTCAGGAAAGAGACGCGATCGCCATCTATAGTGGAGGAACCAAGAAGTGCGATCGCGTCTCTCAAAAAATCGTCATCAATGGAATTAACAATTAAAGCGTCGGGCCATAATTGAGAGAATTACCATGAATATGGAAGTCAGGTTAATCCTAATACCAATTCACCATGAAGATACATTGATGTATATTGATCTGTGGGTGAGGGTGGGTTTTGATGATTAGTAGGTAAATGTCAAACATCTCGGTGAACCCACCCCTACAAAAACCCGCAAATAGAGGATAAAATTGGTAGGGGCAGGTTCACCAGTTAATTCTGCCACCAACAGATCACCATTATAAACCTGCCCTGGCCTAACAGATCAACCTCAGATTAAGTGCAATTTCATAGTTAATTGGTATAACGTCGGAAACCCCAATTACGATCTTGATTTTCTACACACCGATCCATCTGTCTGTAACAGCCGCGATTTTTGACTACATCCCTTTGCTCATAAGCCCGGTTTGGAGCTACAAATTTCGGCTTTCTGATCGCGATCGCATCCTCTTGATGATGAATCGGACGAAAGCCATCGGGAAATGAACGAACCTCATTAGCATGAGCGGGAAGACTAAAAACGGAGCTGCCAAGAGAACCTAATAGAAGTAGAAAAATGGTTGATTTAGAGGGAAATAATTTCATGATTGATACCTCAGTTTTGGGTAAAAATTACATCAGAATTGTGACTACATGGGCAAAGAAACTTGTTAATTACTTAACTGCTTTCTTCTTGTTAAACATCTTAAAATTTCACCTTAATAGGTTCAATAGCATTTGGGGAAAGATGACTCAATACGGTTCGGTTAAGCTAAAAATCAGGTAAAATGAAAGTGTCACCTAAATGGAATGAGTAGGAATGCAGCTCAAAGAATTCACTGTAATATCACCTGTGGTCGAATCAGGGATGATCCTCAAAGCGTTAGAAACAGCGATTCCATCGACAGCAATTGAAAAAGCCATTGAAGATACCAATAGAAAAGAGGAACGACAAAGAGCATTACCAACGCATCTGGTTATCTGTCTAATCATTGGGATGAGTCTATGGTCTAGGGGGTCAATGAGGACAGTGTTGAAAAATCTGGTTGATGGCTTAAATGAAGCATGGGTCAGAGTTAGTTATTATTGGCGAATACCATGTAAATCATCAATTACAGAAGCTAGACAGCGAGTAGGTGCAGGGGTAATGCGGCATCTGTTTCACATAGTAGTTAGACCACAGGCTACTAGGGAAACCCCAGGGGCTTTTTTAGGTGAAAAGCGAATTATGGCTGTAGATGGAACAGTGTTTGATGTGCCAGATAGCGACACAAATGCCAGAGTATTTGGATATCCAGCTAGTCGTCCTGGAACTAGAGCCGCGTTTCCCAAGGTGCGTTTGGTTCTATTGATTGAAGCAGGAACACATTTAATTGTAGATGCCTTGATCTGCCCTTACCGAATCGGTGAGCGAGTCAGAGTGAAAAGGTTACTACGGTCAGTCACCACTGGAATGTTATTAATGTGGGATCGTGGATTGCATTCTTATGCAATGGTGCAAGCCACCTTGTCCCAAAAATGTGATTATTTGGGACGCATCCCCAAAAATGTTAAATTTCCTGTGGAGCAGGTATTGGATGATGGTTCCTATCTCTCCTGGATTGCTCCCGACGGCAAGTCGAAAAAACAGGGCATGACCAAAATTATGGTTCGAGTCATTGAATACACTATTGATAATGGCGAAGCACAAACTTACCGTCTGATTACCAGTTTGACGGACATCGCTTTATTTCCAGCTTTATTATTAGCCACAGAATATCATCGTCGTTGGGAAGTTGAAAATACTATCGATGAATTGAAGGTTCATCAATTGGGACGTAAAACTCTGATTCGTTCTCTTCATCCCCGTGAAGTGGTTCAGGAAATTTATGGTTGGCTCCTCGGACATTGGGCGGTTCGTTCTCTCATGTTGACCGCGGCCACCTCTGCTCACATCTCCCCTTTACGATTGAGTTTTACTGGTACTCTCAATGTTGTCCGTCGTGCTATTCCCAAATTTCAGCGCCTTCAACCAGAAGAATTTCCCCTTTTTTTTAGTTGGTTGATCAGGGAAATTTTGGATGAACCAATTCCCAAACGTGAAGGTAGAAGTAACCCTCGTGTTATTAAAAAAACTCGCGCCAAATTTCCATCCAAGAAACCAATTCATAGAGGTCAGGGAGTTAAACATGAAACCCTCAATTTTTCTATCCTCAATACTGCTTAAAGCTTAACCGAACCGTATTGAAAGATGACTTACTATGTTTGGAAACACTTTTACCGAAAATTGGAAAACCCAATTACTTCGCTCCTACTGGTGGGGTATTGAAGGGATTACCTTTCTATCTTTGTCCGATAATCTGCTTACTATTTCTTTAAACAACATTGTTTATTTATGTCAAACTACTTATACCATTTTTCTATGAAACTGCACTTAATAAACCTCTCTTGCATAACTCAATTTCTCGCTCGCGCTCGTTATTTGGATCTACCTCCCTCTGCGTCCTCTGTGCCGGTCGTGGTTCGTCAAAAAAAAGTATTTATTAAGTGCAGCATTACAGAAAAATGGTATTAAATCTGATCTAATCTAAAAAGAGAGTGATCGGAAAAATATTATGCAAGCATACAAACTCAAAGGAAAAATTGATTTAACTGGTAATTGATTGATTACTGAAACTGTGAATTTACTCCCCGGAGATGTGGAAGGGATAGTCTGGCAATCTACTGAAACTGATAAAAATGCAATCTTAGCAAATGAATTACTTTTAGAAACACCAAAGATAAAATCTAGAATAAAAGCATTTGATGGGTTATTTGAAAATGCTACACCCATTCCACCAGATTTCAATCTAGATCAAGCTAAATGGGAATTCTCAAATAGATTAGCTCTTTCTATTGCGATCGCGTGGTGAGGGAATTGCGATCGCAATTGTCAAACTAAAGAAGAAAAATCAAGGTTATCAGGGGTGAGTATCTAACCAAGCTAATAAATCATCCAAACGCTGGAAATCCAACAATGCTTCACTTAAGTCTTCTAACCTAGATAAGGATAGATGGGAAATACGTTCTCTGAGATCCTTTGATAATTCTCCCACACGGCGCAACAAAAGACGAAGAACCAGAGTAGCTGCTTCCTGTTGTCGTCCTTCAATTCGTCCTTCAATTCGTCCTTCAATTCGTCCTTCAATTCGTCCTTCAATTCGTCCTTCAATTCGTCCTTCTTGTTGTCCTTCTTCTTTAATTTCACGATACAATCTTGTTTCCTGTAACTCTATTCCCAACATTGCTAAAACCTCCTGTTTACTTACATGAGTAAATTTGTAGACCATAATTGTGGTAATCATCTCTATTATAGCACTACTTACTTCTGGGGCATTCCCAGGGGGTTTGGGCAGTAAATCGAACAATAATGTGGGTGACTGTTGGAATAGTTTATAAAATATTGAGTCTCGTCTCATATATCTATTGTCTCAGTTTCATCTATCTTGATTATATTATAGATGCGATCGCATTGATCATAATAAATTCAGCTCGTATTTATTCTCAAATGGATTAGATTTTCCCATCGCGATCATTTTGGTCGCTATAGAATCATCTTGGTCATACTTAGATTCATCAGTTTCGATATCATTCATAGATTTAATCCGAAAAGGACTACTTCTAAAATTAAGCAGAATTTGGTTCCCCCCAGCATCAGCTCTTTGACATGAGCAAAACTTTGAGAAATTTTTCTTTCATTGACATGATCAAATCCGATATTTAAGTTTTCTTAAATAATTCCACGTTTTCGCGCCATATTTATGCTTTGAACTCGAATATTTTGATCCGCATCATCATAAATTTGCAAAGCATTATAAATATGATTCCAATAATTACGCACAGTCTTTTCACATACATTTATTTTTTTAGCTATGCCCTTATCCGTTAAGGCTTCTTCACTAGCCAATTGCAGAACTAAAAGCCATTCTGGCTTTAATTCTAATCTCAATTTCATTTCTTTAGGAGTATGAATCCCCCCAGCAATTGCTATTTTTACTGATCTCTCTATATCTGCGGTAGGAAGATCTTTACCAACGATCGCAAAACCCCCTTGGTGATTATCAATAAGATTTTTAATTAACATTAATGGTTGAATATCACCACTTTGGACGACAATATTGATGGTAGGATATTTTTCCATTAAACTCCTCAGAAGTTGAATCCCATATTGAGGTCGAGCTTTTGCCCCTAATTTTTCCGGAATGGAAATATCAACAATAACTAAGTCAAATTGATTAATTTCTAACTCTTGCTGGGCAGTTTGTAAAGTTGTAGCTTCAACAATTTTTGCCTGGGGATAGTTATTAGTTAAGATTTCCTGGGTTTTAGCCAAAACTAGGGTATGGTCTTCAACGATCAAAATTTTCAGCTTGTCCCATTCCATTAAATTTTCACTCATCATAATTTCCTCCTAGCCTAGCATAAAATAGATAATATCAGATCAGAACTGGCTTTGGCTTTACCTTTTCTGGTAAATTAATTTCCAAAATCTGGAAAAAACCGTTCCATCATAGTCTACATTGATCGTCACGAAATTCTTACTCCCTCTGCTCATTGCCCCAGAGAAGTTCTGATCGAACGTCTCTACTCGACTCCTTACTTATCTTTGTATCCTACCGCATAGTCAATTACACAAACAGTTTTATATTTGATTTGAACATTACAAGCGACACCTGTTACTTGGAATTTTGGATCAAACATATTTTCGCGATGACCACGATCAGGAACTCCATCATCAATAATTAATTGCATGACGACATCTTGAGCTGTTTGGGAACCAGCCGCAATATTTTCTCCAGCGGGGATTAAGAACGAACCATAATGATTGAGACGTTCACCAATATTACTACCATCACAGCCCTCATGGGTTAGTTGTTTATCTCTTAAACATTAAGTCTGCATAGGATGTAGGATTCATTCTAGCTTGATTAGTTTCTTCAACAATAGCTTTTTCTAAGGCAGAAAAATCGTGATCTGGAGGTTCTTGTGCGAGGGTATTACCCGCGACTAAAATAGCTAAACTTGCTAAGTAGCTCAAAAGTAATTTCATCATTTAGATATGGGTGGAAATTATTAGGAAAATAGATTATTTTTGCATTGGTTACAGCGATCGCATTTTATTAGTTTATTTGCTCAAGTGCGATCGCTTTAAATAGATAAATGTTACTAGCTAACAATTTACCTATCCTTTGACTTTTATAGAACAGGCTTCAGGGGCTTTTCCAGATTGCGATCTTGAATATCTGGCTTGGCTTTATCTTTGATTACAATATCATTATAAATATTATGTTCATAAGAATTGCCGCGTAGTAGAGGGCTAGCATTATCATAGATGATGATACCAGTGTGATTGCTACGAATTTGATTATTTTCTATTAATGGACTAGATTTTTGACAAAGATAGAGCCCATAACCAGTATGATCAAAGATATTCTCACGAATCTCACCCTTAGCTGTTCCAGTAACAGAAATTCCCTCAGCATCATTGTTTTGAAAAAGATTGTTTTCAACTTGAGGTGCTGCATTACCTGCCATAAAAACGCCGTCAAGTTTATTATTAATAAAGGTGTTATTGCGAATAATAGCATGACCTTCTTCAGTCCATATACCAGTTCCTCTTGTGTAGGGATTAGTGACAGTAACACCAAAAACTCCACTATTTTCCCCAGCGACAATAGTTACATTTTGACCTCCAAAAGTACGACTTATGTAATCGTTACCTTCACCTTCATCTTCTCCACCGATAATAGTTATTCCTTGACCTTTTTCGTTTTCATTACCCTTGATCGTGATCCCTTCTAAGATGAGCGGAAATTTTTCACCATTACTATATTGTCCAGGTGCTAGAATAATAGTTGTTCCAGGTTGGGCTTTTTGCACAGCCTTAGTAATGGTTTGTAAAGGATTTCCTTCACTTTGTCCACTATTAGAGTCATTTCCTAGTTTAGGGTTGACATATAGAGTTGGTGAGTCAGCGATCGCGATCGTCGAGAAAATAGATAAGATCAGCCCCGACATAATGGTTATTGGTAGCAGTTGAAATGTCATAAAAACCTTGTAACTATTTACAAATTTCAGAACTCAACCCATCTGAATATCTATGATGAGCAAAACTTGTTAATTACTTAACCAATTTCTTGTTGTTAAACATAGTAGATTTGACTCAAGTAGATTTCAAGAATGCTTTAGGAAAGATGATTTACTATCTTTGGAAACACTTTTACCGAAAATTGGAAAAATCAAATAGGTTAGAATGAAGATTAGCTCTCTCTGGTGAAGCGATCGCGCATTATCTCCTGACCAAATCAAAGCCAAAAAAACTAATGTTGATGTAGAGTTTGAAATGTCCTATAGTTCTACTAAATTTGATCAATCATGGACCGATCGCCAAATTGCTGTAGCTGAATATTTAGATGGATTGAGTGAACTTTCAGCAAGATTAGAGAGTTTAGAATCTTTTGCAGATTTGTGCGAAAGTAAAGGTATTAAAAACCGTCGTGAAATTCTACCTGGGGATGATGCTGAATCAGGCATATACATACTATAAAAGTTGATCAACCTCAAATACTCGTTGGGAAGACTAATAGAAAACCAGGTTGATTATTTCTAACCATCAAATCGAGAAGGCGAAACGTTAATTTCGGTCGATCGCATCAGGAGCGAGCAAATTACGATCGCCCCAAAATTACTGATTGTTAGACCAGATGAACTAACCAGGCAAAAACTGATTAGGATCAATTCCTGACTCCTGCAATCGTTGAAGCAACTCGGCTAACTTTGATTCGGCTTGTTCGATCCTGATACGTTCTTGTTCAGCACGCTGTTGTTCTTGTTGGGTTCTCAGACGTTCTTGTTCAGTTTCCGTCAGAATCCAATTACCATTTTCATCATACCAGCGTAGCCATAATCGCTCTAACCCTTGATACTCACCTTGCCATCCACCTAATCCTAACCCTAATTCCTCAATCCATCCACCCTGGGTTTCTAGCTCCCACCCCTGATAATGCCCCCCGATTAATCGAAATGCTCTCAGTTCATTGGTATAACGGTTGAAGGCAAAATAGTAAGGAATGCGTAAGATTTGCTCATACACTTCCCACTTCCTCGGTGGTTTCTGTTTTCTGTCTATGTCTTTGCCATTCCCTGCTACCAATTCATTTTTTCGAGACAATTGATCTAAATTACCCTCACCTAAATCTTCCTGTTCTGTTCCTGGTGAGAGTAATTCTACCACTACTAAGGGATTGACTCCTTCTTGCCACACTACATAAGAAAGACGCAAATCAACTTCATCATAAAAGCGCGACACACCTACTACTCCAAACCAATCGGGTCGTTTGTACCAGAGGGGATGACGCACATCATAGTAAAGATTCATATCGCTGGCACTAAATACTTGGGAACTGGGGTATTTAGTCGGGCGAAAGGTCTGACTTAAAAATTGAGGTTGCCAATCATGAAATTCATCGGGCAAACCAGGTTCCTCCGGGTTTTCACTAGGTAGATCATACATGGTAGGGAGCGTTTCTCGCGGGGGAGCCGGAGGATCTTGTTGGGGAACTGGATAGGGAAAGGGAAACATAAGTTCGCTGATCGCTGATGTCATGGTCATTATAACTTGAAAATTATCAGCTATGAGTTAGGATAGACTTGCTGTTAACTGGGTCGATCGCGATCGCTCGATCGGAATATTAATTAATATAGCGATCGCTAATTGGGATTTTTCTGATCGCTCTCATTAGTTTGATGGAAGCGATCGCGCTAACAGTTAGGATTAACTAACCAGGCAAAAACTGATTAGGATCAATTCCTGACTCCTGCAATCGTTGGAGCAACTCGGCTAACTTTGATTCGGCTTGTTCGGCTCTCAGACGTTCTTGTTGGGCCCGAAGTTGTTCTTGTTGGGCCCGAAGTTGTTCTTGTTCGGCTCTCAGACGTTCTTGTTCAGTTTCCGTCAGAATCCAATTACCATTTTGATCATACCAGCGTAGCCATAATCGCTCTAAACCTTGATACTCACCTTGCCATCCACCTAATCCTAACCCTAATTCCTCAATCCATCCACCCTGGGTTTCTAGCTCCCATTCCTGATAATGCCCCCCGATTAATCGAAATGCTCTCAGTTCATTGGTATAACGGTTGAAGGCAAAATAGTAAGGAATGCGTAAGATTTGCTCATACACTTCCCACTTCCTCGGTGGTTTCTGTTTTCTGTCTATGTCTTTGCCATTCCCTGCTACCAATTCATCTTTTCGATTTCCCTCACCTAAATCTTCCTGTTCTGTTCCTGGTGAGAGTAATTCTACCACTACTAAGGGATTGACTCCTTCTTGCCACACTACATAAGAAAGACGCAAATCAACTTCATCATAAAAGCGCGACACACCTACTACTCCAAACCAATCGGGTCGTTTGTACCAGAGGGGATGACGCACATCATAGTAAAGATTCATATCGCTGGCACTAAATACTTGGGAACTGGGGTATTTAGTCGGGCGAAAGGTCTGACTTAAAAATTGAGGTTGCCAATCATGAAATTCATCGGGCAAACCAGGTTCCTCCGGGTTTTCACTAGGTAGATCATACATGGTAGGGAGGGTTTCTCGCGGGGGAGCCGGAGGATCTTGTTGAGGAACTGGATATTGAAAGGGAAACATGAGTTTTTGATGGCTGATGTCATAGTCATTATAACTTGAAAATTATCAGCTATGAGTTAGGATAGACTTGCTGTTAACTGGGTCGATCGCGATCGCTCGATCGGAATATTAATTAATATAGCGATCGCTAATCGGGATCTTTACTATTGCTGGAGTAATTTGATCTCCAGCGATCGCGACCAAAAGAGTGATAAAAATAGTTAAAATTATAGTCAAAACCTGACTGGATGTTTAATATGAATAATCCTACTCGCTTACCACCGAACTTTGATCTACCACTATTATCGCCGCAGAACTTGCCGACCATGTATGATTTACAAGCGCGAAGATCCAATCGATCTCTATCTTTACTATGATATTAACCACCCGAACTGGCATAAGCGCCCCGATGGGTTTGGAGTAGTGGGCAGCCAAACTGCAAGCAACTGAAGCCCAACGACAAGCAACTGAAGCCCAACAGCAAGCTGAAAGACTAGCAGCCAAACTGCGCGAGTTGGGTATTGATCCAAATACATTGCTTTGATTAGCTTAAGCAGGTTATCCCAATTTTTAATGAGGGTGCATAGAATTGCCCCCTTAAAAAGAGCAGGGCTGTTTCATGGCTTAAGAACACCTCTCCCCCAACCCCTCGACCCAGAGGAAAGGGGAGCAAGAATGAGTCTGATTCACTCCCATCAATTTAATCATCTTAATTACTCCCCCTGCCCTCCTAGGGAAGGGGGTTGGGGGGTTAGGTCGATGATCTGAGCATCAGCATAATAACTACAACTAATATATAGACATATTACCAAAAGTATGCTTGCACATATTTATCATACACTGTTGTTTGTGCCTGTTACAATTCCCTTGGTGGAATCTTCTCCAAACAGCAGTCTAAATTAAACTTATGTGTTGGTTGATTCTAGTGGGTCGGAAAGTTGAATTAAGGAAGGTAAAAACATGGCATCCATTCGCGAGTTGCATAAACAACTCATCCGTAAAGAACGTTCCGCAGTAGACATCACTCAAGAAGCATTAGAACGTGTTCAGCGATTAGAGCCAAAATTACGTAGTTTCTTATGTGTAACAGCTGATCGAGCCCTAGAACAGGCCCGTGCAGTCGATGCTAAAATTGCTGCTGGAGAAGAAATTGGGTTATTAGCGGGCATTCCGATCGCGATTAAAGACAATATGTGTACCCAGGGAATTTCCACCACTTGTGGTTCCCGTATTTTAGAAAATTTTGTGCCCCCCTACGAGTCTACCGTCACCCAAAAACTTGCTCTTGCTGGAGCAGTGATGATCGGTAAAACCAATATGGATGAGTTTGCGATGGGTAGTTCCACCGAAACTTCCGCTTACCAATTAACTGCTAATCCTTGGGATTTAGCGCGGGTGCCCGGTGGTTCTTCTGGTGGTTCAGCCGCGGCAGTAGCCGCAGGTGAGTGTCAGATTGCGTTAGGATCAGATACAGGTGGCTCAATCCGTCAACCCGCGTCCTTCTGTGGGGTAGTGGGAATGAAACCTACTTATGGTTTAGTTTCTCGTTATGGATTAGTAGCTTATGCTTCTTCCTTAGATCAAATTGGCCCGTTTGGTCGATCAGTCGATGATGCAGCGATTTTATTAGGTGCGATCGCTGGTTATGATCCCAAAGACTCGACCAGTCTAGATGTAAAAATCCCCGATTACTCCCAATCCCTTAAACCAAATTTAAGACCAAGAGGTCAGTTAAGAATTGGAGTGATTAAAGAAACTTTTGGCTCTGGGTTAGATTCTGTGGTCGAAAAAGCTGTAACTAAAGCAGTCGAGGTCTTCCAGCAGCTAGGAGCCGAAATTCAAGTAGTTTCCTGTCCCCTATTCTGCTACGGTTTACCGACTTATTATATTATTGCCCCTTCAGAAGCTTCTGCTAATTTAGCTCGCTATGATGGAGTTAAATATGGGTTTAGAGCTGCTGATGCTGATAATCTCTTGGAGATGTATGGAGAAACTCGGGCTAAAGGTTTTGGTCCAGAAGTTAAGCGTCGGATTATGATCGGCACTTACGCACTATCGGCTGGTTATTATGATGCTTATTATCTGAAAGCTCAAAAAGTCCGTACTCTAATTAAAGAAGATTTCGATCGGGCTTTTGCTCAAGTGGATGTGTTAGTATCTCCCACTGCTCCGACGACTGCTTTTAAAGCTGGAGAAAAAACTGCTGACCCATTGAGTATGTATTTATCTGACTTGATGACTATTCCGGTCAATCTAGCTGGTTTACCAGGAATCAGTGTACCCTGTGGTTTTGATGATCATGGGTTACCGATTGGAATGCAGTTAATTGGTAATGTGTTACAGGAAAAACTCCTGTTGGAAGTGGCTCATGCTTATGAACAATCTACAGATTGGCATTTGCAAAAACCAACTCTTTAAACCAAGTGTTATGGTCGGGGTGTAGATTATACACCCTGACATTTTTTCCATTTATTATTGATGGCTAATTATGTCTTTTGTTGGCTTACATATTCACAGTGACTATAGTCTGCTTGACGGTGCTTCCCAACTTCCCCAGTTAATTGATCGGGCTGTAGAGTTAGGGATGAAAGCGATCGCAATTACGGATCATGGTGTGATGTATGGTGCGATCGAATTAATTAAAGTTTGTCGTGGTAAAGGTGTTAAACCGATTATCGGGAATGAAATGTATGTAGTCAATGGTGATATTGAAAAAAAAGAACGTGGTCGCAAAAGATATCATCAAATTGTTTTGGCTAAAAATACTGAAGGTTATAAAAATTTAGTTAAACTTACCACAATTTCTCATTTAAAAGGCTATCAAATTCGACCTTGTATTAATAAAGAACTATTAAAACAATATCGAGAAGGATTAATTGTTACCAGTGCTTGTTTAGGTGGAGAAGTTCCTCAAGCAATTCTTCAAGGTAAACTTGATCTGGCTCGGAAAATAGCACAGGAATATCAAACCATATTTGGGGATGATTATTATTTAGAAATCCAAGATCATGGTTCTCGGGAAGACCGAATTGTTAATGTCGAAATTGTCAAAATTGCGCGGGAACTCGGCATTAAAATTGTCGCGACTAATGATTCCCATTATATCTCCTGTTATGATGTAGAAGCCCATGATGCCTTATTATGTATTAATACGGGAAAAATCATTACTGAAGAAAAACGACTCCGCTATAGTGGTACAGAATATCTCAAATCTGCTGAAGAAATGGCACAGCTATTTCGCGATCATTTACCAGATGATGTGATTCAAGAAGCGATCGCGAATACTCTCGAAGTAGCAGAAAAAGTCCAACCCTATAATCTGTTTAATGAACCACGTCTACCTGAATATAAAGTTCCTGGTAATCATACAGCCGATACTTATGTAGAAGAAATTGCTTGGCAAGGATTACGGGAAAGATTAGGGGTAAAATCAAATCAGGAAATTAAACCTGTCTATAAAGAAAGGTTAGAATATGAATTAAAAATGATTCAGCAAATGGGGTTTTCTACTTACTTTTTAGTAGTTTGGGACTACATCAAATATGCCAGAGATCATCATATTCCAGTCGGACCAGGACGGGGATCAGCAGCAGGTTCTTTAGTTGCTTATGTTTTAAAAATTACTAATATTGATCCCGTCCATCATGGACTTTTATTTGAGCGATTTTTAAACCCAGAACGTAAATCTATGCCCGATATTGATACAGATTTCTGTATCGAGAAACGGGATGATGTAATTAAATATGTCACCGACAAATATGGAGCTGATAAAGTAGCACAAATTATTACTTTTAACCGCATGACATCGAAAGCAGTCTTAAAAGATGTAGCACGAGTATTAGATATTCCCTACGGAGATGCGGATAAGATGGCTAAATTAATTCCTGTATCGCGGGGAAAACCGGAGAAATTGTCAGTCATGATTTCAGATGAAACTCCGGAACCAGATTTTAAAAAAGCCTACGAAAATGACGACATTACCCTTAATCCTCACGAAACTGGAGAAGTGAGAAAAATCTCAGTCCGACAGTGGTTAGATATGGCAATTCGGATTGAAGGTACTAATAAAACTTTTGGGGTTCATGCTGCTGGGATTGTAATTTCTTCTCAACCTTTAGATGAAATTGTTCCGCTCCAAAAAAATAATGATGGTGCAGTAATTACTCAGTATTTCATGGAAGACCTAGAATCACTAGGTTTATTAAAGATGGATTTTCTGGGGTTAAGAAATCTGACGATGATTCAGAAAACTTTAGAGTATATTAAACAAACTACAGGTACTACCCTCGATCCCTATGAATTACCAGCTGATGAAAGAAAAGCTCAAGAAAGATTTCCGCGCACAAAAAAATTTCCTCAAGATATTGAAAAGACCTATAAGTTGTTAGAAAAAGGTGATTTAGAAGGAGTGTTTCAATTAGAATCTTCGGGAATGCGTCAAATTGTCAGAGATTTGAAACCATCTAGTATTGAAGATATTTCCTCAATTTTGGCACTTTATCGTCCAGGACCTTTAGATGCGGGTCTAATTCCTAAATTTATTGACCGTAAACATGGTAAAGAAGAAATTAAATATGATCACGAATTGTTAGAACCAATTCTCCAAGAAACTTATGCTGTACTTGTCTATCAAGAGCAAATTATGAGAGTAGCTCAAGATTTAGCTGGTTATTCTTTAGGTCAAGCAGATTTATTACGTCGGGCAATGGGGAAGAAAAAAGCTGATGAAATGCAGAAACAACGGGAAACTTTTATTGATGGTGCAACTAAACGAGGTGTGAAACAAAAAATTGCTGATAATTTGTTTGACCAGATGGTTAAGTTTGCTGAATATTGTTTTAATAAATCCCACTCAACTGCTTATGCTTATGTAACTTATCAAACTGCTTATTTAAAAGCAAATTATAAAGTTGAATATATGGCTGCTCTCCTGACAGCTAATAGTGGAGATCAGGATAAGGTCCAAAAATATATTACTAATTGTCAGGGAATGGGGATTGAGGTAGAAGGACCGGATATTAATCGTTCAGGAGTAGAATTTACCCCGATCGAAGGAAAGATTTTATTTGGATTATCTGCGGTGAGAAATGTGGGGGAGGGTGCAATTGAAAATATTTTAGCAGCTCGGAATGAAAAAGGACCTTTCCAATCGGTAAAGGATTTATGTGAACGGATCGATTTACGCAGTGTTAATAGTCGGGCAATGGAATCTCTAATTAAATGTGGAGCTTTGGATCGTCTAAATCCGAATCGACAGCAATTAATTAAACATATTGAGCTGTTAGTACCTTGGGCACAAAAACAAGCTAAAGATCGCTCTAGCGGTCAGTATAGTTTATTTGATCTACCCAGTGAATCAAAGACAAACAATTTTGATTCGGCTCCAAAAGCACCAGATGTAAAAGATTTTATCCCGCGAGAAAAATTGCAGTTTGAGAAAGATATGTTAGGTTTTTATGTATCTGATCATCCACTGAAATCTTTGCAGAAAATCGCGGCAAATTTTGATCCAGTACCAATTAGTGTGAGCGATTTGGCAGAACAACGGGGGAAAATAAATGTCATTGTGATGATTGTGGATATTAAACCAGTAACTACTAAGAAAGGCGATCGCATGGCTATTTTGCAAATAGAGGACCTGAGTGGGAAAGCAGAAGCAGTAGTTTTCCCCAAAAATTATGAACAAGTTAACGCATTTTTAGTCACTGATGCACCGGTACTGATAAGTGGTAAAATTGATCATAAACGGGATGAACAAACTCAAATTATAGTTGAGCAAGTCCAAGTGATTGACAATAATCAAATTTTACCGGAATCAAATGATCCAGAAATATCTCCTGAGCCAGAATTATTACCATCCAAACCATCAACTCAATGGTGGGAATCTGATCAGGTAGTCATGATTAAATTGACTCCCGAACTTGTCCAAAATGAAGCCAAGTTGCAGCATCTACGCGCAATTTTACAAGAATATTCCGGTGATCAAGATCAACCGAAAATAGCCGCGATCGGATTACTCACAGCTCAAGAACAGTTACAATTAGTGCTACTGGGACATCATGCTTGGGTCCAAAATCCCCACAGTGCTGTTGCTGCTCTTAATTCTGCGGGTTTTTCCGCTGCGCTGCAAGCGATCGGCTCAACTCATTAAATCACCATTAGGGTAAAATTTTTTGGTCATCTGGCTGATCAAAGTTATTGCTGGTAAATTTACTAGCAGAAAAAAACGCGATCGCTCGTATAATAAGCACATTAGTTGGCCAAAATAGCAACTTTGATTTCTATCCCATGGTTTTGGGGTTATACTATGTATCGGATTCGTCATCTCACTATTGCTCTGAGGACTTATATAATTTCGTTATGGACAGGTATGATTAAATTCTTGTCCTGGATGACAATAAAAATATTGAAAATCACTAAAAGATTTAGGCAAACCCGGATTTATAATGATCTGGAAGGGCAAATTAGACTAATCCGACCATATTTAATAGCTCTGAAAAATTATGTTGGTGAAACCATCAAATACTATAGACAAGATTTAATTCAGGGGATCAAAGTTATCCTGATCAGCATTGGTAAAGAATTATTATTGGGAATTTTATTTTTGCTTAAACTATATGATGCTGGTTTAAAACGAAAAAAATTCCACCGCAAAAAGCTGAAAAACCCATCAATTTTGCCACTAGCTGAGACTACTAATATCCCTCCAGAAACAGAAATTTCTACCGAAAAATGGAAACCCCCTACTTCTCTAGCAGAAGTTTCTCTACCCTCTTTTACCCAGATTGCTTCCTTAGAGAATGATAGTGCTATCATTGCTCCTCCAGGATCAAGACAATCCTATCTTTATAAAATTTCCGATCGGGAAGAAACACAGCACCGGGAACAAAAGCGTCAATCCTATTGGTTCATTCATGTTTTGTGGGTAGCACCTTTAATTTTGCTCCTTCATACTAACGTAGTGTTAGCTCCACCTACTCCAGCATTACCTTTTTTTATTAATGCTCAATCCGTAGAACAGCTTTATCAAGCTCGGGATCACCTGACGGTGGAAATCAATCGATTTGTCAAAGCTGTGAATCTCAATTCTTTCAAAAATTCGGCTCAATATGAAGTGTTGTTTCAAAGATATAGCAGTCTTTTACAGGATCTAGAATCAGTAGAAGGAAGGATTCAAGTTGAAAAAAAAGCTAATGCTAGTTGGAAAAAAGCTGCTGATTTAGCCATTCAAGCATTAAATTTGTCAAAACTTCCCCAGCAATCAGCACAAACCTGGCAACAAAAAAAGTTACTTTGGAAACAAGCACTCAATTATTTAAGTCAAATTCCCCCAGAATCTTTTTTAGGAAAATATGCTAATAAAAAATTTGGTGAATATGAAACCTATTTAGCCATAGCAACCACTCAATTAGCCATAGCAAAGTCAGATATTTTGAGACAAATTGCTAACCAGAGTGGATTAGCTCCTGAAGTGATGATCTCGGTCTGCAATCTCACCAGAGAATGTCTCCAAATATCGGGCGATCGCATTCCTAAAAGTGCCGCTAGTTTAAGCAAAGTACCGATCGCGATCGCCCTGCTTGAAAAAGTAGCGACTGAGAATATTAATATGGAAACACCAATTTTAGTTTCAGCCGGAAACTATACTGAAGACGCATCGGATATTCACTCAGGAGAAAGTTATTCCTTACAGCAATTACTAACAGATATGATTACGGAAAGTAGCAATATTGCCCCCAATCAATTAATTGACTACTTAGGTTGGGACTATATCAATCAAGTGTTGCAGCAACATGGATATCATTCTACTCGCATTAGTTCTAAATTTATGGGGGAAAATACTATGCCCACTGATGTTGGTTGGCAAAATAACTCCTTAACTACCAACGAACTGACAGAAATGATGCTAGAAATTTATAATCGGGAATTACCGGGCGCTGATTTTTTGGTTAATATTCTTAATCATCAACATGATCATGATTTAGGTTTCGCTGCTTTGCAAGGATCAACAGCTAAATGGTTAGGTGAAAAAACTGGTCAAAATGCTGATGTTCTTGGTACTACTGTAGCCATGGAAATTACTGGAAAAATCTATATCCTTACAGTTATAGATGATGTTTCATATAATGAGGTTAATATGCGTAATTGTATCAATCAAATTGCTACCTATATTGCTAAGAATGGGAACCTTTAACCCGACAAATTGTGGAAAAGCCAATTACAATTAAATTACAATACAGTTCAGTTAAGATTTTACTATATATAGTTGATCTGTTTGTTGCATAAATGGTGAGGGCAAAGCATTTCGGTAATATTCTTCTGAGTTTTGGCCATCATTTATGCGCCGAAATGCTTTGCCCCTACAGTTAACTGAACCGGATTGAATTAAATTATTCATTTACTTAAATGCGAATTAATCCTAACTCTTTGGGTTTTACTATCCTACTTGGCATCATTGCTGCGCTCCCACCTTTATCTATAGACATGGCTTTACCAGCTTTACCGATCATTAGTACATCTTTACATACATCATCAGCTAATGTGGGATTGACTTTAAGTCTATTTATGATCGGTTATGCAGGAGCGCAGCTTTTCTTTGGTCCATTTTCCGATCGCTATGGTCGTAAACCAGCCCTAATTCTAGCCTGTGGAATTTTTACTATTGCTGGTTTTGGTTGTACTTTCGCACCTTCAATTAATATCCTAGTAATTTTTCGTTTATTTCAAGGTGCAGGTGCCGGAGCCGGTATGACATTAATGCTAGCAACAGTAAGAGATTTATTTGAAGGTGATCTGGCTCGTGCCCAACTTTCCTATGTCAATTTAGTTATGACAGTAGCACCAATGATTGCACCAACTATGGGAGGGTTGTTACTGACCTTTACTAATTGGCGAGCCATTTATGGATTATTAGCATTAGGAGGTTTTTTGCTGATTATAATTATTACATTAGGGTTAAATGAATCAATCAAAAAAACAGACTTAAATGCTTTAAAGTTGGATAAGTTAATTAAAAACTATAGGACAGTATTGAGTCATCCAATTTGTTTAAACTATGCGATTGTCAATGCTTTAAGTTTTGGGTGTATTTTCACATATATTGCTGGTTCACCTTTAGTGATGCTGAAGGTTTTCAATTTCTCTACTACTACCTATGGAATATTGTTTGCTTTGACGGCTCTGGGAATCATGGTAGGTTCTTTTGTTAGTGGACGCTTAAATCTTCAAGGGATACCATCAGGTCGTTTATTAGATTTTGGATTAATATTTTCTGCCAGTTCAGCGATTGGGTTGGTAATAGTATCTGTCATGGGTATTAACGAGGTTAGTATCCTCATGTTTTTATTAATATTTAATACTTTTTGTTATGGAATAATTGCTCCCAATGCTACACACAATTCCCTCCAACCACTCCCAGAAATTGCTGGAGTTGCTGCGGCATTGTTAGGATTTTTGCGAATGTTAGCTGGTGCTGCTGCTAGTAGTCTGGTTAGCTTTCTTTTTGATGGTACTTCGATCGCCATGTCAATGATAATGGCTGGTTTTGCGATCGCTGCTCTGGTTAATTATATCAGACTTCGTTTTATGCCAATAGAAATCTAGCAAAGGACTGAAAATGCCAAAAACTCTCTCAACAGCTATATTTCTTAATTTTCAAGTCACAGGTCAAGGATTGCCCATCCTTTGTTTACATGGTCATCCTGGTACAGGAAATTGTATGTCAATTTTTACTGAACATCTTTCATCTCGATTCCAAACGATCGCTCCCGATCTCCGGGGTTATGGTAAAAGTCGAACTAATCGGGACTTTGCCATGATTGACCACTTATTAGATTTAGAAGCACTGCTAGATCATCTTCAGATCGACCAATGCTTAGTCTTGGGATGGTCACTAGGAGGAATTTTAGCGATCGAGTTAGCCCTGAGACTACCACAACGAATCAAGGGTTTAATTTTAATTGCGACCGCAGCCCATCCCAGAGGCAATCACCCACCAATTAAGTGGCAGGATCTAGTTTATACAGGATTAGCTTCGCTCATTAATCTAATTAAACCAGGATGGCAGTGGAATATAGACACTTTCGGTCAGCGATCGCTTTACCGCTACCTTCTACATCAACATACAACCTTAGCCTACCAATATTTAGCCCATTATGGAATACCCGCTTATTGGCAAACATCACCCCAAGCGAATAAAGCTCTCAACATCGCTTTGAGAGCTGATTATAATCGTTTATCCGATTTAGAACATATTCAATGTGCCTGCTTAATGCTAGCTGGAGAATTTGACCGCCATATTACTGCCATCTCTAGTCAAGAAACTGCTCGTCATCTTCCCCATTGTCAGTGGCAATCCTATCCGAACACAGCCCATTTATTGCCATGGGAGATCCCCAAGCAATTACTCCAAGATATCGAGGATTGGCTTGACAAAAATCTAGGTAAAAATTTTTAAGTTTGACTACTGAAAATTGGCTGTGGTTTAATCAACTCCCCCACTTCATCCTCATATACGGTCAGGTTAACTGGTTTACAGCGCTTAATGAGAACTTTGATCCCCTGAGCGCCCTCTTGTTCTAAATCTTCGATAAAGCCTAGACTAGCCGCCTGGGCTTCACTTTTGTGAAAATATGGCCCAAAGTAATAGGTACATCTGGGCTTTTCGGTCAGAATCTCAACCCAATAAGCCAAGCCGAGGAAGTGGAGAATATTAATCATTTGTTCTTTCATGTCCTTTGCCTAATGAGCCAATGCGTTGGGATGCGACGCGATTGTTTTGGCTTTTAAAACTTTGTTATACTCGCTTGTCTTTCTTTTTTCAATGTATTTTTTGGCAAATTTTCCAAATGTAGCTGATTACACCAACGCTGTCTATAAATCTCATATAAAGCCATTCCTGTAGCCACAGATACATTCAGACTGGGTGTATTACCAGCTAGGGGAATGGAAACTAAAGCATCACAGCAACGCTGGGTCAGCAAACTCAAACCTTCGCCCTCAGAACCAACGACCAAAACTATTGGACCAGTAAACTCAACTGTGTGGATCGGTGCTGCTGCTTCTGCGGCTGTGCCATAGATCCAAAATCCTGCTGCTTTTAATTCTTCCAAACCACGGCTGAGATTGACTACCCTAGCTACTGGAAAATTTTCTAAAGCTCCCGCAGCTACTTTCATCACCGCTGAGGTAATTGCTACAGCTCGACGTTGGGGGAGCATTAAGCCTTGAGCGCCGATCGCTTCAGCCGTGCGAATAATTGCACCTAAGTTGTGGGGATCGGTAATACCGTCCGTGGCGATGATGATTGGTTGCGATGAGGCGGATTGAGCTTGAGCAATTAAATCAGCCAATTCTAGGTAAGTGTAGGGCGCGATTTGAGCGGCAATTCCTTGGTGATTACCTCGGTTAGTAATGTAATCTAAACGCCCATAATCAACTTCATCAATTACCGTCCCGTTGGCTTTAGCTTGACGAATTAAAGTATGAAAACGGGGATCGTAGACCAGTTGGGAAATAATCCAGAGTCGATTTAGCGATCGCTGATTTTCTAAAGCGGCCAAAACTGAATGACGACCATAAATCAGATCGATCTCATCTTGTTCAGTTGTTGACAATACTTTAGCCGAACTGGCCGATTCTGAGGAAGGATGGGCGGCTCGATGAGCCGGAAATGCTTGACGCCCATGCTCAGTTTGGTGTGGTTTTATGTCTCTTTTTGCTGACAAACCTTGACCAGAACTAGGATTTGACTCCGCTCCCTGGTGAGAGCGGATAATTGGACGCTTAGAGTTTACTTGAGTTTTGACCGATTTATTTTCTCCTCCAGCTTGAGTGCCCATGGGGTTACTAATACTGGGCTTAAGTTTTTTGCTTAAGCTCAGTTTGCTGCGTTTCAGTTTGCTGGGAAATTTTGGGTTTTGCGGTTTAGCGGCCATAATGTTATGAATTCCTGACTTTATTTATGCTGATGAAATGGGATTTAGTTCTAAATGTGCAAAGATTTCACTTAAACGCTGGGGATCGGTGAGATAGAGATATCCCACCAAAGTTTCTAAACTCGTAGCTTGTTGATAAGTTTCGAGATCAACTCGTTTGGGGCGTCCAGTAGCAGCGTTACGTCCCCGTCTTAAAATTTCCCGTTCGGCATTGGTTAGATAGGGTGTGATGGCAAGTAGCTGTTTGGCTTGAGCTTCTGCTCGGACTTGAGCGACGACTAGATCATGATAATCTTGTAAGCGTTTGGGGGGCAGCAAATAATGGGTCCGGATGTACATTTCATATACAGCATCTCCCACATAAGCTAAAGAAGCTGGCGAAATTCTTTGGATTTGTCCCAAAGCTACTGGCCCAGAAAGGGGTTCAACTCCCACAATTTTAACGAATCCCTAGGAAAAAGTTAGTTAATTAAAACCAAAATTTTAATTGATTCCATATAACAGAATAGTTAACTTAAAAAAAGTAAAAAGAAACTATCCAGAGCCAAATCCGGATAGCTTGTGGAATTACATTCAATCACTTAGAGGGGAGGGGATATTGGCTAGAGCATTGTCTACTGTAGTCTGTAATGAGAGAAACTTTTCCAAGCGGACTAATTTTACAGTTTGGGTAACACGAGAATTAGTAACTATTTGCAAAGTACCATTACTCACTTGGGCTTTTTTGGCCAATTGAACCAGCGCCCCTAACCCAGAGCTATCGACAAAATCTATTTGGGAAAGATCCAAAATAATATGCTTTGGACCGCTTTCGATGCGCGAACCAATCACTTTACGAAAGGTCGGCTCCGAAAAAGCGTCCAATAGGCCGGTGAGACGAAAAAGTTGGCAATTATCTCTGACTTCGCATGCGCCTCGTAAGCTAACAGTCAGATTGAGTGGTTCAGCAATATGACCCTCCTAGCAGAATAGTCATCAAGTCGAGGTTATAGTATAGATTTTTTTTCAGCTATTGTCTACTGCTAATCATGAAAATTTTAGATGGTCAAATCTGAATTTTAGGGGCGATCGCCAAACCCCTAAATTTTTTTGGATTCAGTTACTAGGTTTCCACAGTTGTGACTGTAGCTGCCCGATTGGTTCCCATTGCTTGCACAAATTGGGCAAATATATAGTCGGCGTCATGGGGACCTGGACTAGCTTCGGGGTGATACTGCACCGAAAATAAGGGCAGGGTTTTATGACGTAAACCGGCTATGGTCTGATCGTTAAGGTTCAAGTGGGTAATTTCGATCTCAGCTGAATTTAAGGTCTGGGGATCGATGGCAAAACTATGATTTTGACTGGTAATTTCCACTTGCTGTTTCAGTCCAGCCGGTTGATTTAAACCCCGATGTCCAAATTTGAGTTTGAATGTGTCTGCACCTAGGGATAGACCTAAAATTTGATGACCTAGACAAATGCCAAATAGGGGTTTAGTTCCTTTGAGCAATTCTTTAGCGGTTTCAATTCCTTCCGTTACCGCCGCGGGATCTCCTGGACCGTTAGAGAGAAAAATTCCATCTGGATTGTACTTGAGAATTTCCGCTACGGGGGTATTAGATGGCACGACAATTACTCGACAGCCATAACTGGCTAACCTTCGTAAAATATTGCGTTTGATGCCAAAGTCAATCGCAACTACTGTGAAAGTTTCCCGATCGCTGCTGGGGATTTGGGGACTAAATTCCCATACCGCATTAGTTGGCTCTGACCATTCATAGATGGTCTTGGTACTAACTTTCGGTACTAGGTTTAATCCTGACATTGATGGTGCAGCCTGAATTTTGGCTAGTAGTTCCGATTCATCCAGAATTTCTGTCGAAATCCCACCATTCATGGCACCAGTGATCCGAATTTTCCGAGTTAGGGCTCGGGTATCAATCCCATAAATCCCTGGGATGTGATTTTGTTTCAGATAGTCTGGTAATGATTGGGTCGAACGCCAGTTGCTGGGTCGAACGCAAATGTTTCGGGCGATCGCTCCTTGGACTTGAGGATGAGCTGATTCTTCATCTTCCGGATTGATCCCTGTATTGCCTAATTCTGGATAGGTAAATAAGACGATTTGACCACAATAACTCGGATCGGTCAAAACTTCTTGATATCCAGTCATGCCCGTATTAAATACTACTTCTCCAATGGCAGTCCCAGATGCACCAAAAGACCAGCCATGATAGGCTGTGCCATCTGCCAGGACGAGGAGGGCTGGTTGAGCAGGAGAAATGGTCATATTCACCAAAAAGCTAACTTGCACTATGGGCGGGTTATGAACTCAGCGGCGGGTGCCATGAGCCATTTTCCATTATCTATTACTTATTTCTGATTACGTCTGCACAAATGTCAAAATCTGCTGATTTATGAATTTGGCAATTAATGTGGTATACTTAAAATACTATTTTTCGCGATAGCCCCTGAGTTAGGCCAAATCGTCTCACCTCGGCTCGGGCAAAATCTATTCAATCAAGTTTTTGTCAAAAATATTTGATTCTTAGTTAGTATTTTAACAAATCTTATCATATTGAGTCCAGACAATCTTTAAAAAAGATTATAAAATTAAAATAGGTTTGCTCAAAGCAAGAGGTAAAATTTGCCGATTAGCAAAAAGTTATTTTCGAGGGAGGAAATATTCTTAGTAATATTAAAAATCTCGCAATTGCCGAACAAAATATTAATTGCAATGCTGAATTCAGAATCTATAGAAATTAGCCTAAATAGATTAGATTAGGGAAAATCCGATGAAAAAATTGCCAAGAGTCCTCCTGTTGATGGTAGGGATAATTTTAGTCAACATCGATATGATCCCTTCCTTAACCAGTGCGATCGCCCAAGAACGTGAAGGATGTTTTCTGGTGGATAGTTCTGGTAAAGTAGTAAATCTCAATAGTTTATGTGGGAGTAGTTCGACCCAGACACCTACAGTGAACAGTAAACCAGGAGTTTTTGAAGCAAAAATTAAACGTCGTGAGTATGGAGTTCCGGTAATTGATGTAAATTTTGTAAATTCTAATAATTCTCAGCAGTTTGAAATGTTGGTAGATACGGGAGCGTCGCATATACTGATTACCGACAAAATGGCTAAAACCCTATCCGTTGCTCCAACAGGAAAGGCATTAGTAGATACGGCTAGTGCTAAAGGGGTAGAAATTTCTACTGGTACTGTAGATGCGGTAGAAGTAAACGGTTTGGTTGTCAACAAAATCCCAGTCGGGATCGCTGGACCAGATGTAGACATCGGACTGCTCGGGCAAAGTTTTTATGCTGGTTATGATCTGAAAATTACAGAAGATACAGTAGAATTTCAATTGCGTCAACCAAAATAAAGATCAAATATCTTCAGTTGAGAGAAGATCATTAAAAATGTTTTCAGACAGCTAAAATTTGGGAAAAAAAATGTTTAAGTTGGCTCGACCAAAGGGATCGCTAATTTTTCTAGCAGGTACATTAATTTTTACGAGTGTTGCTTGTAGTGGTGGTAGTCCGAATCCTGCTACTACTCCCAGTCCAGGAGCAACGGGTGCTCCTACTCCGTCAACCACAGCACCTCAACCAAGTGCAGCAGCACCAGCGACACCAGGAGTAGCAGCAAAAGATAATAAGGGACAGTCAGGATCAGAAGAAACATTAGATAAATCTTACAAAATCGCCCTGAATAAAGCTGAAAGTGCCAGTAATATTAGTAAATCAGCTCAATCGAGCGATGACTGGAACTTAGTGATTAGTCGGTGGAATCAGGCGATCAAGCTAATGAAAAGCATTCCCCCCTCGAGTCCTAACTATGCTGATGCTAAAAAAAAGCTGGTGGAATATCAGCGTAATTTGGAAGATGCGAAAAAACAAGCAGCTAGTCCTCCTAAAAGTACCAGTAGTCCTGATTCCACTAAAAATCCCCAGACTAAATCAGAACAAAAACCCTCAAACGGTTCTAATAATGCAGCCCTGAGTAATTCTACGCCGATCGCCAGTAATCGGGAAGGGTTATTTCAAGTTCCCATCAAATATCGAGCCGAAGGAACAGCCGTAATTGATGTAACCTTTAACGAGGCTCAGACCTATGAAATGATTGTAGATACAGGAGCTAGTGGTACGGTAATTACCCAGAAAATGGCTACATCCTTGGGAGTCATTCCCGAAGGGACGACTACCGCAGATACCCCAAGTGCTAAAGGAGTAGAATTTTCGGTTGGGAAGGTTGATTCTATTGAAGCTGGAGGTCTAATCGTGAAAAATGTCCAAGTGTCGATCGCTCCCCAATTAGACCTGGGCTTATTAGGGCATGATTTTTTTAACAACTATGACATTACCATCAAAAAATATGTAGTCGAATTTCGTTCTCGCTCAACCGGAATTGCTAGTAGTTGATGGGCTTAAAAATTTTACTAATTCTTCTAACTTAGACCAAGCGGCACCACTAGAGAGGATATCTTGAGCTAAAGATATTCCAGCTCTATGGTCTTGCAGAGCGATCGCCTGACCAACTTGTAGGGCTAAAGCACTATTCAAGGCTACTATGTCCTGTTGTGCTTGAGTTCCTTTACCTTGAAGCACAGCCCGCAAAATTTCTGCATTTTCCCTCACATCACCACCACGCATCGCGATCGTCGGGGTGAGAGCCAAACCCACATCTTCTGGATGAATACTAACTAACTTGACCTGACCATCTGACAAAATTGCCACATCATTAATATCAGCTAACCCAGCTTCATCAAGCTTTTCGCGTCCGTGAACTACGATCGCGATCTCAGTTCCTAAAAGATGCAAAGCGTGAACAATCGGATCAATCAGATCAGGATCACCCACTCCAATCACCTGACCCGATGGACGTAAAGGATTGACCAATGGTCCTAAAAGATTAAATATAGTTCTAATTCCGAGAGTCCGTCGGATTGGGGCTACAGCTTTTAAAGCTGGGTGCCAACCAGGAGCAAAGAGAAAAGTAATCCCCACCTGCTCAAGAGCTAAAATAATTTGATCTTCAGGAGCATTTAAGTTAACTCCTAGTGCTTCCAACACATCAGCCGATCCCACTCGACTAGAAGCAGAACGATTACCGTGCTTGGCTACTGGCACGCCCGCTGCTGCCGCCACAAAAGCTACTGCGGTAGAAATATTAAATGTAGAAGCCCCATCTCCACCAGTACCACAAGTATCGATTAGGTTTAAATTTTGGGATTGAGATTTAGGATTGAAAACACTTTGGGGATCTGTACCAAAGCATTGAGTTTGTAAAACTTGGGCCATTCCTGCTAATTCCTGAGCAGAAATCCCTTTCATCTGCAAAGCTGTTAAAATAGCGCCTGATAGCACTGGTGGAATTTCTTCTTGTAGCCATCCCTGCATCAATCTAACAGCTTCCTCACTCATCAAAGATTGCCGATCTAGTAATTTTTGCAATAAATTAGACCAATTGGGGGAATCGGGCAATTGATCAGAACTGAGATCCGGCTTTTTTGTCATAACTAAATTTGAGTTGGAAGTAAGGATTGAACTTTATATTATAGAATTTAATTGCCCCAAATTAAAAATATTTATAACTTTGGAAATTGGTGAAAAAATCTGATCTCTGGTCTCCACCTTGGTTTATTATCAGTATCTTGGGTGTATTTTTCCTATCAAGTGTGACCCACTTTTGGCGGCTTGATCAATTTAATGTTTTAGTATTTGATGAAGTTTACTATGCCAAATTTGCCATCAACTATTTAAACCAAGTTTCCTTTTTTGATGCTCATCCTCCTCTAGGGAAATATTTAATCGCTCTAGGGATTTGGTTAGCTAATCATTTTCCTTTCTATACAGGAACTCCAAACTATTTTACCGGAGCAGTAATTTCTCCTTTCAGTTATCGTTGGTTAGATGCTCTCACGGGTTCAGTAATTCCCTTAATTGTGATGGGGATTGCTTATCAATTGAGTCATCGTTCTAGTTATGCGATCATAGCTGGTTTATTTACTGCTGCGGATGGTTTACTGTTAGTAGAATCTCGCTTTGCTCTGATTAATATCTATTTAATTTTTTTTGGACTATTAGGTAATTGGTTTTTCCTCCTAGGGTTAGCTCACCAAAAGACGAAACGCAAAATTTGGTTAGCACTAGCTGGAGTTTGTTTTGGAGCAGCGATCGCAGTAAAATGGAATGGATTAGGATTTCTGTTGGGAATTTATCTACTTTGGCTGATTGCTTGGGGAATAGTTTGGTTACAAAAATTAAAGCGTTTACTAGCAAATTTACCAAGGAAAACCCCAAATTTAAAATCAAAAAGCCTTAATCCTTTACCAAACTTAACTCAGATTAACTTACCATCCTGGTTGGTAAATTTAGGAATTATTCCGACCGTGGTTTACTGTTTAATTTGGATACCACACTTACTCATTACATCTGACGCTGGATTTTGGGAAATCCATCGACAAATATTAGCATTTCATCAAAATATGGGTAATGGGACAGAAGTACATCCTTATTGTTCAGCTTGGTATACTTGGTCCTTAATGCTCCGTCCGATCTTATATTTTTATGAGAAAACACTTCATTTGAGCGATCCAGTTCCCCTATATCCACCTTTACCTCCGGGTGTAGGTAAAATAGTTTATGCTGTTCAAGCAATGGGAAATCCTTTTTTATGGTGGACGGGAACAGTAGCAATGATCATGTTAGCGATCGCGATTTTATGGATGCTAATTATCCCGATCTTAGTCTCTAAAAAAACATCCCCAATTAGCCAATCTCCAGATTTTCATCAACCCTCATTATCAAGCCAAACCGAGCCTCAATCTCTTTCAACTGCGACATGGATTGCTCTTTATTTAGTAATCAACTACATCGCTAATTTTTTTCCTTGGATCTTCATAACTCGTTGTACATTTATCTATCTTTATATACCTGCTTCTATTTTCACATTTTTAGGTATTGCTTGGTTAACTGATCACTGGTTACGCAGTCATAACGATCATATTAAAATTTTGGGAATCACGATTATTTGTCTAATTTGTTTATCCTTCCTCTTTTGGTTACCAGTCTATATTGGATTACCTTTATCTCTGAATGAACATCAAATGCGGATTTGGTTACCTAGTTGGTTGTAGACAACTTGCAAAATAAAGCACGATAGACTGGTTTGTTCTGTGTTAAGGTCGCGATTTCCCTTTCAGTAGCTACTGGAAGGGGATTTTCCGCTAACCAAGTGTCAGGGTTTTGACGGAAAAATGCTGGGTGAGATGAAAAGCGATCGCACATTTCCTGAGCAATTTCTTCCAGATCAGATTGCAAAAAAACTTCTCCACCATTAGGTAAATAAAAGGCTAAGTTATGGACTATTTCCGGTTGAACTAATCGACGTTTATGATGTCGGTTTTTAAACCAGGGATCAGGAAATTGAATGGTCACTCTTTGTAAAATATTTGGTGGTAAAGAAGCTAAGATTTGGGTTAAAGAATTATTAGCATTACTAAATAAATAATGTAGATTGGTTAAACCTAGTTCATCACGATTAACATTTGCTTCATCTACCAAAAATCTGCGAATTTCCAATCCTAAAAAATTCCAATCGGGTTGGACTTGTGCCATTTTTAATAAAAATCTTCCCCAAGCACAACCAATATCTAAATGTAAGGGTTGGGATAGATTTGCATAAATTTGACTCCATTCAGGGAGATGGATGGGATTGCAATATTTTTGACTGAGAGGATTAACGTGCTGACGAACCCGAAAACGAGACAAGGGGAATACCTCCTATTGGTAGTTAAAGTTGGCTAAATTAGGATTGAATTAACTTTCCTAGTTATTTTTCCTTTCTGGTCTATTGTACCACAGAATTTATCTTGATTATAACTCAATCCGGTTCAGTTAATTGTAGGGGTGAAGCATTCGGGCGATAATTGATCACTTAAATCCGTTCCTATTAAATCCGAATGCTTCACCCAGTTCTGCGCGATATCTCCAAAAAAAATCTTACCTGCATCCGGTTCAGTTAATTGTAGGGGTGAAGCATTCGGGCGATAATTGATCACTTAAATCCGTTCCTATTAAATCCGAATGCTTCACCCAGTTCTGCGCGATATCTCCAAAAAAAATCTTAACTGCATCCGGTTCAGTTAATTGTAGGGGTGAAGCATTCGGGCGATAATTGATCACTTAAATCCGTTCCTATTAAATCCGAATGCTTCACCCAGTTCTGCGCGATATCTCCAAAAAAAATCTTAACTGCATCCGGTTCAGTTAATTGTAGGGGTGAAGCATTCGGGCGATAATTGATCACTTAAATCCGTTCCTATTAAATCCGAATGCTTCACCCAGTTCTGCGCGATATCTCCAAAAAAAATCTTAACTGCATCCGGTTCAGTTAATTGTAGGGGTGAAGCATTCGGGCGATAATTGATCACTTAAATCCGTTCCTATTAAATCCGAATGCTTCACCCAGTTCTGCGCGATATCTCCCCAAAAAAAATCTTACCTGCATCCGGTTCAGTTAATTGTAGGGGTGAAGCATTCGGGCGATAATTGATCACTTAAATCCGTTCCTATTAAATCCGAATGCTTCACCCAGTTCTGCGCGATATCTCCAAAAAAAATCTTACCTGCATCCGGTTCAGTTAATTGTAGGGGTGAAGCATTCGGGCGATAATTGATCACTTAAATCCGTTCCTATTAAATCCGAATGCTTCACCCAGTTCTGCGCGATATCTCCCCAAAAAAATCTTAACTGAATATATTTTAATATCTAGTTGATCTGTTGGCTGCATAGATGGTAAGGGCAAAGCATTTCGGTAATATTATTCTTCCCTTCGACTACGCTCAGGGTAAACGTTTCAGCCATCATTTATTCGCCGAAATGCTTTGCCCCTACGGTTAACTGAACTGGATTGGATTATAACTATTTAAGTCATTGACGACAAATAAAATTAAAATCTTTTCTAGCTATCTCAATTAGCTCTGCTTGGTTCAGTTCTAGATGAGCTTTTTGATAATAGATCAAAGCCACATCTTCAAATAGAGGTGCTAAATTACTAGGCTCAAATTCTGTGATGAATCTCCCCGTTTCATAACGCAATTTTTGATAATATTCCTTAACTTCATCCTGAGTACATTCATTCAGAACTTTTAATAATTTTTTATGTTCTTGGTAATTGCCAATAAACCGTCCTGGATCTTGAAAAAAAGCTGCTAACAGCTCTTTTTGTTTTTGAGCTTTTTCTTTTGCTTCTTTCCGACTCAGAAATTGTTCTGAACCGAAAATGGTAATGATCAGAAACATTACAATTAGTAAAGAAGACATTTGAGTAAGTTATTTAGAACAACTAGATATTTTTGGGCTCTTTTTAAATATATATCTGTCCCAGATCCGAGTTTTTATGCAAAATTAACCTAATTAGTCATAAAACTTTATAGTTACCTGGTCTTATAAATGAGATAATGTGAATTGAGCTTTATAGCTGTTATCTAAACGTTAACGGCCATAAAGCGTAATCGTCAGTTTATTCTGATGCTACCTAATCTTAAAAGTGTTAACTTCTATTTTACCGAACGTTCGATAAAATAGCAATGACTAATTTTTAAATTTTCACTAATGTCCAAATAAATCGATTTTTCGCTTCTTTTAGAAATATTCCGGTAATTTGGAGGTGCTAAAACATATCTATCTAAGATTACAATACAATAGTCGTGGCGAACAAATCAACTGCAATCCACTCAAAATTTAAACTTAAACCTAAAAGAGATAGGATTAATTTCGCTTTGTAGTTGTTGGATAAACGCTGATTAGCATATAGTTTAATTATCGGTTAGTTGTTGATTAATTTTTAGATTTTTCATCCCTACTATACCGAACGTTCAGTACAAAATCAATGTTTTTTTTAATTTTTGCAGATGTCCAAAGAAACGTATATTCCAGTTTTATTACAAGTATTTCGACAGTATGGTTATGACGCAGCAAGCTTATCCAAAATTTCGGAAGCAACTGGAATGAGAAAAGCAAGTCTTTACCATTATTTTCCTGGAGGAAAGAATGAGATGGTAAAGTCAGTATTAGATTATTTAGAAAAATGGTTCAATGACAATGTTGTATCTGTCCTTGAAGGTGAAGGGGATACGGTAATGAGATTTCAACAAATGTGCAATAATTTATCTAACCTCTATGAAGAGGGACAGAAACCCAGTTTATGTGCAACTTTATTATTGGGTTCAGCTCGAGATGTGTTTCATGATCAAGTAAAAGCTTTATTTCAAAATTGGATTAAAGCGATCGCACGGGTATTAGTTGAGTCTGGGATCGATGAGGAACTTGCTTTCCAACGAGCAGAAGATGCAGTAATTGAGATTCAAGGTGCACTAATTTTGTCTTTGGGGTTAGAAGATCCAAATCTTTTTCAACGTATTATTAAGAATTTGCCACAGGAACTTAGCAAATAATATTTTCACAGCGATCGCGATATGTTCTTGAGGAAGAGCAATTAGTTGAGAGCGATCGGGTCGATTGACCTTTTGTTCCCCTAGTATTTCTATTGATGGGAGGATTAGCTTTACCTGGAGCTGCGGTTTATATTGATCAAAAACGACTCAAAAATCGCTGGTGGCAAAGTGCAGTAGCTGGAGCTGGACCAATAGGAAGCGCGATCGCTGGTGTAATTTTAGCATTGTTATGGTATTTCTTATCACTGGCAAATCTAGCTCCTTTATTTAAATCTGTACTAGGTACTCTCCTGGCTTTTCTAGTTTTTCTCAACTTTTATATGATGTTATTAAATCTGTTACCAATTCCACCCTTGGATGGTTATCGGATCTTCGAGCCTTGGTTACCCGAATCAGTTCAACAAAAGTTCCGAAATTTTTGTCTATTGGGAATTATTCTGCTTTATACATTAATCTTTAATTTTGCTCCACTTAATTATGCTTTGTTAAGTAAGGCATTTCAACTGGTAAAGTTTTTAGGTATTCCAGCAACTGGGGCTAATACAGGTAGAATAGTTTTTGAGTATGCTGTCCATGAAATAATTATATATATCATATTATTATTGGTGATTTATTTGCTCTGGTTTTTTCGCAAACGCCCGAAAAATTTGCTGGTCAATACTTTAGAAATTATTGGTTTCTTCATCCAATTATCTCGTCAATTTCCTCAAGTTGCTCTAGCTTGTTATAACCAAACAATTAAAATTAATCCTGATCTAAAAGAACAAAGTCTTTGGGCAAATCGGGGTTCAATCCTATTTAAGTTAAAACAATATGAAGCAGCACTTAGCTCTTTTGATCGAGCAATTTCTCTCCAAACAAACTATTTTGATAGCTGCTTAAATTCTGGTGTAAATTTTTGTCAAGTTTGGACTACTCGGGGACAAGCTCTGACCAAACTCAAACGCTATGATCAAGCAATTGAATCTTATGATCAAGCATTAAAATTGCAACCCAATTTTGGACAAGCTTTACTTTTAAAGGGGATTACATTATCAATGGATAAAAAACATGATGAGACAGTTAAAACTTATGATCAACTCTTACAAATTGAACCTAATCATGTTCGTGCTATTTGGTTTAAGGGTGCTTCTTTATTGCGAATGAAATTATATGATGCCGCTTTTCAATGTTATGAAAAAGCCCTGAAACTCGAACCTAAAAATGGCATGATTTGGCACGATCGTGGTGTTTTAATGCAGCGTTGGAAACGATATGAAGAATCGCTATTTTCTTATCAACGCGCCATTGAATTTAATCCAAACTATCACCAATCAAAATATCAAAAATGTTTTGTGCTGATTGAATTAAATCGTTGTGATGAGGCTTTAAAAATTAGTCAAGATTTGCATAAACAGTTTCCTAATAATCCTCTGGGTTTAAATATTAAAGGGGCAGCGTTAAGTCGAATGGGACAAGCAACTGAAGCGATCGCCATCTATGAGGAAGCAATTAAAATGCAACCTGACTATGCAACTACTTGGTATAATAAAGCTTGTCATCATGCGGAATCACAAGAAATAACTGAAGCCATCTCCCATTTACAACGCGCTCTCGAACTAGACCCAAATTTGCTAGATTCAGCAATAACTGACAAAAGCTTTCATCAGATTCGCGATCGCCCAGAATTTCAAAACTTACTCACCCAACCCAAATAAATTTAGAGAATTTGGGATAAAAACTTCCGACTACGTTCTTCCTTGGGATTACTAAAAAAGTCATTTGGTGTCGCAGTTTCCACGATCAATCCACTATCCATAAACACTACGCGATCGGCTACTTCACGAGCAAAACCAACTTCATGGGTCACTACCACCATCGTCATCCCATCATTAGCGAGGGATAACATTACATCTAAAACTTCCCTGACCATTTCCGGATCTAGGGATGAAGTTGGTTCATCGAATAACATAATTTTCGGTTGCATTGCTAGGACACGGGCGATCGCTACCCGTTGTTGTTGACCCCCAGATAATTGTCCGGGATATTTTTGGGCTTGTTCTAAGATACCTACTCGCTCCAATAATTGCAATGCTATTTCTTCGGCTTTGGCTTTGGTCCATTTCCGGACCCAAATCGGTGCTAAGGTAATATTTTCTATGACTGTTTTGTGGGGAAATAAATTAAACTGTTGGAACACCATCCCCACTTCGCTCCGAATTGCATCAATATTTCTCAGATCACTAGATAGTTCAATTCCATCGACTTCAATTTTGCCACCTTGATATTCTTCCAGAGCATTAAAAGTTCTGATAAAGGTTGATTTTCCTGAACCAGAAGGTCCCATAATCACTACTACTTCACCGCGTTCAACGGTTAAGCTAACTCCACGCAAAACGTGAAATTTGCCATACCACTTTTGCACATCCGTAGCGATAATCATTAGTTCATTGTTAGGTTCTGTCATTGGTGTTTTAATTTATAATTGCTATTTCTATCTTTTCCCGACGTTTAGCTGTTGTTCTAAACGCCGACTAAACAATGACATGATATAACAAAATATCCAGTAAAGAACTCCTGCAAATAAATATACTTCCATATAACGACCTAAAAACTCTGGCTGTGCTAAAATTGATTTACTGATTCCCAGTAATTCTACTAAACCAACGATTGATAGTAAAGTTGTGTCTTTAAACAGACTAATAAATTGACCGACTATAGCTGGGATCACATTACGCAGGGCTTGTGGTAGTACAATTAGTAGTAAAACTAGCACCGGATTAAATCCTAATGCTTTAGCTGCTTCACTTTGACCACGAGGGACTGCTTGTAAGCCTGCTCGGACATTTTCTGCTAGGTAAGCAGCACTAAAAATCGTTAACCCAGCGATCGCTCTGAGGACCCGATCCAAACGCATTTCTGGCGGTAATAGTAATGGTAGCATCACTTGGGCTGTAAATAAAATGCCAATTAATGGCAATCCCCGAAATAGTTCAATATATAAAATACTAAACCAACGGATAATGGGCAAGGAACTCTGACGACCCAAAGCGAGTAAAACGCCAATGGGAAATGATAGAATAATACTAACTGATGCCATTAGTAAGGTGAGTAACAGCCCATTCCAAAGATTTGTATCTACACTCGTTAACCCAAATCCTCCTCCAATTAACCAAAGAGTAACCGGAAATGCGATTAACCAACTCAGCGGTAACCACCGACTAACTAGGGGTAGTCTAAACCAGGATAATCCTAATAATATGGCTAATATACTAACAACTAGCCAGAGTCGCCAATATTCTTGAGGAGGAAACCGACCGACTAAAAATAAGGGCAAATTACTACTAATTATTGCCCATTTTGCTTGGGTGGTGATCCAAATTAATACATTGGTCAATACCTGGAAACCGATCGCTGAAATCGATATAGTTAGTAAGGTATTTTGCCAATTCTTAAACAAATTTTTCTTGAGCCATCTGCGGAGATTAATTCCCGTCTCTGTCCAGGAATGATTTTCTACTGGTTGATTAGTCATAAATTCAACTAATTTTTATCCCTTTATCTTTCTTTTAATTGGACTGTTTGATTAAATAAATTCATTAACACCGAAATGATTAAGTTAATGGTGAGATAGATCACCATCAAGAGCAAAATTACTTCCACATCACGACCAGTTTGATTTAAAGTTGTTGAACAAATTGAGTAAATATCTGGATAAGCAATGGCGATCGCTAAACTGGAGTTTTTCGCTAAATTCAAATATTCGCTATTCAGAGACGGTACAATTACTCGGAGTGCTTGAGGTAAAATCACCAGTCGCATTGCTAAACCAGGTTTTAATCCAAGAGCCCTTGCTGCTTCTGATTGTCCTTTTGGGACTGATTGAATACCCCCACGCACAATTTCCGCAATAAATCCAGCAGTATAAATAGTTAACCCTAATAGTAAAGCAGAAAATTCTGATGAAAGATGCAGAGAGCCGAAATCTATACCACGGTTGCTAAACACAATTATCCCGAACCAGGAAATACTATTTTCCGGTTGGGGTAAACTTAGGAAAATCACAAAATAGCAAAAAAATAGCTGAAGTAATAAAGGAGTATTACGAATTATCTCTACATAAACAAAAGCTAATTTTCGCACTAACCAATTATCTGATAAACGTGCGATTCCCACAATTACCCCAATTAGAGTTGAGAAAATTGTGCTGAAAACTATAATTCGCAAGGAATTGAGGATACCTACTAATATTGCTACCCAATAAACATCTGTTGGTTGGTAAGGAATTAATGTTTCTCCAATGTCAAAAGATGTTTGCTGTTCTAAAAAGTCAAACCCAAATTCTCTTCCTTGTCTTTCCAAGTTATAATGAAAATTATCGGCTAAGATGCTAATCGCGATCGTGACTACCATTATTAGCAGAAATTGACCAGCGATGCGCCAGAATCTGACATCATGTAATAGAGAAACTTTGCTCATTATTTTGATCAAATAAACTAGAAAGGTTCATTCATCCCCCCTGCAACTTTAGTGAGGGGAGACTAGGTTCTGGGTCAGAATTTTAGTCCCAAGGAGGGGAATACATTAAACCACCATTTGTCCAAAGATTGTTTGCTCCTCGTGGTAGCTTTAAAGGACTTTTCTCACCGACATTACGTTCATAAACTTCACCATAGTTACCAATATGTTTAATAATGCGAAAAGCGAAGTCATTGGATAATCCCATTCCTTGACCGACACTTCCTTCCTTACCTAAAAAGCGTTTAATTAGAGGATCTTCATTAGTCAGCATTTGGGTAACATTCGCTGAGGTAATTCCTAGTTCTTCTGCATTAATTAGTGTAAAGACAGTCCATTTGACGACACTAAACCACTTAGCATCACCTTGTAAAACACAAGGAGCTAAAGGTTGTTTAGAAATTAATACATCTGCTAAAATTTCATGGTCTTCTGGTTTCGGGAGAATTGTCCGACGTCCAGCTAGTTGAGAACGGTCTGTCGTCACTCCTTGACAACGACCCTGAGCATAAGCAGAAAAAGTAGCATCAGTTTCTTCAAAAACTAGAGGAGTATAGTTAACTCCCAGCTTACGCATTTTATCAGACAAGTCTTTTTCTGTAGTAGTACCAGTTTGAACACAGATCGATTTACCTTTAAAATCTTCTAAAGACTTGATCCCACTATCTTTACGAACCATCATCCCTTGACCGTCATAAAAATCGACTGGTGCAAACAGCATTCTTAACTCTGTATCACGACTAATCGTCCAAGTAGTGTTACGACTAAGAACGTCCACTTCCCCCGATTGCATGGCTGAAAAACGTTCTTGGGGAGTAAGAGGACGAAATTCTACTGCATCAGGATTATCGAACAAAGCGGCAGCGATCGCGCGACAAACATCCACATCTAGTCCTGCATATTTACCATCTTTACCAAGAAAACTAAACCCAGGTAAATCAGCGCCAATTCCACAAATCAGCTTACCACGTTTGATAATGGTTTCTAGCCGACCCGGAGCATTATTATTATTTTGCGCTACTGAAGTTGGTTCTGACTGATGACTTCGACAAGCGACTAGGGGGATCACCAACATCATGGTGACTAGGAAGAAGGAACTCCATTTACGCATAGTTTCTGCTCTACTCTCTTGGTGTTTATTGACAACTTATCTTCAACAGTGTTCTATCTTACAAGTTTAGAGGTCACATAAAACCTAAGAGTCAGAAACTATGGATATCACAGTTACTAATTACCAATTGGTCTATAAATGATCTGTCCCACAGCGTTGATAGGCTAGATCGCGGATCAAGCTCAGTTTAGAATGGATGTAATTATTCAGAACATGGCTTTGGTCTCGATCTAATGGGGCTTTTACTTCAACCTGTTTGAGTAACCACTGGACTAAGGTCGCATCATCTAGTTTGATCAGGATAGTCGCTTGGGTAGTTTCAACTAAAGTCCAAAGTTGACGTAGCATCAGGGGAGTCATCATATTCTCCTTCTGGTGGATTACCAGCTCATGTATAGGACTGGGACAACCGGTCACTTGAGTTTTGGTAAGCCAACAGACCGGCGCTATCTTTTATTAATTATTCCTTTAGATTTCCAATATATCTGAATCAGATACTACAAAAATCAAAAATATACAAGATTACATATCTCTTACTAAAGGTTTAACATTATGTATATATATCTTTATAGTTAAGCACTCAAGCGAGCGACATCAAAAAAACTAGATTGTCCCTCAATCAATCCTAGTATATTTACTCAATTTCCGTAAACCTGATCACAGATTATCGAGGATCAGTGATGGTTCCTGGACTTTGATTGTTAAGATCCGTTTACTCTGGGTTGTTGACTTTGTTGGAGCGGAATTTCAATCCAAAACTCGGTTCCCTGGTTCAGGGTAGAATTACACCGCAGGACACCACTATGTTTTTGGACTATAATTTGGTAGCTAATTGATAATCCTAATCCAATCCCTTTCCCAACTGGTTTGGTAGTGAAAAAGGGATCAAATAATTTTCTTAACACATTTTCTGTCATCCCAATCCCATTATCTGTAATTAAGACAACTACAGCATTATTTTGCAAGATTTGCGTGCGAATCCGAATTTCTGGTTTTTCGTTAGCAAATTTTACCTGGGAGTCTAAAGATTGCTCTAATTCCATCTGATTCCATTTGGTTTCTAAAGCTTCGATCGCATTAAGTAGAATATTCATAAATACTTGATTCAGGTCTCGAGCATAGCATTCTACTAAAGGTAATTTGCCATATTTGGTGACAACTTTAATCGGATTATCTCTAATTATTAATCGATTTTGCAATAAACTGAGAGTATTATCCATTCCTTGATGAATATCTACTTCTTTGAGTTCGCTTTCATCTAAATGAGCAAAATTTCGTAAAGATAAAACTATTTGACGAATTCGTTCAGCACCAACTTTCATAGAAGCGATGATTTTGATTAAATCCTTATTTAAAAAATCAAAATCTATATCTTCTATATATTTCTGAATGGTTGGTTCTGGTTGAGGATAATATTTTTGATAGAGTTGAATCAGATCCAGTAAGCTTTGGGTGTATTCCTTGAGATAACCCAGATTCCCATAGATAAAACTAATCGGATTATTAATTTCATGAGCTACACCAGCTACCGTATTCCCCAGCGCCGACATTTTTTCTGTTTGAATTAATTGCGATTGGGTTTTTTGTAATTTTTCTAATGCTTGTTGAAGTTCTTTTTCCGTAATCTGTCGATCGCTAATCTCTTGTTTTAAACAATAATAAGATTCAGATAATCTCATTGCCATTTGATTAAATTCTTTAGCTAGTTTTTCAATTTCATCCCCAGTTTCAACTTTAATCTGATAGTCAAGATTTCCCGCACCTAATATTAATATTCCTTGTTTGAGTTTTTCAATGGAATTAATCAGGGGCAAGATAATTAACAATAATTGACCGATAAACATCAAAATAATAGTAATTATAATACTTCTTCTAATCCAATCTATTTTTTGTTTCAGCTTGACATCTTCTTGATGTTCTAAATTTTCTTTGGCTTTAATTTGGGTTTCTAAATTTTGAAAATCCCTAAATATATTATCTCGAAAAGAATTAATTTTTTGAAAACTTGCTTGAGATGGTAAATGAGAATTATTCTTCTGAATAGATTTGGCGAAGTTATTGAGAAGTTGGTGCCGATCGCGAATACTCTGTAAAACCGAATTTTGGGGTAATAAACTTGCTAATTTAGCCAAACTTGATAAAAAATCAGACCTGGCTTTTTCATATTGAGTAATATATATAGATAGTCGATTAAAAATTAGTAAATCTTTCAGTGCCCGAAGTTCGTCTTTTAAATATAATTGAGCCTTAAAAATAGTTTCCAACTCCTGAGAATTGCGCTCAGAATTTACCTGGAGCGAGCGATCTAATTGTTTAATCACAATTTCCTCTCCCCAGATTAGACAGCTAATTCCGACTATCACTAAGACTGAAGAAGTGATAAATTTAGTTAAAATTTTCATTGTGGAGATTAATAATGCCAAATCCAAGCAAAAGTAATCGCGGCGATCGCTCCAATGAAAGTATTGATCATATTTACTACTTCATTAGTTAGCCAACTAAATTTGGCTTGAAGTGTAGCACCAATCACACTTTCTATATTAGTTGCAATAAAAGCTGCAACTACAGAAAATAACCCACCCTGCAAGTTAATCATTCCCACTCCTAACCCGACCAAAGCGATCGCGATTGAACCCAGGATTCCAGCTAAAGTACCTTCTAGACTTACCGCTCCTTCTGTTCCTCGCGGGACTGGTTGTAAGGTAGTAATTAAAAATGTCCGCTTTCCATAAGCTTTACCAAACTCACTCGCGCAAGTATCAGCCAACTTAGTGCTAAAACTAGCTACATAAGCTACTAATAACCAAGACTGGGGGATGATATGATCGATAGCAGGAATTAACGTCAGTAAAGCACAAATAGTACCGATGAGCGCCGAACCCCAAACATTTTCTGGACCTCTAGCACCAGAACGTTTTTCAGCTATACCCTCAGCTTGTTTTTGGTCCATTCTGATCCGAGTTACACCTGAACCAACCAGAAAATAAAACATGACAATTGTATAACCAGACCAGCCTAAAGTACCCCAAATAATTACACCCAATCCACAAGCATGAAGTAAACCCATCGGAGTGAGTAATTTGAGTGGGGCAAAATAGGAGATCGTCCCCAAAATGCTATGGAGCGCGATCGCGACAACCCAGGGGTTAAACAACCATGAATAATCAAGAAATTCGGATCTTTCCATTTTTATTACTACCTTAATCTTAATTATGAGCCAAGTCTTATTCCATCTTGCCTTCCCTGTTACCAATATTGCCCAAACTAAAGCATTTTATGGGGATGCTTTAGGATGTGAAATTGGTCGAGAATCTCCTACTTCCGTAATTTTGAACCTTTACGGACATCAAATCGTCGCTCATCTCACGGACGAGCCCTTGACACCCCAAAAAACTATCTATCCCCGACACTTTGGTTTAATCTTTACCTCCGAAGCTGATTGGGAAGCAATTCTAGCTAGATCCCAACAACACCAATTATCCTTTCGATTACCAGCTTACCGTCGGTTTGAAGGTCAAATTAGTGAACATCGCACCTTCTTTTTAGAAGATCCTTTTTCTAATTTACTAGAGTTTAAATATTACTGTCATCCCCAGGCAATTTTTGGCGATCGGGAATTTACTCAGGTTGGGGATAAACTCTAATCGGTGTGGATAGTACAGATGCGATCGCTTGTAAGCTTTGGGGATGGTTAACCATACAAGCATGAGCAAAAACTTCTACTTGTAGATCTTTACCTTGGGCAATTTGGGAGCTATTAGCTGGGACAATAATAAAATCCCAAGTTGTCCAGATTGAGGTAAAATCGATTTGTGTCAGGATCGTCACATCCTCATTTAAGTCTTGCAGAAAACTACTACCAGGACGCATCTGCACATAACCAATCCCACTCAGTAAATAAGCCATAATTGTCCCCTGATGAGGGGATGATATGGTAATTAAACGCTCAACCCGATCAATCCCACCCAAACGCTGAATATAGTAACGACTTACCAATCCTCCCATACTCAAACCAACTAGATTCAATTTTTGATCTTGAGCAAAAGTTTGATCGATATAATCTGCAAGTTGTTGAGCTAATTCATCAATTCCAATCTCCCCCAAATTGGGGGTAAGATCAGGAGCATAAACAGACCATCCCAATGCAGATAAGTATGCAGACAAAACCTGAAAAACACCCGATTTTCTAAAGATTCCATGAATCAACAAAACTGGATTGCGGGTCATATTTTCTGATGATGAATTTTACTCAATTCTTTTTGTAGGGGAGCTTCCAGAGCAGCAACAATTGCTTTTAGACTTCTGATATCAGTTACCATCCAAGGATGAAAAGGGACTGGAATTGTGACTTCTTTTCCGACGGGTAAATGGGAACTATTAGCAGGTAAAATCATCAGATCGAAGGGTGTCCAGATGGAAGTAACGTTTATTTGGTTTAGGATACTGACTACATCTTGATTGAGATTCTTGAAGAAAATTGCTATGGGGACGCATTTGAACACAACCAGGACGCTCAGTCAGATAAGCTGCTAAAGTTCCTTGGTGAGGAGATGCGATCGTAATCAAGCGTTGGACACGATTAATTCCTCCGAGACGCTGGACATAGTAACGACTGACCAAACCTCCCATACTAAAACCGACTAAATCGAAATAGGGTTTTGACCCCAATACTTGTTCAGCATAATCTTCTATTTGTTTTGCTAATACATCGAGTTTTTGATCACCATTATTGGGGATGAGATTGATGCTATGTACATCCCACCCTAATCCGACTAAGTAAGCAGTCATTTTTTTAAAAATTGCCGTGGTATCGTCGAGACCATGAATCAATAAAACGGAATTGCGATCGACAGAATTATTCATTTGATTAACAAACAGTTATTTATTTTTGTTCAGGTTAGATATAACTATCATAAAATAAACATCTATCTCTGGCAAGTTTAATTTTTTTTAACTAAATCAACCCAACGTTCAATTCCTTTTTTAGTTGGTAGTTTAGTCGGAGTAAATGTCCAGATATCTTGTTTATGCTGTTGACCATAACTAATATGAATCGGGCGATCGGCACTATAAAAATATAAAGAATCAAAAGGTAATTTTTCGTCAATGATCCAATCAACTAACTCCGCACTAGATAGATTAGTGATTAAAAAGTCACAAGCAGCACCTAAGCGGTTACAGTAATATTTACCATTTTGATTAATTTCTAATGCTAGATGCTGATCGATCGCTGGAGCAATTCTGCCATTTTTAATTCCAGTAATTGGATCTTTTTTTTCTAAATACTTCTTTAAATCCCGCGAACAAAACCCATAGGTTAATTGAAATCTATTCATCCCAAAATAATCAATCACTGGATCAACTATAAATTTGTTTAAATCTAGTAGTGCTGGGATAGTTTCTGGCAAATTTTCTGGAAAAGGGTTAATTTTATCTATGTACTGACGATAGGTATTTGTACAAGTACAGAAATCTGCTAAAGTTAGATATTTCCCCAGTTTGATTTTCACAAATTTCGCCCATTGATCTGAATTGGTAATTAATGAGGATTACAAAAAATAATTGCCAGTACATTTTCCCAACACTTTGACTGCTCAGGGGTAATTTTATCCCTAAAGCCAAAGTGAACTATCAACAGTCAATCAAAGTGGGGTAGGTACTAATTGCAATGTTCCTAAACCCAATTCCTTCGAGGAAATAGAACGAGTTTCAAACAATGCCATCATATCTCGTAATTGGGGATTACCACGAGAAGAACCTTTAAGACCTCTAGCAATAATTAAACCACAATAACCTTTATTCTTTTTGCATCTTTGATCCCATTTTTTCCGAGCTTGAATATGAACTGAGTCATCTTCCATAAACTCTCCAAACAGAAACAGTTGATCATTACCTGCTTGTAAAATACCTAGGTCATATTCTTCCCCTTCAATTGGGTCTTCTCCTGGATTAAAACAAATAGCTTTAAGTCCTCCAGCTTCTTGAAGTTCCTGAATTAGAGTTTTCGCTTTTGGTAAAGATGTTTGAATCAGGATAATCGGAAAACCATCTCCTTGACAGGGTATTTCACCATCAACTGGTTGATGATAGTCAACTCCAGTGCGGAGAATTTCTAAATTTTCCCAAGGCATTGCCCCTAAACTAAAGAAGGAATCTTTAGGAATTAAATCATCTCGTAATAAGGGTACATCATCCTCATCATAATCCTCATCATCATCCTCATCGATCGGAATCATATCTAACAGTTCTTGAGCTACTTCAGGTAAAGTAGAAATTTTCACAGCAACTGGCTGATCTATCTCATCATTTTGGGGTAGAGAAATGCGATAACGATTAGTGAGACTAGGAAAATTTTCGCCAGCGAGTTTCTTTAAATTAGTCCGAAAGAAACGATGTAAAGCATCAAGTGCGACCAGAACTGCCATGGCTTCTTCATCATAAAGAAAAGAACGCAGTCCTTCTAAAGGATGTAAATTACCAAAAGTGGGTTGAATGTGGGAAAGAGGTAATTCACTTAAGTCAATATCATCATCATCATCATCATCATCGCTATCAGATTCAAAGGTCACAAATAAACAATCTTGACGTAAAAATGCTTCTTCCATCCGTTGGGGAGTTTCATGAGCTAAAACTGAAGCTCGAAAGCGTTTGAGGGAGTCTAAGGAACGATAAAGCAATATGCCATATTCCATCCCTAATTTTCCCATGATCGAAACATAGATCGTATCTATATCCCACTGGTTTAATTCGATCGCTAAAATTTGGTGTTCGTCCAGAAATTCCCAGGGAGCATCACGCCAGATATTATAGGCATTTTCAGTTAATAAGTCTGCATAAGCTGGGGGTAACTGGGGAGGACGAGTATTGACTACTTCTTGGAAACCTCGGAAAATTTCGTCAATTAGTGGTAGTTCTGGGACATAATCAATTCCAATCCCTAGTTCCTGAAGCACACCACGCAGAAAGAATTGAATTTCGCGATCGCGAACGACAATTTTTTGGGGTCGAGCGGGTTTAGCTGGACTATGGGGATGCTCCATAGCCCGAAGTAAAGTCCGCACGATCGCATTTGGTCCAGCTTCTGGAGTCACCATATCCATCGCTCGCACAATACCTTCCGATCCATCTACCCAAAGAATACATTCACCCCCTGCTTCAGGGTCCATTTCGGGATTAGGTATAACCTTAGGGGCAAGGGCCCGGCGATCACCTTCCCAGACACTAGGAATTTGTTGGAGTTGTTGTAAGCGACGACGGGTAGCCCGATTGAAAACTGTCATAGACCAAGCCAATTGCAATTGAGTGAAGAAAAAAACACAGGAGCTTACGGATTCGCACTCCCTACATACTTAAACATTAAAGACTTTCTGTCATTTTCTCAAATCAGATTAATTTAGGATCAGGAAATAGAAGACAAATGTAGTCAGCTTTTTGATCCTTACACAAACAAACAGTTTTTATTGGTGGCTAGAATATATTACGGATCGTCAGTAGCTGCTCACTCCCCCATCTATTCAGATCAACACTTTTAGGACTAACATCCTAAATGAGGAATGGACATTTGTGCCGATTACTTGATGATCCCGTTAAAATGGACAAATATACTCAAGTTGATTTAGCACCATAGAGAGCAACAAGGCAATGACACAAACAATCCAGTCTCAACAACGCGGTATTCAGATGACTGAATCTGCTTTACAGCAAGTTTTATTTCTGCGGAAAAGTCAGGACAAAGACCTCTGTATGCGGGTCGGAGTCCGTCAAGGTGGCTGTTCTGGAATGTCCTATATGATGGATTTTGAAGATCGCAAAAATATCACTGAACATGATGAAGTCTTTGATTATGACGGCTTTCAAGTAGTTTGCGATCGCCGTAGTATGCTGTATCTTTATGGTTTGGTATTGGACTACAGCCACGCCATGATTGGTGGTGGTTTCCAATTTACTAATCCCAATGCTACTCAAACTTGTGGCTGTGGTAAATCCTTTTCTGCCTAATTTTTTCTCCTGAAGATTGATTCTTAGTATTTATGGGTCTATGGGTCATCAGCTCTGACCCATGACCCATTTCCATCTCCACTTTACTCCTCAATAAATAAATGACTCAACAAGCTGAAACTTTGTTTGATGAAGGTATTGCTCGCTATCAAGCTGGTGAAGGACCAGACACTTTGATTCCTGTATTTAAGGGAATTTGCGATCGGACTCCCAAAAATAGTAGTGCTTGGACTTGTCTAACTTGGCTTTATCTCCTCAGTCATCAACCTAATTTAGCTTATAAAGCTGGGCAAAAAGCGGTGAAATTAAATCCTCATGATCCCCGAGCTCGAGTTAACTTAGTCGCAGCGATGTTGGAATGTAATCAAAAAGGAGTACGTCCTCATATTGATGTAGCGATCCAACTGATTATTGCTTCTTCGGAATTAAGAGATGAAGTTAAACACAATATTGATGAAGGTTTAGATCGCAATCCTGATTGGGATAGTTTAAAACGGGTGAAAAAATGGTTATTTGAAATCTGAAGTTGATTAAGTTGGTTTCATAATTGTTTGACCTCTCCCCCAACCCCTCTCCTACCAGGAGAGGGGAGCAGGATGACTTCGAGCAAATCTTCAATAAACTTTCATCTTAATTACTCTCCCTTCTCTCCTAGGAAAGGGGTTTAGGTATCTATTATAGCATAAAACAGCTCTACCTCTCCCCTTTGTTCACCAAAGTTTTCAATCATTAACAAATAGTAATAATTCATTAAGTAACTTAATGCTAAATTTATCTAGCTAATGATAAGATGTAATGAACTCAGGAATAAAAAATTCTAATGAGTTTATTGACTAACTTAGTAAACAGGGAAGGTTACCATTATGTCTACCGATCAAGTCAACATCAAACCAGATACCCGTAATCACAAAGGCTTTTTCGTCCAAGAAGCTGCTTACAAATTAATGGGGATTGATAATTCAGGATGGGCTTTGATCTGCATGGATGACGCAGTATGTCATTATGTAGACCCTGATGATTTGGAAGTCACTAATGAATAGAGTAAGGTTTTTGACAAATCCCAGTGTAATTAACTGGTGGATAAAGTTTTAAATCGGCTGTCCTACTTTCAGGTACAGCCTGGTTTTTTTTTTGGGGAATATTTAGTTAAGCCGACAAAATTTGTGTTAAGGCTGGCTTAATTGTTGGATATTGATATTGAAAGCCAGAATCTAACGTGCGTTTTGGTAAAACTTCCTGACCTTCTAAAACTACTTGCGCTGCATCTCCCAATAATAATTCTAGGGCAAATTCTGGCACAGGCAACCAAACCGGACGATGTAAAACTTCCCCCAATGTGTGAGTAAATTCTCTCATCCGGATTGGGTGGGGAGCGGTAGCGTTGAAAACTCCTTCCAGATGGGAGTCACGCAAAGCAGAGATAATTAAATTGACTAAATCTTCGCGGTGTATCCAACTAAACCATTGATTACCTGTACCGAAAGGACCGCCCAGAAAAAGTTGGAAAGGGATCAGCATTTTGGCGATCGCACCCCCCATTCCTAAGACGATCCCAGTGCGTAATATGACTAATCTAGTACCATGATTTTTTACCTGTGCTGCTGCATTTTCCCAAGTTTGACAAACTTCAGCTAAAAAATCAGTTCCTGGAGGACTATTTTCATCAAAAGTTAGGGTTTCGCTACTACCGTAATAGCCGATCGCTGAAGCATTAACTAACACTGATGGTTGGGGATGAGCTAGGTGAATTGCTTCCACAATTTTTTCTGTACCTAGTTGACGACTGGTTAAAATTTCTTGTTTACGTGATGGAGTCCAGCGTTCATCAGCAATTGGACATCCAGCTAAATTTACTACTCCATCACAACCAGAAAGATGTTTTTGCCATTCCCCCGATTGTTTAGGGGTATAAACCACGATTTCCAGGTGGGGAAATGCGAGCTGGGGAAAAAACTTGCGTGCTTTTTCTTGGTTACGGGTGAAGACTAAAATGCGATCGCCTTCGGTATGTAACCTTTGTACTAAACGACTACCAATAAATCCGGTTGCACCAGTAATGGCAACTTTCATAAGTTTTGATCCTGAATAAAACTTAATACTTTTTAATCATGTTAAGCGATTTTGACAAAACCGTGACCATGATCCTGCCCCAGAGATTTTTCCATGTAAGGTGATTAAATAAGCATTTTGGCTAGAAGCGTTAGAGTAGGATAATCAATAGACCAGCAATAAATTTAGGATATTCTCGAACAAGTGGGCATGAAACTGGCATCAAGACTTAGTCAGGTATCGCCATCGCTGACCTTAGCGATCGATACTAAAGCTAAAAAAATGAAAGCAGAAGGGATTAATGTTTGCAGTTTTAGCGCGGGTGAACCGGATTTTCCGACTCCAACACATATCATAGTCGCAGCGGAAAAAGCACTAGAAACAGGTAAAACCAGATATGGACCAGCGGCTGGGGAACCGGGCTTACGATCGGCGATCGCGCAGAAGTTAAAAACGGATAACCAGCTTGATTACAATCCGGAACAAGTGATTGTGACCAATGGTGGTAAACATTCCTTATTTAACCTGATGCTAGCTCTGCTAGATCCAGGTGATGAGGTAATTATTCCTGCTCCGTACTGGTTAAGCTATCCGGAAATGGTCAAACTAGCAGCAGGAGTCCCAGTAATTATTCCGACCGACGCATCTAGTAATTATAAAATCTCAGCCGAACAACTACTTGCTGCTTGTACTCCCAAAACACGTCTATTTGTACTTAACTCACCTTCTAATCCGACCGGAGTTGTCTATAATGCTACCGAATTAGCAGAATTAGCCAAAGTAATTATCGAAAAAGACATTTTGGTTGTTTCTGACGAAATTTATGAGAAGATTGTCTACGACGGTTGCCAACACATTAGTATTGGTTCGTTCGGTCAGGAAATTTTCCAACGTACCATTATTAGTAGTGGCTTTGCCAAAGCTTATTCGATGACTGGCTGGCGGGTGGGTTACTTAGCTGGACCAAAAGAAATTATTGATGCCGCTAGTACCATCCAAGGTCATAGTACCTCAAATGTTTGTACTTTTGCTCAATATGGAGCGATCGCGGCTTTAACCGCATCCCAATATTGCGTTGAGGAAATGCGCCAAGCTTTTGCCAAAAGACGTCAAGTAATGCTCGAATATCTGCAAGCTATCCCTGGATTAACTTGTGCTAAACCAGACGGTGCTTTTTATCTATTTGTCAACATTAGTAAAACTGGTTTAACTTCTCTAGAGTTCTGTAGTAATTTACTAGAATCCTATCAAGTAGCAGCTATTCCTGGGATTGCTTTTGGTGCAGATGATCATATCCGGTTATCCTACGCGACGGATTTAGGGACGATCGAAAAAGGCATGGGACATTTGCAGGATTTTGTAGCTAAAATTTAATTAGCATCTAGTTACCGAGGGGCATGGCCTTAATTGCCCCTCAGCCCAATTATTGCTCTTTTTTACTACTTTTTTTGCCACCTTTGCGACCAATCTCGGCCATGTGGTCGCGATCTTCACTCACAGTTTCGCCACCTTTGCGACCGATTTGAGCCATGTGGTCGCGATCTTCACTCACAGTTTCGCCACCTTTGCGACCGATTTGAGCCATGTGGTCGCGATTTTGGCTAACTTTCTCGCCACCTTTGCGACCAATTTCGGCCATATGTTCGCGATTTTGGCTAACTTTTTCGCCACCTTTGCGACCAATTTCGGCCATATGTTCGCGATTTTGGCTAACTTTTTCGCCACCTTTGCGACCAATTTCGGCCATATGTTCGCGATTTTGGCTAACTTTTTCGCCACCCTTGCGACCAATTTCGGCCATATGTTCGCGATTTTGGCTAACTTTTTCGCCACCCTTGCGACCAATTTCAGCCATGTGGTCCCGATCTTTACTAACAGTTTCGCCACCCTTTTGGGCAATTTCCCGCTGTTTATTATCGTCCATAGATGCAAATCCACGATTGCTTGTGTCTGACATATTCATACTCCCAGTATTTTAAAATTTTTTACACATTGACGAATGATTAACGACCTTATGCTTGCCTTTAGTTAAAACTTAGCTAGACCTAAAGAATCTCATGTCTTTTCATCTAAGCTAGATTATATACAAAGTTATAAAATAAATGCAAGTTTAAGTTTTTAATCTGGTTGAAAAAGTTTTTTTGGTAAAAAAGACACCACTCCTTGGACAATTCCAGAAATGAGAATATGGGCGCGAATTTGTGCTGGTGGTAGAGATGGATTTGGCATTGGCTAATCTAGCAGGTAAGATCTAAATTATGGTAGACATAAAACTGCGATCGGGAGCCATTATTACTAGACCTAGGAAACCTTTGCTAATGCTCAATAGACTAAGTGCTAGTTTAACAACTATTCCCAGTATAACCGACTGGTGGTGGACTTTAGGATTATTATTAATCTTAATGTTCATTTCCTTATTAGTCGGGTCTAAAAAACAGTTTTTGCAAAGAGAGATTTTTGCCGACTCTTGGGTAAAAATAGCGCCAATTATTGCGATTACCTTACTACTAACTGCGATCGCGGAGGAAGGATTTTTTCGTGTGATGCTTTTACCACATCTGAGTGAAAATCCTACCGGAGTAGAAGAATTAGCTTGGGCGATTTTGAGTTTAACTGTTTTTCTAGTTTATCATCCCTTAAATGCACTGACTTTTTATCCCGCGGGGCGTCCAACTTTTATGAACCCGATATTTTTATTATTAGCTGGATTTTTAGGAATTGCCTGTACAATTATATATCTACATAGTGGTTCTATTTGGCCACCAGTTGTGATTCATTGGCTAACTTTAGTAGTTTGGATATTTTTCTTAGGTGGATATCGAAAACTACATCAACCGCCGATTAATTAAATAGTCCTTTTCCTGATCTCAATTAACCTAATCAAACGATTATGTCTGATTTACCACCACTAACAACTACAACTATTTGGGCAATTATCAATGAAGAAATCGAAGACGCGATCGTCAACGAGTTAGTCTGGTACTACCTTGGTTATCGCTATGATCGTGACACGAATCAATGGGATAGTAAGGGTGTGGCGGCAATATGGAGAGATGAATATCCAGAACCTCCAAATTTTATTGATAGCCGACCTGCTACTGTGAAGTTGACCCGTTCTATTCCGGCGGAGAATAAGCAATTATTAAAAGAACAACTAGGGTTTAAAGGCTACAAAATTGGTGAATTTGGCCCGAGACAGACGCGGCGAGCAACTATGGCCAATTGGTTGTTGAGTTATATGGCCATGTCAAAGTGAGCAGTGAAGCAGATGGGTTGCTATAGTTAAGGAATGGTTAATTGGTCCGGGCGATGGAAGACAAACAAAAAGCGAAAAACCAAATCCTTTACTTGCTGAAAACTAAAGGTGTCCATACTGCCACCAATTTAGCCCAGCAGTTGCAAGTCTCACCAATGGCCATTCGTCAGCATCTCCAAGCACTACGCTCGGAGGGATTAGTTACTTATCAAGAGGATCGACGTCCAGTGGGCAGACCGGTGAAACTCTGGCAACTGACGGCCCAATCTACCCATTTATTTCCAGATAGTCACGGTGACTTGATGGTTGATTTGTTGCGTGGAATTGAAACTGTATTTGGTGCAACTGGAATCGAAAAAGTCTTAGCAGAACGGATTCAGCGACAGCTAAATGTTTATGCCAAAAAATTATTAGCCGAAGAGCATCACCAGGATTGGCGGACTCGGGTAGCGGGATTAGCCCAGATTCGTGATGGGGAAGGGTATATGACTGAGGCGATCGCCCAAGATGATGGAGCGTTAATTTTAGTCGAAAACCATTGTCCAATTTTAGCTGCGGCTCGAACTTGTCAGCAATTCTGTGAATCAGAATTAGAGCTATTTACAGCGATTCTAGGTAAAGAAGTTACGGTGACAAGAGTTGAACATATATTGAATGGCGATCGGTGTTGTGCTTATTTAATTAGAGAGCGAATTTAGGGAGATTTTGACAAGTATGTCTATGTATCCCTATTAATTTCTTGATTTTAGCAGGATCATCCAGATGGGTGAATCCGACCTTAGTTGCGTAGGCAATAGTTTTAATTTAAACTTAGACTTCAGTTCTTTCCTAAGCCCAGCAGATTTTTACTAAAAATTACTTGGCCAGGATCACCATGAGTTCTGTTCTTTAATCCATAATAGGCACCTTAATGTTTAACTTCCAAAAAATCGTCAGTGGCTTGAAACAAACGGTAATCATAACTTTGATAACTTTGGTGTTAATAGAAATTAGTTTTAGAATCTATAATGCCATTAACCCGACATTTATATTTTATGATACCTCTTACAATCGCTATCGGGGCAAAGGCGGTGCCCCCGATTACGATTTTCATTTGAATTCAAAAGGGTTTAAAGATGTAGAATTTAATGAAAAAAAGGCAGATAATACCTACCGAGTGATCGGAATTGGTGATTCTTTTGCTTATGCTGTCGTTCCCTATCCCTATGCTTATTTAACTCTGTTAAAGAGCATACTTAATCCACCTCAACAACATAAAAAAGTTGAAGTTATTAACATGGGAATTCCCAATTTAGGACCAAAAGATTATCTATCAGTTTTTGTGAATGAAGGTTTAGCATTGAAACCAGATATGGTATTTCTCTCATTTTTTGTTGGCAATGACTTTACGGACAATTATGTCCAACCCAATCAAAAACTACGAAATTTAGAGTCCTATTCTTATCTAGCTTCATTTATTAAATATATAATTGTTATTTTGCAAAAAAATAAAGGAAATTTTGTAGTAGGTCATACAAATTATAAAGATGATGAACCTAGTTTTACGGATGATGCTTATTTAAAGATTGAAGTAGAACGGAGTCAGATTTATGTCACCAAAAGTCCATTTTTTGAAGATGCTTTTAATCAGGCATTAGTTCATGTAAGAAAAATTAAAGAAATTTGCGATTACAATCATATTGCTTTAGTAGTAGGGATTCTTCCGGATGAGGTACAAGTTAATAAAGCTTTGCAAGCAAAGGTAGTTGATCAACTTGGCAAACAATTTGGGTTTCCTCCCGATCGATTAGATTTTTCGCAACCAGAAAAAGCCTTAGCAGCAGAATTCCAAAAAGATCATATAGACTATCTCGATGTCTTAGATGATTTTGTCAAAGCAGAACAGCAAAAAAATCTGTATAAACCTAATAATACCCATTGGAATATTGCTGGTAATAAATTAGCCGCAGACCTGATGGGTAAGCATTTATTGGAGAAAATAAATCATTAGGATTATATATTAGGACTGAGTGAATTAGCGATCGCCCAATGGAAAACCTGAACAGTTAGGGAATAAATCGCGATCGCTACGATCAAGAGCATGATCTCTCGAAAATTTGCTAGAATTAAGCTAAAGTAGCTGAGAGAATAAATTATCATGTACACAACTACTGACAAATCAATGGGTAAAGTTTTCACAACGTTGACAATCAAAAATCGCATACTTAATAATTACTTGATCAGGTTACCTAGATCCCTAAACTTATTAGTGGTGCAGCTAGCAAAAGGTAGCTAACTGACGGCAAAATCGGTATATTTTCGCAAGTTAGGCGGATCAAATGCGAGAACAATGTCTTCTTTGGGGATACCAAGTTCTACCAATTGATTGGCAATACCAATTTCTGTACCATCCTGTTGAATCCAAATTTTTCCATCAATAATATCGAGATGTAGCACAACACCATAGATGCGTTTAGAGTCTCTCCAACCCACATAAATCAGTTGATAGTGGTCTCGTTCAATATCAAAGATAATTTCAGCTTGAATGCGTTTATCCCACACAAGACTAGCGTGTTCTTTTAGTAGATTTTGGATGTGTTGACGGTATTGGGTAAGGGTAGCCATTGAGCAATTTTCTCCTGAGCAATATCGTAGGTAATTAGATAAATAGTGTTCTGTTGGATCAGTTCTTGAACTAAGGGAGTAGCAAAAAATTTGTCTTAGTGGTTTCTAAAACAGATTATCGCATCCGTCGATCGTGTTCAAACCACGCTACTACCTGGGATACAGTTAAATCAGCGATCGCGACAGCTTGATCAAGCGCAACTTGCTGTAACGGTTTTAAAGAAGAAGTTACCAAATTCGTAAAAAAATCCTTAAAACTAGCATCTCCCTGTAAATTACCCTGAATCCCTTGATCATTTTCAATCCAATTCGCTACTTGTTCCTTACTAATATCCTCAACTGCTAACCCAGTTTGTCCAGAGATTTGTTTGAGCGATCGCAAAGCATAAATCGCTAATCGAGTCGAGAACTTATCACGAGCAGATAACAACGCTCGATCAACTATAGCTGACTCTTCCCGGGTCAAAAACTCATGTGATGCTTGTAAATCTTCAGCCATAGTAAATCTTTATATATCAGGTATGAAATTAAGCTTGATCCCCAATTTGAATCAGATAACCACAACGATGCTCCCCATTAATCATCCAATCGGTCCGCTTGACTTGACAATCTGGTAAAATCGCAGCAAACATTTCTAACTCATGCCCACAAATACTCGGAAAAGACTCAGCTACATTGGAAATCGCACAATTATGTTCCGTGAGCATCAATTTTTGCCTATCCTCATCCCCCTCTAGCACATAGCATTCTGCCATATAACCCTCACTTTTGCGGATTTCTACCAACTTTGTTACCCGCTCTGCTAAGGAACCATCACCCACCAAATGACGATATTCTAATGCTTTCCGCTCCCATTGTTTGCGTAAAATGGAACTTACCTGATCCGGACCAACTGTTTCTGCTAACACATCTAACAAGGACACCGCAAAATCACCATAATGATTGGGGAACCGATCGCGTCCCTCCTTACTCAATTGATAAACGTGCTGGGGCCGACCCATGCCCATTTGCACTGATTTATGTTCAATCAACCCTTCCGATTCCAAATCCTTCAGATGTCGTCGAATCGCTTGGGGACTAATATCTAAAGTTTCCGCTAACTCTTGTGCGATCGCTTGACCCTCTTTCATCAAATGTTGCAATATATCCTGTTTGGTGGAAGCATGAGTCGTGGTCACCATAGTCTGCTCCGGGTTTTTTTGAAAAAAAACTAATTCTTGACTTTGACAACACATTTGTTGTTAAAGTATTGTAAAATACGGATTAAACAACAAAATAGTTGTTTTAATTGTAGTCGCAGTTGAGTAAACTGTCACCTTAAGCCTGTGTTTGATTGGGAAATCCTGACCGAGCCTGCCATCTGTCTAGCAAGTGAGAACAAGAGAGAAAACTCTATGAGCCCTACTGTCCAGACGTTAGTCAATCAGCCCTACAAATATGGTTTTGTCACTAATATTGAATCGGATACCATTCCTCGTGGGCTGAACGAGGACGTAATTCGGCTGATCTCTAGCAAAAAGAATGAACCAGAGTTCATGCTAAAATTTCGCCTCAAAGCCTATCGACAGTGGTTGAAGATGAAGGAACCGATTTGGCCCCGCGTCTCCTATCCCCCAATTAATTACCAAGATATTGTTTACTACTCTGCACCCAAGCAAGCTAAAAAGAAATTAAACAGTCTGGAAGAAGTAGATCCAGTTTTGCTAGAAACCTTTGAGAAACTGGGCATACCTTTGTCTGAACAGAAACGACTTTCTAATGTTGCCGTAGATGCAATCTTTGATAGTGTTTCCGTTGCTACTACTTTTAAAGAAAAACTCGCTCAAGAAGGGATCATTTTTTGTTCGATCTCCGAAGCACTCCAAGAACATCCCGATTTAATCGAAAAATATTTAGGTAGTGTAGTGCCGATCGGAGACAATTTTTTTGCTGCTCTCAATTCAGCTGTATTTAGTGATGGCTCCTTTGTTTATATTCCTAAAGGTGTTAAGTGTCCAATGGATCTTTCCACCTATTTCCGGATTAATAATGGTGATTCTGGACAATTTGAACGTACTCTGATTGTGGCAGAAGCAGGTAGTTCGGTCACCTATCTAGAAGGTTGTACCGCTCCGATGTTTGATACTAACCAACTCCATGCTGCGGTAGTTGAACTAATCGCACTTGATCATGCAGAAATCAAATACTCCACTGTCCAGAACTGGTATGCTGGAGACGAAAATGGTAAAGGTGGTATCTATAACTTTGTCACCAAACGAGGACTTTGCCAAGGGATTAATTCCAAAATTTCCTGGACTCAAGTAGAAACCGGATCAGCGATTACTTGGAAATATCCTAGTTGTGTCCTGGTTGGAGATAATTCGATCGGTGAATTTTACTCAGTTGCTCTGACTAATCATAAGCAACAAGCTGACACAGGCACCAAAATGGTGCATATTGGCAAAAATACTCGTAGTACGATTATTTCTAAGGGAATTTCTACAGGTAAATCCCAAAATAGTTATCGCGGTTTAGTGAAAATGGGACCAAAAGCTCAAGGAGCACGCAATTATTCCCAATGTGACTCAATGTTAATTGGTGATAATGCTCAAGCGAATACATTCCCCTACATCCAAGTGCAAAACCATACCGCAAAAGTAGAACATGAAGCTTCAACCTCGAAAATTGGTGAAGATCAACTATTCTATTTTCAACAACGGGGGATCTCATCAGAAGATGCTGTCTCTATGATGATTAGCGGATTTTGCAAGGATGTTTTTAATAAACTACCGATGGAATTTGCGGTCGAAGCCGATCGGTTGTTAAGTTTGAAATTAGAAGGAAGTGTGGGTTAATTCTTACCCATTCCCCCTTCAGACTGGAAATAACGATTACTTGAATTTCCCTAGATTTGCTTATTTCCAGTCTGTCATTTTTCACCATCAGTCAAAAGTCAACCATCAAGATGATTATTGAAAACAGTAACGTGATTCTATCGGTGCGGAATTTAACAGCAGAAGTCGATGAAAACCAAATTTTGAAGGGTTTGAATCTGGAAGTGAAAGCTGGAGAAATTCATGCGATTATGGGACAAAATGGTTCAGGAAAAAGTACCTTTTCTAAGGTATTAGCTGGTCATCCTGCTTATACGGTTACTGGTGGGGAGATACTTTTTCAAGGACAAAATATCCAAGAATTAGAACCAGAAGAACGTGCTAGATTCTGGGATTTTTCTAGCATTTCAATATCCTTTGGAAATTCCTGGTGTCAGTAATCTGGATTTTTTACGAATTGCTTATAATTCCCGACGGAAACATCAAGGATTAGGTGAATTTGATGCGTTTGATTTTGATGAGTTAATTCAGACAAAATTGGATATTGTCAAGATGGACCCGGCTTTTTTAAGTCGGAGTCTGAATGAGGGTTTTTCGGGTGGAGAAAAAAAACGCAATGAAATTTTGCAAATGGCTCTACTCGAACCAAAACTGGCAATTTTAGATGAAACTGATTCTGGTTTGGATATTGATGCTCTCAAGATCGTTGCTAATGGAGTAAATCAGTTATCTAATGCTGAAAATGCTATGCTGGTGATTACTCACTATCAACGTTTGCTAGATTATATTGTGCCGGATTTTGTTCATGTAATGGATAATGGTCGAATTATTAAAACCGGTACTAAGGAATTAGCTTTGGAACTAGAAGCTGAGGGTTATGAAGGGATAATTGAACAGGAAACAGCAGGAGTGGGAGTTTAATGATTAGTCAGGGTACTTTCACTGATGTGAAACCAGTTTCTATAGATCGAGTTACTGATCTAACCACATGGTTAGAGGTCGTTAGTCAGAATGCTAGCGATCGCGATTGGCTCCAAAAAATCCGCGATCGCGCTGCGGATCTAGTAACGGAAATGTCAATTCCCTCTCAACGGGATGAAGAATGGCGTTTTACCGATCTTTCTCCTTTGTTACAGGTTCAATTCGCTCCAGCAATATCAGTAGATGTCAGCGCTGATAATTTAATTTTGCCAGAAACAAAAAATAGTCTTTTAGTATTTGTAAATGGCATTTACTCACCTCGATTATCATCTACATCGGGATTACCACCAGATATTTTTGTTGGCAATTTATTAGGGTGTGATCATCTTCCCCAAATCAGGGAATATTTAGCACAACAACCAGGAAATCAAGAAGTATTTACGGCTCTTAATACTGCGGGTTTAACCGATGCTGCGGTAGTTTGGATACCCAAAAAATGCTTAATTGAAACACCAATTCATTTGTTATTTATTACTGGGACAGACCAAACACCGATTATTAATCAACCCCGTTGTTTAGTAGTAGCAGAAGCGGGAAGTAGTGTGACCTTAATTGAACAATATTCAGCGATCGCAGAAGGTTGTTTAGATGCAAAATTTTCTGGTTCTTATCTGAATAATCAGGTGACAGAAATTTGGGTAGGAGCAAACGCTCAAGTTAACCATACCAGAATTCAACGGGATGCAAGTACAGCTTTTCATATTGGCAAAACAGCGATCGCTCAAGCAAGTTCGAGCCGTTATACTGGTAATATGATTAGTCTGGGAGGGAAAATTTCTCGTCATAACTTAGAAATATTTCAAACTGGTGCAGGAACAGAAACAATTCTGAATGGGTTGACAATTATTGGTGATGATCAATTAGCGGATACTCACAGCACGATCGCGCTAAATCATCCCCACGGAATCACTAATCAACTGCATAAATCTATTGTTAATGATCGCGCTCATGCTGTATTTAATGGTAAAATCTTAGTACCAAAACCAGCCCAACTAACTGACGCAAAACAACTAAATCACAACCTATTGTTATCACCAAAAGGTCGTGTAGATACCAAACCCCAGTTAGAAATTACCGCAGATAATGTTAAATGCGCTCACGGTGCTACAGTCAGTCAATTAGATGAGGAAGAGATTTTCTACTTACAAAGTCGAGGTTTAAGTGCTGTAGATGCTAGTAACTTATTACTGGATGCTTTTGCTGCGGAAGTCATCAACTTCATCCCCGTATTATCGCTGCGAAAAGTCCTAGCACGATGTGTTGCTTGTCATACAGAAATTTTAGAAATATGTCGCTAAATAATGGTTAACCTATGACTTTAACTGAAACAAAAACCCTAGCTAATCAAGTCCGTCCTGACTTTCCGATTTTAGACCAAGAAATCAATGGACATCCTTTAGTTTACTTAGATAATGCTGCTACTTCCCAAAAACCATTAGTCGTATTGGATGCTCTGAAAAATTATTATGAGCATGATAACGCAAATGTTCATCGTGGAGTTCATACTTTAAGCGGAAGAGCTACCGATGCGTATGAAGGAGCGCGAGAAAAAATTGCTCGGTTTGTGAATGCAAATTCTCATCAGGAAATTATTTATACCCGTAATGCTACTGAAGCTATTAATTTGGTAGCTTATGCTTGGGGTTTAACTAATTTACAACCCGGAGATGAAATAATTCTTTCGGTGATGGAACATCATAGTAATTTAATTCCTTGGCAATTAATTACTCAAAAAACTGGAGCAGTATTAAAATTTGTTGAATTAACTGCAACAGGTGAATATGATCTAGAACAGTTCCAGAAATTGATTTCTAATCAAACTAAGCTAGTGTCGGTAGTTCATATTTCTAATACATTAGGTTGTATTAACCCGATCAAAGAAATAACTGCGATCGCTCACCATTATGGTGCAAAAGTCTTAATTGATGCTTGTCAAAGTGCGCCCCATACGCGATTAAATGTTCAAGATATCGATTGTGATTGGTTAGTCGCATCTGGTCATAAAATGTGCGGTCCGACGGGGATTGGGTTCCTCTATGGTAAATCAAAAATATTGCGATCGATGTCTCCTTTTTTAGGTGGGGGAGAGATGATTGCAGAAGTTTTTCTCGATCATGCTACTTATGCTGATTTACCCTATAAATTTGAAGCAGGTACACCAGCGATCGCGGAAGCAGTGGGATTAGGTGCTGCGATCGATTATCTAAACAGTATTGGGATGGAGAATATTGCAGCTTATGAACATGAACTAACTGCTTATTTATTCAACCAGTTACAATCGATTCCCGCAATTAAAACCTACGGACCGCAACCAACAAAAACTGGTAATGGAAGAGCATCATTAGCTGCTTTTACGATGGGAAATGTTCATCCTCACGATCTTTCGACTATTTTAGATCAAGCTGGGGTAGCAATTCGAGCTGGACACCATTGTACACAACCATTACACCGATTCTTGGGAGTACAATCAACCGCACGCGCTAGTTTATATTTCTATAACACGCGAGCAGAAATTGATGTTTTTATTAAAGCATTAAAAGAAGCTGTTGATTTTTTTGGTGGTATTTTTGCCTAATCGATCAACCACCATGCTCTGATGCTTGAACCCAATAATAAATTAGGAGGTGACTAAAAAGATGACCACCAAAACTTTAGATCATAACTGGTCAAAATCAGAACAAAGATTATTGTTACCAGGACGTTATACTTGGCAACAATTCAAACCAATTCAGTTCTCAATTAAATCGACTGGTGTCAGAATATCTTATTTAGATGGACAGATTGAACTGATGACTATTAGTGAAGAACATGAAATGTTCAAAACTATTATTGGGAGCTTAATTGAACTGTTTTTTTTACATAAGCGGATTGAATTTATTCCCGTTGGTAGTGCTACCCGTGAAGCAGAAGAAAAGGGTGCATCTTTTGAACCAGACGAATCGTATTATATTGGAGAAAAAAAAGATAATCCTGATTTAGCCATTGAAGTAATTCTGAGTAGTGGAAACCTGAAAAAACTGGAAAAATATCAGCTATTTAAAATTAGAGAAGTATGGTTTTGGGAAAAGAATGAATTATCAATTTATCATCTCGAAGGAGAAGATTATGAAAAAATTAACTCTAGTAAAATTTTACCAGATTTAGATATTAAGTTATTGGTTAGATGTATTCAAATGTCATCGAAACTGGAGGCAATGTCAACCTTTATTAAGGCACTTTAACTATTGATCAAAATCCCAGTGCCCTTGTTCCTTGGTAAAACACAAAACTAGCTATCCATGCTAATCCCATCGACCAACTAATTGCAAATAAGGTAAACTTAATACTCTTAGATTCACTTTTCAACACAGCCACTGTTGATAGACAGGGTACATAAAGCAAGGTAAATAACATAAAACTATAAGCTTGTACCCAATCTACTTGCTGGGCGATCGCATCAGCCAAATCTTTACCCTCTGATTTAGCATAGATTACAGCTAGACCACCTAAAACAATCTCTTTGGCAATGAAACCAAAAAAGAGCGCCACTGTCAGTTGAGCATTGATTCCCAGAGGAGCAAATAGGGGTTGCATCCATTGACCAAGTATACCTGATAAAGTTTGGGAGCTAGCTGTTGGTACGTTGGTAGGGAGATTATTTAATAGCCAGATTGCTACTACTCCAAAAATAATAAACCGTCGCGACCAAATCCAAAAATGTTTGACTTCACACCATGCTCTGACTAGCATCTGCTTCAGCGTTGGTAATCGATAGGGGGGTAATTCTAATACTAAATGTTCTTGACTTGAGAAATTTCCTTTGAACAATGCCGCAGTCAAAATTGCCGCTACAAAACTGAGCAAATATAGGCTAAATATTACTTTTGGAGCGTTCTGAGGTGCAAACATTGCTGTCGCAATAAACATAAATACATTCAGTCGGGCTGAACAAAGAGAAAAGGGAATTACTAACATCGATAGCATCCGCAATCCGGGCGATCGCATGACTCTCGTTCCTAAAATTGCTGGGACATTACAGCCAAAACCCATTAAGGACATGACAAAAGAGCGACCATCGAGTCCTAATCGCTCCATCAGTGCATCCATGAGAAAAGCTGAACGGGATAGATAACCACTATCCTCTATTACTGCCATACAGAGAAAGAATAAAAAAATCACTGGTAAGAACGCGGCTACTGTCCCCACACCTTCATATAATCCATCCAGGAGTAATCCTTTGAGAAAAACTGGGAGCGGAGTCAGTATTGGTTCTAGGGCTGTATCCTTGATCCAATCTAAACCATTACCTAGCCATTGTTGCAAAGGTGTCCCAATTGCGTAGATTGCTTGGAAAACCAGATACATTGCTCCCCAAAAAATTGGTAATCCCAAAACTGGATGCAGTAATATCTGATCTAAACGACTGGTTAATCGATCAGAAAGCCTTTGGGGAATGACTACAGTTCCATCCAGGATCTTGCTAATTTGCTCAGTTAATTGGTCATCAGGTAATAAACGCTCATGCAAATGTTCTACCTGCATCGCTTGATCTTGCTGATGTATACTTGTTGAGATCGTCGCGATCGCCTGCTCATATCCAGACCCATATTTGGCACTAATGGGCAAAACGGGCATAAACAAACGTTGGGCTAAAGCTGCTGATTCCACCTTGACTCCAAACCGAGCAGCCTCATCTACCATATTCAACAACACAACTGCTGGTAATCCCAATTCCTGAATTTGGATAGGTAGGATGATTTGCCGATCGATCTGAGCTGTATTGATAATTATTAGCACTAAATCTAGAGGTGTATTGTCAAGAAAGCGTCTGACTACACCTTCATCCTCAGAAAACCCACGTAGATCATAAATTCCTGGTAAATCCACCACTTCCACCAGTTCGTCATTCAATTTCACCTGGCCCAGCATTAGATCGATCGTAATTCCGGGCCAATTGCCAATGTGAGCTTGAGAACCTGTCAAACGGTTAAAAAAAGTGGATTTTCCACTATTAGGCATCCCCAAAACTGCAATCCGTTTCATTTATTTACCTAATTAATTGATGCAACCTGAACCTGAGCTGCATCAGAACGACGCAACATTACTTCTGTCATGCAAATCCGGAGATGTAATGGCCCAGACATCCAGCCTTGTCGCAGGAGATGAATTTCTTGTCCATAACGGAAACCCAAAGCATAGAGACGGTGTTTAAGGCTCGCATCTAGGTGTAAACCGATAATTTTAGCCGACTGACCAGGTTTAAGACTATTGAGGTTAGTAGTAGCCATTTGCAAGAAACTCTCAGTATATTGATATTAATTCTCAATATATACTAATTCTCTGTAAAAATATCCTGGTAGACCTAAATTAATTATCCGGTTCCAATACGGTTCGGTTAAGTGTAGGGGCGTTCGCGTAGCGTGCCGGAGGCATAGCATTCGGGCGATAATTTATTGCTTAAACCCGTTAATATTATGTCCGAATGCTTCGCCCTTCTTCCGTCGATATCTCCCAAAATATCCTTAAACGAACCGTATTGTATCCGGTTCCAGGTATTAGACAAGAAAGCAAAAGTCCTGATTGGCCAATTTATGGACAGGCAAGATGCCTGTCCCACATCTGATCTTTTTTCACAAAAAAAAACTTGAGCAACGAGAAAATTTTTTAGCACTCAGACCGTTAGAGTGCTAAATTAGCTATTAGTAAAGAACTAGGAGGTTAAACATGGCCAAAATTATTTCATTTAATGAAGAATCTCGGCGAGCCCTGGAAAGGGGCGTGAATGCTCTAGCTGATGCAGTCCGGATTACCTTGGGACCTAAAGGTCGCAATGTCCTGCTGGAAAAGAAATATGGCGCACCTCAAATCGTTAATGATGGCATTACCGTTGCTAAAGAAATTGAATTAGAAGATCCACTCGAAAATACCGGCGCACAATTAATTAGGGAAGTTGCATCAAAAACCAAAGATATTGCTGGGGATGGGACTACAACAGCGACAGTGTTAGCCCAAGCAATGATTAAAGAAGGACTGAAAAATGTCGCAGCAGGGGCCAATCCTGTCGCAGTTAGACGGGGAATCGAAAAAACGATCGCTTACTTAGTCAAAGAAATTGCAGCGATCGCGAAACCAGTCGAAGGAAGTGCGATCGTGCAAGTAGCGACAGTTTCGGCTGGAAATGACCAAGAAGTGGGCCAAATGATTGCCGACGCAATGGCAAAAGTCACTAAAGATGGTGTAATTACCGTTGAAGAATCCAAATCCTTAACCACTGAATTAGAAGTAGTGGAAGGGATGCAGCTAGATCGGGGTTATATTTCTCCCTACTTCGTCACCGATCAAGAACGGATGGTGGTCGAATATGAGAACGTGCGGATCTTGATTACTGATAAGAAAATCAACGTGATCCAAGATTTAATTCCGGTGCTGGAAAAAGTTGCTCGTGCTAGTCAACCCTTACTGATTATTGCTGAAGATCTCGAAGGAGAAGCTTTAGCTACTTTAGTCGTTAATAAAGCTCGTGGTGTCTTAAATGCTGCTGCCATTAAAGCACCTGGATTTGGCGATCGCCGCAAAGCCATGCTCCAAGATATCGCGGTGCTAACTGGTGGTCAATTAATTTCCGAAGAAATCGGTCTGAGTCTGGATACCGTCTCTTTAGATATGCTGGGTACGGCTCGGAAAGTTACCCTAACTAAAGAAAATACCACCATTGTGACTGGTAGTGAAAATAAAGCCGATGTGGAAAAGCGGATTGGGCAAATTCGCAAACAACTCGAAGAAACTGACTCTGATTACGACAAAGAAAAACTGCAAGAACGCATTGCTAAACTTGCTGGTGGGGTCGCAGTCATTAAAGTTGGTGCTGCGACAGAAACCGAACTCAAAGATCGGAAACTACGAATTGAAGATGCTCTCAATGCTACCAAAGCCGCAGTCGAAGAAGGAATTGTTCCTGGTGGTGGTACTACTCTGATTCACTTAGGTACTAAAGTAGCCACCTTCCAAACTACTTTATTGGCTGAAGAACAGATTGGTGCTGCTATTATCGGTAAAGCCCTAGAAGCACCTTTACGTCAAATGGCAGATAATGCTGGTGTAGAAGGTTCGGTCGTGGTAGAGAAAGTCCGCTCTTCTGATTTCAACATCGGTTACAATGCGGCTACTAATGTTTATGAAGACTTGATTAAAGCTGGAATTATTGATCCAGCTAAGGTAGTTCGTTCCGCTTTACAAAATGCTGGTTCTATTGCTGGAATGGTTTTGACTACCGAAGCTTTAGTAGTAGAAAAACCTGAGAAAAAACCTGCTGCTGGTGCTCCCGATATGGGTGGTATGGGTGGTATGGGTGGTATGGGCGGTATGGGCGGTATGGGGATGATGTAATATCCTACTAGCTGCATACTAGGTAAAAAGCAGTTTGTTAAAACAAACTGCTTTTTCCGCTGAAAAGTTACCCTAACTAATTAACCATGAACAATGAACGTGAAGATGATTCCCATTTAGATTACTTTTATGATCAACCAGGTCGATTGCCAGGATATCTTGATTTAGATGCAGATGCTCTACCTCCGAATCTAGTCTTAATTAACTATAATGAATTTACGGCTACTCACATCAACGTCAACTCTCCCGAAGAATGTGCCAATTTTGTCGATAGTGAATCTGTTACTTGGGTAGATGTGCAAGGATTGGGTAATGAGGATACTTGGGATAAATTTGGAAAGCTATTTAACTTGCATCCTCTTACTCTAGAAGATGTGGTAAATGTACCTCAGCGTCCGAAAGTGGTGGATTATGATGATCAGCTAGTGATTATTGTTTGGATGGTGCTATTAAAATCTGGATCAAATCGTTTTCACAAAGAGCAAGTTAGTCTCGTTTTAGGGAAGGATTATTTACTTACAGTCCAAGAAGAACCAGAATATGATTGCTTTGATCCAGTTCGCGATCGCATTACTAATAATAAAGGTAATATCCGGAAGCAGGGAGCTGATTTTTTAGCTTATGCTTTAATTGATGCGATTATTGACGGTTTTTTTCCTGTCCTGGAAGAGTATGGTGAACAAATTGAATTTTTAGAAACGGAAGTAGTCAATAATCCGAATTCCCAGACTTTGGAAAAAATTTATCATATTCGACGTAGATTACTTTCTCTGCGTCGAGCAATTTGGTCCCAACGAGATGCGATTAATATTTTAATTCGTGATGGTAGTGATCTGATTAGTCCGGAGATTCGGATTTATTTACGCGATTCTTATAATCACGCAGTTCAAGTAATGGATATGGTGGAAAGTTATCGGGAAATTGCTGCTAGTTTAATGGATGTTTATTTGTCTTCGGTGAGTAATAAAATGAATGAAATTATGAAATTACTCACCATTATTTCTACCATTTTTATTCCCTTGACTTTTATTGCTGGGGTCTATGGGATGAATTTTAATACTGATAAATCTCCCTTCAATATGCCAGAATTGAATGCTTATTGGGGTTATCCGATTTGTTTATTGTTAATGCTCGCGATCGCCAGTTGTTTGGTTTACTATTTCTGGAAACGTGGTTGGTTTAACAATATCTCTGCTCTGAAATAATGATCATTATTGAAGATAAGTGAGGAAATTTTCCGGAACGATTCTTAATTCTCCTGATGCAAATTTCTGGATATCCACCCAAAGTGCTTTTTTTCTTCTTTCACCTTCAGCGAATATGATTTCTTCTAATTGATAAAATTTGCGATCGACAAAATCACCTTGGTAAAGTTGAATTAATTCATGTCCTGGTTTACCATTAAAGACAAAGATATTTTCTAAGCAACCCAAATATTTAATATTTGTTAATTCAGCTTGAATTTCTTCTTGAAATTCTCGTTGTAAAGCAGCATAACTGGTTTCTCCGAAGTCAACTCCACCCCCCATTACTCGATAAAAGGTGGTTTGTTTAGCGGGATCGTATCCTTCCGAGATAAATATCCGATCCTGATCTCGAATTATCCCCAAAGCTAATACCCTGATTTCCCCAGTTTTGTGAGACATAGTTAGTTTAGTTATCTCCAATAAAATTTTCCAACCGCTTATTTCGATCTACAGTCCAATTTTTATTTTCACCACCGATAATCAATTTTTCGAGGGTGACAAATTCTCGACTGAGTTGTCTACAAGCATTAATTAAAACATCAAGAGCGATCGCATCGCTGGTCCCTAAGTCAAACCAACAACGACCCCATTTACCTTGATATTCAAATTCTCCCATATTGTGCATTAATGCCATCATACTATTTTCCGCCATGTCTAGATCATAGTCCATCTGACTAATCTCTAATCCTTCATCCTGGACTTGTAGATTTTCCGCATTAAACCCTCCTAATTTTCCTAAAAAAAACCAGGAATTAAATAATTCTTCTACATATTGCTTTTCTCCCCCAGATGGAACGGTGCTAAACTCGATCCAGATCCAGAGATCAAAAGGGTCATATTCGCGAAATTGGATCTGCATTCCGGTTAAATTACCTAATTAGGATGAAATTTTCTTCAGCATACAACAAAAATAGCCATTGGACTTCTTGCAAAAGTCTTATGATCTGACAGACAAGATGTCTGTCCCACCAAAACCAATGACTACTGTGGGACAGTCATCTTGACTGTCCTAGTTATTTTTGGTTTCTTGTCTATTAAAAAGAATTAGCATGACTGAGATCATCAGGAGTGAGATGGGAATGGATAATTTCACCATCACGAAACCAAACAATCCGATTAGTACAACGAGCCACATCAGGTTCGTGAGTTACCATCACAATAGTAATCCCACTAGCATTCAATTCCGAAAAAATATCAATTACCTCTTGAGTAGTTTTGGAATCCAAAGCACCAGTAGGTTCATCAGCGAGAATTAAAACAGGACGATTCACAATAGCACGAGCGATCGCGACCCGTTGTTGTTGTCCTCCCGACAACTGGGAAGGTTTATTATTCATGCGATGATCTAATCCTACCTTGGTCAATGCTGTGGTTGCGCGTTCCCGACGTTCATCATTTTTCACACCAGCATAAACCATGGGTAACATGACATTTTCCAATGCGGTTAACTGGGGTAATAAATGAAATTGTTGAAACACAAACCCTAACTTGACATTGCGAATCTTAGCTAAATCTTTTTCTGGAAGTTGAGATACATCTAACCGATCTAAATAGTAGTGACCATTGGTAGGACGATCCAAACACCCAATAATATTCATGACTGTGGATTTTCCTGAACCAGAAGCACCCATAATTGAGCAATACTCACCTGCTTCGATCGTGAGACTAACATTATTTAGTGCCCGAACTTCTATTTCTCCAATACCATAGAACTTATCAATATTTTCTAAACGCACAATCACTGAGTTAGGAATGACGGAGCTTTGTTCTACTGGGAAATTAAGGAGGGATTGAGGATCTACAGGCTCAGTCTTCATAAAAAAATTTATCACAGTTTAACTACATTTTAGTGATAACTTGCCAAAAAGCTGCTGAAGGAATTAGTTTTTTTTGTGCTAAATGTAGATTAACTTGGTGAGCCGCAGCTAATCCAGAAGAAACAGCACTTTCGATTAAATTTTCCCCACACCAATCACCACAACAAACTAAGGGTAAGGGGATGTCCGTACCTAGACAAGCTTGAGTCCATGAACGACTAGGAAAAGCATAACGCCATTTATGGATTTGGAGCAACTCTGGTTCATTTAACCAAGGAATTAAATAATGTGCAGCACGAGCTAATAATTGCTCTCCAGCACTTTGTAAATCAGTGACATCTAAATAATTTTCAGCAAAACTAGGTTTACTACGCAGGACAAAGACAGGTTTTTTTGCGTCGATCCGTTTGCTACTATCCCAACCAATCCAAGCTAAATCATCATCATCAGGAAAAACTACCGCTCTCCAAGCAGTTTCTCGTAATGCTAAATCCCGTTGTCGTTCTTGGGGATAACGCGCGATCGCACTTATACAAGGATCAAACTTGACTGTCCTTAAATTCTCAATTAATTCTGGGGGTAATCCCATTAAGGTTAAAGGTTCTAAGAGGATTAAAGCTTGTGGTGCAGGAATTGCGACTACAATTGCTTTTGCTGTTAATTCCGTCAAATTTTCGCTACTACCATCGGTCTGTTCTAAGGTAAGATGCCAGTGATGATCGTCTGTTAGGCTAATTCCATTGACCCGATGGTTGAGCCAAATGTTTAAATCAACCGCGATTAATTTCGCGATCGCACTCATCCCGGTTGGTGCAATATAATAAGGACACCATTGTGTTGAAACCTGGAGCTGGTGATCAGCACCAATACTATAAACCCGATCGGACCAAGGGACAACTTGACCGCGATCGACTAAAACCTGCACTAAAGGTTGCAATAAATCGCTGATCGGTTCTAAAAAAGGTGTACCATGATCAGCACAGCTATGATCAAACCGACGTGTGGCTAATCTTCCCCCTAACCCGCGCGATTTTTCTACCACTAGCACCTGATAACCAGCATGGTGGAGTTGTTGCGCTACTACTAACCCAGCCATACCAGCCCCAATTACCACAATATCAAAAATATGATGACTTTGATCCATGCTTACTTCAATAGTTTGACCGATGGGATGCCGTTGAAATAATCATATTATAATCTGGGTAACTAAGTTCTCGAGTTGGCAACCAGAAAACCCCCGATCCCCAGAAAATATCCAAGCAAGAATAACAGGTAATGATGGAGGGAGCTAAGTTGGACGAGTTAAGATCAGGATTGGAATTAGCCACACCAGAGGAATTGCAGCAACTAACTGATATTCTGTTTAGTCGTCGCTTTAATCCCTTAGATTATTTACACACACCTCATCCGATTGATGTGAAAAGTCGCGATCGACAAGCATGGATCGATGCTCTCGAACAAAGATTTCGGTTTTTAGCAGCAGATGGAATTACGGTATTAAGAGGAAAAACTGGGGAATTTACCTATAGACAAGCTTTAATTCAGGTTTGTCGTTACCTGAAAATTTGTTACTCTCACCGATTGTCTACCACAGATTTAGAAGCAGAGGTATTTTTAAATTTATTAGGGAAAGCTTGGACAAAATTGCCAAAAAATGACCAAGAAGTATTAAACCATAGAGTAAAATCTAGTCTAGCCCAATCTAATTATGCTATCCCCCTAGAGATCCTACGTGATCCGATCAGTTTATTGGTAAAAGGTGGTAGTGCTTTGGCACTTAGTTCAGTGATTAAACCGATCTTACTCCAAGAAATGGCACGGAGAGTAGCAATCCAATTTGCTCAATATCAAATTGCTCGAGAAGCTTTGTTACAAGGTAGTGTAGTCGGAGCAACTCAATTCCAAAAATATGTAGCTGTCCAAACTGCTAAACGTGGAATGGCTGTTAGTGCTGCTCGATATGGCGCTGTTCGGACTATGATTAATGTGTTAGGACCGATATTATGGACCTGGTTCTTAGCTGATTTGGGTTGGAGAGCGATCGCGACTAATTACGTCCGCATTATTCCAACTATATTTGCTTTAGCACAAATTCGCCTGATTCGGGAAGAATGTTGGGAAATGGCTTGAAATATCTCGGTTGAGGTATGTAGTTGCGCTTCAGCACTCTGATGTTTTCCCTGAAACTCGATATCGCATTATTCCTTGATAGTTGATGGATGCGATCGACTAATTGAATAGCTTTTAAATGGATTTCTTGGGATAAAATATTTCGCCTTATGCAGCAAATCGATTGACTATAAACAGAATTTTGTCCGGATTTGTAGGGGCAAAGCATTCCGGCAGATTAGCGATCGGTTAAATCGAGAAAATTCAGACCGGAATGCTTTGCCCTCGGCCAATTATGCAGCAAATCGATTGACTAGATCAACCCAAAAGCAGCATATAGTTGATCGGTTAGTTTCATGAATGGCGAGGTCCGGATTTGTAGGGGCTTTCGCATTCCGGCAGATCAGCGATCGGTTAAATCGAGAAAATTCAGACCGGAATGCTTTGCCCTCGGCCAATTATGCAGCAAATCGATTGACTAGATCAACCCAAGAGCAGCATATAGTTGATCGGTTAGTTTCATGAATGGCGAGGTCCGGATTTGTAGGGGCTTTCGCATTCCGGCAGATCAGCGATCGGTTAAATCGAGAAAATTCAGACCGGAATGCTTTGCCCTCGGCCAATTATGCAGCAAATCGATTGACTAGATCAACCCAAGAGCAGCATATAGTTGATCGGTTAGTTTCATGAATGGCGAGGTCCGGATTTGTAGGGGCTTTCGCATTCCGGCAGATCAGCGATCGGTTAAATCGAGAAAATTCAGACCGGAATGCTTTGCCCTCGGCCAATTATGCAGCAAATCGATTGACTAGATCAACCCAAGAGCAGCATATAGTTGATCGGTTAGTTTCATGAATGGCGAGGTCCGGATTTGTAGGGGCTTTCGCATTCCGGCAGATCAGCGATCGGTTAAATCGAGAAAATTCAGACCGGAATGCTTTGCCCTCGGCCAATTATGCAGCAAATCGATTGACTAGATCAACCCAAGAGCAGCATATAGTTGATCGGTTGGTTTCATGAATGGCGAGGGCAAAGCATTTCGGTAATATTATTCTTCGTGTTAGCAATTATTTATTTGCCGAAATGCTTTGCCCCTACGGAAATCCGCAAATTGAGCTTAAAATTGGTAGGAATAGGTTTATTAATAGATCAATCTAACCCGATTCAGAGGAATTTTTAGATAAATTGCTTCGTTGTATTTGTTCGATTTCGCGTACCCATTCTAGCACTTCCGGATAGGAAGAAAATTCCTCTTGTTGGGTAGTAAAAAGTTGATTTGCTAAATTAAGCGATCGCCAATTCAAGCAATATTTAATTACCACTTCCCATCCTTTTGCCCATCCCCAAGCAATTTGTAAACCAACTCCTTTTTCTTTGAGAGTTTCCAACCTAATTTTGGCAGTTTCAATTACTTCATATAAACGAGTTTTATGACTATCTGGATAAGGATAGTCTTGGATTTCTAAGAGAGTTACTTCTAATAATTCCTCTAATTCTTGCCAATTATTACTATTAGTAATTAATTGAATTACTTGATTTAGCCATGACTGTAAAATCCGATAACTGACAAATTCTCCACCATGACCTTCAATGACCACTAAAAATATACTCGTCCATTTCCAGTCTGAGGTGGGAAAAGAGATTTTTTCTAAGGGTTGATTCATCCCTTGAGCAATATCAGAGAGAGTAATCTCTAAAGTTCGTGGATCAAAAAATTCTGTTAAGCGTTTTGCCATGACTCGCTCTCCTTCCCTTTCAGACATGGCCGAAAATATCAGCTAACTAGCAAGAAAATTAGGGACTAAATAGGTTGGCTAATATGATTATAGCTGATCAGTCTAAAAATTATTGATTTTCTCAAATAATTATTGTGCGAATTTGCTCAAAATCTGGTTCTAACTTGGCTTTTTCTATATATAAATTTGGTGCTAATTTAATTGCTTGTTGTAAACTAATTTTGGCTGCTTCAAAATTACTTTGTTTCGCATAACAACAAGCTTGATCATACCAAGTTGCTGCATCGTCGGGATGAATAGCTAATACTTGGTCAAAACTCGTGATCGCGTCTGTCAAACGACCTAACGACATGAGAGCTTGAGCGCGATGATACCAAGTCCAAGATGGGGGATAATCTGACTGAATTTTTAAAGCCTGATCAAAACTAGCGATCGCTGCTGCATAGTATCCTAATTGACCAAGTATTTGCCCATGATTATGCCAAGCTCTACCATAGTCTGGTCGGTACTGAATCGCATTTTCAAAACTAGCCAGACTAGCTTCCTCATGACCTAACATTACCAACGCAATGCCGTGATTGTTCCAAGCTTCAGCATAACTAGGTAAAAACTTTAAAGCATTTTCATAACTCGCGATCGCTAATCGATAGCGTTCTAAATTAGCTAATGTTTCCCCACGATTAAACCAAGCTAGAGCATCATCTGGTTTAAGTTCCAATCCCCGCTCAAAACTAGCTAAAGCTTTTTCATACTCACCCAAATTACGCCAAGTAATCCCACAAAGATGCCAAGCTTCATATAGTTCAGGACAAATTTCTGTAGCTTTTTGCAAACAATCAATTGCTTCTTGATCACAGCCTAATTCACTCAGTGCTTGACCAGTTTTATACCAAGCTGCACCTGCTAATGGTTCTATTTCTGTGGCTTTTTTCCAACAGGAAACTGCTGGTTGATACTTACCTAATCCCCATAAAGCTTCCCCTTTTCCATACCAAGCCCAATAATCTTTTGGCTCAATATCCACAGCTCGCTGATAGCTCAAAACTGCGTCTTCATACTGACCTAATTTTAATAAAGCTTGACCACGATGATACCAAGCCCAATAATCACGGGGTTCAATTTTTAGAGATCGATCATAACAGATCACAGCTTCCTGATAGGATTCCAGCCCTAGTAAAGCATCACCACGTCGATACCAAGCCCAATAATCATCTGGTCTGAGTTCTAAAGCTTTATCATAATATTCAATCGCACTTTGATATTGACCCAAACGACGTAACCCTTCTCCACCACGATACCAAGCCCAATAGTCATCTGGTCTTAATTTTAGTGCTTGTTGATAGCTGGCGATCGCTTCTGGTAATAACTTTAACTGATCAAAAACATTGCCCCGTTTATACCAAGCCCAATAATCATCAGGTCGGAGGGCTAAAGCTTGATCATAACTCGCGATCGCTTCATGGAGTTTTCCTAAAGCCCTGAGTGCTTTACCTCGCTCATACCAAGCTTCGTACCAATCTGGTCCTTTGGCTAAAACCAGATCAAACTTAGCAACTGCTTCAGCATATTTACCGGACTTCAGCAGGGTTTTTCCCTCGTGGTGCAAAGCACGAACATCGGAATGCTCGCTCATAGTCATCTGTTACTAGGTTTATTGTTGCAAGTGTCTAACGGTCATGGTCTATGATGTATACCCATTACTCAAGGTAAATAATTGACGTAAAATCGGTTAAACCGACAATTCCCCACAACAATTATGATGGAAACACCCAATATGACTGATCGGATTGAACGGGATTCGATGGGGGAAAGACAAATCCCGGCAGATCTCTATTATGGCATTCAAACCTTAAGAGCGACAGAAAATTTCCCAATCAGTGGACTCAAACCCTTGCCCACTTATGTCGATGCTTGTTTGCTGATTAAGAAAGCGACAGCGATCGCTAATGGTGAACTTGGTTGTATTCCGATGGAGATTAGTCAAGCAATCATTACTGCTACCGACGAAATCCTAGCTGGTCAACTGCGGGATCAATTTGTGGTCGATATTTATCAAGCGGGAGCGGGTACTTCCCATCACATGAATGTGAATGAAGTCCTAGCGAATCGGGCTTTAGAAATTTTGGGGGATCAGAAAGGGAACTACCAACGGATTAGTCCTAATGACCATGTTAATTATGGTCAGTCTACCAATGATGTAATTCCCACAGCAATTCGGATTGGTGGACTATTAGCATTAGCACATACTCTTTACCCAGCTTTAACTCAGGCGATCGCTGTTTTAGAAACTAAAGCTGAGGAATTTCAAGATCTTGTTAAATCTGGTCGAACCCATCTCCAAGATGCTGTCCCTGTGCGTTTGGGGGAAACCTTTCGTGCTTGGGCGCAAATTTTGCGGGATCATGATCACCGCATCCAAACCGCAGCCCAAGATTTGACTTTACTAGGATTGGGAGGTAGTGCTGTAGGAACTGGATTAAATACCCATCCCCAATATAGCCAAAGAGTAGCAGAAATTCTCTCGGAGTTGATTGGTCAATCCCTCCAACCAGCCCCACATTTGATGGCTGCCATGCAGAGTATGGCCCTTTTTGTCAATGTCTCTGGTTCCCTCCGCAACTTAGCTCAAGATTGTGTCAAAATTTCCCATGATCTCCGGTTGATGGATTCAGGACCGAAAACTGGATTTAAAGAAATTCAACTCCCACCAGTTCAACCTGGATCATCGATCATGCCCGGAAAATATAACCCTGTGATGGCGGAAATGACCTCTATGGTATGTTTTCAGGTGATGGGATATGATACAGCGATCGCCCTAGCCGCTCAAGCTGGACAATTAGAGTTAAATGTGATGATGCCACTGATTGCCTATAATCTGATCAATAGTATTGAATTATTGGGTAATGCTTTAGGGGCGTTGACCAAACAGTGTTTAGTCGGGATTACAGCTAATCGCGATCGCTGTCTTGAATACGCTGAGGGTAGTTTAGCTTTAGTTACTGCTCTCAATACCCATATTGGTTATCTTAATGCTGCGGCTGTGGCCAAAGAATCTTTGGCTACAGGTAAATCTTTACGGCAAATTGTCCTTGACAAACAGCTAATGAGTGCTGAGGAATTAGCAAAAGTTCTAGATTTGCAGAAAATGAGTAACATGTCCAATCATTAAATTATTGGTCGCTAATTGCGATGGGAGCATCTCTTTTTTGGCGTGTTCACTCCAAAAATCGGTTTTTGCCATACTAGAGAATGTTCCCATTGTAATTGCAACTATAATTATTAACAATCAGCGATTAATCTGGTAAAATAGTTTTGGTAATTATGATACCATTGAGCAAGTAAACTAAAATCTGAAGGTTTATACAGGGATTGATTTATGCAACCAGACCATGTGACCCAAGTAATATTTTATTATGACAATGGTCAGTCAGAAGGGTTTAATATTCCCATTTCTCCAGAAGAATTTCAGCAGCAAATTCAGTTGTTGTTAGAAAGACCTTGGTTAATCATTCATTTATTTGACCAAACAGTTTTTATCTGTACTTCCAGAATTATTAAAGTTGAGGTAAAACCAGCAATGAACCAAATGGTAGGAGTAGGAGTATTTGCCAATTGTCAGCGAGTAACAGCTTTAATGAAAGGACGTTAAAATCCAATTAAGAATTTCACCAGGGTCAAAAAAGTTAATTACTCAAGGGAAAAAATCATGTCTAGTGTTAGTTTAATTCGCGCTCAATCTTATCAACCACAATCCTTAAGAGAATCCTTAGAAAATTTGCTCGAGCCATTAGGGGGGATCAGCAATTTTGTCAAACCGGGCGATCGCGTTTTACTCAAACCGAATTTACTCACAGGTTCCCGTCCGACCAAAGAATGTGTCACCCGGAAAGAAATAGTTTACTGTGTAGCGAAAATGGTATTAGATGCTGGTGGTAAACCATTTCTGGGAGATAGTCCAGCTTTTGGAAGTGCCAAAGGTGTCGCTACAGCTAATGGTTATCTACCCCTACTAGAAGAATTGAATTTACCAATTATTGAGTTTCACGGACAGCGTTATCAAACTGTCAGTCAGGAATTTAATCACCTGTTACTAAGTAAAGAAGCGATCGGTGCTGATGTAGTAATTAATTTACCTAAGTTGAAATCCCATATGCAACTAACCTTAACTATGGGAGTAAAAAACTTATTTGGTTGTGTACCTGGTAAAATGAAAGCTTGGTGGCATTTAGAAGCAGGTAAAGATGCAGCTAGATTTGGACAAATGTTAGTAGAAACAGCCCGGACAATTAATCCAGATTTAACTATTCTCGACGGGATTATTGGTCACGAAGGTAATGGTCCGAGTGGGGGTGAACCTCGGGAACTAGGAATTTTAGCCGCAGCTACAGATGTATTTGCTCTTGATCGTAGTGTAGTGGAAATAGTTAAAGTCGATCCCCAAGTAGTACCGACAGTAGCAGCAGCGATAAAATTAGGTTTATGTAGCAATTTAGAAGCGATCGAATTTCCTTTAATGTCACCTACAGAATTACAAGTATCAGATTGGAAATTACCAACAAATTTGATGCCCATAGATTTTGGGTTACCTCGAGTGCTTCGTTCTACCTTTAAGCATCTTTATATTCGGTTTATTAAAGAACCAATGTCAGCTTATGCTGGGCGTTAGTAGAGATAAGTTAAATCAGTAATTAGAAAAATTGCAAGGAATGGTACGAATAGTCGAACGAATTGAACAAGAAATAAAAACGCTCGAAGATACCGTAACAGCGATCGCCCAAGAATTTCACCAAGCCTACTTTCAATATTTAACCGCTTTTGGGCAAGCGGTACGGCAACAATTAGTTTTAGCTAGTTATCATTTATGTACTCAAGGTTATCCTGAGCGTTTTTTGAGTATATCTTTTAGTGGCAAACAAGAATTGCAAAAAGCGATTCGTCAGCTAGCTCGACAAGCCGAAAATCAGTTGCTGAAGCTGCTAAAAAGTTCTACTGATGAACTAGAAGAGTTAAGTAATGAAACCCATGAAACTGGGGAACTAGGACAGTTAGAAGAAAAATTGAAAAATCAGGAGGTAGTTGAGACAATTAAATCAGACAATTCTGACTCCCCAGTTTTAAATTTACCAGGATCAGAAATTGCGAATTTGTTATTAAACAAACAGGAAAAGAAAATTTTATTAGCAGAAGTGCGCTCACCAGTAGATTTGGCCCAGTGGCAAGAAGACTTGGAAAATGGGATTAACCAAATTATTAAAACTACATCCCGTCGTACTAATCGGGCGCTACAACAAAATGGGATTTTACCCAAAAAATTACCAGGACAAATTTTAGAAGCCGCGGTTAAAGCTGAATCTAATGGAGAAGCAATGCCGGGTCCGCCAAATTTGTTAAATTTAATCATTGAAGCAGAAAATATTGAAGACCCTGATCAGATGATGGGGTCAACAAATTTTGCTAATGGTACGATTTATATTATGGCGATTCATTTACGCTTATCGGAAATTGAGTTTGCTGATCCAACTGTCGCTACCTGGCGTAGCCAAATTCGCAATCTTTCCCTCAAATTGCATCGCATCGGACGGGAATATCAGAAAAAAGAAAAAGAACTGGCGATCGCTAAAGCTGAAGCAGCTTGGCGTGCTACCTGGTTTGATGAATAAGGTTATAATGGTGATAGATTTAACTTTTTAGTCATCTATCTTTACCTGAACAAGAGAGAGCAACAGTGTCAGAAGAATTACCAGACTGGGGGAGATTGGAAAAAGCTCTATTAGCAGAAACAAAACATGGGTTTACTAACCTAGTAGGTAAACAATATATCTTTAATCAGTTTTTGCAAATCAGTCTCAGTCAACCACCACAATGTTTATCAAATGCGGAAATTCGTCAATGGCACGAAATGGCTAATCGGTTTGCTGAGTATCCCCAATTAACTGGTGAACAACGGGAACAATTGATTGCTCAAACTCGTTGGTTCCTTTTCCAGATGCAACAATCCTGCAAAAAAAAGGAAATTGGTCAACCGCATGATCAAGAAAATTCAGACCAAGATATTAAACGATTAAAAGAACAACAAAAGCAAAAATTACAGAACTATAAAGATATCGAAAATTTTCAGGAGGAAAAGCAAAATTATCAGGTGGAAATTTCCCTAGCTAGTCCTCAAAATGGAGCTAACAGTAATTATGCTTTGGATCAATCAATTGACCAAATTTCTGGTCTGGGAAAAAAAGCAGCGGAACAGTTAGCTAAGTTAGGGTTATATACAGTAGGTGATTTACTTTATTACTACCCAAGAGATCATATTGATCATCAAACTCAGGTCAATATTCGTGACTTAAATCCAGGTGAAACAGTCACAATTGTTGGTACAGTTAAACGCTGTACCTGTTTTAGTAGTCCGCGAAATAAAAAATTAAATATTTTAGAGCTAGTTTTAAGCGATCGCACTGGACAAATCAAACTCAATCGATTTTTTCCGGGTAATTACTCAGTTCGATGGGCAAGAAATGCAAAAACGACTTTATCCTCCAGGAGCAATGGTAGCAGCTTCGGGGTTAGTCAAAAAAGGTAAATATGGGGTGAGTTTAGACAAATTAGAATTAGAAGTTCTTTCTAGTCCAGATGATCAGGTTGATTCGATGATTATTGGACGAGTAGCACCAGTATATCCACTGACCGAGGGAGTAGGTGCAAATTTATTACGACGAGCAGTATTTAAGTGTTTACCAGCAACTAAAAAAATTAAAGATCCACTCCCATCAGGGTTACGAAATTTATATGGGTTGGTTGAGTTAAAAGATGCGATCGCAAATATTCATTTTCCGAGCGATCAACAAACCCTAAGTATTGCCAGACGTTGGTTAGTCTTTGATGAGTTTTTTTATCTCCAATTAGGAATGCTCAAACGGAAATTTAGTCAGCGTCAAATTCAAGCAAGTGCTGCGATCGCCGCTCAAGGTGAATTAATTAAAAAGTTTTATCAATTACTTCCCTTTGAATTAACAGGAGCGCAAAAACGAGTAATTAATGATATTCTGAATGATTTAAAAAAACCAGAAGCAATGAATCGTTTAGTCCAAGGAGATGTCGGTGCTGGAAAAACAGTAGTTGCAGTAGTAGCGATGTTAGCTACAATTGAATGCGGTTATCAAGCAGCACTAATGGCTCCCACCGAAGTTTTAGCCGAACAACATTATCGGAAACTGGTTTCTTGGTTTAATTTATTACATTTACCAGTCGAATTACTCACCGGTTCTACTAAAGCTTCTAAACGTAAAGAAATCAATTCTCAATTAGCTACCGGTGAATTACCTGTATTAGTAGGAACTCACGCATTAATTCAAGATCCAGTTAAATTTCACCAATTAGGATTAGCAGTAATTGACGAACAACATCGATTTGGAGTAGCACAGAGAGCTAAATTACAACAAAAAGGAATGAATGGAGTTCCCCATGTTCTGACCATGACAGCTACTCCCATTCCTCGGACTTTAGCACTCACCTTACATGGAGATTTAGATGTCAGTCAGCTTGATGAATTACCTCCGGGAAGACAAGCAATTCAAACCACTGTTTTATCCTCAAAAGAACGTCCTGATGCTTATGACTTAATCCAGAGAGAAGTAGCAAGTGGCAGACAAGCTTATATTGTATTACCTTTAGTAGAAGAATCAGAAAAATTAGATTTGCGATCGGCAATTGAAGAATATCACAAATTGCAAGAAAATGTTTTTCATGATTTTAAAGTCGGTCTACTGCATGGTCGAATGAGTAGTGCAGAAAAAGAAGAAGCAATTAATAAATTTCGTGATAACGAAACTCAAATTTTAGTTTCTACTACCGTAGTCGAAGTGGGAGTTGATGTTCCTAATGCTAGCGTCATGTTAATTGAAAATGCGGAACGTTTTGGTTTATCGCAATTGCACCAATTACGGGGGAGAGTCGGTCGTGGTAGCGATCGCGCTTATTGTTTATTAATGAGTAATACTCGATCTACAGAAGATGCGCGGGAAAGATTACAAGTATTAGCAGGATCACAAGATGGTTTTTTTATTGCAGAAATGGATCTGCGTTTACGGGGTCCTGGTGCAGTATTAGGTACTCGTCAATCGGGATTAGCTGATTTTGCTTTAGCTAGTTTAGTTGCGGATCAAGCTGTTTTAGAATTAGCCAGAGAAGCAGCCGAAAAAGTAATGGAAAAAGATGAAACTCTAGCCAAATGGCCCAGTCTTAAATTTGCCTTAGAACAACGTTATCAAAAGTTAATGGGTGGGGCATTATTTACTTAAGATCAGCCAACAATATTTTTCCTCTTTAACAGATTAGCTTGGAAAAAGCAACCGTATTTAATCAGAGATTTTATGATCATCGATCCCAGTGATTGGACGGTTGATTAATAAATCCTTTAACTCACTATTGCCAGAAATACCTAACTATACAATAATTCCTCTTGTATATAGTAGGGGTAAATTGGAAATCTCGTGCAATCTAATCTTGTTACGCACAAAAATCCTCAACAAGAAGCAGCGACTGGTTGCTCAGAACTACCTTTCACACTGGCAGAATTGAAAGCAGCTATTCCCGCACATTGCTTTGTCTCTTCTAGCTGGAAATCACTGTTTTACTTTGTTTGGGATCTGACAATCATCAGTTTGCTATATGCGATCGCATCTTATCTAGATTCCTGGTTTTTTTGGCCAATTTTCTGGCTGATGCAGGGAACAATGTTTTGGGCACTCTTTGTGGTCGGTCATGATTGCGGTCATGGTTCTTTTTCCCGACACAAATGGTTAAATAACCTGATTGGTCATTTATGCCATTCACCCATTCTCGTTCCTTTCCACGGTTGGCGGATCAGTCATAGAACCCATCATGGGAATACAGGAAACATCGATACAGATGAAAGCTGGTATCCAAAATCAGAAACAAGTTATAACCATACACCTGGTTATATGAAGCTTCTGAGCGAGAATTTATTTCTCCTTGCCTATCCTTTATATCTATTTGTTCGTTCCCCAGGCAAAAAAGGTTCCCACTTTCTCCCTAGTAGTTCTTTATTTCGACCCACAGAAAAATGGGACGTAATCACTAGCACCACTTGCTGGACACTGATGGTTGGTGTCTTGTGCTGGTTAACCTACTCCTATGGTTGGATGTTCTTTGTCAAATTCTATCTCGGACCTTACCTAGTATTTGTAGTGTGGCTAGACTTGGTCACATACCTACACCACACTGATCCTGATGTTCCTTGGTATCGTGGTGACAACTGGTATTTTCTCAAAGGTGCCCTTTCTAGCATTGACCATGACTACGGTTTGATCAATGATATTCACCATAACATTGGCACCCATGTAGTTCACCATATATTCAGCACTATCCCCCATTATCATCTCCAAACTGCTAACGAAGCAGTCAAACCAATTTTAGGAAATTATTACCACAAATCATCCCGATCCATTCTGCACTCTTTGTGGCGTTCCCGTAATAGTTGTAAATTTGTTCCTGATACCGGTGATGTAGTTTATTATCAAGCCAAATCTGCTCGCGCTAATTAGTGAGGCTGGATCATCAACGGCAACAACTAGCTACCAAGCAGACTAATTGACGATCACCTCAGATGAGTGATCGTCAATTTGTACAAATTACTACGGGTTAATTCCCATCCTCGGTTAGGCCAACAATAGTATCAAAAGCTACAAAATACTGGAGATTGACGGCTATAGTAAAATACCAATGATTATCGAGTAGATAAACCAGAAAAGCGCAGAGTAAGGAGCTGGAAAGACTTGAAAAAAGTAGAAGCTATTATTCGTCCATTTAAACTAGACGAAGTAAAAATCGCTCTTGTCAATGCTGGAATCGTAGGGATGACAGTTTCGGAAGTCCGAGGTTTTGGACGTCAGAAAGGTCAGACCGAGCGTTATCGCGGTTCCGAGTATACCGTTGAGTTTTTACAGAAACTCAAAGTCGAAGTGGTCGTTGCTGATAACCTTGTTGATACAGTAGTTGACAAAATTATTGCGGCAGCTCGCACGGGCGAAATTGGTGATGGCAAAATCTTTGTCAGTCCAGTTAGCCAAATTATCCGCATTCGTACAGGTGAAAAGGACACAGAAGCGATTTAAACAGGTCAATAGCAAAAGAACCCCAAATGATGGTGAAAAGCCAAGTTGAAAAAAACTCTGTTTTTACTGCTCAATTGAGGTTAGTAATCGCTGTTTCCTTGATGCTATTTGCTGTTAACCATCGTTAAATTTCCGATCTACCGAGTTTCTATTCAACTAAAGCCCTGATCTGGGGTAGCAATGCTTGGATCGCTTGGCCACGGTGGCTGAGCGATCGCTTTAATTCTGGGGTCATTTCGGCAAAAGTTAAACCCTGACTAGGTACATAAAAAATGGGATCGTACCCGAAGCCATTGTGACCACGAGGTGCATGGATGATTTCCCCCCGACAAATACCTTGGGTTTGGCAAGCAATTTCCCCATTGGAACGGGCGATCGCGATGACACAAACAAACTGAGCCCCACGATTAGTAGTATTTCCTAACTCCTGGAGTAAGCGATTGATCCGTTCTGAGTCAGTTTGACCATAACGGGCTGAGTAAATTCCCGGGGCACCACCAAGAGCATCGACTTCTAACCCAGAATCATCAGCGATCGCCCAGTTGTTGGTAGCTAGGGCGATCGCCCTAGCTTTGAGACAAGCATTAGCTGCAAATGTATCTCCGGTTTCGGCAATATCTAAATGGTCTGGTTTTAAGATTAATTCCCAGCCTAAATCTGTCAAATAATCCTGCATTTCCCGGACTTTACCGGGATTTCCCGTCGCTACAACTAACAATTTTTGCTTGCTCATTAATAATTATTTGCATCCTAAAAACTATTTGCCCAATCTTTAGCCCAGTTTAAGGTCAGATCAACTTGTGCGCGAGTAGGAGCTTCAGCATAAAGACGTAAAACTGGTTCAGTACCACTAAAACGAATAAGTAACCAACTCCCATCGGCTAAACGGAATTTATAACCATCCATCGGGTTACAATCTACGACTGGCTGACCGATAATTGTGGTGAGAGGTGATTGTTTTAATTGGGTAAGTAAGCGATCGCGTACATCCATACTAGCTAAGGGTAGATCAAGGCGGTCATAAACAGAACTAAAGCCTGTTTGGGCTTGGAGTTGTTGATAAAGTTTGCCCAAATCCTGACCAGATTGGACGACAGCTTCTAACACATAGAGAGCAGAAAGGAGAGCATCGCGTTCGGGAATATGGGTTCCATAACCAATTCCACCAGATTCTTCACCTCCGACTAAGACTTGGGTGTCTAACATCCGATCGGCAATATATTTGTAACCAATTGGTGTTTCAAAGAGGGGTAGTTGGTATAAATGAGCCAACTTGGAGATTAAATCGGAACCACTGACAGTTTTGACTATTTCTCCGGTCAAACCCCGTCGTTTGGCTAGGTGTTCAATTAAAATCGGGATCAGGATTTGGGAACTGAGAAAATTACCCTGACCATCGACAGCAGCAATGCGATCGCTATCACCATCAAAGACAAACCCCACAGCTAAACCGGTGGGATGATTAATTTGATGGGAGCGAATGAGTCTAAACAAATGGGAAAGATAACGAGGTAAAGGTTCCGGAGCAACACCACCAAATAGAGGATCGCGACGATAATTAATTTCCTGTACGGTCACATCTGGGCCGAGGATAGCTGCTAACCCCCCTGCTGCGGCACCATACATCACATCAGCAAACAAGGTAAGTTGACCGCTCAGAATTGCTGCTCGAATGGCCGATATATCTACTTGAGCGCGAAGTGTTTCAGCATAACTGGGCCAGGGATTAAAAGTAGTAATTTCACCAGGATTGCTTGAGGGGGATTGGGGTTGATTCAGTAATGCTTCAATTTGTTTCGTCACTTCTGGCGCAACTGACCCACCAAAAGCACCTTTTACCTTCAGTCCTAAATAGGGTGCAGGATTGTGACTCGCAGTCAGGACAATAGCCCCGAGAGCCTTTTGTTGGTAAGCAGCTAAACTAAAAGCTGGTGTAGGTGCATAGGTATTGGCAAGAATCACATTAAATCCGGCACTTTTGAGAGATTGGGCTGCAACCTGAGCAAAATCTTCTGCCAGAAAACGGCGATCGTAACCAACTATTACCGACCGATTGCTTGTATTATTACCATAAATATCTGCTAAAACCTGAGCAGCTAAAGGCGCTACTAAAGCTACGCGCTCAAAGGTAAAATCAGCAGCAATTACACCTCTCCAGCCATCAGTACCAAATTTAATGGGCTGGGAACTAGACACAGATAAAGAAAGTTGAACTGACATAAGATCTGCCTTGTTTGTATTGGTAAAGCCAATGTTTGAGAGTTTATCTTGATCTAGGCTGGGATTGATTAGACTTTTTTATGAAAATTAGAGGTATATATACTTGAGAAAAAACTCACCAATGTCTGACTAAGATTAAGTTTGGTCAATTAGAGTGTAACAACATGATGGTAATTTTTTTGTTTTTAAGGAGTAATTAAACCCAAATGGCAACCATACTAGGAGATAATAACAATAACTTACTTTACGGTACTCTTCAGGATGATTCAATCCTTGGTTTTCAAGGCAATGACACCATATATGGGTTAGATGGAAATGACACTATATATGGTGGTCAAGGGAATGACATCCTGTTTGGGGGTCTAGGTAATGACATCCTGTTCGGAGATTTAGGGGATAACATCCTCTATGGTAACCAAGGGAATGACATCCTCTATGGCGGTGGTGGGAATAATACCCTGTTTGGTGGTCAAGGTAATGATACTTTGTTCGGAGGACCCGGCAATAACATCCTCTATGGTAACCAAGGCAATGACATCCTCTATAGCGGCGGTCCAGGGAATAATAGCCTGTTTGGTGGTCAAGGTAATGACACTTTGTTTGGAGGGGCTGGTAGTGACCTCTTATCGGGCGATTTAGGGGATGACTTGCTCTATGGTGGTAAAGGGAATGACACCTTGTTAGGTGGTGATGGGAATGATACCCTTCATGGTGGTCAAGGAGATGATATGCTCAATGGCGGTAATGGCAATGATCTGCTCTTTGGTGACTTAGGCACAAATACTCTGACTGGTGGTGCTGGTTCTGATACCTTTGTCCTTGATTCCCGTCCAGGTGCAGTTCAGGTAATTACTGATTTTAACCATACAGAGGATTTCCTCGGTTTAAGTGGTGGTCTAGCTTTTAGTAGTTTATCGATCCAGGCAAGCAATGATCCTGCAAATCCCACAGATACAGTGATTACCCTGACTAGCACTGGTAGGGTAATTGGAATTTTGAAAAATGTTCCTACTTCTGCGGTTCAACAGCAGGATTTTGTATCGATTTAGCCATGATGTCTAAGATCCAATGGTTTACTGGCGTTGCTAAAAATAGGAGAAGGGATTTTATTCTCAGGAGAATTATCGATTAAATTCTCGCCCAAAATAATCCGAAAATTAGTGACGTCAGCATCATCCCAATCCGATCGGGAAGTTGAGATGATCCTGACCAAGACTATGACCCACAAAGCTCACCCATCCGGATGGGAAACATGATTTGATTCTGATAAGAAGTTTTCTAGGAGCGATCGCAACTTCATCCGTTCAATATAAGGCCATCCTCCTTCCTCTTCAATATCGCGCAGCAAAGTATAAAGGTGGTGACGACTATTTGGTAAAGATTTTTGAAACATCCCTTCCCGAATTTGACGATGTTGCTGTTCCAAAAGTCGCAACAATGCCAAAATCTCCAGAGAATTCCCTTGGCAATTTTCAGCTAAAGTCCGAATCCGATCCGTAAGTTGGCTCATTTCAGCCTGTAGGTTGTTTGCTCTCGACTCTGTCCCACTATTCATAAGCTTGATGTCGGTAAATTTAGCCTTTTCAAATTTACCTGACTATTAGTCAAATTACAGCTTTAGTAATTAAGCCATGTTTAACCTTTAGTCCCAATTAGGTTCTTGACCTTTTCTTAACTTGACAAGGCTAGAGTTAAGTTTAAACTATTACTTAAAACCAATTCTCTAGTCAGATGACCCCAATGAAGCCGAGCAACTGTTATTATCTAAATATATGTGATCAGACAAATTTCATAACTAAAACTTATTTAAAAAGCTAAGATTTTAGTTAAGGGGCGAGAAATGTAACCAAAAGTTTTCGCAAAATTTCAGCGTGAAGTTAATGGAAATCGACCACCCATCGCTAATTTTAATTGTTGACGATAATCGAAATAATCTCAGAGTTATATTTAACTTTTTAAAAGAATCAGATTTCCGAGTTTTGGTGGCAGCAAACGGCCAAGATGCTTTGAGAAAGTTAGAAAAAGTTGTTCCGGATTTAATTCTTTTAGATATAATGATGCCAGTGATTGACGGATTTGAAGTCTGTCGTCGTTTGAAGAACAACCCAGCTACTCAAGAAATTCCGGTAATTTTTATGACAGCTCTCTCAGAAGTGGCAGATAAAGTCCAAGGTCTGGCTTTAGGAGCTGTAGATTATATTACCAAACCAATTCAACAAGAAGAATTACTAAGTCGGGTGCGGTTACACCTCAGATTACGTTCTTTGACAGTAACTCTGCAAGAAAAGAACCTGCATTTAAGTCAAGAAATAACGGCAAGGAAAGCGGCTGAAGTTAATTTACACAAATTAAATCAGGAACTAGAAAAACGAGTCATTTATCGAACCCAAGAGCTAGAAAATGCGTTGAGAGAGTTACAAATTCGAGAAGAAAAACTGAGCTATGATGCTTCTCACGATTTACTTACAGGTTTATTTAATCGAGCCTGGTTGATGGAGTATTTAGTCGAAATTTTAAGCACAGCTAAAAATAATCCAGAGCGCAATCATACAGTTTTATTTTTGGATTTAGATGGATTTAAAAGTATCAACGATCGCTTGGGACATTTAGTCGGGGATCAACTGCTGAGATGGGTAAGTGAGCGACTGCAAATTTGCATAGGTGCCCAAGGAAAAATCGCCCGATTAGGAGGTGATGAATTTTTAATTTTACTAGCAATAGACCAACAGACTACAACCATTGAAATGATGGCTGATTTTATCTTAGCCCAGTTGCAACAACCATTTAAAATTGGCAATTATCAACTAGTAGTTAATGCCAGTATTGGGGTAATCAAATCGATTACAGACTATGAAGAACCAACTACAATTTTGAGGGATGCGGACATAGTCATGTATCAAGCGAAAAAAGCTGGGAAAGGCTGTTATGCTATCCTCACTCCGGAAATCCAATCTCAAGCTTTAGAGCGGATGCAATTAGAAACTGAATTGATTCAAGGTTTAGAAAAAGAAGAGTTTTGTCTTTATTACCAACCGATTTTCTCCCTAAAAACTGAACATCCGATTGGCTTTGAAGCTTTAATTCGTTGGCAACATCCCCAGCGAGGCTTTCTATTACCAGGAAAATTTATTACGATCGCTGAAGAGATTGAATTAATTCAATATATAGATTTATTCGCATTAAAATTAGCTTGTCAACAGTTAGAATTATGGACAAAACAATTTAGAATTGATTTTCCCTTAGTGATGAATGTTAATTTTTCAGCTCAACAACTCCAGCATCAAGATGCCGCCGAACAAATAAAATTAATTTATTCCCAAACGAATTTATCTCCGGCATTATTAAAGTTAGAAATTACTGAAAGTGCTTTTTTAGACACAGGGAAAACCACTATGCAAATTTTAGAAGATATTCAAGCCCTGGGAATCCAACTTTGTATTGATGACTTTGGCACGGGATATTCTTCTTTAAGTCGTCTCCACACATTTCCGGTAAAAACTATAAAAGTTGACCGTTCTTTTATTAGTATGTTAGACTCTACAGTAGGGGGTGTGCCTATTGTTTCGACCATTATTTCACTGGCAAAAAATTTACAAATGGATGCGGTAGCGGAGGGAATAGAAACTCAAGCACAACTAGAAAAGCTGAAACAATTAGGATGTGAATTTGGTCAAGGATATTTATTTTCTCATCCCCTATCGAGCGAAGCCGCAACTCAATTTTTAGCTAAATATTTCCCCATGATCAATAAAAAGCCATGATAAACGCTGAACAACATACACTACTGATCGTCGATGACACTCCTACCAATATAAAAGTTCTGTTTGATTTTCTCAAAGAATCGGGATTTAGGGTTTTAGTTGCCAAAGATGGGGAAAATGCCCTAACTAAGCTCGCAGAAATTACTCCTGATCTAATTTTGCTAGATGTAATGATGCCCGGGATCGATGGATTTGAAACTTGTCGTCGCATTAAGGAAGATCCTAAGAATCACGAAATTCCAATTATTTTTATGACCGCTCTAGCAGATACAGATAATAAAGTCAAAGGTCTAGTTTTAGGGGCAGTAGACTATATTACTAAACCTTTTCAACAGGAAGAAGTATTAGCTCGAATTCATTTACATTTGAAAATTAGGACTTTAACCAAAGAGTTAGCCGAAAAAAATCGCGAACTCAGTCAATTAAATAATTCTTTAGAAGAGAAAGTTCAAGAACGAACAGCTGAACTAGAAAAAGCTCAATCTCAGCTCATTCTGAGTGAAAAAATGTCATCATTAGGTCAACTTTTAGCGGGAATTACCCATGAAATTAATAATCCGGTAGGTTTTGTGGCCGGCAATTTACAACATACGGCTCAATATGCAGAAGATTTGATCAATTTAGTCCAACTTTATCAAGATAAATATCCTGATCCAGTTCCGGAAATTAGTGAGGAAATTAACAATATTGAACTGAATTATATCATCGAAGATTTTCCGCAATTAATTGATTCTATGAAAGAAGGAACAAAGCGGATTGCCGAAATTATCCAATCCATGCGAGTTTTTTCTCGGGCAGATGTGAGTAGTAAAGTCCGATTTAATATCCATGAAGGAATCGATAGCACCTTATTAATTCTGAAACATCGACTGAAAGCTAGTGACAAACGTCCGGCGATCGAAGTAGTGAAAAAATATGGCAATCTCCCAGAAATAGATTGTTATCCCGGTCAAATTAACCAGGTATTTATGAATTTAATTGCCAATGCGATCGATGCTCTAGAAGAATCTCACGGGAAACGGAGTAATTCGGACAGCTTTGTCAATCAAATTACCATTATCACTGAGTATGCAGCAGATGAAAAAAAAGCGACTGTGAGAATTCAAGATAATGGGATTGGGATTGACCCAGTAGTGAAAGAAAAAATATTTGATTATTTATTTACGACTAAAGGAGTAGGTAAGGGAACAGGAATAGGGTTATCAATTTCCCGTCAGATTATTCAAGATAATCATGGTGGTAAACTTGGTTGTAATTCTATCCCCGGGCAAGGGACAGAATTTTTTATTACCTTTTAATTGCCTTGAAAAATGTTCAATCTAATTAATCATACATCACTAGCTATGAACTTTATCCAGTTTAACTCAGCGTAAAAATTTATGATTAGAAAACTTTTTCAGTGGCACAAGTTCCTCAAAAATTTGCAGCTTCGCACGATTCTAATTTTACTCTTTATTTTTCCTGTTTTCATCTCTACGGGTTTAGTTGGTTGGCTGTCATTTCGCAACGGACAGAAAGCCGTTAATAATCTGATCAAAAGATTACAAAAAGAAGTAGAATCACGCATAGATCAGCACCTAGATAGTTACCTAGAAATTCCAAAAAAATTAGCTACTATCAACACTAATGCGATCGAATCAGGATTACTAAATCCGCGAGATTTAGTAGATCAAGGTCGTTTCTATTGCCAATTCTGGTCGAGAATAACCATTCACAATTACTAAGGATGGTAAAAAAATATCCTAATTTTGCCGATGAAATATTAAATTTAGCCCAACAATTTGAGGATGAAAAAATATTAAATTTGCTCGAAGTATATGGAGCTGAATCATGATCGATAAAATTGGCTTTAATCACCAGGAAATTAGAGATGATCAATCCCACTATCCTTAGTTCTAACCGGTTGAAGATCATGGCAATAGTCATAATTGCCCTGATTCATTTTCAGATTGGTAAAATATCTTTGTATGTTGCTACATTGTCTGGTTCAGCATCAGCAATTTGGCCCGTAGCTGGAATTGATTTGGCAGCGATTTTGTTATTAGGATATGGTGTTGCACCTGGGATTTGGCTAGGCACTTTTTTAGAACAGCTAGTAATTCATACTGATCAAATCGGACTGATTACTTGCTTAAGTGCTGCTAGTGTTGGTGTCGCTGATACCTTAGAATCTCTGCTCGGAGCAGTTCTGATTGAGCGGTTTATTGGTCAAGCTAATTGGCTCAAAAGAGCCCAGGATTTTTTTAAATTTGTAGCATTAGGTGCTTTGATTAGCCCATCATTATCTGCAACTATTGGTGTAACAACTCTGTGGTTAAATGGTGAAACTGCTGTTAATAATTATACCATAACTTGGTGGAGTTGGTGGACAGGAGATATGGCAGGGATTATTGTATTTACACCGTTATTATTTGCTGGTAATCAGGTTTGGTCGAAATTGCATCGTCACCAATTGCTTGAACTCGCTCTATTAGTGACACTAACTATTTTTGTCAGTCGGATCGTGTTCGGTGATGGGTATCCAGTTATATATGTGTTCATTCCGCTGTTAATGTGGGCAGCTTTTCGGTTTGAACAGCAACTGGTAACATTATTAATTGTATTTGTATCGATCGTCTCTGTGGTTGGTACAGCTCAAGGATATGGACCATTTGTCCGATCGAATTTGAATGAATCTTTATTACTATTGCAATCTTTTGTAGTGGTGATTACGGTTAGCACTTTAGTTTTATCTGCGATTATTCATGAAAATCAAGAAGCTCAGGCTAATCTGAAAAAAGCTAATGAAGGGTTAGAACAACAAATCGAACAACGGACTGCATCTTTGCAGAAAAGTGAAGAAAGATTTCGGGCGATCGCCGCACAAATTCCTGGTGTGATTTATCAAGGTACGAGTCAAAATGGTGTTTGGAAAATTGACTATATTAGCGATCGCATTATTGATCTAACTGGGATTAGTGCGTCGGAAATTATCCAAGACATGAATAAGTTTATTTCTACTTTATATCCCGATGATCAAGAAAGCTATTTACTGTCACTTCAGTCGGCGATCGAAAATCTTAAACCTTGGCACTATGAAGGACGTATCCTCAAATTAAATGGAGAACTAATTTGGTGGCAAGGTGATGCTACTCCAGTAATTAATGACAAAGGGGAAACAATTTTCTATGGTGTAATTACAGATATTAGCGATCGCAAAAAAGCCGATGAATCCTTATATTTAGCTAAAGAAGCAGCTGAAGTTGCCAATCATTCAAAAAGCGAATTTTTGGCTAATATGAGTCATGAATTGAGAACACCACTAAATGGGATTCTGGGTTATGCCCAAATTTTACAACGAGCTCCTGACTTGAATGTACATCGCAAGAATATTAGCACTATTTTCCAATGTGGTACTCATTTATTGAATCTGATCAATGATATTCTGGATATTTCCAAAATCGAAGCTCAGAAAATGGAACTTTATCCGAAAGATTTCCATTTCCCTTCTTTTTTATCAGCAATTATTGAAATATCCAGGGTTCGGGCTGAACAAAAAAATATTAATTTTTATTACTTGATGGATTCTCGTTTACCTGTGGGTGTGAGGATTGATGATAAACGTTTACGTCAAGTTCTGATTAACCTATTAAGTAATAGTATCAAATTTACCGATCGAGGTAACGTTACTTTTACAATTGATTTAATCAGCCAAACTCCCACCACATCCAAAGTTAGATTTGAAGTTAAAGATACGGGAGTGGGAATTAAACTAGAGCAACTTGAAAAGATTTTTCTCCCTTTTGAACAAGTGGGTAATAAGTTGCGTCGAGCTGAAGGAACGGGATTGGGATTAGCGATCACTAAAAAAATTATCACTATGATGAATAGTACGATTCAAGTGAATAGTACCCCAGGAAAAGGTAGCACCTTTTGGTTTGAGCTGGAGTTACTTCATACCGATGAATGGGCTACATCCTCTATTATCAATGATAATCGCAGAATTATTGGTTATAAAGGCAACCAATGCAAAATTTTAGTGGTAGATGATAAAGAAGTTAATCGAGATGTTGTAGTCCAAGTTCTTTCTCCTTTAGGATTTATCTTTGCTGAAGCTAGTCATGGTGAAGAAGCTTTAAATATCATCCCAGAGTTTCAGCCTAATTTAATTATTACAGATTTGGTAATGCCGATTTTAGATGGCTTTGAATTTGCCCGTCAACTCCGACAAATACCAGAATGGAAAAATCTGATTGTAATTGCGTCTAGTGCTAGTGTTTTACCCGAAGATCAAGCTCAAAGTATTGAAGCTGGATGTGATGATTTTTTGCCAAAACCAGTTGAAATTGAAAAATTATTGATCGTCATTCAAAAATATCTAAAAATTGATTGGGTTTACGAAGAACAAGCTGTAGATCAGCAATCAGAAAATTCAGAATCATCGGCTAATGCGTCCTTAATTGTACCACCGAGTTTTGAACTAAATGGAATTTATGCAGCAGCTAAAATTGGCGATATTTCTGTAATCGAAAGTGAAGTTAAACGATTAAGACAAATTGATCCTAAATATACTCCCTTTGTTAATCATCTGTTAGAGTTAGCTGAAGCTTTTGAAGATGAAAAAATTTTAAACTTAGTACAACCACATATCTGACCCAAAATACTTAGCTAAACTTAGTTAAACTGTGCTTTGAGTATATTGGGATAGTTGAGAAAAACCCGATCGCTTCAACTCCAGCTTTTATTTCAGATCAGCGATCGCTCTTTTTTATGTATGGCTGAGGGAAAGTCTGATCACTGCCAGGATTTTCAGCTACAATTAGTCAAGCGGCAAGAAAATAAGTAAAAAAGGATATTTCCGATGACAGAAAGACTAGATAGAATAGAAGCTGTGATCGAAGCAACCTCAGCCCAAATTCAAGCCAATTCAGCCCAAATTCAAGCCAATTCAGCCCAAATTCAAGCCAATTCAGCTCAAATTCAAACCAATTCAGCCCAAATTCAAACCAATTCAGCCACAATTGCAGAACTCGGTACTAGGATCGATTCATTGATGCAAGTTGTAGAAATCAATCAACGTAATCAGGAAGTAAGCCAAGCTGAACTGAGTGCTGCTGTCAATTCATTGTTGCAAGTTGTAGAAATACATCAACGCAACTTTGAGGTGATTATGAATGAAATTAGAGGGATTCGCACAGAAAACCAACGCATATTAGAACATTTATTTGGTCAACCAGAAAATGGAAAATGAACGCACTTTTTTAGGTACATCGCTTTGATTACGATTAAGCTATAATTATCAATATTTCCTACTGCATCAAAAAATTCTTAACTTCGTCCAACCACAGTTCTCCGTTTAAAGCAGAGAGCCAGGTGTGAGAATAGTTGGGTTTTCTCTGACACCTGACACTACTTCAAAAATGAATAAACGCACTAGCATGACGGATACTAGATTCTGCTCCCTGGGAACTAATACTTAAGGATTCCCAGTTACTAATTAAAGGTTTAGCAACCAGTTCAATCAGCCGGATGACAGGAAATTGTTGTGCTAAAATTGGCTCAGTTGCTGACCAATCAACATAAACATAACCATCATTGGGCTGAGGTAACTTACCGATCGTCTCTTGGAATTTGGGACTATTTAACAGAGAAGTCCCTGGAGCAGCTAAAATATCAGCCATTGCTTGGACTGAAGTGGTAAAGATTTCATAATCTCCGATCGTCGTATGGACACCTTTAACTTCAGCTTTCACGGTCAACCCCTGTTGGACTTGATCAAAAACTGTAGTTAGTCTTGTCCAAGTGATAATCTCTTGATTACCCAAAGTCAAAGGACCAACACTAAAACCATCCGCAACCGCGATCGCATCTAAACTGTTAATTGGTGCTAGATCAGCGGGTTTTTGGGTGACAAAAATCCAGTCGAAACTGGGGATTTGCGCTGGGGTTGAAACCCGTGGTAATAACCCCACCACATATTCTCCCCCGACCCAGTTAAAAATATCCTTGGGTAAATCAATGTGCCAATTATTTTTAGCTGTGACGAGCGGTGGATTGATTAACCGTGCTAGACTAGGATCAGCCGTGATTTCCCCGGAAATTTGTGACCATAATTGACCTAAATTTTTACCAGCAATGGAAAAAGCCGTTTTTGCTGGTAGATATTGTAACGCTGGGACTGGCTTTAATAAATCAGGGGAAGTTGGGGTAATTTCGTGGTGAGCTGCTGCAATTAAAGCTGTTTCTGCTAATATTCCCTGTTGATCTAATTCCAGCGCGATCGCTAAACTGTCATATAACTGGGGAGCTTCTAGATCCGAAGTAATCGGAGCTGACTGGTGATCAATCCAATCCGCTAGATTAGAGAGATTAATAAACACTAAACCAATTTTACTTTGGTTCAGGTTTTTGAGGGCTTGGAGATAAGCCGGATCACTACTTAAGCTTAACCCTCCAGCTTGGACATTATTAATCGCATCACGTAAGACCTTGGGATGATTAGCGAATAAAATAAAGCGATCGCCAACAACAGCACTAGCTAATGCCGATTCTGGTTTAGTATAAATTAACTTAACACCTTGATAGGTTTCCCATGCTAATTCTTGACCGGAAACAGTTTTTGTTTGCCAAAAAGATTCGAGAAACTGGAGACTCCGTAAGGAATCACGGGTAGAGACGACTGCTAGATAGCCCGGTTGGAAACCATTTTCGGGGTCACGGTCTAAATCACGATTGGTCACCGCTAAGGTAATTTCTGAACCTAACCAGGGTTGGATATCTCGCTGATAGTCTAAATTAGTATTAGCTAGTAAACTTTGTTTTAGCTGATCTAATTGAATATGTGATCTTTCTCGGTTTTCTGGACTAACTAACACCTGTTGCCATGCAACCAATCGCTCTGGGTCGATCAGTAAAGAGACCATCGCTGGGGCTTGTTTGGACACAAAGATCGTAGCACTAGGAGGACTAGATGACCCACTCCGCGACAAGCCCAGGGGACTATTGGTGAATAACCAATAAAAACCGGCTATCCCCACTAAAAGCAGCACTATGATAATTGCTGCTAGAAAATAGAAAAAAGAGCGTTGCTTCATTAACCTCAGCACCAGAAACTATTTGGGGATTAATCGATCACAAATACTATAATGCCATTACCTAAACTACTTTCCGACTCTCACAGACTAATTAGTAATAAAGTTTGACTGAATTGTGTCAGGGTTTGCCCTGCACCACAGGTCTAGATAGATTTGATTTTTATGATAGGCGATATTTATGTCTAAAGCTGAAGTAAATCAACGACCTTACTCGAAAACCTCCAATTCCCCAGGGCCACCGAATGCGATGAATATCGACCAGTGGATTAAAGCCCTCCAACGATCAGATCGTTTGTTTTATAATATGATGGCGCTTGAGGTTTGGTCGATCGCCAAAACTATGGATCAATTATTTCCTGGTTTTTGGAGTCGTTTCATGGCTAATAGACGGGAAGCATTAAAGCAGTTTATGCAGCAGAAGACAACCACTGAAGATGCACCTAATAATGATGCTGATGGCAATTCATCCAACTAAACGCCATGTTATGAAAAAACCAAAATTGGGGAACGATTAAAATAATAGTAATATCATCCACTGCACAACAATAGGTCTCTGGTCAATTTTGCTCATACCTAAATAAATTTAGTTAGGGGTATTACCCCGATTGAGGTTTTAGTTAAATTAGTGGCAAGCTCAAACAACTAAATAAATTTTTGATGAAACAAGTAGTCAGAAGCAGACTAATGGGAAGGGGCATTGCCAATGACCAGATTACCAAATGATCAGGGAAAAGAAAATTTTGAGCGACAGCTAAACCCAGATATTGAAGCTTGGATCAAAGCTCTTCAAAAAGCCGATGATACCTTTTATAATCTCATGTCCTTGGAACTGTGGGCGATTACCCAAACCATGGATGAGATTCACCCGGGTTTTTGGGGCCAATATATGCAGATCCGTCAGGATGTGATGCAACAATATATCCAACAAAGAAGAAAGCAGCAAAATGGTGATCAAGATCTTGTTGTCTCTAATCATGCCCATCCCTTAAGTTATTCTCCGTTAAGACAGAACTCGGAACCAGCAAAATCATCAGCGATTCGCGCACATATTTCCGCAGTTTCAGAATTTATCGAAAGTGAATGGCAAGAGTCGTTTCCATCTACTCAGTCAAGTTTACCGGCGCTTTCCACCCCAGATTTACTAACTGAGGAAAACCTAGATCTCCCAACTAATCATCAGCTAGAACCAACAGCGATGAATTATCTAGCAAATATGCCCTATCGAGCCAAACAATTAGGGGTATCTGTAGATGATGCGATCGCAGAAGTACCAGCAACCCAGGAAATTTCTTTGGTTCCTTTGCCCCATTTGATCCGATTACCAATAATTAAGGACATTAATCCTCATCTTCCTCTACCAACTAAAGGATTGAAGTCAATGGCCATCTCCTGCTGGCTGACTAACCAGTTTTTCCTAGCCTGGCCCGATCGCGGCAAAATGTCTTGGGTACTCAAACGTCTAGATGCGATCACTTTAACACCTGGTCAAACAATTATCTGTCAGTTAGGTTTTCAAATTAGTGGTATTTCTCAATTACCACGAGTGCAATTAGTGAAAAAATTGCAGTCTCATCCGGGTTTAACTGCTACTATGGTCGAATTAAATGATGGTATTCCTGTACCAATTTTGGCATTGAAAGATAGGGAGATAGCGATTCAATTGTTTCATCGTGGTGATAAACCATACAATCTCCAAGCTGGACAAGCCTTTTGTTGGCTATTGTTTGGCTATCGACAGGAAAATCAAATAGGTCAAGAACAACCATCCTTAGCTGAAAATAGTCCGGTGCATCAACAGACTCCAGTAGGACAGTAAAAAAATCTGGTCTAACTATTGCCCCTAAAATTGAATTACCTAGATATTAACCAATGACCAATCAATTTTCTGATCAATCCATTCCTCAAATTACCGTGAAAGAATTAGCCTCTTATTTACAAAGAGATCCGGCTGATCGTTTACAGCTATTAGATGTCAGGGAACCAGAGGAAATCGCGATCGCGTCTTTACCAGGGTTTGAAACTTTGTCTTTAAGTGCTTTTGCCCAATGGTCTGACCAAATTAAGACCCGTTTTGATCCCCATACAGAAACCTTGGTACTTTGTCATCATGGGGTGCGTTCTGCTCAAATGTGTCAGTGGTTGCAGAATCAAGGTTTCACTAATGTCAAAAATGTGGTTGGTGGAATTGATGCTTATTCCCTCCTAGTCGATCCGAAAGTAGCTCGATATTAATAGAGTTAATCACCAAGGCTGTTTACAATGATGTCTAAAAAAATTAATCTAACAGAACGACAACAACATATCCTCTGGGCAACAGTACGCCATTATATTGCTACTGCTGAACCAGTAGGATCTAAAGCTTTGCTAGAGGAATATAATCTGAGTGTTAGTCCTGCAACTATTCGCAATGCGATGGGATTTTTAGAAAAAGCTGGATTGCTCTATCAACCCCATACTTCTGCTGGTCGGATTCCCTCGGATTCTGGTTATCGGATTTATGTTGACCAGTTAATTGCACCAGCTAATAATTTAACCCGTGAAGTCGATCGAGTGCTGCGCGATCGCTTGAATTGGGAAGAACAGAGTTTGGAAGTGTTGCTCCGTGGTGCATCCCAAATTCTGGCGACGATTAGCGGTTATATTACCCTAATTACTATGCCCCAAACTAACACGACTAAATTGCGTCATGTGCAATTGGTGCAAATAGATCCTGGGAGAGTAATGTTGATTGTGGTGACTGATAGTTATGAAACTCAGTCGGTTTTGATGGAATTACCAAAAGAAAGCTATTCTGGCACCCTAGATCTGGAAATGGTGGATCGGGAATTGCAAATTTTGTCGAATTTTTTAAATAGTCAGTTAAGAGGGCGATCGCTGGTTGAGTTAGCGACCCTAGATTGGACGGAATTAGATCGGAAATTTGAATGTTATGCTGATACTTTACAATTACTATTAGCTGATTTAAACCGTCGCACCCAAACACCCCCTTCTACCTATATTTTTATTAGTGGAGTGGCTGAAGTATTGCGACAACCAGAATTTTCTGAATTGAATCGGCTCCAGATGATTATGCACTTGTTGGAAGAAGAACAAGAGCAATTATTACCATTATTTTTTGATCGTCCTGATGATGGTCAACCTACTTCCGACAGTAAACGGGTAAATGTGTGGATTGGTTCCGAGAATCCCTTAGTACCAATTCGCAATTGTAGCTTTATTTCTTCAACTTATCGACGAGGTTCTGTTCCCGTGGGTAGTGTGGGTGTACTTGGACCAACAAGGATGGTTTATGAAAATGCGATCGCAGTGGTCGAAGCTGCGGCTGATTATCTGTCTGAAGCGCTTAGTTAGCAATTATTAATCTAAAATTATGAATCCCAAGATTGGTTTTTGGTTATTATGGGGTGCTTTTTTACTATATGCTTTCCTATTGGCTCCTCCGGATGATCCTAATAATATTACCTTAATTAAAAATTTGGCGATGGGCGAGGTAGCAAATATCAATCCTCTAATTGTCGCCCTATTTAACATCATGGGTGTTTGGCCGATGATTTATGCTTGTGTATTATTAATTGATGGTAGAGGACAAAAAGTAAGAGCTTGGCCTTTTGTTTTGGGGTCTTTAGCGGTAGGAGCTTTTATGGTTTTACCCTATTTAGCTTTACGTCAATCTAACCCAGAATTTGTCGGTGCCAAAAATTGGTTGATTAAGTTATTAGATTCTCGCTGGACAGGAATTATTTTGACAGCGATCGCAATTAGTTTAGTTGCTTATGGGGTGAAGGGAGATGGGGGAGATTTTATTCACCAATGGCAAACTAACCGATTTATTCATGTCATGGGTTTAGATTTTGCGCTACTTACTCTATTATTTCCTAGCTTATTAGGAGATGATTTAGCTCGACGGGGATTGTCAGATGCTCCGATTTTTTGGGGAGTCAGATTAATTCCACTCTTTGGACCTTTAGTTTATTTATCTTTACGTCCAGGTTTAATTGAAGTTAAAGATCAAGCTCCATTTCCTACTTTAACTGTGCCAGATCAACAAAATTAAAATGCAATACAATTCAGTTAACCGTAGGGGCGTATGGCTCTTGCGCCCCTACAAATTATTTATTCATACCGTAAATCAGCAACGCCCAATAAAGTTCAGTTAACCGTAGGGGCGAAGCATTCGGGCGACAATTAAACAATCAAGCCAGTAATATTAGATCCGAATGCTTCGCCCTTCTTCGCCGAGAGTTCCCAAAAAATCTTAACTGAATGTATTTTAATATATAGTTGATCTGTTGGCTGCATAGATGGTGAGGGCAAAGCATTTCGGTCATATTATTCTTCCCTTCGACTACGCTCAGGGTAAACGCTTCAGCCATCATTGATGCGCCGAAATGCTTTGCCCCTACGGTTAACTGAACCGGATTGAATTAAAATGAATTTTTCCTTGACATGGATAGTGAGTTCCCAAAAAATCTTAACTGAATGTATTTTAATATATAGTTGATCTGTTGGCTGCATAGATGGTGAGGGCAAAGCATTTCGGTCATATTATTCTTCGCTTCAGCCATCATTGATGCGCCGAAATGCTTTGCCCCTACGGTTAACTGAACCGGATTGAATTAAAATGAATTTTTCCTTGACATGGACAGTGATTTTCTAGCATTATCTCCTGAACATTGGCCATTTAGTTTAAGTTTATTACCAGAGTCTGCTTATTTGGTTGGTGGTTCAGTCCGAGATGCTTTGCTAGGACGAAAGTCCGATTATTTTGATTTGGATTTTGTCTTACCTGTAAATGCGGTTAAGACAGCTCGGAAGATTGCTCAAGTGTGTGATGGTGGTTTTGTCTTGTTAGATCCCCAGCGACAAATTGCGCGAGTTGTATTTGCTCATGGGACAGCAGATTTTGCTCAACAGGAAGGTGCTACTTTAACGCAAGACTTGCATCGACGGGATTATACCATTAATGCGATCGCCTATAGTCCTCACCAGAGAGTTTTTTTTGACCCACTTCAAGGTCAGGTTGATTTGGAACGGAGAATCATTCGGATGATTTCCCAAGCTAATTTGGAGGATGATCCGTTACGAATCCTACGAGGTTATCGACAAGCTGCTCAATTAGGTTTGACGATCGCAACAGATACAAGAGTAGCAATGCGTAATTGTGCTGATTTATTGGTAAGAGTAGCAAAAGAGCGAATTTTGATGGAAATTAGCTATTTGCTTAATCATTCCCAGGGGACAAGATGGTTAACTCTTGCTTGGGAAGATGGGGGATTATCAGCAGCTTTACAATTAGATATTACGGCTGAGAGTTTAGTACAATTAGCTGCAATTGATCGTGCAGTAGTAATTTTAACAGAAAATTGGCCGCAATTAGTATTAGATTTATCGGTTCAAGTCCGAGGAATGTATCCTTTGAGTTGGTTAGCGATCGCGAAGTTAACCAGTTTACTATCTCCGGGAATTGCCAAAACTGAGCTTGATCCGTTGTTGATGCGGGAGTTAAAATCTAGTCGGGCAGAAATTCATGCGGTTAATGTCCTGCTGCAATTTTTACCGAAGTTGCGATCGCTCCAAACAGCAGCTGATTTTTCTTTACCTGAGCAGTTTTTTTTCTTTCGGACTTTAGAGAAAGGTTTTCCGGCTATAGTTGTTTTAGCTTTAGCTGTAGGAGCTGACCTAGATGCGATCGCACCTTTAATTCAGCGCTATCTTGATCCTGATGATTTAGTTGCTCACCCGATTCCTTTGCTTAATGGTAAGGATTTGATCCAAGCTTTACAAATTCCTCCAGGTCCCCAAGTTGGTTGGTTACTTACTCAAATTCAGTTAGCACATATTGAAGGTAAAATTTCCACAACTGAACAAGCTTTCATCTTTGCTAAAAAAATTCTGGCTACATTCCCAGTAAAATCATAGTAAACTAAGTAAATATCCTCCAAAACCTTGATCAAAGCATTGGAAGATGATTTTAAATATTTTGATATCTAAGGTAAAAATACCGCTCAAGCTTGCTGATTATTGTTAAAAATTAATGACACCCAAAAGCCAACCAGAAGTAATCTTGTCCGGAGAATTTCCAATCAGAAGTGTCAGTATTTTCCTTAACCACCTCGTGATCAAATTCCTCGTTACTTAGTTCACGGATCTGTTCACTAAATTCATTGTCACCAATAACTTCGCTGTCACCAATAACTTCGTTGTTAGTTATTTTATTCATTTTATTTTTCTCATCCTATTCGTTGACCACCTTATCACACAAGTAGAACATCGAAAATCGATGTTGTCTACAGTAAAATTACCGAAACTTAGACTAAACCCGATCTAGTCTGGGGATGATCGCGATGTAATCCTGGAATATTCACGCTAGTGATGTATGGTCTAGCTTGGGTGGCAGCATCAAAACCACCAGACCTAATATAATATTGATGATGTGACGGATCGTCTAGAGGCTCAGGATACCAAAAACATCCTTGATTAACAACTTGTCCGTCAGGGCCGAATAATTGAGGGTTATTGCCTACCCCGCAGGAGACGCAGGTTCAAATCCTGCTCCGTCACCTTCTATCCTCTCGTTTCCTAATTTCTTGTAGCGGATAACTCAATTGGTAGAGTGCCAACCTTGCCTCAATGGGCCGAAAAGTCGAGGTTTATTGATTACAATCTACTTTTAGACTGATCCTTGACTAATTTTCCGGAAGTTACGGGTTCAAATCCCGTCCCGCTACCCCATAATATGATGACCAATACACCTCAAATTCAGCCGATTCCTGGACGCGAAGCGGAGATGATCCGTGGACGTTCAGGAGGATTTATGTTTAATGCGGGAATTTGGAAACTGCTGCGACGTTGTTTGTTAATTGGTACTGCTCAAAGCACTTATTATGCTGGTCAGTCTGAATTAACTGAAGACTTTGTCGCAGTTTTAAATCAAGCGATCGCGACTGATCCCCGACAAGTAGCTGATGAAATTCTTTATGCTAGTGATGGCAATGCGATTAATCAGAGCGCTCCAATTTTTGCTTTAGTCTTATTATCAATGGGTGAATCACGCCAAGCAAAAAAAGCGTTTCAAGAAATTTTTCCACAAGTTGTTCGCACTGGTAGTCATTTTTATGAATGGTTAAGTTATACTAAGTCTTTACGCGGTTTTGGGGCAATTATTCGCGCAGTTGGGAAAAATTGGCTCACTAATTCAGATGTCAAAAGTTTAGCTTATCAATTATTAAAGTATCGGCAACGTCATGGGTTTACTAATCGTGATGCGTTACGGTTATTTCATGTTAAGCCACCGACAATTTCTCATCAACTATTGTTTAATTGGGTAGTCAAAGGTTGGGAAGATTTACCAGCAGAAATTCCCGCTCCAGAATTAGCCCAAATTTGGTGGTATGAATGGCTAAAACGTAATCCTGAACAAACTTATCTCGCGATCGCTCAAGGTCATTTAACCCATGAAATGGCTGCTCCGATTGGGATAATGGATAAACAAGCATGGCAATTATTATTTCAAGAAATGCCGATCGGTGCTTTATTGCGTAATTTGGGTTCTTTAACAGAAATTGGTATTTTAGCACCAAATGAATTAGAAAATTTAGCCCGAGTTGAAGCTATTTTAAATCACAAAGATCATTTACGAAAAGGATATATTCATCCAATTAGTGTGTTGAAAGCTTTGAAAACTTACCAGTCTCAAGGAAAGTTAGGACGCACTCACAAAACTTGGCATCCTGTTGATAAAATTGTGGAGATTCTAGAAAAAGCTGTGGAGATGTCCTTGGAAATTATCGAACCAACTGGAAAAGTATTTATGCACGCGATCGATGTTTCTGGCTCGATGTCTAGTTTGGTGACTTCCGTCGGACTTAGTTGTTGTGAAATTGCCACAGTTATGTCCTTAGTAACCGCAAAAGCTGAAAAACATTATGCGATCCGAGGTTTTGCTACTGAGTTTCGCAATCTCAAAATTTCTCACCAGGATTCTTTTAGTTCAGCAATGACTAAAGCGAGCAATCAAAATTTTGGTGGTACGAATGCTAGTGTTGCTTATGAATGGATGATTGATCATAATTTTAAAGCCGATGTGATTTGTTTTTGGACTGATAGTGAAAGTTGGGTAGGTTATCCCCATCCTAGTCAAGCATTGAAAAAATACCGCGATCAAATAAATCGTCATATTAAAGCGGTGTATATTACTCTTGCACCCGATCGGATTACTTTGGTCGATCCCTCAGATCCCTTGTCTTGGGATTTAGCAGGGTTTGATCCAGGGATACCGCGATTGATTCAAATGTTAGCGATCGGAGAATTATAACCCCCATTTCCAACATGACTTTTGTCATACTCATAATTGTGACTTTTGGTTCTATTTTATTTTGCTACTTTAATGTTTTAGTTAAAATAATCGCACCTGAACATTATCCATCTTCAGGTTTAACTCAGGTGGCAATTAATCTTGATGGAATGATGTAATTGCTTACTAACTTTTGTTAATTCTGTCACAATTTAATAAGTGAAGGGTTAGACCCCCTATCTAGTAAATAGATAAGATGATTTAAAATATTCTAGGCAGTTCTTTTGAACAGCTAATTAATGATCAAATTAGACCGGATACAGTCAAAATTCTCCGTAATCCCGAGGTAGTTAATTTTGAAATCAACAGGAGATTCCTAAGTTATGACATATTTTTTCATTGGTGGGAGCCCCAGATCGGGAACAACTTTATTACAAAGTTTACTTTGTAGTGACAAGAAAACCAATCCACTGATCCGAGAAGCTCTTTATTTTAGCGCTTTAATTTCTACTTATCATTTAGGTAAATTTACCTTTGAAGTCGAAGCAAAAGACTATTTTGATAATTTCGATGATCTAAAAAATTTTAGTGCTTCGTGGGTACAAGCATTTTTAGAAAAAACCCACCAACGTTATGCACCTGCGGAACATCTAGTTTTAAAAGCACCAGAATTAACCAAGTTTTTTCCTGATCTGTATGAGTTAATTCAAGATAGTGTATATTTGATTATGGTTCGAGATCCCCGCGATACAATCGCTTCTTTGCTTGAGGTGGGGAATAAAATCAAACCACAGGAGCATCCAGAATGGTTTTATCAGATGGTGCGCGATCGCAATATTGCCAAATTAGCGAAGTTTTATAAGTCTTTTTACCAACCAGCAATTAATTACCACTGTCGAGAATTTTGTCAAAAAACTCGCTATATCAAGTACGAAAGTTTAGTCACTAATTGCAATCAGATTATTGAACAGATTAAGAATTTTACCGGGTTATCTATGGAAAAATTCGATCCAAATAGCGGTTCCGTATCTGATCAAATGTACTTTTCCCAAACCCAAGAAGCAAGGGATTATTGGTGGACGACCAATTTACATGGTAAAGGTATTTCACCGATAAAAGTTAACCGCTACCATCAGGTTTTGACTAAAGCTGAAATTTACACAATTGAAAAGGAAACTGCTGATTTGCTTGAGCTATTCTCCTATAATTCTATGTTGGTAGCAGTTTAAAGATTAGGGAATCACGATTTATCCCAGTTTCATAAATTGGTACTTTAGGTATATAGTTGTGATCAGAGTGTTCTCATCGCAACTACATACCCTTCGACTTCGCCCTTCGACTTCGCCCCCTTCGACTACGCTCAGGGCAAGCTTCGACTACGCCCTTCGACTACGCTCAGGGTAAACTCAGGGTAAACTCAGGGAACACTCAGGGCAAGCCTAATGGAATTATTTAATTTCTATTCCTTATTTCATGTAGCAGTTCTCCTGGTTCAGATTCTGGTAATACCTGTTTCCATAAACGAACACTAACTTGTTCAAATACACCTGCTTGATGATAAGGTTCAGCTTGAATAAAAGCTTCAGCTGAAGCAAGATCAGGTGTATCAATAATAATGAGCATCATTTCGGGATTACCATGATGATCGATAGTTGGACCACCACAGAAAATCCGGTTTTGATTAGCTTCAATATAGCGTAGATGTTCAAGTCGTAAAGAAATGCGTTTCTCTTGGGACTCCGGTGCTAATTTACATTGAATCGCGAACTTCATACTATTTGATTAACCCTGCTATCCCAACTTCTAGACGTACAACCTTAGCAGATTCTACCCCCGTAGGTAGAGGTAAGGACATCCCTCCGTTAGTAACAACATAAACTCCTGTACGATCGCTTTCTTCACGTCCAAATGCTAAAGCTGTGCTTCCTGTTACTCCTTGTGCTGCTGTCGCGATCGTGCTAATCTGCCCATCTGTAGTGATCCGGACTACGCTATTATAAACATGGGTAGTTCCGTAGAGATTACCTTGTTCATCAAAAGCAAAATCGTCTAAATTGATATTAGTCAGGAATAGTTCTGGAGACTGGGGAGTATAATCATTCTGAATGGGAATACGGATTAAATGTTGACGTTGGGTATTGGAAGCGTAGAGGGTTTGATGGTAAATTTTTAAACCATTTACACCCGGAACAGGATGATTAGCAATAGAGCGAGCTAAACGTTCGTGTTGAATCCAAATCCGAGCTGTTTTTTCGATCGCATTGATTTCCCAAATTGCCCCTTTATAGGAATCTGCAATTAAATAACGATGGTCAGTTAAACGAGTCATTCCATTCAGGAAAATTGCATCAGGAATAGTAATAATTTCGGTCACAACTCCAGTCTGATCGATCTGAAAAATTGTGGCAATTTGCTCTTGGTTGACTCCAGAAACTAAGAGATTACCAAGATCATCAATCAGTATTCCCGCAGGATGACCATTGATGCTTGCTAATTCACTAACTTCTCCAGTAGTGGTAACGCGGTAGATTTTTCCTTCTTCGTAACTGGTGATGAAACAATTACCTTGTCCATCAATAGCAATATTTTCTAAGAATGTATTCTGGGGAAAATTAGCGATAATTTTACTAGGCGCGATCGCGGTTGGAGTATTAGCAAAAATCGGTGGTAAACTATTATTTAAAGTTGCTAAAACCCATTGTGCAATACTAGCACTGGAATTTGGATTTTGTCCAGTAATTAATTTGCCATCTCTTTCCACATGATCTGCTTTGGGAGGATGAGCGATAAATTCTGCTCCTAATTCCCGTAAGCGATCTTCTAAACTAAAAGGTACATCTTGGTCAAGTTTAGCAGCTACTTCTTCGACATTAGTATAAGCGGTAACAATTTTGCCCCGGACTAAAGGAGTTCCATCTGCTAAGGTAGCACCGACTAATCCAGCTGGTCCATGACATACAGCACTAATAATTTTTCCTTGTTCCTCAAACTCCCTTAACAGTTTTTGCAATTCTAAATTATCTGGTAAATCAAACATCGGACCATGACCACCAGGAAGAAAAATTGCATCAAAATCGGTTGACTGTACTTCTGATAATTTAATCGTATGTTGTGCTGCGATCAAGGCAGGTTGCCATAATTTTTCTTGTTCTGGAGTGGGTAAACTACGTGGATCAATGGGTATTGTCCCTCCCTGGGGACTACTGATCGTTATTTCCACTCCACTCTGACTAAATTCTATGTATGGTACAGCAAATTCCTCGAACCATACCCCTGTCGGATGAGAATCATCTTTACCAAAACGGTTATGACTGGTAGTGACTATCAAGATTTTGCTCATCTTCTGTTTCCTACGTCTAATTTTGATCTAGTAGCTCCATTCAAAATACCAAAAATTAAGTACATTAAGCTTAAATATTGTAAAATATGCCGATCGCGTCACCATTACGACTTCACTAATAGTATTTATAAGCTGAACTTATCATAGATGATTATCTATGATATATATTAAATATCTAATCTAGACTAAATGGATAACTTTATAGTATTTTTAGATTTAACCGAAATCCCATGGTGGAAAGGCAAAAAGCCATTTCACAAAAAGAGATAATTAATCATTTCCCTTACCAAGTTAAAGGATCATTTCCATGACCCAGATTTTGCTTCAGACGATCTGGTTAGTACCATGCTATCCTCTGATCGGTGTAATTTTAGCTATACCTTGGTCTCCAGCGATCATTCGGAATACTGGACCAAGACCAGCAGGTTATATCAATGCGATCACAACATTAATTGCTTTTCTTCATGGTGCGATCGCGCTAATAGGAATTTGGAATCAACCACCCCAAGAAATAGTATTTACTTGGTTAGAAGTAGCAAATCTCAATTTAACCATCCCGATCGAAATCTCTTCCGTCACTGTAGCTGGTACGGTATTAGTCACAGGAATTAATCTCCTTGCTCAAGTATATGCGATCGCATATATGGAAATGGATTGGGGATGGGCAAGGTTTTATTCCATGTTAGCGATCTTTGAAGCTGGAATGTGTGGATTATCCCTGTGTGATTCGCTATTTTTTAGCTACATCATTCTCGAAATTCTCACCCTTGGTACTTATCTATTAGTCGGACTTTGGTTTAGTCAACCTTTAGTAGTTACAGGTGCTAGAGATGCTTTTTTAACCAAACGAGTCGGGGATTTAGTATTACTGATGGGAGTTCTTGCTCTCTATCCCTTAGCAGGAACTTGGGATTTTTCTGAACTAGCAAAATGGGCACAAACAGCAAATCTAGATCCGACAATTGCTGCTTTAGTAGGTTTAGCTTTAATTGCTGGACCAATGGGTAAATGCGCTCAATTTCCTTTACATCTTTGGTTAGATGAAGCAATGGAAGGACCTTTACCCAGTACCATTCTCCGGAATTCCGTGGTGGTAACAACTGGTGCTTGGGTGTTAGTAAAATTAACACCTGTATTAGCTTTATCTCCTTTTGTTCTCTCGGTAACTGTATTTGTTGGAGCAGTAACAGCAGTAGGTGCTAGTGCGATCGCGATCGCCCAAATTGATGTCAAACGTGCGCTTTCCTATTCCGTTAGTGCTTACATGGGTTTAGTCTTTATCGCAGTCGGTACTCAACAAGTAGAAGCAGCTTTATTACTGGTCCTAACTTATGCGATCGGCATGGGATTATTAGTGATGAGTGTTGGTTGTATTGTGTGGAATAACATCAGTCAAGACCTAACTCAACTGGGAGGTTTATGGTCTCGTCGTCCGATTCCTGCGATCGCATTTATAGTCGGTGCTTTTGGGATTTTAGCTGTACCACCTTTAGGCAGTTTTTGGGCATTTCTTAAACTCGCAGAAAGCTTATGGCATAATTACCCTTGGTTAGTGGGAATTTTGCTATTAATCAATAGCTTAACTGCATTTAGTCTGACTCGTGTATTCAGTTTAATCTTTGGAGGTAAACCAAAATTAATGACCATGCGATCGCCTGAAGTTGCATGGCCCATGATTTTACCAACAGTGGTTTTAATGTCTATAGTCTTGCATTTTCCTTTAGTTTTAGCCAGCTTATCACTCTTACCAAACTGGACAGAAATTAACTTAGGAATTGCGATCGCATTAGCAGCATCAAGTGGATTAGGTTTTGCGGTGGGAGTTGCTATTTATCTGATGAGAATGTTACCAATTCCTGTGCAATTACCATCAAAATCATTGCAAGACTTTCTCTCCTATGACCTCTACACCGCCAAACTATATCGAATTAGTTTTGTCTTTGCGATCGATATACTGTCTCAATTCATTGCTTGGATTGACAAATATATTGTTGATGGAATTGTCAATTTATTCGGCTTAGTAACTGTTTTCAGCGGACAAAGTTTAAAATATAACACTTCTGGTCAAACCCAATTTTATGTACTCACCATTCTGCTTGGTATTTCACTCTTGGGCATCATTGTTTGTTGGCCAGCTCTATCTCATTTGAGTGTAATCAGCACCACCTAATTACTAATTGCTAATTCCTTGATTAGCAAGCAAACAGAAACAACTAACCATCCCGGAAAATTATGCTCACTACCTTGATTTTATTGCCAATTATCGGAGCGATTCTGATTAGTTTAATCCCGAAAAATATTTCAGTAGAAAGGATTCGTTGGGTAGGATTAGGTTTAGCGACAATAATTGTGGGCTGGACTATATTCCTAATGGGTAAATTTGACATTACCGCCCCTGGGTTACAATTTACTGAATTTCTACCTTGGCTCAAACCATTAGGATTAAACTATCATTTGGCTATAGATGGAATATCTTTACCACTCCTAGCTTTAAATAGCTTCTTGACCTGGATTGTTATTTATAGCAGCGATTGTAATCAATCCCGTCCTCGGCTGTTCTACGCTTTGACTTTGTTAGTCAATTCCGGAATAGCTGGAGCATTTGTAGCTCAGAATGCGCTGTTGTTCGTGTTATTCTATGAAGTGGAATTAATTCCCCTCTATTTGCTCATTGCGATTTGGGGAGGACCGAAACGCGATTATGCAGCAATGAAATTTTTACTGTATACAGCAGTTTCAGGAATTCTAATTTTAGCGGCATTTTTGGGATTAGCTTTTGTGAGTGGTTCTAGTAACTTTGATTACGCTTCCCTCAAAAGTCAAGTTTTACCATTCGGAGTACAACTAATCATCATTATTGCCTTATTAATCGGTTTTGGAATTAAAACTCCCTTAGTACCTTTCCATACTTGGTTACCTGATGCTTATGTCGAAGCTTCTCCACCAGTAGCAATTCTGTTAGGTGGAATTTTAGCCAAGTTAGGAACTTATGGTTTACTACGTTTTTGTCTAGGGTTATTTCCCGAAACTTGGTCTTATTTAGCTCCCGCTCTGGCAATTTGGGGAACTGTTAGTGTGTTATATGGTGCGATCGCAGCGATTGCGCAAAAAGACATTAAACGCATGGTAGCATATAGTTCCATCGGTCACATGGGCTATATTTTAGTTGCTGGTGCAGCGGTGACATCTTTAAGTTTAGTTGGTGCTGTTGCTCAAATGGTTAGTCACGGCTTAATTTTAGCACTTCTCTTTCACTTAGTCGGAGTAATTGAAATTAAAGTTGGTACTCGAGATTTAAATCAACTCAACGGTTTAATGAGTCCGATTCGTGGTTTACCTTTAATTAGTTCCTTATTAATTCTAGGAGGAATGGCTAGTGCTGGGATTCCCGGATTAGTTGGATTTATCTCTGAATTTATAGTCTTTCAAGGTAGTTTCTCTGTCTTTCCCATCCCGACAATTTTGTTAGTATTAAGCAGCGGATTAACAGCAGTTTACTTTGTGATTTTGCTCAACCGGACTTGTTTTGGCAAATTAGATAACAAAACTGCTTACTATCCTAAAGTTTTTAGCTGGGAACGTAACACCGCATTAATTTTAGCAGCAGTAATCTTTTTCTTGGGAATCCAACCAACTTGGTTAGTCCGTTGGAGTGAAGCAAGTTCGACGGAAATTGTCGCAACTCTCCCCAATTATCCAGCTCCTCAATTAGCAGCTAATGATCAATCTTTGATTCAAAAATAGGAAATTATCATGATTCAAGCTCCTCCCCAACCTAGCGTCAAATTACCCCCTTCTCGACATGAATTTGCTGAAGTAATTCACCGTTTAGAAGCTGGTGGTTCCATGTTACCAGACACTCCAGAAAACCTCATGCAGATCATTGGTATTTATAAAGCTTATGCAGTACCAATGGATTTTTATTGGCGCAATTTACTTTATATTGCCGAAAAAGTCTTTTTAGATCCTTTTCCTTTCTTTAAATACTTTTTACCTCAAGAGTATTTAGATTTGGAAAATCATTATGCTGGAGATGATGCAGATCTGCGGATTTGGAGAGGACCAGGTACAGCCCATCCAGAACTTTTACAGTTCATGGAAAAAGGTGAAACTCTGAAAATGCCCAAGTTATTTCATCACCTCTGGCACGATCGCATTAATATGGAATTCGCGGAAGAATGTATGCGATCGATGTTATGGCACCAAGGAATGGGTGGACGCTTTAATGACTATTTAGATAGTGCGGAATATAAAGCTAATGCCGATCGCGCGATTCGGGCTTATTTCAAATATAATCCAGTCATGCTGGGTTTATATCTGCTCTTCCCAGATATGTTCTTAGAACAATGTCGTCAGATGTCCTACTATGCTAATCTGGGATTATTCTGGGAAATCATGGCTCCGGTTTTCTTTGAAATGTCCGATATTTATGATGAAGGTGGATTTAAAGGTGTTCCGGACGCAATGAATTTCCTAATTAATGGGATTTTTGCGATCGCTGGACGTCCCATTTACCATCATGTATATATTCGGGGAGAAATGTATGAAATCGTCCCCAAATCCCAGGGATTTATGTGGTTATATGAAGCAGCATTACCTTATGTAGAAGCTGTGTTTTATCGGACTTCTCCTTTCCGAGGGACAAAATCCTATAATGCTCAAGCTAAACAAGTTCCTGAACACCAAAAAGATTTCCATTATGGAATTCTCTATGCTGATGTTTTTCCCGTCGGGACAGCAGGAATTCCCCCAACATTATTAATGCAAGATATGCTACACTTTTTGCCGCCTTATCTGCTAGAATATTATCGTCAACATTGCCGAGGTGAAGATGATCTGCTGATTCAGTTAGGGATAACTTTTCAGCGTTCCATGTATAATGTAACTTCGGCGGTGATTCAAGCTCTCAGAGCTGCATTACTCTATCCTTTAGAGGATCAAAATCCCAAACATTTAAAAGCTAATCGCGCTTTTTTTGAAATGCAAATGGATCGTTTTAAACGTCCCGAAGCTCGCTTACGGGATATTCAAAATCAAGATTACAGATAAAAGGTCAATTTTGTTTACACGGGTAATTAGGGAGGAAGGGGTAATTAATCAATTATCCTTACCCCCCTTTTTTTTACCCCATCAAAATAACCGTGTCAATCACATGAATAACACCATTATCAGCTTCAATATCCGGAGCGATCACAGTAGCATTTTTTACTTCAAACCCATCGGAACAATCAACCTTAATTGATTCACCTTCAAGAGATGTCACCGAACCTAATTTTGCCAAATCAGCTTGCATAAATTTTCCAGAAACCACATGAAACTTGAGAATCCTAGTCAGTTGAGGAATATTTTGGACTAACGTGGTAATTGTTCCTGGTGGTAACTTAGCAAAAGCATCATCATTTGGTGCAAACACAGTAAAAGGACCTGCACTTTTGAGAGCTCCGACCAAATTAGCAGCTTGGACTGCTGTCACTAGAGTTTGGAAAGAACCTGCACCAACTGCAATATCAACAATATCAGCCATAAGTTTTAGGATTGAGTGAAAAAATCTTGATGCCAATTCTTGATCAATCTGCATAGAATTGATCCCCCCAGTCCCCTTAACAAGGGGGAGCAATCCCCCCAACCCCCTTAACAAGGGGGAGCCGGAATTTAAAGTCCCCCTTGTTAAGGGGGAGCCGGAATTTAAAGTCCCCCTTGTTAAGGGGGATTTAGGGGGATTCTAGATCTGTGCAACTTCACATTAAATTGGTGTTATTCATGATCTTAAACTAATCTGAAAAATTTCTCTGCACTTTAATTCTTGCATTTAATAATGATAATCATAATTATATTTAATCATTGATTTTGGTAAATATAGACTAAACTTAAGTTACCATAAATAGCAACGTAGAAAAGTGGAGAAACTTAGCAATGGAAAAGCCTTTAAATAGTTCTGTAAGTACCTGGTATAGATGCTTTAATCGCGATTTAGTCGTCAAGAGCTTAGAAACAGTCCAAGACTTAATTGTCATTTCCCTCTGTCTAGGTCTATTCTGTTTCATGGTCTTACAACTAAGAGAAATGTTTTTCTCCTTGCTACCACCCTTGAATTTTAAAGAAGTCACAGCAGATATCCTGTTTTTATTAATTTTGGTGGAATTATTTCGGCTATTAATTATCTATTTGCAAGAACAGCGGGTTTCGATCGGAGTAGCAGTAGAAGTTTCAATAGTTTCGGTTTTACGAGAAGTAATTGTTCACGGAGTATTAGAAACTCCTTGGGTACAAATTTTATCAACAGGTGGATTTTTGTTAACTTTAGCCATTCTATTGCTAGTTCGAGCTTGGATACCTCCAACTTTTAAAGGTATCGATCCAGAACGGAATATTGCTAATCGAAATAAATCTCTGTTAACCAATAATTCATTAACTAATGTTGACCATTAACTAGGGTTTAGTTTGGGGTAATTTCTGTATAAATTACCCTTTAACTTTATTAAAGAAAAAGATGGCGATTATGCCATATTCTTTCCCCTAAGTAATCTGGGGCGTCATCTATTATAAGAATAATTATTAAATAATTCATTTTCCATAGATTTTTATCTAGGGAGTGATCCCGTTGACATCAACAGATCACCCAATTGGTGATCTCCCTCACCCGGAAAATCAGAGGTCGAGTACAAATAATAGGTGAATTATCAATCGCTACTTAAACTATGATTTTCTAAGTAATAATATCGATAATCTCAATTATACCCAAAAGACTGATCGTGCGATCGCGTAGAAAAATCACCGCTAGCGATCGTTTTTCTTAGCGATCACAGATCAAGCAATAAGAGGTCACAAAAAATTCCTGAAGATATCACATTGAAAAATCAATCCCATCACTTAATATTTAAGGAACAAAAGAGATGATCAATAGGTCGAGTTAAGGATCAACATTATGTCTGAAATCAATCTGCTCCCAGGTGCGATCAATCAACTAATCGCAGATGTAACTGATACTCACAAAGTTACTCAAGCCGATCGATATGGGATCATGGCCGCAATCTTAGATGAGTATACCAGTCAAGAAGAAATTAGATCCCTAGACCGTTTAATCCGTCTGATCGTCAAAGGTCGAGTAGAAGTTACTGATGAATTCTGAATAGTAATGTCATCAACTAGTTGCTAGAACTCGACCCTAGATCAGCTTTTACGAAACTGTTACTGTCCCAGGTTCATAAAGATATTCAAACCAATTACCATCAGGATCTTTCCCATAGAAAGAAGCAGTACCATCCCGATGCTCATGAATCTTGGTGATCTGAAGATTTTGAGCTGCTAATTGTTCATAAGCGGTCTCTAACTCAGCCCGCTCGCTAAAAATAAACCCAAAATGAGCTTCAGCTTGTTTATAACTCGGACTTAAGAGAGCCAAACCATCATTACCAGCTTTCAGATAAGCCCAATCTGGATTTTTCCAAGCTACCTCCATACCCAAGTTTTGATAAAAAGCCACAGCTTTGTCAATATCCTGGACACAAATGGCCACATGACCTAGTCGTTTTAGCTTCATAAATTAAAAATTTCGGGTTTTTAGTTTAATCTTAATTTTATCTAGATCAACAGAGCTAAAAAAGAGCAAAAGACCCAAGAATCGAGGAATTTTTCTGCATAATTTGATACGCTTACTTAAATAGTTTTGGGAACGAGTAAGAGTGGACATTCAAATTGGACGGGGAAAAACAGCTCGTAGAGCTTATGGAATCGATGAAATCGCACTAGTCCCTGGCCAGCGGACGCTTGATCCAAGTTTGGCAGACACTCGCTGGCAAATTGGTGGGATTGAACGGGAAATTCCCATTATTGCTAGTGCCATGGATGGAGTAATCAATGTACCAATGGCAGCCCTTTTATCTAAGCTAGGGGCGCTCGGTGTACTAAATCTAGAGGGAATTCAAACCCGTTATGCCGATCCCGAACCGATTCTCGAACGCATTACTTCGGTTGGCACTAACGAATTTGTCGCATTAATGCAGCAACTCTATGCAGAACCAATTAAAACAGAACTAATAGAAAAAAGGATTCAACAGCTCAAAAATGCTGGTGCGATCGCCGCAGTTAGTGCGACACCAGCCGCCGCAATTAAATATAGTTCGGTCATCGCTGGAGCTGGTGCCGATTTATTTTTTGTTCAAGCCACAGTAGTTTCCACCACCTATCTACCTGGTCCATCCCAAGCACCTTTAGATTTAGGGGAATTTTGCCAAAAAATGCCCATGCCAGTAATTTTGGGCAATTGCGTCACCTACGAAGTAGCACTTAACCTGATGCAAACAGGAGCTGCGGGAGTATTAATCGGCATTGGTCCAGGTGCGGCTTGTACTTCTCGTGGTGTTTTAGGAATTGGAGTTCCTCAAGCTACAGCGATCGCCGACTGTGCCGCCGCTCGTGACGAATATTACCATCAAACCAAAAAATATATCCCGATTATCGCCGATGGTGGTTTAATTACTGGTGGTGATATTTGTAAAGCGATCGCTTGTGGGGCTGATGGGGTCATGATTGGTTCACCCTTAGCCCGAGCCAAAGAAGCACCCGGACGGGGTTACCATTGGGGAATGGCCACACCTAGTCCCGTATTACCTCGCGGTACTCGGATTAAAGTTGGCACCACTGGCACAGTCGAACAAATTTTGCGTGGCCCTGCCCAACTTGATGATGGCACTCACAATCTTTTAGGAGCCTTGAAAACTAGCATGGGTACTCTTGGTGCTAAAAATATCAAAGAAATGCAACAAGTAGAAGTCGTAATTGCGCCATCATTATTAACCGAAGGCAAAGTTTATCAGAAAGCTCAACAATTAGGGATGGGTAAGTAAAGACACCTAGTTATCCTCAAAACCGCAGGACAAAAGCAGCTCTCTCAATTCTTAAATTGTCCTGAATAATCGGAAAATTTTGTAGCTAAATCAGCTATGAACTGTCAGAATAGAGAAAGCGGAGACGCATGTTTCCGTTCACTCCTCACACCACACTCCGCCCGATTTGACGTTCGGGCGGTTTCTTAATTAGTTTTTTAGCTCTAGTACAGATCAACTAAAGAGCTACTAATACAGGTTTTAATTATGTTAAAATTTCCCTATACTCATGAGATAAAATAGGCAAGGATTTCCAGGTATGTCATCAGCCGAAGCAGTTACAGACGATACATTTGAGAAAACAGTGCTTCACAGCGCTATTCCTGTATTAGTTGATTTTTGGGCTCCTTGGTGCGGTCCGTGCCGGATGGTAGCACCTGTGGTAGAAGAAATTGCACAAGAATACAAAGATCATCTCAAGGTTGTTAAAGTTAATACCGATGAAAACCACAATGTGGCCACTAAGTACGGTATCCGTAGTATTCCCACCCTGATGATCTTTAAAGGAGGTCAAAGAGTGGATATGGTTGTTGGTGCTGTTCCCAAAACTACACTAAGGAAAACTATACAACAATATGTCGATCATCCTCACGATCAGCATCACCCGTAGTATTCTCACCCTGATGATCTTTAAAGGAGGTCAAAGGGTGGATCTGGTTGTTGCTACTGTCCCCAAAACTACCCTAGCCACAACTATAGGAAAGTAAATCTAGGTGCTACTGGTTTTGCCCCCAGGTTCCATCCTGATCCGATTGATTTTAATTAGCGGCATTCAGGACAGTGAAAATTAATCTGGGTGAAGATTGCGCCTTGACATCCAAGGCGCTTTTTAATCACTTAAAATTTAGGTTACTCTATTCATCGATCGCGCTCCGATTATCGCTAAAATCAGAGTGCGGCCAAAGACGGAAGCACTCATGAGTTTACCCCCCTCCTTCGATCCGATTGAACCAATCCCGGTAGCTGTTAATGAATTAATCGAACAACTACCCCATCTAAAGCATAGCAAATGGATTGCCCGCTCTCTGGCCACGATCGCTCGATTGGCTGATGCCGAAATTGAGCGTTTAGATTGGAAAATTCTGAGTGCCTCCCTCCAAGATCTGGAGCAGGGTTTTCAAGTCTTTTATCAATACCGATATGTTCGGAAAATTGCCATCTTTGGCTCTGCTCGTTTACAACCAGATACCCCAGAATACCTGATTGCCGTCGATTTTGCCCGTCGAGTAGTCGAACAAGGATTTATGGTGATGACTGGTGGGGGTGGTGGAATTATGCAAGCTGGAAATGAAGGTGCAGGTGCCAAAAATTCCTTCGGGTTAAATATCCAATTACCCTTTGAACAGGAATCTAATCCTTTTATTTCTGGTGATCCAAAACTAATTAATTTTAAATATTTCTTTACTCGCAAACTCTTTTTACTACGGGAAAGCGATGCGATCGCCCTGTTTCCTGGTGGTTTTGGCACCCAAGATGAAGCGTTTGAGTGCATGACTCTCAGTCAAACTGGGAAATTTGGTCCTGTCCCCTTAGTCATGATTGATCGACCAGGTGGTGACTATTGGCAAGACTGGAATGCTTATATTGAAAAACATCTGGTTAAAACTGGTTTAATCAGTCCCTCGGATTCGAGTCTCTATACAGTCACCGATAACTTAGATGTCGCTTGCGAAGTAATTAGAAGATTTTATCGAGTTTATCATTCGAGTCGCTATGTGGAAAATTTGCTGGTGATTCGTCTGCAATCAGAGCTTTCTGACCCTGATCTAGAAACATTAAATCAAAATTTTAGTGATATTTTAGTTAAAGGACGGATTGAAAAAAGCCATGCCCTACCTCAAGAAGCAGGAGATGAAACAGTCAAACTACCCCGATTAGTTTTATATTTTAATCAACGAGATTTAGGACGTTTTTACCAACTCATTGCCACCATTAATCAGATGGGCGCGGAAACACCAGCCGCAGCACATCCAGAACGCAAATAAATCACTGAACTGATCAAATCATGGTAACTCAAAAACTTCCTTCCCGCATAGATAAGGTCAAAATCTATGCTTCTGGTGCAACCATTACCCGAATTGCTCAACTAAATCTTACCACAGCAGAATTACCAACCCAAGTAGAAATAGGTGAATTACCTTTAGCTCTAGATGATAACAGTGTCAGAGTCAGAGTAGAAAGTGAGCAAGGAAATGCACCTATTGCTAGTGATATTCGCATTGGTTTAGCGGTTCCTCCAGTAGGAGAAACACCCAACTATTCTCCTGATGAAGAATTGCGTAGAGCGGAGATTGAAGTAGCAAAAATTGAAGATATTATCGATTTAATTGATCATGAGATTGATGTACTAAATCAATTAGAAGTACCCGCCCGTCCAGACAGCGATATTGGTGTCGCACCACCTCCTTCACCCCTGGGTGCTAGATTAGCATTAGCTAATTTTAGTGATGAACAAATTCGCCTCAGAATTCAGGAAAAGCGGGAGAATTTAGAAAAGCTAGCTAAAGCGGAAGAAAATTTAGATGATTTAGAACAGCAAAAAGCGATCGCTTCGACTGCGAGAAATGCCAAACCAGAAGAATTACGAAAAACAGTAACTGTTAGTTTAAGTTATGAAAATGAATCCCCTGATCTAAATCAAACAATTCAATTATTTATTGAATATTTTGTCCCAGGTGCAAGGTGGATACCAACCTATGTTTGTCGGTTGAATAGTGCTGAAAATCAAGCCACAATAGCAGTCAGAGCATTAATTTGTCAGCGAACCGGAGAAGATTGGTCGAGTGTCAGATTAGAACTCTGTACAGCTAAACCGAACCGTTGGTGTGGAATACCAGAATTACCATCTTTGCGATTAGGAAAAGCGCAACAGGAAATCAGAAAAGTTGGTTGGCGTAAACCACCTGTGGGGGCGGAGATTTTATTTGAGGATTTTGATAGACAAAAAGAAAGTGCTACTGCTACTGTTTCCATTCCCTATATAAGCATAAAGAAAGAAGAAAAAGTTCAAAACTATCAAAAAAAAGCTCAGGAAATTAGACTGTTTGATGAATTAGAATCTTTCCTAGAAAAACCTCAAGAAAACCAAGATGATTTTCTAAAATTTTCGGACGATAGTGACTGGGAAGATTTGGAGAAGCCGATGTCACGAAAAGAAGCACAGAAAAAACGGAAAACATCCCAAAATATAGAAAAAATTCATGCTGAATCTTATGATATGCAGAGATTCTCTTCTTTATCTTCTGGTAGACTAAATAAAATTTTTTCAAATAGTGATTTAGTAAATAATTGGTTTACCTACGGTATCATGAGGATTGGAGCATATGATGATGTCATTAAACGCGGTAAATTATCGATCGAATCACAAGGAGAAGCTTACTTAAAACCCCTTAAACAGCAACAAGTTGTGGTGAATTTTGATATCTGGAGAGTAGTGAAACAAGCTCAATCCAACGCAAGAGAATGTTATTCATTACCACTTCCTCCAGGTGGAATTGAAGTAGAAGAAGCTTCTGGTTCTTTTGACTATTTCTATAATGCTGATGGTAGGATTGATATTCCTTCAGATGGTCAATTTCATTCTGTTGCACTAACTAGCAAAACTACTGATGTCGATGTGCGCTATGTGGTAGTTCCTCGCGAAGATACCAATGTTTTCCGAATTGCTCAACTTCGCAATCCTCTCACAGCACCATTGTTAAGTGGTCCGGCTGATGTATATATTGATGGTGAATATATTTTGTCTACTAATATTGTCACAGTTCCGTCTCAAGGACAGATGGAATTAGGATTAGGAGTTGAACAAGCAATTAAAGTAGTTCGCAATACTTCCTATAGCGAAGCACGTTCTAGCGAGACAATTGTAGCATTTAATGAATTTCGTCACCAGATCAAAATTGAAATTATAAATTATCTTTCTAGAAATGCTAAAATTGAAGTGCGGGAACGTCTTCCTATTCCCAAAGAAGGTGCTAAAGTTGAAGTACAAATAGAGCAAGTCTCTCCAGCTTGGGAACAATATCAGCAACAAGAACGTGAGACACCAATTAAAGGTGGTTATCTTTGGCATTTGGAAATAGCTGCTAAAGAACAAAAAAGCTTGTCAGTTGATTATAAGATTAAAACTTTTGTTGATCATGAAGTAATTGGAGGAAATCGGAGGGAGTAATTCAGTTACTAATTTTGTTTTTAATCAATTCAATTATAAATGAACCTTGTGCAAGAATTAACTAATGAGATCACTTATGCAATCAATTCAATCATCAAATGCGATCGTCCAAGAATTAACTCTCAATGCACCTGTTTCAATTGTGACACTTCTCGAAGACCGTGCCCAAGTAAGACGAATTGGCAAAGCTCAACTAAATCAAGGGTTTTGGCGGATTAAAATATTGCAAGTTGCACCAGTTCTGTCTGATAAATCTCTACGGGCAGAATTCTCGCAAAACTATCCTGATGCACGTATTGATGATGTTCGTGTCCGCCGTAAAATGTTAATTAAAGAAGCAGATAAACCAGATGAAATTAAAGCTCTAGAAGAAGAAATAAATTCTCTTACTAAAACTTTTGATCATCTGACTGAAGACTGTGAACACTTGGAATCCTGTATTAATAAAATTAATAATATCTTAGCTAAAAGTTTGCAAGAATTACCCATAGACGCGGTTTGGGGACAAATAGATCCTAAAACTTGGCGAGAACAAATATCCACCCTATTTAAACAGTTGCGAGATTTACGTGCTGAAATTTTAAATAATCATCACACTCAGGAAGATTTACAGGAAAAAATTAATAATTTAGTTGCTAAAGCCCAAGCTTTATCCCGTCCAGATATGCTCTACACTGCCAATATTGAGGCAGATTTAATGATTCCTCAAGCAGGGGAATACGAAATTATTTTTGATTATGTAGTTCCCAATGCAATTTGGCGACCTTGGCACCAAGCGCGTTTATTGCTAGGAGATAAACCGACTCTATCTTTTCGCACGGATGGCTGTGTTTGGCAACGCACAGGGGAAGATTGGCATGATGTAGATTTAGTATTTTCTACTGCCCGTGCTTCCCTAGGAACTGAGCCACCTCTATTGACAGATGAAGAATTAGATGTAATAGAAAAATCTAAGAAAATAGAGATTGAACTACGTGAACAAGATGTTAATAATATAAGTGGACGAGGAGTACCAGTTGATAGTCCTTTTGCGCCTTTTGTGCCAAGAGATCCCAGAGCAGTGACTTTACCTGGTGTTGATGACGGGGGAGAAGTTCGTAATCTTCGTCCGACTAGAAAAGCAACTATTCCTTCAGATGGTCGTCCTTATCGCGTTCCCATCTTTTCCTTTGATTCAGAAGCAGATATTGAGTATATTTGGATGCCAGAAATGTCTTTGCAGGTAGTTCTCAAGAGCGAACAGACAAATACAGCTAAATTACCTATTTTAGCAGGACCCGTAGATTTAGTACGGACATCTGGGTTTGTCGGTCGAACATCTGTACTATTTATTGCTCCTGGAGAGAAATTTACTTTAGGATGGGGACCAGATGAAGCAATGCGAGTGCAAAGAACTCAGACTCAGAAAGAGGAACAGGATCATCTGACCAAATGGAATTTAGTCACTAAGACAATTAAGTTATTCCTGTCTAATATTGGAGCAGAATCGAGAGTAATTAAAACTACTGAACGGGTGCCTATTTCTGAGTTGGAACAAGTTAAAATTGAGGTAATTGCAAAGGAAACGACTGATGGCATAATGCCTGATGAAAATGGTTTTTGTACTTGGAATTTTCACCTTGAGCCTTACTCTCAAATGTCAGCTTCTTTGGTGTATAAGGTTTCATCTGCTCCAGAGGTAAAAGGAATTTAGGGCGTTGTTTAATCAGAGTATGATATAATTGGAAAATTCTGTAGGGGCGTATGGCCATACGCCCTCTATATTGCCATAAGCCCCTACAAATTTATTTATACCGTAAATCAGCAACGCCGAATTTTTAATCTGTTTTACTAAAGTCTAAGATTACATAAACGCAGTCCGGAAGGTACGCAGACTCAACCCAATCTGATAAAAGACATCATAAATTAGCAGGAAACCCAAACATGAACATACTGAAATACTGTTGGAATAGCATCACAACTGTTGCTGGTAACATTTGGAATGGAGCAAAAGATTTAGCTAATGGTATAGCTACAGGAATGATGCTTTATATGCCCCAAACTGCCACAGCTACCGCTAACCTTATCAATACTGACAAACAGATTAATGCGAATTTTCAGATGGAAGCAGGAAGATTAGTTTCCAGAAAAAACACTTTAGATACTATCGAATCTAACCGACAAAACACTAACAATAGAATAGTAGCAGATTGGCATTTACAGCAAGACCGCCACGAATTTAGCGCCCTCATGGAAACTCGGCGGCAAGAATTTAGAATGGAAGAATTACAAGTGCAATGGATAAATCAATATGATTTGCAAAAAGACAATCAACAATTTACTTATGAAGAAGCAAGACGCAAGCATGATGAAGCAATTCAATTGGCTAATTTGAGCCACGAAAATCAACAGAAAATCGAAAGATTCCGACAAGAATGGGAAAATATCCGGTTGCAGCAAAGGCAAGATTTTGAACAACAATTAATACAAGCGCGGCAGGAACATGAATGGAATTTAAGAAAATATGACCGCGAAACGATGTTTATTCAGGCATCTATTCAGTTACAAAACATGATGATGTCAGCGGAATATCAACGCATTCTCAATAATCATCCCTTGATTTCTAATTCTGTTCCCACTCTCAATATTTACAGAAAATTTGATGCTAGTAAACCAGTACCTTTATTAGTGATTATTTCACCTCCCGCAGTTGAATTTGAGAAATTTTCTCATGCTGGACAAGGGCTTGCTAAAATTGAAACAGCATTAACAGATAAATTGCGTGAGTTTTTGCAAGATTCTCATCATTATCCTGTAGAAAGTAGCATCAGACCAACTAAATTTTTAGGGGGAGTTTGGGATAGTAAAAGGTTGCATTCTGAAGGAGCGATGGAAAATTTGTACTATACTCATCAATCGATCCCTACTCTAATTTTAGAATCGAAGGTTGATGGGGATTTTATTAATATCTATATCGCCAGTTGGGATAGTATGGACATTCACTATCGCTACAAAAGAATCCTATCTATTCCCTGGAAAGATCTGCTTTATCCATTAGCGCGAGAAAATGCCCGTCTTTGGCGAGAAACTAGAATTCAACTAATGGATGAAGGTAAAACCCCTAAAGAAATCGCAGAAGAAGGGGGCGATGATGAGGAAAATTTAAAGGTTTTAGAAGCGGAAAAAAGAGATCAGCAACAAGGTAGAAATAGACGGCGTGATTATCGGGTTAATGAAGATGAATATATCCAAGAATTAGCAGAATTTTTGGGTAATGTTCATTGTATTTTAGCAGGTTTAGCAGCAGATCAGTATCATCTTTATCATTATGATGTTATGCCGCTATTGCCGACGCTTTTACCAGATTTATTAGCAAAAATTGATGATACTAATTTGAAAAATGAAATCATCAATATCATTTTTTTCATCTATCGCGGTATCTATCAAACTATCAAGTTGATTAATCCCTATCGGGTGCCAAATTTAGCCTTAGATTTTGCCCTAAATTTAACGCATTTAGATGATAAATTTTGGGCAAGAGGGCAAATTAATTACGCCCTTATATCTTGGCTAGAATTGCGCGATGCTAGCTTGATTCCTGAAGATGTTTTACTGAAGGAAGATAACTTAAACAATCAGGTGGAATTAACTAAAGTGTTATTAACAGTAATAGCATCTGTAGTTATTCCTGCTGACCTGGGGTATGTGGATCAACTGAATCAATGTTTGACAGCTTTAGGAGAAGACCATTTTAGTATAGTTGATGCTTGTTTTGAGCGAGGGATGAGGAGAATGCAAGCATCCCAATATAATCTAGCAATTACAGATTTTGATCAAGTTATTCAACTAGATGCTCAATCTATTCGGGGTCACTATCAGCGCGGTTTAGCCTATCTGAAGTTGAAACAACCAGATCAAGCTATTCCTGATTTTACTTGCACTCTAGAACTTCAGCCTAATTATGCCGAGGCTTTTCGGTATCGAGGAGATGCTTATAATCAGCTTGGTAACCGTGCTTCAAGTATAAACGATCTTAATACTGCTTTAGCACAATATGAACAGGCTGTCCAAGATTATAATCAAGCGATCGGTCTTGGGATTACTAGCATAATTGAAAAGCGGGATGATGTTGCCGATAAAATTGACGGGATTCGTCAAGAACAAGCAAAAATAGTTGTTGAACCTCCTCAAATCCCTACCCCAATTTCTCCACCACCCCAAGTTAATTTAGTTACATCTAGAGCTGATTTGAGGAAACTGGATCAATTGTTATCAGACAAAAAATGGAAAGAAGCAGATCAAGAAACTGGTCGAGTCATGTTAAAAATTATGAACAGGGAAAAAGAGGAATGGTTAACAAAAGATAATTGTCGTAATTTTCCGAAAAATGAACTGCGGATCATTGACCAGTTGTGGTTAAAGCATTCTAATGACAAATTTGGGTTTTCAGTCCAGAAGAAAATCTGGCTCAAATTGGGTGGTAAGCTAGATTGTAGTTATGATTCCGATACTTATGTTAAACTAGCAAATGAAGTCGGTTGGAGAAAAGGAGGAAGCTGGTTGAGCTACTCTGACCTCACTTTTAAGATATCGGCTCCGGTGGGACACCTCCCGTGTGTGTGGGTGTTGTGGGATGGGTGGTGGGCCGGTGGTGCCGACTCTAGTGGTTGTCTCTTTTCTCTTCTCTAGACTCTAACATATAGCTTTTTTAAAAGATCAACAATATTTTTCAGAAAAATTGGATGACGTAGGAATGAGGTTTGCAGCATTTCATTAGTTGCTTAAACTATGATATTTTTGGGGAGCTCGGCGCAGAAGAAGGGCGAAGCATTCGGATATAATATTGCTGGTTTGATTGTTCAATTGTCGCCCGAATGCTTCGCCCCTACGCCCGATTGATCGGCAAGCGATCGCTGATTAAATACCAATCCAGTTCAGTTCTTTGTAGGGGCAAAGCATTTCGGCGCATAAATAATTGCTGAAGCGAAGAATAATATTACCGAAATGCTTTGCCCTCGCTATCTATGCAACCAACAGATTAACTAGATATTATAATACATTCAGTTAAGAATTTTTGGGGATTTCGGCGCAGAAGAAGGGCGAAGCATTCGGGTATAATATTGCTGGTTTGATTGTTCAATTGTCGCCCGAATGCTTCGCCCCTACGCCCCATTGATCGGCAAGCGATCGCTGATTAAATACCAATCCAGTTCAGTTCCTCGTAGGGGCAAGCATTTCGGCGCATAAATGATTGCTGAAACGAAGAATAATATTACCGAAATGCTTTGCCCTGCCATCTATGTAGCCAACAGATCAACTAGATATTACAATCCATTCAGTTCAGAATTTTTGGGGAGCTCGGCGCAGAAGAAGGGCGAAGCATTCGGATCTAATATTGCTGGTTTGATTGTTCAATTATCGCCCGAATGCTTCGCCCCTACACCCCATTGATCGGCAAGCGATCGCTGATTAAATACCAATCCAGTTCAGTTCCTCGTAGGGGCAAAGCATTTCGGCGCATAAATGATTGCTGAAGCGTTTACCCTGAGCGTAGTCGAAGGGAAGAATAATATTACCGAAATGCTTTGCCCTGCCATCTATGCAACCAACAGATCAACTAGATATTACAATACATTCAGTTAAGAATTTTTGGGGAGCTCGGCGCAGAAGAGGGGCGAAGCATTCGGATATAATATTGCTGGTTTAAGCGGTAAATTATCGCCCGAATGCTTCGCCCCTACATCCGATTGATCGGCAAGCGATCGCTGATTAAATACCAATCCAGTTCAGTTCCTCGTAGGGGCAAAGCATTTCGGCGCATAAATGATTGCTGAAGCGTTTACCCTGAGCGTAGTCGAAGGGAAGAATAATATTACCGAAATGCTTTGCCCTGCCATCTATGCAACCAACAGATCAACTAGATATTACAATACATTCAGTTAAGAATTTTTGGGGAGCTCGGCGCAGAAGAGGGGCGAAGCATTCGGATATAATATTGCTGGTTTAAGCGGTAAATTATCGCCCGAATGCTTCGCCCCTACACCCGATTGATCTACAAGCGATCGCTGATTAAATACCAATCCAGTTCAGTTCCTCGTAGGGGCAAAGCATTTCGGCGCATAAATAATTGCTGAAGCGTTTACCCTGAGCGTAGTCGAAGGGAAGAATAATATGACCGAAATGCTTTGCCCTGCCATCTATGCAACCAACAGATCAACTAGATATATAATACATTCAGTTCAGAATTTTTTGGGAACTCTCGGCACAGAAGAAGGGCGAAGCATTCGGGTATAATATTACTGGTTTGATTGTTCAATTGTCGCCCGAATGCTTCACCCCTACACTTAACTTAATTACTCCCCCTGCCCTCGCAGGGAAGGGGGTTGGGGGGTTAGGTCGATCACAGGTGAGGATCGAGCATGAAACAGCCCTAGTCCAACAATTGTTCTGGTAGAATCATCAGCCTGATCAGATCAAGTTAGCTCCACCCAATTCACCAGAGTCCGGACACCAAAACCAGTTGCACCAGCACTAACATAAGCATTTTCTTTATCTATCCAAGCCGGACCAGCAATATCTAAATGCGCCCAATTGGTATCCTTAACAAACTGCTTCAAAAACATCGCCGCAGAAATCGCTCCACCACTACGCGGACCAGTATTTTTCATATCAGCGACGATCGATTTCATCCCCTCAAAATACTTTTCTTCTAAAGGCATCCGCCACAATTTTTCTCCAGCTAGGCTCGATGCTTGTAATAATTCCGAGGCGATCGCATCACTTGAACTCCATAGTCCCGCAATATCATCACCCAGAGCAATCACACAAGCACCAGTTAAAGTCGCCAAATCCACGATCGCATCTACTCCCAATTGTTCAGCAAAGACCAAAGCATCAGCCAAAGTCAAACGTCCTTCAGCATCAGTATTATTCACTTCAATCGTCTTACCATTAGATGCAGTGAGGATATCACCTGGGTGAATGGCTCGACCACTAATCATATTCTCCGTCACAGCACTAATAAAATGGACTTCTACATCTGGTTTTAACTGCCCAATTACTTTCGCTGCACCCAGAGTAGCTGCAGCACCAGCCATATCAGTTTTCATCAATTCAATCCCACTCCCCGAGACTTTCAGATTCAGTCCTCCCGAATCAAAGGTAATCCCTTTACCAATAATCGCTAATTTCCTTCTCGGAGTAGTTGCTGGTGTATAGGTGAGATGGATAAATTTGGGAGGGAGATCCGAACCTTGAGCCACTCCTAAAAAAGCCCCCATTCCCCGTTGTTCACAATCAGCTCGCTCCAAAATTTCCACCGCTAAACCATATTCAGCCGCGATCGCCAGAGCAGTTTGGGCCAGTATTTCTGGTGTGACCCGATTAGCTGGGGCTGCCACCAATTGACGTGCCAGGATCACTCCAGCATTAATAGTACGAGCGCGATCAATCGCTGCTGATTGATCGCCCAAGCCTAATAAATCTACTTGTTCCAGTTTCAAAGCTTGATCATCTGATTCAGATTTAAACCGATAATCTTGATAGACTGCCAATTCTAAGCCTTCGACCATGGCTTGAGTAATCACTGCTGGGTCATACTGATGTATTGGTAATTGTATCCCCAGAGTCTTAATTTTTTCTTTTTTTGCTAACCGAGCGCAAATCGCTCCTGCTTTGCGCCACTGGTCTAATTTAGCGCCATCTCGCTGACCGAGTCCAACTAGAGCAATTTTCCGCATCAGGCTATTGCGATCCACTCTCGTAATATTACGACTACCTTCTTTTCCTTTAAATTCTGTCTCACTGATCAGTTCTGTCAATCCTCCGCAGAGCTTTTTATCCAGTGCTACCAGATCGTCCGTTAACTCCATGTCCTCAAATAAGCCAATCACCAGAGTATCACCAGACCAGTCCCAGCACAGAGTATCAGTTCCACGAACATCCATTTTTTTGCCTCAAAATATTTTAATTCATTCTTAACTAATCTTGACAGATTCCTGCTCGATCAACCCGTCCATCCCCTATTTTCCCCAATTAATTCCCAAACAACTGCACCTAAGTCTCTCAAAGCAAGATTAATCTTGGCATCAACCTGGTTGCTGATTTGAGTAAACTAGATTAATCATCACGATTAAAACTAGATTAATTAGCAGTGGTAATTGCACAATTAATGTGACATATTTAAAAAATTAAATAGCGACAAGAAAAAATTCCTGATCCAATTTAGCCGTTTCGCTGCTAATCTCATATATCAAAGTTTGACCGATCAACAATAACTGCTTTTGGTGACAATTCAGCCAACAATCCGATTAATCATGGCAAATTGTCAGGATGTCCCAACCTTCGATTGAGTTACGGATTGTTGCAGAAGTGATCTTTGATCCACAAAATATTTACCAAGTTTGACTACTACTTGGTAAGATGTCCGGTGTAATTCAAAGTGGAGGACTGTTAGAATAGTAATTGCTTTCTATGTACATAACGATTAAAACTGGATCACAGGGTGCGGAAAATTCCTAGGCAATAGGATGACAAGTTTTGAACTAAATGTAGCCATAGATGGATACCACTAAAAATTTTCTCTCAGGAGTAGGTGCTTGGATCATGAATACACTTACTTGCTCATGAAAGTATGGCCACCGAACGAATTTGTTTTTGGCTGGGTAACTACTGAAATGGATTCTGACTAGACGCACTTAGAAAAACCAGTGAGGATTAATGTTGAGAAAACGGAAACCTAGAAATTCTCTAGTGGTTGGTGTTGGGTTAAGTGCTTTGGTGATTGGTGCCATCATCTGGGCGATGAAATCAACAAGTCTTAGCCAACTCCAGCCTAAGTTCATGCAAACAGAAGCCCCTCTCACTAACTCAGCACTGATTCAGTTAGTCGAACTACCACCGTCAGACCGAATCGCTCAATTAGAAGCTTTGGCTCAAGGACCGAAATCTCTAGATCGGAGTCGTTCTCGATATATTTTAGCCAGCGATCTGATTGAACAAAAGCAGGGCAAGAAAGCGCTGCAATGGTTAGAAGGACTAGAACAAGAATATCCCCTCTTAGCCAGTTATGTGGCGCTCAAACGAGCCCAAGCTTATGAACTCATTGGTGATAAAACTAAAACTATTGCGTCTTGGCAGGAATTACTGAATAATTACGGAAATGACCCGGTGGCGGCCTATGCTTTATTGGCCCTCGGCCAAACTAACCCCAAATATTGGGACCAAGCGATCGCCCAGTTTCCCAGTCATCCCAGTACGTTGGAAATTGTCCGCTTAAAATTACAACAAAACCCGAAACAATTACCATTAATGATGTTGATGGTAAAATACGGCTTTTATCGTACCGACATTAATACAATTCTGGAGCAACTCCTCACCCAGAAGCCACCCCAATTAAAATCGGAAGACTGGGAATTGATTGGCTTTGCTTACTGGGAAAAACAATTATATGGTAAAGCGGCGATCGCCTACGCCAGAGCTAATCCGACTCCTCGTAATCTTTATCGAGCCGCCAGAGGGCTACAACTAGATGGTAAAGGACTCGAAGGAAAACCCATCTATCGGCAATTGGTTAAAGATTTTCCCGATGCGAAAGAAACGGCGATCGCTCTACTGCGTCTAGCGAAACTAGCAGAGCCAAAAGATGCCTCTTTTTATCTGGATCGAGCCATCGAACATTTCCCCGATCAGGCGGGAGAAGCACTTTTAAATAAAGCGGATATTCTTGATAGTCTGTCTAGTGCCAAATCAGCTTATCAAGCCAGACAGTTACTTCTAACTCAATATAGTCAATCAGAATCAGCCGCTCAAGTCCGGTGGAAAATTGCTAAACAACGTTTAAATCTTGGTGATCTCCAAGGAGCTTGGCAATGGGCGCAACAAATTACCGCCGAAAACCCTAACAGTGAATTAGCCCCAGAAGCAAGTTTTTGGGTCGGCAAATGGGCAGCCCAGTTGGGGCATTCCCAAGAAGCGAAAACATCCTTTGAATATACGTTAAGCAAATACCCAGAATCATACTATGCGTGGCGATCGGCGGTACTGCTAGGTAAAAAAGTCGGAGATTTTAATAATATAAATCAATTGATGCCCGTCTTAAAGCGACCCCTGCGGACTCGTTTATTAACGGGATCAACTACTTTGCAAGAACTCTATTTATTAGGGCAAGATCAGGATGCTTGGACTTTGTGGCAAGTAGAATTTAAAAATCCGATCCAACCCACAGTTGCTGAACAATTTACTGATGGATTAATGAGAATCGGTGTGGGCGATCGCCTAGATGGGATCTTTATGGTATCAAGTTTGGATCGCCGAGATACTCCTGAAGAGCGATCGCAATATTTAGCCATTAGACAACAAATTGCCTATTGGCAAGCACTCTACCCGTTTCCTTATTTCGACCTGATTGAAAAATGGTCTAAACAGCACACCATTAACCCTTTGCTAGTTAATGCTTTAATTCGGCAAGAATCACGATTTATGCCCAGCATCAAATCTAGCGTTGGGGCCACCGGGTTAATGCAAGTTATGCCCGAAACGGCGAGTTGGGTGGCCGAAAAAATTCCCTTAAAAACCTATCAACTCAATCACCCTAGTGATAATATCGCGATCGGCACTTGGTATCTTGACCATATCCATGATGAATATAAGAACAATTCCCTCTTAGCTGTCGCTAGTTATAATGCGGGCCCGGGCAATGTGACGGATTGGGTCCAAAAGTATGGGTTTAAAGACCCCGATGAATTTATTGAAAATATTCCCTTTCCGGAAACCAAAGACTATGTTAAAGCAGTTTTTGAAAATTACTGGAACTATCTCCGCTTTTATACTAATCAAGGTGAAGCATTTGCTTTAGCAACTAAAAATACTTGATATTTTGATAAATTGGTAACATTTATTTTCTCCAAAATCCTAGATAACTGAGAACTTCAGTAATTAAACTGAGGAGGAGCATTAAAAATATGACAGACAAAACAACCGATTTAATTAAACTCCCAAGTTATTTTGTCATCACCAATAAAAATTAGTCAGAATCGATTTTCCCAGGGGGGGCAAGTCATGGTGTTGATGGCAAACAGGAAGCAGGTTAACTTAAAAACTATTTAAAAACCTTTCGGTACATTCACTGATGAATAAGCTATGACTCAAGACTTATGATTAGGTTTAGATTAATAAAAGTCTTCTGGGGAAAAAATGCTATCTAATTTATCATCTAAAAATTCTAAACTAGCGCAGCAGCTCGAGATCATCAGTCAACAACGAGCTACCGGCGAATTAAATTTTGCTACTGGGGATCGTCAATGTAGCCTTTATTTTGTTGTGGGACGTCTACTTTATGCTACGGGGATGAGACATCGGATCAGACGGTGGTTTAGAGCTTTACAGCAAGGTAGTCCAAGTTTAGCCGCAGAAATGCTCAAAAACCCTGGAGAGATCGGACCAGCTAAAACTGCCACCAAAACTGAAGGGTTTACTCAACCTTGGGAATTCCAAATCCTCCATCAAAAATTGATTGAAAATAAACTTAGTGTATCAGAAGCGAAAAAAGTTATCTATAATAGCGCCAAAGAAATCTTTTTTAGTGTGAATGGAGAACTAGAATCTACTATTTCTTGGTTTCCTGGTGGACAACATTGTCCAGAAAGATTTTTAAGTCTACCTCTATCCTCTCAGGAAATAGATGAAGTATTCCAAGAAGGACAAAAGCTATGGCAAGAATGGCAAGAGTCTGGTTTAAGTCATATTTCGCCGATGTTAGCACCAGTATTAAGAACACCTCAACCTGGGCAAGATAAAATTCGTCTACTCCAGTTACTCAACGGTAAAAATACGCTTTGGGATATTGCATGGCAAATCCAGCGTCCAGTCTCAGCCCTAACTGGATTGTTGCTACCCTGGATTGAAAGTAACAAAATTGAACTCAGAGAAGTTGGAGATGTAGCGTTACCAACTCCTAAACCCCCAGCTACGACCGTTAATTCTGCTACTCCTGGAAAATTAATCGCTTGTATTGATGATAGTCCAGTGATCACTCAGGCTTTAGAGAAAATTCTCGCCCCAGCTGGATATCGAGTGATGAAAATAACTGAACCCCTCAGACAAATTTCGACAATGGTTAAACACAAACCAGATTTAATTTTCCTCGACTTAATTATGCCCAATACTACTGGTTATGCCCTTTGTACCTTTTTACGCAAAACTCCTGTCTTCCAAAAAACCCCCATTATTATCTTGACCAGTCGCGATGGCATAGTTGATCGCACCAGAGCTAAGTTAACCGGGGCTTCAGATTTTCTGGGTAAACCACCAGAAGCGCAAAAAGTTTTGCAAATGGTTCACAAATATCTCCAACCAGAAGTTAAACACCAGCCAGCCGAGAAGATGACTGAGATTCACCCCACCAGCTTAACTTTAGCACGTTCAGTGTAATTGCGTAAAAATTACAGATGATCCTCTGCATGACAATTCTGTCATGGCTTTTTTTTGGGAGTAAAAAATCCCTGTTACTACCGATAGATCATAATTTCTCATCCGTAAATTTACGGATAGAAAAGATGTGGGAAATACCCTTACCTAGATAGCAGCAAAATATTACAATATGTTAAGACATATAGGTAATTCCCACCCAAAGAAATGCTACTATCAGAGTTTTCGTCATTAACAAAGATTTATCCCGGGCTAGCTCAACTCAGTCAAAAACAAGCAACCGGCGAATTAATTCTCCGTAGTGTCGATTACCAATGGCACCTATATTTTTTTCTGGGACGGATTATTTATGCTTATGGTCAAAAACACCGCGTGCGACAGTGGTGGCGGGCCATTAAACAACATTGCCCAGCGATCGCTTCCCAGCAGAAATTAATCTCTACGGCGATGAAAGGGAACGAACTATGGGAACATCAACAACTATCCCAGGCGATCGCCGCAGGGGAAATTAGTTTAGCTCAAGCTAAAGCGGTCATTCAAAGCAGTGCCCAAGAAGTTTTCGTAGAAATAGCCAATTATCCATTACCATGTAAGAGTGTTTGGCAAACCTACAAAGCACCAACATCTCAAATTGCGTTACTAGAAGTCGATCAACTCAATGCTTACGGTCAAAGCATCGCCAAAGAATGGCAAGAAATGGGGTTAGGGCAAATTAACCTTAATTTAGGACTAATCTGGCGCAATGCCAACTCTTTACCACAAACTTCTCCCGAAAATTCAGCCCTGCTTTCCAAATGGTTGACAGGTAAACATACTCTTTGGGATCTGGCTGTCGCGCTGAGAACTTCAATTACCAAAGCAGCTCGCTTTTTGCTACCCTTAGTTAAACAAGGTAAGATTGAATTCCAGGAGATCCCTGATTTAATTGCTCCTGTGGCTCCAACTCCCATTCTCCCCCAATCTTCTGCTTCCTCTAGAGGTTTGATTGCTTGTATAGATGATAGTCCTGTAATCAGCCACCGTTTAGAAATTATCCTCCGACCAGCAGGTTATGGATTGTTGAGAATTCAAGACCCCTTACGAGAAATGTCGATTTTGGTCAAACAAAAACCAGAGTTAATTTTCCTCGATTTAATCATGCCAGATACCAGTGGTTATTCCCTTTGTAGCTTTTTGCGAAAAACCCCTGTATTTGCCAAAACACCTATTGTCATTCTCACCAGTCAGGATGGAATTTTTGACCGGACGAGAGCTAAACTGGTTGGAGCTTCCGATTTTTTAGGAAAACCACCCGAAGCACAGAAGGTTTTACAGGTAATCGCTAAATATTTACCAGTTAATTCTTCTCGAGTTATCTCAGATGAATCTATGCCCAATTGGCATAATAGCTTAGTTTTTGCTGACTAGATTAAAACTTATCAATCGGTAATTTTTTGATTACCTGATTTTTGTTGGGGATTTTTTTGTTCAAAAAGATTTTCCCGATCGCGCTTGATAACTCCCAACTATGTCCTATTTGGGCAAATCAGAAAATCGAACATAGCAAATTATTTGTTATTTTTATACTTTTAATTAGCCATCAACCAACTTATTAAATAATTAGGTTAACCAATTAAAAGATTGGATCCTAATTGACGATTAAAATCCAAAATTTAATTACATCAGCGATTGAAAAAGCTAGGCAAATTAATTTAAACTAGCGATTAGTAACAAATATTACCATTCAACTAAGTGATTGAGTTTAACAACATTAATCAAGGGAATTTTAGGCTAAAAAATTAAGCGGTTTAGCTAACTAATAATGTGAGACAAATCACAATTATCCCCCAAAAAACTTGTTATATTGGATAAAAGTATAGCAATTACCGGAAGGGGAGGATATCAATGTTAGCACCTACTGCTATAAGTGAATTAACAGGAATTTTACCTAAACTTGCTGAAATCAGCCAAAGTAAAGCAACTGGAGAATTATCCTTAACTAGCAATGATTCGCTGAACAATGATAGTTTTACTAGCTCCCGTCAATGGGAACTTTATTTTTTTTCCGGACGTTTAGTATATGCTACCGACTCTAAACATCGGGTAAGACGTTGGTACAGAACTCTCCAAATCTGCAATTCTAACTTAGACAGAATTGACGAGAGTTCTGGTTCTTTGTTAATGCACCAGAAAGAAAAAGACAAGAAGGGACTGCAAACACTTCTTAACCTTCCTTTTGCCATTAAAGATCAACTTTGGGAATATCAACTCCTATATGAAGCAATTAATCAAAAGTTATTGAGCTTACATCTAAGTAAAGCCATTATTCGGACTAATACACAAGAAGTTTTTTTTAATATCACCAGTCAGAAAAATCTGCATAGTCATTGGATTGCTCGACTTACACCCTTGAGCGAAACTCCGTTTAATCTGACGCTATCTCCTTTAGAAATAGAACAAGGTTGGCAACAAGCAGTTAAACTGTGGCAACAATGGCAAGAAAAAGGGTTATCACATATTTATCCTCACTTGGCACCAACTTTAAAACAATATCAATCTAGTCAAACTGGTTTCATGCAATATCTGAGTGGTAATAATACTCTTTGGGATATTGCGCGTCAGATGCAGCGATCGCTAATTGCGGTCACTAATGCTTTAATACCCTTCGTGGAAAAGGGAGCGATCGAACTGCGAGAAGTAGCTGATTTACCAGCACCAATAGCACCAACAGCCACTTCTGTCAATCCGAGCCATATTCCTAAACCTTTAATTGCTTGTATCGATGACAGTCCAGTGGTTGCCCAAAGCTTAGAAAAAATTCTGCTTCCTGCGGGATATCGGCTCTTAAAGATTACCGAGCCACTTACCCAGATGTCTACTTTAGTCAAAGAGAAACCGGACTTAATTTTCCTAGATGTAGTAATGCCCGATACTAATGGTTATTCTCTGTGTAATTTTTTACGAAAAACACCAACCTTTGGGCAGACTCCGATTATCATACTAACCAGTAGGGATGGAATTGTCGATCGCACCAGGGCCAAACTTACCGGAGCCTCAGATTTTTTAAGTAAACCACCTGAATCCGAGAAAGTACTGCAAATGATTCAAAAGTATTTAACGGTTTGATCCGCTATTATACTTAATCTTGGCAAAAAAAGCGATAATTTCTTAATATTAATGGAAGTAGCTTTTATCTGAAAAATCATCAGATAGAAGCCATATACAAATGAGAATTTTTTAGTTATACTTAATTAAGTCCTGTTAGAAAAAGTACCCCAATACTATATGGCGACTATTTTAGTCGTAGAAGATACGATGACTGAAGCCCAGTTTTTTTCAACCTCTCTCCAGAAAGCGGGTTTCAACATCACCACGGTGACAACAGCAGAAGCAGCAAAAGCCATGCTTGACCAAAAAAGGTTTGATGCCATTCTCCTAGATGTAGTCTTACCTGGTCAGAGTGGATTTGGGCTGTGTCGAGACTTGAAAAAAAGTAAACAAACTTGTGATATTCCCGTAATTATTTGCTCTAGTAAAAGCGAGAAAATCGATAAAGCTTGGGGAATAAAACAAGGTGCATCAGCATATTTAACTAAACCGGTCGATGAACAAGAGTTAGTAGCAACGATCAGACAATTTGCCAAAGGTTAATCTCCATGCAACGTTTTCTCAGTTTTTCCATCACTGCCCAGATCCAAGGAATGCTACCGACTGAGCAATTAGCAGAAATCCTGAGTTTATCTCCTGGTCAAATAGCACCAATTCCCGATATGCCCCCAGCCGTAATGGGGGTTTGTAATTGGAGAGGAGGAATTTTATGGTTGATGGATTTAGGCGATTTATTAGGCTTTAAGCCTTTATTTGCTCAAGATTGGCGGCAGCCTAATTATAGCATCTTAATCGTCCAAGGAAAAGGTAAATTTTTAGGTTTAGCAATATTTGCAGTTGGTCAGATGATTAGCTGTCATCTCAACCAGATCAAAGTACCTAGTTCAACTAAAACTAGACCAGTTTTAAGTAATGCAATTATTGGTGAATGGCAAAACCCGAACGGCGAAAATTTGCTAGTTTTAGATATAGAATCATTGCTAACCACACCCCAATTAGGACAGGAAAGTACAGAAATCCGCAGAGGATAATTTTTTCTCTCCAACTAATAACTTTTTTTACTATTCAGTCAAAAAAAATGACACACACACCTTATAAACCGGGTAATTTCCGCAAAGACTTTCAGAGATCGTCGTTAATTCCCTCACCTCCAAGCAAAACAATGCCATCCTTACCACCAGGAGTAGAATCGGCACCAGAGGAACAGATCAGCGAAGCCCATCTTAGTCCGAATCATAGTCCATTACCACCATCCTATCCAGTAACTCAAAAAAAAGCGATCGCGAGTGAATTAGCAAGCTTAATGACTGGAATCAATCAGATGACAGATCAGTTGCATAATTTACTAGCCAAACAAGAAACTGTAGCTGAACAAGCCCAAATATTAAGTGAAATTACCTCCCATATTCGCGAAACTTTACAACCTGCAAAAATTTTCACCACTGCGGTAGAAGATATTCGGGAAGTTTTAGGAGCAGATCGAGTAGTAGTATACCTATTTGATCAAAATTGGGATGGTACAGTCGTCGCTGAATCAGTCGGAACCGGGTGGACAGCCGCCTTAGGGGCAGAATTAACTGACCCATGTTTTCGGATGCGCTATATAGAACCTTACCAAAAAGGGAGAGTGAGAGCGATCGCGAACATCTATGAAGAAGGTTTAACCGAATGCCATATCACCCAATTAGAAACTTTTCAGGTCCAAGCTAACTTAGTAGCACCAATTTTAGCTAATCAAAAACTACATGGATTACTGATTGCCCATCAATGTGAACAGCCCAGAACTTGGCAAGAATGGGAAATAGACTTATTTAAACAATTAGCAATTCAAGTTGGTTACGCGATCGATCAAGCATTTTTATTAGAAAAACAAGCACAAACAGCCAACCTAGCCCAGCGGTTAAATAGCGTTACCTCCCACATTCGGGAATTTCTCAACATCGAAGATATTTTTACCGTCGCAGTCGAAGATGTGCGAGATATTCTCGAAGTAGATCGAACCGTCGTCTATAAATTTGATGGGAACTGGAATGGGACAATCGTCGCCGAAGCAGTCGGGTCAGGATGGACAGCCACCTTAGGAAAAACGATCACCGATCCTTGCTTTAAAGACCGTTACATCAAAGCTTATCAAAGAGGAAGAGTTCAAGCGATCGCCAATATCCACGAAGCAGATTTAACCGAGTGTTATCTTCAACAACTAGAACCCTATCAAGTCAAAGCTAGCATAGTAGCACCAATTCTGGTCAATCAAAAACTCTACGGGTTATTAATTGGTCATCAGTGCGATCAGACCAGACAATGGCAAGAATCAGAAATCGAATTTTTCAAACAAGTCGGTGTTCAAATCGGATTTGCCCTTGATCAAGCCATAGTTTTAGAAAAACAACAAGCGACCGCCCAACGAGCCCAGCTATTAAATCAGATTACTTCGAGAATTCGCGAATCACTCAATCCCAAAGATATTTTTGGCACAGCGGTCGAAGATGCTCAAGAAATATTACAGGTTGAGCGAGTAGTAGTATGTCAGCTAAATGAAGAAAGAGAAGGAAAAATTATCTCCGAAGCAGTATCAGGGGCCTATAAATCCTGTTTAGGAGTAGTCATTCCAGGTAATTGTTGCGTACAGGAAAGATCAGCCAAACAATATCAAAAAGGACGGATCAGTGCGATCGCTAACCTCCGGGAAGCAGGGCTAACACTCCAACATATTGCCGAATTAGAAGCATATCAGATCAAAGCTCAACTAGTAGCACCAATTATTGCCAACCAACAACTTTATGGGTTACTGATTGCCCATCAGTGTTCCGGACCACGACATTGGGAAGAGACAGACATTGACTTTTTCAAACAAGTAGCAATCCAAGTCGGATTTGCCATTGACCAAGCAATCTTGCTGGAAAAACAACAAGCAGCCGTTAAACAAGCCCAACGATTAAACGAAATTACCTCTCATATTCGTCAATCCCTCAAACCAGAAGATATTTTTACCGCAGCGGTTGAAGACGCTCAAGAATCTTACAAGTTGAGCGAGTAGTAGTATGTCAGTTCAATGAAGAAAAAGAAGGGAAAATTATCTCCGAAGCAGTATCAGTAGCTTATAAACCCTGTTTAGGAGTAGTCATCTCAGGTCATTGTTGCTTATCAGAAAGATCAGCCAAACAATATCAAAAAGGACGGATCAGTGCGATCGCCAACCTCCGGGAAGCAGATTTAACACCCCCACATATTGGCGAATTAGAAGCATATGAGATCAAAGCCCAATTAGTAGCACCAATTATCTCCAACCAACAACTTTATGGGTTACTGATTGCCCATCAGTGTTCTGGACCAAGAAATTGGCAAGAGACAGATATTGACTTTTTCAAACAAGTAGCAATCCAAGTCGGATTTGCGATCGACCAAGCGATTTTGTTGGAAAAACAACAAGCAGCAGTCAAACAAGCTCAATTATTAAACGAAATTACCGCCAGAATCCGGGAATCTCTAAAAACCCAACGCATATTTAATGTGGCAGTGGAAGAATGCCGCAAAGCCATGCACGCCGATCGAGTAGTAGTATATCGTTTAGGACCGAAATGGGAAGGAGACATTTGTGCCGAAGCCCTCAATCCCGGTTGTAAACCAATTTTAGGTACAACCGAAGAAGAAGGTTTTCCCGCAGATTATGTCGAACCCTACGAAAAAGGTCGGGTGAAAGCACTTGCTGATGTAACTAAAGCAGGTTTAAGCGACTGTCACTTGCAACAATTAAATACTTGGGAAGTGAAAGCCAACATTTGTGCCCCAATTTTAGCGAATCAAAAATTATTTGGCTTACTCGGGGTTCATCAATGTACTAGTACCCGGAACTGGCAAGATTGGGAAATTGAACTATTCAAACAAGTAGCAATTCAAATGGGATATGCGCTTGACCAAGCATTTGTCTTAGAAGAACTAGAACAAGCACGTCAAGAAGCGGAAACAGTAGCATCCCAACAACGTCAACAAAAAGAAGAACTGCAAGAACAGATCAGCGAATTTCTGGACAACATCGAAGAATCCTTTAGTGGGGACTTAACCGTTCGCGCTAAAGTATCAGTAGGAGAAATGGGAACAGTAGCTGACTTTTTCAATGCCATGATTGAAAACTTACAGCAAATTGTGCTTCAAGTTCAAGCGGGAGCTGTGGAAGCAACCAAAACCGCTCAAGGTAGTGAAAAAGATGTCAAAACTTTATCGACTGAAGCTCAACGTCAAGCAGATGCGATTAAAGCTGCTTTAGCTCAGATTCAAGGAATGGTAGATTCGATTCAAAGTGTTGCTACTAATGCTGGACAAGCAAAACTAAAAGTACAACAAGCTAATCAAACCATTCAAGCTGGAGATGAAGCAATGAACCGGACTGTAGCTGGGATTGTCGCAATCCAGCAAACAGTTGAAGAAGCGGCAATGAAAGTTAAACACTTAGGTGAAGCTTCTCAGAAAATCTCCCGGGTGGTAAGTTTGATTAGTGATTTTGCCAATCAAACCAACGTTTTAGCTTTAAATGCTTCTGTTAAAGCTACTCGAGCTGGGGAAGAGGATCAAGGTTTTGCACTAGTTGCTGAAGAAGTCCGGACTTTAGCAGAACAGTCAGCTACCGCGACTAAGGAAATTGAACAAATAGTTGAGGAAATCCAAACAGAAACCAATGAAGTAGTATCAGCAATGGAAGCTGGAATGGACCAAGTGTTGACCGGAACCCACTTAGTAGAAGAGACTAGAACTAAATTGATGTCGATTGGAACGGTAAGTGCCCAAATCCGGACCTTAGTGGAAGCAATGGCTAAATCCGCAGCAGCACAGGTCCAAACATCTGCATCCGTAAGTCAGACCATGCAAGAAGTAGCGACGATCGCGAACAAAACTTCTGAGCAATCTGTTGATGTAGCTGATTCGTTTACGAAGTTACTAGGAGTTGCTCAACAATTGCAAGAAAGTGTAGCGCAGTTCCGGGCAAAGTAATTTGTTAGGTGTTATCCCAATTTTTGATGAGGATGGAGAGAATTTGATCCCTCCAACCCCATTAAAAAGCACGGCTGTTTCACGATCGATTCTTGCAAGATCGACCTAACCCCCCAACCCCCTTCCCTAGGAGGGAAGGGGGAGTAATGAAGATGATTAAATTGATGAGAGATTTAATTGGAGTCATTTTGCTCCCCTTCCTTTTAGGAGAGGGGTTGGGAGAGAGGTCTTTTTACTAAACGATATTAACTCTAATTTCTGATCCCTAATTAAATATATGAATACCGAAATTGACACTAATGATCAAACTTATCAGTTTTTTGTCCAAGAAACTGTAGAGCTATTACAACGTTTAGAAGTAGGATTGTTAAATTTAAGAGAAGAACATAATCAGACAAAAATTCATACTTTGATGCGAGCTGCTCATTCAATTAAAGGAGGAGCTGCTTGTGTGGGTTTAATGGGAATTCAGACTTTAGCACATCAGTTAGAAAATGGATTTAGGGCACTTTATCGAGAAGAAAATATTGATTTAGAAACAGAAGAATTGTTTTTAAAAGCTTATGATTGTTTGCGATCGCCTTTAATTTCCCAAATTGAAACGGGATTTTATGATGAAGGTAATGCGGAAGCAAAAGCTAAGTTAGTGTTTGCTCAATTAGAACAAAAATTAGGGCATTCTTTAGAAGAAGAATATGAGAATGAAATGCCCGAAGTTGAAATGGAAGCTGATATTACGCAATTTTTGTTTGCGGAAGAAGTAGTCCAAGGACTCAAACGGTGGGAACATATTTTGACTAATTCTTCACCCACAGAAATGATCGAAGAATTAAAGTCTCAAACTGAAGTATTTGCTAGTTTAGGAGAATTACTTAATTTAGCTGGATTTGTAGCGATCGCTCAAAGGACAATTAAAGCTTTAGAATTAAATCCTGAGTTTGTCAAAGCGATCGGTAAAATTGCATTTGCTGATTTTAGTAAAGCTCAAAAAGCGGTATTAAATGGCGATCGAGAATTGGAAATTAATCCCTCGACTCAGTTAATTCAACTATCGGAAAGAAAAGCGCATAAAGTCACCCCACAACAACTAAATTCTTCCCCTCAAACAATTACTAAAACTCCCATACCCCAAAAATCTTCTCCCCCAGCTCAATCGACTGCTCAAAGTTTACCAAAAGTACCACAACCTACCAATGGTAATCAAGCTCCAGTTCTAGAACCTTTACCGGAACCGATCGAACAAGAAATAGTCAGAGAAATCAATAAAAATATTACTCAACAAATATCCCCCTTAGTACCAGATCCCAAAGCTGCTAGTTTATCTACAGGGACTCTAGCTATGGGAGTACGGGTAGACTTATCGCGTTTAGATTTAATTAATAATCTAGTCGGGGAATTAGTTACTCAGGAAAATAGCTTTTTATTGCAAAATCAACAAAATAAAGAAACCTTAGAAGCTTTAAATCAATGGTATAACCGTCTAAATAAATTAACTCGACAAATGCAAAACTGGGCTAATCGAGGGATGAGTGAATATGCTTATAAAAAAGCATCGGAAGAACAAAAAAAGACCGCATTAGAACCAAAGTTTCAGACAGAATTTACCCCAACTGATAGCAGCTATGGTATGAATAATACTACTTCTGCTCAATCCTATAAACATTTACAATTTTTGATGGAAGCAGTAGTAGAAGAAGTGGTGCAACTGTCAGAAGCAATTCAAGATATGTCGCTGATTAACCAGCAAAGTCAACAAATTCTAAAAAAAAGACAACAAACTCTCAAACAAGTTCAAAATAATCTTTTACGAGCGCGAATGTTACCTGTAGGGGATTTATTAAATCGATTTCCCCGCATGGTGCGCGATTTAGCTGCTAAAGAAAATAAACAAGTTACTTTAGAACTAATTGGTACTACCACACTGATTGATAAAGCAGTTTTAGAAAAACTCTATGATCCTTTAGTTCACTTAGTTCGTAATGCTTTTGATCATGGAATTGAACCACCAGAAATTAGAAAATCTCAGGGTAAACCTGCTCAAGGAATTATTACAATTCATGCTTATCATCAAGGAAACTATACTTATGTAGAAATCAAAGATGATGGTCAAGGAATTGATCCCCAAAAAATTCGTCTTTCGGCTGTTTCTAAGAATTTACTTTCTCCATCGGAAGCAGCGATGGTCTCTAATAGTAGTTTGTATGAATATTTGTTTGCTCCTGGGTTTACCACTGCGGATAAAGTGAGTGAACTTTCAGGACGGGGGATGGGTTTAGAAGCAGTACGATTACAAATAGATGCTTTAAAAGGTTCAATTACCCTAACTTCGGAACCAGGAAAAGGAACCACATTTATCTTACGTTTACCTTGGACTTTGACAATTACGAAATTGTTGGTATTCAGTGTGGAGGGGAATGTTTTAGCAATTCCAGTGGATACCTTAGTTGCGATCGCATCAGCACCAATCCAGCAAATAGAAACTCGACAAGGACGAGAATATTACTTATGGCAAAATCAACGGGTTCCACTCTACCCATCAGCTTTACTATTTGCTTATCATTATCCACCCACAGCAGAAGCTAGCAAGCTATCGGTCAATCGTTCTAGTCAACCATCAGGAAAAGTTTCCCTCCTATTAATATCTCAGGGTTCCCAAATTATCGCCCTCAAGATCGATCAAATTTTGATGGAACAAAACCTAGTGATCAAACCTTTTGGAGAAACGATTACAGCACCAACTTATCTATGTGGTTGTACAATTTTGGGTGATGGTCGTTTAGTCCCGGTAATTGATGGTCAAGCGTTAGTTGCGCGATGGTTACAACTACCCACTTCAGGTTCAGTGACAGCTAAATCCTCAACACCAGTCAGAGCAGATGTCAAATCTACATCAGTCCCAACGATTCTAGTCATTGATGATTCCCTCACCATGAGACATACCCTGTCCGTGAGTTTGGGTAAAGGGGGTTATCGAGTCGTTCAAGCTAAACATGGTGGAGAAGCTTTAGAAAAACTGCGTCAAGATCCTACCATCAAAGCAGTCATTTCTGATTTGGAAATGCCAAAAATGACAGGTTTTGAGTTTTTGACTCGTTGTCGGAAAGAATTTTCTGAGTCTAAATTACCAGTAATTATTTTAACATCCCGTCGCAGTGAAAAATATCGCCAATTGGCCAAACAATTAGGAGCAACGGAGTATTTAACGAAACCTTATTTAGATAAGGAGTTACTCAGCACTCTCCAAACCAGTCTACTTTCTCGGTAACATGATTAGATACAATAGAGTTCTTGCAAAAATAACTAGGACAGGCAAGATGCCTGTCCCACAAGAGTTTTTTTGGTTGTGGGACAGGCATCTTGCCTGTCCAGCCAGTAAATTGATCAACATGACTTTTGCAAGAGGTCTAATAGAGAAAAAACTAGGATTGTGGCTAAACCATGACGCTTCCATCAGAAAGGGAGACCAATTTTCCTGACCCATCAGAAACTTCCACCTTAGTAAGTCTAAACGGAAAAATTACCGATGAAGATCCCGACGACGAGTTACCCGATGACGTGGAAATGTCCATCTTTGACCATTTAGATGAGTTGCGACGGCGAATTTTTTACTCTTTAATTGCTATTGTGGTTAGCATAATTGGTTGTTTTTTTATAGCTAAACCCTTGGTGAAGTTATTAGAAATACCAGCCCGAGGAGTAAAATTTCTCCAATTGACTCCAGGAGAATACTTTTTTGTAACGATTAAAGTTGCGGGTTATAGTGGTTTACTATTAGCTAGTCCGGTAATCATCTATCAAATTGTTCGTTTTGTTCTCCCAGGATTAACTATTAAAGAACGTCGCTTAGTTACTCCGATTGTTTTTGGTTCGAGTATCTTATTTATAGCTGGGCTATTTTTTGCCTATTGGTTATTAATTCCTGCGGCTCTTAGTTTTTTGATTAGCTATGGAAAAGATGTAGTTGAACAAGCTTGGTCGATTGAGAAATATTTTGAATTTGTGTTAATGCTGTTATTTGTAACTGGTTTATCTTTTCAAATTCCAGTGATTCAAATTTTATTAAGTCTGGTGGGGATTGTTTCGTCAAAAATTATGATTGCTAGTTGGCGGTTTGTGATTTTAGGTGCTGCTGTTTTAGGTGCGATCCTGACTCCTTCGACTGACCCTTTAACTCAAAGTCTATTCGCAGGTGCTGCATTAGGGTTATATTTTGGTGGGATTGGAGTTGTGAAACTTTTAGGGTTTTAAAAGGTTAAACTAAAAGATGTCGCTTACTATCTGAGTTTATGACATCTAACGAAAAATCTCTGCAATATCCAATCAGCCGCAAAGTTGACCAAGTTGACGACTATCATGGTACTTTAATTGCCGATCCTTATCGATGGTTAGAAGATCCAGATTCTGAGGAAACGAAAGCTTGGGTAACAACACAAAACCAATTAACTTTTAAGTATCTCGAAGAAATCCCGAGCCGGGAAAAAATTAAACAACGTCTGACTCAATTATGGGACTATGAAAAATATAGTATTCCCTTTAAAAAAGGTAATCGTTATTTTTATTTTAAAAATGATGGACTACAAAACCAAAGTGTGTTATATACTTTGACTACTTTAGATGGGGAACCGAGACTCTTACTTGACCCGAATACTTTATCACCAGATGGTACAGTAGCTCTCTCAGGATTTGCGATTAGTGAAAATGGAGAATTACTTGCTTACGGACTTTCTACGGCTGGATCAGATTGGCAAGAATGGAAAGTCCGTAATATTGAAACTGGTGAAGATTTTAGCGATCGCTTAAATTGGATCAAGTTTTCTGGAGCATCTTGGAGTCACGATCACGAAGGTTTTTTTTACAGTCGCTATGATGAACCAAAACCAGAAACTAAATTAGAAGAAGTTAATTACTTTCAAAAATTGTTCTATCATCGTTTAGGTACTCCTCAATCAGAAGATGTCCTAATCTATCATCGTCCGGATCAAAAAGAATGGGGATTTAATGGTAGTGTCACAGAAGATGGCAAATATTTAATTATCTCCGTGTGGCAAGGAACTGCTCCCAAAAATCTGGTTTTTTATCAAGATTTAACCGATCGCAACTCACCAGTAATTGAACTAATTAATGAGTTTGCCGCGCGTTATAATTTTATCGATAATGAAGGCTCAGTTTTTTGGTTTCAGACTGACTTAAATGCACCAAGAGGTCGAGTCATTGCGATCGATACTAAAAATCCAGCACCGGAACAGTGGCAAGAAATTATTCCTGAAACTGAAGAAGTTTTAGAAGATGTGGGCATACTTAATCATCAATTTGTCGTTGATTATCTTAAAGATGCCCATACTGAAATAAAAATATTTAACCTAGATGGTACTTTCATCCGGGAAGTAATTTTACCAGGAATTGGTTCAGCGGGAGGTTTTTCTGGTAAACGTTCTGACACCGAAACTTTTTATAGTTTTACCGGATTTACCACACCAGCTACCATCTATCGTTATAATATGATTACGGGAGAAAGTAGTTTATTCCGTCAGCCAAAAGTTGACTTTAATCCAGAGGATTATGCGACTCAGCAAGTTTTTTATCGGAGTAAGGATAACACTTTAGTACCGATGTTTATTACCTTTAAAAAAGGACTGCGGTTAGATGGTAATAACCCTACTTATCTTTATGGTTATGGTGGGTTTAATATTTCCCTCACGCCAAGTTTTTCCGTGAGTTTATTAACTTGGATGGAAATGGGAGGAATTTATGCAGTTCCCAATTTGCGAGGTGGTGGAGAATATGGTGAAGAGTGGCACCAAGGGGGAATGAAATTAAAGAAACAGAATGTCTTTGATGATTTTATCGCTGCGGCTGAATGGCTCATTGCTAATCATTATACTTCATCTACCAAATTAGCAATTGGTGGTGGTAGTAATGGAGGTTTATTAGTGGGAGCTTGTATGGTGCAACGTCCAGATTTATTTGCCGCAGTCTTACCAGCAGTTGGTGTGATGGATATGTTACGCTTCCATAAGTTTACCATTGGTTGGGCTTGGGCACCTGAATATGGTAACCCTGATGATCTTGAAGATTTTCAGAATTTATATCAGTATTCACCGCTACATAATCTTCAACCAGACACAGCTTATCCAGCCACAATGATTACTACCGCAGATCACGACGATCGAGTTGTACCAGCCCATAGTTTTAAATTTGCGGCTGCATTACAATCGGCACATAGTGGGGAAAAACCAGTTTTAATTCGGATTGAAACTCAAGCTGGACATGGTGCTGGCAAACCAACTACTAAAATTATCGCAGAAGCAGCCGATAAATGGGCTTTTTTAGGGCGATCGCTTAATCTCATCATTGAGGATTAATATCTTTGGGGGGGTGAGAGGTGTCGGGGGTAATTACCCGACATCAAACCCTATCTTAATTCAGCGTCTAATTATATCATAAACCAGATTATTTTCCAGAGATTTTTGAGCAAAATTAAGGAGAAAATATTTTATTTTTTAAGGAACGAAATTGATAAATATTTTGTCATAATAGAAAATAATGTTTTATATTAGGTTGTCTGGAGTAAATAGTGATAACTCTGACATTGGTGCATCCACTCACAAATCTACCGGCTCAAAGTTGGACTTTTGAGCAAAAACCAGTGATTAAAATTGGGCGATCGCCCGATAACGATGTAATTCTCTACAGTGCCGTAGTATCGCGGTATCATCTAGAGATCCAGCAAATTGGTTGTAAATGGAAAATCATCAATTTAGGTACTAATGGTACTTATTTAGCTGATCAACGGATCAGGGAAGTATCGGTGGAGAATGGGACAGTAGTCAGGTTAGCTCGTTCCGGTCCAAAGTTACAGATTCAGATGAACACAAATTTTCAGAAAAAAAACCTTGACACAGATTCAGTCGAAACCGTTCTAGTTGGTTAGTCAGGAGTGATTAGGAAAATTCAATAGTTAAAAATTCAGATTACCCGTGCAGAACTTTATTAATCTACCGAAACGCGGTAAAGGAAGTCACCAAAATGCGTGACTTTTTTTTACTGGCAAAAAACCTTGACCATCGCATTTATCCCAATTTTAGACTAAAATTTACCCAAACTCCCATCGCTTTTTTCCAATTGCCAGGAGGTTGTAAAGATGAATGCTGTAGTTTTAAACTTGCATAATGTTGATTTAACTGAGGAACAATTTTATCATCTCTGTCAAGAAAACCAAGATTGGAAACTGGAGCGTACTGCTAAAGGAGAACTCGTTATTATGTCACCAGTTGGGGGAAGAAGTGGTAACAAAGAAGCTGATTTAATTAGTAAATTATGGATCTGGAATCAGCAAGCAAAACTCGGTGTTGTTTTTAGTTCGTCAACAATTTTTTTTCTTCCTAAAGGTGGAGACCGTTCCCCTGATGTAGCTTGGATTAGATTAGACCGATGGGATGCTTTAAGTCCAGAAAAACAAGAAACATTTCCACCAATTTGTCCTGATTTTGTGATCGAATTGCGATCGCGAACTGATGCGATCGCACCATTACGAGCAAAAATGGCAGAATATCTAAATAGCGGGTTACGTTTAGGTTGGCTAATTAATCCGCAAGAGCAACAAGTCGAAATTTATCGTCCTAATTCTCCCGTGGAAATTGTCCAACTTCCTGCTAGTTTATCAGGAGAGGATGTTTTACCAGGATTTGTTTTAGAATTACCTATTTTTTAAAATTAAATATAAAATTGAACCATAGTAAGTTAAATCCGATGAGTACCACAACCCAACGCTTTACCTTAGAAGAATATCTTCACTATGATGATGGCACAAATACCCTCTATGAATTAGTTAATGGAAAATTAATACCTATGGCACTGGGAACCGGAAAACATGGTGAAATTATCGATTTTCTTAATACTAAATTTCGCCATGAAATTGCTAGAATAGGACTGGATTGGGTATCTAAACAAATGGTGATTGGGATTCAATCTCCTCGCAGCGATCGCTGGGATACAGTTCGCATTCCTGATCTAGTTATTATTCCTAAAGAACAGTGGCGAAATTTGCAAAACCGCGAGGCTGTTATTTACGTCAATGAAGCAGCACCACTTTTAGTGGTAGAAGTTATCAGCGCATCAACAAAAAGTATCGACTACCGTGCTAAACGTTCCGAATATTGTGTTTTAAATATCCCTGAATATTGGATTGTCGATCCGCTCCAAGTAAAACTTACTATTTTTACTCTGTCTGAGGGATGGTACGATGAAACTGTATTTACTGATGGCGATCGCCTCATCTCTCCTACCTTTGCCCAAATTAATTTGACAGTTAATCAAATTTTACAAGGTGAGATTTAATCGCGATCGTATTTACCCCAATTTTAGACTAAAATTAACATATATTTTTCCAATTGCTAGAGGTTGTAAAAATGAATGGGATAGTTTTAAACTTGCATAATGTTGATTTGACTGAGGAGCAATTTGATCATCTCTGTCAAGAAAATCAAGATTGGAAACTAGAACGTACTGCTAAAGGAGAACTGATTATTATGTCACCAGTTGGAGGCAGAAGTGGGAATAGGGAAGCTGATTTAATTACTGATTTGAATATCTGGAATCGGCAAACAAAACTTGGTATTGTTTTTAGTTCGTCAACAATTTTTCGTCTCCCAAATGGTGGAGATCGCTCCCCTGATGTAGCTTGGATTAGATTAGACCGATGGGATGCTTTAACTCCAGAAAAACAAGAAGCATTTCCACCAATTTGCCCCGATTTTGTGATCGAATTGCGATCGCGAACTGATGCGATCGGACCATTACGAGCAAAAATGCAAGAGTATCTCAATAGCGGATTACGTTTAGGTTGGCTAATTAATCCCCAAGAGCAACAAGTTGAAATTTATCGTCCTAATTCTCCAGTGGAAATTATCCCGCTTCCTGCTAGTTTATCAGGAGAGGATGTTTTACCAGGATTTGTTTTAGAATTGCCTGTTTTCTCAAGTTGAATTTTTCCTGGGAATTATTATAACATAGATATATCCTAAATCCAAAACTGATAGTAACTATGACACTGAAAGATTTAGAACTACAATTACTGGCATTAAGTCCAAATGAAAAAGCACAAGCAATCCAACTTTTAGTCCAAAGTTTAAGCAATGCTTGGCAAGGAATTGAAAAAACTCCTGGAGTGTGTGGTGGTGATGCTAGAATTGCCAATACCCGTATTCCTATTTGGTCGCTAATCAATTATCGCCGTTTAGGTGCTTCTGATGCTCGAATATTACAAGATTTTTCCCACTTGAAAGCAGAAGATTTAGTTAATGCTTGGACTTATGCAGACGCTCACCCAGAGGAAATAGAAGAAGCTATTCATAGAAACGAGGAAAATTAAAACATGGCGCGTCTTTATGCTGATGAAAATTTCCCGATTTTAGTCTAAAATTGATCCAAATTCCCATGGCGTTTTTCCAGCGATCGCCTTTACCCCAATCTTAGACTAAAATTAACATATCATTATACTCATTAATGCTCTTGGCTTTTATGTAACTTTTATACTACATCTTGAATTACGAAATGGGGGTTTTATCTAAATCTTTTCTTGGTTGCTACTCAGATCAACTTTTAGTATTAAGATTACAATCCTACTACTAATTCAGGAGTTTTATGAATAAATCCCGCTCCCATCATGCCCAAGTTCGTTTAGTTTCCCCTGATCGACACATCAATATAATTCGGATTGGTGTCTCTCGATGGGATTGGGACGATCTTTATCATTTATTGATAACTCTTTCTTGGCCAAAATTTTTTGGTCTAATTACTTTATTATTTATCCTGACTAATACTTTATTTGCGATCGCTTATTTAGCAGGAGGAGATTGTATCCAGAATGCTGAACCTGGTGCTTTTAAAGATGTCTTTTTTTTCAGTGTCCAAACCATGGCTACTATTGGTTATGGCACAATGTCACCCAATACCTTATATGCTAATGGGATAGTTGCGATTGAAGCTTTAGTTGGTTTGTTAGGGGTAGCAATGATTACAGGTTTAGCTTTTTCTCGGTTTGCCCGTCCTACTGCTAAAGTTTTATTCAGTCGAATCGCTGTTATTGCTCCTTATAATGGAATACCAACCCTGATCTTTCGTGTTGCTAATCAACGATATAATCAAATTTTAGAAGCTGAAATAGCAGTAACTTTAGCTCGCGATGAAATTACTGCTGAAAATCAATCTATGCGTCGTTTCTATGACCTGAATTTGATTCGTCGTAAATCTCCGATTTTTGCTTTGAGTTGGACAGTGATGCACCCGATCGATGATAGTAGTCCTCTTTATGGATTCACTACTGAAGAACTAGCCCAAGAACAAGTAGAACTGTTAGTAACATTAACTGGACTCGATGAAACAGTTTCACAAGTAATTCATGCTCGTCATTCTTTTATCGCATCAGAAATTCTCTCGAATATGCGATTTGTTGATATTATATCCGTCTTACCAGATGGGCGTCGTTGTGTTAATTATCATGTTTTTCATGATGTTATCCCCCTATAGCTCTTTGGTTGTGCGGTTAAGCCTTCCACCAATCGAATTAATCGGTGTATTTTAAGATGACTCTAAAACTTCTAGGGGCGGATGGAAATCTGCCCCTAAATTTAATTCCATTTTCCGGATCTCAAAAATTTTACCAAGAATAAAGTACTGGTAGATGTACCCTGGTTAAGGGGCGCAAGAGTAATCCGCCCCTTCTTTTTTAACAGAGAAATTTGTGAGAAAATAATAAAGTTTTAGCAATCAACACCAACAATTATTCACCATTGGGAAATTTGACATCTTCATTTTGAGGAGAGTCATCGGCCACAATATCAGGCAGAGAACGATTAAAAATGTAAAGCCAAACTAAAGCCAATAAACCGAAAACAACCCCCGACAAACTAACCACTTGAGCAATCCGAAGCGCCCCGAGCATCAAACTATCAGTTCGCAATCCTTCAATCCAAAATCTACCTAAACTATAGGTGACAAAGTAGACAATAAATATAGTGCCTAATTTTAGGTGTGGTTTTCCCTTAAGACTCCGAAAAAATAAAGTCAGAATTAAAGCAAAAACCATCAAATTCCAGAGCGATTCGTACAAAAAAGTAGGATGAAAATATTCAAAGGACTGGTAATCAAAAGGACGATTTTCCATCGGAATATAAAGTTTCCATGGCAAATCAGTCGGACGACCAAAAGCTTCCGAATTGAAAAAATTGCCCCAACGACCGATCGCTTGACCTAAAATTGCCGCAGGAGCAACTAAATCAGCTAATTGCCAGAAAGAAATTTTTTGGATACGGGCAAAAATTAACATCGCTACTAAAGCCCCAATAATTGCCCCATGAATCGCAATCCCACCTTTCCAGATCGCAAAGATATCCATTGGGTTGGAAACATATTGTCGCCATTCAAACGCAACATAATATAAGCGAGCGCAAGGAATTGCACCCAGCACTAACCAAAACGCCAGGTCACTGATCAGGTCAGGGTTAATATTGCGACGTTTAGCTAGAGATTGAGACAGAGTAACTCCGATCAGAACTGCTGAGGCAATTAAAAGACCGTACCAACGGATAGTCAGTGGTCCCAGTTGAAATATAATCGGTCCTGGGGAAGTAAATTGAAAAGCTAAAGGCAAAATGAAACTATTCATGGGTGTTGATTTTAAGTTGCCGGAAAGATTTGAAATTAAGATGCAAGTGTATTTAATCACAAGTTATCTGAGTCTTTAAAGTTGATCGGTAGTCTGACAGTCTGTGATCAACCGTTGCCAAGATAAATTTTTTTTGAAAAAAAATTCAAAGATTACAAAAAGGCCATCTAGCCTATCTGATTATAGCTCGAGATATTTCCCGGGCCATTAGAGCTGTACGGGCGCTCATTGCAATACGCCCCTGGGTCAAATCGTTGATCTGGCTAACCTGGTTTGGCTTGCCCTGAGCGCTTGCCCTGAGCGCTTGCCCTGAGCGCTTGCCCTGAGCGCTTGCCCTGAGCGTAGTCGAAGGGTAGTCGAAGGGTAGTCGAAGGGTAGTCGAAGGGTAGTCGAAGGGTAGTCGAAGGGTAGTCGAAGGGTAGTCGAAGGGTAGTCGAAGGGTTGTTGAAGACTCCGAAACTATTGATTTTTTGTACCTGCACTATCTTGCAGGCACTACCGATTTTTTCTAGTAAGTCCCGTTTGATTTGTCAAGGTGTTGTAAGTTACAGATTGAAAAGCGATCGCGATCCAGAATAAAGGTTTAAATAAACTAATGGGGATTCTCAATCATTGTTTCGCAACGGTTTAGTTCACGGCGTAGGTCTTCTGGGGGGCTAGATGAAACCTCGAATCATCGTTTGTGGCTTAGGTTCGACTGGCTATAAAATATTTAGCTTACTAAAACAGCAAGGAGCATTTGTAACCGGGATTAACGATCAGTATATTCCCGATCCCGAGCATAATATTGTAATTGGGGATTTAAAAGCAGCTTCCACACTGATCTCCGCTGGAATTAACGAAGCACATACATTGGTAATTGCTGGGAATAATGAAACACTCAATTTAGCCATCCTGACCCAAGCACGAGTTCTCAATCCTCAGATTCGGATTATCAATAGACTGTTTAATACTAGCTTAGGTGATCGTTTAGATAAAATTCTACCTGAACATTTTACCATGAGTGAAGCGGCGCTAGCTGCACCCGTATTTGCTTTTACGGCGTTGGGGAATAGAGCGATCGGACAATTAAGATTATTTAACCAAACTTGGCCTATCCATGAAGAATATATTCACGAACAGCATCCTTGGAAAGGTCGCAAATTAAGTGATTTGTGGGATGAGCGATCGCGAATGTTGATTTATTATTTACCAATCCAAGAACAAATAGATCTAGTTTCTGCTGTTATTTATGGACAACAATTAGCAGTAGGCGATCGCCTAATTGTTGGCACACAACCTAGTGTCCGTAATCAGCGCCAATCTTACCTTAATAAAGTGTGGAAAATATTAACTAATCTGCAATGGTTACAGGAACACCTCCAACCATTAGCTCTTGTTACTATCGCGCTAGTGCTAACTATTTTAATTGCCAGTTTTACTTATATCTTTTTCGATTTTGATACATCTATTGCGGATGCAATTTATTTTTCTGTTGGGATGATTACTGGCGCAGGTGGGAATGACAAAGTAGCAGAAAATGCTCCAAATAGCATTAAAATTTTTACCGTTTTAATGATGCTGCTTGGTGCAGCAATCATTGGTATTTTCTACGCACTACTTAACGATTTTGTCTTAGGAACTCGCTTAAAACAATTTTGGGATGCTGCCAGAGTTCCCCAGCGCAACCATTTTATCATTTGTGGGCTTGGTGGGGTAGGAGTGCAGATAGTCAATCAATTGCATTCTCATGGACATGAAGTAGTAGTAATTGAATCAGATCCCAATAATCGATTTCTCAATACTGTGCGTGCTTTAGGTATTCCCATCATTCAAGGAGATGCTAGTTTATCTGCTACTTTAGCAGCAGCAAATATTAATCAAGCAGAAGCTTTGCTAGCAGTTACCAGTAACGATATAGCGAATTTAGAAATTGCTTTAAGCACTAAAGGTTTGGTATCTAAATTACCAGTTATTGTCCGCGTGCAAGACTCAGAATTTGCTTTTACAATCAAAAAAGTTTTTCAATTTGAAGCAGTATTAAGTCCAACTGAATTAGCTGCACCAGCCTTTGCCGCTGCTGCTTTAGGAGGCAGAATTTTAGGTAATGGGCTGACGGCTGAGAGTCTCTGGATTGCTTTAGGAACTTTTATTACTTCTGAACATCCCTTTTGTGGTAAGCGTGTGAAAGATGCCGCGATGGATGCAGATTTTGTACCTTTATATGTTGAAACTAAGTTACAAACTATACATGGTTGGGATGTTTTAGAAACTTGCTTAACTATAGGGGACGTATTATATTTAACCATTCCGGCAACTCGTTTGGATCAACTTTGGCGCGTTAATACTTCTCCTATCAATGCCCTACACCCTATTGATCGGCAAGCGATCGCTGATTAAATACCAATCCAGTTTAGTTACTCGTAGGGGCAAAGCATTTCGGCGCATAAATGATTGCTGAAACGAAGAATAATATTACCGAAATGCTTTGCCCCGCCATCTATGCAACCAACAGATCAACTAGATATTACAATCCATTCAGTTCAGGATTTTTTGGGGAGCTCAGCACAGAAGAAGGGCGAAGCATTCGGATCTAATATTGCTGGTTTAAGCGGTAAATTGTCGCCCGAATGCTTCGCCCCTACACCCCATTGATCTACAAGCGATCGCTGATTAAATACCAATCCAGTTCGTTTAACTCCATTGGTTTTTTGTCAAGGTTAGTAGGCATACCCCGTATATTGCCTTACCTCTGGCGGTTGAAAACCTAAAACAATCTTATTTTTAGGAATTCCTCTTGCTACTAAATCATCTGTAACCCCATCCTCAATCCCATCGCGCCAAATCCAAATCAAATCGTCAATGATTTGAATGTGAACTAAACACCCATGAATTCTTTGTAAATAATTCCAGCCATTATTCATCAACAAAAAATGATTTCTATCCTCACTGATAATTAACAAGCAATCAATCTCACCATAGGCATAGGGAATCCTAGTATGATATTGCAAAACATCAGAAATAATTTTTCGATAATTTTCTAACTCGTCCATTGCACAATTATCTCCTTTCTTGGATCGAAAACTAATAAAAGTAAATCGGTTTTTCGTAACAATATTTCTCCAATAGGTTCACTGAATATCTCTTGAAATACGTTTGTAGGAATCGCTAAATAAATGACTCGTTCTGGTTGTTGTTCTTCCAAAATCTTTGAATATAAAATGTATTGACCCAAAGCATTTTCTAAATCATTAACAGGAGATGGATTAATAAAACTCTTAACCTCTACTGCAATTTTGCGTCCTTCTTTCTCCGCAGCAAATAACTTTTCTGCCCCTAAATCCACATAAACCGAACGGCTACCAATTGTTAACCTTAATGGATCGTCTGTAATTATCCAGCCATCTTTTTCTAGGGCTATTTTTACAACATTATGATAAATATCTTTTGCTGCCAAATCTATAATACCTCCTCTAATATGTTCCTAATTTCCTATTCTAACTTAAGCAGATGCTGATCTTACTTGTAATCCTTGACTTGAATCGGCATCTGTGAGAGTTTTGCTTCATCTATGCGTTTTTCATACTTTTGAACAAAGGATTCTGACATCTCATACAGTTTTCGGCATTGGTTTTCAAAGCCTTTGGCTAACTCAACCAGTTCCGCTAGTGTTTGTTCGTCCGGTAACTCTTTCATTGCAAGTTATCCAATCGTGTGATAATGTCATACAGTTATTATCCTTTAGCTTTCTTTAATTCTTTTTTTACCCATCATGGATATCTTAACTGGACACCCTTTCCACCATTTGGAGTCAGGCAGTCCCAACGAAGATCACAAATATTACAATCTTTTTCGCTAATAGAGCTTGGGTTAGCTGCATTCCATCGGTCGGTGCTGCGTGATTGTTCAATCTGCTTTACTGTTTCAGCAAATTCATTCACAGCATCACTAATTTTGTTAGAAGCAAGGCTGACCTCAATCACTGCACTAACTGGACGTTTAGGTGGACAGGTATCACCTTAGTGCGCTTCCATTTATTAGGAGAGTAATTTTTTGGGTTACGCCAATCATCCACAGTATACTCAAACTGTTTCCAGAAAGCTAAATCTTGATGATTTGAAATTTTGGCGTAATGGTAGGTGAACAAATCCTGTTCTACCCGATCAAGAAGACGAAAATTTTGGTAGTCTGGGTAGCGGTATTCTTGCAGAATGTCATTGCACAGGCTGTATAGTGTTCCTATTCTGATATCAGCTAGATCGATATCTTTAAGACTAGGATCGTTATTTTGTAATGCTACTTGGCTAGACGATCTTCAAGTTTACGTGCTGCTTTAGTTGTAAAAGTAGTTAATAGAATAGAGCGTGGTTTTAGACCATCTACACAAAGCAGTTTTAGGGTACGTGTAACCAGTACTTCGCTTTTACCTGAGCCTGGTCCTGCAATAAGCCACAATGGGCTGCCCTCATACTCGACAGCTTGTTTCTGCTTATCATCAAGATCATAGCCACGAGCAGTCGGCTGGGCAAGACACTCATAGAAGGTGGTCATATCAATCATTTTGCCCTCTCTTCCCCAACATTAGTATATCTCTTACCCATATTTGAACGGGCAACTCTGCGATGTTCTAGTAACTCATCTAAAAGCTGATTTTGCTTGTCATTGTTCTCCCAATCAGTGATAAATCGTTTTAGGGCGACACTAATCATGTCCTGCACAGTAGGTGCAGCACTTTGGTGTTCGCTTTCAAGTGAAAGCCTGATTTGGCGCAGTGCTGTGTAGAGTTCATCCGGGACACGGACTGTTGAAGACAAGGTTAGATTGCCTGAAAGGGTACTCAAGCATTCTAGTCAGCTTGACAGAATCCTTGCTACCATGTATACATGACTACATGCTTAAGCTACGAGATTTGCTCCTCTAACAAATAAATTAATAATGGAACTTGTAATTCGAGCTGTACCTGTTTGTCGGGGACCACAGAGTGAACATCAAAGTTATGTTGGCTCTCTGTTTTTTGGCGATGTCGCCCGACTGCTAAATGACGATCGCCTTTATGTTCCCAATGAGTCAGATTTGCCAGATTTTGCTCAACGCAAACCCAACGCTACGAGAGTTAAAGCGATCGCCCGGTATATTCTGGAGACTTACCAAGTTGGTACTACGTTTTTCCCACCGATTTGTGTAAATGTTCAACTATCACCGACTTATAGCAATGGCAGCATCTTTCTTCCTTACCACTCGGTTACTCTGGGTTTGACAGACGGTCAGCATAGATGTTTTGGTATCCGTCAAGCACTAAAAGACATCCAAGTTGAACAGTGGGAATATCTACCAATCCTTTCTCAACTTGAAATTGGGGTACTTTTATATGCTGGACTGTCATTGGAGGAGGAACGTCAAGCTTTCCGCGATCAAAACCTTCTAGTTCAAAGACCAAGCGTGTCGCTCTCTCACGCTTTCGATCAGCGATCGCCTGTGGTTTTAATTGCCAAAGACTTGATTAAGCGAGTCCCTCAGTTCCGTAACAATGTAGAGATGGTTGAAAACGGCTTAGGTAAACATAATTCCAAATTGCTGACATTTTCTACCCTAGTTACAGCTACCCGACATATGTTCCCTTATTTAAAATCTAAAGAGGGTTTGGAGCCACTAACTAGCTGGGCAACCACATTCTGGGCAGCAACCGCGAGTGTTCTACCTAACGACCCGTGGAGCATTAAAAGTAAAGAGGAACGCACTAAGCAAAGACAGAATTCACTTGCAGTAACAGCTATTGTATTCCAAGCATTAGGAATGCTGGCTCATGAATTCTATCTAGAAGCTATTCCTGAAGAAGATATTGTTCAATGGTTATATCGGCTCCGAAAGATAGAGTGGCAGCGCGAGAATGCTTGATGGCGAGAAAGAGGAGTAACACAAGTTGGTGCTAAAGGAGAACCGATTATTTCCAATACAAAGACAACCGTAGATTTGTGTCATAAGACACTGCGTGAATTTGTTGGTGTTGCCCCAGTAAATGGTCTTATCTAATTGAATGGTTATACTACTGTTGTTGACGGGTAATGACAATATTCACCCTAAAATTTCCTGAAAAACATTCCGATGTCCAAACCTTTGCCGATCATAACGAGCATCCCACCAGAGCCAATTGGTAGAATCAGCCCAAACATTGTGTTTCTTGAGGACTTCTATACGGCTTAAAGCCAGACCTCCTAAAACCAATTCAGGTCTAGCCCATGTAAGTAATTCATCTAGTTCCTGAGCGGATAAACCAAACCTCAAACCAGTTGGCATAGTAGTGTCGGCTTTTAATAAACCTCCCAAAGCAATGCACTGATAGCCAATATCATGTCACATAAACTCAAATAGTCTTTTACCCTCTGTCTTAATTGTTGTTCCGAAGTCAAACGTAATTCTCGCACCCATCGCTGCTGAAGGAACTCACAATGAAGTTGGTAGTACCAGGGAGGAGCTTGATTTTCAAAAACACCACTGTCAATAAAGAAAAGTTTACCTGTATTGCGAATATCTTTAAGAAGATTTTTTGGGCAGGAAAGGGGAGCTAGAATCCCGTAATCTCCTTCTATATCCTTCAACTTTCTTAACAGACCCGCGTGGTCCATAGAGAAGAGCGGCAAAAATTTCTTTTCCACTGAATCCTCTTTAGTTCAAAAATTTTTCATTTTTAAGTAAGGCATTAAAGCGCTTATGGAAAATATAGGTATTATGGAAGCCACGTCTACGGTTACGATCATTTCCTCGGAAAATTACAACTTCAATCCCAATTTCTTGACAGATTACACAATCACATTTCTTCCAAGGCTGTTCCTCCAAAAGCTCCTGATACATTTGCGTGTGTCTATGTAAGCGTCTGGCTTTTTCTTGAGAGTTTACCTGACCATCACGAGGTAATTCTAGTAACTCGTCTAAAGCAAGTAGTGATGAGAGGGTTGACTCTAAAGTAACAAGACCTAAATTAAACTCCCGCAGTTTAGTAAGTGCATCTTCCTCAAGACTTTTTAGGGTTGCCCGATCTGATACATCTGCTTCCAACAATCGCTTAATACGCACCCCATAGCCATCTACTTTAGGAATGCGAATAGCTGCATAGGTTTTACCATCTAAAGTATGGTAATTTGCGGCTGAATCCAGCCAAGCTTTACGCAATGGACTTGCAGAATCAAAACTGGTTACTCCTAAATGACGGAAAGCTGGAACAGCATTGAGTCGTCCTACCCCAAACAGGTGCATCTGAGTTTGGGAAGTTAAATGTGGGTGAATACTTTCTAATATTTTTAGAATCTCTTTGCTAGGAGTCCTAGCTAGTCCCCCCAATGCAATATATTTATAGCCCATTTTAATATAGTCTTTGACCGCATTAGCATAAGATTTTGGGTCCCACCCTTGAACTGCACCAATGGGAGTGAATTTATATCCGATCGCTCGATGCTTATGGATAAAATCTTCTGCATTCTTTATGGTTAAATTGTATCTTTTTTCCCTCACTCCGGATTCAGCAAATGATCCAACAATCAGGTGATCTATACTCACTCCATAGTCAAATCCGATGCGTTCATAGTATTCTAGAATTTCTTCTGTATTATAGGGAGGAACCTCTTGATTGATATATCCAAAAGCTCCACAATCTCCCATTACTGAACCTGAAAATCGGATAAATTTGTGAATTCCTATTTTTTCAATTAGTGCTTTCTTTTTTTTACTACGCTCGACAATTCCCTTAGAAACTAAAATTCCATTATAGTTAGGACTGTTATAAATCTGATGAGCATATAAATCATCATTGTAAGAGTCTCGACCCGGTGTCAGAGCATCATCCAAAAAATTATAGTGAGGGTCTACGCGATCGTCCCATTCAGGAATAAAATATTGCATTCCCAAATCTAAATTAGGAGCGATCGGGACATCAGGAATAGGAATCAGTTCTTTGTCTTCAGACTTACCAATTCTTGGATTCTTAACCGATTTAAGAGAAAGCTTGACTTTTGGCAGTTCTAATGGTATCTCTAGCTGAACAGACTCAGGATCTAACAATCTGGACAAATAATTCTGGTTGGTCATAAATCTTTTTTAGTAGCGTCCATTCTCTTGTAACGCATTCAGCAAACCTTTTGAACAAAAATCCTTTCAAACCTACTAATCCATAATGGTAATGTTTAGCATCGGCGTTGGCAAGATGTAGGACATAAGCTTTTGCAGCTAAATCTCGAATATAATTGGCACCTCGATGCGATGCTAAAAAAATAAAAGTTTGCTTATCGTAAGTTTCAACAGGGAGACAAAGCGATCGCAAATAATTTTCTCCCAGCAATATAAACACCAAATCATAACCAACAATAGCTTGTTCAAAAGCTTGGTGTATTCCCAGAAACTTTGCCCACTCATCGATCTCGTAACCTTTCATTGTGTTGAAGGTGACTTGATATGGTACAATAGTTTTGTTCTCAGAAATTAAACCATAGCCCGCAGACAAAATCACCACATCTACAACTTCCTGTCCAAGGAACTGACGCAGTAATTTAACTCCTTCCATTGCTCGTAGGTGTTGTGTCCCTGTATACATCTGACTTGCAGGATAAGCAAATTGAGTAAGTTGTGCTTCTTGTTGTTGGAATCGAGCTTTTTCTTTAAAATCCTCTATTGTCAATTGATTTTCAGGTTTGTAACGTTTCTCCCCAGTACAAGAAGTTACGACTAAAACTTTACCGAGAAACTGATGTGGATATGCCAAAAATTTTTCGGTTGGTAAATAGTCTAGCTTCATGTTATTGATTTAATATACTTTCCACTTTAAGGTATCGTACTGATTGGTGATCTATTGCTTATTGAGAATTAGTAGTAAAAGCGAGTAGATTAATTAGAATTGATTTGATTTATTTTATTAATCGAAACGAAGCTAAAAACTTGGCCATATCTTTTGAACTATCAACGTTGTTTTTCTGAGTAACTCCGACAATATATAGACGCTGTTTAACTAAAAATAGCCTAAATATGATCTGCTCAGTTGAACTTTGCAACTTTAGTTCTTTACCAGGATAATCACCTAGTGTAATCGAACTATCCCTAACTAATTTAACCCCTAACTTATCAACAAGTCGATCGCGCACATTCGCTAAAACTACCTCGGAGTTGCTTAAATTAGCCGTTGATAGATAGTCTGAATAAGCTACTACTAACCGTAAAGAATTTGTTTGTGTGCTAAACTCTTTTAAATCTAGAGTGCCCTCAGTCGTACTTAAAGTATCTTGTTGATCGATCAGAGTATTCGGGATTAAAACAGCAAAATTACCTGGTTTAAACTTAAATTCTTGCCAATGAATCGGTTCACTGTCAATTGTCAGCAAATTATCTGGTTTTTTTTGGTTTAAACGATTAATTTCTCTTTCTAATTGTTGTTGTCCATCTTGATAAAAAGTTGGACGATCGGTCCGATATTGAGCGATCGCTCGATCAGCCCAGCTCAAACAGATTAGCCCAAATACAGCCGTAACAATTTTAAATTTCATGACTGACACGACAAGGGCGAAACGAAAGACGATGTTGTGCCGAAGCACCATAACGTTGTAAAGCTAATATATGTTTAGCACTACCATAACCTTTATTGTTTGTCAAGTCATATTCAGGATATTTAACCGCCAAACGCACAATCAAATCATCACGCCATACCTTAGCAACAATACTAGCCGCAGCGATCGCTAAATTTTCGCGATCGCCTTTGAATATGGTTTGTTGGGGAATCGCTAAACCAGGAATTACCTGATTATTCGAGGTGTCTGCCGATCATCAGCAACACCATTAATTTTTCTGATATGATCGGATTACCTAATTGATCTTAGCACATCAGGTTTCCAAAATTATGAGTAACCTTATTAAATGTCTTAACCCTAATTGTCCCTAGGAAAACTCCCCTCAATCTAAGTTTTGTCAGGGTTGTGGAACAAAAATGTTCTTGCAGAATCGCATGAAGATAGGTGAAAATATGTAATCGAGCAAATTCTAATATGAGACAACTAATCTACAATTCTAAAACTGATACGGGTAAAGTTCGTCCAGTCAATGAAGACAATCATTTGTTAGAATTCTGGTCAGCTCAATCTGCTTTACTAGCAGTAGTTGCGGATGGAATGGAGGGACGTAAGGGAAGAAAAAGAGCATCAGAAATTGCCATTAATACTTTTCGAGAATTATTAAATCAGCTCTTACCTTCAGAACCGCTTAAAAAATATGAGCCAAACTTGTCTAGAAACAGCTTTAGAACATGGTGGTAATGATAATATTACGGTGATTGCTATTCAAGTTCAAGCAGGAATTGAAGGTGATGAATGAACAATTGTGGCGACTGTTAGAGGCAGAATGTATTGACGGAAAATATTACCTGAAAGAACTCTTAGGAGTGGGCGGATATGGGGCAGTTTTCCGTGCCGATGAAGTCGTAGGCGATCGGCTAATTCGTCAAGTAGCAGTAAAGCTAATTTCACCCGAAGGAGATCAGAAAAATCGGGAGAAACAACTGGAAGAATTAATTGCAGCAGTAAAGTTAGATCATCCACATTTAATTCGTTGTTATGCGCCAGGGTTAACTCAAATTAAAATCGGAGAAATGTTGTACTTAGTGATGGAATTAGGAGCAGAAACACTAGCAAAACTTCTAGAGCAAAAGCCAGGGGCATTAGGAGAGGAGGAAGTAGAGAAAATCGTCAAGGAAATCGGTGCTGCATTAGTTTATTTACATCAAGAACCAGAGGGTCAAGTACATCGGGATGTAAAACCAGCAAATGTGATTAAAGTTGGGGAGTATTGGAAGTTAGCAGATTTTGGGTTAATGAGGTCAATCAATTCTGGGAAATCAGCAAGGACAAGTAGTAGAAAAGGGACAAGTGAATACGCGCCACCGGAAGCTTATGAGGGAGTAGTAGCAACAGGATGGGATATATGGTCATTAGGAGTAATCATGGCAGAAATGCTGACAGGAAAGTTGCCCTTTATCGGGGAGACAGAACAGCAATTGATGGTAAAAGTAATTCAGGAAGAACCGAGCATAGAATGGTCAAAAATTAGTCAAAGATATCGGGAGATCATCCAGGGAGCATTAGAAAAAGATCGAGAAAAAAGATGGACAGCAACAATGGTGTTAAATGCTATGACGAAAACACCTGCTCCGATTAGCTCTCATCCAAAACCTATTTCTCTTACACCTCCTCCATCACCCCAAGTTAATTTTGCTCCATCACCCCAAGAAAATTTAGTTACATCTAGAGCTGATTTGAGGAAACTTGATCAATTATTATCAGACAAAAAATGGCAAGAAGCAGATCAAGAAACTACTCAAGTCATGTTGAAAGTTATGACCAGGGAAAAAGAGGGATACTTAACAGAAGATAACTGTCGTAATTTTCCGAAAAATGAACTGCGGATGATTGACCAGTTGTGGTTAAAGTATTCTAATGACAAATTTGGGTTTTCAGTCCAGAAGAAAATCTGGCTCAAATTGGGTGGGAAGTTAGATAGTTATGATTCAAATACTTATGTTAAATTAGGGGATGAAGTCGGCTGGAGAAAAGGAGGAAGCTGGTTGAACTACTCTGACCTCACTTTTAATATCTCTGCTCGTAGGGGACACCTCCCGTTATTTGGTTGGGTTGTGGTGGGGTGTTGGTGGGTGGGTTTGGGGGATGGGTCTCTTTTATCTTCTCTAGACTCTAATATGGTTCCTACACCTGCTCCATCACCCCAAGTTGGGGATGTTAAAATACCTCATTCTACTAGCTCTCCTCCAAAACCTACTTCTCCTACACCTGCTCCATCACCCCAAGTTAATTTTGCTCCATCACCCCAAGAAAATTTAGTTACATCTAGAGCTGATTTGAGGAAACTTGATCAATTATTATCAGACAAAAAATGGCAAGAAGCAGATCAAGAAACTAATCGAGTTATGTGTAAAATTATGAACAGGGAAAAAGAGGGATGGTTAACAGCAGATAACTGTCGTAATTTTCCGAAAAATGAACTGCGGATGATTGACCAGTTGTGGTTAAAGTATTCTAATGACAAATTTGGGTTTTCAGTCCAGAAGAAAATCTGGCTCAAATTGGGTGGGAAGCTAGATAGTTATGATTCCGATACTTATGTTAAATTAGGGGATGAAGTCGGTTGGAGAAAAGGAGGAAACTGGTTAAACTACTCTGACCTCACTTTTAATATCTATGCTCCCCTAGGTCACTTACCTGGGGGTGGGGGTGGGGGATTTTTGGTGGGAGAACTGAATGGTCATTGTCTTCTTTTCTCTTCTCTAGACTCTAACATGGTTCCTACACCTGCTCCATCACCCCAAGTTGGGGATGTTAAAATACCTCATTCTACTAGCTCTTCTCCAAAACCTACTTCTCCTACACCTGCTCCATCACCCCAAGTTAATTTTGCTCCATCACCCCAAGAAAATTTAGTTACATCTAGAGCTGATTTGAGGAAACTTGATCAATTATTATCAGACAAAAAATGGCAAGAAGCAGATCAAGAAACTGCTCGAGTTATGTGTAAAATTATGAACAGGGAAAAAGAGAGATGGTTAACACCAGATGACTGTCGTAATTTTCCGAAAAATGAACTGCGGATGATTGACCAGTTGTGGTTAAAGTATTCTAATGACAAATTTGGGTTTTCAGTCCAGAAGAAAATCTGGCTCAAATTGGGTGGGAAGCTAGATTATGATTACGATACTTATGTTAAAATAGGAGATGAAGTCGGCTGGAGAAAAGGAGGAAACTGGTTGAGCAGCTACTCTAACTTCACTTTTAATATCTCTGCTCCTGCGGGACACCTCCCGGCTGGTGGTGTGTTTGGTTTGGGGGTGTGGGTTGGGTGGGGGTTTGGATTGTCTCTTTTCTCTTCTCTAGACTCTAACATGGTTCCTACACCTGCTCTATCACCCCAAGTTGGGGATGTTAAAATACCTCATTCTACTAGCTCTCCTCCAAAACCTACTTCTCCTACACCTGCTCCATCACCCCAAGAAAATTTAGTTACATCTAGAGCTGATTTGAGGAAACTTGATCAATTATTATTAGACAAAAAATGGCAAGAAGCAGATCAAGAAACTGTTCGAGTTATGTGTAAAATTATGAACAGGGAAAAAGAGGGATGGTTAACAGCAGATAACTGTCGTAATTTTCCGAAAAATGAACTGCGGATGATTGACCAGTTGTGGTTAAAGTATTCTAACGACAAATTTGGGTTTTCAGTCCAGAAGAAAATCTGGCTCAAATTGGGTGGGAAGCTAGATAGTTATGATTCCGATACTTATGTTAAATTAGGAGATGAAGTCGGCTGGAGAAAAGGAGGAAACTGGTTGAGCAGCTACTCTAACTTCACTTTTAATATCTCTGCTCCTATGGGACACCTCCCAGTGTGGGAGGGGCGGGCTGTCGGGGGGGTTCTGTGGGTGTGGGGTGGTGTTTGGGGAATCTCTTTTCTCTTCTCTAGACTCTAACATATAGCTTTTCTAAAAGATCAAGAATATTTTTCAGAAAAATTGGATGACGTAGGAATGAGGTTTGCAGCATTTCATTAGTTGCTTAAACTATGATATTTTTGGGGAGCTGGCACAGAAGAAGAAGGGCGAAGCATTCGGATATAATATTAACGGTTTTTAGTGATAAATTATCGCCCGAATGCTTCGCCCCTACACCCGATTGATCGGCAAGCGATCGCGCTGGTAAAGATAACAGTTAAATGCGATCGCTAAATATGTTGGTTAAATAAGTTTGACTAGGGAGAAGCGATCGCCTGAACTATTAATCATAGCGATCGCTAAAAAAATATTGGGTTAAGGTAGGAGTAAGTTAACCCGTATATTTGATGAATTTTATGAATGGCGATCGGTTAATTAAATCTTCAATACTAATTATATCGTTGCTGATGCTAGGTATGATACAGGGTAGTCATGGCGATCGCAACGTAGTATTGTGAAACGGTCTGGGCTTAGATATTCGGGGGAATGACAGTATTCACAGAGGTATCGGGCTCGTCGTCGTACAAGTCTTCGAGTTGAGTTGGACACCATTGGCTTTTGGCTGCAAGTTGAGCGTTAATTAGGGTAAAAATCTGCTCTAGTTCTGATATTCCCATATATTCAGCTTCTTCGTCAGGAGTGAGTATATGAGCTTTTTTCTTTTCTAAAAGTTCTTCAAAGCAAAACTGGAGTTCATCGGTAAACTTGAATAAATAAATATTACCGAATTGCCTCATTTTAACACCAGAGGAGATTAGAGATGAGGGTTGAAGCATTAATAGAGTAGTCATAGTGCTTGCTAGCGAGTTTTGATTGATTGATATGATCCTATTGTGTCAGACAGTTGATCCAAAATGGGATGAACATAAAAAGTTATCGGAATTATCTTGGTAGAGATGTTTTAATATTATATAGCGATGGATTACATGGTGAAGTCAGAGACGATGAGTTACTAGATTTAGTGCAACAGTGGGAAAACTCAATGGAAAACCTGACTCAAACTTGTCTAGAAACAGCTTTAGAACATGGTGGTAATGATAATATTACGGTGATTGCTATTCAAGTTCAAGCAGGAATTGAAGGTGATGAATGAACAATTGTGGCGACTGTTAGAGGCAGAATGTATTGACGGAAAATATTACCTGAAAGAACTCTTAGGAGTGGGCGGATATGGGGCAGTTTTCCGTGCCGATGAAGTCGTAGGCGATCGGCTAATTCGTCAAGTAGCAGTAAAGCTAATTTCACCCGAAGGAGATCAGAAAAATCGGGAGAAACAACTGGAAGAATTAATTGCAGCAGTAAAGTTAGATCATCTACATTTAATTCGTTGTTATGCGCCAGGGTTAACTCAAATTAAAATCGGAGAAATGTTGTACTTAGTGATGGAATTAGGAGCAGAAACACTAGCAAAACTTCTAGAGCAAAAGCCAGGGGCATTAGGAGAGGAGGAAGTAGAGAAAATCGTCAAGGAAATCGGTGCTGCATTAGTTTATTTACATCAAGAACCAGAGGGTCGAGTACATCGGGATGTAAAACCAGCAAATGTGATTAAAGTTGGGGAGCATTGGAAGTTAGCAGATTTTGGGTTAATGAGGTCAATCAATTCTGGGAAATCAGCAAGGACAAGTAGTAGAAAAGGGACAAGTGAATACGCACCACCGGAAGCTTATGAGGGAGTAGTAGCAACAGGATGGGATATATGGTCATTAGGAGTAATCATGGCAGAAATGCTGACAGGAAAGTTGCCCTTTATCGGGGAGACAGAACAGCAATTGATGGTAAAAGTAATTCAGGAAGAACCGAGCATAGAATGGTCAAAAATTAGTCAAAGATATCGGGAGATCATCCAGGGAGCATTAGAAAAAGATCGAGAAAAAAGATGGACAGCAACAATGGTGTTAAATGCTATGACGGTTCCTACACCTGCTCCATCACTCCAAGTTGGGGATGTTAAAATACCTCATTCTACTAGCTCTTCTCCAAAACCTACTTCTCCTACACCTGCTCCAGCACCCCAAGTTAATTTTGCTCCAGCACCCCAAGTTAATTTAGTTACATCTAGAGCTGATTTGAGAAAACTGGAGCAATTATTATCAGACAAAAAATGGCAAAAAGCAGATCAAGAAACTACTCGAGTCATGTTAAAAATTATGAACAGGGAAGAAGAGAGATCCTTAACAGCAAATAACTGTCGTAATTTTCCGAAAAATGAACTGCGGCTCATTGACCAGTTGTGGTTAAAGTATTCTAATGACAAATTTGGGTTTTCAGTCCAGAAGAAAATCTGGCTCAAATTGGGTGGTAAGCTAGATAGTTATGATTGGGATACTTATGTTAAACTAGCAGATCAAGTCGGCTGGAGAAAAGGAGGAAACTGGTTGAACTACTCTGACCTCACTTTTAATAGCGCTGCTCCGCTAGGTCACTTCCCGTGTTGTGCGGCTGCGGGGGTGAATGGACGGGGGTGCAACCTTGAGAGTGGAGCATCGGGGTCTTCTTTTCTGTTCTCTAAACTCTAACATATAACTTTTTTAAAAGATCAAGGTTCTACCGAACTATCTATGTAAAACTAACTAGCAAAATGCCAAGTTAAAATACTTCTGAGCTGAAAATTATCAAAATTCCTAAAGCCATAGCCACGCCTTTTAATCAATTTTAACTTATTATTAATTCCTTCGACTACTCCTTGAGTAGTTCGGTGATCGAAATAGGCAATAATTTCTCCAATCCATCGGATAATTGTCCCACAACTATGAGGGAAATAATCTTGAGCTTCTTTTAACCAATCAGCGAAATTAAATATTCCTTCTACCCAATCTTTACTGGACTCATAAATATTTCTAAATTTTTCTTTGAGCTCATGCATTTTTCCTAATTTTGGAGCAACTTTTTTAACTAATTTAAGTCGTTGAGATTCATCATCATTTAAATCTTTCTCATTTTTAAGTAAGACATATTTACTCTTAGTTAATCCGCCTAATATTTGCTCTTTTTTTTGGTTATTTTTCAATGGCTCTGCGGTTCTTTTCGTTTTCCTTCTTTCTTGATCTAGTTCATCCTGTACTTGCTTCATTACATGAAATCTATCGGCGATTACTTCTGCTTGAGGTATCAATTTTTCGGCGATATTTTTATACATTTGCCAGAGGTCAATACTTACTTCTTGGATTTGCCCCAAAACCTCTTCTCCCCAAGCTTCTAGGTATTTTTCTATCTCGGCTTTTTTGCGGTTTTCGATAATTCCTAATACAATTCCTTGGTCAAGATCTATTAACACTACATAATAATTTTTTTGCCCTTTTACTACGGCAATTTCATCGATTCCTAACCGCTGTAAATTTTCGGGCTTTTTTTTCATTAATTCTGCGCCTAATTCTTTTAACATTGTCTCTACTTCTTGCTCGCTAAATCCGTACCGTATCGCCACGTTTTTTATGTCACTTGACAAAACTTCCTTAATAATTTTATTTCTTAATCTTTCAGTATAATTTCTTTTCTTCTTCACTAAATTTAACTCTTCACTAAATTTGTGGCCACATTGGTCACATCTCATTTGACGACGATTGACTTTTAAATATATTTGTTGTTCACCAAAAGCCAAATCTCTTACTACATACCAATGATTTTGATGTAATTTATCTGTGAGGCTTTCACAACAAGGACATTTAACTTTTAATTCTCGTTTTTCTAGTCGTAAAAATATCCCGATCCCTTCTTGAAATTGATAATCTACTACTTTAAATTCTTGACTATTCAGCAATGAAGTCATTAGATGAAGTTGAGAAGAAGATGCCATAGCTGTCAATTTTTACTTAGATGTACTTAATTATTCTAATCCAATTTAAACATAAAAATCGCCCAAAGTCAATCACGTCAGTAATTTTTCAGATATAAATTAATTATTTAATTGGGAGTTTTACGAGCTAATAACTAATATTTTTACATAGATAGTTCGGTAGAACCAAGATCAACAATATTTTTCAGAAAAATTGGATGACGTAGGAATGAGGTTTGCAGCATTTCATTAGTTGCTTAAACTATAATATTTTTGGGGATTTCGGCACAGAAGAAGGGCGAAGCATTCGGATATAATATTGCTGCCCTTCGACTACGCTCAGGGTAAAGTTTGATTGTTCAATTGTCGCCCGAATGCTTCGCCCCTACATCCGATTGATCGGCAAGCGATCGCTGATTAAATACCAATCCAGTTCAGTTCCTTGTAGGGGCAAAGCATTTCGGCGCATAAATAATTGCTAAAGCGAAGGATAATATTACCGAAATGCTTTGCCCTCACCATCTATGCAACCAACAGATCAACTAGATATTACAATCCATTCAGTTAAGAATTTTTTGGGGATTTCGGCGCAGAAGAAGGGCGAAGCATTCGGATCTAATATTACTGGTTGAAGCGGTAAATTATCGCCCGAATGCTTCGCCCCTACACCCGATTGATCTGCTAGCGATCGCTGATTAAATATCAATCCAGTTCAGTTCCTCGTAGGGGCAAAGCATTTCGGCGAATAAATAATTGCTGAAGCGTTTACCCTGAGCGTAGTCGAAGGGAAGAATAATATTACCGAAATGCTTTGCCCTGCCATCTATGTAGCCAACAGATCAACTAGATATTACAATCCATTCAGTTCAGAATTTTTGGGGAGCTCGGCGCAGAAGAAGGGCGAAGCATTCGGATCTAATATTGCTGCCCTTCGACTACGCTCAGGGTAAAGTTTGATTGTTCAATTATCGCCCGAATGCTTCGCCCCTACACCCTATTGATCGGCAACCGATCGCTGATTAAATACCAATCCAGTTCAGTTCCTCGTAGGGGCAAAGCATTTCGGCGCGTCAATGATTGCTGAAGCGAAGGATAATATTACCGAAATGCTTTGCCCTGCCATCTATGTAGCCAACAGATCAACTAGATATTACAATCCATTCAGTTCAGAATTTTTGGGGAGCTGGCGCAGAAGAAGGGCGAAGCATTCGGATCTAATATTGCTGGTTTGATTGTTCAATTATCGCCCGAATGCTTCGCCCCTACACCCCATTGATCGGCAACCGATCGCTGATTAAATACCAATCCAGTTCAGTTCCTCGTAGGGGCAAAGCATTTCGGCGCATAAATAATTGCTGAAGCGAAGGATAATATTACCGAAATGCTTTGCCCTGCCATCTATGTAGCCAACAGATCAACTAGATATTACAATCCATTCAGTTCAGAATTTTTGGGGAGCTGGCGCAGAAGAAGGGCGAAGCATTCGGATCTAATATTGCTGGTTTGATTGTTCAATTATCGCCCGAATGCTTCGCCCCTACACCCCATTGATCGGTAAGCGATCGCTGATTAAATACCAATCCAGTTCAGTTCCTCGTAGGGGCAAAGCATTTCGGCGCATAAATAATTGCTGAAACGAAGAATAATATTACCGAAATGCTTTGCCCTGCCATCTATGTAGCCAACAGATCAACTAGATATTACAATCCATTCAGTTCAGAATTTTTGGGGAGCTCGGCGCAGAAAAAGGGCGAAGCATTCGGATATAACCCACATTCCGCACCCTCACTGGCACATCTTAATAAAAGGGTAAAAATTGGGGACGAAGAAAGTTGGCTCAAAAAGATCATAAATGAGATTAATGAGAATAAATTTTATTAAACTAGATTTATGAGCAGAAAGAGGCCCTGGGTTATTGAGAGATTAACCGTAGCAGAAGTCCGGAAAATGAAAGAGTAAAAAAATTAATTGCAATCGAGCCTAAAAATGCGATAATTGAACCAAAAATTGGCTCGTTAAATTGGGTAACTATGGTAGACATAAACGATATTAAAATTCAGAATATCGACCATCTGGGGTTAGTAGCAGGAATAGTAGATACGATTGGAATAGTAGAAATAATTAATAATTTAATCGGGATAGAATCGGGAGAAAAAGTTACTGCTGGACAAGCAGTTAAAGCAATGATTATCAATGGGTTAGGATTTATTTCTAAACCATTATATATGTTTCCGAAATTTTTTGAATCAATTCCCTGTGAACATTTAATAGGAGCCGGGGTAAAGCCCGAATATTTAAATGACGATAAACTGGGAAGAGTGATGGATAAACTATATAGTAAAGGACTGGATACAATATTTTTAGCAATTACTTTAAATGCAGTTAAAAAGTTTGATATATCTTTAAATACATCCCATCTAGACTCATCGTCAATTCACGTACATGGGGAATATCATCAAGAATTACCAGAGATAATATTTAGTCAGCCAGAATTGTCAGACCAAGGAGAGCCCCAAATAAAATCGCGACAACCAATCAAAATAAATTACGGTTATTCCCGTGACCATAGACCTGATTTAAAACAATTTTTAATAGAATTAGTATGTACCGGGGATGGAGATATCCCAATATTTTTAAAAGCAGCGTCAGGAAATCAAGCCGACTCATCATGCTTTGCGAAGATAGCAATTGATTATAAAAATCAAATAAAAGTAGATAGTTTAATCGTAGCTGATTGTGCCTTATATACAGAAGATAATCTCAAATTAATGTCGGAAATTAAGTGGTTAAGCCGAGTACCGTTAAAGATAAAATTAGCCCAAGAATTAGTAGCAAATTTGCCAGATTCAGAATTTACTAAAAGCAAATTAGTTGGATATTCATGGGCGGCAAAAGAGCAGACTTATGGTGGGATAAAGCAAAGATGGCTAGTTGTGGAAAGTCAAGAAAGAAGAGAATCAGATTTACGGAAATTATCACAGAAAATTAGTAAATCCGCCACCAAACTGAACAGCGAATTAGGAAAATTATCCCAAGATAGATTTGCCTGTAAAGCTGATGCAGTCAAGGCATTAACTCACCTATCGAAATCCTTTAAATATCATCAAATTGAACCAAAAGAAGTCAGGGAAATCAGACCAGATAAATTAGATAAAAGTCAAAAAAAGTGTTATCAAATTCTCGGCAGTTTTACCGAGGATAAAAGCCAAATTGAACAAGAAACTAACAGTGCAGGTAGATTCATAATTGCGACGAACGTTTTAGCAGAAAGCGAAATTAGTAATGAGGCAATGCTGACTGAGTATAAGGCACAGCAATCCTGTGAAAGAGGATTTGGTTTTCTTAAAGATCCCACATTTTTTGCAGATAGTGTTTATCTGAAAAGTCCCGAACGCATCGAATCATTAGCAGCAATTATGGGGCTAGGTTTACTGGTTTATACCCTAGCACAAAGACAAATACGAGCCGCTTTATCAGCAGCAAAATCAACCATAAAAAATCAGTTAGGGAAAGCAACAGACCGTCCAACAGCTAAATGGATATTTCAATGCTTTCAAGCAATTCACCTGGTCACATTTCAACAACAACAACAAGTATCTAATTGGAGTAATGAACGTGAATTTATCCTGACCCTGCTACCAGAAGATTGTCGGCGCTACTATAAATTTATCACTTAATCCTCTTGCTAATATAGCATAAATATATTTAGCTTGAATGAGTTCTTGAATTTAATTAAGAGCTAAGAATTAACCTATCTTAACTAGAGATTGTTCAGTTATTAACTAACAAAACTGAGTTAAGAGAGCTAGTCAACACCAAAATTTATTGAAAAAACGGGCCGAAATCCTCATTTTCTACTTATTGCTAATAATTATTAATAAACTAGAGATTGATGACCTGACCATCAAGGTTTAAAAACCTCTTTTTTGACGATAGTGGGCCAAAATTTCAGCTTTGATAGAGGTTTATTTCAGTAATTACGAATTGTGACAGTTCAGGGTGCGGAATGTGGGATATAATATTAACTGGTTTAAGTGATAAATGATCGCCCGAATGCTTCGCCCCTACACCCCATTGATCGGCAACCGATCGGTGATTAAATACCAATCCAGTTCAGTTCCTTGTAGGGGCAAAGCATTTCGGCGAATAAATAATTGCTGAAACGAAAAATAATATTACCGAAATGCTTTGCCCTGCCATCTATGTAGCCAACAGATCAACTAGATATTACAATCCATTCAGTTCAGAATTTTTGGGGAGCTCGGCGCAGAAGAAGGGCGAAGCATTCGGATCTAATATTGCTGGTTTAAGCGGTAAATTATCGCCCGAATGCTTCGCCCCTACACCCTATTGATCGGCAAGCGATCGCTTATCTGGGTTGCTGATTTAGGACTATAATATTCATTAGGATTGATTTGATTTATTGTATTAATCGAAACGAAGCTAAAAATTTCGCAATATCTTCTGAACGATCAACGTTATTTTTCTGATTAACTCCGATAATATATAGACGCTGTTTTACTAAAAACAACCTCAATATAATCTGCTCAGTTAGACTTTGTAACTTTAGTTCTTTACCAGGATAATCACCTAGCGTAATCGCACTATCCCTAACTAATTTAACCCCTAACTTATCAACAAGTCGATCGCGCACATTCGCTAAAACTACCTCTGAGTTGCTTAAATTAGCCGTTGATGGATAATCTGAATAAGCTCCCATGAACCATAAAGAATTTGTTTGTGTGCTAAACCCTTTTAAAGCTAGAGTGCCCTCAGTTGTAGTTAAAACATCTTGTTGATCGATCGGAGTATTCGGCATTAAAATAGCAAAATTCCCTGGTTTAAACTTAAATTCTTGCCAAGGAATTGTTTCACTGTCAATTGTCAGCAAATTATCTGGTTTTTTTTGGTTTAAACGATTAATTTCTCTTTCTAATTGTTGTTGTCCATCTTGATAAAAAGTTGGACGATCGGTCCGATATTGAGCGATCGCTCGATCAGTCCAGCTCAAACAGATTAGCCCAAATACAGCCGTAACAATTTTAAATTTCATGACTGACACGACAAGGGCGAAAGGAAAGACGATGTTGTGCCGAAGCACCATAAAGTTGTAAAGCTAATATATGTTTAGCACTACCATAACCTTTATTATTTGTCAAGTCATATTCAGGATATTTAACCGCCAAACGCACAATCAAATCATCACGCCATACCTTAGCAACAATACTAGCCGCAGCGATCGCTAAATTTTCGCGATCGCCTTTGACTATAGTTTGTTGGGGAATCCCTAAACCAGGAATAGCCTGATTACCATCAATCAAACACAACTGAGGTTTAACTTTCAGCTTACCGATCGCCCTTTTCATCGCCAGTAAAGTGGCTTGTAAAATATTCAATCGATCGATTTCCCGTACCGAAGCCACACCAATTTGACAATCTAAAGCCAACTTGTGGATTGTACCCGATAGTCGCAATCTTTGAGCCGCAGAAAGTTGCTTACTATCTTTTACTCCAGACGCGGCTAACTCAGCCAGAACCTGATCTGGGAAAATTACCGCTGCTGCGACTACCGGACCGAATAACGCTCCCCGTCCCACCTCATCTACACCAGCATACAACACAGAAGCTCGGTTTTCAGGTGTTATGACAATTCCCCCATTATCCATAGTACGGGCATATTGCAATGAGCGCCCCTTCTGTGTTGTAACTCCATCCCTATCCTTCAAAAAGAGCTGAGGAACGACGACGACGACGACGAGTAGCAATTCCACTATCCGTTTCACCCGATTCTGAATTTTCAGTTAGGGATAGGGAACTATAATCTTCTGAACTAGAGGAACCATAAGTCTCTTGATTACTTACTTCCTCCAACACAGGAGGAGTTGGTTCAAATTGTTCAGGTTCATCTGATTCAGCATCAGACTCTTCAAACACAGGAACAGACTCACGATCGCTGGGTTCAGGAATTTGAGGTTTCCGAAAATCCGGTTCAGGTGTAGTATCTGGTTCTCCAGGTAAACGGACTGAGACGATCGCGGATTTAGGATTTTTAATTTCCCGTTCGACCCGCACCAGAGGAGATACTCCCATCCAAGCATAAACATCTTGTTCAAGAGGACTCATTTCCACCGAAACAACTTCGGGACGCTCCGAAATGGGCTTGGGAATCTCTCTTTTAGCTGGTTTACTCCGATCAATAATCTGACGAGAATCTTTGACGATGGTACGCGGAAACACTTCTGAATTCCCATAGAGAGGAATATTAGAGCGTTCCAAGGGGTCTGGACTTAAAATCGGCCCAGTAGTATGATTGGGAGTCAAATAAGCCGCAGGTAAACGTGGTTCACTTGGTCTAAGTTCATCATCTCTGAGCGGAGCTTCTCCAATCCGACGACGATGACGACGACCTTCACCCCTTAGTTCTTGGTAACTGGGATGATTAGTCAGATCAAGATCTTGGCTCTCGCTACCAATTTCTGGCTCGTACCCTTCACGACTAGAAATTTCTGGGGTGCGATATTCACGCTGGACTACAACTGTACCAGGACGTTCAATTTCTTCTTCTTCCAGGTCAGCTTCACCAGGTAATCTCACCAAGTGTCCTAACCCACCGCAATTGGGACAAACGCGACCAAATAATTCATAAATATTTTTACCCTGACGTTTCCGGGTTAGTTCGACTAAACCTAGTTCCGATAGTTGGGCAATTTGTGGTCTCGCTTTGTCAGTTTTCAGAGCTTTGTTGAAGTGTTCAAGTACCTGTAATTGGTCTTGACGTTTATCCATGTCGATAAAATCGACAATAATTACACCGGCAATATTTCGTAAACATAATTGTCGGGCAATTTCTGTGGCTGCTTCACAATTAGTCCAAAGAACGGTTTCCCGGGCTGTTGCTGAACGGGTAAATGAGCCAGAGTTAACATCGATGACGGTCAGGGCTTCCGTGGGTTCGATGATGATATAACCACCAGAGGGAAGATCAACTCTTGGTTTGAGGGCTTCGCGAATTGCTGCATTAACCCGGAAATATTCCAGAACTGGTATGCGATCGCGATGATGGTCAACTAGCACTCCCTGAGTTGCTTTTCCAGCACTCCAATTCAGTAAGTGTTGTTTGACTCGTTTTAAACCATTATGGGAATCGACCACAATCCGATTCACATCAGCACTGTACATATCCCGCAGCACTCGCTGAATAAAATCATCATCACGATTCAATAGAGCTGGGGCACGGGTCGAACTAGCTTCGCGTTGAATTGCCTCCCATTGTTTTTGCAAAACTTCTAAATCTTCCATGACCGTTTCTTCGGTCATTCCTTCTGCTTCGGTGCGGACTAACAGACCCATTCCGGCTGGTTTGATTAAAATTGCTAAAGCCCGCAAACGATTACGTTCAGTTTCACTTTTAATCCGTCGGGAAAGATTTACTCCCCTTCCAAAGGGCATTAACACTAAATAGCGACCTGGTAAGGTGATATTACCTGTGAGCCGCGGTCCTTTGGTCCCGGTCGGTTCTTTCATCACTTGGACTAAGACTTTTTGCTGTGGTGCTAACAGTTCTGTAATCGCACCTGATATCCGCTTGAGCCGCAATGGTCCCAAGTCAGTGACATGAATAAATCCGTTCCGTTCTGCATCACCTATATTTACAAACGCTGCATCAATCCCGGGCAATACATTCTCAACTACGCCCAGATAGATATCACTGACTTGGTGACTACCTTTGGAAACAATTAGCTCATGGATCTGATCTTCGGAAAAAACAGCAGCGATACGATGCTGCTCGGCGATAATAATTTGCTTTGGCATTCAATTTCCTCAAAAACTGGCTTTTAGCTATCAGCAAGTCATGGTTAAATTTTGATTTTGGCTACCAAGTTTTGGATTTGATTGTGACCTTAAATTAAAATTTGCTTCGCGCTCAAATTTAATTCTTTTCAGGAAAATCCAAACTTTACAGCCTAAACTCTTGACGACTGATGGCCAGAATTCGTAGCTAAGTGAGCAAGAAATTTTGCTGTCCTTCTTGGGTTTTTTTGACTTTCTAACCATTTCCGAATTGCTGATTTTTGACCAACTATTTGGCTTAACTCGACCTCTTGAGTTGTTAGTTAGAATCCTGAAAGTAACTCGGATACTACCCTGATTTAAGGGGATTTTCTCATACCCAGAATGAACAGAAAGATTGGAAATCTTGGAGAAGTAGGTTACCCTAGCCATTTTTTGCTGGTTCCCTATTGCGCTTTCGCTTTTGAGGGGTCTAGCTGCAACAACTTCCATTGAGATGAATTATAGCGTGCAGTTGCTTTCCTGCCTAGCGCGAGCTTGAGAATCTGGATGGTTTGCTGTCAAAATTGTCTCAATTGGATCGTAAATTAGTCTGATTTTGGCACAATTGTCTCGAAAGCCAATCGTTTCAACCCAAAATTTACATGATTAACTGCACACGATGGACCTGCCCTAATCTGAATTCCTGTTTGGCTACTTGTGTGAGCATATAGGTGATATGCTCTGGTCGCAACTGTATCCCATCATGTTGGTAAGTGCTAATATAGCGCAAAACAGTTAGAGGATCTGATGCACTCAGGTTTAAGATTGCTGGTGGAGACTCGAGCCGTTCTAATTCAAACAAGCGATCGCGCAAATTTACCTTTTTAATTTGACCAGATTTGTCCGTATATTCCCACCAAAAAGTGTCTTTGGCTAAGATATCCTGCACCCAACTAGCGAATTTCCCCGGAACATCAGCCCAGTGCTGGGAAGTTTCCTGATTTTCCTCAGTATCAATCATTGCCACACTTAGAAAATATTCAGCTCTTTTTAACCTTCCACTAGCCGAGGGGGCTTTTAGATCTATTTCCTCAACTCGATAGATGGGGATGTTTATGGGTAGATTGGCTGCTAATTGGTCTCGGAAATGATCTACAGGTAAGGACTTGGTTAGTTCCATGTCTACAATCTCTCCCGTACTGGTAGTCCCTAGGGGTAGAGCATTCGCGATCGCGATCCTCGGACTCGGATGAAACCCACCCGTAAATGCAATGGGCAAATTTGCTCGTCTCACAGCTCTGTCAAACAATCTGGCTAAATCCAGATGACTAACCAAAGCCAGATCTCCCAATTTTCCAAACCATATTCTTATTCTTTGCTTTCCTTCTTGCTTAGGGGAAAAATGACCAGCAAATTGTGGTATTGGTGGTGGTTCAATCACGATATTATGGCCAAATTCCGGGCCACAGATACCGCATTGAGAACAACCTGCAAAAGAGCAATCCGGTACAATTGCTGCTGCTAGAGATTTTTGCCAGTCAGCTTTAAGCCAACTTTTCTCTATTCCTGTATCTATATGATCCCAAGGTAAAGGTTGGTCTAGGTTGACAGATTCTTGCTCGGTAACCTGCTCCTGTTTACGGGGAATTGGGATCAACTTTCCCGCACTATTTTTGCCCTGAGCATATTTCCATGTTAATCCTGCTTCGGCGATCGCTTGTTCCCAAGCTGTAAAAGCACGATCTAAATTGTCAAACCAAGCGTCCATGCCAGCACCCAATTCCCAAGCCCGACGGATTACTTTGCCCAAACTCCGATTTCCTCGTCCCAGAAAGTCTTCCATCGCTGAAATCCGCACATCGGTGAAGTTTGCTTTCACACCTTTGATCGAACTTAATTCAGCTCTCAGTAGTGCCTGTTTCCGCCTAAATTCGGTACTAGAAACTGAATACCACTGGAATGGGGTGTGGGGCTTAGGAGTAAAGTTGGAAATAGTCAGGTTAAACCGAATGTGCTTTCTCCCGGGAGCGCGACATTCTTGTTGGAGCCAGCGGACTGTTTCCGCAATCCCGATGATGTCAGCATCGGTTTCTCCTGGCAATCCAATCATAAAATATAACTTGATTTTATCCCAACCTTGCTCAAAAGCAGTTTTTATTCCTTTGAGTAATTCAGCGTTGCTTAGTCCTTTATTAATGATATCTCGTAATCGTTGGGTGCCAGCTTCCGGTGCAAAGGTCAGACCGTTTTGTTTTGTCCCACCAATAATCTTAGCAATGTTTTCATCAAATCGATCTACTCGTTGACTCGGAAGAGACAGGGAAATGTTGTCGTTTTGTAACCGATTTTTCACTTCCATCCCCACCGCAGGTAAAGCTAAATAGTCTGAACAGCTTAGAGAAAGTAGGGAAAATTCTTGATAACCTGTCTTTCTTATTCCCTGTTCGATCGCTTCAATTACCCTTTCTGGCTCTACATCCCGAGCTGGTCGTGATAACATTCCTGGTTGACAAAAACGACATCCACGGGTACAACCACGTCGAATTTCGATGCTGAGTCGGTCATGTACGGTTTCAATATAAGGGACTAAACCAATGGAATAAGCTGGGATTGGGAGAGCTACCCGACGCGAAATGCGCTTTGGGACATCACTGCGCTGGGGGACGATCGCCCCATCAGCTCCTAGATCATAAAATTGCGGTACATAAACTCCCGGAATTTGGGCTAAATCCCACAGTAATTCCTGTCGATTTAACCCCATTTGTTGGTCTTCTTCCAGAATCAGTCCGATTTCTGGTAGCACTTCTTCTCCATCACCCATTACCATGAAATCGAAAAAATCGCTATAAGGCTCTGGGTTAGATGTGGCTGTTTGTCCACCTGCAAAGATAAGCGGGTAAGTTGTCCCGGTTTGGGCTTGTCTTTCCTGCCAAGTTAGGGGAATACCTGCTAAATCTAACATTTCTAGAATGTTACTAGCTCCTAGTTCATAACCCAAACTAAAACCTAGGATATCAAATTCGATCAGTGATCTGCTCGACTCAACGGCAAATAATGGTGTTTTTGTAGCTCGCAATTTGCTCGCTAAGTCTGGTGCTGGTAAATAGGTGCGATCGCATAGCTGTCTAGGTTGGGCATTTAAGATATTGTATAAAATGATATGGCCTAAATTAGATGCACCAACCTCATATATTTCTGGATAGGACAATACCCAGCGAACCTGAGCTGATTCCCAGGGTTTATGTACCGATCCTAGTTCATTCCCTAGGTAGCGTGCTGGACGCTGGATTTCTGGTGTGAGTAATTCTTTAATTGCAACTGCCACAGCAGCACTCTCTTACTTCCAGTTATGATTATGATTATCTTTAATATACTGGATATTTCCACATTAGTTAGAGATTTGGCTGATCGACCGATACTGGAAAAGCACCCTGATTTAAGCAAAACAGATATATCCCACTGGATCATTTACCCGCTCGCGGAGTCGAAGGGGCAAATTTAGTCAGTTCCTATACTAGCGTGGCTCGAAAAGCTGTACTGTTATCAAACATTTCAAACACGCGATCTAGTTGAGTCAGTTCAAAAATTAGCTTAATTGTCTGTCTGACGCTACAAAGACTAAACCTTTTTTCTAACCGCTGCGCTAAACTTAGGGCTGAAACTAAAGCCATTAGTCCTGCGCTATCTAGGGATTCGACTTGCTCCATATCTACTAAAATAATTGATGGTCCATCACTGGTAAGCGTGGTAATTAGTTGACTTTGAAATTTCTCTAACCCAGAAGCATTCAGATGACCTTCAGGTTGAATAACTGTAATTTTGGGATGGGACATAACACTCTGCATATTCTTATTCCTTTGGACAATACCATAATCAAATAAATTTTGATTATGTTTTGAACATACCCGCAAATTTACTAATTTACTAACTAATTAGAGGAGCTTTGCTAAATCTTTAAATTGATTTTTTGATCCTTTAAAATTTTCAGCAAATTCCATAATCACGCAGTTAAACTATTTAGTTTCAGGAAAAACTAAACAACAGTCATTTATTCCGATCCACAAAATTAATCAGCAACTTTGGGCTGGTTTTCTATTGGTCCTAGAAAAGCCCATCAGATCCTGACCTTGTGGGTCTAAATGCAGGAATCAACCAAGGTGACATGATTTTTTCGTAACCATATTGGCAAAGATTGCCATAGCGGCAGTTTTGTTCCCGCAGTGATTAATATCACTTTCAACCCAAGCACTAATCACGGTTTTGTCCATTTGATCAAGAGAAAATTAATGATCAGGAGTTCAACTATCTTTTTATGAAACCTACAGGGATTATTCGTCAGCTTGTAGAAAAAGCCCTTTATTTGCAGCGATTAACTCCTGACATTGAAAATGGCATCAACGGAGAGCTGACTAGATTGGGTTATATCTCAGATGTTGATTATGAAGCGCTGGAATTATTGATGGACGAGATGGACGCGGGTCGGATTAAATTAGTTGCCAGCGTTTAAGTCCTTGGTAAATGGATCTCAAAACATAATAGAATAGATAATTGGGCTTGATCCATTAGGGTTCCCAAATCTTGGCAAAAAGCAGGGACAGTTGTTAGCGACTTCTCAACCAAGACTGTCAAAGGTTGTGCCCAAATTGGAAAAGTCGCCAGCTGTCTCAACCCATTTGAAATCTATTATGACTGATCCGATTCGCTTTCTCATGTGTGCCCCTGACCATTACGACGTGGATTATGTGATTAATCCCTGGATGGAGGGTAATATTCATAAATCTTCCCGCGATCGCGCCGTCGAACAATGGCAAAAGTTGCTCTATGTTCTCAAAGAACACGCTATCGTAGATTTGGTCAAGCCAGAGCAGGGTTGGCCAGATATGGTGTTTACGGCTAATGCTGGTCTAGTATTAGGAAATAAAGTAGTTCTTAGTCGTTTTTTCCACAAAGAAAGACAAGGGGAAGAACCGTTTTTTAAAACCTGGTTCCAATCTCAAGGTTATATCGTCCAAGAACTCCCCAAAGATTTACCCTTTGAAGGTGCAGGGGATGCTCTGTTAGATCGGGAAGGACGTTGGTTATGGGCTGGTTATGGGTTCCGCTCGGAATTAGATTCCCATCCCTATTTAGCCAAATGGCTGGATATTGAAGTCCTATCTCTCCATTTGGTCGATGAAAGATTTTATCACCTCGATACCTGTTTCTGTCCTTTAACTGGTGGCTATTTACTCTATTATCCACCAGCTTTTGATGCTTACTCGAACCGATTAATTGAAATGCGGGTTCCAGAAGCAAAACGGATAGTGGTTTCCGAAGCAGATGCGGTCAATTTTGCCTGTAATGCTGTAAATATTGACCAAATTGTGGTATTGAACCAAACCACTAAAGATTTAAAAGATAGTCTGGAACAAGCTGGATTTCAGGTTATAACTACTCCCCTAACTGAATTTCTAAAAGCTGGTGGTGCTGCGAAGTGTCTGACTTTGCGCGTGACCGAACCGATGATGGAAGAACATCATGCTAATGTGACCGTAGAAAGTCGGACTGTTCGACTAGAAGGTCACTTGCTTGATTCTGGATTAATTAATCGTGCCCTCGATTTAGTAGTCGGAGGTGGTGGAAGTTTCCAGGTACTCAATTTTAATTTGGGAGAACAAAGACAAAGTACCTCATCGGCAGAAGTCAAAGTTTCTGCTCCTTCCCATGCCATTATGGAAGAAATTGTCTCCCAGTTGATCGATCTGGGTGCAGTTGCTCCTCCTCAAGAAGTCTGTGATACTACTCTGGAAACTGTCACCCAAGCAGGTGTAGCTCCTGATGATTTTTATGTCACTACGATTTATCCCACGGAAGTCCGGGTAAAATGTCAGTGGGTAAAAGTGCAAAATCAAAGAATGGATGGGGCGATCGCGATTACCTATACCCCCGATGGAGAACCGATCGCTCGTTGTAAGTTACTCCGAGATTTAGCAGTAGGTGAAGATGTAATTGTTGGTGTAGAAGGAATCCGCACTATCCGGAAAACTGAATCGCGGGAACAACGCAATACCACGGAATTTAGTTTTATGTCTGCGGGAGTTTCCAGCGAACGTAGAGTTGAATTAGTAGTAGAACAAGTTGCTTGGGAGTTACGACAAATTCGCGATCGCAATGGAAAAGTGGTGGTAACTGCTGGACCAGTGGTAATTCATACTGGTGGTGGTGAACACTTAGGACATTTGATTCGGAAGGGTTACGTTCAAGCGTTGTTAGGTGGAAATGCGATCGCAGTTCATGATATTGAACAATCGGTCATGGGTACTTCTTTGGGAGTAGACATGAAACGAGGAGTTGCAGTTCGCGGTGGACACCGACATCATTTAAAAGTCATTAACACAATTCGTCGCTATGGTAGTATCGCGAAAGCCGTTGAAGAAGGCGTAATTACCAATGGTGTAATGTATGAATGTGTTCGCGCTGGAGTACCTTTCTGTTTAGCTGGTTCCATCCGTGATGATGGTCCTTTACCAGATACAGAAATGGATTTAATTAAAGCCCAAGAGGAGTATACTCGTTTGCTCCAAGGCGCAGATATGATTTTGATGCTGTCATCTATGCTACATTCCATCGGTGTAGGGAATATGACCGCATCGGGAGTGAAAATGGTTTGTGTGGATATTAATCCAGCAGTTGTTACCAAATTAAGCGATCGGGGTTCGATTGAATCGGTCGGAGTGGTTACTGATGTTGGTTTATTCCTCAGTTTGTTAGTGCAACAATTGGAAAAATTAACCAGTCCCTATCAAATTGCTCAATCTGCATAAATTTAACTCCAGTTACATCTGGTTGAAGTTGTATTGTATCCATATATTCTCAGGTACTTAACCTGGGAAATATGGATCAGTTTGGGATTGTTTTTAGCCAAATAATCACAAAAATTATGCCTGAAAATGGTTAGAGAGTTCTCATCTCAAATACAATCTGATTTGGCACAGGAATATTTGACCCTGCAAAGTGGCGATCGCCTAACTCGTCCCGAATTCGAGCGACAATATGCAGCTGCTCCCCACATCAAAAAAGCAGAACTAATCGAAGGAATTGTTTACGTGGTATCTCCGTTACGACACCAGCAGCATGGTCAACCCCACAGTCGAGTTATGACCTGGTTAGGAGTTTATCAAGCAATGACTCCGGGTGTAGACTTAAGTGTTGAACCGACAGTACGTCTAGATCTGGATAATGAACCTCAACCAGATGCAGTGCTGTTTATTGAAGCGGATGCAGGAGGACAAACCCGACTGAGTGAAGATGGTTATATTGAAGGATCTCCTGAATTGATTGTGGAAATTGCCGCAAGTAGTACAGCGATCGATACAGGTAGCAAAAAGCAGGTATATTGTCGCAATGGCGTATTGGAGTATGTGATTTGGAAATCTTACGAAAATCAGATTGAATGGTTTTTTCTGACTGATGGAGAGTATCAGTTGCTATCTCCTGATCCAGATGGTATCATTCGTAGTCGGGTGTTTCCAGGTTTATGGTTGAAGGTGGAGGCACTAATTAATAATCAGTTAGCACAGGTATTGGAAATACTCCAAGTCGGGTTGAAGTCACCGGAACAGGTCGTGTTTGTCGATCAGTTGAGGAAAAAGAAGGAAAAGCTACAAAATCAATAGACAAGAAAGCAAAAGTTACTTTATTGGACAGACAAGATGTCTGTCCCACATTTGAAAGTTTTACTGATGAAGTAGCCTAGCTATTCAATCCGGTTGATTAATTTTGTGATCTATTAGTCCATAAAATCTCATCAACACTGATTACTATGTCTGGAAATGAAAGAGGTGAGATTGAGTTACCGCGTCTAAATTGTTGGATACTTTCATAACCATTAGCAGTGGGATTGCGATACACCTCAACTAATTGTCCTTCTATGTCTACGATCCAAAGTTCAATAATCCCAGCTTTGGCATATAGGACTGACTTGACATTACGATCATCGTTAATCGTAGTAATTGATACTTCGATTAGTAAATATATGTCTTGGGGTTGGGGGAGCAGATACTCGTAACAATCATCACGCGGTTTCAAAATTGATAGGTCGGGTTCCGGTTCTAATTTTCCATTTAGCCTGACTGCTCCTTGCATCGCGACTAAAGCACGATCATTTAAAAGTTTGGGGAAAATTTTATTCAATCGAATTAGACAGCTTAAATGACGACTACCCATTGGTGCCATATAAATAATATCCCCATCAATTAGTTCTGTCCTACCATCCCCTAGCATCCCCAACTCACTCAGCTGGTAATATTCCTCTACTGTGAATTGCTTTCTTGTTGGTGCTGTTACTACTGCGATCATCTTTCTCACCATCCCATTAACTGAATAGCTTCGATAACTAATTAAGCATTTTCCCCATTGACATTTTCAGGCCAGAGATATATAATACCGGAAATTAAGGTGAGAGCAACAGAAATCCAGAAGGCAATTAATGAGGGGATTATCCATACTTTGGGTAATGGTGCAATTAAAAGCGCGATCGCCAAAATTTGACTAACTGTTTTTAGTTTCCCCCACCAATTAGCACCCTGAATATTCGTCCCACCAGTAAGATTTGGGTTAACTCTCCAACCCGAAATTACCAGTTCTCGGGTTAAAATTAAAAATACTCCCCAAGCAGGTAGTTGACCAAGTTCTACTAATGCTATCAGTGGAGCTAAAATGAGCAATTTATCTACTAATGGATCAAGAAATTTACCCAGATCGGTGATTTGGTTAAGTTTACGAGCTAAATAACCATCTAACCAATCTGTTCCAGCAGCTAATAAAAAAATTACCACAGTGAACCAACGTTCTTGCTCAGTGGGATGTTGCAAAAAATAAAGAGTTATTGGTACTGCTAATAAACGAGAAACTGTAATCCAAGTGGGTAAATTCATTTGACTACATCCATCATAAAACCGACGGTGAGTGGTTCCTCTAATTTTTGGTAACTATGGGCTAAAATTTGACGCAAATATCGACGGAATCGATCGCATTGCTGGGATAATGGTCGATAGGTTTGCTCATCTAGTTTTTCAAATATATGGGTGGGAGAATTAGGAATATTATCCCCAATTTCGTTGGAAGGAGGAACTAATCCAACTGGAATTTTACCATTTAAAATCGCTAAGATTCTTGGTTCACAAACACGAGTATTAATACCTCGCTCTTCTAATAACTTCATCACCTCTGCAATTTGTAAATCTTGCTCAGGGATAACTCGTAATAGTTCCATGAATAGAAAATAATCTTCATACTGATGTTGGGTAATATCTAGAATCTGGGGATATAATGGTAATTTTGCTAAACCTTTAGCAATCCGATTTACTCCTGATTTGCGATCATCTGTTATTTGATCTTGAATAATTTTTGCGTTGGGTAGCTTTTGTCTTAACCAAGTCGCGATCGCTGTTAATTCACTATTTTCACCGATCCAAATTGCTTGATTAATTTCTTCTACGGTCATTCCCATTTGAATCAGGATAGTATTAAATTCACGGTTTATAATTTGGACAAAATTAACTACTTCTTCCCTATTATCAACAGATCGAAACTGGAAATTTTTATAAGTTAATGTTCCGATCTGTTCTGGTAATCTGACTAGACATATCTCAGTTTTGACAGGATCAATATTTAGCACTAAAGTCCCACCATACCAATAATTATCTCGCTCAACAGGTAACAGAGAAAGTTTGTTTTCTTGGTCAGAAGTAGAATTTAACTTAGTTGATTGTTTCGGTAAGGGTAATTCAGAAATTAACAGTGCGATCGCGTTTTCAATAAAAAAAATTTGTTCAGCACTAGCTACTAACTTAGCACCTAATACTGCTTCCCGGAGATTGAAACGATAAGTATCTGGACAATCAATTGGACAACCTAAAATTACTCCAGCTAATTCTCGTAGTGCTAAGTGAAAAGTCTCTGGATCTAACTCGGGAGGAACAATGACTTTATTGGGTTTAAGAAAAAGTGCAAATAATTCTTGGAGTGCTTTGATAATCGTTTTTGGTAATTCGGATAAATTTGGTTGATTACTTTCTGAAACTGGAGCTATAGTTGCTGGAGCATAAGGAATTGCTTCACTTAATCCCGATGGAAAATTTGACCATAATAACCCGGTTTTTTCAATTGCTAAACGAACATCAATTGTCCCAGAAGTTGACCAAGATAAAGGATATAATACACCAGTTAAACAATTGAACAAAGTAGCAGAAATATCTGTTGCTCCTAAATCAATACCTAGATACCAAACTTCTGGTGGATTAACTGGAAAAACTGTTTCCACGGAATTTGAGCTACTGGGTAGGGATGGTGGAATTGCAGAGTCTGGATTAGTTACCAACGGAACTGATTGTTTATTTGCGATCGAAGCTGGATTAAGTAATGTACTTTTACTAGCAGATGAAATATTACTCTTTTGAGCTGAATTTTTCCTCCCTGGTGGTATTACTGGAGTTGGTAAATCATCATGATGATCATCTAACAAACCAGTAAGTTGTTCATCCGGATTTGTTTGAGTAGGTAAATCTGCTTTTAGATCACTGACGGAGGGTGAAATTTCTTGATTTTGCGGTTCAGCTACAATAGATTCTTTTACCTCGGATATTTTTTCCTCTAAATTTAATTGTGCTAAAAGTTCAGTAAAGCTAGTAATTATATCACTAGATTCAGTAATTTTTGCACTAACTAAATCTTTTTGGGGAGGTTGCTGATCTGGAACTATTACTTCTTGAGATATTTGCTCAATCTGAATTTCAGTTTTAGTTACTGGTGATTGTAAATTAAATTGGGAAATTTGCTCAGTCAGAATTTCCGTAATTTGTTGAGGGAGAGTATCTTGTAAATTAGTAGCAATTACTTCTAAAAAATTAGTCAGAATTTCTGCTTGCGATCGCTGCTGTTCTTCTTGAAAATCCAAAGCTTGACGTGCTTCGCGAAGTTTAGTAATTTCCTGAACCAGAACTTCCTTTTCCCTGGATAATTTTTTTAATTCAGCTTGGAAATATTTAATAAATTGAACTCGAACACCGTTCATTTCTTGCTCAACCGACTGTCGAATCTGTTGAGCTGTTAATGTCGATAACAGCGATATAGGTATGGATTCATCCTGATCACTAACCGGAACTTGTTCGGGAACTAACTCAGGTTCCTGTTCGACTGAAGACAGATTTTTTTCGGTCAGTAGTAGTTGTTGATAGTGAGTATCAAGATAATTGCGAATCTTTTCTAATAAACCACGCTGTTGGGCAATTTCTGCCACACCCATTGGTGGACGTAAGTTCACTTTCCGAAGCCATCCATCAATTTCTAAAAGTAATACTTGAATTTGCTCAAGCTGAGAAGTCACAATGCAAGCTCCGAGACTGAATAAATCTTTTTACCAAAAATCAGAATAACCGGGACGCTTGTAGCTCTGGTCTGATCCAAATTATTAAAATTTTTTCTGATTTTTTGGATTGTACCATACTTAACACCCAGGTATAATAACCAATCTACTGATCATTTACCCATTACCTTTAACTCATTGGCCAAAAAAGTTAACCGTGATGGCCAGTTGAGTAGGCCAATAATTTGGTAAAATTGCTGCTGAATATTAGAAAATCTGAGCTATGGGCATAACAAAATATTGGAGGTAAGACAATTCAATCGAACTTAAATCAGGAATTTTGAGCAAGGATTAGGTTGACCTTAATGTAAAAAGTATTAGATTTAGCTTAATGTGATCAGAATAAGCGATTTTTCTGATATTAGACAGCACCAGGTGTACGCTAGAAAAGACAAAAATCGATTAGATCAGGGAGAGTAAGACCGTGAATTTACTGGCAATGCTCACAAAAATCTTGGTTTAATTGTCCAACAGCCGCTCACCAGTGAGTCAGGTTACTATTTTCCTGAATCTACCCTCCGAATTCATTAAGATGATGCCCTCATGGATGACCGACATCGCACCCGCGAACCCTCCGCTTTGCAGCCCCATGAAGTAATCCGCACGACATCCTTTTTTATTGGCTTACCAGAAGCTGCGGTGGTAAGAGCGACTGCTCATGTCGTTGGACGTAGCCATCCAGCCAATCAGGTGATCTTACTGGAAAATGACTGGGGTGGCTCTGTATACTTTATTTTGGAGGGTTGGGTCAAGATTCGCACTTACAACTTAGATGGTAAAGAGGTGACGCTCAATATTTTGGGTAAAGGAGAGCTATTTGGCGAAATGGCTGCTCTAGACGAAGTGCCCCGTTCCACTGATGTGATCACCCTAACTCAGACTACAATTGGCAATATGCCAGCTCAAGACTTTGTCCAATTACTACATACCGAACCATTTGCGGGAATTCGTTTAGCTCAACTCATGGCCCGACGTTTACGTCAAGTCAATCGCAGACTACGCTTACGGGAATCGGACAGTACATCAAGGGTGGCAGATATAATTCTGTTTTTAGCTGAAGGACAGGGGAAATTAACTGTTTCTGGCACCGAAATTCCGAACTTACCGCATCGGGAATTAAGCAGTCTGAGCGGACTAGCAAGGGAAACGGTGACGAGAGTGCTAAATAAACTGGAGAAAAAGGGGTTGATTTTGCGCGATCGCGAGATCCTCCGCATTCCTGATCTTCCAGCTCTCGAACGTTTGTTAGTTTAATTTCAATCTGCTATCTACTTGGTTGCACCGCTGTTGTTTGAAACTTAAATGACTGATCCCCTTCCCGATCGTAAGGATTTGCCCCATGCTGATGCTGATGGCATTGATCAACCCACTCATTCATGGGGACATGATTTGGACATTGAGCCGGAAAGTAGCAAGTCCCAGTCTCCCGACTCATTGCTACCAGACCGATCACCTGCTACTGCTCCCATTTCCCAGACAGTAGCACCTCCCTTGAGAATGGTAGAAACAGCGTTTCTGGCTAGTACCGCGAGTTTAATTTGGTATGTAAACTATTATTTTCCGATCGGACCAATCCTGCGGATTTTTTTTCCAGTACCAATCAGTTTGGTGTCTTTGCGTTGGGGCGATCGAGCGGCTTGGATGTCGGCTTTAGTTTCGGGATTGTTACTTTCCGTTCTTTTAGGTCCAAGTCGGAGTTTGTTATATGTGATGCCTTTTGGCTTGTTAGGTGTATTGTTAGGTTGGCTCTGGAAACGTGGTGCTAGTTGGTCGGTGACGATTACATTAGGTACAATTGTCGGTTCCTTTGGCTTCTTTTTTCGGATTTGGCTGCTCTCTCTGATGTTAGGAGAAGACCTCTGGGTTTATATGCTCAACCAAATCAAAGAAGTAGGGGAATGGGGGTTTACTAAACTAGGATGGTTGTCTGTACCGAGTTTGTTCGTAATCCAGCTCCTAGCTATCGGAATAGTGCTTTTAAATAATATTATTTATTTGTTTGCTGTTCATTTAGTATCTTGGTTGCTGTTAGAACGTTTGGGCAATCCCATTCCTCCTCCACCTGGATGGGTGCAAGTTTTAATGGATTATGATCAAGATTAGATGATTCGAGTCTATACCCAAGTTAATTTAGGTAGTGCATGGTGGCGATATTATCAAGGAAGATCGCCATTATTTGTTTGTGTATTAGGATTTACTCACACAGGATTAATTCCTGGGATTTCCGCAGCAGGAGCGACTCCTGATGATCGGCAATATACAGCGATCGCGGATGCGGAGTTTTTAGTTCAAGGTCCGGAGATTGCCCCAAAATATCCTTTACCTCCCCTGAATGTAGGGGTTTCACCAGTTCTGATTTCCCGTGCTGTAGTTGAGGATCTTGGAATTCCAGTCAAAATTTTTAATGCTGGGTTACCGATTCATCCAGTTGTACCTGCAATTGATTTAGGAGGTACACCCGCGCAATGTCTAACTACAGGAAAAGCTTTGGAATTGGGGGTAGTCAATCATTTACTGAGCCAGGGTTTATGCTGGGGAGAACAATTAGCTGCTAGTAATGAAAATGGCTATTTAATTTGCGGTGAATGTGTAGTTGGGGGTACTACTACCGCCTTAGCAGTTTTAACTGGGTTAGGATTTAATGCCATTGGTAAAGTTAATAGTAGTCACCCTAATTGTAATCATGCTCAAAAATGGGAATTAGTGAAAACGGGATTACAAGCGGCGGGATTTTTAGGATTAGATGGGGAAAATAACAACTCTATTTCTCTGATCGAACCATTATCTTTAGTAGCAGCAGTAGGCGATCCCATGCAAATCACTATAGCAGGAATGGCGATCGCTGCGAGTCGGAAGGTCGGAGTATTGTTAGCTGGTGGGACACAAATGTTAGCGGTTTATGCTTTGAGTCGAGCGATCGCTAATTATTATTCTTTAGAATGGTATCCAGAAAAAGTTGTGGTGGGTACAACTCGCTGGGTAGCTGAAGATCCAACTGGTGATACCGTGGGGTTAGCTAGGGAAATTGGACAGGTGCCTTTACTCGCGACTCAGTTAAATTTTGCTAATTCGCGCTATCCCCAACTCCAAGTATATGAACGGGGATTTGTGAAAGAAGGAATGGGAGCGGGTGGATGTGCGATCGCTGCCCATCTTTATCAAAACTGGAACCAAAATCAACTATTACAAGCGATCGAATCTTTATTAGATCGCTGCTAATTTAGGGAAAAATCAGGTTCATACGGCAAATACAACTGGTTTTTACGGTTTGCTGGAATGCCGCAGAGTGCTGAATCTGCCTATATTAAGGGTGTTGGCCTGAAATTTTGAAGTTGTCAAAAAATTATCACACTGAAGTCAAATTACTTCTAGAAATAGTGTAACCGTCCTGGATCAGGTTCGGTAAACACCCCTTCATCGGCAAAGCCAACGACGCAGACTATAGAGACTAGCACTCTATATAAATGCGTATTTAATCCGAACAAGAGTGCGGATGAGAGACCTACTCAATTGGCTGTCTCCCATCATCTGTAAATAACCTGGTTGTCAAAAACCTTAGTCCTCGTAGTGAATATATCCTAAAACACCCCTATGGCAAAAGTTGTTGGAATCGATTTAGGCACGACAAACTCCTGTGTGGCAGTAATGGAGGGTGGAAAGCCGACTGTAATTGCCAATGCTGAAGGTTTCCGGACAACACCTTCTGTCGTTGCCTTTGACCCCAAAACCAAAGAACGCCGCGTCGGCCAAATCGCCAAGCGCCAAGCGGTGATGAACCCAGAAAATACTTTTTATTCGGTCAAACGTTTTATCGGTCGTCGTTTTGACGAAGTAACTCACGAATCTACAGAAGTTTCTTACAAGGTACTCCGGGACAATAATGGTAATGTCAAATTAGATTGTCCAGCGGAAAGTAAGCAATTTGCCCCCGAAGAAATTTCTGCCCAGGTTTTGCGTAAGCTAGTTGACGATGCTAGTAAATATATTGGTGAAACTGTTACTCAAGCAGTAATTACTGTTCCCGCTTACTTTAATGATTCCCAACGTCAAGCCACTAAAGATGCGGGGAGAATTGCTGGAATTGAAGTGCTGCGGATTATTAATGAACCGACAGCCGCTTCTTTGGCTTACGGTTTAGATAAGAAAAGCAACGAAACGATCTTAGTATTTGACCTAGGTGGTGGTACTTTTGACGTATCCATTCTCGAAGTAGGGGATGGTGTGTTTGAAGTGTTAGCTACTTCTGGAGATACTCACTTGGGTGGTGATGATTTCGACAAGAAAATTGTTGATTATCTCGCTGAAACCTTTAAGAAATCAGAAGGAATTGATCTGCGTAAAGATCGTCAAGCTTTACAACGTCTAACTGAAGCAGCTGAAAAAGCGAAAATAGAACTTTCTAGTGTGACCCAAGCAGAAATTAACTTACCGTTTATTACTGCGACTCAGGATCTGACCAAAACACCTGGATACCACCTTAACCAGGACTGATTTTGAAAAACTTTGCTCAGATTTAATTGATCGCTGTCGCATTCCAGTGGAAAATGCCTTACGTGATGCCAAATTAGATAAAGCGGCGATCGATGAGGTGGTTTTAGTTGGTGGTTCAATTCGGATTCCTGCGATTCAAGCTTTAGTAGAGAAAGTTCTCGGTAAAAAACCTAACCAAACCGTCAATCCTGATGAAGTGGTAGCTGTTGGTGCTGCAATTCAAGCAGGTGTGTTGGCTGGTGAAGTAAAAGATATTCTGTTATTAGACGTTACTCCTTTATCTCTAGGTGTAGAAACCTTGGGTGGTGTAATGACTAAGATTATTCCTCGCAACACGACAATTCCTACCAAGAAATCAGAGACTTTCTCGACTGCTGTGGATGGTCAAGCTAATGTAGAAATCCACATTCTGCAAGGTGAGCGGGAAATGTCGAGTGATAATAAGAGTTTGGGAACTTTCCGTTTAGATGGTATTCCTCCCGCACCCCGTGGTGTACCCCAAATTGAAGTAACTTTTGATATTGATGCTAATGGCATTTTGAATGTTACTGCGAAGGATAAGGGAACTGGAAAGGAACAGTCGATCAGTATTACTGGTGCTTCTACTCTACCGAGTGATGAAGTTGATCGGATGGTCAAAGAAGCTGAACGTAATGCAGAAGCTGATCGGGAACGTCGTGAGAAGATCGATCGCAAGAATCAAGCTGATACTTTAGCTTATCAAGCCGAAAAACAACTGAGTGAATTAGGTGATAAAGTCCCAGCAGCGGATAAGACTAAGGTAGAAGGTTTGATTAAGGATCTTAAAGATGCTGTTGCTAAAGATAATGATGAACAGATTAAGACTCTGACGACGGAATTGCAACAAGCTCTTTATACGATCGGTACTAATATCTATCAGCAATCTGGTGGTGCTGCTCCTGGTGGTCCGGATCATGATGGTGGTCCAACTCCTCCTCCTAGTGGTGGTTCCGGTCCAGAAGATGTAATTGATGCTGAATTCTCAGAAACCAAGTAATGGTTAAGTTTGGGAGGGTGAATAATGTTCATCCTCCCAAAGTTTTTTAGGTATTTTTTTATCTTGTATAAAACAAAGATAATGTGGGCAAAAAAGTTCAACGCTCCTAATCATTAATCACCATCAATTTTTGTTTTGAGTTGTGAGCAGTCTGTGCTAAAACAATATACACAATTAACACTTAAATATTCAGTATATGAGTATGGTCAGTCTTTAGCAATACACGCAGACTGTTTTGAATGGCTGAGGGCAGTTCCTGAGCATAGTATTCATGCGATCGTCACTGATCCTCCTTATGGAGTTAAAGAATATGACTTTGATCAGTTAGAAAAAAAAGACAATGGCCAGGGAGGAATTTGGCGAATACCACCATCGTTTGATGGAAATATACGTTCTCCATTGCCACGTTTTACAGCTCTTAATGATAAGGAAAGAACGAGCTTAAATAGTTTTTTTCTGGAATGGACAAAGGCAGCTATTCGACCTATGTGTCCTGGCGCTCATATATTCATTGCATCTAATACATTTCTCTCACAGTTGGTTTTTCAAGCATTGATAGATGGCGGATTTGAGTATAGAGGAACAGTTGTTCGGTTAGTCAGAACTTTACGTGGAGGGGATAGACCAAAAAATGCTGAAAAAGAATTTGATGATGTGTGTTCAATGCCTCGTGGGTGTTTTGAACCTTGGGGGATTTTCCGTAAACCTCTCTTGAAGGGAATGAAGGTTAGTGATTGTCTGAAAGAGTTTGGAACAGGAGGTTTAAGGAGAAAGCCTGACGGTAATCCTTTTGAGGATGTTATTCCTAGTGAACGTACTCCTCAAAGAGAGCGTAGTGTTGTAGAACATCCTAGTCTTAAACCACAATCTTTCTTGAGAAAAATTGTCTATGCTGCTCTACCGCTAGGACAAGGTATTGTGGTAGACCCTTTTATGGGATCTGGTTCTACGATCGCGGCTGCCGAGGCTGTTGGATATCAAGGAATTGGCATTGAGAGGTATAAAGACTACTTTGAAAAAAGCAAAATTGCGATTCCAAAATTGACAATGATCCAGACAGAAGATGATCAAATTCCTTTACGGATTTAATGGATCTTTATAGATCCAGTTAGTTTTCATTTTATTAAAACCATTTTTGTTAACACTTGCTGTAATTGTCCGACGACTAGTTACGGAACGACCAGAAAAAATCCAATCCTCTTGAGCAAGTTTAGCTGCATATATTGCTCTAAAGACGAAGGGCTTTGGCTCTACATTTTTAATGTTATCACTAGATGTATTGCTATCAAAACAGAAAACCATAAGCCATCCAGATTCAGGATTGTGCCCTTGCCAACCCCTTAAATGTCTAGAACCTTTGACTTCTATACCTTGGCTTGAATACTGAACTGCATTATTAGGAAAAGTATTTACTGGAATCAGATCTGGATGACCATTGTGATATTGATTCTTTACGAGGCTAGGACAATATTTTGGAATACTCATATTCATAAATTCGCCTACCATGCTGCTAAAATTTGCAGGCATTAAAAAACTTTCCAAACGCGACATATTTTTGGTTTTGAGTTGACCATTAATAAATCCTAGAAAATCAATAAATTCATTCATAGCTTGATAGATATGAGATATTTCTAGCCCATAGGGTAGGTAATAGTTAGGATTAAAAAATTCTGGATTTACTGGAATAGGTGAGCAAGCGTTGAGTTCTTGATCTGTCATTGATATTATGCTATAAGTCGGCTACAATATTTTACTACTTGCGTCTTTGCATAAATCTGGCTATTCCTCTGATTGTTCTTGAGCGCCCTTAGACTTGTCCCTTAGTGTAGTCGAAGGGCGCTCAGGGACAAATCGAAGGGCGCTCAGGGTAAACGATCGGATAAACTCAGGGCAAGCGTTTGAGCCATCATTTATGCGCCGAAATGCTTTGCCCCTACAGTTAACTGAAACCTATTGCTAGATAAATAAGATTTTTTAGGATGACAATCCCTAAATTATTGGTCTATACTTGTATTTGAGATAGATGCTTACAGCAAAGCAAATTTTGATAATACATATAAAACTATGCCACCATTTGACTCGGAAGCTGAAAAACAAGCCAAACAGTTTGTAGAAGAACTGGCACAAAAGCTTATTAATGCACAAAATGGACAACCATTCACATTTCTTTTAGTGGGAAAAACTGGAGTAGGTAAATCTAGCACTATTAACATATTAATGGGAAAAGAAATCGCCCCAGTAGGTGAGTATGAACCAACTACTATGGACATCAAAAATTATCACTGTGAGTTCAATGGAGTAAAAGTTGTTGTAACTGATACACCAGGACTATGTGATGATTTAGAAGAAGCTGGTAATGATTACAAATACCTAGAAATGATCCGATCGCAAGTCAAGCAGGTTGATTCGATGTGGTTTGTTACTCGTTTAGATGATACAAGAGTTTCAACAGATGAAAAAAAAGCAATTAAACTAATTGCTGAATGCTTTAAAGCTAAAATTTGGGAGCAAGCAATTATTGTTTTTACTTTTGCTGATAATCTTAGCCCTGAAAAATATCCTATTGCCTTAGAAAAACGCACTGATCTTATCCGTAAAGAAATTGCTAAATATGCAGGTCTAGTAATTGCTGATAATGTTCCAGCAGTTGGGGTTAGTAATAATAATAGTTTCACTCCAGATGGAAATAAATGGTTAGGAGAATTATTTACTCAAGTTTATTGCAGATTATCAGAAGAAGGTAGAGCAGCCTTCTTAATGTCAACAATTGATCGCATTAAACCACCTGAAAAAGAAAAAGAAATTGTTGACCCTTCCACAAAGCCTCGTTATGATCAAGACATCGTTGATCCAAATAAATCATCTAAAACAAGAAAAAAAATTAATGTTTTTATAGACAATTACGTGTCGAGTTATCCACCCCCTACAAAGCCTAGTTATGATCAAGACATTGAACTTACCCACAGACAAGCTGATTTAATTCAAAATAAAACCTTGAAGACAGCAGGTAAGACACTTGTTTATGCTGGTATAGGGGCTGCTATTGGAGCAGTAGCTGGTCCAGTTGGTGCTGCTGTGGGAGGTGCTGTTGGTGTAGCAGTAGGATTTTTGGGCTCAATTTTTGGCCGATAAAAATGCGTAAATATCTATTAGTTGGACGAACTGGAATGGGGAAATCCAGTTTTATTAATACAACTTTTGGTAAGTATATTGCTGAGACTTCAGAATATGAAGCCTGTACTAAAATTGTCGAGCATTATGCTTATAATAGTTCTTTAGGTAATATTTCCTTAATTGACACACCGGGTTTAGCTGAAGATGATTCATTGACCGATGAACGATATTTATCTATAATTCGTTCAAAGGTTAATTTGAATGAAGTTTATTCCTTGTTATATATAACTCGCTTAGATGATACTCGTTTTCGTCCAGATGAAAAAAGAACCTTGAAATTATTAACAGAAAAACTAGGTTCAAAGATTTGGAGTAATGCGATTCTTGTTTTAACTTTTGCTGCATCTGTTCCTGCTTATAAAAGAGATGAAACAGTGAATGTTAGAATAGAACAAATTGAGGAATTTTTAAAGAAAACTATCAATAATAATCTAACTTATTCAAGACAACCTAAAGGGTTTAAACAATTTAAAGAATATTGGTTAGTTGATAATATTGTTTCCGATTGGACTAATGAAGGAGTATTAGCTTTATCTGTTTTAATGAGTTAATTAGTATTTGTCTATAGCATCTTTTATTCCTTCGATTAATTCATTAAAAATTCGTGCTTGAGTGTGACATCCTTTTCATGTGGGTACAGAAGCTACTAAATACCCATCCGAATCTTTTTCAATTTACATTAAAATATTCACTCATATTTCTCTTGGTTTGGCGATCGCCTAAATAATTAGATAAAATCCCATCTAATCCTGATCCTATAAATTTTATAATTCTCACCAATTTTCTAAACTTAAACCCTCAACTCTGGATAAATCACTATCATTAGAAACCACAATTAAACCTTTAACCATAGCATCAAAATAAGTAACACAGCTAATAAATATACTTTTTCGTTGAGCTTTAAGATCTTCAATCCTTTGATAAATTTGGAGATTACGCTTAATCAAAAAAGAAACAATATTAGTATCTAATAAATCACCCATCATCACTTATTTCCGCTTGATTGCTTCATCAAAAATATCCATTTGTTCAGGAGTGAAATCTGCTCCAATCTTTGTTAATATTTCGGTTGCCATAATAAAGCTACAATGCTCTTTTAGTTCTGGATCTAACATGGTGTTAAATTCTTCAACAGGTAAATTTTTTTGAAATAGTTGTGCTAAATGTTTCACGATTTCTGAATAATTAAGATCCTCTTTAAAAAAAGGACGTTCTTCCATTAAAACAGAAACAACTTCCTCAATTCTCTTCAGCATTGATTCTGGTCTAATATCAGTTGATAACATGATGATTGCCTCTGGTATAAACAACATTGATTTATATTATATCAGGTTTTTTTATTGGAATTATGGGACAATCCTAACGCATAGTTGAGTTGAATTAGAACAATGACAATTACACTTAAGTAAGTATTGACAAAACATAGTAATGCTCCACTAGCGTAGAGAGTCTGAGATACAATTATTCTTTCTTTAATTGCGTGACTAATTAAATCTTTTTCATAACCTGAAATTTTAATATAATTATGTCGATCGGCATATTCCCAATGAAGGTAAAGCATTAATCCGAGAGAAAAAATGTTCAGCCAATATAGTCCAATTGCCAGCTTAAAATTAATATACTCACTTAAAAAAGCTGTTGTGAAAGGAAGAACAGTAACAAACATTAGGAAAAATAATGAAATCCAATTCAGATGTCGATCGCTTTTCTTAATGTAGTGAAATTGGGTTGAATGTCCTGTCCAATAAATACCGAGAGTCATAAAACTTAAAAAGTAGCTCAAGAATTTTGGAGTTAAACTGACCAAGGATGTAAACAGTTGTACTTCGCTATTGATTGTGGTGCTAATAGGAACTTTTAAATCTAGACAGAGCAATGTTAGAGCAATGGCAAAAACTCCATCGCTAATAGCTTCTATTCGATGAGTGCTTTGTCCGGCTATCTGATCATAGGTTTTTCTGCCATTGTTCATAATTATAAACCCGTATTTATCTGAACTGAATATTTGATAAATGGAAAAACAATCATCCTAAATATAGCAGCCTTTAAATGAATATTCAAACTATTTGTTTGACTGGCTTGGCTGGGACTTGTTCAACTATAGGTGATAAGGAACAATGTCCCTGGATCGCATCTTTAGTAATCGCGATCTGACAAGCTAGATTAATTCCTTGTTCATCTAATAAACCTAAAACTTGACAAAGATTTTCCCGCTCTACCACAGGTAATTGATGTAATCCTCGTGCTACCATCCGATCTAAAGCATCAGCAACTGCTTCATCTTTATAGGCATATAAAATCTCTGTAGTACAAATTTCACTAACTTTTTTTTCAGCTAAATTTATCCCTAAAGAATCGGTTTTTATATGGTTCATCAAGCGATTTATATCGGATAATGTGATAATTCCGATCAGTTCATTAGCTTCATTAAGAATTAAACCACTATGGTCATTTCCGCTGACCAAAGCATGACCAGCTTCTAATATATTAAAACTATCAGGGATTAATAATGGGTTTTGTTGCATAGCAGTAGCAACGGGAATTTTTGCTAATATTTCTCGATGATAATCTGTTTCAATATTTAACCCAATTTGTTGTAAATTTATTTGGGGAGTTGAGATGGGTTTTAATCGTTCTACTAACCAGACACTTAAACCGACTGCTGCCATTAAAGGTAAAACAATCCGATAATCTCTAGTTAGTTCAAACAGTAATAAAATCGCAGTTAAAGGAGCCCGGACACTTCCTGCTAATACCGCTGCCATCCCGACCATTGCATAAGCTGGTGGTCCGGCAATAAATGAGCTAATCCCTGGGATAGTTAGGGCTAATATTTTTCCATAGGCTGAACCTAACGATGCACCTAAATACATCGCGGGTGCAAAAATACCACCCACTAATCCGCTCCCCACACTCAGCGCTGTCATTAATAGTTTAACAACTAATAAAATTAGCAATAATTGCAGGGAAAATTCCACATCTTGGAGCATCGCAGCAATAGTTTCATAGCCAATCCCGAGAATTTGTGGCAATTTTAAAGCTACTAATCCAATACAAGCACCACCAATTACTGGATGAATAAATGGAGGAATCTGGGCTAGCCATTTTAATCCAGAAACTTGACCATGAAAGCAGCTTTGCGCGAATTTAATCGCTTGAGTATAAGCGATCGCGACTAAACTAGCTAATAACCCTAACCCTAAATAAAGAGGTAATTCTAGGGGCGATCGCACTAGATATAAAGGTAAGGTAAAAGCTGGCTTTGCTCCTAAGCCAATTTGAGCAATTAAAGCCGAAACCACTGCTGCTAATAGAACCACACTCACAGCCGAAGTAGCAAATGTGGCACCCAAGACTACTTCTAGAGCAAAAAAAACTCCAGCGATCGGTGCATTAAATCCAGCCGCCAAACCAGCTGCCGCTCCAGCACCTAAAAGTAAACGTTGCCTTTCTTGAGATACTTGTAACGCTAGACTAACTAACATCCCGAAATTAGCACCTATTTCCACACTTGGACCTTCTGGTCCCAAAGAAGCCCCTGTGCCCAAGGAAACTGAAGCAGCAACCATTTTGGTGACAGGTCTGAGTACAATTGGAGCGGAACGCTTAGATTGTTGGACCGCAGCAATGAGGGAGGAAATCCCAGGACCAAAATCGGGATTATACCAACGCATCAACCCAATAATTAATCCACCAACTGTCGGGACACAAGCTAAAGTCCAAGCACCCCAAGGAGAAATTACTCCCATTAAATCTTCGAGGGTAAGCTTTTGGATCAGGTCAATTAAATAATGGAAGGTGACCACACCCATCCCTGTGCTACCACCAATCAAAACAGCCAAGATCATCACGACTGTTTCTGGGGTTGGCTCTAAACGATTGAAAATACGAGTTAGGGGAGAAAGATGGGAAGATAACTGGGGCTGTTCGGGTAACAGACCATCCGGAGAATTTGGGGCGATCATTAAAGCTAGGTAAGGATAAATAGGAGAGAACTTTGTCTAAGCTTAATTTTGGGCGATGATTCAGACGTGCGACAATAAATTTAACTTATTTATTTATCTAATCAGGATCTTCAGTTAGATTAATCAACTTTGGCAACATTAATGTTGCAAAACTCATGAAATAATTGTTGAACCATAACATTAAAGTCACTTAGGAAACTTAGCATGACCATAGCTAATCAACCAGCTACCTTATCAATACCAGCTTTTTGTGAAGGTATTCAGTATTTTGGGGACGCTTTCCCTGGGTGGGAAACCTACGGGAAAACACCGATAATTGCTGAAGCAACAGTAGCGATCGCTGATCCGGGTGATCCAGCAGCTAGCTTTCAGACCTTATTATTTGCTGACGCATTGCGCTATCTGACCTTACAAACTACTGCAAGTAAATCATCTGGACATCCAGGTGGATTTGCTAGTCAAGCAGAAGCTTATGCTGCTTTAGTCATGCTGGGGTACAAAAACATCCTGACCGAAGTTGGACATCATGCTCCCGGTTTCTATAGTGCGATGTTCCTCGACCGATCGCTGGAGGATATGAATATTCTTACAGTCCAACATTTGCGCGATCGCTTTCGGGAAAAACATGGTCTTTTAGGACACCTTTCCGGCTATATTCCTGGTATTCTGGCTCCCGCAGGTCCACTTGGACAAGGACAGCATTTTGCCATGTCAGCAGCACTCCTCCACCGAGATCGACTGTTTCCTTTCACGCTCGGTGACGGTGGTATGGGTGAACCTTACCCGATGAGTAGTATGGCACACTTTCATACCGCTTATCCCAGCATCACCAACTTTTTACCTGTGTTAGTTTGGAATGGTTACAGCCAAGAACATCATAGCATGGTTTCTACCAAATCTAATCAGGAAATGATTGATTATTGGCGCGGTAATGGTTTTGCAGAAATTATTTTAATTGATGCTAAAGATTTTGACGATCAAAATCAGTCGGGAGCTTATGTAGGTAGTACGGTATTTTCGAGTGAAAAACGACTAGAATTTACCAAAGCGGTATTAGTTGGAGTTGATCAAGCCGCTAAATCTGCTCTGGGTGGGAAGCTAACTGTATTGATCATTAAACAGTTAAAAGGTGCAGGTGTTCATGCTCGGGGTGCAAAATCTCACAATCTTTATCCTAAAGATACTTTAGATAGTCCTCATATTATTGAAGCTTTAAAAGTCCGCGCTCTATCTCCCGAAGCTTGGCAATTAGTTCGGACAAATTGTGAGCGAGCTGGTGGTGGACCAGCAGCTAAAACTGCGGTGACGGAATTTGAGTTACCCTTACCAGATTTAGGAAAATTACCTTTAGAAGAATATCCAATCGGAGGGGAAGCGAAGGTTTCTACTACCGCAATGGGACGTTTAGTGGGACAGGTGGGAGCTAGCGATCGCTCATTTTTAGTGACTAATGCGGATGGTAATGAAGCATCGGGAATTGCTAATATTAATCAAGCCCTGAAAATTATTCACCCTACCACTGATGACCTTTATAATCAAGCACCAACTGGACAAGTCTATGAACCTCTCAGTGAAGATGCTTGTGCTGGGTTAGCAGTTGGTTTAAATTTAATGGGAGCGCGATCGCTGTGGTGTTCCTATGAATCTTTTGCGATCAATGGGTTACCAATTTGGCAAACTGTCACCCAAGCAATGGCTGAATTAAAACGTCCAACTCCCGCTGCAATTACTTTATATACTGCTGGTGCTTTAGAGCAAGGACGTAATGGTTGGACTCATCAACGACCAGAAATTGAAGCTTATTTTGCTGCGATGATGCGTAATGGCAATATATTTCCCTTATTTCCACCTGATGCTAATAGTATTCAAGTCTGTTATAACTGGGCTTTAACTGCTAAAAATAAAGGAATTGTCATTACTGCTAGTAAATCACCTTTACCAATTCGTACTACTTTTGCTCAAACGGAGCAAGGTTTACGTGATGGTGCGGTAGTATTGCAAGAAACTCCAGGACAGCGAACTGTTGTCTTTGCGGTAATTGGTGATATGACCCTGATTCCTGTATTTGAATCAGCCAAGTCTTTAGCAGCACAAGGAATTGGATTCCGGATTATTTCTGTAATTAATCCCCGTCGTTTATATCGTTCTGATGATGTAGCTTGGAATACCTGTTCGGAACCGGATGGTGATTTTTTAAGTGATCACGATTTTGCTAATTTGTTTGATGCTGATGTGCTGATTGGTGTCACTGGTGGTGCTGCTGCTATGCTAGAACCAATTATGTTACGCAGTCATGCTAAACGCGATACTTTTGCTTGGAAACGAGGAGAAACTACTGCTAATGCTAATGAATTAATGGCATTTAATGGTTTGACTGCTGAATTATTAACGAACCGCGCGATCGCTTTACTCCATTAAACTAGAAAACAGCGATATGTAGCGAAGAAGGGCGAAGCATTCGGATATAATGTTAACGCCCTTCGACTACGCTCAGGGTACAGTTTTTAGCTATAAATTGTCGCCCGAATGCTATGCCTACGGCACGCTACGCGTTCGCGCAGCGTGCCGTAGGCAAACGCCCCTACAATTAACTGAACCGTATTGGGAATTGAGAATTGAGACATGATCATACCAGAACATCCAGAACGAATTGAAATTAGTTTAGATATCTCTCCAGAACTTTATCAAACCTTACAGACCATAGCTAAAGAAATAAATGGAGATCCTGCCGAAGTATTACTAAAAGGAATTATATTGATGCAGATAGTGGTAGCAGCAAAAAAAGAAGATAAATATCTTTGGATCACCGACAAGAATAGTAACTTAGAAACACAAATAATTGGTATTTAGAACAATGACAGAGCTAAAAGATATCGCAAATTTAATTGCTAGTCAAGGTGATCAACCACTGCGAGTATCATCAATAAAGTTCGATTATAAAAATGCTACTTCACCCAATATCAACAACAAACAAAAACAGGAACTTAAAAAAGATTGGATTTTCTTTATCGTCAGAGATGTGATAATTTTTGCCGCAGTTATTATTTTTGTTTTAACAGTAGGGATGTATTCTCTATTAATAGTTTTTAGAGCTGCATCACCAGAAGATGAGAAAAAATTTGCGATTTCAATTATAATGATGATTATGACTGGATTGATAATTTTTGTAACAGCAAGAGCGACGGTAATTGCTAAGGAATAATAATTAAATAGATCTTGTTCGTGTTAAGTAGAACTAATCAAGCACTTAACACGAAAATTTAGTTTTTATTTCTTATCCTAGTAATTCAATTTAGTGAAGTAAAAATATGAAAACACCATTTGTAGCAGAAATAATCAAAAAAATTGCTCCTGATTTAGGAGCTACAGTGATCATAGAACCAGAATATGGTGTGAGTGGACAGATTATCTTTAAAAATGGCAAAAAAACTTTCTTCACTACGGGAAATTTTGATATAAATGCTCTCGGTTCCTCCCAGATCGCTAAGAATAAGAGTTTTGCGAGTTTTTTTCTGAACCAATTTGGTTATAAAGTTCCGGTAGAAAAAACATTTCCAATCGAAAAATTTGGGGAAAATTTAATATTAGAGACTCAGCTAGCTCAAGGACTTGATTTTGCTAAACAGATTGGATTTCCTGTAATCACCAAACCCAGCGATCTGGGAGCAGGAAGGATGGTAACTAAAGTTTATAATCAAGAAGAATACCAGCTCGCAGCGAAAGAAATTTTACTAAAAAATTTACTTCTAATTGTGCAAAAATTTTACTCCGGTAATGACTATCGGGTTGTGGTACTGGATGATGAAATTATTGCTGCATATCAGCGGATTCCCTTATTTGTAATTGGTGATGGTAAATCTAGTATTTCTGAACTTTTATGTCAAAAACAGGAGTCATTTTATCAAATAGGTAGAAATATAATTCTAAATTTAGATGATGTTAGAATTAAAACCACATTGCAAAGAAAAAATTTAACTTTTAATAGCATTATTCCCAAAGAGGTTAAATTATATCTTTTAGATAATGCTAATTTATCTACTGGTGGTGATGCAGTAGATGTAACTAATCTTGTTCATGCAGATTTTTATAAATTGGCAGTTAATATTACTAAAGACATGGGACTAAGATTATGTGGTGTAGATATTATGACTAGGGATATATCCCAGCCAATGGAAGATTATGTGATCATTGAGATTAATAATAATCCGGAATTAAGAAACTTTTATTCGATTGGCGATCGTCAGCAAAAAATTGTCGAAAACCTGTATCTAAAAATCTTAAAAATTCTGGAAACTGAATAATGGCTTTGTTGATCATAATATTTCTTCCAGCAAAAAATCATCCTGATTTAGAGACTGGAAAAAAGCCCGATCTAATTCCCCGGTTTCAGTTAAAATATTGCCAGCCATATGGTCAATTGCTACCATTCCTAGCACTGTTTGAATAAAAGCATTAATTAAATCATCTAATCCCAAACCTAAATGACTAAAATCAGCCTCATTCATAGTTAACAATCGATTTGTGTCTAGATCCCAACCCTCCGTAGGTTTACGGATCGACAAATTAGTACCTAACATATCCCAAGAAGAAATATCCTTTTTGATCACATCAAGAAGAGGAATCCTTGCTCTACGTGCATAGATAGCTAAAGGGTAAAATCCTGATGCAGAACTACCTACCATCATCCGCAGATCGCTAACATATCTTTGTTTGTAGCGATCGGGTACAGTACCAATATGAAAAAATTGGCGATCGCTAGCAAATCTTTGCCATTTCCAATTGCCAATTAATCTTTGGACGATAAATTGACTATAGTGATGCTCTATTTCCATAAATTCGTTTAATTCTCCTATATTCATAATCGTAAATACTCCCTGTCCCGCATTAGCATAAGGAATTTTCACCACCGCTTGTCCATCCCAATTTTGCACCAAATGGGGAATATCCTCCTTACTAACATCACAAATTGTTTCCGGGGTATTGATCCGGAGTCCGGAATTAGAAATTAACGAGTTATAATTTTCGTAAGCTTTTGCTGCTAGCATTTTATTTCGACCACCAGCGAGACAGGTTATGACTGGATTTAATATCTTCGTATGAGTTAAAATCGGAATCCGGTTCCAGGGACGCTGAGTGACATAACGTAAAGCTGCTCGAATTGGTATCCACTGATGATCTACTGTGCGAATTTCCATTACTCCCTGTTGGAAACGCACCGAAGGATCAGGATCATCTTCATGAAAAGCTACCAAATAGACAGTTTCATTCAGATAATCAGCCATTACCGTAGCATATCCAGATGCTTCCATAAAATTTTTATCATAGATTACCGCTAATCCTCCTGATACTTGCGATCGAGCTAGCATCGGACAAAACAGTAACTCTATTAATTTACGATATCCTCTTTGCTCTTGTTGAGGATCTAAAATGGGCATAGATTTTTGACCCGAAGGACAGGAATTGGTTTCAATTAAAACCATTTGTCTAATTCCATCTTTCGTGGTAACATTACATAGGTCTGCTCCTGCCCAAGATAAAAATTGTGTTGGTGAAGTAAAAATATGTTTTAATATTTTCGCGTCAATCTGGGGATGCAGATAGCTGTAGCGATGGATAATTTGCTCATAATCAAGACAGAGAAAGTCTTTGACTATTGGATGGATCTGAGCGTTAATAGCTGATGGATAGAAATGGTTTTCAACTTTAAACTCCCCAGGAGTAACCTGAATTGTATTGCTGACATTACTCACACTCACGTTAAGGTTACTCCTCTCCAAAATTGCTATTCTGCTCAAAGTCAATCTTAAAGGCTAATATTACTTGATGATGAGCAAGTTTTCGGCACTTTACCGAAATTTAACTAAAAAGTCTGGTCAAATGAGAAAATAATAAAGCTATGCGACCTGATTTAGAGGGTTTATCAATTACTAAAGGAGAACTAAGACACTTGAGTGGTATAAATGTCGATCAGGTGTTTAAACCTCCGACACTGAAAAAATTTATCAGTGAAGGTGTTACGACGATGTTTGCTACCATGTTGATTGGATTTAGTGGTTGGATTCTAGTTTTAGGTTTTCCGGAACAAGCGCCGATATTAATTGCTTTACATATTGGGATCGCAGGAGGATTAATAACCTCGGATGTAAAAAATATAGATTTTGCTAAAAATCATCAAAATTTTATCAATCTCATCGATGAAGTGGAAAAGTATAATACTGTGATTAAAGCTATGGATATTAGCGATCAGATTGAAGATGCAGGTAATCCAGAAGCTAGGGTGAGAGATCGAGAAAAGGTGATCGAAGCACTTCATTTAACTAGACAAGATTTAATCCGAGCTTTAAAGACAGAAAGAATTTTACGAACACATAAAAATTTCTTGAACCGTAATGCTAACCTATTTGCTAATAATTTGAATGCTTTGACAGCTTTACAGGTTAGTGACCAAGCTGGCGAACATGGTAGATTATTAAATGAAGCATTACAAATTGCCGTTAGTACCCAAACAGAATTAAAAAAATTACAAGATGGACATTAATCAAGTAAAGTAGACTGATTGGCAATAGACCAGAAAGCAAAAATAACTAGGACAGACAAGATGTCTGTCCTACAACCAAAAAAGACTCTTGTGGGACAGACATCTTGTCTGTCCATAATTTAAAGAAAACACCACGATCGAGATGACTATTAAACCAAAAATTATTGTCTTAGATGATGACCCAACTGGTTCCCAAACCGTCCATAGTTGTTTGTTACTAACTAAATGGGATGTGGAAACATTAATATTAGGGTTACAGGAGGAATCACCAATTTTCTTTGTACTAACCAATACTCGGGCCCTACCAAAAGACGAAGCTGAGATTGTGACTCGTGAGGTTTGTCGTCATCTCAAAGAAGCGATCGCAATCACCCAGATCAAAGACTTCTTGATAGTCAGTCGTTCTGATTCTACCCTCCGAGGACATTATCCCATTGAAACTGATGTGATTGGGGCAGAAATTGGTCCATTTGATGCCCATTTTCTCATTCCTGCTTTCTTTGAAGGTGGCGAATTACCCGTAATAGTATCCATTATCTCAATATTAATGGTATTCCCACACCAGTACATGAAACCGAATTTGCCCGTGATTCAGTTTTTGCTTACCATCACAGCTACTTACCAGATTATGTCGAAGAAAAAACTAATCGGCGGATTCTGGCAAATAATGTAGAAAGATTTTTACTAGAAGATATTCGTAGTAGTAGCTTAGAGCGTCTATTAAATTTAACCGGAAATCATTGCTGTGTCGTTGATGGGGAAACTCAAGCTGATCTTAACCGATTTGCCGCCGATTTACTTACTGCTGCGGGTCAAGGTAAACGTTTTTTATTGCGTAGTGCTGCCAGTATTTTAACGGCTTTAGCTAACTTACCACCCCAACCAATCCCTGCGACAGAAATGGCAAAATATGTCCGGGATGGAAAACCAGGTGTGGTGATTGTAGGTTCCCATGTTAAAAAGAGTACAGAACAATTACACCAATTACTACAAGAACCGGGCATCGTTGGGATCGAAATCAATGTGGCTGAATTATTAGATGAATCCCCAGCTAAACGTGAGCAAATTTTAAAAACTAGCTTGACTAAAGTACATTCTACTCATACTGAGGGGAAAACACCCGTAGTTTATACCAGTCGTCAGGAATTAGAATTTGCTGATGTGCAGACCAGATTAAATTTTGGTAAGTCTGTCTCATTATTGTTAATGGATATTGTGCGCGGACTCCCAGATGACATCGGTTTTTTAATTAGTAAAGGAGGAATTACTTCTAATGATGTCGTCAGTACCGGATTAGCTTTAAAAACTGCGAGATTACTGGGCCAAATTTTAGCTGGTTGTTCTGTCGTCAAAACTCCTGCTGATCATCCTCAATTTCCGAATTTACCAGTGGTATTATTTCCAGGAAATGTAGGCGATTCCGATGCTTTAGTGACAGTTTATCGTCGGTTAAAGTAAGCTGTAATCGTCTGCTCGCTGGGGCAAATTAGCGATCGCTTTGATAACTAAACCTAGTAAAATTAGCAAAAATTGAGTCCAAAGGTAGATCAAACATCAGATAGTATAAACAAGGTAATAATTTTCTGGCATGACTTCCGACCCTTCTGCACCATCGACCGTCCCAACTATTTCCCCCAGTCCTCCGACCACCAAAGATTGTCACCAACAAGTGCGATTTAACACCAAAGAGGACAAATTATTATTGCATTTGCCCCCGGAAACCGAACTGGGAAACAATTGGCAGGATATCTCACAACAACTGCAACAACTGATTCATGCTGGAGAAAGATTTTGGCAAAACCAGACAGAAGTACAGATAGTAGCCAGAGAAAGATTGTTGGATACTAGACAACTTCAGGCGATCGCCGAAATTCTGTCTCAAGTCCAACTAAAAATCAAAAGTGTGGCTACCACTCGTCGTCAAACTGCTGTAGCTGCTGCTACTGCTGGTTATTCAGTCGAGCAACAATCCTACCAAATATCCCTAAATCCTCATCCAAAACCACCCATCCCACCTTTGGCTGATCCACTTTATCTCGAAACCACCGTTCGTTCTGGGGTAGAAATTCGACATGGGGGCACAGTAGTAATTTTGGGTGATTTGAATCCAGGTGGTGCAGTAGTAGCTCAAGGAGATATTCTAGTATGGGGACGTTTGCGCGGTGTGGTTCATGCTGGAGCCGATGGTAACTCTAAGTGCCGCATTATGGCTTTGCAAATGGAACCTACTCAGATCCGCATTGCTGATTACGCTGGCCCGTTCCCCAGAAAAACTACCAGCTCAGTTTTATCCGGAAATAGCCTACGTTACAGCGGAAGGAATTCGCATCGCCAGAACTACTGAATTTGCCAAGACCAATTTTTGAGCGCAGTCATGAGTCGCATCATTGTCATTACATCGGGGAAAGGAGGGGTGGGCAAAACCACCTCCACAGCTAATCTAGGAATGGCTCTGGCCGCACGGGGACGCAAAGTTGTGGTCGTCGATGCCGATTTTGGTCTCAGAAATCTGGATTTATTACTGGGGTTAGAAAATCGGATTGTCTATACAGCAATGGAAGTTTTAGCCGGTCAATGTCGGCTCGAACAAGCATTGGTAAAAGATAAACGACAATCAAGATTAGCCCTATTGCCCGCTGCCCAAAATCGCACTAAAGAATCTGTGATCCCAGACCAGATGAAGCAATTGGTAGCAATGTTGGTCGAGCTATTTGATTATATTTTAATCGATAGTCCGGCAGGAATTGAAATGGGCTTTCAAAATGCGATCGCCGCAGCAACGGAAGCTTTAATTGTCACGACTCCAGAAATTGCCGCTGTCCGTGATGCAGACCGCGTTATTGGTCTGTTAGAAGCAAATAATATCAGGCGAATACATCTAGTCGTGAATCGGATCAAGCCCGCAATGGTGCAAGCTAATGATATGATGTCGGTACAAGATGTTCAAGAAATTCTCGCTATTCCTTTAATTGGCGTTATTCCCGATGACGAGCGAGTAATTGTTTCTACCAACCGTGGTGAACCTCTAGTATTAGCAGAGCGGCTTTCCTTACCAGGACAAGCATTTGAAAATATTGCTCGTCGATTGGAAGGTGAGAAGATTAAATTTATTGATATCGATGCTGCCTACGATAGTTTTTTTGCTCGGATTCGACGCTTGTTTCGGGGTTCTCCCCGACCCTAGCACTTAAATTTTCCCCTTGAACTGCCCGTGCATCCATGATTAACGAACTTCTAGAACGAATTTTCCCTTGGACAAACGCTAACAATAGTCGTGAAGAAGTGAAACGCCGTCTCAAACTGGTAATCGCTCACGATCGCGCTGACCTCACCCCGGAAATGCTTGATTCCATGCGAAAAGAAATTCTAGAAGTCGTTTCTCGTTATGTAGAACTTGATCCCGAAGGTTTAGAGGTTTCTTTAGAGAATAATCAACGGGCAACAGCTTTAATTGCTAATTTACCAATTCGACGGGTAAAAATTAGTTCTGAACAACCTTTGGAGTCTTAAAGTTGGGCGATTTCCTATAGTTATTGTCTGGTTAAGATTTAATTTAAAAAAAAATATTAATATTAATTAAGATTTCCATATCTTCTGACCGTAGAAATACTGAATTTTTGCTCAAAGACCTATAATCTAGGCACAAATCGAATTTATAGGTGATCAAGATGCAAATCAGTAAAAATGGCTCAATCCCAGCGATCGCTGTGGGCATATTCCTTGCCCATATTTCTAGTGCTAGTGCCGCAATCTTAGCAGTAGGTGATCAGGGATCTTGGGTATCAGGAGGAGACAATACCTTATCTAATTTAGGTTTGAATCTGCTGAGTGTCGCAGATGACCAAACAGTACCGGAACTAGCGACAGTAACAGGAGTTTCATCACCATTAGGAAATATAACTTTCTCTCCGGATCTGACCAAACGCTACGTTGGTTCAACTTGGTACACATGGAGTCATGGCTATACAGGTGATATTTACAACCTTTTCAATCAGAATAATGAAATCATTAACCTACCTACAGCGATCGGCGCTTTTGATTTATTTGTAGAACCCACTACGCAGAGTTTCTATAATATTGTGATTACAGCTTTTGCCAGTAACGGTGATCAAGTATCTTTATCCCAGTCAGTCAATGGATTCGCTGGTGCCAAATATTTTGGTTTTTATACAACTGGCACAGATACAATTTCGGAAATTGAAATTAACTCAGATCCAGACGCAAGTGGTTTTGCGATCGGAGAGTTTCGGATTGGTGAAGCTGTACCTGAACCTGCGACTATAATTGGCAGTTTAATGGGATTAGGTGTGCTGACTCAAATCCGACGTAAAAGTCAATCAAGAACTTAATCTAGCTCATGATTTCTGAAATTATCAAAGGATTCCTAGTTCTGACGATTATTTTTATTCCCTTAGAGCTAATCTTTGCTTTACGAGAGCAAAAGATATTAAGAGCTGATTGGGGAACAGATGTAACTTATTTTTTTCTCGGTCATTTTGTTAGTAAAGCGGGCATCAAAATTAGTTTAGCGATCGCGTTATTTCTAATCAAGCAATTCCATATATCATGGCACAATTCCATTAGTCATCAACCAATTTGGTTACAGTTTTTAGAAGCAGTTGTAATTGGTGATCTTAGTTATTATATTGCTCATCGACTCTTACATACAGTTCCCTGGTTATGGAAATTCCATGCAGTTCATCATAGCATTAAACAGATGGACTGGTTAGCTACTGTGAGAGTACATCCCTGCGATCAATTATTGACAAAAATTTTTCAATTTTTCCCATTGTCCTTGTTAGGATTTAATCCAGCAATGATAGTTAGCTATGTTATTTTTTCCGCAGGGATAGCGTTTTATATTCATGCTAATATTAGCCTAAAAATGGGCATCTGCAAATGGGTAATTGCTACTCCAGAATTTCATCACTGGCATCATACTAAAAATCCACCGATAATCAATAAAAATTTCGCTGTCCAGTTACCAATCATAGATTTACTATTTGGTACTCTTTATCTTCCCACCCAAAAAATGCCTGAAGAATATGGAATTCTAGATCCTGTACCCACTAATTACCTAGGACAAATTATTTATCCTTTTCAAATAAAAAGCGATCGCAGGAATAATGGGTAGTCTAATTTGGCGATCGCGAAACTGTAGATCGGGCAACTAGACGAGTGCTGCGCTGTTTTAGTGCTTGACGAAAACATGGTTTTACTACACAAATAAATATCAATATGGTTCGGTTAATTGAACCGTATTGTGCCATAATTAAAAATTAAGCCAAACAAGTTATTTATCCCACGATCGCCAAGAAGAAATATAAATCTAGACAAACACTGTTGCTTGAGGGTTAATACAATGCTTCTCGAAGCCCCGAATATTAAAGTCAAACCAAACATCAACTGGGAACCTCTACCAGATAACTTCATATTACCCGACGATCCCGTGGAAAATATTCAACAACCTCCTTTGGCGGCGTCTCTTACTGATGCCCTGGGAGCCGCAGGATATATCAAGTCAGAAATGCTAATTGGCTCTAATTTCGGGCTAGTTGCAACTATCGATGAAGAACTTGTCATCAAAGCTCCAGATTGGTTTTATGTACCTCAAGTGCATCCTTTAGCACCAGGGATCATTCGCCGTAGTTATACCCCTAATCTTCATGGTGCAAGAGTGGCAGTTGTAATGGAGTTTCTCTCACACAAAGATGGAGGAGAATCATCAATGAGAGCAAGTTCTCCCTACGGCAAAATGTACTTCTATGAACAGATTCTCCAAGTACCTACATACGTCACTTATGACCCCTACAAAACTATTCTGGCAGTGCGGTATTTAGAATATGGAAAATACGTTGTCCAGTCAGTAAATGCTCAGGGTCAGGTGTGGATTCCAGAACTGGAACTATATCTGGGAATTTGGCATGGGGAAAGGTTGCAACAAAGGATGAATTGGTTGCGCTGGTGGAATAAGTCAGGTAATCTGTTGCTGTGGAGTGCAGAACAAGCTGAACAAGAACGTCAAAAAGCTGAACAAGAACGTCAAAAAGCTGAACAAGAACGTCAAAAAGCTGAAAGATTGGCTGCTAAGTTGCGTGAATTAGGAATTGATCCTGATTTACTAGAGTGAACAGTTGATAGTGTTTAGTGGATAGCTGCGATTACCACTTGGGAAATCGTTACAGCAAAGTTAATCTAAAAAATCTGGACAAATATTTGTGGTTGATGGCTAATACAATGGTTATAGATACCCAGAATATTCAAGACAAACCAACCATTAGCTGGGAACCCCTACCAGCTGACTTTATCTTCCCTGATGATGCGATCGAAAATATTCAACAACCTGCTCTGGCAGCTGCTCTCACTGATGCACTAGGAGCCGCAGAATATATCCAACCAGAAATGCTCATTGGCTCTAATTTGGCGCTAGTTGCAACTATCGATGAACAAATTGTCATCAAAGCTCCAGATTGGTTTTATGTGCCTCAAGTAAATCCTCTACCAGAAGGGAAGATTCGCCGCAGTTATACCCCTAATCTTGATGGTGCAGGTGTGGCAGTTGTAATGGAGTTTCTCACTAAATCAGATGCAGGAGAATTATCCCTCAGATCATTTCCTCCCTACGGCAAATTATACTTCTACAAAGAAGTTCTCCAAGTGTCTACATACATCACTTATGACCCTTATGCAGTTATTCTCCATGTGTGGACTTGGGAAAATGGAAGCTGCGATTTCAACTCAGCTAGGGCTCAGGAGCGGTTGTGGGTTCCAGAACTAGAACTATATCTAGGAATTTGGCAAGGGGAACGGTTGCAACAAAGAATGAATTGGCTACGCTGGTGGGATAAGTCAGGTAATTTGCTCCTGTGGAGTGCAGAACTTGTTCAGCAAGAACGCCAAAAATCTGAAAGATTGGCTGCTAAGTTGCGTGAATTGGGAATTGATCCTGATTTGCCAGATTAAATAATTAGACAAGCAAGTAAAAGTCCTTTTGGGTAATTTATAGAACAGACAAGATATCCGTTCCACTAGGAAAAATGACTTTTGTGGGACAGTCATCTTGACTGTCTTAGTTATTTTTGCATTTGTGGGACAGTCATCTTGACTGTCTTAGTTATTTTTGCATTTGTGGGACAGTCATCTTGACTGTCTTAGTTATTTTTGCAAGAAGTCTATTGAAGCTATCAATTGAGTTACCCGATTCTTAATTTCATCACGGATTTTCGGAAATATTTCTGGTTGCTCTGCGGGATCATCTAATTGCCAGTCTTCAAATACCTCCCGTACTACCCATTCTGGTGGTAAATTCACACCGCATCCACACAAAGAAATCACCACATCAAAATCTTCTGGATGAAAATTGTTAAGAGCTTTGGAGGTTTGATCACTAATATCAATTCCAATTTCTTTCATCGTATCAATTGCACCAGGATTTACTTGACTAGCTTCTAATCCAGAGCTAGTTACTTCGATTTGTCCTTGACCAATTACTTTAGCAAAGCCTTCTGCTATTTGGGAACGAGCAGAATTTTTTTTACACACAAACATGATTCTTTTCATGACTACAATTTGGGTTAAAAAATTATTTGATTACAAAGTTTTTGTTTCCGCAGTCTGAAAAAAAAGTTTCCGCAACCAAAATGCTACGTTAACTAGACTAATTAATACTGGAACTTCCACTAATGGTCCAATTACCGCTGCAAAAGCTTGCCCTGATTTAATGCCAAATACAGCGATCGCCACCGCGATCGCTAACTCAAAGTTATTGCTAGCTGCGGTAAATGCTAAACTCGCTGCTTTTTCATAGTCTGTCTTCATCCTCCATGCTAGATAAAAACTAATCAAAAACATCATGACAAAGTAAATCAATAAAGGAATTGCAATGCGAATCACGTCCATGGGAATTTGGAGAATCAGACTACCTTTTAAACTAAACATCACTACTATAGTAAATAGTAATGCCATCAAGGTAATAGGACTGATTTTAGGAATAAATTCCTGGTGATACCACTTCCTACCTTTGGCTTTAATTAAAACCACACGAGTAATAAATCCAGCTAGAAAGGGAATTCCTAAATAGATAAAAACACTTTGAGCAATTTCCCCAATGCCAATCTCAACTATACTACCTTTAAACCCAAATAGGGGTGGCAAAATAGTCAGAAAAAACCAAGCATAAACGCTATAGAAAAGAATTTGAAAAATACTGTTAAATGCTACCAGTCCCGCTGTGTATTCTGTATCCCCTTTGGCTAATTCATTCCAAACAATTACCATGGCGATACAACGGGCTAATCCCATCATAATTAATCCTGCCATATATTCTGGATAATCATGCAGAAAGATAATGGCAAGCGCAAACATTAATACTGGACCAATCACCCAGTTCTGAAGTAAGGACAGACCCAGAATTTTGCCGTTCCGAAATACATCCCCTAATTCTTCATAGCGCACTTTAGCTAAAGGTGGATACATCATCAAAATTAAACCGATCGCGATCGCTAGGTTTGTTGTTCCCACTTGAAATTGGTTGAGCAATCCTTCGACTCCCGGAAGAAAATAGCTTAAACCTATTCCTCCGATCATTGCTAAAAAAATCCACAAGGTCAGAAATCGGTCAAGTACAGAAAGCTGTTTGGCTCTGGTTTTTATATTTATGTCCATTTTCTGTTTGAATCCAGATTATCATATCAAAAAAATTTGATATATGTATCGTATCAAAAAAATTTGATATGTCAAGCTATTAGACAAGAAAGTAAAAGTCATGTTGATCAATTTACTGGACAGGCAAGATGCCTGTCCCACAAGAGTTTTTTTGGTTGTGGGACAGGCATCTTGCCTGTCCTAGTTATTTTTGCAAGAAGTCTATTGCTTTTCTAGTTGTCTGGTGATGAGGGGATAGGAGAGGACACTCTGGGCACAACTAAGGACAAGAACGAGCTGGTAAGATTTCACTAAAACGACGATACTCTGTTAGGTATTGTTCTAAGACAACAAACTGGGATAAATTGAGACGGTAGTAGACCCAACGTCCTTCTTGACGACCATGGACTAAACCTGCTTCTTTTAAGGTTTTGAGGTGGAATGATAGTTTAGACTGATTGATTTCTAAGCGATCGCACAGTTCACAGACACACAATTCTTGAGAGCGGAGCAGTTCCAATATCTGGATTCGGATTGGATCAGAAAGGGCATGAAAACCAAGAACGATGGGATGTAGACTAGCATTGATGGTAACAGTCATCAAATTTAATTGAGATATTATTTTTAGTAGAGACGTTCGGTGAGAACGTCTCATTGATCTTGATGTGATATTTTATTTTCTCAGAATGAGCGCGATCGCACGATAACGATCAAAAAAACCTAGAATCGAAATTGGTCTACACTAGGAGGATAACCGATCGGTAGAACATATTCGAGGTTTTCATGGGGACGGGCAATGATATGATAGGAAACTAATTGTCCACCATCAACTTTTTTCACCGAGTCAATCCCAGCAGCTACTGCTGCTTGGACTTCAGAAACGTCTCCTCTGACTATGACCGTCCAGTATCCTCTGGTGATTTTTTCACAGTGAACGAGTGTAACACGAGCAGCTTTCACCATTGTGTCCGACACTTGTAATACTGAAGGATAACCGATTACTTCTACCATCCCAACTGCACGCGACATCGTTTCTCTCCAAAATTTGCTGAGAATCTTTGTGTCTTATTGTACAAATATTTGGATCATTCAATCAAAAAATTTGGTTAATAACTAGCTGGTAGTCTTGTCTTCGATCGGGTGTTGACCGTAAAATGGTAGTGCTGTTGACCAATGGGGCTGGTGACCTTGTGCCCAATCTAGAGCAGCTAGTTCTAATAAATTAATTGCGGTATAACCTAAATTTCCTTCGGCTGAAATTAATTGATGGGCAGTGGGCCAATGATTGAGAGTTTGGTGCCAGGTGTCGGGCTGCATGACTGTATCTGGTTGTAATTCTATGCAAGTATTGCTACTAGAATTAATTTCATAGATACCTGTAAAGATTTGACCACGAGCCGCAGTCATTTGGACAGCGATCGAGGTGGGATTTTCCAGCGTCGATCGCCTAGACCAGGCAACAGCAGCTAAAGTAGAAATAGCAAATAAGGGAATTTGCAACTGTTGTGCTAAAGTTCGTGCTATAACCATACCAATCCGAGTACCAGTAAAACTTCCTGGTCCTTTGGCTACAGCAATAAAGGCTAAATCTGTCCAAGTTTGGGGTTGAATAAATTCCACTAAATACTGATGGATTAAACTCGATAGCTCTCGACCTAAGTCCCAAGTTTGACAACGGCGATCATCTGTAAAATTACTAATTGCTAGACCTAATTCTGGACTGCTAGTGTGTAGTGCCAGGGCATATTTTTGGACAACAGACATATATTTTGGTAATATTGGGGGAGAATATGGAAATATTGCAGATTAACATATTCTCCCCTTACTGATTCAGGTGGGAACTAGCTCACCCGGTCGTAACCGGACCCATTTACCCATTTCCTCTTGAAAGCTCAGACATCCAACCACATCCCATTCCATTTCAATTTCTTCCCCTCGGGAGCGGATATTGACATTAATACTTGGTTCGATCGGATCAAAATCCGGTGTTTCCGTGAGATGAGGTTGTTGATGTTGGGTTTCTACGGCATTATAGGTAATGCACCGATCGACGTAATGACAGTTGATGCAAATACACATGGTAATTACTCTCTCAAGACTTTTTGGTTAATATAACAATTCCTCATCCGTACTTGTATGGCCCTTCTTCTGCGCCGAGATCTGTTGGGATTTAATCAGCGATCGCTAGCAGATCAATAGGATGTAGGGGCGTTCGCGACAGCGTGCCGGAGGCATAGCATTCGGGCGACAATTGAACAATCAAACTTTACCCTGAGCGTAGTCGAAGGGCAGCAATATTAGATCCGAATGCTTTGCCCTTCTTCTTCTGCTGCGCCGAGCCCCCCAAAAAATCTACTGTTTTTTCACGGGTTAATTTTTAAGGTCAGTCGGATAGTATCGTCGATCGCTTCGGGGAATTTCCAGGTAACTAGCGATCGCTTAATCGGTTCAACTACTTCCGGAGCATCTAAAGTCGATGTTTGATCATCCAAAATAATTCGACCTACCCGACCTTGTTTGACTGGAAATTCTAAAACTATTTCACCACTGAACCCCTTCGGAATATTGACACTTTGCAAATATTGTTGTAGAGTATTTTTTGTGGCTTCATCTAATCCGGTGACACTAATAATTGCTATTTTTAGGTTTGCTTGAATTTCATCAGCAGCAGCTTCCATTTCCATTTCTTCTCTAGCACCAGTAGACTGATAAACTAGGTTTTGTTTCCATTCTTCAATAGTTTCCGAGGAAGATGGGAAAGTTATACCTCGGATTTTTGCACTTATATTGGTGATCAGATTATTAAAGTTATCAGTAGGGAGTGGACTAGCACTTCTAGGACGTAGTGAAGATAGACTTTGACCGGAGGGTGCTGATACTCTCCTTAATACTTGTCCACCAGGAGCTATTCTTTCTAGATCACTCTCACCAAATATCCCTTCATAACTCACACCTTCGGGTATTTCTACAGGTACTTGGACAGATATTTTATTACCTTCTGGATCAACTCGGACTTCTTCACTAACTGCGACAAAGGCTGTATATTCAGATAATAATTGATAAGTTAATGCTGTGTCTACTACAGCATCAACTAGGGATTTTTTCTCCCCACTAAACATTTGGTTCATTAAATCCTTAATTCGCGATCGACCCCAAAGTTGTGCGATCGCTAGATTTCCCCCATCGGAAAAGTTAAGTTCAAATACCTGGTGATAACTATGTCCACCCGCTGCTATTCCCGTAATATGTAATTTACCAGATGTGCGATCGCGTTTACGTCCAAATAAAACCAAAGGTTGTTCAGCAAACAAATCTGGGGTGATTTCTGGATAAATTTCTGGAGTTTCTCCCTCACTTTCCCAGTTGATATCGATATTTGTCAAAACGGGATTATTAATTTCCCGGAAAAACTTTTCTGCGACTTCTTCTGTTCCTTCATCTTGTGGAATAATGTGACAAGTTCCTCTTCCTATTTCTCCCAGACGATTGAGTAAAAAACGATTAACTGAACTACCAGCACCAAAACTATAGAGACGATTTCCTGATTTGAGATGTCTTTGAACTTCAGCTAAAATTTCATTATCATTACCAATATAACCATCAGTTAATAACACTATACTCCGTAACCGTCCTGCTGGTGCTGTGGGAAAATTTAATACTGCTTTGATTCCGTTGAGTAATGCTGTTCCACCATTAGCTTGGAGTTTATTAATATATGCGATCGCTTTTTGACGATTTTTCTGGGTATTGGGTAATGGATGAGATGAGAGTTGACGAGTGGTACTAGAAAAATCAATAATGGTAAAGGTATCATCCGGATTTAATCCATTAATAAAACGACGCATTAATTCTTGACATTTCCTTAACGGATCACCAGCTTGAGAACCAGATGTATCCATCAAAAATACCACATCTTTGGCAACAATCTCTTGGGTTTTATATGCGATCGCAGGAATCAGATAGATCGCAAAATGTCCTCCCCGTTCATCAGTTTGAGTTAATACTGTTGCTTGAGTATGATCACCAGCAACTTGATAACGTAAGATTAAATCCTTATTAGGGATAGTATCTTCTCCACCCAGTTTAACTCTGATCAGTGATTCTGCACAATCAATTTGTAATTGATGGGATGGGGATTGCACATTTTTGACTGGGACACCAGCTGCAATTTCGATCGTAACTCCAATATCATGTTTTGAGCGGGTTTTTGGTGGAATAATTGGAGGATTAATGCGACTAGCATCGGGAACAATATCTGTATCACCACTATCATCAATGGCTGTACCAGGAATATAACGCGGTCCGACTACCATCGGAAAGACAAATTCATAGTCACCACCACTAAATTTGAGACTCTCCGTGTAGCGAATTGTGACATCAATTTGTTCTCCAGGTCTAATATTAGCCAAGGATTGAGTAAAAATATTATCTCGTTCTTGTTCTAATAATCCAGCAGTACGTCCTTCTTGTTTAGCTTGCTCATAAATTTGTTTAGCTTCTTCCCGTTTTTTGATATTACCTTTAATGATGCGATCGCCAATTTTAATTTCCATCTGATCAACAGCGGATTCATCAGGTAAGGGAAAAACATAAATTGCTTCTAGGGGTTCAGTAAAAGGATTTTCAAAACTTTGGGTAACTTCAACTCGTGATATATTTCCCGCAATTTTTGCTAGGACTTCTGTATGCTTGAGGGGAAATACTAGCTGTTTGCTAGTGGTAGACTGAACATATAAACCAGGTATGGTAGGATTCATTTTTTCTTAAAAAAAATTGGGTTAACTATGGAAATTACAATTAGGATCTCTAAGCAGCTCTCTACTTTATTCTAACCCGTGATTAAGGAAAGTAGATGAGTATAAATACTTAAGTCGATTATTAATATAGCTAAAAAACAAGTGCTAAGATCACAGCATTGCAGCGATCGCTAATTAAAGATTAACCTAAATTATTCAATGCTTTTTTAAAACTTGTCCGATCGCATCTTCTAAGTCATTTTGGCTCAAGCTCGTTAAAATAAAAACTTCCTGGACTGTTTTCCCTTGTCTAGCAATCACCTTAAATCCACCCCGAATCGGTACAGAAATTTTTAACTTCATCTGGGGAGAGTGACCATTAGCTCTAGCAATTACCCCAGGAGTGATGGTGTCAATGCTACTATAATCAAGGAGCTGCTTCAAAATTTTAATCAGTCCAGGAATATGTGTCGAGTGATTTAAAACTAATCTACCGCTGGGTGTGTTGCTCATTTTCCTAAGCCTTCTCTAAAGGAGCCATGGTTAGGCCCGCTCGGCTGAGGAGTTCGTGGTATAATTCAGCCTGTTCTTGGGGTCCGACCCAGACGATCGCTTGTCCTTCGTGATGGACTTGATTAGTTAGTTCCCAAGCTTGATCGCTAGTCATCCCTGGAATATATTTCATTAAAGTATTGGCAACGTGCTGAAACGTATTAAAATCGTCGTTTAGCACAATTACTTTATAGTTGGGATAAGGCTTCTGGACAACCTGATTAATCCGGTCAGGAGCTACTGTGGGGGCAGTTGCCATATTCACAACTGCTACTGAATGTACTTTGCTCATAATCTCTTTGGCGTATATAATTGTAACACAAAAACACACCTGTCGAAGGCTTTAATTATTAATTTTATCTTAATTTTTTCCAACTATCCCAATTTTGATTAAAAATAGATGTTTTTGGAAAAGCAATAGGATTACCATTTTTGATTAAACGCGCTTGGAGTGCTTCTAGCTGTGGTTCACGGGAAGGTAATTGCTCCACTAACTGCTCAGGGATAATTCCCTGTTCTAAAGCAAACGCAACAGTAGTCCCTGCTGCTGCTCCTGATGACCACTCGAAGGAGTGAACTCGATATGCAGCTGCAGCGATATGACTAGTCGCTATGCTTTTTCCCACTACTAACATATTATCGATTTTTTGGGGAATCAGCGCTCGCAGTGGAATTTGGAAAGGAAATGCAGTTCCCGCTCCTCTCCGTTCGTTCTCTCTTTCTTGATTTCCTGGTGCTTCAGGAGGACTATTGGTCATACAGGGATGAAAGTCGATCGCATAATGACCAATTCCCACAGCGTCGGGAAAGATGGTAGAACGCGATCGCGGTTTAGTATCTGGGATTGATTGAGTCCCATCAACTACCGCAATAGTGTTCAAACCGGCTAAAATTGCCCAGAGGTTGCGATAATCGTCTGGAAGTAAACTCAATCTATACCAATCATCCCGATAATCTTGACGAGATATATCAACTTCTGTGACTTCAAATCCTTGTGGATAAGCAAAAGTTGGTCTTCCAATGATCCTTCTTGTTTCACGAATATAGGGATATTTGGATAATCCATGGACTGTACCCATCGGTGAATCTAATCCCTTTAAATAGCGATAATTCGGTTCTGGTTTTTTGATCCCATCCCCTAATTGGGAATCAGTTTTTCCTGCTACTAACCAATAAAAGAATCCCTGAGCTAGTTCTTCAGCACTATGTAAGCTTTCTACTCGCAATCCCCCCATCCATCCTCCTGGTTCTAATTGTCCGCTAGCTATTAATTGAGCGCGAGTATAAACTAAATTATCTGTCGCAGTTCCCGGACGATAATCATTTCCCCATAACCAGTTTTGCATGGAAATATCCCCAGGATAAATCGGGAACTTACGCGGATCTGGTGGTAATTTCTCATCCGGTTTCATACTCCGAATTCTGCGATAGGTAAAAACTAAAGGAAAACTTGCCAATCGCTGGGCTTCATAACTATAATAGCTAGCATAGCGATCGTAAAAAGATGGTTTGGTCTGTGGTTGGGCTTTTTTGGTTGCTTCCATTGCAAAAGGATAGGTAAATCCTTGTGTACAATAGGGATTATTAATGGTACTAGATGATGATGGTTCTAAGAATGAACGTGCATCAATTCCTAAACGATAAGGTACATCTGCAAGTGCAATTAATTCCCCAGTTTCTGTCCCATCAATTACATACCAAGGTTCAGGTTGGGGGAGATGAGAAGTGAATGATTTAGGAATAAAATGAATGATCTTTTTTTGAAATCGTGGTGAATCTTCGTAATGATAAGAGTCTTCAATGGTTTGGGATAAAGGTTCTGTATTTAAAGGTGCTGTACCGGGTGCTGGTTGATGTTGAATTGCGATCGCACTTTTAATCTGACTACCGGAAATTTCTAATTCTTTGATGACTGTATTAGGATACCATTTTAGGTTACCATTACCCCGTTTAGCAGCGGTTTTTAAGATCTCAAATAAAATCTGGTGTGCGTCTTTAGGTAAAAAACAAGATTCACTTACCCAACAAGCTCCAGGATTAAGTCGATCATAGTATTGTTTAATCCGCTCACGCAGTTCTAGATATCCACGCGCATAGTATAATAATTTTCTTTGGGTTGGTCGTTCATCTAGAGCTGATGTACCTTGACTGGAAATTTGTCCTCCTACCCAATCAGTAATATCCGTCAAACAAACGGTTTTTCCTGCTAATAAAGCTTCATAAGCAGCAGCAGATCCAGCTAATCCACCTCCAGCTATTAAAACTTCGCAGTTTTCTTCTTGATCTGGATTTCTTGGTGTAGATAATGCTAACACTGGTGCTGATAACCAAGTTAAAATTAGAGTAAAACTTAGCCAGAATTTACCAGTGAAAATCCGTTGAATCAGTATCCATTGAAGTGACATAATTTATTGACTATAAAGAATCAGGATCTATTCCTAGCGATCGCAATTGATCCGCAAACTTTTCTGCTCGTTGTTCAGCTTTAACGAGTCTTTCTTCTGGTGTCTGTAGTAAGTGATATTGCATTAACAGCTAATTCCCTATACAATCCGAAAAATAAACGGATATTTATAGGAATGATCTGGTTCACTTAAAACTTGAACTAAAGCAATAATGGGCATGATAAAACTGATAATTCCCAAGATAACTAGTAGCGCAAACCCAATGATAACAAAACACAGGATCACTGAAATTAAGGCATAAATGTAAAGATTTATATGAAAATTCAGGGATTCTCGCGCATTTTGTTTTACTACAGGATCTTCAGTGAAAAACAAAATCGCAATTGGTATCCCTACCGAGACGATGGTTGAGCTTAAAAAAATCGCCCCATGATATAATCCGGATAAAAGCTTCCTTTTTTCTAAATCATTCATCTCTTTAACCTCTAATTAATGTTCTGGTATAGGTTTTGATTATACCCGATCGCTCTGGGATGGAGTCAAGCTCAAAAAGTCGTTAGCTACTCTGTTTAGTTTACCAATTAATTAGATTACTCAGGGTCAATTCCGAGCGATCGCAACTGGTCTGCTAATTTTTCAGCACAGGTTCTGGTTGATGTTTTAATTTTAGCAAACAATATAGAAAAAATACCCGATCGCACTTCCACTTAATAAGAGAGACAGTAACCAATTTCCCCAACTTACATACAAGGTTCGGGTTTGTCTGCGGTAAATTGTCTCGGAATGGAGTTCATAGGTATTAATTCCGGACAGCCAAATTGTTCTTCCATGAGGATCGATAAATCCAGAATAACCTGTATTGGTAGCTCTTGCTGCCCAACGATCTGTTTCAATTGCTCTCATCACATCTTGAGCATGGTGTTGCGCGGGCATAGCAGCATTAAAATGAGTATTATTAGAAGCTGTAATGATAAACTGACCTCCTCGGAAAGCTTGAAGTCGAAACAGCTCAGAAAATGCCGAATCATAACAAATTCCTACGATCGCTCGTCCAAAAGGTGTATCAAAACTTTGATCAAGTTTTCCTGGTATTAAATGAGCATCTAAAGGAGAAAGTTTATTAATTATTCCTCCTAATATTTCTTCAAAGGGGATATACTCTCCTAAGGGCACCAGTTTCACTTTATCATAACGACTGAATATTTTACCATTGCTAGTAATGGTAAATAAACTATTAGTCAATTGATCATTAAAACTACCAAATGCTCCTAACCATGCGACCACACCTTGTGCTAAAATCGCTTGATAGAAAGCACTACGTCGTTGATTTTCTTCTGTCCATTGATAAGGTAATGCGGTTTCTGGTGTTAAAACTGCATCAACTCCTGTAGTTGCTAAAATTTGATATCCTCTAGTATAACCTGCGATCGCGCGGAGCCATCGATCTGAGTAGATTAAGATTTGGTTAGGAATATTTCCTTGAATAATCCCAATTTTTAATGCAGTTTCTGGAGCTTGACCCAGAGGACGTTGATATAGCCATAATCCAGTCAAATGTAAGCTAATTATTAAACCAAAAGCAATCCCAAAATATTTCCATTTAATTGGTTTAGCGAAATTTTTCAGCGACTCGGTATCATTAATTAATCCTTCAGCAATTAATCCATTAACCGCAACGATCGCAGCAGTAATAGTAGTTGGACCAGAAATTTGACCAAGGTGTAAAATGGTTAAATTATGAGGACTTTGGGTCAGAGATAGGGAAGTCCACCATAAATTTCCTTGACTCCAAAAAATTTCGAGGGTACACCATAAAGTAGTCCCAATTAAAATCCGCAGTAAAGGTAAATAGACGGTTTTTTGATTTTGATCAAATTGCCAAAATTTCACCTGAAAATAGTTATTGAGCTGGCAAAATATCCCCATACCCACAGTCCAAACAATTACTAAAACCACTCCCACTAGAGTAATCGCACTCCAACAAAAAAAAGTAATTGCTAAACTAACTAACCAGGGAATACCCATCCAAGTTAAGGGATGAATTCCGGTAATCCAAGATAAAGTAACACCGTAAAAACCGATTGACCAACCTAATGGAGTTAACCAAAAAAAATCTTTCAAGCTGAGACTTTTCTGGGAATAATTTTCAACTACTAAAAACCAGAGCGGAGCAAAAGCAATCCAAGCTAAAAACCAAGCTCCGACAGGTGCAGTGGTCAATCCCATCAAAATACCACTGATCAAAGCGATCGATAACCTTAATCCCATGAGCAAAATAACGATTATTTAATATTACCAACTACCAGAGTAAATTAGGGTGGTAGTTTCCACCCTAAACATCACCAGAATTTACTCTGTAGCTTCTTCCTCTTCACCATTACTAGGAGGTACTAATGCAACAGCAGCGATCGCATCATCTTCATCTAAACGTTGAACTCGGACACCAGTTGCAGCTCGAGATTGATGGGAAATTGCATCAACGGACTGACGAATAATAATCCCGCGACTGGTAACAATCATCAATTCGTCACCTTCATTCACGACTCGTAGTGCTGCTAACTGATCATTAACCCGTCGAGATTTAAACTTAGTCGCAATAATTCCTTTACCAGCACGATTTTGGAGACGGAATTGGTTAACTGGAACTCGTTTTCCATAACCACCAGTAGTAATTACTAACACCCAGGGACCTTGATGAGTGGTTATTTCTGATTCTAAAACCGTAGTTGTTTCTGATTCTAAAACCGTAGGGTCTGATTCAGTAGTAATCACTTCTAAATCTTCCTCTTCAATTTCTACCTCATCCGACTCTACTTGTCCTAAACTAGCAACTACTGAACCAGGGAGAATATCCATGCTAATTAGTTCGTCATCTGGACGTAACTTCATCGATTTTACCCCTCGGGTAGAACGTCCGAGAGGACGTAATTGATCCCGATCGGCTTTAAAATGAATTGCCATACCTTGACGTGAACCAATGATGACACTATCTTCTTCCCTAGCTCGTCTGACCCAGCGTAATTGATCACCTTCTTCTAAGGAAATCGCGATTAATCCATTAGCACGAATATTACTAAAAGCCGAGAGTGCAGTTTTCTTAATAAAACCACCTTTAGTCAGCATCACCAAATATTCATCATCACTAAATTCTGCGACTGATAACATGGAGGTGATTTTTTCATCTCGGGGAATTGGTAACATTTGCACGATCGGAGTACCACGAGCTGTCCGTGATCCGGTCGGAAGTTGATAAGCTTTCACACAATATACTACACCGCGATCGCTAAAGAATAATACTGGATCGTGATCACAGCAAGTTAAAAAGTGTTCGACTCCATCATCATCCTTCATGCGGTTTGCTGCTTTACCACGAGTACCCCGATTTTGGGCTTCAAAGGTATTAACGGGCATCCGTTTAATATATCCTTGTTCTGTTAACAGAATCAAGGCTTTTTCATTAGCAATTAAATCGGTATCTTCTAGATCTCCTTCTGCGTGTTGAATAATTGTCCGACGTGGAGTTGCATGAGTAGTTTTGAGGATTTGAATTTCGGTTTCAATTATTTCCAGAATTCGGCTAATGTTAGCCAAAATATCCTGTAAATCTGCTATTTTTACTTGCAACTCTTCATGTTCGGCGCTAATTTTCTCCGCTTCTAGTGCTGTTAAACGCCGCAATTGCATTTGTAAAATTGCGTCTGCTTGTGCTTCCGATAAAGCGTAAGTTTCCATCAATTCTGCTTTCGCTGTTGGTGTATCAGCAGCATGACGAATTAAAGCAACAATTGCATCAAGATTAGCTAGTGCGGTTAATAAACCTTGGAGTAAATGATCTCTTTCCTGAGCTTTCCGCAGTTCATAGGTAGTTCAACGTCTGACGCAATCAATCCGGAACTCTAGGAAAACAGAAAGAAACTGTTTAATGGTAAGCAGTTGGGGTTCGCTATTTACTAGAGCCAACATATTGGCTCCAAAATTAGCTTGTAAAGGAGTTTGTTTATACAGGTTGTTCAATACTACCCTGGGATAAGCATCGCGTTTGAGTTCGATTACTATTCGCATCCCATCCCGATCGCTTTCATCGCGAATATCCGCAATCCCTTCTAACTTTTTATCATTCACAAATTCTGCAATTTTTTCAATCAATGCCGCTTTATTAGTTTGATAGGGCAATTGAGTAATAATAATTGCTTCTCGATCTGGTCTTCCTCGATGTTCAATTGTTTCAATCTCAGCTACTCCCCGCATCGTAATTGAACCACGTCCAGTGGTATAAGCTTCGCGGATACTCGCTGTTCCCAAAATTTGTCCTCCCGTCGGAAAATCTGGACCTGGGATATATTGCATCAACTGAAGATCTGTAATTTCTGGATTGTGAATCAATGCTACTAAACCATCAATTAGCTCTCCTAAATTATGTGGTGGAATATTAGTTGCCATCCCCACTGCAATTCCGGATGAACCATTCACCAACAATTGGGGAATTCGGGCTGGTAAAAGTAGGGGCTCTTGCTGAGAACCATCAAAGTTATCGCCAAAATCTACTGTTTCTGATTCAATATCTTGGAGGAGCGCGTTGCTGGTCAGCGATCGCAATCGACACTCCGTATATCGCATCGCTGCTGGTGGATCATTGTCAACGGAACCGAAGTTACCGTGTCCATCAATTAGGGGATCGCGCATGGAAAAATCCTGTGCCATCCGTACTAATGCGTCGTATACTGCTGTATCACCGTGGGGGTGATATTTACCCAGCACTTCCCCCACCACACGAGCGCATTTACGAAAGGGACGATCCGGAGTAAGGCCCAATTCGTGCATCGCGTAAAGGATACGACGATGCACTGGTTTGAGACCATCCCTCGCATCTGGTAATGCCCGTCCCACGATCACGCTCATGGCGTATTCTAAGTAAGATCGAGACATCTCGTTCCGCAGATCCGTTGGGATAATCCGCTCCTGGGTAGTGGTCATACAGGTTTTCAAGCTCCATTAAACTCAGAAATCAGCAGTTAAAATTCGCCATCAGGCAAAAATCTGGTTTGTGCCAGTCTATCTTTGCCAAATTATTTGACTTAGGTGTAATATTCTAGCATAATTTTATCTGATTTTTCTAGTCAGTGTGATGATTTCGTAAATATTTGTATTATGATTTATTTCCCAATAAATAGAGTGACATGATCTCTTTCTAATCCCAATTTTTGGCGGTGCAGATTAAGTCAAAAATCCGCTGGTTTAAATAGTTGATTATTTCTAAAAAAAAAGCAAATAAATCTGATTAATATTGACGCATATTAATGTCAAAAAATTTTCTAGATTAGCTAGATTATTTAGCTCAGGAATAACAATTAAATAACTTGATAATTTGGCTCGGAGTAAGCGATCAGAGCGATCTCATTACAGCGAATTATTTAATTTATATTCCAATCCGGTTCAGTTAGGCGTAGGGGTGAAGCATTCGGGCGACAATTAAACACTGAAGTTTTACCCTGAGTTTACCCTGAGCGTAGCCGAAGGGCGTAGTCGAAGGGGAGTAGCATTAGACCCGAATGCTTCACCCTTCTTCTACGCTGAACTATATTGACCTATATATTACGGATGAGTGAGGTTATTTTTCTGGAGGAATCGCCGAAGTAACATTTTTGTTTTAACTAAATTGGATTTTTCTATATGTAGTTGATCGGTTGGTTGCATAAATGTGAGGGCTCTCGCATTTCGGTAATATTATTCTTCCCTTCGACTACGCCCCCTTCGACTACGCTCAGGGCAAGCTTCGACTACGCTCAGGGTAAACTCAGGGTAAACGCTTAAACAATCATTTATACGCCGAAATGCTTTGCCCCTACAAGTAACTGAACCGGATTAATTGATCTTCTTTATTGAAAAAGAAAAAAGGTTGCTCAAGTAGAAGAGCTAGGTAAACAAGATGGTAGCTAGTCTTTGATATATGGGCAAGGAGAATCAGTAATATTACTCATTTTCTTTGCCCACTGAAATTAAACCACCAATTTTTCCTAGTTCTGTGACCCAAAAATAACTCTTTTTATTTCCTAGTCAGATGCCAAATCCTTGATTTATTTGCTATAATCACTTTTAAGCTCATCAAAGTGAATAACTTATGAACGTTTTCCAGGGAAGCCGCGATCGCTGAACTGGTACAAATATTTAGTTGACGAGGTACTTAATTATGTTTTGGAAAAAATCTCTCTTACAGTTATTAAATCGATCAGTTATTTTGCCCTTAGGAATGCTAATGATTCCTAACTTTGACCATCAGACCTTAGCCAATCCGCTGCCATTCAATCATAACGCTAATTCCTGGCAAATAGCACAGTCTTTTACATCTCCTAATCCTGTGGAACCAGAGAGTAGTTCAGGTGGTGGTACAAGAGGAAGATCTTGCACTACCAACGGAAAAGAGATTATCCCACTCATTCCAAAAACGGAATTTGAATATACCACAAGTGAAAACACAACTTTCTTTTTTTATGTTCCGGAACCCTTAACCAAAGAGATAAAGTTTTCTCTATTAGATGAAAAAGCACAAACATCAGTGCTAGATCCCGAAATCATTGTTAAAAGTCCAGAGCAATCTGGGATTGTGAGTGTTAAGCTTCCTGCTGATACTGCCAAAAGTCTTCAAGTTGGAAAAACATATAAGTGGTTTTTTGAAGTAGTATGTGATGCGAATGATCCGAGTGGAAGCATCGCTGTTCAAGGTGAGATCCAACGCAAAGATCTGGATTTGACAAATGATTTAAAAAATACTCCAAAGAGCAGTATCCCCCAATTATATGCTGATCGGCATATTTGGTACGAAACGATCGCTAGTGCAGCTGAACTAAAGTGTAAGAATCCTAACGATAATACAGTGCAGACCAACTGGAAAACATTACTCACATCAGTCGGATTAGATGCGTCGATCGCCGACAAACCCTTACTTGATTGTCCAGCATCAAACTAAAATAGTTCAGTGAGTTGCATATCTATCAATATTTGGAAGCCAGGTAGGAGAAGTTTTTTGATTCTCTCCTGGCTTCCGAATTTAATTTGGCTGGGGCGATCTGTGATCCTAACTAAGATAAAATCAGTGATCTGGCAATGGCGGGGCATTATATTTGCTGCGCCTAGTGTGACGATCCTAATTATCGCCTTCCGCTTCACTGGGCTGTTGCAAATGCTAGAGTTAAACGCACTTGATCAGCTATTTCAACTACGCCCACAAGAACCACCTGATGAAAGGATCGTGATTGTTGATATCAATGAACCAGATATCCATCTCCTGAAGCGATGGCCAATTCCAGATGCGGATTTGGTGAAGATCCTTGAACATATTAAAGCACAACAGCCGCGATTAATCGGCTTAGATTTGTATCGGGATTTACCAGTAGAATATCGTGACGATCCACCAAAACCCGACTATCAAGATTTAGTCAATTTATTTCAAACTACACCAAATCTAATTGGGATTAGGAAAGTAGCTGGAGAGTCGGTGTTACCTCCTCCAGGTCTCAAATATCCAGACCAAGTTGGTGCTAATGATTTACCAAATGATGACGATGGCAAAATCCGGCGTTTTTTCTTAAGTATACCCATTAGTCAAAAGAAAAAACTCTATGAAAAAGAAGCAGAATTAGATGGATTTTCCACCAAAATCGCTTTAAAATACTTACAAAAGGAAGGAATTAAACCTAAAATCTTAGATTTAGTTACCAAAAAATATCAGCTAGGTCAAGCAATTCTCATTCCTTTTCAACACAATGATGGTGGCTATGTTCAAGCTAGCGATCGAGCATATCAGATCCTGATTAACTATCGTGGACCAGCCGGAAGTTTTCGGCGAATTACCATGACAGAGGTATTACAAAACCAAATTCCCCCAGGATTAATGCGCGATCGCATTGTCTTAATTGGTGTTAGTGCAGCCAGTCTTCAGGATCTTTTCTTTACTCCTTTTACTAATAACTTCTTCAAACTACAGCGTCCTACTTCGGGAATTGAGATCCATGCTAATGTAATTAGCCAGCTTGTGAATTCAGCCATGTTAGGCAGAACCATGATTAAAACCTGGCCAAAAATTACCGAATGGTTATGGATTTTCTCCTGGTCGGTCCTAGGCACGACATTGATTTGGATGCAGCGAAATGCTAAATCCCTATTAGTAATTACCAGTATGACTTTAGCTGCTGTCCTTTTGTTATTAAGCTGCTATTTAGCTTTTCTGGAAGGATGGTGGATTCCATTAGTTCCCCCGTTATTAGCCTTGGGTGGATCAGCTTTAGGAGTCACTACTTATATAGCAAAATCTGCTGGGGATATTCGCGAAACATTTGGACGTTATCTGACGGACGATGTGGTTTCTAATTTACTAGAAAACCCCGAAGGCTTAAAACTGGGTGGAGAACGACGCAAAATTACGATTTTAACTTCTGATTTAAGAGGATTTACCGCAACAGCAGAACGTTTGCCCCCTGAAGATGTGGTGAAAATCCTCAACCTCTACTTAGGATATATGGCTGATGTGATTACTTCCTATCAAGGAACTATTGATGAATTTATGGGGGATGGTATTTTAGTTTTATTTGGTGCACCCACGCTCCGTGAGGATGATGCTGAACGGGCGATCGCCTGTGCTTTGGTCATGCAATTAGCGATGGAAGCAGTCAATCAGGAGATGAAAAATTTAGGATTGTCAGCCCTAAAAATGGGAATAGGGATTAATACAGGTGAAGTGGTGGTTGGTAATATCGGCTCGACCAAACGGACTAAGTATGGTGTAGTTGGTAGTCAAGTAAATTTAACTTACCGGATTGAATCCTATACCACAGAAAGTCAAATCCTGATCTCTGAGTCTACCCTGGCCGCAGCTGGGCCAATTATTAAGATTAACGGGGCGACCCAAGTCCAGCCAAAGGGGATTAAAGAGCCGATTACGATCTATGATGTCGGTGGGATTGGTGGTAAATATAATATTTATTTATCTAAAAAAGAAGAAATCTACTTACCACTACCAACCAAAATTGACCTGAAATATGCAATTTTAGATGGTAAAAACGTTAGTGCCGATTTGTTTCTAGGTAGCTTAATTAAGCTTTCCCCTAAAGGTGCTTTAGTTACTTCAGATCATCCATTAGCACCGTTGACTAATATTAAGATCAACTTACTTGATGATGTTAATGATCAATCTCAAAATCAACAGCAACAGGATGAAGATATATATGCTAAAGTTTTAGAAAAATCCGGAGAAAATGGTAGTTTTTATGTTTATTTTACTGCCGTACCTCCCCAAGTCGAAGTCAAGTTTGAGAACCTTTATAAGTCGATCCTACCGATAGGTCAATCCTACCCTAACTAAGTTCTAGTTGATCAAGATTTAATCAATCAGTAGAAACTCAGACAGCGATCGCGAAAATGACTTAGTAAAAAAGGAAAAATAATGAAATTAATGTTTTTAGGATCTGGTTCAGCTTTTACTGTTGGTGCAGATAACTTTCAGTCTAATCTCCTATTAATTAATGACCAAAACCGGAAACTCCTAATTGATTGCGGTTCAGACATAAGACATTCGATTCACTACGCAGGTTTTTCCCATCTGGATCTTACAGATATTTATATTAGTCATATTCATGCTGACCATACAGGAGGACTTGAATATGTTGGGTTTAGTACCAAATTTGATTTCCGTTGTAGCAGACCAAAACTTTATTTATCTGAAAATTTAGTTAAGGAATTATGGGATAACAGTTTAGCTGGGAGTATGAGGTCAATTCAAGGTGAAGTTGCGGAATTAGAGACTTATTTTGAGATCCAAAAAATTACTAAGAATGACTATTTTATCTGGGAAAATATTAAGTTTCAAATGGCACCAACTGTACATATAACTGATAAATATGATCATATTTATAGTTATGGTTTATTTTTTCAACTCAATGGGATAAAAGTATTTTTTACAACAGATACCCAATTTTGTCCTGAGCTAATTGGTCATTGGTACGATCATGCCGATCTAATTTTCCACGATTGCGAAACTACCAAAAATAAAACTGGTGTTCATGCCCATTATGAAGATTTACTCCAGTTACCAATAGAAATTAAAAATAAAATTTGGCTGTATCATTATCAGCCTGGTAAACTTCCTGATGCTCAACTAGAAGGATTTTGTGGATTTGTCAAACGTGGACAAATTTTTGATTTTAATGATTTTCAGATCTATTCTCAGCGGGAAGGAATTGATCGGGATAAAAGCCTGGAACCCTCATTTTTATCCAGGATCGGCTCTTTTTTCAACCATCCTGGCACCTCCTATAGCTGATGGTTAACTCTTGCAGTTTTTTGTCAATTCTACCGTTTATTAGCTAAAAAATTAATTAATGCCTCAGTTACTCCAGGATCGGTCCGATCCCAAAGTAACCAAAACGCAGTTTGTTGGATCTGTTCCGATCGATCTCTTAATGCTTGCATTAATAATTCTATCCCTTCTTCACCATAATTATGTGCCTGTTCTAAAATCGCAATTTTGATCTCTTCCGATTCATTTTTTAAAGCATGAATTGCTAAATCTAACCCATCAGGACCATATTTTAATGCTGACCTAATCGCTGGAATCCTTTGTTCCGCATTGGGACTTTCTAAATTTAGTTTAATTTTCGCTAAAGACTCCATTACCCCAGAATTTTCCGTGAGTGGATTTTGATTACCAATCACGACCTGATCAGATGTGAAGGAGTTTAAATTTGTCGGTTCATCAGACCCTGGTGTAACCAGTTCTTTTTCCTGTAACCAACAAGGAAGATTAACTTTAGCAAAAGCTCTAGCGATCGCGGACACCAAAGTATTGTGATTAAACGGTTTTTCCAGAAATTCAAAATTTTCAAAAGGCTCGGCAATTTTTTCAGTTACCTCTTCTCGTCTACCACACATTACCACTAAGGGAATCCCTCGAAACTTTGGTTCAAGCTGAATTTTCTGAAACAAGTCCCAACCACTCATCCGGGGCATAATCCAATCTAACATAATCAAACTTACCTGTTGTTGATAAATTAGATTAAGTCCTTCATTACCATCCTTAGCTTCCAAAATTTCTAAGTTACCCAGAGGTAACATTTGTCGGAAACTCATCCGAATCACAATGCTGTCATCGATAATTAGAATTTTATCACTAACCACAACCGACTCCCACAGACTTTAAAACTTAAACCTACAAATCAATAATTCTAAATATTAACTACATTTGCTGCTGATGATTGGAGTTGAGAAATCAGTAAATTGTTTTCTCGACGGTTGATTAATTTTACTTTTCTCCGACTACTAATGACCATAAATATCAGTGAATCAGATCCTGATTGATTGCAGTTATTTCCACAATGTAAGAAAAACTGCAATCACGCTAATTTTACTTCATGAACATTTTTTTCTCCTGAATTATTGTCCTCGGGCACCAATGTTAGACAGATCATCATCCCAGCAACAATGACGACTTTTCGGGATCTAGCTAATCACATCAAGGATCTTGTTCCTGAGCAGGATCTGACATTGGGGTTGATTCAGTAACATCACTAGCAGAATGCGCTACTGCATCTTTCTCGTTGTCACGTTGTTGGCGTTTTTTTCGTTCTGCTTGCATTGTATCTTCCAGTACAATGCGGGCTTGAAGCATTTTTTCTAAATTACTACGATACAATTCGAGGTCTTTTTGGATTTTATCTACAGAGAGATTTAACACCTCAGAAATTTGCTTGAACGTTTCTAGCAACTGTTTTTCATCTTTGACAAATTCCGGTTCTGCTAATTCTAACAAAGTAAAAAGACCAATTGCCAATAGACGACTATATTTAAATCGTGGATTATTAGCAATCCCGGAGATAATTTCGCGTAAATCGACCGCACCATCAACAAATTCTTTTTGTGACAGAGCTGCCACTAAATCTTGACCTGCAAGTTGATTAGCCACTACTTGCAATCGTTGAGCATCCTGTCGATACTTTTGACAATCTTCCCCTAAAGCCTGAGTTAGGGCTTTAAAGATCGAGTCTTTATCTCGTTCTGGAGTATAGCCCTGCATGAACTTGTCAAAGCAGGAGACCACACCGAGGGCATAAATGGGGTCATAGCGAAAATCGATATTGACTGAAAGCAGATGCATTTCTACCATCAACTCTTCCACGACCCGGCGATAAACTGAGTTAATCGGGCGAGTGTGATGGGTATAGAAAGCTCGTTTAGTATCGGATACAGTACGAACGTTATTCACTGGATAGACACTGAGGGCGACTTGATCCCATTGTCTCCTTTAAAGTCAAGTTTGCCAAGATCACAGATCAATTATCACTTCATCACTCATGCTTGATTAGTAATCCCCGTTATTTTCAGTCCATGAAACAAGAAGCCATGACCGGTAGCAACGGACATGACAATCTAATTGAACCAGTCAATTCCCAATTTGCCGATATTTAAACTCAAAAACTTTGGCAAATCCCATCCCCAGTCGGGGTGGGAATGTCAAGAGCATCAAGCTAAATTTAGCTGGCCATAGTGCTGCGGGGCACACCCTCTAGTGCATCTTGTTCTGTTTCAAAAATTTCAAACACAGAATCCATCATTGTGACTTCAAACACCAATCTGGCTTCTGGATGAACGTTACATATACGGAAACTGCCTTTAACCTTGTCTGCATCTCGCATTCCTGCTACTAGAGATGTGAGACCAGAACTATCGATAAAATTAACTTGGCCCAAATTCACCACTACATGGCGACTGAGTTTGGAAATGCACTCCTGTAACTTTAAACGAAATTGCCAAGCGGTGGTAATATCTAAGCGTCCGGTAGGTGCCAAGACAATTACGGTGTTGCCATCCTGAGTCGTGTGGGTTTTCTGCTCGATGTGGATCACTGATCCTCTCCCTCAAAAATTGTTAATCTTTACAACAAAGTTTGCACCGGCCCTCAACCCTAGTAATTTGAGACAATCACATCTTTGGTAATTGTCTGGTGATATCTAAGGATGATGTCTCCAGTGAATATGGGTCAATGGGCTAACCTGTGAGGGCGACTGTCGAGACTAATTTAATTTTCGACAGGCTACAAACAAATTATCACCCTTTAATTATTTGCTTACTTCCAGTAGTTTAACTTAGACATTGCACAAGCCTATTCGGAATCGGCCCAATTTTGCGGTTTGAGAAAAGTTTCATAGAGTTGGGCTTCATGGGTATGGGGTTCTGGCTGATAACAATATTCCCAACGTACCAAGGGAGGTAACGACATCAGAATTGCTTCTGTGCGTCCATTGGTTTGCAGACCAAAGATGGTGCCTCGATCGTAGACTAGGTTAAATTCCACATAGCGTCCGCGTCTATATAGTTGGAATTGACGTTCCCGATCGCCATACTCAAGAGTACGACGTTGTTCGACAATCGGAGCGTAAGCCGGTAAAAATGCCCGACCACATTCTTGGATAAACGCAAACAAATCTTCCCAACTGCGGACTGGGAGGTTTTGGATTTGCTGACTATAGGTAGCCGCCGCACCATGTTGATCTGGACCGCGATATAATTGGCTTTGACCATCTTGGTAGTCAAAAAAGAGACCCCCGATTCCCCGTGCTTCTTGTCGATGTTTCAAATAAAAATATTCATCGCACCAGCGTTTGAATACTGGATAATATTCATGATGGTGGCGATCGCAAGCTTCTTTAAGGGTACGATGGAAATGGATCGCATCTTCAGCATAAGGGTAATAAGGTGTTAAATCAGCACCACCGCCAAACCACCATACTGGACCAGCTTCAAAATAGCGATAATTGAGGTGAACCGTGGGAATATAAGGATTACGGGGATGCAACACCATCGAAGTCCCGGTGGCATAAAATCCATGACCCGCCGCTTCTGGACGTTGGACTAAGATCGATGGGGGCAATTGTTCTCCCCAAACTTCGGAAAAATTCACCCCACCTTGCTCAAATACATTACCATCGCGCATCAACCGTGAACGACCACCACCCCCTTCGGGACGATCCCAACTGTCTTCTTTAAATTTACCACTTCCGTCTAGTTGTTCTAGTCCTTGACAAATTTCATCTTGTACTTGGCGCATGAACTCACTCACTCTCACCTTAGAGTCCTGAGCGGGTAACGGATTGGTAGTAATTACCTCGGAAATTGATGAAGCCGTCATAATTTTTACTTGTGTATGTTCTTCCTGCAAATATATAACCTAGTTTTGCGGAAAATATATCAGTCAAAACCTAGCCTTTGAGATTTTGAGAATCAAAGATTCTCAGCCAACTAAATTTGCACCCATGCTTCCAGACTACTACAACCGGTAAAACTCAACTAATAAATGTAGACACTCAGGTTAAGATCCATTAAGAATTTTTTACCCCCAAAACTAAAATTTGGAGCTTAATCTTATGTCCAATCAGCTTGATCCCAGTGCAATTTTAGAAATATTAAGACCAGTGCAAGATCCGGAACTGCACAAAAGCCTAGTGGAATTGAATATGATTCGTAATATTAGCATCGACTCAGGTGATGTCAGTCTGACTTTAGTCCTGACTACACCAGCCTGTCCCTTAAAAGAATTTATTGTGGAAGACTGTCAACGTGCTGTGAAAACTTTACCAGGTGTGAAGAATGTTTTCGTCAAGGTGACTGCCGAAACACCGACTCAAAAAGAATTGCCAGATCGATCCGGAATTCCGGGAATTAAAAATATTCTGGCCATTTCTAGTGGGAAAGGTGGTGTGGGCAAAAGTACGGTAGCTGTGAATGTGGCTGTAGCGATCGCCCAAACCGGTGCCAAAGTTGGTTTAATTGATGCCGATATTTACGGCCCAAATGCCCCAGCGATGCTGGGTCTGACCAATGCCCAAATTACTGTCCACTCATCTCCCCAGGGACAGGTATTAGAGCCTGCTTTTAATTATGGTGTCAAGCTAGTCTCTATGGCTTTTTTAATTGACCCAGATCAACCTGTAATTTGGCGCGGTCCGATGCTAAATGGAATCATTCGTCAATTTCTCTACCAAGTCCAGTGGGGAGAACTAGATTATCTCATTGTTGATATGCCCCCTGGTACTGGTGATGCCCAATTAACCCTAGCTCAATCAGTACCAATGTCAGGAGTGGTCATTGTCACTACACCTCAGTCCGTTGCTCTCTTAGATGCTCGCAAAGGTTTGAAAATGTTTCAGCAATTAGGAGTATCGATCTTGGGCATTGTTGAAAATATGAGTTATTTTATCCCCCCCGATTTACCCGATCGCCAATATGACATTTTTGGCTCAGGTGGTGGTGCAAAAACTGCTACTGAATTAGAAATCCCTTTATTAGGTTGTATTCCTCTCGAAATTCCTGTCCGCGCTGGGGGTGATCAGGGTATCCCGATCGTGGTATCCGCTCCCGAGTCAGCTTCAGCCCGAGCATTGAGTGCGATCGCTGCTCGGATTGCTGCTCAAGTCTCGATCGCTGCTTTGACTTAAATTTCCAACTAACTTCTTTTTCTCTAATTTTGTAAATATGTTTGTGGAAAAGCCCTTCAACCGATTTCGTTTCCGATATTGGTTACAACCCTGGCAAGAGCTAGATTGGCCCCTATTAGCCCTAACTACTGGTCTGACCTTTTTTGGTGGGGTGATGATTCGCAGTACCGAATTACACCGCAACCAAATTGATTGGTGGCCCCATTGGATTTTGGGTGGGATTGGTGTGTTGTTAGTAATGCTCATTGCCCGTCTGGCGTTACGATATCTTGATTCAGTGGAAATGGATCATCTATGGATTTATTAATATTTCTTTGATTGCGGTGATGTTCATTGGGACGAGTGCCAATGGAGCAGAGCGTTGGATTAATATTGCTGGTTTTCACGTTCAGCCCTCAGAATTTGCCAAGCTCGGAGTGATTATTACACTTGCCGCTTTATTACATGGGGAAAGTGCTTCTAGTATTCGGGTCGTAATTAAAGCTCTTTCGGTTACCTCGGTTACCTGGGTTTTAGTATTTTTACAGCCAAATCTAGGCACTTCTTTGGTATTCGGAGCGATTACTTTTGGGATGCTCTATTGGGCTGGTGCTAATCCGGGCTGGTTGTTATTGTTGATTTCTCCTTTTGTATCCGCGATTCTCTATAGCGGATTTATGCACATCTGGTTTTTCTGGGTCCCGATCATGGGATTCATTGCTTGGCGTACCCTCCCTTGGCCCTGGTTGGGTGGGTTGGGTGCGATCGCGGTCAATGTCATCTGTGGTAAGTTGGGTGATATTCTCTGGGGATTGTTAAAAGATTATCAAAAAGACCGTTTGATTATGTTTCTGAACCCCGATAAAGACCCATTAGGGGCTGGATATCACTTAATTCAGTCCCGGATTGCGATCGGAGCTGGGGAAATTTGGGGACGGGGACTCAATCAAGGTACTCAAACTCAACTCAACTTCATTCCGGAACAACATACAGATTTTATTTTTTCCGCGATCGGTGAAGAGTTAGGCTTTATTGGCTGTTTATTAGTCCTGGTTACTTTTTGGTTGATTTGTTTAAGATTAGTGATTATTGCCCAAAACTCCCGCGATAATTTTGGTTCTCTGTTAGCGATTGGTGTTCTTTCGATGATTGTCTTTCAAATGCTCGTTAATATTGGCATGACAATCGGAATTGCCCCCATTACAGGGATTCCGCTCCCCTGGCTCAGTTATGGACGTTCGGCCATGTTAACTAATTTTTTGGCGATCGGTCTAGTCGAATCAGTATCTAATTATCGTCGCTTAAAGTTTTAGGAGTGGGATTGGTGATGATCAATTATAATTTGATTGATCAGCCCAAAATAATTGTTTTTTACTACCATTGGCAGGAATTATGATTTTACCAGGAGCCGCAGTTCGTGTAAAGAATCCCAGCGATACTTATTATCGTTTTCAAGGTCAAGTTCAACGAGTTAGTGATGGTAAAGTTGCTGTACTTTTTGAAGGTGGTAACTGGGATAAATTGGTAACTTTCCGCTTAACGGAGTTAGAAGTCGTTGATGCTACCGCTGGTCGCAAAAAGGCTAAATAGGATTTTGGTCATTGATTGATTACTGATCAATGACCTCAAGTGATTATTTTTAGTAACAAGATTATGCGTTTACCCTTACCCCAGTTTACTGCTGGAAATCGTCATCCTCATCATATTGGGGAAGTAATTGAAACGGCAACAACAGAATTTTTAGCGCAGTGTTTAGAACCAGCAGACTTAAGTTTTCCCATTATGCCACCTTTTGGTAGTTGGGTGAAAGCTGTTGATGAAGAATCAGGTAATCAAGTGTATGCGGTAGTTTATGCTGCTACTACTGCACCAATCGATTCAGTTCATCGAGCCCGAGCATTAGGGTTATCATTGTCAGAATTGCGATCGCAGCAACCGCAAATTTTTGCGATGTTAAAAACTGAGTTTCGAGCAGCAATTGTAGGCTTTCAACAACCTCAGTCTCATCAGAATGGTGCTAAAAATATGCCCGGTAAGGTGTATCAATATATTCCCCCCCGTCCTCCCCAAATTCATCAAGCTGTTTATCAGTGTGAAATAGAAGAGGTAATCTACTTTACTGAACAGTTCGATTTTCTCCGGACTTTACTCCAAGTCATGGGAGCACCTGTAGAAGCGTTAACCGCAGCGGCAATTCGGGAAGTTTATCAATTACGGAAAGCTGATCGTCATTGGTTAGTCAAAGCTGGGCGATCGCTAAATATGTTGCTGAAGGATGATTACGATCGTTTGCGAGTCGTTTTGAGTCAAATTCACCCTTAATGAACCTTTCAAATACTAATCAAACAGATATAAAGCTTGAAAACTTTAGCTATAAATAATTACAGCGATTGAATCCGGTTGATTAGTTTTGTTAACCTTGTCCATTGCCTTGGTTTCTCTGTTGCAGTTGTAAATATTCCCAGATGCGTCTGATCTCGGCTCGATCTTCTGCACTGCGTTGTGCTAATTCGTTATCCCGTTGTGCTAATGCGATATTGCGTTGCGCTAATTCCATCATTAATCCGGACAAGCTTGTGACAGTAGCTGTCAATTGCTGCTGGCTATATGCTAAGGAATCTACTCGTTCAGTGAGGGAATCCATTCTTTCAGTAAGGCTGTCTAACTTCTTGTCAAAGGAAGAATTTTCTGCCTGAAGTACGAGGATTTCATCAAGTAAAATATTGGTTCTTTTCCCAAATTCCGTCTCATCCTGGCTAACTCGTTCTCTCAATGCTGATACTTGTTCTTGTATTGAAATTTCCATAGTAATCTAGTTGCTTTGGTTGAATTTCATTATAGAACCCCCACAACCGTCGAAACAGGGGAAACTCAGAAAAGGTTTTTCAGACTGGGATATTAGGGAGCGATCGCCAATGCCGCGCTCGTTTCCCACTTACCAAGTTTTTTTTATGATAAAATGTTGATAATCCCATAAGTGATATATTAAAATATGTCTACCAACCTGATCCAAGAAGAATCCTTATCAAATTTGGTAGCACCAGATTCGCTCATCCCTTTACCCCCAACAGACTTAATTTATGACGACGGAGAACCCTTGGAAAGTAATCGTCATCGGATCGCTATGAATGCGTTGATTGAAGCTGTCCATCAAGCTAATTTAGGACGAAATGACTATTTTGCTGGTGGCAATATGTTTATTTATTTTAGTAGTAAACAGGTCAAAAGTCAGGATTTTCGTGGACCTGATTTCTTTGTGGTCTTAGATGTGGATGGGACTAAAGAAAGGAAAAGTTGGATCTTGTGGGAAGAACAAGGACGTTATCCTGATGTGATTGTAGAATTAATCTCACCAACTACCGCCAATCAAGACAAAAACGAGAAGAAGAAAATTTACGAACAAACCTTTCGGACGAGAAATTATTTTCTGTATGACCCGTTCCAACCAGAATCATTACAGGGATGGTATTTAGGGTTAAATGGAATTTATCAGGAAATGGTGCCCGATGACAGGGGTTGGTTATGGTGTGAAGTCTTGGAGTTATGGTTAGGGACATGGACAGGAACAATTTTAAAGGAAAGTGCTACTTGGGCTAGATTTTATGACCGTGAGGGGAATTTGATTTTATTGGGTACAGAAAAAGCTGAAGTTGCCCAAGCTAATTTAGAACAAACTCAAGCTGATTTGGAACAAACTCAAGCTGATTTGGAACAAACTCAAGCTAATTTAGAACAAACTCAAGCTATCTTAGAACAAGAGCGACAAGCAAAGGAAATCGAACGTCAAAAAGCTTTACTTGCTGAATCGGAAAGAGCTAATGCGATCGCAGCTTTAGAAATCGAACGTCAACAACAACAAAAATTGCGCGATCGCTTGCAAGCATTAGGGATTAATATTGACTAGACTAAAGAATCAGGAGTAGGCATTTTAATAATTAGATCACCAGTAATCGCAGTATGATCAACATTATTAGAAGCATCCAAAAGTTGTTTCAATTTTGAATCTTGACTAAGTTGAGTATATTCAATCGCTTTGACATAATACTGGGGCTGATTTTTCCGCAATTCCAAACAAACTTCCACCATATAACGATAGAGTTTAGCATACCTTCTACTTAATTTTTGTTGAGCTGACTGATTAGAGCTGATTTGCTCACGGAGAAATTCCACAGCCGCGATCGCTGATTCTAAAGCATTATAGGCTGACTGAAACTGTTTGGCTTTTTTATAAACTAATCCCAAATTAAATAAAGTTTGAGCATAATCTTGAGGAAATGTAGTGAGAGTATAGATCGTCAAGGCTTTTTCATAAGCGGCGATCGCTAGTTGGAAATTGCGAGAACGATCACCATGAATGCGATAAATATAAGTAGTGCCCAGATGATTTTGAACTTTTGCCCACTGTTGGGGAAATTTTTCGTAGTTATAAACCTGTAAAGTTGCTTGATAGTAAGCGATCGCTTTTTCCAAGTTTTCCACCCGATGACCACGATGACGCTGACGATAGAGTGCTGCTAACTTAGTTTGGATTCCTGCCCATTGTTGGGGAAATTTTTCTAAAGTATAAACTTGTAAAGCATTTTCGTAACAAGCGATCGCTGTTTCCCAATTATCAGAATGCTTACCTTGGTGACGATATATATACATGGTCGCTAATAACTTTTGACAATTCGCCCAATCCTGGGGAAAAGCTCTCATGTTATAAATTTTCAAAGCATTGTGAATACAAACGATTCCTTGCTCCAAATTAGCTCCCCGATCTCCTGTTCTACGCTCTAAATAAGCATTAGCTAAATGACTTTGGCTAGTGGCCCAATTTTCGGGCGCATTGACAATGGTATAGACGGTCAGTGCATGATTCAGACATTTGATTGCCATTTCCACATTTTCTGCCCGATTTCCTTGTAAACGTTGCAAATAAGCTATCCCTAAATAATTTTGGGTCATAGCCCATTCCCAGGGTACAAGTTCATGGGTGCGGATTTGTAAGACACTTTCATAACACCTAATGGCTATTTCTATATTTTCCGAACGATTTCCTTGTTCACGTTCGAGGTAAGCTAACCCCAGATTATTTTGTGTTTTGGCCCATTGAGCGGGAAAAACGCTGCTAGTTCTAATCAGTAAAGCTCTTTGATAACAGCGAATTGCCATTTCTAAATTTTCTTGTCGATCGCCCTTGATTCGTTGACAATAAGCTATGCCCAGATTATTTTGATTAGTAGCCCACTGGATGGGAAAATTTTCCCGAGTATATATAGTTGCTACTACTTCATAACCAGCGATCGCGATTTCCAAGTTACTAGCAATATCTCCGAGCGGAAAATCCCGAATCCGATTGCTAAAATTCCCCACCACTTTGGTCACTGACTGGGCTTCTTCTGCTCTAATTTCCCGCAGAGTAGCCATACCCCAAGCTCGCAACTTTTGGGCCAATTGCTCATCAATTTGGTTTAAATTTTCAATCAAGTGGTTATAGATTACTTCGCGATCGCCATTACTTTCTAAGGTAACTTGTAAGACTTTCGCTAAGAAAGTTGGTGCTAAAGCAAAGCTTGAGTCACTTTCACGGGTATTGGGTAGGACTAAACCAACTTGGGCCGCTAGTTGGGCAGCGATATTTCTTAAAAAAACCGCCTGATTGCCATCTACCCTTTCATCTAAAATTACCGCAATCTGTTCCATTGTTTGCAACAAACCAATATCAATCAAATCTTGGTTGGTCTTTAGCAAATCAGGTATGTCACCACTCGAACTACTGAGTAGTGCTTGGATCAGATTAAGATCAGCTTCACGACGTTTATCATCCATCATCATCCATTGCACTTACTGTCAATAGGTACTTTTGGTTGGTTGTTTTTACTGAATTGTCTGGGCTAAACTTGCCCTAATTTTTACTGAGAGTATTATAAGCCTTATTCTACAGCAAGATGATTTGGGAGTTATCCTGATTATTTTTTTTTGGCTAATTTGGGAAAATATCTTGCGCGTCAGTAGTTTTATGTTATAGTAGATCAAGTGTGCGGATGTGGCGAAATTGGCAGACGCGCCAGATTTAGGTTCTGGTTCTGAAAGGAGTGAAGGTTCAAGTCCTTTCATCCGCATTATGAATTGGGAATAAAGCAAGCTAGCAGCTAAACGGGGCTGTTGTGGTTGGGCATAAGGTTGGTTGACTAGGTAGAATGATGTCGGAGAGAATCATCATACCTGCTTTAATCGGGAAATAGCAAAATGTCCTCTCTATGGCAAATTCTCCACCAAAAAAAGCCGCGATCACGTCATTTAGCAGTTTTTTTAATTCTAGTGGGAACAACTTTAGCAGTTAGTACCATAGCATTAATCAGTTATGAAATTGTCCGAGAGCTAATTTTGGGACATTTAAGAGAAAAAGCTTTATTAGAAGTTAAACAAGGTATTAATGATATTGATCAATGGTTAGCTACCCGTAAAGCTGAAGTAGAAACGATTGCTCATTCTCCTATCGTGCAATCTATGAATTGGGAAAGAGCTAGACCTTATTTAAAATCAGAGGTAGAACGTCTGCAAGAATATAGTCATATTACCTATGTTAACTCTGATGGTTCCTATTTTACTACTAAAGTAGGTTTTGCCCCTGGTCAAAATATTTTGGATCGGGTCTGGTTTCAAAAATCTCTAGCTGGAAAAGTTTATGTTTCTGATCCTCTGATTAGTCGGACTACAGGAATTGTCCAAATCATTATTAGTGCCCCTATTATTAATAATGCTCAACCCAAAATGGTACTTGGTGGTGCAATTAAAATCAATCGGGTCGTTGAGGTGGTGAATCAGCTTAAACAAGGAAAAGGTAGTTATGCTTTTGCACTTAATTCTGAAGGAAGGATAATTGTCCATCCTGATCCAAAATTAAGGGGAACTCTAGAAAAACCTGCTTCTAGTTTTATTGAAGCTAAAGATTCTGCTCTCCAAGCGATCGCACGGAACATGGTCAATAAAAAGGAAGGAATTGACTTAGCTCAAATCGATGGAATTTGGCAATATGTTGCTTATGCACCTTTGGATGAAGCTGACTGGTCAATTGCTCTAGTTATTCCCCGCGAAAATCTCGAATCCCAACTCAACTCTCTTAATTTTCTAGCCACAATTTTAGGAATATTGATTGCGATCGCGCTAGTCGGTACATGGAGACAGATTCAGTTATTTGAAAAAACGCAAACACAAGTTCAACTTCTCTCCCAACAAGCAGAAGAGCTCAACCAAACTTTAGCCAGCTTAAAACAAACTCAAGTGCAATTAGTACAAAGCGAAAAAATGTCTAGTTTAGGCTTAATTGTAGCTGGGCTAGCTCATGAAATCAATAATCCTGTAAGTTTTATTTATGGGAATTTACCTTATGTTCGTGAATATGTGGAAAAATTAATGCAGTTGGTAAATTTATATAGGGACAATTTTGCTGGACTAAATTCAGAAATTACTACTTTTGAAACTGAAATAGAATTAGAATATATTGCCAATGATTTACCCCTGATGCTCAATTCGATCAACATCGGTTCTGAACGGATTAGCCAGATGATTTTATCCTTACGAAATTTTTCTCGCTTAGATGAAGCAGAATATAAAAAAGCGAATTTACATGAAGGTTTAGATAATGCTTTATTATTCCTACAGCATAAACTGAAAGATCGCATTCAGGTCATCAAAAATTATGGAGATTTACCATTAATCGAATGTTACCATAGCCAACTAAATCAAGTTTTTATGAGTATCCTGAGTAATGCAATTGATGCTTTAGAAGCTGGAGATAAACCAGATAAAAAAATCACCATTACCACGCAAATAGTATCCAAATTAAACGATTGGGTCAGGATCGCGATCGCTGATAATGGGGTCGGGATTTCCGAGGAAATTAAATCCAAAATATTTGATCCATTTTTTACGACTAAACCAATTGGTAAAGGAACAGGATTAGGACTGGCGATTAGTTATCAAATTGTGGTAAAAGTACATCAAGGTCAAATTTTAATTCAAACCCCACCTCAAGGAGGAGTAGAATTTATCATTGAATTTCCGATTTATTTGTCATCAGATCAGTCTTTTGGCTCTGGAGAGTTTTTAGCGCCCAAAAATCTGGATTTAGAGCAGATGTCTAAAAATAGCTCCCATCTGAAATCGACTCTCAATTGGAACATGATCAGCAAAAATGTATAATTGATATTAGGCTGTAAAAACGACAGAAATATGGATAAATCATCTATCCCTAAGTTATTGGAAAATCTCAAAGATCCTGATGAAACAATCCGCAATCAGGCAACATCCCAATTATGGCAGATCTGGTTTCAGCAAAAGGGAGCAATTGGGTTTGAACTACTCAGACGTGCTGAATCGTTAGTAGAAACAGGAGAAATAACTCAAGCAGAAGCACTCCTAACGGAAGCGATCGCCAAAATGCCTGATTTTGCTGAAGTCTGGAATCGCAGAGCGGTACTATATTTTACTACTGGGCAATACAACAAGTCTCTCGCTGATTGTCAAGAAGTAATTCGTCTCAATCCCATCCATTTTGGAGCTTGGCACGGATTAGGATTATGTTACGCAGCATTGGGAGATTATCGGAGTGCTATTCAAGCATTTCGTCAAGCCTTAGAAATTCAACCTTATGCTTTAATTAATCAAAAACTACTTTTGGAATGTACTGCGCGGTTGAACTAATCAGAAATATCATTTGGGTGAAAAAGCAGTTTCACCCAATTAAAAACCTAGTTAAAATTACCAAAATCTTTAATTAGCGATCGCTTGATTAGCAGTAGGGATTACCATTGTTTCCAAGAGAGAATGTTCCACCGCAAACACATTCGCATACAGATTGGCTAAAATCTGTTTACCGCACTGAGTTAGATTTAAGTAAGGTACAGAATTTTGAATATAGGGATAGATTACATTCCAGTAAAACTTAGGATAATTTTGGCGCAAGTCTCCAGGATGACTATAACCTAAAACTTTATTAGTACCAGTTTCTTCAAATTCATAAAACAAGGCACTAATCTTTTGCAGATAGCGTGGGTCACTGAGTTGCCCGATTAAATCAGCAGCGCGAACTAAACCAGGATAATTGATGGTATCTTGATGATCTTCATCATTTGGAACTGGAAAACGAGTGAGTTCAATATTATACTTAATCTGTTCCGCGTCAATCAGTTTATGACCACCGAACCGTTCTTCAATAAAAAGTTTACCCCGATCTACATGATAAGGAGTAAGACTTGCATCAGTTGAGCCAACTGGCAAGCGAACCATTGTGCCATTCACACCCGTAGCATATAAGGAATTTTCGGATAAATCGTGGCGACAAACTCCTTTCACATAACCAATATCATGACAGACCAAGGAAATGATAAAGTAGAGCCAATCTTCACAGGAAACTCCACCCTCACGGATATGCTTACCACGCAAAATTTCCTGACCCACTAAGGTCACAAAAATTGTATGTTCAACATTATGATAGAGAGCATCACTATTGGCAATATTCTCTAGGGCCATGCTGCCCGCCCAGGCTAAAATTTCTGCATAGTCTTGTTTGTAGCCCCCATAAGTGCGATGGTAGCCAGTTTTTAACTGTTGGACGAAGTCACTAATTAATATTTCAGTAGGATTAAACATCATTAGTCCTCTCACCTGAGCCGAGAGTTGCCGCGAATAACTAGCCATTTTACTAGACTAATTGATTTTTAGTACAGATATTTATTTTTTTATTTTATTATAGCATCGGCGATCGCCAAGTTGATCTAGGTGATGTCGGTCTGGGTAAGTTGTGATATTATTGATGGATTTTAGTGATGTAAATCTCTTACCAAATGTGATATAATACCAAGAGAATGTTCAGGTTAATCATTGATTTAGTGTGAGCTACATCACGGTAATCATAAATTTTTTATCCTAGCAAAATAGGTACTAATAAACTGAGTAAGTTTACTGATGGTTAAGGAGAATGTGCGATCGCATGAACTATTGAAGGGGAATGGTAAATATTCATACAACCAGATTAGTAATCGTTCCGGTCTATTCATGGATCTGGTGAGGGTTGAAATCGCATAGACGGTTGACAAGACCGTTTGCCATTGACACCACATTTAGGTTAATCATACCCCTGACAGGCATCGAACCTGCAAAAACACTCGTTCTAAGCGAGTGATGTTTTCCAATTACATCACAGGGGCAACAATAGCAAGAATGAAAGATTTATTCAAGGGAAATTTTTCTGATTTTGCCGATGAACTCTTACCCGCTTACCCGGATCTTGTTTTTTCACCCAAGCAAGAAATTTTTGCATTTGCGGTTCTTGCTTCAGCTTTTCTAGGGTATTTAGTTCTTTAGCGAGATATTTGTTATCAAATAAAGCATGGATTTGGCGATGGCAAGCTGAACAGATATCGATCGTTGGACTTGTTTCTATTTTCTGGCGTTTGGTACTTTGTCTGGGAATAAGGTGATGGGCGGTTAAACGTTCCATCTCTCTTTCGCAAAGTTCACAGGATAGATTTTGGTTTGCTCCAACTGCGAAAGTCATCTCTTGATATGTTTAATTCTAGCCGTTGAGACATTTTTTTACTCCTTTTTATGATGATCTGTGTCTAATTGGTGGGTCGCCCAGGGGTTGAACCTGGATCAGTCTCCTTAAAAGGGAGCTACATATCCGCTCTGCCAACGACCCCAATAAATACTCCTGAGAGTAGCAAAAATTGGCTTTGAGCCAAGTACCCCTGAGAGGGCTTGAACCTCTAAAACACTCGTTCTCGACAAGTGATGTTTTCCTATTACATCACAGGGGTAAAATCGGGATGGTTGGATTTGAACCAACGACTCCTTGGCCCCAAACCAAGGCTTCTTGACCACTGAATTACATCCCGTGTATGCTCAGGCGTGAGACTCGAACTCACACTAGACTGGTTTTAAGGCAGCCGCCTACTTCCGATTGGGCTACAGGAGCGAGTTATGATAATTTCTAGCAATGCCAGAAACTGAGGAGGCAGGGATCGAACCTGCGCTTTTCCGCTTTCAAAGAGCGGTGCCATACCAATTAGGCGACTCCTCAATTTATTAAACGAATCCAAACTGCCTCAGTAGGACTTGAACCTACAACCTCACGGTTAACAGCCGCTCGCTCTGCCATTGAGCTATGAGGCAATTTCAACCCCCCAGGTCAGGATCGAACTGACGACCCTCCGTGCTTCAAACGGATGCTCTGACCAAACTGAGCTACCGGGGGATCAAGCGGAGAGAACAGGATTTGAACCTGTGTCGGTATTAAAAACCGATTCTGTTTAGCAGACAGATGCCATAAACCCCTCGGACCACCTCTCCAGATTTGGACGCGGGAGAAGGATTTGAACCTTCCTAGACGAGCTTATGAGACTCGTGAGTGACCACTACTCTATCCCGCTATGGTTTTTCAGCATTATTCAGTTTTCAATGTACAGATAGTTCCCGGTTGCAGCTTTTTAGCGGTTTCCCTTTCGTCCTACATTTATATACTACATACATACTACAAGATTGTCAAGGGTTGAAGGCAAAAAAGTTTTTGAGCTGGGAGAATAGGGAAAAGCCTTATAGATAGGGTTTACTGAAAAAGTATGAAAAGATAATACAAATTCTTGCCATTCTGACTACAGATAGTCCCCGGATCATCTGTAGTGCCAATTTATGAAACGGGGATAAGTTATTTTTGGCTGAAAGAAAAACCTAACCCCCCAACCCCCTTCCCTAGGGAGAAAGATCATTTTTACTCCCCTTTCCTCTTAGGAGAGGGGTTGGGGGAGAGGTCAATCTGTGCGATCGCTGCGAGGACAACCAATTACTGAGACAAATTTCACTGAATCGTCATTAGAGCTAGAAATTGATTATATATCTTGGGAGAAATTAGATGAAGTCTTAGATCAACATCGGGAAAAACCCGATTATGAAGAAGCGATCGAGAAATTATCTAAATTTGCCGATTATTTCCCTGAATATTTTAATTTAGCTGATTATGCGGCTTTCCCCTTGGCAGTTACTCCCCATTTGCTGTATTTTTTGTCAGAGAATTTTATCTCTAATTTACCTTGGATTGCTGTTCCCCGTCTCTTGCTCTCTCCATTGTGCGAGTCGATCGGTGGGGTCGGATGGGTTGACCATAAGATTTGGCGTGAATGGCGATCGGTGAAAGTTGCTTGTGATTGATCTGTGTTGGTTGGGCAGGTTTATGATCGTGATCGGTTTGCAGCAGAATTGATTGGTGAACCTGCCCCTACAAATCCTGGTTGATTGTGATTATAAATTCGTTGACTATCCATTTTTACGATCGCATGAATTACAGGGGATAGCCTGATTATGCTATACTTCAGACATCTGGAAGACGCTATAAAAGATGATAAATAGAGACGTTTCACCGGAACTATGTCGATGATTTGAGGAAAATTTTTTAGAATTGTATCTCTTATTTTCGCCAAGGTAGCTTGGTTCCCATCTCTGTTATAAAAAGAGGAAGAATCAAGATTGTCCGGATTGAACCTCTAACCAAGCTAACAAATCATCCCGACTATGAAAATCCAATAGCGCCTCACTTAAATCTTCCAGCACCGATAAGGGTAGATGGGAAATGCGTCCTCTGAGATCTTTCAGATAACTCTCCCACACGACGCAACAAAAGACGAAGAACTAGATTAGTAGCTTCCTGCTGTCGTCCTTCAAGTCGTCCTTCAAGTCGTCCTTCTTGTTGTCCTTCAAGTCGTCCTTCTTCTTTAATTTCACGATAAATTCTAGTTTCCTGTAATTCCACTCCGATCATTGCTAAAACCTCCGGTTTACTTAAATTAGTAAATTTGTAGACCATGATTGTTGCGATCAGCTCTATTATGGCACGACTTGTTTGTGGCTCGGTGATTTCTTGTTGGACACGCACCAGTAAATATTGTGCTTCTAAGACTGCTTGTTCTTCTTCGACAGTTGTCAGGAGCATTAATGCTATCCCTAAAGGTAACTGTCCCATCTCCCCTAGTTTATTTAGATATACTCGATGCACCTGATCGCAGTTGAGCAGTGCCCGATAGGGATGAAGATTATTCTGTTCGAGCTTGCGTGTTGGATAAATTATTACTGCTTGCCAGTCAGCATAACGCTTTCGATTCCGGTAGAAGTATAAAAATACTTCACTGAATAAGCGTTCATATAACTTTTGATCTTTCTGAAATTGGACCTCACAGAAATAAATAATACCTACATTGCTCGTATCTGGTGGCAGAAATACTCCATCGATCTCAAATTTTGGTTCTTTGACTGCTACTGAGTCAAAACGGTATTCGTTGGCATTCCTAGGAGAATTTGGGAGTAAGTCGAACAATAGGGTGGGTGACTGTTGGAAGAGTTTGTAAAAGATTGAGTCTCGACGCATAGAAAAATTAGCACATATTTATGTAGTTTTCTTATCCTATGAACGCGATCGCATATCTGCTAAAAAAGAGGAATATTTCAAGTTTTCGCGATCGCATTATCTCCCATTTTCTGATTGATTAACGATCGCATCCAGTAACAAGAGACGGCCAGATAGTCGCGATCGCTATTGATAACTATGATCGCTAGATGGGAAACTAGAGACTTAACACAGGTAAATTGAAAGTTTGAAGATTAACAGCATCGACATTTTTAGAATAGTTATCGATGGTAATAGCGACTATTTTACCTTCATCGTCATAATCTAAGATGAGATCGTCAGTAATTGCGTCGGTAAAAACTACGGTTTTGTTGGTTAGGGCGATCGCTAAGGTATCAGTATCAGAAAAATATTGAATCTTCATCGTGGTTCTTCACCTCGCTGTTGTCGTTTGTAAAAGTTACGATCAAAGAAAGCATTATGAACAGTTTCTCCATCCTCCAGAGTAATTACCCGTAAAACTCGACCTTCCGCTTCTTCAATATTACCCCAGTAACATATCCGATTATTGGTTTGTACTTGTTTTTTAACCGGATTGGTTAATACTCGCTCGATCCATTCTGGTTGAATTTCAGAATGCTTTTGAGAAGCAAAATTATTAAAATAGTTGGTGGTCTTCATTCCTTTATGATGGCAGTTTGATCAAGGTGATCCGTAAATAATAGTATTTAAGTAGGTGGTTGATATTGCGATCGCCTTATTCAAACAGTATAAATGGATTTCGCGATTCTAGTTGTGATAATTTTTGGCGATCGCTTGTGATATAATTGCGATCGCTATCTCTAATGTAATCAAACTTAATCTGCCAAGTGAAGATAGTTTACCCAAATTTTGCTATCTTTCTATTCTATCCCCCAAAGATATCTGATCTGAAAGACATACCGCAGAAATTATTGCCCAGGTTGACTAATATGAAAAAAAATGGACAGACCAAAATTGCGAACATTATCAAAAAATGGTTGATAACAGTAGAAGAACTTCAATCTAGTAGATTTGCTATAGCTATTACTCGTTTAGTTAGCATCAAAAGTCTCTGTTCAGATCAATCAGCAACTAGAAAGTTTGGTCTTTATATCGCTAAACGAGTCCAAGAAAAGATGAATGAGGAATCTTGTCCTGAAAATTTCTCATCTGAAGAATGGGAACTCGATCAAACAATTGTTGCTGAAGCGATCGCATTGATGGAAAAACAGACTCAAGAGTCTACGCTGGAAAATACCGAAGAAATTTACAAAATTTTGAAAAAAATTAAGGATTTGCAAGGTGATGATATTCGTCGTGTTCACTGGACAACGATTCATTTTGTTCGGAGTGGAAACCTGCTCAAAATTGATTATGCTTTGCGTTGTTTTTTGAAGTCAGACTTTGAATTCTGGGCTTATAAACTCGCTCGAGAATGTACAGAAGAGTATGAACCGCTATCTGGGACAGGGTTGATTCCTAAATCGATTCCGATGTTGTTAGAAATAGCAGAGTTTTGGTGTCAGCATTATTTTGGTCAAAGCCTAAGTGAAAAATTTCCTCAGTTTAATTTCGATCAGTGAAATATTAGGAATAATGCTAATATTTTTATCTTGAATTTCAGATTTTTTTTTGGTAAATCAGACCAGATCCGAATAGGTTTATCACCTGTAGGGGCGGGTTCACCGATTAATTTGTCACACACAAATAACCCTTGTGCCGAGCGCAGTCGAGGTATTAATGAACCCGCCCTGCCCCACAGATCACCTTGATGAACCCTTGTGTCGATGTTTCGACTACGCTCAACACAAGGCGTAGTCGAGACATACCCCATCTGACATTACTCTTATTTTCGCCAAGGGAGTTTGGTTCCCATCTCTGTTGCTGCGGAAAAGATTAGATAGAGAATTAATACTCCAATCCCAGCCAAAAACAAGATTAAATCGTTATTCATTAAGCAATATTCCTAAAATCTAACTATTCTAAATTTTAGATGATTTTATTCTTTGATCACTAAACTGGATGAAGCCGATCGCCCAAATTCTTCTGGGCTATATTGTAAATGAGCTTCAGCACCGGGCCAGATAAATGTGCCTGGTGTCACTGAACGTACTAGATAATGTAGGCTATAAATTCCTGGTGATAGTCGATCGCTATAAGCAACTATCCGATCGCGATAGATATTTTTAAATCCAAAATCGTCCTTTTCTACTTTCACTGCTTTAGTAGCAGTTTTAAAACTAGTATCTATTGCTTCAAATCCGGCTGGAAGATAATCAGTTATTACTACTTGATTCATGGGATGATCAGCGATAATTTCTAACCCAATATCAAATACTTGTCCTGCTGCTACACTTAAAGGTTCATCTGTTGCATACATTCCTATTTGTCGTAATATTTCTGTCTGATTTGCTCCACGTATTGCTCGCGTTACTCGTAAACCGTTAAACCGTCCTGGTTGATTTCCTTGTAAGCGATAGCGATAAGCTACTAAATAATGTAGTGTACCTTGACCGGATTTTTCTAAGATCAGATCATGGCGATCGCGAGGTAACTGATCCATTGCGACATTAGTTAATGAATTAGGATGACGATCACCTTCAAATTTCTCTGAATCTAATTTTTTGTTTGCTAGTTTTACGGTAGCATTAAAATTTGGTGGTGTGGGTTGAAGTTTACTATATTCTACCAATGCTGTGAGTGCTTCGGCATTATCGTAGGTGTTTTCCCAAGTACCATTCCGTCGTAGTGCTAAGAGTCCTGTTAGTAATCGATCTATGGTTTCTGGTTTGCTATTTTGGGCGATCGCTAGTCTTAAAGCTTGTGCTTGGGTTGTGGTAATTGAACCTAACCAATTCCAATTTTCAGGGATATTAATGGTTGCTGTACGTCCAGTTTGATATATGGTTTCCTTGATTTTGTCAAAGAGTGTTTTTGACTGCTGTTTCCATTCAGGAAATTGAGTTAGGTAACTTGCTAGTTTGATTTGATTGACTAGAGCAAAATCATTCCGTCCTGTATAAATATCTGACAGAAAATCATTGCGTTTTTCTCCCATTGCTGCTAAAGCGATCAGAGCTTCTAAGCGGATTTGATTTTGACAAAGTTGTTGTTTACAGAATTCATATTGTCCGGGATCAGCCAGAATTTTCTTGAGGTAAGTATTCAGAGCAGTCACCATTCCTGAATCTACTAAATTAGGAAAAACTTGTGCTGCTTGTGCTAAAGTTTGTGCTGTATAAGGAGAAAGAAAAGGATCGGAGGTTTTTTGTCCAGGAAAATCAGCAAAACCACCATCTGGTTGTTGGAGTTTTTGTAATTGACTCAGCGATTGGGTAGCGGTTTGACTAGGGTTGAATGATGCTAAGGATTGATGATATTTTGGTGATAAGATTTGCAGATTAGTGGCGATCGCTAATTGACTTGCAGTTGGTTCTAAAAATGGTAATTGTTCATTATTTAAAACTTCCTGTGCTGGTGCAATTATATCTGGGATTAAGGTACTTGCGAGAGAAATTTCTAATCCTCCTACATTGGAAACAACTTTTTGATCTACGTTTAATGGAATTTTGACTTGATTGTTAGTGGTTCCTGTTTCTACTACTTGTTCAGTAATTTCTAAAGGTTTTACCTCTAAGGGAACTTCAAAAGCATCATTTCCATGATTTAATTCCGTGGTAAACTTGACTTGAGATTTACCAGGGTTAATAGCAACTATGGGAAAATGATAAGCATTAGTTCCTGTTTTTGCTTGGGTTTTGAGGTTGACCGTGGTAGGATTATTGTGATCAAATTTTATCCCACCATTGACAGAACCGGTAATTGCTAAGTTTCCAGTTTCCTGGGTATTATTAGTAACAGATAAACCAATTTCAATGCGATCGCTAGGACGGGCAAATTGAGGTAATAGGGGATTGGAAATTAATGGTTTAGTTGTGATAAATGTCGCATCCCCATTACCAAATCTTAGGTCTTCACTACTAGCAATTGCCATTATTCTCCAGGTAGTCAGATCATCTGGTAATTTAAAGTTAATCTGAGCTTTTCCTTTTGGATCGGTAAGAATTGAGCCATTATAATAAGCTAAAGCTTGAAAATCTTTACGAGTACGAGTATTAGCTGCTGCTGTAGAAAATCCACCTCCATAACCCCATCCTTTTGCTAGAGGTGAAGACATTGGTTCTAAGACTACATCGCTACGATTATCTCCGAAACGAGTGGAAATTGCTTGTTGTGCATAGATAGTTTTGACTAAATCTGGTGGATGATAACCACTTAATTGCAATACTGATTCATTTACTACCATCACAGTAAATTGTCCTGAGACTGGATGATTTTGATGATCTTGCAATTGTAGTTGTACTGTTTGCTCTGTACCGGGTTCGACTTGTGCTTGGGTAGGAGTAACTTGTACTTGTAAATATTTATCTTCTAAACTGGTTTTAAAGGGAGCAAACCCGACTTGCATTAAGTTTTCTAATGTGTCTGGTTCTACCTGGTTTAAAGGGACACCTTGACGTACTAAAACTGCTTCTACTGCTGCATTAGGTAACATTTCTGGAGTTACAGTAAACTTAATTTGTGGGGCACCACCTTTAACTTTAGTGATGCTTTGATAGAGAATTTTATGACGTACTACAGCAAAATATAATTCTGCTTCTGGATAGGGTGATTGAATTAAAGCTGTTGCGGTTTCACCTACTTTATAGGAGTCTTGATCTAATTTAACTTCTAAATAATTTTCCCGTGAGTTTTTATGTTCCCATCTGACTTGATTATCACCACTTACCCAAATTTGTAAGTCAGTTACAGTCAGATCATCTTTAGCATCAGTAAAATTTGCTCGGATACGATAAGAACCTGACTCACGAGGAATTAGTGCGATCGATTGGGGGGTAGCTGCTGATTTTATTTCTGTTTTAGCGATCGTTTTATATTCTATTTGATTCCGAGGAGTTTTGCTTCCTTCTATTACTTGGGTGACGCTGTTATATTTCATCTGTTGCAATTCTATCCGTACTGTTTCACCTTCTTTTACTTTTCCTGTCGGATCGGTCACAATAACTTGAATTGGAACAGCTTTATTAGCATCAGCAACAAAATTACTTTGTAAACCAATTAAGCGATCGCTAGGAAGAGCAGTAAAAGTCTGGGAGTTTGATACAGATAGATTAGATACATCAACTACTTCTACATCGACCCGATATTTCATCGGATAAGGTAAATCGTTTGCTATATTAATAGTCTGACTGGATTTACCTGTTTCATTTAAAGTTTGGGGTTGCTGTAATACATCACTAGGAACAGTAGGACTTTCTTCGGGCCAAAACCATTGAGGGCCAAAAGCAAATTTTTCCCATCCTTTTGGAATAAATTCTACTTTCTGACGAGTCACATAATAGGTGGATTTCCCACCCATAACTGGTGCTCCAAATAGGTAATTACTGGTAGCATTAGCGGTAATTTTATCATTAACTAGTGCCAATTCTTGATCTAGTTTTAAATCTACTTTGAAATTCGGTGGTTTAAATTCTGCTACTCGAAATTGACCAGTAATTTCTGCACCACTTTCTCCTTTAGCACGAAGAGCATAATAACCAAGAGGTTGATTAGGTTTGAGGGGTATTTCTAATGAAAAAGTGCCAAAGTTATTAGTGATCTGAGTACCGAGATCGGTCTTTTTACCATCTGGACTTTCTATAGTTACTGTATAGCGAGTTTTTTGATCTTGCTTGATCGTACCATTTTGTAGATAATAAGCAACTGTAGTAGTTTGAACTTTTTCTCCTGGTTGATAAAGCTGTCGATCGGAGAAAATTATTCCCCTTGATTCCGGTTTTCCACTATTCCATCCTCCATTAATCCCATAACCGTAAGCACCACTATAACTTAAAGTCCTAACAAATGCCCAATCTTTACCTTCCCGAGCAATTACTAATAGGTTCGGTGCTTCAGTAAAGGTGGGGTTATCTTGTAAACATTTTTGCAAATCTTGACTATTTAATAGTAATATACCAGTCTGATCAGTTTTTCCATTGGCACAGGGACTTGGTTGAGGATAAGATTTTGCATCTAATTTAGATTCATATATTTCCACGGATGAATTAGCAACAGCAGCACCATCAGTTAAATGATTAACTCTGATTAAACCAGAATCAGGAAACCATTGAGCAAATACTCCCAAATTAGTTAACTGTACTATGCCATAATTTTCTGGTTCTCTCCATAATTGTTTACCTTTTTCCCAGTAACGATTAGTTTTTGCTTTTACTCCATAAGCTAACATTCCCGTATCAGTACCTAATTGTTTTCTCAATGGAATTGTTATATCTTGAGCCTGATTTAATTTGCTTTTGACTGGAAAACTTGACCAAGTTTTGGGATTAGGTAATAAATTAATTCCTTCGGTAGTAAAATAGGCTGAATCTGTATAAACTAAATCAGTTGGTTGGACTACTTTAAATGCTGCTTGATATTTTGCTTCGGGTAGATTAACCGTAGAAATATTTAATTGTAAATCTTTTCCGGTTGGAAAAATATGTAATCCTGATGGTGCCCAAATGTCAGGTGCTACATCTCCAGTTTCATATTTCACTGTCATTGGTTTCCCTAAAGTTTGTCCGAATTCATCCTTGAGGTTAGCTCCAATATTAATTGTATAATTAGTTTTGGGTTCTAATGACCAGGGATTGATACTGACAGAGTTACTGTGATCATCTATACGGATAAATTTTGGTCTGTCTTTAGCGATCGCTGGATTAATGGTAATATTTTCACGAGCTGAATCAGGAATAATATTGTTGTTAAATACTAAATCAGCACTACCTTTAACAAATCTAGCACTGGAATCACCTTCAGTCGGTTGATTCACCAGTTTAATTTCGGCAAATTTTAAAGGTGCATAGGTGGTAAACTGACTTCCAAAAGCGATCGTACTAGATAGATTTCCCTTTTCTGGACGTAATCCGGGAGAAAATTCTAAGCTATAACGAGTTGCTTGATCAAGATTTTGCTGGGGAGTTACATGGTAAATCCAGTTCTGTAGTGATGGATCAAACTTACGCTGGGGTTTTAATGGGGAATCTGCTGGTTTTAATTCTACTTTTAAAGGAATGCTAGTATTTTTTCCTTCGGGAGTTAGACTAACCTGTTGGTTAATTGAGTCTAAATTTAGTTCGACATTAGAAGTAACTGCTATCGTTGGTTTTAAATTAACACTTTGATTATAATTTTCTGGCTCCCTCCCCGTTTTAATAGTTAGATTAATTGGTTCTGTATTAAATGTCCAGGCTAAATCTTGATCAAGACGGTGATTTTTCAGATCCGATAAACCTGCTTTGAGGGTAATTTTAATCCGACTTGCTTTTGGAAGTGCTTGGGATGCTTGAAATCCTACCATCCGTGGAGTTAAAAATCGAAATTCTCCTGGTAAGGGTGGTAAGATTTCAAATTGTTTTAGTTTTGCGGATATATCGGGGGAATCAAGACTTTCGATCGGGATGAGTGGATCGTGAAAACTGATCCAAATTTGAGCTAAGGGTTCAGCTTTTCCCTTGGGACTAATTTCTTCAATCCAATCGGGAAGTTTGGGGAGACTGACAGGGGAAACTTCTGGTAGGGACTCTCGATTTGGGAAAATATTAGTGACACTACATCCAGCGATCGCAATTCCTAGCCATACCAATACTATAAATTTTAGCCAAGTTTTAATTATTGCATCTAGATTTAGCATATATATAGGATGATAGGATGAGGGGCGATCGCGATATGCTTAATTAAGACAACGAGAACCCCTGACAATTTGATTAAGCCATATCAACTATTTTATCATGAACTGGCAAGAAATTTATGGTAGCTGGGTGTTAATTCCCACTCGACCAGTAGCGATCGTCCATTTTCTGGGAGGTGCATTGGTCGCAACAGCACCCCATTTGACTTATCGTTGGTTATTAGAGGAATTAGCTAGGGAAGGATATGTAATCATTGCGACTCCTTTTGTCAATACCTTAGACCACATTGATATCGCTCAGACTGTATTACATAATTTTGAAAATACCCTCGATCGCTTATATGCTACTTCTGCATTACGACGACGATATCTTTCTATCTATGGTTTAGGACATAGCATGGGGGCAAAAATCCAATTATTAATTGGCAGTTTATTTCCAATTCAGCGTTCCGGTAATATTCTCATTTCTTTTAATAATTATGCAGCTCGAGACTCGATTCCTTTATTAGAGCAAATCTCCCCAGTATTTGAGGTAGAATTTACTCCTTCTCCCTTAGAAACTCAGCGAATTATTAGTAAAGATTATCAAGTCCGAAGAAATTTATTAATTAAGTTCTCTCTCGATACTCTTGATCAAACCCTACCATTAAGTGAATTGCTCCAACAACGTTTTCCTGATTTCATTACAGTCAGAACTTTAACAGGAAGTCATACCACACCTTTAAGTCAAAATCTGAGTTGGCCAAAATTAGGCAAAGATTTTACACCTCTAGATGTAATTGGGCAATGGTTTAAGCAAGAAGTTTATCAAGATTTATATCAGCTAAAAAAAGAAATTATGAAGTGGTTAGCTCCTTTTAGCGATCGAAAATAATTGTGATCATCTCTACTCAAACAATTCCCCTACCAATACATGAAAATTTGGTAACAAAGGACTGGTTAAATGATCTTCTTTAAACAAGGTCATTGCTAATTTTAACACCCCGTTTTCCCGACGGTAAACTTCAATTTTTTGCTGCTTCCAGTCAAAAATCCAATATTCCCGTACTCCTTGAGTTGAATATAACTTTAACTTTGACTGCCGATCGCGTTTTTCATTTTCTTCCCCTGGAGACATCACTTCTACCACTAACTCGGGTGCAGCAATCAAATGTCCCGCATTATCTAATAATTTTGCTAAACGTTCATTGCTTACCCAAACCACATCAGGAATAACATTATCAGCATCAGTGAAGATAATACCTGGTGCTATTACAGCTTCACCTAAACCCGTCTGTTTCGACCAATTATTTAACACTGTGCAAGTATTACCAGCAATTTTTTGATGTTTCCAGTGCGGTGCTCTTGTCACAAATAAGTCTCCTGCAATTATCTCATAACGGTTGCCATTATCAGGTAAGAATTCTAAATCACCGCTTGTCCAGTAGACTTTTTCTGTAATTGACATAGTTTTTACATCTTATGGTCAAATGCGATCGCCTTTTTAATTAACAAAAAGCGATCGCTTTCATAGTAATCAATTATTCGACTTAGAAAAAACAATCGGATCGTCTAAATTCTTGCAAAAATCAAATTCAGCAGACTTACTGTCTGAACCATCATCGAAGTGAGCTTTTAGTAATGCTTTACAAGGTAGATCATTGGTATGTTGTGCCCAAAGTATTTTTACTGTTTTACCTGTTGGAATTCCCCCATTAAGATCAAAGCTACCCGATTGATCTCCTTGGGATGCAACCAATTCTGTAAGTGTTGCTCCAGTATTGTTAGTAACATAAAAATACCATTGTTCTTCTCCAAAAGCTGGAGATAACATTGAAGCTAAACCCAGAGCAGTCATGGTCATTGGTAATAGGACTGTACGAGCTATTTTCATTTTCGTCGAGTTGATAAAATTTACATTGAGAATCCTACCATACTTACTCCTATATCAGGAGTTACACAATTAAATTAATGCTGCGGTAAAAGCGAAAAGGAGAGTGAAATTTAAGCAGGGAAATTGAAATTGGCTAATATTTGGGGTGGTGTTTGATCTATCACATATCACATAAGTTCAAAATCAGCATTGTGAGTGAGACATTATTATCCTAAAAGTGAGATACATTGGCTATTTCTTTCACCAATTAAACTAAGTTATAAAAACGCTGGGGATTATCCCAAACTATTTTGTTGATAATTTCTTTGGATAAAGTTGCTTCTAGTGCTAGTAAATCCTGAACTATATTCGGATTGTGATCCATGTGAGGATAATCAGAACCAAAAATTAAGTTATCAGCCCCAATATATTCGATAATTTGAGCTAGATAAAGTTCAGAAGGTTCAACAGCGACAAAACACTGACGACGGAAGTAATCAGAAGGTAACATTCTCACATTATTTGCTACTTCCCAATGCAAATTTTTATATTCTTGATCTAATCTCCAGAGCCAATAGGGAACCCAACCACAACCACATTCTAAAAACGCTACTCTCAATTGGGGATGACGCTCTAATACTCCTCCTTCAATTAAAGCTAATAATGCCATCATATTTTCCAGTGGATGAGAACAAGCGTGCATCCCAAAACGAGTATTAAATCTCTCCATTCCTGTAGTTGGTAAACTACTATGAGTTCCTTCATGGATTCCCACTGCGATATTTAACTCTTCACAAGCTGTCCAAAATGGTTCATAGACAGGATCACTCAAAATTCTTCCTCGGATCGGATTAGGTCTTAAAAAAACAGCTTTCCAGCCAAATTCAGCAATATAATTTACTTCAGAAACCATTTGCTCAGGTGCATGGAGATTAATCGCTCCCACCCCTTTTAATACCGCCGGATTATAGCTACAAAATTCTTCATATAACCAAGTATTATACGCATGGGTAAAAGCACCTATTACTTCTGGAGGTAAAGTATCGATCGCAAATAACCACAATCCACAAGTTGGATAAATAAAAGCTAGATCAATTCCCATTTTAGTGATTACTCGCAAATGAGATTTTACATCATAAGCACTAAAATAAGAATTTGGATGCGATCGCATCATTTGTAAGTTACCTTCTTTTCGCACTTGCTGAGATATTTTGCGAGTAACCTCTTCTCCTTTAATTTTCAAATCTGGTGTAGGTACAAAGTCTTTAAATTCAGGAGCAATATATTTAGCCCAAAGCTGATGAGGTTCGATAATATGGGAATCAGCATCAATAATTTTGTATCCATTTAGCATAGCTATACCTACTATTTAAACATTGAGAACTTTAATTGCTAATCATAGCAGATACCCATCAATAAATATACTATTTATCTAGTTAACCAATTTGGATCTCTTCATCACTTTGCTGCCAATATTTAGCCTCCTGGTTACAACGATCAATCTCATAAAGTGCCCATTCCCTAATTCTGTGCAACGGATGATTCAGGAATTTTTTGGCAATCTCTGCTTCTTGCTTCTTTTGAGATGCTATATTACCAACGTAACTCTGAAGACTGTGCGCTCCCTTACAGAAACGTTGAAAGGTATCTTCATCATCTTCAAATTCTGATAAAACAAACTCTGTCAGTGGTGGTATGACAATTTGACCATTCTCATCTAGGTATGGAATCGGTAGATTTATGGCAATCTTCCGCGCTCCAACAACACCTACTGAACGAAGCCAGTTTTTTAGAGCATTAAGAGGAAGTGATTGGAACAAAAAGCGGTAGTCTTCAATTAAGAAATGCCATCCTTGGTTTTCGTCAATTATAACTTCCCCTAATCGGTTCATTACTAAATCGGGATGATCTTTAGCCATGTTAATCAGTATTTCTTCTACCTCTTCTTTTTTCAATCCATTACCAACCAGTGCAAAACTAGCAATCTTTGCTGCCCGATCTAAATCAATTTCTGCCATACTTTTCAGAATTTGGACCCAATGGTAAGCATCTCCAAAACTTAATGGTGTTGATAATTCGAGCAGTTTCCAGATCAAACTTTCAATAGAAGAGTTTTTTCTAATACTGCTGAGATTATGTTCCTCCTCGTTCTTGAAACGATAAGCAACTAATTTTAGAGCAATCTTAATTATGGAAATATCTTTTTCTGTTTCTAGGGAGTTAATCAACCTTTGGAAAATTTCATAAAATTCTTCTATAGATAAGGCTCTTTGAGAAATACCAATAACAAAACTATTAAGATATTCTAAGGAGAGAGTTCCCTGGTCAATCAGGTTTAATGCTCTCTGTACAGCTCTGGTAGCATCACCACCACCGATCAACAAGTCATAAGCAACTGCGGGAGCCTGAATTTCAAATTTATCGATCCATCTATTGACAACATCAATATGTTGAGGATAGTTGACCACTAAACTTCTTAAATATTCTCTTGCTAGACCAGTATTATGTGTCTCTGCTACTGAGTGCATAATAATTTCTAAACAATTTGCATTCACATCGTAGGTTCCCATGGCATAACCTAATGCCCATACACTCATTGCTTGGGGTGAACAAAGCCACTCGATTTCGGATTGCAGCAGTTCTTGGCGATCGCAAAGTTCTCTGGCAATATGTTCAATCTCTTGACGCCAATTTGCTTGTTGGTTTTGATCTGTATAGTGCCAGAGCGATTTACCCACAATTTCTATCAATTTACCATGAAAATTATTAGGAATGAGGTTTTGTAACCATTCCTTCACTTCTGGGAAAGCCTGAGCATCATATTTAATGAAATCTTCCACTTTCCTAATTAATGAGAACAGAACATCGGTTGGAATATTATCGATTGGAAAAAGTGCTTTCATCGACTCTAAATAGCCATTAGCTAAGAAAAAGTGGATATTTTCGATAGCAATATTTAGAATCTCATTGCGAAGATCGGGTAGTGAGCTATTTCCTGCTTTAGACAAAAGCTCAACTGCTAATTCCATACATTGGCTAAACTCTAACTGATTCGCAGGTTCCCATTCCTTAGGGGAAATTTTACCAGCAAATACCAGTGAACCGACAACCTGCCATTCATCTATCTCAAAAATTTTGCCCAACCCTTTGAGAGCTAGAGTTCTCTGTCTTTTATCTTCATTAAATAATCGGCGTTCCAATAAAGCTATTCTTTCTGTAAAAGGTGTCGTTGTTCTTGAATTTAAGATTCTGGAAAAATTGCTGCCAGGTGCGGATAGCGCTATTACCTATATTAGACTCTATTTCAACAATTGCTAGTTTCCATAAAATTGATTCTGAATCTAAAAAGAACTCATAAAAATTAGCCATTCGTTCGGCTATCCAAACTAATGAACGTTTGATGTCTTCGGATTTTATAGATATTTCTAAAAGTTCTTCTAAGGAAACTTGAGCAATTAGATGGACAAGTCTATATAGATAATCGTTGGGATTAATCTCTACTAAAATTAGGAGCCGATTTACTTGATTATTATCCATTAAATCAATCGGTTGAATTTCGGCAGACCAAGATCGAAAAAAGTCTCCGACAATCCGGCGTACCTCCTGAGAACCACTTCGAGATACACGCTTGAGAAAAGATTCAAGAAGTTCCAGGGGAATTTTGGAGAGAAATTCAGACGGATTGTAAGCAACCCATCTTTCCCATGCACCTTCAAAAGCGATCTCAGCAATAATTTCAGGGGTGATATAAATGAATCGACCAGCAAAAGAAATGAACCCAGGGACTTTTTTTAATTGCCAAGCTTTTTCTAAAGTATCATTTCGTTCTAACTTTAATAGTTCACATAAGCTGTTAAATTCTTCTTCAACATCTTCCCGGTATCCTACTTTTGAGAACAGGGCGATCGCTTCCATTACCCGTAATTTTTCACTATCATTATTTAAGCGAATTTTCAAGTAGTTTCTGAGATCTCTCGCGATTGAGTCTAGGTTTCCCTGCTCGACAATCTGAGAATCTTGATTACAGAGATCGGCTGCAAGCTTGACAAATCCACCTGATAGATTTACATAGATCCGGCGACGCTTTGGATGAATTTCTGGAAAATTTTGCTTACAAATCTGATCAACATCGGCTTTCGACATCCGAGTCAGCCAAGATTCTTTGGATAAATCATCATCTCCAGAATTGTCGATACAAATAACTCGTACCCGATCTCTAATTCTATTAAGATGACGCTTAAGTTGTAATTGGGTTTCAGGCAAGCATTCATCTGCTACTAATATAACTTTAGCTGATTGATCACGAATCAAGGAATGGATAATCTCTAATGCAGCATCATCTACTGTATAAAGCACTAAGGACTGAGCGCATTCTAGACCCGATAATGATTCGTAAACCAGTCTAGTTTTGCCGACACCGGATTCCCCTTGAATGAGTTGAATAACTGAATTACTGTGACTGCCAAAACTAGCATGATCTATGAGTTGCTGCTTAACCAAAGCCCATTCTTTTATTTCAACACTTTTTGGAGTCAGTGCTAAAATCTCTTTTCCCCAATCTCTTAGGGTTATGCACTTTTTCAGTGCGGTTTTGAAAAATCGAACAACTATGGCTGGAAATTCGTTTGCCCATACAGCTAGATCAGATGCAGTAACAACTCTAGCATCTGGTGCTGAAGTATTCAGCTTTTTTACTTCATTATTTAAACTGTTTTCCCAATCTCTTTTCTTTTGTGGTGTTAAGTCGTCAGCAATACAAAAACGATAACCAAAACCTTTTTTAATCAGCTCTTGTGAATAGGATTTCTTGATTTCTTTTTTTAAATCTGATAGTTTAATTCCGGCAAATTGAGTAGCTTTATACTGCCAACAAGTCGGGACGCTATTCCAACCTGTTTTACTATGAGGGATTGCTTGACGTACTTCCGTATCGACACCTCCATCCCCAAGATTTGTCCGTAGGTTGGTCGCGATTTCAGCTTGGGGTACACTCATTATGTATGCTTCTGCTCTAATTAAGGCATCAACAAACTCAGTAAAGCGATCGCCTCCGGGTGTTCTAAGATCAAAAATATCGGATGAATTAATCTGCCACATCTAATCTTTGTCCTACCAACAAGAAAATTGGTAGGGGCGTATTGCTCTTGCGCCCCTACCGCCCCTACTGGATTTAGGGTGAGCATTACCCACCCTCCAACAAAATTAACGTTTCACCAATTTCTTCGACAATTTCCGCAAGCGAATCGATATTGGTGTTACTTCTACCAATTCATCGGAACCAATATATTCCAAAGAACGTTCTAAAGTCATATCTACAGGAGCTTGCAATTGCACTAATTCATCACCACCTGAAGCACGATGGTTAGTTAATTGCTTGGCTTTGCAAACATTTAACTCTAAATCTTGAGAACGATTGTGTTCACCTACAATCATCCCCCGATAAACTTTGGTGCCCGGAGTAATAAAAAATACACCACGATCTTCAGCATTTTTCATTGCGTAGAAAGTAGCTACACCTTCTTCAAAGGAAATCAAAACTCCATTGCGTCGCGATTCAATTTCGCCAATAATTGGACGATAATCGAGGAAACTATGATTCATAATTCCCTCACCGCGAGTCATTCGCATGAACTCACCTCGGAAACCAATTAATCCGCGAGCTGGAATGGAAAATTCCAGTTGAGTACGACCAGTAGTACCGACCCGCATATCTTGCATTTCTGCTTTGCGTTGTCCGAGACGTTCAATACAACTACCCACAGCTTCTTCGGGTACATCTAAGACTAGACATTCAAACGGTTCACAGGGTTGACCAGTGACTTCGCGATAAATTACTTGGGGTTGGGAAACTTGGAATTCGTAACCTTCCCGACGCATGGTTTCAATTAGAATACCTAGGTGCAATTCCCCACGACCAGAAACTAGAAATTTATCCGGAGAGCTAGTTTCTTCCACCCGTAATGCTACATTTGTTTCTAATTCCCGTAATAAGCGATCGCGCAATTGACGGGAAGTGACAAATTTACCTTCTTGACCTGCAAATGGTGAATCATTGACAGAAAATGTCATTTGCAAGGTCGGTTCATCTACCTTAATTAGTGGTAAAGCTTGAGGTTCATTAGGACAAGTAATTGTTTCACCAATATTAGCACTAGCAAAACCAGCCACGGCGACAATATTACCAGCAGAAGATTCGGGGATATCAATCCGCTTCAGCCCTTCAAAGCCCATTAATTTCGTAATTTTGGCTTTGATGATCGTGCCATTTTCCACGACTAAAGCAGCTTGTTGACCAGCTTTAATCACCCCATTGTGAATCCGACCAATCACAATCCGTCCTACATATTCGGAATAATCCAAAGTGGTGACTTGCAATTGCAGCGGTTTATTGGGATCTCCCACTGGAGGTGGTACATGATCGAGGATCGCTTCAAATAAGGGCTGCATATCTACCCCTTCGGCTGCTAGATCGGTTTTAGCATAACCACCTAACCCAGAACCGAACAAATAGGGAAAATCACACTGATCGTCATCTGCTCCTAATTCGATGAATAGATCCAAAACTTTATCAACCGCAGTGAGGGGATTGGCTTGTCCACGATCGATTTTATTCACAAATACGATGGGACGCAAACCCTTTTCCAGTGCTTTTTTTAGCACGAATCGGGTTTGGGGCATGGGACCTTCATTAGCATCGACGATCAACAGACAACCATCTACCATTCCCAACACCCGCTCGACTTCACCACCAAAGTCTGCGTGTCCAGGGGTATCGACGATGTTAATTAACGTATCTTTATAAGTAACGGCGGTATTTTTAGAAAGTATGGTAATACCCCGTTCCCGCTCAATGGCGTTTGAGTCCATGACGCAATCTGGTATGTCTTCCCCTTCACGGAAGATACCGGATTGTTTGAGCAGAGCGTCAACAAGAGTGGTTTTGCCGTGATCGACGTGGGCAATGATAGCGACGTTGCGGATGGGGAGAGACATAAGGGGTATAAAAGTAACAGACTTTTGCTGTGAATTACAAAGTTTTTCAAATAACTTAATAATTATAGCTGATCTTAAGCTGATTTGATTTGATATTTTTCCAGCTTTCCACTGGCCCAAATTCAGGCAATTAAACTCCGGATTAAGCTTAAATCTAAATAACTCGCATCACCCACATTACCCGCGATCGCCCCAAAAGGATGATCTGGTTCGCCTAAGTGATTTAATACTAATTTGGCTCCAGCAAAATCTTCATTTTTGGTATAATCATTAACCGTGATAATTGTAGTTAAATTGGCGGCTAAAGCGGCTTGTAATCCTTGTGGTGAGTCTTCCAACACTACACACTCTGATGGGCTTAACTCCAAATTTTGCAGGACATAATGATAAATATCTGGAGCTGGTTTTTTGGCTGAAACAATATCCCCCGCAGCGATGATTTCAAACCAATCGATACTTTCAGACCCTAGTGTATAGGTTAAGAGGTTGGTTACATTCGGTAGCGCCGAAGTTGAGGCGATCGCGAGCCTAATCCCTTGTTCCCTCGCTTCTGATAATAATCGTTTTACTCCTATTCGGAGGGGAATTGCACCACTAGCCAGTAATTGTTGATAATATTCAGATTTTGTGATATGCAACTCCACTAACCAGCGATCAAGGGGTATGGGGGGCACAAACTCCGGTTGGTAGTGGTTTTGGTAAAATAAAATTCTTTCTTTACCTCCCCCGATCGCGATTAATTCCTTATATAATTCCACTGACCACTCCCAATCCAGTCCCCAATTAGCAAAAGCTCGATTAAATGCTAAACGGTGTCCATCCCGTTCCGTATCAGCAATGGTGCCATCAACATCAAAAATTAAAGCTCTCAGTTTACTCATCTATGAATCATCCCTCTATCATAAATAAAAGCAAATATTGTTGCTCAAATTAAAAAATATTAGCTTTAGCTATCTATTCTTTTGATTTTCTAATAATTTTTCCAAAATTGCACAATTATTTCATGATTTAAAATAAAATTTTGGTAATCAAACGGGTAAGGTATAGTGGGATTCGAGGATTAGAAAGAACGATCAGAAAAAAAATTACCACAATGGTTAGCCACAATATCACCCAAAAAAACTATCATCTTTTGCTAACAGGAGTTCTGAGCTGGGTAGCTGGATATATAGATACGGCTGGATTTTTCGGGCTAAATGGTTTATTTACTGCTCATGTCACAGGAAACTTAGTAGTAGCAGGCGCTCAACTAGCCGGAATTAGCGGAAATATGGTTTGGGTGCGTTTAGCTGTGATTCCGGTTTTTATTGGGGCGATCGCCTTGATCACTGTAATTACTTATACCCGTTCCGCACATTTGTCAATTTTTTTATGGTTTGAAGCTGTCCTGTTAGGGATTTTCGGCTGGGTGGGGATTACCTTAGGCTCTCACCTCACTGATCCGTCAAATGATATGATCGTTTTTATTATTGGCTCAACTGGGGTTTTTGCGATGGGCATCCAAAATGGCTTCATGCGTGCAGCCTTGGGCACCCTGTTACCCACTACCGTGATGACTGGTAACTTAACACAGCTTACCATTGATCTAGTTAACTTATACCTGATCCCCATCGATCCCCACCTAGCTCATGATCCTACCAAAAAACAGGAATTACGTCAACGGGCACTGAAATTTGGGATTACTTTACTCAGTTTTATTTGTGGTGCAGCCCTTGGGGCGTTTTTGATGCGGATCATCAATTTTTGGTCAATTTTTTTACCAGCGATCGCGATCGCAATTTTGGCCATCAATACCCAAGGTCAGGAAAACCAAATATAGCTGATCCCCTCATCCCTAAAAATGAGTATCATATTAAAGTGTATTGGACTTAATCACAAAAATTATTCTTAGATTAGTAAAATAGTGATCAGAAAATCACCATCAATGGGTAAGTTGCTAAAAAACAACTGTGATCAATCTCAGGATACACTACTGTGGCGTGGGATTAACTAGCTAGCAGGTAAGGGCATTATGAGTTTAGTAATGGTAGTGGAAGACAGTAAGAGCCAAAGGGAGATGATGGCCGAAATCCTGCAAAAGAGTGGATTAAAGGTCATGAGTGCTACAGATGGAATTGAAGCATTAGAGCGAATTCAGGAGCAATGTCCAGTTTTGGTGATCTTAGACATCATTATGCCTCGCATGAATGGTTATGAAGTCTGTCGTCGTCTCAAATCCAACTCAAAAACTAAGAATGTTGCTGTGATCATGTGTTCCATTAAAACGGAAGAATTCGATCGCTACTGGGGAATGAAGCAAGGTGCAGATGCTTATATTACTAAACCCTTTGAACCTCACGAATTAATTGGAACTGTGCAACAATTATTACGCAATTGACAAAGAAACTAATGATGAGCCTTAACTAATTCTTAATTGAACATGGCGATCGGAGGCTTTTACCCACAATCACTAATCAGTAGTCTAAAAATTAAGCTCATATTAAATTGATTAAGAACAGTTAAAATCTTGATGTTTTAAGTTGATCCCGATCCACAAGGTACTACTTAATTCTGATAACTTCTACTTAAATTATTCAATTATTAATTCAGTTAGCATATAGAAATAAGTCAAGAAGTCACCTAGATGATCGGGTGGGACAATTATGATAATTTATCTTCTAGCAACTAACATAGTGACCAAACTGACACTGATGGGTTTTGCTTCTTTGTTTATTTTTTTGTCCTGTCTATTTGTGATTCTTGTCTGTAGTGCGATTTGGTGTTCTTGGTGTTCTTTTCAGAAATTAGATTATAACTCATTTTGGTTAGGGGTTAATTGGTTGGCTATTGTAGTTAGTTTTCTTTCTTTTTTATTTTTGGTTTGGTCCTTGCTAAAAATTATGCTCAAGACTTGATGGGGGAAAGGCGATCGCTGTGTTCCTAGTTGTTTAAACAAATTTTAATTTTAATTTAACTTTATTAGATTAATAATATTAATATTATTAACCAGGTTATATATTGGACTTATGAATAGCTTACTAAAGTTTATTACTAATACCAATGGGACTAAATTTGGTAAACAAATAAGTCAATTTAGTATAGTGAATCTAATCATATTGGTGAATTGGGCAAATATCTCCCAAGCCCAAATTGTGCCTGATGTAACATTACCGAATCCTTCTCAGGTTGGTAACCAAGGTAATAAATTGCTGATTCAAGGTGGAACTACAAGAGGGAGTAATTTATTTCATAGTTTTCAACAATTTAATGTTCCAACTGGAGGTGCGGCATATTTTAATAATCCAGTCGGAATATCTAATATATTCACGCGGGTTACCGGTGTTAATTCTTCCAATATTAACGGGACTTTGGGTGTATTAGGAAATGCTAATCTGTTTTTGATTAACCCGAATGGGATTATTTTTGGTTCTCATGCTCAACTAGATCTTAAAGGTTCACTTAATTTAGTAACATCAGATAGTATTCTGTTTAATAATGATCAAAGTTTTAGTGCTACTAATCCCCAAGCACCACCATTATTAACTATTAATGTACCAGCCGGATTACAATATAGTAATCCCCGTAATTCAATCCAATTTCAAGGAAGTAATTTAACTAGTTCTGGCAATTTATCTTTATTAGCAACTGATCTTAGTTTCCAAACCGCTCAATTGCAAGGAGGTGAAATTAATCTTAATAGTAATAATCTGGATTTAACCGCTAGTCAAATCCAAGGAACATCAGGAGCGATCGCGATTAATACTACCCAAGCTACTCGGTTGAGTCAACAAAGTTTAATTGGGAATAGTTTCCAACCGATTCAAATTAATACGGGTACTTTAAAATTACAAGATGGTTCACGAATTCAAACGATCACCAGTGATAGTAGAGCATCAGGAAATATTGTAATTAATGCTCAGAACAATATTGATATTTCTGGGTTTACAACGGATGGACTTTTTAGTGGGATTTTAACTCGTTCCCTCAATGAAACCAGTGGTCCGAGTGGGAACATTACAATTAATAATCCCCAGGGGAGTTTAAATATATCGGATCGGGGTTTTATCGCGACAGTAACTAATAGTAATAATCCGAGTGGACTAATCCAGATCAATACAGGTAATTTACAATTCCAAACTGGAGGACAAGTTCTGACTTCAAGCACTAGTAAAGGTAATGGGGGAGATATTAATGTAAAAGTTACAGATACAGCATCATTAGACGGGATTAGTAACAACTTTACTAATAATCCTTTTGATCAAGTCACCAGCTATACGCTCGTTCCCAGTAATTTTAATACCCAAGCTAATCCAAATATAGAATCATCCCAGACTATTCCCCATGTCTCTGTTTCGAGAACACCTACTCAAATTGTTCTAGGGGGAACACCAACCCAAGTAGTTCAGGGGGGAACACCATTAGGTCCAGCAACTACCTCTTATGACTACTATCAATTTGCGACCAGTCAACCGAATTCAAAAGCTATTTTTGATATCGATTATGGTGAAAAAACTTCTGTACGTCTAGCTCCAGGTAATATTGATACCCAGATATTCTTATTCGATCGCAAGACGGGAGCATTACTTGGTAGTAATGATGATTCTCCGATCACAAATGGTGCTGGAGGTAGTACATTTAGGAACGATTCCTATCTTTCTACTACGCTCAAACAACCAGGTACTTATGTGATTGCGGTTGGTGTTTATAATACTACTCTTTCAGATAATGTACCTTTAGAGGGGAAAGCTCCCCAACCGGGACAAACTTACACTTTACAAATTTCTGTTGCTAATCCTGGTAATCCATCAGTGATTAAAGCTACTAATCTAAATCCTAACAATTTTAATCCTAACCAACAAGTAAATAGTGGGATTTTAACCCTATCTTCTGGACTAGGAAACACGGGAAATCTGAATGTTAATACTAATAAATTATTAATTAGCAATGGCGCTCGGATTGCTGGTAATATCAATGGTGCTGGTAATCTTGGTAATCTCAATATTATTGCTGATCAGATTCAGATATCAGGAGTATCATCTAATAATATAGACAGCAGTGGGATATTTTCCCAAATTAGACCAGGAGCTACTGGTAACGGGGGACTATTAAGAATTGATACGAGAACGTTAACAGTGCAAAATGGTGCAGAAATAAATGTTAATACCTTTAGTTCCCAACCTAACAGTATGGGGAGTAGTTTATTGATAAATTCTGCCCAAGATATCAACTTAATTAATACCAGTACCTCCGGAATTGTAGCAAGAATTAATGACAGTGGTAATGGGGGAGATTTGACTATTAATACTGGTAATTTACTGATTCAGCAAGGAAATATTTCTACCGATACTCAAGGAACAGGTAAAACAGGAACACTAACTATTAATGCAGCTAATCAAATTAAATTAATCGGTGCTAGTAGTCGGACTTTTGGTAGTACGACAGCCGGGATTACTGCTAATACTCGTTTTTATGGAGATTCAGGTAATATTGTAATTAATACAGGTACGCTATTGTTAGATCAGGGAGTAGGTGTACGTCTAACTAGTTCGAGTATTGGGAATGGAAAAGGTGGCAATATCACAGTTAATGCTCGCGATCGCGTGGAACTTGCTGGAACTGATAGCATTAGTAGTAATGGCATATTTACTAATGCTGCAAGTGCGATCGGAGATGCGGGTAATATTGCGATTAAAACGAATCAGTTAATTGTTCGTGATGGTGCTTTAATTAACGCAAGTAACTTCCAAATTGCTGATGTTCCCCAGGTCGGACAGGGAGTTTCTCAAGCTGGAAATGTGGATATTCAAGCTAATTCGGTATTGCTGAATAATCATGGGCAAATTGCCGTCTCAGCTATTTCGGGCGATCGGGGAAATGTTACCATTAATTCCCACAGTCTACTGTTACGCGATCAAAGTCAAATTACTGTGCAAGCTCAAGGGATTGCGAATGGGGGTAATATTAATATTAATACAGATACTTTAGCTAATTTGGAAACTAGCATCATCAGTGCTAATGCTGTTAAAGGAGAGGGGGGTAATATTTTTATTACTACTCAAGGATTGTTTACTTTCCCTGATAGTCAGATTACAGCTTCTTCCCAATTTGGAGTGTCTGGAAATGTTTCTGTCCATACTCCTGATATCCAATCTGTAGCTGCATTCATTAATTTACCACAACAATTTACTGATCCTGCTCATCAAATTGTAGCCGGTTGTACCAAACGGAGTGGAGATACATTTAAGGTAAGTGGACGGAGTGGGAGATCAGAAGAGCCAAGTCAAACATTTAATAGTGAGGATATTTGGCAAGATCGGACAGATTACACCAGTCAATTTTTAGGACGAAATTCTGCTCATTCTTCGGCTAAATTAATAACTCCTACCTTACCAATAATTAGGGAAGCAAATAGTTGGAAAGTTAATGAAAAAGGAGAAATTGTTTTAGTTACATCTGAAGCAAATTCTCTTTCTTCCTTTCTCTACCCATCCTCTTGTCAAGGGAATTTAAACTAAATTTAATTTAGGCTGATTTTTTTTGCTCATATAGCGATCGCATAATTATCATACAATCATATATTATTTGATAGCAGAACCTCTCCCCCAACCCCTCTCCTAAGAGGAAAGGGGAGCAAGAATGAGTCTGATTCACTCCCATCAATTTAATCATCTTAATTACTCCCCCTGCCCTCCTAGGGAAGAGGTTGGGGGGTTAGGTCAGATTATATGAGAATCGAGCATGAAATAGCCCTGCTTTTTAAGGGGGAGTCATCCCCCGATCGCCTATTTACTGATAGTCTTTAAACTAATCTTAATCTGATCTTAGTTTTATTATAATATAACGATGGGATGTTAAGAAGAGGTTATGTAAGTTTGAACTAAATCTGTTTCATAAGTGCGTTATAAATACGCCTAGGAAAACTCTATGCTATGCCGTAGTTTTAGCATAATTATATTTCTGAGTTGGGCAAATATAGCAACAGCCCAAATTGTTCCTGATGCTACGTTATCTCAACCTTCAGTTGTAAGCCATCAAGGGAATACCTTTCAAATTGAAGGGGGGACCAGATCAGGTAATATACTTTTCCATAGTTTCCAAGAATTTTCGATTCCTACGAATACAGGAGCATTTTTTAATAATGCAATTGGAATTGACAATATTCTCACCCGTGTCACAGGTAAGAATATTTCTAATATAGATGGTTCAATTCATACTAACGGTAGAGCAAATTTATTTTTAACTAATCCGAACGGGATAATTTTTGGACCGAATACCAGCTTAAATATTGGTGGTGCTTTTTTCGGTAGTACCGCTAACAGTATTCAACTATCCAATGGTAGTATTTATAGTGCTAGTAATCCACAGGCTCCTCCATTGTTGAGCATGAATGTTCCGATCGGTTTACAATGGAATCAACCTAATTCAGGGACAGTGCAAAGTTCAGGAAGTTTAACGGTTGCGCCTGGAAATACATTAGCATTAGTTGGTGGAGATGTAGTTTTAACAGGTGCCAGTGCGATCGCGACCGGAGGACGGATTGAAATTGGGAGCGTGAAATTAGGACAAGTTAGTCTTTCCCAAAATCTATCTGGATGGACTTTAGGATATGCTCAGGTGCAACAGTTTGGCAATATTACCTTGAGTTCCTCGGTCGTGAATGTTTCCAACCTAGGTAATAGTGGTATTTCCTTAGTTGGTGGTGATATCGGTATCCTCAATGGTTCCCAAATTAGCGCGAGTAATAATGGGATTGGAACTGGGAGTAATATCGCGATCGCTGCTAGTAAATCTCTGGAAATTGCTGGGACAAACTCTGGTTTAAGTTCCGCAATTGTGAATCAAATTGAATCAGGATCTAGTAGTCAAGGAGGTGCGATCGCTGTTACTGCACCCCAAATCAATATTCAAGATGGGGGACGGATCGAAACCTTAAATTTAGGACAAGGAATAGCTGGAAATATTACAGTCACAGCCGATACAATTAACATCGATGGGGTATCACCAACCAGCACTACTCCAATTCAGCTAGACAAAAATCCTAATAGTCGGATCAGTAGCGAAAATTTTGCGACTGGTAATGGAGGAGATATCAAAATCTCAACTAGAGAAATGATGCTAACTAATGGGGGGCAAATCACTACATTGGTAGGACAAAATGCCCCGGGAAATGGTGGTAATATTACTGTCAATGCTACCGATATTATCGCCAATAATGCCAACCCTTTTTATTCCTTTGGTAGTGGCTTAAATAGTATAAGTTTGGGTGGAGGAAATGGCGGAAAAATTGCTCTGTCCACAGATCGATTAACTTTATCTAATGGAGGGGGAATTTATTCTCTAACTCAAGGAAATGGAATCAGGGTTAGCGCATCTAATTTTGTCACCGAGGATACAGAATATTTTCATCAAATATGAAATATAGCCATCGAGATCAGAACATCACAAATCTGGTAGAGAAAATAGTTGACAAAAGAGCATAGAGAGTGGTAGGTGAAAAACTATACCGTCCAACTCATAATCTCCAGGAATATTCAAATGTCTCAAGGGTTCGATATCAATATAGCTAATGCTAAACAAAACTCCCATTCTGCTAGGAAAAACCAAGTAGTAGCTGACTTGATGGAAATACAACAGAGTTTAGTCAAGCATTTTGAAGATGTTGAAGACCCGAGAGTAAACCGAACAAAAAAACACTTATTGATAGACATTTTAGTGATGGCAATTCTGGCCATAATAGCTGGAGCACAAGGCTGGGAAGACATTGAGAATTATGGGATTAGTAAACAAATTTGGCTAGAAGAGTTTTTAGAATTACCCAATGGTATTCCCTCAGATGATACCTTTCGTCGAGTATTTGAAAGTATTAACCCCAACCAATTGGAGCAATGTTTTCAAGCTTGGGTAAACACCTTAGTTACTCAAATGGGAGGAGAAGTAATTGCCATAGATGGGAAGACTGTCAGAGGTTCCTATGACCGAAATCAAGGACAATCAGCATTACATTTGATTAGTGCGTGGGCTAGTGAACAACGATTAGTTTTAGCACAAATGAAAGTCCAAGATAAATCCAATGAAATTACAGCTATTCCAGCATTACTAGAGTTACTTGATATCGCTGGCTCAATTATTACTATTGATGCGATGGGGACCCAAACCGAAATTGCTCAAAAGATTATTGATAAAAAAGCTGATTATATTCTGACACTTAAAGCCAATCATCCAACTTTACATAATCAGGTACAACAATTCTTCCAAACTGCACAGAAAAATAATTTTTCAGGAATTGATTTCACTCATGACAAACGGATTGAGAAAGGGCATCATCGGGTGGAAATTCGTGAAGTTTGGGTGTTCCCTATTACGGCCATTCCTGACCTTTACCAACCCAAATTATGGGCAGGTTTAAAAAGTATTGTCATCATTCATCGTATCCGTCATCTTTGGAACAAAACTACTTGCGAGACTCAATACTATCTTACTTCTTTAGACAACAATGCTGAATTCATAGGTCGAGCTATTCGTCAACATTGGGAAATCGAAAATTCTGCACACTGGACTTTAGATTGTACTTTTTTTGAAGATAGCTGTCGCATTCGTTCTTTTCACAGTCCTCGTAACTTTTCTCTGCTCAGACGATTAGCTCTCAACGCTCTTAATCGCGAGTCAACTTACAAACGCAGTTTACGCCAGAAAAGTAAACGCGCTGCTATGGATAATAATTATATGCTCCAAATCCTCCTTTCTTGTTTCTCTGAGTCTACATTAGATCCTTCTTAATCCTTGTGTCAAGCCTAATTGAGATGCTCTTACCCTGGGAAATGGAATTGGAGGAGATATCAGCGTTAATGCTTCTGACTCAATCTCCGCAAATGGAATAAATTCCTTTGAAAGTGATTTCAGTGGGGGAATTTGGTCAGATACTTCGGGAGGATCAAATGGAGGGAATGTAGCGATATCAACCCAACAATTGAGACTTGACAGTGGAAGTGAAATTTTAACAGCAGTATTTCCTTACCAAATCGCAGAACCAGCACCTAGAAATGGAACAGGCAATGCTGGCAATATTACTATTGATGCTAGCCAGTTAGTAAATATTAATGGAGCTATAAATAGTAATGATAATACTCCTATTTATAGCGCAATCAGTAGCGTAACTTATAACAGTGGCTCGGCGGGTGATGTGAATTTATCTACCTCTAGATTAAGCATTACAAATGGAGGTTTACTAGGATCAACTATATATACTTCTCCCCTTAATCGAATCGGACAAGAATTACCAGGAAATGGAACGGGAAATGGTGGTAATATTAATATCAAGGCATCTGAGAGTATTGAAGTGGTTGGAACAGCACCCCCATCGCTTTTATTGGCTGCGAGTTATATCAGCACCTATACTTTTGCATTTGGAAATGCAGGTAATACTCTGATTAATACGCCTAAATTAACCGTTCTTGATGGCGGACAAGTAAATTCTACAACTAGCACTTCTGGGAATGCTGGTAAAGTTACAATTAACGCCCCAGACTCAATTTTGGTTAGCGGTACTAAATCTGATGGAGAGCCTTCAGATATCTCAGCTAGTGGTTTTAAATTAAATGATGAAATTCTCAATTATTTCGGATTGCCACCTAATTTTTCAGGAAATACAGGTGAATTAACTATTAATACAGGTCGTCTGACAGTGCAAGATGGGGCGCGAGTTGGTGTACAACATCAAGGAACTGGAAATGCGGGAAAATTCCAGTTAAATGCTACAGATGTATTATTACAGCGTGGTGGCTTTATTACTGGCTCTACCGCATCTGGACAGGGTGGTAATGTGATTCTGAATGTGCAAGATTCCTTGCAATTACGCCATAGTGGTGAAATCATTGTAGATGCTTTAGGCTCAGTTGGTGATGGGGGCAATTTGACCATTAATTCTGGTACGATCGCTGCCATTGAAGGTAGTACCATTAATGCTAATGCTGTCCGAGGTAGCGGTGGTAATATTTTAATTACTACTACGGGTTTGTTCCTTTCTCCTGATAGTAATATTACTGCTTCTTCTCAATTTGGAATTTCTGGTAATGTCAAAGTCAATACTCCTGATCTTAAAACCAGTGCGGAATTAATCGAACTACCACAACAATTCGCTGATGCTTCTCATCAAATTATTGCCGATTGTACCAAACGTAGTGGCGATACGTTTAAGATCACCAGAAGGGGTGGTTTATCAGATGATCCGAGCAAACCATTTAATAGTGAGGATATTTGGCAAGATTACACAGATTACACCAGTCAAGTCTTATCCCAAAATTCTGCTAATTCTTCGGCTAGATTAACAACTCCCACCTTACCAGTAATTAGAGAAGTCACAGGATGGCAAATCAATGAAAAAGGAGAAATTGTTTTGAGCGCTTCTGGGCCGAACTCGCCGCTCCTAGCCGATCGCCCCAGGAATTGTCAAGGATTTTAAACATAGCTTAACCTAATTTTAATCTTTTTTCTGTACCGATCGCGCTAGATTACTGGCAGTGCCTAATAAATTTAGAAAACTAGGGTTAACTAAAAATTTAACCTAGAAATTATAACAGATTAAAGTAGCAGTGATAAATATTTTAGTGAACAAGAGCAACACTTAAAATAATTAAAGTTAATCGAGTAACTCTCGGATCAAGGTAAACTCAAAAATCTAGTATGTATAAATTTTTCAAAAAAAAGCTGCATAGAATTGATCCCCCCAACCCCCTTAAAAAGGGGGAGCCAGAATTAAAAGTCCCCCTTCTTAAGGGGGATTTAGGGGGATTTAGCTTTGTGCAACTTCACATTAAATTGGTATTACTTCTGGAAAACTTCCTGAGAAAGTTAGCCAGATCTTCTTTTTATTTAGGGTTAGGTTTGGTAGCTTTATTATTAGTAACGCTAGTGATGCCAGTTTTTGCCCATGTCCCAACAAATATGGGAGTGGTTGAACAAGTCCAAACACCAGAAGGATTAATAGAACAAGGAAGAAAACTCGAGCAAGAGGGACGCTATCAAGAAGCGATCGCGATTTGGCAACAAGCCCTAAATATTCTAGCATCTGAGAAACTAATTTTACCCCAAGCATCATTATTAACTAACATATCTTCAGCATATCAAGATTTAGGAGAATGGCAACTGGCCGATAAAGCCATTGAAAGTAGCATCAAGTTATTGGAAAATCAAGCTGCAGCAGATCCAATTGGATGGTCTGTATTAGCACAAGCTCTGAATACCCAAGGAAAATCGCAACTAAAAACAGGACAAGCTGAATTAGCTTTAGCAAGTTGGATACAATCTGAATCTCTGTACAAAAAAGCCGGAAATTCTCAGGGGATGTGGGGGAGCAAAATCAATCAAGCTCAAGCAATCCGGAGCATGGGACAGTATCAGCGGAGTCGGAAATTGTTAGAAGAAACGCTCCAAGAAATTCAACAAGAACCTGATCCAGTATTAAAAGCATCGGGATTACGGAGCTTGGGAGTAACATTAAGATTAATGGGAGAATTTACCAAATCCGTCAAAGTCCTCGAAAAAAGTTTAGCGATTAAAGATGCGAAAATAACTAATAATGATCGGGCTGCTACTTTATTAGATATAGCTAATCTAGCGAGAGATTACGATGCGATCGAAGAAGCATTTGATTTTTATAAAAAAGCCTTAAGAATTACGACTAACCCTGGATTAAAAGCCAAAATTCAATTAAATCAATTAAGTTTAATGGTGGCGCAAAAATTGGCAGATCAAGCGATCGCCATTCTACCTGAAGTTAAAGCGGAAATTGCCCAGATTCCACCTAGTCGTTACTATGTTTTTACTCAAGTCAATCTCAACCAGAGTTTGATGAAACTGGTAGATCAAAATCAAAAAAATGCCAGGGTAATTAATTGGCAAGAAAGGGTGCAAGATTTAACCAAAGCAATTAATGTAGCGCGAACAATTAACGATCAAATTGCCGAAGCTTATGCGATTAATCAACTCAGTAAGGTTTATGAATACCAACAACAGGATGAAGATGCTAAACAGCTTGCTCAAATTGCTCTAAAAATTGCACAACTGAAAAATTCTAATGAATTAATTGTTACTACTGCTTGGCAAGTTGGTCATTTACTTAAACAAGAAGGTAAACGCCAAGAAGCCCTCGCTAACTATCAAGAAGCTTTTCAGGCAATTCAAAATTTACGCAGTGACCTCATTGCTAATAACCGGGAAATTCAGTTTAGTTTTAATGAGAACGCTGAACCCATTCATCGCCAACTAATCGATTTATTATTGTCAGAAAATGCGAGTCAAGAGGACATGAAACTGGCTCGTAATGTGATCAAATTTTTACAATTAGCTGAACTAGATAATTATTTCCAAGATACTTGTTTAAGAACTGGCCCGGTGGCGGTTGACCAGATCGATCCAACCGCAGCAGTAATTTATCCTGTTTTTCTGAGCGATCGCTTAGAAGTGATTGTTTCTGTTCCTCACCAACCACTCAGACACTATGCTACTAAACTCTCTGAAATTGAAGTAGATCAGACTTTAAAAACACTTTATTCTTCCTTCAATTATGACTATTCCGATCAAGAAAGGTTACGCTATTCGGAGATAGTTTATAACTGGCTGGTTAAGCCAGTTAAACCAGATTTAGATCGTCAAAAAATTAAAACTATAGTATTCGTTTTAGATGGATTTCTCCGCAATATTCCCATGTCAGCTCTTTATGATGGCAAACAATACCTGATCGAAAATTATGCTGTTGCTCTGAGTTCGGGATTATATTTGCTCAGTCCACAAACTTTATCAAAAAACAGATTACATAGTCTTACGGCTGGATTGACTGAATCTCGTCAAGGGTTTCCTTCTTTACCAGGAGTCAAACTTGAAATTAAGGAAATTCTTTCTCAATTAGACCACCATTCCCATACTTTACTTGATCAAAAATTTACTCGTACTGGTTTAAAAAGCCAAATCGAAGAAAATGCTTTTGATATCATCCATCTAGCTACCCACGGTCAATTTAGTTCTGATGCTGAACAAACTTTTCTCCTCACTTGGGATGGAGAAATCAACGTCAAAGAATTTGGAGATTTACTCGCATTCCAATCCAGAAAATCGCCAAATCCGCTGCAACTTTTAGTCTTAAGTGCTTGTCAAACAGCAGATGGCGATCGACGAGCTGCTCTAGGAATTGCCGGAATTGCTCTGCGATCGGGTGCCCGCAGTACCATGGCTACTTTATGGTCAGTGCGAGACGAATCTACGGCTGAATTAATGATCAATTTTTATCATCAATTAACCACAGATGCTTCTAGCAAAGCTGAAGCTTTACGTCAAGCTCAGATATCTTTAATCCATTCTAAGTATCAACATCCTTTTTTCTGGTCTCCTTTTGTTTTAGTTGGTAATTGGCTTTAATTCTGAAAATTATGGCGACCAGAGATGGGGCAGGCCAGCTATCTGTCCAAATTATTTTAGCAAGAAGTCCAATTAAGTAATGAATAATACAATTATCAGATTTGGTAAAATGTATAATTATAAGATGTCTAGGTTAAGGAATTAATAAGCTAATTTTAAGCTTTGGTGACCTAGACATTAGACAATGTTGAATAAATATCGGATAAAGATAAAGTTGAGAATCAAGCAATTGTAAAAAATAGATAAAGTTGAGAATCAAGCAATTAGTTGTACTAAGATAAAGATTAGTATACGAAATATATAATTGTGTTGATAGCCATTCCAAAGAGAGGGTAATTTACTACCATGAAAAGGCCAAAAAAAGCTGGACAGTATAGAAGAATACATCGTCAACTAGGAATAGTAGCGATCGCATCATCAGTAGCATTAGGGGCTACCATGAGTTATGCTGGTGAAGTGCCAGTTAATCTTCATATTTTTTCAGCAAATGATATTCAATTTGCACCACCTACTAACGAAACTGCCTATAAACTGTTAGGGGGAGGTTCTCGAGGCAATATCAACTTTACTACTACTGATGATCAAGCACCCAACACAGTTAGGGGTGGAGGTTCTCGGGGCAGTATCAACTTTACTGGTACTGATGATCAAACACCCAACACAGTTAGGGGTGGAGGTTCTCGGGGCAGTATCAACTTTAGCTCAATTGAAGACGAAACCCCAACCACAGTTAGAGGTGGAGGTTCTCGGGGCAGTATCAACTTTAGCTCAATTGAAGACGAAACCCCAACTACAGTTAGGGGTGGAGGTTCTCGGGGAATGATCAGTTTCAGCTCCATTGAGGATAAAACTCCGACCACAGTTAAAGGAGGAGGTTCTCGAGGGGATATCGGTTTCACCTCAACTGATGATCAGACTCCCAATACCGTCAAAGGAGGAGGTTCTCGGGGAGATGTAGATTTCACCTCAACTGATGATCAGACTCCTCATATTACCAAAGGAGGAGGTTCTCGGGGAGATGTAGATTTTGGCTCGACCGATGACCAACAACCCGTCAGCACCAAAGGAGGAGGTTCTCGGAGCGATAGTCTAACTCTTTATCCAACAGCCTTATTACCAAACACCAATATTGGTTTAACAATATCTGAACATCCAACTTTCTTTTTCTATATTCCTAATACACCCGCTAAGAATGTTTTCTTGAGTGTTTATAGTGAAGATCGACTGTATCACTATCAAACAAATCTAGAATTACACAAAACTGGAGGTATTGTGGGGGTTCAATTACCCCAAGATGCACCACCTTTAGAAATGGGCAAACCTTATCAATGGTCAATCATTCTGCTCAAACCAGGTGAAATTATGCGTCCGGATGCTTACAGTATTAACGGATGGGTAAAGCGTGTTCCAGCTCCATCAGCATCGGGGTCTTTAAATGTGATCCAACTAGCAGCTTTATATGGCAAGTCGGGAATTTGGTATGATACCCTGAGCATATTAAGTTCAGCTCGTTTCACCCATCCAACTGATGCAAATTTGGCCAAAGAATGGTCTGATTTGTTAAAGCAAGTAAAATTAGAATCTTTAGCCGAAAAACCTTTGCAGGAACAACTATAACTTAGTTAATGAAACTGCCGATCCGAAAATGGTTAGAATGGCGAGAAATTCTTGTCATTGCCCTGATTGTAAGTGGATTAGTCATAGTTGGAAACATCACAGGTGCTTTCCAATTGCTTGAATGGGTAACAATTGACCAATTTTTTGGTCTACGTTCATCAGAACCACCGGATAATCGTATTGTCATCGTCACAGCAGGAGAAGCTGATATTAAAGCTGTCGGGCAATGGCCAATGTCTGATTTGACCTTAACCCAACTGCTAAAATATATTAAGGCTCAAAAACCTGCTGTGATTGGGATGGATTTATATCGAGACATCCCCGTAGAACCAGGACATCAGCAGTTAATTGCTTTATATAAAGCTACACCAAACCTGATCGGTTTGGAAAAAGTCACACCCGAAAAAATTCCACCTCCACCCACTTTAGATCAACTTGACCAAGTTGCCGCATCCGATCTGAGCATTGATAGTGATGGTAATGTACGTCGAGCTTTATTGTCGGTGCAAGGAAAAGAAAGCTTGGGAATGAAATTAGCATTATTTTATCTAAAACAGAAAGGAATTGAACCAAAAATATTAGATAAAAAACAGAAAAAATATGGTTTAGGTCGAACTACTTTGATTCCATTACAGGGAAATGAAGGGGGTTATGTCCAAAAAGATACAGGAGGATATCAGCTTTTACTAAATTATCGAGGACAGTTAGAAAAATTTCCTAGCATATCACTAACTGAAGTATTAAAAAACCAGATTCCTCCTGGGTTCATGCGCGATCGCATCGTCTTAATTGGAGTGACAGCTCTGAGTCTCAACGATATTTTACAAACACCTTATAGTAATTCATTATTTAACCAAAAATTATTTACTCCAGGTGTAGTAGTTCACGGGAATATTTGTAGTCAAATTGTAAGCGGTGCTTTAGATGGACGCTATCAATTGCAAGTTTGGTCGCTATGGGTCAATCAACTTTGGATTGTTCTGTGGTCTTTAGTTAGTGCTATTAGCACTTGGGAGGTTTTGCGGAAAAAAATTGCTGGGAAAAATTGGTTCTTTCTCAGTACAGGTTTGATGATTATTTTAGCCGGAATATGTCTTTGGTTAATTAGCTATACTGCTTTTTTACAAGGTTGGGTAATCCCATTTTTTGCGCCATTTTTAGCAATTGTCGCTAGCGGAATTTTAATTAGTAATTATTATAATCAATTCCGGCTAAAAAAAGCCAACGAAGCGTTAGCTGAATATGCTCAAACCTTGGAAGAAAAAGTAAAAGAAAGAACTCATGAATTAGAGTTAGCTAAAGAAAATGCTGACTCTGCTAATCAAGCTAAAAGCGAGTTTCTCTCTTCGATGAGTCATGAACTTAGAACACCCCTCAATGGGATTTTAGGTTATACCCAAATTTTACAACGTTCTCAAAATTTGACTAAAGACGATCGCAAAGGTATCAATATTATTTATGAAAGTGGTTCCTATTTATTAAATCTGATTAATGAATTGTTAGACTTAGCAAAAATTGAAGCCAGAAAGTTAGATATTTATGTTCATGATATATATTTCCCAAGTTTTTTGGTAGGTGTAGCAGAAATTTGTCGAATTAAAGCAGAAGCAAAAGATTTAATTTTTCAATGTGAATTTGCCGAAAATTTACCGGAACGAGTCCGGATTGATGAAAAACGGTTACGACAGGTATTAATCAATTTATTAGGTAATGCAATTAAATTTACTGATCAGGGTTCGGTTACCTTGAAAGTGATCGGACTGGGTAATAATCAGGTGACTAAACAAGGACAAATAACTACAAAAATCCGGTTTGCAGTTCAAGATACTGGGGTAGGGATTACTGCTGATCAAATAGATAAAATCTTTTTACCTTTTGAACAGGTAGGAGAAAATCAACGTAAAGCGGAAGGGACGGGATTAGGACTAGCGATTAGTCAAAAAATATTACAACTGATGGATTCAACTTTACAAGTTTCTTCGGAATTAGGTACAGGAAGTGATTTCCATTTTGATTTAAACCTAGAATTAGGAGTAGAAAAAGGAGAACTAGCTAAATATACTCAACCAGAAATAATTACTGGTTTTACTGGTCGGGAGTTAGTGAAATTATTGGTAGTAGATAATCGCACTGAAAGTCGAACTTTAATGATTGATTTACTTAAACCTTATGGGTTTGAGTTGCTCGAAGCAAGTGATGGAGTAGAAGGTTTGGAAAAAGCAGCGATCGCTAAACCTGATTTAATTTTAACTGATTTAGTGATGCCAAAAATGAATGGAATGGAGATGATTCGACATCTAAAAGATTCACCGGAATTGCAAAAAATACCGATTATTGCGATGTCTGTTAATAATTTTTCTCTCAGCGATCGACAGATACTTCCCTTTAATAGTGATGATTTTTTACTCAAACCAATCCAATTACCAGAACTGTTGGAGAAATTGAGAAATCGGTTGGAAATAGAATGGATCATTAATCCGGATTTTACTGCGGTTAAACCGGAAGTGAATGAAGATAAAATAATGGTTATACCTTCCCTTGCAGAATTAGAATCTTTACAGAAAGCTGCGCGAATCGGTGATATTGAAAAAGTTGAACGGGAAGTTAATCTGTTACAAGAGTTTGACCCGCAATATCGGAATTTTTGCCAGGAAATTTTGAAATTAGCTCAAGAATTTGATGATGAAGGAATTTTGAAATGGATTGATTCTCATATTAACTAATACTTTGGGGATTTTTATTTAAAAACTAGCATACTATGTACTGAAAAACCATTTTTATTATTGATGACGATCTATAAGAGTTTGAACCAGATGATTAGATATTCGGAAATTTGTATTTTTTAATCTTTCAATTACCAAAGGTAAATCAATCAAATTCTGGGTTGCGGCTAAATCAAGAATACCTAATAATACCAATTCACCATGAAGATACATTGATGTATATTGATCTGTGGGTGAGGGTGGGTTTTGATGATTAGTAGGTAAATGTCAAACATCTCGGTGAACCCGGGCGGGTTTTTCTAATTAATTGGTAAATTTCAAAAATCTGGGCGAACCCGCCCCTACTACAGAAATCCGCAAATTGAGGATAAAATTGGTAGGGGCAGGTTCACCAGTCAATTTTGCCACCAACAGATCACCATTATAAACCTGCCCTGACTCTAACAGATCAACCTCAGATTAAGTGCAATTTCATAGTTAATTGGTATAAACCAATAATTTTTAAGCCTCTTTGCCAAGCTATTTTCCTAGCTGACTTTTCGTCCAGAATAACCAAATTAGCTGCTATTTCTTCCGCCAGAATAATTACTTCTTGTTCACCAGGATGTAACTTAGACAAAGATGAATCTATCATTAAAGTTAATGATATTTCTTCAAGCCATAGAGGTGGTATCCTGATCCAATCTTTTACTGGGTCAGGAGCGTCATCAGCTATTAGTTCATTTTTGACCGCATTAGGTATAACAATCTTTCCAAATAGTTGAGCTAAAATTTCAATCTCTTCAATTAGAATTAGATAACAGATAGTAGAAGTATCAGCAATAACTATCATGGACGATAAAGATTTTCAATAGTTTTAATATCTTGTTCTAAATCTTCTTGATTATAATTAGGATAGACATCATATTGTTGCAGAAATTTTTCCGTAGCCCACCGAGAGGATAATTTCAGCAAACTTTGGATTTCTCTCGAAGACAGTATCCCTTGACGGTAAGCTTCTATTACAAATGCTTCTAGTGTTTTTTGGGGAAGATTTCCCCATTGTTTTTCCAGTTGTTCTCCGATTTCTTGAGGAAGTTCTATCGTAATTTGCATCATGGGTTTAAAAAAAATAATCTAAGTTAATTTAAGCGGAGGTATTGAAAATTTTGACTTTGGTAAAAATAGATACATTTAGTTTATAGCACTATCTAGAAAATTTGTCAATTAGTATAATATAAGAAAGATAAAAGTATACAGATTATTAGCGGGCGAAAAGCCATAATTATTTGCCAATACAAAAACGACTAAAAATGCGATCGAGAATTGATTCGGTTATCTCTTCACCAGTAATTTCACCTAAAGCTTGAATGGCACCACGTAAATCAATTGTCCAGAAGTCTAAAGGGAGTTCAGCTGCGATCGTGGTTTGGACTTGTTCTAAAGCAATTTTTGCTCTAGTTAAGGCAGCAGATTGTCGCTGATTAATGGCAAAATCTAAATTGGCAGCTTGTAAGTTTTCTAGATTGACTACTGCTAAAATTGCTGTTTCTAAATCACCAATTCCTTGGTGATGAGCAGCAGCAGTATAGACAACTCGATTCACTGGACTCGGTAAGGCTAATTGCTCAATTTTAGCACATAAATCAATTTTGTTGACCACCAAAATTAGAGGACGATGTTGGACTTGAGCATAGATTTCTTGATCAGCTGATGTCCAACCTGCTTGAGCGTCAATAGTCAGCAAAATTAAATCCGCGGATTCAGCTGCTAAAAGCGATCGCTCGACTCCCATTTGTTCAACCAGATCAAAAGTTGCGCGAATCCCTGCGGTATCTAATACCTGAATGGGAATACCACCTACAACTAAATGAGATTCGACCACATCACGAGTTGTACCAGGTAAATCAGTGACGATCGCTCGATCAGTTTGACTCCAAGCATTTAATAAACTAGATTTTCCCACATTGGGACGACCCACAATCGCTACTTTTAAACCGATGCGTAATAATTCACCTTGATGAGCAGTTGCCAAAATTTTCGTCACCTTGACCAAAATTTGCTGAAATTGAGTCATAATCTGATCTTGATTTAGGGGAGGTAAATCTTCTTCAAAATCAATTCGAGCTTCAATTTCCGCTAAAATGTCCAGACATTGAGTTCGCAGTTGACGAATCGGAGTCGCTAATTTACCTTGTAACCCAGCTAGAGCAGTTTGAGCAGCTTGTGGCGATCGCGCTCCCACTAAATCAGCAATACTTTCAGCTTGAGTTAAATCTAAACGTCCATTTAAAAAAGCACGTAAGGTAAATTCTCCAGGTTGGGCTAATTTAGCTCCAGCTCCTAAACAAAGCTGTAACACTTGCTGGACAGCCATGATCCCGCCATGACAATGAAATTCTACCACATCCTCACGGGTGTAAGAACGTGGTGCTTTCATAATCAGTAACAAAGCTTCATCGACTAGCTGTTGAGTTTGGGGATGATAAATGTAACCATAGAGAATATGATGGCTTTCCCAAATTTGATGTCCGGGTGCATGAAAAAGTTGTTGAGCAATCGTGATGGCTGCTGATCCTGATAACCTTACAATACCAATACTTCCTTGCTGAGGAACAATCGCAGTCGCGATCGCGGCAATAGTTTCAGTTCTAGGTAATTGTTCTGACATTTTCAGCGATGACCATTGCAAGCGGGGTGGGTTAATTGATATTAGTTGATCATGCTGCTTAAACTCCGGAGTTTAGCTATTATGCAAAAATTAAATAATGACAGACTGAGGTACTGCCATGATTGGTCAACTTTTAGATGGACGTTATCGATTAATAGAAGTTCTCAGCTCGGGTGCTTTTGGACAAACCTATTTAGCTGCTGACACACGTCTTCCTAATTATCCTCAATGTGTGGTCAAACAACTTCGTCCTCCGAGCAGTAACCCCAGAGCTATCCAAATTATTAAACTTCTGTTTAAAAAAAAGGCTGAATCCCTGGAAAAATTAGGTAGAAATGACCATATTCCCCAATTGCTAGCCTATTTTGAAGTTAACCAAGAATTTTATATAGTCCAAGAGTTTATTCCGGGTAACTCCTTAACCCACGAAATTGTCGTCGGTAACCCGCTCCAGGAAGAGCGAGTGATCCGTTTACTCCAGGAAATCCTAGAGATTTTAGTGTTTGTCCACGGAAATGGTGTAATTCACTTAGATATTAAACCAGATAATTTAATTAGACGCCAGCCGGACGGCAAGATGGTGTTAATTAATTTTGGTCCAATTAAAGAAATCAATTCCCAAATTCTGAATAATGGGGACAAATTGATCGCCACCGATGCGATCCCGACTTCTTTATATATGCCATTAGAACAATTACAAGGTAATCCCCTGTTTAGTAGCGATATTTATGCAGTTGGAATGATTGGGATTCAGCTCTTGTCGGGATTAGCACCTCAAGAATTATTAAATCTCAGACATCCTCATAATTGCAACAATGGTGAATTTAAGTGGCGATTGTCATCCCATCCTAATAATACCCTAGCTGATATTCTTGACAAAATGGTTCATTTAGACTTAGATATTCGCTATCAATCCGCAGGGGAAGTTTTAGATGATTTAAAAAAAATTCGGACTACCATTGTTGCACCACCACCACCACCGCGTCTAGTGATCTCATCTCAAAATACTCAGGATAATTTCCCGACCGTCACCAGAGTAGAAAACCAACCAGAACTGAAGGAAGTTATTAATAAAATCTCTGATTCTTTATTACTGAAGTGGCGTTGGATTGTGGGAATATTAGGATTAGGATTGCTAGGAGGATGGTTGATTTTCTGGTGGCATCAACCGCAACTAAATAACCAGAATTTTTACAGTCGTGGGATAGAAAAATTGTCATCAGGTGATGGTAAAGGTGCGATCACGGAATTTAATCAAGCACTACAAGCTAATCCTAGTGATGTGGTGACTTATGGGAAACGAGGCAATACTTTTTATGATTTAGGAAACTATCAACAAGCGATCGCTGATTATAGTCAAGCTATTCAACTCGATCCCAATAATGTGACTGCTTATTTTAACCGAGGTTTAGCTCGGTATGATCAAAAAGATCCAAAAGGAGCAGCTGAGGATTTTACTCAAGTATTACGACTCAAACCCAATGACCCTGATGCTTATTATAAACGTGGGTTAAGTTATTATGATTTGCAAGATTATCAAACCGCAATCCAAGACTTTACCCAAGCAATTCAATGGAAACCTAATGATGCGATCGCTTATCAAGGAAGAGGTTTAGCACGTTCTGCTTCTGGAGATAAACGAGGAGCGATCGAAGATTTTACCCAAGCAATTCGCATCGATCCTAAAGATGCAGATGCTTATTATAGTCGCGGTAGAGCTAGATTTTTTTTAGCTGACTACCAAGGTGCAATGGAAGATTACAGTCAAGTAATTAATATTAATCCCAAAGATGCAGAAGCTTATGCTAATCGTGGTGGAGCTAATCTAAATTTGAAAGATTATAAGAAAGCCATTGATGATTGCACCCAAGCGATTAAATTAGCTCCGAAAAATACAGTTGCTTACGATAATCGTTGTATTGCTTATTTTAACCTGGGAGATAATACTAAAGCGATCGAAGATTGCACCTATGCGATTCAACTTAACCCAAATGATCCTAAAATTTATAGTAATCGAGGACTATCTCGTTCCGCAATTAATGATAAAGTTGGTGCGATCGCTGATTTTACTCAAGCAATTCGGATTAATCCCGCTGACGCAGTTTCTTATACTAATCGGGGTACAGCACGTTATGAATTGAAAGATTATCCCAAAGCGATCGAAGACTTCACCCAAGCATTACGACTCAATCCAAATGCAGCTAATGCTTTAGCTGGGAGAGGAAAAACTCGGGCTGAAATGGGTGATAAATTAGGTGCGATCGAAGATTTACAAAAAGCATCTAGTCTCTGTTTAGATTTAGGATTTACAGGATGCTACCAAGATGCTCAATTGCATATTAGAAGATTACAATAAATATTCCGTTCGTAGTAAGCGCTTACTACAAACATCATCTTGGTGAGCAACTAACAATATTAATCAAAATCTGAACAAGTGTCAACAAATCTTCAGGAATCTGATAGCGTTTTTGATCTTGAGTTACTTGTCGATTTGGGCGATCGTAAATGCCAAAACACCAATCTTCACCAGTAGTAACTACTCCATAAATAAAATCAGAGGTAGATTTAGTCCATTGATCAAGAGCAACTAATTCCACCGCAAGTTGAGTAAATCCTCTCACCAAATCCGATTGTTTTGCTGCTACTACCAATTCACTATGAAGATACATTGATGTATATTGATCTGTGGGTGAGGGTGGGTTTTGATGATTAGTAGGTAAATGTCAAACATCTCGGTGAACCCGGGCGGGTTTTTCTAATTAATTGGTAAATTTCAAAAATCTGGGCGAACCCGCCCCTACTACAGAAATCCGCAAATTGAGGATAAAATTGGTAGGGGCAGGTTCACCAGTCAATTTTGCCACCAACAGATCACCATTATAAACCTGCCCTGACCTAACAGATCAACCTCAGATTAAGTGCAATTTCATAGTTAATTGGTATACAACCAATAAATTTTGAGGTGCAGCAATATAATAGTCGAGAGTTCCTTTCAGATAATCATTGACTTCAATAGAATATTCAATATTCAGTCGCTGATCAGTTAAATTGCATACCTCAACCAAAACAGGACTAATTAAAGCTTCCCGTCTAGCAGTTTCATTGACTAAATCAATGTGAGCTAAATTCCGCTGAATCTGTTGTTGGAGAAAATCTAGGTTTACAGGTTGAGAAGATTGAGTTAGAGCTAAATTTTTTCTAGCGATCGTACAATCTAATTCAGCTAAAATATCATCAATAATAAAAGATAACTCAAAGTATCTGCTGAAAGGATAGGATTCACCAGTTTTGAGAATGCGACGGGAACTCATAAGAAATTAACTATGTAGTTTGACTTTTGCGATCGACACAAGTAGCTCTGTATGTAGTTCAAAGATACATCTCCTGTTGTAATTCTTCTACTGTTTGATCGTTAGTATGAATCGGGCTTCTTCAACTGGGACATCTAGCGGTAATTCTATTGTTAGGGCATTCATTTTGATATATACCCTTATTTTCGATTGATTTTTAGTAAGGATTACTTCTCGATTCTAACAGATGCGATCGCGACGGGATTAGGAATTTTCACAGCTAGAGCGATTCAAAAACCAATTTATCGCTTGAGTGAAGCATATCAAGCACTTGCTCATGGTCAATTAGAGGAAAAAGTACCTGGTTCAAATATCAAAGAATTAGCAATATTAGCCAATTGTTTTAATCAAATGGCTACTCAATTACAAAAATCATTTAATACCTTAGAAGCAACTAACTCAGACTTAGAAATACGGGTAGCTGAACGTACAATAGAATTACAACAAGCTAAAGAAATTGCTGATCAAGCGAACCAAGCTAAAAGTGAATTTCTGGCAAATATGAGCCATGAATTACGCACACCATTAAATGGGATTCTCGGTTACACCCAAATTTTTCAACGCGCTCAAGACTTAAATCCGAAACAACGAAAAGGAATCGATGTTATTGAACAAGCTGGGTTACATTTACTCACATTAATTAATGATATTTTGGATCTAGCAAAAATTGAAGCAAGGAAAATGGAATTGCTCCCCAAAGACTTCCATTTACCTTCTTTTTTATCTGGAGTAGCCGAAATTAGTCGGGTTCGGGCTGAAGCAAAAGATATTAATTTCTATTACTTACCAGATGCAAATTTACCTAGCGGAGTATTAGCGGATGAAAAACCTCTCCGTCAAGTATTAATTAATTTATTAGGTAATGCGATTAAATTTACTATCCAAGGTAATGTAACTTTTAAAGTCCAAGTCTTAAATCAGATCGAAGAAATTGTAAAAATCCGGTTTACGATCGATGATACAGGAGTAGGAATGACTCCGGAACAGCTCGAGAAAATATTTTTACCATTTGAACAGGTAGGTAGTGCAACCAAACGTGCGGAAGGAACCGGGTTAGGATTAACAATTTGCTGTCAATTGGTAGCAATGATGAATAGTAAAATTCAAGTGAGTAGTACCTTTAATCAGGGGAGTACCTTTTGGTTTGAAGTTGATTTTCCCCTGTCCCAAGGGTGGATTAGTGCTGCAACTACAGATAATAATAGTAAAATCGTTGGTTACCAAGGTAAACCAAGAACTATCTTGGTGGTTGATGATAAAGAAGTCAATCGTTTAGTAGTAGCTGAAGTCTTGAAAAATGTAGGTTTTATAATGATTGAAGCTGAGAATGGAGCCCAAGGATTAGAGCAACTCCGAGAAAATCAACCAGATTTAATTATTACAGATATAGCTATGCCCGTGATGGATGGTTATGAGTTCATTCAACAAGTACGTCAGAATTATTCTCAAACCATCCCCATAATTGCTTCTAGTGCTAGTGTTTCTAGTGCTGATGAAGGAAAAGCGATCGCTGCTGGATGTAATGATTTCTTACCTAAACCGGTGGAAATGGAACAGTTATTTGTGAAACTGCAAAAATTTTTACAATTGGAGTGGGAACGGGAACAATTAGATCCAGCTCAACCAATTGCAGTATCTCCATCGACAGTTCTAATTATACCGCCAACAACTGAATTAGAAATTTTACAAGCAGCTCTGAAAATTGGTGACATTGACATCGTAGAAAGAGAAGCACAACGGCTCCAAGAACTGGCCCATGAATATGTTTCTTTTGGGCAAAAAATCTTAGAGTTAGCTCAGGAATTTAACGAGGAAGAAATTTTCCAATTGTTATACCAATCAGAAATATAATATCAATAATCATATTCAGCAAATTTCTTATGAACAACATCAAAAAAAACCTCGGAAAATTGCCCCTTAATCTGATGTTAATTATCCCATTTCTCATGGAAATATTTACAGCCGTAGGATTAGTTGGGTGGTTATCATTAAGAAATGGTAAAATTGCCGTTAACGATTTGGCTACTCAGCTAAGAAGTGAAATTAGTAACAGAATTGAGCAACATTTAACCAGCTTTTTAGTTGTACCAAAAATCATCAATGACAATGTATTTCATGCAATTAAAGCTGGTTGGATCGATCCCAAAAAACCCCGGAGTATGGAGCTTTTTTTTTGGAATCAAGTGCAATTATTTCCAACAATTACTAATGTTAATTTTGGCAATGAACAGGGCAGATATTTTGGTGTAGGTAGATTCGATAACGAAAAAGGATTTTATATTCAAATCGCTGATGAAATGACGAATCACAATTTTAATTATTATGCTCCAGATCAACAAGGTCACTTAACAAATAAGATATTGAAAACAGCTCCAAATTATGATCCGCGAGTACGTCCTTGGTATAGTGTTTCTATCCATAGTGGTAAACCTAAATGGGGGGATATTTATACTGGTTTTAACTACGGTATACTCAGAACTACCTATGCAACTCCAGTTTATGATCATCAGAATCATCCCGTAGGTGTGATTGGTGCAGACCTAAGTTTATCAGATATTAGCAAATTTTTGAGAACTTTAAAAATTGGCAAAACTGGAGAGACATTTATTATCACTAATAATGGTAAATTAGTAGCTAGTTCCCAACCTGAAAAAGCCTCTTCTGATTCATTAAACCAGATCGAAACTATCAAGCAGTATTTAAGTAATTACTTTGGTAATTTCTCGAAAATTCGCGGAAATAAACAGTTAGAATTTAAGCTTAATGGTAAAGAACTATTTTTACAGGTTTTACCTTATCAAGACAATAATGGTCTGGATTGGTTAATTGTTGTAGTTGTACCTGAAGATGATTTTATGGGACAAATTTATATTAACACTACCAGTACCGTGATTTTGTGTATAATCGCACTAGCGATCGCGACGGGATTGGGAATTATTACAGCTCGAGTCATTCAAAAACCAGTCAATCGTTTAACTTTAGCCTATCAAGCTTTAGCTAATGGTCACTTGTCCCAACAAGTTCCAGGTTCAATCATCAAAGAATTAGAAATATTAGCTGATTGTTTTAATCAAATGGCTATGCAATTACAAGAATCATTTAATACCTTAGAAGCAAATAACTCAGCCTTAGAAAAACGGGTAGCAGAGCGGACAATAGAATTACAAAAAGCCAAAGAAATTGCTGATTCTGCTAACCAAGCTAAAAGCGAATTTTTGGCAAATATGAGCCATGAATTACGCACACCTTTGAATGGAATTCTCGGTTATGCTCAAATTTTTCAACGCTCCCAAGATTTAACTCCTAAACAAAGAAAAGGAATTGATGTGATTGAACAAGCTGGTTCCCATTTACTGACTTTAATTAATGATATACTTGATCTGGCGAAGATTGAAGCCAGAAAAATGGAATTAGCACCGAAAGATTTTCATTTACCTTCTTTTCTATCTGGAGTAGCAGAAATTAGTCGAGTTCGAGCTGAAGCAAAAGACCTAAATTTTTATTATTTACCCGATTTGGATTTACCCAGTGGAGTATGTGCTGATGAAAAACGGTTACGTCAAATATTAATTAATATTTTAGGTAATGCCATTAAATTTACGGAACGGGGTAATGTAACTTTTCACGTCCAAGTATTAAGTGGAACCCCAGAAACTGTGAAAATCAAATTTACGATCGCTGATACGGGAGTGGGGATGACTCCAGCACAATTAGAGAAAATATTTTTACCTTTTGAACAGGTAGGTAATAGTTCTAAACGTGCAGAAGGTACAGGATTAGGATTAACAATCTGTCTCCAATTAATCACCATGATGAATAGTAAAATTCAAGTTATTAGTCATCAAGGACAAGGTAGTACCTTTTGGTTTGAAGTTGATTTTCCGATTTCCGATAAATGGATTAATGCGGCGACTATAGGTAATAATAGTAAAATTATTGGCTACAGTGGTGAAAAAAGAAGAATTTTAATTATCGATGATAAGGAAGTAAATCGGATGGTGATATCGGAAGTATTAAAAAGTGTAGGTTTTCTCATTGATGAAGCAGAAGATGGAGCTAAAGGATTAGCACAAGTCAAAGAAATTAATCCAGATTTAGTAATTACTGATATTGCGATGCCCATCATGGATGGATATGAATTTACTCAGCAAGTTCGTCAATTATATTCTCAACGAGAACTTCCCATTATTGCTTGTAGTGCTAGTGTTTCTAGTGCTGATGAAGGAAAAGCTCTCGCGATTGGCTGTAATGATTTTCTGTCCAAACCAGTAGATATGTCTCAGTTATTCATCAAATTAGAAAAATTGCTGAAATTGCAGTGGGAAAGAGAACAATTAGATGATAATATCCATCCATCAGAATCTACATTACCAGGATTGACCTTACCCTCAGAAACTGAATTAGAAAAAATCTATGCAGCTCTGAAAATTGGAGATATTGAAGAAGTAGAAAAAGAAGCAAGACGGATTCAAACACTTGCTCCTGAGTATGCCCCATTTGCTCAAAAATTATTGGAATTAGCAGCGGAATTTGATGAGAAAGGTATGATTGAATTGGTGCAATCACCATTAATTGAAAATTGATGTTTAAAAATCGGTCAACGAGGATTAGGGTTAGCTCAGGAATTTAACGAGGGAAAAATTGGGAAATTGCTGCACCAATCGGTAACTGATAATTTATAATTACCGATTACTTATCTTCTTAATTCACCGATTATTTATTTTGGTCTACCCAATTTATTTAAGCCCACCTGTGATCTTTTTTTTCTAGATGGTGAACTGAGTAAATCCAGATGGCAATCGCCAGAGATTTGTTAAAATAGCCAAATTAGTCTATATTTGGACAATAGGCCATTTTTCCTGGGCTATGTAAATCTTCTAATTTTTTAACAAAAAGTAATGACAAAAATAGCAATTGTTTGTGGTTACGGTAATACTTTAAATGAAAATATAAAAAATTACATTAATTCTGTAGTTGACTATGTGACTCAAGAACACCTATCTACGTTGATCTTGAGCGGAGGCTACACTTGTAATGATCAGATCTCCGAAGCGAAGTTGATGGCACAACTGATCAGCGATCGCACGGATCAGGTCAATTTAGTGCTAGAAGAAGAAGCGATGACCACTGTTCACAATTTGCTTTATGCAAATAAAATATTGGTCAATTGGACCGAGCCAGTAGAAGAATTGTATATTTTTTGCGATCGGGTCAAATATACTAAGGTTTATTGGTTGTCCAGGTTAATTTTTTCTGATCGAGTTGTCAAGATTATCAAATTCTATGGGAAAACAGAAAACTTGTTCGTAGATTTAATCCAAATTCCCTCAACTTTAATTCAAGGTTTAGCGGTTATTTTTCCTAAGATTGATAAAAAAATCTTAGTGCTGAAACAAAAGTGGTTAAATAAATATAAGTAGTACCATTGAATGGAATCTCAAACTTAAATAACATTTAAGCTCGGACAAGAGAGGATCTCTCACCCGTGCTAGATAATTCCTGAAATCGTTCTTTGTTGACTAGAGTGAGCTGCTGTAATCCGAGACTAGAAACTGGGTTTCTCCAGATTACACTGGTGACAAACTGGGAATTTTTCACAGAAACCCGGTTTCTTTGCTGAAGTTCTACTGAACAGGTTGGTTCAGATGTTAAGGAACAGTTGCTCTGCTTAAGATCCAGTTGATACCAAAACTTTATGTCGAGCTTGTAAAACGGATGGATTTGCTTCACAGTATTCTTGAAAAGCTGTTTTTTCCTTCGGCTGAATTCCTTCTTGGTAAATAGCTTCTGCTTCCAAATCTTCTGCTAAAGTCCAAGCATCAATCGCTTCCTGAGCAGTAATTCCCTTCGTAGCTGAAATTGATTTAGCATTCTCGATCGCTTTTGCTAATTCACGTTGCAGCAAAGGAACTTTGGGATTTTCGAGAAAGTCACCTTTAAAGAGAATATCAGTTTGAGTAATAATACCTATTAACTCACCACTGATTACTGGAGCAACACGAATACCTGTGTTGGCAAATAACCGTGCTACATATTCAACTTGCAGATTAGGATTAACCACAATACAAGGTTTGGTCATAATCTCATAGACGCGGACTTTTTCTAAGTCTTTTCCATAAGCAACGACCTTATTGACTATATCCGTCTGAGTAATTACTCCATAAGCATCTTGTTGGTTGCGGATATCGACAATTAGTGCCCGCAAATTTTTTAGTCTCATCAGTTTTACTGCTTCCGCTATTGTTGCTGATCCACGAATAGTAGCAACGTCTTGACTCATAATATCAGATGCTTTCAACATATTCCGGTCCTCTTTTTTTGGGGTTGAATTTAAAACATTTTAGCCCTGTGAATAGTTAGCTAGTTGAGCCATATCTGCAAAGAACTTACAGAATTCTGGGATCTCCATACCTTGATTTTGGTAACAGAGTTTGTTTAATTCACATTTTTGTTATAACAGCTACCGATTTTGATCACCTTGTTTCTAGCTCGGATTAAAACTAATTAAACTGATTAAGGCTGTACTCACAGTCTCAAATCCTTATCCTCACAGTATTGAAACTTTTTTATAGATACAGGTGCGAGTATTTTAGGGCTAGATGGCTAGTATTTATTAAGAATCAAGCAGGCATTTTTGTACTCAAGCTCAACCCTTATCAATCCTTGAGTTGAAGAATTTTTTTTCAGCAATTTTGCCATGATCATTGATTGTACTCAATGAGTAGGTAAAAATTACCCTCTTTAAACGAAAATGTATAATAATATACAAAAAACCCAAAAAAAACTTGGATAGATACAATTATTCATAATTTAGAAAATATTAAAAAAATATTAATTAACAATTTTTTAACTATAGAGTTTTCTAACTCCAGGAGTTGGGATCAGCGTGGCAGCCTACTACAGCCATAATAAAAATCTGATTTCGATACTGTAACTACAAATGCAATTGGTTAAAAATAATACTAAATCAAGCAACTTTATGTTCTAATTATAGATTGGATTTAACTCAATATTGATTAGATTTCCATGAAATATAGAGATTTGTTAGTCACAGAGACAGGGGAGTGCCAGGTTTGTAAATCTGCTAGAGAGTGGGATTTACTGCGGACATCTTATCGGTTTCATCGCTTTTTGACAGAAGTGGAAGATGTATTGGAAGCAGCAATCGACGAGACCGATTGTTTACCTCAACTCAGGCTGATCGTGCGCCGATTGATTACCAATTCTTACTGGATTCAGACTCAGTACATAGAACCTTTACCCCATCTAGGTACTGGGGTGATTATGCTTTACGACGAAATTGGCTATCCCCTGACCGTGCAAATTACTACCTACTTACCGGGGATAAAATTCGCTGTTCACAATCACGGAAATTGGGGTATTGTTGCCATACTCCGAGGGGAAGAAAAAAATACCATCTGGAAACGAGTTCCTCATCCCCAGTTTCCCGATCGGGTGGAACAGGTAACGGATGTGATCTTGTTACCAGGGGATATCATCAGTTTTACTCCCGGAGCGATTCATTCAATTGAAACCCTAGGTAATGAACCAACTGTCACCTTCAATATCTATGGAGAAACTCACCACTCCCAACGCTTTGAGTTTGATCCTATCGCTCACACTGCTAAAATTTTCTAGATTTATTCACCTGATTGAGCTAGGAAAGTAATGCCTTGAGTTGATTGTTCCGGATGAGTGTGATCGCTTGCCACCAAATTTTTGGATTTGCTGTCACCTTAAATTTCCCATGTGAGAGCCTTAATTATTAGACCATCTTTAAGACTCATTGAGGAAATTGGTATAATTATAGACAGACAACATCCAGCAAAATTACTAGCAAAATTGAGCAGCGATCGCCCTATTTACCTTAATTTATTCCTCAAATAATCACCCATGATCACTAGCGATAATTACTTTTTTAAAATAAAAATTGTTCAATTGAATGAGCTAATGTTTTTAGCGATCGATACAAAGGTTAGGATATTTTGATTTAACCATCCTCTCGAAAAATTCCAAATAAAAAAAATCAGGCAAGAGGTATTGCTTATATTATTCAAGATAATTATAATAGAAAACTGACCGCTCCCCCAGCCCCTCTCCTAAGAGGAAAGGGGAGCATGAGTTCTTAATTCTCCCCCTTGTCTTGTCGGGAAGGGGGTTGGAGGGTTAGGTTTTCCATCAAACTTAGCTAAAACTCGATTTCCCTGATTATAGCTATCAACTAGAAACTCAACACCAATAGTATCACTAAAGAATTATATATGGCATAGTTAGCTACCAAAAATTCTGAGTCTGTCTGATAAAAAACAGCTAAATTTTGATGATATTTACTGACATTTAGTAACTGATAAATTAACCATGCTCATTAACTTACCGCAAATCTCCGATTATCAAATTATCGAACTAATTCATATCGGCTCCAAAACATTGGTATATCGAGCAAGGAGAGAAAAAAATTCCCAATCAGTAGTGATCAAAATATGGCGATATGAATATCCTTCTTTTAGCGAGTTAGTTCAATTTCGCAACCAATATACAATTATGCGAAACTTAGATATTCCCAGCATTATCAAACCTTACAGCTTGGAGGCTGAACAAGGGAGATATGCGCTGGTAATGGAAGACTTTGGAGGTATTTCACTAGAGCAATTCACTGAATACAAACCGCTGACGATCGCTCAGTTTCTGCCGATCGCGCTCCAAATCGCCAAAACTCTACATCAGTTACACACTAAGCGAGTTATTCACAAAGATATCAAACCCGCTAATATTCTGATTAACCCCACCACTCACCAAATCAAACTGATTGACTTTTCGATCGCTTCCTTATTACCGAGAGAAACCCTGGAAATTCAAAGTCCAAATATCCTCGAAGGGACTCTAGCTTATATTTCACCAGAGCAAACCGGACGGATGAATCGCGGGATCGATTATCGGAGTGACTACTATTCTTTGGGAGTAACTTTCTACCAATTATTAACAGGGAAATTGCCTTTCGGGTCCAAAGAACCAATGGAGTTAGTCCACTGTCACATCGCGGGTAAACCTCCAGAATTGACCCAGTGGAATCCCCTCGTACCACCCTTGCTATCAGAGCTAGTGATGAAACTGATGGCAAAAAATGCTGAAGACCGCTATCAGAGTGCTTTAGGACTTCAGCATGATTTAGAAATTTGTCTACAGCAACTGGAAGAAACAGGTAAAATTACTCAGTTTGCCCTCGCCCACCGGGACTCATCAGAGCGGTTCCTCATCCCGGAAAAACTCTATGGTCGGGAACAGGAAATCCAGCTATTAATGGATACTTTCACCCGCACGTCCATGGGACATCCAGAAATCCTACTAGTCGCAGGATTTTCTGGGATTGGGAAAACAGCAGTAGTCAATGAAGTACATAAACCGATCGTTAAACAAAGGGGTTATTTCATTAAAGGGAAATTCGACCAATTGAACCGCAATATCCCGTTTAGTGCTTTCGTCCAAGCGTTTCGAGACTTAATCAAGCAGTTGCTGTGTGAAACTGATGCCCAACTAAATCAATGGAAAACCAAAATTGGCGCAGCATTAGGAGAAAATGGACAAATTATGATTGAGGTGATTCCCGAATTAGAAGAACTAATTGGCCCTCAACCAACCGCTTTAGAGCTATCAGGTAGTGCTGCTCAAAACCGCTTTAATCTATTATTTCAAAAATTTGTCCAAGTATTTACTAAGGTTGACCATCCTTTGGTAATTTTTTTAGACGACTTACAGTGGGCAGATTCTGCCTCGCTTAAGCTATTAGAATTACTAATGAGTGAGGCTGGTCACCTATTAATTTTAGGTGCCTATCGAGATAACGAAGTATCACCAGTTCATCCATTGATTTTGACAGTAAACGAAATCCAAAAAAACGGGGTAACTGTAAACACAATCACATTACAGTCCTTGGGAAAAGAAGATATCAACTACTTAGTCGCAGAAACTTTGAACTGCGATCGCCCCCTAGCTAAACCATTAACTGAATTAGTCTATCAAAAAGCTCAAGGTAATCCATTTTTTACTACTCAATTTATCAAAGCATTGCATCAAGATAGCTTAATTCAGTTCAACCGAGATGAAGGATATTGGCAGTGCAATATTAGTCAAATCAAAGCCCATAGCCTAACCGATGATGTGGTAGAGTTTATGGCAATCCAGTTGCAGAAACTCCCACAACCAACTCAAACAATTCTGAAACTAGCGGCTTGTATTGGGGCACAATTTGACTTGCATACCCTCGCGATCGTGGCAGAAATTTCGGAAATAAACGCAGCAGCAGCATTGTGGAAAGCGCTGCAAGAAGGATTAATTGTTCCTCTCAATGAAACTTACAAGTTTTTCCAAGACAATCATGATATTAGTCAAACCAATCAAACGATTGTAGTCTCTTACAGATTTTTACACGATCGCATTCAACAAGCTGCCCTATACCCTCATTGCGGATGAGCAAAAACAAGCTACTCACCTGCATATTGGCACCTTGCTCCTCAATGATTTACCAGCTACTGAGCGGGAAGAGCGTCTATTTGAAATCCTCAATCATTTGAATATTAGCCGTACATTAATTACTCAACCAACGCAAATAGAAGAACTCGTTCAACTGAATTTATTAGCGGGTCGCAAAGCTAAAACTTCCACTGCTTATGAAGCCGCTTATACCTATATTACCACCGCCATCGAACTTTTGCCAGCCAACTGTTGGGAAACCCATTATGAAATGAGTTTGGCTTTATCTAAAGAACGAGCTGAAATTGAGTATTTGAATGGGAATTTCGAGACAGCTAAAGTTTGGCTTGAACTTACCCTAGCACAAGCCAGAACACCGATGGAAAAAGCGGAAGTATATAAAATGGCGATCGTGCAGTATACTTTACGGGCAGAATATCCAGAAGCGATTCAAGCAGGTCGTGCTGCTCTAGCTTTAATTAATATACATCTGCCTGAAGAAAATTTCCATGCAGCAAGAGATGCTGAATTAGCAATAGTAGAAACTCATTTACAAAATCGCTCTTTCTCTTGTTTAGCTCAGTTACCAATGATGACCGATCCAGAAGCAAAAATGGCGATCGCACTGTTAATTAGTATGGGACCTCCTACCTATCGTTCCCACCAACAATTATGGTCGGTTATTTGTGCTAAAGCAGTTAATCTCTGCTGGGAATATGGCAATACACCGGAAATTGGATATATTTATCCGGCTTTTGGTAGTTTGCGCGGATATGCTCTGAATAATTACCAAAATACAGGAGAATTGCTCCAGGTAACACTGAATTTAATGCAAAGCTTTAATAATAAATCTGCTGAAAGTGTAGCCTATTTGATGATTGGTAGTTCCCTCAGACATTGGTCTCATCCCCTGAAAGTAGCTACGGAAGATTATCTTGCTTCCTATCGAGTCGGTTTAGAATCTAGTAACTTACAATATGCAGCTTATGCTTTCGGGCATAATATGTATTGTCGATTTTATCAAAGCTTTGCTCTAGAAAATCTCTGGACAGAAATTGCTGATTCTCTAGCTTTCAGTCGGAAGTATAAAAATCAATGGGCGATCGATTTGCTCCGAGGTGGTCAAGCAATTATTGCCGAATTTATGGAGATTAAGGCTGAGTTATCTGCACCAGATGAGGAATTTTCAGAAACTGCATATTTAACCGAGTGTCGTCAACATAAAAACTCCCAAGTAATTTGTATTTACAATATCTTAAAAACCGAGTTTCTTTTCTTTGAGGAAAGATATGGTGAAGCATTTGAGTATGCTCAACAAGCTGACGCAGAAATTATTAACGTAGCACCACAAGGTTTACTTCCATATATCCGTCATCTATTTATCTATGCACTCCTCCTGATCGCACTATATCCCTACGCATCTGCAACCGGAAAAATCGAGTACAGAGAAAAAATATCTACCTATCAAAATCGACTGGAAATTTGGGCTAATAATTGTCCTGAGAATTTTCTCCACCTGTTTTCTCTGGTCAAAGGTGAAGTAGCTCGGATGGAGGGAAATTTTTTAGAAGCGATCGATTTGTACGATCTGGCGATCGGTAAATCCCAAGAAAATGAATTCATTCAAGATGAAGCTTTAGCTAATGAACTAGCTGCTAAATTCTACCTGGAATGGGGTAAAGAAAAAGTTGCTACTGTTTATATGCAAGAAGCTTACTATTGCTATGCTCGATGGGGAGCAAAAGCTAAAACCTCAGACTTAGAAAAACGATATGCTCAACTACTCAAACCCAACCGATCGCAACGACAAGTTAACCAGAATGCTGCGGAAACTATTACAAATGTTACCCATGATTCCACTCCGATCGAGAATTATCTTACTACTAGCATAAATAGTAGCACCAGTATTTCAGATTTAATTGATTTAAACTCTATTATCAAAGCAGCGCAAGTAATTTCTAGTTATATTGAATTAGATCAATTAATTCTACATTTGAATAAAATTATCTTAGAAAATTCCGGAGCCAAAAAAGCAATCTTAATGCTGGGGCAAGAAAATATTTGGCAAGTCCGAGTAATTACTATGATTAATCAAGACAAAAGCTCACCATCTCTGATTCAAAATCTCCTAGTAACTGAAGAAATTGACCATTGTGAATATATACCGCGTCAAATAATTAATTACGTCAAACATACGGGCAAATCTGTTATTATAGATAAATGTCAACCAAATATCTCAGGACTAACTGACGAATATATTCTTCAACATCAACCCCAAAGTGGATTATGCACATCAATTCTCCATCAAGGTCATAAGTTGGGGATTTTATATCTGGAAAATAGAATTACTACGGGAGTATTTACCCCAGAACGTTTGCAAGTTATTCACTTACTTTCTGCTCAAGCTGCTATATCCATAGAAAATGCTCGACTCTACCAACAAGCACAGCAAGCTCTCCAAGATTTACAACAAGCTCAATTGCAAATTGTGCAAAGTGAAAAAATGTCTGCTCTCGGTAACTTAGTTGCTGGAATAGCTCATGAAATGAATAATCCCTTGGGCTTTATTGCTGCGACTCTAGCACAAACTAAAACTACGGTAGCTGATATTATCCACCATCTAAAACTATACCAGGATACTTTCCCTCACCAGAGCGAAGAAATTATTGAACACGCTACAGAAGTTGATCTAAATTATATCAGCGCAGATTTACCGCAGATGATTGAGTCAATGAATATAGCTTGTAATAGATTAAAAAATATTAGTACCAGCTTAAGAACTTTTTCCCGGGCTGATCAAGATCACCCAGTTTTATTCAATATTCATGAAGGGATTGAAAGTACAATTTTAATTCTTAAACATCGTCTTAAAGGTCATGAAAAATATCCCGCTATTGAGGTAATAAAGGAATTTGGTGATTTACCACAAATCGAGTGTTTTCCTGGTCAGTTAAATCAGGTGTTTATGAATATACTTGCTAATGCAATTGATGCTTTAGGTGACTTAAATGAAAGACGTAGTTTAGAGGAAATTAAGTTAAAACCTAGCCGAATTACTATTAAAACATCAGCCGATAATCACCAAGTAAAAATTAGTATTGCTGATAATGGAATTGGGATGAATGAGACCGTCAGAACCAAAATATTTGACCATTTATTTACGACTAAAGCAGTTGGGAAAGGAACTGGATTGGGACTCGCGATCGCCAGACAAATTGTGGTTGATAAACATGGAGGAACCATTACAGTAAATTCTGTGCTTGGGGAAGGTTCCGAGTTTGTGATATCCTTACCCTTTCAAGCATCAATTTGAAAATTCTTAGCGGTGCCAACTTGTTACTCCACCTGGTTGATCGATTAAAATAATACCTTGAGCTTGGAGTTCATTGCGAATCCGATCGCTTTCGGCAAAATTTTTCGATTTCCTTGCTGCTTGTCGTTGGTTAATTAAATCTTCAATCTCCTGATCAGTTAATCCCTGACAGATATCTGATTCTGGTTCCAGTTTAGCTTCTAAACCCAAAACCTGGGCTAAAACAACCAGAGTTTGCCATTGTTGGTAAAGGATATCTGAGGAAGTCTCTGTTTTTCCTTCATGGACTAAAATATTACCTACTCGACGTAATTCTTTAGCTAATTCAAATAAAACTGCTAAACCTTCAGGGGTATTAAAATCATGATCTAACCCTGCTTGAAATCTTTCAACAGCTTTGACATCTAATAAGGTCGATGGGGATGTTTCTAATTCCCAGCCCAACTTCTTAGCATATTTTTCGCCAAATAACAAGCCTTCTTTCAGAGTATGCCAACTATTTTGGGCACTAGCGATCGCCTCATCCGTAAAATCGATGGGTTTGCGATATTGGGCTTGTAAGACAAATAAACGTAAAGCCATTGGATCTGGGGCATTAGGACGATCGAGTAACTCACGAATAGTAATAAAATTGCCCAAGGACTTGGACATTTTTTCACCAGCTACCGTGACCATCCCATTATGGAGCCAGTAGCGAGCCAAAGGTTTACCAGTGACTGCTTCCGATTGGGCAATTTCATTTTCGTGGTGGGGAAAAATTAAGTCAGCACCACCAACATGAATATCAATCGTATCTCCTAAGCGATCGCGAACCATAGCCGAACATTCGATGTGCCACCCAGGACGACCATCACCCCAAGGAGAATTCCAGAAAGGTTCACCAGATTTCGCAGCTTTCCAGAGGGCAAAATCAAAGGGATATTTCTTTTTCTGAACATCAGAATCCTCCACCTCTACCCGACCACTCGCTCCAGCTTGCAGATCTTCGAGCTTGCGACCAGACAGTTTACCATATTCAGCGAATCGCTGTACGGCATAATAAACATCTCCTCCAGCCGGATAAGCATAACCCTGAGATTCCAACTCATGAATCAACCGTTTGATCCCATCCAAGGTATGAGTTGCTCGTGGATATTCATCTGCTCTTTTGACGTTAAGCCGATCTAAATCTTGAAAATAGGCATCAATAAACCGTTCAGCCACAGTTTCCATTGATGATCCTTCTTGTTTCGCCCGATTCAGGATTTTATCATCAATATCGGTAAAATTTTGCACATAGCGCACCTCATACCCCCGCCATTGTAGATACCGCCGCAGGATATCCCAAACTATGTAAGAGCGAGCATGACCCAAATGACAATAATCATACACCGTCACACCGCAGCCATAAATCCGGATTTTGCCTGCTTCGAGAGTTTCTAAAGGTTCTTCGCGACGGGTAAGAGTGTTGTACAGCAAGATGGTCATATCAATTGTGAATTTTCAATTTAACTTAGAATATAATGCAATATGGTTCAGATCAGCTTGCTTGCGTAGTAAACGCTTACTACGAACACTGAACTGTACTGGAGTATAATAGACCTCTTGCAAAAATAAATAGGACAGGCAAGATGCCTGTCCCACAAAAGTGATTTTTTCTGGTGGGACAGGCATCTTGCCTGTCAATAAATAGATGAATAAACTGAACTGTACTGGAGTATAATAGACCTCTTGCAAAAATAAATAGGACAGGCAAGATGCCTGTCCCACAAAAGTGATTTTTTCTGGTGGGACAGGCATCTTGCCTGTCAATAAATAGATGAATAAACTGAACTGTACTGGAGTATAATAGACCTCTTGCAAAAATAAATAGGACAGGCAAGATGCCTGTCCCACAAAAGTGATTTTTTCTGGTGGGACAGGCATCTTGCCTGTCAATAAATAGATGAATAAGGACTTTTGCAAGAGGTCTAATGACACATTTGGGAAATTAATCTACTTTTTGTTGGCAAATTGTCAAAAATATTAAATTCTAGTTCAATATATAATGAAAATAGTTGTTGAAGGTTGGCGCTTTATTGCGCGATCGCACGCCATTCTTAGTGAATTTGAAATGTTGGAAATGCTTAAACGTCCTGAAATTGAGCTTTTCCACCAAGATTTACCCTATGCTATGCCTAGTTGGCAACCAGTCACAGGATTATTTGATCCAGAAAATGAGGCAAAATTAAAAGCAATTCCTAGTCCACCTCCAAACTTAATTGCGGATGCAACTTGGCGAGTTTCTTATCCTTTTGATTTTCGACCATCTTCGGCTCAACGTACCTGTGTATTTGGTACTACCGAATGGGGAATAGTTCACAATACAGCGATCAGAAACAATGAAACGATGCAAACCGCTTTTGCTCATTCCGATACGATCATTGTCACTACATCTAATTGGTCAAGAAATGGATTTCTGCGGAGCGGGGCTGATCCCAATCGAGTAGTTTCGATTCCCTTGGGGATAGATCCAAATATTTATAAACCTTTAACAGAACCTGAACGGATTGCTTTACGACGTCAATTAGGTTGGGAAGGATGCTTTATATTTTTAAATATTGGAGTCATGTTAAATAATAAAGGAATGTCGGGATTATTAAAAGGGTTTGCAGCGATCGCGGCAGGTTATCCCCAAGCAAGATTAGTATTAAAAGGCACAGATTCTTTATTTGCATCAAAGCAAGCTTTAACCAAAATGTTGCAATTTATGCAGCCCGATCAGCGGGAAAAAATGAGACAAAAATTAGGATATATCGGTGAAAATTTATCATTTCAGCAACTAGCACAACTTTATCAGGCAGCGGATGCCTATGTATCACCCTATTTAGCAGAAGGGTTTAATATGCCCGTATTAGAAGCGATCGCTTGTGGATTACCTGTAATTTGCACCAAAGGTGGGTCAACAGATGACTTTACTCATCCGGATTTTGCTCTGGCGATCGAGAGTCAACCGCAAAAGACGATAATGAACGATGAGGTGAGATTTTTCCTCCAACCAAACTTAGATCATCTGATTTGCTTAATGGAAACGGTCATGGAAAAACCGGACTTTGTCGCTCGTGCCCGTCAGACCGGTCCTCAATTTGTCGCAGATCGGTTAACCTGGAAGCATATCGTCGATCAATTGCTAGCAGTGCTTGTCCCATCGCATCATCCGATCGCCAGTCAGATGATCTTACCTCAGCGACTAGACGAGCCAGATGTGGGACAGAAATGTCCTAAATTTGAACCAATAATATTTTAAAGTAGATTAGGCTTTTTTGATACTCTCAGGTCTAAAGACACCGAGATTCTTGAAGAGTCCAGAATCTGAACTTCAAAGGCGCGTACAAAACACCTCTACTGATTTCACTTAGGACAAGCCCAAGATTCATCGCTACTTTTCTTAAAATATTGGCTGCCCCATTGCAGTCAGCATTAACTTGAATGCCTTGAGAACTACAATACAAGCCACGATTGACTCGTTTTCCAGAGGCTTTCCATCCTGCGGGTTTTTCACCGTAAGTAGGGATAGTGTCCGCATCTAAAAAACTAGCTTTACTGGTGTAGCTTTCTTCAGTTTCCTCAAACTTAATGCCGTACAACTCACATAGTTGTTGGATTTTGGCTTTTATTCCAACCAAATACTAAAGTCCCGATCCCATTATTTAAACAGTGCTTTATCACTATTCGAGCCGCTTTGTTGATAGCGTCCCTCATCTGTCTATTCCGTTTCTCAGTCATTGCTGCCAAACGATTAGACCAGAAACCTTGAGGTTGATTAGTTTTGAGTTTAGCTACTTGTTTGTTGTACCATTGATTGACTGACTTTAAGTGTTTGCCATCAATAATAAAACTTGTCCCTACATTACTAACGGCTGTCAACCAGTTATTTAACCCGTGATCTAATCCTAAGCACTTCGACGGGTCTAGGACAGGTTTCTCAACTAAGTTCGGGTAGACAAACTCAGCATAAAAGCAACCGTTTCTAGGGAGTATCCTGACCTCTCTAAGAGACTCAAAATCTAGGTTAGTTGGCATTGGTAGGAAAAATTCTTTGATGCCAAACCAAGCATTGACCTGCAATCCTAAAGGAAATCTAATCTTGCCATCAATTAGTCTCAGCGATTGGTTCGGATAGGCAATTAATTGATAGCCTGGTTTTCGATAATTGGGCAAGTTGGGTTTAGTTTCGAGTTTACCACTCAGCCAAAGTTCTCGTAACTTGGCGAAGGAACTAATTGACTCACCTACGGCATTACAAGTTTGTGTTGCGGCATCGGATGGTAGGGCAGAAAAATGTCTATTTTTAGTTTGTATTAGATACGTCCCAATCTCAAACTTCGTTACAAATCTGCGAGTTTTGAACCAGATTTGACGAGCGTAATAGTTAGCACAATTGTGTAGTTTATTGGACTCTGAGCAAATAAATTCAAGAATTGCCTTTAACTCTGAACCAGCATCAATTAAATTTTGCTGAACACCTAACGGTACTTGGGGCTTCTTTTCGGGTTTCTTTCTTTTGACCATTTGATCACTTTCTTTTCTCTATATACATCATAGCTCAATGTCGAGAAAAAAGCAAGTCTTTTCTACAAAAGCAATGGTAAGATTAAGAAATATTCTCTAGTGGTTAAAACCACTTGGGTCGTTTCCCTCTCAGGCTCTAAGTGAGCGCCCTTCGACTCCGCCCTTCGACTCCGCCCCCTTCGACTACGCTCAGGGTAAACTTCGACTTCGCTCAGGGTAAACTCAGGGTAAACTCAGGGACAAGTCGAACGGTCTAAAGAACCTGAGCTTCCCACTTACCAAGTTTTTTTGTGACTCGCATGATGCAATCAACAGCTACCTCGGACCCTTCTCAGATACTAGATCATCCTAAACAAGGTCTCCCAGTTACCATTATTACAGGATTTCTAGGTAGTGGTAAGACCACTCTCCTTAACTACATCCTCACTAACCAGCAAGGAGTCAAAACAGCAGTTTTAGTCAATGAATTTGGTGAAATCGGGATCGATAATGAATTGATTGTCACCACTGGTGAGGATATGGTGGAATTAAGCAATGGTTGTATCTGTTGCACCATTAATAATGATTTGGTTGAAGCAGTTTACAAAGTTTTGGAACGTGCAGAAAAAATCGATTATTTAGTAGTGGAAACAACAGGTCTGGCTGATCCCTTACCAGTAGCACTGACATTTCTGGGAACAGAACTGCGCGACATGACTCGTCTTGATTCGATTATTACTGTAGTAGACTCGGCTAATTTTAGTTTGGATTTATTTAATAGTCAAGCTGCCGAAAGTCAAATTGTCTACGGTGATGTTATTTTGCTCAACAAAACCGATTTGGTTGATGAAGCGGATTTAGATTTGTTAGAAATCAAAATTCGCGATGTTAAACCAGGAGCAAGAATTCTCCGAACCACTAAAGCACAGGTCGCACTCCCATTAATTCTGAGTGTTGGTTTGTTTGAATCTGATAAATATTTTGAGTCAGAAAAATCAGACCATGATCACCATGATCACCATGATCACCATGATCACCATGACTGTGACCATGATCATGGTCATTGTGTGCATGAACATGATCACGATCACGAACATCATCACCATCACTCTGATCATTTAGAAAATGATGGATTTACTTCGATTTCTTTTCAGAGTGATAAACCATTAGCAATTAAGAAGTTTCAATACTTTTTAGACAATCAGTTACCAGCAACTGTGTTTCGAGCTAAAGGAATTATGTGGTTTGATGAAAGTCCCAAACGACATATTTTTCATCTTTGTGGAAAACGTTTTTCGATCGAAGATGACGAATGGAAAGGTCAACCAAAAAACCAATTGGTATTGATTGGTCAAGAGTTAGACCATGAAAAATTGCGATCGCAACTAGAAGAATGTGTTTGTTTACCGAAACGAGAAAAACCCAAAGGATTTGGTAAATAAGTTATAAATTATCATCGGGGTGTATTAAGTTTGCACCCCTTTTATTTGTCAAAGTGGTTTACAGAGAGTAATTTAAGGTAAATTACTGGGTAAATAACGTGAGGGTGTGGGGATATTGACTATGCTGGAACTAATTAAACAATGTTTGGCTAAACCTGGTCAATTTTTCAAGGGATTTTTGCCCTCAGCTCAACCTCAGACGCTGAGTGAGAATTTTAATTTTACCATTAATCCTAGTGCCGAGCAAATTGCCCAAACAAAGTTAATCATTGATGCTTATATTAAAACTATTGATGCTAATCGTCAACGTCGAGTAGGTGCTTACCCTTATTATTTGTTTCATGAAGCGGGACAACCGATTCGGGGAACAGTGATGATTTTTCATGGATTTAGCGCTAAACCTGATCAAATGTGGCGTTTAGCAGACTATTTATTTCGGAATGGATTTAATGTCTATCAACCCTCTTTAGCAGGTCATGTATTTGTTCCACCTAGTAAATTTTGGATCTCAAGTTGATCTTAAACCAGACCTTTACCAATCGTTGCAAGAAAAAATCGACCAAGATCACGTTTTACAACAATATCTAACTAACATTATTAATAATCCAGAGGGATTTGCCCGTCCTAGCTATCAACAGCAGTTAGCATTAGTTGCTCGATTGTTATCGTTAGAACCACGATTACCAAAAATTATTCTGGCGATCGATATCGATCGCGATCCAGACTTCGATCGCTATTTTGTTTCGACTCATCTGGATTACTTAATCCAAGCGCGGAGTCGTTTAGCAGAATTAGATCATCTACCCGGACCAATCTATACGGTTGGGTTATCAGTTGGGGGAGCAGTAGCATTAGCACTAGCAGCCGATCGAAGCGATCGGATTAAAGGTGTAGTTGCTTATGCACCATTACTAAAGATTTATGGTGAAGAAAGAAGACAATATGTGAATTTAGCTGGTCCATTAGATTTGAAAGAATTAGGTTGGGACCCAGCATTACGGTTTCCGGTGGGAGCATTAACCGCAACTAACAGATTTGGTGCTTTTGTGCGTAATGATCAGAATCGAAAAAAACTCAGTCGGATTCCGACGATGTTAGTTTTGACGGAAAATGAAGATGCAGCTGATATTGAAACTAACCAGCAATTTTTCCAAGATATCGGTGCTGAACCTAACGGTCATCGCTTGTATATTTATCCGACTAAAGATTTAGTTCCTCATCCCATGGTAGATCCGACTGAAGTTAGTCGTGGGATGAGTAACACCTTTTGGAAAAGTCTTTATCAAGAAACTTTTCGGTTTCTCACGACAGGAGATATTTCCCTCGGCAATATTAGTCATTTAGGAGAAGACCCCAATTTACCTCTAGTGCCACCAATTAACATTAAATAATTCGCTTGTAGTAAGCGCCAAGAGCGTGCTTGGCGCTTACTACGAACTAAACAGTTATTTAATTGTTATTCGTAAATCCAAGGAGTTACAGATGGTTGCCAGCTTACCAGCTCGTCATCTTTAAACCAAAGTTTAATTTCTGTAACCGCTGTTTCTGGAGCATCAGAACCATGAATCAGATTGCGACCAATATCCACACCAAAATCACCACGAATAGTTCCAGGTTCAGAGTTCAGGGGATTAGTTGCACCAATAATTTTTCTAGCACTAGCAATCACACCTTTACCTTCCCACACCATAGCCACTACAGGTCCAGAAGTAATGAATTCGACTAACCCAGCAAAAAAAGGTCTTTCCCGATGGACAGCATAATGATTTTCTGCAAGTTCCTTACTGACTTTCAGCAGCTTGAGACCAACGAGAGTAAAACCTTTAGATTCAAACCGACGGATAATTTCACCCACCAGTCCTCGTTGGACACCATCGGGTTTCACAGCTAAAAAGGTGCGTTCCAAACTAATCTCCTAGATTTTGCATTAACCTATACAAAATTAAGATTATCCCAAAAGTTTCCGCAAACAATCCCAAATCCCAGAGTGGATCTGATTTAACCTCCTCCCAGCACTCTTTAGTCAGGTGGAAATATAGGATAGACTTTTAGCCGATAGATCGTGCGTTGAGGTTCCGAACAGCTATGTCGCAAATCACCACTCAGTCAGAAGCTCAGGATCAATCAATTGGTCAGGAAGAAATTCTCTTACCACAGCGGGTTCAAATTAGTTCTGGAGAGCATAAAGGAACATCTGTCCCGAGCAAATCATGGACGATCGAGGATAGTGAGGAACTTTATCGGATTGAAGGTTGGGGTGAGCCATATTTTTCGATTAACGCTGCTGGTCATGTGACAGTTGCACCCAAAGCTGATCGGGGTGGTTCCCTAGATTTGTATGAATTGGCTCATGCTATTACCCAGCGTAACTTAGGGTTACCTCTACTAATTCGTTTTTCCGATATTTTAGAAGACCGGATTGAACGCTTAAACGCTTGTTTTGCCAAAGCAATTACTCGCTACAGTTATCAAGGTGTCTATCGTGGTGTTTTTCCAGTTAAATGTAACCAACACCGACATCTGATTGAAGATTTAGTCCGGTTTGGACAACCCCATCATTTTGGGTTAGAAGCTGGATCAAAACCAGAGTTGATGATTGCTTTAGCAAATTTAAAAACTCCCGGAGCTCTACTCATTTGTAATGGTTATAAAGACCAAGAATATATTGAGACCGCAATGTTAGCTACTCGTTTAGGTCAATTACCAATTATTGTACTCGAACAAGTGGAAGAAGTGCCACTGGTAATTGCCACTAGTCAAACCTTGGGAATTAAACCAGTAGTCGGAATTCGGGCTAAATTAAGTACCAAAGGAGTTGGTCGTTGGGGTGGATTTACGGGCGATCGCGCTAAGTTTGGTTTGACAATTCCGGAGATAATTACTGCGGTAGAAGAATTACGAGCTGCGAATATGCTCGATTGTTTACAACTGCTTCACTTTCATATTGGTTCCCAAATTTCTTCGATTACTACGATTAAAGAAGCGATTCGCGAAGCTAGTCATATCTATGTAGAATTAGCGAAGTTAGGAGGTAATATGAAATACCTAGATGTGGGTGGTGGTCTAGGTGTAGATTATGATGGCTCAAAAACTAATTTTCATGCCTCGAAAAACTACAATATGCAAAATTATGCTAATGATGTAGTTGCTGGTGTGAAAGATGCTTGTTTGGAGAAAAAATTACCTGTTCCAACCTTAATTAGCGAAAGTGGACGGGCGATCGCTGCTCATCAATCGGTGTTAATTTTTGATATTCTGGGGACTAGCGATGTACCGACTGGAGCACCTCCACCAGTTAGTGAAGATGATCATCTATTAACCCGGAATCTTTACGAAACCTATCAATCAATTACTGTTGATAACTATCAAGAAGCTTATCACGACGCTACTCAGTTCAAAGAAGAAGCAATTAGTCTGTTTAATTTGGGGTATTTGGGAATTACCGATCGAGCCAAAGCCGAGCGAATTTATTGGGGTTGTTGTGAAAAGATTCTAGCGATCGCTCGTACCGCAGATTATGTACCGGATGATTTGGAAGACTTAGAAAAGATCATGGCTTCAATTTATTACGTTAATCTTTCAGTTTTCCAATCGGCTCCGGATAGTTGGGCGATCGATTAACTATTTCCAATTATGCCCATTCATCGTCTAGATGAAGAACCGACTCAACGGGGTACATTAGCGGATCTAACTTGTGATAGTGATGGGAAAATTGATCAATTTATTGACTTACGGGACGTGAAATCAGTCTTAGAATTACATCCCTATAAACCGGGAGAACCTTACTATATTGGGTTATTTCTCAGTGGTGCCTACCAAGAAATTATGGGAAATTTGCATAATCTTTTTGGGGATGTAAATGCAGTACATATTCAATTAACACCTTCTGGATACAAAATTGAACATGTTGTTAAAGGCGATACCATGAAAGAAGTGTTAGGATATGTGCAGTATGATACGGAAGATATGATTGAAAGTATCCGTCTCCAAGCTGAACAAGCGTTACAACAAAATCAGATTACTCTCCAAGAATCTCAACTGCTATTGCAAAATTATGAGCGTAGTTTAGGACGCTATACTTATCTATCATAATGCAATCCATGTAGGGGCGAAGCATTCGGGCGATAAATTATCGCTCAGAGCGAGTAATATGAAATCCGAATGCTTCGCCCTTCTTCGCCCGTATCTCCAAAAATTCTCTGACAGCCATTCTTCCCGTATCCTGCAAAAACCCCCAAAAATTCCCTGGTAGATTGGGCTATAGTCAATCTGTGGGCTGCATAAATCAAGGGCAAAGCATTTCGGTCATAATTTTCTGCGTTAAGTCGATCGCGGATCTGCCGAAATGCTTTGCCCCTACAAATACCTACAATTATTTAATAGTAATGGACAAAATTCGGATGTACCCATAAAAATTCCTTTTGTTGGTTTTGGACTCGTACTAATCCACCAAAATTAGGATCTTTTTCTTGCAAAAGATTATGCAGTTCTCGTAATATATAACTTTGAAAAGCCATAAACTTATTAGAAGTAATTGATGATAAATCTAGGGCTATATCACTGTTTTTTAAAGCAATTTCTAGACTCTTCTCACCCAGATTTATTTCTTGTTCAATCTTAGTATAGATGCGGTCATCTAACATTACTTGGTTAGTTGAAGTTGCTATTGGTAAAATTAAACCTAATGTGCTAATCAAAAGTTTTAAACTGGGAAGTGCGCGACTAATCCACTCAGGATTTACTTCCAATTCATAAACTCCTGTTTGAATATCTGGGGAATTTAAAATCGGTAGTGGTAAACGCGAATGTTCACACCAGAGTGTAAGTTGAAACTTGGTTTTGAGCCATTTGGGGCGATCGAAAAACCCTGGATCAACTACTCTAAAGCTAAATAGTCTTGGTCCAGTTTTTGCTTCATTCCGGAACATTTGCATCAGTTCAACAAACTGTTGATCAATCTGACTTAAAATAGCAAGATGCTCTTTTGATAATTTTTGAAATTGTTCTTGAGGAGATAGTTTCACTAAATTTTGCCGAATTATCTCAAGTTCTTTTTTCACTAACTCTGGGAATTTTCCCCTCCCCTTTTCTATTAATGGAACCTGAATGATTGCTTGATTGAGTAGTTCAAGTTTTGGTGCTGTTTTTCCCCCATGCTCAACTAACCATTTTACTTCAGTGATCAGATAGGATAGAAATGTTTCTGGGTAAGCAGCTCGAACTGTAATCTTTAAATCTGGTTCAATATATTCTAATAAAGCCAGACCATGATAATCGTGTTCGAGCATTAAACCCCGTTCCCAGTGAACACTATTTTTATAGTTGGTACGTCCAAGGGAATATTTATGTAAACGCACAATCAGTTGAGAAAATAACTTTTTGATCTGTGATAATTGCTCGCGATCGCCCAAAAATCGACAAATTTGCACCTGTTCTCGCTCTCCTGGTGCTGGTTTTTCACCCCAATTGGGTAATTGTGCGATCGGTTCTGAAGATACTAATTGAGCGATCAAACTGGTGTGACTGGATTCATGGGGAGCAAGTACCACTCTGTAGGATAAATCTAAATGCTCCATCAGTCGGAGCAAGATTGGATGGAGTTCTTTTGGATACTGACTCCATAACTTACTGAGATGATCAAAATTAACTAGTCCGTTTTGCTGACGGATAGTTTGATCGTCTAAAACTAAGTTGATTGCTTTGGTTAACCATTCTGGTTGCAGAATTACAATATCCTGCAACATTGGATCATAATCATAATGAATCAAATACCCTAATCGATCAAAAACTTTCACAAATAGTTCCGCAGTAAATCCGGTTAAACCTTGTTCTTGACCAATGGTAATTAAAGTTTGGTAGGGTAAATAGGTTTTGCTTAATTGCTCTAAATATTCCCAAATTTGGAGCCATTTGCTCGGTAGGGTTTGACCGAGATTGCTTACCTCTCCCTCGGATTTTGCCCGGAGATATTCCATCACTGCTTCAATTCCTTGTTCGTAAACAGCAGCAAAATCAAGTTCCAGAGGATTACCATCAAGATTAAGATCAATTAGTTGAGTAAGCTTAGTTAAACTAGAGGGTAAGGTTGTTAATTTATTACCACGATTTTCTGGTTTATTTAATTGATCATGCCAAGATATTTTTTCACCTCCTAAATAAAGTTTTTTCAGAGCAATTAAATTGCTAATTGCTGGCGGAACTTCGGTGATTTTATTATCAGTAATATAGAGTTCTTTTAAGTTTGTTAAGGATGTAATAATCGAGGGGAAATCGCTCAAATTATTACTAGATATGGAGAGATAAAGTAATTTTTTTAAGTCTTTAATTGATGGTGGTAATGTGGTTAATTTATTGCCCGATAGGTCAAGTGATCGCAACTGAGTTAGAAAACTAAGTGTTGCTGGTATTGTCTGTAATTGGTTATGAGCAAGGTTCAGCTCTTGTAACTGTGCAAAAGAAATAATTGTCTCTGGAAAAATAGTTAATTGGTTATCAGAGAGATCCAGTTTTTGCAATTGAGTGAGAGCAGAAAAAATTTCGGGGAAGGTAGTTAATTGGTTACCAGAACAGCTCAGTATTTGCAATTGGGTGAGAGAACTTAATGCTTCTGGTAATGTTAGTAATTGGTTATCAGTTAGATTCAGCTCTTGTAATTGAGTCAGGATATCTAGAGACTCTGGGACAGTAGTTAATTGATTATGAGCTAAATCTAGCGATCGCAATTGGGTCAGAGAAAATATCATCTCTGGGATTGTGGTCAATTGGTTAAAGCAGAAACTAAGTTCCTGTAGCTGGGTAAGAACACTCAGTGTTTCAGGTACTGTAGTTAATTGGTTAAAGGATAGATCAAGTTGTTGTAACTGAGTGAGAAAACCGAATGTTTCTGGTATAGTTGTTAATTCATTACCAGAAAGGTCAAGCATTTGTAAGTGTCTCAAGGAACTGAGTGCTGTTGGTACTGTCTCCAATTTGTTATCGGAGAGATCAAGTATTTGTAACTGTCGGAGGGAACTGAGAGCTTCTGGTACTGTAGTCAATTCATTTCCAGATAGATTAAGTTCTTGTAATTGGGTGAGATAGATTAGTGTTTCTGGTAAGGTGGTTAATTGATTAAAAGACAGACCTAGCGATCGCAACTCGGTGAGATAAAATATGATCTCCGGTACTGTGGTTATTTGATTACTAGAAAGACCAAGAGTTTGTAGCTGAGTTAGGGAAAATATCACCTCTGGAATGGTGGTTAATTGGTTAAAGGAGAGATTCAGTTCTTGTAATTGGATCAGAAAATGAATGGTCTCTGGAACTGTAGTCAATTGATTGAAAGAGAGGTTCAGAGTTTGTAACTCAGTCAGAAAACTGAGTGCTTCGGGGATAGTAGTTAATTGGTTAAAAGAAAGATTCAGGATTTGCAAGACTGGAAGGGAAAATATCACTTCTGGAATGGTGGTGAATTGGTTCCGAGAGAGACCAAGTTCTTCCAAGTTAATCAGAGAACTAAGTGACAAAGGTAATGTTTGCAATTGGTTAAAAGAGAGATTCAGTTCTTGGATTTGAGTGAGAGACCCTAGTGCTTCTGGTACGCTCCTTAATTGGTTATTAGAAAGATTAAGTATTTCTAATTGAGTCAGAGCAAAGATGATCTCTGGTACTGTCATCAATTGATTAAAAGAAAGGTTTAATGTTTGCAATTCAGTGAGAGAAATACTCACCTGTGGGGCTGTAGTTAATTGGTTCTGAGACAGGTTCAGTGTTTGTAAATGGGTGAGAGAAAATATTACTGCTGGAATTGTAGTCAATTGGTTCCGCGAGAGATCAAGCGTTTGCAATTCGGTCAGAGAATTAAGTGTCTCTGGTAATGTTCTCAATTGATTATGGGAGAGATCAAGTGTGTGTAACTGGGTGAAAGAAAATATTACCTCTGGGACCATCGTCAATTTGTTCCCAGATAGACTCAGCTCTTGCAATTGGGTCAGGGTCTTGAGCTCTTCTGGTAATGTGGTTAATTGGTTATGGGAAAGATTGAGAAATTGTAATTCACCCAGAGTCGCGATTACCTCTGGTACTATTGTCAATTGGTTATTAGATAGAACCAAAGTTTGCAACTGGGTCAGGTTACTTAGTCCTGTTGGTAACTTGGTCAATCGGTTGTCGGACAGATTAAGTATTTGTAAATCGGTGAGTAAAGCGATCGCTTCTGGTACTTCCGTCAATTCCATATCACCCAGATCAAGCTCGGTCGCTCCGCTTGAGCGTGCTACTTCAATCCACTCTTGGGCTCGACGATATGCTTCATCCATTACCATTGCTAACTCCTGTTTTCTCTCGCTCACCAGTTATCACTTCAATTTTGGAGTGGTACATTCCCAAGATCAAGTCATATCTAAATATCTCCATGACCTAGGTCAGCAATACCCAAATTATCCTGAACCGAGCAAGTAAGCCCCGAATATTGTTTAAAGTTAATTCTTTAGTACAGTAATGTTAAAGCAGATCGTCCGACCAAAATGGGGGATAGAGCTATTTGCTCTATTTTTAGCATCTTTGGGATTTTTTTTGTTGATTGAGCCATTTCAACTAGAAGCAAATTTATCCTATCTGTTATGGATTTCTAACCAAGGGATCAACGTGATCCTCAAAAACTTGGTCAATAGTCTGATTCACACCCAATTTTCCCATATTGTTGGTCTGCTATTGCTGGGGATAAGTATCTCCTTAATCTTAAAACAATTCAAACATCGTCTCCAGACTTCTCAAGTCTATGGATCGGTGAAATGTCCAATTTGTCAGAGTAAACTTCGTCGTCGTCATCGTCATTTCCGTGATCGCTTGATTAATTTTTTTATCCCTGTCTATCGTTATCAATGTCGTAACCGTCAATGTGGTTGGACTGGTTTACGGATTCGTCCCTTCTTCTCTGCTCGCAATCATGTCCGATCGCATGAAACAGCAAGAGAGTAAAAAACTTTTAATACCATTGGTAAACGTCGCGACCAGGAGTCCTCTGAATGTTCTCCCTCTGGATCTTCATAAGTAAATAAGTTCACATCTAGCACATAACCAAATCGCTCACAAAGAAGTTTTTTCATTTCTCTTCCCCGGTTAGTTGCATAGTGTTCAATAAACCAATTATGAAACCCTTGATCGCGTTTTAATCCCCAATCTAACCAAATTTTTAGTCTGATGTTTTTGTCTGCTAAGGTATTTGCAGTTAATTTAATTAATTCCGAATTTGCGAGGGAATTAAATAACTTAATTTTTGGATCTAATCCTACCCAAAAAGATGATGACATTGCTCCAATATTCCCAAAGCGATCGGGATGACGACATCCTAAATAAAATGCTGCTAATCCACCATGAGAAGATCCAATAATGGTGGTTTCTTTTGCTGCTGGTAAAGTCCGATAGTTGTTATCTATAAATACTTTCACCCGATCGGCTAAATAGTTACTATAATCTTCTAATCCACCGTAATCGTTATTAAAAACTTGTGCGTGGGTATATTCCCGATCGCGATTAATCGGATAAATTCCGACAACTATCACTTTCCGAATTACATTTTGAGCATAAAGTTTTCCCAATGCTTCTGCTGTCCACCAACATTTTCCGACTGAACCATCAGGAAAAAAAACATTATCCCCGTCATTCATATAAATAACTGGATAGTGTTCTCCTGATGTTTCATAATCTCTGGGTACAAGTATATGTACTTTTCTAGGTCGATCATTTTCTCCCCCTACTTGTAAGCGATCGTAGGTATGAAAAAAACCAGCAAGATGACCTTGATCATGAAACCAAGCAGTCTGACCACCTTTTTCAAACTGACCCATAAGAAATCTCCGATCGCTTGCGTTCCATCCACCATAGCCGACAGTGTTACCATCACACTGCACCATCCCTAGTCAAGTTTAGGTTGGCAATCAACAAAAGATAGAGCCTCTTCGTCAAGATAGCCGGCGATCGCCATTTCAATTACTGCCCAAACTGGATAGTTCATTGTTTTAGCCCGCATTTCCAGTGCTGTACGAATGGTTTCGGGTAATCCTTCGAGAAAGGTTTGTGCTAATTCAGGTGACAGATGTTCGGTGGTAGAAGACTGGATTTGCATAGAATTAGTCCCTTGCTGGAATTTTCACATTATAGGGTGGGTTAACTGCTTGAATGATTAGGCTTTCTAATTCTGATGATAGCTGAATCCATTGAGGAAAATCTAATTGGTAAAAGGCGATTCGGATGTCTGTGGCTTTCAATTCTTCAATAAATGCCCAAAGTAAAGCTTTGTGACCGCCACGAAAGCGATCGCGTAGTGATCTGGTTTTACCGATATAGAGGGTGGAAAGGGTACGATGCTTGACAGCGTAGATCCCAGCCCTCATCGGTAGTTCGCGAAATTCTTTGGAAAGGGCAATACAATTTTGAAAAGGAATGGATGCAAGAGTATTTATTATGGCTTCAGCTTCTTGCTGGATGGATTCAGACATAGAAGTGGGAGAATCAGCAGTTTTTTCATCAATTCCTATTATCCTATAACTAGGACAGTCAAGATGACTGTCTTACAAGATTAATTTTTTCTAGTGGGACGGACATCTGCTGTGGCTGTGTCAAGGACTTTCTCATCTCATGGGGAGTTGGCTCACTAAATTTGATCATCTTGATTATTAGGAGTATATACCAATTCACTATGAAGATACATTGATAAGATTGATCTGTGGGTGAGGGTGGGTTTTGATGATTAGTAGGTAAATGTCAAACATCTCGGTGAACCCGGGCGGGTTTTTCTAATTAATTGGTAAATTTCAAAAATCTGGGCGAACCCGCCCCTACTACAGAAATCCGCAAATTGAGGATAAAATTGGTAGGGGCAGGTTCACCAGTCAATTTTGCCACCAACAGATCACCATTATAAACCTGCCCTGGCCTAACAGATCAACCTCAGATTAAGTGCAATTTCATAGTTAATTGGTATAGTAATAATGTTGACTCAAGTAAGTGTCTCAACTATATATGAATATATCGTTAACCTCTGAACTAGAACAGTTCGTACAGTCAACAGTCAAAAGCGGTAGGTATTCTTCGGCTTGGCGAAGTTGTACGGGCAGCGTTACAATTGTTAGAAGCAAGAGAAATGGAACGCTTGGTGCATTTAGAGGAACTCCGTCAGGAAATAATGATGGGAATTGAAGCTTCCGATCGCGGCGAGGTTTTTGATGGTGAAGAAGTGTTAAGAGAACTGCGTGAGGAGATTCAACAAGCGGATGTGGGGAAAAAATGAGTCGTTACATTTTGAGTGGTTAAGCGAGATTTTGAGAATATTTTTTTAGAAAATAGAGAAAATTAAAGCCACCCGTTTCTTCTGAAAAATTCTTTTCCCAACTAGCGATCGCTATTCGTATCCCAAACAAACGATCGCCCATTCCGGTAAATCACCTCAACCGATTGAACTTTAGAATTCACTTGCTAAAGCTAAAATACATCGTTCACACAGTAGCGGATCTGTGACTGATTTTCCCACATAATCTGAATAATTCCAACAGCGATCGCATTTATGTCCATTTGCTTGACTGACTCCGATGCTAATTTGATCAGTTTTTAACACAAATTCTGCTGTTTCTATCTCTTGAGGAGACTCTAATAATTCCACTCCTGAAGTTAAAAACAGATAGCGCAATTCATCGACATGATTAGAATTGGGTGCGAGATAATTAGCGATCGATAATGCTGGATCTGCTTGAGGTTCAGGAATTGGTTTAGGTTCAGGAATTGGTTTAATTTCTTCTACTTGCGATCGCTCTGAACTAATCTGATTTTCCTTTACCACTGGTTGAGATTCATCTTGACCCAATACTTCTTTCTCCAATGATTTAACTACAGATTTCAGTAAATCATTCAATTCTTGACGTTTATTTTTCTCTAACAAATAACGATAGACAAACCAACCTACATATCCAACTCCGATGATTTTAAAAAAGTCTCCTAACAGAAATACCCGACTCACTCCATCTAAGATGACAGTGATACTATAAAGGGTAAACACTCCCAGTAATCCTAAACTACTTAAAGCTAGAAAGCGTTTATTTCCTAAAAACCCATTGATATATTCTTGTAAATTAGCTAAAATTAGAGCTAACTGCTGGCTGATTTCTTGATTTGATTCTCCTACTTCCTCGGTTGTCAATCCTTCCATCTGATTGACTGCACTATTTATTTTTGGTTCTTCTTGATCACTCCAAAAATCTACATCAGCTAGATCATCACTTATTTCAGCTACATTTTCGGTTGATTTCTGAGGAGTTGGATTAAATTTCTTCCACAATGAAAGTAATTCTGAATCAGTCGTATACAGTAATACTTTTGCTTCTAAAGACGAACCAATTTTCTTCTGAGTTCGAGCTTGTTCCAGTACCTTATTAACTTCTCCCCGAAGTTGACGTAATTTTTGCCAAGTAGTAGCAAGTTGGGGATCAATCCAGCGATCGCTTATATGTACCCATCCCGCTGTAAATACTGATTTATAAGGAGTTGGATAGGGTAAATATTGCCAAATATCTTCAGCAGTATGACATAAAATCGGCGCGATCGCTTTAGCTAAATTTTCCACTGCGATCGCTAGTATGGTTTGACAACTCCAACGTCTCCAAGCTCTTGGAGCACTAATATAAAGACGATCTTTGGCAATATCTAAATAAAAATTCGACAAATCCACTACACAGAAATTCTGGATTGCTTGGAACACTCGGTCAAACTGAAACTGATCATATGCTTCCTTCACCTCTGAGAACACTTCTGTCATCCGATGGAGCATATATTGATCAAGTTGAGCCAGATGTTCATAAGGAATTGCATGAGCATCGGGATTAAAATCGTGCAAATTGCCTAACAAAAATCTAGCTGTATTGCGAATTTTACTTCTGACATCTGCCATCTGCTTCAGGATATTTTTCCCGATCGGCACATCAGAGGCATAATCTACAGATGATACCCACAATCGCAAAATATCTGCACCATAACCTGGTTCTTCTTTTTGATTTTTTCCCCCTTCAATCACCCAGAGTGGATCAATCACATTTCCCAAGGATTTGCTCATTTTTCGTCCTTGTTCATCTAAGACAAAACCATGAGTCAATACTGTTTGATAAGGAGCAACCCCATTATTAGCCACACTAGTCAATAAACTAGACTGAAACCAACCACGATGTTGATCAGAACCTTCCAAATACATATCCACAGGATATCGCAATTCCTCGCGCTGGTTTGCTACTGCTGCCCAAGATGAGCCAGAATCAAACCAAACATCCATGGTATCTAGACCTTTACGATAACTCCGACCATTGTTTTGATAGGAGTCTGGTAATAATTCTTTTACTGATAATTCCCACCAAGCATCAGAACCTTTTTCTCTGATAATTGCTTGGACATGAGCAATAGTTTCTTCTGTCAGCAATGGTTCCCCAGTTTCTTCATCATAAAATACAGGAATCGGTACTCCCCAATTCCGTTGACGAGAAATACACCAGTCGGAACGTTCAGCTACCATGGGAGTAATCCGATTTTGTCCTTGAGCGGGAATCCAGTTTACTGCTGCGATCGCTTGTAGAGCTGCTTCTCGAAAACCTTCTACCGAAGCAAACCATTGTTCTGTCGCTCTTACAATTGTCGGTTTTTTCGTGCGCCAATCGTAGGGATATTTATGCTGATAAGCTTCTTCTTTCAATAAAGCACCCTTTTCTTGCAGAGCTGTAATTACTGCTGTATTTCCTTCTCCCAGTACATTCAACCCTGCAAATTCACCGACTTCAGTAGTAAAATTCCCATTCTTATCTACTGGTGCAAATATTGGTAACCCATAACGCAACCCAACCTGATAATCTTCTTGACCATGACCAGGAGCAGTATGAACTAACCCTGTCCCTGATTCAGTAGTCACATAATCACCACCGATGACGATTTTACTTTCCCGTTCAAATAGAGGATGACTATAGGTAATATGTTCTAAATCCTGACCCAAAACAGTCACTTTAATCGTTAACGGATTACCCAAAGTGACCGATAAGCGATCGACTAAATCTGTCGCAATTAACAAATACTGATTACCTGATCCTACTTCAACTACTGAATAGTTCAGTTTGGGATTAACACTAATCGCTAAATTAGCAGGAATCGTCCAAGGTGTCGTTGTCCAGATTGCTACTTTTAAATCAGGTAGATAGGATTCGAGGAGGGACTTAACTGATTCTGACAGATTAGTAATGGGAAAAGCCACATAAATACTACGAGAAGTATGAGTGGGTTTACCTTCGTTATCTTCAGGATATTCAAGTTCTGCTTCTGCTAGAGCAGTTTTAGAACTAGGACTCCAATGAACTGGTTTAAATCCTCGATAAATATAACCTTTCAGAAACATCTTGCCAAATACGCCAATTTGTGCTGCTTCGTATTCTGACGTTAAAGTTAAGTAAGGATTTTCCCAATCACCCCAAACACCATAACGTTGAAAACCTTTACTTTGTTCTTTAACAGTTTCGAGGGCAAAATCCCGAGCTTTTTGACGTAATTTCAGAGGAGTGAGATTTTCTCGTTCCTTTGGACTCATCTCCTGTAAAACTTTGATCTCAATGGGTAAACCGTGACAGTCCCATCCTGGCACATAACGGACCTTACGTCCTTGGAGTAACTGATAACGATTGATAATATCTTTGAGAATCTTATTGAGGGCATGACCAATATGTAAAGATCCATTCGCGTAGGGAGGACCATCATGCAAAACAAAGATGTCTCCTGGGTTATTCTGCGACAGAATTTGGTAAATCTGCTGTTCTGTCCAAAATTTTTGGATTTCCGGTTCGCGCTTAACAGCATTGGCCCGCATCTCAAATTTAGTTTGGGGCAAGTTTACCGTATCTTTGTAACTTTTCGCTTCTGTCACAGCTAAATACCAATGAGAGAAAGTTATTAAACTTTATTATAGAATCTTGTCAGTAGCACTTAACAACTTGTTACATAACTTAGTGACACCCCTAATTAATCAGACCTAACCCCCCAACCCCCTTCCCTAGGAGGGCAGGGGAAGTAATTAATATGATTAAATTGATGGGAGATTGAAGAGCGAGTCATTCTTGCTCCCCTTTCTTCTGGGTCGAGGGGTTGGGGGAGAGGTCAAACGGGAGAGTTTATACTACTCCCTTTGACCGTGATAGAGAGGGGTTGGGGGAGAGGTGTTCTAGTCAATTTCCTGAGATGATTTAGTTAAATCATCCGTTGGATTAGATGCAGATTTTGCTTCCGTGGAATGTTTAGCTGCGTCTACTAAAACAGCATCAGTTTTTTTGGCTGAACTTAATTCTTCTATAGACTCTGAATTGGTTGGGGGTTGGGGTGCAGATTCAGTAGTAACCTCAGTAATTGGTTGAGGTTCAATTTTAGGTTCAGCATCTACAACTTCCTTGGGATGTTCAACTTCAGGAACTACTTCGGAAGTTGCAACTGGAACGGTTTCCGTTTGTGCTATTGGTGGAGTTGGTTCTGCTGGGTGAGTTACTTCCTCATGGCTTGTTTCTGTTTGCCCAACTGCATGGTCTAATGTCTCAGGGTGAATTGATTCTACTGGCTCTGAGGTTGTGCTAGTTTCCGAAGTCGATTTTAAATCATCTTCAGATGTAGTTTTTTGTTCCAAATCAGATTCTGGCGCTTTAGTCAAGTTTTCTGGAGCAGCAGCGACCTGGTTTGCAGAAGTTTCCGGAACAGATGCAGATTTATCTTTTTTAGGTTTACTAAAAATCCCTTTGATCCAACTGAATAAGTTACCCCCAGATTTAGTTTTTGCTTTAGCTGACTCAGTTTTCGGTGGAGAGGTTACAGTTTCATTGCTCACTGAGGACGAGGAAGATCCTTTAGCTGCAAATTCTTCATCATCAATATCAAAATCCTCATCATTAGTCTTCACCGACGGTTCCGGTTCAGTCGCAATAGGTTCTTCAGTCTTCACCGACGGTTCCGGTTCAGGGGAAACGCTAACAGAGCTAGGATGGTTGATCGCTGGTTCGGTTTCTGAAGAAGGTGAACTAGGGGATGCGATCGCTAGTTCTACCTGAGTAATTGAATCCCTCGAACCTTGGACTTGATCTGCGATCGCCGATTTTTTTTCTGCTTGATCTACTGTTGCTGTGGAGACAGATTCTTCCACAGGTTTGGGGGAATCAGTCTCTAACGTGGTCGTTGGGGTCGCTGGAACTGGGGCTTTCTCTGGACGCTTTTTAAATGGCACCAATCCACTTAACCGAGCCATCACCCTACCTGAAGGATCACTAGGTATGACGGTTTTTTCTGTTTCTGGAGTGACAAACCTGCGTAAAGTTAAAGTTTGCCAAACAAACCAACATACAAGAGCCACACTAGCTGCTTGACCCAGAAGAACTGCTCCTGTAATGCGCCCAGCACAAGTCCATAATACCAAAGCGTAAAACAGACCTACTCCACTCCAGATAAAGTCTCCTTTACGATGAACTTCTGGGAAAAAGAAAGCAGCCATATAAATCGCCAAACTACCAAAACCGACCACCAATGCTAGGATGTATGCAAGCATGTTGCTGGACTCCACCGCTCTACACAACCAGATATTTTTCTCAAAACCGGATTTCTGACCAAATCTCAGTTAATCTGCCAAAATTGTCGCAGAAACCCGGTTTATTGGCTAGCGCGTGGGATTGAGAAACCGGAACTCTTACCAAATCTTAGTTAATCTGCCAAAATTGTCGTAGAAACCCGGTTTCTGGTTTCTTCGGCTAGCGTGGGCATTATATTGATATTAATTTTACAGTTTTGCTCGGTTCAACGCGAGGTTTTTGATGAGATTAAGCAATTTCCGATCAGTAACGATGGTCATTAGCGTTGGGTTTGGGTTATTCAGTCCAGTTTTCGCGCTTACATCCTTAGATATTCTCGCTCACCAGGCTTTATCTGATAATTTATCTGAGTCTAATGGGGCGATCGCTGCTTTACGACAACAAGGACCTCATAGCATTCCAGCTTTAATTAATGCTTATGGAGCGCAGTTACAAAACAAGCAAGCAGGTAACAGTCCTACTTGGCAAAGATTTACTACTGCATTAGATACTATTTGTCAACAACGTGATTGTTATTCCTCTCAACTATATTGGTATACAGATTTAGCTCAAGCAAAAGCAGCAGCAAAAGCTACAGGTAAACCAATTTTATCCTTGCGTTTGTTAGGTAAACTTGATCAAGAATTAAGCTGTGCAAACAGTCGCTTTTTTCGGGTAGCTTTGTATCCCAATGCTGAAATTTCTAAGCTGTTACGCGATCGCTTTATTTTACATTGGGAAACCGTCCGTCCCGCACCGAAAATTACGATTGATTTTGGCGATGGGCGCAAACTAGAACGGACTATTACAGGTAATAGTATCCATTATGTACTTGATGCAGATGGAAATGTGATCGATGCGCTGCCAGGATTATACGGTCCAAAAATATTTTTGCACCAATTAGAGCAAGCGGAAAAAATTGTCAAGCAAGTCAACCAAATTCAAGTATCAGAAGTTAATAATTCCGCTGCAAAAATAAATATTATTCGTCAATATCAGCGCGATCGATTAACCGAGATTCAAACCAAATGGAAAGCAGATCTAGCTAAATTAGATATTCCAGCACCAACCGGATTAGTTAATGTTCCTACCCAAATACCTACCGCTCAAGAAGCAGGTCGAAGAGCTATATCGAAAGGTTTTGTAGAACTACCTATTATTTCTGCGATCGGGATTAATCAAAAAGTCATGTCAAGTGTAACCGATGATTCAGCTTGGACAAAAATCGCCGAACTTCATCTTCCCGAAGCACTACTAGATCAGAATAGTCAAGATTTAATGAGAAGTAAAAATTCCCAAGCTTGGAATATTTCTAATCAAGGTATTATACCAGGCTCCTCCGATGATCCTTTAGTACCCATTTTGAATAAATTTCAATCTTCGATCGCTTTGGATTCAGTTCGGAATGAATACCTATTACAGCCGAAAATTTACGCCTGGTTGATTGATAATCCCTGGAATAATGTTGATCATCTCAATAACCAGGTTTATAGTGACCTATTTTTAACACCTAGCACCGATCCCTGGTTAGGACTTTTGCCAAAAGATGCTTATTCAGCGATTGAAAATGAAGGCGCTAATGGGAAAATAAAATAGCCATAAATCCGGTAAATTACGCCCTAAGTGCCCTAAGTGCGATCGCCAACAGCACGCATCCCAATCCATCCATCATTAATTTACGATAACTAAGGATTATGAAATGGCTTTTTTTTTGAGACGTAAACAGTAGGGGTGCAAGAGCTCTGCGCCCTCTTTAATGGGACTTTTGACTCAATTTAACCACCTCGGTACACAAAATTTAGACAGTTTTAACTTAAACTCAGGGAAAATAGTTTCTAATTCATGGAAAGTTTTCCAATGGACGCTCAACGCGATACAGAGGGGAGCCAAACCGAGCTGATCCGCTTACACTTTTCTGACCCAGCAGCATTCGATCGAGCAATGATACACCGATGTCTAGAATTAGCTCGTCATGCTCTAGGAAGGACTGCTCCTAATCCTTTAGTTGGTGCTGCGATCGTTAAGGATGGCAAAATTGTTGGGGAAGGTTTTCATCCCGGAGCTGGACATCCCCATGCAGAAGTTTTTGCTTTACGAGAAGCTGGTGATTTAGCTAAGGGAGCGACGATTTATGTCAACCTCGAACCTTGTAATCACTATGGGAGAACACCTCCTTGTACAGAAGCTTTAATTGCGGCAGGAGTTGCTAAAGTGGTAGTCGGGATGGTTGATCCTAATCCCTTGGTCACTGGTGGTGGAATTACTCAGTTACGGGAAAAGGGAATTGAAGTAGTGGTAGGGATAGAAGAAGATGCTTGTCAAAGGTTAAATGAAGCTTTTGTCCATCGCATTCTTTACCATCGTCCGTTAGGAATTTTGAAGTATGCGATGACTCTTGATGGGAAAATTGCTACTAGTCAGGGACATAGTGCTTGGGTGTCAAGTCCACAAGCTCGTCATGAAGTTCATCTCTTGCGTTCTGCTTGTGATGCGGTTATTGTTGGCACTAATACGGTGTGTTTGGATAATCCCCAACTAACTACCCATGGTGAAAATGCTCGTAATCCTTTACGAGTAGTCATGAGTCGGAGTCTAAATTTACCAGTTGATGCCCATTTATGGGAAACTTCTGTAGCAAATACTTTGGTCATTACCGAGTCCGGTTCTTCTCCGGATTTTCAGCGGTTGTTATTGAAGAAGGGTGTGTCCGTGGTGGAGTTAACGCCTTTAACACCCGCTAAGGTGATGGAATATCTCTATAAAAGACAGTTATTGTCTGTTCTCTGGGAATGTGGTGGGACATTAGCCGCAAGTGCGATCGCCCAAGGTGCAGTCCAAAAAATTCTGGCTTTTATTGCTCCTAAAATTGTGGGTGGGAGAAATGCTCCTTCACCAGTTGGGGATTTAGGCTTTGCTGTGATGACCGAAGCTTTATCCTTAGAAAGGGTGGTTTGGAAACCTGTTGGACCGGATTGTTTGGTAGAAGGTTATTTACCGAAGCAATTGCATTAGGATACTTTCGGCGGTAATTTGGTTGTCAAATTGGGGGATTTTTCTGATCTGTTCCTAAATGACATTAGTTTGGTTAAATTAAAAGCATTATTGATGGAAAATCACTATGGGGGCAATATTGATTTGGAGTTTTTTAGTTGGTAGTTTGGGTTTAGCTGTTGTGATTGTCAGTAGCTTTATGCACAGATATCAACTTCAGCTCGAACAACAGCAGGAGGAAGAAGAAGAAGTTTTGACCCGTTATCAATCTAAAGATGATATCTAGTAAGAGGAGGAGGAAGAAATTTTGACCCGTTATCAATCTAAGGATGATCTACCTTTGGAACAATCTCGCAAATTAGTACCACCCCAGGCTCTCACCAATGGTCATAATCTGCCCAATTTAAAAGATCCTCGTTTAGCTGGTTGGGAATTTAAAATTGTTCGGGCAAATGGTGATTTGTTCCGTAATCCGATTATTTTTAAACGTTTATGTGATGAAGAAGCGCAAGCTGGTTGGATTTTATTAGAAAAGTTAGATGATCATCGTGTTCGTTTTAAACGACCGATCGCTTTACGGGAAGTGATTAAACCGGAATTATTATCTTTTGATCCCTATCGCTGTCACTATGGTTCTTCCTCAAATTTAATTACTTGGTTAGGAACTTTGGTAGCACTTATTTTTACGCTCTTACCTGCTTACCTTGGTTATGTTTTAGTGTCAACTACTCTACTTAATTCCAAGTCACCAGAATCTTCCTCTTCACCCTTACCGACAAGTTTACCTTCTTTGAAAGCTCCTGATTTTCCCGATAAACCTTAGTTTTATTGCTTTCTTTTGATTTGCTCCGATCGCCACCAAGCCAAAAGAGCACTAGCAATAAATATACTGGAATAAGCTCCCATCGTAAAGCCGATGATTAAGGTTAAAGCAAAGTTTCTCAGTGTTTCTCCTCCAAAGAGGAAAATTGAGAATAGGGTTAATAATACAGAGAAAACTGTGTTGAGCGATCGCGTAATCGATTGACGGACTGATTCATCTACTAATTCGTTGATTGATAATTCTGGATGGAGGTGGAGGTTTTCTCGGACTCGATCATAGATCACGACTGTATCTTGGACTGAAAAACCCGCGATCGTCAAAAGTGCGACAATAAATAAGCTATCTGCTTCAATTCCGGTTACTAATCCTAAAATTGAAAATAATCCCACGGTAATCACAATATCATGAAATAACGCCACTATGGCAAACATGGCATAGTCGGATTGAAACCGAAAGGTGAGATAAACAGCTATTCCGCTAAAAGCAACTACTAAAGCAATTAATCCAGAGGTTAACAGTTGTTTACCAATGATCGGACCGACGGTATCGATTTGAGTTTGTTTAGCTGAAAAACTACCAATTTTTTCTGCTAGAGCAGTTTGGAGTTTTGTTCGTCTTTCCACATCTAAAGGTTCAGTCCGAATCGAAACAGTATGTTGCTCTGCACCAATAATTTGAATACTACTATTACCTAACCCTTGCTGATCTAAAACACTACGCACATTAGCAAGATCAATCGGGCGATCGCAATTGTTCGGTTTAGTACAATCTAATTCAAATTGTAATCTGGTGCCACCAATAAAGTCAAGACTGGGACGTACCGGAGCATGAAATTTGATCAGGGAAATGAAAATCCCGATCAAACCACAAATAATGATTGTTGAGGAAATTGTCCACCAAGTCCGTTGCTGTTTAACTACACTAAATTTCATCATTTCCTTTGCTAAACTACCTCCTATCGATTATGACTGGGGTGATTTTTTGACTTTAATGATTATCAGCATCTCATTTTATAATGAAATGTAAGTTATTCCTATTTAATTGATATGATTGGAAAATTTTTTCAAAAACCAGGACCAGAACTAAGCGATCGCGTCCCTCCGGGTCAGCACCTGACTAAAGGGTTTCCAGTGATGACTTACGGAGATACACCCCAAATTAATCTTGACCAATGGGAATTTAAAGTCTGGGGATTGGTGAAACCACTTACTTTGAACTGGAATGATTTCATGAATATGCCCCAAAGCAATTTTACCATTGATTTTCACTGTGTTACCCATTGGTCTAAGCTGGATGTGGAGTGGACTGGTGTGAAAGTTACTGATTTTATTCAGTATATTGACTATGATCCCCAAACAGTCTATCTCATGGAACACTGTTATGGTGGTTATACTACTAATATTTCCTTAGCAGATTTTCTTCGAGCAGAAAATTTCTTTGCTCATACTTTATTTGGTCAATCCCTCCCAGTTGATCACGGTGGTCCAATGCGGTTAGTGGTCCCTCATCTCTATGCTTGGAAAAGTGCGAAATGGATTAATGGGTTAGAGTTTCTGGGAGCAGAAGAAGAATTAGGTTTTTGGGAAAGGAATGGTTATCATCGTCGAGGTGATCCTTGGACTCAAGAACGTTATAGTTCTTAAGAGAATCCTAGTTTGGTAGTGCCAAAAATGTAGTGATAAGCAAATTTTTCCTGTTCAAATTTACTTTTTAAGGCTCCCAATTGCTAGTCAGTCCCACAGAAAATATTCCTCCTGTGAGTGCGACGGTGATTAGTGCAGCGTGGGAGAAGGTTTCAGAATTGGCGATCGCAAGTATATCAAGGGCTAATGAATTGGTGGCAGAATTAGAGGTATTGGAAAATTTACCAGTAGCTATTTGGAATGCAGTATGGAGCGCACCCTGTTGGACAGAATCACATCAACAGACTGGTTAATGTTTTAATTAGTTCAGCTAATTGAATTGCCATTTTAGTTTGGCGATCGCTGTTTTTGTTGCAGCATAATTTTATGAATAGATTGAACAAAAAATCCCAAGCAAGACAATCTGCTGCGGATCGGGCTTGGAATGGGATTTCTCGGCAGATCAGTTGAATATAAACAAACTGGTTGGTCGCTGTCAGAAAAGAGAAAAAAGATCCCATTCACGGATGGGTTTAAAGCGGGGTAATTTATGAATCTTTTTAAAGCGAAAAATTTAGCCAATATTGGTGTGATTGTTTTTAGTAGCAATCTCATTATTACCCCTCTAGGATGGGGACAAATCATTCCTGATCGTACTCTACCGAACAATACGATTGTCAATGTGAATAATAATATTAATTATATTTCCGCTGGGACCAGAGTCGGGGCTAATTTATTTCACAGTTTCCAAAACTTTTCGCTCCCGACGGGCAATGTGGCTGTTTTTGATAATCCAGTCGATATTCAAAATATCATCAGTCGCGTTACTGGTAATAATATTTCTAATATAGATGGATTAATTAAAGCCAACGGTAATGCTAATTTATTTCTGATTAATCCGAAGGGGATTATCTTCGGACCAAACGCCCAGTTAGGAATTGGCGGTTCCTTGATTGGAACTACTGCGAATAGTATCAAATTTGCCGATGGGAGCGAATTTAGTGCAGTTAATCCTAATCCACCATCCCTATTAGCAATTAATGTACCCGTAGGATTACAATTTGGCACCAATCCTCAAAGTATTACGAATCAATCTCAAGTCACCAGTTTATTACCACTACCATCTGTAGATCCGAGTATTCCCTTACCCAAAAATGTCGGGTTAGAAGTGATGCCTGGTCAAACTTTAGCCCTCATCGGTGGGGATATTATTTTAAACAATGGTAATTTGACTGTATCATCAGGAGAAATACATCTAGGTAGTGTGGCTAATGCCGGATTAGTCAACTTGCAAACCACTCCAGTCGGCCTAAGTTTTGATTATAGCAACATTCTCAATTTTGGGAATATAACAGCTAATAATTCCACTATCAATACTAGCGGAATCGGAGGAGGAAAAGTAGATATAAAGGGGGCAATATTCTCCTAAATGGGAGTAAAATATATGCGTTAACTCTAGGAAATGCCGATGGTAGAGGTATCGATATTAACGGTAACAATTTTCAGACAGAAGCAGGAGCACAAATATATAGTTTAACCCTGGGAGTAGGACAGGGAGGTGATATCAATATCAGCACTAATAACGCAGTAGAATTGAGTGGAATTGGAGCTAATAAATATCAACAAACCCTGGCTACTTATCTATTAGAAGGAATTGCTAATCCTTTTGACTCAACATTTGTTGTATTTAGTGGGACTACTGGCAGTGGACATGCAGGAGAAATTAAGATTGATACTGGGAATTTACTTGTAAAAAATGGCGGTGGTATATCTAGCTCGACTGGCGGAGCAGGGAATTCTGGAAATATCACTATTCAGGCTAAAATTGCTACTCTGGATGGTTCTTTCATTCAGAGTGGTACTGATCAGCTTAGTACCGCAACTACAGCGGGAAATATTACGTTTGAAGTAGAAAAATTAATCCTACAAGATAACGCATTTGTCGCTAGCACTACCTTTAGTAATACGACCTCAGGTAAGATTAATATCCAAGCTTCCGAATCCGTAGAAATTCGAGGTTTTACTGATGGAAGTTTTGTGCAAACTTTTATTGCTAATACTAGCCTGGGGGTAGGGGGAAAAGCTGATGATATTAATATCAATACTAAGCAATTAACTATCTCTGATGGTGGTACGATTGAGTCTGGAAGTGGTTACGTTTTAGATCAACAAATAGTCGGTCAAAAAGCTGGACCCGGGGGGAATATAATCATCAATGCGACTAAGTCTATAGATATCATAGGCAATTCCGGATTTTTAGTAGATGGTACTCGCCGATATAGTAGTATTAATGCGGAAACAAATAGCCAAAGTTCAGGAGGTGATATCCGGATTTTCACACCTGTACTAACTCTGCAAAATGGAGGAGGGATTTCTACTTCATCTTTAGGCGTAGGAGATGCAGGAAATATTTTTATCAATGCACAACAGCTCAAACTTATAGCTACGACAGATCCGCATCAATTTAACAGTCAAATTTCAGCTAGTAATGGGATTTTGGATAACCAAATTAATCTCAACGCTACAGGAAATGCAGGTTTCTTGAATTTAACTGTTAATCAATTGTTACTCCAGGATGGGACAAGTCTGAATGTGCAAACATTAGGAACAGGAAAAGCTGGTAATATTAATGTTGTTGGTAATTTAATTTCCCTGGATAATCAAAGCAGCATTAATGCGGATACAGCGTCTGGATTAGGCGGTAGTATTAATCTCCAAATCCAGAATTTACAACTGCGTCATAATAGTCGAATTAACACGGATGCCGGTGCTGCTAATGGGGGTAATATTACCATCCAAACTGATAATTTAGTCGCTTTAGAAAATAGTGATATTACGGCAAATGCTCAAATCGGTTTTGGTGGGAGTATCAGTATCTATAGTCAAGGGATTTTTGGCACAGAATATCGACCATATTTAACACCCCTTAGTGATATTACAGCCACTTCCAGTTTAGGCGCAAAATTTAGCGGTATCGTCACAATTAATACACCTGATATTAATCCGGCTACTGGGTTAGATCATTTACCAGTAAATTTTGCTGATTTGAGTAATCAAATTAATAATACTTGTGCCCGAGTGAAAGATAATAATTTTATTCTCACAGGTAGAGGTGGGGAACCTTCAGCACCCTACGATTTATTATTTCATCGCTCAGTTCTGTCTGATTTAGGAACGAACGAAAAAATACATATACAATCTGGTAATATTAATAAAAATGCTCCGGAGATATTGACAAAAAAATCTGCTCCTATTGTGGAAGCAAATAGTTGGAAATTTAATCAAAATGGTCAGATAGAATTAGTAGCAAATTATCAAGAAAATATCCAAAACTTTTGGCATAGAACCTGTCAGCAATCTTGGTGAGTTGGTCTGTGCTTAGTGCTGCTTGGAAGTTGGTTGGAGAAATGGCGATCGCATCAACCAATTTTGAGGGACATAGATTATTGGTGTCTCTTTTTGATTGGTTAGTGAAGGTGCGATCGCATTGCCAGTCCCAGCCAAGTTTTGAGCTAAACTGGTGCAGTTAAATCTTGCCTATAACCCAAACACCGATGTAATTAATGGGAGTAATTCTTTACAAGCTGTAGCAGCAGCAGCAATCCCTGGTAGTCCAGTTACTATGCCTTTGAGCATGGTGATTGCTGTATCGGCCAAGTCTTTTTTATCTTCATCCTTGGGATTTTGACCTGCTTCAGCTAGGGCTTGCACCTGTTTTAATGCTTTGGCCTTGTCCTTTTCTGATAAATGAGTGTCAGATTCGATCGCTAATTGTAATTGCTTTAGTAATTCTACAAGTTTAGGAGCTTCTGGAGCTTCAGACTTGGCAAGTTGCCCAATAGTAGCGGTTACTGTCCCACTAATATTACCTATCCCTATAGCATTACCGCCAATAGAACCAATGTTAATTTCCGTGTTATCTTTTGACATAGTATTCCCGTGGTTGTGATAATTTTCTGCGTACAATGTAGGTTTATTCAGCGATGAGACCATCATTGAGACTATCATATTTTCTAAACTTTTGATTCTATCATCTTTTTCTGACAAACGAGCTTGCTGTTGTTCGTTTAATAATTTAATTTTATTGTAGTCTTTAAAATATTCTGCACTTAATTTAGAACGATTTGCGTTCAGTGATATAGCAAGTCGAATTAGAAAATTATTCCCTCTTTTTTCCATTGCTTTGATTTCCATCTGAGCATCAGGGTTGTTTTTAGCCAAGTTTTTCAAAGCAATGGCGATCGCACGAGGATCGATATTTTGAGTATGGTAAAGATCCAGTGTATCAAATATTGGTTTAATGAAATCTCCAAATTCCCCATCTGCAAATACCTCATGTTCGTTATCAGGTTTACGAATTGGCTGGTCATTGTCTTTAGTAGGTAGTCTCATATATACATATTTGCATCTTACACCATCAAATTTGGTACTCCTTGTTATACTCCAATCTTCGATATAAGCTCCTGTAAGAATAGCATCTGTAAAGTCAGTTTTGTCTAACTGAGCTTGGACAAGCTTGGCGTTAGATAAATTAGCATTATATAGGTTAGCGCCATTTAAGCTCGCTCTAGTAAGAATAGCATTTGTCAAATTAGCATTTGTCAAATCAGCATTTGTCAAATCAGCACTTGTCAAATCAGCACTTGTCAAATCGGTATTTTGAAAATTAGTATAATTCAGATTTGCTCCAATAAAACTAGCATCAGATAAATTAGCTCCTTTTAAATAGATGCCTTGTAAATCTTGGTAATCGAAGTTCTTATTTTTTACCTGTCCTGTTTGGACTAGTTCTTGAATTTCTCTGTTTTTCAAATATGTATTGCCGGAACGAGCTAGGTCTAGTTTTTTAGTTTCTTTAAAACAAGTAAGACTTAGCCTAGCTTTTCGGAAATCTGTATTTTTAAGTATAGCTTTTGTAAAGTCTGTATTAGTTAGAATTGCATTGTTAAAGGTAGTACCACCTATAGCAGCAAAAACAACTGCAATTTCTCGAATCAAGATATATTTAGAATCTCCTTTAATAGCACACCCACCGATATAAGTAGTGTATAAGAATATTAGTAGTAGAAATATAAGGGCTCCGGCTCCGGCGAATGCTCTGGCGACGGTGATGGCTCCGGCGACGGCTCCGATGAATGCTCCGGCTCCGGCGACGGCGAAAGCGACGGCTCCGTCGATGGCGAATGCTCCAGCGACGGCGACGGCTCCGGCGACAGGTCCGGCGACGGCTCCGGCGACGATGAAGGCTTCGGCGACGGCGACGGCTCCGGTGACGGTGAAGTCGAAGGCGAAAGCGAAGGCGACGAAGGCGAAGGCGAAGGCGACAGCGACGGCGTTAACTTCTCGGTAAATAAAGAAAAAATTAAAAAGACAAAACAACAATATACTTACACAGCCCATAATAAACTTACTACTATCAAGGCTAAATATTTCTGACATAAGAGCACTAAAAATTGCTGTAATAAACCCTGAAAGTGCAGACAACGGAAAACAAATAATTAACAAACCAATTACCCATTGTTTCTGCAATCCAGCTTTAGCTTCTACAAATTTAGCCCCCGTAAGATCAGCTTTAGAAAAGTTAGTTCCTCTAATATCACATTCAGAGAAATCCGTCCCAGATAAGTTTTGACCTTTAAAAGATAAACCTCGAAGGTCTTGACTGCGAAAATCCCTCCTGCCTTCTGCGTAAAGCTTTAGTAACTCTTGAGCTTCCATATAAATAATTAAGCAAACTGGTTATTTACACCAAAATAGCCAACAATTAACCAGGTGTCAGTATTGCTGAAAACTTCAACATCATTAACTTTTGTTACAAGCAGATATTTCCCCAATATCTAGTAACTGTAATGATTTCAGATATTGAGAGCGATCGCCAATTAACCCAACTGCTAGTCAGTCCCACAGAAAAAATCCCCCCGGTGAGTGCAGCGGTGATTAGTGCAGCTTGGGCAAAAGTTGGAGAAATGGCGATCGCCACCATAGATCAAGCAAATCAGTTAGTCACAGAACTAGAAACTATGGGAACTTTGCCCGCAGTCATTTGGGATGCAGTCTGGAAAGCCCCATGTTGGACACAGACTGGTTGAATCTGTGGGGCGGGATAGATTAATTTTTGGTGAGCGATCGCCAAGTGGCTGACAAACTTCTCCTGGTAAGTTAGCCTGTGTTTAGTGCTGCTTAGGAGTTAGTTGGGAAATTTGTGAAAAAAATAGTCAAACTGTTTTCTAAGAATTTGATAAGGAGCAACTAAATGTCTAATCCAGAAGATTTGGATCATACTTGCGAACGTAAAATCACTATATCGTTAGAAGCACTGAGAAACAAAAGCAATCCTAAATTATTAGAACATAGTGAACTATCTGCAATGTCAGAATTAGAAATTTTTTGTCGAGGAGCCAAAGTTTGGAATACCTGGAGAGAAAACAATCCAGAAAAAATTCCGAATTTAGAAAGAGCATATATTAGTGCTTTGGGTGGTGGTTCTCTTTCATGTGATGATGAGCTAATAAAGGAATTTGTATCTATTGAAGATGATATAGATTTAACAAAAATAAATCTGAGCAGAGTTAATATGAAAGACTGTGACTTAGAATGTTTAGACCTTAGTGAAGCTGACTTAAGCTATGCAGATTTGAGCCGAGGTCAGTTTCTCTGTTCAGTAGAATTTACTAAAGCTAATTTTTCTAATGCCAACTTAGCCGATGCTGATTTTAGTTGTGGATCTATGATGGGAGGGCTTTTTTTTAGGGCATCTTTAGCACAGGCAAATTTTACAGATGCTAATTTAAGTGGTGCGCTTTTATCATTAGCAGATTTTAAAGACGCAATTTTAGTTAGAGCAAATCTAAGTAACACTCAACTTGATGGAGCAAATTTCAGAAATGCCAATCTTGAAGAAGCAAATCTTGAAGGAGCTGATCTCAGAGGTGCAGATTTTACAGGTGCAAATCTCAGAAAAGCTAACTTAAGTAAAGCTTTGATTACAGGAAAAAATGATTTTGGCAAGATAGGTATATATGATCTTAGTTCATTAAACGATAATCCTGTTGTATTTAAAGATGTTGATTTTAGAGATGCTATATTGATTGATGTAAACTTAAGTGAAGCTGATCTTACTGGGGCAATATTTTGATTACCTTGTTTGGTGCAGTATGGTAGAAGGTTTCTTTATTTGTGATCGCATATAATTTAGTCGCAGAATTAGAAGAAATAATGAAAAATAAGCGGCGATCACATCTTTTAGGATTGTAATTGGCCATAAAGAAAAGGAAAAAGATATTGAACATGGAAGAAACAGAAATACGAGAAATAATTCTTAGTTCATTAGATAAGACAGAACTTTTTCTCAATTGCAAGGGATTGACAACTTTGCCAAAAGAGATAGGACTGTTATGTGTTTTGAAAAACCTTTGGCTGTCTGGCAATCAATTAAAAAGCCTACCAGCAGAGATCGGACAACTCCATTCTTTGACCATACTCAACCTGCGCGGGAACAAACTAACAAGTCTACCACCAGAGATAGGACAACTCCGTTCTTTGACCACACTCAATCTGCGTTGGAATCAACTAACAAGTCTACCACCAGAGATAGGACAACTCCATTCTTTGACTAGACTTGATTTGTGGAGAAATGAAATAACAAGCATACCAGCAGAAATCGGACAACTCCATTCTCTAAACACACTCGATCTGTGGCAAAACCAACTAACAAACCTACCAGCAGAGATTGGACAACTCCAATCTTTGGAAACTCTCGATCTGTTTCATAACCAACTAACAAGCATCCCAACAGAGATAGGGCAGATCCATTCTTTAAGAATGCTTCAGCTCTGTGGTAACTCTATTGAAGATTTATCTACTTTGGCTAATCATCCTAATCAAGATTTGGAGGTTTACTGTTTTGGTGTCAATCTTCCACGTCGCTATTGGACTCATTCAGAGGAATGGAAAGCTGAATGGTTAATTACAGAAAAAAATGCTGAAATTCGGAGAATGTTACTTCAGCGACTGGGATACGATCGCATCATTGAAGAATTAGGAGCAATCGAAATTGATCGCTATCGGGAATATACATTACTCAAAATTGATGCGGATGTTGATGTTGAACCCATCCATCTACTAAAAATGACTTGTCCAAGTACAGCTCATATCCATGTCCTGCGTGTTCCACCCGATCTTGATTCTGCTAGAGAAGCAATTTGCTGGATTAATTGGTATATTGATCCAGAAGATTTTGCTATGGAAACTTGAATTATTTAGGGCGATCGCCTGATTATTTTTGGAGAGCAATTGAGTGATCCTATGGTTATTGATGCTTGGGCGTTGGTTGGGAGATTGCGATCGCTTAGACCAGACTATCAAAATAAACATTTAACGAATTTTCAAATTAGCTTCAAACTAAAGATCATTAAAACAAGCTAAATCTAATTGTTTAGCATCTTGAAAACAAGTATTAGTTAAGTCAGATTTTCGGAAGTCAGTATTTTTAAGTGAGGCTTTGGTAAAGTCAGCATCAGCTAGAATTGCACCGTTAAAGTTAGTAGCACCTGTAGCAGCTAACCTAATTGCAATTTCTCGAATCTTGTTATATTTAGAATCTCCTTTAATAGCACACCAGCCAATGTAACTGTAGAATAATATTAGAATAATGGCGATAGCGACAATTGTGGCGAAGGTTCTGGCAAAGGTGGCCACACCGACGGCCACAGCAACAGCGATTGCCATAGTGATAGCAACAGGCGTAAGCAATAGGGAATCCGACAATGTAGGTGACAGCGAATCGGACAGTGCAGCGAATAGGGAATCCGACAGTGTAGGCGACGGGTTTAAATCCTCGGTAAATAAGAATCAAATTTAAACTAAAAGTTATAAATATGCTGATCCAACCCATGATCATATTATTATATTCATTAGAAAATATAAGTGTGATAAAAGCAACTAAAATGGAAATAAACAATCCAGCAAAAGCAGATAATAAATAACAAAAAATAAATAAGCCAATCACCCACTGTTTCTGCAATCCAGCTTTAGCTTCTACAAACTTAGCACCCGTAAGATTAGCGCGACTAAAGTTAGTTCCTCTAATATCACATTTAGAAAAATCTGCACCAGATAAGTCTTTACCTTCAAAAGATAAACCTCGAAGGTCATGACCGCGAAAGTCTCTCCTACCTCGTTTGTAAAGCTTTAATAACTCTTGAGTTTTCATATTATTAAATAAGCTGGTTATTTACATAAAATACCCAACAATTAATCTGGTGCTATCACTTGCTAAGAACTTCAACATCATTAATTTTTGTTGCAAACTTTGGATAATTACGTTGCAAGTTCAGTCGCAGCCACTTTTTTCCGTTGGTAGTTTTTCCTAGCCCACTCAGCTTTTTGTTTGCGACGTTTCTCCAGATTAGCTGCTTCATATTTTTGAGCAGCCCGTAACTGAGCTTCTTTACCCTTTTCAGATCGCTTATATCTTTGTTGTGCCTCAAGTTTTGCCAGTTTTCCTTCTTCACTGGTGCGGTACTTGGCGATCGCTCTCCGTGGCGAGATTTTTCCTGTCGGTAATGATTGAATTAAATCGCCAGCATGGTTGCTTATATAATTATTGAAATATTTTCTGATTATTTTCTCATGCTTAGGTGTGATCGCTCCCAATCCAGCAAACTTTGAATCTAATTGGGTTTAAGAATAGAAATCGCTTTCAATATTTGCTTAGGTGTGATCGTATTTAATTTATGAGTTTGATTTGTGGAGTTAGAGAGTAGCGATCGCGACCTGATTCTAGATTTGTTTTAGGCGATCGCATTCAAACCGCAATTCTAGATATGGAGCTGGAGAGTGGCGATCGCATAAAGTGAGACCATGAAGATTTCGACAAAGACAATTACTTGAGTTTGGGGTATAGGGGATCAAATGGATTGTCAGAACAGGAGCAATCGGATACAGTTAGTATCATGAGTTAAGGAGTTTACTATGCCATTAGATATCAAGTTTCGCAAGAGTGGCAAAGAGATTAAAGCGGCTATCGGATATCGGATCACTCAACTTCAAGAGCGACTAGAAAAGCGTAATGCTGCGCTCAACAATTTTATGAGCGATTCTAAGAAAGTCCGTTCATTTATGCTGCGTGTTTTTGATAACAGTTACGGTCATGGACGTGGGCCTGCCACACTCTACTCTCAAGATGATATTTCTAGTGAAGAAAAGGAAGAGATAAGCCAACTTTGTCGGCGCATCTATGAGATTGAGCAAGAATTGCATCGGCTAGAACTCATTGACCGTCATCTGCAAGATGATCAAGTGTTTGATTTATCGTTTCAGGATTTGGTGGGTTATGGGTTTGACACCAATCTCGAATACGAGTAATTGATATTTCTCCGGTTATATTTTTGTCTAGCTTGAGGTCGCGATCGCTTTAAATTATGGGAGTGGCGATCGCCCAATAGCAACTACCAAGCAATTAGCAATTATTATGGCCATTTGTTCCAGTTTCGATACCAAAAACATCTAATTTTTTAGAGAAACTTGTGAAGGTAATTTTTGCTGAGATGAATATTTTAGCTAGGGTCTTTACTCTGTAATTATCCTAGCGTTTATCCGCGACGGCGCTGCACAGTTTCAATTTGGGTGAACAATTGTGCAATTTAGATGTTTTGGGTGAGCGGCGATCGCTTTTAATTTCTCTCAGACTTTACCATCTTTTGGTCTGAAGGTTAGCTATTTTTGTTTAGGTGATCGCATTAACTCTACATCTCAGACTCCAGAGTCTTAATAGCATCTTCAATAATTACAAGCATACAGTCGTTCCGGTTTTTTATACATAAACGGGCTGCTTTGTATAAATAGACTAGAGCAAGATTGAAGTTACTATAAGAACTATGAGCTAATCCTGCATGATACAATCCATGTATATCGTTGGGTTGGATAGGATATTTAGGTTCTAATTTATTAGCTAATTTAAAATCTGCGATCGCGTCATTCAGATAATTCAATTTAATATAAACATTGCAACGTCCATAGTAGGCTGCTGGATAATTTTTGTAAAATTTTATACTTTGATTGAAATCTGCAAGCGTATCATCAAATAATTCTAAATTATAAAGCACCATCCCACGGTTATAATAGCCTACAAAATTGTTAGAATTTAGGTGAATAAAATTAGAAAAATAAAACATTGCAGTTTCTTGTTGATTAATATATGTAAAAGCATAGGCCAGGTTTAAATAAGTTATAGACAAATTAGGTCTTATTCTTATAGCTTTTTGGAAATTATCTATTGCCTCTGGAAATTGATGTTGCCGCATACATAATATTCCTCGAATATACGCGCTATTAAAATAAGCATATCCAATGATTACTAAAAGAAATATTCCCAATGGCTCTTTTGCTATAAAAATATAATAAATTGCAATAATAAAAGAAATCAAGTTAATCCCCAATAAAATTGCCCTTGAATCCATAAAATACTCCTATTTTTCTTTATTAGTGCAAGTAATGCCTAAGTTATTATGTCTCTAATTTGGGAGCGATCGCTTTCAATTGAACCACATAGTCATTACTGGGGGAAAATGTTTAGCTTGGAGTGGCGATCGCATCCCATTCCCAGTCTATCAGCAATTTTCTGGAGTGGCTGGATGTTGAAAAACTGTAGCGAATAGTATCCATTCCCCCAAGTTAAAGGCTAATTTTTCTTAGAGTGGCCAGATATTGAGAGATTTGGGGGCGATCGCATTGATTCTGTAATAAATTAAAATGCCCTAGTAGTTCTCGCCTTATTAGATAGAAATGTCAGACTCCAACTATCCAAGCGCGATCCTTTCCAGCGAAGTAGTCCCCCGTGCCAAGAAAAGTTATTACCCAGAACCCTATGCCCAGAAAATGGAAGGACGAGAGAAACGCATTTTAGGGGATTTATTCGGACCTGAAGAATTTCGGTGTCAACCTAACAAAATTATTACCCTCGGCGGCTTCTGCCCTGCGTCATGCCCATACCACTCAAGATGAATTTATCTATATTTTGCAAGGCAATCCCACATTGATTACAGATGAAGGGGAGCAGCAACTATCTCCGGGTATGTGTGCGGGTTTTAGGGCAGGTTCCGGTAATGCCCATCACTTAGTAAACAACACTAATGAAGAAGTTATACCAATTCTTGCAACTTTGACTACAGATAGTGTAGAGTATAATTTGAGTAGAGTTGAAGGAAAAATATGGCAGGAGTTTATCACCTAGACATTAAGGAAAGTGAAGCCGAGCTGAAGAAATTGCTCGCAGTGGAAAAAACTGGTCCAGGAAAAGAACGATTACAAGCATTATATCTACTCAAGATAAACAAAGCTAAAACAGTCACAGAAGTTGCTGAAATCTTGGGCAGAAATCGAGTTACCGTTCAAGATTGGTTAGCCAAATACCGTCAAGGAGGATTGGCCAAATATCTGGGGAAAAAAGTGGGTACAGGCCGACCGAGAAAAATTCCTGACTGGGCGGTAAAAAGTTTAGAAAAACGACTAAATGAAGAGGAAGGATTTAATAGTTATGGGGAAATTTGTCAATGGCTATCATCCACCCTTGGGATAGAAGCTAAATATAAAACCGTTCATCAATTAGTGCATTATAAACTAAAAGCCTCACCAAAAATCGCCAGGCCGAAAAGTACAGAACAGTCAAAAAAAAAGTTAGATAATTTTAGAAATCACTTGGCAGAGGACCTAGCTATGCTGAGTTGGTTTGCCATAACAGTAATGAGTTTAGGAGATAAAGTCAGATTTTTATGTCAAGATGAAACGCGGATCGGCATGAAAACGATTAGTGGGAGAAAAATTACCATTCGTGGGGTAAAACCAATTGGTAAAGTGCAGTGGAAATTTCAAGCGACTTATATTTATGGCGTAGTAGAGCCAAAGACAGGGGAACATTTCTTTTACGAGTTTACTCATCTCAATAGTCAATGCTTTCAGATATTTTTAGACTTAGTAGCCGCGCATTTTTCGGATAGTATTTTGATCATTCAGTTAGACAATGGTGGTTTTCATAAAGCTAAAAAGTTGGTAATTCCTAAAAACGTTATTTTAATGTTTCAACCATCCCATTGTCCTGAATCAAATCCAATCGAACAGGTATGGCAGTATCTCAAAAAGGGATTGAGATGGGAATTACCAAGAAACTTAGATGAATTAAGACTTTTAATTAGTAAAGAACTAGAAAAGATGAATTCAAAAGTAATTGCCTCAATTACGGGACGAGCCTATATATTAGAGGCACTATCTGTAGTCGGTATTTAGAGAATTGGTATTATTTACCTAGAAATAGGCGATCGCATCCCTGGCGATGCAGTCACTTATCCTGACGACGATCTGCTAGCAGTGATGGTAGATGGGAAATGGCACTTTACTCATAAGGATGGTCAGCCCTATTAAATGCGATCGCATTTAAGGATTATTCTCTGCTCAGGGTTTGAAATTTTTCAATGGTCGCTGTAATTCTGGTAGGACTCGCTGTTTAGTGGGTGGGAGCGATCGCCTTCAATCCTGTAGGTCTATAGTTGTTTAGATGTGGCCAAATATGCAGAGGGTTTGGGAGTGGCTCGCATTCAACCCGCAACTTTTTAGGTCTTGTGGCCGATATTTGGAAGTTTTAGGGGCGATCGCATCTAAAATGTGGATTATTCTCTGTTCAAGGTCTGAAATTTTGCAAAAGTTCCCCCACTGCTATTGAGATGGTTGATTGGGAATTGGGGGCGATCACTTTCAGAATTAAGAAATATTCAGGCTATATCTTCTAAGATTTTCAAACATTTTAATAGCTGTACGATTGCAGAAAAAACTAAATTAAAAGTGGTGTTGTTGATTTAGGGCAGTCTAGTTTTATGGAGCAATCTCACATCGTTGGTTCAATTTTAGGAACTGCGGTAGGTGACGCAATTGGGCTTCCTTATGAAGGCTTATCCCCTCGTCGCGCTTCCAAATTGCTTGGATTTCCAAACCAACATCGTTTATTATTTGGTTTTGGAATGGTGTCTGATGACACTGAACATACTTGCATTGTTGCACAGTCGTTGATTGCATCTGGTAGAAATCTAGTTGAGTTTCAGAGTCAATTAGCTTGGCGGTTTCGTTGGTGGCTGCTTGGTTTTCCAGCAGGAATTGGTTTGGCAACTCTACGCTCTATCCTGAAGTTATGGATCGGAGTTTCCCCCGACAAAAGTGGTGTCTTTTCTGCTGGAAATGGCCCCGCGATGCGTGCAGCAATTCTAGGCGTAGCTATCGGCGATCTTGATAGACTTCGGGAGGTAGTTCGGATTGCTACAAGAATTACACATACCGACCCTAAAGCTGAGTATGGTGCTTTTGCGATCGCGTTAGCTGCCAGAAATGCTTGTCAAGCTACAACCATATCTGGTGAAGATTTTCTGAGTCAACTAAACTCTTGTCTTGGTAGTGATGCCAATCAACTCATCTCACTGATTAGTCAAGCAGTAGAGAGTGTGAAAAAATCTGAGTCTACACCGCAGTTTGCAGTAGGACTAGGGTTTTCCAAAGGTGTCTCTGGATATGTCTATCATTCCGTACCCGTGGCTATTCATGCTTGGTTAAGTCATCAACAGGATTACCAGGGAGCTATTATCGCGACAATTCAATGTGGTGGTGACACCGATTCAATTGCTGCAATGGTGGGTGGGATTGTCGGGGCATCGGTTGGTAAAGAAGGAATTCCGAGAGAATGGCTGAGTAGGTTGTTGGAACCATCTCGGTCAGTTGAGTGGATAGAATGTTTGGCCAAACAACTTAGCCAAAGTATTCAAACTAATATGGTAAGTCAGCCAATTCAATTACTATTTCCCAGCTTACTGTTACGAAATATATTTTTTCTTATAGTAGTATTGAGTCATGGTTTTCGGCGGTTATTGCCGCCATATTAGTTGTAAAGCACTAGCTAACAATCTCGTTGTCTAAAAATAATATAGAATATATGTTTGATATTAAAACGTCACAGCCAAATCAAAATGCTATTAATAATTATAGTAATCAGCTTTTAGAATGGTATGCTTATAGACTTGCTCAAGATCCTATGGTTAATGTTGAAGCTCGTATGGTTATTCCGTTTAATCCTAATAACCAAAAATCTTGGAAAGAGTCTAATAAAACTCAATTGTCGAGTTCACCGCTAAATTTGTCAAATGATATCTGGGTTGAAGATGAATTTTGGGATTTTTGTTCTGGTCAGCAAAATACATTTAGGGATTTAGAATTAATCTTTATTGAATTAGGAAATGAAAATTTTTCAAAAGAATTTGATAATATATTTTATCCTAATAAGAAAACATAGTTTATAGAATAATTTTGATTAATTCTTTAGTAACATATTCAACAACAGGCACAGGTACAGCATTGCCAAAATGACCCTTAGCTATTTCTTCATTATGATGATATTCAAAATCTACTGGAAATCCTTGTAGTCTGCAAGCATGAATTGCACTGAGTGGAATATATTTTTTAGGTTTGTAGATTTTTTTTAGAAAAAGATTTCTATATTTTTCAGGGTTATTAGCGTTAATTGATATAGTAGCTATAAAATCTTTAGAGCCAGTTGCTGTTATAGTTGGAATAATATCAGCATTAGGTAATATAATTCTATAAATACCATTTATCCCTGTCAGATTTTTAGAGTTAACAAAATCATACTTTTGATCAGGTGTTAATCGGAGAATATTTAGTTTTCTTAAATGTTCTAACTCACTTAGTTTTAAGTCTGGAATACTATCTTGAAAATTTTCCAAAGATAACGGATTTCCATCTTTATTCCCATACTTTTTACTACGTCTGTTTTTCAGTAGGGTTAGACAGATTAACTTTTCTCTTGCAGTTGTTTTAATTAAGTCCCATGAGTGAATAGTTGTATGTCCATTTCTTAAATCTGAAAATGTAAAAAAATCGTTTAATTCATCATCTTTTTGAAAACGATTTCTTGATGGCGGAATAGCGCCATTAAATAAAATTTCTGGGTCTAATTTAATTTTTTCAAAAGTAGTAATTTTTTTTCTATAATCAAGAATGTCTAACACTTTGGGATGAATATTTAATGGAGTAGGAAATCTATATTCTTGATAATTCTCTAAATCATTTCTGATGCCAACGATAAAAACTCGGTCTCTATTTTGAGCTAAACCAAAATCATAAGAGTTAACTATTTGCCATTTAACACAATAGCCAATTGATTCTAAGTTATTTAAGATTAGTTCAAGATTTTCTCTATGCTTAGGTTTAGCCAACCCACTGACATTTTCAAAAATAAAGCTTTTCGGTTTACTTTGAGTAATTAGTCTGATCACATCAAACCATAATTTTCCTCGAGGATCTTCAAATCCTTTTAAGTTACCTGCGACTGACCAAGGTTGACAAGGTACACCACCAACTATAATATCTACATCTAAGGTCAGTTCATTAATGAGTGTTATATCTCCTAATTCAACTTCATCCGCATTTAGATAATTTAAAAAATTTTGTTGATAAACTTGAATAGCATTTTTGTCTATTTCGGAATACCCTAAGCATTTACCACCTAATTTTTCTAAGGCAATTCTAAAGCCACCAATACCCGCAAATAAGTCTATGAAAGTAAAATTACTTCGACAAGTGACAATGTGTAAAGGTAATTTTATTTGGTTTAATAATTTTGAATTGGATATTTTTATCATTACTCTAATTCTAGCTTAAATGAATATTTCTCTTAGCTTATGATAGCATATTTATTACCACAATAATATATAAATAAATTCTATTTAATTAATCATATTTTCTTAAAAATGCTTATTTGACTCCAGATTCCATAGATAAATGTACCCCAAAAGTGATCGCAAATAACACTAGAGAACTTTAAATATTAGGGATGTTTGATTTTTAAATCAACCAACCAGACAACCAAGCTTAAAAGTTTTAGCTGCTAAGGTTATGAGTAGTTCTATCACAGTTGCTGAAATCGAAGAAATAAACTATAATCAGCAAAAACCGAGGTTATAATTTATGGAAGAAATTCAAAATCTATCAAACATCGCATCAACCACCACAACTACAGTATTTTGGGAATGTACATTCTACGTTCTAATAGTCATTGCAGGCTTAAGTAGTTTTATCCTAAGTCCAGCTTTTGGCAAATACTCTTTGTTTGTAGCGATCGCGTTTTTTGCAATTACGAAGCTAATTCCCACTAATGATATGTTCTCGATCATTGCTAATGGTTGTTTTATGACTATTACACTGGGATTATTAATTGGCTATATTCGCGACTACTGGATCGATAGCTGGTAAATTTTTAGTAATTCTAGACGCTAAAAATCTAAAAGGGTTTTGAGTATGCGATCGCCCCCATCCGGACAAACCTCAAGCCATCAGATAGCGATCGCTCCCCCCAGACCAAACCCAATCAGGAGAATAGCGATTATGCCCAACCCCAATCAAGTCCATCAGATAGCGATCGCTTTTATCCAAACTAAAGCTAGGTTATCAGGTAAACCATCTAGGAGAATAGCGATCGCAACTAACCGGGCTTAAAGCCTAGCTATAGCAATTCTTTTAACTATACATATTTTAGTACCGCTTTGTAATCAGAATCATTAGCAACTTTATTCAAAATTTGTTTAGGAAAATTTATAATAATATCTAAAGCTTTATTAATGTGAACATTGGTTGTTTTTTGTTTAAAATATTTAGCTAATGTCCGCATTCTTTCATCAGCTTTAGGTTTACTTAGATCAGTAACAAACTCGTTATCATTAAAAAGCTTCAAAAATTCTTTAATCTCGTCTACCGTGAAATCTGCAATAAATTTGTTGTAGTAAGGTAAAGCATTTTCATCAATACCATTTCTATAACCATTCCCATTTCCACAAGAGCAAATACAAATAACTTTGACAAATAACTTTCTTGCTGCTATCGGAATTCCAGTTTTGGGAATTGACTCTAAAATAGATTTTGCATGAACAGATTCATTATAAAAGTTATTAAAATCAAAATGGACAGTGTTTAAATTTTGTAGTTTTTCAATAAGCTCTGCTGCCAAGCTATCTTCATCACGATATCGAAGACCATCAACTATTTCTAAAATCTTTTGAGTTGCATTTTTTCTATCAATATCTCCATTTTTTCTATACAAACCGAATTTAGAGCCTATATGATATTTAGTATCTTCTAAAGCACTAGCCCAAACATAAGGAATTAGTTTTTCTATATTACTTTTGACTTGTTGTTCTTGTCTTGGATTGCAATAAATACCAAATATTGATAGCAGAAAATCATTTATTCTTTCTTGTGGTTGATTAGAAATATTCTCACCAATAACAGCGAAGTCTTCATCAGGAATTTGATTTTTTCTAATATTTTCGAGAAGTTGTTTAATTTGAATTACAGAATGGTCAGGTTTAGCAATTATAGCATATTTTAGGCAAGTTTCTAATAGAGATAACATTTCAATCCCAGAAATATCGTTTTCATTAGGATGGGCAGAACTTGCATGATTTCTAAGATAATTAACTTGGCTCAATCTTTGAAAATTAATATCGTTAACTAAACCAATTCTTCTAGATATTTCTAAAAGATCATGTGCAGTTATTGCTTCTAAGTCTTCTACTGAGTTTAAGTTTTTATATTTTGGAGATATACTTTCTGCTACTTTGTAAAAATATTGCAAGTCGAAACAAACTATTAAACGTCCTAACGCTTTAATAGTCTCATTCCATAAAAAAGCTAATGCGCCATCAAATAAACCAACTGCAATTGCAACAGTAAACTTGGATAAATAATCAGCTTTAGCTCTGTCTTCCATCGGAAGAATTTCTAGGGTACTTTCTAAAGCACAAATTACTTTTCGGCGTTCTTGAATAGGTGAAAGAATATTTTCCGTTGGTAAACCAATATGCTGTAATAGTTCTGCAAGTGGCTGACTAAATGCGCCTATAGAAGTCTCAATCTGAGATGGTGGTGTATTACTTGATGGTATAAGAACTATTTCAGGTACTATTGCTCTTTCAATATTTTCATCCGACATAAGGTTTCTGATTTAGATGTTTAATTTTTTTAACTTCAGATATTCTGAGTTATTTTAGCTCATGTCTTATCCTATATGTATGCTTTATAGCTAAATTTTTAGATAAATTTAACGAATTAATACCAAAATTACACTTAAGGCATCTGGGACGATAGCGAGATCGCCCCCAAAACTACCGCTCACAACCAACCCCATTCTGATCCCGATCGAACTTGTGAGGGTCAGGAGGTAAAACCTTAAAATTGCGATAACTTATGTCCTTGCAATCCAAATCAGGAGGAGGCGAAGGAATACAGACATCTGGGTAGGACTTATGGCAATCTTGGGCGGCTTGTAATTGGCCAATATCAAAAAAGAATAGGTTTGCCGTAATAGCTACCAGGACTAAAACTATGGACAAGATTGGTTTCAGCATAAATTTAAACGGGGTGAGGTGGCGATCGCATCTAGAATAACCAAACCAGTAGAATAGCGATCGCAACTCTGCTTTACAACCTTTCAACGCATTGCTCTGCGTTTTTGAGTTTGGCGGGCGATCGCCAGGTTCAAAAGTAGGTGAATAAATAGTGAAGTTTCCAATATTTCAAAACCAACCCAGACGATATTTTGACCCACAAGCCTTAAAAGAATTAGTTGAGTCAGTTGAAAATTATGATTACGTTTAGACCTTTGATTTTAGGCGCAAGTATTGCTTTATTACCTCTGTTGACAAACTTGAGCGCCCTTGCACAGAATCAATCACAAAAGATTGAGTTAAAAGTTTATAGCGAAAACCAGCAAAAACAAAACTGTCCAGACAAAGTGCTTGTCACTGAACAACCTCGTCCTTATCAAGAAGGCAGTTTTGCCACAGATGGTTCTGTTAACCTAAGTGCCTACGCTAGTAACATCTCTATTCTTACCAGCAATAACTTTAGCGTTACATGGGTGGGTCAACTCAAACCGATATATGCTAAATGCTTGGCATCTGCTGGCATGACCAAGGTTAATGGACAAGACTACTCTGGAAAGCTGAATTATGTCAGGATGCACTTTGTTCAAGGTAAGGTTTACTTTATTTTGGATTTGGCAGGCGGCTTCGATCCTAATAATTACCCGCTAGTCGTAGTGAAAAAGAGCTTAAACAATGGCAATCCTACCTGGACTTGGGCTGGAACTGATTAACGGGTAAAGCCGGGATACGGACAAAATAGGACAAGGTGTAAAGTTTTGTAAAGAAACTTGGCGACAACACCCCTGAAACCCTGATAAATGGCGATCGCATCCAGAACAGAGATATTCTTTCAGTAGAATGGCTCTCCCGTACTTATGGTGATCAGTAAAAATTATTGAATTTCCTTATGCTTACTACATAAGCTTTCCCCCTGCTCCCTGTTCCCTTCCCTCTGCCGAAAAACAGAATTTTCCACCACAAGTACGGGAGAGCCGGATTATTGGTTTTTCGCAGGGCTTCTGCTTGTCGTCGCGGCACTCCCCCTAGTTTTAGCCGATCAAGAACTTGAGCAGTTTTAGTTGATTTTTATAGGGAGCATATCTGACTTTTAAATCAACTAAAAAGGATTTGTTTAAGATACTGCGTTGATGGGAAAAGGTATCGAAGCTAGCTTTACCATGATATTGACCCATTCCGCTCGTCCCAATTCCCCCAAAAGGTAAATCAGATACAACAAAATGTGATAAGGTGTCGTTGATACAAACTCCTCCCGATCTAGTTTCCTGTAAGACTTGGGCTTGAATTTGGGGATTTTGGGAGAAAATGTAAAGAGCTAGGGGTTTTGGTTGCTGATTAATTTGAGCGATCGCATCAGTGATATTTTCATATTCCATGATTGGTAAAATCGGACCGAAAATTTCCTCTTGCATAATTGGTGTTTCCCAGGAAATACCCGCGATCGCAGTAGGAGCAATATATAATTCGGATCGATTGGTTTTCCCTCCAAAGATTACTTGACCATTTTGCAAAAATTTGACAATCCGATCAAATTGTTTTTCATTGATAATTCTGCCATAATCGGCACTATGTTCTGGATCTTCTCCATAAAATTCTAAGATAATCTTTTGCAAACTTGCGATTAAATCTGTTTTTACTTGTCGATGAACTAATAAATAATCTGGAGCAATACAACTTTGTCCCGCGTTGAAGAATTTACCCCACACAATCCTTCTTGCTGTTATTTCTAAAGGAATATCTCGATCGACAATACAAGGACTCTTTCCACCTAATTCTAAAGTAACTGGTGTCAAATGTTGTGCTGCTGCTTGCATCACAATTTTACCAATAGCGGTGCTACCAGTAAAGAAGATATGATCAAATTTTTCCGTAAGTAGTTGTTGACTGGTTGCGATTCCACCTTGAACAACAGTAATATAAGCTGGAGCAAAAGTTTCGTGAATGAGATCAGCTAAAACTTGGGAGGTATGGGGAGTAAGTTCTGAAGGTTTGATGATGGTACAATTACCTGCTGCGATCGCACCAATTAAAGGTGCGATCGCTAATTGAAAAGGATAATTCCAGGGAGAAATAATTAGCACTACTCCTAAAGGTTCAACCTGGATTTGAGCAGAAGAGAGAAATTGGGTCAGGGGTGGGATAATGTTTTGAGATTTTGTCCAAGCTTTAATATTTTTTATGGCATTTTTAATTTCAGATAAACAAAATCCCGTTTCTGCAATAAAACATTCCACCATTGGTTTATGTAAATCAGCTTTAATCGCTGAAAAAATCCGCTCTTCATTTGACTTAATTGTTTGGTAAAGTTGATGAAGTTGTTCGATCCGGAACTCAATATTTTTAGTTTTACCTGTATGAAAAAACTCGCGCTGGAGTTGGATGGTTTGGTTAATTGTTGATTGGTTGAGCATTTTTCCCTGGTAATGGTTGAGATTAACACAGAAAAGAGAAAGCCAGATTTTAATTGAGTCAATGGGACTCGGACATTCAACTATTCTATCCAGTCTAGTTTTTTTTAGCTAGTCTAGCCCAAATTTACTGTCAATTTGGCACAGATATGTTAAAATTACTATAGGATATCTGGTTTTTACAGGTTCACAGGGGGTGAAAAAATTTTAATTTGGTAAAAATCAATAAATAAACGGGGAAATCAACCCATTTTCTGATAATCTTGATGGAGATGGTCAAAAATTATCCCCTAATCATTACTAATGCAAGATCAACTTCAAACTAATTACTGTAATTCGAGTAACCAAACCCAAGTTCCCTTTCCCACACCAGTATCAACTGAAACCCCACTACGTCGGGAAATAGCTAATCGTTACTTAGAGGGTAATGGGATTGAAATTGGTGGATTAAACGCACCTTTAGAACTTCCTCCTTATGTTCGAGTACGCTATTTAGATCGGATGTCAGTCCCTGATTTGCGAAGACAATATCCAAAATTAGGTGATGCTCCCTTAATTAATGTTGATCTGATCGATGATGGGGAAACCTTATCTTCAATTGCAGATAATTCTTTAGATTTTGTGGTTGCTAACCACATGATTGAACACTGTCAAGATCCGATTACTGCGATCAAAAATTGGCTAAGGGTTTTAAAAGTTCAGGGAATTTTATATATGGCAGTTCCCGATCAACGCTATACTTTTGATCGCGATCGACCGATTACCACTGTAGCACATCGAATTCAGGATTATTTAGCTGGTCCAGAGTTATCGAGACGTTCTCACTTTGAAGAATGGGTACGGGTAGTAGAAAAATATCCAGAACCAGATATAGAAGCACGGATTCAATCTAGAATGGAAATGGATTTTAGCATTCATTTTCATGTCTGGACTCAACTAGATTTTTTAGAATTCTTGCTATGCTGTCGTCCATACATATCAACCCCCTATACAATTGAATTAATGCAAAACAATGGGATTGAATTTATTTTGGTACTACGGAAGACAGAATAATTTTAATTAGTTATATATTGATGGTAGCTATCTTAGGTAAAAGTGATGAAAATTGAATTTGGACGAGAAATTTGTGGTGATCCAATCATATCTGTAACCCGGGAATGGTTAGTCACCAATGGTTTAGGTAGTTACGCATCGGGGACGATCGCAGGTCAACTTACCCGTCGATATCATGGATTACTTTTTGCTGCGCTCCAACCTCCTTTGGGGAGAACTCTAATGTTAGCCAAATTGGAAGAAACCGCAGAATATGATCAGCAATACTATCCCCTATTTAGTAACTGCTGGATGAATGACAAAATCGATCCAACTGGTTACAATCATATTGAAAGCTTTGAGTTAGAAAACGGAATTCCCCTATGGCGTTTTGCTTTTGCTAATGCGTTATTAGAAAAGCGAATTTGGATGGAACAAGGCAAAAATACCACTTATATCCATTATACCTTGCGTCGTGCATCCGCGCCAATTAACCTAACCATAAAAGCCTTAGTCAACTATCGTCCGTATCATTATCTGACTCGTGATGCAGATTGGGAAAGTAGTATAATTCCTTTATCAAAAGGGATTTGTTTTATTGCTTTTCCCACCGCTGAACCCCTCTATTTACTTTCTGCGATCGCTCAAGGAACACCGACCTATAATTGGTATTACGCATTTTATTTACCTAGAGAAAAATATCGCGGTTTAGATTACCAGGAAAACCATCTTCATATCGCCAATTTTCGCACCCAATTAGAACCAGGAGATACAGTTACTATTGTTGCTAGTACCGAAAGCAATCCGAACTTAGATGGAGAAGAAGCTTTAGCATCTCGTCGTCAGTATGCCACCAAATTACTTGAAAATTCCCAAGCAAATCAAATTCAAGGTCTAAAGCAAAAACAATACAGCTTACCTGCTAGTTCCCCTGATTGGATCAAGCAATTAGTTCTAGCTGCTGATCAGTTTATCGTCAATCGTCCTATTCCCGAAGCACCAGAGGGAAAAACAATTATTGCTGGTTATCCTTGGTTTAGCGACTGGGGACGGGATACCATGATTAGCTTACCAGGACTTACCCTTTGCACAGGACAACCCCAAATAGCAAAAGCAATTTTGCAAACTTTTGCTCGTTACGTCAATCAAGGAATGCTACCTAATCGTTTTCCCGATGAGGGGGAAACTCCTGAATATAATACTGTTGATGCAACTCTGTGGTATTTTGAAGCACTACACAGTTACTACGAAGCAACAGGAGATTTAGCACTGGTAGAAGAACTTTGGTTAATCTTAGTAGATATAATCCAATGGCATCAACAAGGAACTCGCTACAATATTCATCTCGATCCTGATGATGGATTGATTTATGCTGGACAACCAGGAGTACAACTAACCTGGATGGACGCAAAAATTGACCATTGGGTAGTCACTCCCAGGATTGGCAAACCAGTAGAAATCAATGCTCTCTGGTATAATGCTTTACATACAATGGCCAATTTTGCCCGTTTATTGGGTAAACCGGTCGAAGATTACGAAGAACTAATTACTCTAGCTACTGTTGGATTTGCGCGTTTTTGGCAAGAAGGACTTGGCTATTGTTATGATGTGTTAGATACTCCCGATGGTAACGATTCCTCTTTACGACCTAATCAAATCTTAGCTGTCTCCTTACCACGTAGTCCTTTAACTCGATCCCAACAACGCTCCATCGTGGAAATTTGTGAGCGATCGCTCCTCACATCCCATGGTTTAAGGACTCTAGCTCCTCATTCTCGTGAATATCGGGGTCATTATGGTGGCGATCGATTACAACGAGATGGTGCTTATCATCAAGGAACAGTTTGGACTTGGTTACTAGGAGCGTTTGCTTTAGCCCATTTTCGAGTTTACCATGACCAGAAACAAGCACAATTAATCTTACAACCGATCGCCCATCACCTGCATACGGCTGGAATTGGTACAATTAGTGAAATCTTTGATGGGGATGCACCAATGCACCCAAGGGGATGTATTGCTCAAGCTTGGAGTGTAGCAGAAATTCTCCGTGCTTGGATGATGATAGAAAACTCTACCACCTGATTACTTAAACTTTTTGGATCAATCGACGACCTAACAAACCTTGAGGTCGAACTAATAGCATAAAAAATAATATCCCAAAAGCAACTGCATCCTTATAAGCAGACAAATCTCCAGGGACAAATGCTTCAATAATCCCAATTACCAAACCACCTAAGACAGCACCAGGGATACTTCCCAAACCTCCCAAAACAATTACAGCTAAACCTTTCAAACCAAACGCAATCCCAAAATATGGTCCGGAAATACTCACACTGGTACTCACTAAAGTACCTGCTAACCCAGCGACAAAACTGCTAATAAAAAATGTCATGACAATAAAAAAATCCGGATTGATTCCTAATAAACTAGCAGTAATTGGATCTTCAGCTACTGCTTTCATCGCTTTGCCAAATTTAGTCCCATTGATCAAATAAGTTAGTATTCCTAAAATAAATACTGATACAATAAAGATTACTATTTGCACAGTCCGAATGGGAATTGGGTTTTCGCTAGTGCCAAAATTAATCGCTGTTGGTAAATTCCCATAAGTATTTGCGGGAAAGGTATAATTTTCTGCACCGACAAAATACTGGATGAAATTGACAATTATCAAGGCAACACCTAAACTAGATACAATCGTCAATAAGGAATCAGCTTGGCGATCGCGCAGAGGTTTAAAAGCAATCCGTTCCACCATAACTCCTACCAATCCAGCTAATAAACTTCCCAAAATCAAAGCAAATCCAAAGGGAAGCTTAATTGGTAAAGCAGCATTTGCTAATAATCCATTAAAACCAAATGACTCTCCCATGAAAGCATAAGTAAAATAAGCACCGAGCGTAAAAATCGCCCCGTGAGCAAAATTAATAATCCCCAAGATGGAGAAAATGAGCGTATATCCTAAAGCAAAAATTGCATAAACACTACCAATGGATAAACCATTGAGAAATTGCTGGAAAAAGATAGTTAAGTCCACAGTTATTTCCACGATTTTTTCAAGTTAACGTCAGTTTGACTTTACAAATTACCAAATGGATTGGCAAGAAGAAAAGATGAATATCTATCATATTATCCCTAACAATTCAAAGATAGCTTTAGGATAGTCGCACTGCTCTTCCAAGGACTTTTTGACCCAAGAATTAATGAAGGAATAAAACAGTTGTTCCTTTTTAAGCCAGGTTATTCCGCTTAATTCTTTAGCTTTGTCTTGTGTATTGGGACATAGTTCAATTATACATCTCTCATACAAAGCTTTCAAAAAGTCATAACCAATATGACCATGACATATCCATCTGATTAGAGAAATTGAAGCCTTAGTAACCTGTTCTTTATAAATAACGTAATGCAATTTTAAGTCTTGTGCTTGAACATTGGATATCCCCCTAGAAACTAATTTTTGTACCCAGTCATCAAATTTAAAACCTACGTCTGTGGAGGAAATGATATCTAGGAGCTTATAGTCGATGGTTGAATTAACTTTGGATAGAACTTTTGCCTTTGTTGCTGCTAACCCAATTGCACAAGCAAGGCGAAGGGTGGATTCAAAAGTTTTTTTAAACAAAGCTATAGATTGACTTGTATATACTGTTGTTGAAAGATACTCTAAGACTTCACAAAATATAGCAAAATCAAAAATATAGTTTTCTATAGAGTGACCTCTTGATAAAATAAGGCGCTGGATTACATCATGAGAGTTAAGTATATCCTGAAGCTCTGAAATCAGCAATTCTCATTTTAAAAAAAATAGAGTATTAATCCCGATTTGGGAATTGAAAATATAGTACAAAATAACCAGTTTTTCAGGCAGAGGCAATGGCTAAAAAACAATTGGGTCAATATCTAAGTATAAATACTCAATAGAATCGAGGATGGCCTGACAACGAACGAGGGAAATCCAGTTTGATAGTTCGGTTTTTAGAATAGGGAATTCAAGGAAAATAAAAATTTATAATTGTGATCAGATGAGGTATAATCGGTGAGTTAAAAATCTGACAGCACGTTAAATTACTCAAACATGGCTCAAAAAGCAGCGACCCTAGAAATCCCTGAATTAATCGAATTTTTACGTCAACAATTACATGACTTACCTGATGAAAGGAAACCTGGAAATAATACGAAATACCAGGTAGAAGATGCAGTGATGGCTGCATTTTCAATCTTTTTTACTCAGTCAGCATCTTTTTTAGACCATCAGCGGTTAATGAAAAGCAATAAAGGAAAAGATAACGCAGAAAGTTTATTTTCAATTAAGAAAATTCCCTGTGATAATCAAATCAGAAATTTGTTAGATCCGGTGCCAGCAGCTACTATATTTATGGCTTTTCAAGAAGTCTATGAATGGTTAAATAAAAACGGAGTTTTGAAAAAGTTTCTCTACTTAGATGAAGAAATTTTAATGGCTTTAGATGGCACCGAATATTTTTCATCACAGAAAATAAATTGTCCTCATTGTAACCGTCGTAATCATCGCAATGGAACTACCACTTATTTTCATAGCTGTGTTACACCTATTGTAGTTTCTCCTAATCAAAACCAAGTGATTAGTTTAGCGCCAGAATTTATTAAAAACCTGGATGGTCATCAAAAACAAGATTGTGAAAATGCGGCGGTTAAAAGATGGTTGAATAAGAATCATCAAAATAAATATGGTTATCCTGTAACCCTTTTAGGGGATGACTTATATGCCCACCAACCTATTTGTGAATTAGCTCTAAAACAAGGATATAATTTTATTTTTGTTGGTCGAGAAACTTCGCATAAAACTTTATATGAATGGCTAGAGTTTTTAGAAAAAAGTGGAGAAGTTACTACCATTAAAAAGCCCCAATGGGATGGGCGAAAAAATCTCCTGTATCGTTATCGCTATGCTAATAGAGTTCCCTTAAAAGATGAAGAATCAAGTCTCGAAGTTAATTGGTACGAAGTGACTGTTATTAATGAGGAAACACAGAAAATTATCTACCAAAATAATTGGATCACTAATCATAAAATCACTGAAAATAATATTGAAGAAATTGTCAAAGCTGGGCGCAGCAGATGGAAAGTTGAGAATGAAAGTAATAACGTTCTTAAAAATCACGGTTATAATTTAGAGCATAACTTTGGTCATGGTGAAAATCATTTGTGCGAGTTATTATTGTCTTTGAATTTACTAGCTTTTTTATTTCATACTGTTTTGGATTTAGTTAATTACATCTATCAAAAAGTTCGTGACCTATTAGTACGGGCGTATTGCCATACGCCCCTACTACTTTCTTTAAGGATATTCGGACCTTATTAAAATATTTATGGTTCAAAAATTGGTCAGATTTATTCTCATTTATTCTCACCGAGAATGTCCCATTAAAAAAACTAAATTCTAGTTGAAAAATATCAATATATTGAAAGAGGAAGGGTAGGGGCGTATTGCAATACGCCCGTACTTTTTTATCAAAAAAAACCTAAAAAATGGGTGAGAATTTCATCTGGATGTATCAGTTGAAATCGATTTTTCATGGACAAATTTCTGAAAACTTGTCTATCTTCAGCGTCGGATGATAATTATCTGTCAAAAAATCATGCTTCGACACAAGTTCTCTATTTAAATAAGAGAATTTTCTCTGATTTTTTTCAAAATGAGAATTGCTGCTCTGAAATACAATCATAGTCCCATTCAAATTTATGTAACTCCCGATCAACAAAACCGATAAAACCATCAGCATATTGTTTCCCATTAACACTCTTAGCTATAAATTCAACTTTATCTCTATTGTTGGTAAATGGAATTGATTCATCTCCCTTAATAAGATTTTCAGCAGAATCTACAAGGATTTTATTAGTGGTATGTTGATTAGTTTTAAGTAAAAAATCCTGACATAATTTTTCAATTAAATATTTATCATCTTTACCTTCAACAAGAATATGCTTATTTTTGCCGCTATTAATACTATTCATTAAATATAGACGGTAAGATGCTGGATCGTAAGCCATTAGAATACCTCATTATCTTCATCAACCAACTGATGCTCTATCGTAGTTTTAGATGAGCAGGTAATCTTTGGCTCAAAAATAATTACTCTCTCTTCATAATCCGCTCCAATTACAGGAGAGTGAGTGCAAACTATAATTTGTCTATCTCCAAGCTGTTCTGACATCTTTTGGAGCAGATGTCTTTGCCAAACCACATGGAGAGAAATCTCTGGTTCATCGATTAGAACTATCTGCTGTTTACTCATATAAGTTGCCGCATAAATCAAAGTGACAATTTCGCGTTCCCCAGAAGATAAAGCATGACTAATCCCAGAAATCGTTTTTGGAGTTCCTTCGTCAAATTTTATTCCTACTGGTAATTTACGTTCTAATGTATTTTCTGGCAAACTCTCAATCTTTTTCCCTTCTAAAAAGGAGTTTACAGAATTTAGATATTTCTCAATTCCTCTGAAAGAATCTTCTTGAACTGTAATCACTTTTTCAAGAGCTTCCCGGTAGATTTTCAGTACCTTATGGGCAATTCTTTTATATTGATCATCGACTTGAAAATCTGCAACAGAAGTACGAATTTGCGTAATTGTAGGAGTTTCTTTGAGAGGATAGTCTTCAAGTTTTCTAACTAAGGAGTTTATTTCCTCAAGCATATTCTCATATTCTTCATATTCTTCTTCTAATGAAACAGTATTTTCTAATGAATGAAAATTTTTAGACAAAACTTGAAAGATGCTTGGAACTAAATTGCTAAAATTTTCTCGGTCAGCAACTGCTATTTTAAATAACGCTTCTTTAATCTCTATAGTTAATTTGTGTTCTATTTCAATCAGAGAAGGATAATTAAGATTCGGCACAAAATAACCAAACAATTTACGTGCAAAATTTGTACTTAAAACCTGTGTATCTTCAGGATTTTCTGTATATTGTACTGATGATGCCCACGCCTCGATCATTGTTCTAAAAGCAGGAAAGTAAGCTACTGGTAGAATAGGGGTTATGTCTTCTTCATTTCTTTTTCGGCTGAAAATTTGCTGCCAAAAAGAGCTTATTTTAGCAGAAGAAGAAAATATTTCTTCTCTTGATGGCTCCTGCTCTAAAATCTCTTTAGTCGAAAGATTTTCTGTAAGATAATCACCATCGCTAGTGACATTAATGTAAATATCTTTTTCCTTTGTATTCTTGGAAATAACAATATTTGTTTCATCATCAAGTTGAACTTTTATTTTGCTAAACTCAAGAAAAGCAAATCGCTTGTAATCACCATTAAGTAAATTAGCTAATATATGAAGTAGGGTCGTTTTTCCTGTCCCATTTTTCCCAAAAAGTACGTTTACACCTTCTTGAAACTCTTGATAAATATCAAAGCGCCCAAGAACTCCTTCAGCTTCAAGATATTTAATATAACGAGGCATATTTTTGCTTACCCCAAGTTTGACTGACAAAATTTGACAGATCATCTAAATATGCTGTTCTAACGAGTGATCAAATGGTCTAAGAATCTCTCACTAGCTCAATTCAGCAAGTCCTCACCATCTAGTATAAGGCTAAAATTGCTGCTGCATCAGGTCGCGATCGCAGTAGAGCCGACTAAAGATGGAACTGCTGCTAGTAATGTTAAGGGGGTTGGGGGGATTAATTCTATGCACCCTCATCAAAAATTGGTATAAATCGGGTGGCAGTTGTACCATTTTATGATCAGCACGCCGCAACTTAAACGAAAAGACTGACTGCATATCTTCCCAAAGTTAGCGCCGACTGTAAAGCAGGTATTGTCGGTTTGAATGCGGATTGCATTGTCAAAGAACGAAAGGGTATATTTGGGTAAATGTATTACTTGGGAAAAATGGAAGTAAAAATCAACACATTGACTCCCTTATGGACTGGCGGTGTTGAGACTGGTAAGGTAGATCGCATCCATGAAACTGGTATCCTGGGTAGCTTACGTTGGTGGATGGAAGTGTTAGTGCGGGGATTAGGAGGACAGGTAAAAGATCCAACATCTAGCGATCGCAGTGGATTAAAGCCGACTTTTAGTGCTGAGAAATATCGCCAAAAAAATGAAGTTGAACGTCGTCAGTATTTAAGTGAGTCTGGATTATGTGATGTTTCCCAGATTTTTGGTGCCACGGGCTGGAAACGGCAGTTTCGGTTAAGTGTATGTGTAGATGAGCCGCAAAATCAACCTGTATGGCAACCCAGTGTTCCATTAAAAGTCACTCCCCCAGATCGCACCCGCGGATGGTATATCAATCCGGGCTGGCTAGGTACACTTAAAATTACAATTCAAGGAGATCCGAAAATCTTAGCAATAGTTCATGCTTTGCTGCGGTTTATAGAAACATGGGGTAGTTTGGGGGCGCGTCCTCAGCTTGGTTACGGAATTTTTCGGATCATCAATGTGGATCTTGAAAATGATCATGTTAAAAATGCTTTATCATCGTTCTCTTGGCAAAAATATGGGGAGCAATCCGTGAGCGAGCAGCCAGATTTACGGACTTTTACCTTCTTTAAGCTACGCTTCACACCGACAACTTCAAACTGGTGGCACAATATTCCTGGCATCAAAGAACTACGCACAAGACGAGATAGTTGGACAGAACTTGACCAGTTAGCCAAGCAAGGTATGGTTCCCATTACACCTGCACTTAAAAATCACCTTCGCTTTCATCACCAATGGTCATCACCAGCATTACCTCACTGGTTATTTGGTACAATTGGACGCGGGGATGAGCGTGTGCGGAGCAAAGTTGCCTTTAGTTGGGCATATTGTCTGGATAATTCTAATCAATGGGAATTTCGGGGTTGGATGTATTTACCTCAAGATCATGATGGGCGAAGGTTTAAGGATGAAGTTTTTAGTGTATTTAAAGATCAGTTGGCTCAACCGCAGCATTGGCTGACAGCTCTTGGATTGAGAGCAACTGACTATCGTACTGCCAAACTCATTTTCTTACCAACTGAAACACCCTGGCCAATTCATAAAATTCCAGAGATTCAGACTTTTTTACAAACTACCTTGGCAAGAGAGCAAGTATGATTAGCAGCATTACTATTAAAGGATTTCGCGGTATTGAGTCCGGTCAAATTCGTAATTTGACTAAATTCAATGTGTTTGTTGGTCCTAACAATGCGGGAAAATCGGCGGTAATGGAAGCTTTATATCTGGCAGGTACGATTAATCAGACAGCAGTAGGTTTGATTTCCCAGAAAGACAAAGAAAGCATAACCTATGATGTACTGCTTTCAGAGCCAGATATATTAGGTTATAATCCGCTCAATCTAGTTGCTAATAAACATAGCGACACTGTTGAATCATTTACTTTAGGAAGAGTAGACGGTCGTAGTTTCAATGTTTCAGTAGCTGATCGATCTGCTCCTAAGCTTCTGCAAGAATTTGAACTACAAGATGATGTGAATAACCTCAGATTTTCGATCGCAGAACCAGACAGTATTGCTCTATTTGCCTTAGATTCTCTTCTCATACCAGAAGCACTAGACGAAAGGGAGAAGGATGAATTTATCAAAAGAGCTGATTTAGTTAAGGAGTTGATGAGTGCATCTGTTGATCTAGCTTACCCAAATCGAACAGTGTTTTGCTGGCATCCAGGTTTAACCTATTACACGAAGGGAAGTGCAAGCTGGATGATTGAGGGGAAACCCCCTGTAGCTCAACACACTCTATTTTGCGACACATCAATGGTGAAAGATTATGTACCGAGCGAGTTTTATCGTCGCACTATTAGCACTGTGTCCGGGTGGACACAGCGTATTGCCCAGCATTTTGATGCGATTTACGAAATCGGTTCTGATTGTATAGTCCAGTTTGTACCTCTGCGAGGAGATGAGCAAAAATTACAAGGATGGATTGCTCCAAAAGATCGACCTGCTTTGTCTATTGATGCTTTTGGTGATGGTGCAAGGGCTGCTTTTAAATTATTAACTCCGTTAGTAGTGATGGCAGAAAGAGTTACTTCCGATGCACCCGGTTTGTTGATCTGGGAAGAGCCAGAATCATTCCAAAATCCAAGAACACTAGGGAGACTTATTGAGGAAGTGGTCAAAATTATTCGCGACAAACCGATCCAAGTTTTTATTTCCACCCATAACCTTGAGTTTGTCGCCTACATAACCCAGATGTTGCGAAACAAAAATCTTCATTCAGAAGACACCCTAATCTTTCACTTGAGTTTATCCAATGGACAATTAAAGTCATCCTGGTTTGATCAAGACACATTAGTAACCTGGTTAGATTCTGGTCTTGACCCACGGGCTTGGAAGGATTTTGTGCCGCCATTGCAGTTTCATCTAAAGGAAGAGTAACTATGACTATTTTGGTCTTTGGTGAAGGCTCTACAGAAGAGAAGGTATGTAAGAAAATGTTTACGCTTCTTGGTTATCACAAGGACTACGCAACTTATATACCTGCTGAAGGCAAAGATAAATTGAACAATACAGTGATGAATCGCATCAGACCCCTACTCGAAGAAAAAGAGCCAGTTGACTGTGTAATTTTACGTGATTTGGATAGTCATACAGATGAGACTGAAGCAAGGATTTGCCAAAGTATTTCTGGTGCTTTGCAAAGAGAGTTAAATAGAATTGATATTCAAATTACTATGCCACAGTTAACCACACATTCAACTCAATCTAATGTTTATACATTGTCGCTCCCAGACCTGAATTTTCGTTTAGCTTTACATATTGCAATTAGGCGATGGAATAACAGCTTTATTAAGTCCACCATTGATGATTATGTTTTGGAGCTTGCGTTAAGAGAGAATACTGTTAATAGATTGGCGGAACAAATTCGGATTACACCTAACAATTTGGCTGCCAAGATTACTGATGAAATGCCGGATTTGCTGGCTAGAAATGGTATTACTTTAGTCGAAGCAAAAGATTATGTGCGGATCTATGCGGCAATCACGAAATTACACACTTCTCCTCCAGTATTTGCCGAAAAAATAATGGCGAATGCTGACGAGGCTGATATTTGTGAAATTTTTCAGCCTTTACTTGCAGCATTTGAATTTGTAGGGAGTGAATGATGCAATACGATTATTCAGCAACTCACGACTCTTGGTTGCGTCAAGCGATCGCTACAAAAGACAAAGCCAAGCATCTGAATGAATGGCAAATTCGTTATGAGAAAGTTGACTCTGCTATTAATTTGAACCAGTTTGGTTTTCTCCCCAAACTTTCCGATCTTAACTATTTACCATCGTTTAGTTTTATGCTGCGGTTTTCCTTAAAGTTGTCTAAGCCTTATTTGAGCAAAGACGATCGCTCCTTTCACCTACTTGATCATCCGGTTCGTAAGGAAAAGATTTTTCAAAACCCAATGGTTGCCTCAACGAGCTGGAAAGGGGTATTGCGTATAGCAATGATACAACAGTTATCTGAATGGTCGGATAACCTGAATGAAAGTATAAGGAATGATTGCATCTATAAGAAAGAATTTGTAGCAAGGCAAATTAGAATTGAGCATCTCTTTGGAACTAAGAAAGATATTCAAATAGATGATAAAAAAATTGAACAAGGTTGTCTTTATTTTTATCCAACGTTCTTTGATCAGATTGGATTAGAGGTGATCAACCCGCACGATCGCAAAAAGGGCACTGGTAAAAATCCAATTTTGATTGAGTGTGTTCCCGTAGATGCAATTGGAGAATTTGTCTTGTTATACGTTCCCTTTGGTTTAGTAAAACTGACTGAGGTTGCTAGAGACTTACAGATGGTTGCGGAGGGAGTCGAGAAAATGTTGACGGTTTATGGCTTTGGAGCAAAAACAAGTAGTGGTTTTGGGATTGCAGAAGTTAATGGTATAGGAGAATTAGCGATCGCAACAGATCTACCAGATTTACAGCCACCTGAACCGAAAGTAATATCTACTGAACCTGAGCTACCATCCTATCTAATCGCACCCGGAAAACTACATCCGGACTTGCAAAATTCTGATGGTAATCTTAAGTCTGAAGCAGAATATCTAAATAAAAAATCTAGCAAGAAAGAAAAGCAGCGTTATGAAAAAGCCAAAAAATGGTGGGAACGGGAAGGTAAAGCATTAAAACAAACAGTCACATTAGAATCAGCACCCGAACCGGAACCATCACCACCAACATTATCTATAACTAAAGTATCTTTTGCTAGCTTGAATGAGTTGTGCGATCGGGCAAAGCAGATAGGAGAAGGATTGTGTAGAGAACCGAAAGGAACGAAAATAAACCATGTATGACTTGACAGATTTAGCTAATAAAAGTGATGATCTGCTCTTAACAGAAGTAGCAGCGTTTTTACATGATTGGCAAAAGTGTATTGGTCAGTGGAAAAAATTAGGGGCGCAATTTAATCCTGCTGATATTTCATCTGTCTTGGATAGCTTTAAACCACAAGACATTCTCACATCGCTTACATATACTGAGAATTCTTCACTTAAGCAGTTAATAGAAGAAGGTAAAGATCCTTCTAAAGCAAAACATTCTTCAGACTGGCGTATTAAACTGTTAGGCATTTGCCATAATATTGCCCATATAGATAAGCCACAAGTAGATCAGCCACAAGAGCGAGGACTAGGAAAGCCAACTTGTTTAATTGCGTCTGTATTTGGGTTTGAGACTTTACTCAACGAAAAATCATCAGAACTGCTGAAAGCAGTCAACAATATCAATCAGCGTAATAGTTTTCTCAAAGAATTAGAACAAGTATTCAACCATGCTGTAGGAGATACAAGACGACCTCTGAATGAAGTCAGACTTTGGGAATGGGGAGCAGCTACAGCCGCATTCTGGAAAGCAATCGCTGCTCGATATATTATAGAAAATAAAGTTATTGAACATGATTTGAAGTGGCGAATTCTATCTATTAGTTTTGATGGCATAAGTTTTTTAGAACGCTCACTGACAATTGGTGATTTACTGGGTCGGCAAACATCGTTACAAGCATCGTTAAACCTTGTCCATACACTTTTAGAAGAAACCTATCCATTGGGCAACGAAGTCTACCGAGATGAAAATGGTAGTGCTTTTTTAATGCCAGAGTTGGAGGGCGATGATATTGAGGGTAGCCAATTGCGTAACCTGCTTGAAAACCTAATCTTAAATACTGGGTGGAGAAGTGAGTTAAGCGGAGAGTTAAAACCTCAAATTCATATTACAGCAGCTCATGAAAAAGGCATTGTCATCCACAAAGCTCTAGCACTGTCTTTGCCACCAATTACACCTTTTGAAGATTATTCAAAGCGTTGGTGGCAGGGAAAAGTGACTGATATATGCACAGTCTGTGGTATGCGTCCACAGGGCTGGGGAGAGGATAATAAAGAGCAAAAACTTGAAGCGTTCTTACAGAATGTTTGTCATGTTTGTCTGAAACGACGAGGTAAACGGGCACAAGCATGGTTAAAAGACTTGCAGAGTAAAGATCACGATAATACATTTTCCAGAAATACTATCTGGATAGACGAAGTGGCTGATAAAAATGGTCATCTCGCGTTAGTTGTCGGTAGATTTAATCTGAATGACTGGCTCAATGGTGACATGATCAAAACACTTATTGTTGTATGCAATCCTAGCAATAACACAAACAAAAATTATTCCTTTAGTAAAGAACCATCCTTTGCACGGATACAGCGTGTCTGGCGCACTACTCAAAGGTTTTGGCAAGAGTCATTTGTAGATGCACAACTACCAATGGTAAAAGGTCGCCTCAATTTTACGATTGACTTTTATAATTTTGACAAGCCGTTAGCTGATCTTGGAAATTATGACTTGGTATTCGGAACAACCAAGCTTAGTATTTTATATTATAACGAAAAATTAATCACAACAGATAATCTTTGCTATGTTGCTAAACAATTAGGTGCAGAGTATCAGCAATATTCAAATAGTGAATTAGCGGTCACATTTGTTGATCAAAAATTGCTTAATCAGCAGGTATTTATAGAAGAACCTACTGGATATGGAAAACCTAATCAATTGCGCGGTAGTTTGACCATCAGCAACGTGCAATTTGATTCAACAGAGTATAGCCCTATTATTCAGATTCTGGCTGAACCACGTACTTTCATGGCTCTTGTCCCAGCGGACAAATCTCTTGAAGTAATCAAAACAATTCAAACGAAATATGAACGAGAGATGGGAAAAGTTCGTAATCGTCTCCCTCTACACTTAGGTATAGTGTATTTCCATCGTCGCACTCCCCTTCGATCTGCTCTGGATGCTGGGCGGCAGATGTTAAGTTACAAATCGCCTAATCATCAAAAAGACTGGCAGGTACAGTCAATATCTAGAGGAGAATTGCCAAAAAATAAGAAAGAGCTAGCAAATGGTACTCAACAATTTGAAGAAACCATTACTCTAAATCTGATCCAAGATAACCATACTATTACTTGGCATATTCCCGCCAAAATGGGAGATGGCACAACAGATGATGTTTGGTATCCCTACGTTTTTCTAGAAACTCATGGTGATGATAGCAAGGTGAGTGGACGTAAAAGAGCAATCAAAAGTCAGCGACCTGGTGAAACAACACCTTGTTGGTTAGTTCATACTGATGATTTGCAAGAGGGCGATCGCATTTATTTCACACCATCCACCTTCGATTTTGAATTTCTCGATAGCAGCGCCCGTCGCTTTGATATTTACTATGACGAAAATGGTCGCCGTCCAGGTCACACTCGCCCATTTTACCTTGAAGACTTAGATCGTCTAGACCAAATCTGGAATATTCTGAAAAACCTGGAGACCTCCCAATGTCATCAGATCATCTATACCATTGAAGCAACCCGCGAAACTTGGTATGGGCAAGACGAGGGAAATCAGTCAACACAAGATCAAATATTTCAACAGTTTGTTACCGACACCCTAGCGAATGCAAATTGGCCTAAGAGCCATTTATGGTCATCAATTTCCTCAGAACAACGTCAGAAGATGATTGAGGCTGGAGTAAGAGGTGAATTAGCTGACTTGGCAGAACTGCATATTGAAATTTTAAAGGAGCAGTAAAATAATGTATAAGCGGCAACGCTATCTGTTTATGACGCTTGACCCGGTACATATTGGCACTGGAGGCTATCGTTTGGGACGGGTAGATAATAGTATTGTGCGAGAACCAGGAACCAAAATTCCTAAAATTCCTGGAACTAGCTTGCATGGTGCAGCTCGATTCTACGCAGCTCAATTATATGAAACACCAGGAGCAGCAGGACAAGCCCATGACACAATTGAAGACCCCGATCAAAATCCAGTCTGTTATACCTTTGGCTATCTCAAAAAGTCCCAGAATGCTAACAAAGATGATTCAACTACCTATTCGGGTGTAGTTAACATATTCGATGCCCATCTGCTACTTTTTCCTGTAAATTCAATGGTAGGACCTGTATGGGTCAGTACGATGGAACGGCTAAAAGATGCAGGTTTTACCATAAATCCATCATTAAATTGGAGTAATGACTCAGTTGTGTTGACTTGGGATCGTAAAGATCCGCTCAACTTAGGATGGTTAATGCTTCGGATTGAAAACACAGTAACCGTGATAGCACCCCAGAATTGGGAAAATCAAGAACGTTGGCAAGCGATTAGAAATAAAATTGTTTTGGTACAAGATGCACTTTTTAGCCAAGTAGTGAATAGTAATCTAGAAGTGCGTACATCGGTAGCGATCGATCCGGAGACTGGTGCAGCAGCAGAAGGGGCTCTGTTTACCTACGAAGCTATTCCCCGTGCTGCATTTCTCACCGCAGAAGTTGTACTTGATGATTATCGTCAGAATTTTCCTAAAAAAACACTGAACAAAACCGGACAAAATAATCCACTACCAGGAGGTGATTCCTGGAATAATTCACTAGATGTAGTGAAATCTGGCTTTCGCATGATTGAATGGCTAGGAGTTGGCGGTATGGGTACACGCGGTTTTGGGCGCATGGCGATCGTCGGAAAACCCTGGAAAGAAACTTTTGGTAAGGAGCAAGACGGTGAGTAGTGTAGTTACTAATCTTGAGCGACTAGCCGCAAAATACGCACAAGAAATTATTAAGAAGACTCACGACAAAAAGGCTAGTGATATAGATAATAGTGTGACTAAAACATTAGGGGTATTACAAGAAAATGGTGTCTATGCCTGTTTTCTTTACTTGCTAGCAAAAGAGAAGGAAAATGGTAGGGCGATCGCTCAAGAAATGTTTGAACTCCTCAATGCTTTGGGATTTAATTGGGGCAAACCAGACATTAATAAGGCTGACGATGTACTTTCCTACATTACTGAGAAGGTAACAGTTAATTTAGAACGACTGTTACTTACAAAAGAAACGCTCGAACAAATGTTAATCTACGCTCGTTATGGAGCAAAAGCGCGGCAAAACGAAGAATTAAATCATCATCAACCAGATCAGGAGGAAGCCTAGTGATCTGGCAGGTTTATCGAGTTATATTTAAGCTGCGATCGCCTATCCATATTGGCTGTGGCAAAGTGGGCAACTTGCAACGGACTCGCCCATATATCACAGGACGAATGTTTTGGGGCGCACTCACCATGAGATTGACACGCGATGAGTGTGAGAAAGAACATAAACCAGCAATCAATTCAGCAGATTATCAGAAAATTGGAGAAAAAGTTCATGATTCCTTAGCATACACCTACTTTTATCCAGCCATTAACAAAGATGGAGACTATCAGATCAATTGGTCGTGGAATAACAATTTTCGTCACCGTTTTCTGAGCAGCTATGTTAGTACAGCTCTGCTTTATCCCCAGCAAACTGCTGCTGAGGGGTTACTGCATGAAGTAGAATTTCTCTCACCCCGCAGGTTGGACACAGGTGAACAAGTCTATCTAGTTGGTTATGTGTTTGAGAAGAATAACTGTCAACTTGCTTGGAAACAAGCAATCCGCAGATTACACCTGGGTGGTGAGCGTAGTTATGGGTGGGGTATGGTCGAATTGGTTGATGATGCACCATATAAAAACAAAGATTTATTTGATGGACAAGCAGTCTTGATCAATAGTGAAGATAGATTTGTGATCCAGACAGAACGACTATTAGCCCATACCTCATCAACAAACTTTTCAGCAACTGGTGAGATGGAACCTTTGGTGGGACGAGAATGGAAATCACCTCACCAAGCAGGACAGCATATAGAACAATTTGGTGATCCCTGCTGGGTTCCTGGTATCACTGTCAAACGCTCAAAATTCACAATCCAAAAGTTTGGTATTTGGTTCTGTATCTAGTAATATCAAGAGTAAATTCAAAATAAACAACTTATTTCACATACTCAAATTTGCCATTATTTCCATCTTTATCCACGGTTAACCGAGCCACGTAGAAAGTTTTTTGAATAATATCACGCCCAGGAGTGAAAGCAATCTCTCCTAAAGGAGTATCATATTTTCCACTTAAACGCTGCTGATTTAGCTCAGTACGTAGCTGTTCTAAAGACATGGTATTAATTTTTGTCTTCTTATTCAAAGCTTGTAAAGATTCAGTAAATACCTGAACTGCGGTAAAAGCTTGAGCGGTAATTTGAGGTGGTTCTTTTTTGTATTGATTTAGATAAGCAGTCCGAAATTGCTTATTAATCTCATTCGGATGCTCTGGACTATAAGCTTGAGCAACTAAAACTCCATCACACTTAGCTTGACAAACGGGAAATATATTGTAACTATTTAATCCATTCCCACCAATAATTAAACCTGTATATCCTAATTCTCGTAATTGTCGAATTAAATTACCACCATCCGCAGTTAATCCAGAAATAATAATTAAATCTGGTTTGAGATTGATTGCTGTTGTACTTTGAGTTTGAAAATCAGTATCTTGAGTTTGAAACTTTTGGACAGTAATTAAATCTAAATTCTGTTCCTTAACTGTTTTCTGAAATATACCTGTTTCTGACTTACTATAAGCATCATCTTGAGCATAGAAAACCGCAACTTTCTTCAGCGCAGGATTAATTTTTATTGCTGCTTTTACAGATAAGGGAGCAACAACATCAATCCCAGCAGAAACCCGGGAAATATATTCACCGATTTCAGGAATTCCTTTTGCTGTATTCGATGCTCCAAAGACTGGTACTTTCGCTCTGTCCGCAATTGGATCAGCACTAAAAGCTTGCTGAGAAAGAGTTGGACCAACAATTCCTACTACTTTATCTTTAGATATAAGAGTTTGAAAAGCATTAATCGCTCCAGCTTCATCTCCCCCAGTATCTTGAATTACCAATTTAATGGGATTTCCATCAATACCTCCCTTGTCATTAAAATACTTTTCCGCAAGTTTTACTCCCGTAATACCATCTTGACCAAGTAAAGCTACTTTGCTAGTTTGGGCTAAAGCAACTCCAATGGAAATAGCATTAGCAGGAGTATTATTTCCCGTAGGATTAGTCGGTGCTACATTAGTATTCTGATTACCACTACAAGCAACTAACAGCATCGTAAAGGTAAAGGATAAACCAGAGATCAGTGCAGTACGTCTTTTCATAAAAATCTCAAATTTCAACAATGATTATCGGGGATTCTTACTATTGGGAGAAGCACCAGGATTGACCGTGGTCGGACTAGCAGGTGCTGTGGGAATAGTGGGAGAAGTATTATTAGGAATAGGTTGTTGTGGTAATGGATTGGTTGGTGGTGGTAATGGATTAGGAACTGGGGAATTGAGCGGATTAGAAATGCTAGGATTATTAGGAATATTGGTGGGTAACGGTAACTGATCAGATGGATTTGCTGGATTAGGAATCCCGGAAGAATTGGGCAAATTATTAGGAATATTGTTCGGAAGAGGAGATATTCCAGGATTGGGAATATTAGTCGGTGGTAGTGGTACACCAGGAGCTGTCGGATTTACAGGAAAAGTGGGAATAGGGTTCGGTTGCTGATTAGATTCTCCTGGTAATGTCGCTAAAGCAACCCGATCGCCCCCAATTTTTCGCAATAAATCTAAAATTTCTACTACCTCATTATAACTAGATGCTTTAGAAGCAGATAAAACCATCAATCCTTCTGGTTTAGCTTGATGATAAGTCCGCAAGGTATCTTCTAGTTGGTCACGGGTTACCGGATCTTGATTAACAAATGTTCTTCCTCCTGGAAACAGACTTACCACTAACATCTCTCGCATTTGCGGTTTACTCGTGCTAGCTTTAGGTAGATCCATATTAATCGCTTGCTGACGAGTTAACCCAACTGCACCCAAAATAAAAAAGGTTAAAATACAGAAAATCACATCCATTAACGGAATGATTTCAATCCGAATATCTTCGGCTGGGGAATCTAAATGAATTTTCATAAATACACTGACTACAACAACATCAAACTGTTTTTAATTATTCAGCATCTTCAGAACTATCTACCTTCGCTTCTGGTAGACGTTGAGTTTCACTAGGTCGTCCCATCCCATGAGAATTAAAATTCTTCTGGCCAGACCAAAACTGCCGATAAAGTAATTCTAAATCACTACCGGCTTTGCGGAAAATTTTCACTTCGTTAAACAAAAAAAGTTGAAACAGACGATAAAATACTAAGGTAGTAATAGCCACCGCTAATCCACTAGCAGTACAAATCAAAGCTTCACTAATCCCTAAAGTAACTCCTGCGGTGGAAGATGTTCCTAAATCACTCAATTGAATTGAACTCAGTGATTTAATTAAACCTAAAACTGTACCAAGCAATCCGAGTAAAGGTGCTAGAGAAATAACTGCTTCTAAAATCTTATCCCCTCGGCGCATATTGGCTAATTCATCATCGGCTGAGGACTCTAACGCTAACCGAAATACTTCCGGTTCAGGGTTTTGTAGTCGTAATGGTGAATATAGAAATCGTCCAATTGGTTGGATACTTGCTTGTCTGGCAATTTCTGTTGCCACATTCCAATCTCGACGAGATGCTTCTAGCACCTGATGGACAATAATTTTTTCCTTAGTGAGAATTGTTGCCCAGAACCATAAACGCTCGACAATTGTGGCCACTGAAACAATTGATAGGGCTAGGATAAACCACATGGTTATACCCCCCTTATCAAACAAATATTTCCAAAATTCCGCAATTTCTGTAATATTCACTAACTCTTTCCTCTTGACATTTTTCTCTTTTGTGGTATATAAACAATCAACAACACATAGATCATCTCCATTTAAACAGATAAACAAACCATCTAAATATTACAGAAGACTAAGAATAGCATTTTCTGGACAGATTAAGGCGAGATATCCATACTTACGATCAATTGAGAAATTTGTCACAATCTAAGCAATGAGAGGAAAAAATTCTATGCAAGCTCTTTACAACTGGTATCGTCGAGTCATCCGTCATCCTCAGTATCGTTGGTGGGTGATTCTGGGCACTTTGGTTTATTTAGTGAGTCCCTTTGATCTAGCTCCAGATTTTATCCCCATTATTGGGGAGATTGATGACATCGCTCTTGTCACCTTACTGATTTCTGAGTTATCTCAGGTATTCCTGGAATGGATGAAATCTCGTCAGGTGGAGAAGTCGATCCCCAATGAAAGCAAATTTGATGACAATGGAACAACCGATCAAGCATCCGTCGATGTGAAAGCAGTATCAGTAGAATAACGGCTCATTTTTTATAAATGTTAATCTCATAATTAAACCGTCCAAATTTAACATTGGACGGAATTTCTTTTTTGGACTTAAAAATTTTTTAACGAAACATACTGCTCACTGAACTATCCTCGTGAACTCTCCAGATGGTTTCTCCCAGTAAATTAGCTACAGACAAAACAGTTAATTGTTTAAAGCGATCGCTCTCCACCACTGGAATAGTATTAGTTACGATCACTTCTTCAAATATTCCACTCGAAAGACGTTCGATCGCTGGAGGAGAAAAAACCGCATGGGTAGCACAAGCATAAACTTGACGAGCGCCTTCTTGACGTAATAATCGACCTCCTTCGGAAATCGTACCACCTGTATCAATCATATCATCTACCAGTACCGCCGTTTTGCCCTTAACATCACCAATCAGATTCATTACTTCAGCCACATTGTGAGCTTGTCGGCGCTTATCAATAATTGCTAAAGGAGCATCATTTAATTTTTTAGCAAAAGCTCTCGCTCTAGCTACACCCCCCACATCTGGAGAAACGACTACTAAATCGGGTAATTGTTTACTGGTTAAGTAATCTAAGACCACGGGAGAACCGTAGACATGATCAAAGGGAATATCAAAATACCCTTGGATTTGGGCTGAATGTAAATCCATGGCTAAGATCCGACTAGCTCCTGATTTAGTAATCAGGTTAGCGACTAACTTAGCGGTAATTGATTCACGTCCAGCAGTCTTCCGGTCTGCTCTTGCATAACCATAATAGGGAATTACTGCGGTAATCTGCCGAGCGGACGCCCGACGACAAGCGTCAATCATAATCAGTAATTCCATCAGGTGATCATTGACTGGATGACAAGTGGGTTGAATCAGATAAACATCACAGCCACGAATTGATTCCTGAATTTGGATATAGATTTCTCCATCAGCAAACCGCTTACAAATCATTGGACCTAAGTCCATCCCTAGATAGCGAGCAACTTCCTGAGCAAGACCAGGATTTGCTGAACCTGAAAACAGCCGGAGACGGTTGTCTTCTGTAAGCGGTGGGAAAGAATGCTGAATTGTTAAAGTTGCAGAACGAATCACTTTAGCCTCTCGAAGCAAGTTCATTCATTGGAAATATATCATCCCAATCCCAAAAGTTATCTTTTGATTTGACAGATTTAATAATAACTTTGTAAATTAATTGTTGAAAAAAATTAAACTTTTGTCAAGTAGTAATACCAATTTAATGTGAAGTTGCACAGATATTGATCCCCCTAAATCCCCCTTTTTAAGGGGGACTTTGATCGGTATTTTCTGATTCCCCCCTTATTAAGGGGGGTTAGGGGGGATCTAATTCTATGCAACCTCATAAAAAATTGGTATAAACCATTCTGTTCACTTTTGAGTCTAAGGATCTGGGTTTGACTAGCTGATCGGGGTGAATATGGGTCAGCACTCAGTAAAATTACTAGGAAATAATCTTCAATAGTAAACATTGACTGTTGGTATTGCTTGAATTAAATCAGAAAATAAGATAATTTTGTAACTTAAGCGTCAGACAAGTAACAAACCCATGCAACCACCGATTCCCATTGGCACCATCCTCCAAAACCGCTATCACCTCCTCAATATTTTGGGTCAAGGGGGATTCGGTCGTACTTATCTAGCGGAAGATCGGGGACGCTTTAATGAACGCTGTGCTATTAAAGAGTTCTTTCCAGCTCAAACAAGTGCTTACAGTTTAGAAAAAGCACAGGAACTATTTCAACGGGAAGCAGCGATCCTCTATCAAATCCAACATCCCCAAATTCCCCAATTTCGTGCTACCTTTCAGCAAGATGGACGTTTTTTTTTAATCCAAGACTATGTAGAAGGTCCAAGCTATTTGGCCCTAATGCAAGAACGAAAAAATTTAGGTCAGAGTTTTACAGAACTAGAAGTTTTACAATTATTGCGGCAATTATTGCCCGTATTAGCGCATATTCACGCTAAAAATATTATTCATCGGGATATTTCCCCAGATAACATTATCCTTCGCACTAGCGATCGCCTCCCTGTGCTGATTGATTTTGGTGTGGTCAAAGAAATCGCGACCCGAATTCAAGCTCCTGATCAGCCCGAATCCTCTACTACAGTAGGTAAAGCTGGTTATGCACCCACGGAACAAATCCAAACTGGGAGAGCTTATCCCAGTAGTGATCTTTATTCTTTAGCAGTTACATCGATAGTTCTCCTCACCAGTCGCGAACCACAAGAGCTATTTGATGATACTCAACTCACTTGGAATTGGCAACGGTGGACCAGCGTCAGCCCTGGATTTGCTAATATTTTAAATCGGATGTTGAGTTACCGACCTAGCGATCGCTATCAATCAGTCAGTGAAGTCGCGCAAGCTCTTCAGACTTTACCTAATCCCGGATCTAATTATCCCCAACAACCGATCGCTCAACCCCCCAATCCTCAACTTCCAGGAGCTAATATTTCTCAAGTCCAAACTGTAGCAGTCGGAACGTCGTCCCCAACCGATCGCTCCCCATAACCGTCGTCCGCATCAACCTGATCCCGTTATTCCTGATCCCAATCAAAACTCTTTCTGGAATAACACTGGAGCTATGATTGCAGTGATGGTTTCCGTTGTTCTCTTGGTGGGGATCGGTACTTGGGCAATTATCAGTTCAATTCTCAATCGTCAAACAGCTCAAACAACTCCAACTCCGACAGTTTCCCCGACTCAGACTCCATCACCATCTCCAATCACTCCACCGACCTCATCTCCGAGTCAATTTATTGTAGAAAAACTCGCTTTTCCACCTGGTCAGGTATATGTAGAAGCGAAGGATCGGACAAGCCCCCAGGAAATCAAACGTTATCAAATCGTTGCTCAAAAAGGACAAATCTTAAAAGTAGAAATTATTAGGGGAGCAGCTACTTTTAATATTCGTTATCCTAATGGTGAAATTATCAAAGAAGCTTCTAATCTTGATCTTTGGCAAGGTCAAATAGATCAAAATGGCAATTATCTAATTGATTTAATCTCTCAGAAAGAGACAAATTTCACTCTTGGTGTGACGCTGAACAATCCTCCTCAACCTGAACCCCTTCCACCACCAATCCCAACCCCAGAACCCAACCCAACCCCAGAACCCAATCCAACCCCAGAACCCAACCCAACCCCAGAACCCAACCCAACCCCAGAACCCAACCCAACGAAAAAACCAACCCCAATCCCAACTACACCTCCAACAACTCCCATCCCAACCACACCTCCCATCCCAACTACACCTCCAACGACTCCCATCCCAACTACACCTCCCATCCCAACCACACCTCCCACGACTCCCATCCCAACCACACCTCCCACGACTCCCATCCCAACCACACCTCCCACCACACCTCCCACACTCACTCCCATCCCAACTACACCTCCCACTAAACCTCCCACACTCACTCCCATCCCAACTATACCTGCACCAAAAATCCCTTGATTTGGTTAGGAGTCTTTGAGGTATGTTGATGGCAAAGACTCCTAGCAATAACTCGATTCTTGAAAAAATAAACCTTTGAAAGCACTAATCATTACCGGAACCGATACAGATACAGGAAAAACAGTTTTGACAACTGCTCTAGCTGCATACTGGCAAAAATATTATCCCCATCTGACATTTGGGATAATGAAACCAATTCAAACCGGAATTGGCGATCGCGAACTCTACCTCAGATTATTTTCTTTACCCCAATCTGTCAGTGAAATAAATCCTGAATATTTTTCAGCCCCACTAGCACCACCCATCGCTGCTCAACGAGAAGGAAAAGAGATAGATTTAGCGAAAATTTGGCAGACTTTTACTGGATTACGCGATCGCTTAGATTGGTTGTTTGTAGAAACTTTGGGAGGATTGGGATCACCAATTACTAACGAGTTAACCGTCGCAGATTTAGCCAGAGATTGGCGATTACCAACAGTATTAATAGTACCAATAAGATTAGGTGCAATCTCCCAAGCTGTTGCCAATGTTGCTTTAGCAAAACAAAAAAATATTCAACTTAAAGGAATAATTCTAAATTGTGTTCAACCAAGAACAAAAGCAGAAATTGCTGATTGGAGTCCACCGAATTTAATTGCATCTCTTACCCAAACACCAATATTAGGCATTTTACCTTATTTAGATGACCCTACTGACTTAGCCAAACTAGCAAAAATTGCTGCTGATTTAAACTTAGAACAATTATGGAAAGTGGGTAGTGGTAATTTTATTCCTCCGGATTATCTTGAGGAAAAACAACATCTTCGTAGAGCAAAGAAATAGGACAATGGAAATCAACGCTGGTTAAATAAACTTCTAGATTTTCGACCTTAGCATTAGGTTCATCTAGGGAATAGGCAGTCAGTTCCCATTTCCCTATCTCATTGAGTCGGTAACAATCAACATTCATCGTTTCTGCTTCAATCAGCACATATTCCTGTAAGGTATCAATGCGGCGATAATTCCTAAATTTTTTGCCCTGGTCAATCTCCTGTGTTCCGGGTGACAAGACTTCTACAATCAGGCAAGGATAATAGACAACCTGACGAGCCGTTTGATCGCGACTGTCACAAGTGACCATAACATCGGGATAGTGAAAGGGACCATTTCGTGAAACGCCAACTTTGGCATCTGCCATGAAGACTTTACACCCCTTACCGCGCAGGTGATTTTTGAGCGCAGAAGCGAGATTCAAAGCAATGGAGTTGTGGGGGAGGGTTCCTCCGGTCATGACAAAGACTTGCCCATTCATGTATTCATACTTAACGGGTTGTTGTGATTCCCAGTCCAGGTATTCCTGGGGTGTCATGAGTTGGGGTTGGGGGTGAGCGATCATGAGCTATTTATCCTTGTAATTTTTGGCGGTTCTAGACAACGACCTAGCCTGTCAATGGATGTTTGTAGACTAGATCTAATCAGAGTAGCGATCGACAAATTAATATGACAGGATAAAAACATTTTTCTAGCTGAGATAATAGTAAAACAAATGGTTTCTACAGTTCCTAGCCCCACCAAACCTGATTTATCAAGCTTACGTCTTGAGATTCAAGGATTACAACCACATCTAGTGGAATTACGACGTTGTTTACATCAAAAACCAGAATTAGGTTTTCAAGAATATTTGACCAGTAGCTTAATCACTCAAAAGCTGACAGAATGGGGAATAGAGCATCAAACCGGGATTGCCAAAACGGGTATTGTGGCTACCATCAAGGGACACAAATCAGGTCCAGGATTAGCAATTCGAGCCGATATCGATGCTTTACCAATCCAAGAAGAAAATGATGTCCCCTATTGTTCTCAGCATGATGGGATCATGCACGCTTGTGGACATGACGGACATACAGCGATCGCCCTAGGAACAGCTTATTATCTAGCTAATCATCCCCAATTATTTGCTGGTACAGTCAAAATCATCTTCCAACCAGCCGAAGAAGGTCCTGGTGGGGCCAAACCCATGATCGAAGCAGGTGTATTAAAAAATCCCGATATGGATGCCATTATTGGGTTACACATCTGGAATAATTTACCATTAGGCACAGTCGGAGTCCGTCCCGGTCCCTTAATGGCTGCAACCGAATCTTTTAACTGTACCATTTCCGGTAAAGGTGGACATGGTGCCATGCCCCATCAGACTATTGATTCTATTGTCGTGACAGCCCAAATCATCAATGTTTTGCAAACCATAGTTGCTCGTAATGTCAATCCTTTAGAAGCAGCAGTAATCACAGTGGGCAAATTCCATGCAGGTACAGCCTTAAATGTAATTGCTGATACAGCTAGCATCGGTGGGACAGTACGCTATTTTAATCGCGAATTAGCCAAATTCTTACCATCAAGAATTGAGCAGGTAATCGCCGGAATTTGTGCTAGTCATGGTGCTACCTATCAACTAGATTATCGCCCCTTATATCCACCAGTAATTAACGATCAGCAAATAGCCGAATTAGTGCGATCGGTAGCAACAGAAGTGATTGAAACTCCGATCGGGATAGTACCGGAATGTCAAACCATGGGTGGTGAGGATATGTCTTTCTTCCTCGAAGCTCTTCCTGGTTGTTATTTTTTCTTGGGATCGGCTAATCCCGATCGCAATTTAACTTATCCCCATCATCATCCCCGATTTGATTTTGATGAAACTGTTTTAGGGATGGGAGTAGAAATGTTTGTACGTTGTGTAGAGAAATATTGCCAATAATCATCCCTCTAAACCCCTAACAATTTGATTTGTGGGACAGACATCTTGTCTGTCTCTTTTCTGCTTTTTGTCAAGTATTTCAAAACATGGGGGCATAGCAGTTTAAATATTTTCTAATATATCAATATAGCATTTTGTCCGGAGTATAATTGTATTATGGTTAGTCGATCACTCCACGCATCAGAAACAGGGATTCAACAAGCAAAAAAAGCATTTGTGCAAAAAGGTTGGACCCAAGAAAATCTAGCAGAAGAAGTAAACCTAAAGACCCGTCAGCCCATTTGGAGATTTTTCACAGGTCGTCCAATTGAGCAACATACCTTTAGAGAAATTTGCACTATATTGGAACTGGATTGGCGCGAAATTGCCAAAAATGCTCCAGGAAAAAACTCCCAACCCAGAGAACAGCCACTTTTAGAGCTGGAGAACTTAGTCCAACAGGTGCGATCGCAACGTTTTGACAAAATTCAAAACCAATGTGGCACCTTACAGCTATTAGACATCAGCCGTCCCATTGGGATAGAAGACATTTACATCGATGTCAATATTTTAGAAGAAATCGCCAGCCAACAATGGTTAGAGATCCCTGATCTCCAAACCCTGAACCCAGAAGAATTTGATCACTTTGGTGTGGGGGAAATTTCCCAGAAACAAATATCAGGGATGAGAGCAGTGGAAACCTACTCTAAGCTGAGAGTATTAGGTAAACCGGGGTCTGGTAAAACCACCTTTTTGCAACATCTGGCGATCGAGTGTAATCAAGGCAAATTTGCAGTAAACCGGATTCCCATCTTTATTACCTTAAGAGATTTTGCCGACGAGACTAGAAAGGAAGAGCATAGTAGCTTATTGAACTACATCCAAGCTGAATTTTTGACATCAGGAATTTCTGATCCCGACCTGATTGAAACCCTGTTGCGTGAAGGTAAAATGTTGCTGTTGCTCGATGGATTGGATGAAGTCCTCAATCAAGATAGCAAAGCCATAGTTAAAGAAATTCGGAGATTCTCCGAAAACTATCAAAAGAATCTATTTATAGTTACCTGTCGAACAGCCGCAAAAAACTTCACCCTCAAACGCTTCACCGATGTGGAAATTGCCACATTTACCCAAGAGCAAATCGTCGCATTTGCTCAAAAGTGGTTCGCCATATTCACGCCAAACGATCCCGAAAATGAACAAGAACCAGCCGTTCAGTTTATTGAGAAATTAGACTTACCCGAAAACTTTCAATTTCGGCGACTCGCAGTCACACCATTATTTTTACATCTAGCTTGCTGGGTATTCCGTCGCCAGGAAAAATTCCCAACCAAAAAAAGCGAATTTTATAAACAATGCCTAGAATCTTCTCCTAGTCAAATGGGATGAAACCAGGGGAATAGAGCGAGATGAAATTTACCGAGGATTTTTATTGCCACAAAAGCTAAGACTACTGAGTCAAGTTGCCGCAGTATCCTTTGAGCAAGGGCACTACTTCTTTGAGCAACGCGCAATTGAAGAACATATTGGTGATTATATCCGCCAACTACCCAATGCTCCAACCGAGCCAGAAGAATTACAACTAGATAGCGAAGGAGTGCTTCATGCGATCGAATTACAACATGGATTATTAGTAGAAAGAGTGCGGGGAATTTTCTCATTTTCATATTTAGCATTTCAAGAATACTTCACAGCCAGAAAAATTGTGGCTAGTCATAACTTACAAGCATTAGAGAAATCCCTGGAACATCTAGTTAGTCACGTTACCGAACCCCGTTGGCGAGAAATCTTTTTATTAACAACAGCCATGTTAAGGAGTGCCGACTCCCTGATGCAGTTGATGAAACAACATATTGATGGGTTAGTCTCCCAAGACCCCTATCTCCAAGAATTTTTAGCCTGGGGGAATCAAAAGTCTCAATCTGATCCGCCCCAACCATCAGCAATTCGCGCTTTTTACTTTGCCATGGCCCGAACACCGCACCTTGCCCCTCAATTTGCCCTCGCCTGCACCCTTGACCAAGGAATATTTCTGGATGCAGCACTAGATCACCTAGTCTTAGAGAGCGCCCTTGATTCCAGCTCTGATTTTGCCCATGCTTATACCTGTGCTGATGCTCTTAACAACGCGCTCGCTATAGTTCTGGATCTAGGGTTACATCAATCCCTACAACAACTCAAAGACCAACTCCCTGACCACAAACAGGATCTAGAAAGATTTCAGGTATGGTGGCAAACAAATCATGGAGTTTGGACTGAACGATTGAGAACAGCGATCGCCCTACATCGAAACATCCAACAACAATGGCACTTCAGCCCTGAACAACAGAAAATATTGCAACAATATTACGACGCCAACCAATTACTAATTGACTGTCTCAACAGCAATTGTGAAGTAACAGTTGCCGTGCGACAAGAAATAGAAGCTGCCTTACTGTTGCCCCAGAAAGAACTTGAACAGCGGGAATGGCAGTAGAACTAGCGGAAAAAGTCAGATCGATCAATACCTAATCCGTTCACTGATAGTTAAGCAAGCTAAAGCAACTAAAAAAGCTATTACAGCACTGATTATTCCCTCATTCCCTGTTATTACTCCTAACTGTTTATTTATAATTGCAAATAAAGCCATTGGCAATCCACCACCACCAAAATATAAACCAGTACCTAATCCTGCTTGTTGAGGTAAAACCATAGACATGGCAAAAGGAAAACCGCTATTGGCAACTAAGCTGAAAGCACTGCTATAACTGAGCCAACTTCAAGCATAGTAATTTGATTTGCTAAAATTCCAGAGAAAACTGCAAAAATTAAATTAAATTCCCATCCCACACTAAAGCCAACCATAAAAGTTAAAATTAATAGGGGGAAAGGAGTAAAAGATTGTTGATGATTAGATGGCGGAGTAAAGGTATTTTTTGGAGTAAGCTTTTGCATAATTGTAGTCGCGATCGCTAGGATAATAGCTCCCAACATAAATGTTAAACTTGTGCCAAATAAATCTATCAGCTTGTTGAAAATGGGTTCTAATGCTCCTACTGACAAGATACTGATTGAACAGTTAATGATTAACTGTTTCGGGACATGGTGCGATCGGTTCAGCATCTAATTTGACTAAATTTTGTTTACGATCGGATCGTCTCAACTAAAAAATATCAGATTGGTAATCGTTAATTCTGCCACTTTACAGTTAGTCTTGATCCGATCATATCAATCGAAAAATACCCAGTTACTTAAAAAGTGAATTGCGTTCTAAAATGCCCAACATAGACATCAGGATTATTACTAAAATTGTTGATATTCCTGATGTAATAGAAAGCTGGAACAACGGAAATATGATCTGTCACCGGATAATAATAACTAGCTTCTAGATCGTATTGAGTACCACCATTACCAGCACCAGCTGCTAGAAATTTACGTCCATCCAAAATATCAAAAGGCATCACTAAAGATATAGTAGCTAATGAGCCTGTTTTACCTAAATTGGGAAAAGCTAACCCTGCTTGGAAAGTTTGAGCATTAATATCCCCTTTAGATAATGTGCTAACTACGGGTCGGATCGCCGTACTACTATAAGCATACCGACCAAATAAGCCAAAATTCCGATTAACTAACCAATCAAAGTTGAAAGCATAAGTATCAGAATTTGCATCGCGTACCCTTCCCCCAAAACCATCATCAGCCACACCCACAATCGGTTGGACATCAATTTGTCCAGCCGAATTGCGATTGAGATTAGAACGTTGATAAAGAAACCGCAGATTAGACTTATCAGTAGGTTTAAATGTCAATTCTGCTGTCAGAGTATTTGTGCCATTAAATAACCCTTTGGATGGATCACTAGCAGCATTAGTTGAATTAAATTCCAAACTTTCTGCTAAATAGCCCGCATGAACTTGAACTTTTTCAGTGGGATTCCAGAGGAAGATCGCCCCAGCACCACGTTTTGTCGATGCCAAAAATGTACTATTAATCGAATTAAAACTACCAGCTCCAGTGAAAGGGGAAGTAAAAGCATTATCATCAAAATTAGCATACCAATTAATCCGAGGACCAACTGTTACAGAAACAGTCTTGCTGACTGGGAATGTATATGCTAATGTTCGCAGAGTAAACTGATTCGTATCAACTCCAGAGGTTTGGTCAAAATAAGGAACACCCGTGGTATTGAATTGACCTGCTGAAGCAAATTGATTCACCGGAGAGTTACCATTACCAACAGCTAATTGGGTAACTAAACTATCTTTACCAGTAAAAGAACTATAAAGTGTTAACCATACCAAACCGCTTTCGGTTACACTGGGATCGTTTACCCTCTGAACTTGAGGTAAACCAGCAATCCGACTTCCAGTTTCGCGTCGGACACTAGATGATGCTGTAGCACCAGTAAAATTGAAAGCAACAAAACCACTAAGTTTAGTAGTAGGAGAAAATTGCTGGGCTTGTAGTTGAGCTGTTCGGGTTTCTAAAGCATCTACTCTTCCCCGTAAGGTAGCCAATTCAGACGCAAATTGTTCCTGTAGTTTTTTTAAGGTGACTAAATCATTTTTCTGAATTCCATTAGTTGTATTTGCTGTAATCAGTTCACCGACTTTATCCATACAAGCATTTAAACCAGCTGCAAATTCATATCGAGTGAGTGCGCGATTTCCTTTAAATGTTCTATCTGGATAACCTGCAATACAACCATAACGCTCAACTAAAGACTGTAAAGCTTGAAATGCCCAATCGGTAGGTTGAACATCAGATAGTTCTGAAACCGATGTTACTTTACCATCTGCACTTCTGGAAAGCAAATCATCAGCCTGATCTAAACTACTGTAGAGATCGTTATTCTCTTGGGCTACTGTTGGACTGACAAAACCTAGGAGCTGAGAACTAAAAATGATTGGACTAACTACTAGCATCCATCCGAAAATTTTCTGCATTTGTCTTGACTTGCTAATTGATTCAGGGTTAACAGTTGTGTAGAAACTATCCGTGTAATCACAGATCAGTAATTTCGAGCTAAGTTAGCATAAGGTTTTTAATGTTTGTGTATAGTTACTTACGGTTCCCGGATTTGTGCAGTAGTTAGAGATAAAAATACTAATAATTATATGACTGACCAGCTTGAAACAACTAACCAGCAGCCTGATCGCAAAACCACAGGGGCAATTATTGCTATTTTTGTTGCTATATGGATTTTTGGTATGATGCCCATCTTAATTCGATGGAGCGAAAATGAAATCAGTCCTAATGCCACGATGTTCAATCGCTGTTGGATCGCGGCTGTCATCTTTGGGCTGTGGCAAGAGCTTTTGCTGCTGCGTCAGCGTTGGTTAGGAAAACAATCCATCATCAATGAGTCATTCGATCACCAACAAATCCTGTTGCTGTTGGTAACAGCAGTGTTTTTCTGCGTCACTCAGTTGTTTTGGGCTTGGTCTTTAACTCAGACTAGTGTCGCCAACTCAGCATTGATCCATAGCTTGACACCATTTTTCACTGCACTGGGAGGATACTTACTCTTCAATCAACGTTTTGATCATAAATTCCTGATTGGTCTGGCGATCGCAACTATAGGAACAATCGTCCTTGGGTTAGATGACCTAGAAGTTACCTTTGTTAAACTTCAAGGTGACTTCCTTGCTTTTGTCTCAGCCATATTCTGGGCTGCCTATTTTCTGGCAATTGAAAAACTTCGGACAGAATTAACAGTCACAACCATCCTGAGTTGGGTTTATCGGATTGTGACGCTTTTATTTGTGCTAATCCTATTCACCACCCATGATCAATGGTTTCCCGACTCTGGGAGAGGGTGGCTGAGTGTTATTGCTCTAGCTCTCACTCTTATTTCCGCTCATGGGTTGCTTACATACAGCCTCAAATACTTATCTTCTAGCCTGATCGCAATGATTAACCTTTTAGATCCGATTGTGAGTAGCTTTTTAGCTTGGATTATCTTTGCAGAGGTATTAAATTGGTTGAACTTGGTGGCTTTTGCTATTATCATACTAGGTATTTATCTAGCCGTAATCAGTGAGAAAAGAACCGACGACCAAGCCAATGAGTTAAAAGAGTCGTCTCCAGAATCTACCAATCAACTATAGCATTGATGAAGGAAATTGTGCTTATTTATACAATTCCATACTTAAATCCAACCATGGGGATAGAGTCATGGGTGCGCTACTTGAAACATAGTCAACTCCTGTTTCAGCAACAGCACGAATAGTTTCTAAACTAATGTTGCCGGAAGAAGCTTCGATTTTAACGCGACTGTCTTGTTGACGAATCATATACACTGCTTGACGGATCAAATTGACAGGCATATTGTCTAACATAATACTGTCAGCTTTATGCTGTAAAGCTTCTTTTATCTCGTCTAAACTTCCCGTTTCTACTTCTATTGTTAAAGGATAAGGAATGCGTTGGCGAATTTGGGTAATTGCCTTGTCAATTCCCCCAGCAGCAACAATGTGATTTTTCTTGATGATCACCGCATCATCCAACCCGATCCGGTGATTAACTGCACCACCCACAACAGCTGCGTACCTTTCCAATATTCTTACCCCAGGTGTGGTTTTACGCATATCCACGAACTTTGCAGGTAAGTCAGCAATTTTTTCTACATATTTTCTAGTCAGTGTGGCAATCCCACTCATCCGCATCACAATATTGAGAGCAACTTGTTCTCCCATAAGTAGGGCATCGACTGGACCATCAATTTCGGCCACTATTTCACCCTGTTGACAAAAACCACCGTCAAGCACAACAGTCGAAAACTTTACTTTTTCATCTAAAAGTTGAAATATCCTTGCCCCTATTGGTAGACCTGCAATCACCCCAGATGTTTTTGCTACCCACTTCGCTTGTCTTACTCCTTTGTTTGCCAATCCTTGGGTTGTCCAATCACCCCGACCAATATCCTCCAACAACCAATCACGTAACAGGGGATCTAGGAAAAGCTTTGGGGGCAGGACACCAAAATGATTCACAGCTTTATTGCTTCCTTTTCGACTTTCCTCATCAGTGACTATATCTTACAGCGCTTGCGGATTCAAGTCTCTCCAACAGAAAATGAACCCTGTAATTTTGGCCGATCATTATCAAGAGCCTAAAAACTGTCCGCAGTATTGTACTATAAGTTACATTTGGTGATAAAAAATTTTTTAGAAGAAATATGATAGACCAGTCAGGAAAAACCATTTTGGGAGATTATCGCATAGGTCTGGCCACGGCCAAAGACGATGAGTTTTTAGCTCTGCACGAAGAATTCATCAGATGGCTAGCCAATTTAGAAGAGTCTGCTATTAAGGAATTAGAGCAACAGGATTATCTTGCCCAGCACCAAGAGTTCTTCACCGCATGTCAAAGACGCTACTTAGCAGCAAAAGAGCGTCAGGAGGTCAACTCACTTCTAGAAAAGAACAAGACAGTAAACAGATCGATCGGCGATCGTCTGATGTCAGGGTTTGGTATAAACACTTATGAACGAGTGCAAGACCTCTGTCAGATGGTCGATTTTTCTCATTGCCAGCGCTGCGTTATGGTGGGGTGCGGAGCTTTACCAGCTACCTTATTTTATCTCTACGACCGATATCCCAAGCTGGAGTATATTGGCATCGACATCGATTCTGTCGCGATCGCTAAGGCCAAGGAAACTATATCCTGGTTGGGAATAGAGAAAATTTGTTTAGTGGAAGCAGATGGCTCTAAGTTTGACTATGTAGAAGCGGGGTTTGTCTACATTGCCAATCAGGTGTCTCCCAAGGATCTTGTTCTCGAACGCATTGCAGCAACCGCAGATCCAACGGTACAGGTGGTGATGCGCGATCCCACCCGTCGTGGCAAATTACTCGCTGATTGTGGTAAAAATTTCCTCCCTCGTCAATTTTCCTTAGTGCAAAAGGGAAAGGAAAGTCAGCATTTCCTTTCCCTAGATTTGTTTCTTCGCCTACAACCCCAGCAGTAACCAAATAAAATGCTCTATGGTTAGATTAATCTTAAAAAAATTAATCATGAGGCTCTAAAAAATATGTTGGACTTTTTCAATTCTTGGCTCGGACGTCACCCAGAACAAATTAAAGCTAACGTCGAAATTTATACTTGGCAAACTTGTCCCTACTGTATCCGGGCGAAATTGTTGTTGTGGTGGAAAGGTGTTAATTATACAGAATATAAAATTGATGGTAATGGGGCAGCTAGAAAAAAAATGGCGGAACGTGCTAATGGACGCTTGACTGTGCCCCAAATTTTTATCAATGATCAACATATTGGTGGGTGTGATGATTTATATAAACTTGATCAAGCAGGTCAGTTAGATCCTTTGTTAGCTGTGCCCACTGTTTGATGATCAGGTGGAAAATAGAGGTAATTTGCCGATCGAAAAAATTAATGATCCAGTCTATCTACAACATCGCTACTGGATGAGTAGAGCTTTAGAACTCGCAGTTTCAGCTGGAAATGCCCATGAAATACCTGTAGGTGCTGTGATTGTTGATGGGGAGAATCACTTAATTGCTCAAGGTGAAAATAGACGCGAACGAGATGATGATCCGACAGCCCATGCAGAAATTATCGCTCTCCGAGTCGCAGGAAGGACTCGCCAAAATTGGCATTTAGACCAATGTATCCTCTATGTAACCTTAGAACCTTGTCCGATGTGCGCTGGTGCGATCGCCCAATCCCGTTTAAAGTTGTTAGTTTATGGTGCCGACGATCCCAAAACTGGAGCAATTCGCACCGTGATGAATATTCCCGACAGTCCCTGCTCCTATCATCAATTATCAGTTTTGGGTGGCATTATGGAATCTGATTGTCGTCAATTGTTACAATCTTGGTTTATTCAGAGGCGATCGCGCAATCATGACGCTGGTAAAACTGTCCTTGGAGCAGAGGATTAATTCTACCAATTCGATCTAAAGTTTTATTAGTAGACTCTTAACATGATCTCTACCTTAAACTCCTAAGTAAATATAGATAGCTTATTCAGCAGTCTCCGACTGAAGCAATGAAGCAGCTCAATCCATTGAAAGATCCTCTTTTAACTGTGACACCTAACCAGATGGTGCCTTTCACCTCTCATGTTTCCCCCTGGGTAGCATCTCTAGTTTACCCATTGGCGGCTTATGTGGTTCTGCCGTTTTACTTCAGTAAGATTAAAATTAAGGGACAGGAAAATATTACCAGTACCGGTCCCCTAATTCTGGCTCCCACCCATCGCTCACGTTGGGACCCAATTTTGTTAGCACATAAGCTCGGACGATTTAAAACTGGTAGAGATCCCCGATTTATGGTAACTTCGACAGAAGTCACAGGGATACAAGGGTGGTTTATCCGTCATTTAGGTGGTTTTCCGGTAGATTTAAAACGACCTGCGATCGCTACCCTCCGTCACGGGGTTGAGCTACTGGTCGATGGTCAAATGTTAGCAATCTTTCCCGAAGGTGGTATTTTTCAAGATAGTCAAGTCCATCCCTTCAAACCTGGACTCGCTCGTTTAGCCATCCAAGCCGAATCTAATCATCCTGGTCTGGGGATTAAGATTGTACCGATTACCATTAAATATAGTCAACTAGTTCCCGGTTGGAGATCAAAAGCCAAAATTCGCGTTGGTTCCCCCATCTTAGTCGCTGATTATTGTCAGCGATCGCCTAAACAAGATGCAGCTTATTTAACTGCTGATTTAGAAAACATTATGAGACAGCTTGATGCTGACAATCATATTTAATGAGTTTGAGAATTTATGGCAACCGTCTATTAAAAACCTTACCCGGTTTAGATACTCGACCAACTCTAGCTCGGGTACGTGCAGCCGTATTTAATATTTGGCAAGGAAATATTGAGGGATGTCGATGGCTGGATTTATGTGCAGGTAGTGGTTCAATGGGTGCAGAAGCTCTCTGTCGAGGCGCAAATTTGGTCATTGGGATCGAACAATCGAGTCGCGCTTGTGCAATTATCCGTCAAAATTGGCAACAAATCGCCAGGGAAGAGCAAACTTTTCAAATTGTGTCCGGAGAAGTAGTCAGATGCTTAAAAACCTTAGCTGGTCAATCCTTCGATCGGATTTATTTTGATCCCCCATATAATAGCAATCTCTACCAACCAGTCTTAGATGCGATCGCGCAGCATCATTTACTCGATTCTGAGGGTGAACTAGCGATGGAACATAGTCCCCATCTAACTACTATCATTTCCCCCTTATCTTTAGAAATATGCCGACAGAAAATTTATGGCAATACTGCTTTAACTTTCTATCGGCACATATAAAAGGGTGATTGGTCAAAATGTCGGGATTGACAAGGTATTACTAGAAGTTGATTACAGTCCCAACTGATTGCCCCGTTTGTATTGCAACCAAGCAGCTACAAATAGTCCTGCTAGGGTAACGGTCACTAAACCCAGCACAATCCCTGACATAAGTGGTTCTACCATTTTCTTCTCCTCAGTAACTAATCGAGTAAATATTTTTTACTTGTTTTTTATCCTACAAGTTCTGATCGTCAATTAGTGCAGCCTGGACTTTTCATATTTCACATAATTCTTTATAATAAAGTTTTATGTAGATCCTGGTCTAGGCAGAAACATTTTGGATAAGCCACTTGCTAAACCTGAAGAAGAAATTTGGAACCAGCGCATCCTCTGGATGGTTCTGGCTGTTTTGGTTGCAAGTTTCTTGCTGATTCAGGGTTTTTACCAAATCCAAGCGTCTGATCCATTCGTGAAAAGCGTTTTCTCTCTGAGGGGAAATCGGGATCAAGGTCATGCTATTTTTCAAATCAACTGTGCAGGATGTCACGGATTATCTGCTAATGGGAAAGTAGGACCAAATCTTCATGGTGTAGCCAAACGTAAGTCCCGCTTTGGGATCATTCAGCAAGTGATTAGTGGTCAAACTCCACCGATGCCCCAATTCCAACCGACATCCCAAGAAATGGCTGATTTGCTCCGTTACCTGGAAAGTTTATAAGAAACCTCTTGCAAAAGTCCTTATTGATCAATTTATTGACAGGCAAGATGCCTGTCCCACCAGAAAAAATAATTTTTGTGGGACGGGCATCTTGCCCGTCCTATTTATTTTTGCAAGAGGTCTAAGGATTTTAATTAAATTGTTGGGCATAAAAACGAGCATAACGTCCCTCCTGCGCTAATAATTCCGTATGGGTTCCTGATTCAACAATTCTTCCCCCTTCCATGACCAAAATTCGATCAGCACGACGAACTGTCGCTAATCGATGGGCAATAATGAAAACGGTGCGATCGCGCATTAATCTTTCTAAAGCTTCCTGGACTAAAGCTTCTGATTCGGAATCTAAAGCTGAAGTCGCTTCATCTAAAATCAAAATTCGCGGATCAAGTAATACTGCTCTAGCGATCGCAATCCGTTGTTTTTGACCTCCGGATAAATTTACGCCCCGTTCTCCCACCCAAGTATAATAACCGTCAGATAATTCCGTAATAAATTGGTGCGCGTTAGCAATTTTTGCTGCTGCTTGAACTGCTTCTAGCTCAAAGCTTACTTGTCCAAAGGCAATATTTTCAGCGATCGTCCCTGAAAACAAGATCGTTTCTTGGGGAACAATACCTATTTGTCGCCGTAAACTTGGTAAAGTTACATCCTGAATATTAATCTCATCAATGAAAATTTGACCTGCTTGCGGATCATAAAAACGGGGTAGCAAATTAACTAAAGTCGTTTTTCCTGCACCCGAAGCACCTACTAAAGCAATCATTTCTCCGGGTAATGCTAATAAATTGAGTTGATGGAGAACCCAATTAACAGGGACATTATTTTCACCATGTTGATCTGAATTTTTTAGTTCATGACGCTGTTCATAAGCAAAATTTACCTGACGATATTCAACTTTACCTGTGACATGAGGTAAATCAATCGCTGATTTCTTTTCGGTAATGGTTGGGGGAATTGCCATCAATTCAAAAATCCGATCGCAAGATGCTTCACTTTGTTTAAAATCACTATAATTACTAGTAGTTAAAGAAATCGGATCAATTAGTAGGGCTACCGCAGTTACATAACTAATAAAGTCACTTCCAGTAATATTTTTTTGAGCAATTTGCCAACCACCGAGAAAGAACAACAATAAGATGCACATTGCTTCTAAAAAACCCACCACCACAAACTGAACTGCTTTTAACTGTTCAGTCAAGTATTTAGCGCGACGGTTTTGTTCTGATTCATAAGCAAACTTTTGAATTGCATATTCTTCCGCAGCAAAAGCTTTAACTAATCTAATTCCACTAAATATTTCGGTCAGAAAAGAAGATAAATTAGAGATGCGCGTTTGACTCCGACGGGAAACCTTTAATAATTGTTCACCAAACCAGCCAATTAAAAAAGCCATCAATGGTGCTAGAATTAAAGCCGCTAAAGTTAATTGCCAATTCAGCCAAATCATGTATCCTAGCACGACAATCAATTGTAAAATGCAGGGCACAAATTGATGGAATATTTTATTAACTATTTCACCAATCCGGTCAATATCTTCCGTCAGACGATAGGATAAATCTCCAGTTTGAGCAGTTGCAAAATAACCAAGACTGAGTTTTTGTAAATGACTATAAACTTGCTTACGCAGATTTAACGCAATCCGTAAAGCAGCTTTAGCCATTAAAGCATCTTGTCCATATTGAATTATCCCTCTGACCAAAAAAATTACTGCTGCTAAACAACTGAGTTGAGCGATCGCAGCTACCTTACCTTCACCAACATATTTGGCCATTTCCCCAGCTAATTTAGCTAAAATTGGCCAGAATACCGTGAAACCGATTGTACAAGCTAAGGCTTGAGTAATAGTTTGCCATTGAGGAAGTAGATAAGGAAGAAGTTTCCAGTAACTAGAACGGGTGGGAACAGTGGCAGTTTTCAAGGTTTTCCGTAAAAAAGTAGTAAATATTTTACTATAGAGTTCTTGCAAAAATAAATAGGACAGGCAAGATGCCTGTCCCACAAAAGTGATTTTTTCTGGTGGGACAGGCATCTTGCCTGTCAATAAATTGATCAATAAGGACTTTTGCTTTCTTGTCTTATGGTTTGAGAAATTTATCTAAAACAGTATTAATTGATTGTCCTAACTGTTGTTTACGACGCCAAACTTGAAAAGCTTTTTCATAATCTTCCTGATCGATTTTATAGATTTTCCAAGCATTTAAAGCTAGTCCTAAGCCCCAGCCAAGAATTATATATAAAGACCAAGAAAGAGCATGGGAGTTGACCAAGTTTAACAAAACTAAAAAAGTATTAACGATCAAAAATCTTTCCGTGTTTTTTTGGAATTTCCGACGACGATAAAGATCAAAGTCTTGTTTTTGTTGGAATTCACTTTGTTTAGTTAACCAATCTTTTTCTGCGGCTAAAAGAGATTCTGGGGAAATACCCAATTCATCAGCCATTTCTAAGAGGTGTTCGCGGGTCAAAGTCTCTCCGCGATCTTGACGAGCGATCGCCAATTGCAGGATTTGCTGGACATCTTGCTGGTCGTAGGATTGAGTCATAACCTAGTATTTGTGGTATATTCCCCATGATCACTAATATTATAACTATTGTAGGATGAAAATTATCCATATAAACCGTACTTAAGAGCGATCGCGAAAGGTTCGGCAAGATTGTCAAGCATGGCGTAACCAGGTATTACAAGAGTTTCAGAAAAGGGAATTACAGAGACAACAAGAACTCGAAGCAAAGCAGAGAGGAAGAATTACAAGAAAACGAGGGGTGGGTTCACCAGTAACTCGCAGCTCTACCAGCTAATTACAAAAACCCGCCCCCACCCACAGATCAATTGTCAACAATTCCATCTTATATTTAATCTATCTTCATCGTAAATTGGTATTAACTGAACCGGATTGTAATATATATAGTTGATCGGTTGGCGGGCAAGCATTTGGGCCATCATTGAAACGCCGAAATGCTCTCATCCCCCAAGGTTAACTGAACTGGATTAATTAATTATTAAACCTATTAATTTTTTTAGAAATATGCTAGAGTATGCCAACTTTAAATGTAGGTGTGAGGTTTAGAGTTGTGCAAAAAACTTATTCTTTCTTAACTCGTCAAATATTAGTAACTGCTATATTACTAGCAGCTAACACAGCGATCGCGGCAGAAGGTCCAACTGATCAAGTTAGTTCCTTCGACGAGATCCAATCCTCTAGTCAGCCCTCTGACACAATGGATCAAGTCACTTCAGTTTCCCAACTCCGAGATGTCCAGCCCACGGATTGGGCATTCCAAGCTCTCCAATCCTTAGTGGAACGTTATGGATGTATAGCTGGATATCCAGATGGGACCTATCGTGGTAACAAACCCATGAGCCGATATGAATTTGCGGCTGGACTGAATGCTTGTATGGAGAAGGTCAATCAATTAATCTCTAGCTCAACTAGCTCGGTGACTAAAAACGACCTAACTGTATTACAAAAATTGCAAGAGCAATTTGCCACAGAACTAGCTAGTCTAAGAGGAAGAGTAGATTCTTTAGAATCTCGTACTGCTGAGTTAGAAGCTCACCAATTCAGCAGCACCACCAAACTCCATGCGGAAGCAATTTTTGCGATCGAGGATGTCTTCGGAGATCGACAGGTAAGATCTTCTGGTCAAGCAAAAGCACCACTCAATAGTGTTCAAGATAATGTAATTGAATCCAATCGGCTGCGATTAAACTTTGACAGTAGCTTTACAGGTCAAGATTTGCTCCGAACCCGTCTCCAAGCCAGAAATACGGTTCAGTATGATAATGCCATATCAGGCACTCGCATGACCAGGTTAAACTTTGATGGAAATAACCAGAACCAATTTACCCTGGATCGGCTTTTCTATATTTTTCCTGTGAGCAAGACGACTAAAGTTACCATTGATGCAGTTAACGCTGATTTTACCGATGATAACGTATATGCCTTCAACCCGTTATTTACACCTACTGGTACTGGTTCACTCTCTCGGTTTGGTCGATTTAACCCGATCTATCGTCAAACAGGACCTGCGACTACTAATGGGATTAGCACGGGTGGTGCAGGTTTAACGATTGTTCAAAAGCTAAGCAAACAAGCTGACCTATCTTTAGCTTATCAAGGCTTTAGTTCTAATGACCCAAGCCAAAAAGCTGGTTTATTTAATGGGGCTTATGTGGTGTTAGCCCAGTTAGGTTTAAAACCTGTTAATAATCTTGATTTAGGTTTTACCTACACTCATAATTACTATCCTGGAGCTTCTGTGAATATGACAGCAAGCACTGGAAGTGATTATGCTACACAACCATTTGGGAATGTAGCCACTTCTGGAGATAACTTTGGGATAGAAGCTAGTTTCCGTCCCCTACCCAAATTCGTAATTTCTGGTTGGGGTGAATACACTCAAGCAACAGCAGAATCTAATGTTTTTCTGAAAAAAGGTACTCTGTCAGCCAGAACTATTAAGAGTGGAGATACTGCGGATATAGTTAACTGGGCTTTAACGTTAGGCTTTACTGATTTTGGTAAAAAAGGTAATCTCCTCGGGTTTATATTTGGAATGCCCCCAAAAGTTACTAGCACTCCTCTTCGTGGTCAGAATGTATATGCGGGTAATACCTTACTAGGAACCAAACCTTTCCGTAATGATAGCAAAGCGACCTCCTACCACATTGAAGCTTTTTATCGCTATCAAGTATCGGATAACATTTCCATCACCCCCGGTGCATTTCTGATTATTGATCCCAACGATAATAATGCTAATGGTAATATTTGGGTAGGAACCTTGCGGACTGTGTTTACTTTCTAATCAATTTAGCGTAGTTGAGACATTTTCGTCTGTGATGGGAGATGGGTATGTTCATCTAGGTGATCTGTGGGGTTGGGCGGGTTCATTCAGGTTATTTGTGTGTGGCAAATTCATCGGTGAACCCGCCCCTACAGGTGATCTAATTTCAGATGTTTAAAAATATTTTCTGCTATTGATGAATTTGTGATTACAATCAACCAGGATTTGTAGGGGCGGGTTCACCAATCAATTCTGCTCCAAACAGATCACCATCATAAACCCGCCCAACCAACACAGATCACTCACAATTGACTTTAACTTATCGCGATTTTACCTAAAATCTTACTGTACTTCATCAATAGGTCATCCGCTGTATCAGCTAAAATTTTCTAGAAATTATTGATTAATTATTTATCATGAACAATCAAAAAAATTTTTTGATCTTCCCGCTCCGATTACTTGAACGATTATCTCTCAAAATTATTTTAATTTTTTGGGGAATACTCGCGATCGCGATCATCTCCTTAGTTCTGATCAGGACAGTTCCATATATTGATTTCCCAGAAATCTTCAAATCCATCTTAGCTGCGATCGACACTATGGGATATTGGGCCGCACTGACGTTTATTCTACTTTATATTATTTGTAGTCTCTGCTTTGTGCCAATTTCCTTATTAACAGTAGGAGCTGGAATTATATTTGGACTAACTTTAGGTTCAGTTTATGTCTGTATTGCTACTGCGATCGCGGCGATCATAGCTTTTACAATTGGTAGATATTTAGCACTGGATTGGGTAGAACAGAAAATCGAAAACAATCTTCATTTTAACATGATCAATCATGCGGTGGCAAGGGAAGGATGGAAAATCGTCTTTTTAGCTCGAATTTCACCCTTTTTCCCATTTAGTGTTGCAAATTACATCTTTAGTATTAGTCGGATCTCCTTAAAAGACTATTTTTTCGCCTCATTACTGGGATTAATTCCTAGTAATATCATCTATGTTTATTTTGGCTCACTAGCTGGAGAACTAGCTAACTTAGACTTGCAATTTTCCCCGAAAAACCAGAGCGAATTAATTTGGCAAATCCTAGGAATTGCCCTTACTATAGCTGGGACTATTTATATTACCCACATAACTAAAAAAGCTTTAGCAACCAATGAATTAACCGTAGGGGCAAAGCATTTCGGCGAATAAATAATGAGTAAACGTTTACCCTGAGTGTTCCCTGAGTTTACCCTGAGTTTACCCTGAGTTTACCCTGAGCGGAGTCGAAGGGCGGAGTCGAAGGGCGGAGTCGAAGCTTGCCCTGAGCGTAGTCGAAGCTTGCCCTGAGCGGAGTCGAAGCTTGCCCTGAGCGTAGTCGAAGGGGGCGTAGTCGAAGGAAAGAATAACATTACCGAAATGCTTTGCCCTCACCTTCTTGCAAAATTTGCTGATACCAAGGAGACTCCATTAAGACTGCCATATCCCACCTCATGATTTCCTGTATTACTGGTAGTTCTAGCACAAATGATGCAAAAAATGAGAGCAACGAGTTTTCTGCTACTGCTTCTCGGTGATAATTTTTTTGGGCAATGTTACCATTTATTACTCCTTTTTTCCCAAATTTATTTCCCTCTTCAAATCAAGTTGGAATTTGGCGATCGCGATCGTCTTAATCATCTAGGGTACTAGAGCTTGATCAAGCTTAATTATTTCCGTGCGATCGCAATAATTTAAAACTGCATCATCCTGCTAGCAATCATATATAGCGGATTCGGTGGTTGATGAAGTACAGTAAGATTTGGCATGAATAGCGATCGGTTAAAGTCGCTTGTGATTGATCTGTGTTGGTTGGGCAGGTTTATGAGTGGGACAGGCATCTTGCCTGTCCGTGATCTGTTTGGAGCAGAATTGATTGGTGAACCTGCCCCTACAAATCCTGGTTGATTGTGATCACAAATTCATCGACCAAACATTTTTATGGTCTAATTTGATCTTGAATGTCAGATTTTTTGGTGAATCCCTGTAGGGGCGGGTTCACCGATGAATTTGCCACACACAAATAACTCTTGTGCCGAGCGCTTGCCCTGAGCGTAGTCGAAGGGTAGTCGAGGTATTGATGAACCCGCCCTGCCCCACAGATCACCTTGATGAACTTCATAAACCTGGAATAGGCTGTATAGTTGATCTGTTTGCTTCATAAAATGAGTAGATTTTCATGTTAGAACCAAAAGATATATTTAATGAAACTTTAGTTGCTAATGTTCACCCTAATGATTGGGTTAATCCTGAACCAGCACCAATTTATCATCTGGTTGTGATTGGTGCTGGAACTGCTGGATTAGTAATTGCTGCTGGTGCTGCTGGATTGGGTGCTAAAGTAGCTTTAATCGAAAAACATCTCATGGGTGGAGATTGTTTAAATTTTGGCTGTGTACCTTCAAAATCTCTAATTAAGTCCGCTCGGATGATTGCAGATATTTGTGCTAGTCAGAATCTGGGAGTACAGTTAATCAATCCTCCTACAGTTGATTTTACCGCAGTAATGGCAAGAATGCGACGCATTAGAGCCGAAATTAGTTCTCACGATTCAGCCCAACGTTTTCAACAGTTAGGTGTGGATGTTTTTTTAGGTTCAGGAAGATTTATTGATCATCAGACCATCGGAGTTGGTGATCAAAAACTCCACTTTAAAAAAGCAGCGATCGCGACAGGAACTCGTCCAACTCAGTTAGATATCCCTGGTTTAGAAACAGCAGGTTATCTTACTAATGAAACTATCTTTTCTTTAACTAAACAACCACAACGTTTAGCAGTGATTGGTGGTGGTCCGATCGGATGTGAATTAGCTCAAGTTTTTCGTCGTTTCGGTTCCCAAGTTATCCTCTTCCATAAAAATTCCCATCTTCTCGATCGCGAAGATCCTGATGCTGTGGAAGTTTTACAGCAAGTTTTTATCCGGGAAGGAATCCAATTAATTCTGCAATCTCAAATTACTCTGGTCGAAAATAATCAACAAGAAAAGATTATTTATTATCAAGCTAATGGTAAAGCAGAAACTGTTACCGTCGATGAAATTTTAATTAGTGTCGGAAGAACACCGAATGTAGAAAATCTAAATTTAGATGCAGTCGGAGTCCGATCTGATCAAAAGAAAGGAATTATTGTTAATGATTATTTGCAAACAGATAATCCCCGGATTTATGCTGCTGGAGATATCTGTATGGATTGGAAATTTACCCATGCTGCTGATGCTGCTGCTCGCATTGTCATTAAAAATTCTCTCTTTAGCATCGGGGGATTTGGTAAACAACGACTTAGTGCTTTAAAAATGTCATGGTGTACTTATACCACTCCCGAAATTGCTCATGTGGGAATTAACGAAAGTGATGCAAATAAACAAGGAATAGAGTTAGATACATTTGTCATTCCTTTCACCCAAGTAGATCGAGCGATCGCCGATGGAGAAACAGAAGGATTTGTCAAAATTCACGTTCAAAAAAATACTGATAAAATATTAGGAGCCACCATTGTAGCACCTCATGCGGGAGAAATGATTAGTGAAATTACCCTCGCGATCGCTAGTCAGATTGGATTAAAAACCTTAGCTACGGTAATTCATCCTTATCCCACCCAAACTGAAGCAATTAAAAAAGTAGCTGAACAATATAATCGGACTAGATTAACCCCGATAATTAAACAACTATTTAGATGGTGGTTATTAATTTTGCCCATCACCTATTATTTATATTTACCTGGGTTATTAAATAGCATGGTTGAAGTAACCTTTTTATCTTAAATGAAGGTATGATATTACGAGACACCTAGATGGAGAATAAAAATGGATTTTGCTAATCTTCAGCTTACTAGCAAAAAATTTTCCCGCCGTGGAATTATTGTCACAAGTGCTGTGGTCGGAGTATCTGGTGCATTGGGACTTGCTACACTAAAAGCAGATGCTCACGAAGCAGATTCTCATGATTCTAAAGCTAGTGATGCGAAGATCCTTAATCATGCTCTATTTTATGAACATCAAGCTATTTGGGCATATAGCGTTGCCGCAAGTAAGCTGAGTAATAGTGATCCTGGTCCAGCTATTTTAGCCTTGGCACTTCGCAACCAAGCTGATCATAAGCAACATCGGGATACTTTAATCGCAGCAGTGCAACAATTAGGTGCAACTCCTGTTACTTCTCAATCTGAGTATACGGTTAAAACTTACTTAGACAACGGTGAAGGTGGTTTAGATTCGGATGTCAATATTGCTAAACTAGCACTAGCTTTAGAAGTTGATGCGGCGATCGCCTACACTACTGAAATTGCTAAGTTAAAAAATCCCGCATTCATTACCGCAGGTGCCAGTATTGGTTCTACTGAATCTGCTCACGCTGCGGCGATTCGTGCCACTTTCAAATCTTTAGGTGTTAATATCGAAATTGTTCCTGCCTCATTTGTTAGTAAGGACACTCGTAAGGATTGGATTCTGAAAGTTTAAGTAAAGCTTTTAGCGATTGGTGGCAATTATTAATGATTGCCACCAATTATTAGGAATAACAATCATCCCTAATTGGTATAATCACAGTATTTTTCAGCCCAGGAACAGAACGATGAAAGTTGCGGTTTTCAGTACCAAACCTTACGATCGCTCATCTCTAGAAACTGCTAATCTCAACTATGGACATGAACTAATCTTTTTTCAACCCCGTTTAGATTTATCTACTAGCATTCTCGCGGCTGAATGTCCCGCAGTTTGTACTTTTGTGAATGATATCTTAGATCAACCTACCATCACTCAATTAGCGCGTCAAGGATTAGGTTTAATTGCTTTACGCTGCGCTGGATTTAATCAGGTTGATCTAGAAACAGCCAAAAAATATGGAATCACAGTAGTTAGAGTACCAGCCTATTCACCTTATGCAGTAGCCGAACATACAATTGGGATGATTCTCACTTTAAATCGTAAATTTCATCGGGCTTATGCTCGGGTCAGGGAAGGTAATTTTTCCCTTGATGGACTTTTAGGTTTCGATCTACATGAGCAAACAGTCGGGATTATTGGTACAGGGAAAATCGGTGCGATCGTTGCCCAAATTCTCACCGGATTTGGTTGTCATATTTTAGCTTATGATGTGAGAATAAATCCTGAATGTGCAGCGATCGGAGTGCAATATGTTTCCCTGAGCGATTTATTAGCCAACTCAAATATTATTAGCTTACACTGTCCCCTCACCCCAGACAGCTATCATTTAATCAATACTGAAGCAATCCAACAGATGAAAAAAGGGGTAATGCTGATTAACACCAGTCGTGGGGCACTCATTGATACCAAAGCAGTGACTAAAGCTTTAAAATCAGGTCAAGTTGGCTATTTAGGTTTAGATGTTTACGAACAAGAGACAGATTTATTTTTTGAAGATTTATCTAATATTGTCATTCAAGATGACGTTTTTCAACGATTACTTACTTTTCCCAATGTCATCATTACTGGACACCAGGGATTTTTTACGGACAACGCTTTAAAAAATATTGCCGAAACTACCTTAGCAAATATTTCTGAATTTGAATCCCGACGGTCTTCTCCCAACGAAGTTAAGAGCGAACCTCTCAAAAAATAAACCATTTTGATAGTTTTTGATTTTGATAAATTCTGTTTCCTGATTGCGGATCTTTTACTTGGAAACGATTAAGATTTTAAATGCTGATGAAACTACATTGCCAAAAACAGATTTGCCCCAATTCTCTAGGCAAGTAATGGCCCTTAGTTTGGCAAAACTTACAGCTCTACTGTAAAGTTAGTTTGTTACCTGGCAAAAAAATGTTCGACATCACTGTTTAATGTTTGATTGTGGGAGTATTTCCCCCAACATTGACCAAGATAGTTATTTTCTAGAAACCTATATGACTGAAACAAAAACAGATTCTACCTCATCTACTGGCTTTGATGAAGTTAAAGCTGATCCCCCTGGCTCCCTCACCAAAGTAGCTAGCTCCAACCCCTATGGAGAACAGTGGACTCAAGTTTGGGATCAAATTCGTGGCTACTTAGGCCAATTACCTGATTATATAGGTAATTTTTTGGACAAAAACCAAAAACCCTTAGTAACCATTGGTTTAATTATAGCTGCGTTGATTTCTGTGAAAGTTACCTTAGCCGTAATTGACGCACTCAATGATGTCCCACTCCTCACCCCAACCTTTGAATTAATTGGGATTGTTTATAGCATTTGGTTTGTTTACCGTTATTTGCTCCGTGCTAGCAGTCGTCAAGAGCTGTCTAAAGAAGTCCAATCTCTAAAAAATCAAGTTTTAGGGAATATTACCTCGAAAAACTAACAAATTCTAGGATTAGGTCATCAGTCCTAAGATCATGGTTCACCGCTAATTGGTCTTCTGACTGTGACCATACCTGGAGGGGGCTCCTCAGTCCCCTTTTTATCCTCATTAAACGGTAGTTAAGAGCTGGCAATTCAGAAAAATTACCAATTCTTCCAAGGTGCAAAAATCTCGTGGATCTAAGCGATCGCTCAGATCCACACCAAAGCATTGACAGAAATCTTCACAAAAAGTTAAGTGCCAATCAAACCAACAGACCATAGTTAATTTCAAATCATGTTCTAGGTGATCATTTGGGCGGAATTTAGCCACTTTTAACCCCGAATATTTTTCGAGATGGATATAAATAAAAGTGACTAAGGGTTTAGAAATACCTCGGTGATGCCAAAAAGAATCAAACCATTCATCGAGAGACAGAGAACGACGATCGCGAAGTAGCTGACTAATCTGTTGTCGAACTTGGAAATCCGGGCCAAGGTCAGCAGCGGTGCCGACATAGTGCATCATGTCTAGAAGTCTTTGCCACATCTGTCTGGGGAAATCCCATTCGGAGGGTGTTTTTCCTAGTATTCCCACGCATTAACAAATGTTTCATGAATTGGGGATGATGACAAAAAAATCAGGCAATCAGCAGTTAATGACAAATTTGTGGCAGCGTTGTAAGAAAATCAGGATAAGAAATAGCGGCAGCTTCAGCCCGATGAATGGTAGTCTGACCTTGACTAGCCAGAGCCGCGATCGCTAAACTCATCGCTACTCGATGATCCGTATGACTATCTACATCTGTACCAGTTAAAGTTGTCCCACCAGTAATTTCCAATCCATCCGGCAATTCGGTAATTTTCGCACCTAAACGATTTAATTCACTAGCGATGACAGCCAAGCGATCGCTTTCTTTCACCCGTAATTCAGCCGCATCACGAATCACTGTTGTACCTTGAGCAAAAATCGCTGCAACTGCTAAAATGGGAATCTCATCAATTAACCTGGGGATTACCGCTCCGGCAATCTCACAAGCTTTTAAAGCACTATAACGGACTCGGAGATCAGCTACAGGTTCTCCAGTCACGATCCGCTGATTAACCAATTCAATCTCAGCCCCCATCATCCCTAAAACTTCTAAAATTCCAGTCCGGGTAGGATTCACACCCACATTCTCAATCCATAACTCCGATCCTGGTATAATAGCACCAGCAACTAACCAAAAAGCAGCAGAACTAATATCTCCAGGCACAATCACGGATTGTCCCTTTAATTGAGCCTGTCCCGTAATAGTCACACTAGAAGTATCGGGATCGATCGCCACTTCTGCGCCAAAAGCACTTAACATTCTTTCACTATGATCCCGTGATAAAATCGGTTCAGTTACAGTAGTTTTTCCCGTTGCCATTAAACCAGCCAGAAGTATACAAGACTTAACTTGAGCCGAAGCAATGGGAGAGTGATAATGAATAGAGTGTAGTCTTTGTCCTTGAATGGCCAGAGGAGCTAAAGATGCTTGTTGACGTCCCCAAATTTTCGCCCCCATTTCCGCTAGAGGTTTTACCACCCGAGACATAGGACGCGATCGGAGAGAATCATCTCCCGTCACCGTAAAAAATCGGTCTGGTTGAGCAGCTAAAATCCCCAACATTAATCGCAAAGTAGTACCGGAGTTACCAGCATCCAAAATTCCATTAGGTTCCTGTAAGTTTCCCAGTCCAATCCCTTTTACTTTCACTAAGTCTGAATTCAGAGGAGAAATTTCTGCTCCTAATGCTTGAAAACAACTAGCTGTGCTCCTTGGATCTTCACCTAAAAGCAACCCAGAAATAGTAGTTTCCCCAGTTGCTAAACTCCCCAACATCAAAGCGCGATGAGAGATGGACTTATCTCCAGGGACTCTAATCCGACCAGAAAGAGATCCACCAGAAGGAGAGGTTTCAATTATCAAGTTTTGCTGATTTACGGTGATTTTGGTCATTGTGATAGCAAAGATTCGGATAAACTAGGATGGGGCGATCAAATTAAATCCTATCTTTTTTCCGGACACTAAACTCTCTTTTTAGTTTTTAGTCTTTAGTTAATCGCCAAATGTCATTCCACCCTTACCCCTCTGATCTGTTGTCTTATGTTGACTCATAAACGTAAACCCATATATCTATCCATAGTTTCCACCGATCTACCGATTTGGTCAGTAGTCGAAACAGCCGCTACTTTATATCAAAAAGACCGCGATCGCTTTCATCTGCTTTTAAACGAGCCGATGATCCAAGAAAAAAGTGCTGATTCAGATCTCCATCAAGAAGTAGCTACTTTACCACCCGCAAGCACTTCCCGACTACTCTGGTTAGAAATTTCTCCTGAGCGAGTGATTATGACCATGCAAGGAAACGGTAACTTTAGTTATCGACACTTGTGGGAAAAAGGAATGTATGGTTTGAGCCGTTATTGGTTGCAAAATCAAAGTTTCCGTAGCAGCGGACAAATCCGGTTACGTAACTTCACTCGTAGTCTTCAGCTCGATAGTAAACCTTTACCTAGGCATCTGCAATTAGAATACGAGTTATGGTCTGAAAAAGTTCAGCTTGGTCACTATATCTTAAATTTAGAAATTCATCACTAAAAAGATCAGTTTCTTGATTCTAAAAATGTCTGCACTTTGCCATCAGGACGTAATACTAACCGAATGGTGGCAGTTTTTCCACTTTCTAGATTAGACACAAAAGGTTTACCAACTAAAGGCATATTAGTTAAATCAATATGTTTAGCCGAATCTTCGGTCATGGGTTTCACAGCTTGAATTGAGCCATCCGCATTGAGTAATAACTTATATTCCAAAGTTTGGCTCCAATCTTGAGGTGGGTGCCAACGTTTTTGAAAATATTCTTGCGTTTCTACTACCTGAGCGATACTTTCATTATATTTATCCTGAGATGTCCTGTCTCCTGTAGAACTGGATGCAGATTCTGTTGTTTGTTCCTGAGCAGCAGATTCTGGTGTTTGTTCCTGAGCAACTGTTCCGACGGATTTCTTTTGGACTATACTACCATTGGGCTGGATATTAGCTCCCTGATTACTAGCAATAGTTTGGCTAGGTTTCCCCTGGATGGTGTCTGGAGTGAGATTAGGCTCTAAATTAGGTAAAGGTAAAATCGCTGGTGGAACTAGAGTTATATCGCTGGGTACAGGAGCTGGTCTTAAAGGTTTAGGATCTGTCCCTAATCTTGGTGACGATTGTCCTATTGATGATGGAGATGATCTAGGTTTTTCTGGAAAAAAGATTGGTGCTGGTGCTGGATTGACAGTCCTTGGTGCTGGTGCTGCGACTGGTGTGTCTGGTAATTCTGGGATCGATAAGGACTGTGGTGCTAGTGGTGCTGGTGGTGCTGGTGGTGCAACTGGTGTGTTTGATAATTCTGGGATCGATAAGGACTGTGGTGCTGGTGCAACTGGTGCAACTGGTGCTGGTTGATTTTGAGCTGTTGATGGTGGTACTGAGGATGAATTGACTGGTAAAGGTGGTGGCTGAACTAAAGGTGGTATTTTAGATGCAGATACTGATAAATTATTCGGTGGTGGTGTAGCGATCGCTGTGTTTAAATTTCCTGGGGGTTTAGGTACTCCTGCTAAGGGAACTGGAGCGAGAGTTCCCACTGGTGCGATCGGATTAGTGATTGGTTGAGAAGCTAAAAGATTAGATGATTGATTACTGGTAGTTGTAGCAACTTGTTGTTTACCTGGAGATTGAGAAAATTCAAATATTACAGATGTTAAACCTACTCCTAATAAGAATACCGCTGCCATTGGAGCCCAATCTGGTAATTTTTTGAACCAGTTAGACTGATTTAGGTTAGGAATAGCTACCACTTCGGTAGAGTATCCATCTAAAGCACTAGCGAGGTCAAATAATTGCAGGACGCTTAAATTCAGGATGGCTCCAGATTCTTGATTAGCCAGAGATCCTAAAAATAATGTATGGTATAATAAACTTTTGGGTTGGAGATAAATTTCAGATTTATTGGTGAGAGATTGATCATTAATATTGCCTAAATCTTCCCAACTTGGCTCTTTCACCTGGGCTAATTCTGGTGAATCAAGACTTTCTTTTACTTCTAGATCGGGCAATTCCGATCGAAAAGCTGCTGCTTTGTTAGTCTGTTCTGGTAACAAGACACTATTTAATCGCTCTGGAGATTGCACCAAAAAGTTTTGAACGTAAGTTTCCACAACTTGACAAAGAGTTTCTAGTTGAGTCCGATTCCCACTAATCGTTACCTGTTTTTCTTCTGGTAATTTGGGATCGTCAAAACTTAACTGAAAGCGCAGATTTTTCAGTACAGGTTTCCCCGTCCAGTGGGAAAGCGGTGAGTTATTCGCATTGATTTCTAGTGTGCAAGTAGGAGGAGTATAACGTCGCAAAACCATTTTTAAGTTTAATTGTCTATTACTAAAAGTTTATAGTTGATGATTGATTGACGACAATCAGCTTGATGGTTAGATGATGATTTTACCTGATCAATAATTTATTTAGTTGACCGATCTATTAGTGCTAACCATAACCGTCGATGTCCACCCGGTCCGCTATAAAAAAGTAAATCAATCAGCAGTTTTAAAGCTAAATTGGTCAACACCTCCGTTGGGACACTTTCTCCATCCTCCATCCGTTCTTGATAAGTGTTGCAGAAAGTATCAAGATAATCTCCTAACAGAGCAGCTTGATGGGGTGGACGGTTTTGTTCTGTCATTTGCTCGAGCAGGGAAACCGCTCGACGAATTAATTCTTGATGCTGTTTAGCGATCAGACAACTAATCAAAACTAGCGATCGAGCTTCTTCTACATCCAGTTTTTTTCTTCCTCCCTGACTTTTTCGCAATGGACTAGACTGACGCAAACGCCACAAGGCTACGCGATCGGCGACAATAGATTCTAAATTCAGTTCTACTGCTGCTTTTAGCATCGCTTCTGAACCAATATCAGCCAATGACTCTAGAGCTAAGAGGACTAGATCTAACTGAGCTTTGATGTTATCTAACTGTACTGGCTCTGGCTGAAGTTGAGCAAGTTCTTCCCATCTAGCACTTCCTTCCGGGGACTTCACAGCAGGTTGCATAAATTCAGACTAGGGGACAAAACACAGTTTCGCATAAGCGTTACCTTTATTGAAACCACCACACCACAATTTAAGATATATTTCCAGGAGGCTGGGAATTGGGACTAGGTAGTTGGGTTACTTGAGATTATAATTGAAAATATTTGACCCAATCACGGAAAAATTTTACCAGGAAAACCAAATGCGCCTGCCAGATGGTCCAAAAGCACCGAAATTTATTCAGCTATTTCAGTGGATTTTTAACCCTTTACAATACCTGGAAGATTGTAGCAAGACTTATGGAGATGTTTTTACCACCCGTTGGGGAAGCAGCAATTCTCATTTTGAAAAAAATCAGAGAAAATTCTCTTATTTAAATAGAGAACTTGTGTCGAAGCATGATTTTTTGACAGATAATTATCATCCGACGCTGAAGATAGACAAGTTTTCAGAAATTTGTCCATGAAAAATCGATTTCAACTGATACATCCAGATGAAATTCTCACCCATTTTTTAGGTTTTTTTTGATAAAAAAGTACGGGCGTATTGCAATACGCCCCTACCCTTCCTCTTTCAATATATTGATATTTTTCAACTAGAATTTAGTTTTTTTAATGGGACATTCTCGGTGAGAATAAATGAGAATAAATCTGACCAATTTTTGAACCATAAATATTTTAATAAGGTCCGAATATCCTTAAAGAAAGTAGTAGGGGCGTATGGCAATACGCCCGTACTAATAGGTCACGAACTTTTTGATAGATGTAATTAACTAAATCCAAAACAGTATGAAATAAAAAAGCTAGTAAATTCAAAGACAATAATAACTCGCACAAATGATTTTCACCATGACCAAAGTTATGCTCTAAATTATAACCGTGATTTTTAAGAACGTTATTACTTTCATTCTCAACTTTCCATCTGCTGCGCCCAGCTTTGACAATTTCTTCAATATTATTTTCAGTGATTTTATGATTAGTGATCCAATTATTTTGGTAGATAATTTTCTGTGTTTCCTCATTAATAACAGTCACTTCGTACCAATTAACTTCGAGACTTGATTCTTCATCTTTTAAGGGAACTCTATTAGCATAGCGATAACGATACAGGAGATTTTTTCGCCCATCCCATTGGGGCTTTTTAATGGTAGTAACTTCTCCACTTTTTTCTAAAAACTCTAGCCATTCATATAAAGTTTTATGCGAAGTTTCTCGACCAACAAAAATAAAATTATATCCTTGTTTTAGAGCTAATTCACAAATAGGTTGGTGGGCATATAAGTCATCCCCTAAAAGGGTTACAGGATAACCATATTTATTTTGATGATTCTTATTCAACCATCTTTTAACCGCCGCATTTTCACAATCTTGTTTTTGATGACCATCCAGGTTTTTAATAAATTCTGGCGCTAAACTAATCACTTGGTTTTGATTAGGAGAAACTACAATAGGTGTAACACAGCTATGAAAATAAGTGGTAGTTCCATTGCGATGATTACGACGGTTACAATGAGGACAATTTATTTTCTGTGATGAAAAATATTCGGTGCCATCTAAAGCCATTAAAATTTCTTCATCTAAGTAGAGAAACTTTTTCAAAACTCCGTTTTTATTTAACCATTCATAGACTTCTTGAAAAGCCATAAATATAGTAGCTGCTGGCACCGGATCTAACAAATTTCTGATTTGATTATCACAGGGAATTTTCTTAATTGAAAATAAACTTTCTGCGTTATCTTTTCCTTTATTGCTTTTCATTAACCGCTGATGGTCTAAAAAAGATGCTGACTGAGTAAAAAAGATTGAAAATGCAGCCATCACTGCATCTTCTACCTGGTATTTCGTATTATTTCCAGGTTTCCTTTCATCAGGTAAGTCATGTAATTGTTGACGTAAAAATTCGATTAATTCAGGGATTTCTAGGGTCGCTGCTTTTTGAGCCATGTTTGAGTAATTTAACGTGCTGTCAGATTTTTAACTCACCGATTATACCTCATCTGATCACAATTATAAATTTTTATTTTCCTTGAATTCCCTATTCTAAAAACCGAACTATCAAACTGGATTTCCCTCGTTCGTTGTCAGGCCATCCTCGATTCTATTGAGTATTTATACTTAGATATTGACCCAATTGTTTTTTAGCCATTGCCTCTGCCTGAAAAACTGGTTATTTTGTACTATATTTTCAATTCCCAAATCGGGATTAATACTCTATTTTTTTTAAAATGAGAATTGCTGTTGGGGAAGTACACCACCACTGGTACTTTTAAGTCATCCACAAGCAATTCAGGAGTTGTTTACAGCAGATGCGAACCAATTAGACATCTCCTAAAACTTATAAGCTAGTTATGGTAAGCATTTTAGCGTTTTTCCTGTTTAAATTTATCATCGCTGAAACGTATATTTTTCGTAGTTTTACTTCATTGATCCAATTTCAGGTTAAAACTATGACTCACTATGATCTCGATTTCTTTATCTATTTCTGACGGATTAACTACTTTAATAAGTAAAGCATTTATTCTTAATCTTACTAACCCGCAAATCGTTAAAAATATTGATTTATATTTGATTTTACTTAATCTAAATCTCTCTTGCATTATCCTAAATATTTTGATAATTCTAATTAAATGTTCGACAAATATTCTCTCTGATGAGATCTCTTTATTTGTTTCTTTTTGTGATTGAGTTAATTCACCCCCTTTCGGTTTTTTGGCTGGTGTTTTAATTTGTTCTTCTCCTATGTAAGCTTTATCTCCACTAAATTTTTGGGTTTTTGAAAATTTACTTAAAGTTTCTCTACATATTTTTATGTCACTTGTAGGTCCTGGTTCTCCTGCTACTACATCGACAATATCTTTAGCTTTTGGTAGACTGATCACTTGGTTTTTAAAAGTATGATTTTTCTTTTTACCTGAGTAATATTTTTTCTGCTCCTCATAAGACAAAGCCCTTTCTATTGGCTGTTCTTCGCTGTCTACTATTAGTTCATAATCAGTAAGTTTTTCCAGGATTTCTGATGAATTTTCCTCAAACTTTTTTACTTGTTCTAATAGAGAACATGGCAAAGCTTCTCTTAATATTTGTTGCCAATAGTGAAAAATCTTATGAGCAGTTGATTCACTTACTTGAAACATCAATCCTAATAATTGAAAATTTAGATGATGTCTAAGATAGACTAAGGTTAAAATGATTTGCTCTTTTTTTTCTAGTTTTGATTCTCTCCCTCCTCCTGATTTAATTATTCTTACTTTCTGTTCTTCTTGTTCTTGTTCTTTTTGGTCATGCAAAATTAAAGCATATTCTATCAACTGTTCTAATTGGTTATAATTAATTCCCAATAATCGTTTAGTTTCCTTCTGGTTTTTTTGGATGTATTCCCAAGTATAATTACTCATTTTAGTAATTACTCCATTAATGTTCTAGATCATTATACCATATTTTTGGTTTTTCATTATATTATGGAGATGTCTATTTGAGATTGGTCGATTGAATAGAATTTTAAAATTCTTATTGGGAGAACATTCCCTGCTCATGTTAGATGGTACTAGCCATTTACGTCAACGCCAATTACTAACTCCTCCCTTTCATGGCGATCGAATGCGTTCCTATGGTGAATTAATCTGTAATTTAGCTAATCAAGTAATTGGTCGCAACCAGATTGGTAAACCTTTTTATGTACGTGCAGCTACCCAACAGATCACATTGAAAGTAATTTTAGATGCAGTTTTTGGGATGAAAGAAGGCGATCGCTATGAACAGTTCCAAAAGCTCCTTACTGAGACAGTTGATACTCTAAGTTCTCCCTTAAGTGCTAGTATGATTTTTCTGCCATCTCTGCAAAAAGATTTAGGTCCTTGGAGTCCTTGGGGACGCTTTCTGCGCCGACAGCAGCAAGTAGATCAATTACTGTATGCTGAAATTAGCGATCGCCGGAAAAATCTTGATTCTAACTGTACTGATATTTTGACTCTGCTGATGTCAGCAGTTGATGCAGTTGGTCAGTCAATGAGTGATGAGGAATTACATGATGAATTAATCACCTTATTATTTGCTGGTCACGAAACTACTGCTTCAGCTTTAGCCTGGGCTTTATATTGGGTTCATTATATTCCAGAAGTCAAAGAAAAGCTACTAGCTGAATTAGAAACTCTTGGGGATAATCCCGAACCAACTGCGATCGCTAAACTCCCATATTTAAGTGCAGTTTGTTCAGAAACACTAAGAATTTATCCAGTTGCAATGATCACGTTTCCACGCATGACTAAATCTCCGATCACGATCATGGATCGTGATTATGATGCAGAAACGATTTTTATGAGCTGTATTTATTTAGTCCATCATCGCGAAGATATATATCCCCAACCTCATCTTTTTCAACCGGAACGTTTTCTCGAACGTCAGTTTTCTAATTATGAATATATCCCGTTTGGTGGTGGTAATCGTCGTTGTATTGGAATGGCACTAGCACAGTTTGAAATGAAGTTAGCATTAGCAACAATTATGTTGAATTATGACCTAGAATTACCTCATCAACGTCCTCTCAATCCTGTACGTCGTGGGGTAACTTTAGCACCTCCAGCCAGTCTGCAAATTATCTGCAAAAGTCAACGTCAAAAAGTTGCTAAAAGTTTGATTGGATTAACAGTTTAATTAGCTTTATGTGTAGCAATTGAATCCGGTTGATTAGTTTTTTATCTATTAGTCCATAAAATCTCGTCAACGCTGATTACTATGTCACTAAAAGCTAGGGGTGAGATACTTTCACCGGGTCTAAATTGTTGGATACTTTCATAACCATTAGCGTTAGGATTGCGATAAACTTCAACTAATTGGGCTTCTATGTCTATGATCCAAAGTTCAATAACTCCTGCTCTACCATAACGCACTGATTTCACATTACGATCATGGTCAACTGTAGTAACTGATACTTCTATTAATAGGTATACATCTTGGGGTTGGGGATGTATATCTATGTAACAATCAGCACGAGGTTTCAAGATTGATACATCGGGTTCCGGTTCTAATCTTCCGTTTAGTCTAACCGGGGTTTGTGACAAGATTGTGGCACGATCGCCTAAAGTATTAAAGAACATTTTCAGTAAACGACCAACACAGCTTAAATGACGAGTACCCATCGGTGCCATATAAATAATATCCCCATCAATTAGTTCTGTTCTACCATCCCGAAGCATCCCCAACTCACCCAGCTTGTAATATTCCTCTACCGTGAATTGCTTTCTTGTTGGTTTTGTTGCTACTGCGGTCATCTTTCTCACCATCCCATTTACTGACTAGCTCCGCTCATTCTCATTATAATTGCGTTCATGTAGTGTACCGTAGGTAATCGCGTATTGATCTGATTTTTGGTGGTGGGCGATCGCTATTCTACCGATTTCCAGGTAGGGGCCAATGGCCATTTGCCCTCTTCTCAGTCAGGTTTGAATTGGGGCGAATACCATTCGCCCCTACGGGTTGTGGCAATACAGTTCAGTTAAGAATATTTTGGGGGATATCGGCGAAGAAGGGCGAAGCATTCGGGTCTAATATTACTCCCCTTCGACTCCGCTCAGGGTAAAGTTTAAGCGCTCAATTATCGCCCGAATGCTATGCCCCTACACTTAACCGAACCGTATTGCCCCATCTCTCATCAGGAGAATCGGTCTAAAGACCAAGGTCGATCGCGTTGGTGAATTTACCAAGGATTACCAATAATTGTAAACCCACTCCAATAATAAGGATGACTTAATTGGTGATGCAACTTCACTAACTCAGGAGGTAAGGGAAAGGATTGCTGACTAGTGACTAACTTTCCGGATTCCAAACGCACTTCACCTCGCATCATTGCTAACTGAGCGCGACGTAAAGCTTCGGCTTTAATTGGTGCCGTTTTTAATTGCTGATAAAACTCTGTCATTAATCCCAGAGTACCTTCATCGGAAATATACCACAAGGAGGCTAACGCTGATTTTACCCCAGTTTGAACTGCTAATCCCGCAAAACCTAATTCGGCGTTTTCATCTCCTATCGCGGTCCGACAAGCACTTAAAACTAATAGTTCCACTGGGGGATTATTCCATTTAATTGAACGTAAATTAGGTAACGGTAATCGTTCTTTAGCAAAATAAAGATAAGAGTCAGTTGCTGTACCGGGATTAAAATCAGCATGAGTAGCTAAATGGACGATTCTAAAGGGAGTATGTTCTCGTTGGGATTTTAAGTTTTCTAGGGTAAATTCGTCATTCAGAAAAGATTTACCTCCCCAAATTTGATGTGCCAAATCTACTTCTTCTTTGACTGATGGTAAAGTATTAAGATGGAAAATATCTGAGAAATTAGTGCTACCCATTGCCAGTAATTTAGCCTGGTGAATATCTTGGTGACTAGGGTCAGTCAGGGCAAAACTTGGCATCAATCCCACACTATAGTGTTCAATGATAAAACTTTTACCATCGTGCATAGCTGCTAAAGGAATAGTGCGAAGTTTAGCATCCATAATATAGACCAAATTCTTAATTTTCAATTGTTGTAGTTCGCTGTTTAAAGGTGCGACTAACCATTGATACATTTGTTGAGCCGGACTAAGATATTCATCTATAACGATTTTATTTGTTACTGCATTTTGAAACTTAGTTGCTGTCTCGATCACTTGCGCTCTAGTCACATTAATTGATTTACGAATTGGTTTGGATGTGGCGGTAATTAAAATCAACTCTAAGCGATCTTGTTGCTCCGGTTGGGTAGGGTGTAATAAACTTAACTTATTATCTAATTGCTCATTAGTTAGATTGATCCCATTTTTACTGGGAATAGGTGTAATGGTACTAGGCACAAAAAAAGCATAAATAATGGCTGGTTTAATCCCTGTATTATTTTCAATATTGACCAGAGATGCTTGAACTTTGCTCACACTAACTTCTGGAAAATTAGTCAGACCAAAATATTGAGTATAATCTTGGCTGATCGATTTATCGATCGCGAGATTTTCAGAAGTATCACTGTCTAGCAATGATGAAGACTTGAGATTTTGTAATTTGGTTAAATCGACTGGATTAATTACTAAATTACTGCGATCGCTATTGGAGGATATAGGTGTTGATATGGGTGTTGATATGGGTATGGGGGTGGGTGTAAATGTGGGTGTGGGTGTGGGTGTAAATGTGGGTGTGGGTGTGGGTGTTGATATGGGTATGGGTATGGGTGTAAATGTGGGTGTGGGTGTGGGTGTTGATATGGGTATGGGTGTAAATGTGGGTGTGGGTGTGGGTGTGGGTATTGGTGTGGGTGTGGGTGTGGGTGTGGAAGGAGTATTAGTAATAATTCCTAATGTACCATTATCTTGTAATTGAGTAGAAAAGAATGAACCGCTAGTAATGGTTTGTTCCGGACTATTTCCCTTATCTATTGCACTAGCAGTACCATTGATAGTTGCATCTCCCACGGTAAAAGGAGTTACCCCATCCCCACCATGTCTAAGAAATATATTTCCTCCTTGAGTATTACCAATCGTGCAAATACTTACCGTGCCACAATTAGCTGTAGTTAGGGGTACATTTACTCGCAAATTTTTACCTGCGGTAATATCTACATTACCTCCAGTTGTACCACCAGAGGTATTAATATTACTCACTTGTACATCTCCCGTGGGGTCAATTAGTACATTACCACCTGCTCCATTAATACTGCTAGAATCAATTTGTTTAGTAGTAATTTGGGTGCTAGCTTGTAAGGAGATATTTCCCCCACTTGTCGCACCAGTTGTGGTAATATTGCCTACAGCGATCGCGGCATTTTTACTGATAATAGAAGTCTGACCACCTTGACTTATCCCCGTAATCCCTTTAGCACTTAAATCTCCGGTAGTGATATTACCATTCGCTTTTAGAAATAAGGTTCCACCTTGAGAATTATTAGAATTAGCACTGAGCAAACTTACGTTAATCGCTCCAGTAGTGCTATTAAGACTAATATTTCCTCCCTGACCTTTAGTCGCATCAGCAAAGAGCAGTAATCCCTTAATATTGTTAGCAGCACTAATAGTTAAATTACCACCATTCCCAAATGCTGAAGTTGAATTTAAAGAATTAATTTGGACCGCACCCTGAGTGCTAGTGAAAGAAATATCTCCTCCTTTTCCTATCCCATTAGAATTGCTATTGATATTATTATTGATAATAATATCGCTGGTACTCATTAGGGAGATATTTCCGCCATTACCTGAATTTGAAGTTGCATTAATTCTTCCAGCCGGATTCGTAATTAACCCGTCAGTAGTAGTGAGAGTAATATTTCCTGCGGCTCCACTACTAAGATTGCTATTTGTACTCAGATTAGCAATCTCGATATTGCTATTCGCATTAAAGGTAATATCTCCACCTTTTCCTGTCCCTGAACTAGAATTTAGCGTTCCTAAAGTAGTATCGATCGCAGCTCCACTGGTAATCGTGATATTTCCTCCTGTACCACTCCCGGTCGAATTACTATTAATATTACCTGTCATCACGTCAAGAGTAGATGCTGTTAAAGTCACATTTCCACCCTGACCTGTTGAGCTAGTATCAAGGGTGCCACCAGTAGTATCGATTTGGCCTAAATTGCTCGTAATACTAATATTATTACCCGGAGTTGTAATCGCCTGAGTCGTCACATCACCATTGGCAGTTAGGGTAACATTTCCGGTGGGAGTAAGAGCAGTATTTAATATAATGCTACTGTTGCCAAACCCTAAGTTCTCTACCAGCAAATTTTTGGCAGTGATATTTTGCAAACTAATATTCCCACTACTACCTGTAGCGGTACCCGTATTAATCCGAATCGTGGTATCACCCGTACCAGAGTTAAGCGTTACTCCAGGTGTAACAGTAATATTAGCAAAACCAGGATCTCGATATTGACTTTGCACTCCATTAGCGGCAGTTTCATTCGCTACTAGAGTTAAATTCCCGTTATCAGTGGTGATGTTTGCATTAACTAGAATACTGCGTCCTGCTTGCAGAGTAAGTGCGCCACCATTTCCCCCCGCAGAGGTAATAACGTTATTGTTTACCGTAATATCATTGTATGCCTGGAGTACCACATTAGTACCTGTGTTGGTAACATTATTAATATCAGTAGGATTAACATTAGCTGAAGCACTGGGATTATCACTAAAAGACAATACTCCTGGATAGGTCGGACTACCAAAAAACACTTGTCCTGCTTGTGAGACTCCCCCCGATGTGTTTTTATATGCTGCAACCAGGAGGTTGCTTCCTGATATAGCTACTGAATAGCCGAAGTTGCCATTTAGGACAGGATTAGGGTTATCAAAAGTTTGCAACAGCGTCCCACTGGTATTAAACAAAAAGGCTTGTCCTGCTTGTGAGACTCCCCCCGATGTGTTTTGATTTGCTCCAACCATTAGGTTGCTTCCTGATATAGCTACTGAAGTGCCAAACTTGCCATTTAGGACAGGATTAGGGTTATCAAAAGTTTGCAACAGCGTCCCACTGGTATTAAACAAAAAGGCTTGTCCTGCTTGTGAGATTCCCTTCGATGTGTTCAGTGGTGCCCCAACCATTAGGTTGCTTCCTGATATAGCTACTAATAAGCCGAAGTTGCCAGCTGATACTGGATTGGGGTTATCAAAAGTTTGCAATAGCGTCCCACTGATATTAAACAAAAAGGCTTGTCCTGCTGTTGTGGCTCCCCCCGATGTGTTGAATGGTGCCCCAACTAGTAGGTTATTTTCTGATATAGCTACTGATAAGCCGAAGTTGCCAGATGATACTGGATTGGGGTTATCAAAAGTTTGTAACAGCGTCCCACTGGGATTAAACAAAAAGGCTTGTCCTGCTTGTGAGACTCCCCCCGATGTGTTACTTGATGCCCCAACCAGTAGGTTGCTTCCTGATATAGCTACTGCATAGCCAAATTCGCCACCTGTTAGAGGATTGGGGTTATCAAAAGTGTGCAACAGCGTCCCACTAGTATTAAACAAAAAGGCTTGTCCTGCTTGGGAGTATCCCCCCGATGTGTTACCATATGCCCCAACCAATAGGTTGCTTCCTGATATCAGCAATTCTCATTTTAAAAAAAATAGAGTATTAATCCCGATTTGGGAATTGAAAATATAGTACAAAATAACCAGTTTTTCAGGCAGAGGCAATGGCTAAAAAACAATTGGGTCAATATCTAAGTATAAATACTCAATAGAATCGAGGATGGCCTGACAACGAACGAGGGAAATCCAGTTTGATAGTTCGGTTTTTAGAATAGGGAATTCAAGGAAAATAAAAATTTATAATTGTGATCAGATGAGGTATAATCGGTGAGTTAAAAATCTGACAGCACGTTAAATTACTCAAACATGGCTCAAAAAGCAGCGACCCTAGAAATCCCTGAATTAATCGAATTTTTACGTCAACAATTACATGACTTACCTGATGAAAGGAAACCTGGAAATAATACGAAATACCAGGTAGAAGATGCAGTGATGGCTGCATTTTCAATCTTTTTTACTCAGTCAGCATCTTTTTTAGACCATCAGCGGTTAATGAAAAGCAATAAAGGAAAAGATAACGCAGAAAGTTTATTTTCAATTAAGAAAATTCCCTGTGATAATCAAATCAGAAATTTGTTAGATCCGGTGCCAGCAGCTACTATATTTATGGCTTTTCAAGAAGTCTATGAATGGTTAAATAAAAACGGAGTTTTGAAAAAGTTTCTCTACTTAGATGAAGAAATTTTAATGGCTTTAGATGGCACCGAATATTTTTCATCACAGAAAATAAATTGTCCTCATTGTAACCGTCGTAATCATCGCAATGGAACTACCACTTATTTTCATAGCTGTGTTACACCTATTGTAGTTTCTCCTAATCAAAACCAAGTGATTAGTTTAGCGCCAGAATTTATTAAAAACCTGGATGGTCATCAAAAACAAGATTGTGAAAATGCGGCGGTTAAAAGATGGTTGAATAAGAATCATCAAAATAAATATGGTTATCCTGTAACCCTTTTAGGGGATGACTTATATGCCCACCAACCTATTTGTGAATTAGCTCTAAAACAAGGATATAATTTTATTTTTGTTGGTCGAGAAACTTCGCATAAAACTTTATATGAATGGCTAGAGTTTTTAGAAAAAAGTGGAGAAGTTACTACCATTAAAAAGCCCCAATGGGATGGGCGAAAAAATCTCCTGTATCGTTATCGCTATGCTAATAGAGTTCCCTTAAAAGATGAAGAATCAAGTCTCGAAGTTAATTGGTACGAAGTGACTGTTATTAATGAGGAAACACAGAAAATTATCTACCAAAATAATTGGATCACTAATCATAAAATCACTGAAAATAATATTGAAGAAATTGTCAAAGCTGGGCGCAGCAGATGGAAAGTTGAGAATGAAAGTAATAACGTTCTTAAAAATCACGGTTATAATTTAGAGCATAACTTTGGTCATGGTGAAAATCATTTGTGCGAGTTATTATTGTCTTTGAATTTACTAGCTTTTTTATTTCATACTGTTTTGGATTTAGTTAATTACATCTATCAAAAAGTTCGTGACCTATTAGTACGGGCGTATTGCCATACGCCCCTACTACTTTCTTTAAGGATATTCGGACCTTATTAAAATATTTATGGTTCAAAAATTGGTCAGATTTATTCTCATTTATTCTCACCGAGAATGTCCCATTAAAAAAACTAAATTCTAGTTGAAAAATATCAATATATTGAAAGAGGAAGGGTAGGGGCGTATTGCAATACGCCCGTACTTTTTTATCAAAAAAAACCTAAAAAATGGGTGAGAATTTCATCTGGATGTATCAGTTGAAATCGATTTTTCATGGACAAATTTCTGAAAACTTGTCTATCTTCAGCGTCGGATGATAATTATCTGTCAAAAAATCATGCTTCGACACAAGTTCTCTATTTAAATAAGAGAATTTTCTCTGATTTTTTTCAAAATGAGAATTGCTGTCCTGATATAGCTACTGAAGCGCCGAAGTTGCCATATGTTACAGGATTGGGATTATTGAAAGTTTGCAGAAGTGACCCACTAGTATTAAACAAAAAGGCTTGTCCTCCTCCTGTGAATCCCCCCGATGTATTATATGGTGCCCCAACCAGTAGGTTGTTTCCATCTGTGGCTACTGAATTACCGAAGATGCCACCTGCTACAGCAGGATAGGAGTTTAAAATCGTTGCTAGGGGTGAGCTAGAACTAGTAATCGTGATATTTTTAGGATCAAGTAGTAAAGTTCCTGGTTTTCCTAATGTTGCACCCGCATCTACTCCACCTGTAAAAATCAGTAAGTCTTTTCCTGAAGTTTCTACTAATCCGCCATCCCCACCATTTATGCCACCACGGGCAGTTATATTCCCATAATATTGGGTTAAATTATCTGACCAAACTATTACTTTGCCACCATTTCCTGTATCTGTAGCATTAGCATTAATATTAGTGTCGATCGCAATGATCGTTTGAGTTGCATGGGGTAAAGTTCCTCCTCCTTGATAATCTCCTCCAATTCTTACTGTTCCCCCTCCCGCAATACCAGAAGCATCTATATTGCTATTAAATACTCCTACTTTGTCGCCCAAAATATTGACATTTCCCCCTACTGAATTTCCAGTTATTCCTGCTACTGAAATATTCCCTGTTGTAATTGCTAATCCTGGGAGATTAGGCAAAATTATGCGGGACTGGTTTAATTGGACATTACCAATTGGATTGACGCTCAAACCTGTATCTATATTTTTAGATGTTCCCGTTAGCAATGTCGGTAAATCGACGGGATTGATTGGCAAGATTTGACCAGTAGTATCTCTTGGTGGTGTAATTTCTAAACTTAGAATATTTCCGGGTTGGGATATTTTTACTATATTCTGATTTGGGACAGCAGTAATCGTAATATTTCCGGTCGGCGCAGTCAATTGTCCAGTATTAATTACACTACCACCTAGTAAGGTTAAATTTTCTCCCACTGGTACTGTTAAGTGTGCCGCGTTGATAATATTTCCTGATTTCGCTAAATCAAAGGCAAATTGTGATGGCGTTCCAATTAAATTACTATAATTATTATAGCCAAAAGCATTGAACCATTGATTATTGCTAAATCCAATTCCTGTCGCTGTGGTTGCTGTAAAAGAGCCAGGCACATTTAAACTTGCATTAGTGCCAAAGACAATTCCCGCAGGATTAATTAAGAATAAGTTAGACTTCCCTCCTGTTACTTGGATTAGTCCGTTAATTAAGGAAGCATTTCCCCCCGTCACTCTCCCTAAAATATTCCAAATTTGGGGATTAGATATAAAATTTGCTGTTTCACCTGCGGAAAGTCCGAACTTATCAAAACTGTGGAATAGGTTGGTGCGATCGCCCGACAGAGTACCACCATTAATATTATATTTATTCCCTATAGGTGTAACTAACGTGCCAGTAGCTTTGCTAGCAGGAATAATGGATTGTGCTAATGCAGGATAAATATTACCACATCCTAAAATTAGGGGAACAATGGTTATACCAATTCTTGCAACTTTGACTACAGATAGTGTAGAGTATAATTTGAGTAGAGTTGAAGGAAAAATATGGCAGGAGTTTATCACCTAGACATTAAGGAAAGTGAAGCCGAGCTGAAGAAATTGCTCGCAGTGGAAAAAACTGGTCCAGGAAAAGAACGATTACAAGCATTATATCTACTCAAGATAAACAAAGCTAAAACAGTCACAGAAGTTGCTGAAATCTTGGGCAGAAATCGAGTTACCGTTCAAGATTGGTTAGCCAAATACCGTCAAGGAGGATTGGCCAAATATCTGGGGAAAAAAGTGGGTACAGGATTCGACCGAGAAAAATTCCTGACTGGGCGGTAAAAAGTTTAGAAAAACGACTAAATGAAGAGGAAGGATTTAATAGTTATGGGGAAATTTGTCAATGGCTATCATCCACCCTTGGGATAGAAGCTAAATATAAAACCGTTCATCAATTAGTGCATTATAAACTAAAAGCCTCACCAAAAATCGCCAGGCCGAAAAGTACAGAACAGTCAAAAAAAAAGTTAGATAATTTTAGAAATCACTTGGCGGAGGACTTAGCTATGCTGAGTTGGTTTGCCATAACAGTAATGAGTTTAGGAGATAAAGTCAGATTTTTATGTCAAGATGAAACACGGATCGGCATGAAAACGATTAGTGGGAGAAAAATTACCATTCGTGGGGTAAAACCAATTGGTAAAGTGCAATGGAAATTTCAAGCGACTTATATTTATGGCGTAGTAGAGCCAAAGACAGGGGAACATTTCTTTTACGAGTTTACTCATCTCAATAGTCAATGCTTTCAGATATTTTTAGACTTAGTAGCCGCGCATTTTTCGGATAGTATTTTGATCATTCAGTTAGACAATGGTGGTTTTCATAAAGCTAAAAAGTTGGTAATTCCTAAAAACGTTATTTTAATGTTTCAACCATCCCATTGTCCTGAATCAAATCCAATCGAACAGGTATGGCAGTATCTCAAAAAGGGATTGAGATGGGAATTACCAAGAAACTTAGATGAATTAAGACTTTTAATTAGTAAAGAACTAGAAAAGATGAATTCAAAAGTAATTGCCTCAATTACGGGACGAGCCTATATATTAGAGGCACTATCTGTAGTCGGCATTTAGAGAATTGGTATTAAGCACCCGTTTTAATCAGGTTGAAAAAATATTTCATATTTGGATTACTGGTTGGAAATGGTAATTATTAGGGAGGACACATTTTTGGACTTTCCTCCTCATTTACTTTCAATATCGTTTTTACATTGTAGACTTAAAATAATAATTTGTATATATACGAAAACAATATTGTAATAAAACTTCATATCAGCTACGTTGTTGTTGCAAGGTTGCTGATTGGGACTAAAAAATCTGCCAAAAATCAATCAAACAGATGTAAAGCTTGAAAAGGTTAGCTATAGATAATTATAGCGATCGAATCCGGTTGATTAGTTTTGTGATCTATAAGTCCTCAAAAATTGCATCGACACTAATCACTATGTCCGGAAATGAAAGAGGTGAGATCCTTTCACCGGGTCTAAATTGTTGGATACTTTCATAACCATTAGCGCCGGGATTGCGATAAACCTCTATTAATTGGGCTTCTATGTCTACAATCCAAAGTTCAATAATCCCTGCTTTCCCATAGAGAACTGACTTAACATTACGGTCATCGTCGATCGTAGTAACGGATACTTCTATTAATAAATAGATGTCTTGGGTTTGGGGATGGGATTTTATGTAATCATCATCCCGTAGTTTCAAAATTGATAGATCGGGCTGTGGTTCTAATCTTCCGTTTAGTCTAACTGGATTTTGAATCGCTATTGCAGCCCGCTCTCTTAGGTTTCTAGCAAAAATTTTTAGTAAACGATTAACACACCCTGCATGACGACTACCGATCGGTGCCATATATACGATATCCCCATCAATTAGTTCTGTCCTCCCATCCCCAAGCATCCCCAATTCACCCAACTGGTAATATTCCTCTACCGTGAATTGCTTTCTTGTTGCTACTGCGATCATCTTTCTCACCATCCCATTTACTGACTAGCTCCGCTCATTCTTATTCTAATTGCGTTCACTAGCTTGTACCTTATGTAATCGCGGGTCATACGCGATCGCAACTAAAAGTTTCTGCTATCTATTAGTCCTCAAAATTTCATCAACACTGATTACTATGTCACTAAAAGCTAGTGGTGAGATACTTTCACCGCTTCTAAATTGTTGGATACTTTCATAACCATTAGGACTGGGATTGCGATAAACCTCAATTAATTGGGATTCTACGTCTACGATCCACAGTTCAATAACTCCAGCTCTCCCATAGCGCACTGATTTAACATTACGGTCATCGTCAATCGTAGTAAGTGATACTTCTATTAATAAATAGATGTCTTGGGGTTGTGGGTGTGAGTCTTCGTAATCATCATCTCGCGGTTTCAAAATTGATAGATCGGGCTGTGGTTCTAATCTTCCGTTTAGTCTAACTGGATTTTGAATCGCTACTACAGCACGCTCTCTTAGGTTTCTAGCAAAAATTTTTAGTAAACGATTAACACACCCTGCATGACGACTACTGATCGGTGCCATATATACGATATCCCCATCAATTAGTTCTGTCCTCCCATCCCCAAGCATCCCCAATTCACCCAGCTGGTAATATTCCTCTACCGTGAATTGCTTTCTTGTTGGTTTTGTTACTACTGCGATCATCTTTCTCACCATCCCATTTACTGACTAGCTCATCAAAAAATATCCTATTCTTGTTCATAGATTTTATCTCGGCTTAGATATTCGTCTTTAACTCCTAGTTTAAAAGTGGGAAAAGGATATTTTTGCTGGTCAGAAATTTTATTAATTGAAATATCCACTTCATCACCATCTTTCAGAATTTCTGGTAAGTTCTCTAACAAAATAATAGTTTTTCCTTTGATGTAACCTTGCATGGTATTATCCTGCAATTAAGACAGATTTGCTTTGGCTTTTAGAGAGTCATTAAACATTGCCCTGAGCCTTGCCCTGAGCGTAGTTGAAGGGGTAGTCGAAGGGGCCTAATATATTCCGAATTTGGGGAAATGGTAATTATTAGGGAGGACACATTTTTGGACTTTCCTCCTCATTTACTTTCAATATCGTTTTTACATTGTAGACTTAAAATAATAATTTCTATATATACGAAAACAATATTGTAATAAAACTTCATATCAGCTACGTTATTGTTGCAAGGTTGCTGATTAGGACTAAAAAATCTTCCAAAAATCAATCAAACAGATGTAAAGCTTGAAAAGGTTAGCTATAGATAATTATCGCGATCGAATCCGGTTGATTAGTTTTGTTATCTATAAGTCCTCAAAAATAGCATCAACACTAATCACCATGTCCGGAAATGAAAGAGGTGAGATCCTTTCACCAGGTCTAAATTGTTGGATACTTTCATAACCATTAGCGCCGGGATTGCGATAAACCTCAACTAATTCAGCATTTACATCTACGATCCAAAGTTCAATAATCCCAGCTCTAGCATAGACAACTGACTTGACATTACGGTCATGGTCAATAGTGGTATCCGATACTTCTATTAATAAATAGATGTCTTGGACTTGGGGTGGTGATTTTATGTAATCATCCCTACGAGGTTTCAAAATTGATAGATCGGGTTCCGGTTGTAATTTTCCGTTTAATCTGACTGGGATTTGAACTGCAACTAAGGCACGCTTTCTTAAATTTTCAGAAAAAATCCTACCCAGCCGCATTATGTACCCAGCATGACGAGTACCCATTGGTGCCATAAGAATAATATCCCCATCAATTAGTTCTGTCCTACCATCCCCCAGCATCCCCAATTCACCCAACTTGTAATATTCCTCTACCGTGAATTGCTTTCTTGTTGGTTTTGTTGCTACTGCGATCATCTTTCTCACCATCCCATTTACTGACTAGCTCCGCTAATTCTCATTCTAATTCCGTTCATGTAGTGTACCTTATGTAATCGCGTATTGATCACTGGACGAGCCAATGACTGTCTATCCTCTAGTCAGAGAATGCACAGTCATCGGATAGGGTTATGGGTAAATGCAAGTAATCCTCAATCAGTCAAGATGTCGATCATACCTTCCCCATCTCTCAATACGGTTCGGTTAAGCGTAGGGGCGTTTGCCTACGGCACGCTCTCGCGTTCGCCCAACTTCCGTCGATATCTCCCAAAATATCCTTAAACGAACCGTATGGCGATCGCTTCTGATTCTCCCTGAGCTAATTCTAATCTTTTTTAAGTAGTGGTTTGATTGAGCGCATTGATAATTTCTAAAGCTGTTAAAGGCTCAAGATTAGGTATTCCTTGAAAATGAATAGTGTTGTAAGTAGCAAAATAATCAATTTGGGATTCTAAAATTAAAGCAGCTAAACGAATATCGAAAATTTTAGCTGAGGTGACATTGCCATTAACAGCTAATTGCAAAATTTGATCTAAGGTTGAATACACAGGATAAATTATTTCAAACGAATCCGGTTGATTAATTTTGTTATTTATTAGTCCTCAAAATTTCATCAACGCTGGTTACTATGTCACTAAAAGCAAGGGGTGAGATACTTTCACCAGGTCTAAATTGTTGGATACTTTCATAACCATTAGCAGTGGGATTGCGATAAACCTCAAGTATGGGCGTATTGCTCTTGCGCCCCTTCTATGTCTACGATCCAAAGTTCAATAATCCCTGCTTTCCCATAGAGAACTGACTTCACATTACGGTCATCGTCAATCGTAGTATGTACGGGCGTATTGCTCTTGCGCCCCTTCAATTAGTAAATATATGTCTTGGGGTTGGGGATGTGATTCTGTGTAATCATCACCACGAGGTTTCAAGATTGCTATATCCGGTTCCGGTCTAATCTTCCGTTTAGTCTGACTGGGCTCTGAACTGCAACTAAAGCACGCTTTCTTAAATTTTCAGAAAAAAATCCGTTCAACCGAATTACACACCCTGCATGACGACTACCGATCGGTGCCATATATACGATATCCCCATCAATTAGTTCTGTTCTACCATCCCCAAGCATGCCCAACTCACCCAGCTGGTAATATTCCTCTACAGTGAATTGCTTTCTTGTTGGTTTTGTTGCTACTGCTGTCATCTTTCTCACCATCCTATTTACTGACTAGCTCCGATCATTCTCATTATAATTGTGTTCAAGTAGTGTACCGTAGTTAATCGCGTGGTCGTTGTCCAATGTCCTTGTAACTATTTTGTCAGTAAAACAACTAGTGGTCAAGAGGTCAGGAATTAATAACAAGATGAAATTGATTATTAGACAAAGCTCCGGGTTCAAAACGTTTGATTCTTTACGAGAAAAATTATTAGCTTGCTTATTTTAATAAGCCGTGCTTATCACCACAGATACGGGAGAGCCCAATTAACTATTAAATCAGGTCGAAATCATTTGTCTTATACCAATAACCCATGAAATTACACTTAATCTGAGGTTGATCTGTTAGATCAGGGCAGGTTGATCATATTGATCTGTTGGTGACAGAATTGATTGGCGAACCTGCCCCCTATTCCTATTTAAAAGATCAATAAATCCTGGACGATAGGGGCCAGATTTTTGTCAAGGGTCGAGGAGAAATGTTAACTTATTGGTTAATTGGTAAAGATTAAGGATTAATCATGGTTATTGCTGTATTTAACAAAAGTATCAGAAAAGGTTAATGAGGAGCAATCAAACTCTACCGGTCAGAAAATTACGTCTCCATACCACCCTGGTAGTCCCTTTTATTCTACAGTTGATGCTCACGGTCGGTCTGGTCGGTTATTTGTCTTTTCGGAATGGGCAAAAAGCGATCCATAATCTGGCCAATCAATTAAATCGGGAAATCAGTGCCAGGATTGAACAGTATGTGATTGAGTACCTAAATAAATCTCAAAACACCTTATTACTTACCTATATGGGTGTTAGAAGTGGTAACTTCAACCTAAAAGATTTTACCGGATTACGTCGTTATTTTTGGCAAGTAGTACGGACTGGTGAATTAGAAGGTTATCTTTCCTATGGTAGTGAAGAAGGTGAGTTTGTGGGAGTTGAATATCAAGAAGAAGATGGCAGTACCCTGTTAAAAATTCGCACAAAAGACTCTTTTCCGATGAGGGAAATATATCGATTAGATGAGGAGGGAAACCCACAAAAACTACTTACTACTGCTGTTTATGAGACGACAACTCGTCCTTGGTATCAAGCTGCTTACCAGGCTAAAAAACCGACTTGGAGTGAAATCTATCCCTTCTTTTCTCGCCAAAATACAGTCTTAGGTATCTCTCCAGTTTATCCAGTTTTTGATGATCATAATCAGCTCTTAGGAGTTTTATGTATTAATGTTAGGTTAACTCGAATTACTGATTTTATCAAAAATATGGTGGTTAGCACTAATGGTGAAAGTTTTATTATGGAACGTTCAGGAGATTTGGTTGCTGGTTCAAAAATAGCTCAACCTTTTAAGGTAATAGGTAAAGGTGATAAATCCAAATTTGAAAGAATTCCCGCAACTAAAAGTGATAATCCGGTAATTCGAGCTATGGCTGATAATATTTTACAAAATTTTGGGGATTTTCATGCTATTCAAGGAGATCATTCGTTTCAATTTCAGACTAATGGGATCTGGTATTATGCTCAAATCTTACCAATCAAAGATGGACGTGGAATTGATTGGTTAACTGGGGTAGTTGTACCTGAAAGCGATTTTATGGATCAAATTAATAAAAATAATCAAACTACAATTCTACTATGTTTGTTAGCTTTGGGTATAGCATTAGTGATGGGGATTCGCACTGCTTATTGGATTACCATTCCATTATTGAAAATTTCTCAAGCTTCTCAAGCAGTAGCTCAGGGTAATCTTAATCAAAAAGTTGATTCTAGTTTAATTATCGAAATTGCAATTTTGTCTGATACTTTTAATGAGATGACATCTCAATTAAAAGCATCGGTAGAAGCTCTCCATTTAGCTAATGAGGAGTTAGAAGTTCGGGTAGAAAAACGCACTCAGCAATTAAGCTTGGAAAAGGAGCGATCGGAACAACTTTTACTCAATATTTTACCTTTTGAAATTGCTGAACGTTTAAAAAGAGCAGAATCTCCCACCGAATATTTTGCCGAAGTGACGATTCTGTTTGCTGATATTGTCGGGTTTACTCACCTCTCTACCCAATTAGAACCAATGCAATTAGTTGCTGGACTTAACCAAATTTTTTCTGCATTTGACCAGTTGACAGAAAAGTATGGTTTAGAAAAAATCAAAACTATTGGTGATGCTTATATGGTGGTGGGTGGATTACCAATTACTCGACCAGATCATGCTGAAGCGATCGCGAATATGGCTTTAGATATGCAACATTATCTAGAAACAATGACCAGCGATTTAGGGGATTCACTCCAATTACGAATTGGAATTAATACTGGACCAGTGATTGCGGGAGTAATTGGGATCAAGAAGTTTATTTATGACCTGTGGGGAGATGCTGTTAATATTGCATCACGGATGGAATCTCATGGTCAACCGGGCTATATTCAAGTTACAGAAGCAACTTATCATCTTTTGCAAGATCAATATGTGCTAAAACCAAGAGGTACTATTGCTGTTAAGGGTCGGGGTGAAATGATGACTTACTGGTTAATTAGTAAGAAAATTTCCGAAGCTTAATAGTTGAGCAGAAAGGGTTTCTAGTGGATCTTAAAAGTGCGATCACTGGTGGATTTACCACAAGCGGTCGGAGGTGATGAAAGAAATCTGATTAGGGATTTTTTACTTAATCCGACGAAAACGGAAATAACTATTGCTGAACCCAAACATCCCCGTGCTGAAACCGAAGGAGAATGATACACCTGAGATGCTTAATTGGCTGGAATTATCATTTTCGCGATCGATATGATCATCTTGACTATCCAAGTCTAAAACATCTTGATCGCGTGGGTCAGTTGATGAAATCAAAGCTTGTTGCTGCCAATTAGTATTCCCTTGAATCTTACCATGATTGACAAAACTGCTCCAGTCCTTGACCAGATAACCAGACCCTTCATTTAGACACCAATAACCCACTAGACCTGGTTCATTTCCGAATAAATAACAGTGTAGTTCTTTTTGCACTTCTGCTTGAGAAAGCACTCGATTCCAAAGATGAATTTCTGCGATTTGACCTGGGAAAAAGAAGGAAGGGTTTCCTTCCGTAGTACCTGCACCGATGCGCCAGGGACGGGCTGTGTTAAGATGATAATTCCCGGCTTTAGTTGCTACTAATTCTCCATTGATATAGAGTTGGAAATTACTACCATCACAAGTAGCGGTTAGATGGGTCCAGGTATTGAGGACGATATCAGTCCCAACCAGAACTATCCACCCAGCACCTCCACCTCCAATCCAAAAGTGCCATTTATTGTCATCGCTGATATAGAGAATGTATCCTCGTTGTGGATGATCGTCACGGGAAGTGATGATCGAACGAAATGTATTCTGTCCCCCTTGCGCTTTTACCCAAACTGAGAGGGTAAATTGGTTAGGATTGAGAATTTCTGTATAGGGGATTTCGATATAATCGTTTTGCCCATCCAAAATTAAGACCGATCGGACTGGTAGTTTCTGCTCATCCAATGGTCGTAAAAAGATTGGCTCTTGACTATAAGGAAATAATTGTTCTGGAAGTCCTAATTCAATCGGTTTAATCGGGATTTGTTGTTGCCAATTTGCTCCACCATGAATTGTGCCATGATTACTACTAGGACTTTTATCTTTGACAACTTGATTTCCTATTCCTTCATTTAAGGGCCAGTAACCAACTAAATTCTGCTCTTTTCCGGTGAGACGAAAATAAAGATTTTTTTGGATTTCTGCTTCCGTGCGATCGCAATTCCATAGACGTATTTCGGTGATTTCACCATGAAAATAACCATCGGATGACCAGTTACTTTTAGCAATATAGTTGGATGTTCGATTAATGCTTGCTGGTGGATAAGAGTATCCGCTCTTTACTAATTTACCATTAGCATATACTCGCGTTTGGCCAAAACCATCAACTGTGGCAGCTAAATGTATCCATTTACCTAGTTCTAGCAATTCCTCTACTTGAAAGTAAGTATGATTATCACCATCTTGGTAGATATCAAAAAGCAGGTTGTTAGTTGTAATTGAGTTAGCTAACAGGATATTAGACTTAGCTGGACCATTACCAAAATCGATAATCCTGGAAAAAGATTTGAAACTATGGAATCGCACCCACGCTTCTATAGTCAGACCCCGGGAATAATCGATATTCATTTCTGGTAAAACAATATAATCATCTACTCCATCAAATTTGAGGATAGACGAGAAGTGAGCATTGGCAGGTTCGGTAGGTTTAATTTTAGCAGTAGCCATATTGAAAACCAGATTGATGAATTTATAATTTCGATTCTAATATATTAGATTTGCTGCCATCATTAATTAGATTTTATGAAAATTTAACAAATAGATAAACAGGAATATTTTTGTTGCTTTCATCTTGATTTTAATTCAATTAGGCTTGCCCTGAGTGTTCCCTGAGTGTTCCCTGAGCGTAGTCGAAGGGCGTAGTCGAAGGGCGTAGTCGAAGGGTATATAGTTGCGATCAGAGTGCCCTCATCGCAACTACATAACTAGAAAATCATATATTTTATTCTCTAACTGAACTGGATTGGATTTTAATTTTGATTTTATGATCAAAATTAGTTCAGATAAAAGCAAAAAAAACTTGCTATTGACCAAATTCTAGCCGAGCTTGGTCAACAATCTCCACTGTCACAATTTTTTCTTCAGTCTCATTAGCTAATTGCTCAATCCTTGTTCGTGCTTGACTACGAACGAAAAACGGAATATTTTTCAGTTTCACCTTCGCTGCTGGTGTCCATTTCAGGGTATCAGTAGAATCGGAGTTTTGCATAATGTCCCAAAAACTATCTGTTCTTTTTTATTGTAGGATAACTGGGAGATCATCTTTGCACATACTCCAAAAATACCAGAATATGGTACACTTGAATTTGATATCTTTTGGAAAACACTTTGGTCTGAAAGATAAATTTTTAGAAAAGATAGGAGCTATTTAAATGTCAGAAATAAAAATTTCCTCAGACTTTAAAGGAAAAATTGAAGAATTTCAGCTATTGATGCAAACTCTTAACCAAGAGGCTGAAAAAATTAATAAATTAGCAAAGTCTATTGATAATACTGATGTAGATAGTCTAGCAAAGAAGTTCCAAAGTATTTTGAATGAGGTCGTAACTTTGCAAGGAAAAGTCAGTAAGGCCAAGGATTACATAGACCACATAAATACAACTTAGCGGAGGCGTCTTTAGTAGTAACTCTTTTAATTTTTTGAAATTGTTTAACATTGCCAACCCTTCAAATCCAAATATACATTATAGAGCAATCACAGATTGTTGTGGTACAATCATCTTCAAATAATGACTCCAACGCCAACGTTTTTTTTTTCAATCAGTACCCAGAAAATTTGGGTGTTGAACTTCAAACAGCAGATAATTTAGGTATTATTCCTGTAAAAGTAGGAGAACCTGGATTTGATGATATACAGCCTATTCCAGGTTGATGAAGTATAGCTGTGTTGTCTGTAAGGTCCAGATGGGGGTAGGTTCATTCAGGTGATCTGTGGGGTTGGGCGGGTTCATCAATACCTCGACTGCGCTCGGCACAAGGGTTATTTGTGTGTGGCAAATTCATCGGTGAACCCGCCCCTACAAGTGATCAACCAGGATCTGGGATTATTTACCAAAAAATCGATGAATTTATGATGACAATCAACCAGGATTTGTAGGGGCGGGTTCACCAATCAATTCTGATCCAAATAGATCACCATCATAAACCCGCCCAACCAAACGAGATAACTGAATGTACTTCATCAACGTGGAATCCGCTGTAATTAACGAAGGAACAATAAAATGGGCAGTAACTACTCAGGGAGAATTACTTATCATGCCAAAATTCTTGGATATTAATAATGAAATATACCATACTGTTATAACTCGCGGTCAGCCTGTTTTAGCTGCGGGTGAAGCAGACATTGTTGGTAGTAACGGTTCATATATTTTACTGAAAATTACCAATCACAGCGGGCATTTTAAACCAACTCCACAAACCTTAGAGATTGCCATTACTGCTTTTCAAGAATATGGGATAAATACCTCTCAAGCTGATCTAGAATATATGGAGTAAATGAACATGACTCAATCCTTACCAACAAGTTCCCTAAATCACATTTTAGAGCAAAATCCTGAAACTATACTAACCTGGGTAAACAGTTCTTGGTCAAGTCATAATTATGAAACCAAGGAATTTAACTGGTTGTTGCTAGCTAATGTTGCTGCTATTAATGCTCGTAATGCTAGCTCTAATGATTCAAATCCAATAAAATGGGCAGAAATTGCCATCACTGTTTATGATCAACTTGTCAATTTAGCAGAAAAACAAAGGTTAGGAAGCGGTGAGTCTTTTATGATTTCTGCAATGATGCTCCGTACCGCTATGATTGAAAAATTTGGGTTAATTAGTAATCATCCCGTTTTAGATGCTAGTCTAATTCTAAATTGGTTTTGGGGTAATTTGAAATACTCCCAGGAAGAATTAGCCAAAAAAGTAGCTGATTGGCGATCGCTTCCCATAGAGGACATTAGAAACTTAAGAAAATTGAAAAATCAATTAAAAGTAATTTTAGCACTAGCTAACAGTGATAAGTATGCGTTAGATGAAGAATTAAAATCTTGGCTTTACTGGCAAGATAAATTACCTTAGAAAATTTATTATCCTGTCATTACAAGAGAAATAAAAGCCTAAATGCGATCGCTAATAATTTTTTCCACCCGATCGCATTTCTGGATTTATTTAATCGCGACTTGATGTTCGGTATTCAGTAAAGTTAGTTTGAATAGAGAAGTTTGCGATCGCAAAAACTTAATTAGACTGGAATTGGGTTTAAATTTTTTAATAATAGTATCTGCTGGTTCATTATATAAGCTCTGAAATAAATTTTTGATTTTATCTACTGCGACATAGTCCACATCAGTATTACTAGTCATGGCTTTAATCATTTGCATAATTACTCTTTCTAAATCCTCGACCGAATTGATCGGTTTAGCTTCTACTCCCGGAATTAACATGGTAGTTTCACTGACTGGAGACGGATTAGTTAATTCTAACTCAGAAGTTGATAAATTCCCATCTGGCTTTTCTTCATTTATAGAAGATATATTTGGGCGATTTGCATTAACCGCTAAATTTAATCGTTCTTGAAATAAAATTGAAAGATTATTCAAATTACATAACCGATCATTAAGAGAATTTTGCTCTAGGGTGACTAAATTTTTTAATTGCTCTGCTAAATCATCTAACTCAGGTATTTCCGAGCCAATTAAAATTGAATAATGCTGAGTTTCACCTGTATTGCGGTTTTCCACAATCAAAACTGTCCCATGTCGTCGCACATGATAAACTGTTAATCCTTGGATTTGTAATTCGTTACAGAGGTGCATTAATAAAGTATCAGATGAACAGATAAAAACTTCTTTAATCTGGGGATATTCACAGCAAATTGCCATTCCTCTCACGATCATTTTAGCATCAGCACTATCTTTACCACCAGGAACGTGAATCAGTTGATATCCCCGTTTATGGAAGTCTACATCTTGCTGTCCGATCGCGGAGTTTCTCCAATTAGCAAAGGCAATTTTTACTTGTAAAGGATAAACACAGAGAGTAGCTAAAAATTGTTCAGTTTTGACATCAAGTTTTAAATTTTCTACATCTAAAAGTAATAGACATATTCCCTGAGCTGATAGCCAGTTTTGAATTTCTGAAGTAGCTACCGGTAACTTAGTGATCACCTGAATCTCAGGTGTTGGAGTGCTAGGTATTTCCTGATGATCTTCTAACTCAAGATTAGCAAGAATTTGGATCGATGTATGATCGACGAATTGCTTACGGCAATTTTTGCAAAGATAACGCTGCTTGCCTTTCTGATGGCCATTTTTCCGAATTTGAGTCGATTCACAGTGGGGACATTTCATGACCGCGATCGCTAAATCTAACAGGAATAAGTAAGATTTCTCAATTGTTCCTTCCTGATCCGATAATAAAATATAACACTAAATCATTCTGCAAACAATGACTAGAGATTTACGGGGATTCATCAAACTACTCGAAGAGCGGGGACAATTACACCGAATTAATACTCTGGTTGACCCAGATTTGGAAATTGCCGAGATTTCCCAACGGATGTTACAACGAGGTGGTCCGGGGTTACTGTTTGAAAATGTGAAAGGATCTGCTTATCCAGTCGCGATTAATCTGATGGGAACCCTGGAAAGAATTTGCTGGGCTATGAATATGCAGCAACCAGAGGATTTAGAAGTTTTGGGCAAAAAACTGAGTATGTTACAACAACCAAAACCACCGAAGACGATTGGACAAGCAGTGGAATTTGGTCAAGTATTATTTGATGTACTCAAAGCGAAACCCGGATATAATTTTTTCCCTGCTTGTCAGCAAGTTGTAATTGGTGCAGATAGTTTAGATTTACATAAATTACCATTAATTCGTCCCTATTCAGGTGATGCTGGCAAAATTATCACCCTCGGATTAGTAATTACGAAAGATTGTGAAACGGGTACACCCAATGTCGGGGTATATCGTCTCCAATTACAATCTGCTCAAACCATGACCGTACATTGGTTGTCCGTCCGGGGTGGAGCAAGACATTTGCGGAAAGCTGCTGAACAAGGAAAAAAATTGGAGATCGCGATCGCATTAGGTGTTGATCCGTTAATAATTATGGCAGCAGCAACACCGATTCCCGTAGATTTATCAGAATGGCTCTTTGCTGGACTTTATGGTGGTGCTGGTGTTAGTCTGACTAAGTGTAAAACTCTAGATTTAGAAGTACCAGCCGATGCAGAATTTATATTAGAAGGTACGATTACACCAGGAGAAGTATTACCTGATGGACCTTTTGGTGATCATATGGGATATTATGGTGGAGTAGAAGATTCTCCGCTGATCCGTTTTCACTGTTTGACTCATCGCGATCGCCCGATTTACCTGACTACATTTAGCGGTCGTCCACCTAAAGAAGAAGCAATGATGGCGATCGCACTTAACCGAATTTATACACCAATTTTACGTCAACAAGTTTCCGAAATTGTTGATTTCTTCCTACCGATGGAAGCATTGAGTTATAAAGCGGCAATTATTTCAATTAAAAAAGCTTATCCTGGACAAGCACGTCGAGCAGCGTTAGCATTTTGGAGTGCTTTACCCCAGTTTACTTATACTAAGTTTGTCATTGTTGTTGATCAGGATATTAATATTCGTGATCCGCGTCAAGTAGTATGGGCAATTAGTTCTAAAGTTGATCCAGTTCGGGATGTTTTTATTTTGCCAAATACACCTTTTGATTCTTTAGATTTTGCTAGTGAAAAAATTGGGTTAGGTGGCAGAATGGGCATTGATGCTACTACTAAAATTGCTCCCGAAATTGACCATGAATGGGGTGCACCTTTGGAATCTGATCCGGATACAGCTACAATGGTTGACCGTCGTTGGGCTGAGTATGGTTTAAGTGATTTAATATAAAATAATATAAGAGACAATGAAGGAAAAATACTTAAATCATTTTCCTGATTATTTATTAGCATCTCTTATAAACTTCGATTCATGGAATTTGGAGCAAATATGTCAAATCAAGCCCATGGGAAACTAGTAATTATTGGTGGTGCAGAAGATAAAGAAAATGATTGCCAAATTTTGCGAGAATTTGTTCGCTATGCTGGAGGAACTAAAGCTCGAATTGTGGTGATGACAGCAGCAACAAATTTACCTGGGGAAGTCGGAGAAGCATATATTAAGGTCTTTGAACGTTTGGGAGCTGAAAATGTGCAGGTAGTTGACAACTCCAAGCGAGAGGACGCTAGCGATCCCAAATTACTAGCAGCGATTGAAGATGCTACTGGTGTATTTTTTACTGGTGGAGATCAAGCTCGGATTACTAGTTTAATTAAAGATACCCAACTCGATTCAGCTATTCACAAACGCTATGGAGAAGGTATTGTCGTTGCTGGGACCAGTGCTGGTGCGGCAATGATGCCAGATATGATGATCGTTGAGGGAGATTCAGGAACCCATCCTCGCGTTGAGGTCGCAGCAATGGATCGGGGGATGGGTTTCTTACCAGGGATCGTAGTCGATCAGCACTTTGCACAGCGAGGTAGAGTAGGACGTTTAATCTCAGCATTAGCCCAGCAACCAGCAGTTTTGGGATTTGGAATTGATGAAAATACCGCTATTGTAGTCAATGGTAATCAATTTGAAGTGATTGGCGCAGGTGCTGTTACTGTGATTGATGTATCAGAAATTTCTCATTGCAATATAGATCAGCTTTTGAAAGATGAACCCTTAGCAATTTGCGGTGCTAAGTTACACATTCTTCCTCACGGATATAAGTTTGATTTGGAAAAGCGTCAGCCCATTATTGAGAATATCTCTGCGACAGTAGAGTAACCTTTAAATCCACATTCTGCATCCATAAATGGCTCAGAATTAACACGCACCAGACTTAATTTTAGCGAATAATTCCCACTAAAAATAAATACGTTGTTGCTAACCAAACTCTGTGCAACAACGTATTTATTTACCATGAAAAAAGAGTTTTCTTACTGATCCAGTTGGACATCTATTTCCAGACTACTTCTTAGACAGAAAATGTACCCAAAACTGGTTATCAGTCATACAGGTTTTTTTGATTAATTCGTAGGAATAACTTAGCCCTGCACCAGTACTTGAAGTGTCGTAACCTTCAGCAAAATACTCTCCATAGGGATCATTAACGATAAAGCCATAAGAGTTATAGCCAATCAAGCAAACAATATGGCCGGAAGATGTAAAATATCCGTGGACAACTGCTGGATTTCCTTGAGTTAACCATTCTTGCACATCTTCAATCGTAGCATCTTGTCTAAAGTTGTCGTGAACACCATAGGCATCGACTACTTGGGCTAAACATGCTGGGTCGTGACGATCTAAACCACGAGCATCGATCCAATCATGTAATTCATCTGGTAAGCGTTCTGAGTCATTATTTTGACCCTTGATGCCAAAATAATTCAAGACCATTGACATACTGGTAATATTACAAGTACCATAAGGATCTTCTGTATTATCTAATTGACACAAGTATGGTACTGGGAGCTTAATCTGATCTGGGTAAACAATCTTGTCATCGTTCACGACCACAGCGTGTTTTTGAAAGACATACCAGGTATCGCTATTTTTAACAGACTTATCTGGGAAAATCACCTTAATGTGGTTATCTGTAGGAGTATAGGATTTAACATCGAAAAAATTGCCAGTTTTTACAGCTTCTTTCTTGTCATCACTGAGTTGAGTAGATTCGACTGGTTGTGCTTTGAGAACAGTATTGGTAATGATTTTGATCTTGGTCATACTTGTGGTTACCGCAATTATTTATAATGATTTTAGCTTTTAGTGTAAATCTCATCACAATTGAGATATTAAAGAACAATTAAGATTATTTATCGATCAAAATAATTTATGGCTCAAACTATCTGGATTGCTAGACACGCTAACCGGATCGACTTTGTTAACCCTGATTGGTTTTTCACGGCTGAACGTCCTTTTGATCCACATCTTTCTGAGGATGGAGTAGTCCAAGCACAGGAACTAGCTCAACGTCTTCGCGCTGAAAACATCACTCATATCTTTGCTTCACCTTTTTTTCGCACTGTCCAAACAGCCCACCAAGTGGCCGAAGTTCTCAATTTGCCGATTAAAATAGAATCTGGTCTCAGTGAATGGTTAAATTCTGATTGGATGCCATCTATGCCAGAAAAGTTGTCCATAGACGCATTGCAGAAAATATTCCCCAGGATAAGATCTTGATTATCAGTCACGGGTAATCCCTACCTATCCTGAAACTGAAGCAGTCTGTCTGGCAAGAGCTGGTCAAACTGCTCGCATTTTAGCAGATGAATTTTCAGCAGATCTATTGTTGGTTGCTCATGGAGCATCTGTCTTAGGTGCTGCGACAGGATTACTGGGGGGATATACAGAAATTAATACTAAGCTATGTTGCTTAGTAAAAATTGTTCGTACTGACGAAATATGGGTAATGGAATTAAACGGAGATACTTCTCATCTGAGCCAAACTCAAACTACTATTCGCTTAAATTAGATTGAGGAATAAATCAAGCGATTCGGCTCATCACCTAATTAACCTAGGGACTATTCTGGGTTTAATTAGCCACAGGTAAAATGACCTGACTGACCACCACAAGATTGGGGAAGTGGGATCTGTTTGCTGGAAAAGCATTGAGCCATTGGGTTGGGAATTGGAGCAATTGAGTTGGGAATTGAGCAGCTATGAGCAGTGGGTTCATTAGTCTGAGTTGGGCACAACGAGTTTTGCTGTTGTTGTGAGTTGTTTTGATGAACTTGGCACAACGAGTTTTGCTGTTGTTGTGAGTTGTTTTGATGAACGTTGTCTTTAACTAAGTTAAGACACAACGAATTTTGTTGTTGTTGTGAGTTGTTTTGATGAACAGAGGGCTGACAGCTTAATAAATGTTCAAAGATGCTGCTCTCCGCTTGGGACAGCTTTACACATAAGGAATATTGATTTGGTGTGGCAAGCTGATGAGCAGTTTGACCTCTAGTTGGATGGTTTTGACAAGCGGTAACTTGATCTACATGACCAGATCCACCTTGAGAAGCTTGGACACTTTGTCCGTTGACAGGGATATTTGAGATATAAAGCCGTCCTGTGAGTTCATCGAAACAACCACTCAATTTAATCTGAGTTGTTGGAGTCGTTGTGGTTGAATTATTTGAGGTCGGAGCAGAGATTAGTGATGAAGTCGTGATGGGAGAATTGGTTGGGGTCGTTGGTACTACTGCTGTGATGGTAACTGGAACTGTATTGGTTGAAGGGGTTGTTGTTTGAGCTGAAGTGGTAGCAGGAGCATTGGTTGGGGTCGTTGGTACTACTGCTGCGATTGTCACTGGAACTGAATCCGTTGGGGTAGGAGTAGGGGAAGAATTGGTTGGGGTCGTTGGTACTACTGCTGTGATGGTAACTGGAATTGTATTCGTTGGGGGTGTTGTTGTTTGAGCGGTATTGGTTGAAACTGATGATGAATTATCAGTTGCTGAACTTGATGTTGGTGTATTTGAGCTAGAACTTGATGTTGAGGAGGATGATGTATTTGGAGGTGTCGCTACTAAAGTCATTTGCTTTGTTCCTAGGTTTTATTAATCAGAATATACAAACTATTATTAGTATAGTTATGTCTATTTTTATTTGTCAATAATTTGTCTAATTTTCAGAGCAAATAAATGTGATCTGAACACAATTTACTATTAATCTGCGCTTAATCTATTACCAACAATAGTTAATTGAGGTTAGGAACTCCTGCCACTCGGAATCATATCCATAAAAATTCTCAATTACCAGAGAAGAAAGTCACTATTTAAACCATGATATATGTCACGGATTGCCCTAGGATAAAAGTAATGGATAGAATGCTGAAATTAGCCCAGGATATCATCATGCTTTTTTAAATTGTTGTAGCAAAATTTTTATCCCTAGAGCGATTAATCCGATCGCCGCAATCCCAAAAACTGTAGCTCCTAGAGCTGTACTTCCAACCACTAATGTCCTGACCGCGGAACTGATATTCCTAATGGTAAAGTTATCAGAAATGATTGGTTTAGCCGCAAAAGTGGTCGCGATCGAGATCGTAACAAAATAAAAACCAATGGCGATCGTCCCAGCAACTACCCCTCCACCGATACAACGGAGCGGACTTGGTAGGGTGTCAGAGGTAGTCTGATGATCAGATTTTGGTGTTAAAGTCATATCTATTTACCAAGAGAATAAATTTTTTTTTTCTGCTCAATCCTATTAGTCTACTTCTACCTGAATTCCAGTAGTAGTTAACTGTGCCACCCAGAAATGTAAATCCGGATCAGGGAGCAATTCTCTAACTTGTGCTTGAACAGTTTGAGCTTGAACTAATGATTCGGTCAGAGCAAATACAGTCGGACCAGAACCAGACATCATTGTGCCCAAAACATCAAATTGTGCAAAAGCTTCCCGCAATTTTAATACTTGAGGATACTCTGGTATGACTACCCGCTCCAAATCATTGTGCAGGAGTTGACCGATTTGCTGACCATGATGATGAGCGATCGCATTGACCATTGGTCCAGAATGTACTCGTTTCTGACGTTCTTCCAGACTTTTTGGATCAGAAATATAGGAATTACCAAACTTTTGACGGAAAGTCTGATAAGCCCAAACCGTAGAAATACCTAAACTCTGATATTTAGCTAATACCACATAGAGACGATCCAAACCAGAGGATAGAGGAGAAAGTTCATTACCACGACCAGTCGCTAAAGCTGTCCCACCAGCAATACAGAAAGGTACATCAGAACCTAACATCCCACCTAACACCTGTAATTCCGGTTGAGTCAGTCCCAATTTCCACATTAAATCTAGCCCCACCAAAACTGCGGCGGCATCAGTCGAGCCACCAGCTAATCCAGCAGCAACTGGAATGTGCTTATCAATGACAATTTCCACACCACCATACTTTTGAAAGACCTCCGGAAATTGTTTAGTCATTAATTCCGCAGCTCGATAAGCTAGGTTAGTCTGATCGCTTGGTACTTGTGGATCAGCACAACAGACCCGAATGATATCGGTGCTTAAAGGACGCAATTCAATCCGATCGGCTAAATTTATACTTTGGAGAATCATCACTAATTCGTGATAGCCATCCGGGCGATCGCCAATAATTTCCAGATATAAATTGATTTTGGCAGGGGCAATTAGGGAATAAGAGCGCATTTTCTGAACAAAAAGCAAATAATAATTAATTATCAACTAAATTGCTTAAAGCAATCCATTGCACAATACCTAAGTCTTCAGCACGGACTTGGGGATTTATTTGTAATTGTTCGAGCAACCTGGTCAAGCGATCGCGATCGAGAATACTTTGTAAATTATTGCGTAACATTTTGCGCCGACTAGAAAATCCTAACTGAATCAGAGTTTCCAGTAATTTTGGGTCATTAACTGTCGGTGCGATCCTTTTGGGACGTAATCGAACTACAGCCGAATCGACCTTGGGTGGTGGATAAAAAGCCTGAGCTGGGACATCACAAATCAACTCACAATCAGCCAAAAATTGGATACGTGCTGATAACGCACCAAAAGCTTTTGTTCCTGGTTGAGCATATAGACGTTGTGCGACTTCTTTTTGGACCAGTAAGACAATTAAATCAAAAGGTTCTGGGGTTGGTTGAGTGATACTACCCAACAGCTTGGCTAAAATCGGGCCAGTAATATTGTAGGGAATATTAGCTACTACCTTAGTTGGTTTGGCAAATTGTGGCCAATTAGCGAGTTGTAAATCTAAATCTAGAGTGAGAATATCACCTTGTAAAAGTAAAAAATTCTCAGTTTTACCTAGTTGGGTCGTCAATAGTTGACAGAGATCACGGTCAATTTCTACCGCAACTAGAGATTGAACCAAACCTAATAAACGACGAGTGAGAACACCTGTTCCCGGACCAATTTCCAGAACTCGTTCCGAATTGGACAATTCAGCCGCTTGTACAATTCGGGAGAGGGTCTTTTCGCTCCGGAGCCAATGTTGACCAAATTGCTTGTGGGGTTTGGGCATAATCGATGACAAATAGACCTCTTGCAAAAATAAATAGGACAGGCAAGATGCCTGTCCCACCAGAATAAATAACTTTTGTGGGACAGGCATCTTGCCTGTCAATAACATAGATCAATAAGGACTTTTGCAAGAGGTCTAATATCTATATACCCCATCTAAATAGCATAAAATAAAGTTTAACTTACTTTGGGAAAATTCTCCTAACTATGCCTGCCAAAGGTTTTCTGACTTTAGTCCAAAAAAAACTGCTCCAACAAGCATTACGGGATAGTGATTGTCCTCATTTTCGAGAGCATGTTTTGATGTTGTTATTGCAAAATGATGGTAAAACTTATGAACAAATAGCTGATTTCATTGGTTGTTCATACAGGACAGTTGCCTATTGGTGTGTACATGGTAATCCTGATGACCTAGATAGTCTGAGAGATAAGCGCGAACAGGGTAACTACCGTAAAGTTACTGAAGATTACATCCAATTGTTAATCAATCTGATCAATACAGCACCTAAATCTCTGGGCTATGAGTTTGACCGTTGGACAGGAGAACGTTTAGCACTCCATTTGAATCAAGCAACAGGGATTCACCTGAGCGGGACTCAAGTCAGACGAATTTTAAAGCAAAAAAAAGTTCACTTATCGATAGGAAAAAGTTGATCCCAATTTAATTTCAGGCCATATTCAGAAAAATTTGGTGAGAGAAAATTGTTTATAGGTCAGGAGTATTGTGAAATATAATTTTGGAAAAATTCATTTAGTTCAATTAAAGGCAACTCATCTATTTTATTTTCATGGTCAAATAAAGGAAACAAGGGGCTACCAGATGACCATAGTTCAACACTTTCAGGATGTTGGTCAAAATAATCTGCTCTAGTTGTGATGCGAATAGTTTCCCTCATTCCTGGCATAGAGAACTTATATTCGCCTGGTTGCATCGGCTCTACTTCGATACCAGGTGGTAAAAATTTTGGACAATGCAAGAGTAAATCCAAGGTTTCCAAGTCGTAAAAAGCCTCAGCTCTAACTGGTTCTTCGAGATCGTCTTCGGTAATAGCATCAAGATCGAAACTATCAGTTTCAGCTTGACGACGATTTTTATCAATATTACTCAGTAGTTCATCGCGTTGTTGATCTCGCTCTTCGCGACTGCTCAGGGCAATACTGGCAATATTTTTAGGTAGATTTGCTAAGATTGGTTGCAGTTTACCGACATATTTTGAGAACAATCCAATTCGCTCACGTAGAGCAATAAGTAATTGTACAGAATTATTTACAATAATAACATAATGTGTTAAGGTTGAAGAGTTGAAATTTAAATTTAACTAAAAAAATGATATTTCTACGAGAAATTAATCCCCTTTCCGTTAAATTACTAAAGCGAATTTATCATCAAAGCCGACATCACCAGGTGCGTCGAAAGAGCTCATTGCCTAATCTTAGCAAACGACGGTGTAAAAGTCCCAGAGTTGATGAAAATTTTCAACGTCAGCTCTAAAACAATTTATAATTGGTTTGGGCGATGGGAATCATCTAGTATGGTTGGATTATATAATCAATCAGGTAGAGGCTCTAAACCAAAATTTAATTCTGAACAAGAAAACCAAATTAAAGAGTGGACAAAATCCGAACCAAGACAATTAAAACAAGTGGTAGAAAAAGCCAAAGAAAAATGGGGAATTGAGGCCAGTACAAAAACAATTAAAAGAATTTTGCAATTAAACATCTGTCTCGATCGTATTGCGATAATGCAAGTTAATAATTTTAATCGATGCAAAAGTTTGTCCTAATCGATCAATCCGACCGATCCGTTGTTCCACTCGCATGGGATTCCAAGGCATATCATAGTTAATAAGTGCGCCACAAAACTGAAAGTTTAGACCTTCAGCAGCCGCATCTGTACAAAGTAAGATATCGGCTTTACCTTCCCGAAATATCCGTTTGGTTTCATCCCGTGAAATATTTCGCCAACTGCGATCGCTGTTAGCTATTTCACCACCTCTACCTGAAAAACAAATTAAGCTTTGTTGATCTGATTTCAATAGAAATTTACGCAAAAAGTCCATGGTGTCGGTGTATTGGGTAAAGATGATGACTTGTTGGTAACCTTCGGTTTGCAATTGTTGAATCTTGTTGAGGAGTATTTTAGCTTTTGTGTCTGTAGGTAGTTGACGAATGCGATCGCGCAGATATTCTAGTTCCAAAACTTCTTCGCGTTTGAGTGCTTCCTGCTCAAGTTTGTTTGCAGTATCCGTATCCATAACTTCATCGTCAGTTTCATCGTCTGAGATATCTTCAATTAAGACAAACTGGTTTAAATTATTTTTGATCTGCTTTGAGTTGTTAATTTTCTCAATCCTCATACTGAGGGTATGGGTAAGAGCAGCAAAGCTACTAGCAAGACGACGACGATAAATAGTCATCACAAAACCAACAGCGTTGCGTTCTGCTGTTGATGCGTTGTTGTAAGTAGTTGAAATGTAATCTTCTACTGCTTCGTAAAGAGTGCGTTCACTAGCAGTAAGATTGACAAATTCATCTTCAACAATCCGGGTAGCAATTCGACTACTAATTTTGCCTGCTTCGTAGTAGCGACGGAGGAGTTCACGGGTATGACGAGAAATTAGTTTTGTGACTGGTGTATTAGCTTTCATTATCGCGATCGCAGCCCGACGACGCTCACTATTTAGTTGTCTTCTGGGTAGTTGTGCTTCATCTCGGAGTGCTTTTAAAATAGTTTTGGCAGCAAGTTTACTATCTTTGACATAACGCATTACTGATGCAATGCTTGTTTCCCCAAAATAAGATTCGACAGCTCGAAACAATTGTGCCATAAACTCAAATTGTTCATGACTAGGATTACTTGCACTAGCATATTCAAAAAATTTCTGAAAGTAATCACTATTCCATAGATTTGGTAATCCGAGTAAGTTTAATAAGTCCCAAACTTCGATTGGATCAACTTGCATTGGTGTTGCAGTCAGCAGCACTAAACCTTGAGTTCGATCTTTTAGTCGCTGCATGAGTTTTAGGAGTTGGTTTGCACCTTGATCACCTTGTCTTCGTGCATGGTGTGCTTCATCTAGAAAAACTAAATCGTAAGGTTCTGCATCTTCTAATAATTCTTTAGCGCGATCGCTTCTTCGCATCAGATGACTGGAAACAATTACGATTGATTCTTTGTGCCATTCTTGACGACTAACAGACTTTTCAATCCCTTGACCGAAAACCCGTAAAGCTGGACAATCATACCAGCAAAGATTCTTACCATCATAGATCGGAATATTGAGGTTAAATTTTTCGCGAAGTTCAATTTGCCATTGGGTAAGAACAGATTTAGGTGCTAGGATTAAGATTCGCTTTGCTTTACCTGAAAGCCATGCTTGTCTAAGTAATAATCCAGCTTCAATAGTTTTACCAAGCCCAACTTCATCAGCAATTAGGAGTTTCGGTGGATAGTGATCGTAGAGACGCCCAAAAGCTTTAATTTGATGAGGAAATGGCTTAATATTGGCAGTAGCTTCACCAATGCGATCGCCTCTACCCTTGCAAGATGCTCCATGATGAATAATTTGCCAAACCTGTTTAAACTTTTCACTAATATCATCAATTTCAGGGTTGAGGATTTTAGGTATTTGGTTAATTTGAGGTGGAACAACTGGGGGAGAATCATTAACTTTGAGTCGGTGAGGTTGATCATCCGTCGGTAAAAATCTCAATAATTGCTCTCGCATAGCCGTAGGAACATCGATAACCAGACAGCGTTTTGCTTGATTATTCCAAAGTTTACCAAAACTATTTTCTTCATCATCTACATGGAATTTACTACCTGTCCAGTCAGTAAAAACATGAAAACTTTCCCAATTCCCCTGCCAACCCATAGCTGTTTCATTGATGCTACCATTAAAGGCTAAACGATTACCAATACGGTCTTCAATAATGCCAGCTTTCTCATGAAAAATCCCAGATGAGACAATCGGTTTGCGATCGCGAAAGTTACATGGTAATGCAAGTTTAATATCTAGATATTCTTGGGCAATCATCCAGGATAATAGCTCTAGAGCTTCGATTTCATAGGGCGATCGCGGATCAAGAGGAAATGCGGTCATGCGACGATCAACTACATCACGAAGTCTTTCACCTTTTTCAATCGCATTAACTTCCGCTTCCGAGATAGTGCAGCCAATTACCAACCGCATCTTTCCATTATTGTGGACTAGGTTTTCAATACTTCGTGCCGCCAGAGTGAGGAGTTTAGCTGAGAAAAAACCTGTAGAGCGATCGTAGCGCACAGCACAACTAAGGGCAGGTTCATAGAATTCTTGAATGAGACTGACACTATCAGAGTCATATTTAGTATGCCATTGGTAGTCTGATAATAGACTCATAGTTTTTAAGGTACTTAAAACTTCCTAAAGCTCATTTTAACAAAGGTATAAATATCTCTCTTTGGTGCCAGATTTATGATTAACTAAGACTCAAGAGCATCAGGATTTTTCATAGATTTTTTCACCTCTGAAGCAAGACGACGTTCAACTTTCTTCACATCTTCCGCAGGTGGTAAAGTCTCCGGACGAATACCTCTTTGCAATAATGTATCTCGAACAGCTTGATTATTAGTGATATGTTCCCTAGAAATAGCTGGCTCTGTATTCAATTGATTTTCTCTTGAATTAAAAATAGTAATCTCAGCTGCAAAATCCTTAGCTTTTAAAATAATGGTTGGTGCGAAGTCTGCCAATGGTCGATTATCAGGTATTTTCCATTGTGCTTTCATTGCTTTAGTGGATTTACCAAATAACGCTGAATCTCCCTTACTACGGATTGAAGCAAAATCCCGCTCACTTCCTGTTTGTTCGTAGATCACTTTAGAAAGCTCTTTTTCAGTCTCTGATAGTTTCTTTCTAGCTGACACCCTCTCAGCTTCTAACAATCTTTGCTCGATTAACTCTGCCTTTCTGGTTTGGATAGCAAAATAGGTTTGGGCAAAAGCTATTTCTTGTTTACGAGGATCTCCATTTTGAGCTATGAGATAGCAAGCATAACGGGTTAACATTAGATCATCTATCTCTCGCTGACCTCCTGAACCAAGATCAACCATTTTGGTAACGTCAACAAAATGGTCTGAGGTGTCATAATTAGAAACTTCACAAGCAGTTTTTGCTTTTGTTATCACTCCTGTAAAATTGCGCCACTCTGAATAACCTAAAAGATGTTGAAGGTCACGGGCAAGCCAATATTCAATCCCGTTTTCAGTTTGTTGAGCATGAGATTCAAAGTTTTCAGTTAAGGTGTTAATAGTATCTTTTTCCATAGCTATTACTCCGGTTATTTTGCATTAAGTTATTATAGCAGAAAATTTATTTAGATAGAATGCGATCATCTACCATTAGTTACTTCTGTCTGGGAATACTGCGATCGCCCCCCAAATTCCCTAGTTGTCCATATTCTCTAAGATGCGATAATAGTTGAGACAGTTGGAGCGCGATCGCCCTTTAATCGCCAGATGTGGGAAAAATGGGGGCAACCTTTTGTGAAATAGTGATAAACAAAACTAATTAGTATCTGGCGCGATATTTTCTTGTTTGTATTGATAAGGTTGTTGATGATTTTCTTCTTTTTTACTAAATAATAATGATAAAATAACTAATATTCCTACTATTCCCAAGATAATATTGAATATATTAGTAGATGAAGAAGATTGAATTGAAGACTTGGTGAATTGATTATAAGATTGGAAATTAGATTGATTATTGTATTCAATATTTTTACCTGTTTCACCAACTTCTAATAGTTTTTTTGCAGCTATGTGATCACCAAGATAGTTTAGATATGCAGCACCAATTTCAAATCTTGCTATTGTATTTACACCTGTTTTACTTACCCATACTATTGTTCCATATTTACGTTCATACTTTTTTATTTCGCTTATCCCTTGTTTAGAATTTTTAAAATTAGTAGGTGCTTTATTAGGAATTTTTCCCGCTGCATTGTAAATATCTGTAACGCAAACTTTCTCATCATTAATCACTATTTGAACTCCATTGTATTTTAAGTATGCCATAATATTAGTTCCATGTTCAGATTGTTTTTATAGATTAAAAGATTTATTTTAAACTAACTTAATAAACTGTTTGTGAATTCTTTTTTGAATTATAAAATAAGGGTATTTTTCATCAATATTAATAGCGATCACTAACAGATATTTGTATTAAAAATGTCCGCGATCGCTATAATTTTAGAGTGCTTACACATTTAGAAGAATATGTTTTTTTTATATTAACATTCATCTTCATTTATCGTACTTTCAGCAAATAACATTGGAATAGGAAGTTGGACACTATGTTCATTAACATAAATAGGAATTCCAGAAAATTTACAAATCCACTTAATCCAATTTTTTAAAGTCTGCGATCGCCGATTAGTCGTATCAGCTCCATGTAGTTCTTTTGGGAAAATAAGATTTTTAACTAATTCATCATTTAGGATCATATTATTGTGAGGTTGATCTTCATTTTTAGAAACAGCCACAAGAATTTTCCAAACAGGATGATACTTTAGCATCGCTTCAATAAGCAACCTGCATCTTAAATCCTCATTAGGTGCATTAACAATTAACTTCCCTTTTTCAGTCAACTTAGGTTCTAGTTTACGAACTTTCTCTATTTTTATCCTTGTAATTAAGTCAAGTTGCTCTAAAGCTTGCATTGCATACTGTCCATGCCGTGCAATATCTTTTTCTTTCTTGGCTTTATGACCTAACTCACAACCTAAGTTATAGGAATCTTTTACCCCTTTATCTATCAAAATAATAGCTTTAATTATCTTTTTAGGTTGATCGTATTGCGGAATTTTATCCAAAACATCTTGATCATTGTAATCATCATTAATTTGAAATCTTTGTTTTAAAATATCAGTAGATTTTACCTTTATATCAATTATCAATACCTGATTCTTAGTAAAATTAACTCTATAAAATAAGTTAACAGCTACCCCGCTGATTTTATTAGTATTAATGTCGTAAAAATCTGTTTTGGTTAATTGACCATCTCTTTCAAGTATCTGGATAAAATATTTTATCTCGGCACAAGCTTCGGGAGGAAAATATTTCTCAGGATTGTTTATTTTTTCTTGAGTTTCCTGATCAACTAAAATTGTAAACTTAGACATAAATCAAGTCTCCTTATTGATTATTTCAATCAAACTATTATCTTTAACTACTAAATTGGATGTTTCAATTAGACCACTATCAATAGCAAGAAGTTTGTAAGCAACTTCGGAAATCGGTATTAAAAGATAATTAGCAAGACGAGGACTAAGAAATGCCACAGCTCTACGTGTGTGATAAGTGACATAAATACAGTCAACATCAAGCTGTAGTCGCTCCCAGCATTCTGTCAAATGCAACCGAAACTCTGATAGAGACATTTCTTCACTATTATTAATAGCGCCATCTTTTTCGGCTTCTTCCAGATCCTTGAGAGGAACTAAGAACCCAACTACTTGACCATAGTAAGTAGCTGCAATTCTTTTCATCCCAAGCTGGACTTGACGTTTAAACTTGGGCAAACTTTCTCTTAGATCCGATAGTGGGAGTTGCTTATAAGAACTCACGGGTCTTTCCTTTTAACTATGTGATCCAAGCATCTTGTGCAACTATTTCACTAAAATTACTTGTTACATACTTTAAACCTATTTTACGTTATTTGTCAATAGCACAAGATAACCAAATATTACTTATTTTACATTTTCACTCTAAATCCTTATTCAATAAAGGTTTACGTAAAATAAAATATTGTCTAAATACCCGAATATTTCAAACAATATCCTCCCTCTGTGGACAACCCACGGTTCAGAATTAATACCCTAGAGCGTGCCCTGTGCGTGCCCTGTGCCCTGGGCGTAGTCGAAGTGTAGCCTGAGCGTAGCCGAAGGGGGCAATGTGAAGGGAATTAAAACAGCCCTTGATTTCGACTCCGCTCAATCAATTTTCAATCGACCTGGTTATTTTTGTCAGCGGTCTATGGAATATGGTGTATTATAATTCTAACCAAATTTCTAATTGCTTAGGCTGGGGAACTTTTTCACTAAACATTAAGCGACGTAGGTTTTCTAATACATCAAAGTCTTGGGCTGCTTCAGCAACGGGTCCTTCTTCTTCTTCAAATTTGGTATAGGTACTTGATACTGGTAATACTTCTAACATGGCAAGCAGAGCTGAATGAAAGTCTGGATTTATATCTGTTTTATTTTGTTCGAGCATTTGCTTTGCTGTTTCGAGTCCATGAGTACGAGCGCGATTGGCTGCATGATGGATTGCATCTAGCATAGATTTACTTCCATCAGCTGCACCGAGTTGTCCTTTGGCACCGCGTTGGGCACTATCCCAGAGTTGAATGTCGCTGGCTTTCTTTTCCGCAATGTGACCGATGATCTCGCGATCGAGATCAACTCCAACTACACGAGCGAGTCGTAAACCTTCATCGTAGGGGAATCGGGGTGACTCGAAAGCATCCCAGGCTAAGACAAACCATTCGGTGATCGCATCAAGATTATTTTGGCGTTTTGTTCCCAGTAGTTGTTCCATTCGCCAACGTTTTACTTCTCTTCTGGCTGAATCTAGAGCATCTTCTGGGGTGACTGCGTAGGGATCGGTTGGTTCTTCTAGGGTGTCTTTTTGGCGTGTTTTCTTGATAATTTGGACTTTTGGAGTGCCGCGTTTCAGTGGGAAATGTTCGGAGAGAACTTGCAATGCAGGACCGAAACAGGAGAGATATAGGTCAACTCCTTTGATTCCTCCTTTCTGAAATTCACCGACGCGCGATCGCACTTTGGCTGCAACTTGTGGCTCGATGTCTTCCCAGTAAAGGATCTCTGTATCTGCGGTTTTGGGGGGACGGGGGCGGCAAACTAGAAAGATGGTACTTTTGGCAGCAGCTTTATCTTTGATGTGTAAGCTTCCTTCTGCTTCGGTATTTACTGCCCATGATGCGGTGATGATAAATCCTGCTTCTAATAATCCTGATGCGAGAGCATCCCATGCGCCCTGGGCTTTGTGGGTAAACATGAGAGTGAGGATACCTTCTGGTTTGAGGACTCGCCGACATTCGGTGAAAATTGTTGCCATGCGTTGTTGATAGTCTTTGGCTGCTAGGGCTTTTGCGCCTTTTTGTCCTTGAAATTTGGCAGGATTTGCTACGGCTTCGTTTTCTTTGTCGGTGAGTTGTCTGGTGAAAAATTCGGGATAAACATAGCCTGCTGTGCGTTTGAGCCACACATAAAAGAAGTCGCTCAGTTCGGCATACATGACGTTATCGTAGTAAGGCGGATCGATGATAATTGCATCGATGAATTCATCTTGAATATGATCAAGATTATCGGCTGATTTACAGGTGATAGTGGTTGATGCTCTTGGTTTGATTGACTCAAATAAGTTGGGATTGATTGCTTTACTTTTTGCTGCTTTGATGTCGATGTCTGGACGGGTTAGTTCGATTAATTCTTCTATACATTTGCCTGTTTGTTCTATAGCCCAATCATAACCTAGACCGACGATTAAGGGAGCCATTTCTGCATAAGACCATACGAAAGCAAAATCATGCCGATCAAAAATAGACCTAACTCTGGCAGTTGATATATCCCAACGCCCAGAATGAGAATTGTAGTTAAGCATTTTATCGATCGCAAAACTTAAATAAACAAAAGCTGCTTTAGTTGCTTCTTCAAGTGTTCCTTTTTGTTCCTCTTCTTCAAGAATTTCTCTAAAAACTTCTACACTTATACCATGACAAAGTAATTGTCTAGGGGAAAATAGGTCTGTAAATCTTTTTGCTCCTTCATACTGAACAGGTGTATTACCGTGCATCCAAGATTCAGTATCTAACGGTAGTATCTCCGCTGGAATAAAGTCTAGTGCTTCCCATTCAATCAACTTATCAGCAAGTCTTACTTTAATCTCTTCCACATTGTCATCATTAGCCAAAGGAGCGCGATAGCCACGATTCCATTTATCTTTGCCACGTTTTCCGCTTTTGGTTGTAGTTTCTATTCGTTCTTTGTAAACTACTGCAAAAAGTTGATCGCCCATTCCCCCAGCTTGTGCCTGACGCTTCACATCATCACCAGCGATCGCTCTACCACAATCAGAATAGCAACACATCGCATCACCACCTTTAACAGTACCTGCGGATTGGTCTTTGATCTTATAGACAATTTCAAAATCACAGATCCGGGTTTCTAAATTAGGTTTAAGTTTTACGCCCGTCCCATCAGGTGCAAGTCGCCAATTGGGTGAAAGTGGCACTAATCCATCACAATAAGGACATTTAATTGTTCGAGCGAAAATATAATTTGTACCAATACAATTTGGTTTTGGTTCTTTAGGATAAAACGGCGTTAATCTTTCTTCTCTGCGTTCAATAAACTTTTTTGATAGTCTTTCAAACTCTTCTAAAAGTTTAACTCCGTGTGTTTGAGGAAATTCGATAGTTGCTTTAAGAATCGTTGCTGCTACAGGATTTAAGTCATTTGCAAACGCCGCTAATCCTAATCGACTTGCTTCAAAAGGTATGCTACCACCACCAGCAGTCGGATCAAGTACGCTAGGATTCTCAATTCCTAGTTTTGCCAACTCAGTAATAAACCATTCTTTTTCTTCTTTTGTTGAATTGTAACTAAATGCACGGGAATATGAATATGCTTGACCTTCAAAGCGATCGCCTGTTCTTTTAGCTTGATCAATTCTTCTCCGACTAGCTACAGGATCACCATGAATACCGAGAATGTGCATAAATTTAGTGCGATCGGCATCCGCAGGTAATAAAGAAGCAAGAATCGCTGCACGAGAAGCGATAAGGGGACGACGCGCAAACCAGACATGAAGATAGTATATTGGAGGTAAAGATGTCATTGAGCGACGCTCTCGAACACTTTCTTCACCGATCGCTGCCGCAGGTAACCAATCTTCAATCAATCTTCTAGTCATTTTTTCTATGTATAGTTAATCTATATAAATGATCATAACACCCGTAGGGGCGAAGCATTACCCACGACAATTTATGATCTATAATGATAACTCTATTTGGGTAATGCTTCGCCCAGCCCCCGCGACAATTATCAAACATTTCTATTTGGTTGATCTAGTCAATCTGTTGGCTTCATAAATGGCTGAGGGCAAAGCATTTCGGTTCTAGTTCTCTGTGTCTATGTCATAATTTATTCGCCGAAATGCTTTGCCCCTACAAATCCTACAAATCCGGACATAATGCTGTTGATCTAGTCAATCTGTTGGCTTCATAAATGGCTGAGGGCAAAGCATTTCGGTCCTAGTTCTCTGTGTCTATGTCATAATTTATTCGCCGAAATGCTTTGCCCCTACAAATCCGGACATAATGCTGTTCTTGTTTCATTTTGAGGAATTCTTGGTTTTTGAGCGATCGCCAAAATATCTGCTTTTTTTTGTTGTAATAGGATTTTTCTATTCATTGGCATTTTTAGGGTGAATTCAACGCAGTGATGTGAGATGGGTAGGTTCATTAAGGTGATCTGTGGGGCAGGGCGGGTTCATTAATACCTCGACTGCGCTCGGCACAAGGGTTATTTATGTGTGGCAGATTCATCGGTGAACCCGCCCCTACAGGTGATAAATATATTCGGATCTGGGATTATTTACCAAAAAGTCGATGAATTTATGATGACAATCAACCAGGATTTGTAGGGGCGGGTTCACCAATTAATTCTGATCCAAACAGATCACCATCATAAACCCGCCCAACCAAACGAGATAATTGAATGTACTTCATCAACGGGTTATCCATATTTTTACCGTTCAGTTAATAAATATCGTAACGCAGTCAAGACCCGTCGAGGGTTCTTTCGGTGCATGGCCATACCCAACCAATAAGCAGCTTCTTCTTTACCCATTGCTTCAATCCCTTCTGTACATTCACCCATCCTATCCCGATTTCGCATGGGAGCCAAAATCCGAAACATTAAGCCCAAACGTAAAGCATTGTCCTCATCTAATCCAAAATGTGCGATCGCTTTAACCTTTAGCTTTGTCAAATCAATCCCTATTTGTTTGAGTTGACGCAACAAACGAGGCTCGATTAAAGCTAAATTTCTACCATGTAAACCAGCAATGCGTTTGGGTGCTTTTAGGTGCGATGTCGCTAAAGAAGGTAATTGCCATATTTCTAGCTCATTGTCACTAGCATTAAGTCGTCGCGCCCTTAATTCATAAACAGGATAGTGGCTCAGGTTTTCAGCACTATTAGAAGAGTTATTTATCCGATTTTTTGTGCTGATTTTTGGTTCAATTATTTGAATCAATCTTGTGCCTCCGCATAAGCTTCTACAAATACTGCACCTGTGGCAAAACGAGTTAACTTTTCAGACAAATTTGCTGGCTCCTTACTATTTAAGTCGAGTCCATTAGGGTAGGTTAATAATAAAGTAGTGTCTAGGTCTTTGTCCGCAGCAGCCCGCAGTTGTGGTTGTAAAAAGTCCTTAATTGGTTGTGCATCTGTGGGCTTTCCTGTAAATTCTATCTGAAAACTGCTACCATCATTTGTTTCGTATTCAGCACTAATCTTTACCTCCTTCTCAGCATTAGTAACTTGAGCGATCGCACCAATCAGTTTAAACGCATCGGTCGGATCAAATACCCGCAAACTCAAAGACTTTAGCTTCGATACCTTTGCACTTTGAGCATCTTCCCAAATTTTTGTTAAAGCTTCCCGTAATGGTGCTTCTGCTTTAAAAACCTTTACTTTAGGTGGATCTCCCTTAGTCTCTGTTCCGGTAGAACTTGAGTCATAAGAGTCTCGATCGTCTTTAGCATTTATTTTCCTACTTGTCAATCCATCCCCATAATTTACTTCAGGAGTAGTCGGAGTAGTTGGTTGCTCAACAGGAGGACGGGGAAAAATTCCTTTTTCCTTAGCATGATCCGCTGTATAAATATATGAATCTTGATCGATTAAGATTTCCACAGGTGGTTCACCCTTACCAAAAATCAAATCACCACGCTGATAGACAAAAACATTTTCTTCAACTCCTTGACGAATCAATGCTTTAAAATTATCATCGCCAAGCATAATCGAAAATTTGGTATTTTTGCGAAACTCTAAACGTAATTCTAAGGTTGATATCTGTCCTTTTCTGAGGGTTGTCTGATCGCGCACATAATTAGGTGAAGTGGGTTTATCCTCACTACGAAGTAATTTAGAGGGATTAGTATATTCGCTTAATGCACGCAATATCTGATTTTGTCCCTTCCCTGGTGCATCTGATGTTGATGGTAAATCAAAAGCAATATGTCCTAAGTCAACACTTGCACCCTCGATCGGGTTATTTTTAGATGGATAAAACAGATGTCGATAACATTGTTGAATCGCGATCGCAATTTCCTGTTCCGACTTACGATAAAGCTCATTTACTTTATCCTGCTGATAGGGTGCTAACTGATTCAGACGATCGGTTTGTCGCATTGCTTCGAGTGCTAACCGATAAATCATCTTATTTTTCATCTCATCGCGGGTTGCATCATCTGCTACTAGAAAAACCAAGTTATTTTTTAATTGACGTGGTTTACCCTGAGAACCCTGGGTTTGATAAATATTCTCAACCAATTGGGGTACAGTAAGAGACTCACTTCGCACTGTTTCTGCATCATAGGAAATTAAGACTAAATTTGGACGACCATCACCAACATCATCAGGTACATCGTGCGGTCCTCCAGGATTTAGCACTAGGTTTAATTCCTTACCTTTGAAGATCTCACGAATGCGATCGTTAAGCTCAGTTCTAGCAATTGATAAATCAACCTGTTTTGACTGTCTGCGAATCAATACGCTTAAGTTAACCTCGCTCAAAAATCGTAAAGGTGCAGCAGGACGATCGTCTAAATAAGCAGATTCTGTTACAAATTTCTGACGAGCATCGTTGATAAAACTGATATCAAGAGTTGGTGCAAGAATAGCATAACGTAGATTGACCTCATCAATCCCTTGCAAGTTTTCATTAAAAGCAAAGGTATTCCACAGGACTGTTCTCGCAACAAAGGAAGAATAGGGAGCCAATCCTCCATAATACTGAAGATCAAGTTGCTCTGCTAACGCTGAATTCCCATCTCTTGATGAGACATCGTTCTGAATCGCAGGATCGAATCTACCAAAATCTAGTCTTGTCACTAACTCATTGCGGAGTGGTTCATATCCTGGATTTATATGGTGTAAATGAATTGTATAGGTATTTTTTGGTTGCTCTTTCCACAAATAAGCAACGGTATTTGTTAATAACCGGAGCATTCCCCGCACTCTCTGAAAATTGCTTAAAGTCGATAATTTATCGATCATTAAATCCATTAGTGTAGGATGAAAAGGGAAACCACTACGCAAAGCTTCTAATCGATCATGACTAAATCTACCTGTGGGTAAATAACTACTATGATTAATCCATAATTTCTCATAAGCTGCAATTACTTCTTGAGCAGCAATCTCATCAATTTGACTAAATAATCTCCGACGCAAAACTTGCACTGTTTCCTGTTCAGTTGTGGGATTAAGTAGGGTAGCTACTCGTGCTGCTACTTGAGTCGCTTCCTCGATTTTACTAGCAATAAGTTCATTTTCATCAGAATAAGCATCACTTGCTCTACCATCTTTACCGATCGCTAAGGTAAATACAACACAAGCACGCTCAGAGGAACTAACTGCTTTAAATAACGCTGTTAGAAATGGTGTAAGCTGATTTTCCTCTCCTCTCCCACTAGCTTTTCTAAGATATATCGATAGTTCATCTAATAAGATGAGAACTGGTTCGTCACCAAACAGTTCTCTAATGGTATCTGCACCTGGTGCGACTCTTGCGATATCGCTATTTTTTACTTTTTCATAACCCGCTAAACCAGCTAAAGCATAAGCTATTTCCCCCCAAGGAGTAAAAGCACGCAATCCATTTTCTAATAGACGACCATTGACAGGATCAGCATTTTCACCATCAAAAGCAGCTAGACGAACTTTAGTGGTGGGAATAAGAGTGCGATCGCAAAATTCGTCAATATTAGTAACACCTTCCATCCCTCTTGCTGCATGAGTAAGAGCAATTAAGCTATGGGTCTTACCACCACCATACTGAGTATCCAGTCGAAAAACCGCAGCAATTGCCCCACCCTGTCCACTCAATCGTTGACAGACATTTTTTAGTAATGCTTTTAAACCTTGAGTTGGATAGGTATTCGCAAAAAATAACTCTGGTCGCTTATATTCATCAGGAGCAGTTCCGGAAATGACTTGAGCCAGATCAGCAGCCAAATCTGAATCACGTAAACTTCCTTTAAGTACATCAGGTCTAGGTGTGCAAATTTCAAATAGTGTTTTCACCGTAATTGCTCTAACTCTTGATTCTTAAAACATATTTATATGTTATACCGATTGATGATGAAGATACATTGATAGAATTGATCTGTGGGTGGGGGTGGGTTTTGATGATTAGTGGGCAAATTGTCAAAATATCGGTGAACCCACCCCTACAGAAATCCACAAATTGAGGATAAAATTGGTAGGGGCAGGTTCACCAATCAATTCTGTCACCAATAGATCATTATTATAAACCTGCCCTGGCCTAACTTCTCGATTTTAATCGTGCTAAGATATGTCAAATGCAATCCGGCTTTTAATGCTAGATCACTCCCGCACTGATGCAGAAATAATCCTTGAGCAATTGCGTCAGTTTGGTTATCAGCCAGAGTGGCAATGTGGATTGAATTCTGAAGATGATCTAGACCATTTGGATGAGAGTTTCCAAGTTATTATCCAAGGAAATAGTCAATCAGAGTCTGCTCCTCTAGAGCTACTAAAGTTGCTAGGTGAAAAACAATTAGATATTCCCTTAATAGTTATTACCGATCGGCTCAACCAAAAACTAGCTGTGGAGTGTATGAAAGCTGGAGCAACTGATTATCTCCATCAAGAGGAATTAAACCAGTTAGGACAAGTGGTAGCATCAGCGATACAAACTAAAAAAAATCTGGCTGAAAAACGACAAGCAGAAAAGAGAAAAATTGAACAACAACTAAAACAAACTGAAGCAGCACTTCGCAAAAGTGAAGAGAAATTCCGCAATCTAGTTGAATTATCTCTAGTTGGTATTTATGTGATTCAGGATGGTCTAATTGCTTATGCAAATCCAACATTAGCAGAAATTTCTGGATACTCACTCACCGAAATGATCGGTCAACCTGTATTAAATTTTATCGCACCAGAAGACCGAGATTTGGTGGCTGAAAATATTCGTAAACGATTGGAAGGAGAAGTTAAGAGTCTACGCTATTTACTACATTTTCAACATAAAAATGGTAGTTTGATTGATGTAGAAGTACATGGAACGAGAATCGATTTAGATGGAAAACCAGCGATTATTGGGATATTACTTGATATTACAATCACTAAACAAGGTGAATTTGCTCTCAAAAAAATAAATGAATATTTAGAGAGTAAAGTAGAGGAGCGCACTACTTTTTTAAGACAACTGGTCCGTCGTTTGCTGACGGAAATTAACGAACGTCATCGAGTAGAATCAGCCTTGAGATTAAGTGAAGAACGATATACCATGGCTGTGAATGGTGGTCAGGTGGGTGTTTGGGATTGCGATTTGACCACTAATGAAATTTATTTGGCTCCGATTTTAAAAAAAATGCTCGGATATGAAAATAATGAAGAAATTGCCCATGATCCACAAGAGTTGATCAAACTAATACATCCAGATGATCAGCAACGAGGATTAGAAACTATATCTGCTCATCTCCAAGGATTAATTCCCCAAATTGAAATCGAACATCGACTTATACATAAATATGGTAGTATTCGTTGGTTTCTCTCTCGTGGTAAAGCTTTTCGAGATCATCGTGGTAAACCCGAACGTCTGGCTGGCTCAAGTACGGATATTACTAAGCGGAAGCAAATTGAAGAAGCTCTGAAAGAAAGTGAGATCCGATTCCGTGAATTAGCTGAAAATATCCGTGAAGTTTTTTGGATGACTTCTGTCGATAAAACAGTGATGCTCTATGTTAGTCCTGCTTATGAAGAAATTTGGGGCTATACTTGTGCTGATTTATATAGTCAACCTCTAGCTTGGTTGGAAGCAATTCATCCCGAAGATCGCGATCGGATTTTTGCAGCTATTTTTGAAAAACAAGCTCCGGGAGAATATAAGGAAGAATATCGGATTATTCGTCCAGATAATTCTGTCCGTTGGATTCGTGATTTAGCTTTTCCCATCCGCAATGAAACTGGAGAAGTCTACCGGATTGCTGGAATTGCTGAGGATATTACCGATGACAAACAAGCACAAGCAGAAATTAGTAAAGCTCTAGACAAAGAAAAAGAACTCAACGAACTGAAATCTCGTTTTGTCACCATGACTTCCCATGAATTTCGGACTCCCTTAAGTACGATTTTATCAGCAGCAGAATTATTGGAGTATTATGGACATGAATGGACTAAAGAAGAAAATTTGGAACAACTGCATTTCATCCAAGATGCAGTTAAGCATATCACTCAACTGTTAGAAGAAGTTTTATTTATTGGTCATAATCAAGTGAGGAAACTGCAATTTCAACCCGTTTCCTTAGAACTGAATGAATTCTGTCGTGAGCTAGTGCATAGAATTGGTAATTATTCTTTAGCCAGGATTAATCAACCAGCAGACCAGGATCATCGCTCATTGACTTACTCACGTCCGGTGATTAATTTTGTTAGTCCTGAACAACCTTTATGGGTATATGCTGATGAAAAGCTATTACGACAAATTTTAAATAATTTACTATCGAATGCGATTAAATATTCTCCTTATGGTGGCACGGTACAGTTGGAACTTAGCTACATGAATGAAGAAATTATTTTGGTAGTTGAGGATCAAGGTCTGGGGATTTTGCCAGAAGACCAGCCATTTTTATTTGATTCTTTCCATCGGGGCAAAAATGTCGGTAATATCCCTGGTACTGGTCTGGGTTTGGCAATTGTTAAGGAATGTGTAGATTTACATCATGGCCAAATTTCTGTGAGTAGCCAAGTTGGAGCAGGCACTAAGTTTGTAGTTGCGTTACCATTACAAAAAAGCTGTTAATAGGAGTGAACTCATTGTAACTAACCACGATTTAATTTGCAACAGTTAATTTTTCAAACTTAAAACATTTGAAAAAAAAAGAGCTTCTGGCTTTTCTGTAATCCCTCTGCCCGTTCATACTGATTACCATACTTGTCCATAGGTGAACTGATAATGAAAAAAATTTTGGTGATTGATGACGAGCCGACCGTTCGTGCTAACGTACTAAAACTATTGAATGCTGAGAAATTTCATGCTTTAGGTGCCGATAATGGGTTAGTAGGGGTGCAAATGGCACGAGAATATCTGCCAGATTTGATTGTCTGCGATATTATGATGCCCGAGTTAGATGGTTATGGGGTATTAAGTAAGTTACAACAAGAGCCAACCACAGCCACCATTCCTTTTATTTTCCTCACAGCTAAAGCAGATCAGTCAGATCTGCGTCAAGGAATGGACCTTGGAGCTGATGATTATCTGACCAAACCTTTTACTCGCGCAGATATGCTGGGTGCGATCGCGACTCGGCTCGCAAAAAAAGAAATTATCACACAGCGCTATACTTATGAACATCAACGTGCTGAAGAATTAGCCCAAAAAATGCAAGAACTCAAGCAGTTTACTGAAGCTAAAGATGAATTATTAAATAATTTAGCGCAGGAACTGCGTCATCCTTTGTCCAATATTAATATGGCCATTCATCTGCTCAAAGAAGCTCCTCATGGTGCTCCTCGCGATCGCTATTTAGAAATTTTGCAAAACGAATTTGCCCGCGAAATTACCCTATTAAATCAAGTAGCAGAATTACAACGTTTCCTCACTCCCGAAAGTGTCAAGCTGCTCAGTCAATTTAACCTACTCAAAGGTAGAGATGATGGTAATTTCGGTAATAAAATCGGTAATAGTTAAAGAGGACTCGCTTAGATGCAGGGCTGTTTCCTGCTCGATTCCCACCTAATCGACCTAACCCCCCAACCCCCTTCCCTACTAGGGATAGGGGATGATTAGGGAATATGAAAAAATATCATGAAAACCAACATTTATCCATGTAGATGAGAAGTTAATGGCACCCCTGGGCAGAAATCTTGGTATTCTTCTGATCAATTGATCAGGAAAATCATCAAAAAACTGCTATACTATGTCTAGTTTTGGGGTTGTAGCTCAGTTGGATAGAGCGAGCGCCTCCTGAAAAATCGGGCACCATTGGGGAAACTCAATGAGTGAATGTGGTCAAAGTCGGTGAACCCTAAAGTGTTTTACCTTGGTTTAATTCTAAGGGAATACCGAGCCAAGCCTGATGCTCAACCTACATATTAATTGATCGTTGAGCGTAGGAAGGTGTAGAGACTAGACGGCCACCACCTAATGACTTTTGGTCTAAGGTGAAGGTATAGTCCAGAAAGTGGGGAAACTCACGCAAATCTGAAGCGCTAGGTCGCCGGTTCAAATCCGGCCAGTCCCGTTATCTGACATATTTTTAGTGGTTGTGCTTGTGTTATTGTTGTTGATTGTTGATTTGCTTAGATATTGGCAGTGCATCCAACTTAAATGCTCATGTTATTAAAAATATCTCCTAGTAACCAACATCAACGGGGTAGGAGAAACTCTATCTCTTTTCATCAAGAGGCTTCTAGCAGATTTAGAGGTAGTCTTTTTCTATCTGTGTTGTTGGTAATCTCTACCGCGATCGCTGGTTGGATTGGACAAAGAGCAATTAAAACTTATTTCACTCACCCTCAAGCGATGTTAGTTCTCGGAGGTGATAAAAATCGCGAAATTTTTGCCGCTAAATTTGCTCGTCAGTATCCCCATCTGCAAATTTGGGTATCGAGTGGTAGTAATCGCGAATACTCAGAATGGGTGTTTTCTCAAGCGGGGATCAACCTTGGGCGTGTTCATTTAGATAGTCGCGCTCAAGATACTGTGACGAATTTTACTACATTGGTTGATGAATTTCATCAGCAAGGGATCACCAGTATTTATTTGGTTACTTCTGATGACCATATGCGTCGCGCTTGTGTGATTGGTGAAATTGTGCTTGGTAGTCGGGGAATTACTTTTAAACCTATGTCTGTTCCCTCCAAGCGATCGCCCGAACCTCTGGAAAAATCAATTCGTGATGGAGTTAGGGCAATTTTATGGATCACTACTGGTCATACTGGTGCTAGTCTGGGGATCGGTCGCTGATTCATGTTGATTTAGATTTGTTCGTGATCTGTTAATTCTTTTGCTGCTGCTGAAACAGACTTCATCTCTTCAAGTTCAAATAAACTTACTAATACTCCCGTGCTGGGAATTGCTAAGAAAATTCCCAGTAGACCAGCAATTTTTGCACCTACTAATAAGGCAAAAAATACTACTACTGGGTTTAGGTTGAGAGAATTTTGCATTACCCTTGGAGTCACTAAATTATCTTGAATTTGTTGAAGAATTAGACAAATTATCAATACTTGCATAGCTAACCAAACACTTTTAGGTAATAAGATTAAACCAGTTAACCCAATTCCTAATGTCGCCCCAATTCCTGGAATTAGATCAAGCAATCCGATGGTCAACGCTAAGATTAAAGCAAAAGGTATTTGCAAAATTAAAAACACAATAAAGCTCGAAATACTAAGAAATAAACATAGAATTAACTGTCCGCGAAAAAATCCCAAAAAATTCCGCTGAATGATACTAGTAATGCGATCGCCAATCTGACTGGGAAATAATCTGAGGAGAAAATACCAGAGTTTTTCCCCATCTAATAACATGAAAAATGCTACCACCGCAATGAGCATTAAAGTAATTAGATTTGTAAATAAGATTTGAAAAATGCTGATAATTCCCCCAATAAATGCTAAAGCTTGATTTCGTAAAGGTTCTTCAATCCCCCGTAAATCTACATGAAGATTGCGATGACGCAGAAATTGTTCTAAATTTTCTACTAAAGGTTTAAGGGTGCTAAAAAAAGTAGTGACACTCTCTAACAGTTCATGCTCTTGGGATGAAATTGATACTCCCACTGTAATGGTAAGAATTAACAGGATTAAAATACTCAATAAAAAAACTAAACTAACGGCAAAGTTATGTGGTAAAAAAGAACTTAGTAATCGAGCGGGATAGCTCAGTAAAAACGCTAAAATTGCAGCAAATATAAAAATGACAATTATGCTTTGAAAATAAGTCAAACATTGGACTAATGCCCAACCAGAAACAAAGAATAATAAAAAGCGAATTAATGCCAAACTATTTAGGCAATTTCCAAAATAACTTGCAGGTTTTTGATTCATGTTTAGGGGAATAAACAATGGACAAATTGACGATGATTGATAATTTTTTATAAAAATTTTTCAGCTAATCAGTATTAATTACCGATAATTCGATCATAATCAGCAATCAAGGCAAATCAAATTATAGCTAAATGCAACCTCCAAAAATTAGAGAATTTAACCCTTTAACCTCAGAGCAAATAATTTGGGAACTGATCAAAATTCAGGAACAGGATCATCATTGCAATCTACGACAATTCCGAAGTCTAGTAAGTGCCCATCAGTATACCCTGCTTTACCAGACTTTACGAAAGTATATCCCCACTGGCAAAACTGTACTGGACTGGGGATGTGGTAATGGTCACTTTTCTTACTTTCTGTTAAAATCCGGTTACCAAACTGTGGGATTTTCTTTCGACGATTTTTATTTTCGCCGATATTTTGATAGTCAAAACTACGAGTTTGAGCTAGGAAATTACGCCCACCCACAGCTTATTTCTGCGACCACAGGTAAATTTGATGCAGTTGTGTCTGTTGGGGTACTCGAACATGTCCGAGAAACCTCTGGGAGCGAAATTGACAGCTTACAAGAAATTTCCAGAATTCTCAAACCCGGAGGTTATTTTATTTGTTATCATTTTCCCAATCAATTTAGCCTGATCGAAGCGATCGCGTCCCAAATTCCTGGTAAACATCACCATCGTTACCGTTATACCCAAGCTCAGATCAAAACCTTATGTCAGCAAACCCAGTTTGCTCTTTTAGAAATCCAACGATATGGTCTTTTACCGAGAAATTTCTGGGAACTTGGGCCGAAATTTGGGCGCAATTCCCGACTAATAGCAGCTCTGTGGAACTACAGCGATAATTTACTTAAATATCCATTCTCCTTACTTTGTCAGAATTATATGTTTGTCGCCCAAAAAGTGGCATCACAAATTTAAAACCCACAGAAAAATTATTCACCCCCGATACTCCCCAGATTGTGTAATTGAGATGATTTGCGGTACAAAAAAGGAGCGTTGGCAACAAGCGCACCATGTCAGAGGCGGGACGGTTGTGACATCACCGGAGATGTCGAACCGTCCTTTTTGTTGTGATTAAAATCGAACTATTGATCATTGTGCAATAAATTAACCATTCCCGATCGGCTAGTCCCCCCCAAAAAAAATAACTATTCACCCCCGACACTCCCCAGATTGCTTTCTGGATAGGATTTGAGTTAAAACAATAGTGTTGATCAAACTTGGGACGATTGAGGGCACCTCGGGAAAATGTCTACCCTCCGTCCCTTTTTTTATGGGCAATTTTCTCATCTGGGCTCTACCTTTAGTAAACTAAGTATAAATAACTAGACTGATCCGCAGCAATTCCCCAAAGTTGTATCTATAAAGATGGGGAAAAACTCCTAGTAGTTCCCTGATGAGCAAGATTTTTAAGAGTCAAGCTGCGAGCAGTTACATAATTAATGCAGCTACCTAATTAATGTGAAAGTGACAGCGATCGCCAGTTTAACCCTTAGTTTGTCACATTGGCATCAAGATAGGAGTCACTGAAGGAGATCGAGAAAACTATTTACAATTAACTTATAAACAAGAGGCAGGGTATGATGAAAAATTTAACTACTTGTCCCAAACCATTGCGAGCTAATCCCTATACCACTTATCGCGATCCCCAAACTGGTAAGTGGATCGTAATTAAACCGAATAATTAGTACCTTAGTCTCAATCTTCGCTCGACCCCAGGAGCTTCCGAAAATGACTAACCCGCAAACTGTTAGCAAAAATCTCAAACCTAATCCTTACGCGGTTTATCGCGATCCTTCTACTGGTCGATGGTTGGTTATTAATCATAATCATCATTCTGGACCAGCTCTCAATGATGTTAAAAATAATTCTTAAATCAATAATAGAATTTTGGATATTTGAGGTGATTCTGTTGATCTAGCTACCGAAATTGATGGTTAAATGATGCACTAAGAAAAATAGGTAGCTAGGTTATGTCACTCTCCTCAAAAATCGGTATTGCGGTAGTTGGGACTGGATTTGGTCAAAAAATTCATATTCCTGGATTCCAAATCCATCCTCAGACTGAAGTAGTCGCAGTCTATCACCGCAATTTAGCTCAAGCTCAAGCGATCGCGAATAATCACCATATTCCCTATAGTAGCGACAGCCTCACCGAAATTCTGGACAATCCCCATGTCCAAGCAGTCAGCATTTCTACACCCCCATTTCTGCACTATGAAATGGCCAAATCTGTCTTGATTGCAAAAAAACATCTTTTATTAGAAAAACCTACCACACTATCAGCCATAGAAGCTAAGGAACTTTACCATTTAGCCAAATCCCAAAATGTAATTGGGATGATGGATTTTGAATTTCGTTGTATCCCGCACTGGCAAATGTTAGCAGAAATGTTAGCAGCTGGGTATATTGGTCAAAAACGTTTAATTAAAATCGATTGGTTAGTTTCTAGTCGGAGTGATCCCAATCGAGCTTGGAATTGGTATTCTCGTCAAGATCAAGGTGGAGGTGCTCTCGGTGCGATCGCATCCCATAGTTTTGATTATATTAGCTGGTTATTTGGACCAATCCGACGCTTATCTGGACATCTCACTACTGCAATTCCTTTACGTCCCGATCCTACCGCAGGTGGTAAATTTCGACCAGTTGATGCTGATGATACTTGTATGATTATGTTGGAATTGACCGATGGGACACCATGTCATCTTTGTGTTAGTTCCGTGACTGATCAAGGACGTGGACATTGGGTGGAAGTTTATGGGAGTAAGGGTACGATAATTTTAGGTAATGAGAGTCAGAAAGATTATATCCATGGTTTTCGACTTTGGGCTGCTCCTCATGGTGAATCTTTGACCGAGCTTGATCTTCCCTCTCATCTAGAATTTCCTGAAACTTATTTAGATGGTCGTTTAGCACCATTTATCCGAATTGTTGACCGATGGGTAGAAGGAATTGAGCGTGGTCAAGCAATCACCCCAACTTTACGCGAAGGGGTTTATTCTCAGTTGTTAATCGATTTAACTCACGAATCTCACGCTACTGGTACATGGGTAGATGTGCCAGATTTAACCAGGTTTTTAGGTTAGTGAAAAAAAAATATTTTGATCTGAACTGACACTCTGATCTTTTTTTGTGATAATCAAATAGTTTAAGTATTTCCAAAATTGAGGCAAAACTTTGTTATCTGTTACAGTTTTTGTCTGTTTGGGTTGGTTAATCTCAATTTGTCTCCATGAATTTGGTCATGCGATCGCTGCTTATTGGGGTGGAGATACTTCGGTTAAAGATAAGGGTTACTTAACTCTTAATCCTCTTAAATATATCGATCCCCTCGGTAGTATTATTCTCCCCGTGATTTTTCTATGTCTGGGTGGAATTGCTCTCCCTGGAGCTGCGGTTTATATCGATCGAAGCAAGTTACGTAATCGCTACTGTCAAAGTCTAGTTGCTGGTGCTGGTCCGCTGACAAATATCCTGTTGATTTTATTCCTGACCATACCTTTTCGCTTGACCTTACACTTCATCCAAACCGATCGATCCGGTTTTTGGTTATCCCCCCAACAGTATGGTTGGATTTGGGCATCTTTAGCATTTCTGATTATTCTCCAAATCTATGCAGTTCTAATTAATTTATTACCGATTCCTCCCTTAGATGGTTATGGGATTATTGAACCTTGGTTACCAATTTCTCTGCGAACTCAAATTCGCAAATTTGCTGGATTGGGAATGCTTGGTATCTTTATAATTATATTTTTAATTCCACCAGTAAATTTATTTTTGTTATCACTCACATTTCTGATTGGTGATTTGATTGGAATCCCAAGCACTTTGGCTTCCTACGGGGCTTTTTTCTTTCATCAAAATGATCTTATTTGGATTATTGGTCTATTTATTGGTACGGTAATTGTAATTAATATAGTTCAGAAAAAAATCGGTATCTATGATGTTTGGGATATCCTGGGATTTGGGTTAATGAAAATGGATAAAAATGAAAAAGCACTGTTTTGTTTTAATCAAGCAATTAAGTTAAACCCAAATAGAGCGGGAACTTGGCAGAATCGAGGAAATATTTTAAATAAATTAAAAAGATACGATGAAGCACTTATTTCTTATGAGCGATCGCTAGCAATTAAACCAAAATCTTCTGTTCAAGATTGGCTGATTAAAGATACTTGTAATGCTTGGATTGGGAAAGGAAATGTTTTGGCAAATTTAGAAAGATATGAAGAAGCTATTGCTGCTCAATCCCAAGCGATCGCGGTCAAACCAGATGCTTATAAAGCTTGGTATAATCAAGGATTTGTTTGGCATAAATTAGGTCGATATACAGAAGCGATCGCTAGTTTTGAACAAGCAATTACTTTGAAACCGGATTATTATGAGGCTTGGTATAATAAAGGTGTAGGATTAAGTAAGTTGTCTCAACATGAAGCTGCTTTAGATGCTTATGAAAAAGTCTTAAGTATTCAACCAAGTTTTTTAAATGCCTTATATAATCGGGCGATAGAATTAGGCTGTTTAGAACGATATGAAGAAGCGATCGCTGCTTATGATCAAGCTATTAAGAGTCAGCCTAATAATTATAATTATTGGTATAATAAAGCCCTAATGTTGGGTAATTTGTCGAAATATGAGGAAGCATTAAAAGCTTATGATAAAAGTATTGAAATTCATCCAGAATTAGTCAAAGCTTGGCAGAATAGAAGCCAAATATTAATGAAAATGGAACTCTATAAAGAAGCAATAGTATGCTGTGAAAAAGCTCTTTCCATTGAACCTAATAATCATTCACTTTGGAATAATTTGGGCAATGCTTTAAATAAGTTAGATCGTTATGAAGAAGCAATAGAATGTTACCACAAAGCGATTGAAATTAAACCAGATTATGGAAATGGATGGTATAATAAAGCTTGTTGTTATGCCCGACAAAATTTAGCTGATTTAGCCATAGAAAATTTAGCCCAAGCCATTAAAATTGATCCAGAAAGACTTAAAGCGATCGCTAAAACTAATGCTGATTTTGATTCTCTCCGGGAAATGAGTGCTTTTCAAGTGTTGATTGGAGAAGATTAACCCAATACATTCAGTTAGGTGTAGGGGTGAAGCATGTTTAGCGACAATTGAACAATAAAACCAGTAATATTAGATCCGAATGCTTCACCCTTCTTTTGCGCCGAGATTTCCCAAAAAATTCTTACCTAAAGGGATTTTAATATATAGTTGATCTGTTGGCTGCATACATGGTGAGGGCAAAGCATTTCGGTAATATTATTCTTCCCTTCGACTACGCTCAGGGTAAACGCTTTAGCCATCATTTATGCGCCGAAATGCTTTGCCCCTACAGTTAACTAAACCGGATTGGATTATAACCTTATGATCTGACCAAGAGAAATTTTGGCCCGGAGTCCCGATTTATTTTCTGGTGGGACAGACATCTTGTCTGTCCTAGTTATTTGCTGAAGTTCTTCAAAAAAAATCCTTTTGTCTTCAAATAAGTAGTGAGAATAGAATTAGAATAATAATAAAATCAAAAATCCTCTGCAAGGATTGGTTTTGTGACAGGGACAAGATTTTTAGGCAAAGCAACATTAAAACGCCAAACCTACTTGGCAATTCTAGTGCTAAATGAAGAAACTTCTGCCTTTCAGGCTTATCGGTTACTTCAATATCACGGAATTTCGCCAGAAAACTTGGCGATCGTGGGTGAAGGTTTTAGCAGTCCGGAACTGGTAGGACTATTAACCCCAATGCAAATCGTCCTCCGGAAAGCCAGATTAGCGGGCATCTATTCGGGGACATTAGGAGCTATTCTCGGAATTTGCTTCTATTTAATTTGGCCCATAGAAATTGATGGGGCTTGGGTAATTCCCACAGCCACCATCATGGGGGGATTTTCCGGTGCCGTTTTTGGTGGTTTATTTGGTTTTTTGGGAGAAGGTAACACCGCCGGAATTTATCGTCATCATCTCCGTCAAGGTCGGTATTTGTTGATGATCGAAGGTTCAGAAAAGATTGTGCGTTGGGGACAAGAAATTTTAAATCGATATTGTGTACCCAAAACTTTCTAAGAGAAAATCAAGCCCCCCCAGCATGATAATCTCCTGATTTACCTCCGGTTTTACTCAAAAGACGAATAAATTCAATTTGGATCGATTTTTCTAAAGCTTTGGCCATATCATAAAGAGTTAAGGCTGCTATGGAAACAGCAGTTAATGCTTCCATTTCTACTCCGGTTTCAGCTTTAGTCACTACTTCAGCCCGAATTTGATAACCTGGTAAATGGAAATCTGGGGTGAGATGAACCTCAATCTTATGTAGAGGTAACGGGTGACATAAAGGAATTAGATGAGCAGTTTGCTTGGCTGCCATAATTCCTGCTAGTCGGGCTGTACCTAAAACATCACCCTTGGGGGTATTACCTGTTTCGATCGCTGCTAAAGTAGTTGATAACATTCTCACTTGGGCGATCGCGACGGCAGATCGTCGAGTTGGCTGTTTACTGGAAACATCCACCATTTGGGCTTGACCATCCCGATCTAAATGGGTCAAATCTTGATTTTGAGGTAATTGCGAAAAAGATGAAATAGACTCTTGCATTTTTAGATCAGACTGTGTTATGTTATAAATCTGTTGAGGGCTTGTAGCTTAGTGGATTAGAGCGTGTGGCTACGGACCACAAGGTCGGGGGTTCGAGTCCCTCCAAGCCCGTTGAAAAATAAATAAGAAAAAAGCACAGAATTTTCCTGTGCTTTTTCATTTGGCTATTTTATCTCAGTTACAGTAATAAAGCCGAAGAAACTTTAAAACTATGACCAACTCAAACAATTCTATAGATGAGCGATTGACCAATGTTGAGAGCCAGATCACCGACATCAGAAGTCGAATGGAGACTGACAGCAGAGCTTTTATTAGTCTTCAGATGACTGTCGCTGAATTGGCTGATATCGCTCGACTACACCAACAGGCTTTAAGGATGATTCAACGAGATGCCGAAGTTGATCGAGTGCAAATGCGAGAAATGCAGATCCAAATGCGAGAAATGCTAGTCGATATCAGAGGTATACAAGTTGAGAATCAACGAATTTTGCGCCACCTATTTGGAGAAGCAAATAACAACTGATGATCATCCAGTATTTAGCATGACTCAAACGGCTCTGGCTCAAACTGAAGATAGTATTAATCTGATTGCACTCACCCGGGGTAGTTTAGTAGTTTTAGGATTGCGACTTGCCGGGATATTTTTAATGTATCTCCTCCAAATATTTCTAGCTCGCTGGATGGGTACAACCGAATATGGCATCTATCAATATGTGATGAGTTGGTCTGTGATCTTATCCCTATTGGTTACTCTGGGTTTACCTAGAACGGTTGTCCGTTTGATTAATGAATATCGTGAGCAAAAAAAATGGGGATTAATGGGAGGAATAATTCTTGGTAGTTGGCAATTAACTATAGGTACAGGTTTACTCCTGGGATTGTTAGGCACAGGAGTAATCCTGCTAATTAACTACTATCATCAATTTTCCCTTGCTCCTGTTTTACTGATTGGGATTTGGGTAGTTCCCTTAAGAGGGTTGCTTTTATTGCAACAAGACCTGGCCCGAGGTGCCAATGATTTCTTTCTTGCTTATACTCCCACCAAAGTGATTTGGCCGATTCTACTTATTTTAGGAGCATTTGTCCTCTGGCAAGATGATCATCTGCTCAACAGCATACCGATGATCTGGGTGTTTTGCGGGACTCTAGGAGGAATATTGGCAATCCAAGGGAGTTGGATCTGGTGGAAATTTAATCAAGAAATAGGGCCAATTACTCCTGTTTATACCCCTTATGCTTGGCTGAAAATTTCTCTTCCCCTCTTGCTTGATCTGATTTTTCAAGAAATTCTCGTCCAAACAGATACGTTAATGTTAGGAGTATGGGTCGGGACTAAGGCGGTGGGAATTTATAGCGCGGCTTCAAATACAGCATTCTGGGTCAGTTTTGTGTTACAATCGATTAATCCAGTTGTTAGTCCGAGCTTTAGTATTCTGAATGTCAGAAATGATCGAGTTGCACTTCAGAAACTTATTTGGGCTATGAGTATATGGATTTTCTGGTTATCCACGGCGATCGCTGTCTTTTTATTCATTTTTGCCAAACCCATTTTAGGGATCTTTGGTGCAGAATTTAGCCAAGCCGACTGGATCTTAAGAATTCTGGTGATTGGGCAATTAATTAATTCTTTATCTGGAGCAGTCGCGACTTTGATGGCGATGATGGGCTATCAGAATCAATTAATGTTAGTTTCTTGTGTTGCTGCTTTAACGAATCTGATTTTAAATGCGATCGCCATTCCGCTGTGGGGACCGATGGGAGCTGCCCTCACTACTACTTTTACTCTGAGTATTTGGAATCTTTGGCTAGTGGTAATTGTGATGCGGAATATAGGAGTAAATCCTACGGTTTTCTCCTATTTATTTTCGTCACCAAAAGAAGAGGGCTGAAGATAAGTCTGTCTAAGTGTTTCTTCAATTGAACCTAAATTTTTAAAAATCTCACTTAGTTCATGGGATTTGGTTTTTCGCTCTGCCAAAATAACTTTTAATCGAGCTAAAAGTTCCAGATCTGGGTCATTCTTCAGAGCAACTTCAGCAGCTTGTAAAACCTTGGTTGCATTCAAGAAAATATCTTCATGATCAAACCCTGCTTTGGCTGAAATTTGGTGTAAATCTGGATCAGGTATAATAGCTCGACCCTCTAAAGTTTGATCTAACACCAGACCTTTTAATAATGCTAGTAACCCCGCATAAATAGAAAAATCATCACAACTATCACAAGCTTTAAACTCGATCCGACCTACTTCTGCTGGCATACAGGCAATTTTCGTTAATGAAGGTAAACTTTTAATTAGCTGTTCCTGTTTTTCAACAAATACTAGTGCGGCTGATCTTTTTCCAGTTCTGATAAATGTCCTGACTGACAAACCTTCCCATAAACCACCATTATAAAAAGGAGAACTATAACTAAAAGGAACAATGTATGGACTGTAATAAGTCAACTTTTTACCAATATCAATTACATTTTCCATCGGTAAGTCTGCTACAGAAATATTTAAGTCTGGCCCATAGGAAACCATATAAATATAAACAGTTTGTTCATCGGGATAAGTTTGTAATCGTCTAGTTTCAAAATCATTTAAGGGTGATTGGTGTTCAAACACACAAGTATAGGGATTAAAACTCACTAAAACAGGCAAAAACCCAAAACTAGCAGCTACCTCTCTCAATAAAGAAAAGCTGGTTGTTAATTCATCAATTGCACCTTGAATAGTAGAATGTATTGTTGTTCTAATTTCGATACCTTTAGCGATAAACTCAATTAACTCTCCTGAATTAGTAAATCTGGGAAATCCCTCCATATACCATCGCTTCTTTTTTTCCCTATTATTAATCCTTAATTGTGAGCCATCATTGATGTATAGAGGTAATTTGTCAACTATTTGCTCAAAATCTGCACATTTTTTACCAGAGAAATCAGCAAATTTTCCTTCATGGTTGAGGAAAGCAACTTCATGTTCAATTCCGAAAAAAAACATATATCTCAATACAGTTCAGTTAATGGTAGGAGCAAAGTATTCGGACGATAGTTAATGGCTCAAGGTTTACCCTGAGTGTTCCCTGAGCGTAGCCCTGAGCGTAGTCGAAGGGTTTACCCTAAGTTTACCCTAGGTGGGTAATTGGGCACTTAAATGCTTGGGTGGAACACTGGAAAATTTTAGTCATTGAGAACTGAACGAGTTGATCTCAGTTACAGCATAGACATCTTTTTCCCGACCAAAAGCAAATCTCAGGGAATGGGATAAATCCTTACTTGAGCGGGTCATAAAAATAGTTACTGCTAAACAACATAAACCTACTGTCGTACCAAACATCGATCTATAATCAACTTGTGCCGCGATCGCTCCCATCATTGGACCAGAAATAGCAATTCCGAAGTCAAAACCACAGATACATAAAGACAAAACTCGACCACGTTCTTGAGTATGGGAGCGATCGGACATCATTGCGATCATCATAGTGAATAGTGTAGCTGCTCCCGCGCCTTCTAAAATCGCCGCGCCGATCAAACTGAGCGGATTGGACGTGGTTGTGACCAGGAGCATAGCCACACTATAAGCTATTAAACTGCTGGTAATAAAAAATCCACGACCATAATGATCAGAAGCTCGTCCCACCACTAATCGGATCGCAAAACTGGCGATCGCGGCAGTAGAATAAAACCAGCCCACATTAAAATTAATCCCAGCTTCTTGAATAAATAAAGGTAGAAACGTACTTAAAGTCCCAAAAGTAAAACCGATTAATAGCATCACCAACGCGGGTACTCGGAGACGGGGAGTTCCCAGTAATTGCCAAAATAAATCTGATTCTGGTGATTGACTAGAAACAGCTAAATTTTTCCGACTGACCCTAGATTCTTTTATTCCTAGGGACATCATAAAGGACAATATCCCTAAACTAGCAGCCATGATAAATAAAGGTAGATAACCGACAGCTACTTGTAATGATCCTCCAATCGCTGGACCGATCGCCATACCAACCGGATGAATTAGACTCATATAGCCAATAATTTCCCCACGGTGATGAGGTGGAGATAGATCCACTACTAGAGCATTGTAAGCGGTAGCAAAAGCAGCAATACTCACACCATGAAACGCTCGTAAGACTACTAACCAAGGAATCGAGTGGACTACTAGGTAACCCAAAGGTGCGATCGTTGCGATCACAGTACCTAAAATTAAAACTAGCTTCCGACTATTTTGATCGGTCATCTGTCCTAACCAAGATCGAAATAGCAATAGTCCGATCGCAAAAGCACCCATAACAATTCCAATCTCTTGGGTTGTACCTCCTATGGATTGGATGTATAAAGGTAAAGTTGGGAATAAGGAAGCGATACTACACCAAAACAGCAGTCCACCAATAAATAAAACCAGCAAATTTTGACGTAAGTCGGGTTCGAGAGAATTAATAATTTTCAAAACTAAGATTTCCTCAGAAACTTAAATTTAACGTCAGTTTGACTTAGTTAAAAGAGTAAGCATTTTCTTCCATGTCACTTAATGTATCAGATTTTATCCTCTTTTTTGGCTATTTCTCTTCTACCCCCCTGAACGGTTACAATAAAATCTATAACCATTCCTCTAAGGAGATGCTACCGCAACTCCCTCATCAATCCCAAAAAACTAGACAAGTCCCTTTGAGATTATTGCTAGTTGTTCCTTTTTCGTTGCAAATCATGGCTGCAGTTGGAGTCACTGGATGGCTATCCTTCCGTAACGAACAAACAGCCATAAATAATGTAGCTTCACAATTGCGATCGGAGACTGGCGATCGGATTAAAGATAATCTTGATACTTTTACCAAGACATCATATTTAGCTTCTGAATTATCTTGAAATCTAGGCTCAAAGTTTTCTTGTAACCATTGCTTTACTTGTGGTTGGCTATGAGGACGAATACCTAAAGTTAAATTATCCCAATAAGCTCGAATCCAAATGACAAGTGTTGACGATATTCTGTAGAAAATCTGATCCAGTTTGTTGTCGTCAATGATGAACAAGAAGTGCTAATGTAGCTCGATTTACTCGTTCGGACGTTCGGCGATCGCGCTCATGCTCAAATCTAGTATTCAATCTTTTTTAACCAACTGCATAACGAGTAAATTGGCGTTTAAAAGCGGAATGAAAACCGAGAACGATATCTGAAGTCGGTACACCCATCTCAACCAATCTTTCTGCCACCAAATCTTCCGTACCGTTATACTGAATCCAGATTTTGCCATCTTGAATATCAAAGTGCATCACTGGGCCAAAGACTCGCTTATCTCCCTGCCAACCCACGAATGCGAGTTGATAATGGTCATGTTCGGAATCAAATATTAATTCTGCTTTTACTGGATCAGTAGTGGTAGCAATTTCGGCGTGTTCTGTCAAAATTTGCTTAATAAATTGTCGATACTGTTCTACTTTATCCATTGCTTGATCTCCTCCTGTTTAGGATCGTAAATCATCAGCTTGACTTGGAAACGTTTAAGAGAACGTTGAATAAAGTAAAGCTGAAAAAAATCCTGATACCAATTCACCATGAAGATACATTGATGTATATTGATCTGTGGGTGAGGGTGGGTTTTGATGATTAGTAGGTAAATGTCAAACATCTCGGTGAACCCGGGCGGGTTTTTCTAATTAATTGGTAAATTTCAAAAATCTGGGCGAACCCGCCCCTACTACAGAAATCCGCAAATTGAGGATAAAACTGGTAGGGGCAGGTTCACCAGTCAATTTTGCCACCAACAGATCACCATTATAAACCTGCCCTGGCCTAACAGATCAACCTCAGATTAAGTGCAATTTCATAGTTAATTGGTATGATAAGTTTCCATAGGAATTGCTAAATAAACAATTCGATCTGGTTCTTGTTCTTCAAGTGCTTGGCAATAGTTAAGATATTGCCCTAATGCAGTATGAAAGGCGCTAATATCTGAGTCTCCAATAAAGCTTTTAATTTCTACAGCTATTTTTTCTGAGTCCCGTTCTGCGGTGATCGTACTTTCTGCGGCCAAATCAATTTGTAATTTGACTGCTTCACTAATCCAAATTGTTAGAGGATCATGGGTAATATTCCAGCCATCTTTAATTAAAGCGTTTTTGACTTGTTGATGGAAAACATCCTTAGCCATTGTCAACCTCTTTTACAGGGAACTAAATGCGGTTCGAGATCATTAAGGTCCTGATACTACCTCCCTAACTCGATAGATTGGACGTCCTTGAGATTCGTGATAAGTTCGCATTAATAATTCCGCTAGTAACCCAAAACTTAGTAACTGTATCCCTGTCACTACTAATAACACTACCAAAATTAACAAAGGTCGATTACCAATACTTTGACCAAGTTCTAATTTCAGAAAAGTTAAATAAGTTCCCAGTAAAATTCCCAAGATAATAGATAACATTCCTCCCAGCCCAAATACGTGCATCGGACGAGTTAAAAAGGTTTTCATAAACCAGATGGTAAACAAATCCATCAACACTCGAAAAGTTCGACTCAAACCATATTTACTTTTACCATAACGACGCGCATGATGACGTACAGGTAATTCCGCAATTCGGGCACCTTCAATAAATGCTAACGCGGGTAAAAATCGATGTAACTCACCATAGAGGTTTAAATCAGCTACCAATTCGGAGCGATATGCTTTTAAAGAACAACCATAATCATGGATGTTTACACCTGTCACTTTTCCAATTAGCCAATTAGCTATTTTTGAGGGAATCAGACGAGTTAAGGTCGCATCCTGTCTATCTTGACGCCAACCACTGACTAAATCATATCCTTCTTCTAGTTTAGCTAATAATAAAGGTATATCGGCGGGGTCATTTTGCAAGTCACCATCCAAGGTGATAATTATCTGACCTTGAGCATAATTAAATCCAGCGGACATTGCCGCACTTTGACCATAATTACGTCGTAAAATTACAGCTTTCAAGTCAGTCCGTAATCTTGCTTGTTTTTTGAGCAATTCCACTGAACCATCCTTAGATCCATCATCGATACAGATAATTTCATAGGTAAGCTGACTGGTAGTTAGACTGGTAGAAATTGATTCAATCAGATGGGGTAAGCTTTCTACTTCGTTTTTAATCGGGATAACTACGGATACTTGTAGGTTTGGTTTGGTAGATCTACTGTTGTGCAAAGATTTTTGCTCTTGGACTAAGGAAATGCTCATGGAATTGTAATTTTTTCTTAATATCTCACACCAATTTAGATATTAAAGCCAATTTTTACTTTTGCCACTAGGCTGATAACTAGTCATAATGCGACCCGCTCCTCTTAGTTGACGATAATAGGTTTGACTAACCCTGTCCCCAGTATCTGATAATATATCTATCCCAATCCCATTGCGACCTTGACTCTGACCTGAACTATGGATATATTGATTTTCACCCAAATATAGTCCTACATGAGTAGCTTTTTCAGGTGAGCCAAAAAATATTAGGTCGCCCGGTTGCAGGTCAGCTAAATTAATGGGAGTAGTAAAAGCTTCTTGTTGATAAGCATCTCGAGGAAGCCAAATCTGATGCGCGGCAAAAGCTGCTTGAATTAAACCAGAACAATCATAATTTGGTCCAATTGTGCCCCCCCAGAGATACTCGTTTGGTTGGTTCATGGCTTTTAAGGTAAATGCGATCGCATCTGGTAAGCGGTTGTGGATATCTGACTCAGATAGTGCGATCGCTTGATAAGCAGAATCAGCAAATTCCAGATGTTCGAGATCGCTAATGGACAACCAACCAGGATAATCATCTTCACATAGTTGGATTTGGTAAAAATTTCCCTCGAAATTGGGATTTTCTTGCTCAGATGGGGGTAAAATACGCAAGTGTCGTCCAATTGCTGCCTGAGTTGCCAAGCGATCGGAATTAGGGCCATTATAAATGTTCAGGTTCGCTACACAACAATACTCCTGAGTAGCAACCTGCTCAGAAGTTAGATCAGATCGAATTTGGGTGATTTCTACCATGATATTTATTATCTATACTTGATTGATTAACCAATAACCTTAACTAATCTTATGACTTTTTTTCGCCAAGACGAACAACTACAAACAATTACCACGGCTATTTTAGAAGCAACTTGGGCAGAATTTCCAGAACTAGCAAGAAATCAAATTGCCTGTACTTGGATAGTTTACGATCCACCAGTACCAGTTAATACTGGAGGTGCCTTAAGCCCAATCGAATTTTGGAAACATCAAGTTCGGGGTTATGGATATCGCGCGGATGAACGGATTTATCCAGCTAGTATTGTGAAGCTTTTTTACCTCGTAGCAGTTTGTGAATGGTTAGATCAAGAAATGATTCAAACCTCACCGGAGCTAGAAAGAGCAATTCAAGACATGATTATTCACTCTAGCAACGATGCGACCAGTTTAGTCTTAGATGTTTTAACCGGCACCACGAGCGGTCCAGAATTACCTTCAAGTCCCTATGAGACATGGAAACAACAACGAAATATTGTTAATCGTTATTTTAAGTCTTTAGGTTGGTCCGAATTAGACCTAATTAATGTCAATCAAAAAACCTGGTGTGATGGACCATACGGTCGGGAAAGAATTTTTTTAGGAGAATTGATGGAAAACCGCAATATGCTGACTACTAATGCTACAGCTAGGTTGTTACATAGTATTGTTGGTGGGGTAGCTGTATCATCACCCATGTCTCAGGTGATGATGGGTTTAATGAAACGTAGTTTGAATCCCCAAGATTTAAAGGATGATCCTGAAAATCAGGTGACAGGTTTTTTCGGTAGTGGACTACCCCAAAATGCCCAATTATGGTCGAAAGCTGGTTTAACCAGTCAAGTTCGTCACGATTCTGCTTATATTGAATTACCAACCGGACGACCCTATTTATTGGTTGTGTTTACTGAGGGTAAAGCAAATAGTAAAAATGAGGCAATATTGCCCTTTATTTCTGAGCAATTTATCAAAGCAGTTTATTCTCTTTAAAAATAACTATTAAAATTACTTCTTCACGCAACTATTTAAGCTGATCGCGATCGGAGTTTTTCCCACACTTTTGTCGATCGCGATCGGGTTGACATTTTCCCTCGATTAGTATTAGAAATATCAAAAAAAAAGCAGCACGCAGAATCATAAATCGGATCTGCGTGCTTTAATAAATTAGTTGCTATGTTTAATTAACCACCAGCAACCGCAGGTACAATACTAACCTCATCCCCGTCTTTGAGAAGGGTTTTAGTACCTTGTAAAAAGCGGATATCTTCAGTATTAACGTAAAAATTCAGAAACCGACGTGGTTCTCCATTCTCATCACAAATACGTGCTTTCATTTCCGGGTAGTCGTTTCCTAGAGAATTAATTAAACCTGCAACGCTATCGGTGGTACATTCGATCGTAGCTTGCTCGTTAGTAAATTTTTGCAGGGTAGTGGGGATTAAAACTTTAACAGCCATGGTTATTTAGGTGATTCGTGAGAGGTTGACTGGTAATAGATTTTTCCACCTATTACCTGGTGATAATAATTTAGACTAGCACTTGTTGCCATTCCAAGCGATCGAGTGTATGCGATCGCTCTAAAGCACGCTCGAAACTATCAAGTTTTGCTTCAATGGTCAAGGGTTCACCGATATATCCTTGAACAGCTTCCTGTGTTTTCAAGCCATTACCAGTGATATAGACTACGGTGGTTTCCTCTGGGTCGATTTTACCTGCTTCTACTAATTTCTTCAAGACCGCAACCGTTGTCCCCCCAGCAGTTTCGGTAAAGATTCCTTCGGTTTCTGCTAATAATTTAATCCCTTCAATAATTTCTGGATCATTAACGGATTCAATTTGCCCACCAGTTTTGCGAGCGATTTCTAGAGCATAAATTCCATCAGCAGGATTACCGATCGCGATCGATTTGGCAATTGTATTAGGTTTTACTGGTGTGACAAAATCTCTTCCTTCCCGATAAGCTTGAGCAATGGGAGAACATCCTTCCGCTTGGGCTCCACTGAAGCGCACATTTTTGCCATCGACTAAACCAACTTGAGTAAATTCTTGGAAACCTTTATAAATTTTTGTAAATAAGGAACCGGAAGCTAGAGGAGCAACTATATGATCTGGTAGTTGCCACCCTAATTGTTCGGCAACTTCATAACCAAGAGTTTTGGAACCTTCTGAATAATAAGGACGTAAATTAATATTCACAAATCCCCAACCGTGGGTATTAGCAACTTCACAACATAGACGGTTCACTTGATCGTAATTACCGTGAACAGCCATCACTTTCGGTCCGTAAATTAGAGTCCCTAAAACTTTGCCTGATTCTAAATCTGAGGGGATAAATACACAACAATCTAAACCAGCATGAGCTGCGATCGCTGCGGTGGAATTAGCTAAATTTCCCGTACTAGCACAGGATACAGTAGTAAAACCTAATTCTCTAGCCCGAGTTAACGCCACGGATACTACCCGATCTTTAAAACTCAGGGTGGGCATATTCACAGCATCATTTTTAATATAAAGATTTTTTAAGCCCAGTCGTCTGGCGAGACGCTGCGATCGCACTAGGGGGGTCATTCCTGTGCCCACATCAATAACATTATCTGTAGCTACTGGTAAAAATGGACGATAGCGCCAAATTGAATTTGGTCCAGCTTGAATACTTTCACGAGTAACGTGACGAGTTAGAGCTTCATAGTCATAGCTTACTTCTAGCGGTCCAAAACAGAATTCACAGACGTGGATTGCTTGAGGTTCATATTCTGAGCCACACTCTTTACACTTCAGACTTTTAAAAGTGGCTGTTGTAGATTGGGTTTCGATTTTAGTGGTCACGGTCATAGGTGGACTAGCTCCCGCGATTTATTCAATGTTTGGTTGATAGTAGCACTAGCAACAAATATCGTCAAACATATCCGACAAATTTTGTCGGGTATAATTTTTGAGGTCAGAAATGGAGTTTAACCACCGCTCACAGGAGGGATTAAGACAACTTCGTCCCCATCTTGGAGTAAAGTATCGGGAGCGACGAAGTTGAGATTAACCCCAAAACGGGTAAGATTACGCAAAAAATTAAGTTCTGGATGTTCCGAAAGGAGCCGATCGCACACAGATAGGACGGGAGTGTGTTCGGGAAATTTGAGGATTAGTTCAGGTACTCCATAAGCTTCTTGGTAAGCAGCAAAGAGTTTGACAGTGATAGTAATTTCAGATTTAGACATATAATAAACTGAGCGTTAAGCTATAATTATCAAGATATCCTACTATATTTTAAATATGAGTACCGTGTCTATCGAAATTCCCGAAGAGGTATTAATCAGCCTAAAAGAAACCAGGGAAACTATTGCCAGAGAATTGCAAATTTTAGCAGCTGTGAAATTATTTGAACTGGGTAAATTGTCATCTGGACGGGCTGCTCAGTTAGCCGGAATGCCACGAGTCCAATTCCTTATTTTACTAGGCCAATATCAGGTATCTACCTTTTCATTAACGACTGAAGAATTAGAGAGAGATGTAAATAATGCCTGAAAACAAAGTTATTGTTAACACATCACCATTGCTCTATCTTCATCAAGTAGATCAACTACAATTGCTGCAAAAATTATACGGTATAATTATAACTCCTATCGCCGTCACGAAAGAAGGACAATCACTAATTATGTTTCGCAGTCCAGAGGTCGGTAGTCCCTGCTTTCCTAGTGCAGGTGAAGTGTAAAATTGGTCTTATTCAGCTATAATAGTTGTTAATCCGCGACTCAGGTTTGGGGCAAAGCGATCGCCGACTTTGGCGGAGTTGAACGAATTTTTGGGTTTTGCTAGATTAAATCGCTGAAACCTGGGAAAAGAGTAGGACGAGGTGCTGACTTAATTACTGTGGGCGATCGCACTCAAGAATTGGTGCAAATTAATATATCGTTGAATAAGGTCAGGAATATAAATCAATGAATCTTTTTTCCAGCGTGAGTTAGCCAAAACTTCAGTAAAAAAATACCAAGTAAAAATAATTGTATACGATCCGGTTAAGGAGGAAATCGTCAGATGGATAAACTAGAGTATTATCGTCAGTGTATTGAAAAGTTGTTATTAGCATACGGGAAGTCACCACCTATTAATGGTGAAATAGAAGTGGAAGTAGTTTTTGATAAAGAACGCGATCGCTATCTAATTATCGATTTGGGATGGAATGAACATCACCGCGTTTATAACTGCTTTATTCACTTGGATATCAAAGATGGCAAAATCTGGATTCAGCGCAATCAAACAGACAAAAGTATCGCTGAAGAATTAGTAGAAATAGGTGTGACTAAAGAAGATATCGTCTTGGGACTTCAACCTCGCTATGTCCGAGAGTATACGGGGTTTGGAGTAGCATAGACAGGCACTAATAAGGTCGGTAGTCTCTGCTTTCCTAGTGCAGCTGAAGTGTAAAATTGGTCTTATTCAGTTATAATAGTTGTTAATCCGCGACCCAGGTTTGGGGCAAAGCGATCGCCTAATTGAAAATAGCGGGAGCCAAAGAAACCAGAGTTATGAATTTGTCGGCGATCGTAGTACCTAAAAAAGTGCGTTCATTTTCCATTTTCTGGTTGACCAAATAAATGTTCTAATATGCGTTGGTTTTCTGTACGAATCCCTCTAATTTCATTCATAATCACCTCAAAGTTGCGTTGATGTATTTCTACAACTTGCAACAATGAATTGACCGCAGCACTCAGTTCAGCTTGGCTTACTTCCTGATTACGTTGATTGATTTCTACAACTTGCATCAATGAATTGATCCTAGTGCCCAGTTCTGCAATTGTGGCTGAATTGGTTTGAATTTGGGCTGAATTGGCTTGAATTTGGGCTGAATTGGCTTCGATCACAGCTTCTATTCTATCTAGTCTTTCTGTCATCGGGATTATCCTTTTTTATTGATTTTTTTGGCCAATTAACTAATTGTAGCTGAAAATCATGGAAATTATCGTACCTTAGATAATTGGCTGGTCAAGGCGATCGCCATGCTCATCCCCAACCAGCGATCGCTTGCGTTCCATCCACATATAGACAAGAAAGCCAAAATAACTAGGATAGTCAAGCTGAGTGTCCCACAAGATTAATTTTTGATGGTGGGACTGACTTTTGCTTGCTGGTCTAATCGCGATCGCTATATTTTCTAGTGGACTGAGGCGATCGCGGCTTTCTGATTTTCTCTGCCATCACGCCCCATCACGAATCGCGATTATAGGCATGGAACGAGTAGTTGGCAAGTGATCGGAAACACTTACAGCCTGTGGCCAAGAACACAGCATGATCAGAAAAAAAGAATTCTAATAAAGAGGTCAACCAATTAATACTCAAAAGGTACAGGGATATGGCTAAATCTAACCAACCTCTAAAGCGCACAGGAACTCAGCGGGGAATGAAGCAACTCAATCAACTTGCGATGGAGCAATTGCAAGGGGTTGTTGGGGCTTGTGCCTGTGGAGATTCTGTTTGTCCTTGTTACGCACAACCAACCCAACCCTCTAACCCTTTCTAACCCTGATTTCTTGATACCCCTGGTTGCGGTTGTTAAACACCACTAACCTAACTCTCTAACCGCTACCCTTTCCTTGGTTGCGGTTGTAACCCTCGAAATCCTCGAGGATTTCATTACCTGTTTAATGGTGTGTGACAACAGGGAGAAGCAGACCCAAGATGCCTGTTTCTCCCTCTATTGTTTTTAACAAATCAAAAAAAATGCCATCTAAAATAGATAAATTAGGCAAAAAATCGGCAGATAGAGACAATAATCACGCGGAGAATCGCAAAAAAGCTAATAATTAGGAATAATGGTTTAAAAAAACCGCCATAAATTTAGGACTAAAACAATTAGCCAAAATAAATTTTTCAGCAAATGTTTACAGACACATATACTGTAATTCCGTCGCTCCTGGTAGGGAGCATTTTATTATTGACTGGTGTAGCCAAAGTCATCGAACCTTGGAAATTTGTTGAACACATTTCCAAACTCAAGCTATTGCAGAAATTTCCGTCAATTCGAGCGGCAGCATTAACATTTACGGCGCTCGAATGTGCATTAGGAGTGGCTCTAATTTTAGGAGTGCTACCATCAGGAATAATTCCTCTGACCATCCTGTTATTAATTATCCTTACGTTTCTCACCTACTGGAGCACTTCGACGGGACGCACAGAGGACTGTGGATGTTATAACGGTTGGCTAAATGTGACACCCAATCAAAGTATCATCCTCAATTTGGTCTATATTGCTCTATTAGTATTTGCTACCTTCCTTGAGAACAACCAGCCTACAGTATTGTGGCAGTGGCTAGTAGTATTAGCCACCCTAGTTACTAGCGGTGCTTTAGCTTCTGGTTCCCTAGAATATTATGGGCAGAACAGTCGTCCCTATATCGATTTAACCCCAGTGAAAGCCAACCGCACTTGGCGACCAGAATGGTTAGGGGATGAGTTTGATCCAACATTATTTATGTCTGGTTCCAAACTAATAGTATTTTTAGGGATGAAATGCCCAGCTTGTAAGAACTGGTTGAATGTTCTTAATGTGGTTCACTATCGAGAGGACTTACCAGAAGTGATCGGCGCGATCGCCTTAACATCAATAGCAGAAGGGCAAGAGTTTATCGACAATAATGAATTAAACTATCCCATAGTACCAATCGAACAAAAGCAACAAGAAAAGTTAGGAATCAATATCATACCTACAGCCGTGCTATTAGAAAATGGAGTGATCAAAGAAAAGTGGGTGGGAACCATGCCAAAATATTTCATTGAGCGCATTCGTCAGGGGGATTTGAGTTATCCAGCATAAATAAAATTTAGAGTTCTATGACCGAAGAAACTCAACAGAGAAACGAAAACCCGTCAGATGCTCCCACTGCTCCAGAGGAATTACCCAGACAGATATTCCGTCAAGAAGCCGTAGACTATTTATATTCCACAGAGCAACTCGATCGGGCGATGCGCTTATTGCGTCCGATGGATTGGCTGACCTTGGCAGGATTTGGCACAATGGTAATCTTCAGCCTTCTTTGGGGGATTTTTGGCAAAATTCCCATTACTGTTTCCGGTCGAGGCTGTATTAGTGCATCCGATCGGCAAGAGCAAAACCGCAACTCTGACCGCAGTAGCTTTTCTGGATCTGTCAGACAGTCTGCGAGTTAAACCGGGAATGAAAATTCAGATCACACCAGATATTGTTAAGCGGGAGAAATTTGGCTCAATTCTAGGCAAAATTATTGATGTTTCCCAGAATCCCACCACCGTAGAAAGTGCCACGAAGGTAATCGGAAATTCAAGAATAGCCCAGAAGATTGTGGGTGAGGAGGTCGAGAAAATAGAAGTTATTGCTCAACTGCAAACCGATTCCAATAATCCTTCGGGTTTGAAATGGACGGCTTCTAACGGACCGGATTTACATCTGATCGCTGGAACTACAATAACAGCAACAGTCACCGTCGAAGAGCGTCCGCCCCTATCCTTTGTGTTGCCAATCTACAAATGAAAAGACCTCTTGCAAAAGTCATGTTGATCAATTTACTGGACAGGCAAGATGCCTGTCCCACAACCAAAAAAACTCTTGTGGGACAGGCATCTTGCCTGTCCTAGTTATTTTTGCAAGAAGTCTAAAGAAAAATTAAGTTACAAGTTGCTAAATGCCATTGCCAGAATTTTTGCCATCATGTGGGACAGGCATCTTGCCTGTCCTAGTTATTTTTGCAAGAAGTCTAAAGAAAAATTAAGTTACAAGTTGCTAAATGCCATTGCCAGAATTTTTGCCATCATGTGGGACAGGCATCTTGCCTGTCCTAGTTATTTTTGCAAGAAGTCTAAAGAAAAATTAAGTTACAAGTTGCTAAATGCTATTGCCAGAATTTTTGCCATCATGTGGGACAGGCATCTTGCCTGTCCTAGTTATTTTTGCAAGAAGTCTAAAGAAAAATTAAGTTACAAGTTGCTAAATGCTATTGCCAGAATTTTTGCCATCAAACAACTGGCGAGTTAAAACTCCGATCGTGATCCAAATGGAAGCGACCGAATGTGGCGCAGCCTCTCTTGGGATCATTCTCGCCTACTACGGTCGCATAGTTCCACTAGCCGAACTGCGGATTGAATGCGGTGTATCTCGTGATGGCTCTCATGCTGCTAATCTGGTGTTAGCAGCGAGACGCTATGGGATGATCGCTAATGGCTATACGATCGAACTAGAAGAACTCCCCGAAGTCACATTCCCCTGCATTGCTTATTGGAATTTCAATCACTTTTTAGTAGTAGAGGGGTACAATCGCACTCGGGTATTTCTCAACGATCCGGCGGGCGGCAGGCGACAGATTTCCTGGAAAGCATTTGCTCGCAGTTTTACTGGGATCATCTTAGAAATAGAACCTAGTCCAGAATTCATTCCTGGCGGACGCCAACCCAATGTATTTTTATCCCTAATAGATCGGTTACGTGGTTCGGTTGGGGAAGTATTGTATTTAATCATCGCAGGTTTTCTGCTGGTTGTGCCGGGATTAGCACTTCCGGTATTCAGTCAAATATTTGTCGATCGCATCCTGGTAGAAAGTCATACCAACTGGTTACCAGGGTTACTTTTAGCTATGTCTTTTGCTACCCTATTGCAGAGTATCCTAAATCTGTTACGACTACGATTGTTACGCCAACTAAAAGTGAAGTTAGCCGTAGTCATGTCAGCCCGCTTTTATGATCATGTTCTCAAATTACCTGTCCGATTTTACGCCCAACGATATGCAGGGGAAATTGCTAATCGGGTTGATATTAATACTAGAGTTGCCGAAATTCTGTCGGGGCAATTAGCAACAACCGCAATTGATGCAGTGATGGTAGTATTTTATGGGGCGATCATGTTAGAATATGACTCGCTCTTAACGTTGATAGGTATTAGCTCGGCGATCGCGAATATCCTCGTATTAAAATGGATGTCACAAAAAAGAGTAGATGCACAGATGCGTTTACTCCAAGAACAAGGGAGAATGACCGGAGTTGGCATCTCTGCAATTCAAAGCATTGAAACTATAAAAGCATCTGGTTTAGAGTCAGAATTCTTCACAGTCTGGTCTGGTTCCTACGCCAATACGACTAACATCCAACAGGAACTTGATGTTTACAACCAAATCCTAGGGATAGTACCAACATTGTTAACCGCACTCACAACCACCATGATCTTAATAGTTGGTGGGTGGCGAGTGATGTCAGGTGGATTAACAATCGGTATGTTATTCGCCTTTCAAGTCTTAATGAGGCAGTTTCAAGCACCTGTAAATACTTTAGTCCAGTTTGCTAACCTGTTGCAGGAGCTAAAGGGAGACTTAACCCGTTTAGATGACGTTTTGGATAATTCCATCGATGTCGAATTAGAGCCAAGGAAATCAACAGCAAGCCAAACCCTTGTCCAACTTACAGGTCGAGTAGATATTAAAAATATTACCTTTGGTTATTCTCCAGTTAATCCGCCACTAATTAAAGATTTTAGTTTATCTTTAGAACCAGGACAAAGAAAAGCACTGGTAGGAGCAACTGGTTCAGGGAAATCAACGATCGCTAAATTGATTTGTGGTTTGGATCAACCTTGGCAAGGTGAGATCTTGTTTGATGGTATTCCCCGATCTCAAATTCCGCGATTAATGCTGGCGCGATCGCTGTCTTTTGTGGAACAAGAGATATTACAGTTTGAGGGAACAGTGCGAGATAATCTCACCCTTTGGGATGCTAATGTGCCAGAGGAAAAATTAATTAAAGCTTGTAAAGATGCACTGATCCATGATGTAGTGATGGAGGTATTGGGTGGATATGATGCTAAACTATTAGAACACAGCGCCAACCTCAGTGGCGGTCAGCGTCAGCGTTTAGAAATTGCCCGTGCATTGGTGAATAATCCCACGATTTTAGTTATGGATGAGGCTACAAGTGCATTAGATCCCGACACCGAGAGACAGCTAGTAGCAAATCTGCGCCAACGTCAATGTACTTGTATTGTAGTCGCTCATCGATTAAGTACAATCGTTGATTGTGATGAAATTATTGTGTTCGATCGCGGACGAGTGGTACAGCGAGGAACTCATGAACAATTATGCGCCGTTGAGGGAGTTTATCAAGAATTACTGGGTGCTGAGGCAAAAATGGATGAGTTAGCAGAATGAAGGAAGTATTTCTAGATCCCAAGGCTGTTTCATGCTAGCAGAATACCTCTCCCCCAACCCCTCTCCTAAAAGGAAAGGGGAGCAAGAATGACTCGCTATTCAATCTTCTATATTTGGAAAACAAGGTGGTGTGAGCGATCGCGAAAATATTGATAAAATGAGAGTCAGGAAACAATCAGATTAGACGGATGACCAGACAACCACACGATCAATTTGCGAAACAATATTTAGCCGGACTACTAGAACCATTAGGAACAGTAGAAATTAGTCGAGAAGTCAGCCCAGAAATCCGCCAAGTAGATGTATTTTTTGCGCCAGCACCAACCGCAAATCCCCATCAGCTAGGATTATTAGGACAGATGGTAGAGCGGACTTGTTTATTAGAAGCATTTCGGAATCAACCTACTCCAACCGAGCTGCGTACCTGTATACTAAAACTAATTGCTGTACAGACAGAACAACAGCGCCAATCTAGGCGCGATCGTCAACAACTTGAAGAAGAAAACCTCGCCTCACTGTGGGTGTTAACACCATCAGTTTCGGCAGGATTAATCGCAACAGCCAGAGCGGAACCAGCCAGAGAGAAATGGCCAAAAGGCATCTATTTTCTCGCCGATATCTTCAAAACAGCAATTGTCGCCATCAACCAATTACCGACAACACCAGAAACATTGTGGGTGAGAATTTTAGGAAAAGGCGCAACTCAACAACAAGCAATCAATGAACTTTTAGCACTAGCAGTAGAACATCCCTTTCGGATGAAAACCTTAGAACAGATTTCGATGTGGCGGATTAACATAGAAAGCATACAAAATATTAGTGAAGAAGACAGGGAGTTAATGATGAATTTATCACCAGCTTATGTGGAATGGCGGCAAGCTACTTTGCAAGAAGGACGACTGGAAGGACGACAAGAAGGACGACTGGAAGGACGTTTGCAGGAACGACGCTTATTCGTAGAAAATTTGCTGCGGATTCGGTTTGGCTCTTTAGAACCAGAACTTGCTCAGATCATTGAACCAATGATTGAGTTATCAACAGATGAGTTAGTTCCCTTACTCTGGCAATTATCTCAGACTGAACTTTTGGCGAGATTTACTCCCCATCAGAATTCGTCACCCTGATGTGCCATCTTACCTAAATTCCATAGAGATCAGGGGCAATGAAGGAAGCATTAAGAGAACTAGCGTCTATTCTCAATCCAGCGTTCGAGGCTAACTCCGCCACAGAACCCCTATTAATAGCTATGGGAGCAGTGGGTAAAGTATTAGACATCCCTATTATTCCTCCCAAAAATAATAAAAGCCAAGTAAATTCTGTAGAGACAATAGCTCAGAATTCTGGGTTTCGAGTCCGACGGATTACCTTAGATGATATTTGGTGGCAGCAAGATTACGGACCATTGCTCGGATTTATCGCTACAGAAACAGAACAACGCCCAGTAGCTTTGCTACCTAAGAATGGTCGAGGATATGAAATCTTTGACCCCGTAAATTTCCAGCGCATGACCGTTGGCTTTGCTACAGCCAAACATCTATCCCATCAAGCCTATACCTTTTATCGACCGTTTCCCGATCGATCGCTTTCTCCTCTAAATCTGCTCCAATTTGTGTTTCAGGGTCGTTATGGCGACATAATCAAGACCATCTTATTTGGAGTTTTAGTCTCCTTGGCGGGAATGGTAGTTCCCCAGGCTACAGCATTACTGGTTGACTATATTATTCCCAATGGCGATCGCGGACTATTATTACAAATCGGGATCGGTTTGTTAGCAGCAAGCTTTGCTATGACCGTACTGCAACTGACTAGAAGCATTCTGACTATGCGCTGGCAAACTGCGATGAGCGCGGACATCCAAGCAGCAGTTTGGCATAGATTATTGCGACTCCAGACATCATTTTTTCGCCAATACAACACAGGAGATATTCAAAATCGAGTATCGGCAATTTCTCAAATTCACGATCGCCTCAACAGCACCTTAATGACCACCTTGCTGAGTAGCTTTTTCTCGCTGTTGAATCTGGGTTTATTGCTTTACTACAGCATTCCCTTGACAATGGTTGCAATTGTGGTGGTGGTAATCACCAGTGTGATCACTGTCATAGTCGGCATCATTACTCGGCAAAAGTTCCTACCCTTACAAGAATTGAGCGGTGAAATTGTGGGATTGATGGTGCAAACTTTAGATGGAATATCTAAGTTGCGGGTTGCTGCTGCGGAAGACAGGGCTCTTAGCAAATGGGCTAAGAAGTATAGCCAAAAGATGAAGCTGACCCTATCTACTCAACAGGTAGAGGATTTTATGACCCTGTTTAATACGATCGTACCGGTCGTGACAGCGATCGCCTTATATTCTTTCGCTGTGGCTACTCTGGGCAAAAATCCAGGAGATGGAGGTTTATCAGCAGGACAGTTTTTAGCATTTAACGCCGCATTTGGCACATTTGTGGGTGGAGCTACTAGTCTGAGCAGGACAGTAGTGAGCGTGTTGGAAATTTCGGTGTTATGGGAGCGAGTAAAACCAATATTGCACGCAGTTCCAGAAACCACTAACCAAGGAGCTGATCCGGGAGAGTTGTCTGGAGAGGTAAAACTGGAGCGGGTCTGGTTTCGTTACGGTCAGAATCAACCTTGGGTATTATCCGACTTGACTTTAGAGGTGAAACCAGGAGAGTTGATCGGGATTATTGGACCTAGTGGTAGTGGTAAATCGACCATTGTGCGGTTATTGTTGGGATTTGAAAGACCAGCGCAAGGGGCTGTAATGTATAATGGACGAGATTTAGCGACATTGGATATATCAAAGGTACGCAGTCAGTTAGGAGTAGTGTTACAGAATAGTCGGTTGATGGGAGGTTCAATCTGGAATGTAATTGCAGGAGGAATACCGATCACTCTCGACCAAGCTTGGGAAGCAGCGAAAATGGCAGGATTGGATCGGGATATTCAGGAAATGCCGATGCAGATGCACACCAGAGTATCAGAGGGAGGAGGGGATTTTTCCGGCGGACAGCGACAGCGGCTATTAATCGCTCGGTCTTTAGTTCGTCAACCACGTATCCTGATTTTTGATGAGGCTACTTCGGCTTTGGATAATCAAACTCAGGAGGTCGTGACTCAAAGCTTGGAAAAATTAGGGATAACGCGGATTGTGGTTGCTCACCGCCAGAGTACAATTCGGGGGTGCGATCGGGTTTATCGGCTTTAAATAAAGTCCCGAATCTGTGCAAGCTAGCTGGTTCGGATTTTAGATAACAACCATCATCGAAAAGCAAATCATGGTAATGAGCTTGATCGGAAAATTGGGGAAAAAAGAATTTCAGATTGGGCTCAAATGGTTAGTCTGGTCAGGCATACTAGCTATAATTACTGTGGGTGGTTGGTTTTTTGTAGTGCAAAAACTGCTTAATCCGACCTTAGCACCAATTTCAGTCCTCGCGACTACAGCTAAAAAAGATAACGTGGAAATTAGCATTAATGAAAGTGGTGTGGTAGAACTGCAAGCACAACAAAGTCTGAATTCCCCAGGAGATGTTACTGTAGATCAGGTACTTGTCCAAATTGGCGATCGCGTTCAAGCAGGACAATCCCTAATTATGCTTCGTAATCCAGATGGAAAAACTAAGGAGCTAGACATCCAATCTGCAATTAACAAACAGGTGATCACGGTAAACCGCAATCGACAAAAAGTCGCTGAAGCGGAAGAAAATTTGGCGCTAAGTAAACAAAAATTACAATCCAAAGAACTTGAGATCAAACGGACTATTCAAAAACAATTACGCAACGACAATCAATTAGAAATTCAGCAAAAACAAATCGACCTGGAAAAGTCTATCCAAAAATTACCTGAAAACGAAGCCAATTTAGCTACAGCACAGCGAAAACTTCAGGTGTCTGAGAAACTTTTTCAAAGAGGTTTTATTTCCGAAGATGAGCTAGATACCAAAAAAAGCGATGTTCGTACTGCTCAATCTAATCTCCGAGATGCTCAATTAGCAGTCAATACTAGTAAGATTTCACTGCAACAAGCTCAGATAACCAGAGAACAAAATCAGCAAAAAAACATCGAAGACATTCAATCGCTTCAATCTGCTCTAAAAGATTTTCAATCTAACTTAGCAACAGCAGTATCGACTTTACGTAATGCTGAAGTAGACGCTCAATCTAGTAACCTAGACATGCAAGGACTTGAAACTAAAAAACAAACTTTGGAAAAGGAACTGGAAAATAATATTATCACTTCTCCAATTAACGGCATAGTTTTGAATATTAAGTGCAATAATGGTGATGGAGTAGGACGAGGTGCTGAATTAATTACGGTAGGCGATCGCTCTCAAGAATTAGTGAAAATTAGTCTTTCTACTCTTAATGCTGCCAAAGTTAAATTGAACCAAACAGCCCGAATTAGTGTAATCGGTCCAGAGGAACAAAAATTTAGCGGACGGGTAAAAAAAATATCTCTCCAAGCGATCGGTCCTGATGCTTCAAAAGGTTCATCCGGTTCATCCGGTTCATCCGGGGGTCAAGTTGGAGTACCAGCAACAGTACAACTAGATGAACCAAGTGGAAAGCTAATACCTGGTAGTCAGGTAAGTGTAGAAATCGTTTTGGCGCGACGAGAAAACGTAGTAGTATTAGGAACCGGAGGCGATTCAGCGAGATGGAAAATCATCTTATGTGTGGGTAAGAGATGCTGAAGGTAAAGCCCAAAAAAAGCCGATTACTTTGGGATTAGAAGGATTAACAACAGTAGAAGTGTCTAAGGGTTTGCAAGCAGAAGATCAGGTTTTAATACCCTCTCCGGATTCAGTTTTAAAACCAGGAATCCCGATTACACTCCAAACCAGTCCTGAAAAAGAACCTGTTAAAAAAGAAAAATAAAAAATTATTTAATGCTCCGGATCTAAATTATGAGTCTAGCAGTTTTAGATTTACTAACTCTTACTTGGGATTCTCTGCGCGGTAATCCTTTACGCTCTGTTCTTACTACGGTGGGAGTATTCATGGGGGTGGCTGCGGTGAATGCGACTTTGCAAGTTGGTAATATTAGTAGCAGTGTGATTGCACAGCAATTAGCTAAACGGGAAGCTCCGAGAGTTACAGTTTATGTATGGTTTAAAGATAGTAGAAAGCTGATGTTAGAAGACATGGAATGGTTAAAACGACGGTTAGTGGGTGTGCAAGCAATGAGTACCTCTACTTGGTTTCCCGCCAATCAAATTAAATTTCAAGATAAAGCGGCTGATCTTGATATCACTGCTGTTTCTGAAAATTATTTAATTACTTCAGGTAGGTTAATTCTAAAAGGACGATTTTTAAATAAGGCTGATTTTAGTAATTATCGACCCGTAGTGATTATTGATGAATTGCTATCTGAGCAACTTTTTAATCAACAAAATCCCATCAATCAGCGGATTTATGCTGACGGTAGACTCTATATTGTTGTAGGAGTTATGGAAACTAAGTTGCTCTATAAAGACGATAAACCTCGCGGACAAATGTTAGTACCACTATCCCTCCTTACTGCAATGACCGGTAGACGTTGGATCAATCCAATTGAAATAAGGCCATACAATTTAGAAGATTTGAACAAACTCGAAGAGCAGGTAAAAAAACTGTTGTTACAGCGGTTTCCTGGTGCAGAGATATTGATTTTCAAGAATATCAAAGATATTCTTGAACAACGAGAAACTCTAGTATTAGCATCGCGAGCTTTGACCGTAGTAGGTGCAATTTCCCTATTGGTTGGTGGTGTCGGTATTGCTAATATTACCATTGCCGCAGTGATTGAACGTACTCCAGAAATTGGTTTACGAATTGCGATCGGAGCAACTCAGCAGGATGTCCTGTTCCAATTTATTCTAGAAGCAGCTATTTTAAGTTTATTCGGTGGTTTGGCTGCTATTATTGTTGTGCATGGTTTGACCATTGTCGTATCTGATACTTTTAAATTACCCTATCATTTTGATATGGGAACTGCTACCATATCTTTGGGTTCAGCACTACTGGTGGGTGTGGGGTCTGGATTTCTACCTGCTCTCCGTGCTAGTCAGCTCGATCCGGTTAAAGCTTTGCGTAGTTCATAAATGGACTTATTAGAATCAGGGAATTTTAGTAATTATGCCAGAGTTACCACCAAGTTCTCCCCAAAAAATAAAAGTTCAACGCGATCGCTTTTTTCAACCTGTCGGGGTGAGTGTGATCAAAGCGATCGCGATAATTAGTGTGATAGTCAGTATTTTGTCTATTTTTACTTTTCTGTTTAAATCCCATCTAAAATTTGCTGCTAAAGCTAGCGCTGAAACCTTATTACCAGAAAAATCTTTACTAGGGGCATTATCAGCAAATATTAATTCATCTCTAGATTTAGATCATCAACAAACAACTACTGATCTGGCTCCATCTAGTCATAAAGTCGAAAAATTGACTGATCATCGATTAACGGCTCAACCAGTGATTTTGGCTCAAAGCGATCGCGACTCTGACAACAAACAATTAATTACCGTTAATCAACCATCAAAACATTTATTAGTAAGTAATCTAGAGCCAGTCACACCTCAACCTACTGTAGCACCAGATCAACCAATTCCAATCACACCTCAACCTAGTATAGCACCAGACAAATCAGTTCCAATCACACCTCAACCTAGTATAGCACCAGACAAATCAGTTCCAGTCACACCTCAACCTAGTGTAGCACCAGACAAATCAGTTCTAGTTCCACCTCAACAGGGAATCAAATTAACCCTTGCTGACGTAGTAACTTTAGCTTTAGCAAATAATAGAGATATCAAAACTGCTTATTTAGAGAGAATAGCACAAAGAGCAGACCTCAGCGTCGCAGAAAGTAAATATGTTCCTAGCATTATCCCTAGTATCTCAGCTTCAATTAATCGACAAGATGTTGGTTATAGTAGCTCAAATTCTAGCCAAATCGGAGTAGGAGCAACAGTTGCTGTCAAGATTCCTACGGGTGGAGAATTTGATTTTAGCTGGACCGGAATAGGACAATCACCAACGACAAATGGGTCTGGTAATCTCATCACCCAAGGTAACGTCAATCAAGCTTTTCAGGTAGCTTTTAATCAACCCCTATTACAAGGATTTGGTGCTAATATCAACCAAGCATCTATTGCCATTGCTCGACTTACTGAACGCGCTAACATTCAAGGTTTAAAATCAACCCTAATCACCACTATTACTAACGCTATTGTAGCTTATAGAACTTTAATTCAAGCCCAACAACAAGCAGAAATCCAGCGCATTTCCTTAGCTAGTGCTCAGAAATTATTAGAAATTACTCAGGCTTTTATTGAAGCAGGAAAATCAGCACGAGTTGATCTGGTTCAAAATGAAACTAATGTTGCTAACCAAAAAGCAAGTTTATTAAGTGCAGAAGATGCTCTTGATACAGCCAGACTACAACTTCTCAATCTTCTGAATATTGAACGTAATCTTAATATTATCCCAATCGAAAATCTCACCATCACCGCAAAATCTTTAGATGTAAATAGATTAAAACAGCTAGCTTTTGAAAATCGACCAGATTATTTACAGCAAAAATTTACCCATGATATGAACAAATATAACCTATTAATAGCAGCAGATAATCGACGCTGGAATTTAGATTTTAATGCGAGTTATGGCAATATGAATGGTACTGCACAAGTAGGAACCGCAGCTTTACAAGCAAAATTTACATTGAGTCGAACCTTTGGCAATAATTATGCAGTGGAAGACAGCTTTCAACGTAACCGAGTCAATTTATTGGAATCAGAGAACAAGTTAGCCCAGTTGCAGGAAAATATAGATATTGAAATAACTAATAGCGTCAGAAATGTGAATTCGAGTCTTCAACAAGTGGAACTTACTCGACAAGCACGGGAATCATCAGAAAAACAATTAGAGAACGAAGAAGAAAAACACAAATTAGGACTAACTTCTACTAGCCTTTTTCAAATTGTTACTTATCAAGATGCTTTAGTAACAGCTAAAATTAACGAACTTGTTGCTAAAATTACTTATCTTAACGCTTTGACCAATCTCGATCAATCCCTAGGGACGACCTTAGATACTTGGGGAGTCACCGTTGAATCTAAAACTAAATAGCTATCCGATCGCTGGAGTATTTGGGTTAACCTGACCCCACCGCTCACACTACTGGACTTCATAAATAGGTCTGCTGTATGATCTGTAGGGTCAATTTATCAAACTGGTATTACGCGCTGATATCTGCTCAATTGACCTAAAATCGATCAAGAAAAATGAGCAATAATTAAGTAATGAGTGCCAAGCAAATTCTCAATCAAGTCAATAGTTCGATTCGAGTTGGAATACTCGGTTTTGGTGGGCTGGGACAAGCAGCAGCGAAGCTGATTACACCTAAACAAGAAATGATTTGGGTAGCCGCCGCCGATCAAAAAGGTTATGTGTATGATAGTCAAGGGCTAAATCCGGATTCCTGTATTGCTACTTATAAAGCTCAAGGATCTTTAGGATATTTAGCATCAGGAGGGAAAATTACCGATCGCAGTATTACCGAACTCATCTCACCACCTACCCAAGTCGATGGATATTTCCTCGCTTTACCCAATTTACCTAATAATTTTATGGCTTCTGTTGCCCGTGAGTTGATCCAATCGGGTTGGAAAGGGGTATTAGTGGATGCGATCAAACGAACTAGCGCTCTAGAATTACTCCTAGAGTTAAAAGACGAACTCCAAACAGCAGAAATTACTTACATGACTGGTTGTGGAGCAACTCCCGGATTATTAACCGCAGCAGCAGCGATCGCAGCTCAAAGTTATGCGGAAATTCATAGTGTGAAAATTACCTTTGGGGTCGGAATTGCTAATTGGGAAGCTTATCGAGCCACAATCCGCGAAGATATCGCCCATTTACCCGGTTACAATGTGGAAAAAGCTCGAGCTATGAGTGATGCTGAAGTAGCAGCCTTACTAGATACTACTAACGGTTTAATCACTTTAGAGAATATGGAACACGCCGATGACTTAATGTTAGAGTTAGCGGGAATTTGCGATCGCGATCGGGTAACAGTTGGGGGAATTGTGGATACCCGTAATGCGAAAAAACCACTTAGCACTAATGTTCAGGTCACCGGTCGCACCTTTGAGGGCAAAATTTCTACTCATACCTTCACTCTCGGTGATGAAACCAGTATGGCTGCTAATGTTTGTGGACCTGCTTTTGGTTATCTCAAAGCTGGTATATCCTTACATCGTCGAGGAATTTACGGTTTATTTACAGCAGCAGAAATTATGCCTCAGTTTGTCAAATAGTTGTTAAATCAGGGGCGATGATTTTCGCCCCAACCTATTATTCATTAGCGGGCATTTCTTCTTCAAACGCTTCGGCAATTTCAGTTGGTAATTCTTGTTTTGCTTCAATTTCTGGCTCTAAAGCATGAACAACAAAAGGTAACCCAGCTCCTTTTAAACCGCGCTTAATTCGTTCTGGAGTTTTTTCAAAAACAACAAATAAAGGATAAGCTTTTTCTGCTCCTTCACCATAAATATGTTTATAACGCAAAGGCATAATCCACTCATAGCTTTTATCTAAAAATACTTGAGTCTGACGCCATCGACTGATAAATTCATAAAAATCTTCTTTAGGACGTTGGATGAAAACCAAAATTTCTGGTTCTAGTTTTACTTTCCATTCTGGATCACACATCAAAATTCCTACATCGCAAGGTAGGATTGTGGCAGCTCTACCAGATTTATCTGTTTCTTTAGATCCTGATTGCGATGTTAGCGAACTTTGCCATGTTAAAGGAGGAGTAATTCTGACTGTTGGTAAAGGAATTGCAATTATGCTCTCATGAGGACGACGCATACTGGGAATCATTTCTAAATAGGGACGATATAACCTCAGTAATTTGGTCACAGCTTCAGGACTGCTATATTGGGTTAGTAATTCTTCGTAGTCCATTTTTTTAACAGACATAGTTCTGTGTTTTAGTTTCTAATTGGTTACATCAGAGCGCAGGATTTTTGGCGTGGACAAGCTATATACCCCTACATTTAATCTCTAATACCGAGAAGAAGAGAGGACAATTTCACAGATTGCTATATATCCGAAAATAGACATTTTCGGATATGTCTTCATCTACTTGATCGCATCCATAACTTTGAAAATTGGTAGATACATCGAAAGCAGAATTGAACCTACCATCCCCCCGATGACTACAATCATCAATGGTTCCAACATACTGGTAAGTCCTTTAATTGCCTGTTCTACTTCATCTTCATAAAAAGAACCAACTTTCATCAACATTTTGTCTAATTCCCCAGTCTCTTCACCGATCGCAATCATTTGAATCGCTAGAGCTGGGAAAACTCCTTCTCGTTTCATCGTTGTACTAATCATCCCCCCACTTTGAATATCAGTACGCACCGCATCAACTGCATTAGCAATTACTTGGTTTCCTGCGGTTTCACGCACAATTTCTAAGGAGTTTAAAATCGGCACTCCGGAACGAGTTAAAGTACCAAAAACGTTACAAAAACGGGCGATCGCCGTCTTTTCAATTAAATCTCCAAAAATCGGCATTTTCAACAATATTCCATCAATTTGGACCCGACCCATTGGTGTTTTGTAGTACATCTCATAGAGTTGTTTTGCTCCAAACAAACCAGCTACAAAAAATACGATTCCATAACCCTGTTTGGGGGGTGGTAAAAATGGACCTCTGAGAAATTCACTGATATTCATCATCGCTTGAGTGAAGGGAGGTAGTTCCACTTTTAGTTGTTCAAAAATCCCGGTAAAAGTTGGGAGTAGAAAAATTGTCATTCCTAAAAAAATCACCACAGCAATCCCACCAACAGTTTTTGGATAAGACATCGCTGATTTTAATTCGTTTTCTAGTCTAGCGGCATCTTCCATCATTTTTGCAGTTCGGTTCAGCACTTCATCTAGCACCCCACCGACCTCTCCTGCTGCCACCATACTGATAAAAAGTACATCAAAGCAATCCGTATGTTTTCGCATTGCTTCAGATAAATTTGTTCCCTCTTGGACTTCAGCACTAATTTGAATTAATGCTCTTCTTAACTTCGGATTAGGACATTGTTCAGTTAATACCTGAAGACATCTAATCATTGCTACGCCAGCATTAAACATCGCAGCAAATTGGCGCGAAAAAATCGATAAATCCTTAATTGTCACCGGGGACATCGCGCAATTAATCTGGTCTTGAAGTTCATTGAAATCAAAACCTTTTTTTTTCATTTTAGCATCTGCAACCATAAATTACCTCTAAATTAATGCTAGTAAATTATTAATAGGTGTCAGATGATAGGAAAAAATTTCCGATGCCAGGAATCAGGTTTTATGGTCAAAGAAAACAATCCTGAAACCTCAAATCTGATCTCTGACACCTCACCCTTAACACCTGCTTTAGTGAGCTGCTTTAGCCGGAACTCCGTCTGGTGCTGGACCGATCAAACGAGCTAATTCATCAGGTCGAGAAGACTTACTCATTCCCGCTTCATAGGAAATTAATCCCTTTTTATAGAATCCTGCTAAAGCCATTTCCATCGTTTGCATCCCAACTTTAGCCCCCATCTGAATTGAGGAATAAATTTGAGTGGTTTTACCTTCACGAATTAAGTTCGCGATCGCTGGGGTATTGATCATAATTTCCTGAGCCATGACCCGACCATATTCTCCTGGTTTAGGATTGGCTTTTGACACTAAACATTGACTGAAAACTGCTACTAATGAGTTAGACATCATTGCCCGGATTTGCGGTTGTTGAATCGGGGGAAATACGTCCAGAATCCGGTCAATGGTTCCTGATGCTGAGTTGGTGTGCAGAGTCCCAAATACCAAGTGACCCGTTTCCGCAGCAGACATTGCTAGACTAATGGTTTCTAAGTCTCGCATTTCTCCAACCAGAATGATATCTGGGTCTTGACGCAAGGCACCTTTAAGTGCATTAGAAAAACTCTTAGTATCTTCACCTTTTTGACGTTGGTGAACCAAACTTTTGACATTGGGGAAAACATATTCGATCGGATCTTCTACGGTGAGAATATGTTCAGCACGAGTCCGATTAACTAAATCGATCATCGCTGCCATGGTGGTGGTTTTACCAGACCCAGTTTGTCCAGTTACCAATACCATTCCCCTTGGTCTTTCTGTTGCTTCCCGCACAATGTTTGGTAGACCTAACACATCAAAGTTAGGAATTTTCGAGGATAAAGCCCGCATACAAGCTGCCCAGCATCCTCTTTCCCGATAAACATTGAGACGGAAACGAGCTAACCCCTTGACACCATAAGAGCTATCTAGTTCCCAATTTTGTTCTAAGTCTTTCCTTTGGGAATTGTTGAGCATTTGGAAGATCAGTCTTTGACATTGATCTGGTGGAAAATTTTCACCAAATTGTGGTTGGGGGGTTAATTTTCCACTCACCCGGAAATAGACAGGGGCACCAGCTTGAATGTGTACGTCTGATCCGCCTTTTTCGACTAAGGCTTCCAAAATGTCTTCAATCATCAAATCAGCCATCGATGTTTCTCCTTAATCAAAAATTGTGCTATGTCTTTTAGTCTATATAACGAACTGTTAGGCAATAAGGACAATCTATCCATTCTTGTTGTAATCCGGCACCACAAGTCAGACAAGTAAGACTGCTTTTGCGTTTGGCTTTTATTTCTGCTTCTAACCCAGTATCGGTAAAAGTAACCCGTTCTACCTCTTCCAGGGTAGTGTGACCTTGGCGAACTAGGTTTAAGCTGTAGGCTAGCAATGTTACCATCCCTTCTTCTACTGCCGCTTCTTTAATCCGCTCTGTATTTGCACCTTGAGCGATTAAGCCTTGCAGTCGTTCCGTTACTTTCAGGAATTCATAGACACCTACACGACCTTTGTAGCCAAGTCCACCACATTTTTCGCACAGACTATGGCGATCGGCTGCTTTGCGCTGATCGGGGGGTATTGTATTGGCTTTATAAAAGGTTATATCTGCTTCCTTTGAAGCAGACAGACCAAAGTGGGCGAGTTCGTCTGAAGTGGGAGTATAAGCAATTCGACACTGATCGCAAACTCGACGCATCAGACGTTGAGCCAATACACCTAATAGTGCAGCTGACACCATGAATGGCTCAACTCCCATTTCATCTAAACGGGCGATCGCACCTGCTGCATCATTAGTATGGAGGGTGGTTAACACTAAGTGTCCTGTTAACGCTGCTTCTAGGGCTGTTTTTGCTGTTTCTTTATCGCGTGTTTCTCCTACTAGTAGCACATCTGGATCTTGCCGCAAAAATGCCCGCAGGATATTGGAAAAGGTCAAGTTTTTATCTCGAATTACTTGACATTGGGTGATACCAGGTAAAGCATATTCAATCGGGTCTTCTGCGGTACTAATATTCACCCCTGGATCATTTCGTTCTGCCAAGATGGAGTACAAACTAGTTGATTTTCCTGATCCTGTTGGCCCAGTTACTAGAATTAATCCGAAGGGACGACTAGCAGTTTCTCGCACTAAAGCCAGGGTATCTGGATCAGAAATTAATTTATCCAAACCCAACTGGGTGCTAGAACTATCCAAAATCCGCAAAACAATTTTTTCGCCATAGCGACTTGGTAAACTATTGACCCGGAAGTCTACTGTCCGTCCCTGGAATACCCGTCGAATCCGACCATCCTGAGCTTGTCTACGTTCGGCAATATCCATATCAGAAATGATTTTGAACCGAGAGGTAATGGCTGGTACTATTTTTTTAGGTAGAGTAAAATATTCTTGCAATACCCCATCTTTACGCATCCGAATCCGCATGAATTCTTCTTGGGGTTCAACGTGGATATCGGAGACTTTTTCTGACAAAGCTTTCGCCAAGATTTTGTTCACAGCATCAACGATCGGGGTAGAAGATGCTTCTGATTCAGATATGGCTTTATCTAAGTCCATACTATCATCAAGCGGTGCATCTTCTAATTCGCCATCATCTCCAATCGCGATCTCCGAGAACCGACGGCTCTCGTCATCTTTCTTTTGAGCTGCTGCTATTTTAAGTTGTTCGTCTAAATAACCGGAAGTTAGTTGTTCGTAATCTTCTCTGGTAATTACCCGTCGTTGCCAACTCCAGCCTTTGGGACGTAATACCCGGTTTAATTCATCTTGTGCTTCTAAATTATCCGGGTTCACCATCGCAATTAAAGTCGAAGGTGGTTCGCTATTTGGCTGAGTTAATGGTAAAAATAGATACCGCCGACAAGTATCTATAGTGAAGGATAAAGTTTCGAGCAATTGGCCAATTTGCTCATTGGAAATCTGACTAATCTCCGGATCGAAAGCTTCAACTCCGTATACAATTTTCAGTTCAAATAATTGCTGTTTTTTATACTGACGTTGCAATTCTGGAGGTAGTTGTTTTCCAGTAATTGCTTCTAAAACTTCAGTTAAAGGGCGTTTTTCGTTACGGCTTTGGGCTTGGGCTTGCTGCATCTGATCGGGGCTAATGTAGCCTGATTGGATCAGCTTATTACCGAAGGGGGAAAAATTACTTTGGACAACAAGAGCTCGTCGTTGCGATGAGGTGTTAGTCATCTATTTTTCTCGCTGGATATAAAAACTGGTTTGGATCGTGAGGAAAGCAAGTTTTAGGTGAAGCTTTCCTGATGGTCTGTAAATCTCTGGTGATGGGATGATTTGAGTATTTACCTCTGAATCACTCCGACCAAGCTAAATATTTGTATTTGCAGAGCTAATTTAGATCACCCCTGCGAGAGGCTGAGGTATTTGCCTAAAATGGGCGATCGGATCGCTTTTAGGGCAATGAGTTCTCCTTTAATTCATTATTCCCAACTTGGTCTAGCAAAATTTTAGTCCACGGAACCAGCATAGCCTTTACTCAAAAGTTTCGCAGCATTTTACTCTTACAATCTATTTTGGCGAATATTAGGGGATCTGTGTGTAGTTTTTTATTTATAATTTTTATGTCGTTTTTTAAGAGCTATGATCAAAAGGATTAAGCAGGAAGCGGAATGACTGTATTTTTGCTCAAAGACATTGCCAATGAACTAGAACTGATTACCGATGACCCAGAAGAAAGATTTATTACCAGTAGTGTGAGCTGGGAACAGTACGAGGAAATCCTGGTAAAGTTGGGCGATCGTCCTCGGTATCGGGTGACTTATGGGGAGGGAGTGCTAGAAATTATGTCCCCCAGTCGTCGTCACGAAGTCAGCAAGAAGAATATTAGCAGGTTATTGGAAGTGTATTTTGAAGAAACGCGCACACCATTCTGGGGATTAGGTTCAACGACTTTTCGTCAGCCAGAAAAGAAAGGCGGTACAGAACCAGACGAGTGCTACTGTATAAACGAGGAAAAGGAACTTCCCGATCTGGCAATTGAGGTAGTGCTGACATCGGGTGGTATAGATAAGTTAGCGGTTTACAAAAAACTTAACATTAGAGAAATCTGGTTCTGGCAGAATAATCAGTTTGACATTTATCAACTTTGTTCTGAAGAATACAAAAAAATTCCCAAAAGTGAGTTACTACCCGATCTAGATTTAACCATGTTGGCTGAATATGTGGTAAACCCTGATCCACTCTCCGCACTGTTAGAGTTTCGTGAGAAAATTCGTCAGCAAATTCAGCCTAGTTAAGATGGATCAGAGCTGTTTTAGCCTGTCTAAACAATTGTTTAACCTCTCCCCCAACCCCTCTCCTCAAAGGAAAGGGGAGCAAGAATCAATCCCATAAATCTCCCATCAATTTAACCATCTGAATTACTCCCCCTTCCCTCTTAGGGAAGGGGGTTGGGGGGTTAGGTCGATCATATGAGAATAGAGCATTGATTAATTAGAAGTAACTGTCCGTTTCCGCATCGATTCTGAACGTTTTTTAGCGGTTCGGTTGTTCCCATCGTATTCTAAAGCTGTCTCATAAGCTTCTAAAGCCTGAGAAGTTAAATTTTTCCGCTCATAAGCAAAACCCATGTTATTGAGCGCGGTCACATAATCTGGTCGATGCTTCAGCGCTTCCTTATATTGACGAATCGCTAGGTCATACTGTTCTTTAGCTGCATAAGCAAACCCCAACCCATTGTAAATGCGAGCGATGTTTTCGTCTCCCTCTAAATCTTTAGCTTTCAAAGCTTTTTGGAATTGTTCGATCGATTGAGAGAAAAGTTTTTTATCTAAAAGTATCCCGCCTAATTCATAATGCTCTTGGGCTTTACCTGGTTCTTTGCTTAACTTTTTCTGCAATCGGGACAGAGTAACTTCGATTTGGCGCGTTTTTAAAATTTGTCGCAATACTGCCCAAGCAGCCCCACTCAACAAAACTAGCAAAATAGAGAGATAGATAATTAGTAAAGGACTATCCATACGGTTTTCACTTTCGAGATCCAAGTTTTTTCCAAATTTATTATCTCTTTGATTGGTCGTTAGCTACTCTATGGTAATCCCCAGTATTTCCTTCGTTCCGGTAACCAACCTTGATTTTCCCACTGGGCGATCGCCCTATTAACTTTTCGTCGTAAATGATCGGATGGGATTCCTTTGGGCATAACTATACATAAAGCTTGGGCGGAAAGTTGCACAGATATGAGCAGGTGAGTAGCTGGACTTTCTTGAACCCAACCCGTTAGCACACTCATATCCCCCGCAAAAGCAGCTACACTATGGTCATTCAGTCGCGATCGCCCTTCTTGATAGGAATCAACTCCAATTAATTTGGCTGTCGGTAAAAAATATTTGACAATGGCGATCGTACTGGAACCATTTAAAACCGCAATTTTCTGTCCAGCTAAATCCTTTAAGGTCTGGATCGTCGGTTTCTGGGCGATAAAGGTAGTGCTATCTATATAGTAGGGAGTGCTAAAACTGACCAACCGCGATCGGGACTCGGTAATACTTACTCCTGCAATAACTAGATCCACTTGACCATCTAACACCACAGCCAAGCGATCGCGATTCATCACGGGCTGCAACTTAACTGCATCAGCACGTCCCAAGATTTCTAGTGCTAGTCTTTGGGCTAAATCAATTTCTAGTCCTTGCAAATGTCCGGTTTCATCCCGAAAACCCAAAGGACGCCAATTATCCTTCACACCCACAATCAAATAACCGCGCCGCAAAATTTCGGTTAACTCAGCGGCATCAGCTATCCTAGAGTAGTGATTTAGAGTTACCAACCAGCAACTCCCCACTAAAGAAAGAAGGAAAAAAATGATTTTTTTGCCTTCATTCTTCATATTTATGCTTGAGCTTGTTTAGCTAATTCCACGACTTGCTCGAAAGCGGTGGGATCTAAAACCGCAATTTGAGCCAACATTTTGCGATTAATTTCGATATTAGCTTTCTTTAACTTACCCATCAATTGACTATAGCTCAGTCCGTGCAGGCGAGCAGTAGCATTAATCCGGGTAATCCACAGACGACGGAAATCCCGCTTGCGCTTTTTGCGATCGCGGTAAGCATTGCGTAATGCTTTCATCACCTGTTGATTAGCAGTCCGAAACAGTTTCGAGTGAGAGCCCCGAAAACCTTTAGCGAGTTTGAGAATTTTATTGCGACGTTTGCGAGCAACGTTACCGCGTTTTACCCTTGTCATATTTCTCTAGTGAGTTAGTGATTTTGAGTGAGCTACTTACAAATAAGGCAGCATACCCCGCACATTTTCTTCATCGCGTTCATCTACTACAGTTAATTTAGATAGACGACTTTTACGAGCAGTAGTTTTGTGCTGGAGCATATGGTTTTTAAATGCTTTACGGCGCACGATTTTGCCGCTACCGGTAGCTCTAAATCGTTTAGCGGCAGATTTACGGGTTTTTAGTTTGGGCATCGACTGGCCTTAATTCGACACAATCAACTATGATATCACTAGACCTGTACTTTGGCAAGTTCTTGTTAAAGATTGGGATAATTGGACGAATTTAACTTGACAGATGCTCATTTTGTTAACTATTGTAAAGATAAAATCTAATCGGTCAATACTGGGATAATTATTTTTTTGGCTCAAACAGTTTTTAGTGATCCTGAAACTGTGGATACCTGGTGACGGTTTTGCTTAACTTATTGATGGAGAGGTTATAAATGCTACGTTTAGAACATATAAGTAAAGTTTATCCAACTGGAGAAATTTTAAAAGATGTCAACTGGGAGGTGAAACCTGGAGATCGGATTGGGTTGGTGGGGGTAAATGGTGCTGGAAAATCTACTCAACTGAAAATCATTAATGGTGAAATTGAACCCACAGCAGGAGAAATTATTCGTCCAGCTAGTTTACATATAGCATATCTGACCCAAGAATTTGAAGTAGATCCGGCCCATACAGTGCGAGAGGAATTTTGGACGGTATTTAAAGAAGCAAATGAAGTCCAAGCAGCTTTAGCGAAAGTTCATCACCAAATGGAAACTTCCAGTGGGGAAGAATTAGATCAACTCATCCATAAAATGGATAAACTGCAACGACAATTTGAAGGATTAAGTGGTTATCAATTAGAAGCAAGAATCGAAAAGATTTTACCAGAAATGGGGTTTGAAAATGAAGATGGCGATCGCTTAGTCAGTGCCTTTAGTGGTGGTTGGCAAATGCGGATGAGTTTAGGTAAAATTTTACTTCAGAAACCGGATTTATTGCTATTAGATGAACCGACTAACCATTTGGATTTAGAAACGATTGAATGGTTAGAAAATTATTTGAAAAATTTAACAATTCCGATTGTAATTGTTTCTCACGATCGGGAGTTTTTAGATCGACTTTGTACTCAAATAGTGGAAACAGAGCGGGGTGTTTCTAGCACTTATTTAGGAAATTATTCAGCTTATCTTCAACAGAAAGAAGAACAAAAATCAGCTCAATTTAGCGCCTATGAACGTCAACAAAAAGAATTAGAACGTCAGCAAGTTTTTATTGATAAATTTCGGGCTAGTGCTACACGCAGTACCCAAGCAAAAAGTCGGGAGAAACAGCTCGACAAAATTGAGCGAATTGAAGCACCGGAAGGTGACTTAAGAACTTTACACTTCCGATTTCCACCTGCTCCTCGAAGTGGTCGAGAAGTAGTAATTATTAAGGATTTAGTTCATACTTATGGGGAGAAAATCTTATTTTTAGGAGCAAACTTATTAATTGAACGGGGCGATCGGGTGGCATTTTTAGGTCCAAATGGAGCAGGAAAATCGACCCTGTTACATTTAATTAATGGGATGGAGCAACCGACAGAAGGAATTGTCAAACTGGGAGAGCATAACGTTATTCCTAGTTATTTTGAACAAAATCAAGCAGAAGCTTTAGATTTGGATAAAACTGTCATGGAAACCATCCATGATGAAGTACCAGAGTGGAAAGATGTAGAAGTGCGGACTCTGTTAGGACGTTTTCTTTTTAGTGGTGATACAGTTTTTAAAAAAGTTATTGCTTTGAGTGGAGGAGAAAAAGCGCGTCTAGCTTTGGCAAAAATGTTATTAAGTCCAGCTAATCTGTTAATTTTGGATGAACCAACTAACCACCTGGATATTCCTGCGAAAGAGATGCTGGAATCAGCGATCAAAAATTATGATGGGACGATGATATTGGTTTCTCATGATCGTTATTTTATTTCCCAAGTAGCTAACAAAATTGTAGAAATCCGCAATGGTGATTTAATTTTATATCGGGGTGATTACCATTATTATTTGAGCAAAATAGAAGAAGAAAAAGAAAAAGCACGCTTAGAAAAATTAGAAGCTGAAAAAAACGCAAAAGCAGCAGCAAAAAAAGCCAAACAGCAAGAAAAGAAAGCAAAAAGCAAAACTTAATTTGTGAGATATTTTCCCAATATTGGAGATAAAAACTTTGCAAAATAGTGAGGAAGAATCAATCAATAAGCATGGAGCGTTCCGGGCAGCAACGCTGTTAGGATTTGTAGAACAGGTAGAAGAACAGGAAGAACTATCTTTAAGTAAATTGCGATCGCTGGCAGATTTCCTGAAATATCTCCAAGAATATAACCAATCTTTGGTGTATTCCCAGCAGTAATTGTTAGGATGATTGACAATTTTTGGGAATTACTGCTAATTTAGGGCTGTGACCACTCAAACCCGTCATTAACCGTAACGCCAAAAGTTTGATCGGTCTAATATTTCGCAAGATCCACAAACCAAAACGACGGAGTAGGACTAAAGGAAACCAATGATTAGAAAATAACCGATCTAAAAAATCTGTAAACCCTAAAATCACCAAGTTTTCTGGTTTGCGCCATCTTTCATAGCGTTTCAAGACCCGCAGATCACCAATATCTTCTCCCCGTTGATGAGCTTCTTGCAAAACTTGAGCGATCGCTGCTGCGTCTCTAATACCCATATTCAATCCTTGACCACCAACCGGATGACAACAATGGGCAGCATCACCAATTAAAGCTAATCGGGGTAAAACATAGCGATCGCATTGCATTAACTGGACTTGAAACAGCGTTCTAGGTCCAACCATTTCTAAGCGTCCCATCTGAGCGCCATATTTTTGATTCAATTCAGCCATAAATTGTTGATCATCTAATTCCATCAACGCTTTTGCTTCAGCATGAGGTGAAGTCCAGACGATATTGCATAAATTGCCAGGTAAAGGGAGAATAGCAAATGGACCGCTAGGCCAAAATCGCTCATAAGCGATATAATCGTGGGGTTTTTCTGGCTTAATCCGAGTCGTAATACAAGATTGCCAGTATTTCCAACCCTGAGTAGTAATACCCGCAGCTTCACGAATGGGCGATCGCGAGCCATCTGCTGCAATTAACAATTTAGAGCGCAACTTGCGGATCTCTCCAGCGACATTGACCTCAATTTCTACCCAATCGGGCTGATAATCTACCTGAATTACCTCAGCAGGACATAACCAAGTGACATGGGCACATTGGTCTAAAAACTCTTGCAAAGATGTTAATAAAGCCCTATGTTCTCCGACATAACCCAACTCCTCTGTGCCTAAATCTGGGGGGTAAAATTGTACCACCCCAGAATGATCTGCATCAGAGAGACGAATTTGTCTAAAAGTAGCAATTTTAGCAATTATCTTTTCCCAAACACCAATCCCAGCAAAAATCCGACCTGAGAGTAAAGAAATAGCATAGGTTTGTCCTTTACTAGCTGCTCCAGCTTTACTTTGTGATTCAATTAACAGCACCCTTAAACCAGATAACTTCAAAGCACTGGCTAGAGTTGTGCCCACAATTCCTCCTCCAGCGATCGCCAAATCATAATCTAGTTCAGGCGGGATCGGATTTTGTGGTTTTACAGATGACTTTACTGTCACTTCCGTGATCCGCGACAGTAAAGAAGTTCCTGACAACAGTTGAGACAGTGCTATTTTTAACGACATGGACTTAACAGTATTGATTTTACTGCTTAATATTTTGAGACTAACCCGTAGTAATTAACTACTATTTCAGCTTAGTTTTGATAATGTTAACCACCTGAGTTAATTGTTTCTTCAATCCATCTATTTCTGCCTGCATTTTCGCCATTTGTTCTTTTAATTGCTGAATTTCACCACTATCTGCGGTGGCTGGTGCGGTGGCTGGTGCGGTGGCTGGTGCGGCGGCTGGTGCGGCGGCTGGTGCGGCGGCTGGTGCGGCGGCTGGTGCAGCATGGGCTAACTCTTTCTTCAATAGTTCTGCTTTAGCCATTGAAGATTTAATCGCAGCTACAATTTGGGGCTGAGTAAAAGGTTTACCCATAAACTCAAAATATTTAAAAGGTTCAGGAATTTTCGCCGTTACCTCTTCTTTGCTACCTGACATGATTACCAGGGGAATAGTTTTCAGTTCATTTCGGCTTTGAATTTTCTGAAATACTTCCCAACCAGTAACTTTAGGTAGGATAAAATCCAACATAATCAAATTAGGACGAGCCTGGACGATCAATTTTAGTCCTTCTTCGCCATCTTTTGCTTCGAGAACTTCAAAATTCCCCTTCGGCAATAAATCTCGGACTAATTTTTGAATGGTTTTACTGTCATCAATAACCAGGATCTTATTGGCCACGGCTGACTCCTCTGGTGGTTAGGTAAAAATTACATTTTCAAGTTGTCGTTTGACGACATGATGGTGGTTGCATCCTGATATTGGGAAAATCAATCTAGTCTTTGAGACGGTTTCGATCCCCCCAGAAATTAGCCCCACCTCAACCAAATCTCTGATACTAGGGTAATAATAACTATACGATTTTTTTTGGCCTCCCTAAACTTCTAGATGTTTAACACAAATACTCAATAGCATACTCAGCCTTTTATCCTAACTTAACGACACCTGCAAGGAACGGACAAATCAAAATATCTTTTTCTGGTTACAATGGCCACTGATCTACTGAAAATTATCTACGCTACTTATGAAAAATCAACGCTGGTCTGAGATTGAAACAATCCCACCTTGGTTACGACGGTCGATCGGTAAAGCTAGTGATATTTCTACCGTACAACAAATTATTAAGCAGCGCCAAATTCATACTATTTGTGAGGAAGGTCGTTGTCCCAATCGAGCCGAATGTTATGCCCAAAAAACGGCAACTTTTCTCCTCATGGGACCTATTTGCACCAGATCCTGTGCTTTTTGTCAAGTAGACAAAGGCCATGCCCCCTTACCGTTAGATCCCCAAGAACCAGAAAAAATAGCTGAATCAGTACAGTTGCTAGGACTAAAATATGTAGTGCTGACCTCTGTTGCTAGAGATGATTTACCAGATGCTGGTGCTAGTTGGTTTGTGGCAACTATGGAAGCAATACGTCGGTTAAATCCCCATACTCAAATTGAAGTCCTGACGGCTGATTTCTGGGGTGGGGTTTCGGTTGGGATGACAGCCGATCAGCAGCAATATCAAAGAGTAGCTACAGTAGTTCAAGCTCAACCAGCTTGCTATAACCATAATATTGAAACCGTACAACGTTTGCAAGGTCCAGTGCGACGTGGGGCTAAGTACGAGCGATCGCTAGCTGTTCTACGCTGGGTCAAGGAAATTGACCCAACTATTCCGACCAAATCCGGGTTAATGTTGGGACATGGGGAAACTGAAGCAGAAATTATCGCAGCAATGACAGATTTACGAGCAGTAGGATGCGATCGTCTGACTCTTGGTCAATATATGCGTCCTTCTCTGGCTCATCTTCCCGTCCAAAAATATTGGACTCCCACAGAATTTGAGCAGTTAGGAGCGATCGCTAGTAATATGGGTTTTTCCCATGTCCGTTCTGGTCCTTTAGTGCGTAGTTCTTATCACGCTGGAGCATAAAATTGAACGCGATCGCATTTTTATCAGAGTTAATGATCTGATTTAGAAAGCGCGATCGCGAGCAACCAGAGAAAATTTATTCTCTAAACATTGGGAGAGATTTCTTGTTCAAAATCAGCTAGAGACAGAATAGTAACACTCCGGAGTAAAAGCTGTTCTAGTTGAGCTAAATCTTCAATTTTATTAATCGTTGCTGTTAATGATTCAGACACTTGCCCAAACCTCATCGTCAAGATAGCAATGATATGCTGACGAGTTGTTACTAATCTTTCTTCGGCTTTTCCTTCTTCCTTTGCTAAACGTTCAATACTGGTAATATAAGGCATTTTCTGTTCCTCCTGGTAACGTTTATATTCAACCCGAAACTCTTGTTCCAATCCTGGGGGCAACACCATCATCCAATCGATTAACCGAAATAGTTCGAGGATTTGTTCTCGATTATAACCGCGTTCATATAATCTGCGTACCATCCTTAATTTTCCTTGAAATCTTTCTTCAGGATGGTTGGTTGTTTTCTTTGCCGTTAAATGGGCCATAATGATGATAGCAAAGGGATTGGTACTTTCTTCCAGTAAGTTCCCCTGTTCTTGATAGTCCAACAGTTTCACCATTGGAAATTCCAAATAACTGGTAAATCCTCGGATCTGATAACCATAACTATTGGGTGACCATGATTTTTGCTCGTCTCCTAATACAGCCAGACTAATTACTTGGCGATCGTAGCGATCGAAAATGCGATGATTATAGATAAACATCCGCTTCGGAAAATCTAAGTCCACACTTCCTTGCACTTCCACATGGACTAAAAGGAAGACTTCCTGTTGCTGTTGACGAAGATAGACTTTGACCAATTTATCCGCTAATCGATCGCCAATTTCGGCATCTCTAACTATTTCCTGTAATTCTGTATCCCAGGTTTCATAACCTTGCTCCCAATCAATATCTTGGTAAATGTCGGGAAAACAAAACTCCAGAAATTGAGGAAAGTAAAAATTGAGAGCTTCTTTCCAAGGACTATCGTAATTAGCGCGAACTTGATTATCCATTCTTGCAATTGGCGGTGAATTGATTTAATTTTACACCAAATTATTTAATGACTCGCGATCGCCCTAACCAACAATCAATCAGCCCAGTTCCCTGTATTTCCCTGTATTTCCCTGTAGGGGCGAAGCATTCGGGCGAAAAATTATCGCTGATAACGACTAATATTATACCCGAATGCTTCGCCCTTCTTCGCCCGTATCTCCCAAAAAAAATCTTAATTGATCCGGATTGAATTATCACCCAACGCGATCGCAGCAGGTAGTTGTAACTGCTCAGATAATTCTACTTTAATATAAAATTTGGTCAATTTTTTCAGCGTAGTTAGTGGATAATTCTGAGTTTTGCTCACTAACAATAAATTCTGGTTCAGGATTAGGAATTTCTAAACTTCCACAAAGTTCCCAAGTTTTAGTTTTAGTAATATCTAAAGATTCCTTTGCTAAATAATCCTCTAATGCTTTGAGTAAAATAGATTCGATCGATTCTGATTTGTTTCGGATTAGATTCATTAATTTCTCAGGAATTTCTAAGGTAATTTTGTTCATCTAACTAACTCCATTATATTCTAAAATATTATAGCTAAAACTAACCAAACAATCTGTAAGAGTAATCTACCTGTAATTGCCCCAAAACCGATCGCAGCATCAGCAACACAACAAAGCAATTATAGAACATTCGGACCAGCAATTCTCATTTTGAAAAAAATCAGAGAAAATTCTCTTATTTAAATAGAGAACTTGTGTCGAAGCATGATTTTTTGACAGATAATTATCATCCGACGCTGAAGATAGACAAGTTTTCAGAAATTTGTCCATGAAAAATCGATTTCAACTGATACATCCAGATGAAATTCTCACCCATTTTTTAGGTTTTTTTTGATAAAAAAGTACGGGCGTATTGCAATACGCCCCTACCCTTCCTCTTTCAATATATTGATATTTTTCAACTAGAATTTAGTTTTTTTAATGGGACATTCTCGGTGAGAATAAATGAGAATAAATCTGACCAATCTTTGAACCATAAATATTTTAATAAGGTCCGAATATCCTTAAAGAAAGTAGTAGGGGCGTATGGCAATACGCCCGTACTAATAGTTCACGAACTTTTTGATAGATGTAATTAACTAAATCCAAAACAGTATGAAATAAAAAAGCTAGTAAATTCAAAGACAATAATAACTCGCACAAATGATTTTCACCATGACCTTGTGAATATGTCCATGTAGAGCTAAACGGAAACCACTACGCGCTAATGTTTGGATCAAACCGTGATCTTTAATACGATCTTCAAAAGAACTATGCAGTGGATGATGCCATACTGCGATTTTTAAACAGTCTTGATAAGTTGGATTGTTGCGAATTGTTTTCAATGCTTTATTAATAGCATTTTCGTTAATTTCAGCACGAGTCTTATAATGATGATCTAATTCCCAAGCAGAATTTAACCCCAGAATCAGCAGTTTTCGGGACTCATAATAATGTAAAATGCCTTGATCTTCATATTCTAAAGGATAAGGTTCTCCTTTGATATCTTCATAGAATTTACTGAAATGTTGGAAGCGATCTTTATATTTTTTGTCATCTCTAATAAAATATCTTTCAACTACAACAGAACGATTTAAAAGGGCCATCATTGAGGATAAAATATCTTTTACTGTTTCAGTTTTTATAATATGATTTTTACCTGGAAATGTTGGTCTATCTTGTAATTCATTATAAGATTCTTTTGCTAAATCCCAATTAAGATCGTGGTTTCCCGGAACGATAATAATCTGATTAGGTTCTAAATTAAATTCTTCCTTTATATTATCTACAAAAATTTTAGCAGCCTTATATTCTGGTGGTGTAGATCTATTAGCAATATCACCAGATAAAATAACCACATCTATATGGGAAAACTTCGACTTCAATTCGTCAACATCTTCTGCAAGTTGACCTGACCAAATTTTAGCATTGTCTTCAGTTCCAAAATGTAAATCGGAGAGGTGGATAATATTAATTCTATTTGATGACATAACCCTTATTTTAGGAGGAATTACTAATCCGAGCAATCAGGAAGTTACAAAAAAAAGCGATCGCTTCAGGAAAAGATAGAATCCTATTGTAGCCAATAGACTACTTCCCTGAAAAACCCCAAATAATAATTGAGTATTGGGATTTTAGCACAAACCAGCTTAGTTCAAGCTAAAAATCTTAAATTATTAAATCGGGTTAAAAAGGAACCCCAGATTTTTCCAGATTTGATTTGGGTCATAGTGTGCCAGTTGGAGACGGTAGTATTGTGCTATAATTTAATCGCTTTGATTCATAAATGGCCGAGGGCAAAGCATTTCGGTCATGGTTCTCTTCATTTAAGCAATACTGATCTGCCGAAATGCTTTGCCCCTACAAATCCGGACTTAAAATCCAATCCGGTTCGGTTAACTGTAGGGGCGAAGCATTCGGGCGATAATTGATCACTTAAACGAATTAATACTAGATCCGAATGCTTCGCCCTTTTCTGCGCCGAGATCCCCAAAACATTCTTAACTGAATCCTATTGTGCTATAGTCGATCGCTTTGATTCATAAATGGCCGAGGGCAAAGCATTTCGGTCATGGTTCTCTGGTTTTAGGCAATTTTGATCTGCCGAAATGCTTTGCCCCTACAAATCCGGACAAAATTCTGTACTAGCTCTCAAACCCCGCTCATGGATGCTATTAACAAACCACACAATTTGGAGGAGTAATCTACCTGTGATTGCCCCAAATACCGATCGCATCTTGCTTCAGAGTTAATGATCTGATTTAGAAAGTGCGATCGCGAGTAGCCAGAGCAAATCTAATCTCTAAGAATTAGAAGAGATTTCTTGTTCAAAATCAGCCAGAGAAAGGATAGTAACAGTTTTTAAGTGAAGTTGTTCTAGTTGAGCTAAATCTTCAATTTGATTAATCTTTGACGTTAATGATTCAGGCACTTGCCCAAACCTCATCGTCAAGATAGCAATGATATGCTGACGAGTTGTTACTAATCTTTCTTCGGTTCTTCCTTCTTCTTTTCCTTCTTCCTTTGCCAAACGTTCAATACTGGTAATATAAGGCATTTTCTGTTCCTCCTGGTAACGTTTATATTCAACACGAAAGTCTTGTTCCAATCCTGGGGGCAACACCATCATCCAATCGATTAACCGAAATAGTTCGAGGATTTGTTCTCGATTGTAACCTCAAAATATTTAATAATTCGCGATCGCCGTAACGAACAATAATAAATCAGCATAGTTTCCTGTATTTCCCTGTAGGGGCGAAGCATTCGGGCGAAAAATTATCGCTGACAACGAATAATATTATACCCGAATGCTTCGCCCTTCTTTGCCCGGATCTCCCAAAAAAATCTTAATTGATCCGGATTGAATTATCACCCAACGCGATCGCCCAAATTATGTTCCATCAACGCGATCGCCCAAATTATCCTCCATCAATGCGATCGCCCGAATTATCCTCACCCAACGCGATCGCACTAATCATGCTCCATCAATGCGATCGCTAATCACCAGCAAATAGTTTACATTTTGTTAAAGTTAATAGTCATCATTTTTTCCTATACTTACTTGATCGATCAGCAAATCAGTTTCTTGGGCCATCTGACTTAGACATCTTGCCAAAATAAAATTTTGAATCTACGGTTTCCCGATAGAGTTTTAGGTGTATAATGGTTCCCATACCCGGATTTTTGATCTTTTAGGTAGCCCAAGTAAATGGATTTATCGATCGTAGCAAAAAAATTGAGGAAGCTTAAATGACTACAGGTGAACCACAGAATTACCATTTTGAGACCCTACAAGTTCATGCAGGACAGGAACCTGCACCAGGAACGAATGCGCGTGCAGTACCTATTTATCAGACTACATCTTACGTCTTTAATGACGCTGACCATGGCGCTCGTTTATTTGCGCTGCAAGAATTTGGGAATATTTACACCCGGATTATGAACCCCACGACTGACGTATTTGAACGTCGGATCGCAGCTTTAGAAGGAGGTGTAGCTGCACTAGCTACTGCTAGCGGACAGGCAGCCCAATTTTTGGCATTAAGTACGATCGCTCAAGCTGGAGATAATATTGTTTCCACCAGTTTTTTGTATGGGGGAACCTATAACCAGTTTAAAGTTACTTTGCCGCGCTTAGGGATAAATGTCAAGTTTGTGGATGGTGATGATCCAAAGGATTTTCGGATCGCGATCGACCAAAATACCAAAGCGTTGTATGTAGAAACGATCGGCAATCCCCAATTTAATATTCCCGATTTTGCTGCATTAGCAGCTCTAGCCCATGAGCATCAGATTCCCCTGATTGTGGATAATACTTTTGGTTGTGGAGGTTATTTATGTCGTCCCATTGAACATGGTGCCGATATTGTAGTCCAGTCAGCTACTAAATGGATTGGGGGTCATGGGACTTCGATTGGAGGTGTGATTGTTGATGCTGGTAAATTTGACTGGACTAGTGGAAAATTTCCAATTTTTACTAACCCTTCTCCGGGTTATCACGGATTAAAGTTCGCTGAGGTTTTTAGTCCTGAGAGTCCCTTTGGTAATATTGCTTTTATTATTCGGGCTAGGGTCGAAGGACTACGGGATTTAGGTCCTTGTCTGAGTCCGTTTAATTCCTTTTTATTACTACAAGGATTAGAAACTCTGTCTCTGAGGGTACAACGTCAAGCTGATAATGCGTTAGCTCTAGCATTATGGTTATGTGAGCAACCAAATGTTAGTTGGGTGAATTATCCAGGGTTAAAAGATCATCCCTATCACGATCGCGCTCTAAAATACCTGAAAAATGGCTTTGGTTGTGTCCTAAATTTTGGTATTAAAGGTGGAAAAGAAGCAGGTCAAGAGTTTATTAATCAAGTGAAATTAGCTAGTCATTTAGCTAACGTCGGAGATTCAAAAACTCTGGTGATTCATCCCAATTCAACCACTCACCAGCAATTGACAGATGCTGAACAAATTTCGGCTGGAGTTACTCCTGATTTAATCAGAGTTTCCGTTGGAATTGAGCATATTGACGATATCAAGGGAGATTTCTCTCAAGCGTTTCAAAAAGTAGCCGCGCTCTAAAAATTGAGCGGTATGATCTGATTTTTGTTAGTCCTAGGAATGCGAGCATCTTGCTTGCATCCAATGGCAAAATCAGGGAATTGTTTGTTGTTGTTTTTTTGGAGGATGCGATTAGTCCCTGAGATCAGATCTGATGGTTATTAGCAAGTTCTACACTTACTATCAGTAGTGGTACTGGGTCAAAGCGATCGCGTAAGTAAAGCGATGAATTATAATTTTTTTATTTCCCACAAAACCCATTTTTGTCAACTTCCTGAACCAATTTTGTTGGAATCAAAATCTCTGCTAACTCAGGTAGAAGTAGCTTATCGCACCTGGGGAAAATTAAATGCAACTGGTGACAATGCGGTGATGATCTGTCATGCTCTCACGGGATCTTCCGATGCAGATGATTGGTGGAAACCTCTATTTGGTATAGGGCGATCGTTTGATCCAGACCAGGATTTTATTGTTTGTAGTAATGTGTTAGGTAGTTGTTATGGGACGACTGGACCGATATCGATTAATCCTGCGACTGGATCGACCTATCAATCAGATTTTCCCTTGATTACTATTCGTGATATGGTGCGGGTGCAATTTGCTTTAGTTAATCAGTTAGGGATTAAACGACTGAAATTAGTAATAGGTGGTTCTTTGGGTGGAATGCAGGTGCTAGAATGGGCTTTAATGTATCCAGAGCTGGTCGAAACGATCGCGGTTATTGCTACTTCTACGCGTCATTCTAGTTGGTGTATTGGCTTAAGTGAAGCTCAACGTCAAGCAATTTATGCTGATCCGAATTGGCAAGATGGTAATTATCACCTAGAACAACCACCCACAAAAGGATTAGCCGCAGCTAGGATGATAGCTCTAAGTACCTATCGGAGTTGGTTTAGTTTCCAAGAAAAATTTGGCAGAAATCAACAAGCTGATGGTAAATTTGCGATCACTAACTATATGCAGCATCAAGGTCAAAAGTTGGTCGATCGCTTTGATGCTAATAGCTATATTCGGTTGACTCAAGCAATGGATTCTCATGATGTAGGTAGAGACAGGGGAGACTATGAAACAGCACTTCGGAGTATTTTCCAACCCACTTTAGTAGTTTCGATTGACTCCGATCTACTTTATCCACCCCCAGAACAACAAGAAATCGCTGCGTTTATTCCCAATTCTGAACTAACCTGGTTACATTCACCCCACGGTCACGACGCATTTTTGATGGATATGGAGGTTTTAAATGCTTTAGTTTTCACTTTCCGTCATGGCAAGTTTAATTATCTTCAGGAACTCGAAGCTAATCAGAAAAGTAAAATGCTGGCTTCAACTGAGTAGTATGAGCATTTTCTTCAGTGGTCAGAAAATGCCCCTATCTTCTTGGCCTTTTTTTTGATCAATCGGAGCGGCGGGATTCGAACCCACGACCCCCACTACCCCAAAGTGGTGCGCTACCAAGCTGCGCTACGCCCCGACACAGATTTTTATCATAACATACTGATCTGAAAATTAAAACACTTTTAGCAACTGAATTGCTTGAATTAATTCTGGCACGACGATCGATGGCCAAGTTACTTCCACTCTCCGTCCCTTATTGACGATTAAATGCAGATGGTAAGCCGATGGATCACCCTCTACTTCTAACCAAACTAAATCACTTTCAGCTTCACAGGCGATTTTTTCTTCCTCCATTAATTCCGAACTGATCTGACTGATGGTGGTTGCTAATTGCACCAATAAACGACAAAAATCATCTAACTCTGGGGCAGTAAGTTCGATCGCCCAATCATCACCACCCACTAAACCAGGAAATTCAGGAGCTTCAGGATGCCAACCCAAACGCCAACCTGGTCCACTTTTAATTATTCGGTTCATTATTAGGGCTTCAGTAAATCTGCATCTCCTGGTTGAGGTAATGGTGGTGGGGTGTTAGGTGTTTCTGAAGATGTTGGTGCAGATGGAGATGGGTTAATAGGTTTTGTTTGGGTTGAGTTTGGGTCAACTAGTTCAGGAGAATTCGGATTAAAAATGCTGACTAGAGTATCGACCAGTTCAGCCCTTTGCTTGCGAGTCAAGGTTTTCATCGCTGCTAGATCAGATTCTGTGGGATTTTTGTTTAAGATGTCGTGACCTGGATAGGTTCCTGATTCAATGGGTTGATTAGCTCCGAGATAATCCGCGATCGTCAATTGCCAATCAATTCGGTAAAGAGTAGAACGTCCTTTGACAAAGACGTGATAGCGGATGAGACGACTGATCAGAGTATTTTCTGGAGCAGCTTTTCCAGTTTCTTTATCAATATAGTTATTTTCTGGAGGTAACTTGGGCAAACGTTGATAGACGATCTTCCATACTTCTTGGGGTCTAGATTGGTTATTAGGTGGCTGACTAACTGGCTCAGAAGTATTTTCGATTTCCTCAGCAGCGATCACCTTTACTTGATTTGAGCCGATTTTTCCACCCATGCCCCCAACAATAAAAACTAATACAGTCAAGGCGATCGCTAAAAACTTCATCACTTGCCAACGTTTTTTGTTCATTGCTAATAGTTGATTTAGCTATATAATGATCAATTTTTTATCAGTAGTAATGGATTTTCAAGACCATTACTACATAGAAATTAATCGCCAATAATATCATCCTGCATCATTTCATCGGACATTTCAATAATTGCCCGCATCACAGGTTTCATAATTGGGTCATCCATACTATCAAAATCTTCATAGCGACGACGTTTGGCTCGATTTGCGACTTGGACTGTAATCCGATAGCGATTTGACGCACCATTAATTAAATCTTCAGCACGACGCATTAATTGATTTGGATCTATTTGAGTCCGCTTTGGCATGGAAATGGAAAGTTTTCGCATAGTCATAAATACTCTTTCTATCCCTTTTACTTAGGTAAATACAATGACTTTCTTGATGAATTGTCTACTAATCATCATATATTACCTTGGCCCTATTGTGTAGACATTGATATATATGTTAATATTACTTAAAGTATTTAGCCGGAAAATAATGATTATGCCTACACTGATAGCATCCTCTTTGCCTGGGCTCAATCAAACTAAGGGTCATCCCTTGAAGCTAATCGCTTTAGGAGATAGTTTAGTGTATGGTTTTGGCGATCACGAAGGTGGTGGTTGGGTAGAAAGATTAAGAAGACTCTTGATGTCGCCAGATAGTCCTGGTCATATTCTATATAACCTAGGAGTAAGAGGCGATCGTGTGAGTCAGGTCACAGAACGACTAGAAAATGAGTTTCGTCATCGAGGGGAATTACGCAACCGAGTCCCAGATGCGATTATTTTATCGGTGGGAGTAAACGATTCTCCTAGAATCACTCGACCAAATGGACGTAATTACACGGATTTTGAAACATTTAAACTGGAATTAGACAACTTACTGCACCAAGCCCGACGCTTATGCCCAGTTTTCTATGTAGGGATGGTGCCTGTAGATGAGGAAAAAATGCCATTTTTGGATCATTTTTACTTCAACCATGAGGATCAGTATAAATATAAAGAAGCCAGTCGGCAGGCTTGTTTGAGGTATCAAATACCTTACTTAGATATTTTTGATTTATGGATGAATCGGAGTAGCGATTGGCGGCGATCGCGTTTGAGTGGAGATGGACTACATCCCAATGTAGCAGGCTATCAAGCGATATTAAATGATGTGATGAGCTGGATCGCCCAACCCCTGGGCATCACCCATTAAGAATTATTAAGAACCAAGCCAAACTGCAAATTAAACGGAAGGTAATACCAATTGACAATGAAATGCCACCTTATTCATTGATTAGCCTAGAATAGGTTTAGATAATTAGTGGATAATCAGTCAAGTTCAGGGTGAACCTCATGGGGCAGGTTTAGATAATTTAGTAAGTCCTTAGCCAAGATCAGAATGAACCTGCCCCTGCATACTTACTAAGATTGCTGATCAGATACAATGAATCTACTTAATTAATGCGTGAAGTCCGTGATTGGCCTTTAGTCTGATTGGCCTTACTCAAAATATTTTGATCATTATCGAAAAAATGGCTTTAAGACCACGATATACCTAAATATATTTGTGACATATTTGATCTAAATTTGCTATTAATCAGGATAATCCCATGTTTGTCGGTGTTAGCAACTGTTCGATCGCAGTTGACCAACATCAGGAGCAGCCGGCTTTTTTTTGGGAAAATTTTTAAATAGCGGATTTTCGGAAATTATCAACTAGATTCTGGATTTGGATAATGACTAACTCATTCCTACCTGTTATTCTCGCTGGTGGCAAAGGAGAACGCTTTTGGCCACTGAGTCGGAAAAGTCGTCCTAAACAATTTTTAAGTTTAGATGGAAGTGGTCAAAGTTTGCTCCAAGCTACAGCGCAAAGACTTTTGAATTTGGCTGGAGGTGAAACAGGGTTATGGGTAATAACTTCTGGTCAATTAGCGCCAGGAGTACAAGAACAATTACCGCAATTACCACTGAGCAATTTATTAGTAGAACCAGAAGGACGAGATACGGGTCGAGCTGTAGCCTGGACCACTTTAGAAATTGCTAAAATCTATGGTGATCAGGCTGTAATTGGATTTTTTCCGGCTGATCATTGGATTGGTGATGAAGCAGCTTTTGAAAAGACTATTCAATCTGCAATTGATTTGGCTAGAGCTAAAGAAGCGATCGTCACTTTAGGAGTAAAACCAAATTTCCCATCTACAGGTTATGGTTATATTGAGCAAGGAAACCAAATTGGTAATTTTGGAGAATTACCAGTGTATCAAGTAAATCGGTTTACGGAAAAGCCTGATCAAGAAACAGCAAAAGGATTTTTAGCAACTGGTCGTTACAGTTGGAATAGTGGAATGTTTGTGTTTCGGGCTGGAGTCGTTCTGAAAGAACTCTCTACTCATGCACCGGAGATTATTAATCCTTTAAGGGAAAAAGGAGTGGATGCTTATCCCCTATTATCCAAAAAAAGTATTGACTATGCTTTAATGGAAAAAACTCAACTCGCAACTGTATTACCAGCAGATTTTGGTTGGGATGATTTAGGTGACTGGAATGCGATCGAACGGTTATTAAAGGGAGATCAGATTAATGTTGAATTAGGTAATCATCTGGGATTGGATACTAAGGGGACGATTGTTTATAACAGTAGCGACGCTGAATTGATTGTGACAATTGGACTAGATGATGTGGTAATTGTTCGCGATCGCCAAGTGACTCTAATTGTCAAAAAAGATCGTACTCAGGAAATTAAGCAAGTCCTAAAATCTATCCAAGAAAATCCCAAATTTCAAGATTTGCTGTAAAAAAAAGATCCAAATTTATGAATAACTTTTCACCATTTTAATGGCTGATTAGTTTTTTTCATTGCTCTAACTTTTGACCCCCCATTAATTATTAACTATGTTTTCTTTACCTCAATCTGCTGCTCGTCAGAAAGATATTCTGGAAATTGTCTTCCGGAATGGTTGGGACTATATGTGGGGAATTTTAAATGGGGGAAAAGTAGGTGCCCCACAATTACCTCCACCTGCTGTCTTACGCAATATTTTAGTAGATTTAGGTCCGGTCTATGTGAAATTAGGACAGTTATTAAGCACCCGTCCTGATGTATTACCATCGGAATATATTGAAGAATTATCTACTCTACAATCCGAAGTACCACCAGTTCCTTGGGAAGATGTAGAAGCTATTATTCGTAAAGAACTCAAACAACCTTTAGAAGCAACTTTTACCAAAATAAATCATCGACCTGTTGCTGCAGGTTCAATTGCTCAAACCCATCGCGCTACTCTCAAAGGAGGTCAAGAAGTTGCTTTAAAGGTTCAGCGTCCCGGAATTGATGTAATTATTGAACAAGATATTATTTTGATTAAAGGATTAGCAGAAATTGTTAATCTAACGGGACAAGATTATGATTTTGTAGCTCTTGCTGACCAATTTGCAACTGCATTGCGATCGGAGTTAGATTTTACTCAAGAAGCTCGTTACTGTAATCAATTACGATCTAATTTATCTACCAGTAAATGGTTTGATCCCAAAAAATTGGTAATTACAGAAATCTATTGGGAATTAACTACGGAAAAGTTGTTAGTAATGGAATGGTTAGATGGAGTCCAAATTTTAGCAGCAGATGTGCAAGGGGTTGGGTTTAATGGGGATAAGAATGCGGAAAAGCGATCGCTAACTACAACTTTATGTCGGGCTTTTTTTCAACAGTTTTATATTGATGGATTTTTTCATGCTGATCCCCATCCTGGTAATATATTTTATCTGAATGATGGTCGTTTAGCACTGCTAGATTGTGGGATGGTCGGTCGTTTAGATCCACGCACCCAGCAGATTTTAACTGAGATGTTATTAGCGATCGTTGATTTAGATGCTCAACGTTGTAGTCAGTTAACTTTACAATTAGCGGAATCTTCTCAGCCCGTGAATTTAATTAAGTTAGAAAATGATTATGCTAGGATGCTGAGGAAGTATTATAATTTAAGTCTATCCCAACTGAATTTTGCTCAAGTATTTTATGAATTGCTGCACACTGCTCGGAATAATAAAATTATAGTTCCCAGTAATTTGGGTTTGTATGCTAAGACGATCGCGAATTTAGAAGGTGTTGCCCGAACTTTTAATCCGGATTTGAATTTATTGGAAGAAATTAAGCCTTTAATGACTGATTTATTTCGACGACAGTTATTAGGAGAAGATCCAGTTCAAGCACTTTTGCGAACTGCGATCGATCTCAAAAATCTATCTTTGCAATCACCCCGTCAAGTAGAATTATTGTTAGAAAGAATTACGACAGAAACTTTAAGATGGAATATTACTCTTAAAGATGTAGATGGTTTACGTCGGAGTGTTGATGATTCAGCTAATCGTCTGTCTTTTAGTATTGTAGTGGGTTCTTTGATTATTGGAGCTGCAATTATTTCTAGTAAAGCACAAACTGTCCAATTATCGTTTTTAATTAATGCTTTATTCGCAGCAGCTTGTTTTTTAGGATTATGGTTAATTTGGAGTATTATTCGTTCCGGACGTTTACGATAATTGAATTGGATTTTAATATATATAGTTTAATCCAGTTCAGTGAACTAATCATAACTAAAAGCATCCCAATTTAACCAACAGCAAACTCTGTAAATTTCCGTCTATAAGGGGCTTGAAATGCCAGAACTATATCTTGCTTAGGAACTCCAGCTTCTACTAATTCATTCTTCACTCCGATTTCTGTACCATCCTGTTCAATCCAAGTACTACTTCGCGATAATTCAATTCTTCCATAGAACAACCTCCTCTCGTTCAGAATTAAAGATCAGCAATTTTAGTTGATGTTCTGCAATTACTCTTTGAATCTAACCGACCAAGCAGAAGAAGGGCAATTCCCAGTCAAAATTTAACTGATCATGAGTGTCTTGATTGAGTATGCTAACCTTTAATCTAAAATCATAAATCTAAAATTCACATCATGAGCTTAGGTATTTCCAAAGCTTTCAAACGTCCAGTTCCACGTCAATGGTTGCTAATTCCTACGATCTCAGTTATGGATCGTTATCTCGCGCTGGAGTTATTTGGCCCATTTTTCTTTGGGGTCGGGGCTTTTACTTCGGTGGGAGTAGCGATCGGTTCGTTATTTTTCTTAGTCCGAAAAATCACAGAATCAGGATTGCCGATCGCGATCGCGACCAAGGTTTTCTTTTTACAACTACCATATTTCGTCGCTTTCTCCTTACCGACAGCGATGCTACTCGCCACCTTAATTGCTTACAGTCGTCTTTCGAGCGATAGTGAAATTGTGGCTCTGCGTAGTTGTGGAATTAGTATCTACCGTTTAATTCTACCAGCTTTTATGGTCAGTCTTGTGGTCACGGGAGCCACTTTTGTTTTAAATGAATCGATCGTTCCCGCAGCTCAATATGAAGCTAGACTCACTTTAGATCGGGCACTAAATGAAGACACAAAAGACTTTCAGGAAAATAATATTATTGTTCCCGAATTTCGCGAGGTAAAACAAGCAAATGGTGAAAAAATATCTGTGCTTTCCCGTTTGTTTTATGCTCAACAGTTTGATGGTAAAACTATGAAAGGATTGACTATCCTAGATCGTTCTCAAGCAGGTCTTAACCAAATTGTGATCGCAGAAAGTGCTGAATGGAATCAATCTGAACATACTTGGGATTTTTTTAATGGCACAATTTATATTGTTGCTCCTGACGGTTCTTATCGTAATATTATGCGATTTGAACATCAAGAATTACAAATTCCGCGTACCCCCTTGGATTTAGCTAGTAAAAACCGTGATTATGCGGAAATGAATATTGCTCAAGCTCAAGCTCAATTAGAATTACTTCGGGTTAGTGGTGATGAGAAAAAGATTCGGAAACTGATGATCCGGATTAACCAAAAATATGCGATTCCTTTTGCTTCTGTTGCTTTTGGAATAGTTGGTGCAGCTTTAGGAACTAGACCACAACGCACTACCAAAGCAACTGGTTTTGGGATTAGCGTATTGGTAATTTTTGGTTATTATTTATTAATGTCCGTGGGAGATGCACTAGGTTTAAGTAATGTTTTACCACCTTGGATGTCTGGTTGGTTACCAACTCTGTCGGGATTTGCTATGGGTATGGTGTTATTAGTGAGAGCTTCTCGTTAAATATTTTCGATTGCTCACTCCCACCAATTCTTACCCAGTCAAAATCATCACCGCAGAAAGTTAATCAGAGCATGACTAACTTTTTCTGACCAATGTTCTTGCGGGTAGTGTCCTGCTTTGGGAATTTTCACAAATTCCCCATTAGTTAATTTACTAGCTAGGAAATTAGCTTGAGAAATAGGTAACCAAGGGTCTAATATTCCCCATAAAATTAAAGTTGGTTGACTCCACTGTTGTAAACCAAATTCAATTTCTGCCATTGCTGCTTCGAGTTGAAGATTACGAATGGTAGCTAACAGCGATCGCCCGGAAGCAGAACTTTTAAGAAAGGGTTTGCGATAGACATCTAAATCTTGATCAGAGATTTGATAACGACTACCTTTTTCTAAAGTCCGATCAACTAATAGAGGATCTTGCGTCATCATTTCTCCGATCAAAGGTAATCCCATTTGTTTAATCATCCAGGGAAGTTTAGCTGTAGTTGAAACTGGAGTATTTAAAATTGCTAAACGGGCAATTTTTTCCGGATTTCGGAGTGCATATTGTAATCCTACCGAGCCTAAATATCCTTGAACAACCAGGTGAACTTTTTCTAACTTAAGAGTTTCAATAAAATCTGATAAACTAGAAAGAAAAGCTGCCGGAGTATAGGCAAAATTGGATAACTCTGGTTTTCCCGAAAAGCCAAAACCAATCCAATCGGGAGCGATCGCCCGAAATCCTTGATCAGCTAAGTCCGGCATGATCTGAGTCCAGCTATAACTTTGAGATGGCAATCCATGTAACAGCAATACTGGTAGTTGATCAGTTGCTTCTATCGGCTGTGCTTCTCGATAAAACCATTCTAATTCTCCAACTTTAATTAATTCTTGTTCAACCTTAGACATATACTTACCGTCTTTGCCCCACTAGAAACTGCGATCGCTATCTCCATAATTAATAATTTAATCGGTTAATAGCTCAATCATCGCTAGGAAAATCAATTCAGTTATTCTAGCAAAATTTTAGTTTGTAGCGATCGCCCCTGGAATAAAAGTACCTAAAACCTTACCAGTCAATGTGCCAGATCCCAAATTGGCAGCAAAAGTTCTTGACCAACTAACCAACTTATTTAACTATGATCCTGTTAAACTGTGCCAGTTGAAAAACCAGCTTAATTATTCACAGATAAACTAGAAAAGTTAATTTAATAGAAATAGCTAGAAGATATTTAGCACCACAGCCATAATCAAAATTTCCTACAAAATACCTAATATTTCGGAGATAATCTGATGGATATTAATACAATAATTAATAAAGGATTTAAACTTTCTTATACCTATTGCAGGAACTTGATAAACTTGATAAATTTTGCACATAGTTTTGCTTCTACTGTTGGATATTATGCCAGTCAAATACTTTATAAAGGGGGAGCATTAAGTGGGATCTTATTTATATTATCAGCTATAGGATTTCTATTAATTGGTTATTTGACAATTATAAAAGTTGGGTTTGAGTGGCAGTTAATCTCATTACCTTTTGGCTGGATTATCGGATTCTTAATAGGATTGTTTAGTTCACCTTTGATCGCCATAATCATACTTGAGGTGATTTATTGGTGGAAAGGAGATCACCAACCTTCACAATCAGGCTCAATGGCTAAAGGAATAATATATTTAGCCATAACTTTTATTACGGCACTATTCATGATGCCTTTATGTGCTACTTTATTGACTTTTCTTATAGCAAATATTTTTAACTAATTAAAATGCGATCGCTCGACCCTCAGTCTATCTTTCTGGGATGTGCGATCGCTACTTTCAGATTTACTAGGGTTACTCAGAACGAAATCACGGACTGAATATTATCTATTCGAGTCAATCTCTGTAATTGCTTGATTGACTTTATTAGTAAACTTTAGAGCTGTTTCTTTTTCCCAAAGAGCAATTGGGCATTTTGCACCAACAGCACCAGCACTTACAACAGTGATTAGGGTTTCAAAACTTGCAACTGCCATTATAACTCCAAATAGAAATATAGCGAAGCCAAGTATAGATTGAGTATGAGTGAAATTATCAAAACCAAATATTGTAAAGAGTACAGCTCCAAACAATTGGACTAACTTATAGTTTATTTTAGTTGTGACATTGGATATGTTTCGTAATGGGTATGTTGCTAACTCTCCTCCAAGGGGTATCAAAAAGAGAACTACTTTAGGTATACGAGCAATAAAGCGTTTATTTGTTACATATACGCTATATTTAATAAAAAACAATAAAATCGAATAGGAAAATAAAGATTCTGCGATAATTTCTTCATCTTTTCCTAGAGAGATTCCTAAATCTTTGAGACTCATGTTGCGCTCCTAATTTTTTTGTTGCTATTAAAACTTTGATACATCCATCAGCAAATATCTAGAATTATGATGTTCATTCTATTCACATTCTAGTTATTTTTTATCACTTCCTTCGATAGAAACTTTGTCAAATTTTATTTCATTACCATATCCTCCTATCCGGTTGTCTATTGCTCTTATTATTAACGAATTTACTTCAATAACTGAAATAGGAATTTTTTCAAAATCAATGCTGGTAAGGTAAACTGAACCATTTTGCATTTCGTGTGATAAACTATTATTTTTACCAGCCTTGTTGTCCACAAAAATTGCATTACTTACAAAATATTCATGACCAAAATGATCTGTCATCTTGGTGGAACTATCTAGCTGTAAAGTATAATTTTCACGTTCGGCACTAGTAGTAAGTGCAAAAGAGCAACTAACATCTGTTTGTTTTCTTGCACATTTTTTTAGTTCCCAAGTTACACTACCATCCACTTTTACAAAATTACCGGGAAGTATTAAACCATTAGGACTGGGTGAATTAGTAGAACTGGGTGAACTAGTAGGACTAGGTGAACTAGTAGAACTGGGTGAAACCGTAGGGCTAGAGGTTGGAGGCAACGATGCAACTGGCTGAACGCTGGGTTCACCTGATGTACTAAACTTAATAGTTCTAATCGTATCTTGGTTGTTTTCTAAGTTAAGACTGAAATCTTGTGTTGGATAACCTTGCTTACTTAAGATAATCCGAACATTTCCTTTACTTGGAATGTTAACCTTGACATAACCATGAGCATCACTATATTGAACTTCAGGGGCTCCCTTATTAGCGATCACATTAACCGCTACACCTTGTAGTAGTTCTCCTGATTCTGCTTGAGTGACAAATTCAACGTCTTTTTGCGGAACTGCACAGGCTGATGTATTTAGACCTATTTCGCAACCAACTTGAGGAAAAGTTAAATATCCAGCAATTGCACCAGGAATCCCGATTATAAGGGTTACAATCACGCTCCATTTTCCATAGTTAACTTTTGTCGCAGTTTTGGCCATAGCTTCTTTATGGTAGATTTATGCAGTGAGTTATTTCTATAACCAACATTTCATACTCATCAACATTAATCCGGAAGTTTTTTTATTAAAAAATAGGTATGTTCATTTTTGTGAGTCATTATACTCATTCAGGAATTTTTCTATTATGAAATTCTCAAAAGTCTGGAATTAAATTTTTTGTTTAAAATAAATCAAAGCTAACAGCACAATAATATTTTCTTACCAAAATATAGGAGAGATTACTTGCTAAAAAATTTATTATGTCTTAATTTCAGTGTTCAAACCTATATGATGCACCCTCAGATTTAATAGGGTTATTTAGAGCGCGATCGCACCCAAGTAATCCCTATGGTCGGGACTTGCGATCGCATCAATAAAATATTAATCATCCCAATCGCCTAAATCTGCTCAAATTAAGGTAAAGGTTGACCACAATTAGTACAAAAGCGATCGCTAATCCCGATCGCGACTCCACATTGAGAGCAGAAATTCTTTTTTGCTGGTGGTGACAATGGGGTCCCGATTTGCATTTCCATATTTCCCATTTTCATTTGCATGGGATTCATTTGTATTTCCATATTTCCCATTTTCATCGGTTCCATTGGTTTCATGGGTGACATGGGGGAAATTAAAGGTTCTGATTGATCAGGTACTTTCTCTAAAGGTAAAACATCAGCATTTCCCAAAGAAGGTTTAGTATTTAAAGTGCTAATTCCATTTCCTTGTACTAACACAAAAAACTGCCCCTGTTCTCCATCAATTTCCAACACCACACTACCACCAGTCCGAAAAACTCTCGGTGGTGTAGTCCAATTACCTGTGGTAAAACCGGTACTCGCTTGTTGTTGTTGTCCATGTGCGCTCATCGAAACTGTAATCAAAGTTTGCAGTCCCTGATTCACCATCTTTACTTGTTGAGCATTGCCAATATCGCATATGTAAGCCATGATTGCTACCCCAGTGGCTATTAATATGATTCATTATAATCTGCTCTAGCCAAGTCAGCACAAAAAATCTTTGATCGAGAAAAATGTACTAAAGTAAAAATAAAGACATTTTCACAGAAAAATTAGGCATGGAAAAAGTTTGGCAAAGTCAGAAAACAATCACATTTTCCGAAGCGATCGCCCTAACTCAGTCATTAGTAGCTGCGGTAGAAACCGGAAAAATCGACCCCACCGAATTAATCGAAGCAATCACTACCTTAGTGACAACCAATAACGGGAAGCGAGGATTTTTTGTCACTTATCTCACTGCTGAATCAATCTTAGCCGATCAACCTCCACCAGAAATAATCAAAGCCTTACAGTTATCTGGAGATGATGTTGCAGAATTATTAGTGAAAAATTTGGCCATGTCTGCGGCTATGGCCCTGACCCATCGTCGGCACGGCAACGAAGAGATGGCTATAGGGTCAGAACGAGTCAAACAGAGAACAGCCAATTTAATCAAATTAGTTCAACTTCCGAGTGTATATGAAATCGCTACTCAATTATCAGAAAGTGCTGCTACTGGTACAGGAAAATATCAAGAATTTTTTGCTGGATGGGGTTATGATGACGAGCAAAAACAATTAATCTGCAATGTATTAAGACAAGCGATCGCCGAGAAATAGTAACAATTAATGATCGCCATCATTAATTAGACAAATTCAAGGTTTTGATCATCAACACTTGAGGGGGAGTAGAATCAGGGGGATAAAGAAAATCGACCTGTACCATAGTACGAGACTTAGGAGCCATAGATAATCTGACCAAAGGTTCTCCTGGTTGTCCACGTCGCTGGACTAAATGGACATAGCGACTTTGAGTCAGACCATGCTCATCATTAAAACTCACTTTCACCGTACCGCGAAAGAAAACCTCGCGATCGCGAGGTTTAACAAACAATAAACCTTCAGCTGGCTCATCAGCTTTCAAAGGTGTAGATAATTTAACTATAACCATCTGGGTTTCATCAGTTAAATTAGATAAAGGCAAGGTCAAATTATATTCAATGCCATAATTTCCGTGAGCAAAATAAGCCGTATCTGGATAACGAGCTAACATGGGAGCACTTTGAATTTGACCAGTACCAAAGGTAACTTCTGGCACAGTATCTAAAACATAGGAAAAGGATTGTCCTGGTAGAGGAATACTTAAAAAATCGATCTGAGGATTATCAGTAATCAGCCCATTCCATTGCGATCCCTGAGCCACACCCGCAACCCGACCATAAACTATATTACCTAATGACTGTTCCAAAGGAGTTGGTAATTGATCTCTTGGTCCTGCTAATCCCCCATCATTGAGTAGTTTTTGCCATTCTGCTGAAGTTGGAGGTCTTTCACTACCATTGGGATTAAGAGGAGCAAACATGGCTAAATTAGCTACATAAACTGGACCGCTACTCGACAAGCGAATTAGAGTTGAGCGACCATTAGAAGTAGGGACAACTTTGCCCAAAGGAATAGGCAAATTTATTAACGTGACTGTTTGTTGTGGTGGAATGATCAGGAAGGGAGGTAAAAATGCTTGTCTAAGCTGACGTAAAACATCATTCACCGTGCGACTTCCGGGTCCTGCATAAACTTTTCCGACAGGATTTTCCACCAAATCTGGTAAATCTAAAAATAGTGCATCAGGAGAAGTTAAATAAGTGGCACCCTGTAAAATATCTAGCTTGACTGGATTGGCACTGGGGTTATATATTAATATGCCCTGAAACAGAGTACGGGTTTGGGCTAAAGTTCTCGCTTTAACGATATGGTGAGAAAAAATATCAAAGCGTCCTTGAAAAGGAAAATTCAAATGTGCAGCAGGAACTTTTTTATGGTCAGGTGGAAAAGTAGATAGTAAAATGCCTTCTGTTTGCACTAATTCCGGACTATTGCTATTAAATACCGGAATTTCATCCAGTTTCCCTGGGAGAGGACGAACTTCGGTTGATTCGATGACCTCTTGTGGTGGTAATGGTTCTAATTGGGGTAATGTTTCCAATCGTGGTACTGATTCTGGAGGTGGTAATACAGGTACTGTTACGGGTGGAATCACTGGTGGTTGAGGACTCGGAGTCACCTGTGCTAGCGGAAAGAGAGGTAAAAATGGAACCATGAATCAGATAAATCCAGTAGGGGTGACAGACAAGAATTTGGACAGACAAGATGTCTGTCCCACCAGACAAGATTCTGGACAGACAAGATGTCTGTCCCACCAGAAAAAATGACTTTTGTGGGACAGTCAAGATGACTGTCCTAGGTATTTTTGCTACTGCTAATTACCCCGATATTATTTGGATGAGGACATAATCGCCCAAATTGCCAATGCTCTGAGGTAATGACTAGCACGAAACGTCGAATGGGCTGTAATCGCTTCGGGAGTCCGGAACTGTAAACCGTTGTCGTAGATTTGATGTACCACAGCTTCAGTAATTTGGAAAGCTTCTGTGTTCATTTCCATCTGACTCATCAAAGCAGCTAATCCAAAATTAATCCCAATCCAGACTTCTAAGGGATGGGTAGCTTGGGGATTAACTGGAGTACCATCAGGTCTAACTCCATTAGCAACACCAAACTGACCTTGATGGAATTTTAAAAAACAAGCTTCATAAATAGTTTGCAATGCTGATTTTACGCATTCCCTGGGTACAAGATCTGGTAGATTCAGCAAATTGGCATAAAATTGTCCACAAAGTTGATCAGCCATTACCACATCTGAACCACTTTCGCTATCAAGTCGGTAATATTGTCCGTTCCATAATTTTTCCTGATATATAGGACGGGCTTGAGCCAACCAGGTTTGATAGGTGGTAATAGGTAATTGGTAATTAGTAATTTTTTCTTCCCCATAAGCTACTAAGGGTCCAGTATAACCAGATGCTTCTAAGGTTTGACCGATCGCGATCGCTGCTTCTAATGCAGCTAACCATAAACCTCCACAATAAGCACTAACTCCTTTAAGTTGCCAATCATCAAAGGTTTGGTCAGGAGCCCCACTATTTTCAGGAATCCCATCTCCATCATGATCAAAGGTTTTCAGATAGGCTAAGGTGGCGACAATCGCGGGCCAACATTCCCATAAAAACTCATAGTCTGTGCTACCAGTAAACAAAAAATCTCGATAAACCTGTAAGACAAAATCACAGGGTAAATCTTTCCAGAGATTGCAATCTTGATAGCTCGTATAATTAGTTTTTTCCCAAGGATGTTCATTCGGGGCCCCTAAGTCATGGGGAGTAGCACCAGCAATTTTCCGTACTGCTGACGCTTGGTTATAACCAATGATTCTTTGGGTATGATCGGCTGTAGGAATGGCCCGTGCAAAAGCCAGAATCACCGATTTTTCTAATTCTGGATCAAAGTTTGGCTAATCCAAAAGAACCATATAGACGAACATCTAAGCTTTCATACCAGCGATAATCCAGACATTCAAGAATCGCAAATTGTCCTTTCGGATCTTTTTCTGTCGCTGCTGTCCATAGGGAACCACCACTGGAGAGGTTATAGAGTTCGTTAAATAATGCCATTTTGAACCAATCTGGTAAATCTGGACGCTTAAGGATTGGTTGTTGCCATTCATTGATTTGCTCTCTCCAAGTTTCGTAATGTTTGAGTGCTGTCCGGATCATTCCCCAAGCGCCTTTCCCATTACGACCAAAAAAATCAGTGTAGCGACGATAATATTTAACATTCCGAAAAAATTCGGTAACTGGAAAATCCCAAGCAAGGATAAAGGGAATTTGTCGAGTTTTACCAGGTCGGATCGTGAAACGAACTGCGATCGCTGCTCCTAATTGTTGTCCAATTGTTACCGGGGTTTCATCTTGGGCATCAGGGAGTGAACCATCTAAACTAAAAGTATTCCAGAGTTCTTCCCCAGTCCCGGCTGGATTCCAGCGTGTATGATAATAAACTTCGACACTGGGATTAGTTACCGTGGCGATCGCCCATTGTCCTTGTCCTTCTTCTACCTCATCCCCTATATCCAATTTGGTTAATAAACAACCGAGACGATGAAAGTCTTCGACCAGAATGTTACAATTTCCAGCACTTTCTCCCCATTTAGGTTGATATTGATAAACTGGACTACCATCATCTCGAACAATTACTTCTGGTTCTTTGCTCTGATTGGTAAACCATCCCACGGTATTTTGCCAAGTCAGCATAATACTTAAAGTAATGGGAGCATCGGTAGGATTATGTGCTGTCCACTCAAAAATGGCTACCGGATAGCTAGTTTCTTGGTAATTACCTGCCCAGATCGGTGAAAATTGTTCGCAAGTTAGTTCAGCTTGAAAGACATTTTGATAAACAAACCAACTGCGGGGATAAAGTGCATGGTATGTGCCCGTGCTGCGATCGCGATCATTGACTGAAGCAGGATACCAATTCCATGAGGCTAGACTTTTATCTTCTGGGGGTTGGGTAGAGAGAGCAAAAGCCCGTCGCTGATGATTTGCTTCTTCATAGATACTAAATTGACAAGCGGGCAGAGTGCGGAAAATATGTTCTCCCCCGTCAATATGCCATAGGTTAAAATCTCCTCTTGGCGATCGACCGATACACCCGGCACCAAACCCTCCCAAGGGCATTCCGTGCCAAGGACCATCATCTAAGTTACTTGCATAACGAACAGTATAGGGTTTGTCCCAACCTAAACCAATGGGACGTTGCCAACTTGAGGGCGGAATTTGTTGGTGATTTTGTAGATCCGTCAAAATTTAATCCAGTTGGTTAGATGAATAATCTAGGAGCAATTTGAGCTATTATATGCTTTACTTGTTTAGGATTTGTATCATAGCTCAGGGTCCATCTAATCCAAAATTTCCATCTAGGGTGCAATAATATGCAGATCAAACTGCATCACCAAATTCGTTTTCATGGTCGATTTTTGCAAAAATAAAGAAATTATGGCAGAAGTGAATAACTTTTTTTTATTTATTTTTGTTATAATCCTGCTTTTGGTTAGTTAAGTCTACATAAAGTGATAAAAAATCGTTATCAAAAATTTACTTAGCATTTTCTCAGTCAGACTGTTTCCCCATGTATATTTTTGGCATAAGTAAAATGTTCCTTGAGAGAAGTTCCCACCCATGTACTTCAAAATTTTACCGAGGTTGACTCTGCACCAAGATTGCCCAAATATCTTATCGAGTCTTAATTGGCAATTCAAAGGTGAAAAATTTAGTGATCAAGAACAAAAAAGTGAAAGTAAAAAAATGACCAACAAAAGTAATTTATACTTAATCAGCAGTTTATTAGGATTAAGTTTTTATTATTTACCCTTATATGGCACTCCAGGACAAGCACAGACAGTAGAATTAGGACAGATTAGACCAAACCAAATTCAGCCCATTCAGCCCATTAATCCACCACCACTACAAACCCCTCCCCTGTTACCCCCTCCGGAAGACCTCCTAAAAAATCCACCGATAACTCCCAGCCCAAATCAAGAGATCCCAAATATTCCTGGAACGATTGTAGTGAAAAAATTTGAGGTTCTAGGTAGCACAGTTTTCAGTCAAGCAGACTTTGACAAAATCCTCAAAGAGTTCACTGACAAAAAGATTAGTTTTGCGGAACTATTGAACGCTCGTTCAGCCGTAACAAAACTATATATAGACAACGGTTATGTGACTTCGGGTGCTTTTATTCCTCCCCAAACTCTAGAAGGTGATGTGGTCAAAATCCAGGTAGTGGAAGGGGAATTAGAAGATATTAAAGTGACGGGAAATAAACGTCTGAATTCCGGTTATGTTCGGAGTCGTTTAGCATTAGCAACAGGTAAACCTTTAAAAGTACCTCGTTTGTTAGAAGCTTTACAATTATTACAATTAGACCCCCTGATTAAAAATCTTTCAGCCGAATTATCAGCCGGTTCGCGTCCAGGACAAAGTTTATTAGAAGTAAAGATTACCGAAGCAAATACTTTTCAAGTCCAATTACGGACAGATAATGGGCGATCGCCCAGTGTCGGGACTTTCCGGAGAGGATTACAAATTAGCGAAGGTAATGTCACTGGATTAGGAGATAGTTTCAGTGTTACTTATGCTAATACCGATGGTAGTAATGAACTAGATGCTAGCTACAAAATCCCTGTCAATGCTCGGAATGGTACGATCAACTTAGATTATAATACGACCTTTAGTACCATTATTGAAAAACCCTTTGATGCGGTAGATATTGAAGCACATTCTAGTAACTATGAAATCGGTTTTCGTCAACCTCTATTACAAACACCAACTAAAGATTTTGCAGTAGGAATTACCGCAGCGAGAAGAGAAAGTGATACTTCTTTATTAGGTGTGGGCTTTCCTCTATCTGCAGGAGCAGATTCTCAGGGAAGAACTCGGATTATGGCTCTGAGACTTTATCAAGAATTTACTCAGCGTGATGCTCAACAAGTATTTGCTGGTCGCTCTCAGTTTAATGTCGGAGTCGGAGTAGCTGATGCGACAATTAATAAAAGTTTGCCGGATAGTCGCTTTTTTTATTGGCGCGGTCAGTTACAATATTTACGTCTGTTAGCACCAGATACAACCTTATTACTGCGTTCTGATATTCAGGTAGCCGCAGATGCTTTAGTCCCGATTGAACAATTTGGTTTAGGTGGTTTAGAAAGTGTCCGTGGTTATCGTCAAGACTTATTATTAAGCGATAGTGGTGTATTTGCTTCAGCCGAACTTCGCTATCCAATTTACCGTCTTCCTCATAATAATGGTCTTTTCCAATTAGTACCGTTTTTTGATTTTGGCACTGCATGGAATGTCGCAACACAAGATCCAAGTCCTAGCTCCTTGTTTGCGGTAGGACTAGGATTAAGATTTCAGCAAGGCGATCGCCTAACTGCCAGTTTTGACTATGGTATTGGCTTAACTGATGTCAGTACAAAACCAAAAACTTGGCAAGAAAATGGCCTATATTTTTCCGTCCAATATAATCTTTTTTAGAGAGGATTTGAACAACAATGTTAGCCAAAACAATCGCCGCAAAAATCTGGTTGATTTCTTTAGTTTTGGGGGTTAATATATTGACCCAAGCCAAAGCGATCGCCTTGGTTAATTTCCCAAATATAGGGAAAATAGCACTTAATAATATAGCCTTAAATCAAAGCGCGATTTCGACCGATCAACCTCAATCCTTAATCCAAAAAGGTAGAGATTTATACCAAAGTGGAGCATATGCAGAAGCAATCAAAGTTTGGCAAGCAGCAGTTCAAACTTATCAAACCCAAGGAGATGTAGTCAACCAAGCAATGGTATTGAGCAATATTTCCATGGGTTGGCAAGGATTGGGACAATGGAGTCAAGCTACGGACGCAATTACTCAAAGTTTACAACTGATCGACAAAGTAAAAGGTCAAGAACGGGGTCAAATTTTTGCTCAAATTTTAAATAGTAAAGGAAGTCTAGAGCTAGCGATCGGTAAACCCCAAGCAGCACTAGATACTTGGCAATTAGCCCAACAAGCTTACGAGCAAGCTGGTAATAATGATGGCATTATTCGCAGTCAAATAAACCAAAGTTTAGCATTACAAGAATTAGGATTATATCGACGATCATTGAAGAATATGCAAGCTTTACGCCCAATTCTAGAGCAACAACCGGATTCATTATTAAAATTAGCTGGTTTACGCAGTCTAGGTACTTCGATGCGCGTAGTTGGGAATTTGAATGATTCTCGAGCTGTTTTTCTAGCTAGTTTAGAGCTAGCTAAACGCTTACAATCACCAGAGAATATCGCCCAAGTTTTGCTAGATTTAGGCAATACAGTTCAATTTCAAAAAGATGATCAAGCAGCTTTAAAATTTTATCAAGAAAGTGCCAGCACATCCCAGGTATCTAGTACCAGAGTGGAAGCATTGCTGAATATTTTCGAGATATTTATTGAGCATCAACAATGGGAAGAAGCGGCAAATATTTCATCAGAAATATCCCCATTATTAACAGATTTACCGACATCACATAATAGCATTTATGCCCGAATTAATTTTGCTGATAGTCTATTTAGGATTTACCACAAAGACAACAACCAAAATCAAATTTCTGGAATTAGTAGCTATCCAGAAATCGGTCAGCTACTAGCTAAAGCAATTAAAGAAGCGCAAACATTAGGAGATCAAAGAGGGCAATCCTATGGACTAGGAGAACTAGGCAAATTATACGAATATACTCAGCAATGGGCAGAAGCACAGGAAGTTACTCAACAAGCTTTAGTAATCGCTCAAGCGATTAATGCTCCTGATATTGCTTATCGATGGCAATGGCAACTGGGGCGGATTTTGAAAGCTAGAGGAAAAAATGAAGCTGCGATCGCAGCTTATACAGAATCTGTGAGTACCTTAAAGTCGATTCGGAGTGATTTGGTATCGATTAATACCGACCTGCAATTTTCATTTCGAGAAACAGTAGAACCTGTTTACCGGGAGTTAGTTGCATTGCTATTGGCAAATTCAGAAATTAGTAATCAAAAGCAAAATCAGAAAAATTCTAATTCCAGTCAAGTTAATCTAAATAAAGCTCGTCAAGTCATCGAATCTCTCCAACTAGCAGAATTAGATAACTTTTTTCGCGAAGCTTGTTTAGTAGCTAAATCTGAGCAAATTGACCAAATTGATTCAAGTGCAGCAATTATTTATCCAATTATTTTAAGCGATCGCTTAGAAGTAGTTGTCTCTCTTCCTAATCAACCTTTGCGACATTACCAGACTTATTTATCCCGTGCAGAAGTTGAAGATGTTCTTAGTAATTTTCGTCAACAGTTAGTAACTCGTTCTAGTCGAGATTTTTTCAAAACCTCCCAAAAAATCTATAATTGGTTAATCCGTCCAATTGAAACCCAATTAGCCACCAGTGGGGTAAAAACTTTAGCATTTGTTCCTGATGGGTTCTTTCGGAATGTGCCCATGGGGGCGCTTTACGATGGGAAGCAATATTTAATTGAAAAATACAGTATTGCGATTACTTCTGGGTTACAATTGATTGATCCCAAACCTTTATTAAGAGGACAGTTAAAAGTCCTAACTGCTGGTTTAACTAAAGCAAATCAAGGGTTTCCTGCGTTACCAAATGTGGCTAAGGAATTAGAAAAAATTAAGTTGCAATTACCGACAGAACTATTTTTAAATCAGCAATTTACCAGTGCTGCTTTGCAAAAAGAAATCGGCTCTTCACCTTTTCCGATCATTCATTTAGCAACTCATGGACAATTTAGCTCTAATGCTGAAGATACTTTTATTTTAACCTGGGATCACCGGATCAATGTGACTGAATTAAATACCTTATTACGTAGTAGTGAGGGTAATAAAGCCAAAGCAATTGAATTGCTAGTTTTAAGTGCTTGTCAAACTGCTGCTGGAGATAATCGAGCTGCTTTAGGACTTGCAGGAGTTGCTTTACGTGCAGGAGCTCGCAGTACCTTAGCCAGTCTTTGGTATATTGATGATGGTGCAACCGTACCTCTGATGGCTGAATTTTATAAACAGTTATCTGATGCTAAGGTAACCAAAGCAGAAGCACTCCGTCGCGCTCAAATCTCTTTATTGAAAAATCCTGAATACGAACATCCGATTTATTGGGCTCCTTATGTCTTAGTGGGAAATTGGTTATAACTATTCAAATTGCTTAGAAGCTTAACCAATTTTTAGCGATCGCCATATAAGTTTCTGCCATTTTTTCTGACATCTGGCAATTTTTCTTCAACCAATCAGACCAATTTGCATCGCTCACTAATTTTTTGGCTTTTAAGAGCCATTCTCCAGCATTTCTACCATGAAGTAATCCTGTTTGTGGTGAAGATTTACATTTTTCATGTTGTTCATTAATGGAATTAGCAATTTCTTTTAATCTAAATAATGTAAATATATTTAACTCAGGTTCTTCGACAATTGCAGGTAAAGATTTACTAGCTTCATCTCCGCTTTCTTCATGATCTGTTAAAATTGATACTATCAGATCAATTACTTCTGTCACCGATCTAACTGAGGTTAACTCTTCAGTTTTTTCTGCTTCGATATTAGTCAAGTTAAGCTCAACATCAGTGACTTCTGTCACCGGGTTTACTGGTGATAACTCTTCAGTTGTTTCTACTTCGACATCAGTCAAGTTAGGCTCAACATCAATTACTTCTGTTACCGGATTTACTGATGGTATTTTCTCCTCATCTTTTTCAAGAATAACATTTTCTAAAACATCTACATCAATATCAATCATTTTCTGAACAGGTTTGACTGGTGGTTTTTCCGCCAATATCTCCACCACAACAGGAGTAATAACTGATATTTCCGATTCATCAATTTCGATTTCAGAAGTTGTTGATAATTCAGCTATTTCTGGAACCTCAGCAACAGGATTTAAACTAGATAGATCAGATTCAGACATTTTCGTAACAGGAATAATGGTAGGTAAATCAACCTCAACCGATTTTTCATTAGAAATAGCTGCAAATGGAACCTGGTCTTGAGCTTGAATTGCTTCTAAATTTAAAGGTTGTCCATTCCAAATTGGATGATCAGCGACTCTAATTTCTACTAAATCCTTACCTTTTTTATACCAATGCAGCACAGGAGACATAATAAACTTCAAACTATCATCCTTAATAATCCCACCTTCGACCAAACCATCCATCACAAACTTAGCCGCAGCTGCAATATTATCCGGGTCACGACGAAAATTCTTAATTTTCCAGACAAATTCAATCCACACTTGACCCGGAAATTGCTGTTTACCCAAACATCCCACCGCGATCGTCGCAGTCCAATTGCGTTTTTCTTTGGCACTCGCATAAATATTACTGCGAGCTGTGCCAATAATTTCATTCAGAGTTGGGGGTAGAGGAAAGACAAATTTTTCAATCATTATCGCTTACTTTCATTTCCCGGAATCGATTTCGCGCTGATTTTAACTCGTCTAGATCACCCGGTTAATAGCACAGAAGGTGGGACATTTAACCATCGCATCGCCTCAATAGACCATAATTTGTAACAAATTTAAATAAATGCTAAATTAATTAACTAAATTTTCTTAAACATTTGTAAACTTTTAAGTATGTGTATTCTCTGGTTCATATTTTTTAACGGAGTTCCATGAAACAAGTTGTTATGGCCGAACGCTTATCTCTCATTGCTCATATTTTGTCAATGGTGTTTGGGTTGGTTGGGTTACTGTTCGTCTTACCTAATCCAGAATTTATTATTAACTTATCAACCATCGGACAATACATATTCCAGTGGAGTATGGCTGGTGGTGGGGTAGTCTATATTATCTTAGGCGCGATCGCTGTAAGTATTTATGCTTATCGGGTTTTGGGACTAAGGTTATGGCTATCGTTTCTGCTCCCATCGGTGACGCTATCCTTGATGAGTGAATTATTGGGAACTAGCACTGGGTTTCCGTTTGGTGCATACCAATATCTGAGTGGATTGGGTTATAAAGTTGCTGGATTGGTCCCATTTACGATTCCCCTCTCTTGGTTTTATATGGGGTTAGTCTCTTACTTACTAGCTCGAACTGGGTTAGAAACGACCAAAATGCCTGGGTGGTCACGTCAAATTACAGCGATCGCGTTAGGGGCCATATTACTAACCGCTTGGGACTTTGTGCTTGATCCAGCCATGAGTCAGACAGCTTTTCCCTTTTGGGAATTTCAACAGCCCGGATCTTTCTTTGGGATGCCCTACCGAAACATTACAGGATGGATGGGTACAGCGATCTTGTTTATGAGTGTAGCTACCTTATTGTGGCAAAAAACCGATCTGCGATTGACCCGTGGACAATTAGGATTACCAGTAGGAATTTATTTAGTTAACTTTGGCTTTGGAGCAATCATTACCATTGTCGCTTTAGATTCTAGTTTCTGGATTCCTACCTTAATGAGTATATTTTTGGGTGTTGTTCCGGCTTTAATTCTTTGGTGGATCACACCATCAATTTCCGAGACCAAAGATGTTGACCCGATCGATAGCGATCGAGGAGCTAATTTGAACACCGAAATTTCCTCGGTCTCTGTAGAAATGTTAGCGAAGTAAGACTTAGAGAGACGTTCCACCGGAACGTCTCTCAACTCTCTGGGTTTAATTAGGGGCAATCTTTATCCTTGGTAAATATTGACATAACAACCATGCAGACCAGGCGACTGGTACTTGATTTTTTTGGCAAGTCCCTAATCTTTGAACGCACCCCACCTAAATCAAAGATTTTAGGTGGGGATTCTTGCGCTAAGAAACCTCTAGATTTCTCAACGTTTCCAGAGTTACTGGCGTCCTCAGTGTGTTCTTGGAACTTTTGCCAATGAACACTCTGGAAAAATGTTTATCACCCACAATTAACGCATACCAATACCTAGCGCCAATATTGTAGCTAGCGTTAAGATCCGCGTTATATTGTTTCCCAGTAGTGAAGCGACAAAGGGAATAATTATTTTGGCTTCTTTTTACTTTGCCACTACTATCAAAAGCATAGGCACTGGTATATTTGGGGTTAATAAATACAACTTTTCCACCTAATTCTTCCCATCTTTGCTGAGTCAACTCTACTACTTTTCGATGACACCAAAGGTGGAATTTTTGTTTCTGTAAGGAACCTTTACGACCAGCTTTAGCTTTCCATCCCGCCAAGTTCTCAAATACAATAACCTTGACATCATTAGCTTGGGCAAACTTAATAATACCACGCATTACCTGACGGGATATTTCTAAATTAATGTTAGCAGATTTGCGGTAAAGTCCTTTACAGAACCCCTTTGCTAAATCTGACTTTGTAATACTTCGAGTCTGCTTAGACTTCTTAGTAATCATCATCCTACGTTGGTTGCGACGGTCTATGTCTCTAGCAGGATTAATAAATTTCCTAGCTTTTACAGTACCATCTTTACCAACAATAGATGCTGTAGCAGCATTATTAATGCCCATATCAACACTGCAAACAAAATCAGATTCCTGTTTGGCAACTTTCTTAACCTGAACTGGCATTGAAAGTTGACAAGTCTTTTGATTAATTACCAACGTGGGCGATTTTAATTCATTGCCTTCTATCAAATGACGATTTAAACCATGTTTTTTCACCTGAATTGATTCAATCCATACCCAATCTTTCCCATTCCAAACTTTTAAGTCAACACTGTCATACTTAGCACCATAGCGAATTTGTCCACCTTTGTATAAGGCTGGATAGGCATTACACATTGCCGTTAATCTTGGCGGTTTTGCTTTTCTATGTTTCCTAATTCCCGATTGCCATTCTCGGTATCTAGTATAAAAACTAGACACAATGCCTAGAGCATCTGCTATAGCGGCACGTCTTAAATAGCTGGGAAATTTCCGAAAAGATGGGTATTTAGCAATGACATTCTGAAAGTATTGATGCTTGGGATTAGGATTATCTGCGGTTTGATGAATCATTTTCTCCACCACATTAACCTGATTCTTAGCACTTAAGTCAACTAGGTTTAACCATTGAGCATTTATTAGCAAAACTGGCATGTTTAAGGAATTTACGGTATTCTGCCACAGTTAAAGCCATCTGATGTTTTTGTTCAGGATTTGCAACTAGATCCCAAACATCAGTTCTAACTATAGTTTGTGGATTTCCTTTCTTTTTAGCTTTGCGTTTACTCATGATATTTAGCCTCGACCTTGACTGATATTATTCTAACATAAAAAACTATGATTTGTTGATGATCACTAATTGATTGATCTAAAAATAATATAAAAATGTTGCTTCGCTTTGTTTAGTTGGTTTCGCTAACCCCACCTAAATCAAAGATTTTAGGTGGGGACTGCGCTCAACATTTTTGTTCAAATTTGATTTTTGTATTAAAATACACAAATAAATCCTAGACCTGGTCCTAATATCACACCGTAATGTGATCGGCAGCAATATAACCTAACTCATCTATTTAGGACTTAGAGAAAGGACATGACAAAGCGGTTTGATCGGCGGCAATTTCTTTTATACAGTTCTGCGACCTTAGCCACCAGTATACTATTAAAAGCTTGTAAAACAGCACCTCCACCAGTAAGTCCTAGTGCTTCTCCAACCTCGTCAGCATCTCCCGCTCCATCGTCTTCGCCAGCAGCCAGCAGCGGAAAGACTATTAAAGTTGGGATTCTACACTCTTTGAGCAGCACTATGGCAATTAGCGAAAAGAGCGTTGTGGATGCGGAACAGTTAGCCATTGAGGAAATAAATAAATCAGGTGGTGTACTGGGTAAGCAAATTGAAGCGATCGTCGAAGACGGTGCATCGGATTGACTCTACTTTTGCCGAGAAAGCCAAAAAATTAATTGATCAAGATAAAGTTGTCACAGTTTTTGGCTGCTGGACTTCCGCTAGTCGCAAAGCCGTCAAGCCAGTATTTGAGCAGAAAAATCATATGCTCTGGTATCCCGTACAATACGAAGGTCAAGAATGTTCTAAAAACATCTTTTACACGGGTGCAGCCCCAAATCAACAAATAGAACCTGCGGTTGATTGGCTCTTAGAAAATAAAGGCAAAAAGTTTTTCTTAGTCGGTTCTGACTACGTTTTCCCTCGGACGGCTAATACTATTATTAAAGCTCAATTAGCAGCTAAAGGTGGTGAAGTGGTTGGAGAAGATTACATTCCCTTGGGAGGGACTGAAGTTACACCGATCATCACCAAAATTAAAGCAGCTTTACCTGAAGGTGGCGTAATTTTTAATTCTCTGAATGGTGACAGTAACGTAGCTTTCTTTAAACAGTTGCAAGGTGCAGGATTAGGACCAGATAAGTATCCATCAATGTCTGTTAGTATCGCCGAGGAAGAAGTTAAAGCAATTGGCGTAGAATATCTGAAAGGCCACTATGCAGCCTGGAATTATTTTATGACAATTGATAGTCCTGCTAATAAAAAGTTTGTTGAAGCTTTCAAGGCAAAATACGGCAAAGAACGAGTTACAAATGACCCGATGGAAGCAGCTTATATTATGGTTTACCTGTGGAAACAAGCGGTAGAAAAAGCTGGGACCGCAGATGATTTAGATAAAGTACGAGCCGCTGCTTTGGGTCAAACTTTTGAGGCTCCAGAGGGTAAAGTTACCCTAGAAAATAACCATCACCTGGCGAAGTTTGTGCGATTGGGTGAAGTGAGAGAAGACGGTTTATTTAAAATCGTTTTTGCTACTCCAGAAGCAGTTAAACCTGTTCCTTGGAATCAGTTTGTTACTGATACCAAGGGTTTCACTTGTGATTGGACGAATAAGACTGCACCCGATCCCGGCAAGTTTAAGCAAACTTAGAATTTTTAACACTGCCCTCTCAATTCTAAGCATCTGTAGTGCGAGCATCTTGCCCGCGATTATGAGCATCTGACCCGCGATCGCGAGCAAGGTAGTGGGCAAAAGGAGTAAAGTATTGGTACTACAAATTTTAGATGGAATATTCAACGGAATTAGCATTGGTGCTGTATTGCTAATTGCCGCTTTAGGTTTAGCAATTATTTTCGGGCTGATGGGCGTAATTAATATGGCTCATGGCGAATTAATGATGCTGGGAGCTTACACTACTTTTGTAGTGCAAAACTACTTCAAAAGTGTGGGCGGATTTGCTTTTGAAGCTTATATTTTATTTGCGCTTCCCTTGGCTTTTTTAGTTGCCGCAGTCATGGGATTAATTTTAGAACGAGGAGTAATTCGATATCTTTATGGGCACCTTTAGAAACTCTCCTAGCCACTTGGGGGGTAAGCCTAATTTTACAACAGTTTGTGCGGAGTGTCAGTTGGGTATTAGTGATCGGAATAGCCCTATTTTGTCTACTATTTTTTGGTGGGATGTGGCTGTTGCGTCGTCGTCCTGATTTTGAGCGAGTTCGCAATTGGGTTTTAGCCGTAATATTGTCCCTATCTTTGGGAGTTTCTGGAGCTGTTTGTGCAGTTGTAGCACAAACTTATCAACTAGATGTGACTAAGCCTTGGTTTGGCGCTCAAAATGTGGATGTGACTGCACCAGAATGGCTACGTGGTGGATTGCCTTTAGGTAATTTTCAGTTACCTTATGCGCGAGTTTTTATCATTATCTTGACAGTAATTTGTTTAGGAGGAATTTACCTATTTTTACAGCGTTCTGTTTGGGGACTTCGGATTCGAGCTGTGACCCAAAATCGCAGTATGAGCGCTTGTTTGGGAATCCCTACTCAGCAAGTAGATGCTCTGACTTTTGCTTTAGGTTCTGGGTTAGCTGGAGTTGCTGGTTGTGCGATTAGTTTGCTCGGTTCGGTAGGACCCAATACGGGACAAAATTATGTAGTTGATACTTTTATGGTTGTAGTTGTAGGAGGTGTAGGAAAGATAGTTGGGAGTGTTGTAGCAGCAATAGCTATTGGTACGATTAGTTATTTGATTGGTTCTGGTACATTAGCTTTAATATTTGCACCGATTCAACCTGTAGCTGATTTCTTTACTTTCTTTGCTACAACTAGCATGGCAAAGGTAATGGTATTTGCTTTAATTATTGCCTTTCTTCAGATCAAACCAGGGGGGATTTTCCCGCAGAAAGGACGCACAGTGGAAGGGTGAAGAAAGAAGGAAAAATTTTGGAGCAGAATAATGGAACAGAAAATATTGGGAAGTTTTGGCAATCAGAGGAGGCGAAAGTTACTTATTGAAACCGCAATTGTAGCTGTGATTGCACTGGTTTTAATCTTCCTTATTCCGGCAATACTACCTACAGTTAGGCTCAATCAGTTAGGGCGATTTCTCGCTTTAGCAATTGTGGCTCTTGGGATTGATTTAATCTGGGGTTATACTGGTTTGTTAAGTTTGGGACATGGCGTATTTTTTGCTTTGGGTGGTTATGCTTTTGCCATGTACTTGAAATTGCAAATTCCCCCAGATACCAGTGTTCAATTGCCAGAATTTATGAATCTTTATGGTGTAACTGAATTACCTTGGTTTTGGCAACCTTTTTATTCTTTTCCTTTTTCCGTAGTAGCTGTAGTGATTCTCCCTGGTCTTTTAGGTGCATTTCTCGGTTATTTGGTATTTCGCAATCGTATTCGCGGCGTGTATTTTTCAATATTAACCCAAGCGGCAACAATTGTATTTTTCAACTTCTTTAATGGTCAGCAAAAATTGATTAATGGCACTAATGGTTTGACTGATTTTAAAACTATATTTGGGGCAACAGTCAATTCACCAGAAACGCAGTTTATTTTTTACACACTAACAATATTATTTTTAGCCGGTGCTTACGCTCTTTGCCGTTGGCTAACTAGCGGACGTTTTGGCCGATTGCTAATAGCAATTAGGGATGATGAGGTGCGGGTGCGTTTCTCAGGTTATGATCCGACAGATATTAAGGTTGTAGTCTTTGGAATTTCTGCTGCTTTAGCAGGAATGGCTGGTGCTTTATTCACTGTCCAAACAGGAATTATTTCACCGAAGGCGATGGATATTGCTTTTTCCATTGAAATGGTAATTTGGGTGGCAGTGGGAGGTCGCGCTAGTCTAGTGGGAGCTATCATCGGGGCGCTTTTAGTCAATTTTGGCAAAAGTTTCTTGAGTGAACAATTCCCGGAAGTATGGTTATTTTTTCAGGGGGCGCTATTCTTAATTGTGGTGATGGTTTTGCCTAATGGTTTGGTAGGATGGCTGCGATTTCAAGGGTGGGAAATGCTTCAGCAATTATTCGGGAGAAAGCGGTATATTTCTACTTATCCCAGTTTAGAAACTGACCCTGAAGTAAAGCGAGAGAAGGAAGAGTTAGATCAGGGTTAACTGTTAGATTCTGAAAATTAACAAGCAACGACTAACTACTAAGAAATTTATGAATGAGAAAATTTTAGAGATTGAGAATTTGAGTGTTAGTTTTGATGGTTTTAAGGCACTGAATGGGCTAAATTTCAGCATGGATGCCGGTGAATTAAGAGTGTTAATTGGTGCTAATGGTGCTGGAAAAACAACCTTTCTAGATGTGATTACTGGTAAAGTTCAGCCAACCGAAGGACGAGTGATATTTAAAGGAAAAAACTTACGCAAATTGCCGGAATATCAAATTGTTCGTCTCGGCATTGGTCGGAAGTTTCAAACGCCACGAGTTTATCTAAATTTAACGCCAACTGAAAATTTAGAACTGTCTTGTAACCGCAATAAAAATGTTTTTTCTACCCTGTTTCAGCGTCCCCCTGTTACTGAAAAACGCACGGTAGCAGGTTTATTAGAAACTATTGGCTTATCTGCTAAAGCTAATATTGCGGCTGGGTTACTTTCTCATGGTGAAAAACAATGGTTAGAAATTGGCATGTTATTAGCCCAATCTCCCGATTTATTATTAGTAGATGAACCGGTAGCAGGTTTAACTGATGAAGAGACGGTTTTAACTGGCGATCTGTTGATTTCTTTAGCGGAAAGTCATTCAGTTTTAGTAATTGAACATGATATGGAGTTTGTGAGACAAATTGCGAGAAAGGTAACAGTTTTGCATCAGGGTTCGGTTTTGTGTGAAGGAAGTATGGATGAGGTGCAAAACGATCCGCGTGTGATTGAGGTTTATTTAGGTAAACCAGAAAGCGAAGCTGCTTAAAAAGGTATTTAGTTGTCCAATTACATAAATTACCAAATAAATAATATGCTGCAAATATCTGGTTTAAATGTTTACTACGGTGAAAGTCATATTCTTCGCGATGTAGATTTGAGTGTGATAGCGGGGAAAATGGTTTGTTTAATCGGTCGAAATGGGGTAGGGAAAACTACTTTGTTAAAGACCCTCATCGGTTTACTTTCACCCCGCAGTGGGGCAATTAATTTTTGTGACCAAGCAATTGTCTCTAAATCTCCTGATCAACGGGCTAGAATGGGTATTGGTTACGTTCCCCAAGGTCGTGATATTATCCCCAGATTAACAGTTGAAGAAAATCTAATATTAGGGTTGGAAGCTAGAAAAAAACGTCCTAAAAAAGCGGAAATTTCTGATGAAATATTTGAGTTATTTCCGGTTTTAAAAACTATGCTTTCTCGGATGGGTGGAGATTTAAGCGGAGGACAGCAGCAGCAATTAGCTATTGCTAGAGCTTTAATGGGACAGCCCCAATTACTGGTTTTAGATGAACCGACTGAAGGAATTCAACCATCGATAATTCTTGAAATTGAAGCGGCGGTAAAACGAATTATTGCGACTAAAGGAATTTCTGTTTTGTTAGTAGAACAGCATTTACATTTTGTCCGACAAGCTGACTGGTATTATGCGATGCAAAAGGGGGGAATTGTAGCATCTGGTTCGACAGATGAACTAAGTAATGATGTGATTCAAAGGTTTTTGGCAGTTTAATTTGTGGTTTAACAGGATTTGGATTGAGCAAAGCATAGAGTTCAGGAACGCTGACCTTACCCAAACAAGGAATAAGATGTGATTCGCTAAACCTAGCAGGAACTATCGAATTAATCATCTTAACTTTGGGAAGCAGTGTGTTAAAATCTAAGTAAGTTATTGGTAGAAGTGATCATGAAACGGGAAGATGTGCTAGCCATTTTAGCTGCCCACAAGGATAAATTAACCGACTTGGGGGTAAAGTCTTTAGATTTGTTTGGTTCAGTGGCACGAAATGAAGCGCGACCTGATAGTGATGTAGACTTTTTAGTAGAGTTTTCCATAGAAGCAAGTTTATTTGATTTGTTCCGAGTACAGCACTATTTAGAGGATCTCTTCGGATGTGCTGTAGATTTAGGGACTGAGGATGCTTTGAGGGAACATTTGCGGGAACCTGTTCTGAAGGAGGCGATTCGTGCCCTCTAGGGAATGGCCACTTCGTGTTCAGGATATTTTGGATGCGATCAAGCACATTCAATGTTCTATTGATGGAATGAGTTTTGAGGATTTCAGGAGAGTTGAAAAAATTATCCTGCAAGGGATTCTTTATAATTTTATCATTATTGGTGAAGCTTCTGTTAATGTCGATGATGGAATTAAGTCTCGTTATCCGCAGATTCCTTGGCGTTTGATGGGTGATATGAGAAATGTGATGGCTCACGAGTATTTTCAAGTGAATCAGAGATTAGTTTGGAATACGATTCAAAATCATTTACCTCCTCTAGTGCCGTTATTAAAGGAATTATTGGCACAGGAAATGAGGGGAGATTAGGATTTTTTGGGGGGGAGATTTCCCCATGGTTTTTCTAGTTGTTCTCCGATTTCTAGAGTTCTAAATCATAAAAAACACATGGTAAGTGGGAAACTCAGGTTCTTTAGACCTGAGAGGGAAACGACCCAAGTGGTTTTAACCACCTGAAAATATTTCTTAATCTTAACATTGTTTTGATCACAAAGACTTGCTTTTTGTCAAACATAAGCTATAGTTAAGATTAGAAAGAAAAGAAACAAAAAATGGTTAAAAGAAAGAAAACAGAAAAAAAGCCCCAAGTACCGTTAGGTGTTCAACAGCATTTAATCAATGCCGAACCAGAGACAAAAGCAATACTAGAATTCGTTTGCTCAGAGTCCAATAATCTACACAATTGTGCTACCTATTATGCTCGTCAAATCTGGTTTAAAGCTCACAAATTTGTGACCAAGTTTGAGATTGTAAAAAATCTTACTCAAAATGTACATTTTTCGGCTCTACCATCCGATGCCGCAGCACAAACTTGTATGGCAGTAGGTGAGTCAATTAGTTCCTACGCCAAGTTAAGAGAACTTTGGCTAAGTGGTAGACTCGAAACTAAACCCAACTTGCCCAACTATCGAAAACCAGGAGGCTATCAATTAGTTGCCTATCCCAAACGGTCACTAAGGTTAATTGATGGAAAGATTAGATTTCCTTTAGGATTACAGGTCAATGCTTGGTTTGGCATAAAAGAATTTTTCCTACCAATGCCAACTAACCTAGATTTTGAGTCTCTTAGAGAGGTCAGGATACTCCCTAGAAACGGTTGTTTTTATGCAGAATTCGTCTACCCAGTTGTAGTTGAGAAACCTGTCCTAGACCCAGCTAAATGCTTAGGGATAGACCACGGTTTAAATAATTGGTTGACAGCCGTTAGTAATGTAGGGACAAGTTTTATTATTGATGGCAGACATCTAAAATCAGTCAATCAATGGTACAACAAACAAGTAGCTAAACTCAAAGCTAATAAACCTCAAGGTTTTTGGTCTAATCGTTTGGCAGCAATGACTGAGAAACGGAATAGACAGATGAGGGACGCTATCAACAAAGCCGCTCGGCTAGTGATAAATCACTGTTTAAATAATCGCATCGGGACTTTAGCTTTTGGTTGGAATAAAAGCCAAAAAGATGGGATAGAACTAGGGCAAAAGACTAATCAAAACTTTGTCCAAATCCCTACGGCTAGACTCAAAGCAAGGCTTCAAGAACTTTGTACCTTGTACGGCATTAAGTTTCTTGAAACTGAAGAAAGTTATACCAGCAAAGCTAGTTTTTTAGATGCTGATACCATCCCAACTTATGGTGAAAAACCCACAGAATGGACAGCATCAGGAAAAAGAGTTAAACGTGGCTTGTATGTCAGTTCTAATGGCATAAAAATCAACGCTGACGCGAATGCTGCGGCTAATATTTTGAGAAAAGTAGCGGTGGATCTTGGGCTTGTCCTAAGTGAAATCAGTAGAGGTGTTTTGTACGCGCCTTTGAAGTTCAGACTCTGGACTATTCAAGAATCTCAGTGTCTTTAGACCTGAGAGTATCAACATCTTGGAGATATTGCATAATTAATTGAACGATCGCGTCATCATCAAAATCCGCAGCTAGCTGTAAAATCCGCTCCCCAAAAACCCGATAGTGCTGATTACTTACCATCAAAGTATGTACAGCCTCAGTAATTGCTGTAATATCCCCAATTTTAGCTGGTTTCAGCAGTGCTTCTAATTCTACTGAGGATGGAATTACTAGCTCTAGTTCGGTAGTTGCTTCTTCTGGTTGTAGAGAAGTTGGTAATTCCTGATAAATCCACTCTAACTTCAGATATTTTTGCAGATAAACTAACAACTGTTGAAAATCAATTGGTTGATCAAGAAATTCATTACAACCAATCTTTAAATTTTTAGCTTGCTTTTTACTTACCACACTAGCAGAACAAGCAATAATGATCACATTTTGGAACTCCAATCGCGATCGCAATTCTTGCACCATTTCAAAACCATCTAAAATGGGCATTACCAAATCTGTAATGATCAAGTCCGGTTGAAAATCCAGAGCTTCCTTTAACCCTTCTTCTCCATTTACCGCTTCTCGACAATGAAATCCCAAAGGTATTAAGGTTTCTAGTAATACTTTTCTGTTGACTAACTTATCATCGACAATTAATATCTTATGTCGCACCCCCTGATACCCGATAATTTGACCCTGTGGATTGACCGATAACTCCTCAAAGTTAGCAAGGGGAAGTTCTAATTCAAAGAAAAATATACTACCTTGGTGGAGTTGACTCGTGACTTGAATTTTGCTACGCATTAATTTAACAATTTTTTGAGAGATCGCTAATCCTAAACCAGCTCCCTCTGCTTGTCGTGATTTATGACCAACTTGCTCAAAAGGTAAGAAGATTTTAGGTAATTGCTCTGGACTGATTCCGATCCCAGTATCTTGAACAGCAAAACGTAGTTTGACCGTGTTAGTTGAATCTAATAAATTAGGGAGTTTTTGGACAACCAAAGTAACCCCACCTGTATCTGTAAATTTGATCGCATTACTTAAGAGATTAAGTAATACTTGACGTAGACGTTTTTCATCGACAGTGACAGCGTTGGGCAGATTTGGATCAATGGTCGAATGAAAAGTAATTCCCTTGTTTTGAGCGCGAATGTGTGCCATTTCGGCTACACCTAGAAGAAAAAAAGGAAGCTGAATTTCGTGGGGATTTAATTCAAGTTTACGTGCTTCGATTTTCGATAGATCGAGAATATCGTTAATTAAATTGAGCAGATGATAAGCGGATTGTTCGATTACTTCTAATCCATGACGTTGACTATTCAGGTCTTGAGCGCGTTTCATAATTTGAGTATAGCCGAGAATACCATTGAGCGGAGTGCGTAACTCATGACTCATCGAAGCGAGAAATTCACTTTTGGCTTGATTAGCGGATTCAGCCGCAATTTTAGCTTGTTTGAGTTCTTCGGTGCGTTGTTCGACTTTTTGTTCTAGGTGATGGTAGAGGTTAGCGTTTTCGATCGCAATAGAGACTTGAGCAGTTAGGAGTTTGAGGATTTCTTGATGGTGTTCCGTGAAAGCTGCGATGGTATGATCATTTTCCAGATAAAGGATACCGATCATCAGCTCCTGTTTGAGAATCGGTAAACACAAAATGCTTTTCGGTTTTTTACTTTGAATATAGTGATCGCTACTCCAGCGTTCAATTTGGTTAATATCATCAAAAGCTAAGGTTTCTCTAGTATTACGCACATAACGAATCAGGGAAACAGGTATATCCGTACTAGTTTCTAAGGGTGCTTGAGGGAAGTATTCCTGGTGGTCATGTTCTTGTAAAATTGCGATCGCTTCAATTTGCCATTCAGGAACAGAGGGCAAAATCAAAGCACATTTAGTTGCACCAGCATTTTCCATCAGAATCGCAGTTAGTTTGGTAATTAGTTGCTCATGCTGGAGTTCGCTGGAAATAGCATAGCAGGCTTTCAGAATACTGGCAACATTCAGAAATTGAGAAGTGCTACTGCTACTACTTGAAGTGCTAGAAAACTTTTGGGTAGTAAGAGTAGGAGCAGCGATCGTTTCTTGGGGATTAATGTTGATTGTTTTTTTGGCTAAAATTGGTCGGAGTAAGTGTGGATATTTGGCTTCTAGTTGATTAGTTTTGGCTAATGCTCCCCATCGAGCATATCCATAGTAAGCTGCTTGCATATAACTTGCTGCTGCTTGTTCTCTACCGCGATCGAGATAGAATTTAGCCGCCAATTCGTTCGCTAAGGCTTCTTCCTGGATATATCCGTTTTTTTTTGCTCCAGAAATAGCTTTGTTATATAGCTTAATCGCTTGACTTTTTTGTCCTAACACTCGATATTTTTCTGCTGCCACTAGATCATATTTATGTTTGAAGTTCATTGGAGCATTTTCCGCCCAATACTTCATCTTTTCTTGATGGTGATCTACCTGCTCAAAAATGACTTTTTGTTGTGATTCTGTTGCTGTTTTATAAAGAGCTAACTGTGTTAAAGCTGAATAAAAATGATAGAGAGGTACAATCAATAATGGTGGAAAAATAGCTAAGTACACTTCAGCTTGAGTTCCATTTTCTAGAGCTTGTGGAAACTCCTCAAACAGATAACAAAGTATAACTTGATAAATATATGCTAAACCGATCGCCGTAAGATCTCCAGCTTGCTGATGAATAGGAATCATGGTTTGGGTATCGTAAACCTCTCCACTCAAACAGTGGGGATGTTCTGCACCGCCAATTAAATTGACAACAACCTGACGCAACATTTCATTTTTAACCACAATGGGTTCGATCTTAATTTGACGGCAAAAATCACTGTAAATTGATATTTCTCGTTCTAGTTCTGGTAAATAAATACCAAGGAAAAATGAATGAAGAGAATACCAACAAGTTGCATAGCTGGAAAATTCCACATCACCCGTTTCCAACCCGCTGTGATAAGTTTTTAAGAATTCAGCCAAAGTTTCGCGAGCATGGTGCTTCCAAGCTCCGATAAAAGCATGAAAACTTCCCAAGACTTTTGCTTCTAGTTCTTTAGTCTGAAAACGCTCTAGTAAAGCTAAGGCTAATTGACCAAATTTATAGCCCAATTGAATATTGGGTAGCCCACAAAGCATAAACCCATAATTAACATAAGCATAAGCGGAAAAAGAACTGTTGCCATATTCCACTGAGAGCGCGACTTGTTGGCAAACTATGAAGGGAAAAAGAGCAGGTTTTGCTATAGTTGTGGGTGGAATTACCAGCCCTAATATCTCCAGTGCTGCTTGTTTTTCTGCATCGGTCATTAATGGTAAATTCATCAATTCTTCCATTGATTTATCCTCACAAAGTGATCGAGTTTCACTCATCACCTGTTGGATCTCTAAGGTCGTAGGATCGGGGGGAATATTTATACCTAAATTAGCCAGAATTTCTAGAGCTATCTCCACCGATCGCAATGGTTGATTTTGGGCCATTAATGCTTGGATTTTTACTTTAGAGATCCCAATTCGATCTAATAAAGATTTGGCATTTTTCCAGACAGTTTGTGCCCATCTTTCCATTTCCGCAAAATCTGCATGAAGATAAGCTGATTCAGCTGCTCTGGTAGCTAGGTTTAAAGTGAGATGATATTTTTCCTCCCAACAGTTATTCCCTAATAGCTCGATGCCAATTTTAAAGTATTCTAAAGCGGTTGAGTAAGCGGTAGCAGTTTGGGCTTTTCTACCTACCCTGAGATTTAATTGAGCTAATTCTTGTCGTTGATTTTCATTTACTAACAGTTCTCGTCCTTGGTTCAATTGATTCACAATTGCGAATAGTTTTTCTTCCTGTTGTTCGGGTGGTGTTCCCTCTAATAGCAATTGCCCAATTTTTAGATGGGTAGCAGATTTTTCTGCTGGTGCAATTAATGAATAAGCTGCTTGTTGAACCCGATCATGGATAAAATGATAACTTACCAAAATATCATTTGTTCTTGGTAATTCTTCTGGAATCTGAGAGTAAGAAAAATTATAGATTTGGGTGGTAGGTAAAATAAATCCTTCTTGCAGCGATGTCCACAAATTGGCAGTAATCTCTAGCGGAGATTGTTCACATACTACTGCTAATGTTTCCCAATCAAATTGATTACCAATAACAGCGGCAATTTGCATTAATTTTTGAGTTTTTTGAGGTAGCTTTTGAAGCTGAAATGCTATAAATTCAACCACATTGTCACTGATAGTTAGCGATCGCACTCCCCTTAAATCACATTGCCAATTTCCTAATTTTCGCTCAAATTTAATTAAATCTTCTGTATACAAAAATTTGAGAAATTGATTTGTAAAAAAGGGATTTCCTTGAGCTTTTTGATGGATTAATTCTGTCAAAGGTTGGGCTAATTCTTCAGAACAATTAAGCGTATCTGCAATTAATTGATTAATATTTTCTGAGGTGAGGGGATCTAGGGTAATCGTCTCAAGTGCCAACCCTAATTTTTTCATTTTACTTACAGTTTGCATTAAGGGATGGGTTGGAGTAACTGACTGATCTCGATAGGCTCCTATTAATAATAAATAACTATTTTGATTGTCAGTCATTAACAGTTCGATTATTGTCAGAGACGCCTGATCAGCCCATTGCAGATCATCCAGGAAAATAACTAAAGGATGAATGGAAGTAGCGACAGTATAAAGGAAATTTTTAAATAATAAATTAAATCGATTTTGACTGGCACTTCCAGAAAGTTCTATGATTGGTGGTTGTTTACCGATGATCTTTTCTAACTCCGGAATAACTTCAATTAATGCTTGTCCATTCTCTCCTAATGCTGCTAATATTTGCGATCGCCATTGATGGATTTTGCTGTCACTTTCACTGAGCAATTGCTCCATTAAATCTCCTAATGCTTGAGCGATCGCACTTAAGGGAATATTGGAATTAAATTGGTCAAATTTCCCTTTAATGAAATATCCCTTTTGCTTAGTAATTGGTTTATAAACTTCGTTGACAACAGCAGTTTTCCCAATCCCAGCTGCTCCTGCTACTAAAATTAATTCCGTCTTCCCATTACTAATCCTTTCAAAAGCATTGAGGAGAGTTTGCACCTCTTTTTCTCTACTATAGAGCTTTTCTGGAATCATAAAGCGATCGCATAGATCCCGCTCTCCTAATTTAAACCTAACTATTTCTCCGCAGCGTTCTAATTGTTGCTGACACTGTTCGATATCATATTTTAATCCCAAAGCACTCTGATATCGCTCTTCGGCATTTTTTGCCATTAATTTAAGGATCAGATCCGATAGGACAGGAGGGATGGTTTGATTAATTTGATCAAGTGGTATTGGATTTTTAGCGATATGACTATATACTACTTCTAAAGGGTCATTAGAAAGAAAGGGTAATTGTCTAGTTAACAGTTCATATAATGTGACACCTAAGCTATAAAAATCTGTCCGGTAATCAATCCCACGATTCATTCGTCCAGTTTGTTCTGGTGCTAAATAAGCGAGAGTTCCTTCCAACAGATTTGGATTTTGCATTGCTTGAGGTTCTTTCGGTAGTAAGGAAGCGATACTAAAATCAATTAGTTCGATCTCTTGAGTATCAGGATGGATTAAAATATTTGACGGTTTGATATCTTTATGAATCACCCGATGCTCATGTAAATAGTGTAAGATATTGGCCATTGCTCGAGCAATTTCTAATATATCAGTCAAGGTTAAAGACTGATGCTGACAATATTGTCTTAAGGAAATCTTCCCACTATCTTCCATGACTAAAGCATAGCCATTCTGATAGGGTTCTAAACTCACAGGTCGGACAATACCGGGGATATCCAAATTTTTGGTAATAATATATTGATTGCGAAACAGCACTAAGTCACTAAAGCTGGGATATTCTTGTCGGAGAATCTTAATGATCACTGAGCGCTGTTGACTAATTTGGATAGCTCGATATACTACGGTCTTAGAACCTGCATAAAGTTGTTCGCTGATGGTGTAACCTGGAATGCTAGGTAAATTATGGCGATCGCGATTAGCTATGAATGTCATTGGTTTGGGGAAGTAACTAGGCTGAACTAAATGTAATTATACATTAATATTAGTTTTGTCCATGATGTTTAAGAACTATTTTAATGAATTATTAGCATAATTTATGCCTCTAGATATTTCGCTATAAACTCCTTAATTTTCGAGATTTGAAAGCTTTTATTTAATTCACTGTCATCGGTAATTAAGTGATATTTTCCATGATAAATTCTAAAGCTTGACCCTGGGAACTACCAAATTTAAGCTGTATCCCTGAGTGTAAAGGTACTTCCTGATGATGAATTTTTTGCCAACCATCTGGACCAAGAATGAGGGTGCCATAACTAGAAAAATCCCGGAGAAAATAAGTTGGTTGGGAATTTACTCCCAACACCACATCTCGACAGAAAATTTCCGCGTGTTTTTTAGAAACCCATTGCTCACGGATGACAATATCATTGTCTTGTTGACGTCCGACTTTCGCAACCCCGGTCCGAATTTGCCAGACTGTAATTGGAGGAGTTAGCGATCGCAAACTAGCTTTAGGAAAACGCCCTTCCATCCCAATCTGAGAATTAGTAGGTAGTTCCGTTAAACTATCATCATAAACATGAATTAATTCTCCATCAAACTTTGGGTGCATATAGAGGACTGGTAAAGTCCAAGCTGGTTGATTAAAGCGATAAAGAGTTAATAGTTGTTGTCTGGCGATCGCCACTGCTTGATCGATTGGTACTGGTTTTGCTAGTGCTTGGGTAAAAGCTTTAATAAAACTTAAAGCTTCTTGATCAGCAATTTGATCACGCATTGCTAATACCGCAGGTACACCATGATGGATTAATACTTCGGCTAAACTACTTCTTGGTACAGCTTGATGGTTGTGATAATCTGGTTGGGCACCCCAGCAAGCATTAAATACCGCTAATGTGACGCGACAGCGAGTAAGTACCTGGGCTAATTCAGTGCCATTGAGGGTAGCATCTGATCTTAAGAATAATAATCCACCGTCCGGCGCACTTTCACCATGTCCGGCATAGAAAAATATATTATATTCTCCTGTTTCTAGACGAGAAATTAGCTCGGCTGGGGTAGGCATTTCCAGTTTATCTACTTTACAGGGAATCAAGGAAACGTTCTCATCATTGTTTAAATTTGTTTGGGAGCTATTTTTTAAGACTTCGAGGAGAGAATTTGCCTCTAATTCCAGTTGTAATCCGACTGGGTTAGTTTTAGTTTCTGGATTTTGCCCTAAAACCAGCAAAATATTTAGCACTTGGTCATTTCGCAAATCCGGAAGTGGATCGACATCGCTAGTAGTCCGACTAAATAGTAAATATTGGTTGAGGGAAACTGCTGGTTTGCCAGCTTGGGGCTGCATGATTTCCCAGGGTAACCCGATTAAATCAGGATCACGTAGATTTAGCCGCAACCGGAGGGGTTTATTTTGACCACTAGCAAAACCTTGACTTTGGTTGAGACTACTTTGGATCGAACCAGCAAAGAGCCATTCCCAAAAACTAATCCCTAAATGCTGCATCAATCGACTGCTATAGGGTGTTTGATTAGGAACTAATCCAGTTTCCTCTTGATTAAAGGTCAGAATGGGCTGGGGAATGGACGCAGATGGATGGGACGAGGAAAACATTTCTTGCCAAGCTAGACAAGCTTGGGTTAAGGTTTCCGGCCATATACAGTCATGATGAACGTAACCGCCAGGATAGGGTGCTTCCAGAACCCAAATCGCAAAGTGTTCTGAGCTAGCGGTTTTCAGACGGGCGATCGCAATGCTGAGGCAAGGACTCTCAGGCAGGGACATTGATAACAATGAATTTTCATCTAAAGCAAATATTGCTGATTCTATCAGGACATCTCATTAAATCCAAATATCCACCTTTTGTACTTCAATCTGTAGTATATAAGTTACATAAAGGCCAATGCTATAAATAATTATGATTACTTAAATAATCGAGGGACAAAAAATGAGATTATTTAAAAAAACCGCCAAAATTTAAAAAATTTATTCAAAAATGGTTACTTCAGAAGGAATACAAGTTAAAAATATTATATATCACTTGGGAATAGTAGAGGGATATGAGAATTTTTACCAAAAAATCAAAAATATTACCAATGATTTGCCAGTTTTCTGTAATTAATGATACAAGATTGAATTATTTTTTTGGGAATAGAAATTTTCTTTTTTGTTTACTACTAAATCTGTAGGAATAGGATTAGCGATCTTCCTGCCAATTAAATTATTGACATGAACTATGTTATGAATCAAAATAAAAGGGGAAATATCAAAATCTTGACCTTATGAATTTTATCCCTAATTTACCAAATTATCAAATTATCGAGGAAATCTACTCAGGCACACGCACGGTCGTCTATCGCGGGATTCGGACCAAAGACCAACTAGCTGTGGTAATAAAATTGTTGCGGAACGAATATCCTAACTTTAACGAACTTCTCCAGTTTCGTAACCAATATACTATCGCCAAAAATCTTAATATTCCTAGTATCATTCAGTGTCTAGTCCTAGAAGTATATCGCAATAGCTACGCTTTAATTATGGAAGACTTTGGCGGAGTCTCTTTATCAGCCTCTAGTAATTTAGATATAAATATCAACCAAATCAATAAATATTTGCCTTTAGGAGAATTTCTGAACATAGCAATTCAATTGGCAGATATTCTCCATTATCTGTACCAAAACCAGGTGATTCACAAAGATATCAAACCTGCTAATATTCTAATTAATCCAGATACAAAACAAGTCAAATTAATTGACTTTAGTATTTCTTCCCTCCTGCCGCGAGAAACCCAAGAAATCCAAAATCCCAATGTCTTAGAAGGCACATTAGCCTATATTTCTCCTGAACAAACAGGCAGAATGAATCGAGGGATAGATTATCGGAGCGACTTTTATTCCCTGGGAGTGACATTCTATCAGTTATTGATCGGGAAATTACCATTTGAAGCAGCAGATGCAATGGAATTAGTCCATTGTCATTTGGCTAAACATCCAATTCTCATTCATCAAATCAATTCAGAAATTCCTCTAGTTTTGTCAGAAATAGTTAGCAAACTAATGGCAAAGAATGCGGAAAACCGCTATCAAACTGCGTTAGGACTCAAGCACGATCTAGAGATTTGTTTAACGCAATTACAAACAACAGGTAAATTAGAAAGCTTTAAACTAGGAGAGCGGGATATTAGCGATCGCTTCATTATCCCGGAAAAACTCTATGGTAGAGAAACCGAAATCAATCAACTATTAACTGCCTTTGAGAGAGTCAGCACAGGTAAAACAGAAATCATGCTAGTAGCGGGATTTTCTGGGATTGGAAAAACCGCTGTTGTCAATGAAGTCCATAAACCCATTGTGCGACAACGGGGGTATTTCATCAAAGGCAAATATGACCAATTTCAACGGAATATTCCCTTCAGTGCCTTCGTGCAAGCTTTCCGCGACTTAATGGCACAATTACTATCTGAATCAGATGACCAATTGCAAACCTGGAAAACTCAAATTATCGAAGCTGTTGGGGATAGTGGACAAGTCTTGATTGACGTAATTCCTGAGTTAGAACATATTATTGGCAAACAGTCACCAGCTACAGAACTATCAGGCAATGCTGTCCAAAATCGGTTTAATTTGCTATTTCAAAAGTTTCTGCAAGTTTTCACCAGCCAAGAACATCCCTTAGTGATATTTTTGGATGACTTGCAGTGGGCAGATTCCGCTTCTCTAAATTTATTAAAATTGCTGCTGCAAGATACGGGATATTTATTAGTATTAGGAGCTTATCGCGATCATGAAGTCTCACCAGTGCATCCATTTATTTTAACTGTAGATGAGCTAGTCAAAACTGGGGCAACAGTAAATACAATTACCTTGCCACCGTTAAGGGAATTAGATCTGAATTCACTGGTAGCAGATACTCTCAATTGTGAATTATCCCTAGCCAAACCTTTAACACAATTGGTTTATCAAAAAACCCAAGGAAATCCTTTCTTTGCAACCCAGTTTCTCAAATCCTTACATGATGATAAATTAATTAGTTTTGATTGGGATATGCAGCATTGGCAGTGCGATATTGCCAAAGTTAAAGCATTGGTACTCACCGATGATGTGGTGGAGTTCATGGCGCTGCAATTGCAGAAATTGCCGACTCAGACTCAGGATATGCTCAAATTAGCAGCTTGTATTGGAGCCGAATTTGATTTCAATACTTTAGTAATTGTTAGCGAGCAGTCTGTGAGCATAACAGCTACAACTTTATGGAAAGCATTGCAAGAAGGCTTGGTAATTCCCATCACCAGAATCTATAAGTTTTTTACCCAATCAGATAGTAAAGAGGTTTGGCAAACCTCAGCCAATCCGACTTATCGATTTTTGCACGATCGCGTCCAACAAGCTGCCTATTCATTGATTCCCGATGACCAAAAACAAGCAACTCACCTGAAAATTGGCCAATTACTACTGCACAGTTCCTCCTTAGTAGAGCAAGAGGAAAAACTGTTTGATATTGTCAGACATTTTAACCAAGGACAAGAGCTAATCACCGCACCGCAGGAACGGGAAGCCTTAGCCAAACTCAATTTAAAAGCTGGACAGAAAGCCAGAAATTCTACAGCATATACAGCAGCCAGAATTTATTTGCAAATAGGAATTGACCTATTGACAGCAGACTGCTGGCAAAATCAGTATGAATTGACATTAAATCTCTATGTGGCTGCTACCGAAACCGCTTATTTGAATGCTGATCTTGACCAGATGGAAGAGATGGCTACACTGGTGTTAGAAAGAGCTAAGACGATTTTAGACAAAATAAAAATTTACGAAACTTTAATCGCATCACTGACAGCCAAGAGCCAGATGTTAGAAGCGATCGCCGTGGGAAGAGATGCTCTAGCACTATTAGGGATTGAACTCCCTGCTGTACCTGACGAAGGTAAAATTAGCAAAGCATTTCAGACTTTAGCTAAACTGCAAAACGACAGAGGGATTGAGGAACTAATCGATCTACCTGTAATGAGCGATCGCCAGACTCAGGCAACCATGCAACTATTAGGAATGTTATTTACACCTATTATGCAGGGAATGCCGGGATTAACACCTATCCTCAGCGCGACAATGGTGAGTTTATCGCTCCAGTTTGGGAATGCACCCGCATCAACGGTGGGGTATGCAATTCACAGTATAGTATTGTGTGCTTTTTTGGGAGATGTCAAAACAGGCTATAACTTTGGGCGATTGGCACTGAATTTACTTGACCGATTTAATCATGTGCGAGAATACAAGTCTACAGTTATATTTCTGTTTGGCTGTTTTATTCAGCACCATCAGGAATCTCTGAGAGCAATGATGCTGACGCTGAAAGATGGCTATACAACTGGGATGGAAACTGGCGATTTTCTCAACAGTAGCTACTCTATTTGTACTTACTTCAATGCGAACCTTTTAGGCGGGGTAGAACTGGATACTTGGGAACCGGAAATAATAGGTTATAGGGCTGTTTTAGTCCAGACAAAACAATATTCTTCCCAGGCTTATTTGAATCTGACACAACAGGTAGTGCAGAATTTGAGAGAAACTCGTATTCTGCCAGATTCCTTAATTGGTGATACCTACGATGAAACAGTAATAATTCCTCAGCAACTTCAGAATAACGATTTTACCTTGATTGCTTTTGCTTATATCTACAAACTTATCCTCGCCTACATTTTTGGCAATTACAAGGCTGCTCTAGACTATAGCACCCAAGCTAAACAGTATTTGATGTCAGTATCAGCCATGATTTTTATTCCAATTTTCTATTTCTATACAGCCCTGACGCATTTAGCACTTTTATCTACAGAGCAGGAACAAGCTGACTTAGGGGAAACTGATCAAACTACTTTGAAACAGTGGGCGCAAAATGCTCCCATGAATCATCTACACAAATGGCATTTAGTTGAAGCAGAACGGCAACGGGTTTTAGGGCATAAAATCGAAGCACTCGAACATTACGATCATGCCATCTTTCTTGCTAAAGAAAATAAATTTTTCAACGAAGAAGCACTAGCTAATGAATTGGCAATGAAGTTTTACTTAGAATGGGGGAAAGAAAAATTTGCCCAAATTCATGCGCTTGATGCTTATTATGCTTACAGTCGATGGGGAGCCAAAGCAAAAGTTATTGATTTAGAAAAACGTTATCCTCAACTCCTCGCGCCCATTCTACAACCACCTCGCCTTACTAACTTCTGCAAGGAAACATTGGGACAAGGAACAATCTCTGGTACTCACATTTCTAGCAGTGTCTCTGAAGCAATAGATTTAGCAACTCTGCTCAAAGCATCTCAAACGATTTCTGGAAGAATTGAACTAAATAAACTTTTAACTACTCTTATAGAAATAGTTATTGCCAATGCGGGAGCAAGTAAATGTGTCTTGCTGATGAAACAAGATCTAGATTTAAAAATAGTCGCATTGGGATCAGCAGGAGAATCACCACAAATTTTACCATCAATTTCCCTAGAATTGAGCCAGGATGTGGCAATTAGTTTGGTGAATACTGTCAAGCGAACTCTAGAACCTTTAGTATTAGCAGATGTCGGGATAAATTCTCAGTTTGCTGGTGATCGTTACATCCAAAAATACCAGCCAAAAAGTATCCTTTGCAGCCCAATTCTGAATCAGGGACAGTTGCTCGGGGTTTTATATCTAGAAAATAATGTAACTATGGGAGCGTTTACTAGCGATCGCATTGAAGTCCTGAATTTAATTTGCGCTCAAGCTGCCATTTCCTTAGAAAATGCGCGTTTATATCAAAAAGCACAACAAGCTTTAACCGATCTCCAACAAGCGCAACTGACTATTATTCAAAGCGAAAAAATGTCCACATTAGGAAATCTAGTCGCGGGGGTCGCGCATGAAATAAATAACCCGATTGGTTTCCTCGGTGGCAATATTCAACCCGCTCTAGATTACATCAATGATCTGTTGGGATTGCTCGATCTAGTCCAAGAAAAATATCCGCAATTACATCCAGAAGTTGAAGCAGAAATAGCAACCATTGATCTTGAGTATATTCGAGAAGATTTACCCAAATTAGTTAGCTCAATGCGGGAAGGAGTGAACCGAATTAAAGATATCAGCACAAGCTTAAGAACTTTCTCCCGTGCGGATGTGAACCATCCGGTTGCTTGCAATATCCACGATGGGATTGATAGTACCATAATGATTCTCAAACATCGTCTCAAAGCTACGGAGAATCGCCCCGAAATTCAAGTAATTAAACACTATGGCGATTTACCTCAAGTAAACTGCTATGCTGGACAATTGAACCAGGTGTTTATGAATATCATGGCTAATGCGATCGATATGTTTGATGAAGTTGCCCAATTATCTTCTTGGGCTGATTTACAAACTACAAGGCAAAAAATCACAATTCAAACCAGTGTAATCACAGCAAAAAAAGCTGTTGAGATTAGAATATCTGATAACGGCAAAGGGATGACTGAAGAAGTAAAAAGTCAAATATTTAATCACTTGTTTACCACTAAATCTGTAGGAAAGGGAACGGGTTTGGGTTTAGCGATCGCTCATGAAATTATTGAGAAAAAACATCAAGGAACAATTAAAGTTAATTCGGAGTTAGGGGTAGGTACTGAGTTTATTCTATCTTTACCGATTAGTTATAGCAATTGCCCAAGTAGTCAGGACAAGCGGTATAAACATTTATTCAGCGAACCCTAGATGACTAATTTTTTACCAAGGACTACCGATCAGTGTAAAAGCAGACCAATAATAGGGATGTTGTAATTTGATATTCTGGGTTTTGGCTAATTCTGGTGGTAAGGAGATAGTACCGATCGGTAAGATTAGTTTACCATCTTGGACTCGCACTTGTCCTTTAATCATGGCGATTTGGGCTTGTCGTAGAGCTTCAGCTTTGATGGTAACATTTTTTTGTTGAAGTTGCCAGTAAAATTCACTCATTAGTCCTAATGTACCCTCGTCGCTGACATACCATAAACTTGCTAAAGCTGACTTGACTCCTGTTTGGACTGCTAATCCCGCAAAACCTAATTCTACTTCTTCGTCACCTAATGCAGTTCGACAAGCACTCAACACTAATAAATTGACTGGAGGATCATTCCATCCCAGTTGACGTACCTGATTTAAGTGTAATTGAGTATCAGAAAGTTGAATGTAAGAATTACCCGCTTCTCCTGACTTAAATTCTCCATGAGTAGCGAGGTGAATAATTCCATATTTTTTCGCTAAATGTTGTTCTTTTAAATTTGCCAAGGTAAAGGTTTCATTGAGAAAAGCTTTCCCATTCCAAAGTCCGTTTTTGAGATTTTCTGAGTTAGGTGTAGGGGAAATAGGAGTTTGAGGGATTAAGTCTGCATTTTTGACAATGGTTGATAGTTCAATCGGCACAGCAGGAAGAGGGTTTTGATGACTAAATTTACTTCCCCCCATTGCTAATACTGATGAGTTTTTGAGGGATTCATAGTTAGAATCGGTTAAACTAATACTCGGCACTATTCCGATACTATAATTTTCGACTAAAAAGTGTTGACCGTCATGTAATGCGGCGATCGGTAAAGAACGTAGTCCTTGATCCATTGAGAAGACTAGAGTATTAATCTTTAATCTATCTAAATCGGCTTTGATTGGTGCAATTATCCATTGATAAAGTTGTTGAGCAGAATTTAGGTAAGTGGTGAATTGGCGTTGAGAAGGTGATGAAATTTCATTGCGTAATGTTTCAACAGTTTTTAAAAGTTTCTGGGCTGAAGCATCACTGACGCTATGAAAAATTGGGCTACCTTTGACTGGTACTAAAATTAAATCTAATTGCGCTGGACGAGTTAATAAATAAATGATGATTGGTGTTGTTCCGGTTGCTTGTTCTATTTTCTGTAATCGGTTCTGAATTTGGGTAATTGAGGTAGAACTATTATTAGCGCGATCGCCAATATAATTATTTACATCTTCACTATAAAGACGATCAATCGAAGCAGTTGCTTCCGAGATTTGCCCCTGATCCAGTTGTTTTTCAGCTTCAGCACGAATAAAGGAAGGAAGAATCACTTCAGTTTGAAATGTAGATTCATTAATGGCTAATTGAGTAGTTTTTTCTAAGTGGGAAAAATTCTGGTTAAATACTTGTCCTACATTCTCAAAATTCAATAAATTTATTGAAGAATTCCCTGGGGAATTGATAGGAGTAGTCACTGAAGAAGTATTTGCGGGAGTTACGATCGGATTGATTACAGGAATTACGGGAGGAGTTATTGGGGGAGTTATGGGAGGAGTTATTGGGGGAGTTATAGGAGGAGTTATTGGGGGAGTTATAGGAGGAGTTATGGGAGGAGTTATTGGGGGAATTACGGGAGCAATTGCTGGGGGAGAATTACTGGGAGAATTAGTAATGATTTCTAAGTTTCCATTATCTTGCGATTGACTAACTAAAAAAGAACCATTACTAATTTTTTCTCCCGTGCTGTTTCCCTTATAAATTGTACTTACCGTCCCATTTTGACTGGTATTTCCCACTATAAAAGGTGTGATACCATCACCTCCATGGGTCAGCAAAATACTTCCTCCTTGAGTATTTCCAACTGTGCAAATACTAAAGGTTCCACAATTACTTGTCGCGATCGGCACATTTACTCGTAAAAAATGACCCGCTGTTACATTTACATTACCTCCAGTTGTGCTACCAGCAGTATTAATATTACTCACTTGCACATCTCCACTTGGGTCAATCTTTACATTTCCTCCTGCACCACTACTACTACTGGTATCTATTTGTTTTCCCGTAATTTGGGTGCTTGCTTGTAAATTAATATTCCCACCACTTGCACCTCCATTTGCACTAATATTACCAACATTCACCATGCTGTTTTTACTGATGATAGTTGTATTTCCTCCTTGACCCGTATTACTATGAGAATTCAGGTCTCCTGTATTAATATTCCCACCTGCTTGGAGCAGAATCGTCCCCCCTTTACCCAGATTAGAATCGACACTAATAAAATTAAGATTAATTGCACCATTAGTGGTGTTAAAATTAATATTACCTCCATTACCTCGATTGACTGTTGCGGAAATAAATGAAGCATTAATATTATTGGCTGCACTAAGAGTTAAATTCCCAGAATTTGCCAAAGCTGAAGTTGCGATCAGCGAATTTATATTGACTGATCCCTTCGTGCTAGTTAAGGTAATATCACCACCATTTCCATTTCCGTTAGAACTGGTATTAATATTTTGATTAATCTGAATATCGCTACTAGCATTTAAAGTAATATTACCACCTTTGGCTGAATCAGCATTAGCTTTAAAAGCACCAGTAATATTAGTAATTGCTCCACCTGTACTATTGATAGTAATATTTCCAGCAGCACCACTACCATTAGTAGTAGTATTAATATCATTAGTTGAGATATTACTAGTCGCAGTTAGGAGAACATCTCCAGCTTTTCCACTCAGGGAACTGGTATTAAGTTTACCACCTGTAATATTAATCGCATCCCCACTACTGATGGTAATATTACCACCATGACCACTACCAAGAGAATTGCTATTCAAATCATTGGTAATAATTCCATCATGTAGAGCTGATAAACTAATATCACCACCTTGACTATTAGAGCTAGTATCTAGAACTCCTGCTGTCGTATTAATTTGACCTAAGTTGCTGTTAATTGTCAGGGAATTTCCTGAAGTAGTAATTGCTTGAGTGGTGACACTACCATTAGCATTTAAAGTAACATTTCCAGTCAGATTAAGTGGAGTATTTAAGATAATTTTGCTATTACTAAAACCTAAATTTTCAACTACCAGATTTTTAGCGATAATATTTTGCAGATTAATATCACCACCACTACCGCTAGTTGCACCAGTATTAATCCGAATTGTGGTATCACCTATACCAGAATTTAAAGTTACTCCGGGTGCAACCATAATATTAGAAAAACCTGGATCAATATATTGACTTTGTACTCCATTAGCAGCAGTTTCATTAGCAACTAAAGTTAAATTCCCGTTATCAGTAGTAATATTAGCATTAACGATAATGCTACGTCCTGCTTGTAATGTCAGAGTCCCACCATTTCCCCCAGCATTAGTTATAACTGGTTGCTGAACAGTAATATCATTATTAGCTTGGAGAACCACATTAGTACCTGTATTAGTAACGCTGGTAATATTTAGAGGATCAAGATTAAGAGAAAGACTAGGATTGTCATTAAAAGATAATGCACTAGCATAAGTAGGTGCAATTAAATAACTTTTACCAGCACCAGGAACAATAGCTGATATTTCACCAGCAGCTCCTACTAATAAATTATTGTCTACAGGAGTAACTGAAATCCCAAAATAACCATTATTTTGAGGATTAGGAGAGTTAAAGGTTTGGAGGATATTACCACTACTATCAAATAAAAAAGTTTGCCCTGCTTTGGTAAATATTCCCGATGTATTACCTGATGCTCCGACCAACACATTGTTGTTAGATGGAGCTATCGAAATACCGAAGTTACCATTAGCTACAGGGTTAGGATTATTAAAAGTTTGCTGTAATTCGACCTGAGAATTAAATAAAAATGCTTGTCCTGCTCCTGCAAATCCTCCTGATGAATTACCAGGTGCTCCAATCAGTAGGTTACTACCAGTAAAAGCAACCGACCAACCAAATTGACCAATCGGGGATGAATTGGGGTTTTCTAAGGTTTGTAATAATGTACCGCTAGTGTTAAATAAAAAAGCTTGTCCTGCTTGTGAGACTCCTCCCGATTGGTTATTGGGTGCTCCAATGAGTAAGTTGTTACTAGATAGAGCGACAGAGTTACCAAAATTACCACCTCCTGAAGGATTAGGATTGTTGAAGGTTTGGAGTAATCCCCCATTACTATTAAATAAAAAAGCTTGTCCTGCTTGTAAAAATCCCCCAGATGTGTTCTTATATGCTCCAATCAGTAGATTACTACTAGAAGCAGCGACAGAATTGCCAAAGTTACCAGATGCTACAGGATTGGGGTTGTTTAAAGTTTGCAATAAACTCCCACCAGTATTAAACAAGAATGCTTGTCCTGCTCCTGAAACTCCACTCGATGTGTTACCAGGTGCTCCAATCAACAGGTTACTTCCAGCAAAAGCAACTGAATTACCAAAATTACCACCTCCTAACGGGTTAGGATTATTGAAAATTTGTAGTAATCCACCATTGGTGTTAAACAAAAATGCTTGTCCTGTCAGTGGAAATCCTCCTGATGTGTTCTCAGGTGCTCCAACTAGGAGATTGCTACCAGATCCAGCTACTGAATTTCCGAAACTACCATTGGTGACAGGGTTAGGGTTTAAGAAAGTTGCTAAGGGTGAACTAGCATTAGTAATAGTGATATTCTTTGGATCTAGAAGTAAGGTTCCAGGTTTACCTAATGTTGCTCCTGCATCTACTTTTCCTGTAAAAATTAGTAAATCTTTTCCAGAAGCTTCAACAAATCCCCCATCCCCACTGTTCATACCACCACGAGCGGTGATATTCCCATAATATCGAGTTAAGTTATCCGACCAAATGATTACTTTTCCACCATTTCCGGTTTCTGTAGCATTAGCATTAATGTTGACATCGGAAGTAATGAGAGTTTGTTGAGCATGGGGTAAGGTTCCCCCTCCTTGATAGTCTCCACCAATTCTAATTGTTCCACCCTGGTTAGTTCCTGATCCATCTAAATTGGCATTAAATAATCCCACTTTATTACCCAGAATGTTAATATTTCCACCCAGATTCGGCGCTGATGTATTGATATTTCCCGAAGCGATCGCTAATCCAGTTTCATTTGGTAAAATTATTCCCGATGGATTTAGTTGCACCTTACCTGTTCCATTAACACTCAATCCGGGAAGAGGATTATTTCCTGTTAATAAAGTTGGTAAATCAACCGGGTTAATCGGTAATATTTGCCCATTCTGATTTCGGGGTGGAGTAATTTCTAAGCTCAGGATATTTCCTGGTGCAGAAATTGTCACGATATTCTGATTAGGTACAGCAGTAATGGTAATATTTCCTGCTGGGGCTTTTAATTGACCTGTATTGATGACATTTCCACCCAGTAAGGTAAGATTTTCTCCATTTGGGACGGTTAAATTTCCTGCATTAATAATATTTCCTGATTTGGTTAGGTCAAAAGCAAATTGAGAGGGGGAACCGAGCAAGTTACTATAATTATTATTTGCGATCGCATTAAACCATTGATTATTGCTAAAACCTATTCCTGTTGCGGTGGTTGCAGTAAAAGATGCGGGCACATTTAAACTTGCATTAGTTCCAAATACTATTCCCGCAGGATTCATTAAAAATAAGTTAGAATTTCCTCCCGTAACTTGAATTAATCCGTTAATTAAGGAAGGATTTCCTCCCGTAACTCTTCCTAAAATATTGCGAATTCCTGGATTAGAAATAAAATTAGCTGTTTCACCTGCGGAAAGTCCGAACTGTTCAAAACTATGGAATAAATTAGTGCGATCGCCCGAAAGAGTACCGCCATTAATATTGTATTTATTACCTACCTGTGTAACTAAGGTGTTTGTGGAGTTGCTAGTAGGGATAATGGATTGTGCTAATCCGGAATAAATATTACCACATCCTAAAACTAGGGGAACAATGGTTAAGCATCCGTTAATAATCTTTAAAAAATATTTCATATTTGGATTACTGGTTGGAAGGTTCAATTTGAATTCGTTGTTCAACTTCAAATCGGGCTTGTTGTTCAATCTGAACTCGTTGTTCAACTTCAAGTCGGGCTTGTTGTTCTCGTTGGGTTATTTCTTCAGAGGTGGGAATATAACCATTCTCGCTTAATCCTATGATAAGTACCAACTTCTTTGCCAATTCCTAAGCCAATTTCTGGTAGCCAAACCGGATTACCTGGGAGTAATTCATATTTACCTCCGATCAGACGATGCACCATAAATCTAGGCTGACGACGACGGAAAGGAGCATATATTACATAGTACAAAATTCCCTGTTGTGTATATGTAATTTTCTTGCGTTTATACTCACCTCCGGGAGTTTTAGAAACTATCTCCAGCATGAAAATCGGCACTACCCCGTTCTCTTGCCAGGTCACATAACTTAAACGGAGGTTTTCTCCTGAAACTCTTGGTACTCCTAAACTGAGCAAAGCGTCTGGGGCTAAAGCGGGTTGATGAGGGTCAAAATACCAACCGATGTCGATCCCAAAAAACCAATCAGGTTGACTAGCCCAAATATAATTAAGAATAGATTCTAATAGGTGGGAGATTTTATCTTGGAGTTCACTATCCACGGAGCGATCGTCACAGAAAGGTAAGTCTTCGGCGGTAGGTAAATTATGTCCTAATTTGGGTTTAGAGGTGAGCATAATCAATCATGGGTAAATTTAGTAATCCTCAATCAGTCATGATATCTATTATATCTGGTGACCCAATCCCTCACCAGTAGAACTAGTCCAAAGACAAAGGATAAATTGCGACGGGATTAATTTTGGCAATAATTTTTCACATACTCTCGAAAAACCGGAGATAAATTAAATAAAATTTTCTCTCCTTCTATTGGTTTGAGCAAATAGCGTTTTCTCAAAGATTGTAACCCATTAATTAATTGGCGTTGCTGATTTACGGTATGAATAAATAATTTGTAGGGGCGTATGGCCATACGCCCTGATTGATTTTCATACCCTGATTAAGCAACGCCAATTAATTCTACTGTTGACACTCTCAGATCTAAAGACACGCTCGATTCTGCGGACAAAGTACGGGTGTATTGCTCTTGCGCCCCTACTAGCTGAATTGAACAAAATTCTTTATCTCCTAAAAGGCAGACTTTATAATTGCTAAATAATGGTAATACTTGAGATAAAATTCCTTTTTGCTCAGAGAAGTTGCTATTACCTAATTTCGGTAATAACTCAAAATATACAGGAAAGCTTCTTTGAACTCAAATTACACTAACTATAAATAAATTTATCCCTTTCCAATTTGTCCGATCTATCGCTACATAAATTATTTTTTCTGGGTCAAAATATAATTTTAGCCATTGGGTAACAATCGGCCACCAAATTTTACTAATCTGTAGGGGCGTATTGCTTTTGCGCCCCTACCTGGCAATGATAGAAATCGCTGTAGCTTTTTTCTTCTACTTTCAAAAATCATCGGTAATGGGAGAGCATTAGCTATACTTTCTAACTTCACTTTTTTAATTGATTGTAAAATCTTAATCACAATACTCCGGACAAAATTAAACTGCAATCGCACCGTAGGAAAGTAGTTCTGAGTAATTGGGATGGCTTTTGATCAAAGTCGGCTCCAAATCTAACTTCAAAATAAATTGTTCCAAAAGATGCGCGTTGAAGGCTTGGCGTTTATAAGTAGCCATAGAAAAGATAAAGGGCTCATCTTCTTGATGGTTTAATCTGGCTGATAATTTGGCAATATTCAAAGCTGTCAGACTAGCATTAAAATGAAAATCTAATTTGGCCGCATCACGGGCTTGACAATCCACTAATCCTGTAAACTGTTTAGCATCACGAAAAATAAATTCAATCTGAAAACGAGCCTGATAATACTCGTAAATTTCCAGGGCGGTCAGCGACAAATCTGTTGAAAACAAAATTAGATAACCAGTTTTGTCAGGCTGACGCTGATCAACAACCACGACAATTTTAATGTTTCTCTCTAAGGAGACATGATTAACTATCGCACTATAAATATTAACTGATTTCTCAACTTCCTGGCCCCAAGTCAAACGACTTAAATTAGTGAAATTGACTTTTCCTGCATAGAGACGTGGGCGACCACGCTCTTTTTGTTCACCCTGATATAAATAACGCATATTGGCATCAATCCGCAATTTACCTAGGTAATGAAAATTGACAGATATCACCCCATCAACAAACTTTTTTTTACTATAGTACCCATCAGCTACTAGGTGGCGTATATCCGATGGAATATAGCTTTGAGCTCTTTTTAGTTGCTCTAAATACTGATCTACTCTTGTAGCTTCATCCTCTTGATTGTCCGATGTTTTCGGACTAGATTTTCGGGATTTTTTCTGATTTTTTCCTGGCGATTTTTTGGTGGTTTTTCTTGGTGATTCTGTGGGCAAAGATGGTGATGTTTGCTGAACAGATAAAGCATAAGCCGTGTTGATATCTAAATCAATAAGTGCGAGCAGAGAAATTTCTAACCCCCGTTCTGCTTGGCTCTTACTACTATTATAGAAATAATCTTTTCCATAGGTTTTTTTACCACTTTTTTGAATAAATGAACAGTCCATTGCTAAAATTTTTCGACTCGTGACCGCTAGGGCTAATTGCAGGAGTTGTTTATTTAACTCCAAAAAATTGAAGGAGCGCTGAAAATGGCGTCGATAAGTTTTTTCGTTTAACTGCGAGTAACGACTTAAATTAGTAAAATTGACTTTACCATAGACTAACAAGATAGTTGTCATTAAGGTTAAGAAAAATTTTTTTTGAGCTTTACTAATCCCAGCAAGTTGAGTTAAGATGTTTTCTAGAAAATTCATAATTATCGGTCGGGTCGAATTTACATAGTAAATTCTCTCACGATCGATATTTTTTTGGTGATCTCAGTAAGGAAAAAATTGCGCCCAATCCGTTCGGTTGCCTGATTTGGCCAGAAAATTGTTCAAGTAGAAAACGATTCAGAATCGAAAATATCTGCCAAATCAGGTTTTCGGCTAGTCCCAGTCTGTCTTTTGGCTATTGGCCGAAAACTATTGGTTAGTCAATTATACCTATAAATAATTTTCTCTCACCAAAGTGTCCGGAGTATTGTAATCAGAAGTTTCAGAAAAATATATTCAGCAATACTTAGTTGACTTTTCAGATGTATTTGGTAAAATTCAGGTAACATTTGATTTGGATGGGTCTTTTTGACAAAACTAGACCTACCCTTTTTTACCATAAATTGCTACATTCTTTACACTGTAATCTTTTGAACCCATTTCGTCACCCCGTCAGGAATTACTGATCTTTAGCTAATCAGCAACTTGGCAACTGGGATGAAGCAAAAAAAGCAGTAGAAGAAAGCCAAAAATTGTTAGAATCTTTGCCAGATACATCACAAGTATGGCAAGTTAGAGCGCGATTGTCAATCCCAAGAAGCGGCAATGCGATCGCTCCCTTTCCGATGTAATAACAATAAATAATGCAGCGCGTAAGTCCTAGATCTGATAAAGCTATTGTCAAATGGCTTGCTCGCAGATATGATTAGACTAATATGTATTGGTAGTAAAAAACCAAAAATTGGTAAATATTAATGATGACCCAGACTATGCGTCAACTCCGGATCACAATCAGTCTGTTGATTTACTATCTCATCGAGATAGTAAATCCTGTGTCTTTACAGGCACAAATTACTCCAGATGCTAGTCTAACTACTAAAGTTACTACCAGTGATGGTCTGAATTTTACCGTCACGGGAAACACTAGATTTGGTGGTAATCTTTTTCATAGTTTCCGCGACTTCTCTGTTCCTACAGGTGGCTCAGTCTTTTTTAATAATCCTGTGGATATTCAGCATATTATTAGTCGCATTACTGGTAGTTCTATATCTAATATTGATGGCTTAATCAAGGCTAATGGATTAGCTAATCTATTCTTAATTAATCCAAATGGGATGATTTTTGGAAAAAATGCTGCTTTAGATATTGGTGGTTCATTTATAGCCAGTACAGCAAATACGATTAAGTTGGCGGATGGGACTCAGTTTAGCGCGATCGCTCCGGAACAAACCTCGGCTTTGCTCAATATTAATGTCCCCATGGGGTTAGGGTATGGTAGTAATCCCGGCAGGATAGTGAATCAATCTAGGGCGATCGATAGTAACGGTCAAATGGTGGGATTGCAAGTGCTACCTAGTAAAACCATCGCGCTCGTCGGTGGTGAGGTCAGATTAGAGGGTGGAAATTTGCAGGCTCCGGGGGGTAGAGTTGAGTTGGGAGGTTTAAGCAGCTCCGGAACAGTTAGGCTCAACTGGGATAACAATAACCTAAGTTTGAGCTTTCCAGATTCAATCGCGAGGGCGGATGCTTCCCTGACAAATGGCGCGACATTAGACGTGCGTGGGGGTGCTGGTAGTATGGCGATTAATCTGCAAAATTTGTACCTGGCACAAGGAAGTAGGTTGTTAGCAGGCATTAAGTCAGGGGTAAGCACACCTGGAAATCGAGCAGGCAATATTGAAATTAACGCCATCGGTTCGATCTCCTTTGACGGAGCAGGTAATGATGGCGAATCTGGTGCATACAACCTGGTTGAATCCAACGCCACTGGTCAAGGTGGTAGTATTAATATCACAGCCGATGCTCTTTATTTAACCAATGGAGGGCTGATTAAAGCTAGCACCTTAGGACAGGGAAACGCTGGAGACGTTAATCTCCACATTAGTAATGCCAGTTCTTTTGATAATGTAAGCAGCCACGACGGCATTTCTAGCGGTATTTACAGTAGAGTAGAAGCAAACAAGGCGATCGGCAATGGGGGAAATATTAGCCTGACAACGGGTTCCCTTTCATTAACAAACGGTGGCTTAATTTCAGCGAGCACTCAAGGGCATGGCAATGCAGGCAATATCACCATTTCTGTCCGTAATCAAACGATTTTAGATGGGGAAGGGCCGTTAGTGCTGGTAGAGGGATCGATACCAAGTCAACAGTCTTCCGGTTTATACAGCAGCGTCAAGCTGACAGGGGTTGGTAATGGAGGAAACATTAACCTGACAACGGGTTCTCTTTTAGTGACAAATGGTGCCTTGGTGATTGTCAGAACTGAAGGGCAAGGACGAGCTGGTAATATTGTATTAAACGTTGGTGATTTCGTTAATGTTGATGGCGTAGGCTCCGACTTGTCATCCAGTGGATTGTTCGCATCAACAGAATCAAAGGCAACGGGTCAAGGTGGAGACATTACAGTAACTACAAATAATTTTCGAGTATCAAATGGAGCGGTCGTTAATGCCCAAACTCTAACTAATAGTAATGGGGGTAACATTACGATCAATACTAAAAGGTTTGAAGCTATTGGTGGCGGACAGCTCATTTCTTCGACCGGAAAGAGCGGACGAGCAGGAAATGTGATTATTAATGCTGCGGACAATATTTTACTTTCTGGTAGCGATCCGAATTTTACTCAGCGCTCTCCCCTGTTTAGTACAAATATTGTTGGTAACAATGAAGGTTCATCTACTGGCTTATTTGCTAATACAGACAAAGATTCTACAGGGGTGGGAGGAAATTTAACTATTCAAGCAGGGCAATTCACAATTCAAAATGGAGCTCAAGCCAGTGTCAGCGCTGATGGCTCAGGGAGTGCGGGCAACCTAAAAGTTACAGCAGATTCTATTAGTCTGGATCATGGGGGACTTGCGGCGAATACTTCTGCTGGAAATTTTGGTAATATTCTCTTAAAAGTTCAGTCCTTGCAACTACGCCGCAACAGTCAAATTACTACTAATGCTACAGGTGCCGCTACAGGCGGCAATATTAATATTGATACGGGAGTATTAGCAGCTTTAGAAAATAGTGATATTACCGCTAATTCTCAACAAAGTTTTGGCGGTCAAGTCAAAATTAACACTCAAGGAATTTTTCGTCAAGGATTCATAAACGGAACAACAGTAAATCAGATTGCTAGTCCCCAAACCAGTGATATTACAGCTACTTCCACATTAGGACCGCAGTTTAATGGTACAGTTACTATTCAAACACCTAGGATTAATCCAAGTCAAGGTTTAGTAGCTTTATCACAACGTTTTGAGCTATCAGACATACCTCAAGGGTGTGAAGTTGCGGGACAATCGACAATCGGCAAACGTGGTAGTAGTTTTGTTAAAACTGGTTTAGGCGGTGTACCCCCTAGTCCTAATGATGCCCTAAATAGCGATCGCTTTTGGGATGATTTCCGACCAGTCAAACTAGATAATTCTGTAGTTTCTCTTCCTAGACAACAAGTAACCAAATCAGTTCCAATTGAGGAAGCTACTGGTTGGCTAGTTAATAAAAAAGGTCAGGTAGTTTTGATTACACAAATACCCAATACTACACCGGAAAGTTCCTGGCTAAGTCCAGGTGGTTGTTCTCCTGTTTCTAGACATTGAAAATTAGGGAGGTGATAATTTATGGCAAGAAAATACATGATTTTTATAAAACCGTTCTTAAAACTTTTATTTCTAGCAGTTTTGGGGTTGATTTCTACGCTAGGTTTAAATTTGCTAGCGCCAGATATTGCTAATACTTATTCAGTCCAAATAGAAAACTTAAAGGTAGTAAATGATGGTGTAGTAAATACTTTAAATAGTATTTATGGGGATACTAATTTAGCAAATCTTCAGCCATTAGAACAGGATTTGTTAAATCCAGGAATTGAAGCATATCAAAGCGGGTATTTTACTAAGGCAAAAGATTTATGGGAAAAGGCACTACAATCAGGTTCAGAAGATAAATTATATCAAGCTTTAGTTAAGAATTATTTATCTTTAGCTAATCAGCAACTTGGTAACTGGGATGAAGCAAAAAAAGCAGTAGATGAAAGCCAGAAATTGTTAGAATCTTTGCCAGATACATCACAAGTATGGCAAGTTAGAGCGCGATCGCTAACTACTCAAGGACATTTACAATTAGCATTAGGAAAACTAGAAGATGCTTTAAAAAGCTTAGAAAACGCTGAAAAGATTTATACTCAATTAAAAGATGATGAAGGTGCGATCGGTAGTCAAATTAACCAAGCTCAAATTTTACAAGCTTCTGGACGTTACCGTCGTGCTCTGCTAGTTTTAACTAAAGTTCAAAAAACAATTGATGAAACTCAAAAAGACGATAGATTTAAAGCTATAGCACTTTTAAACTTAGGAAATACCTTGCAAGTAGTTGGAGATTTAGAAAATTCTTGGTGTACTTTACAAAAAAGTTTAGAAACCGCTAAAATAGCATCTCCTCAACTGATCGCTGATATTTGGCTAAGTTTAGGTAATGTACAGCGGGCTTTTGGCAAAAAAGCTGAAGATTTACAAGTACCTAATAGTAATCAACTCTTATCGTTAAGAACTATTTCAGAATGTAAAAATGAGCTAAAAGAAGATACCAATTTCGCTTTTAACTTTTATCAAGAAGCAGAACAATGGTACGAAAAGGTTAATATTACAGAAGTTAATTTAGATACTAAGGTAGCAGCAAACCTCAATCATCTAAATGTTTTGTTAACGATTTTAGAAAATGAAGCTTGGAAAGATAAATGGGATAATTCCTTTTTTATGGCAAATAAATTAATAACCGAAATTAGTCAAGAAATTGATAATTTAACTATTAATCGCCGAGAAATTTATGCCAGAATAAATTTGGCTTGTAGCTTAGTTATTTTGCAGCAAAAATCTGATAAACAAAAAATTACAGCCGATAGTATTTCATTTTTAGAAATAGAAAAATTATTACAAAAAGCCCACAAACACGCAGTAGAGATACAAGATCCAAGAGCAGAAAGCTATGCTTTAGGTAATTTAGGATGGCTGTACGAACAGACAGAAAATTGGCAAAAAGCTAGAGAATTAACAGAACAATCCTTAAATTTAGCTCAAGGTATTAAAGCATCTGATATTATTTATCAGTGGGCATGGCAGTTAGGTAGAATAGAAATTGGTCAAAAACAGGATGATAAAGCAATTAAGGCATATACTCAAGCTGTTAAAACTCTCAAAGATTTTCGGTTAGGTTTAGTTGGTATTAATTTGTATTTAGATAAAAAAGAAGTAAGTTCAGATCTTCAGTTTTATTTTAGAGATAGAGTAGAGCCAGTTTATCGAGAATTAATTAAATTATTATTAAAATCAGACGATCTAGCAACAGCTATTAATACGATTGAAGATTTAAAAGTAGCTGAATTAGAAAATCATCTTCGCTGTAGCCTTCAAGAAGAAAAATCTGCCAAAATCGAGGATATCGATCCTAAAGCTGCTGTTATATATACTATTATTTTGGATAACAGCTTAGATACTATTGTCAAATTTCCTAATGATGAAAAACTGAAACATTATTTATATCAAATATCTAAAAAAGACTTAGAAAAGACTATTATAAATATTCAATTCAAAATAGATAAACCCAGATTTGCCAACCAAGATAGGCAGCTTTTAAACGATTTATATAAATATTTATTAAAGAATATAGAACAAGAATTGAATAATAAAAAACCAGAAACTTTGGTTTTTGTACTAGATGGTTTATTACAAAATATTCCTATGTCTGCTCTTTATGACGGAAAAAAATATTTGATAGAAAAGTATCCAGTAGCTCAAACTCCGGGGTTAAAACTACTTAAATCAGAAAAAATCGAAAAGCAGTTTGACATATTAGCAGCGGGAGTATCAAAAGTAAATGAAAATTTACCAGCTTTGCCCTATGTTGCCACAGAATTGAATAAAATTAAATCCCGTTTTCCTAGAACTCAGCCTTTGTTAGACGAACAATTCAGTCAAAATGAATTTGCAAAACAAATTAAAGCGCGTCCTATTTCTATAGTTCATTTGGCTACTCATGGTCAATTCAGTTCTCAAGCTGATAATACATATATTGCTGCTTGGCAAAATAAAATTAAGGTTAACGAATTGTACGATTTACTGCAAACTAGAACCCAAATTAATCGGAATCCGATTGAATTAATGTTTTTAAGTGCTTGCCAGACAGCCGCAGGAGATAAACGAGCAGCATTAGGTTTAGCGGGAGTAGCTGTAAGAGCTGGTGCCCGTAGTACGATCGCCACTTTATGGACAGTAAAAGATGATTCTAGTGCCATATTAGTAGACAAATTTTATAAACATTTAAGTGACCCTAAAATATCAAACAAAGCCAATGCTCTCCAACTAGCCCAACAAGATTTATTAAAAGATAATAATTATAATAAACCTCTTTATTGGGCTGCGTATGTTTTAATTGGAAACTGGTTATAGGTCAATACGGTTCATTTAAGTGTAGGGGTGAAGCATGTTTAGCGACAATTGAATGATCAAACTAGTAATATTAGATATGAATGCTTCACCCTTCTTCTGCTGAGAACCCCTTATTCCTTATAGCTGTAACACTTGATATCGCTAACTTTGCTAATTTCTTCTAACCCTTTAACAGACTCTAAGAAAGAAATCCATTCACTTTCTATTTCGGCATTTTTTGGTTGCTCACATCGCAGTCTAGTTAATGTATTCACAGCATCATACCAAATACCATTATTTGCATAAGCAGCAACTTGTTGCAACAAAGTTTTTGCTTTTTGTAATTCTCTATTCAGAGAAAGATTACCTTCTGTAACTTGAAACACACCCATGAAATCAGCATGATCAGATGAGTTGTCGGGATTACAGTAAACATACAATGCCCATTGATAATCTTTATTGGATTCTAAAGATATTGAACTAGGAATCTGAATACTAATGAAGTTCTGGTTTTCTTGTGGCTGAAATCGCTGTGAGTTATAAACACGATTATTTTCTGAATCAAGCAAATCAAATTCTATACCTTGTAGATTAGGTGAATAATAGGGAACATAAAACCAAAGAGTAGGCTGTTTACTAACACTCAAACCTAATTTTTTTCTAGGTGTCAAAGCAGTTAAAGGTATTTTTACATTTGGACAGGGATTACGTCCTCCTGTGGTTGTTTCATCTTTAGGTGCACCATCATTATTATTTTGATCCTCTAATGTTGGTGGAATAAAGCGCAATCTTTTATTATTAACATTACTATTGGGTTGGTTTAACTGTCCCCATGCTTGTGAAGGATACATAGTAAAGCTTATAAATATCCAACTGATCGCACCCAAAATATTTATCAAACGAAAACTTAACTTATATGTATTCATATTCTATTTTCCTCCTTTAGTTTTTTTAGAAAATATTTGCAATTTTTTGATTCGGAAAAATTTGTGTAAATTATTACACTTCCACTGGTAATTATCAAGGCTAAACTGGATGGGATAAGTGGTATCCAACCTGCAAATAGAAAAAATATCAAACAGATTATATATATAGTGCTTAATGTCGCCAAAATTGCCAATAATTGTAGTAATGGCGATCGCAGCATCCAAATCAGTAACCCTCCTATGATAGACCAACTCCAACTCCAAATCGTTTCTACCCATTTTGGACACCACCATAATAAACTACGATTATCTAAAACTGCGCTAATAATCGAACTAGCCATGTGCGCCTGGATAATTACACCAGGTAATTTCTCACGCTTTTGCCCATTAGTATAAGGAGTATAATGCTGGTCTTCATTATCCTTGTCAATACCAATAAGAACTATACGAGATTTTACCAATTCGGCAAGTCTTGAATCCATTGATCCGTTAAAAATTTCCCTCATAGAAATTTTTGGGAAAGAAGCTGATCGGTAATTTAGTAGAATTTGATATCCCATAGCTTCTTCTGGCGATAAGTTGTAACCACCAAAATTATGCTGAAATTTTTCCGGATAAGCGAAATTACCTAATGATGGTGAAGCAATTTCTAATTTATTTTCATTGAGTCTATTTGTCTTAGCTTTTAAATAACTCAGCGCTATCTTTAAACTGAACGAATCATTTGTTGGACAAATATCATCCTTGCTCCTATATAGCATTTGCCTGCGGATAACATCATCTGGATCATTTGGTACATTATTAAAGCCAAAATATTCGTTTGTAATACCAGGAGGAGGATTTATACTTTTAATTTTGCTACCAGATATTGTACATATATTTATTAATGTAAAATTCTGATTTTTTGGTAAAATTTTACTGAAATTTTCAGATAAATCCCTATAAATATCTAAGCCAATTACTCGTGGCTGATGAGGAGCTAATTTATTTAAAAGATCCATGAATGCTGTATCTGATAAGGAATGATTTAAATCTTTATATCTTTTTGCTTGATATTGTATATCTTCTTCACCGACTGTTATAATCAAAAACCGATCGTCTGGTTTTTCAGGTAATCGCATTCGCATGAGATGGTCATAAGCTGCTAATTCTAAACCCTGTAAAAAACCAAGCGATCGCACCCCAACTATCAAACTGGTAACAATAAAACTAGCAATTAAAACAGTTTGTAACTTAGGTTTAGGTGGTGGTGATGGTAAGGGATGTGGTTCAATTTTATCGCGTAATTGTTGCCAAGTTGGAGGTATTACTCCCAGATTTTGGTATAACTTTGGTAATCCAGTACATCCCGGTAAATCAGTAAATTTTTCCAGTTTCTCTTGTGCTTTCCTAAAAGCAGTATGTAACAACTTCCCCCCAGCATATTCTGTCAAAAAATCTTTTACAAAACTATGGGATACTTGGTCAGGTACTTTTTCTTGCATAAAAATAACAACGGGAATTTGCAATTTAGCTGCTGCTAAAGCTAATCCACTCCCCTGACAAGAATTAAAAATAACTATTTTTAAACCTTTTCTGATCGCTGCTTTTAAAGTATTGGCAAATTGATTTATTTCTAAATATTCGGTTTCATTGATGTAAATTCTCCCTTTTTCATCTTCAGTCTCACTATGACCAGCAAAGTAGAAAATATCCCAGCCCGTCTCATCTTGGAGTTTTTCGATTAGTTGCTGCGATCGCACCTGCTCTAAAAATTCTGGAACTACACCATTTAAACTCCTAATTGCTTGTTTATCTGGTTCTAAATCTAAATTTTCATTATTGCCAAAAACCGCCAGAATTCGGACTTTACCTTGATGAGCAAGAGTTTCCTTTTGTAAATTTTCTATTTCGTAATCTTCCAGACTAAAACTAAGACCAACATCAGGATAATTCTGCAATATATCGAAGCAGTGCCAAGGTAATTTCCACAAAGAAATATTTGATTTAACAGTCAGTCTCATGTCAGGGTGTTTAGCTAATTCTTGACTGAGCTTTTCCCTAATTTTCTGCCATTTTTTATCTTTAGATTCTTCCAGCCAATTTTGCATATTTTTGTTTAACTGCTCTACATATTGACGGCAAGCATCTACTCCTTCATTACTAGCAAAGTGGCTAATATTATCATCTATTTCCCAACCATCTTCATTACTTCTCAGATTCGATTTTATCCCACGAAAGTTGGTTTTCCACATTGAATAACAACCTTCGATTATTTGGTTTGCTGGCAATTTACCGCCAGTAATTTCTGATTCTGGTAAACCGTCATCTTTACAAATTTGTAAGTGGACAGTAAAGTCAGATTTTGATTCATTGGCAATAAAACTTAAAACTGCAACTTTTCCCATGACTACTACTCCTTTAAGCAATAAAATCTTCTGTGATCGCGCGATCGCCCAAACTAATCTGAACTCGAAATAAAGTTCCTGATGGTGGACTAAAACGCAAAACTAGAAATTTGTCTATTCCTTCATTAGTATCATTACGACGAGATTCTTTTTGCAAACCTGCAATCGGTTGACCCAATTCAGAAAGTACACTCACTTTTAAATTAGGAGGTAGTCTTTCGCTATCTTTAAGTGGCTGTACTTGCAGAAAAACACCGATTTTATCCTTAACTTTAGGCATAATTGCAACTACTAACCCAATCTGATAACTTTCTAGTTGCATTCCTAAGTCAATTAATCGCGCTTTTTTAATACCTGCTAAGGGATTTCCGGGGTCAATTTTGCCTAAACTCAAACTAGCTTCCCAACGAGTTTCTTCATCATTAGCAGTTTGCAATAATTCCGTTAAAGCTTTAATTGCATCTCGATTACCAATGCCAATTTTTCCTAATACCCCCGCAGCTTGACACCGAGTCCGTTCATCAGATTTTTGCGGATCTAAAAGTGGAATTATCGCAGCGATCGCATCCCGATAACTCCCCTCATGGTTTTTTTCTACCCCTCGATTATTCCAAACTGGTGTTAATGGCACAAATAATGTTTCATAAGTTTGCCAGATCTCATCCATTGCTATTTGTGTCTGATCTGTCAGCTTTTGCAACCATGCTTTTAAATCTATTGGTTGTGGTACTAATAATCCCATCCGTCGATTATATAGCTGTTGTCTATATTTTTCTGATGCTAACAAAGTCGCCCATTCTACAAAGGGTATATCAGTTCGCAACCGAGGAGAATATATAGAAGCATCACCAAATAACTGCAATAATTTATCGATCGCTGAAGCTTCCATTTGTGGCAATTGAGCAACTTCTGCCCGCACATTCAAACCACAAATTATCTGCATCACCTCTAGACTCTCGGTTAACTGATCTACAGCTAAACTATAAGTGCGATCGCTCTGATCATAAATACCCTCATACTTAAGCTGACGATGAGTAGCAAAACCATGTACTCTAATCCAGCATTCATTTTCATCACTTTCTAAATTTACCTCTACTGCCAAATAATAGTCTCCCATCCAATTAGGAATATCCACCCATTCCTGGGGCACTCGTAACTCTTCTAAATCTGTTGTTTCCGTGGGAATTATTATCAGTCGCGTTTCACCTAATTGAATAGCTGTACCATTAACTATTTCCCAAAAAGTAGGTAAAGCTTGCTCATTAGACCATATTGTCGGTTGAATGGTCACTTCTTCAATCAGCCAATCACTAAACCATTTTAAGAACGTTTGTAAACAAATATTATTCACATAGGCATTATAGCGAGCGATCGCATTAGAATGTTTCTGAGCTTTCTCCCATGCTACTTTTTGAGTATCGGGATTAATGAACAGCCACAATTGGTTCAATTCCATATTTTTGATTTCATTAATTTCGTACATCATGCTAGCCTCCTTAATTTTCAGCAATCAACTTCTTTAAGCACTCTTTTAATAATAAATTTATTTCCTCTGGACTTGCTGTTTTTAAGCCGGGAAATAACAATTCTAAATTATCACATTCCGACCTTACTAAATCTAAACAAAAATTCTTGAGCCAGCTTTTGATAATCTCTTTCATCCAAAGATCCATCTGCTTTCTTAAGGCAATTTCTAACTGATAATTGCTAGATTGAATAATTGCCAAAACTTCAGCTTGAGTTAGATGGAAATGACGAGCAATATCTGCTTCATTTTGCTTTTGCTCATAGCGGAGTTGCAAGATCTGTTGCTTTCGTTCGTCTAGTAACTTAAAAGCGGCTAATAAAGCAACATTAATTAAATCTTTTGATGTTTGATTAGCTAAATAGTTAAGCTTAAACCATTCATCTATGTAAGACTTAATCCGAAGATCAGGTTGACTTAATTTTACTAAAGTTTGGAGCAACTTATGTTTAATATTATTCAACCGATGAGAGATATTATCTTGACGAACCCCATATCTATTTCCGATCTGGGTTTGATTCCAACTACATCCATAATAAAGGATCATAACTTCCTGCTGTTCAGATTTTAAGGTCAGTAATTGCTGATATAAATCTCGCTCAATTCGCTTAATTATACTTCCTTGTTCCTCTGCTAATGATGCAGTTTCTCTCGCAATGCTTTCTTTTTCTAGCTCAAATTCATGCCCGACATCTTGGAGAAATTCTATCGAAGTACAATGAGATAATGGGATCGATTGATCAGCATAATTTTGTAAAGCAATAATACAGATATTCATCCACTTTTCTAATTCCTCCCCAGTAAGATCTGGTGCTATAGAAAACAACCGTTTCTCAGTATTGTAAACTTCAGCAGATTCTTGGAAATCACGAGAGTCAGGATTAGGCCATATAGTTCCAGTTCTGTGAGCAGGATTTTGAACTTTATTAATATGATAAACTTGTTTAAAACATTTTCGAGCAGATAAAAAATTTCTCGTTTGCTCAGTTTTCCATCCTGACTCTGCTAACAATGCGGCTTTTAATATCTCATCTTTTTCCTTACATAATAATCGCCAACGACCAAATTTAGACACTGATGCTTTATCTTTAATATGCTTGCTTAAGGAAGATTTTATATAGGTAGAAAATAGACTTTGGCTGCAATTATATCTGGCTAAAATTCTTCTAAAAGCATCACGGTCATAAATCAAACTTTGACCAATAGCGAAATAGTCTTCCCAAGCAAAAGACTGATTTTTTAACCAAATTTCTTTAGCAGCATAATAGCAACTCTCTTCACAGTAAAATTGTAAGTGTTGTACAGCTAATTCCTCCCGATTGGGCAATTCCCATGCAGTTGGTTGAGGGAGATGATGAAGTGCTATCTCTATCCAAAACACCACTAATTCTCTATCTTGATCTTCCTGCTCCAATAACAATAAAAATTGTTCGTGTTTCTCTTTGTACAATTTGATATGACGTTGCAAATGAGGAACGGATTTCCAGTAAATAGTTGACCGATCATTTACTTTCTCTATTCTTAGATATGTACAGAATTTACTAACCGAATCGTCCCGTTTGGGAGGGGTGGGTATATGACTGAACATCTTGGTCTCTTCCTTTTTACCTTCAAGGTTGCGATCGCTGGTGATGGGTCATTGTTATCTTCCTTAGTAGGACTATCTACAGTGTTTGCTCTAGTCTCCTACTGATCTATTGGTATCACAAGAAAGAGATTATGGATAGATATCTTGCAAATATGATAATTTAATGCTATAACCAAGTGAGGAATGGCGAACGAAGTTACCATGTCCAGCTGGGCATAATATCCGGATTAGCGTGATCGCACAGACGCTGAGAATTATTTTCCATTGTTTTGAAATAATAAATTGCTGTCTAGCGCCGTTCCTCAATGATAGTTTCAGAAACCGGCTTTCCTTCAACCTGAATTAAGGTAATTTCCAGGGAGGATGAGTAAGATCGGATGCAGAACACCCGATCAATTATAATATTCAAATTGTATTAGGGTCAATTCCCAGGGCTGCTAATTGTGCTGCTAGTCGCCGAACTCGTTGCTCGGCTTCAAGTCGGGCTTGATATTCTCGTTGGGTGATTTCTTCAGGGGTTGGATATCGATGTCCTTGTTCGTCATACCAATATAACCATTCTCGCTTAATCCCATGATAAGTACCAACTTCTTTGCCAATTCCTAAGCCAATTTCTGGCAGCCAAACTGGATTACCTGAGAGCAATTCGTACTTACCTGCACTTAGACGATGCACCATAAATCTAGGCTAACGACGGCGGAAAGGAGCATAGATGACATAATACAAAACTCCCTGTTGTGCATATTCAATTTTCTTGCGTTTATACTCACCTCCTGGGGTGCGAGAAACTACTTCGAGCATGAAAATTGGCACTACCCCATTTTCTTGCCAGGTCACATAACTTAAACGCAGGTTTTCTCCTGAAACTCTTGGTACTCCTAAACTGAGCAAAGCGTCTGGGGCTAAAGCGGGTTGATGAGGGTCAAAATACCAACCGATGTCGATTCCAAAAAACCAATCAGGTCGGCTAGCCCAAATATAATTCAGGATGGATTCTAACAGATGGGAGATTTTATCTTGAAGTTCACTATCCACAGGGCGATCGTCAGAAAAAGGTAAGTCTTCGGCGGTAGGTAAATTATGTCCTAATTTGGGTTCAGAGGTGAGCATAATCAATCATGGGTAAATGCAAGCAATTCTCAACCAGTTATGATATCGATCATACCTTCTCCATCTCTCACGAGGAGAATAGGTCTAAAGACCAAGGTCGATCGAGTTGGTTAATTTACCAAGGATTACCAATCATCGTAAATCCACTCCAATAATAAGGATGACTTAATTGAAGATGCAATTTAATTAACTCAGGAGGCTGAAGGGGCGACAAAGATGGCTAAAATGTAGACAGAATAAGCATCATAGCCCTGTAACCTTGCTGATAATACTTGCGCTTATTGCAATTTAATCTCAATAACTCCTCCACTAATTCTCGACAATCATCTGCGAAATTTACCCATGTTTGTCCATATAATCCGATCTAAAAACTACTATGTCTTCTTTCAGTACGTCCAGATTCTTTGACAGGACCAACATATTTTTGGATACCTTTGGCTTTAATTTTTTGTCCTTGTAATGTGGCCGAAGTATAAGCAATTGATATTAAGATAATTAGGCTGATTAAACGCTCATCTGCAACATTAGTATCCTCTAAATTATAGCCACCTTTCTTAAAATCCCTAAACATTTCCTCAAGCTCAAATCGTTTTTTATAAGCCGAAATTGCTGCGGCTAAAGTCTCAAAATTTGTCAAAATAAACCAGGCTTCTTCCGGAGCTAATCCGCAAATTTTTCTTGGCGATTTACCAGCCAGATTAAATCCCAATGAGCTGTGAGTTTTAGTAACTTTAACTCCTTTGATAAATAGGGAAACACCCGGAGATAAACCTAAGTCTTTTAAGGTTAACCAAACGCCTGGTTTTTGTTCGATGAAATGGCTTTTTTTGAGACGTAAACAGAAGTAAATTTGCTGCTCTGACAGCCAATTTGCTAGCTGAATTGAACAAAATTCCCTATCTCCTAAAAGGCAGACTTTATAATTGCTAAATAATGGTAATACTTGAGATAAAATTCCTTTTTGCTCAGAGAAGTTGCTATTACCTAATTTCGGTAATAATTCAAAATATACAGGAAAGCTTCTTTGATCCCAAATTACACTAACTATAAATAAATTTATCCCTTTCCAATTTGTCCGATCTATCGCTACATAAGAGTAATCCAAGGAAAAAATGATCCAAAACCAGGGATACTGAGAGAATAATTAGTATGGGGTATGGTTAATGTCTTCAAAATCGTTAATCCAACTAACTGATAGTCTGAGGTCGTTGTACATCAAGACAGCACAAAAGCTAAAAGGAAGTGACCGAAGACAATTCATGGCAGAAGTAGTGAAAGGATGGGGACGAGGAGGAGCAACAATTGCAGAACGAGAATTAGGATGGAATCGACGGACAATTCGGAAAGGGATGCAGGAGTTAGAGCATGGCATGTCGATCGCCGACTCATTCCGGTTGAGAGGCAGTAAATCAACGGAACATCGGCTGCCAAATTTCCTAGAAGCTCTACGTTCAATTGTAGAGCCACAAAGCCAAACTGACCCAAGTTTTGATAGTACCCGTTTGTAGACCAGACTATCAGCCGCGCAAGTCCGTCAGCAATTGATAGAAATCAAAGGGTATCAAGATGAAGAACTCCCAACCGCGGCGGTAATTAGACAAAGATTAAATCAACTCGGTTATGGATGAAAAAGGGTGGCTAAAACCAACCCAATCAAACAGATCCCAGAAACCGAAGCCATCTTTACAGAAGTTAACCGCATCAATCAGCAAGCAGATGATGACTCAACCACATTGAGAATTTCTCTAGATGCCAAGGCAGGAATCAAAATTGGAGAGTTCGACCGAGGTGGAAAGACCCGGACCAAAACGGTGGCCTACGATCACGACTTTTCAAATTGTCCAGCAATTACCCCTTACGGGATTTTTCTACCTAAAGAAAACGAGTTATTTCTATTTTTCGTACAGTCGAAACTAACGGCGGATTGTATTGTTGATATCCTTGAGCAATGGTGGATGAGTGTGAAAGACCCCTTTGCCCAGATTCGGAAATTAGTCATCAACCAAGATAATGGACCGGAAAACCATTCTCGACTTACTCAGTTTATGGATCGGCTCCTGAAGTTCGTTCACAAATTTCAACTAAATATTCAACTAGCTTATTATCCTCCCTATCATAGTAAATATAATCCGGTTGAGCGTGCTTTTGGTTGGCTTGAGCAACATTGGCGTGGCAGCTTACTTGATCGGGTTGATACCATCCTCAAATTTGCTTCTACCCTAACTTTTAAGGGCAAACAGCCTGTGGTTACTTTGGTTGAGAAAATTTATCATACAGGAGTTAAACTTACAGAACAAGCAATGGAGCAAATCGAAGAGCAGATTTATCGCTTACCAACTTTGAAAAAATGGTGAGTTGAAATCTTTTGTCGAAGTGACTAAAGTTTTGGATCATTTTTTAGTTGGAATACTCTTAGTTAATTGCCAATCGAGTAGATTGGGGAATAGATTGATAATGGTCTGTGCTTGAATCTGTCTAATCATTTGGTATGCTTTAGATGTGAACGGTGTATATTTAGTTAAGCATTAACTGAATCTTAGCGCATAAATTCAGTCTTGAATGAATTATATTGTTAATTTTTGTAAAAGAATTTGTAACAAGGACGATAAAGATAAATCTATGAAGATGAAATTTTCTGAAGCGATCGACAGAACCCTAGACACATACAGCATTAGTGCCAAGTGGCTTTCTGAGCAGTCGGGGGTTAGTCAGCAAATGATTAGCCAGTTTCGCAAAGGCAAACAACGGGTTTATTCAGACAGTCTTGAGGTCATAATCACCGCCCTACCCTTTGATGCTAAGCAGTATCTTTTTAGCTTGCTCCTGGGTGAACAGCTCCCATCAATAAATTTTCTGAATGATAATGAGCTATCTGAAGTCTTGGAAACGATCGCAGGTATTTTACGAAAAAAAACTGTTGAACGTGAGCTTATTCATGTAAAATCCCACGCACTTTGAATTTTGATGATCGCATTATTATTTCTCTTAGTGCGATCGCAGATTAACTGATGCTTAATTGGTAAGTGCGATGAAGATTAATATTTAATTCATGGATGCGATCGCAGATTAACTGATACTTAAATCGGTAGTGCGATCGCCAAAAACCTTAGAAATATTTCAATAGTTTTAAGTATGGTTAGGTTTTGAGTTAATTTGAGCGATCGCTACTTCCAGAATTGCCACCATGCCTTATTTTGGTGCGACCTGTCTGAAGTAAGTTTGCTTTGATTTTCGCTACTCTCCTCATCCTCTGGATTGTAATCTATGTGGGATATTACCAGTACACCACCGCAAACTCCACAGAATGCTGTAAAACCTTCCATTCTAAAATCTGTTGGTCTGCTTGAGAATAAACCACTAATTAACTCGGATGGTGTACCGAATATCTCCGACATACCGCATTTATTGCATGGTTGAATAAACCATTGAGAACGTTCTTGAAGATATTTCTCTGTCACCAATAATGGGTATTCTCCGCTATCCGGTATGATAAATAAAATTTCACTATTTTTCGAGACTGAAGTAAGCTGCATGGGTTGATTTAAAACTTTTCCTCTGAAGATATTATTTTTGCACCCAGTAATACGCACCCAAACTAATTCGGGCTGATGACCACTCAAGCGAGGATAACCATCATGGACAAGAACTTGCAAATCGTCTGGATAGTCTGGGTGAAATCGAGGTTTTAATTTAGAGTGTTCTCGCCATTCTTGAAACATACAGACTCTCTCCGTTACATTGAAAAATTACTTCAGGACGGTTGAAAAAGTTTATAGCTATATTTGCTCTAAAAAGTATTTGCACTACATTGATAACCATTAATATTATAAGTAGTTTTGATGGCATTGATGGCGATCGCTATAGGGAGCATGTCACTTTTGCAGATCAATTAAATGGTAAGGAGACCATTCAGGTATGCACAACGATGCGCCAAGACTTGTGGGACATTCTGAGCTAGCCATTGCGCCCCAGAAATTTTAATTCGTCGGCCAATTTGTTTAACTGCTGATTCTATTGCACCTGAGCCAATTGAACAAATCTCTTCAGCTTGATAGAATTGGTAGTTAACTAGGCGATGGTGATGTTGATCTAGATAATTACAGAAATTTTTAGCTTTGGGAGACTTACAGTTAGAAAATAAAGCTTTTGTTGCGGCTACTTTTCCCTGCCAAAGATAGGATTCTGCCTGCTCTAACCGTTGCTTTGAACCTCCAACTTTGGCTAAATTTTCCACTAAATGATACCAATCGAGAATCTCTCTTCGTTGACTATCCTCACCAATTTGACCGATGATATTCCAAATCCCATTATGCCCATCTCCTAGACAGGTGACCAGCGGTGCCAGCGGTTGTTCATTCACCCAATTAACCAGAGCTTCATTGTCTTGAAAAAATGCTTCTACGCAAATTTTATCTAAGTTAATTGCCTTGTAATCCCGCCAGATACAGGCTTCTCCCTTGGGAGTACGCAGACGAGTACGGGCGTATTGCTATACGCCCCTACCCCCCATCTACACTTAATTCTTTGACCGGCTCATCTACTGAATTAGTAAATTCTTGTCGATGTACTAATCTTTGCTGTGTCTTAGCCGCTACTTTTATGCCTGTGAAAAACTCCACATCTTCTTGTGCCTTTTGATAGGATACATTCGCGCTTACCCGCAGGCAACACATTTCTACATAAGGACTGATTTGTGGATGAGGACGTACTGATAATAATTTTGCTTGTTTCTCTGTTAATGGCAAGTCCCCTAAAATACTTTTGAGCTGGCGAGTTCGTCCCACCGTGGTGTTGGTGCTCGATTCGATAAAAAAACCCCTACTTGAGGCATCACTTGAGTCAGCATTTGTTGCCGCACAGCTTGTTCAATCCCACTCAAAGTCGTCAATTGCTCTTTTGGAGTATCCTCGTAGAGAATTTCAGCGATCGCTCGGATATGTTGATTGAGGATTTGTTGTTTGTCCGGTGTCATGGCCAGATTTCCGAAATTAATTGGTGTAATCATATTATACTATCCATTCGTTCACTTGCAAAGGTGACATGCTCCCAAGTTATGTGCGTGCTACCAACCGCGCTCAACAAGCCTATCGTCTAGAAAATCCATCATTTGCTAATGCTTACAGTAAATTGAAGATTGATATACCTAGTCAAAGTAGTAACTATTCTTACTCTATTAGTGCTACAACTAATTCAGCTCTAGTTACAGCTAACGCTACAGACCCAAAATTAATGCGTTCATTTGTGGGTTACGTTACTGTAGGCAAAAATGGTACGTCTATTGCTGTTGCTTGTCAAACTACTGGTCCTGGTCCTGCTAGTCTTATCCAAATTCCAACTCTTAGCCCTGACGGTAGCTCTGTCTCTTGTGCTGCTGGTTCAGAACCCATGCAATAGCCGATCGCACACCTAATCTTAAAACGATCGCCAGAAAACAAAAATTACCCCAAATATCTTTTGGAGTAACGAGAGGGAAGATTTTTGTAACTAATGGTCTATATGGGAGAGTAAGGAAGTTGGAGGTCATCCCATGGCTGGAATTGAGATCGCTTGCAAATTTGCTGATAAAGTAGGATGGAGAAAAGGAGGCACTTGGTTGAGCTATAGTGACCTAATTTGGAACACCACCGCTCCCCTGGGCTACCTCCCGCGCTACCCTTCGCTACCCTCTGGGGTGGTTTTTTGTTACATTTACTGGGTTTGGTGGTTGGTGGGTATCTTTTCTCGCGCAAAGACTTGCAACCTGTAATATACAAAACTAATCTATTACTAATAGCGATCGCACTCCAAACCTCCCAAAGCGATCGCACACTACCCCAAAACTAATGATAGAAAGCGATCACCCTCAATCCTAGACACTACCAATAGCCATAGATTATAATCGAATAAAAACATGGTGAAATTATGAGCGAGATTATTCTTGAGAGTGAAGTAGGGATAGATTATAGTAATCTGCGAGATTTACTAGCTTCTGGAAAATGGAAAGAGGCTGATGAGGAAACTTACCGTCTTACGCTGAAAGTTGCTGATCGTGAAAAAAAAGAATGTCTCAGCAAAGACAATTGGCTAAATTTCCCATGTAAAGACCTCCGTACCATAGATCAGTTATGGATTAAATACTCTGATGGTCGTTTTGGATTTAGTGTTCAAAAACAAATTTGGGAGAGTAAGAAAGTTGGAGGTCATCCAGATGCAGATTATACAATTGAATGTAAATTTGGTGAGCAAGTAAGATGGAGAAAAAGAGGCAAATGGTTGGCATATAGTAACCTTACCTTTAACATCACTGCTCCTGTAGGCCACCTACCATGCTTCCTTGTATGGTGGGAGTTTAATTTTTGGTTGCAGATGTTGTTTTTGCTCGCGGCAGGGTGGTTTGGGGTTGGGGTTTATGGGTATATAATCTGGATGATCTGGATGTGGAGGAAGTTGATGATTGCTTATATAGGTATTAGTGCATTTAATGTATTTAGTGTATTGCTTTTATTGGTTTCGGTAGGGAGTATTTTTTCGATTGTCAATATTGTTTATATGTTTTGGAACTTTTGGTATAGGGAATCTGGGGTGCGTTTAGGGAATCTGCGGTATATTCTCTCGCACAAATATTTATAAACTGTTATATACAAAACTAATTTATTACTAATAGCGATCGCACTCCTCAAACCAAACCACAACCAGAGCTATCCGCTTAACCCTGGACATATCTGGACAACCAGTACATAAAGGGTAGAGATGGCCAGTCTCAGTTCTAAGCAAAGCGAGGGACTACGTTATTTGGGTCATGGCACCTACGAGTGCTTTCCAGCTTGTAGCTCTGCCGTTCAACTTTAAACATCCCTATTTAGCTAAGGAAGTGAGTTGAGCCGAACAAGCCTAAGTAACATTGACGAGGAAACAATTACCTGAGTAATCAGAGTTTTAATTATGTCTAATTTTGTTTTCGTAATCGATACCAGCAAGCGCCCTATTAATCCTGTTCATCCAGCACAAGCTCGATTGTTATTAAATCAGGGGAAAGCTGCTGTTTGGCGGAGATTTCCATTTACGATCATCTTAAAAACTGTGTCAACTGAAATAACTAAACCAGTTCAGTTAAAAATAGATCCAGGTTCTCAAACAACTGGTCTGGCATTAGTATCTAATGATGCGGTTATTTGGGGTGCAGAATTAACTCATCGCGGTCAAGCAATTAAAGCTAATCTTGAGTCTCGGCGATCGCTGCGTCGCGGTAGAAGAAATCGTAAGACTCGTTATCGCCAAACAAGATTTCTAAATAGAACCCGTCCCAAAGGTTGGTTAACACCTAGTCTTGAACACCGAGTACAGACTACTCTAACTTGGGTAAATAGACTGAGGAAATTTGCGCCAATTACAGGCATTTCTCAAGAGTTAGTAAGGTTTGATACTCAAGCCCTAGTTAATCCTGAAATTAGTGGTACTGAGTATCAACAAGGGGAACTACAAGGGTACGAAGTTCGCGAATACTTACTAGCAAAATGGGGCAGAAAATGTGTTTATTGTGGCGCTGAAAACACGCCCCTAGAGATTGAACACATTTTAGCTAAAAGTAAAGGTGGAACAGATAGAGTCAGTAATCTTACCCTAGCTTGTCATACTTGTAATCAGAAAAAAGGTAATGAGCCGATTGAGAAATTTCTCCACAATAAACCAGATGTTTTGAGACGGGTTTTAGCTCAAGTAAAAGCACCATTAAAAGACGCAACGGCTGTCAATTCAACCCGATGGGAATTATATCATCGGTTACAAGAAACCGGGCTAGCTGTTGAGGTGGGGACTGGTGGTAGAACTAAATTCAATCGCGTCAAATTAGACATTGAAAAACGTCACTATCTTGATGCAGCTTGTGTAGGAGTAGTTGAGAAATTAGCATTAAAAACTACTAAGCCATTACTGATTACGGCTAAGGGATGGGGAACACGCCAAATGGCTACTACCAATAAATTTGGTTTTCCCATCAGACATCGGACTAGACAGAAAACTTTTTTTGGTTTTCAAACTGGGGATATAGTCCGCGCTACTCTGCCAAAAGGAAAATTCGCAGGAACTCATATCGGGCGTTTAACTGTTCGCGCTACAGGTGTTTTTGAAATGGTGACGGTAAAGGGCAAAGTTAGCCCAGTCAGAGCTAAATATTGCCAAATCCTGCATCGGGTCGATGGATACAATTATGCCGCATAATCCACATTTGTCCACATATTCGGCGATTAGAGGTGATCCGATCGCCCTGTCTAAAAAATCCTAGCAACTTTAGAAATATTTCCAACCTTTAAATAATCCTGTGACCCGAATTGGTTAGAAAATTGGCATATCGCGACCGAGCCCTGGATGGGCATGATTACCACCGAGCCCAGCATAGATGCGATCGCCTCCAAGTCTCCTAGTCTAAAAAACTCTATCAACTTTAGAAATATTTCCAAACTTTTGATACCAGCGCCGGGGGAAATTAAGCGATCGCTACCAGTCCCAAACCTGAAAAATCTTAGCAACTTTAGAAATATTTCCAAACTTTGGATGGCAGTAGAGAGTTGAATTAGCGATCGCCACCACCACCAACAATTTGCAATGTGAATCAATTAACGCTAACATTTCTCCGCGACCACAGAATCACGTAAAACGTACAGCTTACAGGTGTCACCATCTTTTTCTTCACCAAATGGCACATCTTGCTTGATTATGATAAGGGTTCCTTCGACCTCAAAGCCATCACCCTCTGTTACATACACTCTGATCTTATCGAAGTTTTCTGCCCATTCTTTGGCATATCTTGGCAGCTTTGCTTTAAGCTGTGCAACATGGCTAGGATCGCTTTGATTAAGCTTATCAATCAAGTTAACCGTATATTTCTTTAAAGCCTTTTTAAAATCGTTTAAACTTGTAATTGTAACAGGCTCTTCTAAACGAAAATCTCTGATTAAAATATTCACAACAGGTTTATACTCACCAGTATCGGAGGTTTCTTCTTCAGATTGCTGATTGCTTAGTTCTTGGTATTTCCCTTCAACAACCCAAATAAAATCATCTTCTAATTTATGTTGGTAGGCATCTGTGAATACCTCTTTTCCCGTGAAAATGCAGTTATAAATATACATCTATTTCTGTTCCTTGCTTAGGTAGGTTTTGGTAATTTCAATTGACTGATACTTTGGACAGTTTTTAATTGACAATGCTAGAATAAAGGTTTTATGAACCTATTGCTCCCGCTCCGTAAATCAAAACTCAATGCTTTCAGGCTAAGACCTAAAAAGTGTCCAAACTATTGATTAACCCATTTATTTAATATAAGGCTTCGTGGCATTATTGTCAAACTCCGCGATGGGTTGCAAAGGAGATGTTAAATCTGCGATCGCCACCAGTCCCCAAACCTGAAAAAAACCGTCAACTTTAGAAATATTTCCAACCTTTGACTACCTGCGGGGGGGAATTTAGCGATCGCTACCTGTCCTCAAACCTGAAAAACTACCTCAACTTTTGAAATATTTCCAACCTTTGACTAGCAGCGGGGGGAAATTTAGCGATCGCCACCACCACCAAACCTGAAAAATTCTATCAACTTTTGAAATATTTCCAAACTTTGACTACCTGCTGGGTGAGAAATTTAGCGATCGCCACCACCACCAAACCTGAAAAATCTTAGCAACTTTTGAAATATTTCCAACCTTTGAATAGCAGCGCCGGGGGAATTAGCGATCGCCACCACCACCAAACCTAAAAAATCTTAGCAACTTTTGAAATATTTCCAACCTTTTGATACCAGCGCCGGGGGGAATTAGCGATCGCCACCTGTCCTCAAACCTAAAAAACCCTGTCAACTTTAGAAATATTTCCAACCTTTTGGCAAAAACGAGCGCGATCGCATCAGGATAAAACCACCACAATTCTGCACGTAGCTTTGATTACAGGCTTTTTTCTCAAGCACTCCTGGAGCGGATCTCAACAAGATCCGAACTGCAACACAAGTTTACATGGACATTTTGCAGATGACACGGCAGGTGTAGAAAATATGTTATGGGCGGGGGGAAAGCTGGAAATAAATGTCCGGGAAAGGGGCGTTACCGGACGTTTTCTCAGTCCTGGCGCACCATTATGGAAATTTCTTGACCCCAGTGATGATAAAATTGGCACCATTGGCGACCGTAGCATCAGTTGAAATTAGGAGCGATCGCCGAATTAAGACAACCAGTAACACCAGCGGCGTCAATTATGGAAAAACCTTGTAATCCAGAGAAAGCGATCGCCAAAGTCTCACCGGAATTTACACCGGAGCAACTCGCTTTTATTCAAGCTACTGGTGATGCGATCGCTCAATTCACCCCAGAGCAGTTGGCGTTTATCCAGGTCACAGTAGAAGCAATGACAAGGGCGACGGCTCCTGCAAAAATAACTGGGGCTTCAAGTACGAGTGAATTATTCTCAAGTTGGTTAGGTTCCCGCGAGTCTCAGCAAACTGCAAGGGCTTACCGCAATGATGTGATGCACTTTGTCCAGTACAAATTAAAAACCGAGTACCCAGACCTGGATGATTTAAACCTGCATAGTGTGACTAAGGAAGACATTGATAATTATAAAAATTTTCTCTTAAAGCAGGAAACCCTTGGACATATAGCGCGGGCTAGTGTGCGACGAAGATTGGCTTCATTGAAAAGTTTTCTTAGGTATGGTTGTGATGTTGGGTACTTGCGTAGTAATAGTGCCATGCTGCTTAAGGTTCCAGCCGAGCGAAAGAAAATACAAGAGCGGACTCTGAGTGAAACGGAAATTGAATTGATGAGTGATGCAGCTTCACTGGCGATCGCGAATGCTAAAACACCCCATCAAGAAGTTCTAGCTCAGAGAAATCTATTAGTATTTGAACTACTTTATTATGGTGGTTTTCGGGTGGGCGAAGTAGGTACTCTGACTTGGAATGCTATTCATGTTAATCAGTCTGGATTACCCTATATCAAAGTAATCGGTAAAGGGGATAAGGAACGGGATGTGTTATTGCCTACTCGATTATATCAATATTTATTATCAAACCGCCAAAACCCCAAGGATAAGACTGAGCCGATATTCATTAGTCAAAAAGGAAATGAACCTATAGGCGATCGCCATATTAGACGGATTATTAAATCAATTGCTGAGGCGGCGGGTTTATCCAGAATTCCTTCACCTCACTGGTTAAGACATTCTCATGCTACTCATGCAGCTAAGAATACTCCCATTCACGTAATTACAAAGACATTAGGACATTCTAGCGGGAAAATTACCATTGATAATTATCTCCATGCTAGTGATAATGAGTCTAGTTCACTTAACCTTCACCATTATCGGAGGTGATTGATATTTTTGGGATGCGATCGCACTAAGCACCAGGGGGGCTAGAGATTGTGAGAGATGGTTAGCGATCGCAGTATAAAAAATCTTGAACTTGAATCGTAATAGCATGATCAGCAAAGTTTATTTTGTGCTAAATTAAATATATTAAACCCTACCCATCTAACCAAAATGAAAATACAAAAAACCCTCAGACAATTACTCGATGAGGGATACTCATTAACACCGATAGTTAACACACCTTTTTCTAATACTACATGGAGAATAGGAGTCTATTACAATGGTATCCGTCACGCCCTCTTTAAGGAACATTATGCAACTTCAACAAGCTGTCAAGTTGCGATAAATGAACTCATGAAAATTTATCTCAATGACAAATTACAAGCAAGTTAGAACTAGAAGCGATCGCATTTATTAAATCCCAGGTTGATTGGTGGTTGGTAAATGCGATCGCCATAAGCCCCAGAATTAACTAGGGCTTTTAGTTCAGAGTGGTTCGCGATCGCCTAAATTGAGTTAAAATTTAACCTTTACAGATACCTAGAAAAGAGCTTATCTAAAAGCGTGAAAATTCTCCTTTGCGAATACCTAAAAAAGAACTGAAAGATTCAATGAGAAACTGCTGTTCTTTTTGAGACAATATGCCAGCTCCTATACTTATTCTTACTGGCTGATTAGGAGGAGCAAGTTGAAATTCTATAAAATAAAATGAATCATCACTATCAGGCTCACTACCAAAAACTGTTCGCACTAATTGTGCTTGATCTATAGAATATGTTTTTGCTTCCGCAACACAGCTAAATTTTACTGTTAATAACTTTTGATTTTTTTCTACTTTCCATGTAGAGCCAGAAGATTTCATCATTTGAAACCAAAAACCCACTATCATTAATGAAGCAAATAAACATCCTATTGCTTGTAATATTCCTGCAAATATATAGAGAAAAATTACAAATATGCTAAAAACAATTACCATTGGCATTAGAGATGTCTTTAAATTAGGCTTTTGCTGAATAATAAGTATATTAGATGTCCGTTCTACAATTTCAATCATATTTCCTCACTGATCAGAAAAATCTATGAAATAAAAGAATTGTAGCCTTCTTATTACAAATTGACATGATGAATTTATTCTGTTTTCATAATTCTTAACAAAGATATCAATATTAAGCGATCGCATCTAATAATATGAGTAGCAGAATTTAACTAAACCTTAAAGAAAAGGATAGTCAAAATTAACCAAGATGCGATCGCACAAATGATTAGCAGGAAATCAAAACTCGATCCTTTGTACTTCCAGTTTCCAAACCTCACAATTTGGGTACTGGTTCAGAAAACTAATAATCGCTGCTACTGCGTATTTCTTGCGAGAAAAAAGTTTAAGCTGTTCCCGTTTTTCAGCTAAAGCAAACTTACCAGATTTTAGGAGTGGATATTTACCGCTAGCTTTGATGTAGTATCTTTTTTTCATTAGTGGACAATATTGTCAGCACTAATGTATCCTTTATATAGGGACTTTAGGGAATCTATTATGAGTGAAATTATTCTTAAGAGCGAAGTAGGGATAGATTATAGCCATCTTCGTGACCTTCTAGCAGCAGAAAAATGGCATAAAGCTGATAAGTTAACTCGTCGTCTTGTTCTTAAAGCTGCTAATTGTGAGGGATATCTTGATAATGACGATTGGTTAGAGTTTCCCTGTACAGACCTCCGCACTATAGACCAGTTGTGGGTTGAATATTCAAAGGGACACTTTAGACATCTCCAAAATTTAAACTTCGTGCTAAAATAAGAAAAAATATCGTCAAGTTGGTCAAAAGGTTAGAGCTAATGAGCCTGATATTAGAATACCTGGAAAAGCATCCCAAAGAGGATCAAACGTCTAATTGGAATTACGGCTGAACAATTTCAGCAATTATGCGGTCATGCAGAAATTTTGGTCAAGCAAAAACAAGAGAAAATTGAAACTAAGAAAATTCGGATTAATCGTCAAGGAGCTGGTTGTAAATCCAAACTTTCAATCAAAGAACAAGTATTGTTAACCTTGGTATATTTGTCCCAATTTCCGACTTTTCAATACTTAGGTATTCAATTTGAAGTGAGCGAGTCTACCGCACATAACATTTTTCATGAGTGGGTGATTACTTTGGGAGAGTTACTACCAGCAACTCTGTTAGAACAATTGAAAAAAAAAGAGACAGATTACGAATTAGTGCAAGAAATATTGACTCAGTATGAATTAATCGTAGATAGCGCTGAACAGCCGATAGAAAGACCATCTGACTACGAAGAGCAGAAAAAATTCTTTTCAGGAAAAAAGAAAAGGCATACCAGAAAAACTCAATTTATTGTTTTGCCTAAAGCCAAAGATATTGTCGATCTAAAAGTAGGTGACCCTGGTCCAAAAAGCGATATTAATCAATTTCGAGAACGGCAAAAAGAATTTAGGAGTGAGCAAAAATTCCGAGGAGATAAAGCTTATATAGGAGCTGAACAAATATCTACTCCCCACAAAAAACCGAAAAATCGTCAATTAACTGAACAGCAAAATGAGGAAAATCAAAAATCTGCACAGAAACGTATTTATGTGGAACATGTAATTAGATTAGTAAAAATCTTCCGCATCGCTCAAGAAAGATTTCGACTGAGGGCGAAAAATTATGAGCAAGTTATTCGGCTGGTATGTGGGTTAGTAAGACTCCGAATTGAAGCCTTAGTTCTGTCGAGGTTATCTACTGAGTAAATAGTCTGAATATGAAGTGAATTCAATTTTCTATATTTTGGCAAGTTTTTAACAACAAATGCTTCAAATGCTTATAATCTCGTAATTCAACCTTGCATTAAAAAAGTAAGCAAAAACTACCAAATTATTACCCACAAAGAACTTCCTAATTTTTGGAGATGTCTTTTGGATTTAGTGTCCAAAAACAAATATGGAAGAGTGTCGGAGGAAAATCCGATGTAGATTATGATACTCTTTTCAGGTTTGGTGATAAGGTAGATTGGAGACGTAAAGGTGAATGGTTGCATGAGGGAGACCTAAAATTCAATATTCAGGCAGTGAAAGGACATCTTCCCTGTGATGCTGTGACCCACTACACATACATTGAAGTTTTGCTATGTGACCCAATTAATAGTTTTGTTTGTGATTTTTGGGGTGGAGATGATGGGATGGGGACTCTGCATTGTACACATCCCGGGGTTTGGATTGATTGGTGGGAAGTGGGTTGGGGGGGTCTCTTTTCTCGCACAAAAACTTTTAACCTTTAATTCAGAATAATTTCAGGCTTTTTGTCAACCTTTTGCCAACTACTTTTTCTAAGAAAATATAGCTTTTTACCAACTCGATATCTGGCACTAGAGAAACAGCGATCGCCTCCATATTCTCAACAGAAAACCCCAATATTAGTATCATTAACAGTTGAAAATTTGCAATTAATTTCTGCTTATAGATACGCGATCGCAATGTAGGAAAGCCCCAGATTTAACTAGGGCTTTTGGTTAAGAGTAGTTCGCGATCGCCTAATTTATTTGGATAACTGTGGAGCATTAGAAACTAATTGGCGAATTTGGTAAATTACTTCACCGATATTAAAATCAGAGCTGTAGGGATTAAATCTGACCCATGAACAATTTAATAATTGCGTTATGATTTGTTCCCGTTTTGCTTCTTTTTTTGGACAATATTGTTTATTTTTATGCCCATACTCATCACACTCTACAGCTATCTGATGAATTGATAAATAAAGGTCAATTCGATAACCTGCAACGTAGAATTGTGATATTGGTTGACAATCAGGAAAAGCAGCTTTAATAACTGCAATAACTTGAGCTTCTGTTGTTGGATAAAACTTGTTCGATGTTTTAGAAATAGTACCACGTCGCTTAACAAGACTTATCGATGGCAACGAATCTAAAATTAACTCTAAATGCTCTTTGGCAATTATAGGGGTTGGACGCTGCCCTTGTCCTGGGAATTGGAAATTATGGCAAAGCGCGAGAACTTCGGGATGATTTTTTTGCAAGTCCCCCCAAATCTGGTGAGGATTACAAGATGTACCTCGAAAAGCTGCGATCGCATCAAACACGGACACCCGACCATCTGGAGTAATCCGTACAGATTGCCCCTCGTATTCAGCACTAAAAACAGTTAAATTGTTCATTTGTTGACCTAGCTATTTTAGGTTGACCACGCTCCTAGGTGTTGGCTGCACCGTAGGAGCATTTTTCTTTCTATATATTAAACCATCTTGTTAGTACCTGTCAATTGTCTGGTATAATAAACTGGTATAAGCAATTGTGCCAATTGATTGAGGAGAAGGAAGTATGACCATTAAGCAACTACGAGAAAATGCAGGTTTGAAGGCTGAGGAAGCTGCTTATAAAGTGGGTATTGCTTTGTCCACTCTAAGAAACTGGGAGTCGGGAATAACAGAACCATCAATGGGAGTTTTAAAGATGAAGCATTTGTTAGATGTTTACCGATGCAGCTTTGATGATTTAGCGATCGCTGTTGAAGAAACTAAAAAGTCCAAATCTTGATAGTATTGATGGCGATCGCTCTCAACTTGACGAGTGCGATCGCCACAAAAAGCCCCAGAATTAACTAGAGCTTTTGTGGTGGTTGATACTTAGAGATCATCTAATTTACAAAAAAGTCAGAAAAGAGCATTTATTAAGTGCAGGGTTACAGAAAAATGGTATTACTTGCAAAAGCAGCATAGTAACACCGAGTTAAGGAGGAACAGTAAAATGCAAAAATATGAATGTAAAACATGTGGTTATGTTTATGATCCAGCGGAAGGTGACCCAGATTCAGATATAGCCCCAGGTACACCTTTTAAAGATATTCCCGATGACTGGGTTTGTCCTACTTGTGGGGCATCAAAAAGTGATTTTCAACCTGAATAATTTGGCTACTGCTGTTGAAGCAACTAAGAAGTCCAAATCTTGATAGGATTGGGTAGCGATCGCACTCATCCAGTTGAGAGCGATCGCCATAAAAAAGCCCCAGAGTTAACCAGGGCTGAAAGTCATGCTAAAGTTAGGTGCAGATTTTAACCGGAAAGTTAGAAAATAATCTATCTGAATTTCAAAATAATTGCGATCGCCAATAAGCTGCTATATAGTTGAGTTCTAACAGATTGTCTCTTACATCACCATTGACAATTCATCAGTAACTTTCACCCGACCTTTAACAATCAGACGGATTAAACGGTCTAGGGAACTAAGCTCATCTTGACTGATAGACTCGTCTAGGATTGCGGCCATCATACCATAACGGTCAGCTTTAGTAATTCTGTGGGTATCAGTCACATCGGCGATTAGTTGATTGATGGCACCTGGGAGTAGATTGATCTGGAACATGACTTGATCCTGAACTCGATACTTTGATCATCTCCTGGTTTCCCTAATAAAGAAGTGATAAGGCTAGGTTTTAAATGTGATATCTTTGGATATTTATAGTGAGTAATTCTGAGTTTTTAGATGATATAGATCACAATCAACCAAATAAAAAACGACCACATTAGGAGTGAATTAATGCGATCGCGTCTTAAGAGTTAAGGAAAACTTCTATTAATTTTTAAGCTGCTAACTTCAGAAAATTACGGCGTAGGGCATACAGCAATCTATCGGCAATTAACAAATCTGCTTCGACAATTGAATCTTGCAACAATATCTCTTTAAATTGCAGTCTTTCTTCTCTACTTAAACAGCCTGAACTAATTGCATTACCAAATATTTCTGTCAAAATGCTATAGGTAGAACGTTCAAAATTAGTATTAGTCATCTCATTTTCCTTTTATTATTTAGTTGCTTCAAAACTCTTTTGGGCGATCGCCATCTAAATAGTTTCCTACATGGCCATTGATAACTCATCAATAATCTGGACTTTACCTCTAACGATTAGCCGGACTAGACGATTGATAGCGTTTTGGTCTTCGTTGCTGATGGACTCGTCTAACAGAGCGACCATAATTCCGTAGCGATCAGCTTTACTGATTTTCTGAGTTTTGACGACGTTGTAGATGATTTCGTTAACTGCACCGGGGAGAATCTTTACTTGAGGCATCTTTTTTTTCCTGAACTCTATGCTTTAATCATCACCCAGTTTCCTTTGCTGGTAAGTGATTGCAGTTTTGTCCAAGCGTGATAGTTCTGGGTGAATTTGGTGAGGGGATCTAGCTTATTGCGTGATTGAGATCACTGTCCCTCAGTAAAAATACAGTGGTGATTTGAGGCGATCGCATTCTACATCTACCATCTAATCTGCAAGCAAAGAAGCTTCAATGGTATGTGGGTCAAAAGCTTATGGAGTAATTGTTTTCGGCTACTGTCTGAGAATTGGTATATGTAAGTTAGATGTTTATTGAGGAAAGCGATCGCTGGTTTTCCTCTTGGGTCTATGGGAAATGCGATCGCTAATTAATTTGTCAACGAAAATATAGAAGTGAAACGATTTAGTAATGTTCCAGTGGGGTTGAGGCGATCACCTAAGACTTACCTGAAGTCTTGTTTTTGCGTCTTGTCCGTACTAATGCACCTAATCCGACTAAACTACCAAAGATAGTTGTTGGTTCAGGAACAGCCTCAGAAGGGGTAGTAGCTGCTGACAAATAATCAAAGATACCATCAATTTCTATGGAAGAAATTGTATCCCCGTCAGTAGTATAAAAACCAAAATAGTTATTAACATAATTACCAAACAGACCACCGCCCACATGATAATTCTCTGCCGCTCCTTGCTGAGTTAGAGACACTTGGCTACCATTGTTAGTGAAAGCTGTGACTGTCACATTAGGATCAATCCCTGTAAAGAAAGCAAGAGCATACACGCCGAGTGGACAGTTCGCAAATGTAATAGTTGTAGTCCCAGCATCGTAACCATAAGACTCATTACCCGTTAAGCCTTCTGCTGGGTCGATTGTTCCTATTTGTGTATCTCCTACCATCACCTGAGTAAAGAGATCGCCATAATCATGAATAGGCGGAGGTCCAAATGTGACCCCATTCATAGAAAACCCCAGATTAGCTAATGTGTTATCTTGAAACCCTGAATCCCCTATTGCAAAAATTGCTGCCTGTGCCTTCGGAATACCTACTATGTAGTTTAAGCTAGTTACTATCGCGATCGCACTACCTAGTCTTAATGTTTTGTTAACAATCCCTGAAAAGTTTAAGCTTCTTGTCGCCATAATATTCGCTTCCTGTAAATTTCTTTTGAATGAGTTGTTGAAACCATTAATACACAAATTTCCGATCAATAACATAAATATTTAATCTTTCTAAGTAGTTGATCTTAAGTCTGATAATTAATAGTGATAAAGTTTTTATTTCTATAATTATTTGGTTAAGGATGAGTGGCGCTATTATTAGGAGCGAACACTATAAATCAATCAGGTAATCAATTGTTTATCAATAAATTAATAGTCGCGATCGCTTTCTCAATTATGCCCCAATTGTGCTAATATCTCAGGGTCGCATTAGTCCCTCAACCAGTGGAACCTCAGCAACTAAACCTATTCTCCAGCAGCGATTTACCCTCCCAACTTCCCAACAGCTCCTCGATGGTGATGAGCAAAGATGGACTAATTGCCTGGAAAAAACAACTATTTAATTACCAGGAGGGTGTGAGGAAAACTCAGCACCTAAGCAATTGACACTCCCACCCCTTTAGGGGATGGGATTCTTAAGAGATTTCGCTCTTAATATCCCAGAGAGATAATTGCTTATCCACGCTTGTTCTTGCCCACACGCCGTTTGCCTTTTGCAGGCAGCGTATTATCTGACAAGCGTTCACACAACTCCACCCTTCGACTACCCCTTCGACTACCCCTTCGACTACGCTCAGGGCAAGGCTCAGGGCAAGGCTCAGGGCAAGTCTCAGGGCAAGTCTCAAAGAGATTTAATTGTATCGGTTTCGACGAGTCCCGCCGTACCGTTTTTGATTTAATCCTTTTAACAATATTTAGCCCGTAGGCTTTAATTGCTTTCTCTTTTACATTTCTGGCAGCTTGCAAATTAGCATCATCAATGTGACCGCAATTAGTACATAAGAATTTCTCACCATTTCTACTAGCTGCATCTATATGGCCACATTTACTGCAAGTTTGACTGGTATGCTTTGGGTTAACTCTCATAAGTTTCTTTCCTGACTTTACAGCCAGATCCTCAAGTTTTTGAGTTAACGCATACCAGCCAGCGTCTGCAATAGAACGATTTAAACCACGTTTAGCTGATTGACCATTTGGCAAAAACCTTCCAGTTTCAGACTTAACGGGTTTACACCGTTTCATCATATTTTTTACTGGCAAATCTTCAACTGCAACAGCATCTGCTCTATCAATGATTTTCTTAGCAATATTCCACTGATAAGCTTCACGTCGCTGCTGAATTTTGTTGTGCAAATTATTGACTCTTAATAAAGCTCTATTATGATTCTTACTTCCTTTTTGCTTACGATTAACACGCCGTTGTCTAATCCGCATTAAATGTTTAGTTTTCTTGTTAGTAGCAAAGCGCGGGTTATCAATAGCACTTCCATTTGACAAATAAACCAACTTTCCTAGCCCCATATCACAGCCAACAACAGTCTTGATTTCACTGTCTAGAATAGTTAGAGGGGTAGGAATTTCTTTGTCTTCAATCCGGACTGAAACATACCATCCTATGCGCTTCGCGCAGGCTACGCCAACAGCTTTTTGTCTAACTGTTACTGTCTTAATCACGTAGCCTGGTGGAATGGAGCGTGAATTATAGAAACGCATCCAGCCAATCTTAGGTAAATAAATTTTATTACCTTTGATTTTTACTCTTCCTGGTCTATAGGAGAAAGACTTTAAATCATGGCGACGTTTAAATTTGGGGAAACCAGCACCTTTGAAGAACTTGTTAAAAACCTCGTTGACCCTGGCTATAATTTCCCCCAATACACCACCATCAACGCTTTGATACCAAGGTCTTGCAGTCTTTAAGTCTTGCAAGTTAGCATCCTGCATTAAACTGGCTGTCCTTCTGGGTGATTTATCTTTTTCCCCTTCTTTTTTAGCCTTGCCTCCACCATCTTTCCAAGGATTAGCTAAGTTAGTTCCTCTGACTACAGCAGGGGCGTATTGCTATACGCCCGTACTAAAGGGTAGGCCACTACTCTTGTTCTTAGGTCGCAATATTCACCCATAATAAACTGCTGGTGCCACCCATCTATTCGATCGCGCAAACACCAATTATAAAGAGCGCGTAACATTGGCAACCATTGGGCTAGTTGTTTTTCTTGTTGTTTACTTGGCCTAAGCTTGTACTTGTAGCTGGAAATCATTTTCTTACCTCCCACTGCTATTGTAGGGTGGTATTGTATTTATGTCAAGAATATCTACAAACAAATTTAGAGGTATATGCAAGATAAATTTAGACCCAAACGTACATCAGTAACACTTATTAGATATCACTTTGTTTGGATACCAGCTAGACGCAAAAAGGTATTAGTGGGAGGTATAGCCGAACGTCTAAAGCAACTTTTAACCGATAAATGTATTGAGTTAGACTGTTCTATAGTAGCGATAGAAATAATGCCAGATCATGTACATTTATTGGTCGATGCACCACCTAATTTAGCTCGCTTGCCAAATTATGTTTAGACTGAAAGGGTTTACCTCGTTTCAACTGCGTAGTGAATACCCACATCTCAAAAAGATTCCATCTCTTTGGACTAGAAGTTATTTTTGCGGGACGGTTGGCAATGCTTCTGAAGAAACTGTTAGAAAATATATTGAGAATCAACACAATTAATTAATATTGACGGCGGAAGACAGCCGCAGCGCTTATCCCGACCTCTAAAGAGGTGGGCTTGCAGCGCGGTTAAAATTTGTCAGTTTGTTTGAGGTTACTCCGCTGCATTGTCCTGTTGAGGAGATAGAACCGTTTGACCTGCAAGTGTTTCCCTTATCGTTCCATGATTTCGGTAATGGTTATGCTGGTGATGAGTGTATTTACTTTGTCCTGGACAACGCGGCTAAATTGATCCTCTATATTGGAGAAACTAAAGCTTCTAATCTTAGATGGGACGGTCAGCATTATTGCAAAGGTTATGTGTCCAATTATCTTGTCCTACATCGGAGATATAGATTAGATGTTGCTGTTTGTATTGCTTTTTGGGGGAATGTGCCGAGTAAAACTAGAGCCCGTCAAGAACTGGAAAGTGAGTTAATTTATCGGTGGCAGTCTCCGTTTAATCGGCAAATGTGGGAGAAATGGGGACAGCCCTTTGGGAAATGATTGGTGCGATCGCGATAATTATCAAAAAAGGGTTAATGATTATGGAGCAATCAAACGAAATTATTTATCAAAACTTGGTAAATCAAATTCAAACTTTATTAAACGAAAAATTTATTCAGGAATTAAAGTTTGGTAAATATAGTAGGTGGGCAATAGATTTAACACCAGATATGATTATTCCTATGTTATCAGCAATTGGCAAATATGGAAAATTAAGTCCGCCATGTCCTAATATTAATATGAGAAACCTTATGGATGCTAGAAAGAGTCTAGATGATCAATTACTAGGTGCTAAACTTTGGATAAATGAAGAACAAAAGAAAGCACTTAGTTTTTTAGTACAACTATGGTGGAAGCCGCCTCAAGATAAATTTACTATACCTTTTGAATATAGCAAAGAATCACCTAATTTTATTGAAAATGTAAATTGGGCAATGGATTTAACCAGTAGCGATCTGTTTGGTATTATTTGGCACGTAGGTGGTTTTGCTTCGAGAAATCCGCCAAGTATACCAACAATAAAAGATTCTATAAATGATTATTATTCTGGTTTGCCTGGTAGTGCAAAAAAGCAAGAGTCTTTAATCTGTTTAATGAGAGTAGCTCAAGGACAACTTACATATTATCAATTAGTTGGTCGGCAATTTCCATTAAGGGAATGTCAACAGGTATTAGATAATAATTGATACATATCTCAGGGAATGCGAGCGCCACAAATTCCCCAATTCTATCCAATATGATGCGATAATGGTTGAGGCAGGTAGCGAGCGATCGCCTTTCAATCGCCAGATGTGGGAGAAGTGGGGGCAACCTTTTGGCAAATGATTAGTGCGATCGCTTTTATTGTGTTGTTGGGAAAGTGCGATCGCCTAAAACCTCCTCAAACTTTTTGTTAGTCTAATAATCTAAATTACCCTTCTTCTGATTTAAAAAGTTCTTGATCCTCATTAACATCTACTTCTGTTAAATTATCGGGAATTGGAATAATATTTTCTTGATAAAGAAACTGAATATCAAGCGTTTCTAGTGCTGCACGAATATAAGTGCGTACCGGACGATCACCCATATTTTGAATCAGATTGTCAATATTCAGTTCTGCATTCCAGTTATAGGCAACACTATGATATTTTGCTAAATTGTTTAATAAGTTACTTAAATTATCTCTAGATAAAGGTTCAGTAGTCGGACATAACTTATTATCAATCGCTCTATCAAAAAAGTGCTGCATTTCTAATTTTGCATCTTCTCCATTTTTAATAGCAGCTAATTCTGGAATAGCTAGGTGATCACTTTTAGCATCTTTAGTCGGATTGCTACTATTATACCAAACATCACTTCTTAAACTAGATGCTACAACCCCCAAAGTATAAATAGGATATTGCATAGCCATTGATGGGAAGGTTGACCAATTTAGTAACCAATTTAAGTTTTGATAGGTTTCTAAACGCGCAACTTTACCTAAACGTCCAACTAATTCGACTTCATCAATTAAGATTACCCAACCTTTATAACCACACCAAACAATAGTATCTGCCATCAGACCATAATAAGCACTTGCATCTTTACGGACTTTAAAAGCTGGGAACTTAGGCATTGCTTTTCCTTGACTGGCACGATAAATTCGTCTAATTTCTGGCATTGCTAATTGCGTTCCCATTAAATCGCCATAGAGCTGATCTTGTTCTTCGCCAGTTGTATCAAAGTAATTCTCTAGAACAATTGCTGGTAGGGGATGTATGTAGCGATCTTGCTCTTGAATCCTACTTTCATGTAATTCTGCTTTATTTTTCTTGTCAAGTTTTTGCTGAATCCCAAAGGTTTGAGAATTTGGAGTGCGGATTGCCGATGCTACTTGTTTATAAAAATTAAATAGATGGTTACAGGATACTTCACGATTGAAAGATACACGACTAACAGCAAATCCTGATTCTAGAGCAATATGTTCTGCCATAGTTAAAGCATGAGTTTTTCCTTGCCCATAAGCTCCCCAGATTAACCGACCTGGAACTATATTGTCTTTAGCTATTTGACTTAAATCCTGCTTAATCAGTTGAGTTAAATTATCGCGAAAATCTGGTAAGGCTCTAGTAGAAACACGAGTAGGAATACCAGACCTTAAGGATTCTACTACTGCGATCGCAAGTTTTACATTATTATCACTTTTCTGCATTATTTAGACTCCGTATTAAGTTCAACATCTGGTATCATCATTGCTGCTTCCATTACTCTAGATTGCAAATCACTACTAGACTGCGGATTAGAAAAACCACGATATTTCATTTTAATTTTCATATCTTTAAATATTTGACGTAATTTAGCATGAATTCGATCAGGAAAGTCTTTTCCCTGGGCGATTAAATGATAATCCACATTAATCATATCAGCAAAAGGGTTAAACTTTATATTCTGAATAAATCCAGTTTGTAACCGCATCCATAGCGCATCATAACTTTTAAAGCCACGAGTCTCATCTTCAGTAAGTTCTTGATTTCCCGCTAATAAAAGCAGAAAATTATTTAGTAATTCTGCATCATCAATCAGTTGACGAAAAATTTCATAGATATCCTTAATTGCATTTGTAGTATAGCGAAATTTTTTGGTGTCTGGAATACGTTCTGTAACTACTTCTAAATTATCTATAGCTACTACTAAACCAGTTATACCTGCAAGATGGAGTAACCGAATTAAAGAATTTAGCCAATAACGAGCATTGTTCTTTTGCAATCGTTCAAATAAAAGTAATGCTTGTTTTTCTTTACGTTGTAATGCCTGACCAGATACCCATTTTAATGCCAGTTTAATATCAGATTCATTACCACCAATCATGTGATATTTAACAATTTGGTAAGCAAATGTTCTAAAAGATGGTCCAAAATCAACATTACGAAATATTTCTGCTGCACTTGCTTTAACATCTTGGATAACTTGCTCGCGGGGGATACCTATATCAATTAACATAGATAAAAAATTATCTGTACCGTCATATTTATCTTTACCATACCCTAATTTTTCAGCAACACAACAACATAACCCTTTAATTAACTTATCAGTATCAATTTTTTGGGCAATAGCACAGTACAAATCAATTAAATTATTAAGTTTATAGTTCCGGGCTGAAATATAAACTATTTCATATCCGAGATTTTTAGCATCTAACTGAACACATCGAATTAAATGAGTTTTACCAGTTCCTTTACTACCAATTAGAACCTTAACTTTGCTGCCACCATTAGCAATATAGTTATCAAGATAGTAATCTCGTACTCGGTCTAACCATAAATGACGGCCTAACGTCATTGCGGCTAATAGCTCTTCATTTAAAGGAGGTTTTCCTTTTCTTAGGTATTCAATATCAGCTTGGTCAATTTTCATTAGTTACATCCTTCTTGATTTAATGACTCTTATTCACTTTCTTGCTCAATTCCCTTTTTCATAAATCGCTAGATCGCTAACACGAGATTCTTGTCCATTACTATTTACTAATAAAAAACCACTAGATGAACTTCGAGAAGGTACTAACTCGAATCTATGACTTTCATGATAAATTGGAAACTGTTCTTTGAGTCTCGCTAAGTCATAGATAAAAAGAGACTCTGGATATTCCGCTTTTGCAAAAGTTTTTACTGTTAATAACTTATAGATTTCCTTTAATGGTACTGGATGCCCCCATGTAATTTCACTTTTATGTAATGACAGACGGTTTAAAATTTCATAGGTAGAAAAAAGTTCCTTACAGAATTGTTCAATATTAAACTTAGTCATAACAACTCGTTTATATTGTTTAGATACCCATTCTGCTATTTTTGAAGGCTCAAAAATTTGTTTAAATTCATCTCCAAAAGTTTTTCGACCCATTTTAAGTGTAACTGTATAGTTTTCCAGGTCAATTTTTAGATTAAAAGGAGGAAAGTCATAATTGGGAAATTTACCTCTTATTGGGACTCCAGCTTCTTTTAAAGCATTCTCAAGCTCCAAAGGATAGGCATTAGATTTAATATGATTTTGTTCAACTTGTAGGGCATTTACAATAGCTTTTTGGCTACCTTCCCAATTGGTTATTAACTGGTTAATACTTTTACTAAAATCATCAAAATACTTAATAGATGTCTTAAAGTCCCGGTTATTTCTTGACATCTTAAAATTTGTCCATCCTTTCGACAGATGCTTTAGCAAAACATCAAAATCAATATCAATAATATTTTCGGCTGGTTCTTGTGATGGTTCTTGTGGTAGTTCCTCTAACAATTCCTGTGATGGTTCTTGTGGTACTTCCTCTAGTAATTCCTGTGATGGTTCTTGCAATGATGATTCCTGTACTGACTCCCGCAATGGTTCTTGTGATGGTTCCTCTGAATTACCCATATCCTATGGACATAATATAGATATATCTCATGTATAACCTTACCTATAGTATTAGTCAATACAATTGCCAAAAATTTAATTTTTTGAATTTTATTAATTCTGTTAAGTTTTCTTAAGTTTTATGTCAATTTAAAAGGCGATCACATAGCTCAAACTCTTATCTACATCTGGGTCTATATCTGGGACAAGGCGATCGCACCCCTCAAAACCTCATCCATATCCGAGACAATGTGATTACCCCTATATTTCCTAGTTGTCCATATTTGGTGAGATGCGATCGCAGTTGTGACGGGTGGAGAGCGATCGCTATCCTGAAGTCTAGTTTAAATGCGATCGTCCTGCTATCTGGTTGATGGGGATATTTGGGCGATCACATTTTCGGGGTGGTGTATTTGTGCTGGTGCGATACTGGTTACCGATGGATGTGCAACTATTCGACTGGGCTCACGGCAAAAGTTTGGAAATATTTCAGACCTTGATGAGAGAATAATACTGGGTAATGGGGGCGATCGCTATATTTTACAGGTTACACTCAAAAGAGATTAATAGCTGAAATGATTACTTGGTAAGTATTTCACAGGTTACGTTTACTGATTAAGCTACTATCCTCACAGGTTTGCTGATTTGTTTGAGAGCGATCGCTATTCCCCTTCTGATGCTGATATAAATATGCTTTAAAATGTATCCGGACTATTGTTGTGTTTAAATAAATAGTGTAACATCTAAAAATAATATAGAAGAGAGAGCAAAAATCTTGAGCGACAACGAAGAAGACACAAAGAGGGCAAAACTCATAGACCTGGGCATACAACTGGGTGATCTGACTGTTGCACTGCTGGTCAATATCGTACAAGAAGAAGAAGGAAGATTGCACGTATTGATTCAGTTGCATCCGACAGACGGAGAAACATATTTGCCCCCAAATCTGAGAATAACATTATTGTCTAGAGCTGGTAAAATCCTTCAGGAAGTTACTTCTCGCAGTCAAGATAACTATATTCAACTAAAACCCTTTAAAGGTGAAGTTGGAAGAGTATTTTGTGTCCAAGTCGAATTAGGAGATATATCCGTCCTAGAAGAGTTTGAACTTTAGATAATGTTGCTAAAATGCGATCGCTGTTCCTTAATATTGATAATAGTTGAGAGCGATTGCTATTTCTCTCCAGGTGCTGACAAATAGTCCGAATACTACAAAAACAAGGAAAAACCACAATGAATGAGTTAGTGCAACGATTATCTCAAGGAAATCACCCTGTTGAAGTATCGCTGCGACCTGAAAAAACTGTCGCTGCTTTTAAAGAAAGTATTGACCGTGCTTATGTGCATATTAAATTTACCGGACCAAAAGGTGGTACTGAGTTAGGGGTCAAACTTGATCCCGACGCATCTAATTTCACCGAGGCTGACTTTGAGCATCAAGTAGGGACAGTTCACTTAGTTGGTGATTTAACGCTCAATTATGTGAAAGTAAAATGTATCGCAGATATTGACCTCAAAACACTTGCAGGTTCAGGACACCTTGAACCAATAGAGGCTTAATATTGCGAAATTTTCGTTACTATATCTACCAATTTTATCCTCAATTTGTGGATTTCTGTAGGGGTGGGTTCACCGAGATTTTTGCTATTTACCCACTAATCATCAAAACCCACCCCCACCCACAGATCAATCTGCTCAATGTATCTTCATAGTCAATTGGTATAAATGCTGAAGTTGAACTGAGAAAATTAATATTCACTCCACCTTGAGTGCTAGTGAAAGAAATATCTCCTCCTTTCCCAGTCCCACTAGAATTATGGATATAATTACCGTTTTGTGAGTAAAATGCGTAGTGGTTACTAGGTAGCATAGCAAATCTAATTCAGATTTAGGCTATAACAAGCACACCACCTGCATCTATTCTCCCATAGTTTGAGTGAGATTTCGGAATTACCAAGGATTACCAATGATTGTAAATCCACTCCAAAAATAAGGATGACTGAATTGGTAATGGAATTTAACTAACTCAGGAGGTAAGGGAAACGATTGCTGACTGGTGACTAATTTGCCCGATTCCAAACGCACTTCACCTCGCATCATCGCTAATTGAGCGCGACGTAAAGCTTCCGCTTTTATTGGTGCTGTTTTTAATTGCTGGTAAAACTCTGTCATTAATCCCAAAGTACCTTTATCGGAAATATGCCATAAGGAAGCTAAAGCTGATTTTACCCCAGTTTGGAATGCTAATCCGGCAAAACCTAATTCGGCATTTTCATCTCCTACTGCGGTCTGACAAGCACTTAAAACTAATAGTTCCACTGGGGGATTATTCCACTTAATGGAACGTAAATTAGGTAGAGGTAATTGTTCTTTAGTAAAATAAAGATAAGACTCGGCTGCGTTGCCGGAATTAACGTTAGCATGGGTAGCTAAATGGACGATTCTAAAGGGATGATGTTCGCGTTGGGATTTTAAGTTTTCTAGGGTAAACTGGTCATTGAGAAAAGATTTACCTCGCCAAAGTTGATGGGCTAAGTCTACTTCCGCTTTGACTGATGGTAAAGCACGCAGATGGAAAACATCCGAGAAATTAGTGCTACCCATTACCAATAATTGAGCATCATGAATATCCTGGTGACTGGGGTCAGTCAGGGCAAAACTTGGCATTAATCCCACACTGTAGCGTTCAATGATAAAACCTTGACCATCGTGCATCGCCGCTAAAGGAATAGTCCGCAGATTCTGATCCATGATATAGACCAAATTTTGAATCTTCAATTGTTGTAAATTCTGTTCTAAAGGAGCGACTAACCATTGATACATTTGTTGAGCCGGCACCAGATAATATTTTTCGATGATTTTTTGGTCGGCTACGGTATCCTGAAATCTTTTAGCAGTTGCGATCACTTTGGCTCTAGTCACATTTAAGGACTTGCGAATTGGATGAGAACCGGCGGTGACTAAAATTAATTCTAAATGATCTTGTTCCTCCTGGCTTCGCGATCGTAACAAACCTAAATTTTGTCCTTGTAAGGGATTTTCAGTAATTTTTACCTCGTGATTAATCGGGACAGGAATAACCGTGCTAGGTGCAAAAAATACATAAATAACTGCGGGCTTAATCCCAGTTTGATTTTCAATATTGCTTAAAGATTCTTGAACTTTACCCACACTAATTTCCGGCAAATCAGCCAGACCAAAATATTTGGTATATTCTTGGCTCATCGACTTATCGATCGCGAGATTTTGGGAATTAGCATTATCTAGTAATGGTAAAGATTTTAGTTGATATTGGAATTGGGTTAAATCGACTGGATTAATTGCTGCTAAATTATTGCGATCGCTATTTGAGGATATTGGGGTGGATGTTGGTGTGGATGTTGGGGTGGATGTTGGTGTGGATATTGGGGTGGATATTGGTGTGGATATTGGTGTGGATATTGGAGTGGATATTGGGGTGGATATTGGGGTGGATGTAAATGTAGGTGTGGGTGTTGGTATCGGTGTGGGTGTAAATGTAAGTGTAGGTGTAGGTGTAGGTGTGGATGTGGGTGTTGGTGTTGGTGTAGAAGGAGTATTAGTAATAATTCCTAATGTCCCATTGTCTTGTAATTGAGTAGTCAAGAATGAACCGCTAGTAATAGTTTGTTCTGCACTATTTCCCTTATATATTGCACTAGCTGTACCATTGATTGTAGCATCTCCCACGATAAAAGGAGTTACCCCATCACCACCATGTCTGAGAAATATATTTCCTCCTTGAGTATTACCAATTGTGCAAACGCTAAATGTGCCGCAATTAGCTGTAGTTAAGGGCACATTTACTCGCAAATATTTACCTGCGGTAACATCCACATTCCCTCCAATTGTGCCCCCAGAAGTATTAATATTACTCACTTGAATATCTCCCGTGGGGTCAATCAGCAGATTACCACCCATTCCAGTAGTGCTGCTCGAATCAATTTGTTTAGTCGTAATTTGGGTACTAGCTTGGATGGATATATTTCCTCCACTTGCCGCACCAGTTGTGGTAATATTACCCACAGCGATCGCGGCATTTTTACTAATAATAGAGGTCTGACCACCTTGACTAATTCCCGTAATCCCTTTAGCACTTAAATCTCCTATGGTAATATTGCCATTCCCTTGGAGAAATAAGGTTCCAGCTTGAGCATTATTAGAATTAGCACTGAGCGAACTAATATTAATTGCTCCAGTAGTGCTAATGAGACTAATATTTCCTCCATTACCTTTAGTCGCATCAGCAAAGAGCAACAATCCTTTAATATCATTAGCAGCATTAATCGTTAAATTGCCACCATTTCCAAACGCTGAAGTTGAATTGAGAGAATTAATCTGCACCGCACCCTGAGTGCTAGTGAAAGAAATATCTCCTCCTTTCCCCGTCCCATTAGAACTGCTATTGATATTATTATTGATAATAATATCGCTGGTACTCATTAGTGAGATATTTCCGCCATTACCTGAATTTGCAGTTGCATTAATCGTTCCAGACGTATTAGTAATTAAGCCGCCGGTAGTAGTGAGGGTAATATTGCCTCCGGCTCCACTACTAAGATTGCTATTTGTACTAAGATTAGCGATCTTGATATTGCTATTCGCATTTAAGATAATATCTCCACCTTTACCTGTCTCTGAACTAGCATTTAGCGTTCCTAAAGTGGTATCGATCGCATCCCCACTGGTAATTGTAATATTTCCTCCTTGACCACTCCCGGTCGAATTACTATTAATATTACTTGTGATAACGCCGAGATTATTTGCTGCTAAAGTTATATCTCCACCCGAGCCAGTTGAGCTAGTATCAAGGGTGCCGCTAGTTGTATCAATTTGACCTAAATTGCTAGTAATATTAATGCTATTCCCCGAAGTTGTCAGCGACTGAGTAGTCACATTCCCATTCGCAGTTAAGGTAATATTTCCGGTGGGAGTCAGGGGAGTATTTAAGATAATGTTGCTATTGCCAAATCCTAAATTCTCTACCAGCAAATTTTTCGCAGTGATATTTTGCAAACTAATATTACCACTACTACCTGTAGCCGTACCCGTATTAATCCGAATCGTGGTATCACCCGTACCAGAGTTAAGTATTACTCCAGGTGCAACGGTAATATTAGCAAAACCCGGATCTCGATATGGACTTTGCACTCCATTAGCCGCAGTTTCATTCGCAACTAGAGTTAAATTCCCGTTATCCGTGGTGATGTTAGCATTAACGAGAATACTGCGTCCTGCTTGGAGAGTAAATGCACCACCATTTCCCCCCGCAGAGGTAATAACTGGTTGGGCAACAGTAAGATCATTATGTGCCTGGAGTACCACATTAGTACCCGTATTGGTAACGCTAGTAATATTGATAGGATCAACATTAATTGATTGACTGGGATTATCATTAAAAGACAGGACACCAGGATAAGCAGCACCCATTAAATAGCTGTTTCCTGCCGTCGGTACTCCTCCTGAAGTTTCGCCGTAGGCTCCTACTAATATATTGCTACCTACAGGAGTAACTGATGCCCCAAAATTACCAGAAGTTTGTGGATTTAGGCTATTAAAGGTTTGCAGGAGATTATTGTTAGGATTAAACAAAAAGACTTGCCCTGCTTGCGTAAACCCTCCCGATGTATTTCCTGACGCCCCGATCAATAGGTTGTTACCGGATATAGCACCTGAAATGCCAAAGTTGCCATTTGCGCCACCTGTGACAGGATTGGGGTTATTAAAAGTTTGCAGCAGCGCTCCACCAGTGTTAAATAAATAGGCTTGCCCAGCATTAGTGACTCCCCCCGACGTGTTTTTAGGCGCTCCAATCAACAAATTGCTGCCCGATATAGCAACTGAAAAGCCGAAGTAGCCATTGGCTACAGGATTAGGATTATCGAAAGTTTGCAGCAATGCCCCACTGGTATTAAACAAAAAAGCTTGCCCTGCGATGGGAGCCCCCCCGATGTGTTGCCAATTGCTCCAATCAACAAGTTGCTGCCGGATATAGCACTTGAATAGCCGAAGTAGCCATTGATTACAGGATTAGGATTATCGAAAGTTTGTAGTAGCGTTCCACTGGTGTTAAACAAAAAGGCTTGTCCTGCGTGTGTGATCCCTCCAGATGTGTTTCCATAAGCCCCGATCAAAAGGTTACTGCCCGATATAGTAAGTCCATAGCCAAAGTCACCATTTACTACAGGATTGGGATTATCGAAAGTATGTAGCAGTTGCCCACTAGGATTAAACAAATAGGCTTGTCCTGCTCCTGTGACTCCTCCCGATGTGTTTCTGGATGCTGCGATCAAAAGATTGCTACCGGATATAGCAACTGCATAACCTAAGTGGCCACTTGGTACTGGATTGGGGTTATTGAAAGTTTGCAGCAGCGACCCACTGGTGTTAAATAAAAAGGCTTGCCCTGCTAGACCAATACCCCCCGATGTGTTATCTGGTGCTCCGATCAGCAGGTTGTTACCATCTGAAGCTACTGAAGTACCAAACAGAGCTGGATTGATCGGATTGGGGTTTAGCATAGTTACTAGAGGTGAGCTAGCATTAGTAATCGTGATATTTTTAGGATCAAGTAGTAATGTTCCTGGCTTTCCTAATGCTGCACCCGCATCTACTCCTCCCGTAAAAATTAATAAGTCTTTTCCCGAAGTTTCTACTAATCCGCCATTACCACCCTTGCTCCCACCACGAGCAGTGATATTGCCATCATAATTGGTAAAATTATCTGACCAAACTATTACTTCGCCACCTTTTCCTGTAGCTGTGGCATTAGCATTGATGCTCGCATCTGGTGCAATGATCGTTTGGGTAGCATGGGGTAAAGTTCCCCCTCCTTGATAATCTCCACCGATTCTTACTATTCCCCCTCCCGTCGCACCAGAAGCATCTATATTACTATTAAATAACCCTACTTTGTCCCCTAAAACATTGACATTTCCCCCCACTCCATTTCCAGTTATTCCAGCTACTGAAATATTCCCTGATGTAATGGCTAAACCCTGCTCATTAGGTAAAATAACTCCTACCTGATTTAACTGCACATTGCCCGTTGGATTGACACTCAAACCTGTCTCTATATTCTTGGCTGTTCCCGTTAGCAACGTCGGTAAATCAACGGGATTGATCGGTAATATTTGCCCCGTGGCATCTCGTGGTGGGGCGATTTCTAAACTTAGGATATTTCCGGGTTGCGAGATTTTGACTACATTCTGATTAGGGACAGCCGTAATCGTAATATTTCCAGAAGGTGCAGTCAATTGTCCAGTATTAATTACATTACCACCTAGTAAGGTTAAATTTGAGCCGAGCGGTACGGTTAATTTTCCCGCGTTGATAATGTTTCCCGATTTCGCTAAATCAAAGGCAAATTGCGATGGTGTTCCGATGAAATTGTTATAGTTATTATTGCCGATCGCATTGAACCATTGATTATTATTAAATCCAATTCCTGTCGCTGTGGTTGCGGTAAAAGCTGCGGGGATATTTAAACTTGCATTAGTGCCAAATACAATTCCCGCAGGATTGATTAAAAATAAGTTAGAATTCCCTCCTGTTACTTGGATTAGTCCGTTAATTAAGGAGGGATTTCCTCCCGTAACTCTTCCTAAAATATTCCGAATTTGGGGATTAGAGATAAAATTGGCTGTTTCACCTGTGGAAAGTCCAAATTTATCAAAACTGTGGAATAGGTTGGTGCGATCGCCCGACAGCATCCCACCGTTAATATTATATTTATTCCCTACTGGGGTCACTAAGGTGTTTGTCGCGTTGCTAGTAGGAATAATGGATTGTGCTAATCCAGGATCACTATTACCAATACATACACATATGGTGCCAATTATCAATGGTCCGTTAATAATCTTTACAATACTTTTTTTCATGGATTTTAGCGCTGAAGCGCAACTACATACCTAAGTTCAGATTTGGCTATAACAACCCTAACACCTACATCTATTCTAGAATAGATTGAGTGGGATTTCTATATTACCAAGGATTACCAATAATTGTAAATCCACTCCAATAATAAGGATGTCTTAATTGGTGATGTAAATTAGCGATCGCAGGAGGTAAGGGAAACGATTGCTTACTGGTGACTAACTTCCCAGATTCTAAGCGCACTTCACCACGCATCATTGCTAACTGAGCGCGACGTAAAGCTTCAGCTTTAATTGGTGCTGTTTTTAATTGCTGGTAAAACTCTGTCATTAATCCCAGAGTACCTTCATCAGAAATATACCATAAGGAAGCTAGTGCTGATTTCACTCCAGATTGAACTGCTAATCCCGCAAAACCTAACTCCACATTGTCATTTCCTACTGCGGTCTGACAAGCACTTAAAACTAATAGTTCTACTGGGGGATTATTCCACTTAATTGAACGTAAATTAGGTAGGGATAATCTTTCTTTAGTAAAATAAATATAAGAGTCGGCTTCTGTACCGGGATTAATGTCCGCATGGGTAGCTAAATGAACGATTCTAAAGGGATTATGTTCTCGTTGGGATTTTAAGTTTTCTAGGGTAAATTCGTCATTCAGAAAAGATTTACCTCCCCAAATTTGATGTGCCAAATCTACTTCTTCTTTGACTGATGGTAAAGTACCCAGATGAAAAATATCTGAGAAATTAGTGCTACCCATTGCCAATAATTGAGCATTGTGAATATTCTGGTAACTCGTGTCAGTCAGGGCAAAACTTGGCATTAATCCCACACTGTAGCGTTCAATTATAAAACCTTGCTCATCTTGCATTGCTGCTAAAGGTACAGTCCGCAGCTTCTGATCCATGATATAGACTAAGTTTTGAATATTTAATTGTTGTAAATTCTGTTCCAAAGGAGCAACTAACCATTGATACATTTGGTGAGCAGGGACTAGATATGCTCGCGTATTTTTTTGATCTGCTACGGTATCCTGAAATTTTTTAGCAGTCGCAAGAACTTCGGCTCTAGTGACATTTAAGGACTTGCGTATGGGGTGAGAACCCGCTGGGACTAAAATTAATTCTAAATGATCTTGGGTTTCCGCTATTCCCGCTCTTAACAACCCTAAATTTTGTTCTTTCAAGGTATTTTCAGTAATTTTGATATCGTGATTAATCGGGACAGGAGTAATTGTGCTAGGCTGCAAAAAATACATAAATAACTGCGGGTTTAATCCCAGTATGTTTTTCTATATTGGTCAGAGACTCTCGGATTTTATTAGTATTTAATTCTGCTACATCAGCTAGCGCAAAATACTTCGTATATTCTTGACTCATGGATTTATCAATTGCCAAATTTTGAGAAGTATCATCTTGAGACAATGGGGAAGAATCTAGGTGATCTGGTAATTTAGTTAAATCCACAGGATTAATATTTAAATTATTCTGATGCTCCTCTATTGGTACAGGTGTTGGAGTAGGTGTTAGGGTGGGTAATGGTATTAGGGTTGGTATTGGTATTGGTGTAGATGTTAGTGCAGATATGGGAGCAGAAGTTGGAATAGGTGTTGGAATAGGTGTTGATATAGGTGTTGATATAGGTGTTGATATTGGGACAAATGTTACCAAGGTTGATGTTGATGTTGATGTGGGAGCAGGTGTTGGGGTGGGTATAACAGGGGTCTTAGTAATAATTCCCAGTGTCCCGTTATCTTGCAATTGAGTTCCTAAGAAGGAACCGCTCGTTATATTTTCTTCTGTCCCATTTCCTTTATCGATCGCACTAGCTGTACCATTGATTGTTGCATCTCCCACGATAAATGGAACTACCCCATCACCCCCATGTCTGAGAAATATATTTCCTCCTTGACTATTACCAATTGTGCAAATACTCACTGTGCCACAATTAGCTATAGTGACAGGGATATTTACTCGTAAATATGTACCTGCTGTAAGATCTACATTACCTCCAGTTGTCTGACCAGCAGTATTAATATTACTCACTTGCACATCTCCTATGGGGTCAATTCGTACATTACCACCCGCTCCATTCATGCTACTAGAATCAATTTGTTTAGCCGTAATTTGGGTGCTAGCTTGTAAGGATATATTTCCCCCACTTGCTGCACCAGTTGTAGTGATATTACCTACAGCGATCGCAGCGTTTTTACTGGTAATAGAAGTCCGACCACCTTGACTAATTCCCGTAATCCCTTTAGCACTTATATCTCCCGTGGTAATATTCCCATTCGCATTTAGAAACAATGTTCCACCTTGAGAATTATTAGAATTAGCACTGAGTAAACTTATATTAATTGCTCCAGTATTGCTAGTGAGACTAATATTTCCTCCCTGACCTTTAGTCGCGTCAGCAAAGAGCAATAATCCTTTAATATCCTGAGCAGCATTAATTGTTAAATTTCCACCATTTCCAAATGCTGAAGTTGAATTAAGAGAATTAATCTGCACCGCCCCCTGAGTGCTAGTTAAAGAAATATCTCCTCCTTTACCAGTACCATTAGAACTGCTATTAATATTCTTGTTAAGAATAATATCGCTAGCACTTATTAGGAAAATATTCCCTCCCTGACCTGAAGTTGAAGTTGAAGTAATCGTTCCAGTCGGATTCGTAATTAAGCCTCCCGTAGTATTCAGGGTAATATTTCCCCCTGCACCACTCCCATTGCTAGTCGTATTGAGATTAGCGATTTGTATATTGCTATTCGCATTAAAGGTAATATCTCCACCTTTTCCTGTCCCTGAACTAGAATTCAAAGTTTCTAGAGTAGTATCGATCGCATCCCCACTGGTAAGAGTGATATTTCCTCCTTGACCACTCCCGGTCGAATTACTATTAATATTACCTGTCCTAATACCGAGATTAGTTGCTGTTAAAGTTATATCTCCACCCGCACCAGTTGAGCTAGTATCAATAGTGCCTCCAGTCGTATCAATTTGACCTAAATTGCTCGTAATACTAATGCTATTACCCGGAGTTGTAATCCCCTGAGTAGTCACATCCCCATTGGCAGTTAGGGTAACATTTCCGGTGGGAGTAAGGGGAGTATTTAAGATAATGTTGCTGTTGCCAAATCCTAAGTTCTCTACCAGCAAATTTTTCGCAGTGATATTTTGCAAACTAATATTACCACCACTTCCTGGAGTTGCCCCCGTAGCAATCCTTATTGTTGTATCACCTGTACCAGAATTAAGTGTGACTCCAGGTGCAACGGTAATATTAGCAAAACCAGGATCTCGATATTGACTTAGAACTCCATTAGCCGCAGTTTCGTTCGCACTTAGGGTTAAATTGCCGTTATCCGTGGTGATGTTGGCATTAACTAGAATACTACGTCCTGCTTGGAGAGCAAGTGCACCACCATTTCCCCCCGCAGAGGTAATCACTGGTTGGGCAACAGTAATATCATTGTGTGCCTGGAGTACCACATGAGTGCCCGTATTGGTAACATTAGTAATATTAATCGGATCAACATTAACCGAAGAACTGGGATTATCACTAAAAGATAGAACTCCAGAATAGGCAGCAGTCATGAAATAGCTGTTTCCTGCTCCTAATACCCCTTGTGATGTTTCACTTAAGCTTCCTACGAATATGTTACTACCTACCAAAGCAACTGCCCACCCAAAATTGCCACTTGATTGCGGCAATGGACTATTCAAGGTTTGCAGTAGATTATTATTAGTGTTAAACAAAAAGGCTTGTCCTGCTTGTGAGTAACCTCCTGATGTGTTATCCGGAGCTCCGATTAATAGGTTGCTACCGGATATAGCTACTGACTGACCAAAGCTGCCACTTGATACAGGATTGGGGTTATCGAAAGTTTGCAGTAGTGATCCGCTAGTGTTAAACAAAAATGCTTGTCCTGCTTGTGGGACTCCTCCTGATGTGTTAGTATCTGCTCCGATCAACAGGTTACTACCAGACATCGCCACTGAAGTGCCGAAGCTGCCATATGCAGGATTGGGGTTATTGAACGTTTGCAATAGCGATCCGCTAGTATTAAATAAAAAGGCTTGTCCTGCTGCTGTGACCCCTAGTGAGGTGTTACCATTTGCCCCGATCAACAGGTTGCTACCAGACATCGCCACTGAAATGCCGAAATTGCCATTTATTACAGGATTGGGGTTATTGAAAGTTTGCAGTAGCGATCCACTGGTGTTAAACAAAAAAGCTTGGCCCGCGCCTGAGAACCCTAGTGATGTGTTACCACTTGCTCCAATCAACAGGTTGCTGCCCGATATCGCAACTGAAGTGCCGAAACTGCCATTTATTACAGGATTAGGGTTATTGAAAGTTCGCAGTAGCGATCCGCTGGTGTTAAACAAAAAGGCTTGGCCCGCGCCTGAGAACCCTCCCGATGTGTTACAACTTGCCCCGATTAACACGTTATTGCCAGATATCGCAACTCCAATACCGAATTGACCATTTGATGTAGGATTGGGGTTATTGAAAGTTTGCAATAGCGATCCGCTAGTGTTAAATAAAAATGCCTGACCTGCTGCTAAGACCCCTCCTGATGTGTTATAGATTGCCCCGACTAATACGTTATTGCCATCTGAGGCTAAATCATAGCTGTACACGCCAAATGGCAAAGGATAGGGGTTTAAAAGCATAGTTGCTAGGGGTGAGTTAGTAATGGTGATATTTTTGGGATCAAGGAGTAAGGTTCCTGGTTGACCTAACGTTGCTCCCGCATCTACCATTCCGGTAAAGATTAGCAAATCTTTACCAGAAACTTCGACCAGACCACCATCGCCACCACTGACGCCACCACGAGCAATAATATTGCCATAATCTCTAGTAAAATTATCTGACCAAACTATTACTTTCCCGCCATTTCCTGTTTCTGTTGCATTAGCGTTAATACTTGCATCAGGTGCAATAATCGTTTGAGTAGCATGGGGTAAAGTTCCCCCTCCTTGATAATCTCCACCGATTTTTACTGTTCCCCCTCCCCCAACACCTGAAGCATCGATATTGCTATTAAATAACCCTACTTTATCTCCTAAAACATTGACATTTCCACCTACCGCATTTCCGGTTACTCCTGCTACAGAAATATTCCCTGTTGCGATCGCTAACCCTGAAACATTAGGCAAAATTATGCCGGACTGATTTACTTGCACATTACCACTTGCATTTACACTCAAACCTGTCTCTATATTATTGGCTGTTCCCGTTAGCAATGTCGGTAAATCGACGGGAGCGATCGGCAAGATTTGACCAGTGGTATCTCTTGGTGGTGTAATTTCTAAACTTAGAATATTTCCAGGTTGCGAGATTTTGACTACATTCTGATTAGGGACAGCCGTAATCGTAATATTTCCAGAAGGTGCAGTCAATTGTCCAGTATTAATTACATTACCACCTAGTAATGTTAAATTTGAGCCGAGCGGTACGGTTAATTTTCCCGCGTTGATAATGTTTCCCGATTTCGCTAAATCAAAGGCAAATTGAGATGGCGTTCCAATTAAATTACTATAATTATTATTGCCAAAAGCATTGAACCATTGATTATTACTAAATCCCATTCCTGTCGCTGTAGTTGCGGTAAAAGATGCTGGCACATTTAAACTCGCATTAGTGCCAAATACTATTCCCGCAGGATTGATTAAGAATAAGTTAGAATTCCCTCCTGTTACTTGGATTAGTCCGTTAATTAGGGATGGATTTCCCCCCGTAACTCTCCCTAAAATATTGCGAATTTGGGGATTAGAGATAAAATTGACTGTTTCTCCTGCGGAAAGTCCGAATTTATCAAAGCTATGGAATAGGTTGGTGCGATCGCCCGACAGCATCCCACCGTTAATATTATATTTATTCCCTACTGGGGTCACTAATGTGTTTGTCGCGTTGCTAGTGGGAATAATAGATTGTGCTAATCCAGGATCACTATTACCAATACATATACATATGGTGCCAATTATCAAGTGTCCGTTAATAATCTTTACAATACTTTTTTTCATGGATATAATTACAGTTTTGTGAGCAAAAATGCTTAGTGGTTATGAGATAGCATAGCAAATCTAGTTTAGATCCAGCTATAACAACCCTAAAACCTACATCTAGGCTAGAATAGATTGAGTGAGATTTCTACCTTACCAAGGATTACCAATAATCGTCAACCCACTCCAAAAATAAGGATGGCTAAATTGGTGATGCAATTTAACTAACTCAGGAGGTAAGGGAAAAGATTGCTTACTGGTGACTAATTTTCCTCCTTCCAAACGCACTTCACCACGCATCATTGCTAACTGAGCGCGACGTAAAGCTTCGGCTTTTATTGGTGCTGTTTTTAATTGCTCATAAAATTCTGTCATTAATCCCAGAGTACCTTCATCGGAAATATACCATAAGGAAGCTAAGGCTGATTTGACCCCAGATTGGACTGCTAATCCCGCAAAACCTAATTCCGCATTTTCATCACCGATCGCAGTTCGACAAGCACTTAAAACTAATAGTTCCACAGGGGGATTATTCCACTTAATTGAACGTAAATTAGGTAGCGGTAATCGTTCTTTCGTAAAATAAAGATAAGAGTCGGTTGCTGTACCGGGATTAAAATCGGCATGAGTAGCTAAATGGACGATCCGAAAGGGATTATGTTCTCGTTGGGATTTTAAGTTTTCGAGGGTAAATTCGTCATTAAGAAAAGACTTACCTCCCCAAATTTGATGGGCTAAATCTACTTCTTCTTTGACTGATGGTAAAGCATTGAGATGGAAAATATCTGAGAAATTAGTGCTACCCATTGCCAGTAATTGAGCATGGTGAATATCTTGGTGACTAGGGTCAGTCAGGGCAAAACTTGGCATCAATCCGACACTATAGTGTTCAATTATAAAACCTTGACCATCGTGCATGGCGGCTAAAGGAATGGTGCGAAGTTTAGCATCCATAATATAGACCAAATTGTCAATTTTCAATTGTTGTAGTTCTCTGTTTAAAGGTGCTACTAACCATTGATACATTTGTTGAGCTGGAGTCAAATAGTCCTGCGTCCTGATTTTACTTACTACTGCATTTTGAAACTTAGTTGCTGTCTCGATCACTTGCGCTCTAGTCACATTAATTGATTTGCGAATTGGTTTGGATGTGGCGGTAATTAAAATCAATTCTAAGCGATCTTGTTGTTCCGGTTGGGTAGTATGTAATAAACTTAAATTACTATCTAACTGCTCATTAGTTAGATTCAGCCCATTTTTACTAGGAATTGGTGTAATCGTACTGGGGACAAAAAAAGCATAAATAATGGCTGGTTTAATCCCGGTATTGCTTTCAATATTGCCCAAAGATGTTTGGACTTTGCTCACACTAATTTCTGGAGAATCAGCCAGACCAAAATATTTAGTATAATCTTGACTGATCGATTTATCGATCGCGAGATTTTGGGAAGGATCACTGTCTAGCAATGGTAAAGAGTTGAGATTTTGTAATTTGGTTAAATCGACTGGATTAATTGCTGCTAAATTATCGCGATCGCTATTGGAAGGTATTGGTGTTGATATTGGTGTAGGTGTAAATGTAGATGTGAGTGTGGGTGTTGATATAGGTATGGGTGTTGATATAGGTATGGGTGTTGATATAGGTATGGGTGTTGATATGGGGATGGGTGTTGATATGGGTATGGGTGTAAATGTAGATGTGGGTGTAGATGTGGGTGTGGGTGTGGGTGTGGGTGTGGAAGGAATATTAGTAATAATTCCTAATGTACCATTGTCTTGTAATTGAGTAGCAAAGAAGGAACCGCTAGTAATAGTTTGTTCCGGACTATTTCCCTTATATATTGCACTAGCTGTACCATTTATAGTTGCATCTCCCACGATAAATGGAACCACCCCATCACCACCATGTCTGAGAAATATATTCCCTCCTTGACTATTACCAATTGTGCAAATACTCACTGTACCGCAATTAGCTGTATTTAGAGGTACATTTACTCGCAAATATTTACCTGCGGTAATATCCACATTACCTCCAGTTGTACCACCAGAAGTATTAATATTACTCACTTGCACATCTCCCGTAGGGTCAATTAGCACATTACCACCTGCTCCAGTAGTGCTACTTGAATCAATTTGTTTAGTGGTAATTTGGGTGTTAGCTTGGATGGATATATTTCCCCCATTTGCAGTACCAGTTGTAGTAATATTACCAATCGCGATTGCGGCATTTTTACTAATAATAGAAGTCTGACCACCTTGACTAATTCCCGTAATCCCTTTAGCACTTAAATCTCCTGTGGTGATATTCCCACTCGCTTGCAGAACCAATGCTCCACCTTGACTATTATTAGAATTAGCACTCAGAGAACTAATATTAATTGTGCCGCTAGTGCTAGTCAGACTAATATTTCCTCCCTGACCTTTAGTCGCATCAGCAAATAACAGCAAGCCATTAATATTATTAGCAGCATTAATAGTTAAATTGCCACCACTTCCAAAAGCTGAAGTTGAGTTGAGAGAATTAATATTCACCGCACCGATCGCGCTAGTTAAAGAAATATCTCCTCCGTTACCAGTGCCATTAGAACTGCTATTAATATTCTTATTAATGATAATATCGCTGCTACTCCCTAGGGAAATATTCCCTCCCTGACCTGAATTTGCAGTTGTAGTAATCAGACCAGTTATATTAGTAATTAATCCCCCAGTCGTATTCAGGGTAATATTTCCTCCAGCTCCACTATCATTGCTAGTCGTATTCAGATTAGCGATTTTTATATTGCTATTCGCATTAAAAGTAATATCTCCACCTTTACCGATAACTGCACTAGAATTTAGAGTTCCTAGAGTAGTATCGATCGCATCCCCACTGGTAATAGTGATATTTCCTCCCGCACCACTGACCGTAGAATTAGTATTAATATTACCTGTAATAATAGCGAGAGTCGATGCAGTTAAACTCACATCTCCACCCAGACCAGTTGAGCTAGTATCAAGAGTACCTCCAGTAGTATCAATTTGACCTAAACTGCTAGTAATATTAATACTATTACCCGGAGTTGTAATTGATTGAGTAGTCACATCACCATTGGCAGTTAAGGTAACATTTCCGGTGGGAGTAAGGGTATTATTTAAGATAATGCTGCTATTACCAAACCCTAAATTCTCAACGAGCAAATTTTTTGCAGTGATATTTTGTAAACTAATATTACCACTACTACCTGTAGCCGTACCCGTATTAATCCGAATCGTGGTATCACCTGTACCAGAATTAAGTGTTACTCCAGGTGCAACAGTAATATTAGCAAAACCAGAATCTCGATATTGACTTTGCACTCCATTAGCAGCAGTTTCGTTAGCAACTAGAGTTAAATTTCCATTATCCGTAGTGATGTTAGCATTAACTAAAATACTGCGTCCTGCTTGGAGAGTAAATGCACCACCATTTCCCCCCGCAGAGGTAATAACTGGTTGGGCAACAGTAATATCATTGTGTGCTTGGAGTACGACATTAGTGCCTGTATTGGTGACACGAGTAATATCAGCAGGATTAACATTTATTGATTGACTGGGATTATCACTAAAAGACAGAGCAGTAGGGTAAGCAGCAGCCATTAAATAGGTATTTCCTGCACCCAGTTGTCCTCCCGATGTTTCATAGTTAGCTCCGATCAAGAAATTATTACCTACAGGAGTAACTGAATAGCCAAACTGACCCGATGATTCCGGTGTTGGACTCTCTAATGTTTGCAGTAAATTGCCGCTACTGTTAAATAAAAATGCTTGTCCTGCTCCTGGGACTCCTAGCGGTATATTATTATTATTTATTGCCCCAATCAACAGGTTGTTGCCAGATATAGCTACTGAAAAACCAAAGTTGCCGCTTGGTATGGGATAGGGGTTATCGAATGTTTGCAATAGCCTCCCACTGGTGTTAAATAAAAAGGCTTGCCCTGCTCCTGAGACTCCTCCCGAGGAGTTGTTATATTGCGCTCCGATCAACAGGTTGCTTCCTGATATAGCTACTGAATAACCAAAACTGCCAGGTGTGATTGGATTGGGGTTATCGAAAGTTTGCAATAGCCCCCCACTGGTGTTAAACAAAAAGGCTTGACCTGCCAATGGGACTCCCCCCGATGTATTGCCAATTGCCCCAATCAACAGATTGCTGTCGGATATAGCTACTGTATAGCCAAAACTGCCAGGTGTGACTGGATGAGGATTATTGAAAGTTTGCAGCAGCCCCCCATTAGTATTAAACAAGTAGGCTTGCCCTGCTCCTGTCACCGCCCCTAATTTGTTTCCCGGTGCCCCGATCAACAGATTGCTACCAGATATAGCTACTGATTGACTGAAAAGCCCATTTGCTATAGGATTAGGGTTATTGAAAGTTTGCAGCAATCCCCCACTGGTGTTAAACAAAAATGCTTGTCCTACAGTTGTAAATCCCCCAAAGGTGTTATTCGGTGCTCCAATCAACAGGTTGTTACCAGATATAGCTACTGAATTGCCAAAAAAGCCACCTGATACAGGATTGGGATTATTGAAAGTTTGCAGCAGTCCCCCACTGGTGTTAAATAAATAGGCTTGCCCCGCATTTGCGACTCCCCCTGATGTATTAAATTGCGCTCCGATGAGCAGATTATTGCCCTCTGAAGCTACTGCAAAACCGAAACTGCCTGTACTGACAGGGTTAGGGTTTAAGAATGTTACTAGGGGTGAACTAGCATTAGTAATAGTGATATTTTTAGGATCAAGGAGTAATGTTCCTGGTTTACCTAGATTTACTCCTGCATCTACTCCTCCAGTAAAAATTAGTAAGTCTTTGCCTGAAACTTCAACTAGACCACCATCGCCGACCTTGACGCCACCACGAGCGGTGATATTGCCATAATAACTGGTGAAATTATCTGACCAAACTATTACTTTGCCACCATTTCCTGTTACTGTGGCATTAGCATTGATGGTTGCATTAGGAGCAATAATAGTTTGGGTAGCATGAGGTAAGGTTCCCCCTCCTTGATGATCACCACCGATTTTTACTGTTCCCCCTCCCACCGCACCTGAAGCATCTATATTGCTATTAAATAATCCGATTTTGTCACCCAAAATATTGATATTTCCACCCACGGTATTTCCGGGTATTCCTGCTACCGAAATATGACCTGATGTAATTGTTAAACCTTGCTGATTTGGTAAAATAATTCCTGACTGATTTAATTGGACATTACCAGGAGGATTGACACTCAAACCTGTGCCTATATTATTGGCTGTTCCTGTTAGCAAAGTTGGTAAATCGACGGGAGCGATCGGCAAGATTTGTCCGCTCGGATCTCTGGGTGGTGTGATTTCTAAACTGAGGATATTTCCAGGTTGAGATATTTTTACTATATTCTGATTGGGCACAGCATTAATCGTAATATTTCCCCCAGGTGCGGTCAGTTGCCCGGTATTAATTACATTACCACCTAGTAAGGTTAAATTTTCTCCCGTTGGTACTCTTAAGTTTCCCGCGTTGATAATATTTCCCGATTTAACTAAATCAAAGGCAAATTGTGATGGTGTTCCAATTAAGTTGTTATAGTTATTATTGCCGATCGCATTGAACCATTGATTATTGCTAAATCCGATCGCTGTTGCTGTCGTTGCGGTAAAAGATGCGGGCACATTTAACCTGGCATTTGGGCCAAATACTAAGCCCACAGGGTTGATTAAAAATAAGTTAGAATTCCCTCCCGTAACTTGAATTAATCCGTTAATTAAGGAAGGATTTCCTCCGCTAATTCTACCTAAAATATTCCGAATTTGGGGATTAGAAATAAAATTGACGGTTTCACCTGCGGAAAGTCCGAATTGGTCAAAACTATGGAATAAATTGGTGCGATCGCCCGAAAGAGTACCGCCATTAATATTGTATTTATTACCTACTGGTGTCACTAATGTACCTGTAGCGTTGCGAGTCGGGATAATAGATTGTGCTAATCCAGGACAAATACTAGTAAATAGTATTGCTACAGGGAAAATTATTAAATACCCGTTAATAATCTTGATCAAATGTTTCATCATCATAAATAATGGGTGAATTTGGTAATCCTCAACAAGAGCTGATCTAGATCATACCTTGCGTTCCCATCCTGCAAGAGTAAATGATCCAAAGACAAAGCTCAATAAAACCGATTAATTTACCAAGGATTACCAATAATCGTAAATCCACTCCAATAATAAGGATGTCTTAATTGGTGATGTAAATTAGCGATCGCAGGAGGTAAGGGAAAAGATTGTTGATTGGTGACTAATTTTCCTCCTTCCAAACGCACTTCACCTCGCATCATTGCTAACTGAGCGCGACGTAAAGCTTCAGCTTTAATTGGTGCTGTTTTTAATTGCTCGTAAAACTCTGTCATTAATCCCAGAGTACCTTCATCAGAAATATACCAAAGGGATGCTAGTGCTGATTTCACTCCAGTTTGGACTGCTAATCCAGCAAAACCTAATTCTGCATCTTCATCACCGATCGCAGTTCGACAAGCACTTAAAATTAATAGTTCCACTGGGGGATTATTCCACTTAATAGAACGTAAATTAGGTAGTGGTAATCTTTCCTGAGCAAAATAAATATAAGAATCTTTAGCTAAACCGGGATTAAAATCAGCATGAGTAGCTAAATGGACGATCCGAAAGGGATTATGTTCTCGTTGAGATTTTAAGTTTTCCAGGGTAAATTGGTCATTTAGAAAAGACTTCCCTCCCCAAATTTGATTAGCCAAATTTATTTCCTCTGCTGCTGCTGGTAAAGAGTCTAGATGGAAACTTTCCGAGAAATTAGCACTGCCCATTGCCAATAATTGGGCATTATTAAGATTCTTATAACTGGTATCAGTTAGAGCAATACTTGGCATTAAACCGACGCTATAGCGTTCAATAATAAAGCCTTTACCATCATACATTGCTGCTAAAGGAAGGGTGCGAAGATCCCGATCCATTATATATACTAAGTTTTGAATCTTTAATTTTTGTAAATCATTTTCTAAAGGGGCTACTAGCCATTGATACATTTGTTGAGCGGGAACCATATATTCTGCTACATTGATTTTACTTGCTACAGTAGCTTGAAAATTTTTGGCAGTAGCGAGAACTTCTGTTCTAGTCGCATTTAATGACTTGCGAATCGGTTTATAACCCTGGGCTATTAAAATTAATTCTAAATGATCTTGGTCGTCGGGTATTGTCGCTCTTAATAAATCAAAATTTTGGTTTTTTAAGGTATTTTCAGAAATATTTAACTGCTGATTATTAGGTACTGGAGTAATGCTACTAGGAACAAAAAATACATAAATAACTGCGGGTTTAATCCCCGTATCATTTTCGACATTGAGCAGAGATTTTTGAATTTTACTATTGCTAATTGCTGGGACATCAGGTAATCCAAAATACTGAGTAAATTCTTTACTCATTGATTTATCAGTTGACAAATCTTGGGAAGTAGTATTTGGACTTAATGGTAAACTATTTACTGCACCTATTGTACTTTGTGAAGTAGTTAAATCTACGGAATTAAGAGCAGCATTGGTAATAATTCCCAATCTACCATTATCTTGCAATTGAGTCACTAAGAACGAACCGCTAGTAATCTTTTGTTCCGGACTATTTCCCTTATATATTGCACTAGCTGTACCATTTTGGGTAGCATCTCCAACTATAAAAGGTATAATACCATCACCACCATGTCGGAGCAAAATACTCCCCCCTTGAGTATTACCAATTGTACAAATACTCACCGTTCCACAATTAGCTGTAGTTAACGAATTATTCACTCGCAAATATTTACCAGTCGTAATATCGACATTACCTCCAGTTGTTCCACCAGAGGTATTAATACTACTAATTTGCACATCTCCGATTGCTTTAATTAGCAGATTACCACCTATACCAGTGGTACTACTCGAATCAATGTTTTTGGTAGTAATTTGACCTAAATTGCTAGTAATACTAATATTATTAGGAGTTTTAATTGACTGAGTAGTCACATCACCATTAGCAGTTAAAGTAATATTTCCAGTCGGAGTAAGGGCAGTATTTAAGATAATATTGCTGTTACTAGCTCCTAAATTCTCGACGAGCAGATTTTTAGCCGTGATATTTTGCAGACTAATATTACCACCACTATCTGTAGTTGTACCTGTATTAATCCGAATTGTGGTATCACCTGTACCAGAGTTAAGTGTTACTCCAGACGCAACCGTAATATTACCCAAACCCGAATCTCGATATTGACTTTGCACTCCATTAGCCGTAGTTTCGTTAGCAACTAGAGTTAAATTTCCGTTATCCGTAGTGATATTTGCATTAACTAGAATACTACGTCCTGCTTGCAGGGTAATTGCTCCACCCTTTCCGATCGCCGAACTAATCACTGATTGAGCAACGGTAATATCATTATTAGCTTGTAATACCACATTAGTACCCGTATTAGTAACTCTAGTAATATCGCTAGGATCAACATTAACCGAAGCACTAGGATTGTCACTAAAAGATAAAGCACCCGGATAAGCAGCAGCCATTAAATAGCTGTTTCCTGCATTTGCTACTCCTCCTGATTTTTCTAAAGCAGATCCTACCAATATATTGCTGTTTACAAAAGCAACTGATGACCCAAAATTGCCAAGATTGGGAATGACTGATGAGCCAAAATTGATAGCATTTGCAGTTTGAGGATTTGGACTATTAAGAGTTTGTAGTAGATTACCATTAGTGTTAAACAAAAAGGCTTGCCCTGCGGTGGAAACTCCCCCTGATGTATTGCCAATTGCCCCGATCAACAGGTTACTGCCCGACATCGCCACTGAAGTGCCAAAATAGCCATTTTTGACCGGATTGGGGTTATTGAAAGTTTGTAATAGTCCTCCACTGCTGTTAAATAAATAGGCTTGTCCTGCTCCTGAGATTCCTCCCGAGGTGTTACCAATTGCCCCGATCAACAGGTTGCTACCTGATATCGCAACTGAAGTACCAAAGTAGCCAAGTAAGACAGGATTGGGGTTATTGAAAGTTTGTAGTAGCCCCCCACTGGTGTTAAATAAATAAGCTTGTCCAGCAGTAGGAACTCCCTTTGATGTGTTACCATTTGCCCCAATTAGGAGGTTACTATTGGATAGGGCAACTGAACTACCAAAGAAGCCATTTTTAACTGGATTGGGATTATTAAAAGTTTGTAATAGTCCCCCACTGGTGTTAAATAAATAGGCTTGTCCTGCGGTAGTGACTCCCCCCGATGTGTTAGCTGGTGCCCCGATTAACAGGTTGCTGCCCAATATAGCAACTGAATTACCAAAGTAGCCATTTTTGACCGGATTGGGGTTATTGAAAGTTTGTAATAGTCCTCCACTGGTGTTAAATAAATAGGCTTGTCCTGCGGTAGTGACTCCCCCTGATGTATTAGCTAGTGCCCCGATTAACAGGTTGCTGCCCGATATAGCAACTGAGTTGCCAAAGAAGCTATTTTTAACTGGATTGGGGTTATTGAAAGTTTGTAATAGTCCCCCACTGGTGTTAAATAAATAGGCTTGTCCTGCGGTAGTGACTCCCCCTGATGTATTAGCTGGTGCCCCGATCAACAGATTGCTATTATTGGAAGCTACTGAAATGCCAAAACCACCTAGGTTTACAGGGTTCGGGTTTAATATCGTTGCTAAAGGTGAGCTAACATTAGTAATGGTGATATTTTTGGGATCAAGCAGTAATGTTCCTGGTTTACCTACCGTTGCTCCTGCATTTACTCCTCCTGTAAAAATTAGTAAATCTTTGCCCGAAACTTCGACTAAACCACCATCACCACTTTTTACACCACCACGAGCATTAATATTGCCATAATCACTGGTAAAATTATCAGACCATACTATTACTTTGCCACCATTTCCTGTGGCTGTAGCATTAGCATTAATATTGGTATCTGCTGCAACAATAGTTTGAGTAGCGTGGGGTAAAGTTCCCCCTCCTTGAAAATCGCCACCAATTTTTACTGTTCCCCCTCCCGCAACACCAGAAGCATCTATATTGCTATTAAATACTCCTACTTTGTCTCCGAAAATATTGACATTTCCCCCTCCCGCATTTGCGGTTATTCCTGCTACTGAAATATTCCCTGTTGCGATCGCTAAACCTGGAACATTAGGTAAAATTGTGCCAGACTGGTTTAACTGCACATTACCCGTGGAATTAACACTCAAACCTGTCTCTATATTATTGGCTGTTCCTGTTAGTAAAGTCGGTAAATCGACGGGAGCGATCGGTAATATTTGTCCAGTAGTATCTCGCGGTGGTGTAATTTCTAAACTTAATATATGTCCAGGTTGCGAAATTTTTACTATATTCTGATTTGGCACAGCATTAATAGTAATATTTCCAGTCGGTGCTGTTAGTTGTCCAGTATTAATTACATTACCACCTAGTAAGGTTAAATTTGCTCCAACTGGTACGGTTAATTTTCCCGCGTTGATAATATTTCCCGATTTGGCTAAATCAAAAGCAAATTGAGATGGTGTTCCGATTAAATTATGATAATTATTATCCCCGATCGCATTGAACCATTGATTATTACTAAATCCCATTCCTGTTGCTGTGGTTGCGGTAAAAGATGCGGGCACATTTAACCTCGCATTAGAGCCAAATACAATTCCCGCAGGATTGATTAAAAATAAGTTAGAATTCCCTCCCGTTACTTGAATGAGTCCGTTAATTAAGGATGGATTTCCTCCCGTAACTCTCCCTAAAATATTGCGAATTCCTGGACTAGAAATAAAATTGGCGGTTTCACCTGTGGAAAGTCCAAATTTATCAAAGCTATGGAATAAGTTGGTGCGATCGCCCGAGAGCATCCCACCGTTAATATTATATTTATTCCCTACTGGGGTCACTAAGGTGTTTGTAGCGTTACGAGTCGGGATAATGGATTGTGCTAACCCAGGACAAATATTAGCACATATCATCCCTAGCGGGAAAATTGTTAAGCACCCGTTAATAATCTGGAGAAAATGTTTCATAGGTTACCATTGGGGATGGTCCAAAGACCAAGGTCGATCGAGTCGGTGAATTTACCAAGGATTACCAATAATGGTAAACCCACTCCAATAATAAGGATGACTGAATTGGTGATGCAACTCAACTAACTCAGGAGGTAAGGGAAAAGATTGCTGACTGGTGACTAATTTTCCAGCTTCTAAACGCACTGCACCACGCATCATTGCTAACTGAGCGCGACGTAAAGCTTCGGCTTTAATTGGTGCTGTTTTCAGTTGCTCGTAAAACTCCGTCATTAATCCCAGAGTACCTTCATCGGAAATATGCCATAAGGAAGCTAAGGCTGATTTCACCCCAGATTGGACTGCTAATCCGGCAAAACCTAACTCCACATTATCATTTCCTACTGCGGTCTGACAAGCACTTAAAACTAATAGTTCCACTGGGGGATTATTCCACTTAATTGAACGTAAATTAGGCAGAGGTAATCTTTCTTTCGTAAAATAGAGATAAGAGTCATCTGCTGTACCCGGATTAATGTCAGCATGGGTAGCTAAATGCACGATTCTAAAGGGATTATGCTCTCGTTGGGATTTTAAGGTTTCCAGGGTAAATTCGTCATTCAGAAAAGATTTACCTTTCCAAATTTGATGCGCCAAATTTACTTCCTCTTTAACTGATGGTAAAGAACCCAGATGAAAAATATCTGAGAAATTAGTGCTACCCATTGCCAATAATTGAGCATCGTGAATATTATGGTAACTCTTGTCAGTCAGGGCAAAACTTGGCATTAATCCCACACTGTAGCGCTCAATTATAAAACCTTTCCCATCGCGCATCGCCGCTAAAGGTATAGTCCGCAACTTCTGATCCATGATATATACTAAGTTTTGAATATTTAATTTTTGTAAATTCTGTTCTAAAGGAGCAACTAACCATTGATACATTTGGTGAGCGGGTACTAGATATGCTCGCGTAACTTTTTGGTCAGCTACAGTATCCTGAAATTTTTGAGCAGTCGCAATAACTTCGGCTCTAGTCACATTTAAGGACTTGCGAATTGGGTGATAATCCGCTGTGACTAAAATTAATTCTAAATGATCTTGTGCTTCCGGTATTGCCGCTCTTAACAAACCTAAATTTTGTTCTTTTAATGGATTTTCAGTAATTTTTACTTCGCTATTAATAGGGACAGGAGTAATCGTACTAGGCGCAAAAAATACATAAATAACTGCGGGCTTAACCCCAGTATTGTTTTCAATATTGGTCAGAGACTCTCGGATTTTACTAACACTCAATTCGGCCACATTAGCTAGCCCAAAATACTGGGTATATTCTTGACTCATTGACTTATCAATTGCCAAATTTTGAGCAGGATCATTTTCCTCCAATGGTAAAGGATCTAGTTGATCTTGTAATTTAGTTAAATCGACAGGATTAATGTTTAAATTATTCTGATGCTCCTCTATTGGTGTTGGTGTAGATGTTGGTGTTGGTGTAGATGTTGGTGTTGGTGTAGATGTTGGTGTTGGTGTAGATATTGGTGTTGGTGTAGATGTTGGTGTTGTTATTGGTATTGGTGTTGGTGTAGATGTTGGTACAAATGTTACCAAGGTTGATGTTGGTGTTGGTACAGCTGTTGGGGTGGATATAGCAGGAGTCTTAGTAATAATTCCCAGTGTCCCGTTATCTTGTACTTGAGTTCCTAAGAAGGAACCGCTCGTAATCTTTTGTTCTGTCCCATTTCCTTTATCGATCGCACTAGCTGTACCATTGATCGTTGCATTTCCCACGATAAATGGAACCACCCCATCACCACCATGTCTGAGAAATATATTCCCACCTTGACTATTACCAATTGTACAAATACTCACTATGCCGCAATTAGCTATAGTTAGGGGTACATTTACTCGCAAATATCTACCTGCGGTAATATCTACATTACCTCCCGTTGTCTGACCAGCAGTATTAATATTACTCACTTGCACATCTCCCGTGGGGTCAATCAGGACATTACCACCTGCTCCATTGACACTGCTAGAATTAATTTGTTTAGTCGCAATTTGGCTGCTAGCTTGTAACGATATATTTCCCCCACTTGCAGTACCAGTTGTGGTAATATTACCAATCGCAATCGCGGCATTTTTACTAATAATAGAAGTCTGACCACCTTGACTAATTCCCGTAATCCCTTTAGCACTTAAATCTCCCGTGGTGATATTCCCACTCGCTTGGAGAAATAAGGTTCCACCTTGAGCATTATGAGAATTAGCACTCAGTGAACTCATGTTAATTGCTCCAGTAGTGCTAGTGAGACTAATATTTCCTCCCTGACCTTTAGTCGCATCAGCAAAGAGCAGCAATCCTTTAATATTGTTAGCAGCATTAATTGTTAAATTTCCACCATTCCCAAATGCTGAGGTTGAATTGAGAGAATTAATATTCACTGCACCGCTTGTGCTAGTTAAAGAAATATCTCCTCCGTTTCCAGTCCCATTAGAACTGCTATTGATATTCTTATTGATGATAATATCGCTAGCACTCCTTAGGGATATATTTCCCCCATGACCGGAATTTGCAGTTGCATTAATTGTCCCAGTTATATTAGTAATTAAACCGCCATTACTATTCAGGGTAATATTTCCCCCAGCTCCACTACCATTGCTAGTCGTATTGAGATTAGCGATTTTTATATTGCTATTTGCATTAAAGTTAATATCTCCACCTTGACCTGTCCCTGAACTAGAATTTAGAGTTCCTAGAGTAGTATCGATCGCATCCCCACTGGTAATAGTGATATTTCCTCCTTGACCACTACCGGTCGAATTACTATTAATATTACCTGTCATAACACCAAGATGATTTGCTGTTAAAGTTACATCTCCCCCCGCACCAGTTGAGCTAGTGTCAAGGGTGCCATTAGTAGTATCAATTTGACCTAAATTGCTAGTAATATTAATGCTATTTCCCGGAATTGTCAGCGACGGAGTAGTCACATTTCCATTGGCAGTTAAGGTAATATTTCCGGTCGAAGTCAGGGGAGTATTTAAAGTAATGTTGCTATTACCAAACCCGAAATTCTCGACGAGCAGATTGTTAGCAATAATATTTTGCAAACTAATATTACCACCACTGCCGATCGCTGCACCAGTATTAATGCGAATAGTTGTATCACCTGTACCAGAATTAAGTATTATTCCAGGTGCAACGGTAATATTAGCAAAACCCGGATCTCGATATTGACTTAGCACTCCATTAGCAGCAGTTTCATTCGCAACTAGAGTTAAATTTCCATTATCGGTGGTGATGTTGGCATTAACTAAAATACTACGTCCTGCTTGGAGAGTAAGTGCGCCACCATTTCCCCCCGCAGAGGTAGTAACTGGTTGGGCAACAGTCAGATCATTATGTGCCTGGAGTACGACATTAGTACCCCTATTGGTAACATTAGTAATATTAATCGGATCAACATTAACCGAAGCACTAGGATTGTCATTAAAAGATAATACTCCTGGATAGGTCGGACTAATCAAAAACGCTTGTCCTTCTCCTGAGACTCCATTACTATTAGCTCCGATTAACAGGTTATTACCTGCTGCGGCAACGGAAATGCCAAAGCTGCCACCTGCTATAGGATTAGGATTATCAAATGTTTGTAGTAACCCATTATTAATATGACTATTATTGCTATTAAACAAAAAAGCTTGCCCTGCTCCAGTCAATCCCCCCGATTTATTTCCATACGCCCCGATCAACAGATTGCTACCTACTCCGGCAACTGAAATTCCGAAACTTCCATTCACTACAGGGTTAGGATTATCTAAAGTTTGCATCAGCGTCCCACTACTGTTAAACAAAAACGCTTGTCCTGCTTGGGTGAACCCCCCCGATGTGTTGTAAGGAGCGCCGATCAACAGGTTGTTACCTACTCCGGTAACTAAATATCCGAACTGTCCATTCACTACAGGGTTAGGATTATCTAAAGTTTGCATCAGCGTCCCACTACTGTTAAACAAAAACGCTTGTCCTGCTTGGGTGAACCCCCCCGATGTGTTGTAAGGAGCGCTAATCAAGAGGTTATTACCTGCTGCGGCAACTGACCATCCGAAAGCGCCACCACCAGTTATGATCGGATTGGGATTATCTAAAATTCGGAGCAGATTACCACTACTATTAAACAAAAAGGCTTGCCCTGCTACTGGGATTCCTCCCAATGATGTGTTTCCATATGCTCCAATCAACAAGTTACTGCCCACTCCAGCCAGTGACCATCCAAAAGCTCCATTTACTACAGGATTGGGATTGTCTAAAGTTCGGAGCAGATTACCACTACTATTAAACAAAAAAGCCTGTCCTGCGCCTATAACCCCCCCCGATGTATTGTAAGGAGCGCTGATCAACAGGTTGTTGTTACTTGCTACGGCAACTTGATTCCCGAACTGTCCATTAATGATAGGATTGGGATTGTCTAAAGTTGTGATCAGTCCACCGTTGCTATTAAACAAAAAAGCTTGTCCTGCTTGTGAGACCCCCCCTGATGTGTTATAGTAAGAACCAACCAAGAGCTTGTTGTCATTCGTTGCTGTAACTGAAATACCGAACTGTCCACCTGCTACATGATTGGGGTTGACAAGTGTAACTAGTGGTGAGTTAACGTTAGTAATAGTGATATTTTTAGGATCAAGGAGTAAAGTTCCTGGTTTGCCTAAAGTTACTCCTGCATCTACTCCTCCAGTAAAAATTAGTAAGTTTTTGCCTGAAGTTTCAACTAAACCACCATCCCCACCATTTCTACCTCCACGGGCAGTGATATTGCCATAATAACTGGTAAAATTATCAGACCAAACGATTACTTTGCCACCATTTCCCGTTGCTGTAGCATTAGTATTGATGCTAGCATCTGCTGCAACAATAGTTTGAGTAGCATGGGGCAAAATTCCTTCTCCTTGATAGTCACCACCGATTCTTACTATTCCTCCTCCCGTAGTACCTGAAGCATCTATATTACTATTAAATATTCCTACTTTGTCTCCTAAAACATTGACATTTCCACCTATTGTATTTCCGGTTATTCCGGCTACGGAAATCTGCCCTGTTGTAATTGCTAAACCCTGCTGATTTGGGAAAATTATCCCTGACTGATTTAATTGCACATTACCACTGGTATTAACACTTAAACCTATATCTATATTATTCGTTCCTGTTAGCAAAGTCGGTAAATCAACCGGAGTGATCGGCAAGATTTGCCCAGTAGGATCTCTTGGTGGTGTAATTTCTAAACTTAATATATGTCCGGGTTGCGAGATTTTTACTATATTCTGATTTGGCACCGCATTAATAGTAATATTTCCGGAAGGTGCAGTCAATTGTCCAGTATTAATTACATTACCACCTAGTAAGATTAAATTTGCTCCGACTGGTACGGTTAAGTTTCCCGCATTGATAATGTTTCCTGATTTGGCAAAATCAAAGGCAAATTGCGATGGTGTTCCGATTAAGTTGTTATAGTTATTATTGCCGATCGCATTGAACCATTGATTATTACTAAATCCAATTCCTGTTGCTGTGGTTGCGGTAAAAGATGCGGGCACATTTAAACTCGCATTAGAGCCAAATACAATTCCCGCAGGATTCATTAAAAATAAGTTAGAATTTCCTCCCGTAACTTGAATTAATCCATTAATTAAGGAAGGATTTCCTCCCGTAACTCTCCCTAAAATATTCCGAATTTGGGGATTAGAGATAAAATTGGCGGTTTCACCTGTGGAAAGTCCAAATTGATCAAAACTGTGGAATAGGTTGGTGCGATCGCTCGAAAAAGTACCACCATTAATATTGTATTTATTACCTACTGGGGTCACTAAAGTCCCCGTAGCGTTGCGAGTAGGAATAATGGATTGTGCTAACCCAGGACAAATATTAACACATATCATCCCTAGCGAGAAAATTGTTAAACACCCGTTAATAATCTGGAGGAAATGTTTCATAGGTTACCATTTGGGAGAGTCCAAAGACCAAGGTCAATCGAGTCGGTGAATTTACCAAGGATTACCAATAATGGTAAACCCACTCCAATAATAAGGATGACTGAATTGGTGATGCAATTGAACTAACTCAGGAGGTAGGCTGTTGACTTTGTGGGTTTTTGAGTGATATTATTCATGCAATAACTGTGTCACATTTACTTGAAAAGGTAAAAGTTAATGTCAGAGTTCAAGAGCCCACCTAGCAGATTAGCGCGGTTATTTTGTGCAGGTCGAGATAATTGGAAAGAAAAAGCTTTAGAAAAGCAGAAAAAACTATCCAACTTTTAATTAAATGGGGGAGCAGTTTTAGAGGAATAGAAAAAACCTTAGAATTGTTTAATAACTTAGAAGAACAGAAAACTCCCAGCTTTACTTGCACTTTTAAAATGGCTAGGACGGATTGGATTATATGAGCTTAATCGTCAAAAAGAATATCGCCAAGATTGGATATTTATTGTCGATTTTACCTTGAAGCAATTAGTTTTGGTTGCGATCGTATTCCCGGCGCACTTCGTAGCGGGGTAGTCCACCAGTCTAATGTGCTGTAAATCTGATCTGCTAAGGCTAAGACGGCAGGCAGGTACTTGGGCCACCGAAAATAACCATAAAATAATGGTAATTCAATGGCACGGACTTTATAGATCTAAAATTTGGCAACAGTCAATTATACCGCGCTGCTTTACTCAGCACCCCAAGCACCAACGGCTTGATCTGCTCCAAGTGCGATCGCTTCCCTCGCTTGCACTGTCACTATTTCGTTTATTGCGTTTTAATATGCTAGACTTTGAGCAAAATTCAAACAATTTCCAGCAATCTAAAAACAAAACTATCTGAGGTTGCCCAATGGTTGCCCTAAACCAGTCTCTACATATTCCCACCGAAGAAGAAACCGAAATTTCTAAAGAAAGCAGCCGTATTCTTGCCTCGCACATTAGCGAAAGTGTCCGTCATCTCAAAATCGTAGAAGCCGATGGCAGTGAAGAGACAGCCACAATCCCTGCCGCCGCCTATCGCCTATTTATAGATATTTTAACCCAGATGTCCCAAGGCAACGCCGTAACGATCATCCCCATCCATGCCGAACTCACCACCCAAGAAGCCGCAGATTTAATCAACGTCTCGCACCCCTTCCTAATCAAACAACTAGAAGAAGGTGTAATTCCCTATCACAAAGTCGGCAAACATCGACGCATCCGCTTTACCGACTTAATGGAATACAAAACCAATATTGATGCCGCCAGAAGCAAAGTTTTAGATGAGATTGTGGTAATATCTGAAGAATTAGGACTATATGACTAGCAAATTTACAGTAATATACGATGCCTGTGTCCTTTATTCTAACTATCTTAGAGATATTCTCATTCAATTAGCGATCGCCGATCTCTTTAGAGCTAAATGGACTAACTTAATTCATGACGAATGGATTCATAATCCTTAGCGTAATTTTTTGCAGATTGGCAGCAGAAGGTTTCACCTGCGGAAAGTCCAAATTGATCAAAACTGTGGAATAGGTTGGTGCGATCGCCCGCAAGAGTACCACCATTAATATTATATTTATTACCTACAGGTGTAACTAAGGTGCCCGTAGCGTTGCGAGTAGGAATAATAGATTGTGCTAACCCAGGACAAATATTAGTACATATCATCCCTAGCGGGAAAATTGTTAAACACCCGTTAATAATCTGGAGTAAATGTTTCATAGGTTACCATTTGGGAGAGTTCAAAGACCAAGGTCGATGGAGTCGGTGAATTTACCAAGGATTACCAATAATGGTAAACCCACTCCAATAATAAGGATGACTGAATTGGTGATGCAAATTAACTAACTCAGGAGGTAAGGGAAAAGATTGCTTACTGGTGACTAACTTTCCTGCTTGTAAACGCACTTCATGGTGACATCATAGCTAACTGAGCGCGACGTAAAGCTTCGGCTTTAATTGGTGCTGTTTTTAATTGCTCGTAAAACTCCGTCATTAATCCTAGAGTACCTTCATCAGAAATATGCCATAAGGAAGCTAAAGCTGATTTCACCCCAGATTGGACTGCTAATCCGGCAAAACCTAACTCCACATTATCATTTCCTACTGCGGTCTGACAAGCACTTAAAACTAATAGTTCTACTGGGGGATTATTCCACTTAATTGAACGTAAATTAGGCAGAGGTAATCTTTCCTTCGTAAAATAAAGATAAGAGTCATCGGCTGTACCCGGATTAACGTCAGCATGGGTAGCTAAATGGACAATTGTAAAGGGATGATGTTCCCGTTGAGATTTTAAGGTTTCCAGGGTAAATTGATCATTCAGAAAAGATTTACCTCCCCAAATTTGATGCGCCAAATTTACTTCCGCTTTCACGGATGGTAAAGCACTGAGATGGAAGACATCCGAGAAATTAGTGCTACCCATTGCTAATAATTGAGAACTATGAATATCCTGATAACTGGGGTCAGTCAGGGCAAAACTTGGCATTAATCCCACACTGTAGCGTTCAATCAGAAAACTTTTCTCATCCCGCATTGCTGCTAAAGGAAGAGTGCGGAGTTTCTGATCCATGATATAGACCAAATTTTGAATATTCAATGCTTGTAAATTCTGTTCTAAAGGAGCGACTAACCATTGATACATTCTTTGCGATGGCACCAGATATTCTCGCGTCATTTTTTGGTCAGCTACTGTATCCTGAAATTTTTGAGCAGTCGCAAGAACTTCCTCTCTAGTCACATTTAAGGACTTGCGAATTGGGTGAGAACTTCCTGTGACTAAAATTAATTCTAAATGATCTTGGGCTGCCGGTATTGCCGCTCTTAACAAACCTAAATTTTGTTCTTTTAAGGGATTTTCAGTAATTTTTACTTCGCTATTAATAGGGACAGGAGTAATCGTACTAGGCGCAAAAAATACATAAATAACTGCGGGCTTAATCCCAGTATGTTTTTCAATATTAGTCAGAGACTCTCGGATTTTACTAACACTCAATTCTGCCACATCAGCTAGCCCAAAATATTGAGTATATTCTTGACTCATTGATTTATCAATTGCCAAATTTTGAGAAGTATCATTTTGGAACAATAGGGAAGAATCTAGATGATCTTGTAATTTAGTTAAATCTACAGGATTAATGTTTAAATTATTCTGATGCTCCTCTATTGGTACAGGTGTTGGAGTAGGTGTTGGTATTAGTGTTGTTGTTGGTATTGGTGTTGGTGCAGGTGTTGGTATTGGTGTTGGTGTTGGTATTGGTATTAGAGTAGATGTTGGTACTGGTGTTGGTACAAATGTTGCAAGGGTTGATGTTGATGTTGATGTTGATGTTGGTGCAGGTGTTGGTGTTGGTATAGCAGTGGTCTTAGTAATAATTCCCAGTGTCCCGTTATCTTGCAATTGAGTCATCAAGAAGGAACCACTATTAATCTTTTGTTCTGAACTATTTCCCTTATATATTGCACTAGCTGTACCATTGAGCGTTGCATCTCCCACGATAAATGGAACTACTCCATCACCCCCATGTCTGAGAAATATATTCCCTCCTTGACTATTACCAATTGTGCAAATACTCACTGTACCGCAATTAGCTGTAGTTAGAGGTACATTTACTCGCAAATATGTACCTGCGGTAATATCCACATTTCCTCCTGTTGTCTGACCAGCAGTATTAATATTACTCACTTGCACATCTCCCGTAGGGTCAATTAGCACATTACCACCTGCTCCATTAATGCTACTAGAATTAATTTGTTTAGTCGTAATTTGGGTGCTAGCTTGTAAGGAGATATTTCCTCCACTTGCTGGACCATTTGTGGTAATATTACCAATCGCGATCGCGGCTTTTTTACTAATAATAGAAGTCTGACCACCTTGACTTATCCCCGTAATCCCTTTAGCACTTAAATCTCCTGTAGTGATATTGCTATTCGCTTGGAGAAATAAGGTTCCACCTTGAGCATTATTAGAATTAGCACTCAGCGAACTAATATTAATTGCTCCGGTAGTGCTAGTGAGACTAATATTTCCTCCCTGACCTTTAGTCGCATCAGCAAAGAGCAGCAATCCTTTAATATTATTAGCAGCATTAATCGTTAAATTTCCACCATTCCCAAACTTTGAAGTTGAATTGAGAGAATTAATCTGCACCGCACCACTCGTGCTAGTTAAAGAAATATCTCCTCCGTTCCCAGTCCCATTAGAATTGCTATTGATATTCTTATTGATGATAATATCGCTGGTACTCATTAGGGATATATTTCCCCCATGACCTGAATTTGCAGTTGCATTAATCGTCCCAGTTATATTAGTAATTAAACCGCCATTACTATTCAGGGTAATATTTCCCCCAGCTCCACTACTAAGATTGCTATTTGTATTGAGATTAGCGATTTTTATATTGCTATTCGCATTCAAGGTAATATCTCCACCTTGACCTGTCATTGAACTAGAATTCAAAGTTCCTAGAGTGGTATCAATCGCATCCCCACTGGTAATAGTGATATTTCCTCCTTTACCACTCCCAGTAGAATTACTATTAACATTACCTGTAATAATGGCGAGATTAGTTGTTGTTAAAGTTACATCTCCCCCCGCACCAGTTGAGCTACTATCAATAGTGCCCCCAGTTGTATCAATTTGACCTAAATTGCTCGTAATACTAATGCTATTACCCGGAGTTGTCAGCGACGGAGTAGTTACATTTCCATTCGCAGTTAAAGTAATATTTCCGGTCAAAGTCGGGGGAGTATTTAAAATAATGTTGCTGTTGCTAGCTCCTAAATTCTCGACTAGGAGATTGTTAGCAATAATATTTCGCAAACTAATATTACCACCACTGCCGATCGCCGCACCAGTATTAATGCGAATTGCCGTATCACCTGTACCAGAATTAAGTATGACTCCAGGTGCAACGGTAATATTAGCAAAACCGGGATCTCGATATTGACTTAGAATTCCATTAGCCGCAGTTTCATTCGCAACTAGAGTTAAATTTCCATTATCGGTAGTGATGTTGGCATTAACTAAAATACTGCGTCCTGCTTGCAGGGTAATCGCTCCACCATGTCCTCCCGCAGAGGTAATCACTGGTTGGGCAACAGTCAGATCATTATGTACTTGAAGTACGACATTAGTGCCCGTATTAGTAACATTAGTAATATTAATCGGATCAACATTAACTGAAGCACTGGGATTGTCATTAAAAGATAATGCTCCTGGATAGGTCGGACTAACCAAAAACGCTTGTCCTGCTCCTGAGACTCCATTACCAATAGCTCCGACCAGCGGGTTATTACCTGCGGCGGCAACGAAAGCACCAAAGTTGCCATTTGTTGCAGGATTAGGATTATCAAATGTTTGTAGTAGCCCATTATTAATACTACTATTATTGCTATTAAACAAAAAAGCTTGCCCTGCTCCGGTAAATCCCCCCGATGTGTTTTGATAGGCCCCGATCAACAGATTACTACCTAGTCCGGCAACTGAATTTCCGAAATTTCCAAGCATTGCAGGCGTATAAGGGTTAGGATTATCTAAAGTTTTCAACAGTGTCCCACTACTGTTAAACAAAAACGCTTGTCCTGCAGATGGTAATCCTCCCGATGTATTGTTCCACGCTCCGATCAACAGGTTGTTACCTACTCCGGCAACTGAATATCCGAACTCTCCAGCATAGACAGGGTTAGGGTTGTCTAAAGTTTGCAGCAGATTACCACTACTGTTAAACAAAAACGCTTGTCCTGCAGATGGTAATCCCCCCGATGTGTTGTAAGGAGCGCCGATCAAGAGGTTATTACCTGCTGCGGCAACTGACCATCCGAATCCTCCATTTGTTACAGGATTGGGATTATCTAAAGTTTGTAGCAGATTACCACTACTATTAAACAAAAAGGCTTGTCCTGCTATGGTACTCCCCCCCGATTGTTGGTTGTAAGGTGCTCCAATCAACAAGTTACTGCCCACTCCAGCTACTGACCATCCGAAGAATCCTCCTGAAGGAACAGGATTGTCTAAAGTTCGGAGCAGATTACCGCTACTATTAAACAAAAAAGCTTGTCCTGCTATGATACTCCCCCCCGATTGTTGGTTGGAAGGAGCGCCGATCAACAGGTTGTTGTTACTTGTTACGGCAACTTGAGACCCGAACTGTCCATTTGCTATAGGATTGGGATTGTCTAAAGTTGTGATCAGTCCACCGCTGCTATTAAACAAAAAAGCTTGTCCTGCTGCTGTGTATCCCCCCGATGTGTTAAGGTAAGCACCAACCAAGAGCTTGTTGTCATTCGTTACTGCAACTGAAAGACCGAAGCTACCTGCTACAGGGTTGGGGTTGGTAAGTGTAACTAAGGGTGAGTTAACATTAGTAATGGTGATATTTTTCGGATCAAGCAATAATGTTCCTGGTTTACCTAAATTTGCTCCCGCATCTACTCCTCCAGTAAAAATTAGTAAGTTTTTGCCTGAAGTTTCAACTAGACCACCATCCCCACCTTTGACTCCTCCACGAGCAGTGATATTGCCATAATAACTGGTAAAACTATCTGACCAGACTATTACTTTTCCACCATTTCCTGTCTCTGTGGCATTAGCATTAATACTAGAGTCGGTCGCAATTATTGTTTGACTAGCATGGGGTAAAGTTCCTCCTCCTTGATAATCTCCACCTATTCTTACTATTCCTCCTCCCGTAGCGCCAGAAGCATCGATATTGCTATTAAATACTCCTAATTTATCTCCTAAAACATTTACATTTCCCCCTACTGAATTTCCACTTATTCCTGCTACCGAAATATTCCCTGTTGTAATTGCTAAACCTTGCTTATTTGGTAAAATTATGCCCGACTGATTTAATTGCACATTACCACTGGCATTAACACTCAACCCTGTATCTATATTCTTTGCTGTTCCTGTTAGTAAAGTAGGTAAATCGGCAGGTGCGATCGGCAATATTTGCCCAGTAGAATCTCGTGGAGGTGCAATTTCTAAACTTAATATATGTCCGGGTTGCGAGATTTTTACTACATTCTGATTTGGCACAGCATTAATAGTAATATTTCCCGCAGGAGCAGTCAATTGTCCAGTATTAATTACATTACCACCCAGTAAGGTTAAATTTGCTCCGACTGGTACGGTTAAGTTTCCCGCGTTGATAATATTTCCTGATTTGGCGAAATCAAAGGTAAATTGCGATGGTGTTCCGATTAAGTTGTTATAGTTATTATTGCCGATCGCATTGAACCATTGATTATTACTAAATCCAATTCCTGTCGCTGTGGTTGCGGTAAAAGATGCGGGCACATTTAAACTCGCATTAGAGCCAAAGACAATGCCCGCAGGATTGATTAAAAATAAGTTAGAATTCCCTCCCGTTACTTGAATTAATCCGTTAATTAAGGAAGGATTTCCCCCGCTAATTCTCCCTAAAATATTGCGAATTCCTGGACTAGAGATAAAATTGGCGGTTTCACCTGTGGAAAGTCCAAATTTATCAAAACTGTGGAATAAATTGGTGCGATCGCCCGAAAGAGTACCGCCATTAATATTATATTTATTACCTACAGGTGTAACTAAGGTCCCCGTAGCGTTGCGAGTAGGAATAATGGATTGTGTTAACCCAGGACAAATATTAGCACATATCATCCCTACAGGGAAAATTGTTAAACACCCGTTAATAATCTGGAGGAAATGTTTCATAGGTTACCATTGGGGATGGTCCAAAGACCAAGATCGATCGAGTCGGTGAATTTACCAAGGATTACCAATAATGGTAAACCCACTCCAATAATAAGGATGACTGAATTGGTGATGCAACTCAACTAACTCAGGAGGTAAGGGAAAAGATTGCTGACTGGTGACTAACTTTCCTGCTTCTAAGCGCACTTTATCTCGCATCATTGCTAACTGAGCGCGACGTAAAGCTTCGGCTTTTATTGGTGCTGTTTTCAGTTGCTCGTAAAACTCCGTCATTAATCCCAGAGTACCTTCATCGGAAATATGCCATAAGGAAGCTAAGGCTGATTTCACCCCAGATTGGACTGCTAATCCCGCAAAACCTAATTCTGCATCTTCATCTCCTACTGCGGTCTGACAAGCACTTAAAACTAATAGTTCCACTGGGGGATTATTCCACTTAATTGAACGCAAATTAGGCAGAGATAATCTTTCCTTCGTAAAATAAAGATAAGAGTCGTCTGCTGTACCTGGATCAATGTCAGCATGGGTAGCTAAATGGACAATTCTAAAGGGATGATGTTCCCGTTGAGATTTTAAGTTTTCCAGGGTAAATTCGTCATTCAGAAAAGATTTACCTCCCCAAATTTGATGCGCCAAATTTACTTCCGCTTTGACTGATGGTAAAGTACCGAGATGGAAGACTTCCGAGAAATTAGTGCTACCCATTGCCAATAATTGAGCCTGGTGAATATCCTGATAACTGGGGTCAGTCAGGGCAAAACTTGGCATTAATCCCACACTATAGTGTTCAATCAGAAAACCTTTACCATCTTGCATCGCTGCTAAAGGTAGAGTCCGCAGTTTCTGATCCATGATATAGACCAAATTTTGAATATTCAATTCTTGTAAATTCCTGGCTAAAGGAGCGACTAACCATTGATACATTTGTTGAGCTGGCACTACATATTCTCGCGTGATTTTTTGGTCAGCTATGGCATCCTGAAATTTTTTAGCAGTCGCGAGAACTTCAGTTCTAGTCACATTTAAGGACTTGCGAATTGGGTGAGAACCTGCTGCGACTAAAATTAATTCTAAATGATCTTGGGTTTCCGGTATTCCCGCTCTTAACAACCCTAAATTTCGTTCTTTTAAGGTATTTTCATTAATTTTTAGATCATGATTGATAGGGACAGGAGTAATTGTGCTAGGCGCAAAAAATACATAAATAATTGCGGGCCTAATCCCAGTATGTCTTTCAATATTAGTCAGAGACTCTCGGATTTTATTAGTATTTAATTCTGCCATATCAGCTAGACTCAAAATACTTCGTATATTCTTGACTCATTGATTTATCAATGGTCAAATTTTGAGAAGTATCATCTTGGAACAATGAGGAAGAATCTAGGTGATCTGGTAATTTAGTTAAATCCACAGGATTGATATTTAAATTATTCTGATGCTCCTCTATTGGTACAGATGTTGATGTTGGTGTTAGTGTTGGTGTTAATGTTGGTGTTAGTGTTGGTGTTAATGTTGGTGTTGGTGTTGGTGTTGGTGTTAATGTGAGAGCAGAGGTTGGTATTGGTGTTAGTATTGGTGTTGGTATTGGTGTTGGTACAAATGTTGCAAAGGTTGATGTTGATGTCGATGTTGATGTTGGAGCAGGTGTTGGGGTGGATATAGCAGGGGTCTTAGTAATAATTCCCAGTGTCCCGTTATCTTGCACTTGAGTTCCTAAGAAGGAACCGCTCGTAATCTTTTGTTCTGTCCCATTTCCTTTATATATTGCACTTGCTGTACCATTGAGCGTTGCATCTCCCACGATAAATGGAACCACCCCATCACCACCATGTCTGAGAAATATATTCCCTCCTTGACTATTATCGATCGTGCAAATACTCACTGTGCCACAATTAGCTATAGTTAGGGGTATATTTACTCGCAAATATGTATCTGCGGTAATATCTACATTACCTCCCGTTGTCTGACCAGAAGTATTAATATTACTCACTTGTACATCTCCCGTGGAGTTAATCAGGAGATTACCACCTGCTCCATTAATGCTACTAGAATCAATTTGTTTAGTAGTAATTTGGGTACTCGCTTGTAACGATATATTTCCCCCACTTGTTGTACCAGTTGTGGTAATATTGCCTACAGCGATCGCGGTATTTTTACTAATAATAGAAATCTGACCACCTTGACTAATGCCCGTAATCCCTTTAGCACTTAAATCTCCCGTGGTGATATTGCCATTCGCTTGGAGAAATAAGGTTCCACCTTGAGAATTATGAGAATTAGCACTGAGAGAACTAATGTTAATTGCTCCATTAGTGCTAGTGAAACTAATATTTCCTCCCTGACCTTTAGTCGCATCAGCAAAGAGCAGCAATCCTTTAATATCCTGAGCCGCATTAATCGTTAAATTGCCACCATTTCCAAAAGCTGAAGTTGAATTGAGAGAATTAATCTGCACCGCACCCTGAGTGCTATTTAAAGAAATATCTCCTCCTTTCCCCGTCCCATTAGAATTGCTATTGATATTATTATTGATGATAATATCGCTGGTACTCATTAGGGATATATTTCCGCCATTACCTGAATTTGCAGTTGCATTAATCGTCCCAGCTACATTAGTAATTAAGCCGCCATTACTAGTGAGAGTAATATTTCCTCCGGCTCCGCTACTAAGATTGCTATTTGTATTGAGATTAGCGATTTTTATATTGCTATTCGCATTCAAGGTAATATCTCCACCTTGACCTGTCATTGAACTAGAATTCAAAGTTCCTAGAGTGGTATCGATCGCATCCCCACTGGTAATAGTGATATTTCCTCCTTTACCACTTCCGGTAGAATTACTATTAATATTACCTGTCATAATGCCGAGATGATTTGCTGTTAAAGTTACATCTCCCCCCGCACCAGTTGAGCTAGTATCAAGCGGGCCGTTAGTTGTATCAATTTGACCTAAATTGCTCGTAATACTAATGCTATTCTTCGGAGTTGTCAGCGATTGAGTAATTACATCTCCATTCGCATTTAAAGTAATATTTCCGGTCAAAGTCAAGGGAGTATTTAAAATAATGTTACTGTTACTAGCTCCTAAGTTCTCGACGAGCAGATTGTTAGCAATAATATTTTGCAAACTAATATTACCACCACTACCTGTAGCCACACCAGTATTAATGCGAATTGTCGTATCACCTGTACCAGAATTAAGTATGACTCCAGGTGCAACGGTAATATTAGCAAAACCGGGATCTCGATATTGACTTAGCACTCCATTAGCGGCAGTTTCATTCGCTACTAGAGTTAAATTTCCATTATCGGTAGTGATATTGGCATTAACTAAAATACTGCGTCCTGCTTGCAGTGTAAGTGCACCACCATTTCCCCCAGCAGAGGTGATAACTGATTGGGCAACCGTAATATCATTATGTGCCTGGAGTACCACATTAGTACCTGTATTGGTAACATTAGTAATATCAGTAGGATTAACATTAACTGAAGCACTAGGATTATCACTAAAAGATAATACTCCTGGATAGGTTGGACTACCAAAAAATGCTTGTCCTCCCGATGTATTATTTAGTGCCCCAACCAGTAGGTTGCTTCCTGATATAGCTGCAGAAAAGCCGAATTCGCCACCTACTACAGGATTGGGATTATCGAAAGTTTGTAACAGCCCCCCACTGGTATTAAACAAAAAGGCTTGTCCTGCTGCTGAAACTCCCCCCGATGTGTTAAGTGCTGCTCCAATCAGTAGGTTGCTTCCTGATATAGCAGTTGCAGACAAGCCGAAGAAGCCAGTTGGTCCTGGATTGGGGTTATCGAAAGTTTGCAGTAACATCCCACTGGTATTAAACAAAAAGGCTTGTCCTCCAAATTGGATTCCTCCCGATGTGTTACCTCCTGCCCCAATTAGTAGGTTGCTTCCTGATATAGCTAATGAATTGCCGAATAATCCAAATAATACAGGATTGGGGTTATTGAAAGTTTGCAACAGCCCCCCACTGGTGTTAAACAAAAATGCTTGTCCTGCAAATGTGACGCCCCCTGATGTGTTACCTCCTGCCCCAATTAGTAGGTTGCTTCCTGATATAGCTACTCCACTGCCAAAGCTGCCACCTGTTACAGGATTAGGGTTATTGAAAGTTTGCAACAGCCCCCCACTGGTATTATACAAAAAGGCTTGTCCTACTTGTGAGACTCCCCCCAATGTGTTACCATTTGCCCCAATTAGTAGGTTGCTTCCTGATATAGCTACTGACCAGCCGAAGTTGCCAGGTGTTACAGGATTGGGATTATCGAAAGTTTGTAACAGCCCCCCACTGGTATTAAACAAAAAGGCTTGTCCTGCTTGTGAGACTCCCCCCGATGTATTATTTGGTGCCCCAATCAGTAGGTTGCTTCCTGATATAGCTACTGAATTGCCGAACCAGCCAGATGTTACAGGATTGGGGTTATTGAAAGTTTGCAACAGCGACCCACTGGTATTAAACAAAAAGGCTTGTCCTGCTTGTGAGACTCCCCCCGATGTGTTCTGATATGCTCCAACCAGTAGGTTGCTTCCATCTGTGGCTACTGAATAGCCAAAATAGCTACCTGATGTATTGGGGTTAAAAATAGTAGTTAGGGGTGAACTAGCCGTAATAGTAATATTTTTGGGATCAAGGAGTAAAGTTCCTGGTTTTCCTAATGTTGCACCCGCATCTACCCCACCTGTAAAAATCAGTAAGTCTTTTCCTGAAGTTTCTACTAATCCGCCATCGCCACCATTCACACCACCACGGGCAGTTATATTGCCATAATATTGAGTTAAATTATCAGACCAAGCTATTACTTTGCCGCCATTTCCTATTCCTGTTGCATTAGCAGTAATACTAGCATCGGGTGCAACAATAGTTTGGGTGGCATGAGGTAAAATTCCCCCTCCTTGATAATCTCCACCAATTCTTACTGTTCCCCCTCCAGCAACACCAGAAGCATCTATATTGCTATTAAATACTCCTACTTTGTCACCTAAAATATTTACATTTCCACCTACTGAATTTCCCTTTATTCCTGCTACTGAAATATTCCCTGCTGTAATTGCTACCCCTTGCTCATTTGGTAAAATCATTCCTGACTGATTTAATTGCACATTACCAAATGTATTGACACTCAATCCTGTATCTACATTCTTAGCTGTTCCTGTTAGCAAAGTTGGTAAATCTACAGAATTTATTGGTAATATTTGCCCATTATTATCTCGTGGTGGTGCGATTTCTAGACTTAGAATATTTCCAGGTTGCGATATTTTTACAACATTCTGATTTGGGACAGCAGTAATAGTAATATTACCCGAAGGTGCTGTCAGTTCCCCTGTATTAATTACGTTACCGCCTAATAATGTTAAATTTTCTCCCATTGATACGGTTAACTTTCCGGAATTGATAATATTTCCTGACTTAGTTAAATCAAAGGCAAATTGGAATGGATTTCCCATTAAATTACTATAATTATTATTACCAACAGCATTAAACCATTGATTATTATTGAATCCAATTCCTGTAGAAGTTGTGGCAGTAAATGATGCAGTAACATTCAAACTCGCATTATTTCCAAATACAATTCCTGCTGGATTCATTAAAAATAAGTTAGTATCTCCACCAGTTACTTTAATTAGACCATTAATAATAGAGGCTTCTCCTCCCGTTACTCTTCCTAAAATGTTACGAATTTGTGGAGTAGAAATAAAATTAGCAATTTGACCTGTATTCAGTCCAAATTTATCAAAACTGTGGAATAAGTTTGTTCTATCTGCGGATAATTTACCGCCTTGGATGTTATATTGATTGCCTACTGATTTGATTATTGTACCTGTACTATTGGCAGTTGGTATGATAGTCTGGGCTATAATAATACTGTTATTAGTAACTGTTACAATTATAGGAATAATACTTAAATAAATATTTATACTCTTCATAAAAGATGGCTCCCCTGTACTTGTGGTGATCAGTAAAAATTATTGAATTTACAAAGCTTATGTAGTAAGCTTTTTCCCTGCTCTCTGCCCCTCGCCATCTGCCCTAAAACGGGATTTTCCATCACAAGTGCGGAGGAACCATAATTTTAGTTGTTAATTACTGAGCAACATTATTCAATTTGCGGTTAGCTTTCATTTTCTTCAGTAATAAACCGCCTAACAGTATCCCACCAATAGTAGTAGGTTCAGGTACTTGCTCTGATGTAGTAGGTTCAGGTACTTCATCGGATGTAGTAGATTCAGGTACTTGACTTGATGTAGTTGGTATAATGTTAGCTGCTGCTGCTGCTTGAGCATTATTAGCGATCGCAGATTTATTAAACTCGAAAGCAATGGTGTTTGTACCAATAGTTTGATTATTTAGACCATTAAATAGACTAGCATTATATCCAGTATCTAGTAATGCTTGAGTCACAGAACCTGTTGATAAGAAAGAAATTGGTGAGAGTAATGTTCCTGTTGCGATCGAATCCAGGTTAAATGTATTGTCTGTGCCGTTATTAGTAAAGTAGTTAGTATCGACATCGCCGAAGTCTACTTTACCACCACCCTCTATTACTTGGCTTTCGTAAGAATTGAGTCCACCATCAATCCCACCAAAATTAGCAACAGTATAACCGTCTTTTTGGTCAGTCAAAGTCTGAGCTTTTACATCACTATAAAGACCAACACCTACAGTAGAAGCATTAGCTGAAGAAAAACGAATTCCAAACAAATCTCCTGCGGCTTGAGCTTGATCAAAGGTTTCACCTTTGAAGTTGAAGAATAAGTCACCCCATCCTATTTGATTACCTGTGACTGTATGCCAAAAATTAGGGTCAGGAGCTCCACCTAATGGCATATTAGCATTTAAAGCCACAATAATGCTAGTAGCAGTTTCTAGAACAGCAACGCCTCTCATTTGATAGTGGTTTATTCCATCAGGTCCTGGATTTAACCAATAGAAACCATCTACCCCATTACTGTCTGGATTCGATGTATACTGCCAACCTGTATTGCTGTCAGTAGTGTGGTTTGCATCAGTATCGTTAACGATCAAGCCCATGCTATCGCACATATCCTCAGTCGATATACTGAATGTAGTTCCAGTGGTTAACATTGCGGCTTTGGCTTGTCCAGTTACTACCAATAAACTTAATGTTGCAATGCTGATTCCGAGTAGGGTTTTAGAAATAGAAAGTTTCATGTTTTTGCTCCACTTGATTTTCGCTACTTGTAATACCAATTCAATATCAATATTAAGCTAAATTGCAGAAATGTTAAATCTTGATACAAAACTTTATATATGTTGACAATTACTCTTACTGCGTTTTCTGGTAAATTAGCTATCAGATCTTTGCCGAATTTATAATCATGATATTGACCAAAGTTTATCAGGCTACTCTCACAATTTTCCATCTTGATCATAGATTTTATAATGACCTAATTAATAATGTGTATTTTGACCATAAGCTGATCAGCATTTAATTTAGATATTCGCAAAATTTAAGAGCTTAATGCTGCTCCACTCAGTCACGGAGGAATGAGTAGTATATTCCAATACAGTTCAGTTAACCGTAGGGGTTCTCGCAAGCCAACAGATCAACTTTATATTAAATTATATTCAGTCAAGATTTTTTTTTGGAGATCTCGGCGAAGAACCGGGCGAAGCATTCGGATCTAAAATTAACTGCCCTTCGACTACGCCCTTCGACTACGCTCAGGGTAAACTCAGGGTAAAGTTTAAGTGATCAATTATCGCCCGAATGCTATGCCTACGGCACGCTACGCGAACGCCCCTACAGTTAACCGAACCGGATTATATTTTCAGTCCGGATTTGTAGGGGCAAAGCATTTCGGCAGATCAGAATTGTCTAACACCAGAGAACCATGACCGAAATGCTTTGCCCTCGGACCTTTTTACGCATTAAAGCGATGAAATTATAGTGAACCTCAATCAAACCATAGAACCATCATTGAAATACTTTGCCCTCGGCCATTTATAAATCAAAGCGATGAAATTATAGTGAACCTCAATCAAACCATAGAACCATAATTGAAATACTTTGCCCTCGGCCATTTACGCATCAAAGCGATCGCCTATAGCACAATAGGATTCAGTTAAGAATGTTTTTGGAGATCTCGGCGAAAAACCGGGCGAAGCATTCGGATCTAAAATTAATGCCCTTCGACTACGCTCAGGGTAAAGGTTTAAGTGATGAATTATCGCCCGAATGCTATGCCTCCGGCACGCTCTCGCGTTCGCCCCTACAGTTAACTGAACCGTATGGCAATATATTCTCTATCAAGATTAAATGATTAACAGGTTAAACTAATTTAACTTTAACCCAGATTAAACCTAAAAGTTAATCAAGTTATGAATTCTTTTTAAAATCCCGTTTATCGGAATTTTGTTTGTTCAGATCATTATGAGGAGTTTCAGGAGATGATTGAGGTGAAACAGATTTAACCGGATCAATCCCCACACCACATTCACTTTCTGACACAGAATCAGCACTAATAAAAGGGATAAATTTGGTTTGTTCAATCCAACCCGAATCTCCTGCTCGAAGCGATCGCGAACTAGCTGTTTCTGGAGAATTTGGGTTTGATGGATTAGGAATTTTACAAACCTTTAATTTCAACCAAGTCTCAGATTTACCTTGTTTCTGTTCAAGCTTTAAAATAGTACCATCTGCTACTATTATACTAGGAGAAGACTTTTCTAGATTTAACAACAACTGTAACTGAGCTGTGGGAATAGAAGATTTAATTTTAAATACATTGTTCACCTCTAAAGATGACCTAGGAGTGACTGTCGGATTGGTAGAGCCATTTTCTACGGAGCTAGGATTCAAAATCGGATTCATGCGGAGCAGAGTCTTAATTTTTTCTCCTAGTGAAGGTGTCAGTAAATAAACCAATAATCCACCCAACCCTAACAAAATCACCATTCTGATTAACAGACCAGTGAGTCCTAGTTGGGGACGATCATCCTGAATTAATTGTGTTTTTAAACGGGAAGAACTCCGATGATCATGAACTGATTCATGATGAGCGATCGCACTATTTGCTGATGGAGAAAATACCAATCCTAATTGTGTAAATAAAGCTTCTAAATTAATCTGATCATTTCCAGCTGGAGTCAATTGACAATGAACTAAAGCCACAGTCACATTATCATGACCATTTTGCTGATTAGCAATTTCCACTAATTTTGCTGCTGCTGTTGCGACAGTAACACTTCCATTCAGAACTGGTAAAATTTCAGTTTCCCAATTTTGTTCAACTCGATCGTTATCACTTAATCCATCAGAACATAATAGAAAAACACAATCATCATCAATCACAAAACGACTGACTGTGGGATGTAACATACTGGAAGAATTCATCCCTAATGCTTGAACTAAAGAACCCGCAGTTGCTTGTTGGAGAGCTTCTCGATAGATTGCATAACCTAGACGTACTTCTCGACTAGCCACATCATCATCTAGAGTAATTTGATAGCAACCAGTCCGAGTAATCCAATAAGCCCTTGTATCACCTATGTGAGTAATATAAACTTCATGATGATGAGCTAACGCCATCACCAGGGTAGTTCCCATCCGTTGACGAGCTTGTCTTTGCTCTGCATCATTGCGTTGGGCAATTAAGTCATTTGCTTGACGGACTGACTCTTCTAACTCACTAATTAAATTATCAGGAGCTATATCAGTTAATTCTAAATTTTCAACTTGCTGCTGGACAGTTTTAATGGCCAAATTTGAAGCAACATTGCCTCCTTCATGTCCACCAATTCCATCACAGACGATCGCTAAAGCATCACTTCCGGGAGACTTTGCGATAATTGTCCCTGATTCAGGATAACAAGCATCTTCATTGCGACGACGACTGGGTCCTTGGTCAGTTTGAGTAGCAATATTTATTTGCCGAGATGATAATTGCCCAACTGCATTTAATCCTGGTTCTAACAGTTCGAGCAACTGTTCTGATGAGTGGATTTCATTGTGAATTAATTTTTGGCAAATTTGCTCTAAATAACTGGGAAGCGTTGATGGAGAATTTTTAATCCATTGCCACCATAACTCACCTAACTGACTTAACTGGGGCGTTTTTTGATCAGAAACCAGCTCCAATAACCGCACAATCGGACCTTCTACCCGGATTATACGTGGAACGAGTAAACTAGAAGCCACATTTTGGGCAGCTAGGGGTTCCCAGAGTTGGGCAATTTGCCATAACCAATTGAGCTGACGCATGGTGGAAGTACCTTTCCATACGCTAGCTAATTCTGGGGTAAGTTTTCCTGTATTCGGGTCTACCGGGATTTGTTCTAGGAGCCAAATATCTGAGGATTTTTTTCCCTGTTCACGCGGCAGAATTCCGTACACTTGGGGAACGTGTAATCGGTAGGGAAATAGTTTGAGATAGGTAGTAATCGCTGAGGGTAAATCGGCGACAATATGGGGACTAAGAATGGGGTTGAGGTCAAGCAGCAATCGCTCTTTGGTGACCAAATAGCGATTCGCGATCGTGTCACCACTTTTATAACTTTCTATGCTTTTGCCGATCGGCCACAAGTAGCGTTTAGGCAACAAAGTACCACATTTTTGACAAAATTTAGAACTCGGAGGATTGACTACCTGACAGTTCGGGTTAGAACAACATAATATGGACTGAGCATTTTGCATGGGGTTTCCTCGCGTCGATCAGCAATTTGCGAGTGAGCAAAGGTAGGTGTGATTGCTGATGTGACGTTTGTTTTCGTTAACCTCAACAACGATAACGAAACTTTTTCTACCATATTACCTAGAAAGTTTTACCCCCTATATGAGGTTGAGCTACATAATACTCAACTTTCTGATGTGATGTAATTCTGATTAGATCCAGTTCTTACATCATAATTCTGTCGCAATTTGCTATTGATTAGCTGTGATCAGGGTAATCCATCATCAATTTTGGCCAAATTAATAAAAAGAAACCCATCCAGGTCAATATGGGAATCGCCACAATAATTGTTAACCAGATCATTTTAGCCAACCACCAGCTCCCAGCGATCGCACTGATCCCGGTCAATAACACCGACCAAGGTTGACACCACCAAGGTTTATCATTCCAGGGGGAGCGGGTTGGTTGGGGACTTGAGGATTGGTTAGTTTCCATTTTTAGCAACTACTTGGGGTAATCCCATACTATAGTTGACTACTCGGCTGTTGAGATTGTAGCTAATTTCACCATTTTGCAGGAGCGCACGGACGAGATGCTCAAGGTCTGATCCAATCCGACGCAAATTATATTCGGTTAAATCTGCTTGATTGTAGGATGCTACCAGTTCATCAAATTTCCGATAAATCTTTTGCAAAGAGTCTTGATTCCAGTTCAATTCATTATCTGGATCGATATCAAGGGTCAAAACGCGATCGCTTTCAATTAGCTCGTTATTGACGACTTGAGCGGCAAAAATGTGGACATGACGAGTGGTAGATTTCAATAGCATAGGAGGAAATAACTTGTGAATAATCCCTATTCTGGCGTTTAACTGCCAGCAAGACAACTATTTTGCCATTTTTTGAGCAATCATGCCAGTTTGACGGGCATAGTCAAAAATCCCACCAGCATCAATTACTGGTCCAACTTCTCCGATCGGATTCAAATCAAATACTTGATTGAGGGAATGATTAATCAGTTGGTTTTGGGCAAAGTCGATTGATACTTCTTCTCCAGTATGAAAGCGATCGCATAATCTGCCCACCGATTCCCAGGGATAAAGTTCACCAGTAGCAGCGCAATTGCGGAAAAAGATCCGAGCATAGGACTGAGCGACTACTGCTTGGACACCAGCAGCACCCAGAGCAATGGGAGCGTGTTCGCGGGAAGATCCACAGCCAAAATTTTCCCCAGCCACAATAATAGGATAGAGCGTTTTCAGCGATCCAGGGACAATAAATTTCCCATAGCGATCGGGCAGACCGATCAGAGCATAACTACCAAGTTTTTCGTACTCATCTGGTTTAGAGGGAACCAGGGTCAGGTATTCAGCCGGGATAATTTGATCAGTATCAATATTGTCCTCAACTACAAAAATTAACCCGCGAATAATTTTTCCCGTCATGTTAGTTCTCTTTTTTGTGAAAATATGTTACTTTTTCCGGAAATCCTAACTTTGGCCAATAATTGTATTTTACCTGGTAAATACACCAATCAAGATCAACTAGCTCAAGAATTACTACCCAGAACAACTGAACCAAGCCAAAAACTGATATTCTAAATGAAAAATCAGGTTAAAAGTCAGAACTATCTAGTTACTGCGTGAAGCAAGCAAACATGACAGATCCAATGGATGATATCGTTCAGCAAGCACGCCAAGGGAGCGTTGCTGCCATTATTCAAGTTCTGAATGAAAAGCTAGCAGAAGCTGGAGTCAGAACTAGAGCAATGTTTGCCGATGGTGTTCTGCAACTTTTGTGCGAAGCGTCGAGCGTTTCTCATTTGGAACAATCTTTTTTGGTGGAACGGGTCCGCGAAATTCTGGAGTGGCTCGCTCCCCGTCATATTCGACGAGTAAAAATTAACAGTCGGATTGTCCGTGAACAGCAGCTCCTTTGGCTCGAAGAAATTAGTCGCGAACCAGAAAAACAGTTGTTATGGGCCAAGAAATTATCTTAGTTAAACCTAATTTTTTTCACCGTCTCGCTCAAGATTGGCAACAACACAAAAACCAATCCCATAAACGAGATTTACCCAAAACTGCTTCAGCCCGTTCGGTGCGGGAACAGCGTCAGTTTTGGCGAGGTATTATCGGTGGTGCTAGTGTGAGTTTGGTCGTTGTCTTGCTGGGCTGGTTAGTTTATGCTGGGCTGACCTCATGGTGGAAAGGTAATCAACCCGCAAAAACTCCAGCAGTTGAGACTAATTTACCAAAAAGTCAAAAGCCTCAGCCCACTTTAACCACTGCGACAGATTATTTTGCTCAAGCGGTAGGAATGGCTGAACAAGCTAGTAAAGAAGGTAAAAGTGCTAAATCTTCAGCTGAATGGTTAGCGATCGCTGCTAAATGGCAAAAGGCTTCTGATTTAATGGCAAGTATATCTAGTAAAGATGAACGCTATGAGACTGCACAAAATCGGATGAAAATTTACAGTCAAAATAGTGAAACTGCTCAACAGGAAGCCCAGCGTCGGCGTTCTCAACGGGAATAAGTCTAGACTTTAAGGACTATAAGTATAAATTATTACATTTGCCCATCATGGGTAACTAAGAAAAAAAAAGGTAACCCAAAAAAATCATAAATTGCTGGAAATTCCCAGACATTTTTTCTTCATCTTTGATTGGTAGCTAATCAGAAAACTTATGATAAAAAGGAGAAGGTTATAGGATTTAGGGCTATCAAATCGTCCGTGGTAAAGTGGATTTGAAATCTCCGCATTTCCACTAATACAAGCAAAGCAAAAAATCATCAAAATATAGTTACGCTCGGTTCGGTGTGCCAGCAAAAACCTTGCTACCACGTAATTGAAGTAACTATGTCATAGTCTTTAACATCTGAAAAGCCCCGATCAATTGAACCAGTGTGCTCACGACTATCGGTGCCAAGGATGAAGTCCCAGCTAGAAATCACTCACTTAGAGCAACAGATTACCCAAATAGTCCTCACTAACCCTGACTCAGAACTAATCTTGCTCAAAATTGCCGAGCTGTTAGGATCAGCTTTTCAGGTAGACTATTGTCTAATTTGCACCACTACTCAAATAGTTGGTTGGCCATCACCCCTTCAGGTAGACCAGATGTCATGGTTACAAATTTCTGAATTGGGACAGCAACTCCTCACTATGCTAATAACCAATCCCGAACTCGACCATGAGCTATGGGAAGTTAATGATCTCAAAACTACCACGATCGCGGATTTTAGATTAGAATGTGGGGCTAATTTACCAATTAGAAGAATTTTAGGTAGTGCCACTCGTTTTTTAAGTAAAATAAATGGGGGAATTTTCTTGATGCTGAGTCGGGGAGTTGACTTGGGTAGGAAAAATTCCCGTAGTCGCAAAAGTTCTCAAAAAAACCAAGTCAGAGAGTGGACGGAATTAGAAAAAAAACAACTCAAACACCTTACTAATCAAGTATCTTTGGCAATTTTACCAGTAGTGCAAAAGCAAGCGATCGCTGAGGCTGAACAAAAATTACACTCATCTAGACAACACCAACAAATGATTGGGCAGTTAACCAGGGCAATTCTCAATTCTGAGGACTTAAATCAAATTTTTACCTTAGCAATTGATGGTACAGCTACAGCACTAGAAGTAGAACGCAGCTTACTCTTAATGCTAAAGTATAACGAAACTGTGTTTTCTTCATCACTAATTCCTCATGCGAAGGTAACCGTTGCCCAGGAATGGTCAAAAAATGTAAAAACAGCCACAGTTGGTAAACGAAAACAATACCAAAACCAGAACAAATCCTTTTGGTTATCAGAATGTCATCTATGTAAAACAGTATTTAGTGATCCCTCAACTCCTGTCGCGATCGCTGATCAACAAGAACTGATTACCACTGAGCCAGAAATTAAAATTGCTGATATTTTTACTTGGGAACTTATGCCCATCATCTTGCTGATCCCACTCCTAGGAGGAATTAATTCCGGTTCAGGACAAAGTAAAGTGCTAGGATTTTTAGCATGGCAACAAAGTCAACCCCGTCCGTGGCAAACGGAAGAATTAGAATTTGTTAAATTAGTAGCAGCTCTAATTAGCATCGCGATTATCCATAATCAAACCAATCGACACTTTTCTGCTTTAGTTGAAGATCGTACTATTCAGTTGCAAGGTTCTCTAGCAGTCCAGGCAAAATTATATGAAAAAGTTCGCCAACAAGTTGACCAACTCCGGCAATTAAATCAACTTAAAGATGAATTTGTCAGCACCATGAGTCACGAATTGCGAACACCTTTAACCAGCATGAATTTGGCAATCCGAATGTTACGTCAGCCCGGAATTTCACCAGAACGAACAATGAGATATTTGGATATTCTCGAACAACAATGCAACCAAGAAATCAATCTAGTCAATGATTTACTAGCACTGCAACAATTTGAATCTCAGCAAGCACAGATCCAAATAGAAACTTTAGAATTAAAAGATTTAATCCGGGAAATCACTATTCCATTAATCCAAAAATGGCAGGAAAATGGGATCAGCTTGTGCGTAGATGTTCCCACCCGATCGCTAAAAATCCAAACCGATCGGGACAGTTTAACTCGTCTCCTCTTAGAACTATTAACTAATGCTGGTAAATACTCTGATCCCGGGACAACTGTGATTTTAAAAGCAATTCACCAAGTTGATGAACAAATTAATCAAATGGTGATCAGCTTAACCAATATTGGACAGGGGATTGCTCCCACAGAACTTCCTCATATTTTTGATAAATTTCGTCGCGGTAAAGATGCTACTAAACAAGCAATTCAAGGTACTGGGTTAGGACTAGCACTAGTCAAGTGTTTAGTCCAGCACTTAAATGGTACAATTACAGTCACCAGTAATCCTTTAGAAAATTCTTCATCTTACGAAACCTGTTTTACTCTCTGTTTACCCCATTTAGTCGATCGATCTAAAGCATGAATAGAATTAAAGGAGTATCAACATATAAGCTCAATAAAAATATGCTCAAACCAGCAGCATCCAAACCATTACGGTGGCAAAAATTTGCATCTTCTCCTCTAGCACGTCAGCTGGAAGTTTTTAGATCAGCAGGAACATGGATGTTTTATTTGTGGTGGGATGATATATTTGCAAATAATTCGACTTGGCAAAAAAAACGTCGCGCTCAATGGTTACTGAATACACTACTTGATTTAGGACCAACTTTTATTAAAATTGGACAGTCCCTATCTACTCGGGCTGATTTATTACCTTTAGAGTATATCGAAGCATTAGAAATGTTACAGGATCGTGTACCTGCATTTAGTTCCGAAGAAGCGATCGCTCTAGTGGAATCAGAATTAGGAAATTCTCTTTATGCTCTCTATCGAGATTTTGAACGATTTCCGATCGCTGCTGCTAGTTTAGGACAAGTACATAAAGCCCGACTCCATAGCGGTGAAGAAGTTATTGTTAAGGTGCAACGTCCTGGTTTAGACAAGTTATTCAATCTAGATTTTCAAGCGTTGGGTAAACTGGTTCGATTTTGTCAGCACTATTTTTCCTGGACAAGGAAATATGAATTAGAATTGATTTATGATGAATTTTTCAAAATCTTATATCAAGAAATTGATTATGTGCAAGAAGCTAAAAATGCGGAACGATTCGCCGAAAATTTTAAAGATTATCCGCGCATAATTATCCCCAAAACCTATTGGCGATATACCACGAGCAAAGTGTTGACTATTGAGTATTTACCAGGGATTAAAGTAGACGATCGCCCAACTTTAGAAGCTTGTGGTATCGATATCACAGAACTGAATAAACTGGGGATTTGCTGTTATCTAAAACAATTATTACTAGATGGTTTTTTTCAAGCCGATCCCCATCCAGGCAATATGGCAGTCCGTCAAGATGGCAGCTTAATTTTTTACGATTTTGGCATGATGGTAGAAATAAAATCTTTAACAAAAGAACAGATGATTGAAACTTTTTTTGCAGTTTTAAAGAAAGATTCAGATGCTGTTCTTGATGCTTTAATCGAGATGGGATTAATTGTACCCGTGTCTGATCTGGCACCAGTCAAAAGACTATTAAAGTTTACCTTAGATCAATTTACTGAAAAACCAATAGATTTAAAAGCTTTTAGGGAAATGAGCAATGAACTATATACAATGTTCGAGCAACAACCATTTCGCTTACCAGCTCAAATGACTTATGTGTTAAAAGCTTTAACTACTCTTGATGGAATTGCTCGCACTTTAGATCCTCAATATAATCCCGTTGCTTGTGCCCAACCTTTTGTCAAAAGTCTAACAACTCTAAAAGGACAGGGAAATTTAATTGTAGAAATTAGTAGACAAGCTAGAGATTTTATTAAATATAAATTACAACAACCGACGCGATCGGAACTCTTAATTCAACGGGTAGAAGAAAGACTAGAACGGGGAGAAATTATTTTCCGAGTGAAATCAGAAGATAATGATCGGACTTTAAAGCGAATTAACTTAGCAATTAAAAGTTTAATTTATGCTTGTATAACTGGATTTACCTTATTAGCGGGGACAGTTTTACTTTTAGGAAAATATAAATTTTGGGCAACAGCAGCATTTAGTTTCTCAGGATTATGGTTTTTAATCTTACTACGTTCACTATTAGATTTAGCAGTTAAGGAAAAACTCGATAAATTAGCAGAAAAATAATTATTAAACTATTCAACTCATTAACTCTCGTTTCTAGGGACTATCAAAGTTTTGAAGTGGTATAACTAGAAACCGCAGCCCAGAAACCCGGGTTCTTTGCGTAAGTCCTAAAACATTGAAAAAAGCAATTACTAAAGAAGGATATCTGATTCAATTATTCAATATTTTCAGGATTTTCAGGTAGATCGCTGTCAGTCGGTAAAAAATCAGGATTAAGAACTTCTTCTCCAGTAAAGGGAGACTCTGGGGGAAATATCACAATAGATAAACCTGTTTCACCTGCGGTGAGTTCCCTAGCATCTTGATAAGATTCATTAAAAATCTCTTCAAAAAAACGATATAAACTCGGACTGGTTTTGAAGGTATCTCGGATGCGTTTACGATGTTCTATAATGGTGTAATGCCAACTATTTGTTCGGTTTTCCGGCTGATATTTATACTTGAGTAAGTGCATGAGAAGTACCCTCAAATTACTCTTTAAAGCATTTTTATCGCTGCTCCCCATACTTTCCAGTTCCTCTAGTAAGTTTTCTAAATCTATTTCGGCAAATTTTCCCTCTTTTAATAAGTTGATAATTGTCTGTAACCACAGATAAAAATCCTGTTCATAAAGAGATGTTATTGCAGTTGGTATTGATTTGATAGTTGTCATTTTATTTGACCCCCTTTTCTCTACACATAAGTGTAATATATTCCATAATTGAACGCAATCTGGGTCAAGAAACCGGGTTTCTGTTATAATTAAGACAGACTCACCCAGAGTTGACTAAGAAACCCGGTTTCTAAGCTACTCAATACTGAGGTTTCAGCCATATGGTAAAATATAATATTGAGCATAAGATAGGAACAAGAAAATGGGGAAGAACCGCAAGTCTAAAAATAAAACTACAAAATTTATACCCTTAACAGTCCCTGATATTGGAGACGAAATTACCATTGCCGATCGTAAACATCTATATTTTGGAAAAAAAGCCTATATTTGTTCAGAACCTATTTATGTAGGAGATGGATCTGATCAGCTAGATATAGCGATAAAAGTACAACTAGATATTTCTTATCTTGACTTTGATGCACAAAAGTATCTATACTTATTAGAAGACCAACGATTTAAAGATTATGTAGAAAAGATTAATGAAGATAATAGACTTAATGGGAATAACACAAATTACACTCTTGAACTTAAAGATTTTGATTGGTATATTACCCAACAAAACCTAGCAATTTTTACAGTACCACTTTCATCTATTTTTGATAAATTTGCTAATAAAGGTTTTGGCAGACTAGCCAGAATTATACCTCCTACTCCTGTTTTTAATATTCCTGATAAAAATATTATCGTTTCCCAAATACCAATTCCCTTGTACATGGAAGAAGATGAAAATGGAGAAGTTTGTCGAGTCAATTGGAATAAAATAGGAAATTTAGCTAATAAAGATTCAGTAGCAGCACTAATAAGAGTGATGTTATTAATATGCAAAGCTAAAGATTTGCCCACTATACCTACACCTAACCCCGTACTTCCAGGAATAACCCCTAATGATGTGTTAATCCTCAGTGATGGTACATTCTGGGTTGATACTGATTGGGAGCTACTTGATGCTGTGTTGGTTGAGAATTGATTGTTTGATGGCGATCGCTATTCTTAAATCCCATTAGCAAGTTGATTAAAGGTTTGCTGGATTGGGAGCGATCGCGAGTCTGATATTTGGCCACTTGCCATGGGGCTTTATGGGGATAGCGATCGCTCTCCCAAGAAAAATAATACGATCGCCATAAATAATTCAAGTTTCCGTAGCAAAAGATTCAGGGTCAACATCCCAGTTAACCCAGCGAATTGCTTCTCTAGCTGAATCAAGAACAGGTGGAACACGCAGGACATGAATATGATCTGTACTTGGACAAGTCATTTTTAGTAAATGGATGGGTTCAATATCAATATTTGCATCAATCTTGAGGAGGGTATATTCTCGATAGTGATCGATTTCGATTGCTTTTAATTCTTCAATGATGCGATCGTATCCTAGCTGCCGAATCAAAATTCTCCGAATTCCAGCATTTTCTTCTGTAAGTAACCATTCAGCTTTCCACTGGTTTAAATGCGTCCAGTAGCGACGTGGTAAATTGACGCCAAAACAGTAAACATTCAAATCTTGATTGGGATGATTAGCCAAAATAGATAAATCTTCAATGGGGTTACGATCGACAGAAAGCGCTTTTAAAGAATGGAGTTGCCCTATCTCTGTTGGTACGCTTGTTAGTTGGTTCCAACTAAGAGAGAGATGGATCAAGGAATGAAGTTGCTCTATCTCTGTTGGTACGCTTGTTAGTTGGTTCCAACTAAGAGAGAGATGGATCAAGGAATGAAGTTGTCCGATCTCTGCTGGTATGCTTGTTAGCTGGTTACTATCCAGATAGAGATGGGTCAAAGAATGAAGTTGCCCGATCTCTGCTGGTACGCTTGTTAGTGTGTTCCAACCAAGAGAGAGATGGGTCAAGGAATGAAGTTGCCCGATCTCTTCTGGTAGAAGTTTTAATGGGTTATGAGACAGATTAAGTTTTCTCAAAACACATAGCAGTCCTATCTCTTTTGGCAAATTAGTCAACCCTCTACCCATTAGATTAACTTCTGTCCTATCTGAGTAACTGAGAATTAATCTTCGTACTTCTGATTCTTCCATATTCGATCGATATCTTTTTCCTTTACTTTATCAACTGAATAACATCTGAGCCGCTCCTCACCGTTCTCAGTCCGATGCGAAGTTGTTTTGAGGGGTTGGAGGAGAGGTTTTCTTAAGGCATGAAACAGCCCTGCTGGGGGTTGAGGGGATCAATTCTCTGCACCCTCATCAAAAATTGGTATGACACCCGACGCATTGTAAAATGATATCACCCAGTAGTGTGAGCTAAAAAATCATAATGTCTACTCAAAACCTGTCTCCGGAAGAAGTAATTACCAACGAACAGCTCACCGATGTCGCTACCACTAAACTAGCAGAAGACATCGAGACCATTATTGCTAGTTTAGCACTCGACCAAAAGGTGATGGTGGGTCAGAACGATGGTGGTTATCTGTGGAAGTTCCAATATGGTAGCGTGGAAGTGTTTGTCCAACTAACAGGTCCAACGGATCTAGATAATTTGACAGTTTGGGCTAAAGTTCTCTCCCTACCCGCTAAAGATGAACCTCGATTAATGCGAAAATTATTATCAATGAACTGGTCAGATACCTTTGAATCTCGATTTGCTATTGTTGATCAGCAAGTAGTCGTGATTTCAACTCGCTCAGTAGCTGATTTGAGTTTAGGGGAAATTTCCCGAGCGATTACCGTAGTAGCGACGATCGCTGATGATAATGATGATCTTCTCCAAGCAGAATTTGCCCAGTAGTTCCCCATCACAATCTGTGTGGCGTTTGATTCCTTGGTTACGATCGCCCGGAAAAATCCAGATGGCGATCGACCAATGGTTATTTACCCAGCAGCTCCAGGGAGATCAGCCCTCGATTTTAAGATTTTATACCTGGTCTCCACCAGCAATTTCTTTAGGCTATCATCAACATCGATGGCCCGATTTTTGGCAAAATTTAACTTGGCAAGGTCAATTGCTTGATCTGGTTAAACGTTCCGACTGGTGGTAGAGCGGTACTACACCAGGGTGATTTAACCTACGCAGTGATTACTTCCCAATTTAGTGGCGATCGCCTTCAAGTATATCAACAGATCTGTGAGTTTTTAATTCAAGGTTGTTTAAGATTAGGATTAGAATTACATTATGGTTCTGAGCAAAGAAACTATATTCACAATCCCAATTGTTTTGGTACTGCTACAGGAGCAGATTTAGTCTTAGGGAATGGCTCTAAGTTAATTGGGAGCGCTCAATTAAAACATGGTCAGGCAATTTTACAACATGGTTCACTGCGGTTAGAGCCAGATGCTGAACTATTTCATCAAGTTTTTGGAGAAACGGAAATTCCCCTCAAATTACCCTTATCTTTATCTGGAGATGCTCTGTTTACGACTGTAATCGATACCCTAATTTTAGCCGCAGCAGATTGTTTTAAGATCGAACTAATTCCTCAGCCTTTATCAGAGCAAGAATGGGAGCAAATTCGCCAATTTACTCCAAAGATTTAGCGATCGCATTGAGTTGTAATCCAGGTGGATAAGTCCCTTCACTTTTAATCTGAGCGATCGCGACGGTCGAAATTTCCATTCCCAGGTCATTTCCTAAAGCTTGCACAATATCTCCCCGATCAATAATCCCAGCTACCGTACCAGCAGGAGAAAGAACTGTAATTTGACGTAGTTGATGGGTTTCCATCCGATTAATTACTTCAACCAGGGTATTTTTTTCAGAAACACTAATAATTTCCGTTAAAGTATGTACAATCTGATGTAAGTGTTGAATTTCCCATTGACTCCGCTCAATTGATTGCAAATCTAGGGCTGAAACTTGACCACGATAACGACCATCCGCAGCAGCAAAATAAACTTGAGGTTTAGTCGCTTCTAACAGGTAATTATCGGCAAATTCCCGCAAGGTCAAATTAGCATTTACTACTCGAAAATCGCGAGTCATTACCTCGGCTGCTGTTAATTTTAACAAAGCTTCTTGGAGATCGGTCAGATGGTCATAATTATTAGCATTACGAACAGCAAACCATCCTAACAAGACCACCCATAACCCACCGACACCATCTCGACCTCCTAGGAAAAATGCACCTAGTCCGCTTAAAATTGCACCCCAACCTAAAACTTTACCTGATCTAGCTGCCCAATGTACACCTTGAAAACGATTACCAGTGATTTTCCAAACAATTGCTTTTAAAACTTGACCACCATCTAAGGGTAAACCAGGAATTAGGTTGAATATCCCTAACACCAGGTTCAAATCAGCTAGATCTCTGGTCAAAACCCTAACTGGTTCTGGTAATTGAATCAATTGAACCAATAAAGTTAGGAGAGCATATATAGTCAAACTTACTACTGGTCCAGCGATCGCTACTTGTAAAGCTTCACCTGGTGTTTTTGATTCTCGATCGATAGCAGCGATCCCACCGAATAAAAATAGGGTAATCGAGGTGACTTTGATTCCTTGCGATCGCGCTACCAAACTATGACCAAGTTCATGGAGTACCACAGAAACAAACATTAACAGAGAAATCAGCAGTCCAGCACTCCAAGTGAGAACTAACCCCCATTTTGGGTAGAGCATTTGCCAAACTTGTTCATTAGCAATAGTAAACAAGATTAAAATAATAAACCAGGAAGGGTCTAAAAACATAGGAATTCCCAACAAAGACCCAATCCTCCAACCTGTGTGCATAGGAATTTTCCTTAACTTTAGTTATTTTGGGTCAGCTAGGGCCGAAATCAAAATCAGCATAATTTTATTGTTATCTCAGCAAAGATGTTTTTTAACTAACCGTTTAGCATATTTTACCATTATTTGAAGTCTCCTAACTCAATACTCCGAACAAAATTAAACTGCCATCACCAGTCCAGGGTTGAAGGGGCGTAAGAATACGCCCGTACAAGTAATTGGGATGGTTTTTGCTCAAAGTCGGCTCTAAATTTAACTGCAAAATAAATTGTTCTTTACCATAGACTTTTAGCGGTTCAATTTTGCTAGGATTAATAATAGAACCAATCAACTTAGCCAATCTAAGTATTAACTCTTTAGTTAATTGATTAGCATCTTTCCACGGCTGAGGTCTTAACAGTTCTCGGAAATACTATAATCCATCAAAATTCTTGATTAACCACATTCAAATAGAAAAACGTAAATGGATTCGAGGATTAAGTAAAGCTTCCACTGGTTTACCACCTTGAAGATGTTGTTCAATAATCAGAGGTACTGCATCTGGTTTAACCCGACAATACCAAGTTTCCTCTGGAGTAATCCTGACTGTTGGTCCAGAACTACACTGACATAGACAATCACTGCTTTTAACTTCATAGCCAGGAATTTTTGCAGTTGCAAAAGCCTTTAAAACATCAGCCGAACCGTTTTGCAGACAAGAACGGTGTTGGCACACCATCACGCACTTAGTGAGAGAATCAGTTTCTGGCATTGTAATCAAATCGCCATCCAAATTTTTTCAAGCTGTGTCTGCTCAAGGGTTATGATGATCCCAGAAAGCCAATCAAAGGTATTAAGTAACTATGCCTAAAACTGTCGCCGACATCATGAGCCGTGAGCCAATTTTAGTCCAACCTCAAACACCCTTAAAAGAGGCTATTAAAATTTTGGCAGAAAAACGCATTAGCGGTCTGCCCGTAGTCGATGATTCAGGCAATTTAGTCGGGGTGATTTCGGAAACTGACCTAATGTGGAGAGCCACCGAAGTAGAGCCACCGGCCTATATGATGTTGCTCGATAGCGTAATTTATTTGGAAAATCCCCATCGCTACGAGCGAGAACTACACAAAGCCCTAGGACAAACCGTGGGAGAAGTGATGAGTGGAGATCCGATTACGATCACCTCAGAAAAATCTGTAGCAGAAGCAGCAGGTCTGATGCACAAACGTAGTGTACATCGATTACCCGTATTAGATTCCTCTGGTAAAGTGATTGGGATTATTACTCGTGGGGATATTGTCCGGGCTATGGCCGCAGAAACAGATTAATCATCAAAAAAATCAGGACAGCAGGATCAACTTGTGATTCAATAAGCATTATTATACCATCGGGATCGCAGCATGAGCATAACTCCTGATTCAATCAGAAAATTACTCGGTTCGGAGGATTTAGGCGATCGCTTCCGAGCTGTCAACCAATTACGCCAATTAGAACCAGCTAGTGCTTTTGAACTAGCCCAAATTGCCCTTGAGGATCAAAATGCCCGTATCCGCTATGTCGCAGTGAGTCAGCTAGCTACCCTCGGTCATCAAAATTTAGATACAGCTCTGAGCTTACTGCGCGATCGCTTGTATCACGATCCAGAAACTGATGTAGTTGCGGCTGCGGCTGACTCTTTAGGTGCATTGAAACTCACCCAAGCTTTCGATGACCTAGAGAAACTCTACTACAGCACCTCAGAATGGCTAATTAAGATGAGTATTATTGCTGCTTTAGGTGAAATGGGTGAACCTCGAGCTTTTACCATTTTAGAAAATGCTTTAGCATCTTCTAATGATCTAATCCAAACTATTGCCATTGGTGCCTTTGGTGAATTGGGTAATGTGGCTGCGGTTGCCCTGTTAATTCCCTATGCTGATCATGCGGATTGGCAAATTCGCTACAGATTAGTCCAAGCACTAACACATTTGGGAGGTGATGTAGCTCGTCATACTTTAGAGCTACTCACCCAAGACGAAAGCGAGCCAGTAGCCCAAGAAGCTAAAAATGCGATTCTGAGCCTAAGTTCATAACTGGGAAAAATTTCCGGGTGGGTGATTTCGAGCAGAAAGGATGAAAATGTGATTTTAGTTGCGATCGCGAGCGACTAAAGTATTATATCATTCCAATGAATGGAAAACACTAACCAGGAATAAACTTGCATGAAATTGCTGAGTCTGGATCAGAAAATCAGAGATAGTGGAGAAATTTAACTTCACTAATTGGCAAGGATTTTTGATAAAAATATCTAAGGAATGAAAAATAAATAACTTGATGATTTTGTTCGTAGTAAGCGATTGAGCGTTCTCATCACTTACTACAAGCAAGCAAATTATTGAATTTCTATCCCTAAGTTGTGCAAACTTTAATACTTTGTTAATCGGCTATATTTTCTAGAAAAGGATTTTTATTGGTGAAATATTTCTGACCAAGAACAATCCTCACCTGACCCAGAACCAAACCAGGAGGAAAACTACCATGATGATTAACCAGGATTTTACCAACAAACTATCTCAGACTAGTTCGAGCCGTCGGAGTAACAAAAATCTCCTATTTTTTGGAGCGAGTCTGAGTATAATCTTAGGTTGCACTAATGGAGTAATTCTACCCCCAGTGCAAGCAAATCCGACTTTACCCACAGTAAAAATAGCTCAAACCGGTACGATTATATATGTAAACTCGAGCAATGGCAGCGATAGTTCTGGAAACGGTAGTCAAACCAGCCCTTATCAAACTATAACCAACGCGCTTAGTCAAGCCCAACCTGGTGCAGTGGTGCAGGTAGCTCCTGGTCAATACACCCAGGAGACCTTTCCTTTAACAGTCCCATCCGGAGTAATTTTAAAAGGTGATGAATCCACGAAAGGTCAAACCACAATTGTGACTGGTGGGGGTACTTATATTAGCCCTAGCTTTGCGAGTCAAAGTGTCACAATTGTAGCCAATTCTAGCAGTGAAGTGAGAGGACTAACCATTTCTAATCCCAACACTCGTGGGACAGGACTGTGGGTGGAATCAACTACCCCAACGATCGCGAATAATACCTTTTCTAACAGTGCCAGAGAAGGGATTTTTGTGACTGGTACAGGGGCTCCGCTCATCACCAATAATATTTTCACCAAAAATAGTGGTAATGGTATTTCTTTAACCAGATCCTCGGCGGGAACAATTCAGAATAATGTATTTCAAAACACTGGATATGGGATTGCGGTGGGTGACAATAGTTCAACCTTAATTAGCAATAACCAAATCACTCAAAACGTAGATGGAATAGTCGTTTCTAATTCAGCCCAACCAGTATTGCGGAATAATGTCATTCAAGGAAATACTCAGTACGGGGTGATTGCGATTAGTAATGCTCAACCTGATTTAGGAAATGGCACTTCTCCAGGTCAAAATCTGATTCGCAATAATGGCAATTATGATGTTTATAATGCCACCTCGAATATAACTATTTCAGCCGTTGGCAATGATATTAACCAAAGTCGCATATCGGGTCGGGTGAACTTTGTAGCGGCTCAAGTACCATCAGGTAGTTTAACTGATATTACTGGGAACTGGGCTGAAGCTTATATCCGAGCGCTATCGGGAAAAGGGATTATTGCTGGATTCCCAGATGGCACCTATCGTCCCAATGATCCAGTCACCAGAGCCCAAATTGCAGCGATTATTGATAAAGCTTTTGTTCCCACATCCCAGAAATCTTGCAGTGATTTTCCCGATGTCAGCAGTAGTTTTTGGGGTTATCAAGCAATTAAAGATACTTGTCAGGGTGGTTTCCTATCCGGCTATACGGATGGGACGTTTTTACCCAATCAAGCGATTCCCAGGGTACAGGTACTAGTGGCGTTGGTAAGTGGATTAAATCTGCGCTCTAATAATACAGGGGTGCTATCAGTATTTACTGATGCTAATCAAATTCCGAGTTGGGCAACTACCGCGATCGCTGGTGCGGTCACCTCACAATTGGTGATTAATTATCCCCAAGTTAATCAATTAAATCCTAGTCAACAAGCAACTCGAGCTGATGTGGCCGCCTTTGTCTATCAAGCTTTAGTTAATGCTGGTAAAGCAAGTGCCATTTCTTCCCCCTATTTGGTGACAAGTCCCTAATTAGTTTTCGCGATTGCTCCAGTTGATTATAAACCAAACCAGGCTTGGCCAGTTTTTTTGGCCAAGCTTCTGTCGCTTTAAGACTGGGATTGATCTACACGAAATAACCAAATCATCAAGACAACTAATCCCAGTTGGAGTGCAAAATTAGGTAAGGCAGAATCAACTTCGCGACCAGCAATTAATTGAGTGACAAAAACCAGGGCACCAATTCCACCAGAAGCAGCAAAAGCGACATAAATAAATTTTCGTAAACCGCGATAGGGTGCTTTAGCTTCGGCTTTTAAGCGGGCATATTGAGATTTTTTAGGGGTGGGAGTAGCTTGATAGCGATCGCGAGGAGTTTGGTTGGCCATATATTTTTCGGTAAACTTGCTCCAGCTAAATTGTAGAAAAGTATGCAAATTAAAATTAAACAGACTGAGCAAATTACTCCCAACCCTAGCATTAGCAGAGTGATCTGGGGGAGTTTACTAGGTCTAACCTGGATTTTGGCACTGACAACTAAAGCAGGACTTGTGTTGAGCGAAGTCGAAACACTTGTGTTGAGCGAAGTCGAAACATCGGCTCAAAATGCGGCGGATTTAGAAATTAAAGTCGGGGTAGTACAGCGATTTGGAGAGAAACCAACAGACCAAATAATTTTTAAAGCGCTCCCGGGCGATCGCCTAACCTTACAATTTTTGAGTGGTAATTTTCAGCCTCAAAACCTTAGCACTGATAGTGTTAAGTTAGAAATAGCGATGAAACCATTAGATCCTCCAAGGCTGGAAGAAAGAGTAGTGCTTGGTACCTATCGCAGCTTTGAAGGTGCAGAAAATAATACCCAACAATGGCGCAGTAAAGGAATAGAAGTGGAAATCGCCCAGCCCGATCGCTGGCAAATTTGGGCTAAACGTGATATTTATCGAACACCCTTGCTGAGACGAATGTTGTTGGATAGTTTGCGGACTAATGGCAATACCACTGCTTATTTAGATAGTAAAATCTGGCAGCAAAAACCACAAGCCAATTGGGTAATTAATGGTTTTCGGTACAATCGCAACCAATTAAAAATCACCTCTGGTCAAGGGATCATGCAAATTAGCCATAATCCTAATCAAGATAGTCAGGCAAATGGTATTTATGGTGGTTTTTTCCAATTACAGCCTAATGCTTACGGCACCTATACTTTAGTTAACCAAGTCCCCGTCGAAACCTATTTGCGGGGAGTAGTACCCCATGAAATTGGTGCTGCTCCTTATGCAGCGATCGAAGCTCAAACAATTCTTGCTCGTACTTATGCGTTGCGTAACTTACGCAGGTTTCTCATTGATGACTATGAAATGTGTGCTAGTACCGATTGCCAGGTATATGAAGGACTTAATGGCACATCGGAGCTAGCAGATCAGGCGATCGCGGCTACTAATAAACAGGTACTCACCTATCAAAACGAATTAGTTGATGCTCTTTATTCTGCTGCAACTGGGGGCATCACGGCTAGTTTTAACGATATTTGGAATGGACCAGAACGTCCTTATCTATCCTCAAGATTGGACGCGGTAGACCAGGTCTGGGATTTATCACAAGAAAATTTGGCTGATGAAAAAACCTTTCGTCGTTTCATGAGTTTAAAAAAGGGATTTAATGAGTCAGACTCAGATCTTTTTCGCTGGCAAGAGAGTGCAACTCTACCAGCAATCACAGAATTTCTCAAACGATTTCTGCAAAAAAGGCAAAGTCCTCTAGCTAATTTTCAATCGATCCAAGAGATCCAAATCCGACAACGCAGTAAATCAGGACGAGTTTTGCAAGTGGTTGTGCAAACCGATCGAGGTCCAATTGAAATTAATAAAGATGATATTCGTAATGCTTTTGAGCCACCAATTAGCACCCTTTTTTACTTAGAGCCGATTTACGAAGATCAGAAAACTCTCAAGGGCTATACCTTTGTCGGTGGTGGATATGGACATGGAATAGGATTAAGTCAGATCGGTTCTTACAAATTAGCTGACCTGGGTTGGTCAAGTAGTCGGATTCTCAGTTTTTATTATCCCGGTACTCAAGTTCAATCTTTAAATAACTCCATCGTATTTTGGCGTCCTCCCACATCTCCAACTCATTAATCTAACTTGCTGGGAAAAAGTCAGGAGAATGGTCATAAAATTTATCTCCTGACTGATTCAATTCAGACCTTAATACAACGCTTCTTCTTGGTGGGTCTCAATTGTGCAATCGGATGTAGGATAAGCTACACAGGTAAGAACATAACCACCTTCGATTTGATCATCATCCAAAAAAGACTGGTCACTTTGGTCAACTGTGCCCGAAATTAGTTTACCCGCACAAGTAGAGCAAGCACCGGCACGACAAGAATAAGGTAGATCTAATCCTGCTTCTTCAGCAGCATCAAGAATGTATTCGTCTTCGGCGACTTCGATTGTTTGATCTAGCCCCTCTGCCTCGTTTTTTAGTCTGACTTTAAAAGTGGCCATTTAGTTATCCTCTCTAAATGTTAACATGAGTTGACACTCCCTAGTCTAAAAGACGCGGGGATTCTTAAGGAAAAGCTTTTGAGGATAAATCCGTCCAAAGCTTTTTTCTTAAAGGGTTAGTCAGCAACCCGCTACCCACTTGCTCAATTGAGTCGGTGGCTACTTTGGAGATTTGCTTGAAGGGATGCAAGAGCAATAGCCGATATTGCCAGTTATCGGGTTTTTCACCAACTGTCACTGGTTACAAATCTCAGTACAACTCTTCTTCTTTGTGGGTCTCAATTGTGCAATCGGATGTAGGATAAGCTACACAGGTCAAGACATAACCCGATCCGATTTGATCATCGTCCAAAAACGACTGGTCACTTTGGTCAACTGTGCCCGTAACTATTTTACCAGCACAAGTAGAGCAAGCACCGGCACGACAAGAATAGGGCAGATCTATTCCTTGTTCTTCAGCTACATCAAGAATGTATTCGTCGTCGGCGACTTCGATCGTTTTCTCTAAACCCTCAGCCTTATTTATTAGTGTGACTTTGAAAGTGGCCATTTGCTGCTCCTCTCTAAATTTTGATAAGATATAAGTTAACCTAATACAGGCTAAAAGGGCATTTTTGCTATAGGGCCTGCATTTTGGTTTACTCTTTTTTTGATACTACGGGAAAAGTAAAGTCTTGCAACGTCTGATCAATAGATATTTTGAATCGTATTAGTTATAAAAATGTCTAATTATATCCCAATTACTTATACATAAGCGGATGTCGATCAAGTTAGGGTCACTAGATCTGCCAATAAATAGGCTGAAAAATCAATAAATTGAGCTGATGACATGATCAATAATTTTTTTGTTCGGGGTGTTAATGTGCCAATTAGGGTTGGGTTGGTAGGAACTGGTTATGTAGCGCAACATCGAGCCCAAGCTTTACAAGCTGACCCCCGATCGCTTTTACTAGCTGTTGCTGGTCATGATCTAGCCCACACGCAAGTTTTTGCTCAAACCTATCAGCTTGAAATGGATCATCCCTGGCTCGATTTGGTGACTAGGACTGATCTGGATTTGATCATAATTTGTAGTGCTAGTTACGAACACGGAGCGATCGCCCGAGCCGCTCTGGCAGCGGGTAAGCATATTGTAGTTGAATATCCTCTTGCTTTAGATGTAGTTGAAGCCCAAGAGCTGATTACTTTAGCGACTCAAAGTCAACTATTACTTCATGTTGCCCATATTGAACTCCTCGGTGGTTTACATCAAGCACTCAAACAATCCTTACCCACAATTGGATCAGCGTTCTTTGCCCGTTATGTGACCATCAGTCCTCAACGACCAGCACCCCAGAAATGGTCTTATCAACGAGAATTATTTGGTTTTCCTTTAATTGGTGCCCTTTCCCGTCTCCACCGTTTGATCGATTTATTTGGTCAAGTCACAAGTGTGAATTGTGTTGAAAGATATTGGGATGTTCCAGAAACAGATTTTTATCGAGCCTGTTGGTGCCATGCTCAATTAGGCTTTACTAATGGTGTGATCGGAGAAGTTGTTTATGGTAAAGGGGAAACTTTTTGGCAAAAAGAACAAACTTTTATCGTCTATGGAGATGGGGGTAATCTGATTTTTACTCCTGAAACTGGTAAATTAATTAGGGAAGAACAGGAGCGATCGATCGCAGTTGCTAGTCGTCAAGGTCTGTTTGCTAAAGAAACAAAAATGATTTTAGATTATTTAACCGCAGGTACACCTTTATATATTACACCTGGGGAGAGCTTATATACTCTCAAAATTGCTGATGCTGCCCGTCGCTCTGCCCAAATTGGTGAGATGATTCGGATGGAAGAATAAAAATGTTCTTTTCCTATCTACTGGTAAAATTCGGTAATAAACTTTTTTGAATTTCCTATGACTATTGAACCTAGCTCAGTTACACAAAGCACTACAGGTGCTGATGCGATCGATGAAGCGATCGCCCAAGGAATTGACTTTGATGGCACCCCCATCCCCCAGGCTAAATTAGAATTATATCATGAAGTAATGGCCATCGAAGCGGGACGGCAACGCAGTGGGGTCTCAAATACCATGCGATCGCGCATTGTCCGGATTGGTGCTAAACATCTTCCCTTAGAACAACTTAATCAAAAGCTCAAAGATGCTGACTTTGCTCCTCTTAAAGATAAAGAAATTGCTTTTTATTATGGAGGTAAATAAAAAATAAATTATTTCTTGCCTAGCTATCCGCTAAACACGCTTTCAGATCTGGACAACCAGTACATAAAGTGTAGAGATGGCCAGTCTCAGTTCTTAATTGGACTACGTTACTTGGGTCATGGCACCTACAAGTGCTTTCCAGCTTGTAGCTCTGCCGTTCAACTTTAAACATCCCTATTTAGCTAAGGAAGTGAGTTGAGCCAAACAAGCCTAAGTAACATTGACGAGGAAAAAATTACCTGAGAAATCAGAGTTTCAATTATGTCTAATGCAAGTTTTTGTAATCGATACCAACAAGCGCCCAATTAATCCTGTTCATCCAGCACAAGCACGGCTGTTGTTGAATCAGGGAAGAGCTGCTGTTTGACCTAACCGAGAATTTCCCTCTAGAAACCAGATTAGAGCATGAGTATCGACGACAAATCTCATAACCACCTATGACCAATCCAAACCATCTGCTGCATCTCCTTGAAACTCTGCCAATTGAAAATCCTCCTCCGTTGTCGATTGGTTAGCTCCAGCAAACATCCCAAAGTGCATTATTGCTCTGGCGGTCAGCTTTGGTTGTCCCGATAGAAACGTCACAATCACCCGGCTTTCAAAAATTCCCTGGGGAACTTCTGTCAACTCAATTGTACCGTTTTTATAGATTCCTTCAATTGTTTGTAACATATATATTACCGCCCTAATTTTACCCTCTCATCGTAACTATAGCGATCGCGAGCAATCTAATCCAAGCTAAAATATATTCCTTTAGAATCGTGATTTGTTCATAGAGAACAGGTAGAAGTTTTAAATAGTCAATTGCCGCCAAATTTGTGATGACTGAGGTATCGCTAATGACAATCAAAATCGTCCCAACTCCCTTAGATTCTTCACATCCAGTTCAAAATCTTCAACAGCATAGGAATAAAGTGCAATCTTTCGCTGCTTCAAAAGTTGGCGAAAAGCATCTATGGGTAAATCTGCCAATCTACTAGCATAGCCCAATGTTAAACGGCCTGTCTGAAAAAGATATAATGCTATTTCTTGACGAAACTCGCTTGCTGTAAGTTGAGATGCGTGCAGGATTTCATCTGAGATGATGACACTCATAACCAGGTTACCTGATCGACTATATCTTTAGAGTAACTCAAAAATGATTAACGATTTTGGGAATATATCCAATTGATCGCTCGAAAGGTTACCCAGTTCTACGCCCAGATCCCTCAAAATATCCTTAAATGAACCGTATTGTGTCCTAATTTGGTAGTAAAAATTGATGCTATTTTCTTGACAGACTGAAATATATTCCTTAACTTACTTACAAATACCGATTTTTCACATACTGTTTGATCACTGTCTCCAAAGTGAAAAAAAATCCATTCTCCTGCTGAATTCCATCTAATAAAAATCGGCGTCCTAGAGATTGCATAGCATTCAGTGATTCAGAAGAAGATAAATTGATTTTTTCCATCAATTGCAGTAAAGTAATCGGTTCACTCTCTTTGGTGAGCTGAATCATTATCGCTTGTTCTTGCGGAGTTAAACGCTGAAAATGTTGATCTAAGTCTACTTGTAATGGTTCAGCTAAAATTGGCATATCGTATTGCAAAAAGTTAGCAACACTACTACCACATACCTCTTGGATCATAGTTGTAGTAAACTCTAACCATCGAGGATTACCTTGATAGATATTAATTAATTTTTCCCAGGTTGTTTCATCGGTTAACTGCTGTTCTTGTAAAATTTCTTTAGCTGCTATTCCTAAACTTGCTAATACCAAACAACGCAAAGGATTGTTTTCTTTTTTTACTTTCACAACTTCTCTAGGCTTTTCCCTGCTATTTAATAGCAAACAACTTTGATGAGAAGTTGCTATAATTAAGTTAAAAAAAAGATAATAATTTTCATAATTACGCTTGTATTGTCCGGCTAGTTGTTTACTACTAAAAAGTGCTTGAGCATCATCTAATACGATCAAGCAGCGATTCTGTCGGAAGTGTTTAATTAGTTCAGAAATTAGGATATCAATATGGTCAGAAGTTGATTTTTTGAGCGCAGAATTTTTAGATGGATAAGAGAATATTTGCAACAGGTTGTTTAGAGTTAAATCTAGGGTAGGTGCAAAACGTAGACTTCGGTAAATAACGTAATCAAAGTGAGTTTTTATTTGCTCGATTAGACGAATAGAAAGAGCTGTTTTTCCGATCCCATTAATTCCCAATATTGTCACAAAGCGACAGTGTTCTTCCAGTATCCAATTTTCTAATCTAGTCAGTTCCTCAGTCCGTCCGTAAAAACTAACTATTTCGGGTGCTTCTCCTAAGTCTATATGGGGTTTAGTTTTTGGTTGGTGGTGGTTTTCAGGAAATTTAGGCGCTTTTTCTTCGCAAAAATTAACGTTATTAACTGTTACATTACCACTAATAATAGCTGATGAAAAATTGTTGAATTCTATTTTTTCTAAAATTGTTCTAAGATTTGTTTTACTTACCTCTTCTCCCAATCCCTCTGAAAGTATCTTCCACAATTCTGCTCCCACATCCCTAACATGACCTTCGCTTGTATAAGTAGTTTCGGCAATTTTCGAGTAGGTCTGATTTAGCAAAGTTCCTTTTAATATAGCTTTTTGCAGATAATCTAAATGCTTCCCCATCTTGGTAAAAACTAGCTCATCTGTAAGTTTTAAGATTTCATTAACGTCCATAGCTTAGGGATGGGAGAATATTGTTTCCCTATTATATCCGACATTTCCGACATTTCCGATATTTGTCATTGAATTGTCTGACCAAATTCCAGACATTTCTCGGATAAGTTACCGATTATATTTATGTCACTGAGGTGTTTTCAGGATATTTTTATGAAAAAGCTAAGGTTAGTTAGTCAGTTACTATGTGCTAGTGCCATTTCGGTGGTTATGGAGGCGATCGATATTAGTGTAGCACAAGCCCAGTCCAATACTTACGCATGGGGTATTTTGCACAATATACAAAAAGCCATGCAATCCCCTCAACCATATTCTACTCCTTCTCCAACATCGACACCATCGAATAATTTAGGCCAAGAAGTACCTGAATCTGGCTCTACATATGTATTTAACCTCAAGTGCGTTACCAGATCCAGTAATTATCTTCTTTACCCGGGCGGTGCAGATATTTCTGTAGGTAGAGAAATATTTACTGGTCACCATGGAATCGCTGTTAGTGGTTTAAGTAGTTTTACTTGTAAACTTCCAGGTGGTCCTGCTATTCTGAAAATACAGTATGCGATGGATGATGCTAGCGGGTTACCTCCTTTAGAGATCCAGGTTTATGTGGATGGAAATTTAGTCGATAAAAAAACGGGTGAATATGGAAAGATAAATACGATGGAAACAGATATTAGTAATGGTAGTAGTCTTTCCATAGATATGCAATGTGCTAGAGAAACAGGTTGTGGATCACATCCGTATGAATTTTCATGGTTTGATATTATACCAAAGTCAACATCTTTTTGATCACAGATAAATCATGAATATAACACGTCGTCAATTTAATCGCATGATTATCTGGGGTGGAGCTTCTTTTACCGCTTCAACAACATCAGGAATATTTTTCCCAAAACCTGCTGAAGCATACTCCTTAGACATTAACCTCAATAATTTCTCCGCGAATCAAGTCTTTAATGCTTTTCAAACCTATTGTGCTGCCCGACCTATACCTGGAGCATTATCAGGAATATTACAAGGAAACAATTATGCTAGTTCTTATGTAGATGAAGATGTGGCTAACCTAATTCGCACAGCAGATGAATCATTTGTTAACCGTGGTTTTATTCAACCTACTGAATTAGGTGTAACTGGTACTGGGATTAAACAGAATGCCAATATTAGTAGACTCTGGGGTAGAAACAAACAGGATAATTTAGGTCCTAATGTTGGTTTTGGTTTTGTGGAAATGACTAACAGTCGCTACAATGCTCACAAGATTTCTGGACCAACTATGTGTGGGATTCATAACGCTCAACAAGTTTTAGCTGATCTGCGACTAACTCCCAAAGAAATTGTTGATTCCCTCGTACCAACGCGCTTATCTACTCTTAATGATGATTGGGGTACTTGGGATGGTGATGCAGATGGTCCTGTAGGTAGAAAACCAGGTGGAGTTTTTGCTGAATATAATACAGCGACTGGATATGTGACTTCTGAGTATAAGTTAATTAAACCTGGAGCTGGAGGATTTGGTCGAGTTCGATTTACAATGGAGGGGGAAAATCAGCCTCGACGTACTGTGTTGTTGACTGTGAATTTTTAATAGGAATGGTGCTATAGTCAGGGCGGGTTGACGATAAAGCAGACTATAGCAACTGATTTTCATTCATTATTGCCAAATTGATTTTTTTCCAAAATTTGGTCTATTTTGTTCTCAATCGATGTTAAACGTTTGAGTATTGTAGGACGATCTTGGTCAAGAGCCGCAAGCAGGTTAGCAATTCCTATGGTCGCTTGACGAAGTTCTTGCTGTTCTGCTTGCGATTGGATCATTGCTTGACGGAGTTCTTGTCGTTCTGCTTGTGCTTGTTCCATTAATTGAGACATTCGATCAGCAAAGGAATTAATATTATCAGTAAGTGCTTGAATAGAACGAGCATTACTTTCTACCAGTTTTTTTAAGTCTTCGTCTGTCATAGTTATCCCTGAGATATTATTTCGGGTGAATTTATCCTAATTATAACAAGTGATCAATCAGCAACACCATTGACAATAATATCCATAATAACCGTAGGGGCGAAGCATTCCCCACGACAATTGATCAGATCATGGATCAACTTAATTGGGGAATGCTTCGCCCAGCCCCCGCGACAATTGACAATCAGGAAATATTTGGCCCAGCCCCGGCGACAATTTTCCAACTGTTGGTTGATTTGGTCGATCGATTGGAGGCAGAAATTGGTTGATCTGGTCGATCGATTGGAGGCAGAAATTGGTTGATCTGGTCGATCGATTGGAGGCAGAAATTGGTTGATCTGGTCGATCGATTGGATGCAGAAATTGGTTGATCTGGTTGATCGGTTGGAGGCAGAAATGGCCGAGGGCAAAGCATTTCGGTCAAAATTTTCGGTGTTAAGGCAATAATTTCTTCGCCGAAATGCTTTGCCCCTACAAAGATGGCTCAAATGCTGTTTCAGGTTGATGGAGCTATTCAGGCAATCGCTGTAGGGGCGAAGCATTCCCCACGATCACTGATCAGATTATGGATAAATTTAATTGGGGAATGCTTCGCCCAGCCCCCGCGACAATTCTCAAACTATTGGTTGATTTGGTCGATCGCTTGGAGGCGGAAATTGGTTGATCTGGTCGATCGCTTGGAGGCAGAAATTGGTTGATTTGGTCGATCGATTGGAGGCAGAAATTGGTTGATTTGGTCGATCGATTGGAGGCAGAAATTGGTTGATTTGGTCGATTGATTGGATGCAGAAATTGGTTGATCTGGTTGATCGGTTGGAGGCAGAAATGGCCGAGGGCAAAGCATTTCGGTCATAGTTTTCGGTGTTAAAGCCATGATTTTTTCGCCGAAATGCTTTGCCCCTACAAAGATGGCTCAAATGCTGTTTCAGGTTGATGGAGCTATTCAGGCGATCGCTGTAGGGGCGAAGCATTCCCCACGATCACTGATCAGATTATGGATAAATTTAATTGGGGAATGCTTCGCCCAGCCCCCGCGACAATTCTCAAACTATTAATTGATTTGGTCGATCGATTGGAGGCAGAAATTGGTTGATTTGGTCGATCGATTGGAGGCAGAAATTGGTTGATTTGGTCGATTGATTGGAGGCAGAAATTGGTTGATTTGATCGATCGCGGTTGGAGGCAGAAATTGGTTGATTGGGTTGATCGCTTGGAGGCAGAAATGGCCGAGGGCAAAGCATTTCGGTCATAGTTTTCGGTGTTAAAGCCATGATTTTTTCGCCGAAATGCTTTGCCCCTACAGAGGGGATAAAATTTTAAAAAATGTTAGGTTAGGTTTTTTATGTCTGATTGTCTATTTTTGGAGTTGCTCAATTATTTCTAAAGCTTTTTTAGCATCTTCATTCATTCCTTGAGCTTGAAATAAATTAGCGGCTTTCTGTAAATTAGCGATCGCTTCCTGTTGATATTCCATTCTTAATAAAGTCTCTCCTCGACTAGCATAAGCTTTGGCATAATTAGGATTAATTATAATCGCTTGAGTATAATCAGCTAAAGCTTGTTGATATTGATGACTACGGAAAAATGCTAATCCTCGATTATAATAAGTATTAGCTCGAACTGGATTAATTTCGAGAGCTTTAGTAAAGTCATTAATTGCTCGTTCCTGATACCCTAAACTTGAAAATATCAGTCCTCTATTATTGTAAGCTTCTGCCAAATATCCATCTAAACGAATTACTTGATTATAATCATCAATAGCACTTTTTTTATCCCCCATTGCTTGATGAATTAGCGCCCGATTAAAATAAGCATTAGTATAACTTGCATTTAAAGTGATCGCTTGGTTAAAGTCAGTCATACTATTTGGTAAATCTCCCTTATATAAATAAGCAATACCTTGATAAAAATAAGCATCAGCATCATAATCTGATTGTTTTTGAATTGCTTCATTAAAATCTGCGATCGCACCGTCTAAATCACCTTGATCAAGTTTAGTTAAACCTCTAAGATAATAACTCTTAGCGTCATTAGGGTGATTGAGATTGGGAGATAAATTAGGATTGACAGGAGATTTATCTACCACAATTCCAGAAGGATCTAACCCATTCTCTGATATTTTTTTGAGAAATATATTAATAGGAATTCCCACATTAAATCCGGTCAGCATTTCGGCTGAACCTATTGAACCTATAAAACTTTTAGTAATACCTTTTACTTCAGAATTAGATGTAATCCCTTCTGCATGAATAGCAACGACTCGTTCTTCTTCATCAAATACAGGTCCTCCACTCATCCCTGGAGCGGTAGGAGCACCGTAATTTAAGTTATAACCATTTTCTTTTTCATCCATTGAGAGACAATTACTCTTGCTATTAGTAACACCACCGGATGTAAACTGTATATCACCATATAAATATCCAGAAACATAAACTTTGCCATCAGGACAAGAATCACTTAAAGTTGCAACTTGATAAGACTCTGTACTTTCAAATGTTGCAATTGCTACATCAATATTGTCTTTTTTTTGCAGATTGACAATAGTTGCTTGATATTCTTTTCCATCATAAGTATGAATGTGATAAGTTGCGGATTTATCATCAAAAACATGGTTAGCTGTCGCCACAGTATATGTATTACCTTTTTTAGCAATAATAAATCCAGAACCTTCAGCTTTTTTTCGATAGATTTTCACAGTAACTAAATTAGCAAAAGCCTTAATTTCTTTTTCTGTTTTTATTTCCTTTCCTGGTGAACCGGTAGCAAAAACTACTATAGGTACAAATAGAATTAATGTTGCTAGTGTTATTATTCTGGCTAAGATGCTACTAAGAAAATGGTAACGTACTTTCATAAAATATTGGCTCGTTAGGAGTATTTTGATCCATTGTGAATAACAGGACTGTTTGATTCTCGCTTCTAAATCCTAAAACCTAACCCCCCAACCCCCTTCCCTACAAGGGAATGGGGAGTAATTAATACTAGTAAATCATTGCTTCTCTCGCATTTTAGGAGAGGAATGGGAGGAGTAATGCTATTAAATCATTGCTCCCCTTTCCTCTTAGGAGAGGGGTTGGGGGAGAGGTCAAACTATTTTTGGAGAAAACGAAACAGCCATCTTATGAATAGTATAGACAAAAATTAAATTTATATATTATCTGAATATTATCCTCCGAATGTCAAAATCCGACATTTCCGACATTTCCGACATTTCCGACATTTATGTTCCACATAATGCAGACATTATTATTGAAATATCGAAAATAGACAAATAAATATTGTGCTATTATTTTGATAACCAAAATAATGCGGTGGAAGTAAGAAAATAAGATATTAGTTCTCAACTGATAGCTTGAATCAAAAGCATTGAAAATCAATAAAGTCAACTAGCTTTGAAAAGCTAAATTTGTAGATATTTCGGAGGTTATTATGACAACTAAAATCCAGTCTAAAGTAGCATTATTGGGGATTAGTTTGTGTGGATTGATTCCCATTTCAGGTGTAGCAGCAGCACCCATTCAACCGAAAACTATCCCAGCTTCATCAAGTATGATAGTTACCCAGCATGAGTTACAGCAAACTATATATGTCAATCCTCAAACTGGAAATGACTCAAATAGCGGACAAAGCGAAGCAAATGCTTTTTCTACGATTAGTATGGCTTTACAAAACGCTACATCTGGTACAACTATTGTGCTGGCACCAGGACATTATGCTCAAGGTGAAAAATTTCCTCTGATAATAAAAAGCGGTGTAACTGTGATCGGTAATGAAAATGAACAAGGTAACGGAGTAACGATCGCAGGAAGTGGTGCATATCTTAGTCGTTTCTATTTTAGCCAAAACGTAACTATTGTGCCAGAGGGAAATAGTCAAATCCTTGGTGTTACTGTCACTAACTCTGAAACAAGAGGAACTGCGATTTGGGTAGAAGATAGTAATCCTACTATTCGCAATAGTACCTTTATCAATAACGATCGGGAAGGAATTTTTCTGAGCGGTAATGCTGTGGCGAAAATTAATAATAATATCTTTAGTAACAATCACGGTAATGGTATTGCTGTCGGTGGTTCCGCTAGAGGAGAAATTCGTGGTAATCAGTTCCATCATACAGGTTATGCTCTCGCGATCGCGGGAGCATCTAGCCCATTAATCGACAATAACCAAATTCAAGATAACCGAATTGGTATCGTCATTACTCAAACTGCTAGTCCGACTATCCAGCACAACTCTTTTGACCAGAATACCGACAATGATCTTGTCTACTTAGCGCAAGCAAAACCAAATATTGCAGCGAACAATAATTTTCAAAAAGAACCCTTTAATGTTACTGCTCAAAATACTAGGTATGCAGCTAATGATCCTAATAATCCCAACAATAATTTACCATATTTTATCTGTAAATCCGCAGAGGGAAATAGTTTTGCCACAGTTGTCGCTAGAGTTAATTCTACTAAGACACAGACATTAGTAAATTGGACACGCTCAATCCAACTTTCTCCAGATGAAACCTTGACACCTTACAAACGGTGTGAGCAAGCTACCGATCGCTTGAACGAACTGATCGAGAAATATGGTGTAAATACTTGGGAAGAATTGTATTTTACTAATGGTGTGGTAAACAATAATCCCGTGATCTGTTTGGTCAGAGGAAAAGACAACGATTGTGATCACAGCAATATACTTTTTAGACTCACAGGAGAAAATGCTAGTAATCCATTAACAGCTAAAGCTGTGTTGAATGAATTTGCTCTTAGTATTTCCTCAAATACTCAAGATGATCATGTGCTTAAAGAAGATCACCCAACTTCGGGGCAAACCTATGTAGATGTATTGGGAAAAATCGAGAAAAACTTGCCACCAGATGATGCTTTGTGGTTTGTGAATGGTAGCAGCAAATAAAACCTAAACTCTTGTTTCTATGGAAATAAATGCTAAAACTGCCAAAGATAAAATAGCATTTATTGTGAGAAATTGGCCAATGCGATTTTGTTGGCAAAACTTGATATCCTATAATAGGACAAAAGTTTATTGCTGTAGGTGTCCTAATCACAATGCCACACAAATTAGAAGTACCCCTATTTTTCCAGCAGCGCCGAACACTAATTAAAGCAATAGGCTGGGGTCTGTTAATACCTTTCGGTGTAGCACTGTCAAAGCAAACACCATCAACTTCGACCACTCCGCGCTCTATAGTCAACGCAAAAATCAGCTTATTAACAGCTAGTCCTGGTTCACTCATCGACAGCCAATTTGCAGGGCTAAGTTACGAAAAAAATAAACTACAGGTTCCTTTATTCACCAACACAAATACAGCATTAATCAATCTGTTCGGGCTCTTGGGACCCAGTGTTTTACGCATCAGTGCCTATGAAGTCGATCACACTAGCTGGAACGGTGTAGTTGGCGGATTGCCGGCCATTACACCATCTAGTATTGATGCGCTGGCGAGTTTTGCACAAGCCACTAGTTGGAAAATAATTTATGGCATAAATCTAGCCAAAAACACGGTAAGCAATGCTGTCGCTGAAGCTAAGTATGTGGCAAATCAGCTAGGCGACAATTTAATGGGCTTTGAAATCGGTAACGAACCTGACTTGTATAAGTCAAGCGGCGATCGCCCGAAAAACTGGAGTTACGCCGACTTCCTCAGAGAGTGGCAGGAAATAGTCAGGGCAATTCGCACAGAACTACCCAATGCAAATTTTATTGGTCCAGCTGCGGCCTACGATCCCACCTATTCGATCCCCTTTGCCCATGATACAGCCAGCCAGACGGTGATGTTAACACATCATTATTACCGGGCTAATGGTCAGCTTCCCAGTTCGACGCTGGATTTGTTATTGCAAGCTGATCCAGGATTACCAGCCTGGGTCAAGAAAATAAGTATGGTGGCCAAAGATAATCACCTACCGTTCGGCTTCAGGATGGGGGAATGTAATTCTTTCTATAATAATGGTGCGCCCAATATTAGCAATACCTATGGTACTGCCTTGTGGGCACTCGATTACCTATTTATCTGTGCTATCAATGGCTGTAGTGGCGTTAATTTTCATGGAGGCGGTAATAGCAATGGCTATACCCCCATCGCAGACATCGATGGTAAGATTGAGAGCGCACGTCCGGAATTTTATGGCATCACCTTATTTGCCAAAGCGGCACAAGGTAGAGCTGTTCCCACAGCGATCGCACTGGACAGAAACATTAACTTCACTGCTTATGGAGTCATGCGAAATGATGGTGGGGTCAATTTTGTACTCATTAATAAAGACCAAACAACGACCGTAACAGCCAATCTGAATCTAGGTATTCAAGCTGAGGGTTTACAAGCACTGACTTTAACTGGACCATCTCTGCTGAGTACAAGTGGCCAATTGCTGAACGGTGCGCCAATCAATGCTGATGGTAGCTGGATTGCTGCTCCAGGTCAGACTTACCCAGTCAGTAACGTGGGAATTGCCACCTTAAACATCCCTCCCATTAGCGCAATTCTATTAAGGTCTCATGGTATATAGTAGCGATAATAATCAGGAAATGCTTCACCCAAATCCCGCGACAATTTTTCAACTCTTGATTGATTTGGTCGATCAATTGGATGCAGAAATAGCCCAGGGCAAAGGGGATGTGAACAGGATAAAATTGTAAAAAATGTTAGGTTAGGTTTTTTATGTCTGATTGTCTATTCTTGGAGTTGCTCAATTATTTCTAAAGCTTTTTTAGCATCTTAATTTTTTCTTTGAGCTTGAAATAAATTAGCGGCTTTCTGTAAATTAGCGATCGCTTCCTGTTGATCTTCCATTCTTAATAAAGTCTCACCCACCAATTACGACTTGCTTGTAAGGAATAAAAATTAAATAATTTGTTTGCTTTTAGTAGGCAATTAGAGCGAAGAGAGCGCTGACTACGAACCAAATCATCAAGTTATTTATTTTTCATTCTTAAGTAGTAAAATAGCTTCCTTATATTTCCCTTATTCCCCCAGGGAAATAAAGCAGAAATCCTAGCATCATGGGTATTATTGGAGCATAATTAGCTTATGGGGATGTCTGACCCCTCATCATAGATTGGAAATAGAGATGCTCCATGAGGTTTTTATGTACAGATGGCAACACAAGCAATTTCGGCAAATCGTCTATGTATTCATAGTTAGCTTCTGTCTATTTGTATTTCTGGGAGTTTGGCTAAATCCTGTTCAAGCTGATGATATCACTCAAGCTACCGTGACAGAGATTCTGGATGGTAATGAGGTATTTATTGACAATAATATGGTGCCGGTAAATGAGGTGGCTAAATCAGGGCAACAAGTCCGTACCGGAAACTCCCGTGCTGGACTCGAATTCAATAATGGAGCAGCAGGACGACTCGGACCGAATACTTCTCTAGTGATTGGGGAATGTATCACAATTGATCGGGGAAGTATTCTGGCTAGCGGTCCTACGAATGCCTGTACTGGTTCCGTGCGAGCCGCTACTCAGGGTACAACCTTTGTGATGGAGTTAGATAAAAATAAAACTTATGGGTGCAAGGTATTAGAAGGTAGTGTGGAAATAACCAATATCCCTAAAGATAATAAAGTGAAAAGCGATTCTTCGTCTGAGTCTCCAACAAAATTGATTCTCGAACAGGGGAAAAAAGTTTCTATTTCTGAAGATGGGCAGATTGGTAAACCCCAGAGCATTACTCTTGAGGAAATTAAGACCATCCTCGAAGGGTCTTTCTTTTCTGGGTATAGCCGAAAGTTGCCAGGAGCAGACAAATTGCAGCAATCTTTGCAAAAATTATTTCCAGGGATTTCTTTACCTAACCCAGTACACTCAATCTCAACTCCGAGCATTCCAACTCCGAGCATTCCGACTCCAAGGATTCCGGGCTGGTAGGTTGAAGCGATCCGATGAAAATTCAGAAAATTAATTTAACTCGACTGGGGCTACAAGTAGGAAATTATCTGTCCTTAGCTTTATGGACGATCGTTCCCACCGTTTTAACCATCTACGAAACTCCGGGTGTCCAGTGGCTGAATCGTCAACTCCAAGTCCAGTTTTTAGAAAGAAGGGGTAGGGTAAAACCACCTTCAGAGATTATGATCTTAGCAATTGATGATGAGTCGATCGCCGCCGCGCAATTGTATCGGGATTTACCAGCGATGCGAGATTACCTCCAGCCGATGGAAAGTTTTCCTTGGCAACGGGTAGCTTATGGCAGAGCGATCGAACAGCTCATGGCAGTGGGGGTAAAATCTGTCACCCTAGACCTAATCTTTGCTCTCCCCAGCAGGTATGGAGTTAAGGATGACCAGCAATTTGCGGCTGTTCTGAAGAAATATTCCTCTCAAGTAGTTTTAGCAGCTAGCTACGATGAAAGTCCTGCACCGGAAGGATTAACCATTACTCTCTCTAAACCTAATCTCACTTTACAGAATACGGGAGTGGCCCTAGGCTTTGTTAATTATCCTCCTCTAGAGGTGAATGGTCGAATCCATCAACTGGCCAGTAACTACCGTCAACAGGTAGTTCGTCCTCGGGGACTGCCAGAAATACCCTCTTTAGCCGAAGCTACTCTCCAAGCTGCCCAAAGACCCTACTCTGATGTCCAAGGCTCAAGCGTGAAAGCAGATATTAACTACTATGGTCCGGCTCGGACTTTCACGACCTTGCCTTTTAGCGTTCTTGCCCCCAACAAATGGGATGCCTATAAAGACCAGTTCCGGGACAAAATTGTTTTAATTGGGACTACTGCGGAAAGCTTGAAGGACTTTTTTCCAACTCCCTTTGGTCCAACTATGCCAGGGGTAGAAATTCATGCCAACTCCATTGCTACTCTGATGCAAAATCGAGTTATTAATCCTGGTATTACTAGTCCCTTCGGGCAGGGTTTATTTGTCTTTTTTATGGTAGGGGTAACAAATATCCTATTAGTCAAGGCAACTAGACGGACTAGCGATCGATTGTTTTGGAGTTTAGGATTAAGCGGCTTTTGGGCGATCGCGAGTTATGAACTTTTTACCTACCAATTTCTGATTCTACCTACCGCCATACCTGTAATCGGTATATTCTTGAGTGGTTTTTCTTACTTCACTATTGGAGTAATTCAAGATCAGATCGAAAAACGCCGATTTCAGAATACCCTAGAACGTTACGTGGCTGCCCCAGTAGTGCGGGAAATTCTCAAGGCTCCCGATGATTATAATGCTCTACTCAAGGGTAAGAAGATTAAAGCTGCTATCCTTTTTTCTGATATTCGAGGTTTTACCACCCTCTCCTCCCACCTTGAACCCGAACCCTTAGTGGAACAGTTAAATATCTACCTAGATGGTATGGTGGAGGCAATTTTAGAAGCTGGTGGTACGGTCGATAAGTTCATCGGTGATGCGGTTATGGCAGAATTTGGATCTCCCTTGTCTCAGGGAGCAAAAAATGATGCACTTAACGCCATCCGAGCAGCCCTAGGAATGCGAGCAGCATTAGCGAACCTCCGCGAACAATGGCAGAAAAATGGTCAAGAGCCGCTTTTTCATGGTATTGGGATTAACTATGGGGAATTAATTGCTGGGGATATTGGTTCCCGCCGGCGACGGGAGTATGCTGTAATTGGCGATGCGGTAAATGTTGCCAGCCGAGTAGAGGGTTTAACCAAGCAATATGTTACGGATTTATTGATTACTCAATCTCTCTACGATCTGATTGCTGAAGAAATAGATGTCCTATTTGTCGGAGAACAGGAAGTAAAGGGACGTAGTGGTGTGGTCAAGCTTTACAGTGTGTTGGGATTTAAGGGAGATGATCATACTTTGTACTACCAAGTTCACCGAGATTTTAAAGCCCATCAAGAATTAGCCTAATCAATTAAATATGAATTTAATAATACCGATGACTAGCACAGAAAAAACACCAACTAAACGAATCCTATCAATAGATATTTTACGGGGATTCGTCATGGTGTTAATGGTGTTAGATCATGTGAGAGATTTTTTGACGAAAATGAATTTTCGTGCGACTGATTTGACCAAAACTAATGAATTTTTATTTCTGACTAGATGGATCACTCATTTATGCGCTCTTACATTTATATTTCTAGCTGGGATTTCTGCTTATCTTGATAAAGGCATCTTAATTTACTTGACAAATATCAGTCCATTTGTAAGTAGTGAAAGGAAAGAGAATTATGGTTGAAACAATTACAGCACAGACTATTGAATTGCATGATTTAATCGAAAATTTTGGTCTGCAACGTATTGAGGATGAGCAATTTTTTCGAGAATGGCAAGATAATTTGCCGGAACTTTCGGATTTGGAAAAACAAGCGTTAGACGATGTAAAGCGGGATTATTTTCACTTGGCTGAGTATCCGATGCTAGAACCGATCGTTAAAATGGTAGTGCTTTCTCCATTGTTAAAATTAGCTGGGTTTTATCGTCCACCTTTTTACCTTTCGGCGGAAAAGGAAGTAAGAATTGCTTTTGAAGATGAGGGAGTTATCATAACAGGAAGGTTAGATATATTGGTTTTTACGCCAGAGTTTTGGATACTTGTAGTTGAATCAAAAAGGGCAAAGTTATCTTTAGAAACAGGAATACCTCAAGCATTAGCTTATATGCTGGGTAATCCTAATCCAGATCAAACCGCCTTTGGATTTATTACTAACGGTAGTGAGTTTAGGTTTTTGAAACTGACTAGAGAAGACAAGCCAAAATATGCCATGTCTTATTTGTTTTCCCTTGATAGAGGTGATGACATCTATACAGTTTTGCAGGTGTTAAAACGGCTAGCCCAATTATTTACTTTGGGCTAAATTCCTCACTAGAAAAAAGCAGGGTAATTGACAGGCAAGATGCCTGTCCTACCAGAGGTTTGCTCCTGATCGACAACTGCTCAAAATCCACCCCTTTTCCCAACTAATTAATATCTGTCTCTTCTTTAACTAAAGATTGGGCGATCGCACTTTGAGAAAAGTATAATCAGGTGTCAGGTTTAGTAAAAATCCCCTTGCGGGGAAGTGGTGATACTGAATCAACTATTCAATCACCATACTAGAGGCGTGTTTCTATCCCCTTACGGGGAATTTAAAAAATTCAATTTTTTTTGGGAAACTTAAATCCTCTAGTCTTTTAAAAGATAGCTTGACTTGGGGAAAAAGTCAAGCTATCTCTTTACTGAAATTGAGAAATAACTACATCTTTGTCGGGAAATTGAGCAACTAATTTGAGATTTCCACCAAGAGCTTTGATGTACTTGGAGAGAGTAGAAACTTGAATATCGTTTTCGTTCTCCAATTCCGATAAAGCAGACTGAACTACATTGGAATTTTTTTCTGTGCCATTTTGACTAACTCCTAATGACTCTTGTAATTCTGTCAGGGTGAGATGGAGTAATGCAAGTTGAAAACGAGTTTCACTCTCTGCTTTTTGCTCAGGTGTCATTCGCTTTCGCAATTCACTAAAAGGTTTTGTTTTCATATCAACTTGTGTTCAATTTTGTTCTGTTATCATAAGGACGGTGGGTTGTTAACTGACTCAAATGCTTTTTCTTCATATTGACCCTTCATCCTCAAGTTCTTGCAAGAGTTCGTGATAGAGCCGATCTGCTTTGGGTACATTCTCTTCGTACCAGCGATCGTTACCCTTTTTGTTACCTCCTATAAGAAGTACAGCAACTCTACGGGGATCGAACGCATACAAGATCCGTATTGGATCTCCTTTATGTTGTATACGCAGTTCCCGTAGGTTTGTGTGACGAGATCCCTTGATATCTGAACTGTAGGGATCACCAAGATTCGGCCCCCTTTTTTCAAGCAACTTTACAACTGTGTCAATAGAAGTTTGTGTTGCTGCATCAAGTGTTAGCCACCATTGCTCGAATTCGTCTGTATACTCAATTTCCCACATTTTTTTTTCCTTATTTACAACCTCCTTATCAGGAAAATGAGCAACTAATTTGAGACTTCCACCAAGAGCTTTGATGTACCCAGAGAGAGTAGAAACTTGAATATCATCGTGATTTTCCCATTCGGACAAAGCCAACTCAACAACGTTATGGTTTTTTTTCATATCCTCTTGAGTTATGCCCAATGATTCTTGAAGTTCTAGAAGGTTATGATGAAGCAACGCGAGTTGAACGTGAGTTTCGATCTTTGCTCTTCTCTCTGGTGTCAACTGTTCTAGCAATTCACTAAAAGGCTTTGTTTTCATTTCAACTTGTGTCCAATTTCATAGTGTTATCGCTCTTATTACTCAAGCACTCTTAGCCCAAGCCCTCCTAGCCATTCAGCGTAGAGCTCATCTGCTTGTGGTATATTCTCTTCATACCAGCGGTCGTTACCAGCCTTGTTACCTACTAACAGAAGGACTGCAACCCTGCGGGGATCAAAAGCATACAAGATTCTATACGGTTTCCCGCTATGTTGTACTCGTAGTTCTCGCATATGTCCAAAACGAGACCCTTTGATACCTGAACTGTAAGGAACCCGAAGATGTGGGCCTTTTTCTTTAAGTAGTATTACTCGCGCAATAATTTTGTCTTGGGTTTCTGGATCAAGGTTTGCGAACTCTTGCTCAAACTCCTCTGTAAACCTAACTTCCCAGGTCATTTCTTTCTCCATTATTTACAAAATACTCTCTATCTGATGGTTGAAAAGTTGATTCAGATGCTCTAGTTGAGGCTTGAAAAGTTAGTTCAGTGGTGAAGTAGGAATTTTGGCGTGTCTGCATACATATACAACTCCCTAGAAGGTATCAGGATTAGCAACCTCATCGAATTGACTGTTGCTAGCGTATTCTATCTTAAGCTTAAGATAAGCTATATAGCAAGCCTAAATCATTTAGAGTATGGCCAATCTTGCTGGACAAGCATTTAGCCCATTTTCATTACATAACTCATTTAGGCTGGCTATATGACAAACAATAGCACGTTTCATTCAACCCATTTAACCTTTTTGATACTACCCTCTTCCTTCAAGTCTAATATTTCTACCTTAACCGTCTGTCCTTCTGATAGGGTTTGTGCTTTTTTTGGTTCTTTTTCCGTCAGCTTGATATTACCTAAAATTTCATAAGTTACCTTATTACCCTTGATCGCAGTAACCTTGGCTTCCAAAATTTGACCAATTGCAAAGTTATGAGTATTAGCGTTTACAGCAATTTCCACTTGACGAGTTGATTCGGCAATTGATGCTGTCCTTTCTGCGATCGCACCTCCTTCTTTATAATAATCTCATCAACGGTGCAGACCAACCTAGAATTTGCAGTAGAGTAGGAGCATCTGCTGCTTGGTTTTGATGCCATTGAGTTTCTGTCAAAGATTCTACTAAAGTGTCATTCATAACCATGATTAATACATTCCAGAGGGAGGTTCGCGATCGGTAGATTAACTGTTACTGTACCCAAACCGCGAGATTTAGCAAAACCTAAACCCAACCAGCCATCATTCAAATCTCGCAAAACTAAGCCGATTAAACCTAACTGAGCTAAGGTAAAATTTTTGAGATGAATTTTAGTTTTGAATTCTCCATCAGCACACACTTGATAATTAAAAGAACCAACTGCTACAGAACCTCGTTTGTGCATATTTAAGTAAGTAGATAAATAATTGAAACTAGGCAGCTACTAACTCATTAAGCTGCGTTTCACATTGTTGGAAAACATAATTAACGGCAGCGAATAGCCGATCTAATTCCTGAATAGTATAGAAGGTTTTATTGCGGGTGAAACTATTGGTTTCAAGTTTGCCAAATTGCCATACTTTGCCATTAGAAACGATCCCAAATATGATGATTGGCAGTTGCTCATTAAGCCGTTGTGCTGCAATCATTTCAGCTAAACACTGCGCCCATCCTTCTTCAAATTTGTCTTGCTTTGCTTCCACTAATAAAAAATATGGCTGATCAAAAACAACTTTCCCTAAAGGAGAGCGTCTAGCCAAAATATATTCAGGAAAACCCGAAATATTTTCATCGTAAGTAAGGGACTTATGTCCCCATAAAACGAATTTGCTACGATAAAATTTCCAGACTTCTTTCAAAATCGGATAAATTAAATTTTCACAAATTGAAAACTCGGAAGCATTAGGTACTCCGTCCTGCATAATGGTTTGTAAATCCTCTCGGAAATATTCAGATACCCTAAATTCTACTTCACCCATAAAATTATCTTCGATGTAGGTGATCTGAAATTCTTGGAGAACTTCACCGATGTCTTTATAACTACTGAAACTCATATTTACCTCATCAAATAGTTCTGGTTGGACTTGTGAAATTAGCTGGATCTTCTGCTAAACTCAAATCAATACCACGTAGGAAACTTTCTAAGCGCGATCGCCAAGCTCCTTTAAAACTCGAACCCGGAATTAAAGGATGTCCCAAAGCATCTTTAATCACGGGTAAATCAGAACCAATTGGCTCAGTAGAACGACCCGCACTAATCCGAATTGCCGTTACAGTCCAGAGAGTTCCTATTATTTCTAACCGATTTTTGAAAATATCAAACATATTTGCCCCCCTTAAATCAAAGATTTAACCAACTAAATACTTCTTGAGCTGATAACTGTAAATCAGTTAGAGAGCTTAAAACTGGCAAAATATCTTGCTCTTGCTTAATTTCAGGTTGTTTTCCTGGTTGGAAAGTCATAATTAGACGCTCTTTTGGATCGAGAAACCAGCCTAGCTCTGTTCCCTGATTCAAACAGAATAAAATTTTGTTAATGACGCGAGTTGAACTTTGTTCTGGTGACAGTATTTCTATAGTCCAATCTGGGTGAATTTCAAATTCATTCTCGATTTCTCCATTCGCATCAACAGGGATTCTCTCCCAGGAGAAAACTGTGATGTCTGGAACGAGCGATCGACCTCCAAAAGTGCAGCGTAATTCTGTAAATGCACGCGCTATCTTTTTGGGCATACCTACTTGATTAATAGCAGGAGTTAACAAACTTTGGATTGAACTATGTTTACCTTTAGGCATGGGTTTTTGGTAGATTTGACCATCGATATATTCACTAGCTGGCTTAGTTTCTGGCAGTTTTAGGAAATCTGCTAAAGAAAGTTGGGGAGGAGATTGCACTGATGAAATCATGGTAATTATTAATGGGATTATTCAAGGGTATAGTTCGTAGGAAACTGGGGAGGCTGTGACTTTAGTTTAGCTGGAACAACAGCAGTAATACAAGTTTCAATGAAATTGACAAAAACTTCACTAACCTTTTGATAATCACTCTCTGTGATAGGTTGAAATCCGTGAGCAAATAATGAATTATTACGGGTTTCAAGTGCATTAATAATTCGATTTGCATTTTCTTGGTAAAGTCTTCCTATCGGATCGTTAGGAAATTCTGCCAAAAGTTCGTAGCTCTTTTTCAAAGCTAATTGTATTTTTCCTTTGTCTGGAGAACGCATTTTTTCATACTCATTTCGCAAAGGTTCTGGTAATTTTTCAATGTCCACATCACCTGTCTTGATGTCATAGGTAACTAACAGTCTAATTTGAGCTAATAGTTCTAATGCTCTGTAGAGTCTACCAACTGCATCATCATATCTTTCTTGTTTAGCACGTCGTTCAGCGTTAAGTAGTAGAATCTTGGACAATTTCATAAGAATGACCTTTGGTTCCGCTACTTGCATCAAATTTCTCATCAATCTTGCCACGACTACTAATTACGCGCTTAAGAAATAAAGCTAATGGCTGAATTTCTGATTTGCTCATGTAAGATTCTAAACACAGTAATGCTTCTTTGTGTTCAAATCTATCCCAAGTGTCAAACCCAGAACAAACAGTACATAAAGTTTGAATTTTTCGTTTAGTTTCATGTGGTAATTCCCTCGATGGTAAAAGTCGCCTGAGTTCTGCGATCGCTGCTGGATAATTGTACTGCTGTAAAACTATCGGTAGAAATTGCTCGATCGTGCGTTGTACAACTAAAGGAGCGACAATTGCTTGTGAAGTCATTTCTCCTCTTTCTACTCTAATAATGTTTGAGCGATCAGCTGTAGTCAGATATAACTCAACCCGATGATCGAGTGCAGCTATTGCTAAAGCTACAGACATCGTTTTTGTTCCACCTGTGTAGTCAGCCATAATTTGAGCATCAGGCAATTCTGCTTGGATATTTTGAATACCTAATACAGCTTTTTGATAGCATTCTGAGAGATCGTCAGGTTCTTGAATTTTGATTAAGTCTCGATTGGCATCAAAACGATATCCTAACTTTGCTTGTGTGGGAATATTAGGCAATTTTTCAATCAGCTCTTGTCCTTTCCTCACTTCACAGGGAGTACCATCTCCTATAACTTGTGATTCACTACCTTTCTTGCCAGTCGAACAAATAAAAACGACGCGATCGGGGTTGAGGCTACAAATAGCAGTGACAATAGGTTGATGAGAACCACCGACTGTAACTATCAGAATACTAGGCATGAGTTTCTCCTTCTATGGAACTATTTACCATCTCTCAAATATTTAAGATGACGAGCGCCGTAGCCGTTAAAATAGCGTCTGATTGCAAATCTAGGGTGAAATAAGTGCGATTTTCTAGAGTGAGATTGCCCAAAATTTCTCCCCACCTTTGCCAATGTTTTTTTAGAACTTCGTTAAACTTCTGTATGTGCGAAGATCCTTCTATTTTTGTCAAAGCAAAGTCATCGTCTTTGTACTGTTCTTTTAAGGTTTTGATTTGATGAGCTCTGGTTGGACTTTTAAAATTAGCTGGATCTTCTGCTAAACTCAAATCAATACCACGTAGGAAACTTTCTAAGCGCGATCGCCAAGCTCCTTTAAAACTCGAACCCGGAATTAAAGGATGTCCCAAAGCATCTTTAATCACGGGTAAATCAGAACCAATTGGCTCAGTAGAACGACCCACACTAATCCGAATTGCCGTTACAGTCCAGAGAGTTCCTGTTATTTCTAACCGATTTTTGAAGATATCAAACATATTTGACCACCCTTAAATTAAAGATTTAGCCAACTAAATACTTCTTGAGCTGATAACTGTAAATCAGTTAGAGAGCTTAAAACTGGCAAAATATCTTGCTCTTGCTTAATTTCAGGTTGTTTTCCTGGTTGGAAAGTCATAATTAGACGCTCTTTTGGATCGAGAAACCAGCCTAGCTCTGTTCCCTGATTCAAACAGAATAAAATTTTGTTAATGACGCGAGTTGAACTTTGTTCTGGTGACAGTATTTCTATAGTCCAATCTGGGTGAATTTCAAATTCATTCTCGATTTCTCCATTCGCATCAACAGGGATTCTCTCCCAGGAGAAAACTGTTATATCTGGGACAATTGAACGTCCACCAAAGGTACAGCGCAACTCTGGAAAAGCAAAAGCTAAACGATTGAGTTCACCCACACGATTAATTTCGGTAGCTAACCGGATTTGCAGTCGGCTGTGTTTTCCTTTAGGCATAGGTTTTTGGTGGATTTGACCGTTGATATATTCACTTGCTGGTTTAGTTTCTGGTAGTTTTAGGAAATCTGCTAAGGAGAGTTGGGGAGGAGATTGAATTGAAGTCATGATGTTATTACTCTGCTCGCTTCGTAACTTTGTGCTTAAGTTCTTGAATAAGTAGGGATCTTGCAATACAGCATCCTCCCGAAATACAAAATGAAACTCATTACAAACTTGAATTTGACCGAAGCATTCACAGGTACAATCGCCCATTTTTGTCTTCTTCTTTTAAGGACATCCAAGGAGCTAAATTACCTTTATTTAAGTCCAGTATAGCGTTTAGGTCGATTGATATTTGGTGAGATTTTGAATATTTTGCAGTTTCTCTGGAAAATTAGAGTTTTTCCCGGTCTGTTTTGGTGGTGGCGTGTGATTGGCGATCACAGCTAAATTTCCCCTTGTGAAATGGCGATCGCTCAACTAAAACTCAAGATTAAACCTTGGTGCCACTATCGCCACCACTACTCAGATTTGGCCAATTGGATGAAATGCCGATCGCATCCCCAGGACTTGACTAACCCAGGAAAATGCGATCGCGCAAACATCAATAGACAAGAAAGCAAAAGTCCTTATTGATCTATTTATTGACAGGCAAGATGCCTGTCCCACCAGAAAAAATCACTTTTGTGGGACAGGCATCTTGCCTGTCCTATTTATTTTTGCTTTCTTGTCTAATGGTATTTTAGGACTAATTTTCCCTAGATAGTTGACAAATCCCTGATTACTTGATATATATATAAGCCTAACGATAAACTAAGCGTTCAACCGCAAAAACAAGCTCATGCCCACCAGCAATTATTACTTTTACTTTTGGCATAGATCGGTTCACAGGGAGTGAATCCAGATTTGGATTGGATACCCAAGTGAACCGCAGAAGCAACTCTGCGGTTTTTCGTTTTTTAGTCTACAGTCCTCAAAACTACGAGCGAACATGACCACAAATCTCAATCATTGGTTTTTTAGCTTTTACTATTGGCTCAGAAACAGTTCTGGGTAGGTAATTGCTATGTCGCTTGTCACCTCAGCCCGGAACTTTTAAAGTTCTGGGCTTTTTTATTAACCATATTACTTTCCATCGGAGTACCAAATGTTAAACGCTAAACTTGTCAGCAAAATTCACCCAGAACACCAGAGCATTATCAAAATATCCTCTCAAGTCAGTATTGGTGATCAAGATATTGTGATTATTGGTGGACCTTGTGCTGTGGAAAATTTAACCCAGATGGAGCAGGTAGCTAGTCATTTAGCTCATACTTCAGTGCAAATTATCCGAGGTGGTGTATACAAACCGCGCACATCTCCTTATTCTTTCCAAGGATTAGGTGTAGCAGGATTAGAAATTTTAAATCAGATTCGTCATACTTACAATATTCCAGTGATCACGGAAGTAATGTCAATTAGCCAAATTGAACCAGTGGTTGCTCATGCAGATATCTTACAAATAGGTAGCCGCAATATGCAAAACTTTGACTTACTAAAAGCCGTAGGACAAGCAGGAAAACCTGTGATGTTAAAACGAGGATTAGCTGCGACGATCGAAGAATTCATTTTTGCCGCAGAATATATTCTTAGTCATGGAAATCCAGATGTAATTTTATGTGAAAGGGGTATTCGTAGTTTCGATAATTATACCCGTAATGTCCTAGATTTAGGGGCAGTAGTAGCATTAAAACAGTTGACACATTTACCCATTATTGTCGATCCTTCCCATGCTGCTGGAAAAAGTGAACTTGTGGGAGGTTTAGCTAAAGCAGCGATCGCAGCTGGAGCTGATGGAATTATGATTGAGTGTCACCCTGAACCAGAAAAGTCTGTTTCTGATGCTAGACAAGCACTGTCATTATCAGAAATGGTAGATTTAGTACGCACTTTACAACCGATCGCGATCGCAGTGGGACGACAAATCCAGATCAAGGAAAAGTGTCTAGTTTAACTTTAGTTTTCCCAGGAATGTAGTTGTACTGGCTAAATTACAACTACATTTCATTGGCTCAATTGATATTGGTGAAAAAAAATGGGTTTAAAGTTAGAAAAAGTAGTTCCTCTCGGTCGATCGCTCAATACTTACATCAAAATGTTTAACTTAAATGCTGAGGATTTAAAGTTAAAAATTCTTGATTGTGCAGGTGGTCCAGCTAGCTTTAATACCGAGATGACTAAACAAGGATATCATGTCATTTCCTGCGATCCGGTATATCAATTTTCTGGAGCTGAAATTTTCCAGCGTTTTCAAGAAACTTATCCTTTAATTATTGATGGTCTAACTGCTAATTTAGATCAATATATTTGGAAGGAATTTGCATCTCCGACTGAGTTGGGAGAGAGTAGAACAGAAACCATCCGACTATTTTTAGAAGATTTTCCTGTCGGATTATCTACAGGACGCTATGCGATCGCAGAATTACCATCTTTACCTTTTCCCACTGGTACATTTGATTTAGCTCTCTGTTCCCATTTTCTTTTTCTATATTCTGATCACTTTTCAGAACAATTTCATCTTCAATCGATCGCAGAACTTTGTCGAGTTGCACGGGAAGTGCGAATTTTTCCACTTTTAAATCTCTCCTGTGAACCATCTCCTTATGTAATTCCTGTCATCAATACTCTGAAAAACCAAGGTTATCAGCTAGAAATCCAACCAGTTAACTATGAGTTTCAACGAGGAGGAAATCAGCTTTTACGCATAAGTTACAGTCCGGATAATTCTTAAATAACCTGACTATTTGCGGAGGAAATAGGAAATTATCTATTTTCATTCCTTCGCGATCGCTCGATGCTTCATTATCTCAACGACAAACTCTTGCATTTTGTGAAAATGACTTCCTTTCCAAAAAATTTGTTCACAGGATGGACACTGACGAAACTCCTGATAGTGTTCTCTAACTTTTGGTGGTAATTTTTCAATAATTGTCTCTTTAGCAACTGTTTTTAGCGAAATATTGCATTGGATACAACGAAAAAATGGTCTAATTTGATCAAACAAATCAAACCGCTGTAATACTTCAACTAACTGACGCTGGGGATTTGTTTCTCTCACATAATAGCCAAGCTTAACTATACTACGTTTCAGCACTCCCAGATCCCTAGTGAGTAAAATCCGTTCTTCATTACTAGAAATATATGCTAATTCTTCATCAGCATAATCATTACGATAGAGGGTGTCAAACCCTAGCATTCTGAGATGATTAGCTAGTTTTCCTAAATGTACATCTAAGACGAAACCAGGTAATTGCTGTTGTTGATTGTGACCGATTTTTTGATCGACAGAAACTGGATAAATATTACACTGATCACCATGCTGAACAATATAGGAAAAATCGACTACATTACCATTAACTATAATCTGATCTACTTCTGTATGAGGAACTCCGAAAGATTCGATCATGTCTTTGATTGATACACGACCATTAAATTGATGAGCAAAACTTAGTTCTTGACGAGGAGGTGATAAAAAGTGTTTTAGTTCTGCATAAAAGGAAAAATAAACTTTGTTCATAAGAAACTCGATTAGAAATCTACTAAAGCATAAAGAGGGGTTGTATCGGTATCATTCAGATCAGTCAGGGGAGAAGTAGCAATTTGTTGACTTGTTGTAGTAACCATTGTTTATCCTCAAGAGATAAGAGGTTGATTTTTTCAGCAAATTCACGAACTTCTAGCATAGGGCATAATGACTTACCAGAAATATTGATAAATTTACTTGATGATAGCATTTTTTTACAGAAATTACGTGGGATAAAACTAGAAATTGGGTGTGACTGCGATCACACTAATCCAAATCAGAAAAAAAGTCAGTGAGGTTTTTGTCACTTTGACCAGAACTCCAAAGTCGATCCAAACTCAATCAAAAGTCGATGAGTTCTCAAATAACTCCATCGAGAACTCAAATTCGCGTAGGTATTAATATAAAGTAACAAAGCTCTATTAGGAAAACCGAAATTGAGATTAGACTAGACTTCTTGCAAAAATAACTAGGACAGGCAAGATGCCTGTCCCACAAAAGTTTTTTTGGTTGTGGGACAGGCATCTTGCCTGTCCAGTAAATTGATCAACATGACTTTTGCAAGAGGTATACTAGGAATAGTCAGTCTAGATATTAGGTTTAGGTTAGAGAATTGCGATCGCCTTTATTTAAGACAAATCAGGAGTTAGTAAAAAATATGTATATCAATTTTATCACTAAATGGATGAAATATTTACTAATTAAAAATCCTCGACCGAATTTAGATTTTCCTGCAAATAAAAAAAGCTTTTTAAAGACTTATTTGGAGATAATTACTAAAAAACATAACGTAATTGTTTTTTGTATTTCCTGCTTGGTATTCGGAACAGGAGGAGTTTTTTTTGTTTCATCTAATCTTGGTTGTGGTGCCAAACCTAGACAAAGTGAGGGGAAGTCTTTTATTGGTGCAAGTAATAGAGCTCAACAAGCTTATCGCTTAGAGAATCCAACTTTTGCCCGGACATTTGATCAGTTAAACATCGGTATTCCCACTCAATCAAACAACTTTCATTATGCCATGAAAAATATAGGTGATCAAGCTGTTTTTATCTATGCAATTCCTCTAGATTCTAATCTGAAAAGTTTTGTGGGTATAGTTTTTATAACATCAAAAGGAAATAGTTTAGCTGGTGCTTGTGGCACAATTTCTCCTGGTAAAATTATTCCTGCTGATCCAATTATCAAAAATGATCAAGTTGTTTGTGCTGAGGGAACAGAAGAAATGCAATAATATCCGATCATAATTTAGGTTAATCATGATCACGATCACTAAGAAAGTAGATAGCGATCGCACTAAACTAGAATTAGAGCTACTTCGATCTTACCTAAGAAAATTGGGAGCAAAATTTATGGATAATACGAGCAAAATCACAGAGCAAAAACCCAGACCAAGACTCAGGTTAGAAATATGGGGAGGTATGGTAGGATTAGGGATGATTGCGATCGCTGGAATTATTTATAATCCAGATCTGCTCAGACCCTTAATTAAATTAGGTATTCCTTTACATTTAGCTGCTAATTTACCATTGATTGGTAATGCGATCCAGCAAGCAGAAGTTCCCGCAATTACCGTGCAACAGTTAAAACAATTGATCGACCATAAAACCGAAGATTTTTTGTTAGTTGATGTCCGGGAAATAGCAGAATATGAAATTGCTAGAATTCCTGGATCAGTTCTTATTCCTTTACCAGAAATTGAAGCAGGTGAGGGTATTACTAAAATCAAATCTTTGCTAAAAGGACGAAAATTAATTGCTCATTGTAAAGTTGGAGTTAGAAGTGCAAAAGCGTTAGTAATTTTGAAAAAAGCAGGAATTGAAGGTATGAATCTTAAAGGAGGAATTAATGCTTGGAGTCGTGAAATTGATCCTGCTGTACCATTATATTAGTAAAACATCAGAGTCAACTCAATCTAATATTTAATGTATTTTCAGCGTGAATTGGTATCACTATGTTCTAGCTTCAATCAACTCAATTATACCACCCTCATCAAATTCTGCGGCTAAAGTTAAAATGCGATCGGAAAATGCCTGATATTGGGAATTAGTTGCTACTAGTTGTTTAGCAATCATTTCGACTAAAGCAATATCCCCAATTTTAACCGCTTGGTAAAGATTATTTAACTCCGCTAACGTGGGGAAAATAATCTCTTGTGACCTTGATTCTATTTCCCCTTGATGTTCAGCATAAATCCATTCAATATTGAGATATTTTTGGACTATTCTGAGTAACTTTTCCAGATCTAAAGGTTTTTCGATAAAATCATTACAACCAGCAGCGATCGCTAAACTTTGATCTGATTGTGATACACTTGCACTAGCGGCGATCATTGCTAAAGTAGCAGAATAAGTCTGGCGAATACAACGAGCGAATTCATAACCATTCATCTCGGGCATCGCAATATCAGTAATAATTAAATCCGGTTGAAATTCCTTAGTCTGATTTAATCCATCTTGCCCATTTTCCGCTTCAGCAATCATAAACCCTAACGGATTTAAAACTTCTGCAATGACAATTCGATTCACTGGTTTATCATCAACGATCAGAATTTTCTTTCGTTCACCGCTATAACCAATAATCTGACCTTGGGAGGATAAAGTAGCAGTATTCATCCATTGATTTGAGAGTGGTAAATCTACTTCAAACCAAAAAATGCTACCCATTCCTAAATTACTAATAACTTGTATTTGACTTCCCATCATTGTGACAATTTCACGAGAAATAGCTAATCCTAACCCAGAACCTTCTGCACGTTGCGAACTAGAACCAACTTGTTCAAAAGGTAAAAATATTTTTTCTAATTGTTCAGAAGTCATTCCTACTCCTGTATCTTGAATACTAAATCGAACTTTATGAATATTTACTCCAGCATGATAATTAGTAGATACCAATTCAACTTTAAATGTTACACTACCGCGATCGGTAAATTTAATCGCATTCCCTAATAAATTCATCAATACTTGACGAAGACGTTTTTCATCAGCAACTACCCCCGATGGGAGGTTTTCTGATTGAATAAAATCGAACAAAATATCTTTATGATCTGCCCGGACTCTAGTAATTTCAGCTACCCCAACTAGAAAGGAAAGAAAATGAAAATCCTTGGGTAATAATTCCATTTTCCTTGCTTCAATTTTCGCCAGATCCAAAATATCATTAATCAGAGCAAGTAAATGAGTACCTGCTTGTTCAATAATCAGCACACCTTTACGATATTGATTAAGATCAGCAGCACGTTGCATAATTTGAGCATAACCAAGAATTCCATTGAGAGGTGTGCGTAATTCATGACTCATATTCGCCAGAAATTCACTTTTAGCTTGATTGGCAACCTCAGCTTTTTGTTTAGCTTGTTCTAGTTCTACAGTCCGTTCTTTTACACGGTTTTCTAAATCTTCATTCTTGGTTTCTAAAGACTGAAACGACTCATACAATTGCTGTGCCATAAAATTAAATGAATTAGCTAATTCTCCTAATTCATCAGCTCGTTTGATCTCTACTGGTTGGTGCCATTGACCATCAGAAAGTAATTTAGATGCTTTACTTAGATAACAAATTGGTTGAGTAATCCACCGAGATAGATAATAAGAAGCTAACAGTCCAATAGTTAAAACAATCACAGTAACAAACAATGCTAATTCTAATTGACCCTTTAAGGTAGCATAGACCGAGTCTAAAGATAAATAAACTAAAGCAGCACCGCGAATCTCACCTGTTTGATTGAGCAAAGGTGCTGCAACTTTGAGAAAATTGCCGTTGATTTCACTAAAAACTCGTCTTTGAGCAATTACTTGGGAAATATTAGATCGATCTACTGTGTCTATCTCTGAAGCAATCAGTGACTTTTGATCTTGACTAGCAGCTAAGACTTTTAAATTATTGTCAACTACCCAAATTGCTTTAACATCTTCTCCATTAAGCAACTGATTAATTAGGGATTTAACTCCAATTTTTTCGCGAATCTTTTCGAGAAATTCAGCATTATAACCTACTTCAACAATCCGTGGTTTATCAACTCCGGCTACACCAACATATTTAAAGATCCGATTATCTATTTCGCGTTTTCTTGCTTCTTGAACTACAGTCTTTTTTCGACCATTTAATAATTCCCAAAAAATATAAGCTTGGGGTTGTTTTTGGCGATCGGGCAAAAAAGTAAAATCAAGATCGAGAGTGTTTAGATATGCTTTACCCTTTTCATCAGTAATCCAAATTTCATCAAGGACGGTACTATTCACGATCTCCTTCAATCGTTGATTCATTTGGTTGGGAGTCAAATTATTAGCTTCAGCTACACTCACAAGATGAGCCAAAGTTGTAGCGGAGACAATCATTTGTTCACCAATAACTTTTTCTACATCTTGGGGTAATTGTTCAACCACACCAGCACTTTGAGCTAAAATTTGGGCAATCCGAACTCCATCTGCTCGGGTACGCTCTAGCATTGCTTGTCTTGCTGTCCAAGTCAACAGTGCAATCGTTGGTAATAACGCAATTAACAAGAGACTTGATACTATAATCAAAATTTGTCTTTGGAGAGAAGGTTTAGAGCTTAGTAGTTGACGAGAATATAACTTAGGAAATTGCTGGGACTGCATAAAGATTAATCCTAATTTTACTTGGATGGATATTTCCCTATTTATTTATACCTATTTTGGCAAAAATTTTGGTAATATTAATAAATTCCTAATTCTTTAGTGAGAAAAAATCAACCCTTGGCTCAAAGATCAAATTGGCTTTATGATAATAGATAAAAGTCTATGCTGCCCATCCCTACTTATGATGATCACAGCAGTTGCATTAGCTCTGGACACTCTATGAATTACCAATCATACCAAAGTCGGCTTTTGCTTATTTTCGGATTGCTGCTGATCGGCAATTTTAATCCTGCTCAAGCAGATAATTTATCCCCACCAGAATGTCCAATCAAAACCTTAGCAACTGATTTTCAGACAATCCGCACTATTCCTGGACATAGTAATAATGGTAGATGGAATAATGATATAGATGGATGGCATGGGCGCAAACATCAAATTATGAATCAGATCGGGTTTTGCTTAGGTACAGGAAAATATCAAAGATCCGAGATTATTCAATTACTCGGATCTCCTGATCACATTGCTGTTAAAGATGATCCGCTTTTCTACCTGATCCAAAACGATTCCCTCATCAATAAAACGATTCCAGATACCAATCAATTTCTAATTTATCAGTGGCGGGGTTATCATGATTTTCTCTATTTTAATGCGGCAGGAGATAAAATTGTCAATTCCGGTTGGTGGTTTGCTGGTGAGTGATTGATGTGGTCCGCTTTTAATCAATCCAAGTTAGATCAGCTTGATCTCTAACTGTAGTTGGATGAGCTGAACTTGGTGCTAGATAACCCTGGGTAGGAACATCCCTTCCATAACTAGTCAGGGTAATATGTCCATTTTTGAGAACATTGATCACCGTAAACCCAAAGAAGTTAACGCTTTTTTGATCAGCTACTGAGTCGAGTTGACTTCCACCATTACCAGCAATAATTTGCCAAGTATTACCTTTTGGCCCTTTAGTGCGATAATAGAGATGATTATGAGCTGTTAACATTGCCTCACTACGGCTTTTTACTAATAAATCCCAGAATTGATCTCGTTCTTGTGGATATAATCTACCCAGTCCATCTTCTAATTTTTCAGCGGGACGATAAAGATTGAGCGGATAAGTATATGCTGGTTTATGTCCGATCGCGAAAATATGTTCTACCTGGTTTTTTGTTGCTTCATCTAAATCTTGATTAATCCAGTTAAGTGGGACACTCCAATCTTTGCCAACTGGATCTGTATTCAAGATCAGAAAATGAGTATTGTTATATTCAAAGGAATATGTCAGAGAACTTTGATCAGTTTTTAAATTATCTGGTCCTCCAGCTTTTGGTCCATTACCCGCATACTGCAAATAAGGTGCCATTACATTTAACCAAGTTTTTTCGGCTTCTAAGTAAGCAACTTTTTTCTCATTCTGAACTTCATGATTACCAGGAATAGTAATTAATGTGGTTGGAGTTGATGCTAGGGGAGACTTTTCATAAAGTTCTCGCCAACCCTTTAGCTCACTTTCTAATACATTGGGATCAGAGTTGTAGCCGTAAACCATGTCTCCTGCGAAAAATAAAAATTTTGGTGCTGGAGATAGGGCTGCAATTTCTGTAAATGTACGTTGGAGTTGTTCGATATTAGCGGTGCTAGGAAGAGTAGATTTAATATCAGTCTTTTCAACTCGATTACAACCAATTACTACAAAAGAAAATTCAATATCTTGATCAGAAAATACGGATTCGAGCGCTGATGTCCTAGTTATTTCTGTTGATTGGGCGATCGGCTGATGATTTTTTCCTAGCCAGATCGGTATCAAAATAGTTAGCAGAGAAATAACTGTCGCGATCGCTACCAAAGACAGGTATTTTTTGAGATTTCTGAGCTTGTGCATTTAGCCTCAATCGGGATTATTCATGAGATTGCAGAAAGTCTTAGAAAAGAGCGTTTGGCAAATGATGATGAAGCCTAATTTTAGTTATATTATGAATAATCAGATAAATAATTTTCTACAAAATGACATCAACGCTGATTACTAAATCTGGGAAGGCAAGAGGTGAGATACTTTCGCCTCGTCTGAATTGTTGGACACTTTCATAACCATTGGGACCAGGGTTACGATCGACCTCTACTAATTCGGCCCTAATGTCTACGATCCAAAGTTCAATAATCCCAGCTTGGCTGTAGTGGACTGACTTCACATTACGGTCGTTGTTAATGGTCGTATGTACGGGCGTATTGCAATACGCCCCTTCAATCAATAGATATACGTCTTGAGGTTGTGGGAGCTGATGTCTGTAACGATCTTCACGTCGCCTCAAAATTGATAGATCGGGTTCTGGTTCAAATCCGTTGTTTAGCCTGACAGGGCCTTGCATTACGACAAAAGCACGATTATTTAAAAGCTTGGGGAAAATTTCACTTAGCCCAATTAAACAACCAAAATGACGACTACCCATTGGTGCCATAAGAATAATATCCCCATCAATTAGTTCTGTCCGTTCATCAGGTCTGATTATCCCTAATTCACCCAGTTGGTGATATTCCTCTACTGTAAATTTCTTTCTTTTTGGTTCTGTTGCTACTAGAGACATAAGTTTTACCAGTTATAGGCTGAAATAATCCTGGAGATATCCGATTAATCTCATACTGGATATAGATTAGAGCTATTTGATTATAGCCAATATGCAAATAATTCGTAAAAGTCTGATTCTCGCATTGATAGGGATTCTCCGATTGTTTGAGTAGTTAGAATATAATGTGGAACTTGTTTTGCTGAGGATTTTCATGGCACAAGCACTATCCAAACCGCTCACACTGTCGGAATTTCTGCAATTACCAGAAACCAAACCCGCAAGTGAATATGTCAATGGTGAAATTAGTCAAAAACCCATGCCCAAAGGACGACATAGCCGTTTACAAGGAAAATTTTGTGCAGTTATCAATCAAATCACAGAAGACCCAAAAATTGCCTATGCTTTCCCAGAATTAAGATGTAGTTTTGGTGGGCGATCGATTGTTCCGGATGTAGCTGTCTTTCGATGGAATCGCATCCCGTTTACACCACCAGGTGATGTTCCGGATCACTTTGACTTACCACCAGATTGGGCGATCGAAATTCTTTCCCCTGAACAAAAGCCTAACAAAGTATTAGGGAATCTGCTACATTGTCTAGAGCAAGGAAGTCTTTTGGGATGGTTTGTAGATCCAGATGATCTGAGTATTCTAGTTTTGCTACCTCAACAACAACCCATCATCTGTCAGGGAAATCATGTTCTCCCAGTTTTACCCGATCTAGAGCTAACCCTCACGGTCAATCAAGTATTTGGCTGGTTGAAAATGAGGCAATAGTTTTAGGATGGTTATAAAGATGTGACTAATGGATAGGCTTAAAAGCGAGGAGTTCTTACCCTCCCGTATTATTTTTGATAGAGTAATTACTTAAAAATTACTATCTACCTATTATTTATATGATACATCAATCACCCACTTCTCACCCAGGTAAATTAATTGTGTTCACCGGTCCAAGTGGAGTGGGCAAAGGAACTTTGTTGCGATCGCTCCTCAAACGTTACCCGGAATTATATTTGTCGCTCTCGGTCACTACTCGTTCTCCTCGGGTCGATGAAGTCCACGGACAGCATTATTATTTTGTGACCCGTCAAGAGTTTGCGGAAATGATTGCTAACCATCAATTACTAGAATGGGCAGAATTTGCTGGTAATTTTTATGGCACTCCCCGAGCCCAAGTGGAAGAAAAAATCCAACAAGGACGGATTGTAATCTTAGAAATTGAATTAGAAGGAGCGCGACAAATTCGGGAAACTTTTCCATCGGCACTGCAAATTTTTATCCTACCACCTTCGGAGACGGAATTAGAAAGACGGCTCCGTAGTCGGGCTCAAGATTCAGAAACTGCGATTATTTGTCGTCTCCAACGCGCTTATGATGAAATTGCTGCGGCTAATGAATTTGATCTGCAAATAGTTAACGATGAGTTAGAACAAGCTTTAAGTTTGATTGAAACCGCAATTTTTGCTTACCATTAAAAAAGGCGTCCACATGGACGCCCGATGAGGCAATTTTGTTAAATTAAATCAACGATTAGCTGTTAAAGGCACCACTCAGGATTCCTTTAATCACATCCAGATTTTGCAAAATGGAATAAGCGACATAAACACCACCAGTACCACCAATGAAAAAGCCAGCGGTAAATTGGCTCCAACCTTGAGAGCTTTGTAAGTCAGTGCTTTTACCATCATCTTTTTGGAAACTGACAATCCCGTAAGCTGCTAAAGCACCAGTAGCAATGATAATCAAAGCCACTGCGGAAATTAATGCACCCAAATAAGCTGAATCTGAATCCCTTAATGGCCCAAGTTTAACCCAAGGTCCAATTAGAAAATAACCATGAGCTAACCCAATTTCTAAGCCCCGTAATAGGGGTGATAACCCTTTCCGGTAAGCTGGCAAATTATTCAGAAAAGCTTTGCTAAACGCTGAAGAGTTAATTGGGGTTTCTAGATTGCCAATTTGTGGATCACCATCGGCTGGTCTGACAAAGCTATAATGGTCGGACATATTTTTCTCCCATCAATAACACGCTGATTGGCTGTTTGGAAATGAACCGCCCTAAATCAAGATTAGGACGGAATTTTTGCTCGATCGCCATACTTGTAGCAATTCGGATCGGGTTTTTACTTTTCCGAGCGATCGGAAAGCAAAATTTCAAAATTTAGGGTAAGGGATGAAAAAGTAGATCGGGAAAATAGTAGTTAAACACAATTAACCACACCGCTGTAATCGACAGCCAAACAAAGAGGATTACTGGCGAAAGAGAAAGAAATTTGAGGAAATATTGCATGAGAAATTCTCCCAATTAAATCAACTATGCGAGCAATCAACTAGCGTGGCGAAACAGTGATTTCGTGATCATCGGCTGTTAATTTCCCACTAGAAAGTTCCCCTAAAGCGGCCAAAGGCCAAGCGGCAGCGCCAATCATGCTGGAAACTGCTAAAGGTACATCCAGAATAATTTCCTTTTGTTCTGGATCTGGACCTTTTTTGATTGCCTGTAAATAGCTCCGACCAGCCCAACCAATGGCACCAGTAATATAGAGGAAGGCAATGCTAGGAATTAGGAAATCACCAGCATGGCTCAAACGACCATCCACAATTAAATGAGGCAGTCCTTCGGCACCACAAAGAGCATCAGCATAACGCTCAAACCGTTTTTTACCTGAGTCTGGATCAGCGGTAGTAGGACGAGCATCTTTAGCTCTTTCTTGGAAAGCTGCGGATTCCCGACAAGGTACTAAACCAGAAATCTCTGTGGCTGACGCCGAGGGGACAAAAGTGAAGCACAGAAAAAGAGCAATAATCAGGGCAAACAATCGGCGCATGAAATTGTTTCCTTTTGTTACGAAACACTAAGTTTGCTATCCAATTAAGCTGCTCGTGCAGCCTAGATTGTGGAACTTTAAAGTAATTGTACTGGCTCATTTACGCTAAAAAACTTTGACTAACGCAAAGTTTTTTTAACTGGCCCTGATCATCCCACTGGGGGAGAAAATTTTCCTCAAAGTTCTTCACCACTTGCGTGTTTAGTCACACGAACTAGGTGGAGGCTCTTCAATTAGCCTTGGGAAAAGTTTAGATCAAATTGCTGCTGTTAACTTATCTAAAGATAAGTTTAAGCTAATATCCCTACTAACTAACTCATTTAATCAAATTATCAGTGCATGACAACAGTTTTAGCAATTGAAACAAGTTGTGACGAAACTAGCGTTGCTCTTGTTAAGAATCGTAAAGTTTTAAGTAATGTAACAGCTTCCCAAATTTTGGTACATCGACAGTATGGAGGAGTTGTACCAGAAGTAGCTTCTCGTCACCATTTAGAAATAATTAATGATGCGATCGCCCAAGCATTAATTGAATCTGATCTTGGTTGGACAGAAATTGATGGTGTAGCTGCTACCTGTACCCCAGGTTTAGTTGGAGCTTTATTAGTCGGACTCACCGCAGGAAAAAGTTTGGCTATGTTGCACCAAAAACCATTTTTGGGTGTTCATCATCTGGAAGGACATATTTATGCTAATTATTTAACCGATCCAGAGTTAGAACCACCATTTCTGTGTTTATTGGTTTCGGGCGGACATACGAGCTTGATTTATGTTAAAGAATGTGGTGTTTATGAAACCCTAGGTCAAACCCGCGATGATGCAGCCGGAGAAGCATTTGATAAAGTCGCCCGCTTGTTACAATTAGGATATCCAGGTGGACCAGAAATAGATCGATTAGCGGCTCTTGGTGATAGTAGTGCTTTTCCCTTACCAGAAGGAAATGTTTCCCTTCCTGGTGGTGGTTATCATCGATATGATTCTAGTTTTAGTGGTTTAAAAACAGCAGTCCTGAAATTAGTCAAAAAATTAGCGACAGCAACAGAACCACTTCCTATTGCTGATCTAGCAGCTAGTTTTCAGGATACTGTAGCCAAAAGCTTAACCCGTCGGGCGATCGCTTGTGCCCGTGATTATGGACTCAAAACCATTGCTGTGGGTGGAGGAGTTGCAGCTAACCGCAGTTTGCGAAATCATTTACAAACAGCAGGAACAGCTAATCATTTTCGCATCTTACTTCCAGCCCTAAAATTTTGCACCGACAACGCAGCTATGATTGCTTGTGCTGCGGTTGAACATCTAGAACGAGGACACACTTCTCCTTTAACTCTAGGAGTTCAATCCCGGATGGCGATCGAAGATGTCATGAAGCTATACAAATCTTAATCATATTGAGCGAGAATCTGGCGAATTTCCTGAGCGACAGCGTCTGGTTGTTCTACCATCGACATATGTCCACAATTAGGAATTTCAATCACATTTTCCCCAATAGATTGAAACATGGGGTGAAAACTAGCCAAATGTCGCACATATTTCGGCTCCATTACCGAATCGTTTGCCCCAGCAATAAAATAAACAGGTTGTTGTAATTTCGCTACCAACTGGGGTAACAAATGTACTTCTGTTTCTGTGGTGGAATCGAGCAAAGTTCCTAAAGCTGCTTCTGGATGAGCCATCACCAAATCAATCACCCGTTGACGACCCCAATGACGTGCGATCGGATGAGCTACACTATCTCTAGTAAATAGGAGATTTAGAAAAGGCATTTGACTCAGCCAACGTGGGCGTAATTTTAATAACTTCTGCCCCATAGTCCGAAAGCGCTCAAATTCTTCTTTCAGATAAATCCCACCACCAGAATTGACACAAACAGCCCCTTTAACTACTTGCGGCAATTTAGACGCTCCCCACAAAGCGATACTACCACCCAAGGAATGGCCAATTAGCCAAGCACTAGAAATCTGCAAAGCCTCCAGCAAAATGGCCAAATCTTGAGCATAAGCCGAGGGGGTGTAACGAGGAGTAGGTTGATCTGAATCAACCAGTTCCATGGGATCTGAGCTTAAATTTGACCAAGTACAGGTCGGAGAGAAGGCCAGTTTTTGGTCAGGTTGAGAATTACCAAACCCTCGCAAATCATAAACTAAACACCGATAATCTGGTGCCAATCTCTCTAGCAGAGGTTGCCAATAGCGACTACTTAACAGCCAGCCGTGGATAAAAACCAGAACCTGGCCAGAAACAGTTGCTGCTGTCAACTCGTAGGTATGCGGAACTCCCCGAATCACGATCATTGCCATATCTTTATCATATCGCCAACTGTGATCGGCCTGGCTGCGATTAAAATCTTCGACCAAGTAATCTCTGTCGCATACCTTCAGAAATTTTTTGACCAAGATATTCGGGAATTAAGCTTTCATTCGGACCGAGCAAATAGAGAATTAACCGAGTTCTACCTCGCCAGACGAGCAAGTTAGCATTTACTACTAATAAATCCTCTTGCCAGATCGCATACATAACTTTATAAAATAAACCGGGTTGGTTATCGGCCTCAATTAATAAAGCTGGTAGGTGAAAAACTGGATCAACGTAAAATTCAGTTTCTACCTCCTCTAAGCCAGCATCAAGGTTAAATTCTACCGCTAACATTTCCTCAACTTCAAAATGTCCCGCCAATGCTTCCCGGATCGCCCGACAAACGTTTTCTGCGGTTTTGTCGGTGAGAGTTTTACCCCCACGAGAAACTATCAATTTGATAAATACCAACATGGGAGGGTTAATTTGGCCATATAAACTGAGACTATGGATGGTTAATCCATAAGCAGCTAAAACGCCAAAAATATCACTCAGCAGAAAAGATTGATTGCGGTAAGCAAAATGGAGGGCACTTTTACTCCCCTCTGGTTTGAGTTCAATCACAGCTTGCCTGGTTTTATATAGCTGATAGGCTAATCTCAGGTTTTGTAATTGGATTTCACTACTAACAAATTGCTCATAAAATTGAGGAAACGCCCGATTAAAGCGCTTGAGGAGTTCCAATGTAGATGATTTTAAACCCGTAGCCATATTGGGGGGGGAAACTCGCTTGCAGGTTAAAAGCACAGATGAGACCAATTCTGAAGTGCCCAGTGTGGGACAGTCATCTTGACTGTCCTAATTATTTTGGCATCTTGACTGTCCTAATTATTTTGGCATCTTGACTGTCCTAATTATTTTGGCATCTTGACTGTCCTAATTATTTTGGCTTTCTTGTCTATTCATCTCGCTATCTAGATTTTCTATCGAGTCCTGTCCTCTGATCTACCCAATTCAGGTAAATTTGCTGACAAATATGTTTGATCTAAGCAAGGGGAAAAATCGCTTGGGTCGGTCATGGGAGATATACTAGCTAGTACATTTATCCAACTTCTACTACCTTAACCACGCCTGCATGGGTTTTTGGAAAAGTTTTTTTAGCGGTTCTGACACTTCCTCAGCGCCTAAAACACCGCGTTCTGGGGATTATCCGCGGGAAGGGACTAATGAGTCCCTGCATCAGACTTTTGGCGATCGCACGGGTAGTGTTACTCGCATCTTTTTTAGTACCGATCGGGATATTGATCTCTATGAACTCGAAGAACTCTGTGATGCCGTCGGTTGGTCTCGACGCCCGTTGCGGAAAGTAAAAAAAGCAATTCAGCATAGTTTCCTTGTAGTTTCGATGTGGGAAGTTAGAGGTACTCAGCGTCGTCTCGTTGGTTTTTCTCGGGCCACATCCGACCACGCTTTTAATGCTACGATTTGGGATGTTGTAGTCCATCCAGACTTTCAAGGGAAAGGTTTGGGCAAAGCGCTGATGAAGCAGATGATTAAAAAACTACGCAGTGAGGACATCAGCAACATTACTCTATTTGCTGACCCTCATGTAGTAGATTTTTACCGCAGTATGGGTTTTATGTCCGATCCCGAAGGGATTAAGGGGATGTTTTGGTATCCGAGCTAGTCTCTTTGATCTCGTCAGCTTGATTAACTTCCGGCGGGCAATTACCTCGGCATTGCCTGTCTATCTCTCTATCCCCAGTTTGACCAATATCATAGTTTAGTGATCATACTATCTTTCTGGTTTACCCGAATCCGCCCGATCGCGTAAAAGCGGTCCAATCTCTTCTCTCTTCCACCCCTAAACCAATTTTTGGTTTAACAAAATTATTTGTACGAAAATCAAAAAAAAGATTGACAAGTGCATAATTTATGGGCTATAAATAAGAGCCACGGGATGTAGCGCAGTTTGGTAGCGCACCGCATTTGGGATGCGGGGGTCGCAGGTTCGAATCCTGTCATCCCGATTTCAGTTGTCCAATTTTACCTCCTCTCCAAAACCCATTTGCCCAGTAAGTATAATTTCTATCTGATTACCCTCATTAGAACTTTAGGATCATGTTAAGATCCTAACTAAATGAACATCCTTGGCCTTTAAATAATTGGGGTAGCATTCTGCCCAGTCCTCACCTTTGGACAAGAAGCGGGGGAACTATTATCAATCTAGCCAAGTCTTAACCAACCATAGGCAGGTAAAAATTTAGCTTACTATATAGTCATCAGTACCTGCTTGAAAAAATTTCAGTCAACTATCAAAATCAAAGTCGTAAAAAATGTCTCGTTATTTATCTAGCATGATAACCGCATTAATCACAGGAATTATGATGAAATCCTTTAGGAATTGGGGCTTGGCTTTAGGTTTAATTGGTGGAACTCTGATTGGTTCTGGTTTGATGGGAATAATGCCTGTCCTGGCTTTACCAGATAACCAAGTTTTAGAAAAACTCCGGGTCCCAGTATTTACCATAGTTAATGACAAAGGTGAGTCACCAATACATGAAGTTACTGATCCAAACACTCATGTAACCGCCAAAATAACTCGAGTTTTTATCAGTCAGCAAGATGCTGAGGATTTTTTAACTCAACTAAAACAGAAAAATCCTGACCTGGGGAAAGATATGCACGTAATCTTAATTTCCCTAGGCGAAATTTATAAATCAGCAGAAGAAAATCAAAAGAAACCAGATAAATTAACGTTTTCCTTTATTCCGGTGCAACAGGAAATGAAATTAGCAGGAGAATTACTCCAAATAAATGGTAACCCTGTAAACACAAAAGACTTTGGAGTACCCCTGTTTGTCGCTAACTTTGGTCCAAATAAAGGCTTTTTAACCATTTCTAAAGGAAATGAGTCAGTTATTCCTTTCTTTTTTGTCAAGGAAGATTTACAAAATCTGCTAGAGCAGGTGAAAAAGCAACAACCAGACCTAGTTACCTCGGTTAATATTCAGGTTGTCCCTTTAGAAGGCATTTTACAACAATTATACAGTAACGATAACCCCCAACTGGCCAAAATTGAATTATTGCCCTCCTGTCAGGTGTTAAGCTCAATTGGTGTCACCACAAAGCCGTTTTATTGTCTCCAACCCTCTGCATCTAGCCCAGCTCCTAATCTTAATCCAGCCTCGTCTAATTCAGCTCCTAATCTTAATCCAGCCCCGGCAGTACAGCATTAACTGTGATTGTCGTCAATAAAATTAATCAGTAATAGTCTGGGCTGAACATGGATGGTGGCTAAAATCAGTGTGGTTTCAGGATTAGAACTGTGGCAATGGCGAACAAAAGCCCAAACAGCCGCGATCGCAGCTAATGTGTCTGTGAACGAATTAGACTGGTTATTGCAAACGGTCTCTAGTTTAGATAAATTAGCTTTGCGCTTAGAGTCTTTTAAAAACTATCCTCAGATTGATTTGCAGTTTTCCTTAGAACATTTAACTCAGTTGTGGCAACAGCGTTTGCAGGACCGATGGCCAGTCCAATACCTGGTCGGTACTACGACTTGGCGTCATTTCTCTTTGAAGGTTTCTCCGGCGGTCCTAGTTCCCCGTCCAGAAACGGAGTCTCTCATTGATTTAGTAGTAGAAGTAGCCGATCGACCGACAGGAGCCTGGGCTGATCTGGGTACAGGAAGCGGTGCGATCGCTCTGGGATTAGCAGCAGCGTTGACAGATGCCACAATTTATGCTATAGATTGCAGTCAACAGGCATTAGACATTGCCCGAGTAAATGCCGAAAAATTAGGATTTACTAATCAAATTAAGTTTTATCAGGGTTCATGGTTTGAACCGCTCAACTGCCTAAAGGGAAAACTAAGTGGGATAGTCTCCAACCCCCCCTATATTCCCAGCGCCATGATTCCCACTTTGCCACCGGAAGTATGTCAGCATGAACCTCATCTGGCCCTTGATGGCGGTCCGGATGGGTTAGACTGTATTCGGCATCTAATTACTACAGCACCACTTTATTTACAATCCGGTGGAGTTTGGCTAATTGAAATGATGATTGGACAAGCTCAAATCGTGGCTGATTTACTTCATGCTCAGGGTAGCTATAGTGAAATTAAAATCCTCCCGGATTTAGCTGGAATTGAGCGGTTTGCGATCGCTCGCAAACTTTAAATTGCGATCTATTGCTGTAATTTACTCCCTGTCAGATGACTCAAGTTTTCCTAGATGTACTGATTGCGAAGGCTAAATCAGGATTTTTAGTGAGTTTTCCTACCGATACTGTCCCAGCTTTAGCAGTTCGCCCCGATCAGGCTCAATTAATTTTTGCAGCCAAAAAACGTAGTCTCGATAAGCCATTAATTCTCATGGCAGCAGCAACAGATGATCTTTGGCCTTATATTCAAGGTAGTGCAGCGGAAATGCAGTTTTGGCAAGAGCTAACTCACAAATATTGGCCCGGAGCTTTGACCTTGGTTTTACCAGCAAGCGATCGCTTGCCCCGAGCCATGAATCCCCTCACTCCTGGTAGTATTGGTGTGAGGGTGCCGAAATCAGCGATCGCCCAGCAGATTTTAGCGGCTACTGGTCCATTAGCGACCACAAGTGCCAATCGCAGTGGTCAACCTCCTTTGCTGTCGATGGCAGAAATTGCCGCAGAATTTTCTGAGGTGTTTACCTTAGCGACTACTGAATCAGAAAAGATCAACCAAGAAGTAGGACTACCATCAACCGTAGCTCAATGGACAGGAAAGGGTTTTGTCATTCTGCGACCAGGTACAGTAAAGTTAGAATCAGATGCAGAGATTGGCGCAGGAGATGATTAGCATGAATCAGTCAAAAGAACAATGTGAGCGCTCTGTGATCTCCCCAGATTTGCATCAGGAAGTGCAAATTCTCACGGAAAAACTCAAACAAACCCAGCTTGCTTACCAGATGGCTGCTCAGATGAGCCAGTTTAAAGGAGGTTTTTTGGCCCGGATTGCCCATGAGTTACGATCGCCCCTGAATGGACTGATTGGTGCTCATCAGTTAATTCTTTCTGATTTATGCGATGATCCCGCCGAAGAACGCGACTTTGTCGCTAAAGCCCATGCTTCAGCTTTGAAAATGGTGCATATGCTTGATGAAATTATTGATGTTTCTAAAGCCGAACATGGTACGGTTAATGTAGATATTCAGCCGGTGGGATTGGCAAATATTTTCCAAACAGTTTATCAATTAACCTATCTATTAGCAGCAAATCGTAATATCCCCTTCACGGTAATATCCCCCGATCCTGATATTTATGTGTTGGCTGAACCACGTCGTCTGAAACAAGTTTTACTCAGTTTAATTGATACAGCAATCGTGCCCATGAAAGAAGGAGGAATTACTCTTTCCGCTTCCTCCTCATTGACAACTGAAACAGCCTATATTTGGCTGGATGATGAAAGTGCTGTTAATCCCTGGAGTGAGCCTTTAGATTTATTGAAATCTGTTTCACCTCTAGATGAAAATTTTCCCGAAAAACTACGTCTCTCTCCAGGGATGATGTTATTAATGAACCAGAACATTTTGGAAATGATGAATGGGCATTTAGAATTCCTAGATGTTCCTGCTAAGGAAGGATTAGCCAATTTTACTAGGGTGCAATGCTCGCTTCCACTACTGGTGCCTGAACATTAAGTGGACTGATAATGGGTTTATTGTACAATACCATTGTGGTACTAGAATTATATTCAAATCCAATCTGTTCGTAGAAGCGCTGTTGATAAGTTGTCGTTAAATAAATGCGCTCAACTTTACTCATCCTGGGATGACTTAAAACCGTATGTATTAATTTCCGTCCCAATCCTCTACCTTGATAGTCTGGGTGAATAATTACATCCCAAATAGCAGCACGATAGATCCCATCGGAAGTAGCACGAGCAAATCCAATCATTCGGTCTCCATCCCACACACTAATCACTGGTTCCGAATTGGCGATCGCGATGGCTAAATCCTCAATTTTTCGATCTTTTCCCCAAAATGCTGTGATGTAAAAGAGTTCTTTAAGTTGGTTGAGATCTATGTCCGCAGCCCGATCGCAAAATTGAATTTTCCGATGATCCATTTTATTGATTTCCTTATCTGTCTACTGAGTTATTAACTGTTTTTCATGAAGACGATGATCTTTGTCTTAAGTTTCTTCTCGTCCTAGCTTTTCTGACGAAAAAGCTAATCTCTAGCCTAGATTGACCTGCTACCGCCTTTTGCTAGCGAAAAACTAGATTATTATTATTTAGTTGGTAAGCGCGTTTCAGATTTATTCTAATGCCTTGAGATTAATTTTTAATATAAAACTTTTCTAAATTTCTTGCTATTTCTTCATAGCTTTTTTATCTAAATTTCCTGACATTTGCTAGTTGGACAAGATCGGAATAGATCATGATGTTGCCAGCATCAGATACTCAAAATTAATACTGGCAACCACCGATCGCAAGATGCTCTGGTTTAGGTGGATAACCAACGGGCAGCATCTTTAGCGTGATAAGTTAAAATCAGATCCGCACCAGCACGTTTAAAACCAATTAAAGTTTCCAGAACTACTCTTTCTTCGTCGATCCAGCCATTCAGGGCCGCAGCTTTAACCATCGAATATTCGCCAGAAACATTATAGGCGGCTACTGGTAAATTCGTGAGTTGTTTAACTTGCCAGATTATATCCATATAAGCTAGTGCTGGTTTAACCATAAGTAGATCAGCACCTTCAGCCACATCCAAAGCAATTTCTTTTAAAGCTTCCCGACTATTAGCAGGGTCCATTTGGTAAGTGCGGCGATCGCCAAATTGGGGTGCCGAATCTGCCGCATCCCGAAACGGTCCATAATAAGCAGAAGCATATTTAGCTGCGTAGGACAGAATGGGTATATCTTCATAACCAGCTTCATCTAAACCGATCCGAATTGCCTGGACAAAACCATCCATCATCCCGGAAGGTGCAATAATATCTGCACCTGCTTTAACCTGGGATACCGCCGTTTTCTTTAATAACTCTAAAGTTGGGTCATTTAATACTCGTCCAGTTAAATCACCAACTTGTAAGTACCCACAATGACCATGATTGGTATATTCACATAAACAGGTATCAGCAATCACCATTAAATCGGGAACTGCTTGTTTGACTGCGGTAGCAGCTTGTTGCACAATGCCACAATCGTGCCAAGCCCCAGTTGCATCAACATCTTTATCACTAGGAATGCCAAATAAAATAATCCCAGGTATGCCTAGATCATAAACTTCTTTAGCTTCTTCAACAATTTTATCTACGGAAAGTTGATACACTCCTGGCATCGATTTAACTTCTTTGGCAATACTATTACCAGGTACAGCAAACAAGGGATAGATTAAATCGGCGGTAGTGAGAACTGTTTCACGTACCATCCGACGTAACTGAGGATGGGTATGTAAACGACCAGCACGCTGAATTGGAAACATGGTTTTACTTTAACTTCCTGTAAAAATCACGGCAAATAATAAAAAGAACAAAGCCTGCTCAAGCAGGCTTTTAGAAATTTAAGCTGTCACTGCTACTGGTGTGGGGTCAACTGTGGTGACAGGGGGATAAACGCTGACTTTTTTGCGAGTTTTACCTTTTCTTTCAAAAGTGACGATGCCATCAATCAAAGCAAAAAGGGTATCATCGCTACCAATTCCCACATTCTGACCTGGGTGAAATTTAGTGCCACGTTGACGGACGAGGATATTACCTGCTCGTACCACTTGACCACCAAAACGCTTTACACCTAAACGCTGGGCATTAGAATCGCGACCGTTACGCGTACTACCAGTACCTTTCTTATGAGCCATAATTTCCTCAACTGTCTTGAAATGGTTAACTATTCTGCGGGATCTTCGGGAGATATTGCCGAAGTTGGCGTTTCTTCAATCACGGTCGTTTCTGTGGTATTTTCTGGAGATATTACCGGAGTTGATGTTTCCTCAATCACGGTCGTTTCTACTGTCACTTCAGGATCAGGGGTAGTTTCCACCGTTGGCGTTTCTGTCAACGTGGTAGTTACTACGGCTGGAGTTTCCTCGTCCCCTAATACCACACCATTGAGGCTGATCGAATTAATCAACAGACGAGTAATTTCCTGGCGATGTCCTTGTTTTTTGCGGGTTTTCTTTTTCGGTTTCATCTTATAGACGATGATTTTGCGATCGCGCAGATGTCGCAAAATCTGACCCTCAACCGTCGCCCCAGCAACTAGGGGCTGACCAATTGTTACCGTCCCATTGTGCTGAACTAACAAAACTTTTTCAATGGTGATTGTTTCTTCCGCAGCGATCGGCAGTAGCTCTACATCGTAAAAACGTCCCGGCTCTACGCGTAGTTGCTTACCACCGGTTTCAATAATTGCATAAGTCATGGAATTGCCCTAAAATTTGCCGTACAGGTAGCTGTATTGGTGATCAGATTTACTAATTCTTTGTGATGCCAGATTAAACTAATCCCATTCCTCCGACTACTAAATCGATCGACAGCCTTTGCTCTCTCAACCTGATCCGAGCATGGATACATAGACGATCTCTCATCATCTCTGATTAAAAGATTTTTGTCAATAGTTTACTTGGTCAAGTTTTCCGTCAGCACAAGCAAACAAGATTTTCTCAGTTCCATGTAGCTTTAACCAAGCTAACTTGCTTGTTGCTTGGGAAAAGTATGGCGCAAATATATTCTGAGTAAACGTAACCAACGTAACCAAACTTTAGCTGGTTGCTCGAAGAAGCTGAAAATATCACCATAAGCGACGGAAGGGTTTTGATGATGAAGCCAATGTCTTTCTGGGGTAGTAATTCCCAAAATCTTGCACAAAACTAGAACTGGTTTAGGACTTTGCCAACCAAGAATAGTTATATGTCTCCACCAGACATGAACCTGACCTAAAACTAACCCACAGATTACCCCTGTTGGCGAAAATCTCCACAGAATAATGCCTATTAATAAGTAGGGTAAAGCTCCTAGTATACCATCAAGCAGAACACTAATGTTGAGCGTAAGGATGGCATAGTGGCGAAAGGTTTTCTTGGAAGAATGATGAGTTTGGAGGTGAAGACTCCCAAAGATATGTTCGGGAATATGGTAGAAAAATGTGGAGATGAAGTCCCCAAGACATAGGAGTAACCAGATGACACTAATAGCCTTTAGCATGTTTTTCTTAACTGTTGCTTACTGGGCAGACATAGCTTAAAAATGATAGCGTTTATTGCTTAATGAAAAAAAGTTTTTTAGCTTATTAGATAGCGGCCAAAACAATCAAGGTTTTTATCCTATTGTTTGGATTAGTGAAGAAATTATAGAAAAAAACTCCTAATGTTATCTTACATCACCAATAGTAACTCTTGATGTTATCTAGATCACTTTTTTCCGTTGGTGCGGATTTTTCTGTTGGCTTAAGTTCCACCGAAAGAAGAAGACGTTCCCGGAAAGTCCCTACAATAAAAATCCCCTGGCTAAACCAGGGGAAATTATTACTGAAGATGAAAACCGAAATTTTAATTAGTCTATCCAAAATTTGCCGCTTTGGTTTTTTTATGTCTTAAGCTAGCCATTCCTGGACAGCTTCTTCCTTCGTGTTGGTATGACGAGAAGGAGTTTCGCGGTTAAATTTCATGTGAATCGAGCGAGTTTGTTCTCCATCGACAGCAACCGCCATAATTGGATAATCAATTAATCCATCTTGGAAGGACATTTGGAACCGGAAAGTCCCATCGGGATTTAATTTGATTGGCTGACCACCGATGGTGACAGTTGCATCTGGTTCAGTAGCACCATAGACGATCAGTTCAGCATCAGCAACTAACCAGAATTGACGGGGACGATTGACCGGTACAGAAGCTGAGAAGCCAATCCCTGATGCAGTTAGTCCGATTCCTGACATAGAACCAATTAAACCCGACTCGGTAGGAATTGCCCACATACCTACCCCGGATGGGAAGATGTAGGAGCTGATGGCTTGTACACCAATCATTGAACCAGGTACGTGCTGAATTGATGCGGCCATGTGCTGGACCGAACCTGCGATGTGTGGGATGGAGCCTGCGATGTGCTGGACCGAACCTGCGATGTGCTGGACCGAACCTGCGATGTGTGGGATGGAACCTGCGATGTGCTGGACTGAACCTGCGATGTGCTGGACCGAACCTGCGATGTGTGGGATGGAACCTGCGATGTGTGGGATGGAACCTGCGATGTGCTGGACCGAACCTGCGATGTGCTGGACCGAACCTGCGATGTGCTGGACCGAACCTGCGATGTGCTGGACCGAACCTGCGATGTGTGGGATGGAACCTGCGATGTGCTGGACCGAACCTGCGACGTGCTGAACTGAACCTGCGACGTGCTGAACTGAACCTGCGATGTGTGGGATAGAACCTGTGACGTGCTGGACTGAACCTGCGACGTGCTGAACTGAACCTGCGACGTGCTGAACTGAACCTGCGACGTGCTGAACTGAACCTGCGACGTGCTGAACTGAACCTGCGACGTGCTGAACTGAACCTGCGACGTGCTGAACTGAACCTGCGACGTGCTGAACTGAACCTGCGACGTGCTGAACTGAACCTGCGACGTGCTGGACTGAACCTGTTACGTGCTGAACTGAACCTGCGACGTGCTGAACTGAACCTGCGACGTGCTGAACTGAACCTGCGACGTGCTGGACCGAACCTGCTACTTGTTGCATTGAGCCAAATATTGAGCCAGCTACCCGCGCTGATTCGGCAGATTCAGCTAAACCAAAGACTTGATCGTAGATTGGATTGACTCCACCGACAATTTTCTTGGTGGGGGGAACCAGTTCTAAGAAGGTCTTACCACGCAGATTTTCATCCCAATTAACGGTAATAAATTGATCTTCAATCCAGTCGCTTGGATATACAGGGGGAACATGAACTGCCGTTGAGCGGGCTAGAATGAGCCAGCGACCATCAGCACAACGATACCCGATATCAACTAGGTAGTCGCGATCGCTAACAGGAATTGGTAAGTACCATTCTCTGGCTAGTTCATCACAGGGATATTCTTGAATACTATGGGCGCGTTGGTATTCTAAGTTAATATCAGTAACATCATATAGTCTAATTGAAAGTTGCTGCCCACCTTTACGGCGTAAATCTTCTTTGCTTTCATTGGGTACATCCCAATAGGTATAAGCCCATTGAGGGTCCCGCGGCATTAAAACGATGCAACTTTGACCGTACCCAGAAGGTAAATCGGCAATTCCTTCATCTACAGATGACAGAGAGCCACCAGTCCGATCTTCTTGTCCTAGATTAAATTTTGCTGCTTCCACTTGTTCTTGAGCCTCCTCTGTAGTAGAGCCAATAATAGAAACTTTGGTATTTTGGATTTCCTGAATTGTGGCTAACAATTGCGATTTCCGCATTCGGCTGTAACGAGAGACTCCACATTCACTAGCCACTTTGCGTAGCTGACGTAAGGTCATCTCTTCTAAAGGTGGTCTTTCTTTAGCCATGTATATGGTCTCCAGTTGTTTGGACAGCACTCAGTTTGTCTAGTGCGACCAAATGATTTCGTAATTGGGCTTAGGTCTTGCTGATTTTTCCCTAAACGGCGTTTTCGTGGTTAACTTTTGCTTGCAATCTTTTACTTTTTTATGCTTGGTCGATTCCCTTACCTCGATTTGGTTGGATTTTTTTGGCCTATGACTTTACAAAAAATAACTTTTTTTGGATTAGCGGGATTGCTTTTGTAATTTTATGTTGCAGAAAATCCTTGGGAAAATCAAGGGGTATTTTTAGCTAATTATAGGCACATATACGCATTTACAAGACCGAGCGGGATCGCTATGTCATGATTTCTTAACAATATTCGAGGATTAGCCGCAAATTATGTCAATTTTTGTCACAGATGCCCCCTTTTTGTTCGCCGAAATGTCAAGATATGATAACAATAAGTTAAAGGAGGTGATGGTAAATCAGGTCAAGACTAGCCAGAAAATTAAGCCAATAAAATTGAGTAGTAGCAAAATTTTGCCACTACCCAACCCTTTTTATCACCAATTTATTTCTAGAGCATTAATATTTGCTCAATATCTAAAAAAGTGGAAATTTGGCCAATTTAGTCACTGTCCCACACTTCTACGCCCATGAGATCACCAATGCGATCTCTCAGCAAAAAGTTATTTTTTTCTAATTCCCGTTCTACACAAGCCCATTCCCGCGCCGGAATATGTTGGCAAAGAGTGTAAATCGGTTGCTGACGACTCACAACTCCCTTATGTACGAGTTGACGAGCTTCGTCTTGGATGATGTCTAGGGAGTATTGGAGAGATTGAATTATGTTCAGCATAATGGTTTTTGCTCAGAAACTAACAGAGCTTTCATTAGTATAATCGAAAATTGCCTAGCTGGAAAGTAAAAATTGTTCAGTATAGCTAGATACAAACTTTTTCCTTATCTTCATAAAAATTTCAAAAGTCTTCCAGCTTGGTTTTGTTGTCCCAGATCGAGACCCCCATTTCGGCCCAGGGGTCGCTAGATATTCCCTTAATGGTAATATTTCCCATTTACTTAACTAACTAGAAGTATTGGGGCCAGCGATTGGTGCAACAGTCCAATTATCTAAAGACCTTTGTCAGGAAAGAGGTGAGTAGAAAAAGTAGAGGAGTGCCACTAAATACACTCTTTAAATTTCTGCTTTTTTACTTAGCTAATGGCTGAACAGAGCCTAGAGGACTAAATCATCAGATGGAGAATTCCGCCGATCTGCTCACGTCGTTGGCGGTCACAATTAATCCTCTTGCAAATGCTAATTACCTGTTGGCAGTTCTATCATTGAGGTCTAAGCGTTTCGGAAAACGGTTCTGTCGGCAGAGAAAAGCCAAATAACTGTTCTAGGACGATCGCTTGTGCCTCTGGTAGCTGGACCTAGGCAAAAATACAAGGAATATGTTCAGGCAGTGCAGCCAGAAACTGCTCAAGAACATAAGGACTACCGTAGATCGTTAAGGCTACTAAATTACCATTTTTTAACAATTTCTTAACCCAATTCTGGGCTAATTGAGTAGTCCCAGTGCTACTCCGGAAAGGATTTCCTCTCACAAATAACTGTACCACAGTTGGTAGCTCTGGTTCTGCTAGAATTAGATTATTTTGACAAATTGAATCATAATAAATTTTGATATCCCAGTTGTTTAGACCAGGCGATCGCTGGTGCATTTGGGGGTAAAAAATCACAGCCAATTGCCTGATCCACTAAAATTAGATGGCGATAAATTTTTCCTGGTTCAATTGTCTCTTTTGGTATAGGTACCGGTCCGTAAATTTGCAGAGAATTTTTCATGATTTCCCTAGCTAAAGACCGGGCTGAAGGTTGAGCCATTTTGTTAAGAAAAATTAATGGATAATTGGTAGCTTGCTCTAATTTAGATTGCGAAAAAACTCTTGATTTAGCTTGCCAAATCCGTTCGACCGACTCCCGAATTCGCGCCACAGAAATCCTTCCAGTCGTTGCAGCGTCATACACTGCATTAATTGCACCTTCAGGATCTACGGGCATCATGATTAGATCAGCACCAGCTATTAATGCCAGAATAGGTGCTGCGTTCTGATCGTAAAGTTTAGCGATCGCGCCCATGACTAAAGCATCAGTGACGATTAATCCTTGAAAACCCAACATTTGCCGTAGTTTTCCGGTTAAAATATCTGGTGATCAAGTGGCAGGTTTTTCCTCATCCCAACTAGGAATAAGTAAGTGAGCGCTCATGATTGTATCCACCCCATTCGCGATCGCTGCTTGAAAAGGTGGTAACTCAATAGCAGTTAAACGTGAATGACTATGGAGTAAAACTGGTAAATCTAAATGAGAATCTACCCCGCATATAAATAATTGAGCGATTTGTTCTTTAAGCGAGAGAGTTTCGATCGCTGGTAAAGTTTCTAACATCTAAATTTACAATTTACTATAATTTTCGCTAATTAGGGGTACTGATTGAATTGAGCTTTTCTCCAATACCCCAATTATTTTACTGCAAATTAAATGCACCAAAATTGCAGTTTAGTTCTAGTTAACTGATCAATTCCATCCAGTTATGCTTCAGGTTCAATCTCCGGGTTGGAGTGAAGTTCAGTATTTTCCCTTTCTCGTTCGAGACGATTGAGCAGGGAGAGAATCCGATCACCTCGTTCTAGAGACTGGTCTTCCAGAAACATGACTTCTGGAGTTCGACGTAAACGGACTCGATGACCAAGCTCACTCCGAATATAACCAGTCGCTGCTTCTAACCCAGCCATTGTTTCTTCTTTAGCCTGATCTGTACCATAGATACTGACAAATACTTTGGCATGCTGAAGGTCTCCAGAAACATCCACATCAGTAATACTGACCATTCCTGCTCCGACACGGTCATCTTTAATCCCGTGGAGCAACATTTGGCTAATTTCCCGTTTGATTTGTGAAGCAACACGGGAAACTCGACGATCTGTAGCCATAACTACTCAGCTCCTTCAATCACTTTCTAATGCAAGATATGAGATTTAGCCTGACGCAAATCTCTGTTCTTTTAGTTTAGACCGGACTTAACTGCAACATAGCACGGAGGGTCAAGCTGATGAAAATTAATCCGGATACCAAAAAGGTGACTAGGGCGATCGCGGTGATGGGACGCTTGAACAAGGGTGCTAACCAGCCAAAAGCCGCCACAAATACCCCGAGGATAATGGTAACAAAATAACGCATGTAGCGAGTTACATTTTGCCAAAAGTCATCAAACATATCGATTTTTACCTATATAACGAGCTGCTATTACCTTTTAACTGTTACCATTTATTTGCTGTTTAGACAAGCACTGTTTACGACTTACCAGCAAGGACTGACCAATAACATGGTAAAATTTCAGAAGTCCTGGTAACTTCTGATTAAGCTATAAATTTTATGTTTGCAGTGATTACACCAGAAAAAATTCATTTACCCCCCGGAACACTTGTGAAATTTCTGGGAACTTGGAATCAATACCAAACGCTTGTGGAACAATTGGGCGATCGCCAGATCCCACGTATTAAATATCGTCCAGGAGAGATTTTATTAATGTCACCTTTACCCATACATGGAAAACAAGCTCATATTATTGCAATGGTAGCGATCGTTCTGCTAGATGTATCGGGTCAAGACTATGAAGCATTTACTCCCATTACGATGGATTTACCAGAGGTAAGAGGGATTGAACCAGATTATTGTTTTTATATTGATAATTATCCAGCCATATTAGGTAAAGATCGAATTGCTTGGGGGATTGAACCACCGCCCGATTTAGTGATTGAAATTGATGTAACTAGCTACACTGATTTAGATGATTATTTGCCTTACCGAGTTCCAGAAGTATGGCTATTCAAAAATAATAGGCTCAGAATTTACTCCTTACAAAATAATCAATATATCGAAAGTTCAGTTAGTCGCTATTTACCCAATTTTAATGTATCAGAAATTGTAGCAGAATGCTGGGAAATGTCCCGCGATCGCACTATTAGTGTGATCATGCGAGAGTTGCGGCACAAGTTAGAAAAATAATATAGTTATGGGTAAGCCTTCAATTTAAAAAAACTTAAAGAATTGAAACTATGTTGGAATCGATTTTAAAAACCTGTGTACCACGCGATGAAGTCCTTGGTGGCAACTTATCAGAGGATGTTTTTGCTGCTAAACTTAAACAGGTTGTAGATGGTAATGCACCCTCGGTTTATCAAGACCCAAATACATTTTTTGCCAATACATTTCCTACCAATGGGCTAAAGACGCTTATTTCAGAAGTATTTGGGCGTTTAACAGGTATGGATACGGGTTCACCAGTGATCAGATTAGAGACAAGTTTTGGAGGTGGTAAAACCCACGATGAAATCGCAATTTGGCATATTGCCAAAAATGGAAGACTAATCAGCGGGTTAGATCGGTTTGTCAGTGATCTTAACATTATTCCAGATCGCCCAATTCAAGTTGCCGCGATCGCTTGTCAAGACCTTGATCCTGTAAATGGTGTTTTGCATCAAGAGTCGGGGATAAGAGTACATACAATACACTGTGGGGTGAAATCGCTTATCAAATTGGTCGGGTAGAAGGATATAGTTTGCTGAGAGGTTCGGATGAGCAGAAAGTTAGTCCAGGAACAGTTGTCATCGAAAATCTCACCAAAAAAGCACCGACGGTAATCATTCTTGATGAAATTGCTCAGTATTTGCGCCGTGCTAAAGCGATCGCAGTGGGGAATAGCGATCTATCCAAACAAGTCGTGGCATTTCTATTTGCACTGACGGAATTAACTGCTGCTTGTAACAATATCGTATTTGTCTACACTCTAGCATCGGAATCCAATACCTTTGGCGCAGAAACCTCTGAATTAAAGGAAGCATTACAAATATCGGCTCGACAAGAAAGGGTACTTAGTCCGAGTACAGATTTAGAAATTTACAACATTGTTAAGAGACGAATTTTTAAGAGTATTGACGATCAAGCTGCTGGTATTGCTACCAAGGATTATTTAAGCGTTTATAAATCCAGTCGGCTAAATCTACCTGATGGGTGCAAAGATGCGAACTATGCTCAAGTATTGAAGTATAGCTATCCCTTCTCGCCAGAACTATTTGACTTACTAACCAAAAAAATTGCCTCTATTCCTAACTTTCAAAGGACAAGGGGAGCATTGCGATTATTGGCAATGGTGGTAAGACATCTCTGGCAAGATATGTCGCAGTGGATACCAATGATTCATCTGCATCACATTCCGATTGGTTTAGATGAAGGTGTGACCAGTGAATTTACGTCACGATTAGAGCGTCCATTGATGCGAAGCCCAATTCAGGCAGATATTTTTAATACTGATGGGAAGCTTGCCCATGCCCAACTATACGATCAAGAGTGGCAAGCCGCAGGTAAACCACCCTTTGCGACATGGGTAGCCAGAACAATCTTTTTGCATTCAATTAATCAAGGTACATCCGCAGGTATCCGCCGAGCCGAGCTAAATTTAGCTTTGCTAATGCCCAAGGTTGAGATTGGTTATATTGAACCTGTGTTAAATCGATTAACTTCTGTAGCATGGTATCTGGATATCGATCCGATTACGACGATCGCACGTTTTAAAGAAGAGCCGTCGATCAACAAAATTATTGTAGAAGAGAAAGAGCAGATTGGCAATCTCACAGCGAAAGACCATTTGCGAAATCGGCGCGATAGTATCTTCGCTAACAAAGTATTTACCTTAGTTGCTAGTCCTGAGAGTTCGGGCGATGTTGACGATAAACCTGATGATATTGCTCTTTGTATAATTGACTTTGACGAAGAAACCGTAAACGCTTCAACCGATATTGCACCTAATCTGGTTGAGCAAATTTTTAATAATACGGGAGAGTTGGGAAAGTTCCGCATATTTCGGAATCGGTTGCTGTTTTTAGTGGCAAATAAACAGGAATTAGAGCGGGCGATCGATCTTACTAAAGAGCATCTTGCCATTCCAAAATATTATGAAGTCTCCAAATCGACAAGAGGACTTATCAGAAAATCAGCGTCAACAACTGAAGGAACGCGGCTATCAAAAGGACTTAGAAGTAAGAATTGCTTTAATAAAAGCTTATCGCCATCTCTTTTATCCAACTAACGATCCTGCTAAAGCGCCGAAAGGATTGCTCCATTTTACATTGCCTGCCGACTCATCAGGTGAGGTAAAAGGCAATAAAAACCAACAGGATGTGATTCTCAAGTCTTTAAAGGATTGCCAAAAAATTCGTGCTGAAGATGCGGGTGCATTTGCACCTGCTTACATTCTGCAAAAGGTCTGGTTAGCGGGTATAGACTACTGGACAACAAAAGCTTTAAAAGAAGAGTTTTCCAAAAATCTAGGGTTACAGATGTTGCTTGATGCGGATATTTCCAAACTAAGAGAAACTGTCCGTGAAGGTATACGGTCAGGTCAATGGGATTTAAAGATTGGGACTAAGGTTTATATTCGTGGTGATGATGGGAAATTGCCAAGTCTACCAGACACAATTGAGTTTTCCGATCGCATGGAATTATATCGCAGGGGTATCCTCAAACCCCCAGAGCCACGGGTGATTGAGTTAAATGTTCAGGTTATGCCCAGTAGCGAATTAGCTAAAACTGTGAATTTACGCTGGCGATCGCCAGGTGCGTTATCAGTAAGGATTTATCAAGATGGGATGCCGATCGATGGTGAATTTTTACCTAGTGATAATCATCAGGTACAAATTAGGCAAACCACGACTTTTAAAATTGTGGCTGACTATGGTAATGGGGAAACCGCAGAGCAGGAAACTCAAGCAAAGATTATTAACTATTCCTCCAGTCCAATGCAAGGGAATAGCGTACAGGATCAACCGTCAATTTTTAATCTTAAGCCTGAAACAATTGATATATCGGGAACTGTCAATGCTGCTTTTACAGAGTTTAGCGATCGCTGTTCTGAACCGACAGCCAAAGTTACCAGCATTAAGAGCATAGAAATTACTGTCGATCAAATCATTGACTATCGCAAGATTACAACTTCTTTCCCGTTACTAGGTAAACTGAACGTTGAGATCGATCAAAAGGCAACAATTCAGATAGACAAGCAGTTTGTGCGTTTCGACTATCAAGGTGGATTGCGTAGTTTTCAAGGTTTTGCTACTCCTATAAATGCTTTGCTACATACTGAAGGAGTCAGAGCCAATGTGAGTCTCAAATTAACATTTACCTTTGAACCTGCGATCGCGACAGATAGTAACGAGTTGGTAATTTTACAACAAGCTTTACTGCGTAATCCTGTCGATCGCCTATCTCTAACTGCGAGGGTAAGTTATTAATGCAAGAGTTTCAACTCAGGGTTCCACAGATAACAATCATATATGTTAATACAATTTGTAATAACGATAATGTTATGCTAGCACCATCACGGCTAAATAGATTTTGCCTTGCTGCGGCAAATCGCTCATGCGCTACGATCCTTTATGTTCCCAACTAGCGATCGCTTGCTCTTGAGTTGCTTGCGCCCATTCTTCTTCTTCTTGAAGGCTATGGGAATTACGGTTAGTATAGAATCTTTGCAGTTGTGCTTCAATTTGCTGCCTATGCCATAGATGCAAAGCTTCAATGGTGACGGTAACGCACTGTTTTCCTTGTAATTGACTCATAGTAGCAGATAAAAAAAAAGAATCTAAAGATTTACTTATCTTGTCCATTTTATCGTAAAATTTATCATAACTATTTGTAATATTCCCATGACCGATCGCAAACCAGTTTTTATTGAAAAGATTATGCCTGTAAAGCTGCTGAACGAGCAGGTTTACTATGAAAATGGGGGCAATCCGTTTAAGGGTTTGCATCGGTGGTATTCGCGGAAGCCGTTGTCCTTTAGTCGGGCAAGTGTGTTGGGTTCGTTGTTACCTGCGGATATCAGCATGGAAGAGTTTGAGTATTTGCTAGGGTTGGATCGGGCTAGAACCGATCGCCGCGAGACGGAGGTAGAGAAGAGCGATCGCCACCAACGCACAAAGTTATACAAAACGCCGCCAACTCCCGAACGGGTGAAGCGGGTGCAGGAGCTTTGCGAGCAGATGTGGGGGGATAAGACTCCTGCGGTTTTAGATGCGTTTGCGGGTGGTGGGTCGATACCTTTTGAGACGGCGCGGTATGGGTTGCGGGTGTTTGCATCTGACCTGAATCCTGTAGCGGTGGTGACGATGAAGGCAGCGATCGAGTTTCCATTAAAGTTTGGAGGGGCGTTGCAGGAGGATATTGATAAATGGGTGAAGTGGGTTGGTGATGAGGCAGAAAAGCGACTAAGTGAGTTTTTTCCGTCTCAGGATAACAAGAATGTACAAAATTATCTCTGGGCGCATACCGTAGTTTGTCCGAATTGTCAGTCAACAGTGCCGCTTAGTCCGAATTGGTGGCTTGATAGATCGTCGAGTGCGATAAAAAAAGGTGGAATTTGTGCGGTTAAACCAATTCCAAATCTGGCAGAAAAACGGATTGATTTTGAATTAATTAAAGGCAAAAAGGGTAAAGGTAATTCTATTCAAACAAACGATGGTAATTATAATCCTGATGATTTTACTACGATTAGTCGAGGTGTCGGAAAATGTCTGAATTGTGACTCAGTTCTTGAAGATGCAATCATTAAAAAGCAAGCACAGAATGAAGGTTTAGGTCATCAACTTTACGCAGTTGCTTTCAAAGAAGGATCAAGTAGTTTAAATTTTCGTATTCCTAATAGTATCGATTTAGATGGTGTTGAGAAAGCTAATTATTTTTTAGAAAAAAGTAGAACAAGGTTTAGAGATTTAGAATGTTTACCACATCAAGAAATTCCTTCAAATACTCATCGTGGTCCTGATATGTATTTATATGGCATACATTATTGGCATCAAATGTTTAATCCTCGTCAGCTTTTAACTTTGGTGAATTATGTTGAGATCATCAATGAGACTAAGGAAAAAATTAGAGAAGAATTATGCGATGAAAAATTACAGGCGATCGCCACATATCTCAGTATGGTTTTAGATCGATGTGTTGATAAAAATAATCGATTAGCTCACATTAACGTTACTGGACCAAAAGTAGAATCTGCTTCAGGAACTCATTCATTAAATTTAATGTGGAATTATCCAGAAACTAATGGTTGTGGGAGACTGTGGGAATACCAGGCAAAATCTGCATCTGATGATTACACAAAACTCTGTGATTATCTTTCTACAAAAATAAATTCATCAAGCTTTCAAGAATTAGGAAATCATATAGAAAAAACATTTCAAATTGACTTAGCTTCAGCCAATAGCCTCTTTCATTTAGCTAACCAAAGCATTGATTCAATTGTTACCGATCCTCCCTATTATGACGCAATTCGTTATGGAGAATTATCGGACTTTTTTTATGTTTGGTTATATGCAAGCTTAAAAGATGTTTTTCCAGAATTATTCATTACAGAACTTACAGATAAAGATAGAGAAACAATTGCCAATCAGGGACGTTTTCGAGATATGGGAGTCAGCCCCAAAGAACTCGCCGATCGAGACTATGAAGCCAAAATGCAAATGGCATTTGGTGAATATTACCGCGTTCTCAAAGATAACGGCGTAATGACCGTGCAGTTTAATCACAAAGACTCTGGCGCATGGGATGTTCTTGCCCAATCCCTGATCGTCGCAGGATTTGAAATTACTGCAAGCTGGGCAGTAAGTACCGAAAACCCGCAAAACCTGCACCAAGCCCAGAAAAATAGCGTTTCTAGTACCGTCCTGCTCGTTTGCCGCAAACGCGACCCTAACGCAGGACAAGCATGGTGGGATGACCTCCGCCCCGAAGTTGCCAACCTGGTCGAACAACGCGCCCCCGAATTTGAAGCGAACGAGATTCAAGGTATCGATCTTTACCTCAGCGCCTTTGGTCCCGCCCTCAATGTTTTTTCCCGCAACTATCCCATCCTCGACAGCACGGGTATAGAAGTTCGCCCCGAAGTTGCCTTTGCTGAAGCCCGAAAAGCCGTAGCCAATTACCGCTTCCGCAAACTCGCCCAAACCGACACCGCAGGATTTGACCCACTGACGCAATGGTATTTCCTTGCTTGGGATGCTTTCGGTGCCCGTGAATTTCCCTTTGATGATGCCCGACAGCTAGCCCTCGCCGTTGGCGGTTTCAACGTTACCGACCTCGGTAAAACCTACAAACTCCTAGACATCAAAAGCGGTACTTGCAAATTCCTCAGCCCCGAACAACGCTATAAAAAACACGCCTTCTCCCTCGTTGACAATGAATTTTCCGCCCGTTATCTCATCGATGGACTGCACGCCATTATCGCCATCTACCTCGAAGAACAAATCATCGAACCCGTCCGCCGCTTCATGAAAGCCACAGGTTTACTCAGCAATGAGATGTTTATGCGATCGTGGGAAGTAGCCCTGCGCGTCATCCCCCACATCAGCGATCCGCGCAAACGCATCCCCGAAGAAAAAGCCCTCGCTGACCTCTGGCTAGCAATGGATGAAATCAAAGCCCAAGTAGTTTATGTCCAGCCAGAAATTGACTTTACAGGTGGTCAGATGGGTTTGGATTTTGATAATGCTGAAGAAGACCCATAGCGCAAGCTTCGCGCTTGGATCAATTGGTTAAATTTGATTCAACATCACTGAATAGGAGTATCTAAAAAATGGCAAAAACTACACCAAAAACACCCAAAGTTAAAAAGAGAAGTTTTTCTGGATTTAATCTTGCCTCAGCTTACAAACAGCTAGGTATTAAGACTCTATTACCTTGGGTAATCCAATCCCCCAATCTTGAACCTACTGACTTTTTCACCAAACGCCTAGAGCGCTTACATCGTAACTTTGACCTTCGTACCTATGAAGAATCCAAAAAATTATTGATCGATGCTTTCTGTGAAGAAGCAATGGAAGGTATTGAAAAACTCAAAATTTGGAAAGGTGGTAAAATTGAGAGCGATGTCTTAGTGGGTAATGCCGATTATCTGATTGCAGAAAGACAAGATTACCTAGATACACCTTTCTTGTGTATTGTTGAAGCAAAGCGTGATGACTTTGAGCAAGGATTAGCTCAATGTCTTGTGGAAATGCAAGCCTGCCAATGGGAAAACAACCAAGCAGGAAAGCACATAGACATATTGGGAATAGTCACTAATGGACAAGGATGGGTATTTTATAAACTCAATCTAAGTGGACAAGTTTTTGAATCTACTCCTTATTCTTTAGGCGATCCGCCTACCTTATTGGGAGTATTGCACTACATTTTCCAAGAGTGCGAGAAAAACTTAGATTAACGAACAAGGATTATTACTATGATAGTTAAAGGAATTAAACGCGGTCAAGCGATCGAGCTTCTACAAGAACTAGACATTCCCGATGGTCAGGAAATTTCAATTGAAATTCCAGATCTGGTTCAACAGAATAATGATCATTCCTTACCAAATGTGTCTCCCTGCAATCAACCAGAAAATGACGACGATGACCTGACAAAAGTTTTTGCCCAGATGCAGCTTGAAAAAGATGCTGAGCGAACTTGGCGACAAAAATACTGGAAACATCCTAAAAAAGCACTGACTAAAGCAGAAAGAAAGGCTAAACTCGACTCAGTAATTCAGTCATGGAAGGGCGATACTAAACTACTAGAAATATTTAGTGAGATTGAACAAGAAAGACATGCTGATTTGGGTAGAGTCGATGTTAGTTTTGAATCCTAGAAAAAATGTATCAATTAGACACAAATATTGCGATCGCCATTTCTCAAGATCATCCCCTAGCAAAACCACTGTTTGACTCTAGAGGAGAAGATTGCTGTATTTCTACAATTGTATTGGCAGAATTATATAAGGGGGCATACTGTTCCCAAAGAGTCAATAAAAACCTTGCTACTATTGAGGAATTAATCGATTTAGTCGATGTCGTTGATTTTGATTGGGATGCTGCGATCGAATTTGGCAAAATCCAAGCTGAACTCAGGAGTATCGGTAAACCAACAGGTATCCTAGATGCTGCGATCGCAGCCATTGCCCGATCCCGCCAAGATATCATGGTTACTGCCAATGTTCGTGACTTTGAGAATATTCCCAACTTACGGATCGAGAATTGGTTAGAACCATGACCCCAAGCCTGTACAAAATTAATTCTCGCTCATTGCGCGATCGCGACTGGAAAATCGGTTATGGCAGCGATGAAGATAACCTGATTGTTGATTTTTATATACCCGCCCTCGAATGGGTTCTCTGCCTTTGACGAGCATCCATCTTTACGATTGATGACCTTTGGCGATCCATTATTTGAATCACTTCTATTCAAAACTGTAGAGATTTGAGAGGTATTCCTATCTCGATCAGGAAGTCAGGAGTTTCAGGGATAAAAATACGTCTGACTCTAGGGTGTTAATTTTATGGATAATGCCAAAAGTCGCCACAAATACCCCCAAAACAATGGTAACAAAATAATGCCAGTAGCGGCGCAAGTTAGAAAAGTGATATTGTGGGGATTGCTATTTTAGCAGTTCTGTGTGGTGCTGATGGTTGGTTAGCCATTGAAGAGTACGGCAAAGCTAAATATAAATGGTTAAAAACCTTTTTAGAATTACCGAATGGAATTCCATCTCATGATACATTTAGTAGGGGCGTATTGCAATACGCCCCTACTTATTTCTGTATGAGAATTTTTCATCAACTATATTGGCCTAATCCCTTTGATTTTTGATGCACAGATTAAGATTTTTGTCAAACTTATTTAGATGCGTTTACCCTGGTATTACTCAGGAGCAATTACTAAAGCTTTAATATTCCTTGACCAATCCTTTAAATTTCCTCACTTGAATATTGATTTTCTTAGATAAAATATATGTATAGATTTATAATTAATATTCACTGCCCCTAAGCCAACTGCATCCGATTCATCCCAACCCCTTGCAGAGGTGGGCTTTCTCGGTGACAGCTTGTAAACGCTTTATAATTTACTTGATCAATATTATTTTATGTCAGCCCAACCATCAGTTAAATCTTGGCAAAATCAAATTGGTTCACAACGGGATTGGGTTTGGAGAGGTTGGAAAATCCGCTATACTTACTTTCGGAGTCCGACAACAGATAGTCCAGAGTCAAGCATTCCTTTAATGTTTGTGCATGGTTTTGGTTCAGGATTGGGACAATGGCGTTATAATTTTGATCCGATCAGTCAACATCACCCCATCTATGCTTTAGATTTATTAGGTTTTGGTGCTTCTCAAAAAGCGATCGCCGAATATGGAACTGATTTATGGGTAGCACAGATTTATGATTTTTGGCGTCTAGTAATTGGTCAACCAGTGATTTTTATCGGTCACTCCCTTGGTGCTTTGGTAGTTTTAACAGCAGCATCAACTTATCCAGAAATGACAAGGGGATTGATTTTATTGACTATACCACCCGCCAGACAAGATTTTCTGGCACCGCAATGGCAACCTTTGGTCGCTAAAATTGAGGGGTTGTTTTCTTCCCCACTATTATTATGGCCGTTATTTAAACTATTGCTCAGTCGTAAATCAGTCATTCGCTCGATCGCTAAGTTTGCTTATGCTCATGCTGACTCACTGACAGAAGAAGCAGTTTCCATATTTTTTCTACCTATCCAAGACCGAGGAGCCGCTCAAGCATTTGCTCAACTAGCCCGATCGCGAGCTAGAATTGATTTTTGTCCCAGTGTCAAAGAACTACTGACCAATCTACAGCATCCCATACTTCTGCTATGGGGTGAACAAGATCGAATTGTACCCTTAACTTGGGGAAGACAAATAGCTCAATGTCATGCTCATTTAATTTTCATTGAACTGGCTGCTGCTGGTCATTGTTTTTATGAGGAATACCCGGAAAGAGTCAACCAGGAAATTTTAACTTGGATTAAAAAATTATTAATTGAGTCATCCTAGCTAATCAGTCCCACCTTTAATGGTAAAATTAATAAATTCTACAGAATGACGACCAATTTACCGATGTTAAATTTGATGACTATCTGTGTATCAGCGGTTAAATAATTCAAATTAGTCGGTTAACTTGCTCACCAGTTCGCTTATTTCTAAATTCTACGGTAGTTCCAATGGTTACATCTCCCACATCAATTTCCTCAGCTAGTAAACCATCCAAAGTGGAAGGAATCAAAGAACGGAGCAATTTTTTGCGTGAACCGATCGCGACGGAGATCCTTGAAGATACGACCCACTTCAGTGAAGAGGGGATTCAACTCCTGAAGTTTCACGGTTCTTATCAACAGGATAACCGGGATAATCGGGTAAAAGGACAGGAGAAGGACTACCAGATGATGTTGCGGACTCGCAATCCGGGAGGGTTGATTGCGCCCCAACTCTATCTTACTCTCGATCGCCTAGCAGATGAATATGGTAATCACACAATTCGCGCGACTACCCGTCAAGGATTTCAGATTCATGGGGTGTTGAAAAAAAATCTGAAAACCGTGATTAGTGCGATCGTCAAAAATATGGGATCGACTCTTGGTGCTTGTGGTGATGTGAATCGCAATGTAATGGCTCCACCAGCTCCCTACAAAAATCGGCCAGAATATCAGTATGCCCATCAGTATGCCCAGAGGATTGCAGATTTTTTAAAACCACAAACAGGCGCTTATTATGAAATTTGGCTAGATGGAGAACTAGCGATTAGTGGGGAAGAAGATCCAAAAGCCAAAGCAGCCAGACAGCAAAATCTTCATGGTACGGTTTTTACTGAGGGTGAAGAGCCGATTTATGGCACCCATTATATGCCGCGCAAATTCAAAATTGCGGTCACTGTACCGGAAGATAACTCGATCGATCTTTATTCCCAAGATTTAAGCTTGGTGGTAATCACTAATTCATCCGGGGAACTAGAGGGATTTAATGTCTTTGTCGGTGGAGGTTTAGGTCGGACTCATGGAAAAGAAGAAACCTTTGTCCGGATCGCCGATCCGCTTGGCTTTGTTGCCAAAGATGATGTTTATGATTTGGTAAAAGCGATCGTCGCGACTCAAAGAGATTATGGCGATCGCTCCGATCGTCGTCATGCTCGACTCAAATATTTAATCCAGGAATGGGGAATTGATAAATTTCGTCAGACTGTTACCAGTTACTTTGGTAAACCCCTTGCTCCTTTTCAAGATTTACCTCCGTGGAAATATTTAGATTTTCTCGGGTGGAACGAACAGGGAGATGGCAAATTATTTTTAGGTATTTCCATCGACAATGGTCGGATTAAAGATGAAGGTAAATTTCAATTAAAAACTGCTTTGCGGGAAATCGTGCAAAAATATCAGGTCCCAATCCTGGTAACACCACATCAAAATGTGATTCTTTACGAGATTTTACCGAATCAAAAGCAAGAAATTCAAGAAATTCTCGATCGGAATGGAATTTTATTAGTTAATGTAATTGACCCGTTAGTGCGCTATTCTATGGCTTGTCCAGCATTACCAACTTGTGGTTTGGCCATTACTGAATCAGAAAGGGCTATTCCTGGTATACTGGATCGAATTCGGGCGCTATTGGACAAACTCGGACTTGAGCAAGAGCATTTTGTGGTGCGGATGACGGGTTGCCCTAATGGCTGCGCTAGACCATATATGGCGGAGTTGGGGTTTGTCGGTAGCGCACCGAATAGTTATCAGATCTGGCTGGGTGGTGCCCCAAACCAGACGCGGTTAGCTGTTCCTTATTTGGAAAAGCTCAACATAAATGACTTAGAAACCAGTCTGGAGCCAATTTTTGTCTATTTCCAGCAAAAACGGCAATCAGGTGAAAGTTTCGGGAATTTTTGCGATCGCGTCGGTCTAGAATCCATTCGTCAGTTTGCCGCCAATTACGAGACTGTTACCGCAATGACCATTGATACTAACGATCCAGTTGTTACATCCACTACTAGCGCCAATGGCGAGGTTCCTACCCCTGAAGAATCTTCTACAGCCGGTACTAATAAAATCCGCCGTAGAATTAGCGTTCGTGATGAAATCTATAGTGAACTGAAAGCAGAAGCCGAACGTCAAGGGAAACCTGTGGTTCAGCTTGCTACAGAAGCGATCGAGACTTATTTAAAGTCCCTCGCTAAAGATACCTAAAACTGATTACCGTCTAGATCCTAGCCCAGCTAGGTCTATGGTCATGTTTGGGAAAGGGAAAGATCAGTTTAGATGCTTTGCTTGACTCAACATGACTTTTCTGGATTCGGTTCAAACAATTAGGTTTTTTTTCACTGTGGAATTGTTGCCCAAGGTAACAATTTAAAAAAAAATTATTTTGCACTCTCTTTAAGTAGAATCATTGAGATTCATCACCGGAGAGTGCATAATGTTAATTCATTATGTCTGGGTTCCCAAGAGTTACGATCGCCCCCAACCAAGTTCGGGCTACAGAAATTTTCCTGTCTAGTGAACAATATCATTATTTAAGTCGGGTATTAAGATTGAATTCAGGCGATCGCTTTATTGCGATTAATGGATTAGGTAAGTCTTGGTTAGCCCTACTGTGGGAAAATCAAGGACAGATTTTAGCAGAGCTAAATAATTCTACTGAATTACCACTACCTGTAATCTTACTGGTCTCACTGCCGAAAGGTAATGGGTTTGATGAAATTATCCGTCAAACTACAGAATTAGGTGTGACTGAGTTAGTACCGATTATTAGCACTCGGACTTTGCTCCATCCTAGTTTACCTAAACTACAACGTTGGCGACGGATTGCTCAAGAAGCAACCGAACAATCAGAACGTCAAATTGTGCCCACTATTTTAGATCCGCAGGAATGGCTGAATTATTTAGCTAGCAGCCCGAAGATTAATAGTAATTCAGATCCACAATATATATGTGTAGCTCGTGGCGAAACCTGCCATTTATTAGATGATTTAGATCAGAAATTAGCTAGGAGCGATCGCCAAATCTCGTCAATTGTGATTGCGACGGGTCCAGAAGGAGGATGGACAGACCAAGAAGTAGCAAGTGCGATCGCTCGGGGTTTTCAACCAGTTTCTTTAGGTCCACGTATTCTTCGCGCTGTCACAGCTCCAGTGGTAGCTTTATCTTTAATATCGGCTAGTTTAGAACAGAGACAAATTAAATTAACCTAACTATGATTGCCACCTTGATTAATTATGAACGAGATTGAGCAAGTTACAGAAGCTTTTGAACGTAAAGACTATCGAGAAGCAGCTCGGCTCTTGAAACCACTGCTGCAAAAATCACCTCAAGATCCTTGGGTGCAATTTTATAGTGGACGGTTACAAGAATTGAATGGAAAAGCAGAAACTGCGGAAAATTTATATCGACAAGTAATGCGGAATACTACTATTCCAAAACTGTTAGCTCAAGCACGTCAAGGATTACAACGACTCCAAACTCGTGAACAAGAACTTAGACAACAGGCGATCGCTCAAGCTAAAGCTGATCCTGACAATACTGGTCCAGGAGTATTAATTTTAGAATCAATTAGTAATGAAATTAGACAAACCGCAGCTCAACAATTTGCGCGGATTATGAAAATAGATCCCTATAATGCCAGGAGATTGTTACAAAGTCGAGGATGGAGACTATACCGTTGTGGTGTCGTGGGTGAATTGTTAGTTTATGGAGAAGAATTGCGTCAAGCGGGGATTCCAGTTTTTTGTGGTTCTGTGGCTGATCTAAAGAAAATACAAGTTTTTCGAGTTAATTATTTTACCGCATTAGATGGTAAAGCCAATGTAATTTGCCAAAATGAAGCTAATCAAGTAGGTTCTCTCTCCTTTGATTGGTCAGAAATATCTGGTCGAGTCGAAGGATTATTACCTATATTTGCTGAAGTAGTTACCTACGATCCGCGTCGTCGAGAAAAAGTACAATGGAAAGAAACTACTCACGACTACGCTAAAGTCTGGGACTTACACTTACCAGGTAGAAATTGTATTTTACGAATCTGTGATTTGAGCTATGAATTTCAACAGGGAATAACTTTGGCTGTAGCTCAGGAAAAAGGAATTCAAATCGCCCAAACAACCAACCGAATTCAATGGAATCATTTAATTAATTTACTCAACCAAAAAATGCCGAAAGTAAAGGTTTGGTCTGATTTTACACCTTTTGCAGAAACGGCTTTAGAATACTCAGATTTATTACAACATATTAATCCCCAGATTGGTTTATTCCGTGAAGAAGATAGCAACTGGGACCCGGTGTTTCAGTTATATAGTGGTTTAGTTTTTCTCAAAAATACGGGTAATGCCAAATAAATCGATCGTCAAATATATTTTGGATCAGCCTTTTTCCAAAATCCCATCAAGAAAAGTTTAGGAATTATTGCCAAAAATCAGAGATATTGCTAATCAATCTTAACCAGGTCATAAACTTCTCAGAGTAATCTCGACCTATAACGAAGTTAAATTTGCCAGAATTTTTGCTGAGAACACTTACTGTTTGGGGAGCTGGAAATGGATTTTCTCAACGAATTAAGCTTAGTCAGTGGCATATTTTTAATATTGGCACTGGGTCTAGCTCTAAGCTTTGAATTTGTCAACGGGTTTCACGATACAGCTAATGCCGTTGCCACTGTTATTTATACCAATACTTTAAAAGCGACCTATGCAGTAATCTGGTCAGGGTGCTGGAATTTATTGGGTGTACTCTCGTCAACTGGAGCAGTTGCATTTAGTATCGTTTCCTTATTACCAGTGGAGCTAGTTGTTAATGCTGGTTCCGGTGCTGGTTTTGCGATGGTGTTTGCACTACTGATTTCTGCAATTATCTGGAACGTAGGTACCTGGTATCTTGGGTTACCTGCGTCTAGTTCCCATACCCTAATTGGGGCAATTATGGGTGTGGGTCTGGCTAACTCCTTGGTAACAGGAGGTGCTTTTGGTGAGGGAATTAACTGGGCTAAAGTCCAAGAAGTTTTTACTTCTTTGATTGTTTCCCCAATTGTGGGATTTACCTGTGCTGCTGGTCTACTAATGTTGATGAAGGTAGTGATTAAGAATCCAGAACTTTATCAAGCCCCAGAAGGAAAACTACCACCCCCGTGGTGGATTCGCTTACTGTTAATGTTAACTTGTACTGGGGTAAGTTTTGCCCACGGTTCTAATGATGGACAAAAAGGGATGGGATTAATCATGCTCATCCTGATCGGTCTACTTCCAGGTATTTATGCTTTGGATATGGACACCAATATTGAAGCTTACACTCAATTGTCGGCAGCATCTCAGTCGGCTATTGTAATGTTGGATAAGCATACAGTTGCTCCAGGAAGTCTACCGAAAAGTTACAATATTGTCGGCACATTACCCGAGACAGAAATAGATCAAAAGCTTTCTACCTTTTTACAAAAAGGTAAAATTGATGAAGATATCTTTGCTCTATTGGCTGTAAAAAACCATACAGTTACAGATAAACTCACCAAAAAAACAAGCTTCAAAGATTTCACAACTCCTGAACGTCGTACTTTGCGGAGTGATATCTATTTGCTGAGTAAAACGATTGGCAAACTGGATAAGAAAGAGCAGTTTACTAATCCTGATGAGAAAAAAGCTTTGCTTGAATTTAAACATCAGTTAGATCAGGTAACAGAATTTATTCCCCCCTGGGTGAAAATCGCGGTAGCGTTTGCTCTTGGTCTGGGCACCATGATTGGGTGGAAAAGAATTGTGGTAACTGTCGGGGAAAAAATTGGTAAGGATCATCTTACTTATGCACAAGGTGCTTCCGCTGAGTTAGTGGCAATGGTCACAATTGGTGCGGCTGACAACTTAGGTCTTCCTGTTAGCACTACCCATGTGTTATCTTCAGGTATCGCTGGAACGATGGCTGCTAACCGCTCAGGATTGCAAATGGATACTCTGAGAAATCTGCTCCTAGCATGGGTATTGACTTTACCAGTGTGTGTTTTGTTAGGTGCGGCTAATTTTGCGGCTGGTCTATTTGTTGTGTTTAATGTTCTGGGGTTAAAGTAGCTGATCTGAATTTTTGACCTCTCCCCCAACCCCTCTCCTGATAGGAGAGGGGAGCTAGATTAATTATAGTTCAAAATGTGAATTTTAAATATCTTCGATATTGTATCAGGTAACCAAGAAAAGGTATCATGCCCTTGGAACCCCCATTTCTGAAGGGCTGGGGTGGCTTCCGAATTTTGTTATATACCACCAGGGAAATATACTAGCATGACTGTCAAAATTTTGTCCTGTGATGGCGGTGGAATTCGAGGATATCTAACCGCTTTATTATTGGAAGAATTAGAAAAAGAACTCCAAAAACTTAACCCGAATCATACTCTTGCTAAGTCCTTTGATCTTTTTGCTGGGACTTCAACAGGCAGTATCATAGCCTGCGGACTTGCTAAAGGCATGAGTGCTAAAGAAATTCAGACCTTGTATAAACTTAAAGGGGAAAAGATTTTTCCCACAATGACGAGCATTCGTTTTGTGGAGCAAGAAGTGCTAGAGCGTCTGAGCGAACGCCATATTTCCTGCCCTCTTTTTTCTCCTCAAGGATTGGAAGAAGTTCTCATCAGCGAATTTCATGACTTACCGTTTGGAAATTTGCCTAAACCCACAGTAGTTGTAAGCTATGACGCCTATAACAGAAAGGCTGTTATCTTCAAAAGTACAGAGGCAAAATCTGCTAAAGTCCCTGTCTGGCAAGTATGTCGCTCATCTTCTGCCGCACCTGTTGCTTTTCCTGCTTATCTTTTAAAGGAGCAACAGTTTTTGGACGCTCATGAAGATGCTGAGAAAATTGAAGGAGACTTGCCCAGACAAATTCCTAAAGAAGGTATTCCTTTAATTGATGGAGGAGTTGTTGCTAATAATCCCAGCTTATGTGCGCTCTCACAACAGCTTGATCAAGGAACCCCGTTGGGGGATATTTTACTCGTTTCTTTTGGAACAGGTCAAGCTGCCCATAGAATTACCCCTGAGGATGCTAAAAGTTGGGGGGGATTGAAGTGGACTAATATTTTGCCCCTAGGGATTCCACTATTTGACGTATCTTCCGATGGTTCTTCTGATGCAATTGACTCTGTAGCTAAAAGTTTACTGAAGAATAACTATCTCCGTTATCAACCCGTGATTACTGATCATAACATTTTAGCATTTCAGGCCGATCAAAAAACTCTAAATTACATAGAGGGGGAGAAAAGAAATTATCTGGTGCAAGGAGGAAGTGAGCGATTGAAGGAATTAGCTCATAAACTGATTTAATTAGGGAGACTTTACGGCTATACATTGATCTGGTAGGGCTGTTTCATTCTATCAGATCAATTGTTTGACCACTAGATCAATTTTTTAATATCTCCATAAACACGATAAAAATTACCATTTGTTGATTGACGAATTTCTGCAACTATATATCTAGCGCTTTCTTCGCGAATATCTTTAGGAAACTGGACTTTCCAATTAGGGTTATATCCAGGGGAAATCACTCGCATTCTTAATTTGTTACCTTCTTTGAAGCATTCTAAAATTATGCCTTGACTGGAATTAGTAGTAGTTTCTAAGGGGGTATTAGTAAGAATATTTGGGTCTATTTGAGGAGCTTTAATGTTAATTGGTTCCGGAACTGTACCTGCTTGAGCAGATTTAATTGCAGTTTCACTTGCGTCAATACAAGCTAAAGAACCATCGGTGGTAACAATATAAATGCGATCGCGCAAAAATTGCATTGATAAAGCTGAACCACATCCAGTTGCTAATTTCCACAGTCTGGTTCCGGACTGCTCGAAGCAATAAATTGAGGAACTATTGTCTCCAGCAAAAACATACTTGCCATTTTCAGCCGTAGCACAAGAATAGACAATACTATCGCATTGATAAACAGTAATTATTTCACCTTTTTTAGTAAAAGCATGAATTTTTTTATTGCTAGTTGCCGCATAAACAGTAGATAATTCTTGCCAACCAAATAGCACTGCACCATCAGTATTTTGATACCAAATAACTTTACCTTCTCGATCATACATGGTTACCCCTAGACTATGACCGTGATAAATCCCATTTTGATCACTGCGTACCATCCAACCAGATCTTCCTTGACTTAACCGATTCCACTGGGATTCATCATCAGGATTGACGGTTGTTAATCCCCCATTAGCGTCAGAAACTGCGACAACTCCATCATAGATATCTAACCAATAAATATCCACATTTTCATCAATTTCATAAGCGAGACGAGGTACTTTACTATTCAGATTGTAAACATTGCCATCATCACAACCAACATAGAGCCACACATCATCAGCGACAATACATTTCACCCCTTCTGCTAGTTTGAATTGATTGAGAACTTGTCCGTCATGATCTAGACAAAATATTTGACCTGATTGATTACCTACCCAGCAATGATTTTGATCAATAAAAATCCCAAAAGCACTAGCACCGGAAGCAAATTTCCATAAAACAGGCGATCGCTTTGCTGTGGATGCTGTACTATTAACTTGACGACGAGTAATTACCCGTTTTTGACGGACTCCTATAATTGCTGGTTCGTAACCTTTTTTCATCTTTTCTTTAATTTTTTTATTAGCTTCCACTAAAGCTTTTTCGGGAGTAGCATAATTAGTCTTTTTAGTTTGTCCTTGATCACCAATCCGACCATAACGAATAGTTACTTCGGTATCATTCACAACTACTTCATAAAATTTATGAGAAACTCCATCAGTTTCCGATAATTCCAGATAAGTCTTTTGTTCAGCCATAGTTTTATTTTCCTTAATTACTACATTAGGTATCGGTACTACCATCTTTATTCAGAATAAAGCGATGAGCAACAGTTTCTGGTTGAATAGCGGAAAGAATAATGTGGCTAGAATCAGTAATAATTACTGCCCGAGTCCGACGACCATAGGTAGCATCAATCAGTTGTCCCCGATCTTTAGCGTCGGAAATGAGCCGTTTAATTGGAGCAGACTCGGGACTGACAATGGCAATTACTCGGTTAGCAGAGACAATATTACCAAAGCCGATATTGATAAGATTTATATCCATAACCTACTGACGGTTTTACCCCAGAATAAGCGGATCAAGGTTTAATTTTTTGTTAGAGCCAAAAATTTGGATTCTGAACGCTAAAATTAAAACCAAATCCTGGTTTACGGTTTGAGGGAGATGAGGTAAATTTTGCTAACTTGGGATGGGAATTTGTCAGGATGGAAAGAAACTGTTATTAATGTTGAGGCGGATCGGCAATGCAACCTGTTGATTTTACTACCATGATGGCTAGTAGTGGGGAACTACGTGCTAGTTGGTTACCATCTCGTTTAGAACAGGTGTATCAACGCGATCGCTACACCATTGCTTTAGGGTTACGCACGATGGATCGTCGCGGTTGGTTAGATATTTCTTGGCACCCTCAAGCTGCTCGTATTTGTATTGGTAATCCCCCTCCTCGTCTGCCCGATACATTTACTTTTAGCGACCAATTAAGACATCAATTATCCAAGTTAGCTTTGGTATCAATCAGCGCGATCGCTCCCTGGGAAAGAGTGCTCGACTTACAATTTGCCAAACGTCCAGGAGAACCAGCCCTTTGGCATTTGTATGTAGAAGTTATGAGTAAATATAGCAATGTTATTCTGGTTAATCACGAAAATATTATTATTAGCGTCGCCCATCAAGTTAATAGCCAGCAGTCTAGCGTTCGTCCAATTTTGACTGGTCAACCCTATGAAGTTCCTCCAGCATTGACTAATCCGATTCCCACTTTAAGTGAATCTCAAGCTAGATGGCAAGAGCGGATTAGTTTAGTACCGGGGACTTTATTGAGTCAATTGTTAAAAACTTATCGTGGTTTAAGTTCGGCAATTGTCCAATCCATGATTCAATCAGTTGGTCTTGATCCAGCCCAATCTACAGCTAGTTTAAATTATACCGATTGGGAAAAGTTGTTTCAACGGTGGCAAGAATGGTTACAAGCTTTAGAGCAAGGTAAATTTCAGCCAGGATTGACTGCGACTGGATATACTATGCTGGATTGGGGTCTAATTGATCCGGCTCCATCAGTGCAAGTATTACTTAATCGTTATTATACAGATGAACTGAATCAACAAGTATTTAAACAATTACGCCATCAACTTAGTCAAAAAATTAGTAGTGTTTTGGCGAAATTAAATGTGAAAGCTCGGAATTTTCAGGAACGTTTGTCTCAGTCGGATGAAGCTGATCAGTATCGTCAATATGGAGATTTGTTAATGGCTCATCTCCAGGTGTGGAAACCCGGGATGAGTGCGATCGCTCTGGCTGATTTTGAAACAGGTCAACCCGTCACGATTCCTTTGGATGTGGAAAAGAATGCGGTGCAAAATGCCCAGTCTCTCTATCGTCGTCACCAAAAACTGAAACGGGCCCGGATTGCGGTGGCACCTTTACTCGCTCAAGTCCAAGGGGAAATTGATTATTTAGAACAGGTGGAAATTGCCATTGCTCAGTTGGAGTTGTATCGAGAACCTGCGGATTTGCAAGCTTTAGGGGAAATTCGCGAAGAGTTAATTGGACAAAAATATTTAGAGGAGCCAGACTATCGGAGCCCAGGTGATGTAACTGGGACAGATTTTTATCGACTGCGATCGCCCAGTGGGTTTGAATTGTTAATTGGTCGCAATAATCGTCAAAATGATCAACTTACCTTTCGTCTAGCTGGGGATTACGATCTTTGGTTTCATACTCAGGAAATACCAGGTAGTCATCTATTATTACGTTTAGAACCGGGTAGTGTTGCTGATGACGCGGATTTACAATTTGCGGCAAATATGAGTGCTTTTTATAGTCGTGCCCGTCAAAGTGATCAAGTCCCGGTTATTTATACTCAACCTAAATATGTCTATAAACCTAAAGGTGCTAAACCTGGGATGGTAGTCTACAAACAAGAGCGGGTGATTTGGGGACGACCCCAGGATGCTGCCGAGCAAATCAAGACATAATGGGGGATGGGATGAACGTCTCATTAAAGTCAGTTTGACGAAGTTAAAAGATAGAGCTGGTAAGGATAGATTGTACGGGCGTATAGCTCTTGCGCATGATAGAAATCGCTGCACTTTTTTCTTCTACTTTAAAAAATAATCGGTAACGGGAGAGCATTAGCTATACTTTCTAACTTCACTTTTTTAATTGATTGTAAAATCTTAATCAGAATTCTCAGAAAAATATATTCAGCAATACTTATACCATTTTTCTATGAAGTTGCACTTAATAAATTTCTCACAGTAGCATTAATTTCTCACTAAGTTATTTTTATATACCTTTGCACCCAGTTGTGCCGGTCCTGGTTCGTCATTAGAGGTGTATTTGCAGGGGGAAGTTCAGATTAAGTCCTCGCAGCCACGCTCACAACTCGAAACCCAAGAGTGTAGTAGCGGGAATCGGGGTTGTAGTCGAAGCGAAAGGCACAGCGGCAGTACGCCGGATTATAGAACCACGAACCGCCTCGTATTACTTTTGTAACATTTTTTTCACCTGTTAACCAAGCACTACCATCTGCAGATGCCCCCTCATAATTATCGTGCCAATCATCTTCGCACCATTCCCAAATGTTAGCGTGCATATCGTAAAGTCCAAAAGCATTGGTTCTCTTAAAATAGCCAACTGGAGTGGTTTTTTTTCTATATTCTCCTTTTATTCCGCTTCCATAATGACCGGGTATAACTTTACCTTCATACTCCACATCAGTTCCACGATAATTAGCTAATTCTGTAGTGATGGTTTCACCAAAATGAAACGGTTGATGATAGTTCTGATTCCATTCTGCTACTGGCTGATCGCTAATAACTGCCCTACAAGCATACTCCCATTCTGCTTCTGTGGGTAAGCGATATTCTCTTTTTGTTAGCTTGAAAAGACGATCGCAAAATTCTTTCATTTCATACCAATTAACTTGTTCTACTGGTCTAGTCCATCTATCGTATTCTTCGTAAGGTTCTTTAAAATGAGATGGGTCAGGATCTAAATCAATTTGTACTTTAAGATCGGTTTGTTCTGCTATAACTTTCCATTGTGCCTGGGTGACTTGGTATTTACCCATAAAGAACGCCGGCACAGTAACTTGGTGTTGAGGACTTTCTGTTCTAAAATAATCTAATTTATATTCCTTACAAAGTTTTTCAATTTCTTCCTTCGGAGTCCCCATCCAAAATTTACCACCAGGAATAGATATCATATCTAATTCCACAATTGCCCCTAATTTCTCAGTATAATCTTGGGCGGTTTGACGTTCTTTATTGGCCTTTTTTTCCATCTTTTTTGTCATCTTTTTACGATTTATTATTAGCAATTTACGATTATTTTAGCTACGCCTCGCTCCCTCATAGACGGAGATTTAGACGAAGAGTTAGAGTTAAATTTTCCATCTTTAATACCCATCTAGGTATCATAATTTTATCCTCAAGAAAACGGCCCTTGTTTTTCTTGGCAATAAACTTAATTTATTGCCAAGAAAACAGCTTGTCTCAGACGATTTAAATGCTCCAGAAAGTTTCAGAGTCAGTATCAATAGCAGTTTCTCAATTTATGAGACATCGGTTAATGCGGCTGATAAAATTGGCAAAAACAATTCCTTATTAGTGTCTATAAACAAGTGATTTCCTGGAACAGTTTGCAATGAAAATCTCTTTGTAGTTTGTTCCCCCCAAGCTAAAATTACCTGATTATTCGTGAGCACTTCATCTTTTTCTCCAATAAATGCAGTAATCGGAAAATCGAATGGCGCTTCTTGCTCATAAGCATTCCTGACCAGCAGAATATCAGCACGAGCGATTGATGCCATTGATAGAGTGGGTTTGTTCAAAATTTTTGACTTGACAAGGATCTGCATCCATTGTTCGTCAGGCATAGATTCAATTAGTAATTTTTCATGCCCAAAGATTTTTTTCAAAGCAGAGGGAAAGACTTGTGGTGAAGGGGTTCCACCTACAAATAAATGAACTGGACTAAGTTGATGCTGTTTGCGAAGACAACGAGCCATTTCAAAACTAAGCAATCCACCCAGGCTATGACCATAAAATACGAAGGGGACATCAAGAAGTGGCAGTAACTCTGGCAACCATCTTTGCAAAAGATGATCCATATCAGAAATAAGTGGTATCCCGTTGAGAGTTTCTCGCCCAGGAAGCTGAATTCCACACACTTCTACATCAGGCGGCAAATAATCGGGCCAAGATTCAAAAATTGACGCAACACCAGCTCCATAGGGGAAGCAAAATAGGCGAAGACGTGCCTGGTGATTGGGACGGAAACGTACAATCCAGCCTTTCTTTTCAGACGCATCCGGGGTTATTTTTTCCGCAAGTAATGCTACAGTTGCTCCTTCCATTAGGTAAAGTTGAGACACGTTGATTCCAGCATTTTTTTCTAACCATGTTTTCAGTTCAAAGGTCATTAAAGAATCAAGTCCCAGACGGTTGAGTGGTGTGTGAATGTCAATTTTGGATGCCAAAGTTCCTAAAAGCACCGCAACCTGTTTGCCAAGTCGTACCTCCAAACTTTCTTGATTCTCATTAGCGATCGCAGTCGCAGCCCCAACTTCGACCGTAAACTCCTGACATAAATGAGAAAATCGTTCCCGTTTACCCCAAATATTAGTAATAGCCTGCCAGTCAATATTCATAAAACATTGTTGGACTGGATTCTGACGTAAGATATATTCCAGCCCCGCAAATGCTTGTTGTGGCGAAAAGGATAGCCATCCTTTCTCAGCTTGGACTCTGGCACGTCTTGAGGAACGTGCAACAGCCCCTACTTCAGCTAAAACTCCCCAATTGATGGAAATACCTGCAAGCCCTTGCAGACGACGATGGTGAGCAAGAGCATCGAGAAAGACACTAGCAGCTACATAGTTAGCCTGCTGTGGATTACCAGCCAATGCAGACAACGAGGAGAAGAGAACAAAAAAGTCCAGTGGCATTTGTTCAGTAAGCTTGTGCAAATTCCAAGCTCCAGTTGCTTTTGGAGCCATAACCTGCTGGAAGCGTTCCGAATTCAACCGGACTATAAAATCATCGTCCAGAACCATAGCTAGATGAAAAATGCCTCGCAATGGGGGCATATTTTGTTGAGCAATATTGTTTAATATGCTGGCTAACTGATGCTGTTGGCTGACATCTCCCTGTGCTACGACAACCTTGGCTCCTTTGTTTTCTACTCCTTGAATGGTGCGATGTACTTGTTTATTACAAATACCACTTCTTCCTACTAAAACAAAATACCGCGCTCCTTTCTCTACCATCCATTCCACTAATGCTAACCCGAAACCGCCCAACCCTCCTGTGATTAGGTAAGTGGCATCCGATAAGAACAATTCAGACGATGGATTTAATAAAACTTCCTGGGGCGATTGAAAATTAAGCACAATTTTTCCGATGTGCTTGCCCCGTGTCATAAAGCGGAAAGCGTTTACTGCATCTGAAAGCGGAAATGGATTAATAGGAACAGGTTTTAATTGCTTGCTTTCAAATAGTGCTATTACATCTCGTAACATAGACTTGATGAATGGCGTGCGAACTTTCGCTATGCGATACAGATCGATCGCGAAGAAAGATAAATTTCGCTGAAAAGGCAAAAGACCAATTTGGCTATTGTTAAAAATATCCCGAATCCCAATTTCTAAAAAACGACCGGAATGAGACAGAACCGAAATTCCTTTAGAAATGGCTTCTCCTGCCAAAGAATTGAGTACAACATCAACACCTTTCCCGCTGGTAATTTTCATAATCTCTTCAGCCCAAGATAAAGTGTGTGAGTCCATGATGTGTTTGACACCTTGGTAACGCAAAAAAGCCCGTTTTTCGGATGTTCCCACCGTGGCAAAAATCTCGGCTCCCATCATTTGGGCCAACTGAATCGCTGCCTGACCAACACCTCCAGCGGCAGAGTGAATTAGAACTCGCTCTCCTGGTAATATCCTTGCCAAATGATGGAAAGCGTAGTAAACAGTAAGAAAGATTCCTGGAATACTCGCTGCTTCCTCATACGTTAGGTGAGCTGGTTTGTGAATTACCAGATCGATGCTTGTGGTCACAAAGGAGCCAAAGCAGTAACTGCCCATTGCAATTACATCATCTCCAACGGCAAATTCATTTACTCCTTCACCCACTGCAACAACCTTTCCTGCACATTCTTTACCAAGAGAATAGACAATGTCAGAAGAAGACTGGTGAAAAGCTGGGTCTGGATGCATACCTAGAGCGAACACGACATCATTAAAGCTCACACCAGAAGCGAAGACCTTAACCTCTACTTGTCCGGAAGCCGGTTTTTTTCGCTTTGTAGCACAAAATGTCAACCGATCTATTAGCCCAGGCTCTTGCATCTCTAGACGAAATGCTTCCTGAGCATCCAAGGAAACAGACCGGGAAAGCTCTTCCTTCTTTGTGGGAATGAGTCGAGGAACATAACAAACTCCCTGACGAAATGCCATTTCTGGTTCACTGTTGTCAAACCCCATTGCATCAAAGAGTGTACGAGCAGAATTTTCTGACTCGAGATCCACCATAGTGAACTTAAGTTCTGGGCATTCGTTCACGATTGTCCTTCCCAGTCCCACTAACGGCGATTGTTCTGGAAATGTACACTCCATTTGCGCCCCCTTCGTCACTAGCCAAATATGCGTTTTTTCAGACAAATTAGTCTCAATTAGGGCTTTTACAAGGTTGACAACACTCATCAGAGATGATTCTGGATCGTCCAAGCTCCACAAATGAACGATATTTCTTACTTCAGGCAGCTCCTTTAGCAGTGTTTGCATATCACTAACGTGATCGCTACTGAGTATTAAATGAGTTTCATCGCTTTTTTGAAACTTTTCTCCACGAGAAACAACAAATATTTTCTGCTCGGCTTGGTGTAAAATATTTTCTAGCTCATTACCTAAACCTTGAGAATCCGTAAAGATGACCCACGAATTATCTTTTTCTAGGTTATAAACAGGAATTATCTCTAGTTTTTGTGCCAAAAGAATAGAATGAACAGATTCACCTTCTGGTTTGTTAGCAATCGTTGAGATATTTACAAATCCGACTGTTTGCAAGAGGTTTTCCCATGCTTTGCGAGATAAAGTTGCATGAGACGGTCGGAGATCGGTATCCACAAATCTCCACCATCCTTCGAGACATCCAAATACGATATCGACCCAAATCGGACAATCAGTTACCTCGAGGGCAGCTAACCACCCACCAGGAACTAGCAAGGATTGTAAATGTTGTAATGTCTCAGACAAATCCTTGGTAGTGTGTAGCGCATCATAGGCAAATATGATATCAAAGTAATGCTTTTGATATCCTTGCGAAATAGCATCTTTTTCTAAGTCGAGAGTTTTATATTTAACAAATGAAAACTCACGGAATCGCTCCTTAGCTTTAACGAAGAATGAAGCTGATATGTCAGTAAATACATATTCAACTTGATATCCAGTCAGTAGTGGTAGTAGATATGAAGTGAGCGCACCTGTTCCTGCTCCTACTTCTAAGATACGGATGACTCGTTTGGTGGAAATATTTTTTAGTGCTTGAGATAAAGCTTCCGCAATCATTTGTAAGTGAGGTCGATTAGTAATCGCAACTTCATACCAAGTTTTTAATATATCGTCTTGAAAGAGAATTTGCAGTGCTAAACTTGGGTTTTGGAGAATATCCGCTAGCGGATATTCTCCAATTCGCTTGAGGATAGTAAGTTCCAAATGGTAGAAAGGCAGGCTGTTCCAAATCTTTTCAAATAGACTCTGGGGATAAGTACCAGGGGCGAGAGAATCTGTATTTTTCGCAATCGACCATAGACGATTCACAAAACGATGATGTTGTGGCGCAATCTTCAGTTGTTGCATGAGAGAGGGAACATCTATCTCCTCTGCAAACGAAGATTGAAAGCCTAGTTTGGCAAAAGCTTTCCGCACATAAGCAGCGCAAAGTTTGTCTATTTCTAAGGAAAATTCCTCAACTTGTTGGATTGAATTTAATTCTGACTGCCAGCGCGATATTTGAGCAAGGATATGGCCTGCTATGATATTTGTATTTGGAAAAGGCGATTGCTTCTCCTGCCAGTATTCCTCGTAGAAATAATCATCAATATTGCTGGATTGTGTTTTCTTTTCTTCTCCCAGAGATTGACCGCAAAGTCCTTGAATTTCCACAAAAATGTTGCCAACGGCATCAAACACCAAGATATTGCCTTCAATCGTTTTTTGCTCATTCTGGGTCAAAATAGCATGAGCAAAGCAGGGGCTTTTTACCTGACCGTAGATTTTTACTTGTTTTATGCTAACTGGTAGGTAGGTAGAGGTTAGTCCTCCTGGTACTGCGAGCAACAAGGTTTGGAAACAGGCATCCAGGATGGCAGGGTGAAGCCAATAATCTTTGACATCTAGTTTTACTTCAATCTGAGCTAGTGCTTCTTCATCACCTAGCCAGAATTGTTGAATCCCTTGAAAGTACTTACCATATTCTAACCCGATGATTAGGAAATTGCGGTAGAGGTCTTGTACCGATCCACTTGTTAGACATTGTTTTTGAGCTTCACTCAAATTTGATGTTAGTACAGGAAGACTGCTCTCACGACTCAGTGTGCCGACGGCATGGACTGTCCAAGAATCTTTCTCGCTTTCAGGACGGCTGGCAATTTCAAATAACCATTCTTCATTCTCACCAGGGCTTAAAAGCACTTGCATAAGTGATCGCGGCTTGTCCGACAGCACTAGCATTTTTTGGATTTTGATATCTTTAAGTAACCATCCCTCGTTTTTGCCAAAATTTGCAGCAGTGGCAGCTAATGCCATTTCCACATATCCGGCACCTGGAAAAACCGTTAAACTTTGTATTTGGTGGTCTTTAAGATAAGAAAAGCGTAGCGGATCTTCTAGCTGCCAAGAAGGATGCAGCCCAGGCACAGAGCGACCTAACAGAGGGTGGATTGGGGCTGCTAACCGCGAATCCTTAGATGCTTCCGATTCGTTCCAAAACCGCTCTCGCTGCCAAGGATAGGACGGTAGCCGCACAAATTGACCACCTTCAGGATAAAGTCCGTGCCAGTCCATGGAGTATCCCAAGGTGTAAAGTTTGCCCATCACCTCCAGCATCGTGGCTCGTCCTGGTTCGCCCTGCCGTAAGGAAGGAACTACTGTCCCTTGTATGTTTTGCGATGAAAAAGACTCAGATACTGAACTGGCTAGAACTGGACGAGCGCTGATTTCCAAGAAGAGATCATAACCTGCTCGCACAAGTTTATCGATTGCTGCTGCAAACAAAACAGGATTCCTCATATTTTGTCCCCAGTAGGTGGCATCCAGTTCCGAACCTTCAACTTGTTGGCCGGTGACAGTGGAAAACAGGAGAATAGTAGCTTTTTGAGGATTAATGAGTTGCAGCGACTCCACTAAATCTGGCTTTAAAGGCTCTATAAATGGGCTGTGATAAGGTAATTCGACTCGTAGAAATTGATTGAAAATCTGTTGCGCTTCTAAGGATTTGGCAATTTCTTCTAAGGCCGTGCTATCTCCAGAAATAGTAACGGATCTGGAGCTGTTGATAGCTGCTATGGAAACGCGATCTTCGTATCCTGTTAACTTGCGTTCAGCCTCCTCTGACGACAAACCAACGGCTAACATCTTTCCTGTTCCAGCAATTTTTGCTTGTACGCGACTGCGGTGGAAAATCACCTGGATAGCATCTTCAATGCTCAAAACTCCAGCCACATGAGCAGCTGCTACTTCACCAACGCTATGACCGACAATAACGTCAGGACAAATGCCCCAGGAACGATACAAGGCAGCTAGAGCGACTTGTACCGCAAAGATAATCGGTTGCGCTATTTCGGTTTCATTAATACGCGAAGTCTCTTCTGATGCGGTCAATTCTTCCACTAAAGACCAGTTCGCGGCTTGTAACAACAACGCATCACACTGTTTTATAACTGCCTGAAATACAGGTTCTTCTTGCCACAGTTGCCGTCCCATTGCCCACCACTGTTGACCCATACCAGAGAAAACAAAGGCAAGTTTCGTCTGTTTATTAAAAATTTTGCGACCAGCAGACATACCCGGTAGGTTTACACCCACCAGAAATGCTTCCAGTTGTTTAATTAACTGTTTCTGAGAATGAGCTACAAGCACCAAACGGTGATCGTGATGTCCTCGGCGCAAACTGGCTGTATAGCAAATATTCTGAAGCGAAACTTCATTGCCAGCAGTTCCAGCTAATAATTCAAGGTATTTATGCACCACTGTCTGAAGGGCTTCGGGACTATGAGCAGACAGCGTTAACAAACTGGCACTCACATTTTGGCGATTTTGGACAGGCGGGCTAACCTGCGGGGCTTCTTCTAAAACAGTATGAGCATTAGTACCTCCCAACCCGAATGAATTTACTCCGGCTATACGTGGACAATGCTCATTATTAGTCCAAGTTTCTAACTTTTGTTGCACTTGCAACTGTAATTTTTCAAAATTAATTTGGGGATTGGGTTCTAAAAAATTCAAATTAGGTGGAATTTCCTGATGTTTCAGCGACAGTGCCACCTTGATTAATCCAGCAATACCTGATGCTGTTTCTAAATGTCCAATGTTAGTTTTTACTGAGCCAATATGACAATAATTATTTGGAGCACGATCAGTTACCAGTACATTGCCCAGTGCATTCGCTTCAATTGGATCTCCGACGGGAGTTCCTGTGCCATGAGTTTCAATGTACTGCACTTGTCCAGGTGATATCCCAGCTCGCTGATAGACTTCCCAGAGCATTGCTTCTTGGGCTTCCCGACTGGGAACTGTCATACCATTAGTGCGTCCGTCTTGATTAACGGCACTGCCTCGAATCACGGCATAAATCGGATCGCCATCTGCGATCGCCTGGGATAATAGTTTCAAGACAACGATTCCTGCCCCTTCACTCCTTACAAAACCGTTAGCCTTAGCATCAAAGGTTTTACAACGCCCATCTGGAGCAAGCATTGACGCGACGCTCAAACCAATGTTAGGCTCAGGTCTAAGGATGATATTTACACCACCTGCCAAAGCCATAGCAGACTCTCCATTCCAGATGCTGTTGCAAGCCAAATGTACGGCAACCAGAGATGAGGAACATGCGGTGTCGAGAGCAATAGAGGGACCGCGAAAGTCGAAGAAATAGGAAATGCGGTTGGCAGCAAAACACGTAGGCCAGCCGGTATTGGTGTAGCTGTCAATCAAATCTCGATTCTGGGAAGAAAGCTGAATGGCTTCATAATCATGAGTATAGATACCAATAAACACGCCAGTATTTGTACCAGTTAGCTGTTCAGGCATCTGTCCCCCATCTTCTAGCGCCTCCCATGCAACTTCTAACAACAGTCGTTGCTGCGGGTCTATGCGAGATGCTTCACGAGGGGAAATTCCAAAAAAATTGGCATCAAATTCGTCAATTTTTTCGATGAAGCCACCCCATCGCGTTTTTATCTTCCCAGGTTTGGCTGGATCTGGATCATAAAAAGTGTCTAAATCCCAGCGATCCGCTGGCACTTCAGTAATAGCATCTATGCCATTTCGCAGTAGTTTCCAGAAACTTTCGGGACTATTGGCACTGCCTGGAAAACGACAACCAATGCCAATAATTGCTATTCTTTCTATTTCATTCTCGCTGCTAGGGGAGCATCCCACTTTTTGATTAAGCATAAACCTTTAGAGCCAAAGATAAGTATTTAGAGCAAAATAACCATTGCAAGTAAGATAATTTACAGTTTGAATTGAATTCTAACGCTTACTGATAGCTACCATAGGAACACCACCAGTTACTCCTAGTGTTAATCCACGCCGTATTGGTTTTACCATATATCTATCAGCTAGCGCTAATTGCCATTTCAATAATATCTTAGCCAGCACAATTTTCATTTCAAATTGTGCTAATGTTATACCCAGACAGCGACGGCTACCACCTCCAAAAGGTAAATACTCATAAGGTGAAAATTGTCGTTCTAAAAATCGCTCTGGCTTAAACTGTTCCGGTTCCGGATATATATCCTTGCGTCGATGAATTAAATAGATACAAGGAGCTAGGATAACACCTGGTTCAAACAGGAAACCCATAATCTCTATAGGTGATTTAACAACCCGTCCGAAGGTGTGAAAAACAATTGGGTACATTCTCAAAGTTTCCTGACAAACGGCTGAGAGATAAGGTAATTTAGCAATGCTGGTGGGATCTGGATTGTCTGGCAGATTACCTAGTTCTTGTAGCAATTTATCAAGTACCCCAGGTACTTGGTGAATCGAGTACATTGCCCAAGCTAAAGAAGTGGCTGTAGTCTCGTGTCCAGCTACCAAGAGTGTCAGTAACTGATCGTGTAAGTCAGCATCGGTCAATGGTTGACCATTTTCATCACGAACAAATATTAGTAAAGTAAGGACATCTGTGCCAGAATGGTCTAGATTCTCGCGACGTTCCCGGATCTCAGCATAGAGTAGTTCGCTAATTTGCTGCCTTATGTGCAGGAATTGTCCCCAGGACCCCACAATCCTAAATTTTGCTGGAGTATTTTAAAGAATAGGAAGCTACTCTTCCAGACAGAACTCGTTCCCTCAAGCATGGAAGACAGAAGGGAAATAAGCTTTTGATAGCGATCGCCCTCATACAGACCAAATATTGTTTGCACTATGACCTGCAGAGAAATCTCTTGCATCACCTCACGCACAGAGAATGTTTTACCGATCAGCAACTGATTCGTGACTTGATCAGCAATATCGCTAATTAGTTGCCCGTATGTCCGTACCTGTTCACTGTGAAACGGAGGTGTTAATAGATGGCGCATTCGTCGGTGAGTTGCGCCATCCATTAACAGTAGGGAATTTTCACCCATCAAAGGCTTGACAATCTGGTTTGATGAACCGCTGTCAAACTGATCAACATCAGCAGTAAAAACCTGCTTAACAGCCTGGGGGTGTGCAAGAAATACGCAGGGTGTTTTTTTGCCCACGTAAAAGGTGAACATATCACCATAGCGTTGAAAGCAGGTATCCATAGACTCTAGAGGATTAAAAACCCATTGTAGGGTCTGCCAAAATGCTGGCGTTTTTGGTCCATTAGATAATTTCATGATAAAACTTCTTATTTTGATCCAGATTTCAGGTTATGGCGATCATTCAACTCTATCATAAAACTCTTCAGAGGGTGACAAGAGGGTAGTCCCTGAAAAACACTGGAGGTGATCAAAAATCGGGACGTTTCCCAGACCATTAGAGCTGTATGGGCGTTGCAATACGCAAGTTTACTAAATTAACTCCTTGCAACCTAAATCCTTACGCGGATACAGCTATAATGAATGGGGACTAAGAGAATACCTATCGGATCAGGCGAGGAGGTAATGAAATTGATGGCTGACAACAGAAAACTTATTCCACTTGAGCAGGTGATGGAAGTTTATAATCGCCGTGCTGGTGCTTATAATGTAGTGACAATCAGTCGGATTCAAGGACATCTCAAGCAAGAAATTATTAGACAATCTCTAGACATTATTCAGTGTCGTCATCCACGTCTTAATTCTCGAATTGTCGGTGAGTTAGATAGTCTTCAGTTTGAAACTGAAGGGACGCAAAAAATTCCTTTGCGTGTTGTGACTAATGTACAAAGCGAGCAGTGGAATGATGTAGTTTTATCAGAGCTAAACGAAAAAATTGATAGCAGCCGATGCCTAATCCGATCTGTTTTTGTTTGTCCTAATGATGAGAATAGTGTCAGTTATCTAATTACCACAATACATCACGCTATAATTGATGGATTATCAAGCATTCGACTGCATTCAGAGCTACTTACTTACTGTCAAAAACTTGTGGAGGGCGAACAAATTACCAAGATTGATAGCTTACCTGCACTTCCATCACTTGAAGAATTACTACCTGAATCGATGAAAGGGATTAAAGGTAAAATTAAAGGTGTACTATTTTTGTTTAAACTTAAGTTTCAGCTAATCTGGAACCAACCGAAAACAATGGATTTTGAAAAATGTGTACCTATTAGTTTACGTTATTGTGGGTTCGTTCGCAGACAGCTAGATGAAACTTTGACTCAACAACTTGCAAATTTATGTAGACAAAAAAATGCAACGATGCAAGGTGCTTTATGCGCGGCATTAATGTTGGTAGTATTTCCCAAAATTGCCGGTTCTAAAAAAACAGATGTAATCCGGGTTAGTTGTCGCTCGTATGTTGATTTGCGGAGACGTCTAAAACCGATTGTGAGCGATGAACCATTGGGGGTTTTGGCTTCAAGCTTAACTTCATTTCACAGTATACGAAAAAGTACATCATTCTGGGATTTAGCGCAAGATGTAACACAGCAGTTAAAAGTTGGGTTGGAACGAGACGATATTTTTAGTACAGTGTTAATGGGTAAAAAAATATTTGAGTCTCTGATATCCAGACCTAATAAAGTTCCTGTAACAGTAGTAATAACTAACGTTGGGCGAGTAAATATTCCTACAGGTTACGGTTCCTTTAAACTAGAAGAAATCAGCTATGTTCCAGCACTGGCTGTGTTTGGAGGAATGCTTAGTGCTGCCGTCATAACCTTTCAGGAAAAAATGCTTTTGAATTTCATATTTTCTGAACCTTCAATCAGTCGGGATACGATAGAGATTCTTGCAAATAATGTACTGTCCTGTCTGGTTGACGCTTGTAAGAAAGAGGATTAGGGTTGCCAATTACCAGCGCTGCGAACAGTTTTTGAAGTCCCTACTTTTTTAACCCACTTTTCGCACTTCAGACATACTACAACTAAGTTTTTAACCTGAATTTCCCACTTTGACAAAAGCCATCTGCTATGACTAGCTTGGGTTTGAAAGATTTTTAGGATCGATTTAATGGGTACAAATTAGGGAAATACCAAGCAAATCAAGAGCTTTTTGTTGGACTCTAGTAGGTTCAGTAATTTTGTCAAAAACAAAATTTGCACCTTGTAGAGTTGATTGAATTTTATTTTTCACAATTGTCCCCAAGTCGGCTAACAAAGTTTGAAAGCTATGAACAGGTAGATCATCCTTCGTGCCCTTAGTTCTAGCCTTAGCTTTAGCTGAATTACTAACAGCAGCACAAATAATAGATTTTTGGTTAAGTCGAGCATCTTCCCAATCATCTTCATCGAACAGAATCGGCGCTAAAAGAGAACGCATCTGCCATTCTACATAGTAAGCTAACATACATAGAAATACATGAGATTTTACTCGGGCAGTTGTATAATGATAAATTGGTCTAATTTTTAAATCCACAGTTTTTAAACTCCGAAAAGCCTGTGTACAATTAGGGCAGGGTCAAAATCCGGCATTGCTTTCTATACAAGCATTTGATGTCTATTTAGTACATTTTTATAGGGGTAAGTTCAGTATAAATTAAAGCTGTTGGCGATTCAGCCTAAATAGAAGTCAATTTGACTTAGCTAAAAGATAGCAGGAGGTAGAGCTGGTAATCCTTGGTACGGGCGTATGCCCCTAGCAAGTCCAGTTCTGTTTTTTTCTCTTGCTAGGTATAAGCAATTAGTCCTGCTAGCAAATTGACCAAAAAATTTGCTAATAGCGCTCAAAATATGTACAGAAATAGTCTACGGCATCAAATATTCGGGTAATATCGAGACGTGATATAATGTTATTCATGGCTGAGACGTAATTCTTAAAATCTAGTCTCAGCTTTTTTTCAGCTTTCTCAGTCCGTCAAACTAACGTCTCATTAGGGAAATTTATGTCTCTCCTGATCAATATATGTTAAGTTTTATAACAAAAATTTAGTGTTTGGTGTTACACTTTTATTAGAATAGAAGGTATGGTTAAAACTGACTGCTAGTTTGGGAACGTGCAGTCTGGGGTTTTTACCAATAGAGAAAATACACAACAAAAATTTCCAATGGTTAGCTAGGGAAAGCTGACCATTTTTTGTCCCGATCTAGGCAGAGGGACATTACTTAATTGACGATGTTGAAAAAAAGATCGCGATCACCGATATCCTCAGGTGATCGCGATCGCTAACGAATATACAGAAAAACCTATTTAAAAAATGAGATAAATAATTAATTGTGTTTATCTTCGTAGATACTGTGAGAAAGATGATTCAAGCGTTGATTGAGCTGTTCTCTTTCTGCTGGTGTCATCCCATGACGGTCATCATACAGTCGTTGTCTGTTAATTGATGCCTCGCGGCGTTCAAGATTGCGATATTCTTGACGATTAATAGTACCGTTCCGTACTCCTTGCTCGATTCGATGTTGTTGATCAATTTCTCGATCGAGGACTTCTCCAGCACGAGCGGTAGTAGGTAGAAGCATAACAGCAGCAGCAATGATAGTGAGACTTAATCCACTTATTTTCAACATAAATAGCATATTTCAACTCAACACTTTTTTAGACTACCACAAAGCTATTTTAGTTCCATCATGTTTGATGCCATCTGTCTCCGTATTATTACAGATGCTATTGCTCTAGACTAGCCCATTATGCTCAGTATTATTACAGATGCTATTGTTCTAGACAACCATCAAATATGGTTCTGAGAAGACGAGCAAAAGTTTTTTTGTTCTGTAAAAAATATCATCGATAAATAAAGAATTTGTAAAGACTAGATCAAGATATTCTAAACTAGAAGTAGTTCAGGGCGATCGGCTAAAACCGGGTCAGCCTCACTACTATGAGCTTACTTATGATATATTAGTATAGTTAAGGTAATCTTGTCGTAGCAAACCAGGATCATCTATTTAGTTAGTCACTCAACTATGCTGGAGTAAATTAATGGGAATTAATAATAAGGAGAGAATTGGCAAAGCTTTAGAGCATTTGCGACAAGGTTTATATGAATATGTTGACCAAGAAATGTCATCAGTCTATGACAAAGATTGGATCAAAAAAATAGATAATTCATATTTTAAAAATCAGCAGAAATCGAAACGAAAAACCGATGAGATTATTCGTGAGGATGTGTCGGTATTATTAACTATTGTCAATCGGGAGGACAAAGTTTTCAAAAATCATCTGAGTCAGTCTGATCAAGCTCTAGTGAAGGAGTTAATTGCAGTCCGAAATCAGTGGGCACATCAATCTGATTTTTCCACTGATGATACCTATAGAGCGATCGATAGTGTGCTGCGGTTCTTGAAATCTATTTCTGCTCCTCAAGTGGAAGATGTCGAAAAACAGCGACAAGATGTTCTCCGTCTTTTAGCTCAAGAGCAAGTCAGACATGAAAACCGTTCTCGAACTGTTTCTTCAGCGGAGGAAGCTCGGAGTAGAGAGAGACTAGAACAGCTATTGAAGCGTATTCCTTTTGAAAATGCTTATTTGCTCAATCAAGCTTTAACCCATACTTCCTATAAATATGAAAATCCCAATCAAGGTGATGATAATGAACAGTTAGAATTTCTGGGAGATGCTCTACTCACTTTTATCAGTGGTGATTTTTTATATAAATATCATCCAGATTTAAGAGAAGGAAAAATGACTGTTTTACGTTCAAATTTAGTTGATGCTCCTCAATTAGCCAAATTTGCTACTGAATTAGAGCTGGGAAAATGGATGAGATTGGGAAGAGGTGAAGAGCTGAGTGGAGGACGTTCAGAAAACCTCATTACTCAGTAATGTATTTGAAGCAGTGATTGGTGCTTATTATTTAGATTCAGGAATTGAAGCAGTCAGTGATTTTATTAACCCCTTTTTTGCAGCAGTAGTCAACGATTTACCTACGACCCAAGATGCGATACCTAAAATTAACGATGATGTGAAAGGTTGGTTACAACAAGTCGTTTTAGATCCCAATTTTTCGGGTAATCCCAACCGTCAACCTCCTGAATATAAAACCACTCGCTCTGGTGGAACTGATAATGATCCAGAATTTACGGCTGTAGTTTACGTTGCTGGTAATGAATATGGTAGAGGTAAAGATCATAGTAAAAAGAAAGCTGAAAAACTTGCAGCTGAAGATGCTTTGAAAAGACTTGGTTTGCTCTAGTTCTAATAATTTAGGACTCAATCCGGTTCAGTTAAGGATATTTTGGGAGATTCTGGAAGAAGGGTGAAAGTTTAAGTGATAAATTATCGCCCGAATGTACAAATAGCTTTCGATGAATCTCAGTTGGCAATTACTCCTGGACAAGCAGCAGTTTGGTAGGATGGAGATATCCTAATTGGTGATGGAATTATTGAACAGGATCATGACCCTCAAAAGGAGGTAATTATTGAGTTAACTTATTAGTAACAGTTGATTAACTTTGGGGAGAATATCATCATGTTGTTGGAACAATTGACCGAAAAAAGAGATAAAATTTTAGCAGTAGCAGCAAGACACGGGGCATTTAACGTGCGAGTATTTGGCTCCGTAGCTAGGTTTGAAGAAACAGAAGATAGCGATATTGATCTTTTAATTGATTATGATATCGAAAAAATTTCATCATGGTTTCCGACAGGATTGATTGATGATTTAGAGCAATTGTTAGAGCGGAAAGTAGATGTAGTCACAGAATCTGGGTTAAAATCCCGGATTCGCGCTCAAGTGCTAAAAGATTGTATTTTACTATGATCCTTTTATAGGAGGTAATTATCGAATGGAGAGATTAGAACATTACCGTCAATGTATTCGTCAACTGCTCAATGAACAAGCAATGATGGCAGAAGAAAATCCAGACATTGAATGCCAACGAATTTTTGATCTAGAACATGACCACTATCAGTTATTAGATGTGGGCTGGGATGGTCTTAAGCGAGTTTATAACTGCTTTATTCATTTAGATATTAAGAATGACAAGATTCTGGATTCAGCGCAATATGACTGAAATAGATATTGGACAAGCATTAGTGGAGATGGGAGTATCTAAAGAGGATATTGTCTTGGGCTTACATCCTCCTTATAAACGTCCTTATACAGGATATGGAGTTGCTTGATTATAGTTATCCCTATGATTGTCAAACTTAAGTTAACGTTATCAAGAGCGTTATGTATTATTAGCGACAGAATATCATGGTATTTGGTAGGGGCGTATTGCAATACGCCCCTATCAAATACCACTCAGTTTGCGATTACTCCTGGACAAGCAGCAGTTTGGCATGATGGAGATGTGTTACTTGGTGGTATTATTAGATGAAGCTAATAAGTCACAAATTTAGTCTAAACCTACGTTTTTACAAAGATGACATTACAAGAAGTTCAAAAACAAGCATTGCAGCTGTCTACCAGCGATCGTTGGCAGTTGGTGCAAACTCTTTTGGAATCGCTAAAACGGGAAACATATCCCAAGTTAAAACGGGGCAACCTGTCTCAGCTAAGAGGAGTTGCAAAAAGTTCGGTGCTAATAGGGGGGGATGCTAGCGTTAAAGAGGATTACCTGACTTATATTACCGAGAAATATCAGTAATGCGAGTTTTGATTGATACCAATGTCGTTCTTACTAATTATTTAATTTTTCTAACTGAATAAGCCATTCATCAAAATGAGGACATTGACTTCTAATTGTTGGTAAGCCAATTTTTTCAACCATTAAAGGGGCTACCGAAACTTTGGCACCTTTATAACTAGGAATAAATTGAATAATTCGCTTAGAAGGTGCAGTGGTTTCTCCATCGTTAATCAATTCAGGTGATGAATATTTTTTACAAAAATCTACTAATTTTTGTACACTTTTCTCATCCTCTGAGGTCTTCCACCAATAATATTTTTATTCCATAATTCAGATAGGGAATATTCTTCTAACCAATCTTGAAGATTTTGTGAATCTAATCGTTTAAAATTAGATTGACGATCTTTTCTTTCAACTACAATAATATCTTCGGGTTCAAAGCAGTCAATTAATAAGGTTGATTGAGTCGCTAAAATTACTTGACTATGATGAGATATACTATTAATTAAGCCACCAATAATAGCGATCGCATAAGGATGTAATCCTAATTCTGGCTCATCTAAAATCAATACATCAGGCAAATCGTTTTCTGGCTGTAATAAAAGGGTAACTAATGCCATAGTTCTTAATGTACCATCGGAAGCTTGATGAGAACTAAAAATCAAATCGGTATTACGTTCTTTCCATTGTAAAATTACCGAATAATTTAGCGGTTCTAAGACAAAATCTAGAAAAAATGGTGCAATTTGCCTAAGGGTTTCTACTATTCTTTGATAATAAAGAGGTGCTGTTTCTTTTAATCTCAAAAGTACCGGAGCTAAATTGGCTCCATCTTCTCGTAAATGACGGCTATCTTCAATATTCCATTTTTGTCTAATTCGCGCCGTTTCTGACGTATTATGAAACTGATAAACTGCACAATTTTGAAGTAACTTTAAAATTACTTTAGCAGTCGTAGAAGTACCAAGATTTGCTAAATCAATTAATTTAGATTCTTTATGACCCCCATCTAAAGATTGCCAATCTGCTAACCCATCAAAGGTTGAACGAGAAAAACGATATTTTTCATCAGCAAAGATGAAAGTATCGGTAGCAGCATGAAACAACCTAAAAAAGTAATCATTTTTTCCGGCATCTGTGTCAAAATTTAATTCGGCTTGGATTTGGGGAGTAATATCTGCTCCATCAAACAGTAAAGCGTTTGCACCTCCAGATTGACCAATAAATACTTGTAATTGTCCAGGACTTTGTAACATCCAGCGGAGTAATTTAAAAACAGAAATAAAATTTGATTTCCCGACTCCATTTGCACCAATTAAAACATTAAGAGCCGTTAATTCTAAATCCATATCTCGAATGGATTTGTAACCTTTTATTTGAATTTTTTTCAGCATAGCTATTATCCACTTAGATATTACGAATCCACACTCTCAAGTCTCGCTTTGCTTGGGTTTCTCCTTTTTGAGCGCAATTATGCAAGAATTCATAAAGTTGCTCTTTGGGAACATTAGGAAAAGTTGGGCTTCTTTGGACTTCTTGATATTCACCATTTTGTAAATGATAAATCTTGAGAATTTTGCCATTATAGCGCCAGAATTCAGGGACTCCTAACTCCGCGTAAAGCATATTCTTGTTGATATTGGTGTGGGTGATGTCAACTTCTACTACTAAATCCGGTGGTGGATCGATGTTGAGATCGACGGTTTTACCCCTGACTAGAGGTTCGTTGATAATGTAATATCCCTGATCGGGTTCAGCTCCTACTTTTAGTCCAGGACGATCGAGGGTGGTTGATTCCATGCTTTTGATGTTGAGATTCAATTCTTCAGTTAAAATCTCGATAAATTGACCAATTAACCCACTGGAATTTTCATGTAGTTCTAAGGGAGTCATAATCTCCAGAATACCATTGTAGTAGGTCAGATGAGCCGATCGGTTTTCACCTAAAATTTTACGGATTGTTTGATAACCCTCCCAATCGACATGAAGAGACACACGGTTTTCTGGAATAAGCGATCGCTGTAATTCAGATAGATCAGTTGCCGAGGTATAAACCATAAACATATGCTAAAATAAAAAGTATCTTTGTGCCATTGGTAAGATAGTTGCTGGTTCACAGATTAGTAATTCTCCATCAGCTTTTACCTCATAAGTTTCTGGATCAACTTCTATGTGAGGTAAAGCATCATTTAATTTCATATCTCTTTTAGTTATTTGTCTGGTTCCCGACACTCCGATCGCTGGTTTTTGTAATTTTAATTGACTCGGAATATCGGTTTCTAATGCTGCTTGGGATATAAATGTTAAAGAAGTAGCACCGATCGCACCTCCAAAACTCCCAAACATGGGACGACTATGGACTGGTTGTGGGGTGGGAATACTAGCATTAGCATCTCCCATTTGAGCATACGCGATCGCACCTCCTTTAATCACTAATTCTGGTTTGACTCCAAAGAATGCTGGTTTCCATAGACATAAATCTGCTAATTTTCCTACTTCTACGGAACCAACATATTGAGAAATTCCATGGGTGATTGCGGGATTGATTGTATATTTTGCTATATATCTTTTAGCTCGAAAGTTATCTGCTAAACTCATGTGACTATTACTAATAACACCTCTTTGTAATTTCATTTTATGGGCAGTTTGCCAAGTCCGAATAATTACTTCTCCTACTCTTCCCATTGCTTGAGAGTCGGAAGATATCATACTAAATGCACCTAAATCATGTAAAATATCTTCAGCTGCGATCGTTTCTCTTCTAATTCTTGATTCCGCAAAAGCTACATCCTCTGCGATCGCGGGGGAAAGGTGATGACACACCATGAGCATATCTAAGTGTTCATCGAGAGTATTAACTGTATATGGTCGAGTGGGATTAGTTGAAGAAGGTAAAACATTACTTTCACCACATACTTTAATAATATCTGGTGCATGACCTCCTCCTGCTCCTTCGGTATGATAAGTATGGATTGCTCTACCTTTAAAAGCTGCGATCGTTGCTTCGACAAATCCAGCTTCGTTTAAAGTATCTGTATGAATTGCGACTTGCACATCATATTGATCTGCTACACTTAAACAAGTATCGATCGCTGCTGGTGTAGTTCCCCAATCTTCATGTAATTTTAATCCCATTGCACCAGCTTGGATTTGTTCGATTAATCCTTGGGGTTGACTACTATTTCCTTTCCCTAAAAATCCGAGATTAACTGGAAATGCGTCACTAGCTTGTAACATTCTATAGATATTCCAAGGTCCGGGAGTACAAGTAGTTGCATTAGTCCCTGTAGCTGGACCTGTTCCTCCACCGATCATAGTGGTGATTCCCGATGCGATCGCGACTTCGATTTGTTGGGGACAGATAAAGTGAATATGAGTATCAATTCCTCCAGCAGTAATAATCATACCTTCCCCAGCTACTGCTTCGGTTCCCGGACCAATAATAATATCTACCTGATCTTGAATATAAGGATTACCAGCTTTACCAATTTTCTGGATTTTCCCATCTTTAATCCCAATATCGGCTTTAATTATTCCCCACCAATCTAAAATTAAAGCATTGGTAATTACCAGATCTACTGCACCATCAGCATTAGAAATTGGTGATTGTCCCATCCCATCTCGAATAACTTTCCCACCTCCAAACTTTACTTCATCTCCGTAGGTAGTTAAATCTTGTTCAACTTCAATAAATAATTCTGTATCAGCTAAACGAACGCGATCACCCACCGTTGGTCCATAGGTTTCCGCATAAGCGCGACGATCCATATAATAACTCATCGTGATTTCCTCTAATTAATCTAATTTACCATTAATTTTGCCGTTAAATCCATAGACTTGACGACTACCAGTCAAAGGTACTAATTCAATTTCTTTTTCATCACCTGGTTCAAATCTAACTGCGGTCCCAGCAGGAATATTTAATCTCATTCCTCTAGTTAGTTCGCGATCGAATTCTAAAGCTTCGTTGACTTCATAGAAATGGTAATGGGAACCAACTTGAATGGGTCGATCACCTTTATTTCCTACTTGTAATCTGAGCAGTTTACGTCCAGAATTAAGCTCAATTTCTCCCGTACCAACAATTATTTCTCCTGGAATCATGTCTCCTCCTAGTTGATTTTTGAAAATCAAATATCCGTTTGATAATCCATCCTTTCCCGAATTTTTTCTTTAGTCTCTGTTCCTACCAATTTCTCACAAATATATAAACCTAGATCGATGGATGATGTTACACCTCTAGCTGTAATTAAATCACCTTCATCAACGATTCTGTGATCAAGAACATCATTGGTATACTTTTTCAATTTAGTCAACGAATTTGGATGGGTTGTTGCTTTTTTACCTGTTAAAAATCCTGCTTCTCCCAATAATAATGACCCCGTACATACAGAAATTTTTAGATGACAATCTTGAGCGGTTTTTAACCATTGAATGAAGTTGCTAGTTGCAATGAGTCGATCTAAGTTAGCATTAATTCCACCAGGAACAGCGATCGCATCATATTCTGCTAGGAGTGGGTTGACTTTAGTCGGAATAAAAGTTAATCCATTTTGATCTTTTACTTGGGGAGCGATCGCACAAATATCCCATTCTAAGTCTGGGATAAAGTCCATGGTTTTTAATCGCGTGATTGGATCGTACATCCCGATAAAATCTAAAGCTGTCATTCCCTCATAGATGATAAACCCAATTTTCATAAGTATTCTCATTAACGAATCGGATTATGTACGGTCACCAGTTTAGTCCCATCTGGGAAAGTAGCTTCAACTTGGACTTCATGGATCATTTGCGGAATTCCTTCCATCACCTCATCTGGGGTTAATAAAGTAGTACCATAATTCATTAAATCTGATACAGTACGTCCATCTCTAGCACCTTCTAAAATTGCCGCAGAAATATAAGCAACTGCTTCAGGATAATTTAATTTTAATCCCCTTTGTTTCCGTCTTTCTGCTAATAAAGCTGCTGTAAAGATTAAAAGTTTGTCTTTTTCTTGGGGTGATATTTGCATGAATTGCTCCGGATTAATTTACCAAACACGAGGAGGACAACTGGGACAATCTAAATGAGATCGTCGAAGCAGATCCCAGATTAAGATAAACCAGTTTTTCGCTTCCGCGCTAGATTGACCAAGATATCGACATAATAATCCTTTTGGGAGACGAGTTACACCAATTTTTCCCACCGTTTTGTCATCAAAACATGAAGAAAGACTCTTTCGGATTTGGGTAACTGTTTCTGGAGATACGGATTTTCCCACCCAGCTCAAAGTCCCGATCACTGGTTGTCTACCTAAACCGTGGGGACTATTAAGTAGTTCTTCTCCTCCTGGTAAATATTGTCTGTCGATCCAAAGTGGAACTCCTTGTTGCGAAATTTCGGTATAGGATTTCCATGCTCCTGTCAGAAATCTTTCTCCCCTAGCACTACGTCCAAAACGGGTGATTTCCCATCCTAACCAAATCGCTCCGATCGCTAATTCAACTTGTAAATTTTGCTGATAAATTGCTCCATTAAAAATTATGGTTTCTTGGGGAAACCATTCTAAATATCCCTCTGAATCGATGAAAATTTCGATATTTTGTTGAGCTGGTAACTGATTACTACGATAAATTTTACTTGCTGTTGCTGTGGTAATTAATGTTTTAGCTTTTGGGTGAAGATGAAAGTTTAAATCTAGTACATCTCCCCCAACTAATCCCCCAGCTGTATGTAAAATTATACTATGACAAATCCCGGAATTGTCTGGATAAAATGGTCTTTGGACTTTTAATGGTGCTTGAGCGCGATCGCTAATTACCTGGGTGATTCCCTGACGATCGCTAAATATCATCTTTAGCTGACCATACCACCCAGTTTCGCTGGTTTTTTTGCTAACAGAGAAATTCTGCATATTCTAGTTTTACTTAGATTTTTGCCAAAATGACATAATCATTAACTGTATAACTAGAGTCAAGGTCTAATTGACAATATTCTCGGACCAAAGGACTGATATGGGTTTGATTTGGTAGATATTCTTGCACAAATTTCTCTAAAATATCTGGTGCAAAATGTTCTCTGCTATCTGTAGAAGTTAGATATTTATACCACACTAGATTTAATCCTAGTTCTTCGACCAATTTGCTAACCCGATTACTTTCCTGTTTGTGATTCTTAATTTTTTGATATTTTCCGGAAATGGTAAATAATTTCTCTTCTTTAATGATCAGTAATACATATCCATCATCTTTGAGACAGGTTTTAAATATTTCTTTCAAAATCACCTGGGATTTTTTTTGTTGGTCAGGATCGAAAAAATAAAAATCTGCAATGGTAATGAAATCAAAAAACTTGCTGGGAATTTTGCTAGCTTGATTGTGGTAATCAAAAATATTAGCTGTATGAAATCTAAAGTAAGTATTGTTGATTGTTGATTTAGTTTCGATCGATTGTCTCCATAGTTGTAATCCTCGATACTGAAACATTTTTTGTTGCTCTAGCGAATAATAACAAATCTGGGTTTGAGGTAGCGCGAAAAAGCTACTACTACTTTCTAGTAATAATCCTAGTCCATAAGCAACTGTTGCTGGACCTGCTGCTAGATCCAGGATCTTAATTTCTGCTGGTAATAAATTAGATCGATAGATGAGAAACCAAGCAATATAGATACAATAAACTTGGTTTAAAAAATATCTGAGTAAATAGATATAGGAACTTAATTCAGATTTATAATCAGGATCTTGTCCATGGTTAACTTTCTGGAGATCCGCGATCGCTTCCTGTAATAATACGGGAAAATTCTTTTGACGACTAAATCGTTTAAATTCTTCTTGAATAAATTTAGCTAGGTTAGCATCTAACTCATCAAAAACTCGTCTGAAAATACCTGTACATTGCAATAAATTTTCATCATGCTCTACCAGTTTAAAGCTTTTTGAGATAAAATCAACAAACTTCGGTTCGGGTGTTAAAGTAGATCTTACCGATGGAGAATTTTCCGGTGGTTGAGGTAAATTTCCTAGTTGATTTTCTAAGGATTCAATTTGCTCATATAGAGCAACAATTTCTCGTTTATATTCCTGCAAAGATTTTTCCGCTTGTAATTTATTTCTAAATAATCTCTCCAGTAATGATAATCTTGCTCCTGAATGTTGGATTTCTAAGACCAATTTTTCCGCTTGTGGGGTGTTTCCTGTTCTCAGAGCTAGTTGGAATCGCAGCGATCGCCATAAATTTATCATTGGATTACTCATATTATACAGTCAGAGACTTTTACAGTAAATCATCACTAGCTTTCCTAGTTATTCCGGAAGTAACTATTCCATCTTTTGTCCAATTGTCAGGTGGGAGGAACTTGATCATTGTCTTCTGTCAGTAGGTCCCGATTCCATCTAGTTTGACGAGCATGGAATTTATCCCATCGTCCAGATTCAAATGACCCACTATCCACCTTTGCTGATTGGTCAATCGGTCAGATGGAATTGCGATCGCTCGTTTGATTGGCCACATATTTTTCTGCTCCGAGTTGATCTTGAGTAGTACAATTATCTTGAAATGATTTGAGTGTCCTTTGTCAATTGTTAAAAAATATATTTTTTTTATCCCCTACTTAGTATAATATTTAACCTCTCAGAAAAGCAAGAGCTATCCGATCAGGTTGGCAGATACAATGATCTTGCATTATCCTTTAACTTAGATTAGAATACTTTTATTAGTTTTTCATGCCTGTGAACTAGGAAAGTAATGGTTTTAAAATTGGATAAAGGATCAGATTTTTTTTTGGAGAGAATTAAATGATCAACATATCACCGCTGAATCAAGTTGTCCAAAACCTCGAAAATAATAAAAATTTAAACCGCATCAAAAAATTGCTGTTGTTAGCTTGTCGAAACACTTGGGAAAGTGATCAAGCTAAGTTAGATCAACTAAATTTAGCCGAATTAATTCCAGAGTTACTAGATTTTAATCCTACTCTCAAACATCTAAAATTTACTCTTTTCAACGTCGTCAAAAGTCTCAACAAAAAAGACGAATATTTGATCGTAGCTAATAGTTTAATTAACGAAATAACCAATCTCTATTCTGACCAAGAAGAGCAAGTTTATGTCAAGATACCTAGTCCACCTGTACCAGCAATTGCGATCGCTGATGAACCTACTACTGAACCACCAAATCATGCTTCATTAACCCAGCGAACTCAATCAGTAGTAATTCCTTACGATCAGTTTGATGTCCGGTTAGAAATTATGAACTATACCAATCCACTCAGAGCTAAAATCCTGCTTTTTTCAGCAATTAACAATCATCTAGATGCACCAGACTGGTCAAGATTAAGATCCCATGATTTGGGTGAATTGTTAAATAAGATATTTTCTTTATGCGAAACCGTAAATGCACTAGAATCTAAACTATATAATACTGCTAAATCTCTGCAATTTGCTGATGAAAATAGTCAAACAGCAAGGGTGATTATGCAAACTCTCAGTCCTTTTTATTCCCAACGTAACCCCCTAGCTCAAAAATTTAATCGTCCAGTTAATGAAACCACTCAAATAAATCATATTGGATTTCATGAAGATCAGGAAGAAACTTGTCAATTTCTTCCTTCCGGATTCTAAAAGATGATTGATTTTCCCTAAAAAACAAAAATATGGAAGCAAATGAACTAACTACCAGATATGCAGCAGGAGAAACAAAATTTAATGGGGTTAACCTCAGCGGGGTAAACTTATTTGGTGCAGATATTATTGGGATTTCTCTAGTTGGAGCAGATTTACATAGTGCGACTTTAATTTTTGCTTATCTAAGTCGTGCTAACTTGATCAAAGCAAATCTGATCGGGACAAAACTCAGTGGTGCTAACCTCAATCAAGCAAAACTCGGTGGTGCTAACCTCCAAGATGCGGACTTACATGGTGCTAGTTTACAGGGTGCAGACTTGCGTAATGCTAACCTTAACTTAGCTAATCTACTCGATGCTAACCTGCTTGATGCTGACTTACGGGGTGCAAATTTGAATGGTGCTAACCTCACAGGTGCTTGTTTACGAGGTGCTAACTTACGGGAAGAAAAGAGATTTTATAAATCTTTTTTACGCGGTGCTTGTTTACGAAAAGCTGATTTACGGGGTACTAATTTAACTGGTGCAGATTTATCTAAAGTTGATTTTAGTGGTGCTAATTTGAGTGAAGCAAATCTCCGGGATGCAGATTTGAGCAATGCTAATTTAGGTGATAGTATTTTAATTAGTATAGTCCTCACAGATGCTAACCTGAATGAAGTCAATCTGCAAAATGCGAATTTAAGTAGAGCTAAATTAGAAAGAGCAAAATGTCAGAATGCTAATATGGAAAATGTTAATCTAGAGTTAGCGATCATGCCTAATGCAAATTTAAGTAAAGTTAACTTAATTAAAGCGAATTTAAGTGGTGCGAGAATGATAAAAATTGACCTGAGTCGGGCAAATTTGCGCGAAGCAAACTTGACTGATGCAGAATTAGTTGAAGCTTATCTTGCTCGCACAGATTTAACTAGTGCAAATTTAACTGGTGCCAACTTAGCTATGGCAGAAATTAGTAGTGCAAATTTAACTGGTGTGATTTTTAAACGTACAACTATGCCTGATGGGAGAATAGTTAATTAGTTAACTGATGATCAATTATAAATATTATAAGGTTGACCCTAATGATAGAAGATGAAGAGCTGCGCGATACTTTTAAAATCGCTAGCGAAGAACATTTACAAAAACTTGATCAGGGTTTGTTGCTGTTAGAAAAAAACCCTGGGGATCAGTCTAAATTAGAGGAGTTATTACGGGAAGCTCATAGTCTCAAAGGTGACGCAGGAATGCTGGGAGTCAAAGATATTGCGACTCTAGCTCATCAGTGGGAGCATATTATCGGTACGATTAAACGTGGTGAAATTGGATTATCACCGGAAATTATCGATCGCTTATATAAAGGATTAGACTCAATTCGTCAATTGGTGAAAGAAGCGGTTACTGGTGAACCTAGTGGAGTGAATACGTTTTATGCTTTAGCTCACATGATGGGAGCCGATACTTCTAGTTCAGCCCAGGTTAATACTGGTGATCAGGTTAGTCCGAAAAAACCAGTAAATAGAGAATTAACTGAGTCGGAAGACCAACAAGAATTATCATCAAAATTATCTTTATCCGCACCATCTACTCCAACTGTTGAGGATAATTCCCAGCTAGCTACTCTGACTACAAAACCAACTCAACTAGAGCTAGTGGAAACACACAAGCATTCTAGTAAGATTGTCCCAACTCAGCCACCAGTAGAAACCACCTCAGAAGGAACCTATCGGATCGAAACAATTCGAGTAGAAACACGTAACCTGGATGCGTTAATGACTCAAACTGGGGAACTAACGGTCACCCAACTCCGGATCGCTCGTCGATTAACAGAAATTGAAGAAATTGTGAGTTTATGGGAAGAATGGAGTCGCGATAGCTTGGTTAATCATATTTTTTTTAGCCAACAAAATGAATTCGACTATAATAACGGAATGTTGTTAAAATTCCAGAATTTGCATCATCGGCATGAAGAGCGTTTAGAACAATTGGGCAATTTGGTTAACCGTTTGAGAAGTTCGGTTTATGAGGATACAGCTCGGTTAGATATCATTGCTGATGAATTAGAACAGGGAATCCGCACCCTGCGCTTATTACCATTATCTACAATTTTTAATTTGTTTCCTCGCATGGTGCGAGATTTGGCGAAAAGTCAAGGTAAACAAGTAGATTTACTGATTGAAGGTGGTGAAACTCGGGCAGATAAAAGGATTTTAGAAGAAATGAAAGATCCTTTGATGCACATGATTCGTAATGCGATCGATCATGGGATTGAGACACCGACTGAACGACTACAGTTGGGTAAACCACCCCTAGCAGTTATTCGTCTACGTGGATATCAAAGTGCGAGTCAAGTGGTCATTGAACTCATTGATGATGGACGCGGTTTAGATCTCGAACAAATTAAACAAACTGCGAGCAAACGAGGGATTGTGCGACCAGAAGAACTCGCGACGATGACTGATCGCCAAATTTATTCCCTGATTTTCGAGTCTGGTTTTTCTACTCGTGCTTTGGTGACCGAAGTCTCGGGTAGAGGAGTTGGTCTTGATGTGGTGCGGAATAATGTTGAACGTCTCAAAGGGACTCTTCAGGTAGAATCGATACTGGGACAAGGATGTACCTTTTGCATTCATTTGGGCACAACTCTATCCACAGCTCATGTTTTAATTGTAGCTACCAATGGGATTTCCTATGCCCTACCAGTTGAATTTGTCCAAACAACTCGTCTGGTCGCTTCAACTGAGATTTTTGCGATCGAAGGAAGAGATACAATTATTTGGAATGGTCAACCTGTCTCCGTCGCCAAATTAGCAGATTTACTGGAATTAAACAATTCTCAGATCAAAGCCAAAAATCAAGATGCCAATATAAATCTGGAAATAGCAGCTAACCCTTGTATTATTTTAAAGGTTGGCGAAGAAAAATTGGGCTTGTTTGTTGATGCTCTAATTGACGAACAAGATGTTATTCTTAAACCTGCCAGTCACCTCCTCAAACGGGTGCGGAATGTATCTGGAGCCACAATCTTGGGTACTGGTGAAGTTTGCATGGTTTTAAATCCCAGCGATTTACTTAAATCAGTCCGGAAACAAAATGTTTCTCATCAGGTTACCACATCCATCGCTGAGAAATTGCCGCCCAATTTAGGTTCACGCAAGCAAGTGATTCTCCTGGTAGAAGATTCAATTGCGACTCGGACTCAAGAAAAACGGATTTTGGAAGGTGCAGGTTATGAAGTTGTCACAGCCGTGGACGGATTAGATGGTTATAATAAGTTAAAAACTCGTGCTTTTGATGCGGTTGTCTCTGATGTGCAAATGCCAAATTTAGATGGCTTAAGTTTAGCAGCAAAAATTCGCCAGCATCAAGAATATCGAGAGCTACCTATTATTTTAGTGACATCTTTGGCTGCGGATGAAGATAAAAAAAGGGGTGCAGATGCCGGTGCAAATGCTTATATTACTAAAGGCGCTTTTAATCAAGAGGTGCTGTTAGAGACTTTAAAAAGACTAATTTAGCGATTAGTGATGCCAAGAGATTTCCCTTGCTATGACTTCACGTTCTCCCATTCGAGTTTTATTGGTAGAGGATTCACCAGTTGTTTTGCTCATTCTGAAACGAATTTTTAGCTCGACACCAGAAATTGAAGTAGTTGGTACTGCTCAAAATGGTAAAGAAGGATTAGCACTGATTCCTCGACTTCAACCAACAGTAATTTGTACTGATTTCTATATGCCCCAGATGAATGGGCTAGAATTTACCAAGGAAGTGATGCGGAAATTTCCCCGTCCGATTCTGGTAATTAGTGCCTCAGTTCAGAAGGATGATACTCAAAATATCTTTCGGATGTTAGATGCAGGAGCTGTTGATGTTTTTCCTAAGCCCCGCGCTGGGTTGGACTCAAATTATGAATCGATTAAGCAAGAATTAATTAATAAAATTAAAGTTCTCGCTGGGGTTGCTGTTTTTACTCGTTGGCGTCGAGAATCTAGTTATATTGCTGATCCTAGTCCAGTTCCCCAGATTGCTGCTAAACCTCAAACCATACTTCCTGAACCAAATCGCGATCGCCAACGCGGGACACCGATTCTCCCTAAATCTGTTGTGCCCGTCCGGCTGCATACCCCAGTCGCCAAAATCCTGGCAATTGGTGCTTCTACGGGAGACACCCAAGCTTTGCACCAGATTCTCGCTCATTTACCTGCTAATTTTGGGGTGCCTGTGATTTGTGTGCAGCATATTAGTGATGGGTTTTTACAAGGTTTAATTGATTGGTTGGCATTAGAATGTCGTCTACCAGTGAAAATTGCGATGGCAGGAGAATTTCCCCAAGCTGGTCATATTTATTTTCCGGTCGAAAGACGTCATTTGGAACTGGATGCTCAAGGTCGGTTTATTTATTCATCTTCTGTTCCTGTAGGTGGACATTGCCCTGCTGTCACAGTTACCTTGAAATCGATCGCTAATTTTTATGGTCGAGCGACAGTGGGGATTTTACTCACGGGCATGGGTCGAGATGGGGCCGATGGAATGGCCGCGATCGCCCAAGCAGGAGGAGTAACAATTGCTCAAGATGAAGCTAGCTGTGTCATTTTTGGGATGCCCAAAGAAGCGATCGCTTTAGGTGTGGTGCAGCATATTCTGCCCCTGGGTGCGATCGCCCCTTATCTCCTTTCCCATTTATTTATTTAGTGTGAAACTTCGTCTGGCAGTTTGGGACTGACAAACTTACTCACCACTTGACGTAACTGTTCAGCATCAAATGGTTTGGTTAAATATTCGGTTGCCCCAGCTAGTCTACCTTGAACCTTGTCGAACAGTCCATCCCTTGCTGTTAACATAATGATCGTTAAATCGTGAAATTGAGGTAAGTTGCGGACTGTACGACATAGTTCCAAGCCATCAATTCCTGGCATAGAAACATCCAGTAACAAAATAGATACTTGCTCATGATAAATCACTGATAAAGCATCTACGGCATTATCTGCAACTAACACTCGATATTCCTGATCTAGGGCCTTTTTTACTAAGTTTTGCATTACAGGACTGTCATCTACAGCTAAAATTGTTGGTAAATGACTTAAACTTGAAGCCATATTTTTCTCCCCAGTCTTCTCTAAAAATTGTAGTTTCTGCCAGCTAGACACCGCTTAACGGCCATCTGTTGCCTGGTTTGGCGCTCCTGATTGGACATCACCCTTCCCTTTCTCTCCTCGTAAAAACCTTGATCTTAACTATGTACCCTCAGAATGCCCAAGTACAAATTTTTGTTATCCTGTCTTAAGTTTTTTTCATTCATAACCCCGATCCGAGCTTTTAGAGAACAACCTTGCATCAATTACAGCTTACACATATAATTAATTTTCTGACTGGTGGAGATCCAGAACATTATGTTAAAATTTAATTAATTATGAAAAATTTTTATTCATAACCATATACTTACAATTTTGTTTAGCAAATTTAAACAAAATCGAAAAACTTGGCGATAGTCAAGTACAGTTGTTGGGAACTATATAAATAGGAAAATACCAAATTTCTCAAAAAAAATGACAATTTATGACCAGACATTGATCGCTGACTCGGTGTGGCCAAATCTACGGCGATGATTTATTTAGAACTAGGTTACTTAGATATGAAAGCACCTTTACCAAGCCAACAAGTGAATGAGTATGACCAGACATTAGCGATCGATCAAGAGCTGAATTTATATATTCCCTCAGCAGAAATCGATATTACCCCGATTAATTACGCAGAACTTTTTGACTCTGATTTGGCAATCACCTTTGATGATCTGACTGATTTAGCTGCGAAAATTTGTCATACTCCGATCGCTTTAATTAGCCTATTTGACGGTGATAGTTTTGAGATCAAATCTCAATTTGGCTTACAGAGAAATGGGTTAAACCTGGATAGTTCTTTAGGTAATTATACCATTAAAACTAAAGGTTTATTTATTATTTCTGATTTAAAATTAGAGCCAGAATTTGCCGTCAAGTCTTTGAATAATGGTGAAAATAAAATTGAATTTTATGCTGGGATTCCTCTTTATTCGCGGGGAATAGCGCTGGGAGTGCTAGGTGTGATGGATTATCAACCTCGCGAATTAAATCAGACAGCAATGTTAGGGTTGCAAGCTTTAAGCCAGGTTTGTATAGCTGAACTAGAATTACTAATGAGAAAAATCAAACATAAACAGGAAAAAGCATCCGCCGATTTATTAGAAAATCAGGTCTCTGAAAAATCTGAATTGCCGATCGATAATATTTTAGAAAACATTAGCGATGCTTATTTTGCCTTAGATCAAAATTGGTGTTTTACCTACATTAACTCTCGAGCTGAACAAATTTTATTAAACACCAAAGCTAATTTAATCGGTAAGTCCATTTGGGAGCAGTTGCCGGAGCTAGTGCGTCCAGAAACAGAATTTGCTAGGGTACTCGCTCATCAAATCAGCGCAGAATTTACCGAATTTTATCCCAGTTTGGGGATGTGGCTGGAAGTAAGAGTTTACCCCCATCCTACCGGATTATCTGTTTATTGTCAAAATATTACCCTGAAAAAACAAACTGAGGCGATGCTGCTCGAGCGATCACATTTATCAGCTTTGGGGGCAGCGGTGGGCATTGCTTTGGGCCAAAGTGGCACTTTACCAGAAATTCTCAAACGTTGTACCACCGCTCTAGTTCAGCACCTTGAAGCTGCGGATGCTTGTATTTGGATATTTAATCAGGTTAGCAATAAATTGGAAATGCAAGCCCACACGGGGTCTCTGGAACTAGCAGAGCTGCAAGAACCAATCCCCCTGGGTCGTTCAATTATTGGTGCGATCGCTCAAAATCGTCAACCTTATCTCAGCAATGTCCCAAATGCGAGTTGGATTGGTGCGAGTGAGGATTGGGTACGTCATCATCAGGTAGTAGCTTTTGCTGGTTATCCTTTGATCGTAGAAGAACGTCTGGTGGGGGTAATGACGATCATGAGCTGTACAGCTTATAGTGAAACAATTCACGGGATGTTACAGTGGGTTGCTAATGGGATTGCGATTGCGATCGACCGAGCCTGGGCTAGAGAAGCGCTGTTGTCTCGTCGCGAAGGGTTATTATTCCGTCTGGCTAATCAAATTCGGAATTCCCTTGACCTTAATACGATTTTGGAAACTGCGGTCCATGAAATTCGCAGTTTATTAGCAATTGATCGATGTCATTTCCTCTGGTATTTACCCACCCAGGGTGAACCAAGTTTAATGGTTTCTCACGAAGCTAGACACCCAAGTCTGCCCAGTTTACTGAATGACTGGCAAGCAAGTACAATTGCTCCCCTAGGGGAAAAGATTCGGAATCACGAAATCATCCGGATTGATGATCTGGAAAATGAACCCGGTTTAGATGAGAAAAATCGCTTGGTCGCTATCCGTTTAGGGATTAATTCTGGATTAGTCCTACCGCTCCAAACCCGAGCAGGTCAATTAGGAGCAGTGATTTGTAGTCATTGTCGCGGTCCTCGACCTTGGAGCAATAGTGAGGTAGAATTGTTGCAAGCGGTGGTAGATCAGTTAGCGATCGCGATTGATCAAGCGGAACTGTATGCTCAAACTCATGCGGCGGCTTTAGCGGCCCAAACTCAAGCCCATCAGTTAGAGCGAGCTTTACATAATTTGAAGCAAACCCAGGCACAATTGATTCAAACTGAGAAAATGTCTAGTCTCGGTCAGTTAGTAGCTGGTGTTGCCCATGAAATTAATAACCCGGTTAACTTTATTACGGGTAATCTTACCCATGCTAATAATTACATTCAAGATTTACTGGAACTGGTTGCTCTTTATCAAAAACATTATCCTAATGCTCCTCTCGAAATTAATAATGAATTAGAAGCAATTGACTTAGAGTTTCTCAGTCAAGATTTACCAAAGGTACTATCTTCGATGCAAATTGGAGCTGAACGTATCCGTCAGATTGTTTTGTCCTTACGCAACTTTTCTCGTTTAGATGAAGCGGAAATGAAACCCGTTGATATTCACGAGGGGATAGATAATACTTTACTAATTTTACAGAATCGTTTAAAACCTAAAAATTCTAATTCTGGCATAAATATTGTCAAAGAATATGGGGAATTACCATTGATTGAGTGTTATGCTGGACAACTTAATCAGGTTTTTATGAATGTCTTGGTAAATGCGATGGATGCTTTAGAAAATCAACCAGAACCTCGGATTATTACCATCTCGACAGAGCTGAAAACTGAACAACCTCACGATCCGATGGAAGCTGCTTTCCCTCCTGGTTTATGGGAAATAGAATCGGTCTCCTCTGTATTAATTCGGATTCGCGATAACGGACCAGGAATGTCAGAGGATGTCAGAAAGCGTTTGTTTGATCCTTTCTTTACTACTAAACCTGTAGGTAAAGGTACTGGTTTGGGATTATCGATTAGTTATCAAATTGTGGTGGAAAAACATGGGGGCATTTTGAAGTGTCTATCTGAACCTGGAAAAGGTGCTGAGTTTTGGATTCAAATTCCTCTTCATACTTCTTAATCGATCGCAGGATTAATAACTATACCTCCCTACTCATATTTTAATAAAAACTCGGGATTAATAACTTTGAAAGAAACTCTTCCGGTTAGATCATATTTTTCTTGCAATGGTCGAATGACAATTCCTTCTCTCTGAATATTAGGATTTAAGACAGAGCGGTTAATTGATAAAGCTACTAAACGATTAATATCATTCTCCAAGGGATAGTTTTCATGTAGAATTGGCACAGTTTTCCAGCCCAAACTTTGCACCTGATTCACAAAATCGGTAAAATCAAGATACCGAGATTCATCAATATTAAACCAGTTAAAAAAATAGACAGTTTGACCAGATAATTTATATTTATTACCTTGAATTCCAGCTCCAATAAGTTCACCTTGGAGCGCAAAATTAGCATTTAATGAGCGCAATTTTTCTTCAACTTTTAACTCTCTGGCAACTTTCCATAAAGTATTGTCAGGAGTCTCTAGTAAATCTAAATTACGACTACAAACTCCAAAATCACCTTGATTGAGATAGTAGGTGACTGAAGCACCATCTAACTTTTCGGTAAAATAACATAATTCCCCCTGATATTTATCGATTAAATCCTGTAAAATTTGGACTCGAGTTTCATCAGTTTTGGGAATAAAAGACGGAAATATTCCCCGGACAATTCCAGCTAGATTAACCGGAATGGGTGGTTCATACTTAGTAATCCCCAGGATTTCTGTTACATCTATATTTTCCCTAATGGTCACACCTTCAGGTAAAATAGACAGAGGAAAACAAATCCCCTGAGAAATCTGTCCCCGTAAACGAATAGTTTTAATTCTCATTCCTCTGGGTTTGAGAAATTGAAATTCTTCGCGATCGGGCATAACTGAGTCAATTTCGCAATAAACACATAGATCCCCAACTTGAAATTCATCTTTTTTGACCACTAATTGCCAACCCAATACTGTGGCTTTCAGAATTGTATCAGCATTTTCAATCGGCTCAAGGGCTTTAATTTTTTGAATACTAGCTAATTGTCGCATAGGAAAGGAAAATTAGTTATTGTTATGTAGTATACGTTATACTACATAAATTACAAATTTGGCAATAGTGTTTAAAGAAATCTGATACTTTGGCTGAACAGGTATCATGAACAACAGCAGAGAATTTTGGTGACCAACCACCAGCCTGCCCAAAATTTTATGATTAAGTGGGGAATTTAGATATAATAATTAGAAGGGGCGCAAAAGCAATACGCCCGTACATAGATTGAATTTAGCGGCCAAAAAATCAAAGTAGGTACATCGGAGTGATGGGTTATCCCTACCGAGCGGTGGGGAATTTAAATATACTATATAGTTAGTTAAGAAAGGGCGCAAAAGCAATATGCCCGTACATAAATTGAACTTAGCAGCCAAGAAATCAAAGCAGGTACATCGGAGTGATGGGTTATCCCTACCGATCGGTTCGGATTTACTCTTATTTATTTTGGCTAATCAATCGTTAGGTCGGAAAAATAGTAGCTCCACAGGAATTAGTTGGAGCAGGTCAAAAGCCCAAATTAGTTTCCCAGAGATAATATCTGAAGAAAAGCTTCATAATTACCCAGATTCAATCTGATATGAAAATTCTGCTTGTCGAAAATGATCAATTACTGAGTGCAGCACTGGTAAAGATATTGGAGGCACATCATTACCGGATTGATGTGGCACTAGATGGAGAAACGGGACTAAATTTGGCCATTATCATTGAATATGACTTAATTTTGCTAGACATAGAGGTGCCCAAACTAGATGGAATTAGCATATGTCAACAACTGCGATCGCAAGGCTACAGTAAACCAATTTTACTCCTCACAGCTAAGGACTCAGATGCAGATGTAGTAGCAGGATTTGATGCTGGAGCTGACGATTACATCAGTAAACCTTATGTCCCGGAAGTATTGTTAGGCAGGATCAGGACTTTATTAAGACGCAGTTTAGCATTTTCTCTGGCGAGTAATGAGAAAAAATCATCTGCGACCTTAACTTGGGGTAATCTTTGTCTAGACTTTGATTCTGGTCGAGTTACCTTTGTCGAACAAGTCATTTCCCTTACCGCAACAGAATATAATCTCCTGGAATTATTTTTGCGAAACCCCGATCGGATTTTTAGTCGTAGTGCTATCCTTGATCGTCTGTGGGGATTTGATGATGCACCAACAGATCGAGCCATTGTTACCCATATTAAAGATCTCCGCAAAAAACTGAGAGCTGGTGGTTTAACAGAAGAAATTATTGAGACAGTTTATGGGATGGGATATCGGCTGAGACCAGCTCCAGCAATAGTGTCTTCTAGTTTAAATCAAGCTGATCCAGATAGCATCTCCAAAGATAATTTAGCAGCAATCAATAAATTACTGGAGAAGTTTTGGGGAGTTTTTCACCAACAAGTTGCCGTAATCGAACAGGCAAAAATTGCCTTAATCGAAGGTAATTTAGCAGTAGAACTACAACAAAATGCCAAACAGGAAGCCCATAAATTGGCAGGTTCAATGGCATCTTTTGGATATACCGAAGGCTCAAAATTAGCGCGATCGGCAGAACATTTACTCAAAGGTAATCATCCTTTTACTCCTAAAGAAATCACCGAATTAGCAGAAATTGTGACCGGATTACAGCAGGAGTTAGCCAAACCACCGGTCAAGAAATTAACCACTTTACCAGTAAAAAGAGCTTTATCCCATCGGGTGTTAGTGGTTGATGACGATCTAGTATTAACAGAATGCTTACAAGCAGAAGCACCAGCTTGGGGGTTGCGAATTAAAGTTGCGTCCAATGTTAGTCTAGCTCGATCGCACCTGTCCTGGTCAAAACCCGATCTGATCTTACTAGATTTAAGTTTTCCAGGAACCGAGGAAGATGGATTAACCCTACTCCAAGAATTAACCGAGCGATCGCCCCATTTACCCGTCATTGTCTTTACGGGACAGGATAGCCTGGCTGATCGTTTGGCTGTATCGCGTTTAGGTGCGAAACAGTTTTTACATAAACCAGCTACCACCGAGCAAATTTTTCGAGCTATATCGCGAATATTAACTAAACCAGCAGAATTACCCGCTAAAATCTTAATAGTGGATGATGACGAAGCAGTATTAGCTTACTTATCGACTTTACTAACACCTTGGGGTTTAGAGGTAATCAATTTAAGCGAACCACAAAGATTTTGGGAAGTGCTACAACAGACTTCCCCGAACTTAATCATCCTAGATTTAGAAATGCCACAGATCAGCGGACTCGACTTATGTCAAGTAGTACGACAAGATCTCCAGTGGGGGGACTTACCAATTTTAGTTGTGACAGCTCATACTGATCCAGACTCACTCAATCAAGCATTTACGGCTGGAGCTGATGATTTTATCACTAAACCCGTATTAGGAATAGAACTGGTAACAAGAGTAATTAGTCGAATCGAGCGGACCCGAGGACGCATTTTACTATAAATGGAGAGAACACAGCCATGAAACTCTATCAGCGATTTTTCAGCTATGGAGTTGCTATGATCTCAACAGCGATCGCGCTTTTACTCACCTTCTGGTTAAAAGTTCCGATGTCGAAAACGATGGGAGGATTTTTCTATGTAGCGATTATTGCCACGGTCTGGTATGGTAATTTTCAAGCGGGAATGTTGGCAGTTATTCTTTCCACATTAGCAATTGACTATTTTTTTATTAATCCGATCCATCAACTTTTTCAGTTTGATTCAGTAGTAGATTTACTCCAGTTATTTTTTTTCCTAATCATTGCTCTGCTCATTAATCTACTATTTAGTGACCTCAAAGAAAGTAAAGAGAAAGTGGTGAGACTAACTCAACAATTAATCCAGAAAAATAGCGCACAATTAGCCATGGCTCTAGCCGCATCACAAATGGGGATCTGGGAATGGAATCTGATCACAGAAGAAATTAATTGCTCATCAGAAACTGAGCGTTTATTTGGGCTAACTCCTGGTAGTTTTGATGGTAAATATAGCACCTTTAATAGTTATGTACATCCTGATGATCGTCAAGGTTTAAATCAGGCAATTCAGGAAGCATTACAAATCAAGAGTACCTATCAGCACGAATTTCGGGTGATTTGGTCAGATGGTAGCATTCATTGGCTCGAATCCCGAGGACACTGGTTTGAGCAAGGTGTAAATAAAACCATGTTAATTACCGGAACGCTAATGAATATTGACGATCGCAAACAAGCAGAAATAGCTAGGCAAAATTTGAATGCGGAACTTGAACAACGAGTATTAGAAAGAACCGCAGCCCTAACAGAAGTCAACGATCGCTTATTAACTTCTTTATTAGAAAAACAACAAGCACAGCAACTTTTACAGCAGAGTGAATCGACTCTGAGAAGTTTCTTTAATAGTGCAATTATCCCGATGGGAATTGTGGAAGTTCATCACGGAGATATTTTACATATTTCCGATAATTGGGCAGCAGCTAATTTTTTCGGTAGGACGATTGAAGCTATGCAAAATCAGTTTGCTAGCACTTTAGGAGTACCACCACCTACCATCCAACTCTGGATTAGTTACTATCAAAAAGCCGCGAGAAATCAAGCGACCGTTAGGTTTGAATATCTTCATATTACTCCGAAAAAACAATACTGGTTATCAGGAAGTGTTTGTCCGATTACAGTTAGTCCGAGTGGATATTCTCGATTTTCTTATATGGTTGAGGATATCACCGATCGCAAACAAGCTGAATCAGCTTTACGACAAAAATATCGACAGGATCAGCTACTTTGGAATATTACTAAAACGATTCGTCAGTCTTTGAATCTCTATACTATTTTGAATACTACGGTTACAGAAATTAGACAAACATTAGAAACTGATCGGACTGCGGTTTACCGATTTAATCTTGATTGGAGTGGCAATTTTGTGGTTGAGTCAGTTGGTCAAAATTGGCTCAAATTAGTAACCTCTGATTACCAAAAATTTTGGCAAGATACCTATCTTAGAGAAACTCAAGGAGGTAGTTTCCGTTATAATAAAAGTTTTGTGGTTCATGATATTTATCAATCTGAACTTCACCCTTGTCATATTCGGTTATTAGAACAATTTCAAGCTAAAAGTTATGCTTGTTTTCCGATTTTTGCCGGAGAAAATTTGTGGGGTTTATTAGCAGTATATCAAAATCAGATTGCTCGTCAATGGCAATCTTGGGAAATTGAATTGCTGGAACAAATTGCGAGTCAATTGTCGATCGCAATTCACCAATCTGAACTCTATTCCCAACTCCAGATCGAATTACAAGAACGCAAACAAGCTACTAAAGCGATCCGAGAAGCGGAACGACGTTGGCGATCGCTATTGGATAATGTGCAGTTGATTGTGGTTGGACTGGATCTATGGGGAAATGTGAATTATATTAATCCTTTCTTTTTAAAATTGACAGGATATACTCAGCAAGAAGTCTTGGGTAAGAACTGGTTAAAAAATTTCTTACCACCATCTCCTCAAAAAGATATTAATGTCAATTTTTTGGAAGTTTTAAACCACCAAACTTATCCCCATGAGCGTAATAAGATTGTAACTAAGTCAGGTGAAGAAAGATTTATTGCTTGGAATAATACGGCACTCCAAAACTATGATGGGACAATTACTGGTACAATTAGTATTGGAGAAGATATCACGGAACGTCAAAAACTGGAAGAAATTAAGAATGAATTTATTGGGGTTGTTAGTCACGAACTCCGCACTCCTTTGACCGCGATTCAAATATCTTTGGGATTATTAAATACGCGCATTTACGATCAAAAACCAGAAAAGTTTCGACGACTGATTGAAATTGCGATACTTGATACTAATCGATTAGTGAATTTGGTAAATGATATTTTAGATTTAGAACGCTTAGATTCTGGACGTGCAGTGCTAGAGAAAACTATCTGTAAAGCAGTAGATTTGATGCAACAAGCAGTAGAGGGAGTTCAACCTCTCGCTGTGCAACGACAAATCTCTTTAATTATTATTCCTACCGATGCTGAAGTTTGGGCTGCACCAGATGCCATGATCCAAACCTTGACAAATTTACTTAGTAATGCTATAAAATTTTCTCCTGCTCATTCTGCTATTTATCTGAGTGCTCACAACCAAACCGACTCTGTGCAATTCCAAGTGAGCGATCGGGGACGGGGTATTCCCGAGGATAAACTAGAACTGATTTTTGGACGATTTCAACAAGTGGATTTCTCCGATTCCCGTGAAAAAGGAGGTACTGGGTTAGGATTATCCATTTGTCAGAGTATTATTAAGCGACATGGTGGTAAAATTTGGGCTGAAAGTAAGTTGGGTGAAGGTACTACTTTTTTCTTTACTATCCCGAGAACGAATTTTGATTAGACTTCTTGCAAAAATAACTAGGACAGGCAAGATGCCTGTCCCACAACCAAAAAAGACTCTTGTGGGACAGGCATCTTGCCTGTCCAATAAATCGATCAACATGACTTTTGCTTTCTTGTCTAATGGTTTATCATGATTGGTGAAAAGATATTTGCAATTAATAGCTAAAAACTACCTAACATCAGCTCATGGTTTCTCCAAATTATATTTTTAATCAGCCAATTACTCTAACCAATTGCGATTTAGAACCAATTCATATTCCTAATGCTATTCAGCCCCATGGAATTTTAATGATTTTTAATGAAATAAATTGGCAAATTTTACAAGTTAGTGATAATAATGTGATCCAGATGATCAAAATTAGCCAAGCAGACGCTCAAATTAATTTCCATATTCCTCAACCTTTACCAATAATTAAGGGCGATCGCTTGTTAACTGAAGAAATTTTTGTTAATTTAATTAATAATGCTATTAAATATAACGATCAACCAGAAAAACGGATCGAAATTGGTTGCGTAATGGCCCGACCAGATTGGTCATTGATCGATCATCCTGGTTTTGACCAAGATTTACCAGTCTTTTATGTCAAAGATAACGGAATTGGGATCAAGGAAAAACATTTCGATCCAATTTTTCGGATTTTTAAACGGTTACATTCTCAAAATAAATATGGAGGGGGTACGGGAGCAGGATTAACAATTGTTAAGAAAATAATTGAACGACATGGAGGACAAATTTGGCTAGAATCAAAATATAAAGAGGAACGTTCTATTTTACCCTTTCCCCACCGAAGACCAGCTTAGAAAATGAAAAATCATGAGGACAAACATATAAATATATTAGTCATCGAAGATAGTGATGAAGATTATGAAGCTTTCATTAGAGTGATTAAAACTCTTAAAGTTGCCTTATCTGTTTATCGTTGTCAGGATGGTGATGAAGCTTTAGAATTTATTTTTCAGGAAGGAGATGCTGATGAAGGAGTGATAAATCCTAGTCCTAATTTAATTTTTTTGGATTTGAATTTACCAGGCACAGATGGAAGAGAAGTATTAGAAACTATCAGAAGAAAGCCAGAATTTAACTTAATTCCTATAATTGTTTTTACTACTTCTTTTAATCAAAAAGATGTCAAATTTTGCTATAACAAAGGTGTGAACGGTTATATTTTAAAACCAATGGGTTTATCGGCTTTAACTAGTACATTAGACACCTTATTTCGATACTGGTTTGAGTTGTCAATTTTACCAAAATTATCCTAAATATGGAAGATCACTTAAAAACCAAAGAACAATTGATCGCAGAATTAGAGTTATTAAGGGGAGAAATAAACGCGCTCAAAAAGAAGGAGCGATCGCCGATCCAATTAACTGGAACAACTGTGCCAGCAAAAGAGTATTATACAATTTTGTTAGTGGATGATTCGGAAGTCGATCGCAATATCTACCATAGATTTTTGTTAGAAGATCAGGAACGAACTTATCAGATTGTGGAATTTGATCATGGTGAAGCAGGATTAGAATGGTGTCAGCAACAATTACCAGATATTTTTCTCCTCGATTATTTTTTACCCGATCTAGATGGGTTAAAGTTTTTAGAGCAACTTCGGCAACAGACAGGAAGAGAACACCTTCCAGTGATTATACTGACAAGTCAAGGAAATACTGAAATTGCCGTTGATTTAATTAAAAGTGGTGCTCAAGATTATTTAGACAAAAGTAAAATTACCCCTCAAATTTTGCATCACTCTATTAAATATATCCTACACTACAATCAACTCATTCGTGAACGGGAATGGCAACAGCAGCAACAGCAACTCATTGCTCAAACTGCACTAGCGATTCGGGAATCAATCAAATTAGAAGATATTCTCAAGACTACGGTCAATCAAGTCAGAAATATTCTTGAGTGCGATCGGGTCATTATCTTTAAATTTTTACCTAGTTGGGGTGGAACAGTGCTAGTCGAGTCCGTAGCTGATGATCGTCTAGCTATTTTCCCACTTCAGCTCTATGATACTTGTATTGGTAAAGAATACGTTCAAGCATTCAAACAAGGTTTAATTACAGCAAAATCTGATATCTATGATGCACAAATTAGCCCTTGTCATCGGGAATTTCTAGCAAGTTTGCAAGTCCGAGCAAATTTAGTAGTTCCCCTGATCAAAAAAGATGAATTGTGGGGATTATTGGTAGCTCATCATTGTACGGCTCCCCGTCAGTGGCAATCGGCAGAAATTGAATTGTTAGAACAGATCGCACTTCAAACCGGAATTGCGATCGAAAAAGCCGAACTGGTGCAACAACTCCAAACAGAATTGCAGGAACGCAAACAAGTACAAATAGCTCTACAAGAACTTAATACCGAACTCGAGCAACGGGTAATAGAAAGAACTGCCCAACTGACCGAAGTCAACTATTGCCTATCAGCTACTTTATCAGAAAAAGAACAAGCCTATCAACAAATAGAGGAACAAGCAAAATTCCTAGATTTAGCCCATGACAGTATTATTACCTGGGATTTAAACTCAATGATCACCTTTTGGAATCAGGGAGCTGAGTCGCTCTATGGTTGGACGAAAGCGGAAGCATTAGGTCAAAAAATTCATCGGTTGTTAAAAACCCAATTTCCTCAACCGTTAGCAGAAATTGAAGCAGAATTATTTGCTCAAGGTTATTGGGAAGGAGAACTAATTCACTTCAGTCGGAAGGAGCATCAGATTAATGTATTTAGTCGTTGGGTAGTAGAAAAAGATCAGATGGGTAAGGTGATTAAGATCCTAGAGATTAATAATGATATTAGCGATCTCAAACAGACAGAAGCAATTTTACAAAATAAACACAGACAGGAACAGTTGCTGTGGAATATTACTCAAGCGATTCATCAATCTTTAGACCTAAATCTTATTTTGAATACTATTGTTACCGAAATTAGACAGATCTTAGAAACTGATCGAGTTGCTATTTACCGCTTTAATCTTGACTGGAGTAGTGATTTTGTCGTCGAGTCTGTTGGTAATGGTTGGCTCAAATTGGTAGAGTCTGATCTGCCAAAAGTTTGGAACGATACCTATCTCCAAGAAACTCAAGGAGGTCGTTTTCGTACTAATGAAATTTTTGTGGTTAATGATATTTACCAGGCAAATCTTCAACCCTGTCATATCGAATTATTGGCACAATTTCAAGTCAAAAGTTATGTGGTTTTTTCCATATTTTCCGGAGAAAATCTTTGGGGTTTACTAGGTATTTACGAAAATACTACAGCTCGTCAATGGCAATCCTGGGAAGTGGAATTAATTAAACAAATTACTAGTCAGTTGTCGATCGCTATTTACCAAGCTGAACTCTATAACCAACTCCAGATAGAATTGCAAGAACGTGAGCAATCTACAGCGATTATTCGCGAAGCGGAACGACGTTGGCGATCGCTATTGGATCATGTGCATTTAATTGTTGTTGGACTAGATCAATGGGGAAATATCAACTACATTAATCCCTTTTTCTTAAGGATCACGGGTTATACTAACGACGAAGTTATCGGTAAGAATTGGTTTGAAAAATTCATACCTTCTTCTCATCAAAAATCAAGTACAGAAACTTTCTTGGAAGTTTTGAATAACAGCAATAATTATGATGAGAATCCAATTTTAAAGAAATCAGGTGAGGAAATATTCATTGCTTGGAATAATACTAGACTGCAAGATTCAATGGGAAACATTATTGGTACTATTAGCATTGGTGAAGATATTACCGAACGCCAAAAAATTCAAAAAATTAAGGATGAATTTATTAGTATTGTTAGTCATGAAATTCGGACTCCTTTGACAGCAATTCAAATGTCGCTGGGATTATTAAATACAGGAATTTATGCTCAAAAATCAGAAAAATTTCGCCGACTGATTGAAATTGCCTTCCTCGATACTAATCGTTTGGTAAATTTGGTGAATGATATTTTAGATTTAGAACGGCTCGAGTCTGGACGCGCGATGATTGACAAAACCATCTGTAAAGCAGTAGATTTAATTCAGCAAGCAGTAAATGGAATCCAAGCGATCGCGACTCAACACCAGATCGACCTAGTGATTACTCCTACTGATGTGGAAGTTTGGGCGATCGGAGATGGGATTATCCAAATCTTGATCAATTTACTGAGTAACGCGATTAAATTTTCCCCAGATTACTCGACTATTTGTATAAGTGCCCAAAAACAGACTGACTATGTGTTATTCCAAGTCAGCGATCGGGGACGAGGAATTCCCCAGGATAAGCTAGAACTGATTTTTGGACGATTTCAGCAAGTCGATATTTCTGATTCTCGTGAAAAAGGGGGCACTGGATTAGGATTAGCAATTTGTCAGAGTATAATTGAGCAACATGGTGGCAAAATTTGGGTTGAGAGTATATTAGGTGAAGGAAGCACTTTTTTCTTTACCCTACCTTTACCATCGGAAGTGATTGTGTATGACAGAGAGAACCATTCTAGTAGTTGACGATGAAGAACACCTCCGAGAATTGGTGCAATTATGCTTAGAAGATTTAGGAGGATGGGAAACATTTGGGGTAGCTTCAGGAGAAGAATGTTTAGAAATGTTAAAAACTGAACACCCTCATGCTATTTTACTCGATGTATCCATGTCCGGGAATGGATGGGATTAAATTATACGAGCAACTTCAGTCCAATCTTCTTACCCGATCTATACCAGTAATTCTGTTGACAGCAAAAGTTTTACCGAGCGATCGGGCTAAATTTGCCCAAATGGGTGTGACAGGAGTAATTTCCAAACCAATTGAACCCACAACCTTGATGGAGGAAGTAGCAGAGATTTTAGGATGGGGTTGAATTAATTCTTTGATTTTGGTAAAGTTTTGTAACGAAAATTCGATCTTTACCAATTCCTTACGGTTGTTATTTATCTTCACGGTATGCAGATATTAGGATCTTGGAATCGGAGGAGAATAAATGAATGATTTTCAGGGATCAAATAATGTGAGTGAGAATCTTGAGAAGTCATTTTCTCGTTGGTCCGACCCTGGTCAGAAATCGACACTTTGGATTGGGAATAGAGAAGAAACACCAATTACAGCCATTACGACTCACGAAACCAAGACAACACTGATCTTGAAACTTTATATTTCTGATATTCACCAGTTGAAGCTAGAACTCCAAATCACACCAGAAACTGTTCTGGTTCAAGGTCAACCAACAGACGCAATAATTGTACCAGGTTATTTTCGTCCGAGTGGATTTGCCAATCTGATTCCTTTACCACAACCAGTCCAACCAGAAACCTGTTCAGCTCAGATCCATGTTGATGGAGTGATCATTCAGCTTGCTAAACTTTTAAAAACTCAACTACCTAAAGTTTGGATTGAAGTCCCACCAGCCAATTCGCGTCCATCCTCAAAAATGTGTATTTAACAATAATCTCAGTGTCAATCAGAGAGGATTTGCATCAACAAAGCCAACCAGAATTAGGAATATACTTGCACTAACTTAATTCTTGCTTTGACTTGTGATGATTTAATTCTCAATGAATGGGATTAATTTCCCAAAGCTTTATTTTTGGCATCTTGAGCGAGAATTGGAATAAATTGGTAAGAAATTTATTGTCAAACACTAAGAAAATGAATGCACTATCATTAATGGAAGTTAGAGCGAAAAAAATTTTACTGATTCATCAAGAACAAAATATGCAGGAGGTAGTCAAAGCATGTTTAACTGATTTAGCTGGTTGGGATGTTCAAGTTGCTAATTCGATTTTCGCTGGTTTACAGGAAGCTAAAATCGAGCAGCCAGATGCAATTATCTTAGATGACTCCATCCGTAAAATCGATGGATTGATATTTCTTAAACAACTCAGAATACAACCTCTCACTAAATTAATTCCTGTTGTGCTGCTAATTTTTCGAGGGAAATGGGTAGAACTGCAACCTAATTACTTGCAAAAATATCAAGTAATTACAGTCGTTGTCAATCCTCTTGCTCCAGCGTCACTTGCGGCTCAGATCGCTATTGGCTTAGGTTGGAATTTAGAGCCGTTAGATTTGGGAAATTTTGGTATTGTCGCGGGAACTCGATGAAGCATTCTCCAAATATGACTTTCCATTATATCATCCATTTTCCCGGGGAATGCTTCGCCATTGGTAAAAAATTAACTTCCCAGTTTTAGCATTTTGCGACGTACCGCATAGATCAAGCGATTCACAATCAATAAATCTTCTTTAGTAACCGACTCTTCCAAAAGTGTTTCTTTTAATTTAATTCGATCTTCAGAAGTGATCAAACCATTCCGAAACACATTACTAAATACTTCCATCAGAGAAATGTATGTAGGTCGTTCATACTTAGAAAAGCTAAAACTGGTCATCACGGTTTTCTCCACTTGCTTTAGATCTAATACATCATATTATTCCATGTTTTGCAAAGAGTATAAATACCTATAAGTCAGTAATTTTACTGAATTTTCCAGATCTGGCTCAAGTCCAAAAACCATACTAGATCAATGTTTAGTAACACTTAGCCAATTTCAAATTAGAAAATAATAGGATTTTAGTTACAAAAATTTATATGGGCATTTGGTGGGCTTAGTCAGAAATACGGTGGGGATGAGATTTTAGTTGGGAAGCAATTAAAGGTATTTTTGGCGATAAGAAAAACCCGATTAAACTAGCAAATAAAATTGGCGTAAAAGGACTGACATTAGTAAGTTTTGTCAATAATAGAGTCGTACTAACTGGAGTCCGAGTAACTCCAGCATTAAGCGCAGCCATAGTACAAATCATCGCCAAAGCAGGATTAATTCCTGGGAGCAATATCACGATCGCTTTACCTAAACAAGCACCAGTGAAAAAGAGCGGAATAATAAATCCACCACGCCAGCCACCTGTGACAGTAATACTAATTGCTACCATTTTAGTAATTACGATCGCTATTAGGATTATAGTCGTCAATTCTCCCTGCACAATTTCATTTAATTCTTCATGTCCAAAATAACGCGTTAATGGCTCAAAGATAGTGAGGATACTTAATCCAAAACCAGCCAGAGTTGTTTTGACATAAATTGGTTGATTAAGTTGCGTAAAAAACCGATGACAAAATTGAAAAATCATCATAAAAATCCAACTAGCGATCGCACCAATTATGCCAAATAATATGGCTAAAATATAATCATCAATATTATTACTTAAATTATAAGTAGGAAAATTCCAAGTTGGAGCAATTCCTAAATGGGTAATAGTTGCAAAGACTAAATAGCTAGCACAACTAGAAACTAAAGCAGGCATTAATGCCTCATAATATTCGATAATATGCTCATGGTGCAAAATTTCCAAAGCAAACATCGCACCCCCCAGAGGAGAACCGAATAAAGCAGTAAAACCCGCAGCCATTGCAGCTAAACTCATTGATCTGACATCTTCACCCTTGAGGTGCAATCGATCAGCCACCCAAGTACCAAAAGAACCTGTCACTTGGACTAAAGGTGCTTCTGGTCCAGCACTACCGCCAACAGATATACTGACTAAAGAAGAAAGAATCATCGCAGGATTCTGATGAAGATCTAAACGTCCTCCACGAAAATGAATGTTATTGACAATCGTACCAATTTCACCAGGATTACCAAACCAAAGAATAATCAAGCCAATTAATAAACCAGCCAAAGGCATTAAAAATAGTACATATCCACCCTGAAAATATTTTAATTGAGCGGTAATTAACTCTAATAAATTCCAGTATAATCCGGCGAAAATACCACTTACCGTGCCAACTATAACCCAAATTAATACCGAATGAGATAGATTTAAAGGATTACGTTGGATTAAGCCGATCGCTTTCTGTCTAAGAGAGTAAAGTTGCATCATCTGGGCTGAAAAATTATCTTAATTCTGTTTGAACTATAAAATATTATCTACCTATTGTACATTATATGTATATGCGATCGCCGCAGCTCTCTCATCTCAGCCTGAATGTCCAGCAGCATCAGCACAATCTTTGAGAGATTCCTGACAGCGGATTCGGTGGCTGATGAAGTACAGTAAGATTTGGCATGAATAGCGATCAGTTAAAGTCGCTGGTGAGTGATCTGTGTTGATTGGGCAGGTTTATGATAGTTATCTGTTTGGAGCAGAATTGATTGGTGAACCTGCCCCTACAAATCCTGGTTGATTGTGATCATAAATTCATTCACCTGCCCCTACAAATCCTGTTAATCTTGTCATCCTCTAATCCTGATCGATTTTTTGGTGAATCCCTGTAGGGGCGGGTTCACAGATGAACTTGCCACACACAAATAACCTTAATGAACCCGCCCTGCCCCACAGATCACCTTGATGAACTTCATAAACCTGGAATAGGCTGTATCGACCTAAAATTGATTAAAGTAAAGATGGCAACAGAGTCTTGGGATAAGGAAAAGACATGGAATTAGATCCTAGCATTATGCAAGCGGTCGAGCAATTAGGCTACCGTGTTACGGTCGGAGATGTATCTACTAAGGCTGGATTGAATATCAGTCTAGCGGAAAAAGGACTACTAGTTCTCGCTGCTGATGCTGGTGGTCACTTACAGGTAGCAGAGTCTGGTGAGATTGTCTACCTCTTTCCCCAAGATTTTCGCTCAATTCTGCGTAATAAGTTCTTCTGGTTGCAACTACAGGAATGGTGGGAAAAGGTTTGGAGAGTCTTATTTTATCTAATTCGGATTTCCTTTGGCATTTTGCTACTGGTTTCGATTGTGCTAATTTTTGTCAGTATTTTTATTATTCTCACGGCTAGCAATTCTGGTCGAGATAACGATAATAATAGTAGCAGGAGTTCTAACAGTAGTGGGGTGGTATTTATACCCTATCACTGGTTTGGTTCAGATTGGTTTTGGTTTTTATACTGGGACTATGACCGACCTAGATCTGAACGTCGTCAATCAGTTGCTACTTCCAAAGAAAATCAGATGAATTTCCTGGAAGCAGTTTTTTCCTTCCTGTTTGGCGATGGTAATCCTAATGCTAATTTAGAAGAACGTCGTTGGCAAGCGATCGCGACGGTAATTCGGAATCATCAAGGTGCTGTAGTTGCTGAACAAATTAGTCCTTATCTGGATGAGGTCGGTCAGGGATATACTCAAGAATATGAAGAATATATGTTACCTGCACTGACTCGTTTTAATGGTCGTCCTGAAGTCAGTCCTGATGGACAAATAGTTTATCATTTTCCCGATTTACAAAGCACAGCCAATCAGCAAAATCCTCAATCTGTTTCTGCTTATCTCCGGGAAAAATTGTGGCGTTTTAGTGAAGCTAATTCTGGTCAGCTATTTCTCGCTGGGGGATTGGGTACACTAAATATTATTGGTGCTTTTATTCTCCGTCATCTATTATTAGGTGGAACCGCCGCAAAATTAGGTGGTTTAGTTGCTTTTGTTCAGTCAATTTTCTGGCTTTTACTAGGTTATGGAATTGCTTTTTTAACAGTACCTTTAATTCGTTATTTCTGGATTAATTTCCAAAATAGCCGAATTGAAAAACGTAATCTCGATCGCTTAAAACGAGCAGATAATTTAAACAAGTTAAGTCCTCAATTGCAGCAGAAAATTGATTATGCTCGTCAATTTGCAGCCGAAAAGGTAATTGGTACTAATGACCTTGCTTATACTACAGAAAAAGATGTCGTTCAGCAAGAAATAGAGCAAGCAGATAAAATTGATGCTGAATGGGAGCGTCGTTTAAATCAATCAGATTCTCAGCCCAATTCACAATGAAGATATATTCAATATCAGATTGATCTGTGGGGGCAGGTTTACCGATCAATTTTGTCAATCACAGATCACCATCATAAAACTGCCCCGATCTAACAGATCAGACTCAAACTAACGTAAATTTAACCGATGACGGAACTCATCAGTTTTTAAGAATAAATCAGCTTGAGCGATCGCCATTTGTTCTCCGGTAGCTAACCATTTTAATTGAACGGTTTCACTTTCAGCTTCCGTATCACCTAAAATTAAACAAGCACCAGCACCACTGCGATCGGCCCGTTTAAATTGCTTACTAAAAGCACTTCCACTTAAGTCTAATTCAACTTGAAAACCTAAATGACGTAGTTGTTGAGCTAATAATAAAGCTTGAGCTTCAGCCCGATCGCCTTTTGACACTACATAAAAGTCAATTTTTGAGGTTGGTGCTGGTTGTAATTTTTGCAGCAATAAAATTAACCTTTCTAAGCCGATCGCCCATCCGATAGCTGGAGTTTCCGGTCCACCCAATTCCTTGACTAATCCATCATAACGACCACCACCACAAACAGTTGCTTGAGCGCCTAAATCATCAGATTGAATTTCAAAAGCTGTGTGTGTATAGTAATCTAACCCACGAACCAGACGCGGATTTAACTCATAAGCAATCCCTAAATTTTTTAATAGTTGCTGGACTTGTTCAAAGTGACGTAAAGAATCTGGACTGAGATAATCTAAAATAATCGGTGCATTTTTAGTAATTGCCTGAGTATGTTCAATTTTACTATCCAAAATCCGTAAAGGATTAGTAATCAACCGATCTTGAGAATCTGGATCTAATTCCTGCTGGTAAGGAGTTAAATAATCAACTAAAGCTTGACGATAACGTTGACGATCGGCAGGAACTCCGACAGAATTGATGGCTAAATGGAGATTTCGTAAACCTAGAGTCTGAAGAATATCTGTCGCGATCGCAATTGCTTCTACATCAGCTCGAGGATCAGCACTCCCTAAAATCTCCACCCCAATTTGGTGAAATTGTCTTTGTCTTCCTGCTTGGGGTCGCTCATAGCGAAACATCGGACCCGTATACCAAATCCGTTGGACACCACCTTGAGCATATAAACCATTTTCAATATAAGCTCTGACTGCTCCTGCGGTTCCTTCTGGACGTAAAGTAATAGAATACTTATCTCCCCTACTTTTAAAGGTATACATTTCCTTGCCAACGACATCAGTCGCTGTGCCAATACCCCTTTCAAATAAAGTAGTTTCTTCAAAGATGGGAGTACGAATCTCTCTAAAAGCAGATTTGGCTAGAATTTCTCTAGCTACGGTTTCCACCCGAAACCAATAACCCACTTCATCGGACAAGATGTCCCTTGTTCCTCGTAATGCTTTAATTGTACCCATTCACTCACATCCAATCACATACTGATTAACTGTTCGATAGGAGAACAATTAATTGATTTTTTGCCAAGGGCCATAGCGATCGCCATAATAACTCAAAATTTGCTCTAATCTTTGGCGATGAATCGAAGCCAGCTCTAAATCATGCTGAATCCATAAGCCACCAACTTGACTTTGATTGTAATCATAAAAGTGAGACTGCTGGGGCAGCAGTCCCGTTTCTACACCTTCAACTTGGCGCATTATTGCCGCTAATTCCCGATATACCGCTAAGGGCATTGTCGGGAAGGCAATTTCAGATCTCAAGTAATGGTCTTTTCTCTCTTCCATGATCCAGGTTAATTATTTAAATCGTTGCTGGAAATTGGGAGTGGACAACAATTGACATCATCGATACATACCTTACCCCATTGCAAAGCCCAGCGGACCAAAGCGACACGGTTTTCTGTTGCCGTTTTGGTGAGGATATTGCTGATGTGGTTATCTACGGTGCGTTTGCTAATTTCCAGTTTTTCAGCAATTTCCTGGTTGGTTAATCCAGACGCCACCAGTTCGATTACTTGCAATTCTCGGTCTGAAAGGGAGGGGTTCTGAAACTTGCCAACAGTCATACACCTTCCTGTATCTGTATATCTACCTAATCCGAATTTTAATGCTATCTTAGCCATCAATGCAACAAACTATCGGTGAATTTCCCCCAACTTTTTGTCCTCATATTTAATCAGGAAATGCGGTTATGCCCTATCCCCGCGTATTGTGTCTTGGTGAAATTTTATTTGATCGTTTGGCAGATCAAGTTGGGCGATCGTTAGCAGAAGTGGAGTCATGGACATCTTATCCTGGTGGCGCTCCAGCTAATGTGGCTTGTGGTTTAGTGAAGTTAGGAACATCAGCAGGATTTATTGGTTGTGTAGGTGAAGATGAACCGGGTAATACCCTGATCAAAATGCTGGATGATCTCGGTGTCGATCGCACGGGGGTACAGCGTCATCCTCAAGCAAAAACACGTCAAGTTTATGTATTACGTTCCGAAACTGGTGTGCCCACTTTTGCTGGTTTTGGTGATACTCCCACGACTGAATTTGCTGATACCTATTTGCAACACCAAACTCTACCAGTAAAACTGTTTCAAGAGGCTGATTTTCTAGTCATCGGCACTCTAGAACTGGCTTATCCTCTTAGTCAAGCAGCGATCGCCCAAGCGGTTCATTTAGCACAACTACATTATGTGAAAATTCTAGTAGATGTTAATTGGCGACCGATGTTTTGGCCAGTTCCAGCCTTGGCAACCCAGTTAATTCAGCTATTGCTCAAACAAGTAGATTTTTTAAAACTTTCAGATTCAGAAGCTGATTGGTTATTTGGCACTACCGATCCCGGGGCGATCGCCCATCGAGTTGGTGATCTGGAAGGGGTAATCGTGACCGCAGGTGATCGGGGTTGTGCCTATTGTTTAGGAGAAACAGAAGGAAAAATGCCGGCTTTTGCGGTGAAAGCTGTAGATACTACTGGTGCTGGGGATAGCTTTGTGGCTGGATTTATCCATCAATTATGTCAACAGGGAATTGCCAATTTTGATCAGGCAGAAATAGCTAAGAATATAATCACTTACGCTAGTGCAGTTGCTGCTTTGACCAGTACCAAACCAGGGGCGATCGCTTCCCAACCAACAGGGGATGAAGTGGCTGTTTTTTTAGCTGAAAATTCTATCAGGTAGCAAAGTCGAGCCTTTACTACCTCGGATATTTTTTGGTTTTACAAGTAGTCACCGAGAAAGCCCACCCCTTTCAGGGGTCGGGATGAATCGGATAGCTGTTGGCTTAGGAGCCGTGAAAATTAATTATTAGATTATATTTTAATCGCGTATTTTCTTGGGAAAATACGCGATATTAGTATCAATCGGTGGCAACGCTGAAAATTGCGGCAAGCGTCGCACGGCGTAATTTTAGGATCTAACGATCCGATTGCCCATCGATAATCTACAACTAATCAAATGTTGTTAAAAAAATACGGCGGGGCACGCCGGAATTTATACGCTTGAGGAGATTGGGCCTCTGGCTAATTCTAAGCAATTAGGGTTGTAGGGGCGTATTGCAATACGCCCGTACACGGTCGTTGATTCAAGAATCCCACTCCTTTAGGCGTGGGAGTGTCAACTAACCTAGAAACTGACGCGGATCAGTAACATAACCAGTTAGGGCAGACGCGGCGGCAGTATAAGGTGAAGCTAGATAAACTTGAGCTTGTTTATTACCCATCCGTCCGGGGAAATTGCGATTAGTGGTAGAAACACAGATTTCTGGTTCATTTAATCGACCAAAGGTATCTTTTGGACCACCTAAGCAAGCTGCACAAGAAGGAGCAGCAGGTTCAATACAACCTGCTGCTAAGAAGATTTCGGACAGAGTTTGTCCTTCATATTTCAGGGTAAATAAATCTTCATAGACTTTTTGGGTTGCTGGGACTAAATAGGTGGGAACTTTCACCTGATGACCTTTCAGAATCTGGGCTGCATACTGGAAATCTGAAGTTTTCCCACCAGTACAGGAGCCAATATAGACTCGATCAATCTTGACATCACTACATTCTCTGGCTAAAGCACGATGATCTGGTGAATGGGGTTTAGCAACAACTGGCTCTAATTGAGAAACATCGTAATGGCGATCGCTGTAAAATGCGGCATCAGGATCACTATAGACTGGCTCAAATCTTTGATTAGTCCGGGGACGAACATACTCAAACGTAGTTTCATCTGGGGCGATCGTCCCATTTTTACCCCCAGCTTCGATCGCCATATTGCAAAGGGTCATCCGGTCTTCCATCGACATCTTGGTTACGGCTTCACCAGCAAATTCCATTGTCCGATAATTAGCACCAGCCACCGTAATATCGCCAATTATTTGCAAAATTAAGTCTTTAGCTAGTAAATAATTAGGCATTTCCCCATCCAGGACAAAACGCATGGTTGCGGGTACTTTAATCAGAAGTTTACCTGTACCCATAATAAAAGCGGCATCAGTATTACCGATTCCGGTTGCAAACTCTCCAAAAGCACCAGCATTACAAGTATGAGAATCAGTCCCAAATAGCACTTCTCCCGGACGAGTATGTCCTTCTTGGGCTAAAGCGATATGACAAACACCTTTATAATCAGGGTTAGCTTTAAAATTCGAGCGATCGATAATATCGTAGAAATATTTAATCCCTTGTTCTTGGGCAAATTCTCTTAAAATATCGACATTACGATTAGCACGTTCGTCGGCTGTAAAAATATAGTGATCAGGAATCAACACAATCTTTTCCCGATCCCAAACTTTAGCATCCTCACCAAATTCCCGTTTGAACACACCAATTGTTCCTGGTCCACAAACATCGTGGGTCATTAACACATCCGCATTAACCCAGATATTTTCTCCCGGTTGGACTTGTGTTCGACCCGAGGCTCTGGCTAAAATTTTCTCAGTCAGGGTCATTCCCATAATTTTTGCTCCTGGGGAGAGGTAATCTCTAAACTTGCTGTTAATATATGTTAATGGTAACAGTTTCTTTGCTCTAACTACCCAAATTTATTTCTTATTAGCAAGATAATTCTTCCTTATCACCCTCATTATATCAAATTTTGAGAGCTTTGTCAAGTGCGATCGCTAGGCAGTCTTGTGGATTATATTGAGTGACTTAATCATGGTAAGTAGTCGGACATAAATAAAGTTAACTATGTTAACTTTATTTAAGAGTAAATTTGACCCACAAATTTACCAGAGAAAAGCATATAAAAGTATTCCCTCCGTCCAACTGAATAGGTTTCACTAGAGAGTAAGAAAACTGCATTTCCAGATTTTCTATTAACTATAAATATGGTCAGTTTTGCCTCAGCCTCTCATTAAACAATTAATGGAATTTTTCCGGTTGACTAGAACTAGAATAAACCCGATTAGGATTTTTGTTCATCCTGGCTAGGCTGACCACCAAATCTAAATCTTTTTACTTCTAAGCCCTTACTAGTTTGACGAGCTTCGATTGCTGCTCTTACCGCGATGGTTAATTCATATTCATTCTCAAACATTTGACCAGCTAATTCATCTTCTTTGATTCTTTCCCACTCCGTTTCAATCAGATTTAATTCGGGAGAGTAACTGGATAATAGGAATATATATAATCCTTGTTTTTCCCATTGATCATAGTTGCTCTTCGTCAATTTACTTACGTGAACGGAATATTGGTCTTGGACAATTACAGTTATTTTGCCCGTTTCTTTCAATCTAGTTTCCGCTTGCGCGGCTTGCCAATCCATTAATTTGATATAATTCTTACTGTCAAAACTCTTAAAACTTAATCCATATTCAAAGCTTTCTCCCACGGCCAAAAATCCACATATATTTAATCTTTTCCCTTTCTTTTTAGGCTGTTTGATCTGTTTCTGTTGGCCGATTTTCCCCCAGGTATATACAGGTTCAGCCCACAGGCTAAATCCTGATTCATCCAAATATTTTAAACATATTTCACCCGCGGCTGCCGCGAATTCCAACATCTCTAAATCATTTCTTTTAGTTGCTCTTTTTTCCTGGTCTTGCTTTCCTTTTAGAGATGTTCTCGTTCTTTTCCACCGATAGTTTTTTTTGAGGATTCGACGCAACTGTCTTTGGCTCAGTTTTACTTGCCTTTCCTGGGCTAGATATTTCACTAACTGACGACTATTATAAGCTCGTTCCTCTGTCTCTAGTTTTTTTTCAATTTCTGCCAAATCTGCCTGACTCCATTTTCTTTTCCTGCCCGGACGAGGCGCATCCCATAATCCTGCTAATCCCTGTTTTTCCCAACGATGTATTGTGGCTCTCACTGTCTTAATTGACCAGTTCAGATACTTGCCGATCTGTTCCACTTTCCATCCCATTGATGATAATCTCAAGTTCGCAGCCCGATCTCTTGTTCTTAGTGGAACTCCCTCGGCTCTATTTAATTCCCATAAGGTTTGATTTTCCGCAGATGTTAAAAATATTCTCAAAGGAGGAGATGACATTTTCTTCAAACTTTTAAGTTAGCTCTATAATTATTTCACAATCAGGGTGTTTTTTTTGAAGCTAAAATCGACCTCACTTATCCCCTTAATTACCAAAATAAGTCTAATTTTTTGCTCCCATTGTCCAGCCACTTCTTTGGCCAATCTTCCCCAGATTGGACTAATTTTTCGATGACTTTGTCCAGCTTATTGCTTGACCCATACGTTTTACAAAAGTTAATACAGTACCTATTACTTTTGTCCGACTACTTAACAACAATTGGTGTTCGTGAAACGATTAAAAGTTTGAATGATTTACAGACTAAATTTAATTTAACTCAGACTGAAGATGATAATTTCTTCCCAGAATGGTATAATAATCTACCAGAAATTAATGATGCAGAAAAAACGGCTTTAGAGCGCATTAAACAGCGGTATGATTATCATCGTTTATATTCACCATTATTAGAAGGAACCATTAATTTAGTGGTAGTTTCTCCTTTATTAGAAGTAGCAGGTTTTTTAGATCCACCTTTTAGAATTAAGTCTCCTGAATCAGTAGAATTAATGATTGAAGACCCAGATCAGACTGTGATTAAGGGATTAATAGATGTTTTAGTGGTCAAGGAAAATTTATGGATATTAGTCATAGAATCAAAACGTACCAGTATTCCTGTTACCTCAGCATTACCACAAATTTTAGCTGATATGATGGCAAATTCTAACCAGGAGCAATCAACTTTTGGTATGGCAACTAATGGGGATAGTTTTGTTTTTATTAAACTTACTCATCAGGGAATACTACATTATGATGTGTCACGGGAATTTTCCCTATTTCCTCGGCGACATGAGTTGTCTGAAGTGCTACAAATTTTAAAGAAATTGGGACAGGTGAATAATGGCTAAAGTTGTAGCGATCGCTTATACCCAGTCATCTCAGCAACAAATCAAATGGAAAATCTACCGAATAGCTGGGATGGAATTCAGCCTGATCTAATTTATCAAACAACTAACGGTCAGTGAGTATCTTTTAGCAAAGATCAAATTCAACTGGGGATAAAATATGACCAAAATAATAAACATTTAAAAGCGATTGAAAAAGGAATTGTTCCCCCGCGTGGTAATATGGGTCTTGTTCCTTCTGAATTAGCAGATTACGATTTTAAATCAAAAGTGCTAGGTAAAGGAGGCGATCGCCGATTTCATGCTAAAATCCTAGACGGAGTATTACATTTTCCGGGTTTTGTAACAGAACATTAATCAGAAATTAGCGATGACAAAGCTAGAATTAAAAAATCATCGAATTTGGCAAGATTTAACTGAAGTATTGGAAAATATAAATACCAATGCTCTAGTAACCGAACATTTAGAATCATGTGATTATAAAATCTGTGGTTACTGGGATGAACAGGATAAATTTTATGAAGAAATTACCTTACCTCGTTCCCTATCTGCTGAGTTAGTCAGTAGCGACCTTGGTATGGAAGGGATGAAACGATGGATTAAACTGAAATTTATCCTCAAAATTGAGGAGATAGCTTTGGAAAATTCACCTAAGTATGAAAGAACACCAAAAATTGGTGAAATCAATCTAATTTATAATGAAAATCTGGATTTTTTAGATGAGAATTGGCAGATAGATATTAATTTTCTGAAGGCGATCGCCGACTAGCTAAAACCACCATGACAACCAATCAATATATATGACTATCAAACAACTAGAAACACAATTACTTGCCTCATCTCCTACAGAAAAAAGCGCAGCAATTCACATTTTATCTCACAGTTTGAATCCCAATTGGCGTGGAATTACTAAAACGAGAAATGTTTGTGGATGTGATGCTTGTATTGCTGGAACTCGGATTCCTGTTTGGGTATTAGTAAATGCTCGTAATATAGGTATTAGTGAGTCTCAACTTCTCTATGACTATCCCACTTTAACTGCAAGTGATTTAGCAAATGCTTGGATTTAAGCCCAAGCTAATCCTGATGAAATTGCCAGTGCAATCTATTTCACTTGAATAGAAATTTCATACTGAAAGCCTTTATAGTTAGAATCAAATAGAATAGTGTAGTCACCAGTAGCAGGTAACTGACCGCTCCAATTGGCATGATTATTACCACCGATATGAGTTAGGTCTTGTTGCTGATTAACATCACCAGGAGCAAAGACAAATGGTAAAGGACCTTGATTACTGGTCACAGTCATAATTTGACCCTGGTTAGCACTAATCACATATTTATGACTACCACCACCAATAATCTGACCTTTAACGATCGCCGAATTACCTTGAGGAGCAAAAGTAATGCGTTGATTTACTTGAGAACAACTGGTTTGGGTAAGATTTTTATTAATCCATCCTTTGGGTTGAACAATTTGGAACCAACCATTTTGTTCCTCAGTTACCCCAACTACTTGTCCATTATCAACCTTACCGACGATATTACCTGGATCTACTTTTGGACTAGAGCGAACGTTGACCGGTGGGTTAGGATCATCTATCCTTGCTGATGTAATCTTACATCCATCGGTTGGTGGTGTAATCACAATCGGCTCTGCTGTAATATTCCCAGTCGCGGTTTGAGCTGGAGGAACGGTCGCACTATCTGGTTGATTAGGGACAATAGAGGAAGCTGCTGGAGCAGAACTAGGAATAGGTGTAGCAGGGACAACAGTCGATGGAGCTGATGGAGAAATAGTTGGTGGAGTGGTACTAGAATTAACCGGTGGTGGAGGAGGAGTGGAAGAACAAGATCCACAAGCGATCGCGACCAAAACCGTAACCACCAGTAGGGAATTACCAGAAGTATGTAGTTGCGCTTTAGCCCTCTCAACCGAGCCAACAACCAACCGAAAATTTTGAACAAATTTCATATCCTAAACCCGTAGACAAAAATAAAGCTTTTATAATTGTGACAATCAAATCTTCAGCCACTAACTAAATTTAATTTCAAACTGCACCTAATCCAATCCTGAAACTTGACATCAAATAGGCAATTTAACTGATCATCGCAGGTAATTGACAATGATTAACAGAGGTGACATCTAGTGATGATAGGATGAAAGAAAAGGCAAAAGATCGTCATGGCAATTAAACAAATGCTTTATTTTACAAGCCTTTGGCACTCTGGTAGGGGTTCATCACCATGGTAATTTCTCCTCATCATGGGTCTGAAAGCCCAACAATTCCTCCTCACCACCGACAACTCTTGTTGACAAAGGTGAAAAATGAAGCCAAACAACGCTTACAAAGCTCTTTACAGAAAGCTGTACGTCTGAATTTACTCCAAGGAGAAAAACCACAGGGGAGCGGACGATTGGGGGACATAGAAGTGAAGATCCCTCAATTACCCAATTTCTTTCTGCCCCCTGAGAAGAGTGTCATTGAAGTATTCGAGCAAGCTAGCGGTAAGCTATTAATAGTTGGTGAACAGGGGGCAGGTAAAACTACCGCTCTCCTAAAAATAACTAAAAAGCTGGCTATTCTGGCCGAAAAGATCTAAGTGCAGTGATTCCAGTTTTACTTAACTTATCTACATGGAAAAACGATCACCAACCTATAGCTGACTGGTTAGTAGATCAACTGAATTTAAAATATGGTGTTGAGCATGAGATTAGTAAAAATTGGTTGAAAACTAATCAACTCTTACTACTTTTGGATGGACTGAATGAATTAACCCCAGATCGGCAAGAATTATGTATTCAAGCAATTAATCAATTACTGCAATCATTTAAAGGTTCGTTACATTTGATGATCTGTGCTAATCTTAAAGAATACAAAAATTGCCATTCGCGATTTCAACTCAAAGGAGTAATCCGGTTACGCCCTCTCAATAAAAAACAAATTCGCGATTATTTAATTGAGGTAAGAAGACGAGAATTATGGGAAAATATTCAGGATGATCTAAATTTATTAGACTTGGCAAAAACACCATTGTTGCTGAATGTGATGGTGCTAGCATACGAAGAAATTTTAATTCACTCTTGGAAACGGTTTGAATCTGAGGAAGAACGACTTAGATATTTATTAAATGCTTATATTCGGAGAGAATTAAATCGCGAAATTAGTCAGCCGTGGTATGAGCAAGGTCAGGAACCTAGTCTAGAACAAACTCGTGCTTGGTTAGCTTGGTTAGCTCAAAGAATGAAAGCAGATTTAAGCGAAGAGTTGGTGATTGATCAATTACCTGCTAGTTGGTTACAAACTCCCACAGATGTTCAGATTTATGAATTGGGACGGAAATTAATTAAATCCTTAGCTTTGGCATTGGTTACTTGTGTAATTTTTGGATTGTTGAGCGGATTAATGTTAGGAATAATCATCGGGCTAATAGCAGGAATTATCGGTATTTTAATTCCTAGTATTCCTTCTATAGACAATCTAACCCTACGCTTAATTTTGGCGTGGCGCGGTTATATTCCCTGGAATTATGAACGTTTTCTCAATTATGCGACCCAACGGTTGATGTTGCAACATAGCGATCGCAGTTATCGTTTTATTCATCCTTTATTGCAAGAACATTTTGCCAAAACTAGTGCTGATTAATCCGGTTTAACAACTATGTCCTGATTGCTGAAGTAATTCCCGAACTCCTTGTTCATCAAATTCCTGAGCTAATGCTAACACTCGTTTAGCAAAAGTTACATACTCAGGAGCAAGTTTTTGAATCCGTCGCGCTTCTTGTTCAATTAAATCAATATCACCAATTTTAACCCCTTCTTGTAATTGTTCTAATTCTGCTGCTGGAGGGATAATTAGTTCTGAAGATGAGGATGGGATAATCAATGGTGGATTTTCGGGTTTTTCATAGATCCACTCTAGTTTTAGAAATTTTTGCAACTTCATAAATAGTTGCTCCATTTCTAGCGGTTTGGGCAGAAAATCATTACAACCGATCGCGATCGCTTTTCCTTGATCAGATGCAGAAACACTAGCACTAGATGCAATAATCGGAATTACTGGGGAGTATAACTCACGTACTTTCTGAGTAAATTCATAACCATCCATCACGGGCATCGCAATATCGGTAATAATTAAATCTGGTTTGACCTCGAATACTTGTGCTAGTCCCGTAGAACCATTGTCCGCTTCAAGGATCGCAAAATCTAAACTTTTTAAGATTTCTACAACTACTAAACGATTGACTTCTTTATCATCAACAATCAAAACTTTCCGCTGTTTACCTGTATAACCGATAATTTTATTACCCGTCATTGTCGTTGCTGTATTGATCCACTCTTGAGAAATGGTAAACTCCACTTCAAACCAAAATGTACTACCTTTACCTAACTCACTATTGACCTGAATTTCACTATTCATCATGGAGATTAATTGACGACAAATTGTCAATCCTAATCCAGTTCCTTCTGTCCGTTTATAGGAACTACCTACTTGTTCAAAAGGTAAAAATATTTTACTCAGGTGTTCTGGACTCATCCCTACACCCGTATCAATAATACTGAAGCGAATTTTGGTAGTTTCGGCTGTTTGTAGTAAGACTTCTACTTGGAAAGTAACGTGACCGCGTTCCGTAAATTTGATCGCATTACCCAGCAAATTAATCAAAACTTGACGCAATCGTTTATCATCAGCTAACACTGCGGTTGGTAAATTCTGATCAGGTAGATAATAGAAATTAAGATCTTTTGCTTCGGCTCGGACTCGACTAATTTCTGCTACTCCTGCTAAAAACGAGAGGAAATGAAAATCTTTCGGTGCCAGATCCATTTTGCGAGCTTCAATTTTCGCTAAATCTAGAATATCGTTAATTAAGGTGAGTAGATGAGAACCAGCTTGCTCAATAATATTCACTCCTTGACGGTGTTTTGGACTTAAGTCTTTAGCCCGTTGGAGAATTTGGGCGTAACCAAGGATACCGTTTAGAGGTGTGCGTAATTCGTGACTCATATTCGCTAGAAATTCACTTTTGGCTTGATTAGCAGAATCTGCAACTTCCTTGGCTTTTTGTAACTCAATAGTACGTTCAGATACCCGACTTTCTAACTCCGAATTAGTTTGTTCTAAGATATTAAATGATTCATGTAATTTGTCAGCCATTTGGTTAAAACAAAGGGCTAATTTTTCTAATTCCTGGATACTCGAACCGGAGACTTTTTGGTCTAATTGACCATCCGCAAGAGCTTGGTATGCTTCGCTCAATCGATAAATCGGTTTTTGGATAATCCGAGCTGTGAGAACTCCTAAACCTGTCGCGATCGCTAGTGCTAAAATACACAAAATGATGGTACTATTAGTATTAGCATCAATTTGAGCCATAAAGTCATCTTCTGGGACAATTACGACAATTAACCAGTCGAGACCCAACTGATCTTGATAAGGTAATACTTGCAAAAATTCTCGCTGCTTTTGAAAGATGAATTCTAGTTGTTGTAGTTGATGAATCTGATTGAGATTACCAAATTGATTACTTAAGTATTGAGTGGTACTTTGAATAAGCTGATGGGCAGAATTATTTACTTGATTCGGTGGAGATGATGGTATTGTTTGAGAACTAGCTACCAATTTTCCCGTCCGAGTGATAATAAAAGTCTGCCCAGTTTTGCCAATTTTTAAAGTTCTTAAGAATTTACTAATATCTGATAAAATCATGTCTGTACCAATCACTCCTAACAATTTGTGATTGTGATCATAAACTGGAGTTGAATAGGTAATTGCGAGCTTATTTTTATCGGAAAAATAGGTATAGATATCTCCCCAAGTAGATTGACCACTGCTAAGAACCGGAGTATACCAAGGACGAAGTCGCGGATCATAGTTGGGAGATATATTTAATAATTGTTTGGTTAAATGACCTTGCTGATCGGTAGAATATGTATTATAGTTATAATCGGTGACCTCATCAGCTATATCAATACTAAATTTACCATTAGCTAATCTTTCAAAACCCAAAAATCGTCTTTTTTCATTACCAAACTCAACGTAACTAACAGTTGGAAATAGTTGCAATTGTTTCCAAAAAAAACGCTCCATACTACGCGGGTTTTCTAAATCTAACCAGCCAAATTCGATCGCATCTAAGATATTTTTGTTGACCATTTTCGGAAAAGCTAAGAAATTTGTTAAGTGTTGTTCAATTCTGGCACTAACTTCATTTCTTAATTGGGTAGCTAAATCATTAACAGCAATTTTTCCATTTCTTAATGATAGCCAACCTGTTAATCCAACTGCGGCAAAAATTTCTAACAGAAATGGTATTATTAAAACTAGGTTAAGGGGAAATTTTTGAGCTGTTTTTTTAGGTTGATCAGGATGAGTTTTCTTCATAGGGGTTATGATCTTTCATTCATAGTTTGATTGAGGGACTGAAGTCCCTACTACTAACCATATTAGGTTTTTGCTAACTCTGATTGCTGTAACAATTTGAGAATTTCTTGCTCATTAAATTCCTCAGCTAATTTTAACACCTGTTTCGCAAAAATACCATATTCAGGTGCCATTTCTTGAATCCGTCGCGCTTCTTGTTGGACAAGATCGATATCTCCTATTTTAATCGCTTGCTGCAATTGTTCTAATTCTGCTAGTGGAGGGATAATCATTTCTAAAGCTGAGGATTCTAGAATTGACTGTTTTGTTTCTATTTCCTCATATACCCACTCTAGTTTTAGGAATTTTTGCAATTTTCCGAATAGTTGCTCCATTTCTACTGGTTTGGGGAGAAAATCATTACAACCCGCAGCGATCGCTTTTCCTTGATCCGATCCAGAAACACTAGCACTAGATGCAAGAATGGGAATATTTGGGGAATATAGCTCACGTACTTTCTGGGTAAACTCATAACCATTCATCACAGACATGGCAATATCGGTAATAATTAAATCTGGTTTGACCTCGAATACTTGTGCTAGTCCCGTAGAACCATTATCTGCTTGAGCGATCGCAAAATTTAAACTTTGTAAGACTTCTGCAACCACTAAACGGTTCACTTCTTTATCATCGACAATTAAGATTTTGCGCGGTTTACCTGTATAACTGATAATTTTCTTACCCGTTGTTATTGTTGCTGTACTGATCCACTCTTGAGAAATAGGAAAGTCCACTTCAAACCAAAAGGTACTCCCCTCACCCAAGATACTGCTCACCTGAATTTCACTCTTCATCATGGAGATTAATTGACGACAAATTGTCAATCCTAATCCAGTTCCTTCTGTCCGTTTATAGGAACTACCTACCTGTTCAAAAGGTAAAAATATTTTACTTAAATGTTCTGGACTCATACCCACACCCGTATCAATAATACTGAATCGAATTTTCGTAGTTTCTGCTGATTGTTGTAAGATTTCTACTTTGAAGGTAACATGACCTTGTTCTGTAAATTTGATCGCATTACCTAGCAAATTAATCAAAACTTGACGCAATCGTTTATCATCACCAAATACTGCTGTTGGTAAATTCTGTTCAGGTAGATAATAGAAATTAAGATCTTTTGCTTGGGCTCGAACTCGACTAATTTCTGCTACTCCCGATAAGAACGAGGGAAAATGGAAATCTTTGGGTGCAAGTTCCATTTTGCGGGCTTCAATTTTGGCTAAATCCAGAATATCATTAATTAAGGTGAGTAGATGAGAACCAGCTTGCTCAATAATTTCCACCCCTTGACGGTGTTTTGGACTTAAGTCTTTAGCTCGTTGGAGAATTTGAGCATAACCAAGGATACCATTCAGGGGTGTGCGTAATTCGTGACTCATATTAGCCAAAAATTCACTTTTCGCTTGATTAGCAGCATCAGCAGTTTCCTTTGCTTGGGCTAATTCAACTGCTAGTTGTTCAATTTTGAGAGTTTTTCTTAAAGATAAATACAGATATAATACTAATAATATAGTAAAAAGTAATCCACTCCCAACAGTAGCTAAAGATATCCAGCTAAAATGCCAGAAAGATTGATTCGGTAAAATTACCAGTAGCAACTGTCGATCGCCTAAATTTATATTATATTTGCATTTAATTGCGACCGGGCAAAAGTCGTTATTAGATTGGGGAATTGAGGCGGAAATCTGATTACTATCTTCAATAACTTGTTTGGTGACTGGATCATAAGTAACTATTAATTGTGTTTGATTATTTTCTAAGGTCTCAAACAAGGAAAAATTTAAGTCTTGTTTGTCTATTCCTGCTAAAGCTGATTCAAACACAACTTTTAATTCATAAATAGTATAGGCAATTCCTTGAAAATATTTTTGGCGTTCTGCTACTGTAGATGGGGGAGTTTCCTGATAATAGATAGGATTATAAACAATCAACCCAATCGCAGTCTTTCCATCTGGTTTAGTCAGTTTAATTTTATGACTGATCAAGATTTTGCCTGAGTCTCGCGCTTGTTTAAGGGGCTTGAAAAAATTCTCATTTGCCGCAAAATCAAAACCTAAAATATTTTGATAAGATTGGGGAGGTTCTCCGTAGGTAATCGGAAAATATTCAGAACGGGTTTGAGCTGGAATCGGTTGGTTGTCTACATTACGTTCAAAAATCCGAAAATTGGGGATTGCTTGAGACTGAATTTTCTCAAAATTTGCACGTTCTTGACTGGTTACAGGTTGAATCCAAGCCATCCCATAAATTCCCGGATATCTTTCTATTAATGGTTGAGTAAATTGGTGAAATACTCCTCGATTTACTTGTTTATTACTATCAAAAAAAGCCCCTAAAGCGATCGTCGCTTGAAAATATTCCCTTACTTGTCTTTGCAAAGTTAAAGTTAATATATCCGCTTCCCGTACAAAACGGGCAATTTGACTAGCTTGGTCTAATTTCCCTACGGTAATTCCAGCGATCGCTGATAGTCCAATCCCCACACATAAACTTAACCACAGGGGAGTATAACGGGATATTTTTTGGTTCATAATAATCTTGGTTTTTTTTCTAAATTAGTAATAATTCTCAATATTAATCTAGATTTCCAAAAACTTAGATCAACTCATCTCCGTAATATTACTAATATCATGGTCGGGCTTGTTGATATTAAGAGTGGACATTGCTATTTTAACTTAACCCCGATATTTACAGGTTAAGATAAGTTAAACTTTGTTGAAAATTTTAAGATTAGAACTAATGATGAAAAAATAAAATTTGCTATAAAAGTAGCTAAAATGATGATGATTGATTTATAATCTTTAATCAAATACACTGGTGAGTGTAAATACAACAAAATTAATCAATGTCTAATCTAATTCTATTTTGGCATCGACGTGATTTACGGATTGCTGATCAGAGTGGAATCGCAACCGCAAATCAAGGTAAAGCAAAAATTACTGGTGTCTTTTGTTTAGATCCAAATATTCTTAAAAAAGATGATGTTGCACCAGCAAGAGTTGCTTATATGCTCGGTTGTTTACAAGAACTTCAACAAAGTTATGCTCGACTCGGAAGTCAATTGTTGATTCTTTACAATGATCCACAAATCGCAATTCCCCAATTAGCGATCGCGCTCAATGCTCAAGCTGTCTACTGGAATTTTGATGTCGAACCTTATGCTCGAGAGCGCGATCGCTTAATTACTGATGCTCTAAAAACCGCCGGAATTGAAGTCAAAAATTTTTGGGATCAACTCTTACACCCACCCGAGACAATTCGCAGTGGAGCTAATCAACCCTATACAGTTTATACACCCTTTTGGAAAAATTGGATTAGTCATAGTAAAACAACACCAATAGAACCGATCCAACAGCTCACAGGATTAAGTGAAATTGAACAAGAACTAGCTCATCAAACAGGTGCGATCGCGTTACCGACAGGAAAAGATTTAGGTTTGGTGTGGGAACACCCATTCTTAGTAGAACCTGGAGAAAAAGCAGCACAAATAAAGTTAGAAGAATTTGGTGAAAATGCGATCTATAATTATGATCAACAACGTAACTTTCCCGGGATTAACGGTACATCATTACTAAGTGCGCCCCTCAAATTTGGCACAATTGGAATTCGTACAGTTTGGGATGCTACTCGTAAAGCTTTAACCAAATCTTCTACTGATGAATCACGTAAAAATATTCAGACTTGGCAACAGGAATTAGCATGGAGAGAATTTTATCAACACGCTATTTATAATTTTCCAAAATTAGCTGATGGTGCTTATCGTACAGTTTTTCAAAACTTTCCTTGGGATCATAATCAGGAACACTTTCAAGCTTGGTGTACAGGAAAAACCGGTTATCCAATTATTGATGCAGCAATGCGTCAATTAAACCAAACTGGATGGATGCACAATCGTTGTCGAATGATTGTTGCTAGTTTTCTCACCAAAGACCTAATTATTAACTGGCAATGGGGAGAAAAATATTTTATGCAAACTCTATATGATGGGGATTTAGCTGCTAATAATGGAGGTTGGCAATGGAGTGCTTCGAGTGGAATGGACCCGAAACCATTGCGAATTTTTAACCCAGCAACTCAAGCTCAGAAATTCGATCCTCAAGCTAATTATATCCGTCAATGGTTGCCTGAATTAGCTGGTTTAGATACTCTTTCTTTATTAAGTGGAAATATTACTCCATTACAACGTCAAGCTTTAGATTATCCCGCTCCAATTGTCGATCATAATCAGCAGCAGCGTAGGTTTAAACAACTCTATCAAGCACAGAAGACAGAAATTTAATCCCATCGATCGTTGCAATAACCCATGAAATTGCACTTAATCTGAGATTGATCTGTTAGCTATGGGCAGGTTTATCATAGTTATCTGTTGGTGACAGAATTGATTGGTGAACCTGCCCCTACCAATTTTACCCTCAATTTGCGGATTTCTGTAGGGGTGGGTTCACCGATATTTTTGAGACTTACCTACTAATCATCAAAACCCACCCTCCCCCACAGATCAATCTTATTAATGTATCTTAAGCGCGTGAATTGGTATTATTCAATTTGCATTTTCTGCCCATTCACCCAAATACGAAAAGCTTTCATTGTTTTATTTCTGCCCTCAATTTTACTACATTCTAAATATTTAGGAATTACCTCAATCAGAGGAAATCCTGGAAAATGAGGACTTTCATTTACCTGAATATATTGACCAGATTGTAATACATTAATTTCTAATTTTGTCTCATTAAAGCGCCATAGTTCTCTGACTCCTAACGCTTCATAATTGTTAAAATGCGTGCGGGAAGTGATATCAATTTCAATCGCTAAATCTGGCGGTGGATCTACAGTTAAATCAATCCGCTTTGTTTCGACTACCCTTCGACTCCGCCCTTCGACTACCCTTCGACTTCGCTCAGGGCACGCGCTCAGGGAACACTCAGGACAAACGCTCAACACAAGTTTCCCCCTAACTGCTGCTTCGTTTTCAATATAAAAACAGCTATCCGCTTCTAGACCTTGGTTCATAGTTTCATTTTTAAAAGTGGTAGAAGCGAGATTCCTGAACTCAATCTCTAGTCCTTCTAGCAAAATTTCCACCAAGTTGCTAATAATAACTTTATCATCTTCATGCTCGGGTAGAGGCACCATAACTTCTAAAACTCCCTGACTATAATTAATTCGACTTCCGCGTTTTTCACCGAACTCCTCTAGCAGTTGTTCATACATTTGCCAACTGACATTCTTCATCAAGAGTTGCTGACCAGGATGGAGGATTATTTGGTTGAGTTGGACTTGCATATTTTCTCTACCTTAGATTTAGAAATTATCGAATTATTATGGCAAGAATTAATCTTAATTGTTGGCGATCGCCTTGCTACTATTTAACCAATTTTGATAGCTACTAGAGATTAATCATAACAGCGATCGCTTAAGTCTCGAAGTTTGTCTCGAAAATAGCAGAAGCTCGGTGACAAATTATTTTCCACGTCCATCCAAGGAGGTATATTCTTAGCCCAATTAGTCTTTTCTAAACCAATTGCTTGCCCACCTGCTTCAGACAATTTTTTAGCTCCACCAGAAAACACCGCCTCAGCTAACTTTTCCCAAGTACCACAGATACTATCATTTTTATAGGAATTTATAACGGCTTCCTTTACTTTTGGATAAGCTGCCTTTATTGCTGCTACATCGCCTAAATACCATGATTCACCTTCCTCGATCGCGATGCAAAATTGTGTCTTTGGTTTAGAATTACACTTTTGCACAAGTTCGAGTAGTTCTTTACGAAAATTACTGAGACATTGATCATCAAGATCGCAAATAACAATCAGCACAGCAGGACAGTTAGGAGGATATCGAGAGAATGTTTTACCGTAACCTTTAACAAGCTCGGGAAGTCGATCTAGCAAAATTCTTTTTTTAGCCTCAGAAGGAGATTTTAAATCTTTAGGAATACGCCCAATTCCTTTGTAAGAATGGATCTTAAATGTGTGTTGTTCAACGTTAATAATCTTAGGTACAAGAATTTCAAGAGCAGTCTTTCCAGAAATATCTTCGACAAGTATCTCAAAGTGCATTTATTCACCTTTTATCCAAGTAGTCACTGTACCAAAGTCCACCAAGGGGTAATCCTTCAGCAACAAGATTACTAATCAGAGGATCTTCGCTAGATCGTCTGATTGTAGAAAAACCATCCTCTCCCTTCTCAAGTACCCAAACCTCTTCAGGATCAAGAGCATCTACAAAATAAGGTTGATGTGTTGTAACAAATACTTGCGAACCATTTTTTCGACCTGTAGCTTGTTCTCGAAATTCTTGCGCCAGAGTTTCTAAAAGTTTATGGTAAAGTCCATTTTCTGGTTCTTCAATACACAAAAATGGTGGTGGTGAAGGATCTTCTAAAAGCAAAAGATAGGCAAACATTTTTAGGGTTCCGTCTGACATTTGTTGAGCATAAAATGGGTCTTGAAAACCTTTATCATTGAATCGAAGTAAAAGTCTACCATCTGAACTTCTTTCAGTGCTAATACTTTCCACACCTGGAATTTTACTAGAGATTTTTTGCAGAATAGATTTAAAATTATCGGAATGCTCTCTCTCCATAAACTGAACTACATTTCCCAGATTATCTCCATGAATATTCAGATGTTTTTGAGGTCCAGCTAGAGGTAAACTTCTTGCAGCATCCGGTGTAAAGTAGCTGAGATACCATCCTTCAATAAATCTCCGAAATGCGGAAATTCTTGGGTGTTGTTTAAGAGCTCCTAAAGTTGCAATTCCAAGTTTTCGCTTATCGTCAAGTTCAACTAACTCAGTTTCTTTACTCTCCTTTTGCTGAATTTTTTTAATTAAATTAATTAGATTAAATTCTCCTTTATCTTCATCAAAATCCTTACCTCCCTCTTCACCCTTCCATGCTATACCTTGACCTTCGTTTAAAATCAAAAAATAAAATAATCGCCCTCTCGTTTGTCCTTTTCTAGCTTGTCTAAGTCTCTCTCGTTTTACATAAGGTCTGCCATCATTGTCAATATCTATTGCCAACTCATAGCTAATTGGTCGAGTATTATGATCTTCTTTATAGTAAATCTGAAACTCTATACAACCCTTTTGTCCTTGTGATCTAATTCTCTCGAAACCTCCACGTCCATGCAAATCACAGGCTTCTTCTACTCCGGTTTTCAAGCAATCTGCTAGAAAGCCAAAAGTATCGAAAAGTGTACTTTTTCCCACACCATTTTTACCGATAACTGCTGTCATTGGAGTTAGGGGTTTGCCCTGCTGTGTATTCGGTAGTTTTCCCATAGTAATATCCCGCAGCGATCGGTAATTTATTACCCTAAATCCTTCTATTTTTGCCATTTAAGTTCCTCTGCTCAATTAGGAATATTTTGACCCTCTCGTGAGCTTGAGATTCTGTGGACAGAGTTTAACTCTCCCTAGAATAGTCATGAAATTTCATGTTATCTCATTCACATCGAATAGTCCACAGTAAGTTCAGAGATATTTACAGCGATCGCTGATGGGATACTTTTTATGACCAGAATAAACAACTTAAGACTTGACAAATTTTAGTGTCATGCGATCGCTCTCTCCAATATCCAAATAGTGCTGTCGATTCTGATTACCTTGACTTAAAACTGGGGGCAGAGTCCAGACACCTCCTGGATAATCCTTAGTATCCTTAGGATTAGCATTAATTTCTGATTTGCTCACCAACTTGAATTTCATATTTGAGAGAGTATTAATCAACCCAGATTCCGAAATATAACCAGTTTTACCATCGTCTAGCACAGAATTATCTTTAGCACGATGTTCTTCTATCCCCAATATTCCTCCTGGTTTCAAAGCTTTATAAATCGCAGCATAAACCTGCTTTTCATAACCCGCCATAACCCAGTTATGAATATTACGGAAAGTTAGAACCATATCCACAGAATTATCTGGAGCGAGATTTATTTGATTGGGAGGATTAATTTCAACAACTTTCACCTTACCAAAAATTTCTGGATTACCGGTTAATTTTGCTTGAAAATCTTGAGCTCGCTTGTTTTTTGTGGGATCAAAGTTAGTGACAATTAGCTGTCCTTTTGAGGCTAGAAATGGGGCAAGAATTTCCGTATACCAACCATTCCCTGGACCAGAGTTCAACTACAGTCATATCTGAGTGCAATCCAAAAAATTCTAGGGTCTCAACCGGATGACGATACTTGTCTCGACTCCGATTCTGTTCAGACCGATGATTACTATTGACTATTCTTTGAATTGTAATATCATCAACCTCTATACTCGGGGATACTTCATTAGCTAGCGTCCAAGATCCAGTGAATAAGACAAGTAAAAGGCAAGCTAAAAACTTAAACAAGTTAGTATGAACCCATACTGGAGCTGATTTTTTTAATTTCATAGAATTGGTTTGGGTTGATTTAGAAAGTTAGAGCAAAAACTATCTTACTCGATTTTATGACCACAGTGACGACAATAATTACTAAGCTGATAGGTTTTCTGATGACAATTTGGGCAATCTACATACTGATTAAACCCACAAGACGAGCAAAATTCATCACTTAAACGTAGTTGATAGTTACAATTAATACAACGAACTTTAGCAATCCTCTTTTTTGCTTGAACTCGGTGATTAAATAACCAGACTTGCAAAACTTTAATTAAACCTAATCCCACCAAAGGAATTACTACAATCAACGCATAACTCGCAATAAATCTTAACCCACCGAAAATTTTGACAATCCATTCAATTACGATCGCAAATAGATTCCCAAATTGCAGAAATTCAAAAACTTTAATCAATAAAGGTAAACAAAATATTAAAAGTAAATGCCAAGCCAGTAAAGCTGGTAATCCATAATTTTTGCTAATTGATATAGTATGCCAAAAGTAGGAGATAATAATTAATGGTAACAGAAATAAAGTTTGTAAGAGTAGGATCTTATTTGGATACCAAAATTCGGCTGAATCATAAGATTTTTTGATTACTTCATATTCAGCATTATTATTGAGCAACTTTAAATAATCCTGAATATTTGGATATTCTAGTAATTTAGTTTGTTGTTCGGTGATTTGTTTTTCTTTATTGGCAATTTGGGTTTTATTATTGTCAATTTTTGCTTTAACTTGCTCTGCTCTTACTTGATTGATTGATTTTTCTGGAGCTTGACCTGCTATTTTTTCTAATAAAGTAGAATTATACTGACTTTCTAAGGTTTGATTATTTCCTTTTAGGGCAGAAATTTCTTTTCTTAAACTCTCAACTTGAGATTGTAATTTGACAGTTTCAGGAGTTTTAATTCCCTGAGACGATCGCTGATAATTTGCACATAAATTGGAAATCTGACCCAATCTTGGTGTATGATCAACAAAAGAACTGGGAGATATATTTAACTGAATCAAATTTTCAATCGTGCTAACATTATAGGCAAAAGTTCCTTTATCCTTAGCTGTTTGATAGGTTTCATAAGCTGAAAAACAAGGAAATTCTTCAGTAGGATTTAGGGGAAAATCCGCAATACTATTTAAACCGCTAAAAACATTAATTAGAACAAAGATATCAATGAGAATGAGAATAACCAGACTCACTCGGTTCAGAGGTGTTTGCCGAAGATAAGTTGATTTGTGGATAAAATTCTGACTGATTCTTTGTAGGAACGAAAGCATTTTGATTACGTTTTATTTTCAATTCTTTGGCAAAAATTACGAATATACTGCACCACCACATCAGGTTGTTCTTCGGGTAAATTATGTTCAGCTAAAGGGATAATTTCTAAATGAGCTTTTGGTAATAAATGACTATAAGTTTGACTCATCGCGATCGCATCTGTTCGATCTTTTTGTCCTTGCAAAATTAAACTGGGAATAGTCAACTCCTGTAAACGGTCATTCAACAACTCTGCTTTAATTTCTGCACGACGACGTTTAAATAACAATTGACAAGCAACAGGTGTTTCTGCTAGTAAAAGCACTTGATCTATTTGTTTACTTAATCCAATCAATTTCAAAACAGGATAAACTTTTCTGAAGAATTTAAACACAATTGGGGGTAAACCCAAAAATAATTTTGCCCATCCCCAAGAATTCTTACTCCCTTGAGCTTCTACACCCTCCGGAGAGATTAAAATTAAACCTCGAACTTTGTCTAAATGTTTGAGAGCATAATTAGTAGCGATCCATCCTCCCAAAGAATGACCAACTAAATACACCGAGGGTAATTTTACAAATTCAATCAACTCCGCAATTGATTCTGCTTCTAACTCAACCGAATAATGAATATTAGGTTGGTCAGATTCGCCAAAACCAAGTAAATCTGGTGCGAAGCAATGATAATCTGGACTTAAACTGGTAATCACAGACATCCATTGCTCACTATGCTGCCAAGAACCGTGTAAAAATATTAGGGTCGGACCTTGACCAATTTCGTGCCAGAAAATAGAACCTTGAGACAGTTTAACCCGAGAATTGCTTAGTATGAGAGACATCCGATTGGCAAATTAGGAACGGTTAGAGATAAAATCATCCATGTCAGATTATGCCAGAGTAGTCAACCCATTGAGATAATTTTGCAATTGTTGATCATGGTCATGGGATAATTGACCTTGGGGTAACAAATGGGGAGGAAAAGCTTGAACTTCCATAATCTCCAGGGTATCCTGCACCTGCATTTCCCCTTGAGCTTCCACCTCTACCACGATACAAATAGAATGAATTCTCGGATCGCGATCGGGTGCAGAATAAACTCCCACTAACCGCCGAATTTTCACCAATTCTAAACCAGTTTCTTCTGTTAATTCGCGCTGGACTGAGGTAGTCACATCTTCACCCCATTCCACCATTCCTCCTGGTAATCCCCAGAGACCATTATCTCGACGACGAATCAACACAATTTGACCATCTGGTAAAATCGGAATGATACTAGTACCTGTGAGCGGATGTCGAAAAATTATCCCCATCACAGTTTGGACAAATTGCCATAACCGACCCATAAATTATCCTATTGACAAATAATCTGACCCGGCGATCGCCAGCTCAATGGGATTTGCGATCATCTTGAATTTTAGCTTGAGCCGCCTCATGTTCTGCCAGAGTCCGACTAAATACATGAGTCCCATCATAACGGGCTACAAAATAAAGATAATCGGTTTTTTCTGGATAGAGAGTTGCTTCCAAACTAGCAAGTCCGGGACTCGCGATCGGTGTCGGTGTCAAACCCACATTTATATAAGTATTATAAGGCGAAGGAGTTTTCACTTGCTCTGTCGTCAGAGGTTGATCAGGAGTTTGTTTAAGTCCTAAACCATATTCAACCGTAGGATCGGCACCTAAAGCAATTCCTTCCTGTAAACGTCGCACAAACACCCCGGCAATTTTTGGACGTTCCTTCGCTTCTACCGCTTCTTTTTCCACAATACTCGCCAAAGTTACCCACTGTTGTAAATTCAGCCGAGTTTGATTCTGACCTTTGAGATACAAAGGTAAAGCCACTTGTTCAAACCGTTCTAACATTTGTTTGACCACAGCTTGAGGTGTAATTTGGGTACTCACAAGCTGATAAGTATCGGGAAATAAAAAGCCTTCTAAATGAGGCAAACCAGCGGGCAACCAAGGAAATTGAGCTTGAGGGACTTGACTAGCTACTGCAATAAATTCATCAGCTTTAAAAAAGCCCAAAGACTCGAAATAAGCAGCCATTTCTCGCAGTGACCATCCTTCTGGGATCGTAAAACTGGTTTGCACCACATCACCCAGCCAAATTTTCCTCGCGATCGCATCAAGTGATTGATTGGGGGATAACTGATAAGTACCTGCTTTAAAACCTCCCTGAGTATCTTTAATGGCTAACCATCTCGCCCACAAATTCCATGCAAAACTCGAACGAATTAAACCAACAGTTTCTAAATCTCTACCAATTTGCTGGGCCGAAGTTCCCTGGGGAATTTTAATTTCCACAGCTTTGGTCAAATTGGGGGTTGCTGTTGATGTTGCCAAAATCGGCGCACTCGCCCAACTCCACCAAGCCCATCCTTGCCAGGTACTAATTCCCAGCAAGAGTGAACATAAAATTAAATAAAACAACCACTTAGAAATACGATTCATATTTGGTCATCAATCCAGCCTACTGATTGCATCATTCGGAGTTCATTGTTCCAAGTTCATGGAGGTAACTACCATCAACAGCGAACAATGAACAATGAATAATGAATAAGTTCTGCCTAGTCCATTTCATCAAAGAGCCGATCTTCTAGCGTCGGTCGGATTTTTTGAAATTCTTCTGGCGAAAGTAATTCGGGTTGCCCTAATTCATTCATTTGAGCAAAGAAGAGTAATGGATCTAAAGGGGTATAGATAGCATATTCCCGATCTTTATGATAAAAATTTGCCAGCAACTGAAATTGTTCTGGTTCTCGTTCATCATCATCATCATCATCATTTATGTCTAAAGTGAGGATATCTTCTTCGTCATGTTCAGGAATTTCCCCAGTAACCGTTAGGGTCAAGGCGGTATGATGCAAAGCTAGATTTTGTTCTTCTAAAACAGCGCGTGCAGTTGGAAAAATTTCATTTAGCTCTTCATCTTCCAGATCTACTAAAACTTCATCATCTGATTGAGTTTCCTCATCAACATCCCAGGCAAAAATTTCTACTGTTGCGTCAACCGGAAGTAGTAGAACGTATTCTTTGCCTTCTACCTCTAAGGAATGTTCGATATAACAACTTAAACTGAGCCCTGCTTCATCTTTCAAGGTTACTATCGGCGCATCCCGTTTCATGTCCTGTTTATCCATCTGTTTGGTTATTTACCATCCATGCTTAACTTGGCAATCCTACTTCAATTCTGCAAGGATTTTACATAGTTTGGAAAAATATATTTACCGATATTGCTCATCTTAGGGCCATAATGGCTCAGAACGAGACTCTTTTGTCCTAATTTCTCGACGGGTATCTAACCACTGCTGTAAAATCAAAGCTGCTGCTTTTCGGTCAATCATCTCTTTATGACGTGAAGGAGAAATTTTGGCCGCTTTCATCAGTTCCTGGGCTTGAAAGGAAGTTAATCGTTCATCTATATACTCAAGTGGTAATTTTAATGCTTGAGCCAGATAATTGGCAAATTTTTGGACTTTTCGAGCTTGGGAGCCGATCTCACCTGTCAGGGTATAGGGTAATCCCACTACCAAAACTTGGACTTGACGCTCTTGCACAATTTTTTCTAATTGAGCTACGGTTTGCCCAAAGGATCTATGTTCGATTGTAGTCACACCACTGGCAATTAAACCAGTGCCATCACAACCAGCCACTCCAATCCTTTTCGAGCCTATATCTAACCCTAAAGCGGAAATTTTCACCATTTTTTGCCCTTGATGTCAATAGACTTCTTGCAAAAATAACTAGGACAGGCAAGATGCCTGTCCCACAACCCCAAAAACTCTTGTGGGACAGGCATCTTGCCTGTCCATAAATTACCCATTTGGTTCTACCTCAGTAATTTCTGGTGGGGATTCCCCTGTCCCCAGTTCGACCGGCGGTGAACTGCTCCAGGACATTCTTCCTGGGATTGGTTTATGGGCTGGTTGAAGTCCCTGAAAGACATCAGACAACTGAAGTCCTTCCAGAGCAACTCGCCTCGATTCCCTGATTTTATGCCAGACCGAACGAGACATCAAGAGGGTGTGGGCAATTCTGATCGCTCCGATTTGCTCTAAATATTCTTCGCGTTCTTGCTGATAATCAGCCGAAGCTAGATATAAGGATTGAGGTGGGAAATCTTGGGCAATTCGGGCCATCTGCGAGAGTAATTCTGGATATAGCCAGGTATAAGCAGGATGAACTGTCAGACTAGCATGAGCGACTAAAGCATCTTGACGACACAAACGCATTTGAAAGTGTCCGATCGCCGCTTTCCGCTGGGGTTCAAACACATAGCCACTAACTACTTCAGTTTGATTGAACCATTGTTTAAACCCTTCAATTAAAGCCCCGAAAAAGGTAGTTTTGAAGTCGTGAATATGACGATCGAATACCTGACGCACTAAGGGGGGCATAGAAGCTGTATCAAGTTGATAAAGCAAATGAGCATCCGCGTTGCTGACAGGTAAAAGATTTGGTAAATCTGGCTCGCGATCGGCTAATTCCTTCACTTTGTCCGGTGCGATCGCCCAATAAGTCATTTTCGCTAAGGGTTGAAACCCATTTTGGCGATAAATTGCGATTTTAGTTTTGTCATTGACATTAACTTCTAACAACCAAGTTCTAGCTTCCCAAATTGCTTCAAAGCAATGACGGAGGAGTTGAGACCCAATTCCATGACTAGATTCTTGTGGGTCAACTACTACTTCATCGACTCTCCAGGTGCTCCGAGTCCGATTAAAGGGCGAGATTTTGATCATGCCCCGAATTTGGCCATCTGCCTGGACTACATATATCCAAAATAGATATTGTAACGGGTTAGGAAATAGACTCAAGCACTTTAGCGGCCCATACCAGCGACGAATCTGTGCAATTTGAGCAATTAGAGAGCCCAATTCCAGCTCTGTTAAAGTTTCTGGTGCTTGGTGAAGAAGTCGTTCCAGCATTTCTAAGTCCCGATATTGCAGGGGACGAACGATCACATCTGGATTTTGGCGCAAAAATAGATTCATCGTAGGTAAAGCCGCTTTTTGGGCCTCGATTGACAGCAAAAACAGTTATTGGTCAAATCGTAAACAAGAGCAAATTAGATATTTTTCTGGTTTACTTGTGCCTTTCCATCGGGGCGAACTAGAACTACAGGTGTTTGCTCATCAGCATTCCCAGCCGGATTGCTTCTCAATGCTTGTTCGAGCATTTGGCTCGAAACATCAGAGGTTGCTGCCAATATCTTAACTGCTTTTAAGTCGTTAACGTCTACAATTGCCGCAGATAAACCCGTTGCTTTTTTAATCTCATCCACAACTTGTTGGGGGTTTTCTGGTCCGAGAACAATAAATTGATCGTAAGGGGGTAAAGTGCCAGTGACATCATCGATGAGTCTAGCTTGTTCACCCGCAAGTTGATAAAAAACTCCTGGTTGACCAAATACTTTAGCGATCGCGCCAATCAGAAAAGCCGCTACTACTCGCATTGGTCCGACCAGATCAACTAAGCTTTGCAAACCACAAGCTGTCGCTAAACTAGATGTGGGTAGAAAAAAATAACATAGGCGTTTAGCTACCCATCCTGGTTTCACTTGAGTGGGATGGTGCCATCGTCCTTGCATAATGGCGATCGGGGTTTCCCCAATCGTCACCACATCCCCGGGCTGACTATAGGGCAGAATATAACGTTTGACGATCGCCACTGGCTCGTCTAGATGACTCAGTAAATGAGTCCGAATTGGTAAAACTTGGATATCATTGACAGTACGCCAAGCCAAATTTGCTACTGGTTCTGGGTATTTTAACGGGACAACTACGTGACGTACTTTTGGGACTCGTCCTTGTGGCCCATAAGTAACGTAATTTACCCTGATCCAAGCTGTTTCCAATTGACTTAAATCTTGGCCTAATATTTCCAGCTTAACTTTAATCCGAGTAGTTTTTTTGACTTTGACAATATACCCAAACCAGTAACCATCAGTTCGAGCGGGAGCATCTGCATGAGCCGGGATCACTTCAATCTGATGAGAAATTCCTTTAACACTACCTTTAGATAATAAAGTTACCTCAGCATTAACTTCCGGCAACATGATTTCTAAATTCTGGGTCCGATTCTGAAATTCCATTTCCCCAACCAAGAGATAACGCTGGGGTTCAGTTACTTCTAGTTGCCAGTCTCCTAGGGTTAATTCTAAATCATTACCAGGACGGCGGCGATATTGTAATTCTAGCGCTAATCCTGCCGCTCCTAAGCCCAGAGCCGATATTCCTAGACCGATACCAATGCTTTCTGCGATCGCCACAGCTATTTTTACCTATTGATTATTCAGAAAAAAGTTGATCTGTTTGATGGTCAACCATGAGGCAACCCCATCAGTTTACCTTCACCATGAATCACTTCGCCAATGATATAGGCTGCCAGATTTTGGCTACTTAACCATTGGAGCATCAGTTCTGCTTGAGTGGGGGGCACCAACACCACAAAACCAATTCCCATATTGAAAGTATTAAACATCTCGATCGCCCTCACCTGGCCTTGTTCAGCTAACCAATGAAAAATCGGTGGCACGGGCCAACTATCCGGGTGAATTTGGATTGATTGATCAACACCCAAAGCTCTGGGGAGATTTTCTGGTAAACCACCACCAGTGATATGAGCCATCCCATGAATCACCAGATCCGTCGTTAAAGCCCCTAAAATCGGTTTGACGTAAATCCGAGTCGGTGTGAGTAAAACTTCTCCTAAACTTTTACCTCCGAGCATCGGGGGGGATGTAGACCAATCACATCTACTCATCTCCACAATTTGACGGACTAAGCTAAAGCCGTTACTGTGAACACCATCACTGGTTAACCCGATCGCCAAATCTCCCAACTGGACTTGAGAGCCATCTAATAGTTTGCTCTTTTCGACTATGCCCACACAAAATCCGGCCAGATCATATTCTCCTGGTTGGTAAAATCCTGGCATTTCTGCGGTTTCTCCTCCCAATAGGGCACATCCTGATTGTTTACAACCATCAGTAATGCCCGAAACTACCTGGGTTAATTGTTCTGGGTTAAGTTTACCAGTAGCTAAGTAATCTAAAAAAAATAGGGGTGCTGCTCCAGAAGTCAGGACATCGTTAACACACATGGCCACCAAATCAATGCCGATCGTGCCATGTTGATTCAGGGTCTGAGCCAGTTTGAGCTTAGTCCCAACACCATCAGTTCCTGATACTAAAACTGGTTCCTTTAGTCCTGCGGGCACCTGGAACCAACCACTGAACCCACCGAGTCCACCTAAAACTTCTGGTCGATGGGTACTTTGGACCATATTCCGGATTTTTTCCACAAAAGCGCGACCCGCCGCTACGTCTACTCCTGCGTCTCGATAGTCCATGAAAATACTGTTTCAGCTAGTATTTGCACGAAGTATTGTACATCCTTTGTGGGACAGTCATCTTGACTGTCCTATTTATTTTTGCTTTCTTGTCTAATCATCACCAGCTTCTGGGGCGAGGAATTGGCCTAATTTTGGCGAGTAGCTCAATATTATCCTAATAAAAAAAATAAATTTTAGATAAATTTTTCACGAAAATCGGGGTAGGGGCAAAAATCGTAAAACCCTTATCTTGTCACATTTTTCCGGGATGTAAACTTTAATTTTTTCCAAAAATTATAAAGATGGTCGTGGGGACACTGATCCCCAATTAGAAAACTTCATGTTAATCTGTTGCAGTTGGAAAACCAAAGGTGAATACAGAACGAGTACGAGTCTGTCAGGATATTTGATTGCGATTGAGGACAACCTAAAGCAAATCAAAACTAGATTCAAAAGTGCTCTTCACAGATGGCTTATGAAACAAAAATTTTCTTGGACTACTGCTGTTTTGCTAGGTACAACTCTGATGACAATCTCATCAAGCCGGGCCCAGCAATCCGTAGCAGCAGATTTTAGTTCTCCAGCAAAACCAAAAGCTTCTAACCAACCAACGGTGCATTCAAACCAACAAATGCTTGAGGTGCAAAAAGTTGGAGAATATCAATCATGTAATCACGGGGAAGAAACCTGTGGTGATGATCTAGCGTTGAGTGCGATCGCCAAAATTCAAACCCATGAATTAGATGGTCATACCGCAGCAACGGTTTATGTTCGCAATATTCCCGTCATCACCCTGATTGGGACTGGACCGGTTACTCTCGAAAATCTAGCTCAAACAGGTGCCACCCAGAATAGTTGTTCCCAGAAAAATCATCCCATTTTTAACTATGTGGGTAAAGCTAGAGAAGTTACCCCATCTAGCAACAACTGGAACAACTCCTTGGAATATATTGTCTCGACCACCCAGGACAATCCAGCCGATCCAGTGTGGAAAGCTAGTGCGATCGCGTCCAAACTCAATCAAATCAGCCGTGATGGGGCTGACGAGAAAACCATCTCCCTGTTACCAACTCCCAGCAAAAACAATCATTATAGCATCCGGGTCAATGGCCAAGAGTTAGTCGAAATTAACTCTCAAGCGATATTGCCCAATACTACCCATAGTTATCAGCAAGACGCACTCCAAATCACTAATCGACTACGTCGTTTGATCGCTAATGCTCCACCAATCCTAGAGATTCCTGGTCAACCCAAACCCAAAGGTCAAGAAATTGCCATTGGACCAGTTGTCATCCGCGTGATCTCGGGATGGGCATCTTGGTATGGTCCAGGATTTGATGGCCAGCTAAGTGCCAGTGGGGAAATATTTGATGCGAATGAGATGACCGCAGCACATCAAGATCTCCCTTTTGGGACACAAGTAAAAGTCACCAATCTAGATAATGGTCGCTCGGTGATTGTGCGGATTAATGATCGTGGACCTTATGAGGGCGATCGGATTATTGACCTGTCTTTTGGTGCTGCTCAGATGCTAGGAATGGTGCATACTGGAGTTGCGCCAGTACGCTTAGAAATTTTGGGCGAACAACAAGCCAGAAGGTGAATTGTCCAATCACCGTCTCTACCACATTCCTAAATTATGGTAGGAAAGGCTTGTCTTGATCACCCCAAAAGTTCGAGCCGGAGTTGGCAGCCCGAATCAATTTTTGGGGAGTACTAAGAGTGCGCCTATTAACTACTATTGCTGGCATACGTGCTTTTTTAGGTTTATCTCCATCAATAGCGTCAATCGGCTTTGTTCCCACGATGGGAGCATTACACTTGGGTCATTTGAGTTTAATCCAACGGGCGCGTCAAGAAAATAAAATTGTAGTGGTCAGCATTTTTGTGAATCCTCTCCAATTTGGCCCAAATGAGGATTTGCAAAAATATCCCCAAACTTTAGCTGAAGACTTAAAGCAATGTGAAGATGCGGGAGTAGATGCAGTTTTTATGCCCTTGGCTGAGGAAATGGGCATAACCAATATTTCGACTCAGGTATTGCCCTCACCAGCAATGACCTCGGTTTTGTGTGGAATTGTTCGACCTGGCCATTTTCCGGGAGTCGGGTCAATTGTAGTCAAACTGTTTAATATAGTTCAGCCCACGCGAGCTTATTTTGGCCAGAAAGATGCTCAACAAGTAGCAATTATTCAAAAATTAGTCATAGATCTAAATATTCCAGTGACGATCGTCGTTTGTCCGACTTTACGGGAGTCGAGTGGATTGGCTTGTAGTTCCCGCAATCAGTATCTCACTCCAGCAGAAAAAGAACAGGCGACAATTTTATATCAAAGTTTACGGCAGGGACAAATTGCGTTTAGGAGTGGAGTGCGAGTTAGCACCAGTATAATTGAACGAGTGAAAATTGAATTGGCGCTGATGCCAAATGTACAAATGGAGTATGTTGAATTGGTTCATCCCACTACTTTGATTCCTTTAAAGGAGGTTGAGGACATCGGATTGCTCGCGCTCGCGGCTCGGGTTGGCTCGACTCGTTTAATTGATAATCTACTTTTACGCGATCGTCAACCAATTGTGGCGATCGATGGACCAGCAGGGGCTGGGAAATCGACGGTGGCGCGGCAAGTGGCCCAAGATTTAGGGCTGTTATATTTGGATACTGGTGCGATGTATCGCGCTTTGACTTGGTTAGTTTTACACTCAGAAATCCCCGTTGATGATGAACCCGCAGTGGCTGAATTAGCCAGTTTGTGTGAAATTAATTTTCAGACTTGGGAAAATGGGGAAGAAAAATTATCCCCGATGCTTCCTACCCAAATTTTCATTAATAATTTTGATGTCACTCAAGCTATTCGTAGTCTAGAGGTCACAGAGCGAGTGTCAGCGATCGCCGCTCAACCAGCAGTCAGACAAGCGTTGCTAAAACAACAACAGCGATATGGAAAAAAAGGTGGTCTGGTAGCGGAAGGTCGTGATATTGGCACTCAGGTTTTCCCCGATGCTGATGTCAAGATTTTCTTGACTGCTTCGGTCCAAGAACGAGCCCGTCGTCGTCAACAGGATTTTCAAGCTCAGGGTCATGGTCTGATTAGTTTGGCACAATTAGAGACAGCAATTAATCAACGTGATCATCAAGATCGCTCTCGTCAGGTAGCACCCCTAGAACAAGCAGCCGATGCGGTGGAAATTTCCACTGATGGTCTGAAAATTGAGGAAGTTCGCGAACGGATTGTTAAACTTTATTACCAGAAAATTCAAGGCAACGAATAAACAACCAAGCTAACGAATTGACTTTTGCAGTGATCTTGATCACTGCAAAAGTAGATAGAAATCACTGAAAATGCCAAAACTTTATCACTAAAGAAAGCTGATAACTATCACCTACACTGAAGACGGCGATCGCAGCAAATCTTGTCCAGATCATAGATATTGAGATTATCTAGAATATTTCAGTCGAAAAACAAGGCAGAGTCTTGAAGGAGCTAGTAATGTTTTCCCCAACCGCTGATGACGATAAAATTCTCTATGAATCTTGGTATGCAGCTTTATTAAAATATTTCTGTCAATCTTTTGAGCCTGATATCCAAAAACTTCTCCAAGAGAGCTATTTTGCTCTTGTGGCTGATTCGACGGGAATTAGGACTTTTTTTATGGTTGCATCTAGCCAATCGATCGCCGAGGAATTAACCGAACATATTAAAATTATCATTAAACAAGTAAATAGCTTCATGCCAGGAGTAAAGAAAACAGGTATATGTTTTGTGCCAGCTTCTGCCCAGTTTCAACCGATTAAAGCGGTAGATCTTGCCCAATTTCCACCTCGATATATGTTGGGTAAAATTTTCTCTCATTCTAATGAAACAGAAACACTAATTGATCAGGAAAATGGGTGAACTTATTAGAATCCCCAGTTAATCTAAAATCTCAAAAATGTCAATAACTATTGTTAATCACTAATTTACAGAGATTTTTAAGGATGCGGTGAACCTGGTATAAATCGTTACCACGATTGCGAAGTTCAAATATATTTGATGTAGTATAATGGGGTATTTCTCCGTTGACTAATTTGATAAATATAAAACTACCCCCTGTAGTAATCATCCCATAACTCGGTTTTTCTGGATTGGGATTAGCCAGCATATATACAAGAATTTGAGCAAGTCCTTCTTCAATGGAAAATGATGCTTTCTTAGATTCAATTACCATTAGCCAAAGTTGATCTTTTAAAATTAATGTGTCAATCTTCCCTTTGATAATTATATTGTCATCTTCTAAAGCAATATCAATGGATTCTTCCGATTTGACGTAAAAAGGATATAAGTAAAAGTCTCCGATAAATAAAACCGGATCTAGTACAGCCATTCTGACTACATCTTCTAGTAGTGGTGGGTAATTAAGTAGGTTGATATAACCTGCTTTCACTTTATCTAAAAGTTGTTTATCTAAATCGGAAATTTCTGGCAAATTATTTTGCCATTCACTGAAAAATTGGTCATCTTCCATTAGCTGAAGACCAAATTTATCAATTAAATAGCGCAAGTTTATTTCTTTAGCTTGAATAGTCTGTACCATAATTGGTGGTTGTTATTACTGGTATTTAGATACTATTTTACTAGAGACTAGACTCCGATCGCATTCTCAAGCGTAAACTTTCAGACAGATGAAGAGCGATCGCTATATTGATTAATTGCCTTATCCCAATGATCCATAAAATTGCACTTAATTTGACATTGATCTGTTAGGTCAGGGCAGGTTTATCAGGTCGATCTGTTGGTAACAGAATTGATTGGTGAACCTGCCCCTACGAATTTTATCCTTAATTTGTGGATTTCTGTAGGGGTGGGTTCACCGAGATTTTTGCTATTTACCCACTAATCATCAAAACCCACCCTCACCCACAGATCAATCTGATCAATGTATCTTCATAGTCAATTGGTATTAGTTAGTATTAACTTTAGGCTAGTTATGAGCGATCGCGATTCTAACTGCTAGATTAGCCTGATGACTTGGATAGTTACCACGGGATATTTTACAAAAATTTATTGAGGGAACAGCATTTATTGTAAAATTAATCTCTACAAATATTTTAAACATTCCTATGAGTGATTTTCAAGTCCCAAGTACCCAATTTTACGACGCTTTTATTTCCTATGGTCGGGCAGATAGTAAAGCTTTTGCTGCCAAACTTCAACAACGATTGCAGGATCAAGGGTTAAAAGTATGGTTTGATGCTAATGATATTCCCTTGGGTGTTGATTTTCAAAATCAAATAGATGATGGGATCACCAAAGCTGATAACTTTATTTTTATCATTGCGCCCCATTCCGTCAATTCTGAGTATTGTGGCAAAGAAATTGAACTAGCCATCAAATTAAAAAAACGAATTATTCCCCTCCTGCACGTTGAACAAATTAGTCAGGAAACTTGGCAACAACGTAATCCTGGTAAGTCTGAAGCCGAATGGCAAATTTATCAGGAGAAGGGAAAACATTCTAGTTATACTAATATGCACCCTGTCATCGGCAAAATCAATTGGATCTATGTTCGAGAAGATGATGATTTTGAGAAAGGATTGAGCGATTTAATCGACATCTTTCATCGTCATCAAGACTATGTGCAACAACATACTGTTTTCTTAAATCTCGCGATCGCGTGGGAAAAGCAACAGAAACAAACTCGCTATTTATTAATTGGTGAAGAACGAAAGACGGCAGAGTTATGGTTAAAAAAGAGATTTAAGGAAGAACAAGCACCTTGTGAACCTACATTATTGCAATGTGAGTTAATTTGCGAAAGTATCAAGAATGCAAGCAATTTAATGACTCAGGTGTTTCTCTCCTATTCGGAAGTAGATGTTTCTACTATGCTCCTAGTTAGGGAGATATTATTACGAGAAAGTATTACGGTTTGGACAAATCAGACCGATATTCAAACTGGAGAAGTATTTGATGAAGCAATTAATCGGGGGATTGAACAAGCAAATAATGTTGTCTATTTAATCTCGACCGATGCCCTGAAATCTTATTACTGTCAGAAAGAAATTGACTATGCTCTCTCGTTGAATAAAAGGATTATTCCTTTATTAATTAAGCCAACAGATTTAGCCCAAATTCCATCAGTAATTAGAGGATTACAATTTATTGACTTTACTGATAATCAGACTGAGGCAGATTTACGTCAGGATTTAGATGATTTGCTGAATGTTTTAAGGGAGGAGGAGAGCTATTACGAAGAGCATAAAATGTTGCTAAGTAAGGCGTTGAAGTGGGAAGAACAGAAACGCAATCCTAGTATTCTATTGCGGGGTTATAATTTGCGCCATGCTAAAATTTGGTTAGAGGGGGCAGAACAGAAAACTCTACATCAGCCTACTACTTTACAGAAGGAGTTTATTGATGCGAGTTTGCACCAACCTCCTGCTGCATCTCTAGATGTATTTATTTCTTATTCCAGATCTGATTCGGATCTAGCCCGTGTCTTAAATGATGAGTTGCAAGTACGCGGAAAGACAACTTGGTTTGACCAAGAGAGTATCGCTTCAGGGGCAGATTTTCAGAAAGAGATTTATCTGGGAATTGAGAGTGCTGACAATTTTCTGTTTATTTTGTCACCACGTTCTATTAATTCTCCTTTCTGTGCTGATGAGGTTGAATATGCAGCTAAACTTAATAAACGGTTTATTACGGTATTGCATCAAGATGTCAATACTACTGAATTACATCCTGAGTTAGCTAAGGTTCAGTGGATTGATTTTCGGCAAAAGGAAGGGGAATTTTATGCTAATGTTAATCAGTTGTTAAAAACTTTAGATACTGACCGAGAATATATTCAAAGTCATACTAAATGGCTGCGTCGGGCGATCGAATGGGAAAACCAAGATCAAAATAATGATTTGCTGCTCAGAGGTAGTGAGTTTGCGATCGCAGATGACTGGTTTCAGAAAGCAAGTAAGTATAAAAAGCAACCGCCGATAACAGAGTTACAAACTAAGTTTATTGAGTCTAGTCGTGCGTTCGATGCTGTTGAAAAACAGAAAAAACGGGGACTGCTCGTGTTAAGGCTGATGCTGGGGATAATGACATTATTAGTAGCCATCGCTGCGATCGCTATCAAAATTGCTTTAGATAGTGATAGAAACGCTAAACTTATTGGAATTAAAGCTCAGGGAGAATATGCTTTATCCCTATTATATCCAAGGGACGAAAAATTTGATGCTTTAATTACCGCGATTAAGGCCGGCAAAACTATGCAAAAAGAAAATATATCTGAAATAGCGGTGACAGCAGCTTTGGGAATCTCAATTTTTGATGTTAAGGAACACAACCGTTTGGTAAAACATAGTTCTTTTGTCCATAGCGTAAGTTTCAGCTCCGATGGTCAAATCTTGGCCTCTGGTAGTAAGGACAAGACGATCAAACTATGGGATGTCAAGACAGGGAAAGAACTTCGCACTCTCTCTGGCCATGGTGATGGGGTCAGCAGCGTAAGTTTTAGCTCCGATGGTCAAATCTTGGCCTCTGGTAGTAAGGACAAGACGATCAAACTATGGGATGTCAAGACAGGGAAAGAACTTCGCACTCTCAAAGGCCATAGTGATGGGGTCATTAGCGTAAGTTTCAGCCCCGATGGTCATACTTTGGCATCTGGTAGTAAGGACAAGACGATCAAACTATGGGATGTCAAGACAGGGAAAGAACTTCGCACTCTCAAAGGCCATAGTGATGGGGTCATTAGCGTAAGTTTCAGCCCCAATGGTCATACCTTGGCCTCTGGTAGTAAGGACAAGACGATCAAACTATGGGATGTCAAGACAGGGAAAGAACTTCGTACTCTCTCTGGCCATAGTGATGGGGTCATTAGCGTAAGTTTTAGCCCCGATGGTAAAAACTTGGCCTCTGGTAGTAAGGACAAGACGATCAAACTATGGGATGTCAAGACAGGGAAAGAACTTCGTACTCTCTCTGGCCATAGTGATGGGGTCATTAGCGTAAGTTTTAGCCCCGATGGTCATACCTTGGCCTCTGGTAGTTCGGACAAGACGATCAAACTATGGGATGTCAAGACAGAGCAGGAACTTGGCACTCTCTCTGGCCATAGTGATGGGGTCATTAGCGTAAGTTTTAGCCCCGATGGTCATACCTTGGCCTCTGGTAGTTCGGACAAGACGATCAAACTATGGGATGTCAAGACAGAGCAGGAACTTGGCACTCTCTCTGGCCATAGTCGTGGGGTCAATAGCGTAAGTTTCAGCCCCGATGGTCAAACCTTGGCCTCTGGTAGTTTTGACAAGACGATCAAACTATGGGATGTCAAGACAGGGAAAGAACTTCGCACTCTCAAAGGCCATAGTTCTTTTGTCTTTAGCGTAAGTTTCAGCCCCGATGGTCAAACCTTGGCCTCTGGTAGTGATGACAAGACGATCAAACTATGGGATGTCAAGACAGGGAAAGAACTTCGCACTCTCAAAGGCCATAATAATGGGGTCATTAGCGTAAGTTTCAGCCCCGATGGTCAAACCTTGGCCTCTGGTAGTGATGACAAGACGATCAAACTATGGGATGTCAAGACAGGGAAAGAACTTCGCACTCTCAAAGGCCATAATAATGGGGTCATTAGCGTAAGTTTCAGCCCCGATGGCCATACCTTGGCCTCTGGTAGTTTTGACAAGACGATCAAACTATGGGATGTCAAGACAGGGAAAGAACTTCGCACTCTCGAAGGCCATAGTGATGGGGTCATTAGCGTAAGTTTCAGCCCCGATGGTCATACCTTGGCCTCTGGTAGTTTTGACAAGATGATCAAACTATGGGATGTCAAGACAGGGCAGGAACTTCGCACTCTCTCTAGCCATAGAGATCCGGTCCATAGCGTAAGGTTCAGCCCCGATGGTAAAAACTTGGCCTCTGGTAGTTGGGACAAGACGATCAAACTATGGGATGTCAAGACAGGGCAGGAACTTCGCACTCTCTCTGGCCATAGTAATGCGGTCAGTAGCGTAAGTTTTAGCCCTGATGGTCATACCTTGGCCTCTGGTAGTGGAGACAAGACGATCAAACTATGGAAGTTAGAATTTGGTTTAAACTATCTTTTAGGACGAGGTTGTGAATGGTTATCCGCTTATTTGCACAATCCTGATTCTGGTGTAAATGAAAGTGACAGACATATTTGCGACGATATCAGCATCAAGAAGAATTAATCTAAATTACCTTAAACACATCTTAATTGTGAGCAGTAATTCTGAGTTGAAGCAATATTATAGGATGAGATGATTAGAAGCGATCGCTAACCCATTAGTACCACCAGTGTGGGCTGATATTGTATAAATTTCTACTTGAGTTGCTAAATTCCAAATTTTGATAATTCCATCAGCACGACGAAGAATATTTTCTGGTTTAATATCCCGATGAATAACTTGATGAGAATGGAGAAACTCTAGCACAGGTAGTAAACTATTGAGTAAATCTCGAATTTGTTTTGATCAAAAACACCTTCTGTTGACAATCTAGATTTAGACAATAGCTCATAATTGCAATTAAAATTACAGCGGATTCGGTGGTTGATGAAGTACAGTAAGATTTAGCATGAATGGCGATCGGTTAAAGTCGCTTGTGAGTGATCTGTGTTGGTTGGGCAGGTTTATGAGTGGGACAGGCATCTTGCCTGTCCGTGATCGGTTTGGAGCAGAATTGATTGGTGAACCTGCCCCTACAAATCCCGGTTGATTGTGATCATAAATTCATTCACCTGCCCCTACAAATCTTGTTAATCTTGTAATCCTCTAATCCTGATCGATTTTTTGGTGAATCTCTGTAGGGTTACCGATGAACTTGCCACACACAAATAACCCTTGTGCCGAGCGCAGTCGAGGTATTAATGAACCCGCCCTGCCCCACAGATCAACTTGATGAACTTCATAAACCTGGAGTAGGCTGTATCATTCAGATTTTACTCTCAAAACATTAACTGCCCAGTCGCCAAATTTTAATACTTCCGTCTTGAATTCCACTAACTACAGTTTTTCCATCCGGAGTAAAAGCAACTGAATAAACTTTCCCTAAATATCCAGCTAAAGTGGCAATTTCTTTAGCTGTGCTTAGTTGCCATAGTTTAATATTATGATCAAAACTGCCACTAGCTAAAATTTGGCCATTAGGACTAAACGCGATCGAATGTACCAAATCTGAATGACCACTAAGGGTACAAATTTCTTGACCTGTAGCTACTTGCCAGAGTTTAATTTCAGTTAAACTGCTAGTCGCTAAAATTTGCCCATCGGGACTCACAGCTAAACTGAGGATATAGGAAGAATTATTCGCGATCGCCCGGATTAATTTACCATCACTAATTTGTCTAATTTTTAAAGCTTTTTCTAACCCCCCACTCACAAAACTTTTACCATCTGGACTAATCGCGATCGCTAATACGGGTGCTAAATTTTCGGAGAGATTATATATTTCCTTTCCACTATGAACCTGCCATAATTTAATGGTTTTATCTGCACTTCCACTCAATAATGTTTGTCCATCTGGATTAAATCCAAGTGCCAAAACTTCATCCGTATGTCCAGAAAACCAATTTCCAAAAGTCCGAATTTCTTTCCCAGTGTTTAAGTGCCAAAGTTTAATCGTTTTATCTGCACTCCCACTTGCAAGATACATCCCAGTCCGGTTAATTGCAATACAACGCACTCGGTCAGAATGTCCTGACAAGGTAAACATTAATTGACCTGTTCGCATATTCCATACTTTCATAGTTTTATCGAAACTACTACTAACCAAAATTCTCCCATCTCGACTAATCGCGATCGCGGCGACTAAATCAGCATGAGCTGGTAAAGTATTAGTATATTGCCAAGATATTTCTGATTTTGGCGGTACAGATGGGGCGGTTTTTGGTGGTGGAGGTGTGGTTGATCGGGGTGGTGGAGAAGATGAACTTGATTGCTTTGATGCTGGAGGTGTTTTATTTTTCGCATTTGCCATTTTCTGCATTAATTCCAATTCTAAAGCTTTGCGAAAATCAGCATCTGCTCGATGATGGTATCCTAACTTATCACAGACGATCGCACGATATTTATAGGCTTGAATATAATGATCATTACTTTTAATTGCCCTCGTAAAAGCTTCGATCGCTTCTGGATAGTTTCCATCCTTAAAAAAACTCAACCCTTCTTGATAATAATCTTGAGCTGAACGGGAATAGGTCGGAGAAATATTAACAGAAGAAGCTCCATTAACTGGGGGAGATTGATAATTTTTTAAAAACTCATAAGCTTGATTAATTTGTTTAATCTTTACTTCTGCTTCCCGTTTCAGATCAGGTTCATTATGAAAGCGATCGGGATGCCAAACCTTAGCAAGTTTACGGTAAGCTTGCTTTACTTGGGCAGAAGATGCTCCAGGATTCAGTCCTAAAATTTCATAATAGAAATTAATCTCATTCATGGAACTAAAGCCGCATTTAGTGAGAGAAAATTAAAATTAATTAATCGCACCGCCAAATTTTAATGGTATGGTCAATACTGGCACTAACTAAAGTTTCCCCATCGGGAGTAAGAGCTAGAGAGCTAACTCCCCCAGTGTGTCCTCTGAGAATACCAATTTCTTGACCAGTTTCTCGATCCCAGACCCGAATCGTTTCATCCCGACTACCACTAAATAAAGTCTGTCCATCGGTCGAAAACGCGATCGCACCAACCAAATCCGTATGTCCTTGTAGAGTGCGAATTTCCTGAGCCGAATCTAAGTGCCATAATTTAATCGTGCGATCGCTACTCCCACTAGCTAAAATTTGACCATCGGGAGTAAAAGCTAAACAACGAACCCAACCTAGATGTCCCATTAAAGTCCGACTCCATTTACCAGTATTCTGGTGCCACAAATGAATAGTATGATCATTATCCAAACTACCACTAGCCAAAATGTTCCCATCCGGACTAAAAGTCACAGAACGAACCCAAAAAGAATGACGAGTGAGAGTTTGAATCGAGTGAGGTATTCCCAAATGCCAAATTTTAATAGTTTTATCACCACTACCACTAGCTAAAGTTTTTCCATCTGCACTGATCGAAACCGAATAAACAGAACGAGAATGTTCATTCAGAGTAAATAACAAAGATGGAGGAGACAAAACTGAACTAGGAATAATTTTTTGATTTTGGTGTGGAGCGATGGTTGTTTCCGCAGAACCAATTTGCCAAATTTTAATGGTTTTATCTTCACTAGCACTAGCTAAAGTTTGACCATCCGGGCTCATCGATACAGACCAAACCCAGTTAGAATGTCCATTCAGAGTAAAAATATCCCTTCCAGTCCCAATATGCCAAATTTTAATCGTCTTATCCCGACTACCACTAGCTAAAGTCTGTCCATCGGGACTAACCGCGATCGACCACACCCAATTAGAATGTCCTCGAAGAGTCCGAACACATCTCCAGGGTTGTGCTAAAATAGTAACATGAGGAAAAATTCCTGATGTGGCTAACCTAGAAGTCGGGGAAGAAGGAAGAAACGAAGACTGAACTAATGGGATACGACTAACAGCAAAAGATTGAGGCTGAAGAATCTTGCAAAACCTCATTAGCAGTATTATAACGACGGCTAGTTGCTCTTTGGAGCATTTTATCTAAAACTTCACCAAGATGGCGATCTTGTAAAGGCTTAGGTAAATAACTTCTCCAGACCCAAACATCTTCACTATCACTAAATAAATCAAAAGGAGGAACTTGAGTCAACAGATGAATACAAGTTACTCCTAAACTATAAATATCACTAGCAAACAAGGCTTTACCTCGAGATTGTTCAGGAGCGGTATATTCAACCGAACCGATCACAGTTCCGGTTTTTGCTAGAGTAGTGATAGTAGCGTGTTTAGCTGCACCAAAATCAACTAAAACCAGTTGACCATCGGCACGACGAATAATATTTTCTGGTTTGATATCACGATGAATAACATGATGAGAATGGATAAAATCCAGAACAGGTAATAATCTATTCAACAACTGCTTAATTTTCTTTTCACTAAAAGCACCTTCATTTTCTAAAATAGTCCCTAAATTTTCCCCATCAATAAATTCCTGCACCAAATATTGACGATGCTCGACCGAGCAATGAGCAAATAACTCAGGAATTTGATCATGTTTACCTAAATCATCTAATCGAACTGCTTCTTGTTCAAATAACTCAGCTGCTCTTTGTGCCCCAGCACCTTGATAGAGAAATTGTTTAATGACACAATAGGGTTTAGAGGGTTTATCTTGATCAAACGCCAGGAAAGTTCTGCCAAATCCACCTTGACCAATCAGTTTGATCGCACGATAACGGTCTTTGAGCAGCAAATTTGAGCCACAACTTTGGCAAAACCTAATTATATCTGGGTTAAGATCAGGCTTTTGGCAATCGGGATTGAGGCAATAGGTCATACAGAAAAAGATTCAGGAAGTTAAATATATCCTAATTCTTTCCTAGAAAGACGATGAGAAACTTAAGTAAACTGAGATAATTAGTTGTATTTGTAACTAAAATTGAAGAGTAACTAGCTCTGATTGACAAGAAATCAAGTTTTGTGTAATAATCTTAGACCGGATCTGCCAACAATTTATACCAATTTTTGATGAAGCTGCATAGAATTGATCCCCCCAGCCCCCTTAAAAAGGGGGAGCCAGAATTAAAAGTCCCCCTTTTTAAGGGGGAGCCAAAATTAAAAGTCCCCCTTTTTAAGGGGGATTTAGGGGGATCTAGATTTGTGCAACTTCACATTAAATTGTTATTACCCAGGATCGCTAGTATTTAGGCTTATAAGCTTCTTCCCTTCATCTGTGCCAAGGGATTGGGCTTAATAAGTGTTGGCAAATTTAGATTTACCCAAATAATATATTATCTATGACAGCTATATTAACGAATTCGACCGAACTAATCATTACCTGGCCGATTTTGCCAGCCGATTTTCAACTACCAGATGATCCCGTAGAAGACGAAAGCCAACCCTTATTAGCTGCAGCTTTACGACAGGCTCTTGCTGCTATCCCCAAATTAATGCAAGATGCTTTAGTAGTTTCTAATCTAGCCCTCTGTGCAGGAATTAGTTTCCCATTAACAGAAGACGAGGAACCACGAACAATCTGTAAAGCACCAGACTGGTTCTATGTTAAACCAGTTAAACCTCAAAATGTCCCTGAAGTGCGTCGGAGTTACACCCCCCACACAGAAGGACCGATTCCCCAAATTGTGATGGAATTTCTTTCCGCAACTTATGGAGAGGAATATTCCGTGGAATTTACCCAACGAGTGGGAAAGTGGTTTTTTTATGAGCAAGTGCTGAAAGTACCGATTTATGTGATTTTCCGAGCTAGTACAGCTTATTTAGAAGTTTATAGCTTAGAAGGAGAACACTACCAAATCAAACAACCTGATGAAAATGGACGTTATTGGATACCAGGTTTAGACCTATTTTTAGGAGTTTGGCACGGATACCATGAAGGTAGAACTGGCTATTGGTTGAGATGGTGGAATCTGGCAGGTGAATTGTTATTATGGTCAGAAGAATTCACTGAACAAGAACGTCAACGAGCTGAACAAGAACGTCAACGGGCTGAACAAGAACGTCAACGGGCTGAACAAGAACGTCAACGAGCCGAGCGATTAGCGGCAAAATTGCGTCAAGCTGGAATAGAAGTTGAGGAAGACTGAAATTTAATATATTAGACTTCTTGCAAAAATAACTAGGACAGGCAAGATGCCTGTCCCACTAACAAAAAAACTCTTGTGGGACAGGCATCTTGCCTGTCAATAAATTACTCAATAAGGACTTTTGCCAGAAGTCTATTTCAATCTGATCCGTTAAACTCCTATAAATATCAGTCCATCAGCTGAAAAAACTGCTGGTGGGAAAAATTCAATTTTGCATCTAGGGAGAAACTCTCCAGATTTTAATTGTGTGATCGAAACTACCACTAGCGATCGCTTTACCATCCTGACTAAATACCATCTGTACTAAAGCTGAATGTGCTTTAATATTATCGATCGCGGTATTGTTCGTTAAATCCCAAAGTTTAATCGTACCAGCAAAATCACCACTAGCTAATCTATGTCCATCTGGACTAAAAGTTACTGATTGAACTTTATCTGTATGACTAATCAGAGTCTGAATCTGTTTACCTGTATTAATATTCCACAACTTAATCTGATGATCCCAACTCCCACTCGCAATTGTTTTCCCATCCGGACTAATTGCAACTGACCAAACTGCGTCTGTATGACCAATTAAGGTATGAATTAATTCACCATTACTCAAATTCCACACTTTTACTGTACCATCAGTGCTACCACTTGCTAAGATTTTGCCATCTGGACTAAATGCTACTGATTGAACTTCACCTGAGTGACCTCTCAAAGTCCGAATTAATTCCCCGGTCGTGACATTCCAAAGTTTAATGGTTTGATCCGCACTCCCACTAGCTAGAATATTATGATCAGGACTAAAAGCGATCGCAAATATTCCGGCTGAATGTTCATTCAATGTAGCTAATAATTGACTTTTCTGGATATTCCACAATTTGATTGTGTGATCTTCACTCCCACTAGCTAGCAGTTTTCCATTCGGACTAATTGCGATCGACCAAACTGGACCAGTATGTCCAGAAATAATCATTTTAGTTTCATTTTTGCCTAATTGCCATAGTTTAATATCTTTATAACTACCACTCGCGAGAGTTTTCCCATCTGGACTAATTGCTAAAGACCAAACTGGACCATTAACTCCAGTGAGATTTTGCCATAATTGGAGCTGGTGCTGGGGAAAACTCAAGTCAGTTGAACTCGGTTGGGAAAGATATATTTCTGGACTATTAAAAGATGTCTTGGGAATAGGATTAATATATTGGATATGGGTAGTAAGTGTAGCAAAGAAAATCGCGATCGCGGCTCCTCCTAGCGCGGTTACTGCTAATTTAGTTTTTTGGGGAATCTCTGGTGCAGAGATCATCCAATGATTTAGGTCTTTCATCACCTCAGTTGCAGATTGATAACGTTTTTTAGGTGATTTTTCGATTAATTTATCAATGATTTTGGCTAAAGACTCACTAATTTGAGCTTTCCCCGATCTCCACTTATGTTCTTGATCTAAATAATATCGCCATACCCATAAATCTTGTTCAGGATCAAAGAGAGTAAAAGGAGACTGTTCTGTCAGTAAATGGATACAAGTGATCCCTAAACTGTAAAGATCGCTACTAATCACCGCTTGTCCTTTAGTCTGTTCCGGAGCTGCATATTCAGCCGAACCAACGATTGTGTTGGTTAGACTATAATAGCGATCGGCAACTGATATCGCTGCACCAAAATCCACTAAACTGAGATCCCCTAGATATCCTTTATTAACCAGGGATTGATGGGAACGACGACGAATGATATTTTCTGGTTTTATATCCCGATGAATTAACTGATGATCGTGCATTACCTGCAATACAGGTAGTAAACTTTTTAATAACTGACGAATTTTTACTTCCGTGAAAGCACCAGTTTCTCCTAATTCCTCCGCTAGATTTCTTCCTTCTATATATTCTTGGACGAAATATTGATGTCCATTTTCTCCAAAAGCTGCTAATAAATTGGGGATTTGAGGATGTTGACCTAGTTCATCGAGCTTCATGGTCAGGTGATTAAAGAATTCCCAATCTAGGTTTTGGTGATCCTGAGCAGAGTGGTAATGGTTCTTTTCTATCAATCCTGGTTGAGGCTGTTCGCTTGCTGGAAAAGGATGCTCTGTAGTAAAATTAAAATTGGGTTGAAAAAAAATTTGCTTAATTACACAAAGTGGTTTAGAAGGTTTGTCTTCATCTACACCCAAAAAGGTTCTACCCAAAACTCCCCCACCCAGTAGTTTAATCGCTCGATAACGCTCTTTGAGCAAGAGTTTAGTACCACAACTCCGACAAAAGTCTGTCCCATCAAGGTGGTGGGGCATTTCACACTGGGGATGAAAACAGTAACGCATAACAGCAAAATCATGAAAAGACTGAATATATAGTAAATCTTTATGGTTTTTTCCTAATGACCTTTGCCAAAAAATTAAAATTTGTAAATAAAGTAATTAATGAAATATAAAATTATGATATGAAGGAACTATCTTAATTATAAGTTTGTCTATAAGCCATAAGTTTCTCCTTGAGATGGGGGATGGTTGCTTTCTACTTTCACAAGAGATGTTTTCCATCCCTATTCTCTTTCCTAGAGGTTGAGCGAAGGATTTTGGTAAAAATTAATCCCCTAAATACTAGGTTTTTGCTCGCTAAAAATCTAGTAATGTGTTTAAAGATACAATTAGAGTAAAAAAATAAAATTATATGAATATTTTAGCGGGACAGAAATTACCAAATTTAACCCAATTTTTACCTAGGACGACGGCTCTGGATGTTAATATTGAACTTCCTTTAACTGCCCAAGAACGGACTCAGACCAGAAATCACGCTTATCTGGTAGATGGACAGATTTTATATGTGCATTTACCCAGAGGTACAGTGTTGCGCGATCGCGATATTCTAGGATCAGAAGATGGTAGTCTCCAAGTCAGAGTAGTAGCTAAACCAGAACCAGTCATAACCGTAACTGCTCAGACAACCTTAGACTTAATCCGAGCTGCGTATCATTTGGGTAATCGTCATATCGCTTTAGAAATTACTTCGGGTTATCTACGTCTATTACCCGATCCAGTTTTAAAATCAATGCTGATCCAGTTAGGAGTAGAAGTGAAGGAGGAAACTGTACCTTTTCAACCAGAAATCGGAGCTTATGTACAAAAACATGAGCATTAAAATTAGATGATGAATAACCTATTAGGATTATTACAGTTAGCTAGTCCGGTTTTACCGGTAGGAGCTTATAGTTATTCAGAAGGATTAGAAACTCTAGTAGGATCAGGTGCGATCGCAAATCGGGAAAGTTTAGCAGATTGGATCAAACAAGAATTGTCCTATGGAGCAATTCGTTTAGAAGCAGCGATAATGGTGCGAGCTTATCATTGTTGTAGTCAGGGAGATCAGTTCGGTTTAAGTAGATGGAATAATTGGATATCAGCAGTAAAGGAAACCGAAGAATTACGTTTACAAAGTGCCCAAATGGGTAATACTTTAATGCGGTTATTGATTGATTTAGATTTACCGATCAAAGCGATCGCGCAAGGGATAGGGAAACCATGTCATTATCCCATTGCTTATGCGATCGGTGCATCAATATGGCAAATTAATTGTAAAGATGCTTTACTAAGTTATTTGCATACTTGGACAACCAACTTGATCACTGCTGGAATTAAACTAATTCCTCTGGGTCAAACCGTCGGACAGCAAATCTTGCTAGAGTTACATTCAGATATTAATAATGCTACTCAAATAATTATCAAATTAGCAGATGAGGATCTCCATAGCTGTACATGGGGATTAGCTTTAGCTAGTATGGAACATGAAACCCTTTACACTCGTTTGTTTCGCAGCTAAAATATGAATACGCTCAGAATCGGGATAGCTGGTCCAGTTGGTTCAGGAAAAACTGCTTTAGTTGATTCCTTATGTAAGGAAATGAGACAAGAATATCAGATTGCAGTAGTAACTAATGATATTTATACCCAAGAAGATGCAGAATTTTTAGTCAGAAGTCAAGCTTTAACCAGCGATCGGATTATTGGTGTAGAAACTGGGGGATGTCCCCATACCGCAATTCGCGAAGATGCTTCGATTAATCTAGCTGCGATCGAAGAATTAGAACAGCGATTTTTAGATTTAGAAATTTTATTTGTGGAAAGTGGAGGTGATAATCTTGCTTCTACTTTTAGTCCAGAGTTAGCAGATCTTACCATTTATGTAATCGATGTTGCGGCTGGAGATAAAATTCCTCGCAAAGGTGGTCCAGGAATTACTAAATCTGACTTATTGGTAATTAACAAAATTGATCTTGCTCCCCAAGTCGGTGCTGATTTAAGGATCATGGAGCGGGATGCTAAAAAAATGCGTGGAGAGAAACCCTTGGTTTTTACTAATTTGAAAAATCAGATTGGATTAGAAACAGTAGTCAATTTTATTAAATATCATGTGAAAATGGGTAAATAAAGTTTCAGCTAGCGATGAGTAATCCTACTGATTCAGAAATAATCACATTTTTTCTAGAAAATTGCCATTCAAAAGACTAAAGTTCGGCTAAAATCCCTGCGCTGTTTTGATAACTTGCGATCGGAACAATGACCTATAGTCTGAGAATTATCGATTTACCAGCTAGTGAACGACCTCGTGAACGATTAATCGCTTATGGTGCGAAAAACCTAGCTACCGCAGAACTAATCGCGATGTTACTAGGTACAGGTCAAGGACATGGTAAACTTTCCGCGGTTGGTTTGGGACAATATATATTGCAACAACTAGGTGAACACCAACGTGATCCATTAGAAGTGTTGCGAGATATCAGTGTTCAGGAATTGACTCAAATTCATGGTGTGGGTCCAGCTAAAGCTACTACTATTATCGCCGCGATCGAATTAGGAAAACGAGTTTTTCAGTTCCGACCATCGGATCTCACCATCATCGATAGTCCCAGCACTGCTGCTGCTGCACTTTCCCACGAATTAATGTGGAAAAGTCAGGAGCGATTTGCGGTGGTTTTGTTAGATGTCAAAAATCGCTTACTTGGGACTAAAGTAATTACCATCGGTACTGCTACCGAAACTCTAGCTCATCCCCGGGAGATATTTCGAGAAGTAATTCGTCAAGGAGCCACCCGTTTAATTATTGCCCATAATCATCCATCAGGGAATACAGAACCAAGTCAAGAAGATATTTCCTTGACCCGTCAATTATTAATTGCAGCCCAATATTTGCAAATCCCACTGCTAGATCATTTGATTTTGGGTAACGGGGATCATCTCAGTTTACGACAAACGACAAATTTATGGGACGAATACCCCCAAGGAGATTAATATTGATCAATCTAGTTGCAAATTAGTTGGAACTAGATTATGATGATAGTCTGTGGGCGATTAGCACAGTGGTAGCGCACTTCCTTCACACGGAAGGAGTCACAGGTTCAAATCCTGTATCGCCCATTGTTCTACAGTGACTAATTGAAGATTTATTACCTCAAGTTAAAGATGCTTTTAAGAAATATTAGTATTTGAACGCAGATGAACGCAGATGAACGCAGATGAACGCAGATGAACGCAGATTGGAGTTGAATCAGGTAACGGAGATGATTATTGGGTGTGCGTTTAAGGTGGGTAATACGCTGGGGGTTGGTTTTTTGGAGCGAGTTTATGAAAATGCCCTGGTGCATGAGTTGAGGAAAGTTGGTTTGCAGGTTGAGCAGCAAAAGCCTCTTCAAGTCTGGTATGACGGTATTGTTGTGGGAAATTACCAGTCGTCCGAAATTTCTAATCCCATTAATCCCATCAGCGTTCATCAGCGTTCATCAGCGTTTGCATTGATAAAGAACATGAGAGCGTTCTCATCATCACGCTCTCATCTCCACAATGCGTGATTATTTAGAAGTTGCTAACATTAAATTCGATGTATTGACTTCATATTGATAACCAATCCCAAAATCTAGAGGTTTGATATCTTTTCCACTTTTATATTTACTCCTTAAGTCATCTTGATATCTGTTGGAAAATAGCGCGATCGGTTGGGTATAATTACCGTAAAATTCCAAATTCCATTTAGCCGGATCAAAGTTTTTTAGGGGAATCCCCGAATCATCTTGTAAAACCGTACTACTTTGCGAAGTAATTAAATTGCGGATCGTCGAAAATTCTTCATTGTGCATCAAATAAGATGCAGCTTTCAGATAAGTGGTAGATTTCCCAAAACTTTGCACAAATTTATTAAATTCGGGATTTTTTTGTAATCCATCATTAGATAAATCCACTGAGAAATAATAAAGCGATCGCGGTTGAGTATCTCCTTTGGAGACGAAATCAATTTTTACTCCTTGACTATCTTTTTTATCCTTACCTTCTACTTCCCATGTACCATCTTTTTTCAGCCTGATATAATTCAGATCCACGATTTTATTATCTGTCCGGGCTAAAAAAACAAATAAAATTGGGACAACACCTTTATCCGCTAAATCCACTTTCATATCATTAGTTCGGAAAAAGCTTAATTGCAGAATTGCACCCAATGCTTTTTCAATATCCTGTAATTTCTGATCAATTACCTTTTCAGATTTTTGATCGAGATCAGGTAAAGTTCCCACCGGTTCTAATCCAACTAGTATATAGTTACTTCCTTTTGGGAAAAAAGAAAAACCATATAAAAAATCTGGACCACTAAAGGGATAAAATATGGGTTGAGGTGATTCATTAATTGATTTTAATTCCTTGTCTGACCAGCTTTTTATTTTCGCTATTTGTTGTTTATTTAATTTGTCCCAAGCACCGTCAAAATAGCTAGCATGATCTTTCCAAGCTGCGGTTTTTTCACTTGCTGCAAATTGCCCATTTTCATCTCCCTTTATACCCGCAAGAAACTTAGCTTCATTAGTTAGCTTTGCGGCTTTTTCTGAGTCAATATTAGCAGTTGGAGTAGGAGTTTTTTCTCCGGTTGGTAGTTTAGTGGATTTATCAGCTTTTGGAGATCCAGTAGCTTGAGGAGAATTAGCAACAGGATCTGGTTTATTTGTACAAGCCTGAATCAAAATCAAAAACGGTAATATTGTAGCGAAAACGGAGCGGATTTTCTTGCTATTCATAGAAGGTGTTTCCCAGCCAATTTAATCTTTTGTGGAAATTTGTGATTCTGAAGATACTAACTGATTTTTAGCAGCAATAAAATATACAGGTAATCCTAGACAAATAGTTCCTAATCCTGCTAAGGATTCCATTGGTTTACCTTGAAAAGTAAAAATCAGCATCCACAGACTGATGAGCAAAAAGATGATCGGTGTGACTGGATATCCCCAGGTTTGATAGGGTCGAGGCATATCGGGATACCGAAATCTATGTACGAATACACCTAAAACAGTTATAAAAGAAGACAAGGTCAGGGTAAACCCTAGATAGGTGACAACTGTTTCAAAGGAAGAAGTAATCACTAGAAAAATTACAATCCCTAACTGGAGCAGGATCGCAAGGAAAGGAATTCCTTTTGCATTTTTTCGGGCTAAAAGCTTGAAAAATGGGATATCTTCACCAATCACTTGAGTTACCCGCGGACCAGCCCAGGTCATGGAACTGATGGCTGATATTAACCCAATTGAGATTAGCAAGCTGATGATCTTACCACCGATTTCCCCAAAAATATTTTGGGCAGCCACCGCCGCTACTTTTTCTTTGGCCGCAGCTAAGTCGGCGATCGGTGTAGAATAAAGAAAAATAAAGTTAGTTAGCAAATACAACCCTAACACAATTAAGGTGCCTGCTAATAAGGAACGTGGAATATTTTTTTCCGGGTCTTTGATTTCATTGGCAATATAGATCGAAGCATTCCAACCCGAATAAGCATACATGACAAATACTAAAGAAACCGCAAATGGAGTGCTAAAAATTATCGCTCCATCCTCGCTAGTTGGTAGGAAGCTAATGGTCTGGGGTTGGCTAACCAAAAGTCCAGCAACGATCAAAATCACAATAAGTGATACTTTCAAAATTGTCGAAATATTTTGAAAATAACTTACTATTTTTAAATCTTTGAGATGAATTAGCGCAATGGTGATTACTATCCCCAACGCGATCGCTTGAGGATTAAGTAGGGGGAAAACTTGAGAAAAATATTGACCAAAAGCCATTCCTGCTGCGGCTGTCGGTGCTGCAAAACCAACCGTCGTGGAAATCCAGCCGGACAAAAAGCCAATTGCTGGGTGAAAAGTTTTGGATAAATAATGATATTCGCCCCCGGATCTAGGCATTACGGCTGCTAGTTCTCCATAGGAAAGGGCACCACAGACAGCCAGAATTCCACCTACTATCCATAAAAATAGTAAAGCAAAACCTGATTTAATGTCCCCAGCTTGAAATCCCAAACTGGTAAAAACACCTGTACCGATCATGTCGGCCACAACAATGGCCACAGCCGTCAATAGGCCGAATCAAATTTTGAGGTTGAGGTTCGTCTGCATTCACGCGATTGGTGGGATGTATTTGCTATTTAACTAGGGTACTCGGTCATTAGAGGTTTTTAGTGGGATTTTATCGATTTGGCAATCCAAATCTGTCCTAGACCCGGCCAGCATTTGGCCAATTTACCCATTAAACCCCAGATTGGGGATTCTGTCTAGGGAATTGTCGCTCCGGAAATCGATTTGTATCGATGATTTCCGGTAAAAGTTCTGAATCCCTCGAACTCTCATCCCACTAAATTAGGTTTAGTGCTAATCAGTCTACCCGTTCTAATTGCCAGAGAATTTGATTACCTTCTCTGCGTACCCTGGATACAATCCAATTTCGCCACACCCAATTATCACCTCGACTGGTGACAGCGCTAGCATTGATATCCATTAAGTCTGCTAGTTCTGAACTGGTAATTAGATAACGTTTTTGCGCGATTTCATCAGCCATCCGTAGGGTTTCTACCAGGTTGCTAAGTTGGGCAACCCTTACCTCCCGAGGTAAGTTTTCCTGAGCATCAGCCGAATAATTAGCGGTTACGTCCATAAGTGCCGAATTACAGCGAGGAAGTTAGCGTGCACATTAAACTTAGATGATACCTTTATTTAACTTTCTACTTCGGTTACCTCTGCAACAATTGGACTATTTGTAGGTAATTGTTTGAGCGCTGGAGGTTTACTTTGGGCAAAACCACGCGCGATCGCATCACAACGATCATTATATCGGTCGCCCGAGTGACCGCGCACATATTCCCATTTAATTTGTTTACTATTGATCTGATCAAGTAGCTGCCAGAGGTCTTGGTTTCAGTACTGGTTTTCCGGTTGATGTGATCCAGTTTTTTTTCTTCCAACCTTGAATCCATTTGGTAATACCGTTTTTGAGGTATTCGCTATCAGTGTAGAGAGTAACTGGCTCTTTTTGTCCAGATTCCCTCAGGAACTTTAAAGCAGCGATCGCTGCTTGCATTTCCATCCGGTTGTTAGTCGTTTGTCCATCACGACCACCTAGTTCATGGATAGAGCGATCGCTATAACAAATTACCACGCCCCATCCGCCTGGGCCGGGATTACCTGAGCAAGCCCCATCAGTGTATAAACTTTGAATTTTCGCCGATCCAGTCATGCAATTACACTTCCCATATTGATGGAAATCAATTTGAACTTTTACTATAAAATGGATTTTCCCTAAAGCCCATTAGGGTTTACTTTCCTCTAGCGATCGCATTTCAAAACTCACCAGGGGATGACTAAATTCTAATTGGACGGGAAAAACATCAGCATCAGAAGCATTTTGAGCTGGTTTGATCCCAATAATCGTGAATTCGGCAATCCCCCGACCACATAAAGCTATAAAATCTAGTCGATCGCCATGATTAAAGTGACCCAGAATTCTTTCTCCTACAGATACAGTGAAAAAACCATCAAACCCTTGAGGAAAATTCAGAATCCGAGTAAATAAAGCCGTAGAAGTCATTGCATAACGAAACCCAGGTGCCGTTGGTGGAGCGCACCAAACTCCTGTTGGTACACTCAGAAAGCGAAACTGTCCTGGAGCGATTACCAGTGGTAAGAGGGGACGGGATTCGGAATAATTAACACTGGGATTGGGCAAATTCGGTGCTTGACTTTGGAGCAAGGTATTCATCTGCTGAATCATCTGCTTACTCAGTCGTTTTCCTTTTCTGACCCTTAAAGGTTGACGATCTGGACCGAGATTGGGTCGCTGTAAACTAACTGCGATCGCTTTCTGTACCTGCTCAACAATCAACTCCTGCAACTCTGCTTGGGCCCGTTGACGTTGAAAATTCGTCCCTTCTACTGTAGTTGCATATAAATGGGGTAATCTATTTAAGGCATAGGGAGCAATATCACCTAAATCCAAAGTCGATTCCCGGTTAGTACCAATTTCGGTGAGATGACCAATGATCTGTTCCATCACCAACCCTTCCATCACATTGACAAAATATTTGCGAGGTGATGTGGGTGGGATAGCTAGGAGCACCTCCATCAAACGATCCAAAGCCATATAGTCTTCGACGGATAATTCAACCGTCTGATCACAGAAGCGTCCAAGTTCCGCTTCGATCTCTGGGGTCAAATAGCCAATCTTGATTGCCTGTTCAACAATTTTATCTATACTCATTAGGCTTCCACCAGCCAGAACATTTTTAGAACTTTTTCACTATACCTTTGTTACCATATCTCTAATTTTCCGCTAATTTTATTATATAATTAAGCAATTTAATGATTTTATTTATTTAGGTGTAAGTAATAGCTTAACCTAAGTAAACCCTCTAACTAAACTGCTTACTATTAATAGCCCATCATCTCTAATTTCAGAGACTCCCAGGGCTGCCATTTTGAGAAGGAATATGGCTGGAAATAACACACACATCAAACGTTTGCTCGAGACCAAGCAATGTCAAGGAGGGGACTTAAATGATGCCCACCTTCCACGATTAAATCTCAAAGGGGCAGACTTAAGTGGAGCCAAATTAAGATTTGCGAACCTAAATGGGGCTCAGCTTAATAATGCTAACTTAAGTGGTGCTGATTTAAGTTTCGCCAATTTAGTGGCAGCAGACTTGACCAATACGGACTTAAGCGGAGTTGATGCGAAAGGAATCAACTTATTTGAAGCCCAGATGACGGGGGTCCAATTAAGCGGGGCTGAACTAATTTGTGGCAATTTAGTCAAAGCTAACTTAACCGAAGCGAATTTAAGTGGAGCCGAATTAGATGGTGGGAACTTAATCGGGGCCCAGCTAGTGAATGCTAATCTGATTGGAGCCCAACTCAAAGGTGCTAATCTTGGACATACACAAATGATCGGAGCCAATCTTTCCAATGCAGATCTGAGTGATGCCCGATTAGTAAATGCAGATCTAAGCGATGCTAATTTGAGCGGGACAAACTTAAGTAGTGCTAACTTATTAAATGCTAATTTGAGTGGAGCCAATCTCAGTGGAGCCAATCTCAGTGGAGCTAATCTAGCCCAAGCTAAACTTGATGGTGCAATTGGGATTTATGTCGATCATCAAGTAATCATGCGACAACAAGAAGCCCAACCACCCAGCGGGACTCAATCGAATCTTGCTTATCTGAGTTTACCTCAGTCCGGTTCACCTACTCCAGGCTCATCGGGCTCTGGTTTGCCGCGTCTCGGATTAACCTAAAATATTGGCAATCAATTGCGCTTGTTTGATCCAAATTTGCAGATCACTAGCTAATGGACAAAGATCCCGACGCTGCATCGTTGCCACTTGTAGTCTTAAAATTTGTTGGTGTAACTTCGGCAAGGGAGTCCGGGCTAACTGAGCCGAAGAAGAAATCCCAGCGTGGAGTAATAGCCCACAATACTGGCAACCAACCTTGGGGACAGACGCTAAATCAGCTAGGGCTACCCATTTCTTCACATATTGGACATGAACCTGTAACCGAGATGCTAAATATTGTTTTTGGCCCAGATTGCTACCTTGCTGAATCAGTTGTGCAGTAGTTTCAATCCCGCAAGCTTTTAATTTCGCTCCATCCTCAAGACTTAATCCTGGCAATTTTTCGATCGGCCAGTTACTCGGCACCAATTTCCTTGAGTTTGGGTCTAGATCAGTTTTCATATATCCCAAATTCAGAAATCAAATAATTATAACCCAATCCAGTGTAGGGGCGAAGCATTCGGGCGATAACTTATCACTTAAATCCATTAATTTTAGATCCGAATGCTTCGCCCGGTTCTTTGCCGAGAACTCCAAAAAAATCTTAACTGTGAACCGTATTGAATTATAACCGATATTTTTGAGTAAATTGCTTGAGAATATCTTAACCTTGGCAAAAAAAAGCTGGTACAAATGACAATTGCATGACCCACTTGCGGTTAAAGTAGGTCTTTTTTCACTAAATATTAAAATCTTCTAGGGTGAATGTCGCATATTAGTCTAAGTGGATACACAATAGGTCAAGATTTAATCGGAACTTAGATCATTAAATTGCTGAAATAATCAGCAACTTAAAGGGTTTAATCACCATCACTGGACTTGGAGACCTTGTCATGCAACCGATTCGCACATTTAACGTCTCTCCTTCACTACCTACTCAGCTTGAACCACTCCGGAAACTTGCCTATAATCTCCACTGGGATTGGAATGTAGAAACCAAGGACTTATTTCGGCGTCTAGATCGGGATCTCTGGGAATCCAGTCATCACAACCCAGTTTTAATGTTAGGGACGATCAATCAACAGCGTCTACAAGAAGCAGCCGAAGATGAGGGTTTTCTAGCCCAAATGGATCGAGCTGTGCGTCAGTTAGATGAATACATCGAAGAGCGAACTTGGTATCGCAAGCATAGAACCCAAAAATTACCAGGTAGCACTAACGACTGTTATGCCTACTTTTCCATGGAATTTGGTCTGGCCGATTGTTTACCCGTATACTCTGGTGGTCTTGGTGTTTTGGCTGGTGATCACCTCAAATCAGCGAGCGATTTAGGCTTACCTTTAGTCGGTGTTGGGTTGCTGTATCAAGAAGGCTATTTTAGTCAACAACTAAATGCTGATGGTTGGCAGCAAGAGCGTTACCCGATTAATGATTTTTACAACATGACACTACACCTAGAACGTCATCCCGATGGCTCAGAATTACGCATTGGGGTGGACTATCCAGGACGTACTGTTTATGCTCGGGTTTGGCGCGTGCAAGTTGGGACAGTGCCCCTGTATCTGCTAGACACTAACATTGAACCCAACAACGCATACGACCATGATATTACCGATCGCCTCTATGGTGGTGATCTGGATATGCGGATTCACCAAGAAATGATGTTGGGAATTGGTGGTGTCCGAATGCTGAAAGCACTAGGACTCCAACCCACTACTTACCACATGAATGAAGGCCATTCAGCTTTCTTAGTGTTAGAACGGATTCGGGTGATGATGGCTGAAAATGGTCTGAGTTTTGCCGAAGCCCGACAAATAGCTCGTTCCAGTCAAATTTTTACCACCCATACTCCTGTCCCCGCAGGGATTGATCTATTCCCACCAGACAAAATCATGTATTACTTGGGGCACTATGCTAATAACTTTGGCTCCTCCAAGGAACAATTTTTAGCCCTGGGACGGGAAAATAGTGGCGCTCTCGATTCACCTTTCAGTATGGCGATCCTGGCGATCAAGATGGCCACTTTTGTGAATGGTGTAGCCAAACTCCACGGGGTAGTTTCGCGAGAGATGTTTAAAGGTTTGTGGCCCGGAGTACCGGTGGATGAAGTGCCAATTACTTCCATTACCAACGGAGTTCATGCTCGCAGTTGTGTAGCTAAATCCACTCAGGAACTCTATGATCGCTATTTTGGCCCGCAATGGTCTGCCGCAGCTCCAGATCAACCCCTATGGGATCGGGTTGAGAAAATTCCTGATGATGAATTGTGGCGCAATCACGAACGCTGTCGCTCGGAAATGGTGGTGTTTTTGCGGGAGCATCTGCAAAAAAGCTTGCGCGATCGCGGTGCATCTCCTGGTGATATTGCCGCAGCAGCAGAAGTTCTTGATCCTTCAGTGTTAACAATTGGTTTTGCCCGTCGCTTTGCTACCTATAAGCGGGCAACACTATTTTTAAGGGATCTAGACCGGATTAAACAGATCATGCTGACTAATAAGCACCGTCAAGTCCAATTTGTGATTGCCGGTAAAGCTCATCCCCAGGATATCCCCGGTAAAGAACTGATCCGGGAGATTGTGCATACAATCCGTGATGAAGGAATGAGTCATAATGTTGTCTTTATTCCTAACTACGATATGCACGTCTCTCGCTTAATGGTAGCGGGTTGTGATGTCTGGCTGAATACTCCCCGTCGTCCTCGGGAAGCTTCGGGTACGAGCGGAATGAAAGCAGCTATGAATGGTTTATTGAATCTCTCGGTACTAGATGGTTGGTGGGATGAAGCGGATTATGTCCGGACTGGCTGGCCGATTGGTAATGGCGAAGTTTATGAGGATTTAGGTTATCAAGATCAAATTGAAGCTAATGCTCTCTACGATCTCCTCGAAAAAGAAGTGATTCCCTTATTCTATGAACGTGATCTAGACGGACTTCCACGTCGTTGGATTGCCAAAATGAAAGATGCCATCCGTTTGAATTGTCCGTTTTTTAATACGGCGCGGATGGTAGGAGAATATGCTTTACGAGGTTATTTCCCGGCTAGCGATCGCTATGATGCGATGACTGTTAAGGATTACGCTTCGGCTAAGGATTTTTCGCGCTGGCGCATTCACTTAGCTGATCAGTGGTACAACATTAAAATTCACAATGTTGATGTTTCTGAAAGTACGGATGTAAAAGTTTCACAAACTTTAGCAGTTAAAGCTCGATTAAGTTTGGCTGGACTTAGTCCTGATGATTTGCAAGTGGAAATCTATCAAGGTCCGATCGGGATTGATGGCAAAATTACTAATGGTGTTCCTACTGTGATGAGTTACCAAGGAAAAGATGGTGATCATATAAGTGTTTACACTGGCGATATTACCTATACTTCCTCTGGTTTGCAGGGTTTTTCTTTACGGGTATTACCTAAGCACCCTCATCTCAGTAGTCCCTATGAGCCACGGTTAATTCTGTGGGCTAACGCATAATCAAAATGCGGTAGGGGCTTTCCTATTCGGGGGACAATCGATCGCCCGGATTGACCTCTCCCCCAACCCCTCTCCGTAAAAGGAAAGGGGAGCAAGAATGATCTTCTCTCCCTTCCCTACGAGGGAAGGGGGTTGGGGGGTTAGGTGTCCCGTGAGCGGAGTCGAACGGTTTTTCCCTCGATTAGCAATTAGTTAAGAATCATTGCGATAAAACAACCTTAATGTTGTTTTAATTGCTAGCTCAATCTCAGACAGGAAAAACCTTTGAGGAATTAGCCGATCGCGAAGACCAGATTTTTTGCCCTATTCACCAGCATCTTTCTCTGAGACAATCAAAACGAATTCATCTAGGTTTTGTCGTTTTTGGGAGAAATATTTTATGAAATTAGCTTATTGGATGTATGCTGGTCCGGCTCATATTGGGACTCTGCGCGTCTCTAGTTCTTTCAAAAATGTCCATGCAATTATGCACGCTCCCATTGGAGATGACTATTTTAATGTGATGCGATCGATGTTAGAACGAGATCGGAATTTTACCCCTGTTACTATTAGTTCGGTCGATCGCCATGTTTTAGCCCGTGGTTCTCAGGAAAAGGTGGTAGATAATATCACTCGTAAGGATAGTGAAGAACACCCTGATTTAATTGTTCTGACTCCTACCTGTACTTCGAGCATTCTCCAAGAAGATCTGCAAAATTTTGTGGAGCGAGCCCAATTGTCATCTCATGGTGATGTGATGTTGGCTGATGTGAATCACTATCGTGTTAATGAAATCCAAGCTGCCGATCGCACTTTACAACAAATTGTGCAGTTCTATATTGCCAAAGCTCGGAAAAAAGGTGATCTCCCATCAGGAAAGACTGAAAAACCCTCTGTTAATATTATTGGGATTACCTCTTTGGGTTTCCATAATCACCATGATTGTACTGAACTTAAACGTTTGATGGCTGATTTAGGAATTGAAGTCAATGAGGTAATTCCCGAAGGTGCATCAGTTCATAATTTAAAAAATCTCCCTCGCGCTTGGTTTAATTTGGTTCCTTATCGCGAAGTTGGGTTGATGACAGCTAGTTATCTGCAAGAAGACTTCGGGATGCCTTATGTTGATATTACACCGATGGGGGTAGTGGAAACTGCTCGCTGTATCCGTAAGATTCAACAGGTGATTAATGATTTAGGAACTCAGGTTAATTACGAAGATTTTATTAATGAACAAACCTTGTATGTTTCTCAAGCTGCTTGGTTTTCTCGCTCCATTGACTGTCAAAATTTGACTGGTAAAAAAGCTGTAGTCTTTGGCGATAATACTCATGCTGCTGCTATGACTAAAGTCTTATCCAGAGAAATGGGGATTCGGGTAGTTTTGGCTGGTACTTATTGTAAATATGATGAACAATGGTTCCGGGAACAGGTCAGTGAATACTGTGATGAAGTGTTAGTTAGTGATGATAATGGTAAGATTGGTGATGCGATCGCTCGTCTGGAACCTGCGGCAATTTTTGGAACTCAAATGGAACGTCATGTTGGTAAGCGTTTAAATATTCCTTGTGGTGTAATTGCAGCTCCCATTCATGTCCAAAATTTTCCGATTGGTTATAAACCGTTTTTAGGCTATGAAGGTACTAATCAATTGACTGATTTAGTTTACAATTCCTTTACTTTAGGGATGGAAGACCATTTGTTAGAAATATTTGGTGGTCACGATACTAAGGAAGTTATTCATAAAGGTATTTCCGCTGAATCTGATTTAACTTGGACGAAGGAAGGACAAGCTGAATTAAATAAGATTCCTGGTTTTGTGCGTGGTAAAGTCAAACGCAATACTGAAAAATTTGCTCGCGATCGAGGGATCGCTCAAATTACCGTAGAAGTTCTTTACGCAGCTAAGGAAGCTGTGGGAGCTTAGTATGGAGCGGAGCGGGGATCAACCCGCTCTCCTGCAAATTGGGGATTTTAATCAAAATCCGTTTGAGTTCCTTCCTCTGGTTTATGTTCTCGACGACGGAGAAATGTTTGCTTTTCGCTGATTTGATTAGTTGGATTTGAGGTTGACGCTTGTTTGACTGTCGCTGTTTTGATCATTGCTTTGGGATCGATCGCTCCAATCCGAATCCGAATTTTTGGTCCAGAACTCCCTCCCAGTCTAATCACCATTCCATCTGCTACTGGGATTTGGGTGATTGGTTTATCATCGACAAAAGTCCCGTTTGAACCGAAGTTGATTACTTCCCAACCGGATGGATTGTTCCATATTTCAACATGGTGACGGGAAACTACAGCACTGTAAACCACTACGTCATTCTCCTTTGATCGACCAATCCGGATTACTGGTACAGGTTCAAAACTCCAACTTTGAACAGGAACAGATTCGGTAGGATGAAGCAGGGTTAAAGTAATCACCGTTGTTAGATGCTTGCAAAATTTTTAGGTAAAATTGCTGATCAATTCAGCAGTTCTGATCTTAGCCTATCACTGAAAGGAAACATTGACAATTCTCCTGGAGAATTTATGGGGATAACTGGTGGATGTCAGGATAATGATTGATATTTTGGACAATTTTATATTTCCGAGGGAGAAGTGGACTCAGTAGGATGTGAGTTGATTGGGGAAATTTTTGCTGTGTTTGTTTCAGTAACGTCAGGAGTTTCTCTTGCTAAAGCGGGAATGAGTTTGGGAGGATGTGATTTAATTTCCAAAAGTTTTTCTTTGGCTTTTTCAGTTACTTCTTTAGCTTTATCTTTGATTTTTTCACCCAAATTTTGAGCGTTTTCCTGTACTTCTTTGGCTTTATCTTTAACCTGTTCACCTAAATTTTGAGCGCCTTCTTTAGCTTTTCCCGTTACTTCTTTGGCTTTATCTTTAACTTGTTCACCCAAATTTTGAGCGCCTTCCGTTACTTCTTTGGCTTTATCTTTAACTTGTTCACCCAAATTTTGAGCGCCTTCCGTTACTTCTTTGGCTTTATCTTTAACTTGTTCACCCAAATTTTGAGCGCCTTCTTTAACTTGTTCAGTTACTTCTTTGGCTTTATCTTTAACCTGTTCACCCAAATTTTGAGCGCCTTCTTTAACTTGTTCACCCAGATTTTGGGCACCACGTTTAATTCCTTCTAAATCAATTTTTTTGACATAATCATCTTTAATTCCTTCTACAGCTTGGACAACTTTTTGTTGTAATCCTTCCGTATAAAACTGAGGTTCTTGAACTACTGCATCAGCAACTATGACTCTTTTACTACCAATGCTAGTAATCGCTGCTGGAGACAATAAATAAACCCCATCCAAAACACCGCGCCAACCACTAGAAACAAAGAGATAATTGATCACTTTACCTGTTTGAATATTAATCAGGTAATCTATTATTTTACCGACTTTATTACCTGTATCCGTCCAAACCTCATGTTCAATTAAAGGTGCTACTTGAGCTGGTTTTTGGGCTGTTTTTTCTTCACGACGGAAATTAACAATCAGACTATCACTACCAATTGTCTCAATTTCTGACCAAGTAAAGGGGCGTTTGGTAACTCCTAACAATCCTGATTTACAATTAAACCCTAATATTTGATGTAATTTTTGGTCGAGCCACAATTCTTCTATGTGTCCAACCTCTTCAGTGGTAGTTCGATCTAAAACTAACTGATTAATTAACTCACTACGTTTCACGACTAATGGTTGCGTATTCATAGAAAACCTCTAAGTATGCTATAGGTATGACTTAGTTTGATCGCTAGTGATTCTTAAGTAATTCCCAAAAAAATAATCGCGCGATCGCTCCAACAATGGAAATCGCGCTAAATATATTCTAGCTCAGGAGAACTAGAGTCGGAGCAAGATGAGCAGTTTTCATGGACATACCTCGCGAGATTCAATTACTTTTAGATCGGGTTGGGTTAAATCTTCGGGAGAAAGTGTGTCCAGACTATTTGATGGAGGTTTTCGAGCTGGTTGATTAATATGAATTTGAATCCTTGGACCAGAACGAGCCAGTTGAACGATTAAACCATCGATTACGCTGACTTTGGCAATTCGTTTTCCGTCTAGATAGGTGCCATTAGTACCTAAATTCACGATTTCCCAGACGGAATCAGTCTGATGTAATTCGACATGATGTCGAGAGACGACAGCACTGTAGAGAACTACTTGGTTTTCTGATGAGCGTCCAATACGGATAGTGCAGTTGTCAGGGAAAGTCCAACTGCGAACTGGGGTGGGTTGGAGGGGGTGTAAAAGGGTGAGAGTAATCACATTGTTGATCGATGAGTAGGTGCAACCTGGTTAAATGAAAGCTAAGAAGAAACTTGGAATATAAAAGTCACCTTATCACCCTTACCCAGAGCAATTCGATCCCCTGGTCGTAAACGGTGACGATTTCCTTTTGGAAGGGGAAAATTATTTACGTAAGTACCATTAGAACTACCTACGTCTTCTATATAGTAACCATCTCCTTCGACCCGAATATCCGCATGAACACGGGAGACGATATCGGAATTAGGAAATCCTGATACATCAATATCTGGTGGTATTTGGTCATTAGGTTTACCAAGATGAATTACGGATAAATGCTGAGGTAGTTCAATTAAGGTATTAGTTTGGACCTGCAACAACTTGGCAATCATCTGTTGCAGTTGAGTTTTTGCTCCACCTTCAGTTGGAGTTGTGGCGATGTTAGCACTTGGGATTGGGGAAACTGGTAGGGTTAGAGGTGTAGCAGTTTCCGCGGTGGTGGTGCTAGCGATTACCGGATCGGGTGGGGATGCGATCGCTGCTGATTCTAGTTCAATTAAGGGTTCAGGTGTAGTTACATCTGGGACAGACTGGGCAATTTCCGTAGTCGGTAAGGTGACTATGGGAGGAGATGAAACCACGGTGGGGGGCACTTGCGGTGATAAGGGGGGGCTCCTGCTTGCAAATTAAAGCCACATTGACCACAAAATGCCGCATTAGTCTGAATTTGAGCGCCACAATTTGGACAACTAATGGTACTGGGTAAAGGGGTATAGCAAGATTCACATTGGTTTGCACCATCAGGATTTTGGTGATTGCAATTGGGACAAACAATCATGCAATTTTCCTACTCCACAAAATCATAAGTAAGTTTTTGACCTGCCGCTTCGTCTAGCAACCACCAAAGTTCTCCTTCGGGCTGAATAAGCCTAGATGGATAGATCAGGTCGTTAGCTACGGGTGCGAAGACTTGAGCTAAAGCGGGTTGTTTATTAGCACCTGCCACGATAAAGATAACGCAACGAGCGCGATTAATTAATGGTACGGTTAGGGTAATGCGCGGTTGGTCATCTTTATAGCCGACTGTGACTAAGCGATCGCTGATTTTCAGTGCTTCTGTTTGGGGAAATAAAGATGCGGTATGAGCATCGTCTCCCATGCCTAATAAAATTATGTCTAAAATAGGAACTTCGTTGGCACTTGAAAAAAACTGTCGTATTTCCTGCTCGTAGGTTTGGGCATCTACGGCGGGATTATTGGCGTCAGTAGGGATAGGATGAATATTGGATGCTGGGATGGGAACTCGATCTAACCAAGCTAATCGGGCCATTCGTTGATTACTATCTTGATGTTCTGGGGACACATAACGTTCATCACCCCAAAAAATATGGATTTTTTCCCAAGGTAAGTTTTGGGTAGCGAGTGCTTCATATAATGGTTTGGGGGTGCTACCTCCTGCTAAGACGATAGTACATATATCTCGTTCTTGGATCGCTATTTCGATTTTGGTTAGAATGAGGGACAGCGATCGCTCAATCAAGCTAGTGGGATCTGACAAGATTTGGACTTTTTTCATAATTTTTCTGGAGAACTCGCGGGGACTAAATTGTCTTGGTTCTAGCCTAATACCTAATTTATTTGTAATGCAAAGATGATTTATATTATATAATTATCAAGAATAAATATCCAATTATCTCCCGGATGTGACGCTTTTGTCACTGTTACAGGATTAGGGTACATCAGCGGTAATTAAGGGACTTTTGTCCTCAGAATCTACAACTTTTCACATAAATTGGATGCTGTTACTCAAGTCTGGTAAGAATAGGAGAATTTGTAAGCGTGTGGAATTTTTTCTTTAGACCTAATTACCAAAAAATTCCTAAAGCTGTAGAAGCTTTAGAAAAATATGGTATTAATTCTCAAGTCCGACAGCAACTGGTTAAGTTTTTACAAAGTTCGGATCGTCGAGAATTGTATCATGCTAATCCCCGTCGGATTGGGGAATGGTTACAGTTAAGCGATCGGGAAACTCTCCGAGTTTTAGTGATTGCGGTGAAAGAGGGGATTATGACTCTCAATTGGGAAGTATTCTGTGGAATGTGTCAAGGTGTTAATATTAAACCTAAAAGATTAAATGACTTACATACCTATCATGTTTGTCCTTATTGTCATGGCACCCAAATGACTAATGCGGATGAAAATGTTAGTGTGACTTTTAGTATTGATGAAAGTTTACGAAGATTAAATTTCTCAGCTAATGATGTCGAGTTTCGGGCACAAATTCGGGAGCATTATGGGACGATATCTGGACATGAATTAATGACAGTCCAAACTTTTCGCAATTTATTCCCCAGAGAAACAATTCCTCCTAATGAAAGTCTTTTGATTCGACGAGTCGCAATTTTATTTACTGATTTGGTCGGTTCAACTTCCCTCTATTCTCGTCGGGGTGATGCTCAAGCTTATAATTTAGTCCATCAGCATTTTGGGTTATTATTTCAAGTAGTTGACAAACATAATGGGGTAGTGGTAAAAACTATTGGTGATGCAATTATGGCGGCATTTACTACTCCTATAGATGCGTTTAAAGCCGCGATCGCTATGCACGATGAAATTGCTAAATTGAATCAACAATTAGAATTACCTTCCGAAGATAAATTAATTCTCAAAATTGGGATTGATGTCGGTCCTTGTATTAGTGTTACCCTGAATGAACGTCCTGACTATTTCGGAACTGTGGTGAATACAGCAGCAAGAGTACAAGGTACTAGTACAGGTAATGATATTGCGTTTACTGATAATTTATTAAATGATTTGGGAGCGAGAGAAATAATTAAAAATTACTCTTGGAAAGAGAGTATCCTAGCTTTGAAAGGACTAGAAACACCAATTTCTGTTCATCATCTTCCTTATGGAATGGAAAAAATTACTTTGAGCTAAGTCGTCTCAGTAACATTTTTGGTTTAACTGAACTGGATTGGTATAAGTAAATGGACAATAACGACAGATATCAAATTAATATCCATCAAGATCCAGACTCTCCCACTGGAGTCTATATTCCGACTAATTTAGACGAAGTAATAATTGAGTTTAACCGAATTTTATCAGTAGCTTGGAAACTTAAGTTATCAGAGGAATCAACTACCGATGATCATTTTACCTTAGAGCAATGGGTTAGAGCTAATTGGAATCTGGATCATCCTCCCTCTTGGGTAAATAATTTGATTCAAGCAGAGGGAATTACTCACCTAGAGAATTTATCAACTTTGCTGATTCACTTTTATCAAAAATATCTCCAAAATCCTTTCCATCAGATCCAAAAATTACAGGACTTAAGTGAAGCTCATCTGAGTACACAAGAGGAAATTCAGAGGTTATTTAACTGCGATCGCGCTTTTTTATGGATCATTGATCAATCTGCTCAAGAAGTATGGACAAAGGGACGTTTTTATGATCAGGAAATTAAGGAAATAAGACTTCCTGACAGTTTTGGTTGGACTAAATTAGTCATAGAAGCTAGAAAAATTATTAATATTCCCTTTGATTTATATGACTATCCTGATTATAGAGATGAAATCGAAAATCTGAAGAAAATCGATACAAGAATTTTTTATCGGTCTTGTAGTTTAATGGGAATGCCAATTTTTCAGGATGCTGATATTCGAGGAGTTTTGTTATTAAGAAATAAAATCAAACCAGGCAAATTTTTACATGATAATCCGAAAATTTTTCCCCAAGCTCCTGAATGTTGGCGATCGAGTTTTACTCGGGACGATGAGATTTTTTTAACCAGATTAAGTCAACCAGTTATAAATCTGATTAATTAAGTTATTATAGATATTCATACCAATTTACGCTTGCAGATACATTAATAAGATTGATCTATGGGTGAGGGTGTCCGGTGCTGCGAGAATTTTCTCACGATTGTGGTTTTCCAGGAGTGCGATAATCCTATCACTCCGTCACCTGGGAGTGTCAATTTATAAGCAAAGTCCGAAAATCGTTATTTGGATAATATTTATTGAGACGCATATTTTTTATCACCTTCGGTGATGATTAAAGGTTTATTTTTGTTTTAATCAATACTTAGATTATCATTATTAAAACCCTTAAATAAAAATATGTTAAAGTAATTAATTAATAAGATAAAGTCAGATCTTTATTATTGATGCAATACATTGTCCTAAAGCAAGCAATCGGACATTCCAACCAAGTCTGGAAATAGTGCTTTATCAGTCAATGCAGTTCAGTTAAGCAATTAGAAAAATCATATTTTCAAGGTGCGATCGCGACTTGATTCATAACCAGTTTTACCACAAATGGGGTTTAATTTGAAAATTAATTTGATTTATTCCGGATATGGTTAGCTTACTATTGAATAAATAGTGCAGTAATTATAGGGATATTGCTTTTGTTAATAAATAATCACTTCGTTATAATTAGAAAGTAACTGTTAATTAATAAGTTTATGTGGTTAAAATACGGTGTTTCACTGAGCGGACAGTTATTAAGTGTTGACGATGTACCTCAAGGTAAAACTAACCTCTATTGTTTATATTGTGGTGGTAGTCTCACAGCTAAGAAAGGAGAAGTTAATAAGCATCATTTTGCCCACACTAAGGAAACCTGTAAAATGGTAATTACCCGGATTAAATATAAATCATTTCCCGGTTTACCGCTCTATGATAATTTTAATGTTCAACTTACTGGGAAACAATTAGAACAAATTAAGGTACTGTGGAAAAGTTATGGCGCTCATAATTATCCCATTCCCAAAGATTTAATTACTATGCAATTAATTCTGAAGAAAATATTTAACTTAATCGAGAATAAAGAATATGAATTTACTGATTTGGGTAAGATTCCTGTTGGGGTTTTGGGGTTGCGATCGTTTAACCAAGTCCAGGAACCTTTAATATTGGCTGAATTAGCAAGACTAGAGAAATCAGCTAGATTAGGAAATTATTTAGGAATTGATGAACGAGTAGCAGATTGGCGAATTTATCAAGCTCAACTGAAACGGATTCTGTTAAATTATTTGTACTTCTTAGAGATTAAAGTTGATGGTAATTTGCTGTATAAGATTGGAATTACTCAGCGAGCTATTGAGGAACGAATAGGTGAGGTGGTCTATGATTTAAAGAATTATTACTCAGATATAGCAGTTAATCTTTTGGGATTGTGGCAGCATCGGGGCAATGTGGAGCTATATTTTAAACACCGTTACAAACAATTTAATTATCCCATTGGCACATTAACAGAATATTTCCAGTTTCCACAGATTAAACCTGTGTTGCGAGATTTGTTTGATATGGAGCCTAAAGTTTTGGGTGAGGTTGAACGGGAATTGCTGAAGGATAGAGCGATCGCCACGAGCAGGAACTAAAATCATTACAACTTTATACCTCTAGCTTATTATCCCCCATATCACAGTAAGTATAATCCAATAGAAAGAACTTGGGCAGTTTTAGAAAATCATTGGAATGGGAATATGTTAGATGAAATCGAGACAGCATTATGCTTTGCTCAATCTATGATATAGAAAGGTAAAAATCCGGTGGTTAAATTAGTAAGTCAAACCTATTCTACTGGGGTTAAACTAACTAAAAAAGCGATGCAGGAAGTTCAAAATCAACTCGAACGATTAACTTACATTACTGAAGAAAATTTACGCTTATTTAAGGAAGTGGTTTATTGATATATGTTGCACCCCACCTGAATACTTAAAGATAAGTAGCGCTGAGATTTTTATCCAAAATATAATTATACCACCACTTAAACATGGGGGTTAATTACTGTTGAATAAATGATAATCGCAATTATACTATCACTAAAGGCTTCTAACCGACTCGCATTCATGCTTTGATTCTAGAAAAAATTACTTCCGCAGCATCGCCCAGACAAACCCAGTGCCCAAGCCTTGAACCCGTGCCATTTGAATCCACAGCAGCGTCATGTGTTCCAGATGCAAACTCATAGCCAGGTTGCCTGTATCGATAGGTTCCCAGCCTAACTCTTGGCAAAGGGTAGTGATAGTTTGCTTGGCCAGGACGTCATCCCCCGCGATCAACATAGCTGGTTTAAGGTCGCCGTAACCAGGGTAGTGATTGTTCTCTAAGTTTTCGAGTCCGTAAATCGTAAATGCCTTGACGACTTTGGCAGTGGGGACAAGACTCTGAACAAACTCAGCGCCCGACCACTCACTTTTCAGTCCGTGTGATAGGTTGGCACCCACCGGATTGGTGCAATCTACCAGAATTTTGCCAGCCAGAGCAGAACTTATCTCTGCTAAGGCTGCCTCATTCGCTGTAAATGGCGTTGCTAAAAATACAACCTCTGCTGCATTTACCGCTTCGATGGGTTTCTTCACCTCGAAGTTGGCATTGCGACTCAGGGCGGCTTGTACTGACTGAGAATGGGGGTCACGGGCAGCGATCGCCACCGAATGCCCTAATTTCTGCAAATGGTCTGCCAATGGCGCACCCACATTACCAACCCCAATAAATGTAATCTTCATGGCTTTGTATCGGTTGAGAACTTTTAATCAAATGGTTCAGTGCTTATCTTTACGGCTGTTCTTCTGGAGCTAACCAGTGAACCAGGTTGCGGACATAGGTATGAATATCCAATAATGCTTGAGCTTCAAGTAGCATCCCATTCCCAGGAGGCTCTGTCACAAATGTAGGACCGCCCATGTCAGGATTCCAGTTATAGTCACAGAAGTGGTGAAAAGTAGAAACGGCAACTGCCCTTCCCAGGTGATGACCAAAGCGATCAATAGAGCGATCAAATGCAACCGCTAGATTAAACAATCGATTGGTGACCAAACTTTTTCCCATGGCAACCACCCTAGCAGTGGGATCTCCTTCGGGCACACCGACCGCTCCTTCATGGGGATGAGCTGGGAAATACTCAATTATTCTATTTGGTGCGGCTGGATCATGCAACAATTCATGCCTTGGCTCAGTTGGAATGATTCGCTGATAGTCACCATTCCGTCCAGAGTGGTAATTGGGCCAGGAGATGGTTGTTGTATCTTGGTCATCGCAGGTATGACGGGTGGAGTCAGGTTCTGGGTTCAGGCTATGAAAATAATGAGAGTTCCCGATCGCATGACAAACACCGGACAGCTTACACAAAGAAGATCCCAAATCTTGATGATCTCTGGCAGTTAAAATGCCTCCTCCTCTTTGACGGAAAGTATTGATCCCGTTGCAATCGGACTCAGTTAATCCATTACCCACATCCACTGCAAACAACCATAATTGATCAAACTGAGTTTGATCTAGATTGCTGAGGATGGCATCATTGCCATTGGCATCAACTTCTCGATCACGGACAGTGACTTGGGCAATTGGGTTACCTTTCCCATCTGTAAGAGAAGACAGAAATTGATGTAGTAGGGAAAAACGATGAATTCCCCAATCATCAACCGTAGCGGGAATAGTAGTTTGAAGTAGGATATGCAGTAGTTGAGTCATAGGTTTTCACGATAGGTTGAGCAAATGGGCTGCTAATGTTTGTGGATCGGCAAAAATGCAGAATGTCTAGTATTCATAGCAGAAATGCCCCAGAAGTTAAGTTGAGGGCACTCAATTACTGGTGAACTAGGTTGATATTCTTTAAGCTCATTCGCATACTATCCAAAAAACTGCACAGATTTACACTAGATCAGGCATGATGAATTTGTCCAATGGATAATTTATATGAGCAATATTCACCATATCAATTTAGCTGGCATTGATTTGAATCTGCTAGTAGTTTTTGATGCGTTAATGACCGAACAGAATGTGACTCGCGCTGGAGAACGATTGAGCTTGAGCCAACCAGCAACCAGCAATGCACTGGCAAGACTACGAAGTTTAATCAACGATGACTTATTCATCAGGACTAATACCGGACTTCGCCCTACTCCAACTGCGATCGCCCTCAAGCAGCAGTTACGCCCCGCTTTGCAACAAATTCAAGCCGCATTACGGTCGCAATCCATCTTTGACCCAGCGACCAGCGATCGCGTTTTTGCGATTGGGATGTCTGATTATGTGGAGTTCACCTTGCTGCCACGGTTGATGCAAACCCTACAAACGATAACGCCACGGGTGAGCGTGCAGATTCGATCGGGCGATCGTCAGAAGTTACTGGCATTGCTTGATAGTGGCGAAATTGATCTTGTTTGTGGAGTGTTCCCTGAGAACATTGCGTGGCACAATCAACAACTACTGTTCCAAGAAAGCTATGTTTGCGTTTGCCGTCGCAATCATCCACTGATTGGTAGCACGCTTTCTTTAGAAGAGTACCTTGCTGCTTCTCATCTGCTCGTTTCGGTGAAGGAAGATCGCATGGGGCGGGTGGATATGCTACTTGCTGAACAAAACCTCAAACGGCGTATTGCCCTCTCGATTCCTCATTTTCTGCCCGTTCCCTTTATTTTGGCGGAGACTGATTTAATTGCCACCTTAGCCCAACGGATTGCTCTCACCTTTGCCAACCATCAACAGTTGAAACTGCTACCAATGCCGCTCCCAATCAAAGGTTTTTCGGTGTTTATGCGCTGGCATCGCACGACTGAAAATTCCCCGGATTGCCAATGGTTGCGATCGATAGTTTTAGAAGTAAATAGGATGATTTAGGAGCGATCGCAGTTGAAATTAAAAATTATCGCGATCGCGTTAGATTCAGATAATCTTCAAGAATTAGCCAAGTTTTTGAATATTGCGACTACTATATTTTTTCCTAATTTAAAGGTTATTTAACTACCAAAATTAATGTTTGCACAGTTGTTTATCTGTCTCTGGCACGTCTGTCTGGAGATAATCGTGTAACCAATTACAGCCGCGTTCAAGCAGTTGATCTAGGACTAAAATTCGCACTATTGACAGAACCCTGATGCCCTTTGAATTCGGCGAGCAAATTGCCCAATAAATCCCACACCCGTGTCGCTTTATTATCCAGTATTGCTAGTAAATTGCCTGATAAATCCCACACCTGCACTCTTTCGTCATGTGATGTAGTGACGATGTGCTGTCCATCCGGACTAAAACTAGCACTAAATATTTCTCCCTGATGCCATTTGAGTAGAGTTTTTTCCTGGATATCATTGAGAATCGTCTGTAAAGCGAGTAGAGGACTAACGGTAGGGTATTTTTCCAATGGTCTACCATCTTTAACTAGCTTTTTTAAGTCTTGCCCTGCGTGCATAGCTGTTAGTAAAGCTTCTATTTGTTGAAAATCAAATTGTTTGAGTGCATTTACACTTTCTCGTTCTAACCTTGTACCTTCTTGAGCTTCTGCGATTAGCTGCTGTGCTTCTATAGTGGATTTTCCTGCCCATATTCCCACTACTACTGCTAAAGTTAAGCTGACCAGCAAAACACCCGAACCAAACTGAATTCTCTGCTTGGCTTTTTGATTAGCTGCCGCTAAAATTTGTTTAGTTTTCTCCGACTGTTTTAACTCTTCTTCAGTTTGCTTTCTCTGCTCTTTTTCCCTTTCCAGTTCTAACCGCAATTCCTTTAATTTCGGTTCTTGTTGCTGACGAATCAACGCCGCTAAATAGTCGTGGACAAGTTGATATCGCTCTGCCGGATTTTCTGGCAACAATATCACTAACCCAGATTCGACAAAAATCTTTAACACTAAATCTAAATTACTGGTTTCTTTGTCTGTTAATATCTGCCAATCTTTTTCCAATTCTCCACGAGTTTTTAATGGGCGTGTGCCTTTTTCATCAGTCAGTAAATATAAAACTATATTGGCTGCTTGCTGATTCTCTTCACCGCAATCAGCTACCACTTCAGCTAAATAACGAGTCACTAATTCTGCTTTTAAACCACTATTTTTATAAGCTGCTAAGGTGGTAATTTTTTCAGTTTCTAATTGCGTTCCTACTACCTGCAATTCAATCGGACGTACTTCCCCCAATTCCTTCGCTAGATCCTGAACTAATTCTGCAATTAACTCCGGTTCCATATCATTATTAGAACGATCGAGCAATCTTTCTATGATTGCTTTAGTTTCATCAGGTGAGAAATTACCGATCGCATAAAGCACTTTTTGGCTGAGAATATCATTCCCAATAATCTTCATGCTCGATAATCGATTACATTCAATTAAATAATGAAAGTAATCTTCTCGCAAAGATAACACTACTTTCAGCGGCAATATGGTTATACCAATTCACTATGAAGATACATTGATAAGATTGATCTGTGGGTGAGGGTGGGTTTTGATGATTAGTAGGTAAATGTCAAACATCTCGGTGAACCCACCCCTACAGAAATCCGCAAATTGAGGATAAAATTGGTAGGGGCAGGTTCACCAGTCAATTTTGCCACCAACAGATCACCATTATAAACCTGCCCTGATCTAACAGATCAACCTCAGATTAAGTGCAATTTCATAGTTAATTGGTATTAAACATTTGCCTAAAAATTCAAAGAACTCTCTCCTTTCCTGGGGATTTTTACAGACAAAAAAGAATTCTTCAAACTGGTCAAGAATTAGCACTACTCGCCAATTATTCGCGTCACATTGGTGCAATTTCTCCAAAATTTCTGTTGCAGAATTCAGCGGTGTATCTAAACATATTTCCGGCTCTTCCAGGTATTCATTCAATCGTTTTCCTAATTCTTCAATCCAGTTAGTATAGACCCGAATTAATATGGGGATAACATTTTGAGTGCCGATCGCTTTTCGGTTCAATTCTGGCATTAATCCTGCGTTAATTAGCGAACTTTTCCCCACTCCCGATTTACTATGAATTACAATTAGTTTATGATCGGTTCTCCCAATTCTTTCAATTAAGTTTGCCACATCCTGCTGTCTCCCAGATGCGGCAATTTCTGGCGCGATGTAATCTTGACTTTCCGTCTGAATTAGGGCTAATTTTGTCTGTCTTTGCGGCTGGATTCTCCCCGCACTAATAAATGCTCTAAATCCATATTGTTGCTCAATCGATCGCTGATATTGCTTAATCTCAAAGGCTTTAATATAATCTTTTTTCTGGTGAAAATAAAGTTGATGTAACTCTTTTAATATATCTAAATAAAGCTGGGGATCATCCTCCGGATTACCAACTTCTTTCGCTTTTTCTAATTTCTCAATTGCCTGCTCATATTGGTTTAAATGCTGTTCAGCTCTACCTAAAACTAATAAATAACGACTTTGACTTTCATCCTGCGGCACTTCGGCAATTATATCGTAAACCCCTAAAGCTTTCTGGGCAAATTCTTTGCTATCGCTCCAATTGTTTTTGGCTAATACCAATTAACTATGAAATTGCACTTAATCTGAGGTTGATCTGTTAGAGTCAGGGCAGGTTTATAATGGTGATCTGTTGGTGGCAGAATTAACTGGTGAACCTGCCCCTACCAATTTTATCCTCTATTTGCGGGTTTTTGTAGGGGTGGGTTCACCGAGATGTTTGACATTTACCTACTAATCATCAAAACCCACCCTCACCCACAGATCAATATACATCAATGTATCTTCATGGTGAATTGGTATAAAGCTATCTCAGATAAAAATCCATAATCCTGCGCTAATGCTATTTGCTGATGTTCAGTTTCATGGATTGGTAACGCTATTTCCACTAACTTTTGCAACTCATCCCAATCCGCTACATAACGCAGAACTTTCCCAAGAATAGACAAGGATTCAGCTATTAAATCTGCTCGCTGATTTTGAATCAAAAATCTGATACATTCTTGCAGATAATTTTTAGTAGACTGCCAATCAGAATGATGGCGATCGCCCTGTTGAAAAGCTTTAATATACTCACAATAGGTCAGATAGACTAATAACTTTGCTTCTTGCTTTACATAACCCTCTTGTCGCCAAAACTCCCGACCTTTTTGATAATGTTCAATGGCAGCATCAATTTGATTATTAGTCTGGTTAGTAAATCCCAATAAAGATTCTAAATTAGCAATGACTTCTCGCTGATTTAATTGTGGATAATTCAACAAATCTTTCTGAGCTGCTGCTAATTCTTGCTGTAATTCCAAACAACTTTCTCGGCTCAGATGTAATTTATTACTAAACAATTGAGCCGCTTTCTCTTGCAAAAAATTATTTAAGTTGGTCGGTGCGATCGCTAATAATGTTGTAGTAGCCCAACTTTCTAAATCCGGAGCCAAGCGGAGCATTTTTCGCCAAACTTCATCCGTAATCCACCACACTACTGGAAACTGAAAATTTTGGCGAAAATTACCCCGCACCTGATTAGTGGTAGTTAGCACTAAATCCAGATTTACCAAAGTTTCTAATCCCACCACCATTAAAGCCTTTATTTCTCCCTCTCCCAATGCTTTTTGAATCGGAGCATAAAGGTTTTTTTCGGTTGTTGGCAAAACTAGCAAACGAATCTCAACTAAGCAAATTTTTTGGAGAGAATTGATTAACTGCGATCGCCAACTAACATAATTACAGCGAGCAAAAATCAGCTTAAACTCTCCTTGAGAAGCTTCAATTTCCCAAGCCAATTCCGCCAGTAAATTCTGGGTTTCTGGACTAATGTCTTCAGCTTGGCTTAAATCACTCATAAGGCGATTTTAAATTGGGATGCTTCAGGGTACTAAACCAGGATCATGAGTTGCTAACCAATTTAACAAATCCGTCATCGAGTCAAAATCAAAGATTGCTTCCCCAAGGTCTTCTAGTAAAGCAACTGGGAGAACAGAAATTTGCGATCGCACTGTCTCATCTATTGTCCCAAACTTTCGCGTTAGCAAACGAAGAGTGAAGGCACGTTCCCGTTGAAGACCTTGTTGAAGACCTTGTTGAAGACCTTGTTGAAGACCTTCTTGCAAAATCTCCTGATAAATCACTGACTCTCGCATGGTTTTCTCCTGAAATAATCGATGTAAAATCTGTTGATTAAACTTTAATCCCGCCAAGATTTGGATGTATGTGGATACTTCTCGCTTCTCTTTGACTGATTCTATTCTATCCACTTGTTGTGCCACTTGTGCCAGCAACTGTTCTGGTTGGGATGTCGCGGTTAAAGCTGCTAAGGGTAGTAAGGCTAGATCAGACAGAAATATCGTCGGGTCTTCTTCCCACAGTCGAATTACTCGATACTCATGGTAAGTTGTTCCGAACACAAATGCAGTTTCAATTACTGTTCCTGCTGCGGGAGGTAGTAATAAGATGATTACTTGGATAATTGGTTTGCGGTACAGTCGATATAATCTAACCCAATAATCCAGCATTCTTGCATAGTAAGGGGGGCTCTGATTCTAGTCTGACCTGAAATTCCAAATGTAATATGCAGTCAGAGGTTTGCAGAAATATTACCGCATCGGCTCGGATTGGTTCAATACTTAGTTCCGTTTTCAATACTTGCACGTTGGTTGGGATTTCCCCTAAAATCCAGCCAGCAAAACGGTCTGGATTTTTTTCTGCTAGAAGTTTGCACAGGTTATCAAAGGACATGATCTGGTTATGTTTGTTGCTCTAAAATATTTTAGCACATATCTCTTCTTTCGTAACATTGCTCATTACCTAAGATTGTAATTCTTTCGCTTCTGCCAAAATTGGGTTAACATCAAACCAAGACTCACCCCGATCGCGATATTCAAATACAAACCGACTGCGAATTAGTGTTTGATATCCCTGATCACCACTCACTTTTTTCCGCTGTTGAACCTGACGCAATAATTCCCACTCATGATCAGAAATTGGCATTACCATCTCATTACGACGGGCGCGGATGGTATCTTCCAATGATGCACGAGTTATTTTCCACCTCGGACAGTCGAAAAATCAATATAAAACTTGCGATCCTCAGCATTTTCCACTGCCAAAGTTTTGGTGGGATTGGTGGCGTTATAAAATTGCTTTAAATCTGCTGTCATAAGGTTTTCAAAGTAGTTACTTTTGGTAAAATAACTTACCAGAGTAGGATCATTATCAATAGTAATTTTACCACAACCGCAAGTGTGACAATTTCCCCATACCTATTCCATATTCTCTTTTATTTGATTAGTTAAGTTTTGATTACCTTGTCGTAAACCCACTGCAATTTTACTATGCTGCTCAATCTGACTCATCACTTGTCGGGCACGTTGAATCACTGTTTTTGGTAAACCTGCTAGTCTTCCTGCTTCAATCCCATAAGAACGATCGGCACCTCCAGGTTGAACTTGGTGTAAAAAGACAATTTGGTCGGGTAATTCTTTCACTGTTACTTGGTAATTAGCAACATTAGGTAAAATTGAGGCTAATTCGTTCAGCTCGTGATAGTGGGTAGCAAAAATTGTCCGGGCACGGATTTCGGTGGCTAAATATTCAGCTACTGCCCAAGCGATCGACAGTCCATCAAAGGTTGCTGTCCCCCGTCCAATTTCATCTAACAGTACCAGGGATTTTGCGGTAGCATGGTTCAGAATATTGGCAGTTTCATTCATTTCTACCATAAAAGTAGACTGACCAGTAGCCAGATCATCAACTGCACCTACACGGGTAAAAATGCGATCGCAAATTCCTAAACTACCAAATTTAGCTGGAATAAAACTACCTACCTGTGCCATTAATTGAATTAATCCAACTTGACGCAAATAACAACTTTTTCCACTCGCATTTGGTCCAGTTAAAATAATTAAATCAGGATGATTATTTTCGAGAGAAATTTGAGAATTTTGAGTAATTAACAATTCTTCTTCCCTCCCTAATCTAGTTGAATTTGGCACAAAAAAACCAGCAGGGAGAGATTGTTCAACTACAGGATGACGACCATCAATAATATTAATTTCTCGACTTTCAGCAATTTGGGGACGACAATAATCTCGCTCTACTGCAATTTTAGTAAAACCACATAATACGTCAATTGCAGCGATCGCTTTGGAAATATGACGAATTAATTCTGCTTGTTTCCCAACTTCAGCTCTGAGATTCCCAAAAATTTCATATTCCATCTCATTGAGATCGTCACGAGCTGTCAAAATTCTTGCTTCTCGTTCTTTCAATTCAGGAGTGATATAACGTTCTTCATTAGTTAGGGTTTGTTTGCGAATGTAGTTAGCAGGTGCTTGTTCAGTTTTTGATTTCGTGATGCTAATATAATAGCCAAAAGTTTTATTAAAACCTACTTTCAACGTGGGAATACCAGTTCGCGATCGCTCGGTCACTTCTAATTGAGCAATCCATTGATGATCTTCCTCTACTTGACGACGCATTTCATCTAATTGGGGATATGTTCCTGGTTTAATCAAACCACCTTCAGTCAGATGAAGTGGGGGGGATTCGACTAAACAGTCACGAATTTTATGCCCAAGCTGTTCTAATTCTGGGTATTCTTTTTGCAGAGTGCGTAAATAGGGGGATTTACCCAGTTCAGCTAATCTGGCTAATTCTGGTAACTTGGATAAAGAATCTGCTAAAGCAACTAAATCTCTAGCATTGGCTTTACCAGAGCCAGCTCGACCTGCTAATCTTTCTATATCATAGATTTGGGCTAATAGCTCTTGTAAATTTTGCCGCAGTTCAGAATTTTCGACTAATTCTTGAATCGTATCGTGACGAGCGCAAATTCCCCGTAAATCTAAAAGTGGTTGTAATAACCACCGACGTAAAGCACGACTTCCCATTGCTGTGCTAGTTTGATCTAAAGCCCATAGTAAAGAACCATGAAAAGTTCCATCTCGAACCGTTTGAGTAATCTCTAAATTCCGACGAGTTTGGTAATCGATAATCAGATAATCAGTAATCGCGTAGGTACGAAGTAGTTGGAGTGGAATTTGACTTTCTTTGTGAGTATCTTCTAAATATTCTAATAATCCACCAGCAGCACGTACTGCTAAAGGTAAGTGATCACAACCGAGTCCTTCGAGCGATCGCACTTTAAATTTATAGATAATTTTTTGTTTAGCTTCCACCAACCGAAAATGTTTTTGTCCTCTGAGCGCATAACAAAAAGAGTTTGGTAAACATTCAGGTAAATGTTCTGATTTCTCTCCGGGTCTGAGCAAACCTCCTAAATCCGGTGCATCGGTCGGAACTAAAATTTCCTTTGGTTGTAACCGCATTAATTCTTGGGTTAACAACTCCAATTCTTCTGCTTGAGTAGTTAAAAATTCTCCCGTAGAAATATCTGCATAAGCTAATCCCCACAAATTATTAGCAATCACTACTGCTGCTAAAAAGTTATTCCGACGAGCAGGAAGTAGTCCTTCTTCTAACACTGTTCCAGGAGTAATAATTCTGGTAATTTGTCGATCAACCATCCGACGTTCCGCAGCAGCATCAGCAGAGTCTTCGACCTGATCACAAACTACGATCGCATATCCTTTTTCTACTAATTGGGCTGCATATCGATCAAGCGCATGATGAGGTACACCTGTCATCGGTACTCGTCCGATTTCTTTACCACCTTGGGTGCTAGTTAAAACCAGTTCTAATTCTCTAGAAACCGCGATCGCATCTTGGAAAAAAGTTTCAAAAAAATCTCCCACCCGATACAGTAAAAGTGCATGGGGATATTTGTCTTTCACTTCTGTATAATGCTGCATCATCGGTGTTAGTTTACTGCGATCTAATTCCCGATAGTCAGCATTGCGGATATTAATATTACTAGATTCAGTTTTAGTTAATCGATTTGGCTCAGATGTCATAGTTTAGACTTAGAAATTATCAGACTTAGTAGACAATATTTATTTCATCTAGAAATTTCACAATTTTTATTTCATACCATATATATATGTAATTGTCAATCCATAATTGATCAATTTTTGCAACATCAGCAATTGAGGTAGAACTAACCTAGTTAAAAAACAAATCGATTACGTCCCTCAGCTTTAGCACGATATAAAGCTTGATCTGCTGTTTGGATCGCGATCGCTACATCTTGTTCAGGAGTAGGAATCATACTTGCAATCCCAATACTGATGGTCACATAATCATTAATTGTAGAGCCAGCATGAGCAATCATCAAGCTTTTTACCGACTCACAAATATTTTCTGCCATGATCTTAGCTGTAGCTAAATCTGTATCAGGAAGAATGACCGCAAATTCTTCCCCACCATAGCGAGCAACCAAATCGATCAGACGTGGGAGAGTTTGACTAATTGCAACAGCTACTTGTTGTAAACATTCATCACCAGCTTGGTGTCCATAAGTATCATTATAAGCTTTAAAAAAGTCAACATCGCACAAAAGTAAGGACAAAGGTTTTTTTTCTTTAGTCGAGCGCTCCCATTCTTGTTGTAAATATTCATCAAAATAACGACGATTAGCTAACTGAGTTAAACTATCACTGGTGGCTAAATGGTGGAGATTTTTATTGGCGATCGCTAATTTTTGATAAAGTTCAGCTTGGTGAATAGCGATCGCTAAATGACTAGCCAAGTAAGCTAACAAATCAATTTCCAATGCTTGCCATTTACCGGCTGAAGCACAATGATGAGCAACTAATAATCCCCATAAATTATGTTCTTGCAATATCGGCACAATCATCAATCCCGTGACTTGAATATCATTGAGTAAATTCAGATAATAGGTACTTAAATCAGAAGTATTAATATCATCGATTGCATAAATATGTCCGCGTTTATAATAAGGAATACAATTTTCCACAAAATCAGCAATTTCCCAAACAGTTCCCAACAGTGGTTTCCATTGTTGGTCAACCGATTCTACGGTCACAACAGCACTCCAGTCTGGTTGAAACCGATAAATCAACACTCGATCAGCATGGAGAAACTCGCGGACTTCCGCTACAGTAGTATGAAGAATAGTGTCTAAATCTAAGGACTGACGAATGCGATCGCACACTCCAGCCATTAATCGTTCTCGTTCAGTTTGTTGTTGTCCAACTAATTTTGCTGGTTGACTTTCTTTAATCTTTAATGTTTCAGTTAATTGCTGTTGAGTAATATCCTTAGCCACTGCCGCATAAGCACCATTTTCCTGAGTATTATAGATCCGCCAAGCTAACCACCGATAGCTACCATCTTGATGACGAAAACGTTGTTCAAATTCAATTACTGTTGATTTATTACCTGCTTGAACAGTTTCTAAGCTAATCATAATGTCATCAGGGTGTAAAAATTCTTGCCAAGGACTTGCAGTTAATTCAGCCATACTCCAGCCCAGAATATCTGACCATGCTTGATTGAGTGGATAGAGATAGCCATCAGCTTGATACCAACAGAAAAGATCAAAAGATATAGATAGAAATGGTTGAAATTGTTCGTTAATTTGATAATAATTTTGTGGTTTCATATTTGATGTTTTAGTATTCTATACTTTTCAATATAGGCGCTTTTATATTTATATGTGGTGATAGGAATATTTGCTAAAGCGTGATAATTACAAATTATGAGAATGACTCAAAAGAGGATCTTGCTGTGATCTAGATCACATAATTTCCCCTGCTACCCTGGACAAACAAATGCTGAAAAATTATTGGGTTACCTACCCTCAAAGCAAAGTGACCAGTAAGGTCAAATTATCAATCATAGGTTAAGACCACTTCGATTTCCTGAAAGTGACCATTAGGCTTAACTAAACCGGATTGAGCTATGATACGTTTAAATAAGAATTAATAGAAAGATAATCTTTAGGCAAAAAATCAGAAATACGAGAAAATACTTAATAATACCCGGGTTACTGATGATCCAACCTGAGCATAATGATTAAGAAAATACTCTTGGTTTTAGAGTTGTTGAAAAAGTTTAAGCCCCACTTGCAGCAATCATAATGCTACTAGATTTAACCACAGCTAGAACTTGCTTACCCACTTTTAATCCTAATTTATCCGCAGAAGCACTAGTAACAATTGCTACCAACTCTACACCTGGCGCGATCGCTAAAGTCACTTCCGCATTTACCTCGGTTTTTAAAATCCGTTTTACTTTTGCTTTTAAAACATTACGGGCACTAATTTTTACATTTTGCAATATGGTCTCCGTCTCCGGATCGAAGGATTTTTCTTCTCCATCTAAATCTTCGGAAAACTCGATTAAATTCACATCTGGGGAATTAGGAGAAAATGACTGTCCCAAATGTCGAATCATTTCCCGCAGAATTTCGGTTTTAGTCCGCTGGGTCTGTTGACTAATCTCTTCTAGAATTCGTCGTTCTTCTTCTGAAGATTGAAAAGTGATCCACCCTTGTTCCTTTCTTGGCATTTTTGACCCAAAATCTTTGAGGAGAAAATAGATGTATGATTAGCTTCTATTCTAGCGGTAAATCCCTAGCCTAGGCATTCTTAATCCAAATTATTTATTTTCCCTCACTAGGATTTTGATCTATGATCGTTAATCTGTATATTTTGATACCTTAAACTAAAGATGTTCCCAACCATTAGCAGCATCTGCGATCGCCTGATCTACAGTTTTTTGATTTAACATCGCAGCTTGTAAATTCTCATAGATCAACTTTTGCAAACGATTAATATTCTTGAGCGCTGGAATCAAAACTTCTGCTTCTTTCATTTGACTAGCACTAACCAGACGTGCTTGATCACTAGGAGTAGGATTGGGTGGGAGGGATTTAAAATAATTATCTTGTAACGCTTTAACCGTGGAAGGAAGAACATTAGCAGCTTTAGCAAAAGAGAGCTGATTTTCATCATTAGTGACAAACAGAGCAAATTTTAGGGCTAGATCGGGAAATTTACTCTCCCGATTCACCACCAAATTCATCACCGCGATATTTTTCTTACCAGTTGAACCAGTAATCTGGGGAGCAGTTCGAGATACTTTAGCGATCGTCGGAGCATTATTCTCGATCTGCTTCAAAAACTCCGCACCAGTAGCGAGCAAAGCTGTTTCCCCAGACTGATATAATTCGATCGCCCGACGATGACCTTGAGTCAAAACATCTTTAGGTAACAACCCATTTTTATATAAATCTACCCAATAATGAAACACTGCTTTACCCTGGGCTGTATTAAACGCAGCTTTTCCTTGAGCATCAAGTAGATTTACTCCCATTTCCACAAAAGATTCCAACACTTCCCCAGAATCTCCGGGCACAAAAGTAATAAAAAAAGCATACTTACCAGTTTTTTCCTTGACTTGTTTAGCTACGCGGGCCAAATCCTCATAAGTAACGGTCGGTTTACTCACCCCAGCTTTTTGCAACAAGTCTTGATTATAAATAGTGATTTTTGTGGTAATATACCAAGGAATACCAAAAGTTTTACCATTCAAAGAACTAGCTTTCCAAACATTGGGCAAATAAACATCACGGACTTGAGCTGGAACCTTAGCATCCAAATCTAACCAAGCATTTTGTCCAGCTAATTGGGAAGCAAAATCAGGGTTTAAATTTACTACATCCGGGGCAGTTTTGCCAGCTACCGCGGTTAAAATCTTGCTCTCCATCGCTGACCAAGGGACATCTACCCAGCGGACCTGCACACCAGGATTTTGCTTTTCAAAAGTGGAAATTAGCTGCTTAAAATAATCAGTATATTCAGGTTGGAGTTGCATTGTCCAAAATTCAATTTGGGAGCCACCTGACTTTGCTGGATTTACCGAGCCAAAACTGCAACTAACTACCCAACTCAGTAACAACCCTAACAACGTAAAAATGCCTAAACGTTTCCAGATTTTCATTTTAATCATCATCATTTGGGGAACATGGCAATACTACAGACAAATCGAGTAACATTCAAAAGTATAATTATCGATATTTTTCGGCCTTACTATCCAAAAACTTTGGCGTATCATTGATGAATCAATTGTTCCAACTTGTAAATAAACAGGCAAAGCAGTGGTTAGCTTTTTCAAACGGTTTTTTTCCAAACGGGCACAAGGGATCGGCGTAGAATTAGCCCCAGAAAGGCTCAATATTGTGCAACTACGTCAACAAGGTCAGAAATTAAAATTGACCACCCTGGCTTCTGAAGAAGTGCCCGAAGGGATATTTCAAGAGGGCCAAATCTATGATATTCCGACGATGGCAGATTTATTACGCACTACTCTGACCGACCACAAAATTAAAATCAAGCGAGTAGCCACAGCTGTTCCAGGCAGAGAAGCGGTCATCCGTTTAATCCCTGTACCCGCAGAACTTAGCGACATGGAACTGCGAGACTACATGAACCAAGAAGCTGGACTTTATTTGCCCTTTCCGCGAGAAGAAGCAGATGTAGATTATCAAAGATTAGGTGCTGTGGTCGATGACGATGGCATTGATAAAGTTCAAGTTCTGCTAGTCGCAACTCGTCGAGAAGTTACAGACGCATATATAAGTACCTTCCGCGAAGCTGGGTTACAACTTGATGTGATCGAAGTGAGCAGTTTTGCTTTAATTCGGACAATTCGCAATCAATTACAACAATTTGCTCCCCAAGAAGCAGTTGTATTAGTCGATATCGAATTTGAAACCACAGAAATTGCGATCGTGGTAGATGGAGTACCACAATTTTCCCGAACAGTGCCGATCGGCACATTTCAGATTCAAAGTGCCCTCTCCAAAGCGATGAATTTACCCCCATCCCGAAACACTGATTTGCTGCAAGGAATGACCATTCCCGTCAGTTCTGGAGATGGAATTCAGACTGGAATCACTGGTGGCATGGGTGGCACTAATCCGGGTGTAGCTGCTATGCTCAGAGTATTAGGAGAATTAGCTGACGAACTGCGCCGCTCGATCGATTTTTATTTAAATCAAAGCGATAACCTAGAAGTAGCACAGTTGCTTTTAGCCGGCCCAGGAGGTGCATTGGGACAACTAGATGAATTTTTTACTCAAAGACTTAGTTTGCCAACCACTCAAGTAGACCCAGTCGAAGCCTTATCCTTAGAATTTGATGAAGAAATTCCACCAATTCAGAGACCAGGATTAGGTGTAGTGCTAGGGTTAGGACTAAGGGAGGTATAAAAGTGTATGTATAGCATAGATATTAACTTTCTCAAAGACCGGGGGATTGTCCAAGGACCAGAACAGCCCACTAAACCGAAAGCTAGTGGGTCTGATTTAGATAAAACTCCAATCTATGCAGGAGTGGGAGTTGGGGTATTGTGTCTAGTGCTAGTAGGAGGTTTTTGGTTTGTCGCCAATAACCAAAATGAAGCATTGAAAAATGATATCAATGGATTAGAAGGGAAAAAAGGAGTATTAGCTCCGAAAGTCCAAGAAATCGAACAGCTTAATGCCCAAACTGCCGAAATGAACACCCAGTCAAAAGCTTTAGCCAAGACATTTGATTATATCAAACCCTGGTCAGCTTTATTACAAAGTATTCGTGATAGCGTTCCGGCAGGAGTGCAAATAAAAACGATTGAACAAAAGGCTCCCAAAATTACACCAAAACCCAAAGCTCCACCTCCCCCCCCACCACAACCAGGAGCTAAACCACCAGCCCCCATACCACCAACACCACCTCCACTACAAATCATCGAAATTTCAGGTTCCGCTCGTTCGTTTAACGACGTTGACGACTTTTTACTGGCTCTGCAACAATCAGTTTTTTTTCAACCTAAAGAAACCAAAATTTTGAAGGCGGAATTAGCCCAGAGCAACCCGATCAAAATCCAAAAAGCAGCCAATTCCCCGGATTTAGAATTGCCGCCATTAGTCAGTTATAAAATTCAAACGGCGATGACTGATGTTCCTAGTTCTCAGTTAATCACAGAAATTGGTGGGAAAGGTGCAGTTGGCTTAGAATCACGCATCCAAAAACTCAAAGATTTAGAGGTGATTACCCCATGACATTTGGTGGAGACGCAATTGGAGCAGAAGAAGGTGAAGCAACACCAGCAGGCATTACAGTTTTAGGCGTAACTTTGACTCCCATGATTTTAGGAGCGATCGCAGGTGTAGTGTTAGTTGCTGGGGCAGCTTACCTATTTTATATTCTGGTCTTACCAGCTTTAGACCAAAAAGGCAAGTTAACAGCTGATTTAGAAAAGATTAAAAATGATATCCAACAACAGGAACAACAAGTAAAAAAACTGGAGGAATCCAAAGCTAAACAACAAGAAGCCCTCCAGACCAAAAAGGAAGTCTTAGGTTTATTTGCTCAACCAGAAAATATCAATACCTTATCTCAGGACTTAAACAAACAAATTGAGACCAGCAAAGGTCAAATGTTTAAATTTGAACCCAATGTATCAACAAATCCTAAAGATACTGGTATTATCGATGATGACTCCCTCGGACCAGATGCCAACGGTAAAATCAAACGACAGATGTTTGCCGTAGAAATGCAAGGTACTTTTAATCAAGTACAATCAACAATGCGGAATATAGAGCGTCTGCAACCATTATTATTGGTCAACAATTTTAAAGCTGAACTTGATGATAAAACCCTATCTCCCATACTGACCAAAGATGGAAAAATCGAGCAACTACAAGAACCAAACGTAAAAGCATCCTTTCAAATTCAAATAGTGATGCCATTAACTAAAGAGGAACTAGACGCTATTAATGCGGCTGCCGAGGCGGCTAATCCATCAAAACCACCAGCAACACCAACTCCCCCACCGAAACACTAAAGTCCCATCCGAGGGAAACTAACACCCTCTAAAGCTTGATTAGTTATATTTAGTTTGATTTTAGGAGGAACCCTTGAAGCAATATCAAAGCTTAGGAGGAATTATTGGCGCAGCCATCATCTTGATGCAAGCACCAGTCCAGGCTGCTTCAGTCACTCAAGTAACAGGGGTGCGGATTAATCCGACTAGCAATGGCATTAATCTATTTTTAGATACAGATAATATGGGACGTCCTGCGGTTTTTACCGTCACCCAGGGCAATTCCTTTGTCGCTACTATTATTAATACTCAATTGCAGGTTGATGGGGGGGCTTTTCGGCAAGATAATCCGGCTCCGGGAATTGCTTCGGTAGTAGTTACTCAACTTGATCCCCATAGTATCCGGGTGATAGTTAGTGGCACAACAAGTGCACCAACTGGACAAATCGGCGATCGCAATTCTCAATCAATCGGGTTCAACGTAATTGCTGCTCCCGGTACAGCCCCAACTCTCCCAGCGGGACCCAATGCGATCGCCCAAGAGCCCGCTACCACATCAGTTAGCCCAAATGTGACACCCCAATCCCTAAATTCAGGGAAAAGTCAAACTCCTGATGTCCTAGTTCCCCATCCAGAACGTCACGGTGCAAGATAATACCACACCAAATAGTATTCCTCAAGCAGTTAACCCAGCACCACCTTTTTTACCAAGAGCAGTACCACCACCGATCGGAGATATTACCACCACTACGATTGATACCTCCCCCGACACGATCGATTTAGGAACAGCTGAACGAGTACCGCGCTTGGTATTGCGAAATGCACCAGCTCGAGACGTATTAATTTTATTAGCCAAATCAGCGGGTCTAAATTTGGCTTTTACTGCTAACCCAAGTGCTACACCTGGTCAAGGAGCAGCACCTGGAGCTGCTACTGCTGGGAGCGACGGTCCATTGATTTCCTTGGACATTGAAAATGAACCAGTCCAAGATGTGTTCAATTATGTGATCCGTCTGAGTGGATTACAAGCGAATCGAATTGGACGGACAATTTTTGTGGGGGTTTCACTGCCCAATGAAGCCCGTAATCTGATCCTGCGTAATATTCGTCTGAACCAAGTGGACGTTGGTGTAGCACTCAACTTTTTAGTTGGTTTAGGTGCAGAAACTTCGGTTGCTCGCGATCGACAGGTGGTTAGTGTCGCGGCTATACCTGTGGGATCAGGTTCAACAGCAGCAGTTACCCAAAGTCAAACTACTACAGAACAAAGAATAGAAACTCAACGAGTTGACTATAAAGATAATCTAAATCCACCATTAAGAGGTGTAACAGTAGTAGGAGATGCTAGAACTAATTCGCTCTCACTCATTGGTTCCCCCAGAAAAGTAGAAATAGCGGTTGCTGAACTAATTAAACTTGATTCTCGCCGTCGTCAAGTAGCGGTAAACGTCCGGATTATCGATGTTGATTTACGTAACACCGATCAAGCCGGTTTTAGCTTTTCCTTTGGAATTGATCACACTCAAGTTGTTAATACTAATGGAGTCGGTATCATCAATTTTGGTTCTAATAGTCCCGCAGCGCTTTTAAATGGGGTAATTCCGGGCGGCAGTACGGGTGTGATCAGTGGTTCTTCTAGCCTCCCACTGACTGCGCCAAGTTCTATCAGGTTTGCCAAGCAATTTTTAGGCCAATTACAAACCAGTATTACCAATGGTAATGCCAAAATATTAACAGACCCAACTGTAATTGTCCAAGAAGGTCAGACCGCCAACGTTCGATTAACTGAGGAAGTGCCTACTGTTTCACAAAACGTTACTATTAGTAACGGTGTAGCACAAACTACTACAACTGTTACCAAGGACTTGGCTGGGTTAATTCTGGCCATTAATGTGACCAGAGTAGATGATAACGGTTTTGTAACTTTGTCGGTAGCTCCTTCGATCAAACGACCACTCCAAACGGTTACTTTTGCTGGAGGGGTTAGCACTACTTTATTAGCAGAAAGACGGGTCGAATCGGGACAAGTGCGGATGCGTGATGGCCAAACCCTAGTTTTGTCCGGAATTATTCAAGACTCCGATAAAACTACAGTAAGCAAAATCCCAATTTTAGGTGACCTACCTTTATTAGGTGCCCTGTTTAGAAGCACATCAAGAGATAATGAGCGCAAAGAAGTGGTGGTTTTACTTACACCTCAAGTTCTTGATGATTCAGAACGCGCTAATTGGGGTTATGGTTATACTCCTGGTCAAGATGCACGTCAACTGATCCAGCAGCCCCAAAATAACAGCGGTAGTAGTTTCGGTAAATAAAACTAGGCGATCGGCCATTAAAGATCAGAAATAGTAGGGGTATATTTGATATGCCCCTACTTGTTTTTTTAAGTCAAGGCCATGAAAAATTGGTCCAATCAAGCTGCCAAAAGGATATTTTTTGAAAAAAACATCAAAAAAAACCTTAAATCCACAGAAATTAAAGCTTTCATCGATCCATATTAGACAAGTACCCATTAGAATAGGGCATTGAAACTTTTAGCCGATGGGAGTTTCAGGCATTAAGAGTGAAAATTCCCCGGCTTTATGGAACGCACCTACAATTCTGGGCAAGAATCTAGTAGCAACGTCCAACCTGTTCTATCAGCCCAATGGAGATTGGAATGAACAAAGGAGAATTAGTCGATGTCGTCGCCGACAAGGCTAGTGTGACTAAAAAACAAGCTGATGCTGTCTTAACTGCGGCATTAGAAGCGATTATGGAAGCTGTTTCCTCTGGTGACAAAGTAACCTTGGTGGGGTTTGGCTCATTTGAATCGAGGGAACGCAAAGCTAGAGAAGGACGAAACCCCAAAACCGGAACTAAAATGGAAATTCCGGCGACTAAGGTGCCTGCATTTTCAGCAGGGAAATTGTTTAAGGAGAAAGTAGCACCAGCAGACGACGAAGAAGAATAAGGGTTTTCTAGGGAAACAGAGTTTTGAACCGTCCCCAACATGGAGGAAATTTAAACTGGGCAGCCGCGCAAATCGGCTGTTCAGTTTCCAGCATTCTGGATTTTTCTGCCAGTATCAACCCTTTAGGACCACCAGCAGCAGCGATCGCGGCGATTCAATCTCATCTGAGCGACCTCACTGCTTATCCAGATCCCAACTACCAAGAACTGCGATCGGCTTTAGGTCAGCTCCACTCACTTCCACCTGCGTGGATATTGCCAGGAAATGGCTCGGCAGAATTACTCACTTGGGCAGCTTGGGATTTATCTCAACTCCCAGTGACTTACCTAGTTACTCCTGCATTTGGAGATTATCGGCGATCGCTCCAGGCATTTAATGCCCAAGTGCTAGATTGTTCTTTAGAGGTAGAAAACTGGCAAGAAGAACATGGGATTTGGCCAAAAGCCATTCTACCTGTGCCATTACCACCAGCTCCATCCTCTTCTGGTTTATTGCTCAATAACCCGCATAATCCCACGGGTCAGCTATTTGCGCGGGAGACAATTCTGCCACTACTAGAACACTTTGCTCTGGTAGTGGTAGATGAAGCTTTTATGGATTTTCTGCCTCCAGCCCAGCAGGAAAGCTTGATTCCCATGGTGTCAGAGTTTCCCAACTTAGTGATTTTACGCTCACTCACTAAATTTTATAGCCTACCTGGGTTGCGTCTGGGCTATGCGATCGCCCATCCTGATCGACTCCATCTGTGGCAACAACGACGTGACCCTTGGCCCGTCAATATTCTCGCAGCAGCAGCAGGAGTCGCAGCTGTTTCTGATCTAAATTTTAGCGAGCAGACATGGAATTGGCTGTTATCAACCCGCACCCAATTATTTCAGGGGCTAGCGCAAATACCTGATCTCAAACCACTTCCAGGTAATGCCAACTTTTTATTAGTTCATTCCCAACGATCAAGTTCCCAATTGCAACAGCAACTTCTGGAACAACATCAAATCTTGATTCGGGATTGTCTCAGTTTTCCCGAATTAGGCGATCGGTATTTTCGGATTGCGGTACGAACTCAAGCTGATAATCAGAAATTACTCACAGCTTTAGCAAACCTCTAAATAAATTCGGTTCAGGAGATCAATGTGACCGTTGACTACGATTTGGTGGTAATTGGTGGTAGTAGTGCTGGACGCTATGCCGCAATCACCGCAGCTCGTCTTCAAGCCCGTGTGGCTTTGGTTGAGCCTCAGTTGTCAGAAAATCAATATTTTAACAATGGGATCTATGAACGTTTCACACTTAACTACATCGGACAAATTGCTCAACAACTAGCAGAAGCCCATCAATTTGGGATTTATGGCTTGATCGACCCACTAGGAGCAAAATCACTAGATATTGCGATTAAATTTCCTGAAATTATGGAGTGGGTAAATGGTGTAGTTGCCAATATCGCCGCAGAATCTGCACCAGCAGGATTAGCTTTATTAGGAGTAGATTTGTTGTTCGGAACTGGTCAATTTTGTCGCACTCCCCATCTAGCTTTTCAGATTAATGACCGATGGTTGCGATCGCGAACTTACCTTCTCGCTCCTTCTGCTCGATCGCTGATTCCTGAGATTGAAGGATTAGCCCAGATTGGCTATTTAACTAGTGAAAACCTTAATCTCAATCCCCAAACCCTAAACCTCTTTTTTACTCGGAGCGATCCTAGTTTAATCATTATTGGTGGTACTCCAGCAGCGATCGAATTAGCCCAGACCTTTACTCGTTTGGGTGCCCGGGTGATTCTGATTGTTAGCACTCCGCAGATTTTACCTACAGAAGATCCAGAAGTTGCCGGATTAATTCAAGCTCAATTAGAAGCTGAAGGAGTGCGAATTTTGACGAAAACTTTAGTTACTCAAGCTAAACAAATTCAAGATAAAAAATGGATTCAAGCTGGAGATCAAGCCATTGAAGCTGATGAAATTTTGGTCGCGATCGGTACTGTTCCGGATATTGAATCCTTAAATTTAGCAGCGGTTAATGTTAAATTTGGGCGCAAAGGGATTAAAGTTAATGCCAAATTACAAACTACTAATCCCAAAATCTATGCTTGTAGTAGTGGCAATAATATATTTTCTCATTTAGCTAAATATGAAGCCAATCTAATTATCAAAAACACCCTATTTTTGTCAATCCACAAAATTGACTATCGCTATCTTCCTATTGCTATTTTTACTGATCCTGCCTTAGCTAGGGTAGGATTAACGGAAAGTATAGCTCGACAGCAATATGGAAATGATATTATAGTTTTAAAGACCTACTTTAATAACTTAGCTAAATCCCAAATTAGTAGCAAAACTACTGGATTTTGTAAAATTTTAGTGCGTCGTAATGGGACAATTATCGGAGCATCGATAATTGGAGTATCAGCAGAAGAGATCATTAATGCGATCGCTTTAGCTATGACTAAAAAACTCAAAATCGAGGCGATCGCTAATTCAGCTTTTATCGAACCCACTGTGGCAGAAATTATTAGTAAAACAGCTATGCAATGGAAAGAACATGATCCCCACCGTAACTCCTTGCTGCAAAATTTAAGAGAAAGTTATTTTAATCTATGTCGTTCCTGGTCATCTTAATCTAGTCTGAAACGAATAAATTTGGTATAATTAAGATATGTACTAATATCCTATATCATGCAATTTGTTACTTATCTTCATCCCCAAGCATTTTGTACTTATAAACCTATTCAAGAAATTCATTTTGGCAGTAAATATTCTTTTCCTTATTATAACCAAATTCGTTATAATCTTAAAAAACGCCTGCAAGATTATCCAACACTACCATTAAGAAAAGCTAAAGTTTCTGATTATCTAAGAGTTCATACCCATGAATATCTCCGAAAACTTACTCTAAAAGCTCTTGATCAACCTTTAGATGAAATTAGCTTATCTTTGCCAAAATTAAATGAATGTCAAGGTTTAGAATACTGTTTACCCGGTTATCTCTATGGTTTAGGAGGAATGCTAGAAGCGATCGACCAAATGAAACAGGGAATGATAGAACGTGCTTACTGTTTTAGCATGGTTGGACATCACGCTCATCCTCATTGGGGACATGGCTATTGTCTCCTCAATCCTCTAGCTGCAGCTACTCGATATGCTCAGATTCAGGGATTTGAAAAAGTAGTAATTATTGATTGGGATATTCATCATGGTGACGGAACTCAGGAAATTTTTAGCAATGATCCCAGTGTCTATTGTATAAGTATTCATAATGGCGTTGATCTTTACATGGCTAAAGCTTCAGACTTGAAAGCTGGAACTACAGATCGGGCTAAAGCTGTTGGTCATTGCAACATTCCTGTTTTAAGTAAAACTTTTCCAGTTGAGGTTTTAGAAGAAGAAGGTATAACTGGAAAATTCTATCAAGGTCATGAATGTATTGAGGCTTTTCAGCAATCTTTAGAAAATGTTCCCTGGTGTCCTAATCTAGTTGCTATTTTTTCTGGTTATGACTCACATAAAGATGATTGTGGTAATCTGACAACAGGCTGGACAAACGATGATTTCTGTAAACTAACTAAAATTACTTTGGATTTTGCTAAAAAATATGGATGTCCAGTTCTCTCTTCTCATGGTGGTGGCTATAATTTGTCCGTAACAGTGTCAGCAGCAACCGCTCATGTGATGACTTTAGCAACCTATAGTTAAGTACCTGGTCATTAATAAGTATAATTTTTTATGAAACTATTCTTGATTAATTCATGCCATATAGCCTATCCAAACAGCAACTAATGATTATGGTCATATAATTGGAGCGGTAAAATGGGGTTAGGTTTTTCCGTTGATGATGGGATGATCCCAATTTCCTCTCATTAGCACTACAGATAACTGCTCTAGATCATCTGTAGTCATAATTACCAGAATTGGTATTATATCCACGATTATATTTTATAATGTAGTCTATAATACATGAAATTTTAAACTCCGATTCCGATAAAAATCCCACCCTTGGTAGAGTGGGATTTTTAATTGCTATTGCCAAAAGCTAGATTTAACTATTTAACCTGCTTAATCTTGACCTTGTCCTTGAGGAGATACCGATGCTTGAGCGCGTCTGGTAGTAATCACTCGTTTGGGAGTAGTTTGTTCTTGGACTGGGGTAGATGATTTGGCACGCTTTTCTAACAATACCGGTTTAGGAGTATCGGAAATTTCTTCACCGTGGTTTTGATCAGATTGCATCCAATTTGGTCGAGTTTGATCATAAGCCATTTGCAATGCCGCAGCGGCGATCGCGTGTGGATCGTATTCTTCACTCAACTGGGCTACAATCGGTAAGAATGAAGCCATCCGTTCACCAGTTAGTGCTTCCCGGACTTGAGTTTGTAATTTTTCCAGATGACGTGCTTCTATTTGGGCACGAGTAGGAATTGAGGTAATTTTGAGAGTTTGACGAACGTGACGTTCAATTAACCGCAGTTTCCGCCGATCCAGAGGTTGGATCAAGGAAATTGCTGTTCCTTCCCGTCCCGCACGACCAGTCCGACCAATCCGGTGAACATAACTTTCTACACTATCGGGTAGGTCAAAATTAATCACATGGGTGAGATGATCAACATCTAAACCGCGAGCGGCGATGTCTGTGGCCACCACCCAGCGCACTTGATTTTGCCGGAAACGGATCAGTAAGCGTTCCCGTTGAGTTTGGTTTAAGTCACCGTGGTATTCATCCACACTATGACCAGCAGCTTGGAGTTGACTGGTCAGTTCAGCTGCTTGTCGCCGCGTCCGGACAAAAATTAGAGCTGATTTGGGATCTTCTAGTTCCAGAATTGGTTGTAAAGCCCGGGCTTTTGTCCAACCACGGGGAACCATGTAAGCCACTTGATTGATTTGCTTGGGTGCGGCTTTTGGTTGTTCAACGGTAACAGTGATGGGCGATCGCAGGAATTTAGTGACTAATTCCCGAATCGAAGAGGGCATCGTCGCTGAGAAACAAGCAGTTTGCCGATCGACTGGTGCTTGATTGAGGATTTTTTCCACATCTTCGATAAAGCCCATGCTTAACATTTCATCAGCTTCATCTAAAACCAACCAATTGACCTGATCTAATTTCAGACTACCCCGATCCAGCAAATCCAACACTCGTCCTGGTGTTCCCACTACTACCGGAACACCCTGTCTTAAACGTTGCATTTGTCGTTCGATGGATTGACCACCATATACAGTTAAAACTTGGGCACGGCGATCGCCACTGAAATCGCGCATTGCTTCGGCTACTTGCATCGCTAATTCCCGGGTGGGGGTCAAAATTAAGGCTTGAACTGCGGCGATTTTATGATCAATTCCTTCTAAAATTGGCAATGAAAAAGCTGCGGTTTTGCCGGTGCCGGTTTGAGCTTGACCGACCACATCCCGACCAGATAGCAAGTGAGGTATTGCTTGGGCTTGAATCGCTGTTGGTGCACTGAAGCCTAATTTTTCTAGGTGATTAGCACGAGTTTCAGAAATGCCTAAGCTTTTGAACGAAATGGTCATTGATTCTCCAGTAAACATTAGAATTTGATGAGATTTTTGCCAACAGACTTGGAGTGCAATTGATTTTTACACTCGAGCTGACGAACAGTAGATTAATCGGTCCTTTTTTCCAATCAAATAAGAGTTTTTTTTCAGCGAATCAGGTATTTGTTATAACTGCTTTACTTCAGCCTAGTATTATGCCCGGTTCGGTTGAGCCTAGTCGAAGCGTTGGGACTGAAGGGCTTAACTTCAGCAGAGTTTATTCTCGCTGACCTTAGCCATTGAACTTAAATAAGGTCTCTTATTTGCATCTGAGAGCCTGATTATTTTTTGGCGGTACAAAAATAAGTTGCTTGGCTATGGAATATAAGCGATCGTCGCGTCGGCTATGTTCTTTCCCAGGTATATGAGCAGTTTCAGAAATTAGCAAAGGCTTCAACCTTTAATCGCTGATACCTGTTGGTGAACTCCCTATGTTTTTCTCAAAAATTAACATCCTCCTCTTTGACTAACAAAACAGCAAAACCATATTGATCCCAGACTTATTAACCGATTTGGGAAAGAGACGATAGTTATCGGTTAGTTTTAAGTTGAAACTTGACCATAAAGATCATAGACATCAGCCTGGGTAATGGCTCCTAGAACTATCGATCCTAAGCTTACTTGTCCTTTTACATAGACTAATCCATCTACTTTTGGGGCAAAGCGAGCAGAGCGACCAATTAGATCGCCCGTTTCGGGGTCTTCTTGCTCAATGAGAACGTCCACTATTTTACCCACTTCGGCTTGATTTTTCTTTTGGGAAATTGGTTGCTGTGCTGTCATCTAAGGTATCGCGACGGATCTCCATAATTTCTAGCGGCAACTGGTTAGACAAGCTATGGGCCGATATGCCCTCTGCTGGGGAAAATGTAAAGACGCCTACATGATCAAATTCATGTCTCTTAATAAATTGTAGCAAATGATCGAAATTAAGGATCTGTTTCTTCCAGAAATCTGAAAATAAAAGTAGTTCCTCTGACCCGATCGGGTAAAACGGTTTTGATCGGTTCGATGACCCAGCTTGATGGGGCAGATTCATGGTTATGAAAATTTCTAGATGGGAATGTGACAATGGTTTTCTGTAGCATTTATAGCAGCAATGTCAAAATATTGTAATAAAACTTATTTTATAGCATTTCCGACCATGTTATCCGAGCGATCGGACAGTCTTCCCTCGATTATTGAGAATTAGGAGACTCCCATTCCCTACTACAAACATATTTTTGCAAGAAGTTTATGGCAATATGTCCCTATGGCACCTCTACTGGATAAAAATTAATAGTTTGATGTAACAGCTATTAGAACAATTGACAATATTAAGATTATATATTATATAACTTATTACATAACTACCAAGTTATGTAATCCTAAAAAATGGTTGTAGGTCTGTTATTAATTTTGAATGAAAATTGGATGATTAATACTTTAATTAAAATTCCCGGATATCACGTAAGTGATGAAATTTATCACAGTTCCAGAACCCTAGTTTATCGTGGATATCGAGAAACTGATCAACAACCGGTGGTGATTAAATTTCTGAAAAATAGTTATCCCAGTTTTACGGAATTAGTTCAGTTTCGCAATCAATATACCATTACTAAAAATCTTAACTCACCCCTAATTATCCAAACCTATAGTCTAGAAACATATCAAAATGGTTATGGATTGGTAATGGAAGACTTTGGGGGAATTTCCTTGAAAGAATGGATTGTGCAAAAAGAAACACCCCTATCTTTGAGTGAGTTTTTCCCAATCGCGATCGCGCTGTGTGATAGCTTAGATATTCTCTACCGGAATCGGATTATTCATAAAGATATCAAACCCACTAATATTTTAATTAATCCTCACACAAAAAAAGTCAAGTTAATTGATTTTAGTATTGCATCATTGCTACTACGAGAAACGCAAACACTGATCAATCCTGATGGATTAGAAGGGACACTTGGGTATATTTCTCCAGAACAAACAGGAAGAATGAATCGAGGGATTGACTATCGGAGCGACTTCTATTCATTAGGTGTAACTTTTTATGAATTATTGACCGGACAATTACCATTTCCATCAAATGATCCGATGGAGCTAGTCCATTGTCATATTGCAAAAAATCCACTTCCAGTCCATGAAATTAAACCAGAAATCCCCTTAATACTGAGTGAAATTGTCAGCAAATTAATGGCAAAAAATGCGGAAGAACGTTATCAGAGTGGATTAGGGATCAAATTTGATTTAGAAAATTGTTTAGCTCAACTTCAAGAAAATAAGCAAATCCAGAGTTTTCCAATTGCTCAAAGAGATCTAAGCGATCGCTTTATTATTCCCGATAAACTTTACGGAAGAGAACCTGAAGTAACCCAATTATTATCTACCTTTGCAAGAGTCAGCACAGGTAGCACAGAAATGATGCTAGTAGCAGGATTTTCAGGGATTGGAAAAACCGTAGTAGTCAATGAAGTACATAAACCAATTGTGCGTCAACGGGGTTATTTTATCAAAGGAAAATATGACCAATTTCAAGCAAATATTCCCTTATCCGCATTTATCCGAGCATTTCGAGATTTAATTAGTCAATTACTCACCCAAAGCAATGTTCAAATCCAAGATTGGAAAAACAAAATATTGAGAGAATTAGGTGAAAGTGGACAGGTAATTATTGAAGTAATACCCGAATTAGAAAAAATCATTGGTCAACAACCACCCATTCCAGAATTAGCAGGAACTGCGGCTCAAAATCGATTTAATTTATTATTCCAAAAATTTACCCAAGTCTTTACCAGTGAAGAACATCCCTTAGTGATGTTTTTAGATGACTTACAATGGGCAGATTCTGCATCTCTGAAATTAATGCAATTATTAATGGGAACTGCTAAATATTTTTTCTTAATTGGAGCTTATCGTGATAATGAAGTCAACCCAGCGCATCCCTTAATGTTGACTTTGAGTGATATCCAAAAAACGGAAATCAGAGTTAACAAGATTACTTTATCACCTCTGAGTCAAGGACAAGTAAATCAATTAGTAGCTGATACCCTGAAATGTTCAGAGAAATTAGCATTACCTCTAGCTCAGTTAGTCTATCAAAAAACTCAAGGTAATCCATTTTTTGGGACGCAATTGCTCAAAGCGTTACATCAAGATAACTTGATCCAATTTAACTTTGGGTTAGGATGTTGGCAATGTGATATTACCGCAATAAATCAACAGATACTTACAGATAATGTCGTTGAATTTATGGCATTGCAGTTGGAAAAATTACCATTAGCAACCCAAAATGTGCTGACCTTAGCTGCTTGTATTGGAAATCAGTTTGATTTAGCAAGTTTAGCGATCGTTTCCGAAAAATCAGAAATTGAAACAGCAAATGACATCTGGAAAGCTTTACAAGAAGGATTAATTCTGCCGCTTAGTGATGTTTATAAATTTTATCAAGGAGATCGTAATCATGAGTTAACGATCGAACATAACCAATTAGCAAAATATAAATTTCTCCATGACCGTGTTCAACAAGCAGCCTATTCTCTAATTCCTGACCATCAAAAACAAGCAACTCATTTGAAAATCGGGCAATTAATTCAGCAAAACTCCACCGCGATCGAACAAGAGGAAAAAATATTTGATATTGTCGAGCATTTTAATCTAGGAATGGAATTAATTACTCAATTGGAGGAGCGAGAAGCCTTAGCCCAACTTAACTTAAAAGCTGGCCAAAAAGCCAGAAATTCTACCGCATATACTGCGGCAAATATCTATTTGCAAACAGGAATTGAGTTACTCATTGCTGACTGTTGGCAACATCAATATGAATTGACTCTTAATCTTTATGTTGCTGCTACGGAAGTCGCCTATTTGAATGGTGATTTTCATCGCATGGAAGAAATATCTACATTAGTGTTGCAAGCAGCTCAGACAATCTTAGACAAAATTAAAATTTATGAAATTCAGGTGATCGCACTCATCGCTCAAGCTAAGGTGTTAGAAGCGATCGCAGTTGCCCGAGATGCCCTTGGACAATTGGGGGTTGAACTCCCCACCACAACTGACGAAACCCAGATTAGTAAAGCCCGACAAACCATAATCAATCAACAAAGCGGTAGACAAATTGAGGAACTGATTAATTTACCAGTAATGACTGATCCCTCATCCGAAGCAGCGATGGAATTATTGGCAATTTTGTTTGCACCTATTTTTCAGGGAATGCCGGGATTACTACCGATTCTAAGTGCCACAATGGTGAGTTTATCACTTCAGTATGGAAATGCACCTGCATCAGCAGTTGGGTATGTGATTCATGGGATGATTCTATGTAATTTTTTTGGAGAAATAGAAACAGGTTATCAATTTGGTAAATTAGCCCTTAATTTGCTAGATCAGTTCAAAGTAGAGAAATTCAAGTCGCAAATTCTGATTGTATTTGGGGGCTTTATCCAACATCACCAGGAAGCTCTAAGTGCTACAATATCGACGCTTAAAGATGGCTATCTGGCTGGGATGAAAACGGGGGATTTTCTCAACGCTGGCTATAACATAGTTACTTATTTCCAGAATAACTTTTTTGCTGGCATCCCGATCGACTCTTGGGAAACCGAACTAGAAACTTACCGTGCTGTAATGGCACAAGCCAAACAATCTTCTGCCCAGATTTATTTGGATATAAACCAACAGGTAGTACATAACTGGAGGGAAACTTGGATTCAGCCGGATTGCTTAATTGGTAATGCTTATGATGAAACTTTGATGCTTCCTAAGCATAATCAGGACAATGAATTTACAGCGATCGCTATTGTTTACACCTATAAACTTATTCTTGCCTATTTTTTTGGCAATTATCCTGCTGCACTAGATCATAGCGCTCAAGTCAAACGTCATTTGATGGCAATATCAGGTTTAGGTTTTGTGCCCATTTTTCATTTTTATACAGCCCTAACATATTTAGCCATCTTCCCCACACAACCAGAAATTGAGCAAGCCAAAATTATCATCCAGGTAGAAACCCATCAAACCGCTTTGCAACAGTTGGCGCAAAATGCTCCCATGAATCATCGACCTAAATGGTATTTAGTTGCAGCAGAAAAGCATCGGGTTTTAGATCAAAAACTAGCCGCAATGGAATGTTATGAGCGAGCAATATCTCTGGCTAAAGAAAATAAATTTATTAACGAAGAAGCATTAGCTAATGAATTAACAGCTAAATTCTATCTAGAATGGGGTAAAGAAAAATTTGCCCAAATCTATCTAACTGAAGCCTACTACTGCTATGCTCGCTGGGGCGCAAAAGCTAAAGTTGAAGACTTGGAAAAGCGTTATTCCGAATTATTAAATCCGCTCCTTAAACAGTCACAACCTAGCCTGAATCTAGACAACAAATTTGTCACTGTGTCGTCTAAAACTATGAATGCGAAAAATGTTTTAGATAGTCTAGACTTGACAACAGTTTTAAAAGCTTCACAAGCCCTATATAGTGAAATTCAACTGGAGAAATTACTAGCAACATTGCTCCAAGTAGTGATGGAAAATATGGGTGGAGATAAATGTACTTTGATATTAGTCAAAAACGATAATTTAACCATCGTCGCAACAGCTGACTCAAGAGTAGCAAACACCCCCATTCTCAGCACATTGCAACCATCACTCCCCGTCGAATCAAGTCAAGAGGTTCCGGTAAGTATAATCAACTATGTCTCTCGCACTCAGGAAACCTTACTGATTGATGATAAAATAGTGCAAACTTCCCTATCATCTGATTCCTATTTTCACCAGCAACAACCTCAAAGTCTTTTGTGTACTCCGATCATTAACCAAGGGAAATTGATTGGTATTCTTTATTTAGAAAATCATCTGACCGCAGGAGTATTTACCAGCGATCGTCTGCAAATGATCAAAGTTCTGACTACTCAAGCAGCGATCTCCCTAGAAAACGCCCAACTCTATCACCAATTAGAGGAATATTCCCATACCCTAGAGCAAAAAGTTGAAGCACGGACTCAAGAAATAACTGAAAAAGCAACTCAACTAGAATTAACCTTGGCAAAACTATATTCAGCTCAATCCCAACTAATTCAAGCTGAAAAAATGTCCGGATTAGGACAGTTAGTAGCTGGGATTGCTCATGAAATTAATAATCCGATTAATTTTATCTATGGCAATTTGGAACCAGCAAGTCAGTATATTAACTCTTTAATTGAATTAAATAATTTATACCAGAAATTTTATCCACAACCGTTCCCAGAAATTGAAGCAAAAATTGTTGATATTGAGCTAGAGTTTCTAGTAGATGATTTACAAAAATTGTTATCATCAATGAAATTAGGAGCCGATCGTATCCGTCAAATTGTGCTGTCACTCCGGAATTTTTCCCGTTTAGATGAAGCAGAAATTAAACCAGTAGACATTCATGATGGGATTGATAGTACATTGTTAATTTTGCAACAGCGACTGAATAGTAATCGACAAAATCGGGAGATTAAGATAGTTAAAAAATATGGGAAATTGCCCTTAATTAATTGTTATGCTTCAGCTTTAAATCAGGTGTTTATGAATATCCTTAGCAATGCGATCGATGCTTTAGGGAATCATCACCAACCTAGTATTACTATTGAGACAGAAGTTCAAGCACCAAATGTATTAATTCACATTACCGACAATGGGAGCGGGATCAGTGAGTCGATCCGCAATAAAATATTTGAGCCATTTTTTACCACTAAACCGATCGGTAGTGGTACAGGACTAGGATTATCGATTAGCTATTCAATTATAGTCGAAAAACATGGAGGGGAATTAACCTGTATTTCTATACCAGGAAAAGGAACAGAATTTTTAATTAAAATTCCTCTTTAATGAGTAAGGGAAAATATCCTAGTTAATTACCCATTAAAAAATAACAATTAAATAACTTTATATGTTAATCCGGTGCTGTAGGGGCAAAGCATTTCGGCAAATCAATCATTAGTGAAACGGAGAATAATCGGACCGAAATGCTTTGCCCCACTATATATGAAGCTCACAGATCAACCATATATATCAATACTTTATATGTTAATCCGGTGCTGTAGGGGCAAAGCATTTCGGCAAATCAACCATTAGTGAAACGGAGAATAATCGGACCGAAATGCTTTGCCCCACCATATATGAAGCTCACAGATCAACCATATATATCAATACTTTATATGTTAATCCGGTGCTGTAGGGGCAAAGCATTTCGGCAAATCAACCATTAGTGAAACGGAGAATAATCAGACCGAAATGCTTTGCCCCACCATATATGAAGCTCACAGATCAACCATATATATCAATACTTTATATGTTAATCCGGTGCTGTAGGGGCAAAGCATTTCGGCAAATCAATCATTAGTGAAACGGAGAATAATCGGACCGAAATGCTTTGCCCCACCATATATGAAGCTCACAGATCAACCATATATATCAATACTTTATATGTTAATCCGGTGCTGTAGGGGCAAAGCATTTCGGCAAATCAACCATTAGTGAAACGGAGAATAATCGGACCGAAATGCTTTGCCCCACCATATATGAAGCTCACAGATCAACCATATATATCAATACGGTTCAGTTAAGAATGTTTTTAATATCTCGGCGCAGAAGAAGGGTGAAGCATTCGGGTATAATATTACTAGCTTGATTGTTCAATTATCGCTAAACATGCTTCACCCCTACACTTAACTGTATATTAGTTTGTAGTAAGCGCAAAGAGCGCTCTTTGCGCTTACTACGATCGCTAATTAAAGCTGTTTTACTTCCGACACTAATTTGGCTACGACATCCTTAGCACTACCAAACATCATCATAGTTTTAGTTTGATAGAACAGCTCATTATCCACACCAGCAAAACCAGTATTCATACTGCGTTTAATCACAATTGTATGCTTGGCTTTATCAACTTCCAAAATAGGCATCCCATAGATCGGACTACTTTGATCATGACGAGCTGCGGGATTAACTACATCATTTGCACCAATCACCAAAGCCACATCAGTTTCTTCAAACTGAGGATTAATATCCTCCATATCATATAGTTGGGGATAAGGCACATTAGCTTCAGCTAATAATACATTCATATGTCCGGGCATTCTACCAGCCACTGGATGAATCGCATATTTTACCTCAACCCCCAGACGATCGAGTTGATCAGCTAATTCCCTTACTGTATGTTGTGCTTGAGCCACAGCCATTCCATAACCAGGTACAATCACGACTGAGCGAGCATAACCCAACATCATCGCACCTTCTTCTGCATCAATACTACGAACAGTTTTATCAATCTGAGCTGCACTACTAACCACTACTCCACTTGATCCACCAGAGCCAAATGCACTAAATAGAACATTAGCTAAGGAGCGATTCATCGCTTTACACATAATCTGGGTGAGGATTAAACCGGATGCTCCCACTAAAGCACCAGCAATGATGAGCATATTGTTCATCAAAATAAATCCCGCGATACTCGCAGCTATACCAGAATAAGAGTTAAGCAAGGAAATCACAACAGGCATATCCCCACCCCCAATGGGGAGGACAAACATCACACCCAAAATCAGGGAAATTACCGTTAACCCTAAAAAGACGGGGACATTTTCTGGTGAGCCGACTAAATAAATACTACCAACTACCAGAACGATCGCTAGTAAAGCATTAAAAACTTGTTGGAACGGAAAAACGATCGGTGCTCCTGGTAAAAGTTCTTGCAATTTAGCAAAAGCTAAAACACTACCTGTAAAAGTAATCCCACCAACTAAAACTCCCAACACAATTGTGATCGTAGCATCAGGTTGGGGTGTTTCTGGGATACTTAAATAACGCCAAAACTCACCGATCGCGACCAAAGCAGAAGCTGCACCACCAAATCCATTGAGTAACCCTACCATTTGGGGCATTTCCGTCATGGCTACTTTCTGAGCGAGAATTGTCCCCAAAATTGAGCCTAAAATAATCCCCACAAAAATCAATTGATAGGTGACAACTTGCTGCTCTAACAAGGTGCCAATAATCGCAATCAACATCCCCACCGCAGCTAACACATTACCTTGACGTGCAGTTGCTGGTGAACCAAGTTGTTTCAAACCGACAATAAACAAAGAAGCAGCTACTAAGTAGCTTAATTGAATACCTGAAGGTAAAAAATCGCTCATGACTTCACCTCTTTTTTCTTAAACATTTGCAACATCCGATCGGTAACTAGAAACCCACCCACCACGTTAATCATCGCTAAGACGATCGCAATTACGCCCAGAATCACAGTAATATTTACACCGGGCTGACCAGAGATTAAAATTGCCCCTAATACAGCAATTCCAGAAATTGCATTTGAGCCTGACATTAAAGGTGTATGTAAAGTTGGTGGAACTTTATTGATCACTTCAAATCCCACAAATGAAGCGAGGACAAAAACCACAAAACCGGCAATTAATTCTTCAGTCATTATTTAATAACTTCCTTGCAATGAAAATTTTTCCTGAAGTGAATTTTAGACAGGGGAAAGTTCAGCTTTCAAAGCTGCTAAAGCGTCCTGAACTCTTTGATTGCGGATCTTACCTTCAGATGTTACACAGGTATCGGCAATGATATCGTCAGCAAAATTTAATTGAACTGCGCCGTCTTTAATCAGATATTGCACCAAAGTCGAAATATTTTTGGAATACATTTGTGACGCATGAATTGGCATAGTTGCTGGTAAATTGATCGGAGAGATAATGGTAATACCTTGATGTTTTACCTCTTTACCTGCTTCTGTATAAGCGCAGTTACCACCTTGCTCACCCGCTAGATCAACAATCACTGATCCTGGAGACATCCCGTCAATCATCTCTTCTGTCACCAAGCGGGGTGCTTTTTTGCCAGGTACTTGGGCAGTGGTAATAATCACATCTGCATTGTGAACATGGTTAGTCAGCAATTCTTGGGTACGTTGTTTAGCCAGATCTGAAACTTCTTTAGCATAGCCTCCTGCGGCCACAGTTTCTTCATCAAGTTTAATTTCGAGAAATTTGGCTCCCAAACTTTGGACTTCTTCTTTCACCGCTGGACGAATATCAAAAGCTTCTACCATTGCACCCAAACGTCTTGCTGTCGCGATCGCTTGTAATCCAGCCACTCCTGCTCCAATTACTAACACTTTCGCGGGTCTAATCGTCCCCGCTGCGGTGGTGAGCATCGGGAAAAATTTCGGTGAAGCGGTAGCTGCTAATAATACGGCTTGATAACCAGCGATCGATGCTTGAGAAGATAAAGCATCCATACTTTGCGCTCTAGTAGTGCGCGGAATCATTTCCATACTAAATGCACTTACCTGACGAGCAGCCAGACGATCAATTAAAAGTGGAGCGCCTAGAGGATTCAAAAACCCAATGAAAACTGCTCCAGCTTTAAGTTTGTCAATTTCTTTTTCTTGGGGAGGAGCTACTTTTAACAATACATCAGCTTCTTGCCAGAGCAAATTAGGATCAGCAATAATTTTGGCCCCGACAGCAGTATAAGCATCATCTGGAAAAAATGCTTCATCACCTGCACCAGTTTCTACCCAAATTTCTAAACCTTGCTTGACTAACTTGGCTACAGTATCCGGAACTAAAGCCACCCGACGTTCATTACCTTCAATTTCTTTAGCAACTGCTATTTTCATGTAATTTCCTCTTCGCTTGCGGACATAAGATGGTGAGGGTAAATTGACTGAGATTTTTGAACCGGGTCTTTTCCCTAAATAATTCCTGAGATTTTGATCAAGTTACTGTCTTGCATACTAGATGATCCCCTCAGAGATCGCTATTTCTTTACGTTATTTTTAGAGATGGTGGTTTGGTGGGACAGGCATCTTGCCTGTCGATCTTAATCAGTATATATTCCCAAAATCTTAATTTTTTTGGTAGAATGGCAGGTAAACTCAACTTAAATTGTGATCAGAAAATCTCTCAACTGGAATTTTTTTGTGATCCCCACAGGTGTCACCTGAATATACCAATTTAATATTTTTAGGAAGAGGAGTGTTTATGCGACGTGCATTTTCAGTTTTAGCGATGACAGCTTGTTTATTCACAGGACTTCCCGCAGCAACTTGGGCCGATACTTCGCCGGGATTTATCCTCTTTGGTGGTCCAGACCGAAAACATAACCTCGGCTTTCATCTAGACTATGGAACCCCTGATTTTAATGGTGATCGTTATCGCTTGGACATTAAAAATAGTGATATCACGGCAGCGGTGGGAGGTTCTGTAGCTATTAACCAGATTGCGATTGAGTATCCAGATTATTACGACGGTAAATTCGACCCAAAATCCATTGAAGTCCATCTCAAAAAGAATAATAAAATAGTTCCTTTGCAGCCAGTAGACTGGAACAAAGACAACCATGTGATTAACATTTATTTTCAAAACCCAATTCCGGCTGGTCACAGTTTTTATGTCGAATTATCCAATATCCATAATCCCTGGAATGGTGGGACGTACTATTTTAATTGCAAAATCATTACTCCTGGAGATGCACCGCTCCTCCGATATATCGGTACTTGGGTATTGAGCATCAACAAGGAGTGATCCCCAGGCGATCGCCCACTCTTAGCGCCGAGGCATAAAATTTTTGGTAATTCCTCTAGAACTTTATTAGCGATCGCCACCTTATGATAAGATGATGGATTGTGACTTTTTATTGAAATAGATTAATTGCCTGGGAGTAAAGCCAATGACCCAAAGAACCTTACACGGAACCAATCGGAAAAGAAAAAGAACCTCTGGATTTAGAGCGCGGATGCGGACCAAAGATGGTCAACAAGTAATCAAAGCGCGTCGCAGTAAGGGACGTTATCGTCTAGCAGTGTAGTGAGAATTTGACCGACAGTCCAGCCCAGTGTTGCCCAAAGCCAATCGACTCAAGCATCGACAAGACTTTAACGCTGTCTATCAGCAAGTAAAGCGCCCCATCCAAAGCGATCGCTTAACTTTACGTGCCCGACGACACCAAGAGCGCGATCGCCAGGGTAGTCATGCACCAGAGAGTCAACCAACCCGCTTCGGCATTTCCATTAGTCAAAAAGTGAGCAAAAAAGCAGTGATCCGCAATCGGATCAAGCGGCAAATTCGTGCAGCTTTACGTCAATTGCTACCACGATTATTACCAGGATGGGACTGTGTGATTGTGGTGAAACCGACAACGACACCAAAATGCAATTATGAAGAATTTCTGCAAGAATTAGAACAGTTGTTGGCAGCAGTCGAGGTATTAGATGGGCATTCGCGAAGAAATATATTATGAAGGTGGTCCCCATCAAGGTGACCTGATTTTTAATATCTTGCTGGGGTTCACGGTAATTTGTCTTCCGCTCACCGTCGGAGCAATTGTCAGAGCGCTGTGGTTACGTTATCTAATCACCAATCGTCGGGTTTCTATCACCAGTGGTTGGATGGGGCGCGATCGGACCGATATCGTGTATGCAGAGATTGCCAAAATAGTCACAGTTCCCAGAGGTTTCGGACTGTGGGGAGATATGGTAATTACCCTTAAAGATGGCTCACGTTTAGAACTCAGATCCATGCCGAAGTTTCGCGAAGTTTATGATTATATAATGCAAAAAGTTTCTGCCAAAGTTCGTCAAGTTAGTGGTGCTTTAGGTAGCAACGTCCGCTAAGATCGGCAATAGTCAGTGGAAAGTAATTTCACAACTGGCGATCGAGACAGACTGAAGATCAGATTGAAAAAATTCAGAGCAGGTGGGTTAACTCAGAAGGAATGGACTTTGGTACCGGGTTTCTCTCCAATAACTTAATGCTGCCGATCCTAGATTTTTTCTATGGGATCGTGCCTAGCTATGGTCTAGCCATCGTGGCTCTGACGCTTGTAATTCGCTTTGCCCTCTATCCTTTGAGCGCTGGTTCGATTCGCAGTATGCGAAGAATGAAAGTAGCCCAGCCAGTCATGCAAAAGCGAGTCAAAGAAATTCAAGAACGCTACAAAGACAATCCTGCCAAACAGCAGGAAGAAATGAGCAAAGTTTACCAAGAATTTGGTAATCCCCTGGCTGGTTGTTTACCACTACTGTTGCAGATGCCCATACTATTGGCCCTATTTGCGACTTTGCGGGGATCGCCATTTTCCGATGTAAATTACTCAATTCATCTGCAAATAGTACCCCAGGAGCAGATTGAACATATTAATGTCCAAGCCTATTCTACAGCTCCGCAAAATATCTACTTAGCGGATGGAGTTCACTTTCCGATCACAGCCCTATTACCTAGCGGTGATCATTTAGCTGTAGGGGAAAAAACTAACCTGCAATTTCAAACGGTAGAAGGTAAACCGATCCAAACCCTACTAACTGATTATCCAGACTCAAAAATTTCGCCCCATTGGCAAGTCACCAGTGGTCAAGAAAGAGTTCGGATTGACAACGAAAATTATACCTTAGAAGCATTACAGCCTGGGGAAGTAACGCTTCAGGGCACCATACCTGGTTTAGCAACTAACAAAGGATTTCTGTTTATTGATGCTTTAGGTCGAGTCGGTGCGATCGATGCCCAAGGAGTAATCCACTGGGATATAGTCGGGATGATCGTTTTCTTTGGTCTGAGTTTATATCTCAACCAGACTTTAGCCGGACAAACCTCTAGCTCTAATCCGCAGCAAGACGCGGTCAATAAACTGACCCCGTTAATCTTTTCAACCATGTTTCTCTTCTTTCCGCTCCCTGCTGGGGTCTTGATGTACATGGTAATTGCTAACATTTTCCAAACTACACAGACCTATATTCTGTCACGGGAACCACTACCGGAAAACTTGCAAAAACTGGTAGATGCAGAAGAAAGTGCAGCAAAAGCCAAAGAAAGACCAGCCCTTCCTTTTGAACCAAAGGGAGCGAAAAAGAAAGCTTGATGGTAGCTATGAGTGATAGTCAATTAGAAAGGGGTAAGCAGTGGCTGCAAGAACTACTGAGATTAGCGCGGATTCCTGCATCTGTAATCGCCCAAGAGTCACCAGACTGCTATTGGTTGACTATCGATGGCACCAAGCTGACACCCCAACAAATCCAAATTTTAATCGGTCCAGATGGCTCAGTGCTTGATAGTATTCAGTATTTAGCCAATGCGATTCTGAATATTGGTCAAGAATCCGATGAACAAGCAGCTTATATGATCGAGCTGAATGGTTATCGCATCCAGCGTCAAGAACAACTGCGCTTAATGGCTGAATATGCCGCCGGGCAAGTGAGAATGACTGGTCAAGAGTTTGAACTCAAATCCCTTTCCTCGACTGAACGTCGTCAAGTTCATACATTTCTGAAAGAATGTGAAGATTTAGAGACCTACAGCCGAGGTCAAGAACCAGATCGGCGTCTGGTAATACGTTTGATTATGTAGAAGCGAGTTGTTAGGTTTTAACTGGTGCGAAAAACAACTAACCGATGCTCGTAGCGGGATGCCCGTAGTCATTAGAGCGGGACGCCCGCTCTTATCAATTATGAGGATGGTTCGGAATCGTTATGGAGGCAATCCATCTACCTCAACTGCTCAAAGCCCCGGAAAAAACTGAAGTGATTCAGTTTAAAGAATATTTACCGGGGTTAGAGACATTGACACCTGTGCAAGGTCGTCTCACAATTACCCATCATGGCAATTATCTCCAAGTCTCAACCGGAGCAGAGACAATCATTACTTTAACTTGCCATCGATGTTTACAACAATATAATCACCGTTTAGTCCTGGAAACACAAGAACTGATTTGGATTGATGAAACGGCTAATGATGGCGATATGGGGCCAAATGAGCGGGAAACGGCTCTAGAAGATTTAGTAGAAACCTTACCACCCCAGAGCGATTTTGAGCCCGCTAGTTGGCTATATGAACAAATGTGTCTGGCGATTCCCCAAAAACAACTGTGTCAAAAAAAATGTCCTGGAATTATCTTGTCAACCACAGAGATATCCGAACCATTAACAGATCGACGTTGGGCATCTTTAGAAGCACTCAAAAATGGACTACAATCCCAGGATCGGACTGAAAATTAAATAAAAGTCTAAATAAATAATTTTATGAGTTTTCGGGATGAGTTTGAACTGTTGTTAAGATCTCGCTATCCGTTGATTTATATACCAACAAGGGAAGAAGAAAGAGTCGAAACAGCGATCGCCCTAGCAGCTAAATCTCAAGGTAATCGGGGGATCTATATTTGGGATTTTGTGGATGGTTATCAATCCAATCCCACGGATGCGGGGTTTGGTCGTCGTAATCCGCTCCAAGCTCTAGAACTGGTGGAAAAATTACCTGCTCCAGCTCCAGCAATATTTATATTGCGGGATTTTCACCGATTTTTAGAAGATATTGCTGTAGCTCGTAAGCTGCGGAATCTAGCGAGATTACTCAAATCTCAGCCCAAAAATATCGTGATCGTCTCACCCCAATTAGCAATCCCGGAAGACTTGAGTGAAGTGCTGACGGTGTTAGAATTTGCCCTACCAACTCCGGTCGAAATTAAAACAGAAATAGAACGTTTGCTAGGGAGTATGGGTCAATCCCTGGAAGGGAGAGTTTTAGATGAAATTGTCCGTGATTGTCAAGGATTGTCCATTGAACGGATTCGTCGGGTATTAGCAAAAGCGATCGCGATCCATGGTCAACTCGAACCCGAAGATGTGGAACTAATTCTCACTGAAAAACGCCAAACGATTCGGCAAACTCAAATTTTAGACTTCTATCCAGCTGCCGCTAAAATTTCTGATATTGGTGGATTAGATAACTTAAAAGACTGGTTGCTGTTGCGAGGTAGTGCTTTTTCCGAAAAAGCCAGACAATATGGATTACCATATCCACGGGGATTATTGTTGGTGGGAATTCAAGGAACAGGTAAATCTTTAACCGCTAAAGCGATCGCGCACCATTGGCACCTTCCTTTACTCCGCTTAGATGTTGGTCGTTTGTTTGGTGGATTAGTCGGAGAATCAGAATCTCGGACTAGACAAATGATTCAACTAGCAGAAGCTTTAGCACCCTGTGTACTGTGGATTGATGAAATTGATAAAGCCTTTGCTGGTCACGATGCTAAGGGAGACGCGGGGACTACCAGTCGGGTGTTTGGCACTTTTATTACCTGGTTAGCCGAAAAAATTTCCCCAGTATTTGTGGTCGCAACTGCTAACAATATCCAAACTTTACCAGCCGAAATGCTGCGTAAAGGTCGCTTTGATGAAATATTTTTTGTCGGATTACCTAACCAAGAAGAAAGACGCGCGATTTTTGATGTCCACTTATCGCGATTGCGTCCCCAAACTTTAAAAACCTACGACTTAGAACGTTTAGCTTATGAAACTCCAGATTTTTCAGGAGCAGAAATTGAACAAACTTTAATTGAAGCCATGCACCTGGGTTTTAGTCAAAACCGCGACTTTACTACAGATGATATTCTGGAAGCCGCTAGCCAAATTGTGCCCTTAGCCAAAACTGCTCAAGCCCAAATTCAGTTTCTTCAAGATTGGGCAGCAGCAGGCAAAGCTAGGCTTGCTTCTCGATATAGTAGGTTTAAGTAGTCGGATGCAAATTTAAAGATTTCTTGAGGAAAAGACCCCATGAATTTGTCTGGTATTGTCAAATTTTTGCTCGGCTTTCTATTGGCGATCGCGATTCTATTTGGTGGTGGAATTGCGGCGGCTTTATATTTTGTAGCTAAACTGACAATTATTCCTCCCAGACCAACTTTTGCCAATGAAAATAAACTCGAAAAACCAAAAAAATCTCCAAATGTGGCTGGGGTTGTTTCTTCAGCTGCGAGTCCGAGTCCGACTCCAACTCCGAAAGCGTTACCACCAGGAGCTTATCGGGCTCGAGTCACTTGGTCGGAAGGATTGGCGATCCGCGATCGCCCTGGTCGGGACGCCAATACGGTGGGTGGGATCGAATTTAATGGTCGAGTTGTAGTTTTAGAAGAGACCCCAGATAAAAAATGGCAAAGAATTCGGATTGATAATAGCGATCGGGAAGGATGGGTAATTGGTGGTAATACTCAAAAAGTTGAAGAGTAAGACTTAAAGAAGGGGCGTATTGCTTTTGCGCCCGTACCAACTGGAGTTTAGACTAAGCAAAATTGGCCCAGCGAGGTGCTGAGAGAAAAACCAGGGTAGGGGCGTATTGCTTTTGCGCCCGTACATAAGTAAAGAAATCTTAATTAAGAGGCCATTTTTTGATGATTTTGAAACTGACCTTTTCCTTTTTTCAACGTCAGTTTGACGAAGTTAAAAGATGGCAGGAGGTAGAGCTGGTAAGCCTTGTACGGGCGTATAGCTATACGCCCCTAGCAAGTCCAACCCTGGCTTTTTCTCCTGATAGGTATAAGCGGTCAATCCAGCTAACAAATTGACCAGAAAATTCTCTTGTACGGGCGTATAGCTATACGCCCCTAGCATGACGTGAATGTTCAATTTGACAAATATTTTTGAGTTGATCATTCACCGATTCGATCAAGGCTCTTTTCCTGAGTAAGATTTTATCGATCATTTTCACCAACTTATTTTTCATATTCTTTTTCGGTTTAGTAATGAGTTGTAATCCGCGTTCATATAACTCCTCAAACAACTTTTGAGAAATATAACCGCGATCACCAAATAATTTACCAAAAATATCTTCAGTCATCTCTGATACTGGTTTACGATCATCTACATTACCCTCAGTTAGCTTGAAGGCTAAAAGTTCTCCTTGATCATTAATAATCAGATGTAGCTTGAAGCCAAAGTGCCATCCCACGGAGTTTTTTCCCCAATTGACTAATCCTTTAAATCCTTTATTTGCGTGAGCGCGACAGGGATAGCACACTTCAATTGGAGTTGAATCAATGAAAGCAATTCCTGTTACTTTTCCTCTGCGACTATGCAAAAAACCACATAAAAGCATCAAACACCAAGGTAGGGGCGTATTCTATACGCCCGTACAGAACAAAGCGAGGATAGCTAACCAAATTGGGAAAAGCGTCATTCCAACTGGGCAAAACGCACAAAGTATAAAAATCTTTAAAAGTCTTAAATCCTGACCCGTGAAAGGCGATTACAATGGTCAGTAGGGGCGTATAGCAATACGCCCCTACTTAAACGCATCCGCGAACTGCTTCGCCGCTCGCCTGAAATAGTGGGAAGTTCGGGCTGTGTTTGCCAATAGCGCTCAAAATATGTACAGAAATCGTCCTCATCGCAAAATATTCGGGTAATATCGAGGCGTGATATAATGTGAGTCATAGCTGAGACCAAATTCTTCAAATCTAGTCTCAGCCTTTTTTTCAGTTTTGTCTAGTCCGTCAAACTGACGTTAGCTTACCCAAGTTCCCAATATATTGCCGCTTGACATCATCTGTAGTTTTTCCTGTTTTTGGGTCTCCTGTTTCATCAACGATCGCCGTAATTTCTCGGTCATTTAAAATTTTTAAGATTAATTGCCATCGCGCTAATTTTAATGGCTCGGCTGACCAGGGTGAGTTTGGTAAAAAATGATGTAATGATTGGGAATTTTTTAACCCAACCAGTTTCGCAATTTCTGGTCAGGATTTCCGTTTTAATTCCGCAAGTAACCCGATGTGCAAATATTTAAAAGCTGTAAAGCTTCGCACTTCTGGAAACAGCTTTTGATAATATTGACAATAGTCATCGATCAAGCTGACCGTTTGAGAACTTGATTTTGGTTCAACCATATATCTTATAAGACTTTTAGCTTACTGTCCCTATTATACTTTATCTAGAGTGACAATCATAGGGATAAGAGCCTTATGTTATGATGTCCAGTAGAAATTAGCAAATATGTACAGATATGATTGTTTTAGGAATTAACTCAGTTTATCATGAATCATCTGCATCTTGTGTTATTGATGGTCAAATCATATCAGCTGCTGAAGAGGAACGATTTAATCGCCAAAAACACGGCAAATCCGCACAGGTCGATAATCCTCACCTTCTCCCAAGGCATTCTATTAATTTTTGTTTAAAATCTGCCAACTTATCTCCGGAAGATATCGATTTAATTGCATTTTCTTTTGACCCTAAAGTCCGAGACAAAAATTTTGAAATTGACCCAATCAGTCTAGCAGGGGATTGGGGTAGTATAGAAGGGGAAAAAACTTTTCTTTTGGGGCTGGAACAGGTCAAAGTCTCTTTGAACTCAGCATTGGGTGATAAAGCAGCTTCAAAACTCGTCTGGGTTCCCCATCATTTAGCCCATGCCGCCGACACATTTTTCGTTTCTGGGTTGCCAGAAGCAGCCATTTTGGTAATCGACGGTATTGCCGAAAATTCTTCCTCGATCATGGCTTATGGTAAGGAGGATAGGCTCAGTATATTACACGAAATTTCCTATCCCCATTCATTAGGTTTTCTGTGGGAAAAACTATCTGAATTCCTTGGTTTTTCCGAATATGGTGCTTGCCAAGTAATGGGACTAGCAGCTTACGGGCAAAGCTCAACCTTGCGAGAAGCATTTTCCCAGTTTGCACAGGTAACAGACTTTGGCTTTACCTTGGAAAAAGAAATTCTTCGCTTTCGTGTTCCCGAATTTGAGCAATTAGAAACGTTACTGGGTAAAAGAAGAAAGAAAGACGAACCGATACAACAGCATCACAAAGATATTGCTGCCTCTCTACAAGCATTTAACAATGAGGCAGTGCTAAACTTAGTCGAAAACCTTTACCACATCTGTCCATCCGAGAATTTGTGTTTAGCTGGAGGAGTCGCGCTCAACTGCGTGACTAACTGGCTGATTAAAGAAAAAGGCCCCTTCAAAAATATCTTTATTCCTACTGCCCCCCACGACGCAGGAACCGCAGTCGGTGCCGCTTTGTATGCTTATAATACGCAATGCAGTGGCAAAAAATATCATAAACCACAACTAAGCCCTTACATAGGGCCGGAATTTACCGAAGAGGAAATCTTAGAGGCGATCGCACAATCAGGTTTAACTGCTCGAAGATCAATAGATAGCGCTATAGAAGCTGCTGATCTGGTAGCAGATGGGAAAGTAGTTGGCTGGTTCCAAGGTCGTATGGAGTTTGGTCCTCGCGCTCTTGGTAATCGTTCTCTGTTAGCCAATCCATGCTATGCTAATACAAGGGAATTACTCAATCGGAAGGTTAAGCACCGAGAAGATTTCCGACCCTTTTGTCCCAGTGTTTTAGCTGAAAGAGCATCTTTATGGTTTGACATTGGTCGTCCTTCAGAAAGTCTAAAGTATATGCTATTCGCTTGTACAGTAAGACCTGAAAAACGAGAAAAAATTCCCGCCGTCGTCCACATCGATGGAACCGCAAGAATACAATTAGTAGAAAAAGAACTCAACCCCAGTTACCACCGACTTATTTCAAGATTTGAGCAGCACACGGGGGTTCCTGTAATTGTCAATACATCGTTCAATGATTGTGAGCCTGTAGTCTGTTCGTCTATTGATGCCATTTCCACCTTTAAACGCACTGCGATTGATGTCTTGGTTATGCAAGATTTTATCATAGAACAGAAAAATTGATGGAAAGTGTAGAACAACCCAATCCTGGTAATACTCAACCACAGGATCATCCTCTCAACAATTAATCAAGTTTAAATCAGCAATAGTCCGGACAATTTTTGAGAAACAACTGAAACCATCGTTCGCCCGTTACCAATTACAGCAAGTTGCCCTCGCACACTAGCAGAGCTTTTTTAAAACCTTTAGGAATAGGAGACTAAACCCAGATGCGTTACTTCAACACTCAAGTTGATAGTCTTGATATGTATCAAAGGCAAATTTATTACTGGAGTATTCTCTTTGATAAGCGAAATAACATCCAGGTGTTAGATAACGTCAATTTTAGCAGTGATGTCTTTCCAGAAATTTTAAAAGTCTCAGAAATTGTGGATATTCATCCAATTGAACCTGGGTATGGTTCTCCAGACGCTTCCTGCGAACTCGGGGAAATTATTAGAAAATTTGAATTTGAACGTTTAATGAAACACCAGCCGGAAATGCGGCATTTAAATGAGCAGTTTTCTCAAGAAACTGGCGTAGGCTGTGCCATCGGAACAACTAATGTTATGTCCTCTATTCTGAAATCCATAACCCAACTTACAGATAAAGAATACCGACGGGCAAATAATCAGCCAGAAATTATTCTAGTTTTGCCTAATTATGCTGTCTATGCGGCTCAAGTTAGACAGATGATACCAGAAATAAAACCAGTGCTTGTTAATTCCAAAAGAGAGAATGGGTTTCTGGCAACCTATGAGGATATCGCCGAGGCAGTAACAGAAAATACAATTGCTATTGTAATAACCTACCCTAATAATCCTGCACAAACAACTTATGAAGGAGAGAGGCTGTTTGAGCTAAAACGTCTGATTGAGTTTTGCCAAAAGTCAGAGATTTTTCTGGTTATTGATACAATCTACCAAGATTTACTATTTCCGAGTGGAAGAAGATTTGAAGAGCCTTTTGGTCTAACCGAATCTTTAAATTACTTAGTTAAAGTGTATAGTCCATCTAAAGACACTCCTTTTTTTTCAGGTTACCGTATTGGTTATTGGTTTGGCGATCCAATACTAACTGAGAATTTTCGATTTCAAGTTTCTGCCGATATCAATGCTTTAACAACCATTTCAATGAGTTTATTGGGCGTTAGTTTACTGATTAGAAGTCTGCTGTTGTCAGGAGAAAAACTCTTGGCTGAACATCTGACTATTTTGCAATCAGGGATGTTTGGATGGCGTTCAGATATTGATATTAATAAGTGTTTAGACAAATTATTATCAATGAATCTGATTGATAATTATCAGAACAGAATGGCGAGCAGTAATTCTATTCAGGAGAGGGGGATAAAGCTGGTTAGAGATTTTTGTAAAAGTTCCATAATTTTCGAGGATTTTTGTAATGAAGATATAGGAAATGTATGCTTTTTAAAACTCGACAACTCATTTTACCAAGGGTCGGATGATAGTCTAGTAAAATTACTGATTGAGCAAGTGGGGGTGGGTGTGCTGCCGGGAAATGTTTTTGGTATTCCCATGAATTCAAATGAATTGTGGATTCGCATAACCCTGACTCACGACCATGTGAAAAATGTTATTTCGGGTTTGGAGAAGATAGAGGATTATTTTACTAAAAGGCGATGACGTTAATGACAGTCAACTGATGAAGAGGTAAACGCAAAAATTGGCGATTGCATTCGGGTTTGTTTTAGTGATTTTTTATTGATGAAAAGCAAATGAAAAAAGTGTTAGTGCTCAATATCCCTTCCAAGGAAGTTTGTCAAAAGTTTGATGAGCCAGTATTAATTAAAGGAAGCGCCACTGATTGACTCTGCTCTAAATAAATGGGATTGGGGCTACCTAAAACAACTTGCTGGCCATCGCACAGTAAAATTGGTTCTGGGCAATAGAGAACAGAACCCTACTAAATTCAGAGAAATGAAATTGGGAGAATATATAGATAAATATCTTGCTTCAGAAAACGAGGAAGAGGAAAAGCTCTACTTAAAAGAATTCGACTTGTTTAAGGAATTTCCACAATTAAAAAATGATGTAGACTATCAATCATTTTTTCCCTGGTATGTTACGCCAGGTAAATTTGCCTGGATTGGAGAGAAATGGACTATCACAGGGCTGCACTATGACATATTTGATAACTTTCTCGTCCAGGTATATGGGAAGAAAAAGTTATTTATGTTTGCTAATAAGGATATTGCTAAAGACTATAGAAGCGATAAATTCGACTACGGTGCGAGAGTGTCTCTAATTGATGCTTTTAATCCAGACTTTGAAAAGTTTCCCTTCTTTAAGACTGTAGAACCCCTTGTTGTTGAGATTTGTCCGGGTGATGTGCTTTATATCCCCAAAGGATGGTGGCATCAAGTACAGTCTTTAGACGCTACGATAAGCATTGCTAATTTTATGGTCACTATAAAAGACCGATCTACCACAGAATTGCTGGAAAATATGAGAAGATTTGTCCATAACTGGGGGTTGTACAAGAAAGGCAACTGTACTTGTCACATGAATTAGATTATTAGAGTTTCAGTTGTCGCCCATTAGCAATTTTAGATCAAGTTTATGGAGCAAATAACCTCAATAGAATTTAAGTCAGAACTTCTAACAGAAGCACGAGCCAGCCTAGGATTGGCAGTTCCTTTAGCATTGGCTCAACTAGCTGAAACTGCCATCCCTGTGGTGAATTCGATCATGATGGGGATTGGGACTCAAAATTTAGCGGGCGGGTGCTTTGGGTGTAGTTAAGCTGTCGAGCATTTAAACTGGGATACACTCATTACCCTTGTTTTTAATTTTGCGCCCCCATTTAATAATCAAACCTCCTTCATTTAAAAGCTGATGTAATAAAAACTCTAACTCTTCAATTGATTTAAACCTACATTCCGCACCCTCACTGGCACATCTTAATAAAAGGGTAACAGTTGGGGACAAAGAAAGTTGGCTCAAAAAGATCATGGATGGGATTAATGAGAATAAATATTATTAAACTAGATTTATGAGCAGAAAGAGGCTCTGGGTTGTTGAGAGATTAACCGTAGCAGCAGTCCGGAAAATGAAAGAGTAAAAAATTAATTGCAATCGAGCCTAAAAATGCGATAATTGAACCAAAAATTGGCTCGTTAAATTGGGTAACTATGTTAGACGTAAACGATATTAAAATTCAGAATATCGACCATCTAGGGTTAGTAGCAGGAATAGTAGACACGATTGGAATAGTAGAAATAATTAATAATTTAATCGGAACAGAACAGGGAGAAAAAGTCACTGCCGGACAGGTAGTCAAAGCGATGATTATCAATGGGTTAGGGTTTGTTTCTAGGCCCTTATATATGTTTCCGAAATTTTTTGAATCAATTCCCTGTGAGCATTTAATAGGAGCCGGAGTAAAGCCGGAATATTTAAATGACGATAAACGGGGAAGAGTGATGGATAAACTATACAGTAAAGGGCTGGATACCATATTTTTAGCAATTGCTTTAAATGCGGTTAAAAAGTTTGATAAATTTTTAAATACATCCCATCTAGACTCATCGTCAATTCACGTACATAGGGAATATCATCAAGAATTACCAGAGATAATATTTAGTCAGCCAGAATTGTGAGACCAAGGAGAAACCCAAATAAAATCGCGACAACCAATCAGAATAAATTACGGTTATTCCCGTGACCATAGACCTGATTTAAAACAATTTTTAATAGAATTAGTATGTACCGGGGATGGGGATATCCCAATATTTTTAAAAGCAGCGTCAGGAAATCAAGCCGACTCATCATGCTTTGCGAGGATAGCAATTGATTATAAAAATCAAATAAAAGTCGATAGTTTAATCGTAGCGGATTCCGCCTTATATACAGAAGATAATCTCAAATTAATGTCGGAAATTAAGTGGTTAAGCCTCGTACCATTAAACATAAAATTAGCCCAAAAATTAGTAGCAAATTTGCCAGATTCAGAATTCACTAAAAGCAAATTAGTTGGATATTCATAGGCGGCAAAAGAGCAGACTTATGGTGGGATAAAGCCAAGATGGCTAGTTGTCGAAAGTCAAGAAAGAAGAGAGTCAGATTTACGGAAGTTATCACAGAAAATTAGTAAATCTGCCACCAAGCTGAACAGCGAATTGGGAAAATTATCCCAAGATAGATTTGCCTGTGAAGCTGATGCAATCAAGGCATTAACTCAACTATCGAAATCCTTTAAATATCATCAAATTGAACCAAAAGAAGTAAGGGAAATCAGACCAGATAAATTAGGTAAAAGTCAAAAAAAGTGTGATCAAATTTTCGGCAGTTTTACCGAAGATAAAAGCCAAATTGAGCGAGAAACTAACAGTGCTGGTAGATTCATAATTGCGACGAACGTTTTAGCAGAAAGCGAAATTAGTAATGAGGCGATGCTGACTGAGTATAAGGCACAGCAATCCTGTGAAAGAGGATTTGGTTTTCTTAAAGATCCCACATTTTTTGCGGATAGTGTTTATCTGAAAAGTCCCGAACGCATCGAATCATTAGCAGCAATTATGGGGCTAGGCTTACTGGTTTATACCCTAGCACAAAGACAAATACGAGCCGCTTTATCATCAGCAAAATTAACCATAAAAATCAGTTAGGGAAAGCAACAGACCGTCCAACAGCCAAATGGATATTTCAATGCTTTCAAGCAATTCACCTGGTCACATTTCAACAACAACAACAAGTATCTAATTGGAGTAATGAACGTGAATTTATCCTGACCCTGCTACCAGAAGACTTGTGTCGAGCGTAGTCGAGACATTGTCAGCGCTACTATAAATTTATCACTTAATCCTCTTGCTACTATCTCATAAGTGGATTTGGCTTGAACGAGTTCTTGAATTTAATTAAGAGCTAAGAATTAACCTATCTTAACTAGAGATTTTTCAGTTATTAACTACTGGAGTTTAGACTAATAAGAGAGAAAAAGGGAAGTAATTGTCAAAGAGTCCCCTGGGGGCAGAAAATTGAGAATTATTGCAAAAAACTCATTGATCTGCCTACCATGAATTATGAAATCTTGAGCGAATTCCGTCAACAAGCATATGTACGGGCGTATTGCCATACGCCCCTACGCTAGGTCCAGCCAAAGATGCCACTTTTGAGCTAATGGATGCACTAATGACCACAGGTCACGCCAATTGTCTAGCAGACATGGCCTTAAGCCCATTATTCCGAAGAGAGTGGTCAAGTGTGTACGAAGCGCTACAAGACTGTGCACCAGACCGCGAGGGATTGATGAAACTGTATATTCAGCAGATGTCGGTCAGAGAGCGACCAATCTTGGCAGTGGACCATCCAGCGTGGGGGCGGCAGAAGAGCCAGGACATTGAGAGAGCGTACTTATGAGCATAAAGCGGCGGCCTGCTCTGGTAACAAACAAGAGAGAAATTGGCTATAGCTACAGCACCATTGCCTGGATTCCAGAAACAACAGGCAGTTGGGCCTTACCCTTAAGACACGAGCGAATTATACCAATTCTTGCAACTTTGACTACAGATAGTGTAGAGTATAATTTGAGTAGAGTTGAAGGAAAAATATGGCAGGAGTTTATCACCTAGACATTAAGGAAAGTGAAGCCGAGCTGAAGAAATTGCTCGCAGTGGAAAAAACTGGTCCAGGAAAAGAACGATTACAAGCATTATATCTACTCAAGATAAACAAAGCTAAAACAGTCACAGAAGTTGCTGAAATCTTGGGCAGAAATCGAGTTACCGTTCAAGATTGGTTAGCCAAATACCGTCAAGGAGGATTGGCCAAATATCTGGGGAAAAAAGTGGGTACAGGCCGACCGAGAAAAATTCCTGACTGGGCGGTAAAAAGTTTAGAAAAACGACTAAATGAAGAGGAAGGATTTAATAGTTATGGGGAAATTTGTCAATGGCTATCATCCACCCTTGGGATAGAAGCTAAATATAAAACCGTTCATCAATTAGTGCATTATAAACTAAAAGCCTCACCAAAAATCGCCAGGCCGAAAAGTACAGAACAGTCAAAAAAAAAGTTAGATAATTTTAGAAATCACTTGGCGGAGGACTTAGCTATGCTGAGTTGGTTTGCCATAACAGTAATGAGTTTAGGAGATAAAGTCAGATTTTTATGTCAAGATGAAACACGGATCGGCATGAAAACGATTAGTGGGAGAAAAATTACCATTCGTGGGGTAAAACCAATTGGTAAAGTGCAATGGAAATTTCAAGCGACTTATATTTATGGCGTAGTAGAGCCAAAGACAGGGGAACATTTCTTTTACGAGTTTACTCATCTCAATAGTCAATGCTTTCAGATATTTTTAGACTTAGTAGCCGCGCATTTTTCGGATAGTATTTTGATCATTCAGTTAGACAATGGTGGTTTTCATAAAGCTAAAAAGTTGGTAATTCCTAAAAACGTTATTTTAATGTTTCAACCATCCCATTGTCCTGAATCAAATCCAATCGAACAGGTATGGCAGTATCTCAAAAAGGGATTGAGATGGGAATTACCAAGAAACTTAGATGAATTAAGACTTTTAATTAGTAAAGAACTAGAAAAGATGAATTCAAAAGTAATTGCCTCAATTACGGGACGAGCCTATATATTAGAGGCACTATCTGTAGTCGGCATTTAGAGAATTGGTATTACCAGTTGGGATACCCCCATCAGTAAAGCTGCCAAGCAGTTAGAACAAGTCCTGACACAATTGCCACAACGACCGTTAGTATGGTTTGACCGAGAATATGGCTGTGGCCGTTTAGTCTTACAAACCGCCCATTTGCCTGCGTAGGGGCGTATTGCAATACGCCCGTACTAATGCGTCTGCGTTCTAATCGTTGTTTATATTCTGCCCCACCAGCTTATTCTGGTCATGGCCGTCCTCATCGTCATGGTCAAAAATTTCATGTCTCGACTACGCTCGACAAAAGGCTTAATCAGCCTCAAACTTGGTGGGCAGCAAACCAGACGGTAGAATTGGATGATCCAAAACTGGGGAAATTGCGGTTTTCTCAGTGGAATAACTTGCATTTTGCCAATAGTGCCGAACATCAGATGACCTTGATTTGTGTGGAACGACTTAAGGTTAGTAGTAATGGTCGTTCTGCTAAACCTTGATGGTTAGCGTGGATTGGTGAATCCCCGTTGATCCTGGAAATCATCGGTTTGGAATATTTGCGGCGTTTTGTGATTGAACATTGGTATCGTTTCGCTTTCACAAACATTGCATTGGACTTTACCCCACCTGAGTACCCCAGAACAATGTGACCGTTGGAGCGATTTAATGCCTCTGTTAACCTGGCAATTATGGCTGGCTAGAGATTTGGTCAGAGACTCTTACTTACCTTGGCAAAAACCTCTGACTAATTTGACCCCTGGACGAGTAGCCCAGTCCATGTTCTCACTTTTGGTCACGATTGATACACCCGCAGTACATCCAAAACGACGCGGAAAGTCACCAGGCTGGCCAACTGGCCAACCCCGCACTCCCAAAATTCGCTATCCCACTGTGAAAAAAGGCTCATGTCAGTTTCAAAATCATCAAAAAGTGGCCTCTTAATTAAGATTTCTTTACTTATGTAGGGGCGCAAAAGCAATACGCCCCTACCCTGGTTTTTCTCTCAGCACCTCGCTGGGCCAATTTTGCTTAGTCTAAACTCCAGTACCAAGTTTTGTGTAGCAGGTTAACCGGAAAAATTAGTTTTCCGGTTTGATTTTGCCGATCGCACAATTGGAGCCATTAATCTACAAATAATTCTGGTAATCTTTCTCGCAATTCTTCATTTAGTTGCGGTAACCGATCGCGCATTTGCAAATACCAATCTCGTCGCTCTCGATAAGATAAAGAAAGTAAACGATGATCTCGCACCCATTGATAAGCATTCCGAGCTAGTTTTCTGCGCCATTCAATATTAGTAATTAATTCTCGCAATTGGGACTCAAATTCTGTCACCGAGTGATAAATTAAACCTGTTTCACCGTTAATAATTGATTGGGCATAAACTGTCGGACTAGCTAATGCTGTTACCCCATAACCAGCACATTCCAAGAACTTTAAATCTGATTTCATTTGATTGAAACGAGTGGGATTAAGGGGGAGCAAAGCGATATCACAACTGCTCATAATTTCTTGATAACGTTCGTAGGGACAAAATGGTTCAAATTCCTTTTGTGCTGTGACCAAAGCTTGAAAAAATTCCTGATCATGAATTACTTTTACCGACACTCGGTCTGGATAAGTAGCAATCACTCGATTTAAAGCTGGCATAATTGGTGCCCAATCTTCTTGTCGATTTAAAGCTCCAAAGAAAATTGTGACGGAATCGTCATTTGGGTAAATCCGGGGTGGTGGTAGTTTACTTAATTGATTAGTAAAAATTGCTATATTTGGATTAAATTGGCGTAAATATGCTGCTAAAGGTTCGGTCGAGGTTTGAATACCATGACTACTTCGGTAGGTTAAATATTTATTTTCCGCTAATTCAGACTCAACGCAATGGATCGTCATCAATTTCTGCAATAATTAAATAACCCCGATGGATCAGGTCTCTTTGTTGTTCTAAATCTTGTGGATAGATTAAAGTAGTTCTTTGCCAAATTAATACTTTTTCTTCACCAGCAAAACCAATATTCTTATTACCTTTTTTAATGGTGCAAAAAGTTCTCACACCGGGAATAGTCGAACTAAATTGATCTGGCTGTAAAACTCTAATTGTCTCGCAAGCAGTGGGCGCACTCATCAAAGTTTGAATCAGTAGTCTTCGAGGTGGGATGGGCGATTTGATGGCTCTAACAATATACTGGATTGCGGCTGTCTGAGTAGCAAAATTAACTGGATTTAATTGTAATGTTTTTACTAAAGGGGCGATTAACTGCTGGAACTTTTCAAAATCATCAGATATACCGCTTCGGGTCTGAATTTCATAGATTTGGAGTCCGGCTTGAATGAACAGTTTTTTGATACTATCTAAAGTAAAAAAGTGGAGATGGGTGCGATCTAATAAACCTTCATCTTCGTAATTCCATTTACCTTTTAATAAATCAACGATCGCGCTCCAATGCTGGATATTGGGAATACAAGCGAGGACTTGACCATCTTCCTTGAGCCAATTAGTATGCTTTTTTAGCACTTCCCAAGGATTCAATAAATGTTCCAGCACATCTCCATATATTAAACAATCTACACTGCCGATCGCTAGATTGAGACTAGCTTCATCTAAACTTTCAATATCACCAACAATTACTCGATCTAATCTTTCAGCTGCAATTTTTGCTGCGGCTGGATTAATTTCTATTCCAATATACTTACCATGGGGATTAATTTGTTTATATTCTTTCCCTAAAGCACCAGATCCACAGCCAATTTCGACGATTAATTTAGCATCAGCTGGGAGTAATTTTAATAAATTTGGATTAACGCGATCGTAGTAATCTGGATCATCTGACATTTTACTATCCTCAGCTTTTGCAGAAATTGTTGATGATGGTTCAGAATTTTCCATCAAACTGGTTTGACCTAATAATTGGTTCCAGGTATTGATGATATCTGCTTCTTCTCGGGTGCGAGAATAAGTCTTTAAAATATAATCTGATGCTTGTTTAGCTTTAGCTTTTAAATTAGTGCTATCAATTTCATATTCAGCAATTACTGCTTCTAGGGTTTGGGCAAAACCCATAATATCTCCAACTTCGATCGGAAAAGAAAACTCTGGTTTAAAAAATTCTTTTCCTCCTCTACCATGATAGCCTATTACAATGCAACCACAAGCCATTGCTTCAGCTGGAGGTAAACCAAATCCTTCTGTGTGACCAAGACTCAGAAAAATTAGAGATTCTTTGAGTAATACTGCTACTTCTTGTTCAGTTTTATTGTCAATTATCCTAAATTGAAAATCTTTTAAAGTATTTCGAGCTTGGAGAATCTTAATCACTTGAATTGCATCTCTTTGTGCTTTTTTTCTGGGCATAAAACAGATTTGCTTCTTTTTGTTTGATTGATAGTTAAATAAATCAGAATCTAGTCCATAGTAAAGTCGAAAAATCTTGGTATGGGGAAATACATATTCTAAATATTTTTTACTATCTTCCGAAATCACAAAAATAGCAGCAACATCTCGAATAAAACTAAAGTCAATCATATTAATATCCCCAAAACATTGAGGGGAAAATGTATAGTAAGCATTTTGATTAAAGATAATTCTGGGATTATCTGGAAAGAGCTGGGCAATATCGGGACCATAAACTTCGGGAATCACCAAATAATCCCTGGGATTAATCTTAATCTCTGACCAAGAAACAACTTTTGTTTGATTTTCAAACCAAGTACATCGGAAATCTTTTTTTTCGTGAATGATCGCTGCATTGAAGCCATTTCTATTTAAAGTGTCTACATGAAGATATAATTTTCTAATCCCACCAGAAGGGACGCTATGATCGAGACAAAAGACATAGATGTTCGGGAGCAATGTATTGGGTAAAAATGTCATAGTTGGAAAATTTGCTTAAGAAAATATCAGACCAGAGAATTGAGGAAACAAGCAGAATCTTATAGTAGAAGCAGATGGTTCAGATTGGGATCATGGGTATTCCTAGGATTAAAATCTACCAAAAAGTGTACAAGATCTTCGGAGCAAAAAATGCTTTTTCCATAGATCGGGATCTGAGGATGGCTTGGATAGATGGAACATCTAGTCACAGATTTACGACTTGATCATACAAGGTACTTGAGTGGGTGGCTGAAAGTGGTTAATCTGGAATAGCCGTCAATGATAGAGTAATTTAAAATGTCCAGGGAGTGCGATATAAATAATATTGAGTGTCAGAGTTGGTGGATATACGCTTTAGGAATAAATGCGTAGTTGGTGCAATTACTGAATCTTTGCTCGCGCTCTGGACGGGACAGTGAGCTGAAAATGCTAGTGTCACCAAGAGATCTAAGTGCTAATTTGGGATGATATGACAGAAGAATTTGCCATTGGGAAACAAATACTTTCAGCGTCGGAAATTCCGGGGTTGTTGGGTCGCTATCAGTTGATGCAACAATTTATTCGGGAGAAAATTGTGGATGGGGCGATCGCCGATCTGACCTGTACAGCAGCAGAACGGGAGCAGGCAATTGAAAAATTTTGTCAACAGCATAATCTGAATACACCAGAAGCAAAAAATGAATGGTTAGGGAATCAATTACTCACTCCAGAACAGTTAGAAGAAATAGCGGTGCGATCGCTATTGATAGAAAAATATAAAGTAGCAACCTGGGGTTTAAAAGTAGAATCCTACTTTCTCAAACGCAAGTTCAGTTTAGATATGGTGTACTATTCCCTGATTCGTATGAAAGATGAGGGTTTAGCCAAAGAGATCTACTTTCGGATTCAAGAAGGAGAAGAAAGTTTTGCCGATATGGCCAGGCAATATTCTCAAGGACCAGAAGCTAATACGGGAGGATACATTGGGCCAGCACCAGTAATTCAACCTCATCCAGTCATTAGCCAATTACTGAGCGTTAGTCAACCAGGACAACTATGGGCACCACGTCCATTAGCAGAATGGTTTATTATTATCAGGTTAGAACAGTATATTCCCGCCCAACTGGATGAAGCCATGCGCCAGCGAATGATTGATGAAATGTTTGTCAGCTGGCTAAATGAACAACAACAGCAAGTGGGCTTAATGCGATCGCTAACGTCTTCGTCGTCAATTTCACCATGAATCAAGCTCTTTCCCAGTCTCAAATCGCCGAATTTTTAGGTCAAACCCCGTTTTTTCAAAAATTGGGATTAGATGGCTTAAAACAATTAGCGTCTCACAGTCAGTTGTTACGCTATCGTGTGGGCCAGCCAATCCTCGAACGGGAAAGAATGCCAGCTTTTGTAGCGATCATCTACACTGGACAAGCAAGACTATTAGGTAATGATCAACGCACCCAGAGCTTAGTGAGTATTCACCGAGTCGGACCAGGAAGTACCTTGGGGTGGATCTCCTTAATTCGAGGAATTCCCTGTGAAACGGCGATCGCGTCAACGGAATCTGTTTGTATCACCATTGAAAAGAACGACTTTTTAGAATATTTAGACAACGATCCAGAATTTAAAGACTACGTGCGATCGCAATCAGAAATCAGCGAAATCTTTGAATTGTGGAGTCAAGAACTCCAACGGAGACCAGAAAATACAGCGACCCTCAAAGACTTATCTCACCAAGTAGCTGTAGATTCATTAGTCGCGAACTTACCTCCAGGTCGGGTTGATCTGAGTCAACTAGATCCCCAACGAGTTTGGTTAGTTAGCAGTGGTGAAATTGAAGACTTTCCCATCGGTAGTCGTCTCGTTTTTGATGGACTACCCTTAATTGTGGCTAGTGCTAGAGGAGCCAGAGTAGTAGGGTTTGTTGAACCCAATCCAAACCGGAATCAAGCTAACGCGATCGCCACACCTGTAAGCGTAGCAGCACCAACAGAGACACCAACTACTATCCCAGAAATCCTCTACGCACCCCATATCCCCCCGGAAGCAAGTCCAAATCCAAGAGCTACTCCCCCTAAATATCCCTTTATTCGGGGCCAAGGTCTCTTAGAAGCGTCCTTAGCTTGCTTCCAAATGTTGGGACGTCACCTGGAAGTTCCCTGTCGTCGAGATGTAATTCGGAAAGTCTTAGACAATCAAATAAAAACGACTGGGCAAATCTCCCTCTACACGGCGGGAGGTGTAGTAACTATGATGGGAATACCAGCACAGTTATTACAAGTAAACGCAACTTTCATCAACCGACTCAAAGCTCCAGTCCTGGTCCAATGGCCAATCCAAGGCCAAAAATTCGAGCAGACCGAGGAACAACCAACCCCAGATCCACAAAAGCAAAGACTAGCAATCCTCTACAACATTACCGAAAAAGAACTAGTTCTGGCCGTACCGGAGGAGGGGATCAAAAAACTTACTCCAGAAAAATTTATTGAAGTTTGGGGTCCAGTTGGTCAAGTTTTATTACTCCAACAACCAAAACCAGAAGATATTAAAGAAAAATTCAGTTTCTGGTGGTTTCTCCCATCCTTACTCCAATATCGTCGAGTTTTAATCGAAGTATTTGTAGCCTCATTTTTCGTCCAGATGTTTGGCTTAGTCAACCCCTTGATTACCCAACTCATCATTGATAAAGTTCTCGGTCAAAAAAGCCCTGATACCTTAGATGTATTAGGTGCAGCTATGATTCTGGTTGCCCTATTTGAAGCTATTCTCAATAGTCTGAGAAATTTATCATTTGCAGACACCACCAACCGGATTGATCTGAATCTGGGGTCCCAGGTCATCGATCACTTGCTCCGACTACCACTAAACTACTTTGACAATCGTCGCGTGGGGGAAACCGTTGGACGGATCAACGAACTAGCTAACATTCGTCAATTCTTAACAGGTACAGCATTGACCGTAGTCCTTGATGCTGTATTTTCAGTGATTTATATTGGTGTGATGCTGTCTTACAGTTTGCTATTAACAGTAGTAGCTTTAGGGACAGTACCAATTTTCGGTGCATTAATATTTTTCGTTTCTCCGGTAGTGCAGCGATTATTACTCAGAAGAGCAGAACGCTATGCAGATTCCCAATCATACTTAGTGGAAGTGCTGTCTGGAGTCCAAACGGTAAAAGCACAGACAATTGAATTAAAATCTCGTTGGAGTTGGTATGAAAAATATGCTCGCTTCATGAAAGCGAGTTTTAAAACTGTTCAGATCGCTACGGTCGCTAATGCGTTTGGTAGCTTTTTAAACACTCTTTCCTCGGTCGCTTTGCTGTGGGTAGGAGTTCATTTAGTATTAGATAATCAAATGACTTTAGGAGCCTTAATTGCATTTCGGATTATTTCGGGCAACGTGACAGGGGCTCTATTGCGATTTGTCCAAGTTTGGCAAAACTTCCAAGAAACAGCAATGTCGATCGAACGGTTGCGAGATGTTTTGGATAAAACGACCGAAGGAGGAGAGCTAAACCTAGAGAATATTCCCATGCCCGAAATTCAGGGTCAAGTCAAATTTGACAGTCTTTCCTTCACCTTTACCCCTGGGGGTAAGATGCAATTGGCTAATGTTAATCTGGAATTTCCAGCTGGGACATTTGTGGGGATAGTCGGACAGAGTGGTTCAGGTAAAAGTACCTTAATGAAATTGTTGCAACGACTTTATGAACCACTCACGGGCAGAATTCAGATTGATAGTTACGATATTAGTAAAGTAGAACTATATTCTCTGCGACGGCAAATGGGTATGGTCTTGCAAGATACCCTATTGTTTAGTGGCACAGTACGAGAAAATATTGCATTGAATAATCCGGATGCAACTACTGATCAAATTATTGAAGCAGCAAAAATCGCAGCCGCTCATGATTTTATTATGGATTTGCCCAATGGGTATAACACCTTAGTAGGGGAAAGAGGTTCAAATCTATCGGGAGGACAAAGACAAAGATTAGCGATCGCCCGGACAGTATTACAAAATCCAAATCTGTTGATGCTAGATGAAGCTACTAGCGCCCTAGATTATAACTTAGAACGTCAAGTTTGCGATAACTTAGCGATCGCCTTTGCGGGACGAACCGTATTTTTTATCACCCACCGTCTCCCCACTGTGAAAAATGCCGATGTGATTATTATGATGGAGCAAGGGGCAGTAGTAGAAAAAGGAACCCACAAAGAGCTAATGGAGTTAAAAGGACGTTACTTTTGTCTCTATCAGCAACAGGAATCAGAAATCTAGAGTAGCGATGACCAGAATTACCACCATATAGGAAAGCAGCGATGAAAAGTAGATCGAAAATTCAAGATAACAACGGAAATGGATCTCCCCAAGATCGACAATCAATAGTGGTAAAAACTAAACCAGTGGTTGATTCTACTGTGGCATATGGAGATCAAAATAGCGCAGATGCACCTAATGTTAAAGTAAATTTTGCCGAAATTCTCACCGAACAACCAGTGATCCTGGAAAGGACTAGTAGTTGGGGCAGAGCTTTTACTTGGATTATTATTGGAATGACAACTTCTGCTTTAATCTGGTCAGCATTGGCTCAAATTGAACAAGCAGTACCAGCAGTGGGTAGATTGCAACCTTCCGGAGCAGTTAAAGAAGTTCAACCACCAGCTGGGGGAGTTGTCCGCGAAATTCTGGTTAAAGCTGGTCAGAAGGTGAAAAAAGGAGATTTATTAATTACCTTTGACCCCACAGCACCAGAAGCAGATTTAGAATCACAAAAGAAATTAAAAGATAGTTTGGAAAAAGAAAACAAATTTTATGATGTTGTTCTGAATGGTGGTTCCTTATCTCCTGAGCTAATTAAGCAACTTTTTCCAGGAGGTATTAGTCCAGATTTAGAAAACACTCTGCGTTTGCGAAATTCCTTAGCTCAAGAAGCTTTTTATTACCAAGCTTTGGCTGAAGGTAAAGGTAATTTTAGTAGTCCGACCGATTCTTTTGATCTAAATCAACAAAAATTACTAGTTACTAACAATAATGAAATTCAGTCACGCATTTTAGCTAAACGATTGCAAATTGAGTCATTAAACCAACAATTATTATCAAATCAAGCCCAATTGAATTCCGCTAGAAACCAAATGCAAATATCTAAAAATCAATTATTAGTGGTTCAAGACCAAATCAGAAATATCCAAAATCAATTAATTACAGCGCAGCAACAATTTGAAGAAAGTAAAAATACTTATGCGATCAACCAAGCAATTCTCGATCGCATTAAACCAGTAGTTGATGAAGGGGGATTACCAGAGCTACAATTAAATCAGCAACAAAAAGAAATGTCAAATAGCGTTAAAGCTATTTTGAGCAGTAGAAGTCAAATTGAAAATACCCAAAAAGACCTGATCAGTAGCCAAAATCAATATTTAAGTAATCAAAAAGAATTATCCCGAAATGTCGGGGAAGAAGAGCAGTTGAGCAAAGATGCTGAACGAATCAAAGCAGATATTAATAGAGCCGAATTTGAATACCAAAATACCATTGAGGGGTCAAAAAAAGAAATCCTTATGAAAATTGCAGACAATCAGAAACAAATTGCTCAGATTGATTCTCAATTCGGTCAGAAAAAAATTGACAATCAAAAGCAAATTGCTCAAATTGATGGGAATTTAAAAAAATCAGAACAATCTCGTCAATATCAAGAGTTACGCGCTCCTGTCGATGGGATAGTATTTGATTTGAAAGCGAGTGGACCTGGATATGTCGCAAAAGCAACGGAACCGATCGTGAAAATTGTGCCCCAGGATGGTTTAGAAGCGTCTGTGTTTTTGACGAATAAAGATATTGGGTTTATCAAAGAAGGAATGAAGGTACAAGTAGATGTTGACTCTTTCCCAGCTCTGGAGTTTGGCACGATTCCTGGTAAATTAAAATCAATTGGTGAAGATGTGCTACCACCGACACAAGAACGTCCTTACTATGCTTTTCCAGCTACGATTGAGCTGGAACGTCAGTCATTTTTGATTAGTGGTAAGGAAATTCCCCTCCAGTCTGGGATGTCAGTCAATACGAAAATTCTGGTTCGTAAACGGACTGTATTAAGTATCTTTACTGATCTATTCTTACAAAAGAGCCGCAGTTTGGAAACTGTTAGATAATTTAGTCAGAATTTGGTGTTGTTGAGTGATTAACCCGGACTTTATGAAAATTTTGCCGACAGATATCCCGGATGTTTTGCTGATTGAACCACAGGTGTTTAATGATGACCGGGGCTTTTTTTATGAAAGTTTCAATGGGCGAAATTTTAGTGAAAAAACTGGTTTAGTGGTTAACTTTGTCCAAGATAACCATTCTCGTTCCATCCGGAATGTTTTACGTGGGTTACATTATCAAATTGAACAAGCTCAAGGAAAATTAGTTCGGGCGATCGCTGGGGAAATTTTTGATGTCGCAATTGATATTAGAAAAAATTCACCCACTTTTGGTCAATGGGTTTCCTTTCTACTCAGTGCGGAAAATAAACGTCAGTTATGGATACCCCCAGGATTTGCTCACGGTTTTTTGGTTGTTTCCGATGTAGCTGAGGTTCTTTATAAAACTACAGACTACTATGCGAAACAACATGAGCGTTGTATTATCTGGAACGATCCTGATCTTGCCATTAATTGGCCGATTAATGGTGCAGATCCGATTTTATCAGCTAAAGACCGAGAAGGTCAAACTTTGCCAACCGCAGATATTTTTCAGTAATAATGCGAATTTTAATTATTGGAGTCAATGGTCAATTAGGTTCAGAACTACAACCTACTCTAACTGGGGTAGGTGAAGTGATGGGGGTGGGACGGGAAACTGTCGATTTTACCTCAGTCGAAACAGTAGTTCAGGTGATGGAAAACACTAAACCTGATATTGTCATTAATGCTGTAGCATATACGGCTGTAGATAAAGCGGAAAGTGAACCAGAGTTAGCATTTGAGATCAATAGTAAAACTGTGGGTAAATTAGCCCAAATCTGTCGCGATCGCAATGCTTGGTTAATTCATATTTCGACTGACTATGTGTTTGACGGTAGTCAAAGTTATCCTTACCCAGAAACTGCTCCGACTCATCCCTTAAATGTTTATGGTCACTCTAAATTAGCTGGGGAAGAAGTTATTCTGGCTAATTGTTCTAATCATATTATTCTGAGAACAGCTTGGGTATATGGTAATGGGGGGAAAAGTAATTTTGTGAAAACTATGCTCAGACTTGGTGCAGAACGGGAAGAAATTAGAGTAGTAGCAGACCAAATTGGTAGTCCGACTTGGACGGGAGACTTAGCTCAAGCGATCGCGCAACTTATCCCCAGACTCAAACCGGAAATTGCTGGTATTTATCATTTTACCAATAGTGGAGTAGCGAGTTGGTATGATTTCGCGATCGCGATTTTTGAAGAAGCTCAACAGTATCAATTTCCCTTAAAACTCAAACGAGTGATTCCCATTACAACACCTGAATATCCTACCCCAGCTAAACGTCCAGGATATTCTGTACTTGATTGTAGCAAAATCAGACAACTATTAGGCACCTATTCTCCCCATTGGAGACAAGGACTTCGACAGATGTTAAATCATCAGTTGAGTTCCTAGTTGACATCAAACATTATCATTCTTTTTAATCAATATGAAAGCCTTAATTCTTTCTGGTGGTAAAGGAACAAGATTACGACCTCTGACCTATACTGGAGCTAAACAATTAGTCCCTGTTGCTAATAAACCGATTTTGTGGTATGGCATTGAAGGAATAGTCAAAGCAGGGATTACGGATATTGGGATTATTATTAGTCCGGAAACTGGTGAAGAAGTAAAAAGTAAAACCGGGAATGGCGATCGGTTTGGCGCTAATATCACTTATATCTTACAAGATCAACCAGCCGGATTAGCTCATGCAGTCAAAGTAGCCCAACCTTTTTTGGGAGATAGTCCTTTTATCATGTATTTGGGAGATAATATTATTGAAAATGATTTACAGCCATTTTTAACTCAGTTTAAAGACCAAAATCGGGCTGCTTTAATTATGTTGCGAAAGGTTTCTAACCCAAGTGCATTTGGAGTAGCTGAAGTTGATGCTAATGGTAAAGTTTTACATTTAATTGAAAAACCCAAAAATCCTCCTTCTAATTTAGCATTAGTGGGAATTTACTTTTTTTCATCAGCGATCCATCAAGCAATTTCCCTAATTTCCCCATCAGCTCGCGGTGAACTAGAAATTACTGATGCAATTCAACGTTTAATTGATTTAGAAAAACCTGTAGAAGCTTGTACTTTAGAAGGGTGGTGGTTAGATACGGGGAAAAAAGATGATTTACTCGAAGCAAATCGAATTATTTTAGATACTCGTCTCACACCTGCGATCGCAGGAGATATAGATAATGAAAGTAAAGTGATTGGAAGAGTGCAAATCGGTCAGAATACTCGGGTAATTAACTCTTCGATTCGTGGTCCGGTAATCATTGGAGATAATTGCTATTTAGAGAATTGTTTTATTGGTCCTTATAGTAGTATTTCTAATCATGCTACTTTAATTGAGGCTGATATCGAACATAGTGTAATTCTAGAGGGTGCAAAAATTTCGGGAATTCATCAGCGGATAGTTGATAGTGTAATTGGTCAGAGAGCTTGTTTAACTGTAGCACCCCGTCGTCCGAAAGCTTTGCGATTTTTAATTGGGGATGATTGTCAAATTGAATTGGTTTGATCGTTGTAGATGGGATGTGTTTAATGATCAGACCTAACCCCCCAACCCCCTTCCCTAGGCTTCGGGTAAACATTGATGGGGCAAGCACTCATAGTTTCCGACGGACAGCACTAACTCAACTTGCTAACGCTGGGATACCATTAAGAATTATTCAAGATATTTCAGGGCACAGCGACCTGAGAACACTTCAGCGATACCTCGAAGTAAATCAAGAATTGAAGTCAAAAGCTATAGCTGTAATAGGATGGTGAGAATTATGACCGCAGTAGCAACAGCAACTACAGCAACAGGACCAACAAGAAAGAAATTCACGGTAGAGGAATATTACAAGCTGGGTGAAGTTGGGATAATTGGACCGGATGAACGAACAGAACTAATTGATGGGGATATTATTCTTATGGCACCGATGGGTAGTGGGCATATAAGCTGTTTGATCCGATTGAGTAGGATTTTCCCAAAACTTTTTGATGATCGAGCTTCAGTCGTAGCACAAATCCCAGTCAGACTAAAGGTCGGATTAGTACCAGAACCCGATCTATCAATTTTGAAACGGAGGGAAGATGATTACAGGTATCAACTTCCACAACCTCAAGACGTATATCTATTAATCGAAGTATCGGTTACCACGGTGGAATATGACCGTAATGAAAAATCAGTCCACTACAGTCAAGCTGGGATTATTGAACTTTGGATCGTAGATATCGAAGGGGCGTATTGCAATACGCCCGTACTAGAGGTATATCGCAACCCTGGTCCGAACGGCTATGAAAGTATCCAACAATTCAGACGCGGCGAAAGCATCTCACCCCTTGCGTTTCCAGATTTAGTAATTAGTCTTGACCATATTTTGTAGTTGACACTTCCCGGTCTAAAGACCTACAGTGTACACACAACCATACCTAGGGCGAGTTGACCGCCAGAAAAAGAGGATTGAAATTGGCTCGCGTCCGCGCACTAAGGTAGTAATTCCTGGCGGTTTTTGAGACCGAGCGCCAGACCAACCACCCAGTCGAGCAATAATCCGTAGGGGCGTATGGCAATAGGCCCCTACTGACACTTTCCGGATCATCGGCGGCAGATCAATGCTTGGGACGTTGAATTTGAACCAGGGCAAGTACGGGCGTATTGCAATACGCCCCTGCACAGTAATGCTTCTCTTGCTGTTCGTTCAACCCGTGAATCAGCCTGGACTTCAACGGGATAAGTTCCTTGACAAGGTTGCTGACTTAAATAGGTATACAGAGACTCGGGCTGATCCAGTAGCTGACAGTTTTGTGCGACTCTGATTAATCGATGATTCTGTTGATTAGGTACGCGGACAAATTCTGCAAATATATCGCTTTCCCGAGCGCCGATATGAGTCACTATTTTCACATCAGACCGACTGAAACAAATGTCTGTTTTCTCGGCTGATTTGAGCCATTTATAGGATTCTTGTTCTTCAATCGGTAAGTTCTGATCTGATCTTTCCTTCTGATCTTTATGGTCAGGTTCTCTCTTCCACAATTGCACTGTGCTTAATCCTAGTGGGCAGCCATTTTCTGCATCTAACACCAGTGTAGGGTGAAGATAAAATCCGACATCTTGATTGTTTCCTACTACTCCAATTCCCTCGGATTTTCATCTCCCTTGGTGAGACTGTAAGTTAATTTCACTACGATCATGCTATCGCTAAGACCTGGTGTTTTCCATCCACTTGTAAGGCGCAATGCTCTCCTAAACTTACGACTAATTCTCCAATTTTCACATTCTCATTCCCTAAAAATCGGTAATCTCCAACTTGCTGGGCTCGATTTTTACTGATTTTCCGAATATTTACTGATTGATGTTGTGCCATCGCTGCATACAACCTCGCTCCCCTTTTTACCAGTCTTGGATCTCTGAATGCTGTTCCCGGGCACTCTTGTGCATGAATTCAAATTGGATTTTCCACTGTTTTTTCTCCTTACTTCCCGAACCCCCTTACTCTACCTCAACTTGTGTGTACACCGTAGCTTCCCTAGGAGGGAAGGGGGAGTAATTAAGATGATTAAATTGATGGGAGGAATCAGAATCATTCTTGCTCCCCTTTCCTGTTAGGAGAGGGGTTGGGGGAGAGGTGTTCTGCTAACCTGAAACAGTCCTGCTGATTGGATGGGGTCGCAGATTTATTGAATTCCTAACTGCTGAATTGGAATCTCTATGAAAAATTCTGTACCGACATTGGGAGCAGAAATACAAGTTAATTGACCACGATGCTTTTCGACTACGATTTGATAGCTAATTGATAAACCAAGTCCCGTACCTACTCCCACTGGTTTAGTAGTAAAAAAAGGATCAAAGATTTTGTTACAGATATCTTCTGTCATTCCTAATCCGTTATCTGCGATCGCAATCGTAACGCGATCTTTCCCAGAGACTTTAGTGCGAATCTGGATCGTAGGGTTGGTGATTTTGCCATTTTTATGCGCTGTTTTTAGTTCATCAATCCCATTACTAATAATATTCATAAATACCTGGTTAAGCTGTCCAGCATAACATTCGATTAAAGGCAAATTACCATATTCTTTGACGATCGCAATTTCTGGAGCTGATCCTCTTCCTTTCAATCTACTTTGCAAAATCAGTAGTGTACTATCAATACCTTCGTGAATATTAACCGATTTCATCTGAGCTTCATCTAAACGAGAAAAATTCCGCAGCGATAAAACAATCTGACGAATCCGATTTGCTCCCAACTGCATTGATTCTAATACTTTTGGCAAATCTTCTTTAATAAAACTTAATTCAGTTGCTTCAATTTCTTTTTGGATTTCTGGCAAAGATATCGGATAACACTTCTGATAAATTTGGAGTAAGTATAGAATTTTGTCTGTATATTCTCTAGTATGAATGAGATTGCCGTGAATAAAATTAATTGGATTATTAATTTCGTGGGCAATCCCCGCGATTAATTGTCCTAAAGAAGACATTTTTTCAGTTTGAACGAGTTGAGCTTGAGTTGTTTTTAGTTCAGATATTACTTGTTCTAAATGTTGAGTTTTTTCTCGCAATTCATCCTGCGATCGCTGTAATGCTTCCTCAGTTTGTTTACGTTCAGTAATATCCAATCGAATCGCTAAATACTCGATTGGTCGCCCGCTTTCATTTAATAATGGGACAATGGTAGTATCTACCCAATAATAACTTCCATCTTTAGCTTTATTTTTGACTTCTCCTTTCCAAACTTTTCCGGATTGAATGGTTGACCACATTTCTTGAAAAAAGGATTTAGGATGGTATCCAGAATTAATGATCTTGTGGTCTTTTCCGATAATTTCTGACAGAGAATATTTAGATATCTGACAAAATTTATCATTAGCATACGTGATCAATCCTTGACAATCGGTGATCGCGACAATCGCAGTTGCATCCAAAGCAAATTTGATATCTGATAAAACCTTCATTGAGGGATAAGTCTGTTCATCTTTATATTGGCTCTCGGCGATCGCTACAGCATATTCGTACAGAGTCGCTTCATTGAGGGGAATATTATTTAAACTGCGATTACACCAATCTTGGTTGTCTAATTCATTTATATTTGACATTTTTTCTTCATCCATATTAACTTTTCTAAATAAAATACATCGTCTCTAGCTATATAATAGAACATTTTTGTGATATAATAAGGTATAGCTGTTTACTTAATTGCTAGCAAATTTATGAATGCTCAGTCGATAATTTCTGCCAAATTTTGCAACCTTGTGGTAGAAATAATGGGAGATGGACTCCACACCACCATCGTCAACTGTCCCCTGTGGAGGTTAAGCGATCGTTCAGTCGAGCGTTCAACGCGAAACCCAGATCGGAATTCAACAGATGACTAAGCCAAAATCAGGTTAGAATAAATGGCATGATGTTGGGTGGGAATAAAAGCATCGATGATGATTTATTTTGTTATTGTTAACTATTATGCTAGTGATTTAATTAAAAATTTGCTTATTTCTATTGAGTTGGCACAGGATAGTCAAGAATGTAAAATTTTAGTAGTTAATAATTCTCCTGATGCTCCCCTTGATAATTTATTAGCTGAATATCCGCAAATCATTGTAATTAATGCCGAAAAAAATTTAGGATTTGGGGGTGGTTGTAATTTAGGGATTGATTATGTTTATAAACGCGATCGTCAAGCATTAATCTGGCTAATTAATCCCGATACTACTATTGATAAAGAAGCTATTTTATATATTACACAATGTTTTCAGCAAGTACCATCCCTGGCAATTCTAGGAACTCGGATTAGAGATACTAATGGTGAAATATGGTTTAGTAAGGGTAGATTTAATCCTTGGATTGGTTCTTTAAAAAGCCTAGATCAACAACCGGAAAATGAGGAAATCAAAATCATCAACTGTCGTTGGGTTTCTGGGTGTAGTCTGATTTTAAATTTGGCTAGGTTTGACCATTGTCCAAGGTTTGACGATCGCTATTTTCTTTACTATGAAGATGCTGATTTATGTGAAAGATATTATCAACAGGGTTACCCGATCGGAGTGACTCAGAAAGTTTTGGTAACTCATGAAGTTTCAGCGATTACTGGAAAAAATCAATTGGCTAAGTTTACTTATGCTACCTATAGTAAGTTATGGTTTTTAAAACAACATGGAACTATTTTAGCATTGTGGTTAAATTTGGGTTATATGCTGGGATTAGTAATTTGGCTTTTACCGCGCGATCGGGAAGTAGCATTGGGAAGATGGAACGGTTTAAAGAATTTTATCGCCAAGCTTCGGGAATATTAAGCTATGAAATCTTTTGAAAATGGTTTGATTGAACGTCAGCATCCTACTGTTAATCTAATCCGCATTATCCGACTGATTGGTGAGTATAAAGGTAAACAAGAATTATGCCAAGAACAATCACCCCAAGTATTAGAAAACCTACGTCAAACTGCAATTATTCAGAGTAGCGAGTCTTCTAACCGGATCGAGGGTATCACCGCACCAATAGAACGAATTAAGAAACTAATAGCTGACAAAACTACTCCTCAAGATCGTTCCGAACAAGAAATTGCTGGTTATCGAGATGTGCTGACAACTATCCATACTAGTTATGCTCATATCCCTTTCACACCTGGAGTCGTTTTACACCTACATCGTGACCTTTATCAGTTTGCTGTCGCAGAAGGTGGACAATGGAAGTCAGTAGACAACGAAATTAGTGAAACTCGTTCAGATGGCACAAAAATAGTGAGGTTTAAAGCACTTCCTGCTTATCTCACACCAACTGCAATGGAACGCTTACACGAACATTTTAATCAGCTTTTGCAGTCTGATCAAAGTGAGCCATTGCTACTAATTCCCACCTATATTCTGGATTTTTTATGTATTCATCCTTTTAGAGATGGTAATGGACGTATGGCTCGTTTACTGACACTACTATTACTATACAAAGCTGGTTATGAGGTGGGAAGGTTTATTAGTTTGGAGCAGATTATCGAGCGGACTAAGGAAAGTTATTACGATACACTTTACCAGTCGTCACAGAACTGGCACCAAGGACAGCATAGCTTGTTACCTTGGTGGGAGTATTTTTTAGGAGTCATGGTGCTAACAGCGTACCGGGACTTTGAGCAACGAGTGGGTCTAGTAACCAAAGTCAAGGGTGCTAAAACAGCTATGGTGCTTAATGCTATTATTAATATGCCTTTCGATTTCTCTATTCGTAATTTAAAGGAACGCTGCCCCACTGTGGGCATTGACCTAATTCGCCAGATATTACAGCAAGAACGTGCTTTAGGACGGCTCGAATGTACAGGTAAAGGACGTGATGCACGTTGGCGGAAAAAATAGGTACTGTACAATTAAATAGGTACTGGAAGGGTAGTTAGTACCTATTAAGGGACATATTTGAGCTACTCAACTCCGCTAACCTGTTGTTGTCTATGTCTGGTTTCGCGCAGTTTTTTTTTGATACTTCAACGCGATCGCAGTCGCCAGTTCACTCATTTCTCTGGCTTTGATTTCAGCGTCTTTAAAGACTTCAAGCATTTCAAGTAATGTTTTCTCATCAGGTAATTCTTTCATGGTAATCCTCTTAAGAAATTGAGAATCTGTTCAACCCGATTTTTTCCTTTTAGAATCCGCCCCTACAGGGATTCACCAAAAAATCGATCAGGATTAGAGGATGACAAGATTAACAGGATTTGTAGGGGCAGGTGAATGAATTTATGATCACAATCAACCAGGATTTGTAGGGGCAGGTTCACCAATCAATTCTGCTCCAAATAGATCACGGACAGGCAAGATGCCTGTCCCACTCATAAACCTGCCCAACCAACACAGATCACTCACAAGCGACTTTAACCTCAGTCAAATGCTGTTCTGATCACTTTTTTCTAGTCCGTCCAATTCACATTACCGTAAATTAGCATAGAGATTAAAATCGGCGATCGCGATTGAAACACCACCTACAAACAACTCGGTTAGACAATTAAAATGTAAGAATTATGCAGTTAGACCAACTCAAACCCAATCTAATTATTAGTGGCTCTCTCTTCCCTGAACCAATACAAGTAATCGTGACTTTACCAATGGGAGACGCGATTAAACTCATTGGTAAGGGACTCAACACCAATCAAGTTTATGAAACTATTCTCAATATTGAGCAATTAGTACAATTAAGCTCCAGTCCGGATCAAGAACCCTTTGACGGTGATCCCCATAAATTCCGCATTGGTGTAGAAGCTTTGCGCTGGGGACTCGCTCATGAATATGATCCCTATTTTTCTTTGGCGATCGCGCGAGTTGATCCTCTACCCCACCAGTTAGAAGCAGTCTATGACTACTTTCTCAAATTAGCTCGAATTCGTTTTCTTTTAGCTGATGATCCAGGTGCTGGCAAAACTATTATGGCAGGATTGCTACTTAAAGAACTCAAAATTCGGGGATTGGTCAAGCGCGTTTTGATTGTTGCTCCTGCTAATCTAACTTTTCAGTGGCAACGGGAGCTGAAGGAAAAGTTTCGTGAAGATTTCGAGATAGTTCGGGGAGATGTGCTACGAGCTAACTATGGCACGAACCCCTGGCAAGAAAAAAACCAAGTGATTACCTCCGTCTCTTGGGTGTCTCGCATATCCGATGCTAAAGAAAGTTTGCTGCGTTCGGAATGGGATTTGGTGATTGTAGATGAAGCTCACAAGATGAGTGCTTACAGTGCTGATAAAAAAACTCTAGCCTACCAACTGGGAGAAAGACTATCGGAGATGACAGACCATTACTTATTAATGACTGCTACTCCCCACAAAGGTGACCCAGCTAACTTTTGTTTATTTCTTGAACTTCTCGATCGCGATATTTATGGAGATATCAAAAGTTTAGAGGAAGCCATGCGTCGCCATGTCGCTCCATTTTATTTACGGCGTACTAAAGAGGCTCTTGTTACCTTCCCAGATCCAGAAACGGGACAAGTTAAAAAGCTATTCACTACGCGGAAAGTAGAAACAATTGATTTCCAAATTGATGACGAAGAGTTAGATTTTTACGATGATCTAACCCATTATGTTGAAGATCAATCGATCAAAGCTGCTGAGGATGATTCGGCGAGAGGTCGCGCTCTGGGGTTCACAATGGCAATGCTACAAAGGCGCTTTGCTTCGAGTGTTTATGCTGTGCGTCGCAGTCTGGAACGGATGCAGGAAAAACGCCAAAGGATTGTAGATGATCCCCAAGTTTATCGTCAAGAACAGATTAATAAGAAATTGCCCGATGATTTTGAAGAACTGACGGAAGAAGAACAGCAAAAAATTATTGGCAACCTTGAATCTGTTGTTGCTTCAATTAATCCTAATGATTTGCGTGATGAATTGATTCAATTGACTAAACTAATTGCTGAAGCTCAACAACTCGAATGTCGCGAAATTGAATCTAAATTAGTCAAACTTAAGGAAGTTATTACTCAAGAAGGCATCTTCAAAGACCCGAAAATGAAGTTGCTGATTTTCACCGAACACAAAGATACCCTTGATTATTTGGTAGGTAAACTTAGAAATTGGGGATTGTCCGTTACTCAAATTCACGGGGGAATGAAAATTGGCGATCGCGATACACCTAATACTCGGATTTATGCCGAGCGGGAGTTTCGAGAAGACTGTCAGATTTTAGTAGCTACTGAAGCAGCAGGAGAAGGTATTAATTTGCAATTTTGCTGGCTGATGATTAACTATGATATTCCTTGGAATCCTGTGCGTTTAGAACAACGTATGGGTCGGATTCATCGCTACGGTCAGGAAAAGGATTGTTTAATCTTTAACTTTGTTTCTACTAACACCCGCGAAGGACGGGTACTGTGGAAATTGTTCGAGCGATTGCAAGCAATTGAAACCGATTTAGACCCAGAAAACACGGGCAAAATTTTCAACGTTTTGGGTGATATTTTCCCCGCTAATCAGTTAGAGCGGATGATTCGGGATATGTACGCTCGCAATCTTACTGAAGATGTCATTAAAAACCGTATTATTGAGCAGGTAGATGTGCAAAGTTTTCGTCGGATTACTAATTCTGCTTTGGAAGGGTTAGCCAAACGAGAACTTAATTTATCTGCGATCGTAGGTAAATCAGCTGAAGCTAAAGAAAAACGCTTAGTACCAGAAGCGATCGAGGATTTCTTTACTCAATCTGCACCCATCACTGGTATTCATCCCAAAGAAACGAGTAAGGGTGATCGGATCTATCGGATTGGTAAATTACCCCGCACCCTTTGGTCTGTTGGCGATCGGCTCGAATCTCGTTACGGTAAATTAGGACGGGAGTATAAGCGGATTGCATTTAATCGAGAATTGCTGAAAGATGATCCGACTTTGGAGTGGGTGACACCGGGACATCCTTTATTTGAGTGTGTGCGAGAACAAGTGCTGGAATTAGTGCGCGATGATTTGCAGCGAGGTGCGGTGTTTTATGATCTATATCGCCAATATTCTGCTAGGTTGGATGTGTTTTCTGCTGCGATCGCTGATGGAAGTGGGCGCACTCTGCACAAGCGATTGTTTGTGGTGCAAACTGACATGGACAGAACTATTACCGTGCGTCAACCGACTATTTTCTTGGATTTGGTATTAGCACCCCAGGGAAAAGAACTCCCTGATGATTCCGTATTACCTGGGCGATCGCAAGTAGAACAAGTGTTAATTGAACAAGCATTGCAGCCATTCTTAATAGAAACTAAGGCACAGCGAGAAAAAGAGATAGAAACTATTAAGCATCACTTAGAAATTAGTCTTAATGCAATTATTGATCGAGTTCAATGTCAATTTGCCGAACTGATGACGCAAAAAGAATCTGGTTCTAAGGAATCTGGTTTAGATGGTCGGATTAAGCAAATAGAAGACCGTTTGTTTGAACTAAATGGGCGCTTAGAAACGCGGCACGAGGAACTTCAAAAAGAGCGCAGTTGTACGATCGCTGATATTCAACATCATGGACGTGCCTGGGTTTTACCTCATCCAGAACGCACATCGCCTGAAATTGTATCTATTGTCAGCAATGATGAAATTGAACGAATAGCAATAGAGACAGTTATTGTCTACGAAATGTCTCGCGGATGGGTGGTGGAAAGTGTTGAGTCGGAGAATCGCGGGTTTGATCTCATTTCTCGTAAATTCCATCCTGAAGATCCAAATACAGCTATTTCCGTGCGGTTTATTGAAGTGAAGGGACGGTCAGAGGTAGGACAAGTAGCACTTACTACTAATGAGTACAAAACGGCAGAACGTCTCAAGAAAGATTACTGGCTATATGTAGTCTTTAACTGCGCTTCTAATCCAGAATTGCATCCAATCCAAGATCCTGTGGAATTGGGGTGGGAAGCTCTAGTAAAAATTGAACATTATCACATTAATGCAGAGAAAATTTTGGGGGTTAATCAAATTTGATTATACCTATTAGACAAGAAAGCAAAAATAAATAGGACAGGCAAGATGCCTGTCCCACAAAGATCAAAAAATATCATCGCGATCGCTATTAGAAAAATCCTGGGAATTGAGATGGTTTTATGGCGATCGCTTTGACCAAAAATAACTGGTTTTGTCTGTGGTGTCCGATGGGGTGCGTTCATTTAGGTGATCTGTGGGGTTGGGCGGGTTCGTTAATGTTATTTGTGTGTGGCAAAGTTGATGGTGAACCCGCCCCTACGAATCCTGATTTTTGGCGATAAATCCTGATTTTTGGCGATCGCTTTGACCAGAAATAACTGGTTTTGTCTGTGGTGTTAGATGGGGTGCGTTCATTTAGGTGATCTGTGGGGTTGGGCGGGTTCGTTAATGTTATTTGTGTGTGGCAAGGTTGGTGGTGAACCCGCCCCTACGAATCCTGATTTTTGGCGATAAATTCTGATTTTTGGCGATCGCTTTGACCAGAAATAGCTGGTTTTGTCTGTGGTGTTCGATGGGGTGCGTTCATTGAGGTGATCTGTGGGGTTGGGCGGGTTCGTTAATGTTATTTGTGTGTGGCAAGGTTGATGGTGAACCCGCCCCTACGAATCCTGGTTTTTGGCGATAAATTCTGATTTTTGGTGATAAATCCTGATTTTTGGCGATCGCTTTGACTAGAAATAACTGGTTTTGTCTGTGGTGTTAGATGGGGTGCGTTCATTTAGGTGATCTGTGGGGTTGGGCGGGTTCGTTAATGTTATTTGTGTGTGGCAAGGTTGATGGTGAACCCGCCCCTACGAATCCTGGTTTATTATGATAATAAATTCATCGATAATACATTTTTATGATCTAATTTAATATTGATTTTCTGGGAATTGGAAAATTTTTGCGATGGGTGCATTTCATCGGTTTCCCATTTAGACGGATTATTAATAATATATTCTTGAATTTTTGAGAATGCTATCTCATTACGAATAATATGTTCATAATATCCTCTTTGCCATACAGGTATTCCTTTAACCAAGCGGATTTGATTAATTCGACGGGCAGAAAATGTTTTTAAACCTCTCACAATTTCCGATAAGCTATGATCTTTATTATGCTCTTTGAGCAGGATAATTCCATGAATATGATTCGGCATAATCACAAAAGAATCTAATTCAATATTAGCATACACTTTCTGAAGATTAAACCAATTAAAGTTAACGACTTCACCGTAACAATTTAACCGGATCTTCCCCTCTTGAATATCACCCAATAAACACTCACGTTGCCTTATACAAATTGTCACAAAATATGCACCTGGTTGGCTATAATCATATCCAGATAGACGAATAGAACGTCGATGATGGATATCAGGATTGAATTTCATATTTTTTGGTCAATAATCCAATAGCCGAACATTATATCACCTGTAGGGGCGGGTTCACCATCAACCTTGCCACACACAAATAACATTAACGAACCCGCCCAACCCCACAGATCACCTAAATGAACGCACCCCATCTAACACCACAGACAAAACCAGTTATTTCTGGTCAAAGCGATCGCCAAAAATCAGGATTTATCACCAAAAATCAGAATTTATCGCCAAAAACCAGGATTCGTAGGGGCGGGTTCACCATCAACCTTGCCACACACAAATAACATTAACGAACCCGTCCAACCCCACAGATCACCTAAATGAACGCACCCCATCTAACACCACAGACAAAACTGCTATACTTCATAATAAATGCTGCTTGTGGTTGAATATGGTGTTGCTCCTCAATCAGCAGAGGGCAATAATTATTTTCTCGATCGCGGTACTTATCCTTAAATGACACAATATCCCAAACGTTTAATCGAAATTGACCTCCCCATCAAGCGCATTTCTGCCCACGCTAGACGCGAAAAATCTATTCGTCATGGGCATATTTCCACACTGCATATATGGTGGGCAAGGCGACCTTTAGCAGCGTGTCGAGCGGTGATTTGTGCGGCATTATGGATTGATCCGGTTGATGAAAATTGTCCTCAAGATTTTCGGGATAAAGCTGCTAGCATTATTAATAATTTTGCTAAAAAAGTAGCGATCGATAAGGATTTAGCTAATCATTGTTCTCCTGAAAATTGGAGTAAATGGAAATTTTTAGCCAAAACGGAAAATCAGATAGATCCTAAGAATTCCCAACATCTTAATATTCTCCGCGATCGCTTATTAGATTTTATTGCAGATTTTGCTAATTGGGATAATTCTACCCAGTCAGATTATTTGACAACAGCCCGATCGCTGACTCAGGTTGCTCATGAAGCGTTAGGTGGTGAAATCGGGACGCGACCTCTGGTAGTTGATCCTTTTGCGGGTGGTGGTTCAATCCCATTAGAAGCTTTGCGGGTGGGTGCGGATGCTTTTGCTTCTGACTTGAATCCAGTAGCGGTTTTATTAAATAAAGTGGTGTTGGAATATATTCCTAAATACGGTCAAACCCTAGCGGATGAAGTGCGAAAATGGGGAGAGTGGGTTAAGGAAGAAGCCGAAAAAGAATTAAGCGAATTTTATCCTAAAGATGCAGATGGAAGTACACCTATTGCCTATTTATGGGCGCGAACGATTGTTTGTGAGGGTCCGGGTTGTGGAGCAGAAGTGCCGTTAATGCGATCGCTGTGGTTAGCGAAAAAAAGTAATCGGTCTGTTGCTTTACGGATTATTCCTAAACCAGAAAATAAGCGAATAGATTTTGAGATTATTGAAAAGCAAAAAGGTAAATGGATAGTTATTGATCATCCAGAAATTGAGGTCAAAAATCCGAGTTTAGATGGCACTGTTAAAAGAGGTTCGGCGACTTGTCCTTGTTGTGGTTTTACTACTCCTGTAGCTTCGGTAAGAATACAGTTAAAAGCACGTCATGGGGGTGCTGATGATGCTCGGTTATTTTGTGTGGTGACTACTAAAACAGAAACTCAGGGGCGTTTTTATCGGTTGCCTAATGAGCAGGATTTAAAGGCTGTAATTAGGGCTAAACAAGAGTTAGAAAAACGGAAAGGCGAACATAAGGGAGTATTAAGCTTAGTTCCTGATGAGTCAGTACCGCCTCAAGGTAGAAGTTTTCGTTTAGAGTCTTATGGAATAAATCAATTCGGAAATTTATTTACATCTCGTCAATCTTTAGCTTTAACGACATTAACAAGATTAGTGCAAAAAGTAGGAAAAAAATTAGCTGATAGTGATCAAGGATTGGCGATCGCTGTTCAAACAGTTTTGAGTATTGGAGTGAGCAAAATTGCTGATGTTATGTGTTCTTTGGTAACTTGGCAAACCTCAATGGATCGAATTGGTCACTTATTCACAAGGCAAGCAATTCCAATGGCTTGGGACTTTGCCGAGACTTCACCTGTTTCTAATGCAGCCGGTGACTATAGCGTGACAATGAAAAATGTTCTGGAAGTTTTAGAGCGAGAAAGTACAATCGTCTACCCTGTTGCTTCCATAGAAAGAAGTTCAGCCGCTACTCACCCCCTACCAGATGATTTTATTCAAGCATTTATTAGTGATCCTCCATATTTCGATAGTATTGAATATTCAGATCTATCTGATTTTTTTTATGTGTGGCTAAAGAGAACTTTACCCAAATTTATCGGAATCTCTTTTGAAGATGAATTAACTCCAAAAGAAGAAGAATGTATTGTTGATCTAAATAGAGGAAAAGATAAAGCCTATTTTGAAAGGCAAATGGGTAAAGCAATGGCAGAGGGATGTCGAATTTTATCTTCTAATGGTATTGGTGTAATTGTCTTTGCCCATAAATCTACATCAGGTTGGGAAGCACAATTACAAGCAATGGTAGATGCAGGTTGGACAATTACAGGGTCATGGTCAATAGATACCGAAATGGGTAGCAGAATGAACGCAATGGGTACAGCTTCCCTCGCCTCATCCGTTCATATAGTTTGTCGTCCCCGCAGCACTAAAGAAATAGGCGACTGGCGGGATGTATTGCAACAACTCCCCCAATGTATTCACGACTGGATGCCCAGACTTGCTAGTGAAGGTGTAGTTGGAGCTGATGCCATATTTGCTTGTCTCGGTCCTGCTTTAGAAATCTTCTCCCGTTATGACAGCGTAGAAAAAGCCTCTGGCGAAATTGTCACCCTCAAAGAATATCTCGAATATGTCTGGGCTGCGGTTTCTAAAGAAGCCCTCAGCATGATTTTCTCAGGTGCTGATGCTACAGGTTTTGAAGAAGATGCTCGTCTTACTGCGATGTGGTTCTGGACGCTTTCCACTGGTACTGAGCAAACTGATGCAAGCAGCCCCAATGATAGTACCAACGATGACGAAGATGATGAGGATACCTCCAAAAAATCAGCCAAAATGAGCGGTTACATTTTGGAATTCGATGCTGCTCGTAAGATTGCTCAGGGACTTGGCGCACACCTAGAAATGCTTACCAGTCTTGTCCAAATAAAGGGAGATAAAGCGCGACTGCTACCAGTATCAGAGCGATCGCCCTATCTATTCGGCAAAGACGCAGGTAAAGCCCCCACCAAACGCCCGAAAAAAGGCGAAAAGCAATTGAGTCTCTTTGATACACTAAGTATTACCACCGATGAAGATGTAGAAAATTGGGGCGATACTAATACTGAGAATCAAGGTAAAACTGTACTCGATCGCATCCACCAAACCATGATTCTATTTGCTGCTGGACGCAGTGAAGCCCTGAAACGCTTCTTAGTCGATGACGGTGTAGGAAGTGACAATCGCTTCTGGACATTAGCCCAGGCACTCTCGGCATTGTATCCCACAGGCACCGATGAAAAACGCTGGGTAGATGGAGTTTTAGCAAGAAAAAAAGGACTAGGATTCTAAATAAACTTCTTGCAAAAATAACTAGGACAGGCAAGATGCCTGTCCCACAACAACAAAAAAAACTCTTGTGGGACAGGCATCTTGCCTGTCCAGTAAATTGATCACCATGACTTTTGCTTTCTTGTCTAATCAATATTAAGGACTAATATAGTGGCAGGACTCAAACCTTGGTATAAAATTGAAGGACTTATCCCTCGCGAAGACTTGCGTGAAGGTAAACCTTTAGATGCTTCTGAATTTGCGGTGCATCTCGACCAAGTGCGAGATCAAAGAGCGCCTGCTGACTATCAAGAACCAGAAAGATTTTTCGATCGCACTTATCTAACCAAATATTTAATAGACCTCGCGGCTCAAGTAGTCAGACGACTTTCTGGAGAAACAACAGAAACTTCAGCTATATTCAATCTTTCCACCCAATTTGGCGGTGGTAAAACTCACGCATTAACTCTACTCTATCACTTAGCTAAAAATGGTACTGCTGCTAATAACTGGGTGGGAGTCAATAAAATCTTAAGTCAAGCAGGTATTTCCTCCATCCCCGAAGCTGCTGTAGCTGTGTTTGTTGGTACTGAATTTGACTCGATCACTGGACGTGGTGGTAATGACGGTACTCCTCTGCGAAAAACACCTTGGGGTGAAATTGCCTATCAATTAGGTGGCGAAACAGCTTTTAATATAGTAGCCGAACACGAAAAACAATTTATTGAACCCAAAGGTGATGTGATTCGCCAGTTTTTGCCTAAAGATCAGCCGTGTTTGATCCTGTTAGACGAGATTATCAACTATGTCAGCACTTATCGCAAAAAAGGCTATGGCGATCGCCTTTATAACTTCATTCAAGCACTTTCAGAAACTGCCAGAGGAGAGAAAAACGTCGTTTTAGTAGTATCTATTCCCGCTTCAGAGATGGAATATAATGCGGTTGATGAAGGCGACGAACAGCGTTTCAAAAAATTACTAGACAGATTAGGTAAGGCAATTCTGATGTCTGCCGAATCTGAGACATCAGAAATTATCCGCCGTCGCTTATTTGAATGGACTGCCAATGCGGTGACAGTTGAAGGTAAAATCATTCTGCCTAAAGATGCTGTTGCTACTTGTAATGAATATGCAGATTGGGTAATTGAACACAAGCAACAGTTACCTAGTTTCCCAATTGAAAATGCACGGGAAGCTTTTATTGCGACTTATCCTTTTCATCCCACAGTGCTATCGGTATTTGAACGGAAATGGCAGACTTTACCTCGATTTCAACGCACTAGGGGTGTCTTGCGTCTCTTAGCTTTATGGGTATCAATTGCTTATCAAGAAGGATACAAAGGTAATCATCGTGATGCACTAATTGGATTAGGAACTGCACCCCTAGATAACTTATCATTTCGAGCAGCAGTATTCGATCAACTGGGAAACGATCGCCTAGAAGGACCAGTTACTACTGATATATGTGGTAAAAAAGACGCTCACTCGATTCGTCTTGATGCTGAAGCTACAGAAGATATTAAAAAATCAAGGTTACATCGCAAAGTTGCAACGACTATCTTTTTTGAGTCTAATGGTGGCTGTACCCGCATAGAGACAACTGTACCAGAAATTCGACTGGCTGTAGGTGAGCCAAATGTAGATATTGGCAATGTAGAAACGGTTTTGGAATCTCTCACCAGCGATTGCTATTACTTAACTGTTGAGAAAACAAAATATCGATTCAGTCTCTATCCAAACCTCAACAAAATTCTAGCAGATCGTCGCGCTAATGTAGAAAGAAATCGTATTGATGAGCGAATTCACACCGAAATTCAAAAGTTATTTGTTACTAATCAGGGAATTCAGGTTATTTGTTTTCCTGAACCCTTCGACTACGCTCAGGGTACGCGCTCAGGGAACGCTCAGGGTAAACCTAACAATATTCCCAATCAAGCTATACTGACTTTAGCGGTGATGGCTCCTACCCATTCTAAACAAGATGAAAGTACCCTAAAGCTAGTGGAGTCAATGATTCGCGAGTCAGGTGCTTCAGCCCGAACCTTTAAGAGTGCGCTAATTTTCGCGATCGCAGACTCAGATATTCAATTGCGCGAAGAAGCTCGCAAGATGTTAGCATGGGAAGACATTCGGGATGAGGAAACTAATTTAGAAGAGACTCAGAAAAAGCAATTATCCGAAAACTTGAAAAAAGCACAACGCGATTTAATTGAATCAGTATGGCGCTCTTATAAATATATTGCGTTACTAGGTAAAAATAATCAGTTACAGGTCGTTGATTTGGGTTTAATTACCTCCAGTTCTGCTAAATCAATTGTAGAATTAATTATCAATCGCTTGCGTGTCGATGGTGATGTAGTAGATGTAGTTAGTCCGCGCTTTTTAGTTCGCAATTGGTCTGGTGCTTTTCAGGAGTGGAGTACCAAATCTGTACGGGATGTATTCTTTGCTTCACCTGTATTTCCCCGACTATTGAAAGGGGATGTAGTCAAAGATGTGATCGCTCGTGGTGTTAAAGATGGCATTTTAGCATTAGTTGGTAAAGCAGCGGGCGATCGCTATGAACCATTTGAGTTTAAAACAGATTTAGCAGCTAACCAAATCGAGATTTCTGAGGATTTGTTTATTATTAAAGCAGAAGTAGCTGAAGCTTATCTGCAACGTATTACCGATCCTCCTAGGTTGAGTACCTTGATAATTTCACCAACCAAATTACAACTCGAACCGGGTAAAAAACAAACCTTTACTGCACGGGGACGCGATCAGCATGACCAAGAAATTGCGATTAGTGAAATCCAGTGGACTACTACAGGTGGTAAGATTGAACCGAATGGTGTTCTTACCGTTGGAGAAGATGAGGGAAATTTCACAGTCACAGCAACAGTAGAAACAATTAGCGCGATCGCTGAATTTGCTGTAAAATCTTTTAATAATTTAAGAACCGAAGAAAATCCCACAACTTATCAAGTACCTGATCATCAAGAACTCCCACCTAAAGAATTGAAATGGATTGGTGAAATTAGTCCTCAGAAGTGGATGAATTTCTACACCAAAGTTCTTAGTAAATTATCCAGTAGTGACAAAAATGTTAATTTAACCTTAGAAGTGAATATATTGGTGATAGGAAATATTGAAGAAACAACTATTAATCAGACCAGAATAGCTTTAGCAGAATTAGAATTGAGCAATGATTTAGCGATCGAAATATCATCATTCGGATGGAGAGGAAAAGTTATTCCTCAAAAATGGATGACTTTTTATTCCAAGGTGATCTTGACTCTAATCAACAATATCAATTTCCAGGTTTCTTTATTGATCGAATTTGCCATCAAAGGTAATATTTCCGAACAAAAAATTCAGGAAATGCAAGCAGGATTGTCCGAACTTGGATTAAATACTTCCTGGGCAGATCCAGATGAACAATCTTCTCACTTCGCGATCGCAATTAAAGAAATCAAAAAAGCTCTTAATCAAAGACAAGGACAAGCTAAATTCCGCCAAGAATTGCTTGATGCTTACAACAAAGAATGTGCAATTACCAAAACAAATGCAGGTGAAGCACTAGAAGCTGCTCATATTAAACCATACAATGGCAAACATACCAATGAAGTCTCAAATGGCTTATTGCTTCGCAGCGATATTCATACACTTTTCGATCGCGATCTAATTGCTATTCACCCCAAAACTAAGGAAATAACAGTTTCTCCCCAACTCCAGGAAACCATCTATTATCAATTAAATGGTACTCGATTAAGTTTACCTACTAAATTAGAGTTACATCCAAATGAAGAAGCATTAGCATGGCGCTATAATCGTTGTCAGTGGCTCAAAAGTTATCCATAAATCTGTCAATGATTACTTCTTATCCATACTCGAATTCACATCAAATGGAATTAAACCCACATCAACTTTTGATCAATTTGGCAGTTTTAATGAAACGTCCCACGGGGATTAGTACCTATTGTTTAAATCTGCTACCCCATTTAAAACATTTTGCCCCTACTTTATTAGCTGCTCAACCGATCGCAGATTATACTTATTACCCAATTCCTGATGGACAAACACCAGAACAAGGAGTTAAAGGTCATTTACGCCGATTAATTTGGACTCAGGTACATCTACCGCAAATTTATCAGCAATTAAAATCCCAATTAATTTTTTCACCATTACCTGAAGCACCTCTATTTAGTGATAGTCGGTTTGTGGTTATGGTTCATGATTTAATTCCCTTGAGATTTCCCCAGATGTTTTCACCGATGACCTATTATTGTCGTTATTATATACCTCAAGTTTTATCTCAGGCTCAACATATTATCTGTAATTCTGTAGCTACAGCACAGGATATTAGGGAGTTTTTTAATATTGACCCTCAAAAAATTACCCCGATTCCCCTCGCTTATGATACTAATAATTTTCGCTTTATGGATTTACCTACCAAAAATTATTTTCTCTATATCGGACGACTGAATCCCCATAAAAATTTGCAACGTTTAATTACAGCATTTGCAAGTTTACCAAATTTTTCTGATGGGGAATTATGGTTAGTTGGACCAAAAGATCGACGCTATAGTCAAATTCTCATCGAGCAAGTCAAAGAGTTAGAGTTAACTAAAAGAGTCAAATTTTTAGAATATGTACCCTATCCAGAGTTACCCATCTTAATTAACCAAGCGATCGCGCTAATTTTTCCGAGTCTGTGGGAAGGTTTTGGTTTACCTGTTTTAGAAGCAATGGGATGTGGTACACCCGTGATTACTTCTAATCTAGCGTCTTTACCAGAAATAACCCTTGATGCAGCTTTATTAGTTAATCCCTATAATATAAATGAAATTAGATTAGCAATGGAGACAATTGTCAATAGTTCAGCTTGGCGATCGCGTTTACGACAACAGGGTTTAGCCAGAGCTAGGGAATTTAGTTGGGCTTTAACTGGTGAAAAGACTGCTGCAATTCTAGCAAAATACTTGTAAAATTTCCCAAATCTCAGTTGACAAATCTTTATTATATATGTATATTAAGAGTAATCTGCACCCTTACCTAAGAAGTTTACATACAAAATGAAAAAATGGCGGACTTTTTAAACTCGTGCGGATAATTAAAATCAAAATTGTCTATTGGCACTGCTCTTTTTGCGATAATTTTTTAGATTATCCTTCTGTACTTCCTACAAACACGATCGCACCACTACTGAGACTTGGGTACATAGTGGAAGCGGATTATCTATAATAGAGCAATAGCTTAAAAATCCTTTTACTATGTTAGTATGCCAGTCACTAGCGAAGCTCTTAAGCAAGATCTCGATCAACTCACTAACGAGCAACTTCAACAAGTCGCTGACTTCATTGCTTTTCTCAAATTTCGAGATAAACGCCGCCGTATCGTTCTTGATCCTGTTCAGTTGGCTTCCCTTGCAACTGAGTTTGCAGAAGAAGACCGTTCTCTTGCTGAAGCTGGAATGGGTGATTATGGAGTGATGCTTGCCCAGGAAGATCAGTAATGACCGACCAGCTTAAACGAGGGGAAGTTTGGTTAGCAAACCTTGATCCTACTCAAGGTTCTGAGCAAGCGGGTGTTCGTCCTGTCATCATTTTTCAAAATGATATCGTCTCTCAGTTCTCAACAACAACTATTGCCATCCCCTTAACTACGAACCAGCGTCGCGCCTCATTACCAATTTGTATGCTGATCAAACGGGGAGATGGTGGATTATCACAGGATTCAGTTGCATTGTGTTTTCAAATTCGAGTACTGGATAAGACTCGGTTAATTCGGAGGTTAAGTCAACTGAGTGCTGAAACAATTGCTCAATTAGAAGAAGTAGTGTTAGTAACGCTAGGATACGAGATATAGATGCACAAGGATGAGCCAGTAAGCGGCGCGGCATAACAACCCCAATGCACACCGTTATCTGGGAGTATTCGAGGTTGTCTGCGGCGGGTGATTGGGAACTTTATACAGTTTCAGTTATTGGTAATGATAGTTCTTGGAGGGTACTTGAGGGTTTAGCCCGCGCTCAGGAATTTAGTTGGGCTTTAACTGGTGAAAAGACTGCCGCAACTTTAGCAAAATACCTGTAAAATTTCCCAAATCTCTGTTGACAAATTTGTACTATATATGTATTATAAAAATAATCCGCACCCTCACCCAAGAAGTTTACATACAAGTTGAAAAAAATGCCGGACTTCTTAAACTCGTGCGGATGATCCAAACAAATACCTCCCAGGTTTATTATTAACTCTTATGTAGAGACAAGATAAACTCAGTACCCACACCTAATTCCGAGTTAACTGTAATGGTTCCTTGATGTTTTTCAACAATAATCTGTCGTGCGATCGCCAATCCTAATCCTGTTCCTTTCCCTACCCCTTTAGTAGTAAATAAGTGGTCAAATATTCGCTGCTTAACTTCTTCAGTCATCCCATTACCGTTATCAGCAATTGATATTTTTACTTGGTGATCTTCACCAAATGTCTTAATAGTAATTAAGTTAGGATTTGCTTGAATCTCAGCATAACTACGTCCATCATTGAATTCATCTAAAGCATCAATACCATTTGCCAAAATATTCATAAATACTTGATTTAATTGTCCAGGAAAACACTTGATTTTAGGTAAATTACCATAATCTGTGATCACTTTTATTGCGGGACGGTGTTGATTAGCTTTGAGACGATGATTGAGGATTAAAATTGTACTATCAATCCCTTCATGGATATTAAAATAAACTTGATCATCTTGATCCGCACGGGAAAAGGTTCTTAAACTGGTGCTAATATTTCTTAATCTGTCACAAGCTGTTGTCATTGAATTCAGGGTTTTTGGTAAGTCTTCTAAGCTATAATCTAAATCAATTGTAGCCGCATGATCTCTAATTTTTTCGTTAGGATTTGCTAGACTTTCTTGATATAGTCTCAGATGTTCAGTAAAATCATTAAAAGTAGATTTAACTTGAGGTAGACTAGCAGAAATAAACCCAAGAGGATTATTAATCTCGTGAGCAATCCCTGATACTAAATTACCCAATGCTGACATTTTTTCACTTTGAACAATTTGTAATTGTGCCTGTTGTAAATCCTGAAACGCTTGTTGAGATTTTTGATAAAGATGGGCATTTTCTAAGGAAATTGCAGCTTGAGTGCAAATGGTATTTAGCAATTCAACCCGATCGCTTGTAAATGCTCCAATAGTAAGATAATTTTCTAAATATAAAACTCCGATTAACTTACCTTGATTGATCATTGGACTACAAAGAATACTTTTAGGTTGGTGTTCTAGCAAATAGCGATCGCTGACTAACTGACTATTTGCACTCACATCATTAATTACCAAAGGTTTCAAATTACGCTTAACAATATTCACCAACCCGATCGCGACATCTTGACTTAACTCTAGCGGGATGAAAGGTAATATTTCAGGTTCTTGGTCTTGTTCCAACTTGGCTGTTACTTGTAAATCCTGGTCTTTTTTCAGCAGTAAAACACACTTATTTGCACCTGCATTAGTAATTACTATTTTTACCAGAGTAGCTAAAAGTTTTTCGAGTTCAATCTCGACCGAAATAGTTTGAGATGCTTTGAGCAGAGTCCCTAAATCTAGTATTTCTGAGATGCTGGTAGAGCAATTAGCAGAAGTAAGAGTTCCTTCGGCAATAATTTCCTTGAACGGATGATAAGCATGAGTTTTTTGCAGAATTGGTCTGAGCAGTTGGGGATAAAGCTTTTCTAAATCCTTTATCTTCGTTTTTGCTCCCCATTGAGCATAGCAATAATAGGCTTCTTGCATATATTCAGCAGCTACTTTTTCTTTACCCCAAGTCAGATAAAATTTAGCTGTGAGTTCATTCGCTAAAGCTTCTTCGTAGCCATACTTATTTGCTTTTGCTTGGGTAATGGCTTGATCATACAGTTCCATTGCCTTAGTTTTTCGTTTCTTTAGTCTTGCTTTTTCTGCTTGGATGAGTAGAAATTTATGCTGAATATTTTCAGGACAAGCTTTTGCCCAATGTTTTAAGCGTTCTTCTAAAGGAGCGATCGCTTGCCAATGGTAAGAATCTGGATCAGTATTTTCAGCTAGAGCGAGGTGCATTAATGCTACATAAAAAACACTAGAAGGAATTTTTGCATGAGAGGAGATCGTGTTTTCGATCATGTTTAAGTGCGGGATTAAATCAGCGTAGGTCTGTTTTTGATCAAATAAATAAGCATGACGAATTTTGACGGAATATAACCAAGCTAAATGATAGGAGGCATTCTGGTATTTTTGCAAATACTGGGCTTCACTAAAATTGTCATCATCAAAGGTGAAAGTCGTTTTTGTCAAACCAAGAAGATGTCGAATTGGTTGAATTACTCCGGCAATTAAAGCATCTAGATTATCTAAGCTTTTGATGTGCTGAAGAAAAGCTGCATGGTTTTGAGCGATCGCATATAAATCCTCTAGATTTTTACCGTAGGTCAGGCGATCGGAGCCACTTTGCATCATCATGAAGCTAACTGTCAGCCAGTTTCCAGCTTCCATACTATATTTATAGGCGTTTTCGTAGTAAGTATCTGCTTGTCGAATTGGATGACTCCAGCTATGTACATCCGCAGCAAAGAGGAAATTAGTCATCCCGCGCACATCATCGTTGTCAAACTGTTCGCACAGTCTTACTGCCATTTCCCCAAACTGATAAGCGATCGCAGTATTCTTGAGTAGACTATTAGCAATTAAGCCATAGCCAACATAACCAAAGGGCGACATATCGCTATTACCATACTGTAATGATAGTGTGGTCATTTTAGCGAGTGCTAGTAATGCTAAAGTTGGTTGACCATCAAGCCATGCTGCATAGAAGAGAATTTGTAAAATTCGCAGCATTTCCGCAATATACTCATCTTTCATTTGAGCAAATTTCAGGATGGATTCAATATTTTGCTGCTCTAAAAACTTTTTCACCCTAGCAATTTCTTCATCCAGACTAGCTTGAATGATCTCTGGTTCTACCGGTATTTCCCAACCAAGTAATTTTAAACTTTGACGTTGAATCGCGATCGCTTCTGCATTTCGTCCCTGAAACTGGTACTGGGTCATCTGGATGCGATAAATTATTGCTTGGTCGAGGGGGTTTTGAGTATAGGTGATTGCTTCTACATACAACGCTTCAGCTTGAGGGAAATTACCACAAAGATAAGCATTTTCCGAACCATCACGATGCAAACTATACATGAGGTTATAGTTGGTATACCAAGCATCTTTCGATAATAGGGCAATGCCAGTTTTACAATAGTTGTAAGCTGCTTGATACGCAGTTGATAGTTTGGCTTTTTGTGCAGCTTGTAAATTTAGTTGAGCAAGTTGTTGTTTTTGTTCATTGGTGACAATTACAGATTGTCCCATATTCAATTGGTTCACAATATCAAAAATACGTTCTTGTTGTTCCTGCTGAGATAATCCTTGCAGTAATAATTGACCAATCCTGAAATGCGTATGATGTTTTTGTGCTTCGGAAATCAATAAGTATGCTGCTTGCTGAACCCAATCGTGGATAAATTTGTAGCTCACAGATAGTGAACTTTTCACCACTTCCTCAGCTTCCTGTCCAACATAAAATTTATAAACTTTACCCTGGGGTAAAATTAGTTCTTCTTGTAATGCTTTCCATAATCCTGTAGCGATTTCGGTTTCCGATTTTTCCAAAATAATTGCCAATGTTAGCAAGTCAAATTGATTCCCTATACAAGCTGCTAATTTCAAAATATGCTGCGTTAGTTCTGGTAATTTCTGTAACTGCAATGTCATGAATTCAACTACATCATTAGAGAGTGATAACGCTTTTACTGTGTTAATATCACATTGCCAATTTCCTCGACCCAAGTCAAATTGAATTAACCCATCTTCATGTAATGCTTTAAGAAACTGTGTGCTAAAAAATGGATTTCCCTGCGTCTTTTGATATATTAATTGAGTTAATGGTTCGGCAACTTCAGTAGAACAACTCAGCGTATCTGCGATCAGTTGATTGAGACTAGATTTACTGAGAGGATTAAGGGTAATAGTATTGATTATAGCTGTTGTTTTTTTAATTTCTTCTAAACTTAATATTAAAGGATGAATACCTGAAACTTCATTATCTCTATAAGCACCAATTAATAATAAATATCCTTGATTTTGCATTAATAACTGGAGTAAATTTAGAGATGCTGAATCTGCCCATTGCAAGTCATCTAAAAATATCACTAATGGATGTTCTTGAGTAGTGAAAACTTGCACAAACTTTTGAAATATCAAATTAAAGCGATTTTGGGCTGCACTCCCTGGTAGTTTTGGTACTGTTGGTTGTTCACCAATGATCTGTTCTAACTCAGGAATAACTTCAATTAAGACTTGTCCATTATCTCCTACTGCATCAATAATCAGAGTTTTCCATGTTTGTAGTTGCAGATCTGATTCAGAGAGCAATTGGTTCATTAAGTCGCGAAAAGCTTGGACAAACGCACTAAAGGGAATATTCCGCTGAAATTGGTCATATTTACCTTTGACAAAATAACCTCGCTGTTTGACAATTGGTTTATGGACTTCATTCACAACTGCGGTTTTACCAATACCAGAAAAACCTGCTACTAGCATCATTTCTGGATACCCTTTACTCACTCGAACAAAAGCATCGAGTAAACTTTGGACTTCGGATTCTCTACCATAAAGTTTTTCCGGGATGAGAAAGCGATCGCTAATATCTCGCTGACCGATTTCAAATGGTTCGATCTTGTTTGTTGTTTGTAACTGTACTAAACAAATTTCTAAATCATGTTTTAATCCCAAGGCACTTTGATAGCGATCTTCAGCATTTTTCGCCATCAGTTTCGTGACAATTTCTGATAAAACTAGAGGAATTTCTGCATTAATTTTATGGATAGGTATCGCATCTTTAGCGAGATGAAAATGTACTAATTCCATCGCATCTTCTGTTACAAATGGTAATACTCCTGTCAATAATTCATAACAGGTAATCCCCAAAGAATAAAAATCACTTCGATAATCAATCCCCCGATTCATCCTCCCAGTTTGTTCTGGAGAGATGTAGGATAATGTTCCTTCTAAAACACGAGGATTCTGAATTTCTTGGGTTTCTCGTGGTAATAGGGAAGAAATACTAAAGTCAATTAGCTTAATTTGTTTGGTATAAGGATTAATGAGAATATTGCCCGGTTTAATATCTTTGTGAATGACTCGGTTTTGGTAGAGATAGTGGAGAATGTCTGTCAGTTGAATCGTAATTTTAAGAAATTCTGCTAAAGGTAAATATTTATTGATTTTACTTTCATTTATTGCTGTTTTGAGATAATCTGTTAAGGAGACTCCACCAAAGTCTTCCATGATTAGAGCATATCTATTGTAGTATACTTCTAAAGCTAGAGGTTTAATAATATCAGGCAGGTCGAGATTTTTCGCAATGGTGTATTGGTTACGAAACTCTACTAGCTCGTTAAAGTTAGGATATTCCTTTCGCAGAATTTTAATCACAACAGGTTGGTTGTCACTACTCCGGATTCCTCGATAGACAAGAGTATGATTACTGGTGTAAATTTCCTCTATTATTTCATAACCGACCAAACTGGCGATCGTGTTCATAGTGTATCTGTGGTGTTATACTATAACAATAATATCACAAATAATTTTATTACAATACCCCGAACAGTTTTTGAGATAGCGGCTGAAACCTGCATTCTGTTGTGAAAACTTGACCTTGGTGAGGGGGCTGAAACCCGCATTCTGCTGTTGGTGATTTAAAACTGTCCGGACTATTGTTATTACCTAATAATAATTAGGGTTTGCTGAAAAAGTACGAAAAGGCAGCAACGTATAGATTACAATGCTATAGAAATGTAGTCAGGTGCAAGCAAGAGGTGTAATGATCCAGCTTGTTTGCGTTTGTGGGTGGGGGAAGACAAAGGGTTTGGCTATATCATTGATCAAATCCCAGAGTTAGCGATCGCGGTATTACCGGAATATGGAGGACAAGGGATTGGAAGTCAGCTATTAATGCAGCTTTTAGAAGCAGCAAAAGGTCACTTTCCGTCGGTGAGTCTCAATGTTCGAGATGATCATTTTGTGTTCAGGCGTTTCTCAACAATAGACTTAGGGCACGGTGAACATAGGCTGTCCAAGATTCAGAAGTCGGTTGAAAAATTAAAGTATAGAGCATGATTCCGCTCATTGTATCAAAAACCAGATCGGAGTCTAGAGCTGTGGGAATTTCGTTTCTTGCCTTTGCCCGTTCCAAGACAATCGCAAAAGTTTTTCGTCGAGGTTGCAGATATTTTGCCCAGTAGATTTGAGCAAATTGAGCATTACTAGATGCACTACTGATGATCATGGCAACAGTCTGTCGTCCGAGTGGACTGAGGGTGATTTGTGCTGCATTCTGAATAAGTGCATCAATATCGCCCTGAAGATTACCTGTGTCAGGAATTACAATTTCTTCTCGTACACTTTCAATGGCATCTGCTACCAGTTCTTCTTTTGAGGCATAGCGGCGATAAATGGTTGTCTTACCGACTCTAGCACGAGTCGCGATCGCATCAATACTCATGGCATCAAAGCCAACTTCTGCCAGCAGTTCTAAGGTTGCTTGCAACATAGCTTGATGAGATTGGAGACTTCGGGGTCTTCCAGGCAGCTTTTTGTCGGTGTTACTCATAAGTGCTATGATAATTTACGGTACAGTATCGTATCTAAATAGAATTATGAGCCAATCTCCTCAATACATGGACAAAGACAGCACTCAAACCCTTCGAGAAGGTTTAGCCGAGTATTATGCTCTAAATCCACATATAACTCCACCTGAGACACAACCGTCAGAATTTGCCAAAATCTTGCTAGCTCACGATGTGGGTCATGTCATCTATGGCTGTGACACAGGAATGTACGATGAGTTAAAGATTCTGCCACTCTTCTGGTGGACGAGTGAATGCAGGTTTCAGACCTATCTCAAGATGAAAAATTCACCCGCTGTAGACGTAATGTATGCCGACATGATTAAAGAGAAGGGTGTCCTTTGGCTTTATGGGGCAGTATTTAGAGTTCTTCCTGCTTTGATACCAGCATTAATCCCGATTTGGTTCAAAACTCGAAAACACCAGAAGCGATTGCCTTTTCTAGAATTTGAGCCTTTGCTCGATCGTTCTCTGCTCGATATTCGTCAAGAGTTCGATCTGTTGCAGTTTATCAAGTAAGATGTTGTTGTTTAAATACGATGTTGTCAAGTTCCATTAAGTAGTTAGTGAAACACTGGTTGATGGCAGAGTGAGAAAAAAGAGGGGGTACATAGGGGAAGCGGATTATCTACAATAGAGCAATAGCTTAAAAATCCTTTTACTGTGTTAGTATGCCAGTCACTAGCGAAGCTCTTAAGCAAGATCTCGATCAACTCACCAACGAGCAACTTCAACAAGTCGCTGACTTCATTGCTTTTCTCAAATTTCGAGATAAACGCCGCCGTATCGTTCTTGATCCTGTTCAGTTGGCTTCCCTTGCAACTGAGTTTGCAGAAGAAGACCGTTCTCTTGCTGAAGCTGGAATGGGTGATTATGGAGTGATGCTTGCCCAGGAAGATCAGTAATGACCGACCAGCTTAAACGAGGGGAAGTTTGGCTAGCAAACCTTGATCCTACTCAAGGTTCTGAGCAAGCGGGTGTTCGTCCTGTCATCATTTTTCAAAATGATATCGTCTCTCAGTTCTCAACAACAACTATTGCCATCCCCTTAACTACGAACCAGCGTCGCGCCTCATTACCAATTTGTATGCTGATCAAACAGGGAGATGGTGGATTATCACAGGATTCAGTTGCATTGTGTTTTCAAATTCGAGTACTGGATAAGACTCGGTTAATTCGGAGGTTAAGTCAACTGAGTGCTGAAACAATTGCTCAATTAGAAGAAGTAGTGTTAGTAACGCTAGGATACGAGATATAGATGCACAAGGATGAGCCAGTAAGCGGCGCGGCATAACAACCCCAATGCACACCGTTATCTGGGAGTATTCGAGGTTGTCTGCGGCGGGTGATTGGGAACTTTATACAGTTTCAGTTATTGGTAATGGTAGTTATTGGAGGGTACTTGAGGGTGTTTGCAGTTGCGAAAATACCTAGGCTTACCTAGAATTAAAAGGATAAATGGCGTTGCTGATTTACGGTATGAATAAATAATTTGTAGGGGCGTATTGCCATACGCCCCTACAGGATTTTCATACCCTGATTAAGCAACGCCGGATAAATTCTCGGTAAAACGGTGGATAGATTAATAAGCATTGGGGAACTGACCGAACTTAAAGCTGTCAGCGTGGACAGGATCAGACGATGGGAAAAGGATGGAAAAATCGAATCTGTTAGAACTGATGGTGGACATAGATTGATCAACCTACGGGCTTGAAGGGTAAGCGTCGGGAAATCCAGCCCAACCCATCATTCCAGCGAATTCTGACAGGGACAGTGGTTTCGAGATCAAGCTAAAATGGTAGAGGTTTTTCTTGGAAAAGAGGAGATTGATTGTGAGCGAAACCGTTATTGTGATTGGCGGGACAGCAGGAATGGGGCTGGCAACTGCACAACTACTCAGCAGCGAAGGATTTCAGGTCGTTATTTCGGGTCGTTCTCAAGACACGATCAACAAGGCGCTGTCTCAAATTGGGGGAAATAGTGTAGGTTTTCCGCTTGATTTCACAGATCATGCTTCAGTTGTCTCCTTCTTCGATCAAGTTGGTTCTTTTGACCACTTAGCTTTAGTAGGAAGTGGGAAAGCTGCGTGGGGCAGTTTCCGTGACCTGAAATTGGAGGATCTAAAAGTCGCCTTCGACCAGAAGTTTTATGGTTTCTTTTTGTGTAGCCAAGCGGCTTTGAACAAAATTCGTGCGGATGGTTCTATCACATTTGTGATTGGAGGGGCAAGCCGTTCAGCCATTCCTGGCACAACTGGAGTGGCAGCGGTCAATGGTGCGATTCAAGCAATGGCATTCACAATGGCAAAAGAGCTTGCTCCGCTGCGTGTGAATATTCTCTCTCCTGGATTAGTTGACACTCCAGTTTATGATTGGATGACTCCTGAGCAGAAAGCAGATTTCTTCAAGCAGATGGGGGGAGAGCTACCCGTTGGGCGAGTTGGAAAACCCGATGAAATTGGTCAAGCTGTGTCCTACTTTATTAAGAATGGATTTACGACGGGAGCAATATTAGATGTAGATGGAGGTGGGCGGTTACATTAAGGTGTTGGTTAGTGGGTTGGATTGCGAAAGAAGCCCTAGAATGTTGACAAGCCGACTGCTCTTTTAAGAACCTTAGTGTTGACCTAGAAGAAATTCAGTTATCAGTCTTGTACGCCCCAGGTCATTAGGAGCGGAAATGCAGCTAGACCACACTATCAATAACGAACCAGTATTAAATCATACCCAGGTTTCTCGGCAAGATTTAGCAATTTTTCAAGCTCACAACGTTGCTCCCCAAGAACTTGTGGTTGAATCATAAAAAACATCTGGTAAGTGGGAAACTCAGGTTCTTTAGACCGTTCGACTCCGCTCACGGCGAGCCTGAGAGGTAAATGACCCAAGTGGTTTTAACCACCTGAAAATATTTCTTAATCTTAACATTATTTTGATCACAAAGACTTGCTTTTTGTGAAACATCAGCTATAGTTAAGATTAGAAAAAAAAGAAACAAAAAATGGTTAAAAGAAAGAAAACAGAAAAAAATCCCCAAATACCGTTAGGTGTTCAGCAAAATTTGATCAGTGCTGAACCAGAGTTAAAAGCAATTCTTGAATTTATTTGTTCTGAGTCTAACAAACTCCACAACTGTGCTACCTACTATGCGCGTCAAATCTGGTTTAAAGCTCAAAGGTATGTCACCAAGTTTGACCTAGTAAGAACCCTTACGAAAAATATACATTTCTCTGCACTTCCATCCGATGCCGCAACGCAAACTTGTATCTCAGTGGGGGAGTCAATTAGCTCTTTTGCCCTAGGGGCGTATTGCAATACGCCCGTACCGGGGATTGTGGCTAAATGGTCAACTTGAAACTAAACCAAAACTACCCAATTATCGAAAACCAGGGTATCAATTAATTGCCTATCCCAAACGGGCACTCAGGCTGATTGATGGAAAGATTAGATTTCCTTTAGGATTGAAGATCAATGCTTGGTTTGGGATCAAAGAGTTTTTCTTGCCGATGCCAACTAACCTAGACTTTCACACTCTTATACCAATTAACTATGAAATTGCACTTAATCTGAGGTTGATCTGTTAGGCCAGGGCAGGTTTATAATGGTGATCTGTTGGTGGCAGAATTAACTGGTGAACCTGCCCCTACCAATTTTATCCTCTATTTGCGGGTTTTTGTAGTAGGGGCGGGTTCACCGAGATGTTTGACATTTACCTACTAATCATCAAAACCCACCCTCACCCACAGATCAATATACATCAATGTATCTTCATGGTGAATTGGTATTAGAGAGGTGAGAATACTTCCTAGAAACGGTTGTTTTTATGCAGAGTTTGTCTACCCAGTCCTAGTCGAAAAACCAGTCCTAGATCCAGATAAGTGCTTAGGGTTAGATCACGGTTTAAATAACTGGTTGACAGCCGTTAGTAATGTAGGGACAAGTTTTATTATTGATGGCAAACACTTAAAGTCAGTCAATCAATGGTACAACAAACAAGTAGCTAAACTCAAAGCTAATAAACCTCAAGGTTTTTGGTCTAATCGTTTAGCAGCAATGACTGAGAAACGGAATAGACAGATGAGGGATGCTATTAACAAAGCCGCTCGGCTAGTGATAAATCACTGTTTAAATAATGGGATAGGGACTTTAGTTTTTGGTTGGAACAAAGGACAAAAAGATGGCATTGAGTTAGGTAAAAAAACTAATCAGTACGGGCGTATTGCAATACGCCCCTACCAAATCCCTACGGCAAGACTCAAAGCAAGACTTCAAGAACTTTGTACATTGTACGGCATTAAGTTTCTTGAAACTGAAGAAAGTTATACCAGCAAAGCTAGTTTTTTAGATGCTGATACCATCCCAAGTTATGGTGAAAAACCCACAGAATGGACAGCATCAGGAAAAAGAGTTAAACGTGGTTTGTATGTCAGTTCTAATGGCATAAAAATCAACGCAGACGCGAATGCTGCGGCTAATATTTTAAGAAAAGTAGCGGTGAATCTTAGGCTATGCCTGAGTGAAATCAGTAGAGGTGTTTTGTACGCGCCTTTGAAGGGGCGTATTGCAATACGCCCGTACAGATTCTGGACTATTCAAGAATCTCTGTGTCTTTAGACCTGAGAGTATCAAGCGAACACTTGATGATCTGGTTCGATCTGGTAAAGTGCGGTATGTGGGATTGAGTGACACACCAGCTTGGTATGCCGCAAGAGCACAAACACTTGCCCAGTGGCGTGGTTACGAACCGCTTAATACTCTGCAACTGGAATACTCTCTTGTTGAACGAAACATTGAACGGGAATTTGTCCCACTCGGTTTGGAACTTGGGATGGGGGTAATGGTCTGGAGCCCTTTAGCAAGCGGACTTTTAAGCGGCAAATATAAACCGAGTCAGGGTTCATTTACTGGAGAAGGACGATTGGAAGCCCTCAAAGACAGCCAAAACCCAGCCTTTCAAAAATTTACAGAGCGAAACTGGAAAATTGTGGCGGAACTGGAAAACGTGGCCAAAGAACTGGATCGAAGTATGGCTCAAGTTGCCATCAATTGGACAGCGAATCGACCGGGGGTGGCGAGCGTGATTGTGGGGGCGACGAAGCGATCGCAATTAGAGGACAATCTCAAAGCATTAGATTTTGAGATTCCTACAGAGTTGAGCGATCGCCTTAAAGCAATCAGTCGTCCTGAGCCTCAATTTCCCTATAGCTTCTTTGAGCCAGAGATTCAAGGAATGCTGCATGGAGGTAAGCCAGTCGGCTTGAAGCCAAAGGGATATTATTCTGATGTAATGATTCAATCCATCGGCGCTGGAGTTTCCTAAGTTCAGTAATTCAAGTACGGATAGGTTAGTGTGTCACAGCTATCCGTTTTTGCAATGCTAATCTTACAAGCTGTCACCGAGAGGAGCTTACCCATGAAGTCGCTGGGAGATTTTGGTGTAGGCGGTTTTGGTGGGTTGCAAGGAAAACAACAGAAGCTTTATTAGGTTCCGATGATCGAAGCTTGTCCTTTTGCCACTGTAGCTAAAAGAGCTAAAACTTTGGGTATTAGAGGTTTCAAATCTGCTAAACGATTAGATGGCGCTTGTAACACGATAACGACGATATCAAACTGTGGTAGATTTTGCTGGAAAGATAAGTTTCGATCAACCGTAATAAAAACTTCAAACTTTTGGGGAACAATTCTGATCTCATGTTCTACAAACTCTTTGGCTAGTCTACGATCGATGCACTCGTCTAAGAGAATCTTCATCCTAGGCTGCAATGCCCATCAGTTGTTTTCCGGCTTCTTCCAGTAAAGTAATCACCTGCTCTCTCGTTACTGTCGGAAATCCGTCTAAGAAATCGTTAATTGATTCTCCTGCTTTAAGATAGTCCAAAAGTGTCTGTATAGGAACTCTGGTTCCTGTGAAGACTGGTGTACCACCCATAATGTCAGAAGAGATACTAATTACAAAGGTTTTTTTCATCATGAGTTTTTAACCTCTGAGATTTTATACTGCACTTAACAGTATATCAATATTTGTTATTATAATTTGCTAATGTTGAGTATTTTGTTTTTATTCCTTCCATACCAGAGACAACTTTTGAATCCCTTGCTCGATCTGAGTTTCATCTAGCTGGGCATAACCGAAAATAAACTCTCCCGTTTTAGGAGTAGTCAAATAATAACCTTGTGCGCTAATCAAGCCAACACCTTTAATTGCAGCGTTTTGAATGATAATTTCATCCGGTAATACTGTCTCAATTTTTGCCATCAAATGAATGCCTGCATTTTCGCCCAAGATCATGACTCGCGAGCCAAAATAATGTTTAAGAGCATTCACTAGAACTTGACGACGATGATTATAGAGATGGCGCATCTTCCGAATGTGTCGTTCAAAATACCCCTCTATCAGGCAATCAGTAAGTGCGTATTGTTCTAAAGTTGGAGATTGTCGATCGCACAACCATTTAGCTCTACTCACTACAGGTATCCATACCAGCAATTCTCATTTTGAAAAAAAATCAGAGAAAATTCTCTTATTTAAATAGAGAACTTGTGTCGAAGCATGATTTTTTGACAGATAATTATCATCCGACGCTGAAGATAGACAAGTTTTCAGAAATTTGTCCATGAAAAATCGATTTCAACTGATACATCCAGATGAAATTCTCACCCATTTTTTAGGTTTTTTTTGATAAAAAAGTACGGGCGTATTGCAATACGCCCCTACCCTTCCTCTTTCAATATATTGATATTTTTCAACTAGAATTTAGTTTTTTTAATGGGACATTCTCGGTGAGAATAAATGAGAATAAATCTGACCAATTTTTGAACCATAAATATTTTAATAAGGTCCGAATATCCTTAAAGAAAGTAGTAGGGGCGTATGGCAATACGCCCGTACTAATAGGTCACGAACTTTTTGATAGATGTAATTAACTAAATCCAAAACAGTATGAAATAAAAAAGCTAGTAAATTCAAAGACAATAATAACTCGCACAAATGATTTTCACCATGACCAAAGTTATGCTCTAAATTATAACCGTGATTTTTAAGAACGTTATTACTTTCATTCTCAACTTTCCATCTGCTGCGCCCAGCTTTGACAATTTCTTCAATATTATTTTCAGTGATTTTATGATTAGTGATCCAATTATTTTGGTAGATAATTTTCTGTGTTTCCTCATTAATAACAGTCACTTCGTACCAATTAACTTCGAGACTTGATTCTTCATCTTTTAAGGGAACTCTATTAGCATAGCGATAACGATACAGGAGATTTTTTCGCCCATCCCATTGGGGCTTTTTAATGGTAGTAACTTCTCCACTTTTTTCTAAAAACTCTAGCCATTCATATAAAGTTTTATGCGAAGTTTCTCGACCAACAAAAATAAAATTATATCCTTGTTTTAGAGCTAATTCACAAATAGGTTGGTGGGCATATAAGTCATCCCCTAAAAGGGTTACAGGATAACCATATTTATTTTGATGATTCTTATTCAACCATCTTTTAACCGCCGCATTTTCACAATCTTGTTTTTGATGACCATCCAGGTTTTTAATAAATTCTGGCGCTAAACTAATCACTTGGTTTTGATTAGGAGAAACTACAATAGGTGTAACACAGCTATGAAAATAAGTGGTAGTTCCATTGCGATGATTACGACGGTTACAATGAGGACAATTTATTTTCTGTGATGAAAAATATTCGGTGCCATCTAAAGCCATTAAAATTTCTTCATCTAAGTAGAGAAACTTTTTCAAAACTCCGTTTTTATTTAACCATTCATAGACTTCTTGAAAAGCCATAAATATAGTAGCTGCTGGCACCGGATCTAACAAATTTCTGATTTGATTATCACAGGGAATTTTCTTAATTGAAAATAAACTTTCTGCGTTATCTTTTCCTTTATTGCTTTTCATTAACCGCTGATGGTCTAAAAAAGATGCTGACTGAGTAAAAAAGATTGAAAATGCAGCCATCACTGCATCTTCTACCTGGTATTTCGTATTATTTCCAGGTTTCCTTTCATCAGGTAAGTCATGTAATTGTTGACGTAAAAATTCGATTAATTCAGGGATTTCTAGGGTCGCTGCTTTTTGAGCCATGTTTGAGTAATTTAACGTGCTGTCAGATTTTTAACTCACCGATTATACCTCATCTGATCACAATTATAAATTTTTATTTTCCTTGAATTCCCTATTCTAAAAACCGAACTATCAAACTGGATTTCCCTCGTTCGTTGTCAGGCCATCCTCGATTCTATTGAGTATTTATACTTAGATATTGACCCAATTGTTTTTTAGCCATTGCCTCTGCCTGAAAAACTGGTTATTTTGTACTATATTTTCAATTCCCAAATCGGGATTAATACTCTATTTTTTTTAAAATGAGAATTGCTGTATCCATACAGAAGGTACAACTAAATAGCCAATCCGCAAGGATGGGAAAAGGATTTTGGAAAATGTACCCACGTATATCACTGTGTTATGTTGATCGAGTCCTTGTAAAGCTGGTATGGGGCGATCGCCATAGCGGTATTCACTGTCATAATCATCTTCTAAGATTAATGTTTTCCTTTGCTGTGCCCATTGCAGTAGTGCTAGTCGGCGCGATAATGATAACGTTGCTCCAGTTGGAAATTGATGAGATGGTGTGACATAAAGTAGTTTGAATGACTGGCGAAATTGGCTAAGAAATTCCACATCTAAGCCTTCTGGATCAACTATAACTGGTTGTAATTTGGCTCCTTGTCCTTTGAAACAATTACGTGCACCCAAATAACCTGGGTCTTCGATCGCTACCCAATCCCCTGGATTGAGCGTGAGTCGCGCAATCAAATCTAAAGCTTGTTGAGAACCGTTAACAATAATGACCTGTTCTGCACTGCATTGTACTGCACGGGAGCGACCTAGATAGTCCGCGATCGCTATTCGGAGCGGCATATATCCAGCCGGATCAGGGCTATAGTTCAATAATGTAGAGGAATTATCACAGTGACGAGAAAGTAATTTTCGCCATAACTTAATCGGAAATTGTTCAACAGCAGGACTACCAAACCGAAAACTAATTTCATCTTCAGGTTCTGCAACTTCCAGTTGACTAACCTCTAAAATATCTGTGCCAAATCGAGAAAGGATCGGTAATTCAGATAGTTCTGATTTGCTTTGAGCGACGGATTCTGGCTTTAGATATTCCTCAGGTAGTCGAGAACAAACAAACGTTCCTGAACCACAACGAGCCTCAAAATATCCCTCACTCAATAGCTGCTCATAGCTTTGGGTAACAGTCGCACGGGAGATTTCTAGGGACTTAGCCAAAACACGGGTTGGTGGTAATTTTTGGTTTGGCTTAAGTCGTTTCTGTAACACAGCAAGTCGTAGCTCCTCTACAAGCTGCTGATATAGAGGAATTACCGACTGGCGATTGAGGGAAATGACTAAATCCATCTGACTCCTAATTGGACTGGTATAAAATCTATAAATTGGCTATTGCACCATACCAATATGTCGTTTATCTTAACCCAATAACAACTATTTCAATTAGGAGATTCACCTGTGTCTAACACAGAAACTTTACAAACTACTGACCGAAGTAAGATTAAGATTCGTCCTCGACTAGGGCATTATGAGCGCTCGATTGTGAACCAAATTCTGGATGAATCGTTGGTGGTTCATGTTGGATTTATGGTAGAAAACCAACCTTTTGTGATTCCAATGGGCTATGGACGAGATGGCGATCGCCTTTACATCCACGGTTCAACAGCTAGTCGAATGCTAAAAAGCCTAGAAAAAGGGATTGATATTTGTGTAACAGCAACCTTATTAGATGGCATTGTAATTGCCAGATCCCTTTTCCACCATGCAATGAATTATCGATCAGTGGTACTATTTGGTCGTGCCACTTTGGTCGAAAGTGAAGAGGAGAAAATGCACGCTCTGAAAGTGTTATCAGAGCATATTATTCCAGGACGTTGGGAGCAGGCTAGAACACCAACAACCCTGGAAGTAAAAGGGACAACCGTGTTAGCATTCCCGATTGAAGAAGGCTCTGCCAAAATCCGTAGTGGTGAGCCTCATGATAATGCTGAAGATTATGCGCTACCAATCTGGGCTGGACAATTGCCCCTTAAATTAACTGCGGGTGTGCTAATTCCAGATCCTAAGTTGTCTTCTGATATTGCTGCGCCTAATAACTTAACTAATTATCATCGAGGAGCATGAAAGAATGAAATTTTTAGTGATCAAGCACGTTGTTGTAGAAGGGATGGGAATCTTTGAACAGTTTTGCCACGATATTGGTATTGCCATAGATACGGTAGAACTTGAAAAAGGGGATGTTTTCCCAAATTTGGAAGGTTATGCAGCACTATGGGTAATGGGTGGTCCGATGAATGTCAGTGATGAAGCGGAATTTCCCTGGTTGGTAGAGGAAAAGATTTTAATCCGAAAAGCTGTTCAAGATTTCCAACTACCCTACATAGGTATTTGTTTAGGAGCACAACTACTAGCTGATGCTTTGGGTGGAGAAGTAAAACCAATGTCAGCCCCTGAAGTAGGTCTTCTGACTGTTACTATGACATCAACTGGATCTAATCACCCGCTCATGAAACAATTACCCCAAACGTTCAAGGTACTTCAGTGGCATGGTCAAGAAGTAAAACTATTACCTATCGGAGCTACACTTCTTGCTTCCTCAGATCAGTGTAAAGTTCAATCCTATGCAGTGGGAGATTATGCGTTTGGGCTGCAATTTCACAGCGAAGTAACTGATGTAACAGTAGAAGATTGGGTACAAATTCCTGCTTATAGAGCAGATTTAGAAGCAACGCTGGGCTTAACTGGTTGTGACCATTTGAAGCAAGTAGTCAGTCAACAAATGCCTATCATGAATCGTGAAGCTAAAATTTTATTTGATAACTTTCTGCAAATTGTGAAAAATCGACATCACCAGTAACATTAGAGCAAATTCAATTGTCTTTGAAGGTATGTTCCGTGGCAACAAGGTTGTTAGGCGGCTAGAGGGGCAGTGGCGATCGCGATCGCTCTGCAAAATACTAGGTGTTAATTTTAGGTGTCTTTGCTAATTGACTGCGCCAGAAACAAACTACAAAACCAATCGTTATAATTTGAATCATGACAATTAGCACGACACAAGCAATCCAACCCCCTACCGCCCAAAATAATCCAGGAACGGCAGCACCAACTGTTCCACCTAGATAGTAGGAACTAACATACAAACCGACGGCAGAAGAACGCGCAAAACCTGCTACAACCCCAATGTAGCTACTAGCAGCAGATTGACAGAGGAAGACTCCGATTGAGCAAAGCATTAATCCGATCAATACAACTGTTAGCATCGGCACTAATGTTAACAGAATGCCAAAACAGGAAACTCCGACCGCAATTAGCACGGTCAAACGTTGCCCAATTTTGTCAATCGATCGACCCATCATTGCGGTGATGACTGCACCAGGCAAGTTAACTAAAAAGAGTACGCCTAGTGCTACAGTGTTTAAATGGAAAGGAGCCGCCGCTAGATAAAAAGTGATATATGTAAAGGTACTAACAAATACAAATAGAGTGTTGAAGCCAACCGCGTAAACAGCAAGGAGTTTTGGATTACGGAGATGGTTCGTAAAACTGCGAATAGAGGCTAATGGGTTGCGCTGACGGACAAAGTGACGTGATCGAGGTAGCCATTGCCAAGTTGCCATCCCACCCAGGACGAGCAAGCATCCTAGCGCTACAAACGACCAATGCCAGTTGAGACGTTCTGCAACAAATCCAGCCAGTACCCGCCCAGAAACGCTACCAAAAACATTACCAGACACATAAGCGGCTGTCGCTGAACCCACTTTGGTGCGATTCCACTCTTCGCCAATGTAAGCTAACGCAACTGTGAAGATTCCTGGAATGAAAAGTCCCTGAATGAAACGCCATTGAATGAGAGTATTTAGGTCAGAAGCCGTTGCTGCTAGGAACATCGGCACGGACAAAGCAAAAATTGCTGGAACAATAATCCGCTTACGCCCCCAAGAATCAGCAAGTAGACCGATAAACGGGGCAACAAGGGTGACGGCGATCGTGGTTGCACTCACGGTGAGACTGACTTGTGCCGCAGTCGCATGAAAAATCTCCTGAAAGTCAGGCAAGAGTGGCTGTGTGACATACATAACCAGGAATGGACAAAAACCTGTGAGCCACACTGCGAGTAGGCGAGTATCGATGAATTTTCGAGTCCTAAGAAAATCATTCATTTGGAAATACCTCAAAACAGCAGATCATCAGATGTTTATCCAGGCAATCAGGTAAATGGCGATTGAATCTAACAGGGCAATTAGCCCAGTTGTAGTAAAATTTGGTCGAGGAATTCAGCTGTCCACTGTTCTGCCGCTTCCGCATCGCCTGCGGTAATTGCGTCAAGTAATCGCTCGTGGAGCATCGCTTGATCGGCACGGTCAATTTCAGCGTCTGTGGCTAACTGAGCAAGAGCATCCCGTAACGCAGTGGAAAAGGTTTGATACAACTCAATCAGGACAGCGTTTTTACTAGCAGCCGCGATCGCTTGATGAAAAGCAATATCAGCATTCAAAAAGGCAACCTCGTCACCGATTTCACGGGCGCATTTCCGTTGCTGAAGACTTTTCTGCATTTGATCCAGATCAGTTTTGTCACGTCGCTGTGCAGCTAAACGGGCAATTTCTAATTCCAGAATGCGCCGGACTTCATAAACTTCCAGAATAGCAGCGCGTTTGAGTCGGCGCTCTAATGGTTCAGCGATCGCGGTCTTAGCTCGAACATAGGTACCGTCTCCTTGGCGAACTTCTAAAAGCCCTATATGAACCAGGACTCGCACTGCCTCTCGAAGCGTTGAGCGACTGACACCGAGTAAATCCGTGAGTTCAGGCTCTGACGGAAATTTTGCACCAACTTCAAATTCGCCTTGGGCAATTCGTTGTTGCAACTGTTCGATCACCTGATCGACTAAAGGTTGACGTTGAATTCGTAGCGGTTTACTGGTCATACATCAGATCATATGATGTTTCAGAACATTTTACAACATGGAAAAACCCGACGCTCCCTTCATTTGCATGGTTAGGCATTTGGTGTTGCTGATTTACGGTATGAATAAATAATTTGTAGGGGCGCATGGCCATGCGCCCCGATTGATTTTCATACCCTGATTAAGCAACGCCAGGCATTTTAGTATATACACGTCAGTTTGACGGACTAGACAAAGCTGAAAAAAAGGCTGAGACATTGCGCCCGTCCGCTGCCGGACTTCATCGCTATCCACTCAATGAGGCGATCGCTGCCTATGAACAAGTCCAAAATCGGAGTGTTACAGGCAGAGTCCTATTGACCCCGATCATCAAACCTTGCTAATTATATGTTTTACTAATATGCTAGGCAGTACCAGGCTTTCTCCGACTCCACTCATTTGAGGGGCATATAAACATCCGTAATCATTTCTTCGTCCTTCACGTTTTTACCGACATTGACATAGTGGAAGATTAGGGGAGCACCACAGAGTGATTCCCCGCTACTGGGCAACCAATCATCATATAGATATGCCGCTGCCTTATTGTTAGAGCGCGAACCGATATCGCGGGCGAATGCACATCGCATACTTGGGATAGTCATCTCATGAATGCTGTAAGAGTTTGTACCCACATCCCGATCAATGGAGAGACAGAAGTCCACACGATGCTCTTTGGGATTTACCATTCTCGGGTCAGTATAGTGCAAGCCATAGCTCCGATACTTCGCTTGATCAAGTAGACGATGCTCAAGCTTCCACGCGATCAGTTTGCGTGCTGTGTCTTGTTCGTGTTCCGGCGGCCCCATATGAGTGATCGCTGCCACTCTCGTTTCCGGAAACGTCACAATGCGTACTTCCATGAAGCTCCTCTCCAAATGCTGTAATGGTATAAACGCTTAGATACATATGTCTTCAGCTTATTTTAGTTTACATACAGCTTCGCCAAAGAGGTAATTAAGATGAGTTCAATCAGCAAGATAGTTATTGGTGTGTTGAATGCTTGCTGATCTTTCTTTAGCGATCGCTCGATCACGAAATAGCAAGCGATCAAAATGTACACCAAGACGATTGTGATTGTCATACCAACTTTCGATAAGTTTGATTCCTTAAGTCTCAAGAATTTGCTGTTGTAATAAAGCATTGATGCGTTGATGACGACGGCGCTGCCAAATCTTTGGGATTACTCGCATCCGACGCTTGAAGTTGATCCATTCCTCTGGACTCAATTCAATCTGTGTTTATTTTTTAGCTTTTAACTTGCAAATTAAAATTGTAATTTAGCAAATATAGGTGGTAAAATGCAAGTGATAAGACTTTAGTTCTTGCTATGTCTCAACCAAGACGCTCTGCCTGTCCTGTCTCCTGCACATTAGATTTGATTGGCGATCGCTCTTTCGTTACTTGTCATCTGAGACATCCTGAGACATGATGTTCTTCAGAAAGCAACGCGAGTGAAGAGTTTTTAGAATCTCCTGAAGACATCTCCACCAAGATATTGGCTCCGTCCATTGCAGCGTAGTGTTAGCCTGCCCTAGACTTAGATGTAAATGTAAAAGACCTACTTAATATTATGAGCTATCGCGACATAATTACCATTGAGCCTGATAAGCGTGGGGGTAGACCCTGCATTCGCCGGATGCGGATTACAGTTTACGACATTCTTGGTTGGCTAGCTACTGGAATGTCTACTGCTGAAATTATTGATGACTTCCCGGAACTAACAGAAACAGATATTAAAGCCTGCCTAGAGTTTGCAGCTGATCGTGATCATCGTTTAGTTGCTTCAGTGAGTGCTGCTTGAAACTACTATTTGATCAAAACCTGAGCCGAAAATTGGTGGCTCGCTTGGCTGATATTTTTCCTAATGCTAGCCACGTACAATTTCATGCGTTAGCAGAAAATACAGATACTGAGATTTGGGAATTTGCGAGGGGGAACGATTTCTGTATTGTGACTCAAGATGCAGATTTTGCGGAAAGAAGCCGACTATATGGCTCTCCACCGAAAGTAGTATGGCTCAGATGTGGAAATGCACCAACTAACCAGGTTGAAACTCTCATTCGTTCTGGGCAAGAAGCAATTCAAGAGATTTTAGGGAATCCAACTCTTCACTGCTTAGAACTTCACTGATTTATTCTGTACCGCTGCTGGCTTGTCCCAAACTACTGAATAACGCCAAAACAAGTCCCAATTTTTGAGATTTTAACTTGCAAATAAAAATGTACTTTAGCAAATATAGGTGGTAAAATGCAAGTGATCAGACTTTAGATATTGCGATGTCTCAACCAAGACGCTCTCCCTGTCCTGTCTCCTGCACATTAGATTTGATTGGCGATCGCTCTTTCGTTACTTGTGATCAGAGACATGATGTTCTTCGGTAAGCAACGCTTTGAAGAGTTTTTAGAATCCCCTGAAGGCATCTCCACTAATATCTTAGCAAACCGCCTCAAGCTGTTGGAAGAATTAGGTTTAGCTCAAAAGCAGGCTTACAGTAACCATTCCCGTCGAATGAACTATCAACTCACCGAGAAGGGAAAAAGCTTGCGCCCGGTTTTGAAAGTAATCACGATTTGGGGCTTAAAGCATATTGATGACACACAAATCATTCGGAGTAATCCGTCGGATGTTGATCTTGCAGCCAATCAATAACCTCATAAGCCTTTTTATCTTAACGCATTCCATTGCTTTGCCATTTTGATGGATCAACACGCTTTCACAATGAAACCTGGTGGTAGATTGATAATTTTGGATTTGCTAGAACATGAGTGTTGGCGAGATAAATTAAGCGATTTTATTGCAGTTCCCCTAAATTGGCTATTTCAGGCGCTCAAAAGTAGTCATATTCAGCAATTGCCTGAAGCAGTAGCAGCAATGAGAGAGCATCTCCGTACAGATGAGTACCTAACCATTTCGCAAGCACGACAAATTTACACAAACTCATTGAGAGAAGCAAAAGTCAGGAAACATTTATTTTGGCGTTATTCAGTGGTTTGGGACAAGCCAGTGGACTTGCGACTCTACTGATAGTGTCACTCGAAAGTGCTTTGGTAATGAGTAGACTCACACAGAAAACGGAGCCTCTGACACAAGTGGCTCAGTACCTGAATGAGTTTCTAAAACTAAGGAAAATCCTGTAAACTTGTCACAAATAGATATGGGGATTCGTCTTAATTAATAGAAGTTTTAGGAGTAAGGATCAATAATGAAGTTACTTGAGATTCAATCGAGTGTTCGTGAAGAGGGTTCCATTTCCCGATTTTTGAGTGATGAGTTTGTCCAAGCTTGGCAAAGAATTTATTCTGGAACTCAACATCAAAAGCGTGATGTTGGGATCAATCCACCCGCTCATCCAACTGAACTTTGGACAAAGGCAAATTATATTTTGCCAGAAGAGCGATCGCCAGAGATGATATCGATATTGACTGATTCAGAAAATTTGATTGCAGAGTTATTTTGGGCAGATTACCTCTTGTTCGGTGTGCCAATGTATAATTTCAGTGTTCCTTCTACCCTCAAAGCTTATTTAGACAATATTGTCCGCATCAATCGCACTTTTACCTTTGATCCAGAAACCTACAAGTTTCAGGGATTGGTGAAAGGTAAAAAAGCCCTGATCATTACTCCGAGTGCAGGAAATTTTGCTGTGGGAACACCCCTTGCGACCATGAATTTTTGTGACACTTATTTACGCTTTGTTTTAGGATTTATTGGAATTGAAGATGTAACCGTTGTACCAGTACCAGATCAATTTATGTCGGACGAAATTCGACAACGCGAGCTTGCAACTGCAAGAGCAAAGCTGATGAAACTAGCGACAGAGTGGTAGTGTATGGAACGTTTAGAGATATTTAACCAGTATGGTCAATTTCTAGACAAGAGAATGAGAAAGTTTCTGTCCAAGAATGAGTAGTGTACGCACGGGGATGCGAAAAGTTCCGTCTACATCCCGCGTAATTTCGAGTTCTGATAACCATTCTGCGGGAACAGTTGCTAATCGCTCGTTAATGGCTTGTAAAGCTTCAGCACCAGAATTGCCCAATTCACACCACCGCTCGATCGTCAGACCATCAGGAACCTCCCACCAGTGGTTTTCACACACTTTTACTTCCAGTCTATTTGCCGCAAAAATCTCTCGCCAGTGTTTTGCTGTGTAAGAACGCACATGAGTTGGATCATGAAGCACTTCGATCTCGTGATTGAGAGCGTCAAGGGTAGGATTTTCGTTACCTTCCATATCGATAATTGCTATGTATCCGTCTGGTTTTACCAAGCGGGTCATTTCATTCATAGCTTTGGGAAGGTCAGAAAAATGGTGTGCTGCTAACCGACAAACAACCAGATCAAATGATGCTGACGCTAGTGGAATGGACTCTGCAAATGCTTCTACTGTCTCAACCACCACACCACGTTCTGCTGCCAACTGCCGGACATATTCAAGCATATTCGGTGCAGGATCAACCGCGACAATTCGTGAGGCAATTCCTACAAAACCTAAGCCTGTATGCCCCGCACCACTGGCTACATCGCAAACGGATTCAATCGGAGGTAATAGTGCGTGCAATCGGGCGCGAGTTGGGCTACTGGTATGGACTTCACTAATAGCATAGTTGCTGGCTAAAGCATTGAAGCGTTGAGATGAGTTCATAAGAATTGATCAAAAAATAGATAAATGAGCTAACTAGGAAATCAGACTGGAGCCTAATAGGGGATTAGGAATATTTTGCCACAAGTGTCACGCGATCGCCTAACAAATCAGGGAATCTAATAATGATAATAAACTTTCTCGATCATAATTGTTTTCATATCGGTTACCATTTATAAAAAAGACTGGGGTATAATTAACACCACTTTTAAGACCACTTTGAATATCTCTTTGAATCCGATTATTATGCGATCGCGCCGAAAAACTTCTCAGGAATTGTGACATATCTAAACCGATATTAACCGCATATTCTACTAAAAAACCATCTTCAAGAGAATGTTGGTTTTTAAATAGTATTTCGTGCATTTGCCAGAACATATTCTGCTCTCCAGCTACTTCAGCTGCTTCAGCTGCTCTTTGGGCTTGAGGATAAAGAGATGATTGGGGAAAATGTCGAAATACAAAACACAATTGCTCTCCTAATTGTTGCTGAATATCATGAATTATCCTAGAAATTTTACAACAATCGGGACATTGATAACTACCATATTCGATTAAGATAATGGGGCTTTGAATTGACCCTTGACAATGATCAAATTCAGAGATATTCGGATCACTTAATTTGCCATAATTAGGAATATTAGACATTGATTTTTTCCTAACGCTTAGGTAAAGCAATAACACAATTTAGAACAGGTAGGGAACTAATTTATTTTAGATTAAGTTTATTTTAATAGCAATAATCAATATTTGCATCTAACCTTAGCTCAATTCTAACATATATCGATCAGATATAATAATATCTGATCGAAAGTTAGGATACTGGACTAAAAAATATCAGGGACAATTATTTCTATAGGAATTTAATATTTAATAGTTTTATAAATGGCTAAAATTTCTTCTGGGTAATGAAAAGACTCTAAGGCAATCTAGGTGACAAGTTGACGAGCTGGCGCGATCGCTATTCAGATATCATCGTTCAATCCTAAATAGCAATCGCACGGTATTAGATGATTAACTTATGGTTAATCTATGTATAAAATCTCATCGAATTTTATCAATAAAATCTTATCACCGCTTGGACCCAATTTGTACTTATAGCATCCTCCCTGATAATCTTTATGACCACTGCAATATTTGAGAAAATCTCCCTGTAACTTTTTTAATTCTTGTTCATCCAATTCATAACCACCTTTAATTTCAATCTTTCCATTTTCGCCCCTGAAGTAAATATTTAACAGCATAATGCTCCTTAATTGTTGGTGTTATTCTTGGTGTTGGTGATGAAATAGTAGGTGATCAATTCAAACGAGGGCATTAGTAATTAATACTCTCCATCTAAAAAAATGGTGATCAGGAATAATCATAGCAGATTAGCTTGATTTTTTGGGTTAAGATGGGATTGTCTTAATCACGAATCGCCCTCAAGACCCATGGGGTTGGGGAAAATAACTTAAATTACTTTACCAATATCAAAGTCAGAGAAGACCCCACAAGTAAAGCAATTACTATTCCCCAAATCCACAATGCTTTTCGCAATTGTAATTGAGAGATTTTGGTTTCTAATTGCGATCGCTCTTGATTAATTTCTGTCAATTGCGATCGGGTGTTACTTTGTTCTTGTTGGACTTGCTGGAGTTGAATTTCCCGATCGGCTAATTGATATTTCAGTTGAGCTTGTATTTCCTTAGATTTCAATAACTGAGATGTTACATCCCATTTTTCTTTTTGGACTTCATTCATTTTTAAGTAAGCTTGGGATAGACTAAACTGAAAATAGGATCGGTCATAATCAGTTTGCTCTAACTTGTTGTAAGTGTGCGAGTATTCTTGCTGTAATTTTTGCAACTGTTCTTGGAGATTACTCAATTGATGGGATAGCTGCGATCGCATCTGATTGGATTGCAATAGTTCACTAGAAACAAAAGTTTTTTCTAGTTGAGTTTGGTAGGATTGAGCTTGAACTTCTTCGAGCTGTTTTTCAAATTGAGAGCGTTGTCTTTCCACCTCATCTAATTGCAATAATATTTGATTTCGCGTTTCTTCAGATTGGTGCAACTGGGATTTAGTGATGGTGAATTGATAGTGAAAATGAGAATATTTTCGTTCTGCTTCCTCTAACTGTAATTGTAATTGAATCCGCTGTTGTTCGCTCTGATGTAAATGTCCCTGAACTAGAAATAATTGACTAGAAATCTGAGTACGTTCTTGTTCAGTTTGTTGTAACTGAATGTGCATTTCTGCTAACTGGGATTCAAGTCTAGAACGTTCTTGACCAGATTGCTTTAACTCCGATTCTAGTTGAGCAATTTGTGCTTGAAGTTGCGATTGAGTCTGGTCTGATTCTCCTAATTGAGCTTGTCTCAACTTTAGCTCTTGTTCAACTTGTTTTAACTCAGTTTGAGTGCTACTTAGTTGAGTGGAAATCTCAGTACGTTCTTGTTTAATTTGTTGTAACTGAGTTTGGATTTCTGTTAACTGGGATTCAAGTCCAGAACGCTCTTGACTAGATTGGTTTAACTCCGATTCCAGTTGAGCAATTTGTGCTTGAAGTTGCGATCGGTTCTGGTCTAATTCTGCTAATTGAGCTTGTCCCAGATTGCGCTCTTGTTCAACTTGCTGTAATTGCTTTTCTTTGTCCAGTATTTGCTGTGAACGAGTTGCTAATTCTGACTCTAGATTTATTTTTACTTGGGATGCTTTTTTTAGCTCATCTTGCAGTTGGGATATTTGCTGATGTGCTTGATTTAATTGTGTTTCATTGGTAGCAATTTGTGACTGTAGTTGAGCTTTTTGTTTCTGACTATTTTCAATTTCTGCTTGGAACTGAACTGTTTGTTGATTAGCTTTGATTAATTGCTGTTTAATTTCCTCCACTTGCAATTGGAAATGGGATTTTTGTTGTTCTACTTTGGTTAAGTGACGTTTAATTTCCTCTACTTGCGATTGAAACTGTGCTTGTTGCTGATGATGTTCTTGAATTACTGTTTGGAGTTGTTCTTTTTCCTGGGACGATTGATTTAATTGTGCTTGAATTTCTTGTAATGCTGACTCTAAATGAGATTTATCTTGGTCGGTTTGTTGGAGTTTAATTTGAGTATCATGGAGTTGAGCATTTAATTGCGATTGCGCTGTTTCACTTTCCTGTAATTCATTTCCAATTTTTGCTAACTCTGATTCTAGTTGGGATAATGCAACTGAATGGTTGATGATTTGCTCGGATTCAGAGTTTGATGTAATCGGAGCTATGTCTTCCTCTTGGTTAAGCGGTTCATTATTCATTGGTTCTACTAAAGAATTTCTAGTTACCTGGTCTTTAACTGGACTAAGTTCAAGGTTTTGATTTTCCGACTCCTCAGTCACCGACTCCGATAATTCTTCCGCGATCGCGGTTAGTGAATCTGGGAGATTTAATGCTAACCGTAATCGCATTTTATCCCATCCACGTTGATGAAGTAACAACCAAGATTGGATGATATCAATTCCGTGTAATTCACCCATTAAAGCTGCTCTTAGCAATCTTTGAGGTTGTTCTTTTTTGGTCTTATATTCTTTAGTGATTTGTTTGAGTAATCGATGAGCATTAGTTTTATTTAGTTGATAATCTTGCTCAAGATGCTCAAGAATTCCTTTGAGAATAGTGATGGACTCCGTTTTGGTTAGTTGAATAATCGCTTCTTGTTTAAATTCGATTTCTTCGACAAAAAAGACTTTACTAAGTTCTACTACATCTTGGAGTCGGACTAAACTCGGACTAATTAAGGTAGTGAGTTGTTCTAACCAAACGCGATCGCTAATTGGATCAAATTTGTATCCAGCTTCTTCCCAATAGCTGATTAACAGATCTGTAAGTTCCGCGATCGGTAACTCATGCAAATATTGGCTATTTAACCAGTTAAGTTTATCCCAGTCAAATTTACTATTAGTTTTATTAAACCGCTCCAAGCTGAATTTTTCTGCTGCTTGTTGTAAAGTAAACCGTTCTTTATTATCTGGTGGTGTCCACCCTAGCAAAGTCAGATAGTTAGTGATTACTTCTGATGTATAACCTAATTTCTTAAAATCAAAAATGGAGATGAAACTTGCTGATTTAGATCGAGTTTGCTCAGATTCATTTAAAATTAATGGTGTATGGGCAAATTCTGGGATTTTTCCTGCTAAAGCTTCATAGAGCAAAATTTGGGTTGGGGTAGTGATCATCAGATCTTCATCTTGAATCACATGGGTAATTCCCAAATTGATATCATCTACTACCACTGTTAAATTTTGCAGGGGTTGACCAATCTGATCTGGAGCAGCCACACCAGCTATAATAATATCTCCACCCAGATCACTACTTTTCCTGGTGACTTGACCATGTACTAGGTCATTCCAAGATATTTGACGATCTTGATCGATCTTAAACCGAATTACTGCACTACGTCCTTCTGCTCGAAAAGTTGCTTCTTGTTCCTGAGTCAATTGTCGATGACGATTATCGTAGTGAGCAACTTCTTTTCCGTTTGTTTGTTCCTCTTGAATTTGGGTTAGTTCTGCTGGGGTACAATAGCAACGATAAGCTAAACCCTGATCTAATAGTTTCTGAATTGCTTGTTGATAAATATCAAGACGCTGAGATGACAAAATTGGTTCTTGATCCCAATTTAACCCCAACCAAGCAAGTTGATCCAGCATATTTTGTGCATCGGTGGAGTTAGATTCTTCTCCCTCTTGGTCTTGCGATCGCACTTGATCAATATCTTCTATTCTGACTATAAACTGACCCCCACTATGTCGAGCAAATAACCAGTTGAGAACTGCTATTCTAGCTGGTCCGATCTGTAAATTTCCGGTGAGACTTGGGGTAAAGCGAACTGTGACACTCACTGTAAGTTTTCTCCTAATTATTCCGTTTAATTAATCCATGCTTATGTTTAGCAATGATTTTAGTTTTCCTCGATCCAATTTTGGATAGAGTATGTCTATGGAAAAATGGATCTTAAATTATATACAGAGTTTTGGTATATTTTGCTAATCATGATACAATTTTTAATTTTTTCTGTCCTGAAACCCTCCTAGGTATTTAATCAGGTAATTAACGAAGTTCCCAGACTTTAATTTGACTATTCTGGGTATCACCATCACCCACAATCCCAACCAAGAGTTTCCCATCCGGACTAACCACAAAATAACTGATTGATTCAGTGTCAACAACTGCTTCTAGTTGAGCATTTTCTGGATTCCACACTTTCAATTGCTGATTGATAGTACCAAAAATGCGATCGCGACTAAAAGCTAGAGGTACATCAGCAAACATATTGTGAGAAAAGAAAGTATTTCCTTCAGCTTTTACTTTTCCTGTGGTCAAATCCCATATTTTTAACCTGGTTTCAAATTTTTTCAGGGAATTACTATATTGTAAAGCAGCTAACTTACCATCTAGACTTATATATGCAGATAAAAGATTACCAGACAGACCATCAAATTTTTCACTCAGGATGAATTTGAGCTGATTTGTATTCAAATCCCAAACTTTCACACCATCTAAGAATCCTAAAATCGCTGTATTAGTATCAGAATTTATAGCTAAAGGTCTGACCCGCTGTCCCTCATCATTGATCATAGTGAGCGGACTGATATTGGTTTCTGATGTTGGGATATTTGGTAATGTCGCTGTTAACTTACCAGTCGCTAAATCCCATTTTTTGATGGCACCATAACTACTACTGATGAGCGTTTTTCCATCAGGTGTAATCCCAACAAAATTAACATCATCACTATGTCCAGAAAGCATCAAAGGCTTTTTTTGAGAGACTTGCCAGATTCGCACCATGTGATCGGCACTACCACTAATAATAGTTTTACCATCGTTCGCGATCGCTACTGCTAAAACTCTACCGGAATCACTCTGAAATGCTTTTTGCAATTGTCCAGTTTTGAGATTCCAAACTTTAATTGTCTTATCCGTACCACCTGTCACTAAAGTTTTACCATCGGCACTAATAGCCAAGGTAGCAGCAGTAGGATGTCCTGTCAAAGTCCGAACTACTGAGAAATGACAATAAGGTGAAACCGTGGGATGTTGAGAACAGGAAACTGCTGTTAATGATCGTAATTCAGTTTGATTAGCTGGGAAAATTTTTTGACCAAAGATTTGCCACAAGGCGAATATTGTACCGATAATTGTTAAGATCCATTGGACTGATTTCCATAACAATTGCTGAGAATTGTTAGTAGTCTCACCTTGACTTATTTGTCCAAGAATTATTTTTTCTAATTCACCATGACTACGATTTGCTTCATACCAAAACGCGCACCAGAATACTAATAAAATTGCCGTTGGCATTCCTAAAAATAAGGAGGCTATGTCCATCGACATCACCCCAGCTAGACAGATCGGAATTAAAGCACTGTACCAGATCAGATACCACAGTCCTACAAAAGCTATGACAAAAGGGTGCAATCCCATTTTGATCCGAACCAGCGTTCCGGTGGGTAAGTGTTCAAATTCTCCTCTGATCATTGGTAAAAAAGAGTTACGATAATCAATAATCCGGTTAATTTTAAATCCTGTCTCCGAAATCGTACCTTCATAGGGAGTATGATTAGGGTCGGAAGACCAGGAAAATCCTCTGGGAGGTTGGATCTGGGCACTTAATCTTTCGACCACTCTCATTAATGGGTCTGGGGTTTCAATGGTGAAGGTATCGTAGGGAAGCAGTTTCACCCTTAACTATCACTCCAAAAATCTAGATAAAAGTTTTTGATACTAAATTATTTAGGTTAAAATTTGTAGTTGCTCGACAACTAGCAACTACAAAAGTAATTATTTAATCTGGAAAATTATCAAATTAGCAATATTGTCAGTCCTAGCTACATCTTCTGAGATAACGAGCCGCAACATAACCATTCACAGGTGATGAGATTGGCACCCAACCACTTTTTCCACGATTTACAATAGTTACTTGTTGATGATAAGGTAAGGTTTTAATTACATTGTTACTATTTACCCCTGGACTTGACCGCACAATTAAACCTTTAGAAGATATAACAACTCGACACATTGAGGAATCTGCTGCTAGTTGATATTCACCCTGATTTAAGGGAGATGTTAAACTTAAATTGGGCTGTTCAGAAAGTTGAGGAGTTGTGGTCATCGCGTTAGCATTTAATTTGAAACCACTGGTGATCGTCATGGAAGTTACGGCGATCGCGACTAAAGATTTTTGCCAGACCTGCTTATTTTTCATGGTAAATTCCCAAGGCTCTAAATAAAACAATACAGACTTACATATTTTAGCAAAAGTTTCTGATTTTTTCGGAAATTTTCTAAATATTTGACGAAAAAGTCTAAAGGTAAGAAAATTATGATTTATGATGCGATCGGCAAACAGTGCCAAGAAAAAATTACATAAGGAGGTAAATGTTTGCATTAAATATAGGTAAAAAGGTCAAAATTGACCCAATCTGCTTACCGGAAACTGAATGCTGAGTAATATGATGTTTTAGGGATTTTCTGAATATTTTATTCAGGTGATCTATCTTTCGGTCTTGAAAATCCAGAACATGACTAGGAGACAAATGAGAATTTCTCGTTGGCAAAAAATCATCGCTCCCCTATTATTATCTTTGTTACTAATAGTGACGGCTTGTGGAGCAGCAAAAGAACCTTCACGCTGGGACCAAGCCCAGCAACAAAGCACCCAGAGTAAGACTAAACTGCAACCAGCAACTGCCCCAGGAACTCAATCACAAGTTCCAGGTGTTCCCAATCAAGCACCTACGGGTAAAGCAGTAGAGGGTAAAAGCTTTAATAAGTTCTTCCCCTCTTCTGAAAATGGGCTTGACCGGGTTTATACTCAGGAAAAACCTGGGTTTGTCCAAGCAAAATTGAAAAAAGGTGGCAAAGAGTTGGCCCTGCTGTCAATTAATGATTTAGCTACCAACCCCTCTGGGATTGAAAAATACAAGACTAGTAGCCAAACAATTGCTGGTTATCCAGCTACCACACAAGGAAGTACCATGACTAGTATTTTGGTAGGAAAACGCTACCAAGTCAAAGTCGAATCCCGCGATCCATCATTTACAGCTAGCGATCGGGAAGCATGGCTCCAAAAATTTGACCTCGGTAGTCTTGCCAGTCTCAAATAAATGTATCTACCAACTATTCACACATACCACTAGCACGTCGCTTGGTGGAACCTGCGGTAGCAGAAATTTAAACATTGCTACTAAAACTCAATCATAAGGCAATAGGATTCAGTTAATTGTAGGGGCGAAGCATTCGGGCGACAATTTATAGCTCAAAACTGCACCCTGAGCGTAGTCGAAGGGCGTTAATATTATATCATCCGAATGCTTCGCCCTTCTTCGCTGTATTGAATCAAAAGGAAGTCGCAATGGCAGAAGCAACTAATAAAGAAACAGCTAAAGCAGCAAAGAAAGAAAAAGCCCCAGCATTAGAGGATAAACCTTTTGCTGAATTTATCCAAACCGATTACCTGCCGGCTTTAGCAACAGCCCTAAAAAAAGAGGGTGTTCAAGAGTTGGAATTAAAATTGGTCAAGCAAAAGTTTCCCATCCATGGTTTAGAAAAAAGTGACGATACCTGGCAAATTGTGGGGAATTGGGAAGGAGGAAAGCGCCAGTTTAATCTTTATTTTCCCAAGGAAGATATCCAAGGGCAAAGAGGATTTTCCTGTGCTGAAAATGGGACTAAAGCCAGCACTTTAGAGCCGTTCTTAATTGACGAGCGTAAAATTACCCTAGAACTTTTAGTCTTTGGGGTGACGCAGCGGTTAAATGCTCAAAAATGGTTGGCAAGAAATTAAGGATTTGATTGACTCTGGTTTAGGTTAGGCTTTTTACTTAAACCTAAACTAGGGTTTTTAGTTTGATAGTTATCTCAATTAACTAATTCATTAAATTCATAAATTACTACCCCAGTATGAATATCTTTATAACGACTAACATAGCCAGATTGAACTAATTGGGTAAACAAGGTTTCTACTTGATTAAAACTCATCCCTGTATCCATAACAGCTTGAGTAACAGAAATTTTTCCTTGTCTAATTGCAGCCGCTTTTACCAATTGGTGGATTTGTTGTTGACCGATCGGATTAGAGAGCAGTTTCGCGATCGCTGGAGGTTCAGACAAAGGTATACCATAAACAGATACACCTAATTTTGCTCTTAATTTTTCTTCATATTCATCGACTATTTGTGGGAGGAGAACTAAATCAATCAATTGCCCAATCCCAAACAAACCATAGGTAAATAACCATAATAAACCAGTGAAAATCTTGCCATTATAAAGACGATGTATTCCCCCAACTCCAAATAACCAAGTTGTCCAAAAAACATAAGACATCGCCAGTCTTCCTGGATCATTTCTCGGCATTAAAGCGGCATTATCTCCAGATATTCTTGATTGTAAATTACTAGTTTTTGGTTGAAAATTAAGCGCATTAAGAACTTCTTCAGCCGATTGATAGCGACGGGCGATCGCACTTTCTAGCATTTTATCTAAGACCAAACCTAACTCAGGACTGATGTAATTTTCCACTAAATAATCTCGCCAAATCCATTTACCATCCCCACTATCAAATAAATCAAAGGGAGGAATCAGAGTCAGTAAATGAATACAGGTAACACCCAGACTGTAGATATCGCTAGCAAAAGTAGCTTTACCAAATCCTTGTTCGGGAGCTGCATAACCAGCCGAACCAATAACTGTACCAGTTTTTGCTAAAGAAGTTGTCGTCGCTGATTTAGCCGCACCAAAATCTACTAACACTAAATTTCCATCAGCACGACGACGAATAATATTTTCTGGCTTAATGTCGCGGTGGATCACTTGGTGTTCATGAATAAACTGGAGAACTGGTAACAAATCATTCAGTAACCGACGAATTTTAGTTTCGTTAAAAGCTCCACATTGGTCTAATTCTTGGGCTAAATTTTGACCATCAATAAATTCTTGCACTAAATATTGGCGCGGCGATCGCTCATAATGACCCAGGAGTGCGGGAATTTGCGGATGGTGTCCTAGATCATCTAAACGAACTGCTTCTTGACGAAATAAAGCTGCTGCTTTCTCAAGATTACGTGACCCCTGGTCTAGGAGACGAAATTGCTTAATCACACATTGGGGTTTAGAAGGGATCGATTCATCTACTGCTAGGAAAGTTTGACCCATCCCTCCTGACCCAATGGGTCGGAGAGAACGATAGCGATCGCCCAATAGCAACTTAGCTCCACAGCGTTGGCAAAACTTAGCATCTAAATTATTGTGGGGATAGGGGCAATCTGGATTAAGACAATAGCTCATAGCAAAAACAGTCAGACTATTCTCTTTTTATAGTGACATTACTACTCTGATTTTAGGAAAGGCTAACCAACCTCAGATTACCGACTGGTTACAAAAATTTATATAATTTTGCAACTTTTAACCTGAACCGAAGTATGTAAACGCTTGGATCTTGCTAAACTGAAGGTCGTAGAAAAAAAGCCTTAATCTCATCCACCAAGATCAAAGCATAAAATCCAAGAGAGCAAAAGAACTATGGTAGATACCCTCAAAAAACCTACTTTTGAAGAGATCCGTCCCGGGATAAAAGTCCCAGCCAAAGAAACAATTCTCACACCTCGGTTTTATACCACCGACTTTGATGAGATGGCGAAAATGGATATCTCTGTCAATGAAGACGAGCTGAGGGCGATCCTAGAAGAGTTCCGCGCTGACTATAATCGTCATCATTTTGTCCGCGATGAAGAGTTTACCCAATCCTGGGAGCATATCGATGGTGATACCCGTCGTTTATTTATTGAATTTCTAGAACGCTCTTGTACCGCTGAATTTTCTGGTTTTCTCCTCTATAAAGAACTTGGACGTCGCTTAAAAGATAAAAATCCGGTTTTGGCAGAATGTTTTAACCTGATGTCCCGCGATGAAGCCCGTCATGCAGGTTTCCTCAATAAAGCCATGTCAGACTTTAATTTATCCCTGGATCTGGGATTTCTGACCCAAAATCATCAATATACTTTCTTTAAGCCCAAATTCATCTTCTACGCTACTTATCTATCTGAAAAAATCGGTTATTGGCGCTATATCACCATTTATCGTCATTTAGAAGCACATCCAGAAGATCGGATTTATCCAATTTTCCGCTTTTTTGAAAACTGGTGTCAGGATGAGAACCGTCACGGGGATTTCTTTGATGCCATTATGAAGGCTCAACCAGAGATTTTGAATGATTGGAAAGCCAAACTTTGGTGTCGCTTTTTCCTCTTGTCCGTGTTTGTCACTATGTACCTGAATGATATCCAGCGTGCCGCATTTTACGCCACGATCGGGTTAAACGCCAGGGATTATGATATCCATGTGATTAAGAAAACTAATGAGACAGCAGGACGAGTATTTCCGGTGATGCTAGATGTAGAACATCCAGAATTTTATCAGCGACTGGATATTTGTGTAGAAAATAATGCCAAATTGACAGCGATCGCGAACTCAAATGCGCCAAAAGTCGTGCAATTCTTCCAAAAGCTACCTTTATACGCTTCCAACATCTGGCAATTACTAAGGCTCTATCTAATTAAACCAATCGAAGCTGCTACTCTCCAAGGGGTAGTTCGTTAAGATCACATTTTTATTCTCTGTTGTCTTGATTTTGGCAATAGCAGAATCAGAGTATGTCTAAACAGCATACTCTTTTTTGTTGGACAGTTATTACCTGATCCGATCGGCTATAAAAAATTGCTTTTCATCCCCGGTCTTTCAAGCCGAGGATGAAAAGCTGCGGTAGTCTTTAGTGTGCAAGTAAATTGTGTGAGGTTACTTTGTAGGACACAAGTAGGCGTGGATTAATCACTAAATACTTGGTAGTATTGACACATATACTCCACGATGTAATCTTTGGCTGGTTTTAGCTCGCTCATGTAGTTGTCGATCGCCTCCCGTACCGCATTGGTGAACTGGACAAAATTATCCACCTTATCGCTGACAAAAGGCTCTAGGCGTTTGATTAGCTCGTAGTTACTATCAATATCAGCAGCTTTGATAGTTTCTTCTGGGGTTTCTGGTGTTTTATTAGTGAGAATTTCCGGTAGTACACGACTGACAAAGGTGACTCGGTGCATGATCCGCCAAGGGATACTTTTATCCGTATCTTTCTTGGCTTTTTGCTGACCCTTGATCGCATTACGAATAGCCGCAGCATTTGGATGTTTACTTTCCGCCAGCCAAATCGGATCGACTACCTTATTCACAAAGGTGTCGAAATTTTCCACACTAGGTTCCAGATAGAACGTCATAAAGCGATAGGCATCGACTTTACCTGGCTGCAAAATGGGTTCGCCATTTTCATCAAACATTGCCTGACCATTGACATATTTTTGAGTATCGAATGGCAAATCCAATGATACATTCAAACTAAAAGACTTGGCTGAATTTCGAGTTTTACTCTTGGTCAAATTCAGACTACCGCCAAGAGATGCCTCCATTTCGATATTGATGCCAATTCCGAAAACCTTGATATCAGTGCTAAAACCACCTGTAACAGCGCCTTTGAGAGTGAATGCGCCCCCCACAGTTTCACTCATAGCATCGGTCAGCTCAGTTGTTTCCGAAAAGAAACCACCTTGAGCTGTCCAAGCGTAGGTATTCACCAGGTTGCGTTTAGCCAATTGTTGTGGGAGACGGCGATCGCCAGTTAAACTACCGATTAAAGCACCTGTTCCTGCCCCAATTAGGCCAGCCAATGGACCTAATCGAGCACCAACCGCTGCACCGATTAGTGCCCCTTTGCCAGCGCGTTCACCATCTAAAGGAGAGGTACTAAAATTCTCGTAATAGGTTTTCAGTTCCTCCTCATCTCGACGAATGCGATTTTTCAGAGCATAGGCTTCCTTAGGCTTGAAGTAGCTATATTCGCCATAGCTGTGGGCATTGCTGTAGTTGGGATCGTAGACATTACCATTTTCATCCATACCAACTCGACCATCAAGTGTGCCCTGGCAAACATAGCGTGGATTCATTTGAAAAGGAACCAAATTCCAATCTTTGGGAATATCAGGATTAGGCTGGAAGCGATAAGCAATCAGCACATTGTTATGTTCCATCCGCAGGGCAAAAATATCCACGGTATCAGATTGCACTAAGGCAAAACCGGTATTGCTAAACACAAATCGCTTACCCACAGCCTTGTTCAGGAGTTGAGTGGCATCTTCCCAATAGCCAGCCGCCACCACCTTGAGGTTTTTAGACACATTTTTGCCAGTGCTAACGCTGCTATTACTAGACCAGCTATTGCTAATCCCGATATTGCCTTCTAGCTTGGCCTTAAAATCAATGTCAACAATCTCTTGGATCATGCCAAACCCAAAGGGGGCGATCACAGTGGACATACCTGCACCACCACCATAATTGGCCGCTATTTTGAAAGCAGCATCTAAAGTGCTTTCATGAGAAGCCGAGAGGGTATACTGCACCTGGTCTGCCTCAACGATTTCCACTGAGGAAACACCCCCGTAATCCGTGGCATCATCCATTTTGAGCGTGCGGGTACAATTCTCACTAGGAACTGGGGGTGCGCCTTCAATAAAACCAACAATTTGTGGGTCGTACTGTGCTTGGCCAATCCACTCAGTGATGATGTTACCAATTTTGAAACCAGTGATCAGATTCCACTCACCATCTTTGATATAGGCATAGCAACGCTTCATTGTGCCAATTAGCTCGTTGTCGCTGTTGTATTGCAGATCGCCATATTCTTGAATGGCTGGACGGCTATGAATCTGGCCATGAAAGGCAGTTTTTACTCCTGCTAGGGCGCTGCGGACTTGTGGTGTTTCGTAGCCAACCGGGGCATTGGAAATTTGCCAGTCGGCATTGGTGACGGTGAGATGGTTGGCGCGACCGGAGCAGTCAGGCAGAAGGTTTTCGGCTTCAGCATCGAATTGATAGTAGGCCAGTAGATCTTTTTGATCGCCCAAGACACGCCGAAAGAGGTTATCTTGAATTTGTTCCTGGGTGCGGGTAGTTCTCCAGATTCGGGTTTCTTCGATCATGCCTTGGAATAAGTCTTGGGGGACATTCCCGGAACGATAACCACCTAGAGTAAAAGTTTGATCGCCATAGCTGAGGGATGTATCGGCTGGGCTTGTCTTTTGGGAAATCCCGTTGATATAAAGAGTAAAGCTAGAGCCTTGCGGATCGGGATTTTTTACCCAACGAGCACCCGATCTGTTAGCGTGGTTGTTCCCTTGGGAATCAAAGGCGGTATTGCCAGCATTCTCCTCAAAACGCCACCAGGCGGATAGACCGCGTTCTGTTCCCTTCAATGCTTTGCCCAAGTCGCTCGCACTGCGGGCACTATTCCAAATCCGGACTTCCCCGATGATCCCCTTAAAGAAGACTGGGCTGCCCCCATCACGATAAGCTTTCCCAATTTCGAGGGGCTGGTCGGTGGTACCAGGAGTTACTTCCTCATAGCGTTTAGTTCCAGCTAATTGACCGTTGATAAAAAAGCGAATTTCCTGCCACTGACTGACTGTTACAGATTCAGTTACTTCCTGCTCCTGACCTCCAATAACTTTTTTGACTTTATTTTCCTTTGTGTCTGTGCCTTGGGCACGAGTAACCGCAATTTTGGAGAATTGTCCAGGAGTTATGGGGCGATCGGACTGACACTTTTCCTTACGATGATCGGTTTTCTCAAAGGCAAAAACTAGTTTGCCATCGGGCGCGATCGATAGAGCATAGGGTACATCTTGATCTCCCCCATCATCGATCCGACCTTTGGTAATAATCCCCTGTTCTTGACCAAATTCAGTAGGCAGTATAAATGCCTCAATGGTCAGGTCTTGGGTTAGATTTAGATTCTCCGCTTTTCCTGCATTCAGATAATCATCTTTACCATCAAACTGGAGGGCAAAAGATTGCCGAAAAGCCGCTGCTAGATGAGTCCACTCATTAATAAGCAGGGCTGCTGCTGTTTGGATAGTTGATTCGCCAATCCCCACTAGAACTTGAAAGATTGGTTCAGAACTGGAGGTATTACTTTTCAATGCCAACAAGTAACGTGACTGGGGGGAATGGTGACCGATCACCCGCATCACCTGACCATTAGCAATAGCATCTGGCTTAACCCAAGTTTCTAAGGTGAGATTACTTGAGGTGTCGAAGCGTTCAAGTGCAATGTCATCTGTCTTAGTAGCCAGAGCTGTCTTACCGTTGAGGTACAACGCATTACCTTGAGAATCGGCGATCCACTCATTAACCCGCGTGGCCATGCTATCAAGCTGAATCGGGGTATCCGTATTTTTAATTTCTCCCCCTGCACTCCCTGGAGAGATAGAGAAAAATAGAGATCCTTTGGCGACACTTTTCTGGGGTTGGCTAAGTTGAACTTGATCGTATTCGTAGTAATGGAGATCATTACTAGATTGTGACCCATTCCCATTTAAAATCAGGATGAGGGACTGAATATTACGCGGTAAATCCGGCCAAGTTTCGGTTAACTGAAGTTCGTTATTACTAAACGTGAGCCGACAATTAGTCTCGGCGCTGCCATTCTCCACCATAATACTTGTTCGATCCATCGGAGCTTCAGCATTGCGAGCAGTCAAAACTAATTGCCCGGTGGATGCTGGCAGATTATAGACAGCCCTCTCGGTCAAGGTGTCAAAATAGGCGGCAAAAAATTGATTGCCAGTAGCTCCTCGAAAATATAGCCCCAAATTACCGATCGCGCTATCGAACAAAATCGGGTTGTCATTGGTATAGGCAAAACTAAGCAAGCCCCCAGAGACTGTTAACCCAAAGCGATCGATATGCAACAGCTCCATCGGCACCCGCACATCACCTAGTTGGCTTTTACGAATAATTTCTAGTTCTGTTTGTTTTTCCCGGCAATCAGCTTCTAGGTCGTTTAACTGGCGTTGATATTCTGCCAACTGGGAGCGATAGTTATGCTCAGTTAATCGGTCTTTCTGAACTGAAACGTAACAAGAAAGTTGGACCCACGGGGAATCAAAATCACCACGATAGCGGTAGTCTTGATAAATACTCCGGTAGCTTTCGCGCCTGTTCTGATCAACAATATCTTCAAATTGCTGCAACGATTCCACATCATTTAGCAACGATATTAGGCGATTAATCAGTTGAATAACCTCCCCATTACTAGAACGATCGTCGTAGCCTCTGTAGTATCCATACCACCGACGAGCTTCGTAGTCATCAAAGGTATAAGAATTATCCTCATTTAGCTCCCCAAGCATACTGTCAGTATTACTCGATCGCTGGCTGATCAACTGATCTATGCTATTTTTAAAACTTGTTTGCTCCTGAAGTAAAGGACGAAGAGCCCAGAGGGCTTCTGTGATCCGTCTGTTGTTCCATTTTAGGTCATTCTCCCAATCCTCAGACTCAGCCTTGAGGCGTTCGATTGTAGCTTTTAATTCATCGATCTGGCGAGCTATCTTCAGTAACTCCGCCTCCAAAAAACTACGACGATCAAGAGCATCATTGATGGAACGAGCTGCTTGACTTTTTCCCAAAACAGGTAGAGTCAAGGTATCAGGAACAAGAGCTAGTTTTCCTTCCCGTGATAGAGCGAAATCTACAGCAGCAATACATTGTTTATCTTCACTAGCTTCACCACTAGTCACCACGGCTAACATTACCCTAGTTGCCTTCTTGAGGGGTTTTGGCTCATTACTATAGCCGCTCTTTACTTTTTCCTGTTGATGATACAGCAGACAAGAAAGACCACCCGCAATTGATCGCCCGGCAATCTCAAAACTACTCCGATTAACTCCGGGGTTATCACCAATCGGGGCATCTGAATCTACCCATAACGGCTGACCGTGAATTGTTCCCTGATAGGCATGATCCGTTTGGTCTCGGACTAGATTACCTGCCCCCTCATCGAAACGCCAATAGGCTACTAAACCATCTTCATTACCCACTAATCGGCGATTAAGATCGGCTTTAATTTCGTTGGCATTACGAGCGCGATTCCAAATCCGAATTTCATCGATCGTCCCTGTAATTAATGATTGACCCTGTAAAGCCCCCAATGCTACTTTGGTGGACATGAGGGGCAGGGGCGCATTAGCACTTTTTCGTCGAGCCATAATCTGTCCATCAAAATAACTGACAAAGCCATTTTCAGTATTTTGCTTCCAAGTCATGGCGAGATGATGCCATTTACCATTGTTAGCCCGACTATCAATTTCTAAGCCGCCATCAACTCCACCATCATTAGAGAGAACATATTTTCCGTTGGCACCGATCGCAATTAGATTAGACCCATCCTCTTGAGTAACTACAGATTGCAGCCCGCTGCCCTTGAACCAAAATTCTACTGTCAGAGCCGAACCAGCTAGAGCGGTTAAATTAGTTTCTACCCAGTTACTCGTCCCATCAAACCCTAAAGCTGATTCAGCAAACCCTTCTTTTGTGAGTTTAGGCACGAGTTCCGTACTACAATCGGCACATTTTCCGGGTTGGGGTTCAAAAACTTCCAAGTGATTTTCACAGGTATAAAACTGCGTACCCCGAGGATTGAATAGTCCGTCCTTTGATCGTTCAATATTAAAGGAATCTATGGCACCGGTACAGCTGTTGTGAGCAAAGATTTGCCAACGACGAATATTAGGAATAGCTGTTGGCACCAGAGTTGCACTAAAGCGACCATCGATCAAGTTGCGAACTAGCGCTAGCTCTTGGGTCGGCTCATAAAACGGCTGACCTTCTAAATCTTGGTTTGATAAACTATCTTTCCGGTTCAGAGGGCGGTCTTTATGGCGGCTGCGTTGATAGCGAACTTCTAGTTTGGGTTTGAGTTCGTTGCCAATGAACATAAAGCGGTCTATTAGCAAAGTGTTATTAACAACAGACACCTCGCCACTTTTGACATTACGAGGGTGATCCGCTGCCACTGACTGACGCAATAGATAAACAAACTGACCGTCGGACATTACCTGAAACGGGGCATCAGCGGTCAGTCGAGCTGTGGAAGCTAAGAAGCGTTCTTCTACGGTTTTATCTTTTTCAGGCTTGACTTCGATCGAGCCATCGCTCAGGACTTGCTGGGTGGGGTCGGGGATGGCTTGATTACCGACAATACTGTAACCCACCTGAGTTAGTTCTTTGGGAAAGTTAACCGGTACGGGTTCTTTGAACCAGTAGTTCACATCGATCGGACTCTGAACCTCGGTATTTTCTAGATCTAGGACGGTGTACCAAAATTGTTGGTTGGAATCTAAAGCAAATGCCACGACAACACCACTATGGGACAGCATAGCGGTATGTTTGTAGCTCTTGTCTAAGCTTTCAGGGGCGTAGGTTTTGATAAAGCTTGATAGCATACTCTAGATCCTTAAGGTAATGAAAAAGCGATCGTCTAGGCAAAGGTGATACTAGCATGATCGTCCACTAGAATTCGCGGTATTACTAGAACTCTGATTCTTGCCTACAAAACCGGGATACTCCCGAATGCTATACCTACGGCACGCTCTCAATACGGTTCGTTTAAGAATATTTTGGGAGATATCGACGGAAGTTGGGCGAAGCATTCGGGTCTAATATTACTCGTTTGAGCGTTCAATTATCGCCCGAATGCTTCGCCCCTACAGTTAACCGAACCGTATTGGGCACGCTCTCGCATTCACCCCTACAGTTAACTGAGCGTATTTGCCTTTTAATGTTTTTGAAATTTTTTTTCTAGTGGGATGGGCATCTTGCCTGTTCAATAAATTAATTAATTTATGGTAAATTAGTATTATGTGGTTGCGGGTCAGGAGTTTTATTTTTTTGTTCTTCCTCCTGTTTCTTTTGTTCTTCCTCTTGTTTCTTTCTTTGTTCTTCTTCTTTTTTCTTTTGTTCTTCTTCCTGCTTTTTCTTCAATTCCTCTGCTTTCTTAATTCTTTCTAATTCTTTAATTACCAGATTTTTATTTTCTTGAGCAAGAGCATTTTTTGGATCAATTTTTAAAGCTGATTCCAGCACCTCCAAAGCTGGATTCAGTCTGTTTAATTTCATTAGATCAATACCTTTAAGAGTCAAAACAAACGCATCAGTAGGATTGATCCGAATAGCTTGATCATAAGCAGTAATAGCTTCTTCATAGCGATTTAAAGATACTAAAGCTACACCGCGATTATACCAAGCTAGATAAGAATCAGAATTAAGACTAATTGCCCGATCGGTAGATACTAAAGCTTCTGCATTTCTATTCAAATACCACAAAACAACGCTACGATTTGCCCAAATATCTGCAAATAAATATTTATTAATTGGAGTAATCTCAGTAGTTTGTAATGCTTGATCATAGGCAATAATTGCTTGATCGTAGCGATTTAAACTTTTAAATATTCTACCTTTATTAAACCAAGCTTTGGTATACTTAGGATCAATTTCTGTAGCTTTATTATTACTAATCAAAGCATCAGAATATCTCCCTAAAATCCACAGAGTTACAGAGCGATTATTCCAAGCTTCAGCATAGTTAGGTTTGAGAGTAAATGCTCGATCGTGAGATGCTATAGCTTCTTCATATCTACCTAATCCAGTCAGAGCATTTCCCCGTTGAGTCCAAGCTAGAGCAGGACTAGCATCTTCCCATTTACCATCACCTTGAATTGCAGATTCACAAGAAGTTAAAGCTTCTTTGTACTGTCCTAAACGACTTTGGGAAACACATTGATTTACTAAAGCAAAGGAATAGGTTGGATTAATTTTTAAAGCAAATTGATAGGAAGCTAGAGATTCGGCATTTTTACCAACAAGAGTCAGTAAAACACCATGATTTGCCCAAATTACCGGATCAGCAGGATTAATCGCTAAAGCACTATCTAAAGATGCGATCGCATCTTCATAACGTCCTAATTTTTTTAAAGCTAACCCCCGATTAAACCAAGCAACTGCTGGAGTAGCATTTCCCCAATTACCATCACTTTTTAAAGCTAGATCACAAGCAGAAATTGCCTCTTGATATTTCCCCAATTCTGATAATAAACCACAGCGATCGGCTAAAGCTAAAGCATCATCAGGTTTAATTTTCAGTGCTTGATCAAATGATGCGATCGCATCCGAATATTTGGCTAATTTTCTGAAAGCTAAACCTCGATAATACCAAGCAACTAACGGTGTTTCTTTACCCCAATTATTATCAGCACGTAAAGAACGATCACAAGTCGCGATCGCTTCTTCATATTTCCCTAACTCTGTCAGTGCTTGACAACGTTCAACTAAAGCTAGAGCATATTCAGATTTGAGACGAATTGCCCGATCAGCAGAAACTAATGCTTCTGTATATTTTGCTAATTTCAACAGGGACTGAGCCCGATCGGTCCAAGTAACGGGCTGATCAGGATTCAGATCAATCGCGCGATCGCAAGCTGCTACAGCATCAGGATATTTCTTCTCCTCTGGTAACAACTTACACAAACTAGCCCAATAATCAAAATCCTTTAACTTTTCCTGAGCTAACAGAGAGTTAGCAAAGGAAAAAAAGTAACAAGATAACAACAACACTCCCAGGATTTTTCTAATTGAGGGAGAGCATCGGTAAAAAGACTTAATTTGATTAGAGAGAATAAAATTAGTTTTTAGCATTTTAATTCTTCTTGCTCTTGCTCCCCTTTCCTCTTAGGAGAGGGGTTGGGGGAGAGGTCAATCTTGACGATAACTCTAACATAACTGCTCTCCCTAATTAGCGTCATCACAAAAAAGATAATTAATTTCAACCAGCTAAATCCGCTCAAGCTTTAATCAGGACGCGGAGGTAATTCTACAGGTGAAACCGTATCTGGATCAGCAGGTGTGGGAACACCTGGAGGAGATGGAGGAGATGGAGGAGATGGAGGAGATGGAGGAGATGGAACACCTGGAGGAGATGGAGGAGATGGAGGAGATGGAGGAGATTCAGTAGGTACTATAGAAGGGGGAGCATTAGGTACAGGTGTCACCCCTGTGGGTGGTATTGGTATTGCTGTAGGTGACGGTGGTTGGGTAATATTGATCACTGGTGCTGGTGGTTTAGTAGGATCAAAAGTTTCAATAATAATCGATCGCGTCAGTTGCTGACCAGTTGCATTTTTAATTTGCAAAGTAATAGTTTCGCTACCAGGTTTTTCACTAATTGGGTAAATAGTTATACCACTTAAAGGAATACTCCCTGGAGCTGGAAGTAACTCAGCTTTAACATCTGCACCCCCTTCGATTTTCCAGGATAAAGTCAGCAATACTGATTTTTTAGTTTGAGCAATTGGAAAAACATATTTCGGAAAAGCATCGTTACCATTTAACTTAAATTCCACCAGTTTAAATGGTACACTTAGAATTTTGATATTATTGGTTTTTTTACTATCCGATATTTCTCCTTGTCCTGATTGAGCAACTAAATCAACTTGAAAAATATAATCACCGGGCGATCGCACATCGGTACTAATTCCCTGACAACTTAATTGCTCTCCATCCACTTGACAGAAACTTTTTAAAGCTTCCGGAACTCCTTGACTAAAATTATACCGTCTTAATTCTGTCGTAATTGAGCTATCAGCAGTTTGTCCAATTAGTCTTAATTCCTTTACTTGTTTGAAATTAATAATCTTCCAATTTAAACTAATTGTATCATTATTAGCAGCATTATAAAGTGGTTTCACTGAAGCTAATTCGATCACTTTAGCTACTGGTAAAGGTATAATTTTAATTGGATCAGTTTTCACTGCTTCGATCGGAATTTCTTTACCCTTTTTGGAAAAAGTCGAAAGTTCAAAAATATAATCTCCTGCTTGACGAGCATCAGTAGGGACTTGTTGACAAACTAAATTTTCTTTGAGTGTACATAATTTTTCTAGCTCAGTCGGAATCCCCTTACTAAAATCATAACGTTTCAAGGGGTTTTTCACCGAGCTATCCGGAGCCCGTCCAATAATTCTTAACTCTTTGAGCTGATTGGGATTGATAATTTTCCAGTTTAGCAAAATAGCTTCACCACGGTTTTTAGTAGCTGCTGGAATATCTGATGGAGACAGAGATTGATTTTCGGCTGTTAATGTTGGGATATTAATATCAAGTTTAGTTTCTTGATAAAAGGGTTTAACTGAAGTAAACTCAACTACTTTTGGTTGAGGAATAGGAATAATTTTAATTTGATTAGTTTTTGCTGTTTCTGACTGTAATTCGATATTCTTTTTAGGAAATATTGTTAGCTCAAAAGTATAATCTCCTGGTTGACGAGCCTCCGTTTGTACTTGTTGACAAATTAGCTCTGCTTGGATGGCACAAAATGGTTTTAGCTCTTCCGGAATACCTTGGCTAAAGTTATAAAATACAGGTTGAACTGTCGCATTTCCATCCGTAGATTGACCAGTAATTTTGATCATTTCAATTAGCTTGGGATTGCTAATTCTCCAGTTGAGACTAATAAAATCATCATTAGTTTCTTGATATAAACCATCAGTCGAGCCAAATTCAATAATTTTTGGTGGATCTTGGGGACGGATAAATACCCACCAAATGGCAAAAACTAACAGCCAAATCGCACCCAAAATTGCCAAAAATATTAGCCAAAATTGCCACCAAGGACGCGCTTCCCAAATTAAAGTTCCTTGTAAGCGATCGGCTGGTAGAGGTAAATTTTTCGGATCTGCTAATTCGACAATAAAGCTTAAAATTCGACCATAAAATGAGCGTTTACTTGGATTAGGTAGCACTTCTAAAGTAACGGTTCCTGCTGATTGCGGAAACAGACGAATTAAGCTCGGTTCAAGAGTATAAGTACAAAATTCATCCTCATCAGCAGTTTTGGCAATTAGCGCAATTTCTCGTACTGTATTACCTAAATTATTTAACTTTATTTCATATAATCCGGGCAATTTCCTCACTTTTCCCACCATGGTACGAAATTCGGTGGTAATTAAATAAATCGGCAAAATTTGCAGATAAATTACATCTAGTAATACTAAATCTGGATTATTAGCTGCATATAAACGCACACTAGGAAAATAATTTCCTGCCCAAATATCTATGGGTGGATGAATCAATAGAATAATTTCCCCTTTAGCTCCGGGGTTTAAATCTAAACCAGTGGTAGTAGTGACTAATCCTGGTGTTTGGAGATTTTCTGGATAACGTACTGTGAACCATTTTTGATCTAAGTCCAAACAATTTAAACGAAACCGATCGACTCGATCTGAGCGATTATGGACGATCGCTGTAAATTGTAATACTGATCCAGCTTGAATTACCGTGGGATCTTGAGGAGAAGTGACTGGATCGATAGTAAATGTGGGATCATTAACTTGAAGAAAAGTATCTCCAATTGGTGGTAAAACTTGGAGTCTTGCTTCATGGTGAATCGGAGTATATTCGGGATAATGTGCTGGTGCATCAATGACGATCGCATAGCTATAGGTTCCCGGTAAAGTTTCAACTGGTATTTGCAATTGAAAAATTATTTCGCTGCTTTGCTGAGTTCCTAAAGCTATCCGCTCATAATAACTTCGAGACCATTGTCGGACAAACTGGGAAGTTTCATCAATAAAAATATCAATAATCGCATTTTTATTGCCTTTATTATTTACTGTAACACAGAGATCACAAGTATCTCCTGCGGCGATCGCATAATCTCCAGAAGGATTGAAAATAATCACCAGAGGTTTGCTATTGCCATTTTCCAAAATTCGACGTTCTTCTCCAGAAACTTGACGGAGTTGATATCGTAATTCGTCCGCAAACCAATTTTCCTCTAGGATACCTCGATCTACTAATTGGTTAAGTAAAATTCGAGTAACTCCCTCTTGTGAGCCAATATTTGTAACTATTTCAGCTAAACTTACTTCTCGACCTTGACTGATCATCCATGCGACAATTTCTCGTTCAGAATCAGATAAATTTAGTAAATCTAGAACAGCAATATCTGTCAGATACTGAGATTGATCAAAATCTGTTGTGATTGCATCTGGATTGAAACTTGGTCTTGTCATTTTTTTTTCGGTTTCTCTAGCTCAGTTTAAATACCCAATCCCAACTCAATTTGTGGCTACTCGCGATCGCACTGTTCTTGGGGCATTCGCTCCTCAGCATTGACCCGTACCCTAGTATCACTATTACCACTGGCAATATAAATATATTTTCCAACCTCTCTGGTATCCACACTATTAAAAGGTTCCTCGACTTTTTGTAATTTAATCCCATCCAAAAACCGAGGGGAACGCTTACCCTCAGAGGTCAAGAGACCAAAACATTAAGCGTCCATCATCTCCACCGCTAGCTAAATAACAGCCATCAGGAGTCAATGATACTGAGCGTACTGCTTTACCACCATGACCATTTTCCCAACGATCAAGAATTTCACATGCTTGGTTTTCCTCTAGGCATTTTTGCATATTCCACATAGTAATATAGCCTTGACTATCACCAGAAACCATAATATTAGAATTATAATTAGCCACGCTAATCGTATTAATATAGTCTTCTTGGCTACCCGGTACTGGATACTTAACTTGTTTAGCTTGATCTGATGCCCATTTCCAAAGTGCTAATTGATTATACCTACCCCCGATCACTAAATATATATCGTCTTTACCAACTAGACTAATAGTTGAAATCGCAAAATCAAATTGGTGCTTTGTTCTTAGGAATGGCTGATTGGTCGGATTATTGGCAATATCTAAATCTACGTTCCAAGCTAACACTAATCCACTGCCATGACCAGTAAATACATAGCGTCCATCACTAGCATATTTAATCGAAAAAATCCGATCATCTTTTTTGTAAGCAAAAGAATTTAGATATTTTGAGTTTTTTCCAGCAACTGGCCAAATTTGGGTTTCCCCATTTTCTAAACCGATTGCTATTACCCGACTGAATGGATTAAAACGCAACACTCGTCCAGCTTTATCAGTCTGTCCCAGGACTGCTTCTTCTTGGTTGATCAAGGGATTAAAAAAACCATTTGTATCCCATTTAATTATTTGATCATCATCAGATACTGTCACTAATTTGTCACCAATTCCATTAAATTGTACAGAGTTAACCGACCGTTGATGTCCATAGTAGGGATTATTTGGATTCAGCCAAGATATAGCCCAAAATAAGTAGAGTAGACCTAAACCTCCCAAGAGCTGTAACCACAGAGGAAATAATGGTAAAACATACAATTTTAGCAATTGTGTGTCATTTTTCACACTTAAGCCATCATCTAATTTTTTGGCTTTAATTTGGAATAGCAATTTCTGGGATAATCCGAACCAGGGACGGCTCTTTTTAATCAATAACTGCAACTTATTTTTCTCTCCAATATTGGTTTCTAACTCTTCAGGAATAACCTGGACATAACATTTCTTCAGATGATCACTTTGAATATCAATACTAAATGTTTGGGGCACATTGCTATGATTTTCAAAATTTATATTATATGTAGCTGAGTTATTTTTCCACCAACGTATTCGTCTAATTCCTTGATCAGGAAGTTTTTGTTCTAGTGGGATACATAGAAAATTGATAAAGCCACTAGCAATTATATCTAGCACTCCTGTAACTTGAGATGAAATACCCTGTTCTTGGGTTACTTCAATTACAAACGGATAGGACTTAGCTACTACTTGGGTAGTCATGGGAATCTGACAAGTAAAACTGGTTTCTAGGGTATTTTTTGGTTTTATTTGTAACTGTCTTTGAGTTCCTTGAGGTAACCAATAAGGAGTTAGCCCTAGCAAACTTAGCGTTACTGTTGTTGGTTGTTGACTAACATTTTCTATCCCCACTGGTATGTCAATGACATTCTCTGGATAAGCTTGAAATTTTTGGACTGGTAGATGCAGTTTGACCGGAATAATTTTTGTACTCGGTTCTACCAACAAACGCAAAATATCTCTTTCTTCTTGTCCTAGTTCTACGGAAAAAATCCGCACCGTCAAATTCATACTACCCACAAACCCCAGGACAGGAGAGTCGATAATTGCTACCTGAAACTCAGTCCGATCGCCTGGTGGTTTTTTCGAGCTAATTTCTTGAGAAAGACTATACCAACGCAGTTCTGATTTTTCATCTGCACCAGGAGCAATAATTTCTAATTGAAAACTAGCAAAGCGATCGCTTAGATTAGTAACAGTCACCTGAAAAAATACTGGTTCTCCACCTGGTTTAAATTTCAGTTCTGAGGTCGAAATACTAGATTTAATTTGTTGTGTTTTCATGAAAATATTATCCTATAATTAATATAACTAGCCCTAGAACAGTCATTTTATCCAAAAATTTAACCATTCATCATCTACTCTTTATCTGGTTTATTTGAGTCTCTCTTATTTCTCAAATTTTTTGCTTCTTCCTGCAAAGATTTCAGGTAATTTACATCAAGATTTTTGTCTAACTGACTCGCATTTCTAGATTGATCAAACTGACTTAAAAGTTGCTTGAGCTGTAATCTAAGACGTTGTTCTCGCGAATAAACTTCATTCAGCATTGTTCGGAAAACTCTTCCTAGTTGACCTAATTCATCGGTTCGAGCAGTGATCGGATCAAGACTTTTTAGATCCACTTGTGGACTATCCTGTAAGTTCAGACCATCAGCACTAATTGTTTGAGCTAATTTCATCATTGGTTGCAGGGAATTAACTATTTGCTTCAGTAAAATATTGACAATGATCAAAGTAATTACAAAAATACTAATAAAAAATTCGATTGCTAAAGATAAGTAATGATTGCTAATATCATTAACTTGTTTCGTGGGAAAATAAAGTATTTGAGTCCCAATAATATCATTCAAATTCCAACCAAAACCATTTTTATCTCCATAGCTTGCTAATAAACTTTTTGGTGCTTGTGCGACAGTGCTATGACACCGGAGACATTTGGAATCAGTAATCTTAACCGGTATAGCTATATAGAATATTTTCTGTTCGGCTAAAGTCCGAAAACCTTGGATTTTCTTCAGATCGGTTTCTTGACGAAATCTATTGACTACCTTAGTTTCAAAATCATCAGCTTTATCCCGCGGATTGGTAGGATTAAGAGTGGCATCTTTATAAAACATATCTTGATATTCTGGATTTTGATGTTTGAGAATTTCAAAAACTTCTCTAGCTGAATATGAAGGTACACTTTCAGGGATAAACTTTGCTTCAGTTTCTAACCGTGCTGCTAATAGAGGGTTGACTTGTTGATTAGTATAGCTTCTAACTGAACTTATAGTTTCCATAAGTAACCAGCCTTTAGAAGAAAGATTTTTTCAGCTTGTCTTTCTAAGACAGTAGATGCAACTATACCAGCAATAATGGTACTGGTGAGAAAAACTAGAGCGAGCAATAAACTAAATCTATGGGCTAATTTTAATCTTTTTAGCATCATGTATTACCAGGGTAGTTACTATTTTAATAACTGAATTTTTTGCTTTCTAGTCCAAGCATAATGCAAAATATTTATGCCCAGTTCCTGAGCAGTTCTAATCGTTTCCCGCGTTAAAGAAAGCTGTTCATCTAAACCCCAAGCTAATGATAAATTGCCAATTAATACCATAATTCTTCCTCCAGTAATTATCGATAATGCCTGATCATTTAAAATGGGAAAAGCTGCAAATAAAAAAGGTTGCGATCGCAGAACACTATCGCGGCTAATTGGCATATCGATCGGATTTAAAAACGTTCCTAATTGTCCCGCTAGCTGATTATAATAATCATAAACCTGATGAAAATTTTCTTTTAACTCGGTTTCGATCGCCGCTAATTCATACTGCAAATCATGGTGCATACTCAGCAATTCATTCACAGGTGAATTATGATCGATGGAATCTGTAGGATCATGGTGACCAAGACGTTCGATCGCATCTTGTAACCGTCTTCTCACTTTTTCTAACTTTTCAATTTGGGTATCTTTAGTCAGAACTTCGATAATCATCAATCCACCTGTAGCTAAATACTTTTGACAAAGTTCCAACTCTGGCTCAGTAATTGATAAAGTGTGTTTTTCAGTTAGATAGAGCAGATCACAATCTAATATTTGTGTTGCTTCTGGTGCGGACAAATTGATTTTGACCAGTTGATCAGCTTGCAAAAATGAATAAAGTCCGGGTAAAGATTGTAATAAATAACTAAGATTAACACCAGCTTGAGCGCAGATCGCATCACCCTGATCAGCTAAAGCTACCTTGACCACTCCTCTCGGTCGGGATTGGGCTGATCGGCGATACCGTAGGTCGATCGCATTATACCCTGGAGCAAATACATCTTGGGGATTTTCTAATTCTAATACATGAGACTCTGAACTAGAGTGCAGGTGCAATAAAATCCGACAAATTTCTATTTCTCGATCATGAGGAGGAGTATTTTTTTCATCAATCCGAAATGTTTCGGCTACAATTTCTCGCGGTTGTGAGAATTGTAATTTTTCTGGATCGACATAACTAATTACCAGATACAAGAGCAAGGTTTCATCTAGAATCGGATTTGTAGCAATCCGAAAATCAATCGGATCTTTAACGATAATCGGATGACCAAAGACATCAATTGCTATTCCGGGCTGAATTTGCACCCAACGGCGATCGCGATAGATTGCTTGGACTTCGCTTGGGGCTGGAATCAAGCGGACACCCAGACCACACACAATCCCAGGTTGATGCAAGGATTGATAATGAATATTTTGCCGTTGACGCAGATATTCATGAGCTTGACGCCACAATTGGGCATTAATCAGTAATCCATCGGTAACAATCAGACGTTCTAAGGGTTCAATGGGCGGTGGTGGAAACGCAGAAGTCATAATTAAATATGTAATGTTTAATTTTTATAGGTTGAAAAGCTTAAAGCAAAGAATCGCTTTTCGATTCGGTTATTGGACATTAAGTTCATAAGTACAAAAAGCCGGCTTCTCTCGTTCAATAATACTACGCACTAATGCTTCATCTATATAACAACCGGGAACAGAACGGAGCGTGACCATAAAATGATAAGGACGACCTCCACCTAAAATTGATTCCTGACCCAGACAAGTGTCGTTCAGAATCAAACCCTTACCAGATACTTCTTGAATACAGATATGTTTGTCCGTTTCTGCCGATAAATGATCATCTAAAGGTAAATCTGTATAAAGATGTAAATATAGGCGTAAACCCCGTTTAGTCCCACGCCAGCGATAAATTTCTAAAGCCTGACGAATTAACAACCGTTGACGATTGGTACTCCAACGCCGATCTATTGGCCATGCTACCCAGTGGGCCAGAAAAGGTAACAAAGCCTCTGGTGCGGTCAAAGGGTCAAGATAAGCCCACAGCGCATCCATTGCTTGCACTGTGGGTTCAAAGGTCTGTTCAAATATTTTTAAGAAGCGACCAACAAAATCCTCTTCACTATATATTGCAGGTAAAAAACTTTGGTAAAGACTACGGGGACGCACATAGATATTAAAGACTGCTTGTTCTAATTGCTGTCTACCAGTTCCTAGCTCAGTACAGTAGACATATAGACGACAGTGGTAATCAAGAATGAGCGTTTGTCCTAGTTGTAAAGCTGTCGAGTCTTCAAAAAAGTTAGCCGGAATTAAGAAATACAATAATACTTCCATCTGACGATGGGGAGCCAATCTTGACCTTCCCTCCCCAGACGACACCATTCAGGAGGAAAATTCCCCTCGATTTCCAACCGCAGTTGCACCATGCGATTGCCTAGATTTTCTAACAGCACTAGCATTTCACTAGGTTCTCCAGGACGGATGACTAGGCGCACTCCTGTAACTAAGTCTAAATTCTCTCCTATAGATTTAGTGCCTAGCAAATTTGCCCGTTCTGCTCCTATCCCTGTGACAGCCCCTGCTTCGGGAATCTGCATGGGGATGAGTTTTAATTGTAGGATTTGACGAGAACCAGCTTGAGACATAATCTGGGGGAATAGCTAGGTATTTGTAACTAGAACCTGGATTTTAATTAGATCAGATTAATAATATGACCTGAGCGCAGACGCTGATTAAGCCAAGAGCAAATTAATCCTTGGGGAGTTGGATCGATCGTGTTATCTGCGGATAGAGTTCTGACCCAATTTGCTCCCCGTTTCCGCAGTTCAAATAGTTGAACGATTCCTAAATAGCGCACACCAGGGGTTTTTTGAAATAGATTCACAATATCAGAAGCATACACAGGACGACCAAAAGGCCAACCGTTATGGTCGGGTCCTCCTGTCAGAGGATTGAGGAAACGGTAGAGGGAAACTCGCAGTTTCAAGAGGATTTCCTGCTGGGCTCGAGAGTTCCGATATTCAGATTCTAGTCCTACTTCGGTTTGAATCGCGACACCGACATATTCAGGTTCTGATAATTGGATTTGGATACCCAATAAGCGTCGCTCGTCTAAGTAAGCGTGGATTTGTTGTTTTAGTTGGGGAGTCAGATTGAGTAGTTCTGGATCAATCCCTTCACCTCGTTCGATCGAGTCGGTGTTAGTTTGGGGGACTAGGAGCATTCGCACTACCCCAGCTTCTCGAGCTAAGTTAGCTGGTAAACATCGCGATCGGGCGATCGCACCTGGCTGAACCTTGGATTGCTAGCACCTCAAAGTCTTCTGGGGTAATCGCCCGATCGCGGGTCCGCAGAATTGCGGGGACTCTAATCGCTGCTGCTTCTAAGGATTCCCCATCAGCTCCATTCCGAGCTGGGATATGATTGACGACTCTGGCCACATAAGGCACGGCTGATTTAATATTGGTAATTGTTCTTTTTTGGACGTTACCTTTTTGCCCTCCTCCCTTCCGATAAGCTACCATCCGAATTTCTGCACCTTTAGGTGGTACTGCTCCATATTGATTTTCTAAAGATAAGTTGTCCCGATTTCCCTGTCCGATTAAGGGTTGATTTCTAACGGGTTGTTCTTGCATTCTCCCACGAACCATTGTTTCCTGTTGTAAGTGGGATGGCTCCTGAATTAATGGCCCAAATTGCACCTCTCCCGTCCGCGAATCGATCGTGTAATGTAAATCTTGGGGTCCTGATTCGGAAAAGTTATTGACTTCTTGCCATCTTTGTGGTAGAGAACCTGGGGGTGTGACTAAAATATATTCATTTTCTTGTCGATTTAGCACTGGAAACCCCAGTAATTGGAATTTCTGACCAGGAGTACCTTTGCTTTCTCCCAGGATTTCATTGCGAATTATTTCACTTTGACTGGCTCCGACTGTGCCACCGATCGCTCTAGCTGATAAGCTGACAATCCGAGGAGAGCTGTTATAACCTGGTTGATTGGCTTTTAGTGGTGTATAAGTACAGCGTAACCAGCGTCCCTGATAAGTAATAAAGCGAGTTACTGGCCAAGATAGGGGCGTATGTAACAGCACATCGCCAGTTTGAACTGGGTTATTGCTGGACAAAGACATCTCGTTAAAGCTAAAACCTTGGGTTTTATCATCACTCTGATCAATAAGAATAGATTGCCAAGTGTTTCCGTCCCAAGCTTCCCAATGTAAGGGTGGGTCGTTGGGATTGATCCCGGTAGATGTAGCAGCTTGTCCTTTGATGTTTAGTGCAATGACATTACCTTCGATCGGTTCGTTTGGATCGAAGACTAGGTAAAAACAATTTCCCGGTTGTGGTTGTTCGTTAAATAAATTTTGTTCTCGACCCGACCATTCCCCATTATTTGCTTGTGTCCACAGATTGGCAAAGCGATCGCGCAACATTAAGGGCATTTCTTCAGTTGTTTGGGCAGTTAATAAGTGTCGGATGCTAGGTTTACCAATGATTAATGGGCGATCGGTACTAAAGACAATTGCTTCTTCTGTTTCAGTCCGCAGTGTTGCTAATTCCACCCCAACCGGAATTGTATAAGTTTCTTCTAAAGAAGCACTTAAGTAAAAAGTTATATCTGTATGTGCTGGTGTTGGTGCTAGTAAACGCACCCCCAATAATTCAAGAAAGGCCACATAATTCCGCACCGGAACCTGATTAAATCTGAGCAGCATTTGATCAGTTAACCAAGCAAATAATTCGATCAGGGTAATGCCAGGATCACTCGGATTATAATTTGTCCATTCTGGACAATAGCGAGGAATCCGCAGAATACACTCTTCGACTAAATCCTTAAAAGTGCGATCGTCTAAATTTGGCTTGGGTAGTTTTGGTAAGAAATCAAATTCCACAATCCGGACCTCTGGGAAATTAAAAATTAAAAATAGTGAGTAAATTAGTAACCTTAACGTTCTACTCCTTCGCCATTTAGGTAAAAAGGATAAACCATACTGCGAGTTTGGTAATTTTCTTTTAAATGATATTTCAACAGAACATCTACCCGACCGCGCATCGGATCGGGGTCGGTATGTACTGCATCAATGATAATACGTGGTTCCCACATTTCCAAGGCTTCCTGGATATGGAGACGCAACATGAGCAGGGTTTGGGAATTCATTGGTGCAAAGGTTAGTTCCGACAGACGCGAGCCGAAGTTAGGTCTATATACTCGTTCTCCTAGCTGTGTCCGCAAAATAATCCAGATCGATTCCTCAATATTTGGTACTGCTGCATTGAGTTGAATACTTCCCTGGATGTTTACCCGCAAGGGAAAAGACCATCCTTTTCCTAAATAAGCGGTAGATTTTTGGTTATTTGTCAGATTCTGGCATTTTTATTTTTGTGATAATTTAATTAAGGTGCAACTAATACTGTTACTCCGGTAGCAATCACAGGTAAAGAAATGGGAACCGGAACTGGTGTTGGAGGAGTTACTCCTACTGCCATAGTGGCCATGTGGGCTACAGGTCGCCCACAAGCTAAGACTGTAACAGAAGAAGGCATGACTAATGTACCTGTCGCGATCGTTGGACCGGCTACCGCATCTCCCATACAAGCGATCGGTCTTCCCATCACCAAGACATTCGGCGCTCCCGGACCAATAATTGGGCTACCACCAGCGACATCACCTAATAATGCGATCGGTAACATGGCCTATTTCCTTTTAGTGAGTTCTTTTGTTAATATAGCTAATTGTCGATCGCTATTACTTGCGGAAAACTGAGGTGATAATCACCGTAATGGTGGCGCTAGCAATTAAAGTAAAAGCAAGTTGCACCACCCACTGAGTTGCTTGCTGGTAATTAGCAAAGCGATCGTTAAACTTCTGTGAATCAGTCGATAGCTTATCCACATCAGTCGATAGCTTATCCACATCGGTCGATAGCTTATCCACATCAGTCGATAGCTTATCCACATCGGTCGATAGCTTATCCAATTTTTCAATTACATCGACCAATGTTGGGTCATTTTTGGATGTACTCGTCATTTAGTTTTTTTAACTCAATCATTCTATGGTACTATATTGATCGCTGGAACACTCGCTGCTTGCTCAATTCCGAGAAGTATTGATTCCTAAATCAACAATTCAAACGAATTAAAGGTGCGGTCATACTCGCTGTTGCACCTGCTAGAATTGTAGCTGCTGCTCCTGCTTGTAGACTTAAAGCAGCACCAGATTGCATACTTAGAGAAGCAGCAGCACGAGCACTCAAAGAAGCACCTGCTTGCAACGCTAAAGTTAATCCTGCTTGAATTGACATTGCTGTTCCTGATTTTAGATTAGCCGTACCTCCAGATTGGAAGTCTAAACTGGCAGCTGCTTGAGCGCTGATTTTGGCTGAAGTTTGTAAATCAATCCCAGATGGAGCGATTTTGATACTACTTGGTCCGGAGGTTAATTTAATTTCTACTGGTGCAGTAATACTAATTTTTTGGACTGCTTGCATATCAATACTATTGCTAGTATCGCTCATGGTAATTTTCTGTCCACCTGATGTTTTGATCTCAATTTGTTTACCTCGATCATCCATAACTATTTGATGACCACCAGTAGTTTTAATTTCGATTTTGGCGTTTTGATCGTCTAAAAGAACTTGATGACCTTTGGTGGTTTTAATTTCAATTTTTTGGTTCTTGTCGTCTAGAGTTACAGTATGAGCTTTAGTGGTTTTAGTTTCCACAAATTGATCAGTATCATTCATGATAAATTGGTGAGCAGCTTTAGTTTGTAGGTAAATCCCTACTTTACTTTGATCTTTATCCTCTTCGACAAACTGCTGTTGGTGTCCGATCCGAGTTTTAAATGTGCGTAGACGTACTTTACCATCCACAACCGAATTATCTACACTTTCTGGTGGTGCATCTTTACCATTCCAAACTCCTCCAATGACGTAAGGACGATGAATATCACCATGTTCAAAAGCAACTAAAACTTCATCGTTAATTTCTGGTAAACAATCAAACCCACGATTTGGTCCAGCTCCGATCGCGACCACTCGAGCCCAGTTACTCTCATGTTCTTCGGTTAAAGTCGGAAATTTTACTCTTACTCTTCCCCATTTTTGAGGATCTTGGTTATTAGTGACAATTCCAACTAAAAGAGTTTGTCCTGGTTCAAGATGATTAAATTTACTACTCTGCGCGAAGGGATTTTCTCCCCGTAAACCCCGCACACTAAATTCAGTTATATAAGTCCGTTCTTGATAAAAATGACGAGTTTCAGTAATATAATAACTACCACTATATTTCCCCATTCCACTTAATTTTACTACTTTGCCTACTTGAATGCGTGGATCTCCCTCACTTTTAGCATCTGCATAAACAAATTCTCCTCCTAATTCATCGCATACAGCTTGAGCAATTTTATCTGCTTCTGTCGCACTAAAAACGGGCTGATCGACTACAATCATTGTTGGTGTGGTTGGTTTACCGCTAAATGCGCTACTGGTTTTACTACCTTTACCAAATTCGGTGGAAGTAATTACTTGTTCTGAATTTTTGGTGGACACAATAGCTGTTTTTTGCTGGTAATCCCAACCTCTGACTTGGACAGATTGGACCTGACTAGCACTAGAAACTCTGACATGAAAATTGATTAATTCTTGTAACCATTTTAGTTCTACTGTTTCTCCAGCTTGAGCTGCTCGAAAATTTAATTTACCATCTTGGACAAATAATTCATAACCAACTCTTGCTGCTCGTTCTCGGAGAAATTCCATGTTGGTTTGATTTTCTTGAAAAATATAATCATAAGGTCCACCTCCATTACTGACGGTGTTAGTTGATATTCCCGCTTCTGAAGCAATTTGATTGACAATATCACTATCTGTTTTATTTTGAAAAGAGCGATTGTAACGTCCGCGATACAGACGGTGAGAAATATCATAACCACGCACAATTACTGGTGCTTGAGCTTCATGGCTAAAATGGGCTTCGATCGCTGTAATTTCACCTTTAAGTATACTACTTGTTTGGACTTCTGAAAATTCTTCAGCTTCGGTAATACTAGATGTAAAACCAATTTCAATGGATTTCCCGATCGCAAATATGTTATCATAAGCCCAAATTTGATCGTCTGAACGTCCCGAAAAGTAATCATTACGAATTGCCAGGGTAAACATTCCTGGTTGATGTAAGCTTTCTTCGATGGAAATTTCCAGGATGTCTTCCATTAAAGCATCGGAAGCATTACTACCATTAATTTTTAAGGTTACCTGACTAAGATAAAGAACTTTGCTGTTTGTCATTGGTTTGAGGTCTGTAAATTTTCATTAGCGATCGCTCAGTTACTAATTATTAACTACGACTGTCTCTAGTATCTGCTTCACGGTTCACATTTCCAGGAGCACTAGGAGTAGCAGAAGCTGTAATCACATCTACTTCGTGTAAAATTAAGTTCACGATCGCTCGAACCGGTGTACCGTCAGCTAAAAATAAAGTTAATTGATAATTGAGTTGTTCGACGAAACACCTTAAATATTGCTGCTCTCCCCAGGTAAATATATAAACTGGTGGTACATTTTTACCGCTGGGAAATTCTACTGCTTGTCGCAATTTGTTAATATACCAAAGAACACTACTTCCTTCTTCATAGGTATCAAATATAATATCAGAGATCATCAATTTGTAAGGTGATATATATTGAAATGCTACTTTAGGTAATCCAGTGGAAGTCCTTGCACCTTTAGGATCGCTAATATTAATACTTCTACTAAAACTGAGTTTAGCTGGATTGAACATAAATTCAATGGTATCTACACCACTGTCAGGAACTTTGGGAATGAGTTGAGCTTTTTTTAGTTGAGACATATTTTTTAAATCCGCGTAGATGAAAGGAAAGGTTTAAACCCATATTAGCGAAAGTAGCGATTACCAGCTCTTTCTCTTTCTATTTGTAACCAATGTTTAATATTGGTATAAATTTCCCTAGCTAATTCTTCAATCTGAAGAGATTTTTTTTGGACTAGGGGAGATTCGATCGAGTAGGAAAGGGGATTTTCTGGGACAAAAGTAGGATTACTTCCTATGGTTTGGTGAGGATTTTTGCTGGTAGTTGATGGGGGATAGTGAGGATGATTAGTAGTAGGATCAATGGTAATTTCAGGAGAGAGAAAAACGGGTAATTGTTCTTTCCATTGATTGACTTCCCGCACAGGTGTTAAGGTGATCGACTCACTTTTGGTTGTGGTAAAGGTTTCCCATGCTAATGGTGTTAAAAATTGCGGACTAATTAAATGTTGCTCCAGGGGTTGGTGACTGCTTAAAAAGTTCTTGATCCCCAAAGGTTTGTGAAAATTATGTTTTGTTTTCCCCAATATTTCCATAATTAATTACTAGAAAAATAGCCTAATTTATCACGTCCTGCTAAAGTCGAAGCACCACTACTACCACCTTTATTATTTACTTTTAAACCTTCATAAGCTAAGGTTAATTCTTCAATTGCGACGGTATTAGCATCTGCTTTTAATGGTGGTGTTTTCCAAGCAACAGGAACTGCACCAATTAAAGTCCAACATTGCATGGTTTCTCCAGCTTGATTAAATAACAAAATATTAACGTTACGACGCTCTTTTTTGCTACTATCACTTAAGATAGCACTAATCCAAGTCCAAAAAACCAAATCATTGGTTATTCCCCGTTTGAGAGTGACATCAGCAAATTCTGCTTGACCTAAGAGCAGTCTCTGTTGATCGTTTACTCCACCTTCAGAATATTTTTCAGCTTTAATTGTGACTCCCAAACCATTACATTCGGTAAAACAAGCAGTAATTGTACTTTCTATTTCTACATAAAAGCGATTAGCTGTAACATAGTTTAGCTCCCGCGCATTTTGACCATTAGTATTTTGGCTGTTTGGGTCGGACATTTACCTAATTCTCCCTCTTTGATCCAGCATGATCCTGAAATCTATTCTAGCAATTAATTTTCACACTGATCATTAACTCAAAATAGCACTTTTTTTGAGTTAAATTTGTTAAGTTTTAAGTCAGTACCAGGATTGGAGAGGGATAAGTCCTGCTTGAGTGAGCAAATGCTGACTTTCCTTAGTTCGGAGCAACTCAACAAATTTAGCACCAACCCGCGGACGGCTGTTATCTTTAGGATAAACTACGGCAATATTATAGGCAAGAGGATAGGTTTTGGTTTTAAATAATTGCAGGTTAGGGTGATAATTTCCTTTTTGATTACATAAATTCGTTGAGGGATTGACGGGAATACCGTTATCTTGAATTAATGCTTGGACTGGAGGTTGGTCATTTTCCCCGATCGCTAAAGGATAAACGGAACATTGTCCAAAAACTTTACTGACTGTTCCAAAAGCAATCCCTCCATTTTTTTTCGACTCGAAATCTTGAATTATTCGTCTCAGGGTATCGAAAGTGGAAAGACGGATAATCGGTGATTGTTCCTGTTGTAATAATTTTCTAAAATCGGCAATATATCTTTCATTTTGGAGGACACGCTGTTCAAAGATTTGGATCGCTTCAGCTTCGTCGGGAATGTAGAGTTGAACTGGTAAATCTGGACCACCAAGTTGCGACCAATTGGTAATTTGTCCCGTATATAATTGTTGCAATTGTCTTAAAGTAATCTGTCCTTTCAAAGCTTCGGTTAGTCCATTTTCTCTCTGCACATAACTGAAATCAACGAAAACTAATAACCCATCATAAGCAATTTCTTGTTTGTCTAAATCAGGACTTAAGTTATCAGTTAAACTGGTAATCAGAAACTCTGCTTTTTCAGCTCTAATTTTGGCAATTGCTTCTTCTACAGATGGTTCGGGTTGATAACTTAGATTTAATTTTGGTTGAGCTTTTTGCAATTCCTGAGCTAACGTTTTTCCCTTAGCAATGAGGTTTTCTTGCTGGAGTATATAAGTCCAAATTCCATCTTCTTCCCCCGTGTAGATAAATTTTCCGGGAGGAATAGCAGATACATCAGCGATCGCACCTAATAACACATCACTATTCCCCTTATTTGGTTGAAAAAATCTGCCTAATAAAGACCAAATAATTAATCCTAATGCTGCCAAACCTAACCCGGTTAAAATCATCCATAAACCCCGATAAAATTTGACCTTCTTTTTTACTTCGGGTTTAATTTCTGGAGATTGATCAATTAAGATATCTGGAGGTAATTTGGGGATCGCTTGACGGGCAATTTCCGCATTAGCAAAGGAAGTACCAATCCCCATTAAATTGAGAATATATCTTTTCACATCCAGATTTACTTTTGGCCATTGCTGATCTTCTTCCGGTTTAAATATTTGACCGGTATTAGGGTTGAATTCTTGTCCTAGTAAAAGGTAAAATGCGATTCTACCTAAAGCACCTAGATCATCAGCTACAGTAGGACTAAAACTTTCGATCGGTAAGGGATTAAATAAATGTTCCCACAATGATAAGTCTGATAGATAAATGAAAAAATCAGTTTCTAAAATAGAATCATTAAGATTAGAATTAGCAGGTGCTGAGTCGAAAATTTTGCCAATCAGGAGAGTATCTAAAGTAATATTACCATGGGCAATTCCTGATAATAGTTGACCACCAGGAAAAGAAAATTTTTGTCCGTGCAGAGATTCTAAGCTTTGTAGCACTTGAGCCAGAATTTTTAGCACTGTCTCCTGGTTTAATGAACCATTTTCCCTGAGATATTCCCGCAGAGTTAAGCTTGAGTCTAAGTTACCAAGTGTAATTAGATAACAACGTGGCTCAACTGGATCAGCGATCGCATCCCAGCTTTCAATGAAACGAAAATTATGGATTCTCCCATCAGCTAGATTACAACCAGCAAGATGCTCAAATGCTTGCTTTCTCAATTTAGCTTCTTCCTGATTAAAACAGCGATCGGGTAGCAGATATTCTTTCATGACTACTACCTGGTTATGGGGGATTTGCATTCCTTGATATAAACGTCCTAATCCTCGACGATTTAAAAACTTTTCGATTTTATATCTTCCCCGTTTTCCTTGTATTTCTGTTGCCGATCGCAAAATCATTGGAAAGCGACATTCTTGACAGTATTTAGACTCTAAATTTTCGGTGACTTTTGGTTGGGATAGATGACAGTCTAAAGGATTGTGAGTGATACAGCGATATTGTCTATAAAGTAAATCATTAAAATGTAATTTATCGACATTTTTTTCTAATTCTAAAATTTCTTGATAATCTTCTGGAGGAAAAAGCTCTGGCTTAAGTTCTTCCAGAATGGGTTTGATCCAGTTAAATTGATTGAGAAAATTATATTGATTTAACCTGGCTTGAGGATCATGATGTTTCAGGTAATTTTTCATTAAAATTTGGGGAATTTTTTTCATAATTATTAAATGGGATGATTTCCGGTCTGGGTTTCTTTAATTTTTATTAAATTTGACAACAAACTTAATCTTAATTGTTATTGTTAGTTTGACCTCAAATCGGTAATTAAATAAATATGGCAAAAGAGCAAGTTACTAAACTCTTTCGAGCTGCCCAAACTGATCAGACATTAAAAGAAAGACTCAACTCCGCTCCTAGTCTAGAAGATTTTGTGAAAATGGCAGGAGAATTAGGCTATGATTTTACCATTGAAGAATGGCAAGAAGTTACCAGTTTTCAAGTTCAGGAAATAAAAAGCAAAGTGTCAGAAATTCCAGGGATCTAAACCGGAAAATTACCTAGTAATTGAGATGATTTCTAATTGTCAATTACTGGGTATTTTTACTTAGGCTTCCTGGGAATTATTTTCCTCTACCTGGGTTAATTGTGAGATCGCTTTTGCTAGGGTAAAATCTTTTTCAGTTAATCCTCCCACTTCGTGAGTAACTAGGGTAATGGAGACTTGATTTTCATTAATTTTTAGTTCAGCTTGATGACCAATTTCTTGTTGGGCTTTTTTAACAGAATTAACAAAATTTTCCATTTCCACTAAATCAGGATATTCAGCGGAAAAATTTAGTTTGGCATCAATAATAGTCCAATCAGGTAAGGTTTGTAAATATTGGGAAATTGCTTGAGCATCCAACACTTCCCCATCCTGTTTATCTTTGATCGCTTTGAGTTTTGGATGATGTCCCGGTACTCCTAAGCTAACCTTTGGTTGGATAGCTGTTCTGTCCGATACCTGGATCTGAGAGAAATTATGTCCAATTGGTTCTTCCTGATCATTTTGGAGGTTAAGATCAGCGATTTCTGCTCCTTCAGACTCATCAGCAAAAGGACGAGCTTGGAACAGATGATCTTCCGACTCAGAGACAGAGGAGAAAGGAAGTTTTTTCTTTTTCTGGATACGAGTTCTAGTTTTCATAAATACATTTGGTATGCAAAGGATAATTATTCTTGATCAGAGCTAGCGATCGGTACTAAACAGGTCATCCCAATTTACCATAAAATTGTACTTAATCTGAGGTTGATCTGTTAGTTCATGGCCAATACAGTTCAGTTAAGAATGTTTTTGGGGATATGCGCGGACTTATTATAACCCAAACAGAAATTTTACTACCCCCAAAACTCCGGTAAAAGGATTTAAGAGTGTCCCCAGGGTATTATTAAAACTTTTAGGATCAGATTGAGCGACAATAATCACATCATTGTTATGGAGAACCGGATTATTTTGCTGATTCAAACCTTTAGACAGATCAATCGGAACGACCTGACGAGAAATTGTACCATTATAATTGAGACGAACTAATTCTAGATTACCTTTTTGCGATCGCGGATTACTAAAACCACCAGCTGCAATGACACCTTGAATTAACCCTGTATTAGTTGGTACTTGAATTGCTCCGGGTTTAATCACTCCACCAACGACATTAATGGTGATCACATTGGGAGAAAAACTAGCATCAGCAATTTGGTTATTTTCCGTGACATTAACAGCATCAGCCTTGGCGACAATAATACTATCTCCTTCTTGGAGTAAGATATCTTGGGTAATATCTCCAGTCTGCAATAATTTCCACAGATTTACATTTAAAATTTGGTTAGCACCTGCTTTCGGACGACGAATTACTTGAATATTACGCAAATCTGCTTCTGGTTTAATTCCACCAGCAAGTTTAATTGCTCGACTTACGGTTGGTGTTCCTCCTAAAGACTCTGCTGCTGAATTTGCGGATTGATTTGGGTCTAACAAACTTAATTTATTAGGTGGGTCCGTTACTCGTAAGTTACTCGTCAGTACCGTATATGGTCCGGGATGATTGACTTCACCCACAATGGTAATATTAACGGGAGCGTTGATATCAGCAGCAAAAGTAGCGTTAGCTCTTTGGGTAACTTCTTGGGGATTGATTTGAGTTGCAGTAGAAACAAAAATTGAGTCTCCATCTCGTAAAGTAATATCTTGAGAACGATCCGCAGTTCGTAAAAATTCAGCTAGGTTAACTGTAATAATTTGCGGTATATTACCTTTTTGAATACGACGAATTTTGATCTCTTGCACATTCGCTGCTGGAGTTACCCCTTTCGCTAGTTCAAGTGCTTGAGTTAAAGTAGGAAATTGCAACCCATTCAGAGCTTCCCGAGCGGGATTGATTTGATAAGTTCCTGGACGAGTCACCTCTCCAGCGATCGCGATATTTAGGGGACGTGGACCGAGGAGCAATACAGTAACCTGGGGATGAGTCAGAAAAGGAGTATAGCGATTAGATAATAAATCTGTGGCTTGTGGTATAGTTAAGTCTTGTAAAGAAATCGTGCCAACTAAGGGTAAATTGAGCGAACCATCCACTAGAATTTGATACTCTTTACTATATTCAGGCACATTAAAAAAATCAATTTTAATGCGATCGCCCGCACCAAGAGTATAAGCAGTTTCTGATTGAGATAAACCAGGATTTTGGGGAAGATCAGCAGGATTAATTGGTGGTGGAGGTGGTGGTAGGGGAACTTGGGGAGATAATCCTGGGGAAAGTGTTGGTAATTGTGCTAGTCCTGTTCCTGACCAGCAGATCACGATCGCGATCGCTAAACCGAAATTTTTGCTTAATTTCCAGATTATGATTGATCTATAAGAAGAAAACCAGCAATAATCCATATCATTCTACTCAATAAAAATAGATGAAAACCGCCTTAATTTGTGGTGTTTCTGGTCAAGATGGAGCCTATCTAGCTCGGTTGCTTTTAAACCAAGGATATCTGGTTTGGGGGACATCACGGGATGCCCAAATGTCTAATTTTCAAAATCTGGTAAAATTGGGCATTTTTGACCAAATCAAATTAGAATCAATGGCACTAACTGACTTTCGTAGTGTATTACAAGTGATCAAAAAGGTGCAACCAGATGAAATTTATAATTTAGCCGGACAAACATCCGTTGGGTTGTCCTTTGAACAACCTGTCGAAACAATGGAAAGCATTACGATCGGCACCCTGAATTTACTTGAAGCAATCAGATTTATGGGTAATAATATCAAATTATATAATGCTAGTTCCAGTGAATGCTTTGGGGATACCAGGGAATCTCCAGCAACAGAAATGACTCCCTTTCGTCCTCGTAGTCCCTACGCAGTTGCTAAAGCTGCTGCATTCTGGGAAGTAGCAAACTATCGGGAAGCATATCATCTGTTTGCTTGTTCGGGTATTCTATTTAACCATGACTCTCCTCTCAGACCAAGAAGATTTGTGACCCAGAAAATTGTTACTACTGCTTGTGCAATTGCAATGGGTAAACCAGAAAAACTTTATTTGGGTGATATTTCGATTCAGCGTGACTGGGGATGGGCACCGGAATATGTGGAAGCGATGTATCGTATGTTACAACAGGAACAGGCTGATGATTTTGTGATTGCGACTGGAGAAACTTACAAGTTAGAAAGTTTTATTGCTGAAGTATTTAACTATTTTACTCTTGATTGGCGCGAATATGTGGTGATTAATGTTGATTTATTCCGTCCCACGGATATTAGCGTTAGTCGGGGTAATCCTACTAAAGCTAAACACACCTTTGGCTGGGAAGCTGAATATAAAATGAAAGATATTGCCAGAATGATGGTTGAGTCTGCTCTCACCAGTTAGAAAATTCAGATACTTGTGCGGCAAAAGGTTTTCCCTCTATTAAAATAAAAAGGGTCTGACAGAACTGTCATAACCCTTGTCGTGGAAAAATGTAGTAGTTTCTCTGTTAGTATATATATGTGAAAGCCTACACTGATACTTAAAAAAGTAATTACTTTGAATATGACAATTTTCCTAGTATTCCTATGCTAAAAGTCATGGATCAGACTAGGGACTTACAGCAATATTTAGCATGATTGACAAAATGTACTAACCGTGATAAAATCGGGTAGAGCAGTTTTTTACAAGACAAGAAAATGGTAAAAAAAATATTGTTCATGGTTACAATATTATTGACCTTTTGTAATAGTTTAGCTTTATTAGCAAATGCTGAATTAACCCAGCCCAAGCGAAAAGCAGTCCAGCAAATAGCACAGTCAGATCTAGATTGCAGTAAGGTGAGTAATAATGTTGAACTTTTAGATTGTAGTGCCAATAATCAAATAGCGGCAGAAAATGAAATGAATGAAGTTTTTAATAAGATTATTGGTAAGGTAGCTGATGATGAAGCAACATCTCTAAAAGAACAACAACAAAATTGGCTTAACTTGAGAAATAGTCAATGTGAGGATCAGGTTAAACATTCGCGGAGTGGTGGTGGGACATTGGAACCGATCGCCATACATTTTTGCGAAACCAAGATGACTAAAGATCGGACAATAGAGTTACAAAACTTATATAATAGTAGATGGGGTCAACCTAATCAGTAGCAAAACCAATTAGTTTTGTGGTTGATACACAGCTCCAACTGAATGATCAGGGTTAATTTCAATTACCAAATCAACTAATTGAGGATTTCTCGTCAAGGGTTTAATAAATAACTCTGGATGTAAAGCTTTCCAAAAATACTTGACAAAGTTCTCAATTTCTGCATCACTCATCCCCGCTTGAGTAACAGCAATCAGCTCATGTTCTGCTTGCTGACGCCATTGAATTGATAGTCGATAATCATTAACATAAAGGACGATCAACCGATCCAATCGTTCCCACAAAGGTAAATAATGCTGCAACTGATCATTCATATCACGGGCAAATAATCGATCGGCATCAGTCACAATTGGTAAGGGTGCTGTGGCGAATAATAGGGGATCAATCGGTCGGACTCCCACAAACCAACCCTCAAACAAGACAATATCCACACCCATCACCATTTCTGGGTCAGTGCGATCGCCAGCCCCATTCCAAGCTGATTTATCAAAACGGGGGATTAAAATCGGATATTTTTGTTCGGACTGACGTAATTGATCAAGAATTAATACCCCTAAATCAAGATCATGGGTACCCGGTGGTCCACGCCAAATCAACCGAGGATCATGTTCACGTAAACGACAACGGTCTACATAAGTTTTATAAAGGTCATCCAAAGAGAAAGTAATGGCGTTATAGCCCATCACATCAAGAATAAAAATCAGAATATGAGCTAAAGTAGTTTTGCCCGTACCTTGACCTCCTAAAATCCCCTGAATCAAGGGACGTTCTTGCTCAGAATACGCAGTTGCGATCCCAAGGGCTAAAGGTAGCCATAAATTCCAGAGGGACCAGAGAAAGTAGGTTGGTTCAAAAGAAAAAAAAGGTTCTATATAACCATCTTCTTGATCCTGTTTTAGTGCTGCTAGGACTGACTCAAATAACTGCGATCGCTTCTCAATCATCATCGTGACATTTTCCGGAGTGATCCCGAAAGCGGTAGCCATTTGGGGATCAGCTAAGGCCCAAGCTGCCAAATCAGAAAATGCTGATTTGGTGGGTGTCTGACCATCAGCCCAAGAGCGCAGGATCGATAGAATTAGTGAACTTGGTTGCAACATCAGCTCAAGAGCCCAATTTTAAGGCATCAACAAATAAACTATAGGTGACACCAATTTTTAAAGCATTCAGCAAATCTCGCAACAGGGGTTTGACCAAGCGGCGCTGATCACCATAAACTAACCAGTTAAGCCCCTCAACCAATATCAATAAAGTCCCAGCAACGACAATATCCCAGTTTCCTCTTTGTCCTGTCAGCGTGGAAATTGCTGTTCCTAGAAAAAAACCAAACAGTAAGCTAATCAGGATCAAGGATAATCGTCGCCAAGGATTGCGTAGCCATCCACTTAACTGTTGAATAACAACATTGAGGAGTATATTTAGGCGCGTATTTTGCATGGGTCTAATTAATCTCAAAAATTGGTGATCAACTATGCTAACCTAACCATCGGATTAGTTTGACGCTATCGCCATGCTCTGAGGAGAAAATCAACTACCTAGATATCGATCCCCGAGTTAGATCAAAGCATAAATAGAATAAAACCAAACAATTATTTTTGGTTCCAGTCAAGCTAGCGATCCCCGCAGTAAAGTAATGGCAGGGGTTTCGCGTCTACCAATGTAAATCTATGAAATTAAAACTATACCCGGTTGTTATTGTTGCTTTACCAATCATTCTCACTTTTATCCTGGTACTAGGAAGCTTTAGATTTAGTATTTCTATTGAACCAGTACCCCCAGGACCATTACCCTTACCAGAAGGAATTGCTTTACCAAAAGCCAACCGTTCCGTACCATCCCAAATCGGGGTATTACCCGCACCACCAATTTGGGAAGAAACACCACCATCACCAACCAGCCAGCCATTAGAGCAGGAGCCGACAGCTACACCCACACCAGAAAAACTATCTAACGATGTCACCGTCCCCGATGCTGATGCGTCATCTCCCACCAATTCTCAAGGTCAATTACGAGTAAGTAACCTTACCGAACATCCAGTCCGAATTGCACTATTACTATGGCAGTCAAAAGAAAATCAATATAGTAAACCAGCCCATTGGGACTTTGCTCCCGAGGAAGGGGGTAGTAAAGGCTTAATCTTATCCCTTCCAGAAGGGACATTAAAACTACAACCTACAGATATTATCGTAGCCTTTGCCCAAGATGGGTCCCGTCGTTACTGGGGTCCTTATGTAGTGGGCAAGACATCCTTACCAGTTTGGAATAGCAAAACTGGAGAATGGCAGTTAATCTTGCGATCGTAAACGGGATTTTTCCTAGTTATCTGGTAGTGAAACAAGTGGTTTTCCTGATAAAATCAACTGAGATAGCCCCCAAAAATTGATCCCAGGCTGAATGAATTTAAGGTTAAATAACGCGGTTACAAATCTGTTTCAATTATCAGAAAAACACCCTGTCCTGGCTTGGAGCCTATCAGTGGTTTGGCTAGTGGCGATCGCCTTACTAGCTTTTTTATGGAACTTGGGTAACATTGGGCTAGTCGATGAAACTGAGCCTCTGTTTGCCGAAGCGGCTCGCCAAATGAACGTAACTGGCAATTGGATCACACCTTATTTTAATGGTGAAACTCGTTTCGATAAACCGCCTTTGATTTATTGGTTAATGGCGATCGCTTATCGCTGTTTGGGAGTAAATGAATGGGCAGTCCGTTTCCCCTCAGCTTTAGCCGCGATCGGACTGATGGGTCTAGGATTTTACACTTTACGTTATTTTGGGGTTTATCCATCCAGCCAGAACCTGGAACCAACCACCAGTGATCGTGCTTCTTTACCCCAGTCAAAACAGCTCTGGTTATCTGCTTGGTTGGGTGCAGCCATGATCGCGTTAAATCCCCAAACCATCGCTTGGGCTAGAACAGGAGTTTCGGATATGCTCCTGACTGGATGTATGTGTTCAGCGTTATTAGCTTTTTTTATTGCTTATGCTGAACCAGAACCTCAGCGCAAAAGCCGATGGTATCTGGCTTTTTATGTCCTTGCTAGTCTAGCGGTGTTGACTAAAGGACCGGTAGGGATCGTTTTACCCGGTTTAGTGATTAGTCTATTTTTGCTTTACCTGGGCAACTGGCGAGCAGTATTACAGGAAATGCAGCTATTTTGGGGCAGTATCGTTTTTTTACTAATTTCTGTCCCTTGGTATGTTTTGGTAATTGGGGCTAATGGCCAAAAATATATTAATTCTTTTTTTGGTTATCACAACTTAGAACGTTTTACCAGTGTAGTCAATAATCATTCGGCTCCCTGGTTTTTTTACTTTTTGGTAGTGCCGATTGCTTTTGCACCATGGTCGGTTTATTTACCATTGGCGATCGTCAAGCTCCGTTTCTGGAACCGCTCCTACTGGTGTAATCAACCCCGTTCCTCCCAGTTAGGTTTGTTTTCCCTGTTTTGGATCGCCGTAATTTTCGGATTTTTTACCATTGCCGTGACTAAATTACCCAGTTATGTGTTACCCGTAATGCCTGGTACGGCAATTTTAGTGGCTCTATTATGGAGCGATCGCTTAACTCACTCACCCACCACCGAGGGGGTTTTTTCTGGGTTTAAAATCAGTGGAATTTTCACCGTAGTTACTTGGTTAATTGTGTCTGGGACAATTTGGGCGATTACCTCCCACCCGCGTTGGATCGATAACGATCCGGCAATGCCTAATTTAGATGGGGTTCTAGCCCAATCCCATCTCCTCTTGATTGGCGGTTTGCTCACTTTAGCGATCGCCATAGGTTGTTTGATTTTGTTAATTTCTGGAGGTCAGGATTGGCTCTGGAGTGCCAATTTTTTGGGATTAACCGCATTTTTAATTTTTGCGATCACCCCTGCTTACTTTGTGATGGATTCTCAACGTCAACTTCCCTTACGGCAATTGGCTCAACTCGTAGTTCAGATCAAACAACCAGGAGAGGAGTTGATGATGATTGGCTTTGAAAAACCCAGTTTAGTCTTTTATACTCAACAACCAGTAGAATACTTTCGCCAGCCTGATCCGGCAATTCAATCGATCAAAAAGAATCTTGCTCATGCACCACATCCAGACACCATTCTGATTTTAAGTTATAATAAAAGGTTCTTAGATTTAGGGTTACAACCTGATCAGTACCAAACCATCAAGGTGACTGGGGCTTATAAACTGGTGCGAGTTCCGCAACAGGTGATTGCGAATTTAGCCAAGAAAAACGTTTCATAATAAACATTTTACATTTGATTGAAATTAATGTATAAGTTGAATAATAGAGAAGTAGCTTGGCAACTTCTTCGGTAAAAATAGGTTCTTTAACTAAAAAACCACAAATCAATTCATACTGATAAGGTCTTGCGTCCCCAACTATCGATCGCTACGTTTTTTGATTCTGCTGTGTTAGCTCAGTCGCTGATGGCATTTTTAATTAGCGATCGCTATGTTGTGACCCATCTTACCTCAGCCAGGGAGTTTAGCAATTTTGTCGAAAACCGCAAAGAGCAGCTTGATTGTCTGATCGTCCAAGATGACCCCCAATTCTGGCCAGTAGTAAAAAAACTACGGGAACAAGCCACCTTATTACCCTCTGTTATTGTTAAAGTAGCGCTAGAAGGTATAAGTAAAATTGAACCGACCCAGAAAAACCAAACTATTACCAATAAATTAGATTTCTTAGATGGGGGGAATTTAAACTGCATTTACCACCCCGCTGAAGTCCGGGTGTCGATTGATCAACTTAGTCAAATTCCCATAATCATAGACCAAGCGATCGCCAAATTTCTAACTATGTCTCCCACCCCTCAGTTAACAGCTCAGACTTCAACTGTAGTAGCTGGCACTAATGACCAAAACTCACTAATGTGGCAGCAGCGACGTTTAGCTGAAAAATTGAGGGAGCGTTTAGGATACTTAGGTGTGTATTACAAAAGGAATCCCCAACAGTTTTTGCGGAATTTACCGTCAGGGGAGCGTCAAGAATTTCTAGAAACGCTCAAATCAGAATATCGAAAAATAGTTTTAAATTATTTTTCTCCAAAAACACCACTGAATCAACAAATTGATGAATTTGTAAACATGGTTTTTTTTGCTGATGTTGCCGTTACCCAAATCGTAGAAATTCACATGGAATTAATGGATGAATTTGCTAAACATCTCCAATTAGAAGGACGGAGTGAGGAAGTATTGCTAGATTACCGTCTCACCTTAATTGATACTCTGGCTCATTTATGCGAAATGTACCGTCGTTCTATCCCTAGAGATTCTTAAATATCGGTGGGAATCACTAATCGGGAAAAGGTAAATTAGTCATAACTACAGGATAATTGCTGATGATAAATTTTCCACTGATTACTTCGTTACTATCTAGTCTATTTACCCAGGTATAGTAATCCATGAATAATCAAAAAACTATGACTCCTTTAAAAAAAACCTATGTTCTCAAACTCTACGTAGCTGGGAATACTCCCAATTCGGTCAAAGCGTTGAAAACCCTCAAAAATATTCTCGAAAATGAATTTCAGGGTGTTTATGCGCTCAAAGTGATCGATGTACTTAAAAACCCGCAGTTAGCAGAAGAAGATAAAATATTGGCTACACCTACTTTAGCGAAAATCCTGCCACCCCCAGTCAGAAAGATTATCGGCGATCTTTCCGATCGGGAACGGGTATTAATTGGATTAGACTTGCTTTATGAAGAGCTATCAGAACAAGAAACCGAAAAATAAATTTTTGTAATTTTTTTTGACTTTTTACTTATTTTCGGCTAGGGCTAGATAGCTATTCATTCCCACCAGAGGAGTGAAAAACTTTACAAACAAAGCTATGAATGAAATTAATCAACCTGAGCAAGAATTAAAAACAAAATCTTTGGGAGTCCAGAAAATTCTGACCATGATTGAGGGCTTCGATGATATTAGTCATGGTGGTCTACCAATCGGTCGAACGACTTTAGTTAGTGGGACATCAGGAACTGGGAAAACCTTATTTGCCATTCAATTTCTGTATCTGGGAATTACCCATTTTGATGAACCAGGAGTATTCGTTACCTTTGAAGAAGCACCAGCGGATATTATTAAGAATGCTTATAGTTTTGGCTGGAATTTACAATCTTTAATTGAACAAGGAAAACTATTTATTTTAGATGCTTCCCCTGATCCGGATGGACAAGAAGTGATCGGCAATTTTGATCTGTCTGCTTTAATTGAACGTATTCAGTATGCTATCCGCAAGTATAAAGCAAAACGAGTTTCGATTGACTCAGTGACAGCTGTATTTCAACAGTATGATGCAGCTTCTGTCGTCAGACGGGAAATCTTTCGTTTAGTGGCACGCTTAAAACAAGTTGGGGCTACGACCATTATGACCACAGAGCGAGTGGAAGAATATGGTCAAGTTGCTCGTTTTGGCGTAGAAGAGTTTGTTTCCGATAATGTGGTAATAGTTCGTAATGTTTTAGAAGGGGAGCGTCGTCGTCGGACGATCGAAATTTTAAAGCTACGCGGTACAACCCACATGAAAGGAGAATATCCTTTCACAATGACCAGTCAAGGTATCAATATTTTTCCTTTGGGAGCCATGCGATTGACTCAACGTTCTTCCAATGCGCGAGTATCCTCAGGAGTGAAAACGCTCGATGATATGTGTGGTGGTGGTTTTTTCAAAGATTCCATTATTCTAGCAACTGGGGCAACCGGGAGTGGCAAGACTTTATTAGTCAGCAAATTTTTAGAAAATGCTTGTACTAAGGGCGATCGGGCGATGATGTTTGCTTATGAAGAATCTCGAGCCCAATTGCTCCGTAATGCTTATTCTTGGGGAATTGACTTTGAAGAAATGGAGCAAAAGGGTTTATTAAGAATCCTCTGTGCTTATCCGGAATCAGCGGGACTAGAAGACCATTTACAAATTATTAAAACGGAAATCGCCGAATTTAAACCCTCTCGGATTGCGATCGATTCTCTTTCTGCTTTAGCCAGAGGAGTCAGTAATAATGCTTTCCGACAATTTGTGATTGGGGTAACTGGATACGCTAAACAAGAAGAAATTACCGGATTTTTTACTAACACGACTGATCAATTTATGGGATCGCATTCTATTACTGATTCCCATATTTCCACTATTACCGACACAATCTTAATGTTGCAATATGTGGAAATCCGAGGTGAAATGTCTCGTGCTATTAACGTTTTCAAAATGCGGGGTTCATGGCACGATAAAGGTATTCGGGAATATACGATCAGCGCTAATGGACCGGAAATTAAAGATTCCTTCCGCAACTATGAACGGATTATTAGCGGTTCTCCCTCGCGGATTACGGTAGATGAAAAAAGCCAATTATCCCGGATTCTTAAGGGCGTTGAAGACAAAATCAGTGAATGAATTAGATGCAGGAGTCTGTTTGACTCCTGCAATATTACTAACCACTTTTTTCAAAATTAGCATCAATGCCATTGCTATCAAGTTGATGATATTGCTCAATGTAGGGTTCAGTTTGGCTAACAAGTAGTAAAATATAACTGCTAATACATTTTACCAGGTGGTAAAAAATGGACTTGCATCTAGATATGGATCTTCTGTACCCATGGTGATCAATACGGCTTATTAAAATCAGCAAGCTAATAGCTTTTCTGGCCAAGAATCAAATGTCTCGGTACTAGAATATTGATCAAGCTCCTTAGCTGAAAATGCTATAATTCCATTCTCACCAATTACAGACACTTGAAACAGATATGCAGAAAGCGGATTTTGAGGTTCAACTGCCAGAAATGGAAATGGTTCGCAACTTACCTATCCAGGAAGAATTCTTTTGGTTAAGTCAAAATCAAAAGAAACAAAAACTCAAATTACACGACTATGCTCAAATTTATCGGATTCCACATCTATACGAATATTTAATGCAAAAGTTGCAGGCTAAATCCCATATCGTATTGTCTTCTTTACTTATAGATCGAGTCACCCAAGCTGGTGGCGACGTTAAAGCTCTAGTAGTGCTAGAAGTTGGGGCAGGAAGTGGAATGGTAGGCAAAGCTCTAGCGGATCTAGGAGTCAAATCGATCACTGGAATTGACATTCTTCCAGAAGCAGTTGAAGCTGCCAAACGGCAATGTTCCGGAGTTTATGAGAATTACTACCTTGAAGATCTTAACCAATTTAAGCGAAAAAACACAGAACACCCTAAGCAAACGAGGGTTTAATTGTCTGGTTTGCACTTCTGCACTCGCGTTTAATCACATTCCTGCTTTAGGTTTAGCTAACGCATTTAACCTGATCGCACCCAATGGCTGGATTGCATTCAATGTGCAGAAAGAACGCTGGGAGGACAAAAGCGAGACTTCCTTTGTGGCATCGCACCCTTGGGTAGCCGAAACTGACATTTTTGAGATTGCTGATCAACATATCTATCAGCATCGATTTCACATGGACGGACGCCCCCTATACTATATCGCTATCATCGGTACAAAGGGAGCCAATATACCAAAAAGCTAACTAAAGAGAGAGGGAACTCAAATCCCAGAATCGAGATTATTGGCTGCCAAGCTCTGGCTTTTCCCTTAAAAACACTACCTAGCCGATCAGGAGAGAATTAGCATGAAGTTTCAACAGTTTAGCGAGCAAAGCTATATAATCTTAAAACAAGATTACTTGAAAACCGTCGTAAATCCAAATGATTTAGAGATATTGCATCAAAATATTGTCTTCTTTCGTGAGGCAATGCGAAAATTTTTTGAAAGACCAGATCAAGAGAGAGACTTATTTAAGTCTGGTGATTATGTTTTTCGGAACTCCGGATATCGGGCCGGTTACTGGCCGCCAGAAGTATATGACGATATCTATGAGGCTAAAAAGTTTCCCCTTGAATACTACAATTCTAAAAACTTATATTCAGGTGACAGAAATACGTTTTTTGTACCTGAGAATAATGTGAACTCAGACAGCATCCCAGAAGTTGAAAAATTGCCCCATAACCAAGGATATGATATTGCACAGTTCGTTAACCGCTACATAAATTCTCCCCTGCTGGAAAAGCTGAAAAGTTACTTAGAACCCAATTCAGCTCTTTCCTGTGTTCTCCAAATAAAACCTACATATTATCGGGAAAAAGTGATTCTAGAGATGCACCGGGATAAGAGCTTTATTCAAAGCATTATTGGACCGACATCAAATTTAATGATCCAGCCGGAAGGCGCTACTAAACCTCAAATGATAACGCTTGACATTGGAGAAATTCTTGTCTATACAGGCTTTCAGTTTCAGACACATTTCAAAAATGTTGATGCGCTTGCTAAAATTAAGCCTCTTGCTCATGGAGTAATCGCTGAAGAGAAGCGGATGAGTATTGTAGTAAGCACTATTTTGAAATCCTTATAACTATGGGTAGGGAGAGATTTTTATCAGGTCGTGTGGCGATGGTAACGGGCGGAGCTTCTGGGATAGGCAGAGCGATAGCTCTCGCTTTTGCTGAAGCTGGAGCTGATGTAGCGATCGGTTCCCGTACTGCGGAAACAAGTCCATGTAAAGACGAAATTGAGGCACATGGAGTCAGGGCGCTGGCAATGAATCTTGATGTCACATCAACTGACTCGGTGCAAGCTTTTTACAATACTGTGACCAAAGTTTTCGGCCAAGTAGACATCCTAGCCAATTCTGCCGGCATCGGTGCGGAGCAGTCAATGTGTAGTCATTCTGATGAAATATGGCATCAAGTCATTGATGTTAACCTCAATGGGGTCTATCGCGCCATAAAGCTTTGTTTACCAGGAATGATCGATCGCAACTGGGGGCGTATTATCAATATTGGCTCTACCGCTGTTTCGGTAGGTTCTCCAACCAATGCCGCTTACTGTGCTTCTAAATCAGCAGTATTGGGGCTAACCCGATGTGTAGCTTTGGAAGGTGCGCCTCATCATGTCACCTGCAATACTATTAGTCCCGGCTGGGTAGAAACTGACTTAGGCAAAAACTGGATGAGGGAAATTGCCGAAACTCAAGGCAAAGACTTAGCCCAATATATGTCGGAACTAAAACAGATCAATCCGCAAAAGCGAATCATACAACCTAAAGAGATTGGCCATTTGGCTGTTTTCTTGTGTCGTGATGAAGCCTTGGGTATTACGATGCAGGATCTAACTGTATCGGCTGGTTCCCTCTGGTAAATCTTAAACGTTACAAGCAAAGATCCGCAGATAGGAAAATACTTCAAACATCTAAGGCAATGCCTTTTAGAATTAAAGATGAATAAAAAGGAGTGAACTTAAACCATGATCAGTTGGATATGTGTAATCTTGGCAATCTTTCTAGAAATAATCGCCACGAGTTGTCTGAAGTTATCAGAAGGATTTTCTAAAATATTGCCTTCAATTTTAACTTTTGTCTTCTATGGTCTCTCTTTTGCTATCTTAGGATTCAGCCTAAAAAAACTCGAAGTGAGCATCGTTTATGCAGTTTGGTCTGGGATGGGAACAGTCTTAATCACAGTTATAGGAATTTTTTGGCTAAATGAGTCGGTGAGTCCATTAAAAATAGGAGCAATAATATTGATCCTAATGGGAGTAATTATTTTGAAACTGAATTCTGAACCGACCATTGCCCAGGAACAAGGGATTTTATCAGCCGGAAGTGCTGTGAATATTAATCTTGTTGAAATTACGGAGCCTGCAAAAATAGAGGATCTGGTGGCACGATAAAGGGATTCGGGAATATCCGATTAGCCCTAATAGACCGGAAATTAAGGATTTCTTCCGCAACGATGAACGGATTGTTAGCGATTCTCCCTCGCGAATTACGGTAGATGAAAAAAGCCAATTATCCCGGATTCTTAAGGGCGTTGAAGACAAAATCACTGAATGAATCATTTTCATCCTGCGGGTTTGGAGTCGATCAGTCCACATCTTCATAAACATCTGCGATCGCGCACCGAAAATCTACACTCGCCAGATGAATTCCGTCAACCTCACCGAATGGATACAGCACCCACTGACCTTGGGCATTTCGCCGAAAACACTCCACGCGCTTGCGGGTTTGGCTGACTAACACATATTCCTGGAGAGAGTCTAAATGTCGATAATCCTCGAATTTATCACCCCGATCGAACGCCTCTGTCGTCTCGGATAGCACTTCCACAATCAAACAGGGATAGCGCAAAAAGTCCTTGAAGGCTCGATCGCGCTCATCACAACTGATGGCTACATCTGGATAGTAATAGGTATTAACGGTCTCAATCCGCACTTTCGTATCGGATGTGTAAACTCGACAACCGCTGCCACGCACATGATTTCTCAACATGGCAACTAAATTCACGGCAATAAGCACATGAGCATTGCTTGCCCCTGCCATTGCATACATGAGTCCCTGGCGGTATTCATGCTTACTTGGGCTGTCCTGCTCTGCCTTCAGATACTCTTCTGGCAAAACGTAGCTGGAGCTTGGATTAATAATCATCAATCGATCTCCCAATTGATCACAATTCAGTGGCTTTTGATGGCATGAAGTGGGCGCTATTGTCTATTATATTCCAATCCGGTTGGTTATGATTGAATTAAGCACGAAAGGAGATTTTGAAGTATGAGTTTAGTTATTCCTGATGAGTTTCTGCAAGCGGCACATATTTCTGAAGCCGATTTCAAGCTAGAAATTGCCATTCTGCTGTTTCAGCAGGAAAAAATTACCTTGGGCACAGCCAGCCAGTTTGCAGGTATGAATCAATTAGAATTTCAGCGCATTTTGAGTAGTCGTAAAATCTCCATTCATTATGGCATTGCAGACTTCCGACAAGACTTAAGAACACTCGAGGCAAACAACTGGCGATAATTGTGGTCAGCCTGAGACCTGGAAGTAAGTATTATCCACTCTTTTTCCTCATTTTATTCTTCAACATCTTTAATGCGAGTTTTACGTTCGAGAATTTCTTTTAAAATCAATGTCACCACAGCCAAAAATGCTAGGAGTACCGCAGCTGAAAAAGCTGATTGGGTTTGATATTGCTTATAAGCTTCCTCCACAAATAAAGGTAAAGTTTGAGTTTGATTGGCAATATTTCCAGACACAACTGATACTGCTCCAAATTCACCCATGGCTCTAGCGTTAGTTAAAATCACACCATAAAGCAAACCCCAACGAATATTTGGTAGGGTAACGCGCCAAAAAATTTCCCAGTCGCTCGCACCTAATGTTCGGGCAACTTCTTCTTGTTCTGGACCTGTTTCTTCTAAGATCGGAATTACTTCACGCGCTACAAATGGTAAGGTCACAAAGGCTGTAGCTATGACCATTCCTGGAAAAGCAAAAATAATTTTGAGGTTGTATGTTTCTAAAAATGAACCAAACCAACCATTGCGTCCATAAAGTAATACAATCATTAATCCTACTACTACTGGGGAAACTGCAAATGGGATATCTAAAATGCTAATGACTAAAGCACGTCCAGGAAATTGATGACGGGCGATCGCCCAGGCTGCACATAAACCAAATATGGTATTGATTGGGACAACAATTAAGGTAATTAATAAGGTTAAATAAACCGCATGGAGAAACTCTGGTTCAGTTAAGTTGCTCAAAAAAGGACCAATACCTTTTTTAAAAGCTTGCACAAACACATTCAAAGCCGGAATAAATAAAATCAGAGATAAATAGGCGATCGCTACTCCAATTAAAGCGATTTTTGCCATCGGCTTTTCATCTGTCAGTGCGGTGCGAGCCGATGGTGGTAACTCAGCTTTATTACCGTGATTAATGTCGATCGTCATAGCGTCTTCCCCATGCTTGTAATAAATTAATTGCCACTAACATAACCAACGAAATTAACAATAATACAGTTCCAATTACCGTAGCTCCAGGATAATCATACTGTTCCAATTTCTTAAAAATTAGCACTGGTGCAATTAAATCTTTAAACGGAATATTAGAAGCTACAATTACCACCGAACCATACTCACCTACAGCTCGAGAAAATCCTAAAGCTATACCTGTCAAAATCGAAGGAATCAATGGTGGTAATATTACTCTGACGAATGTTTCCCATTTATTTGCTCCTAAAGACCATGCTGCTTCTTCCACTGCTTTTTCCAGATCTTGCATTACTGGTTGCACAGTTCTCACTACAAAAGGTAAGGAAATAAATAGCATTGCTACCATTACTCCTAAACGAGTAAATGCAACTTTAATTCCGAATGGTTCTAACAGAGAACCGATCCAACCATTATTGCTATATACTGTGGCTAAAGTTAATCCAGCTACAGAAGTTGGTAAGGCAAAAGGTAAATCAACCGCAGCGTCAATAATCCTTTTTAAGGGAAAATCGTAGCGGATTAAAACCCAGGCAATTAGTGTGCCAAAAAAACCGTTAATTAAGGCTGCTAATAGGGCGGTAATAAATGTCACACTATAAGCAGAAACTGCCACAGTATTAGTCGCTATTTCCCAAAAATTAATCGGTCCTTCAGTGCTAGCTTTTAAGAATAATGCTGCGACCGGAATCAACAACATTAAGCTTAAATAACCGATCGTAATCCGCCATGGCCAAGTAATTTTTAACTCACTTTTTTCTAGGGATTGAATGTCAGTAGTTGTAGTCATGTTAAGTTTAATCGTTAAAACTGCTGAGATGAGATTAATGGCTAATTAAAAACTGTGATTTGAATTAGCCATTAGTTCTCATGATCAAATGATCCGGTCTAAGTTTTCTTGAGTGTGCCTTGAATTTTATCGAACAGTGCCCCATCATTAAAGAATTTTTTCTGAATTTCTGTCCAACCACCTAAATCTTTAGCGGTATAAAGATTCTTAATGGGCGGATATTTATCAGCAAATTGTTTGGCAACACTATCGTCAACCACTCGAAAACCGATTTTGGCAAATTCTTGTTGAGCTTCTGGAGTAAACAGGTATTTGACAAAAGCTGACGCTATCTCTTTGGTGTTATGTTTAGCAACATTTTTATCAACAACCGCAATAGGGTTATCAATCGAAATATTTACTTGAGGAACAATAAAAGATAGTTTTTCACCTTTTTGGTTAGCTAAAATAACTTCATTCTCGTAGTTGATTAAAGCATCTCCTTGCCCTTGTTTAAAAAATACATCGCTAGCTTCACGAGAATCTTTAGTCAAAATTGGCACATTTTTATAAACTTTAGCCACAAATTCCTCAGCTTGAGTTTCATTTCCACCATTTTTGGTCACAGAACCCCATAAAGCTAGAAAATTCCATCGAGCTCCACCAGAAGCTTTCGGATCACCAGTAATTATGCTAGTACCTGCTTGAGCCAAATCGGGCCAATCTTTAATATTTTTCGGATTTCCTTCCCTGGTGACGATCGCGACTACAGATTTACTGACTATTCCTTCATTAGGGACTTCTTTTTCCCAACCGGGCTCAATTAGTCCAGCTTTTTCAATTTTTTGGGTATCTAGAGCTAAAGCTAAATGGACAATATCTGCTTCTAACCCATCGATTACAGCTCGAGCTTGAGAACCTGAACCACCATAACTGGTCTTGAAGATCACCTTTTGGTGATGTTCTTGTTGCCACTTTTCTTGGAATTTGGGAATAATTGCGTCATGGGCTGCTTTGGTAACAGCAAAAGAAACCAGGGTGAGTTCCACATCTTTTTTGTCAGTTCCCAGGTTGGTGTTATTAGCTGGGGCACAAGAGCCGATCGCTAAGCTTAAGCTTAATCCTACTAACCACAGAGATAACCAGTTTCTCCAGGTATGGTTTGACCACAGACGTTTCAAAGTTTAGCCTCCTAATCTCCGGTTAATTGGTCAACTTACCGTTATTAATCTCGGATTAAACTATACAAGATCAGCAATTTTAACGCAACCTGCTCACAACCCCTGGACAAAAATCAACAGGACCATACGAGGGCTGCGGAACTACCGCATACAATGCAGCAAAAGTCTATTTACAAATAGGGATTGAACTATTAACTTAGGGGTTGAACTTCCTACTACACCGGACGAAGCCAAAATAGGCAATAGCACAACCACAAGAAATGATCTTTCCTCCAGCCAATGAACTTAATAAAATCTATCAAGCTAGTCGAATTGGCGATCTGCATATGGTGATAAACGAAGCTACTCAATTAGAACAATTAAATCAAGAATACTAGCCTTTTGTTGCTCGGATCATCGAATTTGCTGACCAATTTGATGATGCTGGTATTATTAAATTTCTTGAACCAATTAGGCGATCGCCATAATTTTTAGTAACTTCAGGTAAGTTGACTAGTGATAATATTTGAGGTTGATTGGTTTTTGGTTCCTGGGACAAAATGTCTTAATGATAGGTAATATTTATGAGTTCAGTTGATTTTGATAAGCACAAAAAGGCTAAAGCCCTAAAACCGGGTAGTCGTCGTCCTGCTAAAGAATTATGTAGTGAGTGCGGCTTGTGCGATACATATTATGTGCATTATGTCAAGGATGCTTGTGCCTTTTTGCATCAGCAAATTGCGGAACTAGAAACAGCAGCACATGGACGGAGTCGGGATCTGGATCATCCTGATGATTGGTATTTTGGAGTTCATCAGCAAATGATCGCAGCCCAAAAAAAAGAACCGATTCCAGGTGCCCAATGGACAGGAATTGTTAGTACGATCGCGATCGAGCTATTGGAACGGGGGTTAGTAGAAGGGGTTGTTTGTGTCCAAAATACTCCAACCGATCGCTTTCAACCTTTACCAATTATTGCCAGAACCGCTGAAGAAATTCTAGCAGCAAGAGTAAATAAGCCAACCCTATCACCTAATCTTTCTGTATTGGAACAAATTGAAAAATCGGGGATGAAGCGCTTATTAGTAATTGGTGTTGGGTGTCAAATTCAGGCATTGCGAGCAGTAGAAAAAAAGTTAGGCTTAGAAAAACTTTATGTTTTGGGAACTCCCTGTGTCGATAATGTGACTCGAACCGGATTGCAAAAGTTTTTAGATACTACCAGCCGCTCACCCAAAACGGTTGTATATTATGAATTCATGCAAGATTTTCAAGTCCATTTTAAGCATGAAGATGGTTCGCTGGAAAAAGTACCATTTTTTGGCTTAAATACTAAAGAACTTAAAGATGTATTTGCACCTTCATGTTTAAGTTGTTTTGATTATGTCAATTCTTTGGCAGATTTAGTGGTAGGATACATGGGGGCACCGTTGGGATGGCAATGGATAGTTGTTCGCAATGATTGTGGACAAGAGATGCTAAATTTAGTGCAAGATCAATTAAATATTAAACCAGTTACATCTCAAGGCGATCGTCACCAAGCTGTACAACAAAGTATTCCTGCTTATGAAAAAGGCGTAACTTTACCAATGTGGGCAGCCAAACTTATGGGTGTAGTGATTGAAAAGATTGGCCCGAAAGGTTTAGAGTATGCACGTTTTTCTATTGATTCTCATTTTACTCGTAATTATCTATATGTCAAACGTCATTATCCAGAAAAATTAGCTGATCATGTCCCAGAATATGCCCAGCGAATTGTGGGACAATATAAACTACCAGATGTTTAATCTAAAAATCTGCTAGTAAAACTGATTGTTCATTATTAATTGTTTGATTCATGTTTAACAATCAATAGTGAAACAGTGATAAATATTTATTTTGATTAACTGATTAATATTAATGATTAGCTAAATCAAAACCTCTTAAAAAATTAATCATATACTGGAATAGTTTTCGTTTAACTTGTCATAAGTTTAGATGAAAGCGAAACTTGATTTAGGTTGGTGTTCTTTAGCACTAGATATTTTTATCTCTAAAGACTTTTTGTAACAAAAAAAAGAAATTGCCACAGAAAAGTAAAAAAACATGAAAATCGCTGTTTTATCCCGAGATCCTGCACTTTACGCTACCAAGAGGTTAAAAGAAGCTGGAGAGAAAAATGGTCACGAAATGCACATCATTGATTACCTCCGTTGTTATATGAGCATTATCGCTCACAAGCCTTTGGTAATTTATCAGGGGGAAGCATTAGAAGGTTTTGATGCAATTATTCCAAGAGTTGGTCCAGTTTATACTTTTTATGGTACAGCAGTGGTTCGACAATTTGAAATGATGGGAGTTTTTACGGCTAATGCTTCTCAAGCAATTTCACGTTCTCGCGATAAACTACGTTGTTTACAGTTACTATCAAAAAAAGGTATTGGTTTACCAGTAACGGGTTTTGCCCATTCTCCCAAAGATATTGAAGGTTTAATTGATATTGTTGGTGGTGCGCCGCTAGTAATTAAACTGTTAGAGGGAACTCAGGGTGTTGGTGTGGTCTTAGCAGAAACTGCCCAAGCAGCTAAGTCAGTAATAGAAGCTTTTCGAGGGATGGATGCCAATATTTTAGTCCAGGAGTTTATTAAAGAAGCAGGAGGAATGGATATTCGTTGTTTGGTTATCGGTGATAAAGTTATTGCTTCGATGAAACGTCAAAGTGCCCCAGGAGAATTTAGATTTAATTTACATCGCGGTGGTCAAGCGGAAAAAATTAAGGTAACTCCCGAAGAACGGACCGCAGCAATACGAGCAGTGAAAGCAATGGGGCTGAATATTGCTGGTGTGGATATTTTACGTTCTCATCATGGACCGGTAATCATCGAAGTGAATTCTTGTCCAGGATTAGAGGGAATTGAAACAGCTAGCGAAAAAGATATCGCTGGTAAAATTATCCAGTTTTTGGAAAAAAATGCCCTTCTAGGTAAAACTAGCGATCGCACCCAGTATTAATAATTTTTGATGATTTATGACCTTGGCTGGTTCAAGTTTGCTGTAAAATGAAAACCGGAAAACTTACCTGGCTGAAGGGAGAAAATGAGCTAGTGCCTACTCTTGGGGTGAATATTGACCATGTTGCTACGATCCGACAAGCACGTAGGACGGTCGAACCTGATCCAGTCGCAGCCGCAGTTTTAGCTGAACTGGCTGGAGCAGATGGAATTACTGTACATTTACGTGAAGATCAACGTCATATTCAAGAACGTGATGTGCGGATTTTACGTCAGACCGTGCGAACCCATTTAAATTTAGAACTAGCTGCGACTCCAGAAATGGTCGCGATCGCTCTTGACCTGAAACCTGACTATGTGACTCTGGTTCCGGAAAAACGGGAAGAAGTAACGACAGAAGGAGGACTAAATGTTGCAGGTCAACTTCAGCATCTGAGTCAGGTGGTCGATCAATTACAATCAGCCCAAATCCCAGTTAGCTTATTTATCGATGCTGATGAATCACAAATTGCCGCATCGGTCAAAACAAAAGCAAAATTTATCGAACTGCATACGGGACAATATGCTGAAGCTCCCGATCCAGCAAGTCAGGAACGAGAATTATCTATATTAGCTCGAGGTTGTGAATTAGCTCAAGCCCAGGGATTACGCATCAACGCGGGTCACGGTCTGACCTATTGGAATGTTTATCCTGTAGCTCATCTCCCAGGAATGGAAGAACTAAACATTGGTCATACAATTATTAGTCGGGCAGTTTTAGTGGGGATAGAACGAGCTGTCCGGGACATGAAACAAGCTATGATCGGTAATTGCTAATTTTCAATTGTACCATCACTCCAAGGAATCATTAGAGATGACAACTTACTACTATGTTTTGGCTAGTCAACGTTTTTTGCTAGAAGAAGAACCCTTTGAGGAAGTTTTGCGAGAGCGGACTCGCAACTATCACGAACAGGAAAAAGAAATTGACTTCTGGTTAGTCAAAGACCCAGCCTTTTTAGCAGCACCGGAAATGAAGGAGATTCAACAGAAATGTCCTCAACCAGCCGTAGCGGTAATATCGACAAATAAGCAATTCATTACCTGGTTAAAGCTAAGATTAGAGTATGTAATTACTGGTGAATTTCTAGCTAATCCAGAGACAATCCCTAATCCGATCGGGTCTTTAGCATCAGTATCTTAATATTGTTCATCGTTCATCGTTAGACTAAAAACAATGAACAATGAACAATGAATAAAACCAAATTAATCTTAATAAGAAAATCCAGCAATGTAAGAAATCGCTACACCTAAGATCGAACCAACAATTACTTGGACGGGTGTGTGTCCTAGGAGTTCTTTCAGACGAGATTCGTTAAACTCAGGTTTTTCTTGAAATAGTTCATCAATGATTTGGTTGAGGATGCGAGCTTGTTTTCCGGCAGCTTGTCTGACACCTGCGGCATCATACATCACAATAATGGCAAAAATAGTAGCGATCGAAAACTCGCTACTATTCCAGCCCATGGTCTGTCCAATTCCCGTCGCTAAAGCGGTCACTAGGGCGGAGTGGGCACTTGGCATTCCTCCAGTTGTCACTAAAGCCCGCAAGTCCATTTTGCCATGTTTAACAAATTCGACCACCAGCTTTAATCCTTGAGCAATCAGACAGGCAATTAGAGCAACGACTAGGACGCGGTTGTCTAAAATTTCGCCAAAATTTTGCACAAATTCGTTCCTCCTCCTACCTCGAGTTAATAACTTGATTTGATCTGCCCAAAAAAAACAGTAAGTAATCAACCAGAAGTAATTATGTTCACCTAATGAGTGCGGTTGGTAATGAAATCAGCGATCGCGACCAACGCATTAGCATTTTTCCCAAAAGGTGCCAGTTCAGCTTTAGCATCTTCAATCAACTGTCTTGCTTGCTGTTTTGACTCTTCAAGTCCCCACAGACTAGGATAAGTTGCCTTTTTAGCTAAAATGTCTTTACCTGCGGTTTTTCCTAACTCTGCTTGAGTAGCAGTGATATCAAGAATGTCATCAACAATTTGAAAAGCCAAACCAATATTGCGGGCATAATGAGATAACCGTTGCAAATCGGTATCTGATGCCCCAGCCAAAAGTGCCCCACAAACCACACAAGATTCTAGCAGTGCGCCAGTTTTATGAGTGTGAATAAAATTGAGAGTTTCTAAAGAAATATCCAACTTACCTTCTGATTCCAGGTCAACTACCTGACCGCCGACCAACCCAGCCGCACCCGCAGCTCGGCTGAGTTTCGCAATCACCTGTAAAATGCGTTGGGGTGGAACGTTGCGCGTTTCATTAACAATATGCTCAAAGGCATAAGCCAACAAGCCGTCACCAGCTAAAATCGCAATATCCTCACCATAAACCTTATGATTGGTAAGCTTACCGCGCCGATAATCGTCGTTATCCATAGCGGGTAAGTCGTCGTGAATCAAAGACATGGTATGGATCATTTCTAAAGCACAGCCCGTGGGCATGGCCATTTCAATTGTCCCATGAGCCAATTCACAAGTGGCTAAACAGAGAATGGGACGCAAACGCTTACCTCCAGCTAAAAGGGAGTAGCGCATAGCCTCATAAATCTTGTCCGGATAAGTAAGAGGGATGGCACGATCCAAAGCAGCTTCTACCTGAACTTGTCGTTCAGTTAGATAGGCTGATAAGTTAAACGCAGATTCTCCCTCAAGCTGAAGTGAATGAATGTTTTGAGTCGATACCATCCCTATAACCATTCTTGGAAACTTACACAATATTACCTTAAATGAACCATCCAAAAAGCCTACTTACTTGACAAAGCTTGGCGCTGAGTATAACTGAATAAAGTATTTGCCAAGAGGAGTGCTACGGTCATCGGGCCAATACCTCCCGGGACGGGTGTAATATAGCTGGCGATATTTTGGACAGTATCGAAATCAATATCTCCCACCAAGCGGGATTTACCGTTATGGTCAACAATTCGGTTAATCCCCACATCCACTACTACAGCTCCGGGTTTCACCATGGGGGCGGTAATTATTTGGGGACGTCCGATCGCTACCACTAAAATATCAGCATTACGAGTGATGTCTGCTAAATTGACTGATTGGGAATGGGCAATAGTTACAGTAGCATCTGCTTCTAATAGCATCAGTGCCATTGGTTTACCAACTAAGATACTACGTCCTACCACTACTGCTTGTTTCCCTTTGAGTTCAATTTGATATTCCTCTAATAAACGCATTACCCCAGCAGGGGTACAACTGCGTAATCCTGGCTCATTCCGTACTAAACGTCCCAGATTAATTTGATGTAATCCGTCCACATCTTTATCCGGATCGATTTCATGTAAAAGAGCTACTGCGTCTAGATGGGGAGGTAGGGGTAATTGCACTAAAATCCCATCGACTCTTTCATCCTGATTGAGAGCATGAATCGCTTGCTTTAGCTCTGCTTGACTAGCAGTCGCAGGAAAATGTTGACCAAAGGAGGTGATTCCCACTTGACTACAAGATTTTTCCTTATTTCGCACATAAGCAGCACTAGCTGGATTATCCCCTACCATTAATACGGCTAGTCCTGGAGGACGCTTTTGGCTCGCGAGAAATGTTTGTACTTGCGATCGCAATTCCGTTTGAATTTTTTGGGCCAGGGCTTTACCATCTAAAATTTGAGCTATTTTGGAATTCATTACCATTGATGATACATAGATAAAGTTGGGAAAACTGACTCAATGGCTTTATGATAACCCCAGGATTGCTCTAGATATTCCCTCATGTTTGGTAGGTGATGATCGGAAAATCTGAAAATTTTTATCTTGGACTTTGTTGCTTTTTACTGCTATTAGGACTTTCTAGTTGCAGCAGTCTTGGTGATCTTAATGTCAATTCCAGCAATATTCGGGAAATCCAGCAAGCGGTTAATTTATCTAATCCCACTTCACCAGTCCTGAAAATCAAAGGTACGGTGAAAACTTTAGCCCGATTTATTGGTAAAGGAGCTTATGAAGTTCAAGATGCTACTGGAAGTATTTGGGTGATTAGTCCAGCACCTCTACCCAATCCCGGAGATGTGTTATTAATTAAGGGTATAGCTCACTATCAAAGTATTGTAGTCCAGGGAAAGGAAATTGGTGAAGTTTATCTAGAAGAGCAAGATCGCGTTAAACAATCAGCCAACCAATCATGAATTTACCTGTTGATGAAATACAGGAAGATTGTGGGACAGGTATCTTGCCTGTCTGATAAATTTATCAGTTAAAGTCAATTGTGATTGATCTGTGTTGGTTGGGCGGGTTTATGATGTTGATCTATTTGGAGCAGAATTAACTGGTGAACCCGCTCCTACAAATCCTGATTGATAAATTCATCAACAATACATTTTTATGAGCTACTTTGATCTAGAATTTCAGATTTTTTGATAAATCATACAAGATCCGAACATATTTATCACCTGTAGGGGCGGGTTCACCGATTAATTTGCTACACACAAATAACCTTCATGAACCCGCCCTGCCCCACAGATCACCTGGATGAACCTTGTGTCGATATTTCGACTACGCTCAACACAAGGCTTGTCCTGAGCGTAGTCGAAGGGCGTAGTCGAGACATACCCCATCTTGCATTCACAGACAACACTGCTATACTTCATAAATCGGTCATACGCTAAACCTCTTGCAAAAATAAATAGGACAGGCAAGATGCCTGTCCCACAAAAGTGATTTTTTCTGGTGGGACAGGCATCTTGCCTGTCAATAAATAGATCAATAAGGACTTTTGCAAGAGGTCTGCTATATATAAAGAAATCTAGAAAAAGAGTAAAATTATAACGTGAACTTATTTTTCAATCCAGAACAATGTCGGAACGAGTCTGAAGTTGAAAGTAAACTAATCGTTCATTATCTGTTGCCCAAATTAGGTTATCCACCCCACACTTGGCACCAGGAAGTTACTTTTGGGGGTATGCGATTAGATTTTTTGGCACTTGCACCAGGAATGATCCGTTTTAAATCTAACGCGATGCTGGTAATAGAAGCAAAGCATCCCAGGCAAAATCTGGACAAACACATTAGAAAATTTAACCGATATTTAACCAATATTAACGCTTATTATGGTCTTTTGACAAATGGTAAACTGGTGCGAATATATGAAAGAATAAATAGTGAATTAAATTTGCTACTGCAAGTTAAGGGATGTGAGCTAGAAGAAAATATTCAAAGTATTAAGTTAATTATCGGTCGAGATGTGTTACAAAGGAATTTGGCTGCTCCTAGCGAAGATAATTTTTTAGCAAAATATCATCATTCTAATCAAGAGGATAATTCTATGAAAATTATTGCGATTTATCACAACAAAGGTGGTGTTGGTAAAACAACTACTGTAATTAACTTAGCTGCTGCTCTTAGGAAAAAAGAGAAAAGAGTTTTAGTAATTGATTTAGATAGTCAAGCTAATACTACTTATGCTTTAGGTTTAGTAAAATTTCAAGATGAAATTCAGGACAATATTAAAGATAAGTACATCTACCATGTTCTTTTAGAAAAAAATAAATATCCAATTTCTGAGGTAGTAAGAGAATCAAGTTTTAATAGACCTGAAATTGATATAGTTCCTTGTCATATTGACCTGATGCACCATGAAAAAGAATTAGCAGAAATAGATGCAACTAGGACCAGATTAGTAGCTAAATTAGCAGCGATTAAGGATAAATATGATATAGTTTTAATTGATACTCCTCCTTCTCTTAATCTTTATGCTAAAATTGCGTTGATTGCCGCTGATTATTTGATTATTCCATCAGACCTGAAGCCTTTTGCAAACGAAGGACTTACTAATGTCAAGAACTTTTTAACGGAAATTGATGAATTCCGAGGAGTTATTGGTAAAGAACCTGTGAAAAACTTGGGAGTGCTACCATCGAAAATTGCCACCCATGATAGATTTGTTAAATATGTTCTACCTAGGATGGAAAAAATTGTGATCGAGCGATATGGTTTTCCATTAATGAAGTCTCGGATATTTGAGCGTCGGGATGTCTCAGCAGCGATCGAACGTACTATTGAAGTAGGAGAACTCGATATTCCAGACCCTAAATCTATATTAGACTATAAACCAGATTCTCAGTCATCCCAGGAGTTCGAGAATCTAGCGAAAGAGGTTATTACCGCGCTCAGATAAGTAATTCTAACTCAAAATTAAACCTAAACTAAAATGGATTTATCAACATCTCTGATCGACATCGATAGCATTGAGATTAATCATGAAGAAACTCAGTCACAATTTGAAGCAAAAAAAGTTGAGATTGAATATTTAGCTCATTCTATTGTTAATCTCAAAGCGTTACTTACAATTCCGATTGTCCAAAGAACAGGGGTTGAATCTTATCGACTAATTGCAGGACAGTTTGAATACTATGCTTTTATAAAAGCTAGAGAACTTGAACCAAGTTTACCAGACAGAATCAGAGTTTTTATTGTTGATGGAAAAAATACCCAACCGATCTTAGAGCAAGTTCAAGCAATTAAGAATCTACAGAGCCCTCAAACTATTGATAATAATGCTAGTAATCCTGTTCTCTTAGAACTGGGAAATATTAAGTCTATCATTCAAAGTTTGGCAACAAATATAACTCATAATATTAGTCTTGAAAGTAGTCAACTAAAATCAGAGATGATCGAAAACTTTCAGGTTTATTTACCAAAACCTTTACCACCGTTAGAAGCTTTCAACCATATTTCAGATCCTAAAGTTTATGGAGAAGTTGTTAAAAAGCTGGAATTTTTAGGTAATAAGAAAGCCAAAAAAATAGCTGATAGATTAAAAGAAATAAGTAATCCAAAACATGATAAGTTTGCTACTTTTAATGATGTGATTTCTGAATTAGGTAAAGGTTATATTTCTAAGGAAAAATTGCTTGATGTAATCGATAATTGGTAAAAATATCTGTAACTAGTTAAACAATCAGCCAACCAATCATGAATTTATCACCAGTTGAGGTCGCGATCGCCATTCTTTATCGCGATCGGCAGTTTCTGCTCCAATTAAGAGATAATATCCCTACTATTTTCTATCCTGGTCATTGGGGGTTATTTGGTGGTCATCTTGAACCAGGAGAAACTCCCGAAATCGCTCTCCAACGAGAGCTGTTAGAGGAAATTGCTTATGTCCCACCCGTAGTCCAGAAATTTGGTTGTTATAGTGATGAGCTGGTAATTCGTCATGTGTATTATGCACCTCTAACAGTAGGGTTGGAAGACTTAGTGCTAAATGAAGGTTGGGATCTAGGTTTATTGACAACTACAGATATTGAGCGTGGCGATCGTTATTCCACTAAAGCTGAGAGTGTGCAACCTATAGGTAAAATCCATCAAAAAATTTTATTAGATTTTATTGCATCTCCTTTATTTAATTAACAGGGTAAACGTATCTCAGCAATTCTCATTTAAAAAAAAATAGAGTATTAATCCCGATTTGGGAATTGAAAATATAGTACAAAATAACCAGTTTTTCAGGCAGAGGCAATGGCTAAAAAACAATTGGGTCAATATCTAAGTATAAATACTCAATAGAATCGAGGATGGCCTGACAACGAACGAGGGAAATCCAGTTTGATAGTTCGGTTTTTAGAATAGGGAATTCAAGGAAAATAAAAATTTATAATTGTGATCAGATGAGGTATAATCGGTGAGTTAAAAATCTGACAGCACGTTAAATTACTCAAACATGGCTCAAAAAGCAGCGACCCTAGAAATCCCTGAATTAATCGAATTTTTACGTCAACAATTACATGACTTACCTGATGAAAGGAAACCTGGAAATAATACGAAATACCAGGTAGAAGATGCAGTGATGGCTGCATTTTCAATCTTTTTTACTCAGTCAGCATCTTTTTTAGACCATCAGCGGTTAATGAAAAGCAATAAAGGAAAAGATAACGCAGAAAGTTTATTTTCAATTAAGAAAATTCCCTGTGATAATCAAATCAGAAATTTGTTAGATCCGGTGCCAGCAGCTACTATATTTATGGCTTTTCAAGAAGTCTATGAATGGTTAAATAAAAACGGAGTTTTGAAAAAGTTTCTCTACTTAGATGAAGAAATTTTAATGGCTTTAGATGGCACCGAATATTTTTCATCACAGAAAATAAATTGTCCTCATTGTAACCGTCGTAATCATCGCAATGGAACTACCACCTATTTTCATAGCTGTGTTACACCTATTGTAGTTTCTCCTAATCAAAACCAAGTGATTAGTTTAGCGCCAGAATTTATTAAAAACCTGGATGGTCATCAAAAACAAGATTGTGAAAATGCGGCGGTTAAAAGATGGTTGAATAAGAATCATCAAAATAAATATGGTTATCCTGTAACCCTTTTAGGGGATGACTTATATGCCCACCAACCTATTTGTGAATTAGCTCTAAAACAAGGATATAATTTTATTTTTGTTGGTCGAGAAACTTCGCATAAAACTTTATATGAATGGCTAGAGTTTTTAGAAAAAAGTGGAGAAGTTACTACCATTAAAAAGCCCCAATGGGATGGGCGAAAAAATCTCCTGTATCGTTATCGCTATGCTAATAGAGTTCCCTTAAAAGATGAAGAATCAAGTCTCGAAGTTAATTGGTACGAAGTGACTGTTATTAATGAGGAAACACAGAAAATTATCTACCAAAATAATTGGATCACTAATCATAAAATCACTGAAAATAATATTGAAGAAATTGTCAAAGCTGGGCGCAGCAGATGGAAAGTTGAGAATGAAAGTAATAACGTTCTTAAAAATCACGGTTATAATTTAGAGCATAACTTTGGTCATGGTGAAAATCATTTGTGCGAGTTATTATTGTCTTTGAATTTACTAGCTTTTTTATTTCATACTGTTTTGGATTTAGTTAATTACATCTATCAAAAAGTTCGTGACCTATTAGTACGGGCGTATTGCCATACGCCCCTACTACTTTCTTTAAGGATATTCGGACCTTATTAAAATATTTATGGTTCAAAAATTGGTCAGATTTATTCTCATTTATTCTCACCGAGAATGTCCCATTAAAAAAACTAAATTCTAGTTGAAAAATATCAATATATTGAAAGAGGAAGGGTAGGGGCGTATTGCAATACGCCCGTACTTTTTTATCAAAAAAAACCTAAAAAATGGGTGAGAATTTCATCTGGATGTATCAGTTGAAATCGATTTTTCATGGACAAATTTCTGAAAACTTGTCTATCTTCAGCGTCGGATGATAATTATCTGTCAAAAAATCATGCTTCGACACAAGTTCTCTATTTAAATAAGAGAATTTTCTCTGATTTTTTTCAAAATGAGAATTGCTGAACGTATCTTAATTTACTTGACAAATATCATTTTATGTGATACATAAATAGAGGAAAAATTTAGGGCCAAATCTGGTAAAATTAGACCCATATTAACACCTCCCATCAAAATCAATTGAATCTGATCGGGCTTTGAAATATTTGTTTTTTGTTTCTCATCAAGCTGTAGCAAATATCAGGTGATCTATGCAAGCAAACAACCGTGATGCCGGATCACTGTGGGATATGCTCATGTTATCTCAGAGTTGGAACCGCTACTTGCCCAACTGGAAATTTTGTTATCCTCTTACCTAATAAACAATAAGCATGAAAGGAAATTTTGAAGTATGAGTTTAGTTATTTCTGATGAGTTTCTGCAAGCGGCACATATTTCTGAAGCTGATTTCAAGCTAGAAATTGCCATTCTGCTGTTTCAGCAGGAAAAGATTACCTTGGGCACAGCCAGCCAGTTTGCAGGTATGAATCAATTAGAATTTCAGCGCATTTTGGGTAGCCGTAAAATCCCCATTCATTATGGCGTTGAAGACTTCCAACAAGACTTAAGAACACAGTCGGCAAACGGTTCACAGCAAAAGCAAAACCAACCTACGCAGGCAAACATTCTTCAACGGATTGAGCAACGCCGAACCTTTTCCCCCGCTCAACACCATCTACCAGATACCCTTACCTTGATTCAGGATGATCGTGCCCGATGACAACTTCCCTCAAGTGTATAGTCGATGCCAGCGTTGGCATTAAGAAATTCATTATCGAGCCACTGACTCCAAAAGTGGATCAGCTTTTTGCCCATTTGAATGATCCGGATGCTCGGATTTACATTCCAGATTTGTTTTACATCAAATGTACAAACATTGCCTGGAAATATATTCGTGCTGGGTTGTATGACAGTGCAGAAGCCCAAGCTAACCTAGCCGATTTAAAGTTGCTTCGCTTCACCACAACGCCTACTGCTGATCTGATGCTGAAAGCACTTTCCCTTAGTATCGCTCATGGAATTTCTGCCTATGATGCGTGCTATGTTGCCCTTTCCCAACAGAACAACGCTCCTCTACTCACTCAAGATCAACGGTTAGTCAATACTCTAAAAAATACAGGTTTTGATATTCAGTTGTTCTCAGACTTTGTGATCCCATCTGTTCCATGAGGTTTTGATTAATTCCTCTCATGAGCATCAAACCTGGAAGCAAATACTATCCACTCTTTGAACACCTGCATTGCTGCAATCAAGCAGCAGTCACGCTAACCTTTACCGAAATCGAAGCATTGATGAAATGCTCACTTCCTGAATCAGCACGGAAGAAGAAAAACTGGTGGAGCAATCGTGATAGCCCTAGTGCCCTCCAAGCGATCGCCAAACCAAATTCAAAAAAATAGACAAAGTTTGCCAAAATATGCTATAATATGAGGCTATCTATAATTTCATAGCTTTAAATCATTATGAACTTAAAAAATCTCTACGAGCTAGATGATTCTCAATGGCTAGAAGAAACGGTGAAATTAATTAAAACCCACCAATTTCAAGAGCTAGATTTAGAGAACTTAATTGAGGAGTTAGAAGACTTGGGAAGAGAAAAGAAAAATGCTGTAGCCAGTCTTTTAGAACAGGTTTTTCGTGATCTATTATTACTGCAATACTGGATCAATGCTACTGAATATAATGCTATTCATTGGCAAGAAGAAATCTATAATTTTCGCACTCAATTAAAACGAAGACTTACTACTAACCTGCGTAACTATTTAGAGACAGAATTAGACTCTATCTATCAAGATGCGTTAGGTTTTGTAAAAATTAAAACTCAAAATTCTATCAGTTTTCCTCCCAAATCTCCTTACTCCCTTGAGCAATTACTTAATCTAGAATGGTTACCAGCAGTAAGTTAACTGTATCTGTGTTTTGGGTCTGTTAAATCAAAAAACTACTATAAAAAAAACTACCTTGAATCATCCTGAATCAATCCCACCCCATCCCCCAGGTGATCACCAAACATCCTCAACCTGGAGTAATTTACAAGACAATCACTTTCAACGGGCCCGTGCTACTTTGCGAGAATTAATCACTAGGTATACAAACTTCTCCAATCAGCACAATACTCTTAATTCAAAATTACCAGCAGCTCTCCAAACTGAACTGGATGTTTTAGCATCTAACTTAGCTAAACTTGATCATGGTGTCGTTCGGATTGCAGCATTTGGTTTAGTCAGTCGGGGTAAATCTGCGGTACTTAATGCTCTAATTGGTCAAAAAATATTACAAACTGGTCCCCTCAATGGGGTAACTCAATGGCCCATAGCCGTGCGTTGGACACCTAATCATGAAGGTAAGATCCAAATTGAGTTAATCGATACCCCCGGATTAGATGAAATTGAAGGTCAAGCAAGAGCAGAAATGTCCAGAGAAGTAGCTCGTCAAGCAGATTTAATTCTGTTTGTAGTTGCAGGAGATATTACTCGGACGGAATATGAAGCGCTCTGTGAACTCCGCACAGCACAGAAACCAATGCTTTTGGTCTTTAATAAAATTGACCTCTATCCGGAACAAGATCGACAAGCAATTTACCAACAATTGCAAAATCTTGGTGGAGGTAGTAAAGTTGGAGGAAGGTTAGAAAAATTATTATCTGCTGATGAAATTGTGATGGTCGCTGCGGCTCCTGTACCGAGGGAAATTCGGGTGGAATGGCCCAATGGAGAGGTGACAGCAGAATGGGAGTCTCCCCCACCGATGATGGATGAGTTAAAGCAAAAAATTCTGAATTTATTAAATCAGGAAGGGCGATCGCTTTTAGCTGTAAATGCTCTAATTCAAGCTAAAGATGCTCAAATAAAAATTGCTAATAAAACTCTGGAAATCCGTCACCGAGCCGCAGCAGATTTAATTTGGGAGTTTGCTAAATATAAATCTCTAGCAGTTGCGGTCAATCCGATTTTCTTGTTAGATTTAATTGGTGGAACTGTAGCTGATTTAGCTTTGATTCGTGCTTTGGCTAAACTCTATAATCTACCAATGACTGGTTATGAAGCAAGTAAGTTGTTAAAGAAGATTATGATCAGTGCCGGTGGGTTATTATTAAGTGAATTGAGCAGTAGTTTTCTCTTTGGTTTAGGTAAAACTGCTACAGCGATCGCGACTCCAGGAATTCCTGCTTATCTAGGAGCAGCGATCGCGCAAGCTAGTCTAGCTGGATATGGAACTTATGTGGTTGGTCAAGCAGCACAGATATACTTAGAACTTGGTTGTACTTGGGGACCGGATGGTCCGGATACGATGATTCACGAGATTCTTAATCAAGTAGAATCCCATACTATTCTTTATCGATTACGGAAAGAATTGAAAATTGCTAATCGCTAATTGCTAATTTTTTCTTGGGGATTTTTTGGGGGACTTTCTGGGGGACTTTTTCCTCTTTAATGATGGGGATTCTTCCCGCTTCTTTTAATCCTTCCCAAAAATGAACTACTGTGGCTAATAGGGATAATAAAAAATAAAAAACTCTAATTCCCCAACTTCCGATCGCTAAAATTCCTGTCGCTGTTGATAGTTGGATTTTATTACCATGTAAGATGATTTGCAAAATTTTGTTTTTGACTGATTTTTGTAACTCTTCTATTTCTTGGATTTGTGATTCTTTAGTTGGTAAAGCTGGAAAACTTGCCGTATATAAATAAAAGCCAATAAATCCTTCTGTCCCAATTTTGTTTTTTAAAAAATTATTACTAAAATTTTCTGCTCGGACATAACTTATCCCCTGATTAGCAACAATATGTTGAATCCAAGTATGATATCTCACTAGATTAGTTATAGTAAATATTAAAGGAAATAGGATGATTAAAAATAAAGCGCCAATTTTAATTCCCCACCGTTTGGGTAAGTAGATACTAATTAAACCAAATCCCATCCCAAGAATGGCAAATACTAATATATTTACAGTTTCAACAATTTCAAGTCCCCTAAGAATATCCCCAACTATATAAAGATTATAAATCAGTTGATCGGCAATAGAAAGTGAGATGATCTTAATCATAACTGCTATAAATAGCAGGGATAGGACACTAAAAAGATATAATAAGACACCGCTAAATTGTTTGAAGAAAAGCATTTAGTTAAAAAAAAAGAACAAGATCAACTAGGACTATATTTCTGAACCGGTGGGAGGGTGAGGATGAGCTAAAAGATGGTGAGCAGACTGGGTGAGTTGTGCGATCGCGTCAAATTCGGGAATCGGGATTTGACTATTGATTTGTAACCAGAGCAGATACTCAATATTACCAGCAGGACCCATTAAAGGAGACCAAGTAAGACCATTATATCTCCATCCTAAAGCTAAAGCCGCTTGTAAAACTTGCCAAATTGCTTGAGCTTGATCATAAGAATCCCGGACTACCCCTTTTTTACCAATTTTTTCCCGTCCCACTTCAAATTGCGGTTTGACTAACAATACTATTTCTTTAGGTGGTTGGAGCAGTTGCCAGAGAACAGGTATAATTTTTGTCAGAGAAATAAAAGATACATCCACCACACCTAAATCAGCTAAGGGTTGATCACCATATAATTCACTAGGTTGAAGATAACGGAGATTAGTACGCTCTTTTAAAATCACCCGTGGGTCATTGCGTAATTTCCAGTCAACTTGACCATAACCAACATCAATCCCATAAACTAATTTAGCACCTGCTTGGAGTAAACAGTCAGTAAAACCACCCGTAGAAATTCCTCCATCTAAACAAATTCGATTCGCTACGGGAATAGTAAAGATTTCTAAAGCTTTCGCGAGTTTTTCTCCTCCTCTAGATACATATCGCGATCGCTGTTTAATTAAAATCTGAGCAGAGATATCTATATCTGTACCAGGTTTATCAATTACCTGATTATTTACCATAACTTCCCCAGCACGAATTAAGCGTTGAGCCAATTGTCGGGAAGAACAGAGGTTTAACTCTACTAATAAGGTATCTAGTCTTTGTTTAGGCAAGGGGAAAGGATAAAATAATGAAGGTTATGATCATATATTACTTCTGCTGGCTAATAATTTTTCCATGATCACCATAAAAAGACCCATAGCGATAGATTTATTTGCCGGTTGTGGAGGAATGTCCCTGGGATTAGAAGCAGCTGGTTTTGATGTGGCTGTAGCAGTTGAGTTTGATGCTATCCATTCATTAGTTCATCATTACAATTTCCCTTATTGTGAAACAATTTGCCAAGATATTTCCCAGGTTTCCAGTTCAGATATCCTCCAAGCGCTAGTTGAAAAGGGTTACGGAAAAGATATTGACTTAATTGCTGGTGGTCCTCCTTGTCAAGGATTCTCCCTGATGGGAAAGCGTCAGCTTAATGATCCAAGAAACTCATTAGTATTTCAATACCATAGAATTATCTCTGAACTGAAACCAAAATATTTTATTTTTGAGAATGTACCAGGAATGACAACTGGACAGCACCGACAATTTCTGACGGAATTAATTAGTGAATTTGCTACCATAGGTTATCGAATCGACCAACCAATCAAAATCCTTGATGCGAGTGAATTTGGTGCACCCCAGAAAAGAAAGCGTTTGATTATAATCGGTAGTAGAAACGATGTAAATCTGGCTAAATATCCTTTACCCAAATATGGACAAACTCATGCTCAGTCTGAGGATTTATCTTCAGAGCAGAGCAATCCATTAATCACTGTCTATGATGCGATCGCCGATCTATCCAACATCGAAGCTTATACTGACTATGACCGAGGCATAAATCATCATAGACTTAACTATACAGGTGATCGACTTCAATACGCATTGCAACCAAGTGGAATTTTTGCCAAATGTCACACTAGAACAGTAGGAGATTTAGTTTTTGGTCATCTTGGTTCCGTACATACACCACAGTCGATCGAACGTTTTGCTAATACTGCACCAGGAACAGTTGAACCCAAGAGTCGATTTTTTAAGTTATCAAAATTGGATCTCTGTAACACTTTGCGTGCTGGAACTAATAGCGATAAAGGTGCTTTCACTGCTCCTCGACCAATTCACTACTCAAAACCTCGCTGTATTACCATTAGAGAAGCTGCTAGACTACATACTTTTCCCGACTGGTTTCAATTTCATCGAACTATTTGGCATGGATTTAGAGAAATTGGCAATGCTGTCATACCCGCTTTATCTAAGGAGATTGGAGATGCAATTATTCACGCATTAGGAATTAATTCTCAATTGTTAACTACGAATATTCTTAATCAAGTTCACCCTGAAATTCTTAGTTATAAGATGTCGCAAGCATCAGCATATTGGGGAATAGCAGATGATGTGATCCCGAAGCGAAAACGGTTGGCTTAGAAATTGCCAAAATCGAGAGGAAAATGGTTTAATTGATTAGGGATCAGGGTGTGCTGTGAAGCAGAAGGCTGTGAACAAAAAAAATGGTAGCATCCAGCGGATACAATGGTAGTTGTGTCACTGGTAGCACCCAATCAGAAAATTGGGGAGATTATGAGTTTTTCTGAAAATATTACCAACCGAAAAAATGCTGAGTTAGAACTCAGACAAGCTAAAGAAGATTTGGAAATCCGGATCAGTGAACTAACTACTGAGTTAGAACAAATCAAAATCAAGCTACAACAGAGTGAATCAATTCTGTGGAGTTTCTTCAACCATGAAAATATGATGGCGATCGTTGAACTCGATCACAATAATATCCGCTATATTTCTGTCAACAAAGCTATGGCTGGTTTTTTGGGCACCACATCTGAAGCATTACTAAATCGACTGGACAGTGAGATGGATGAATCCCCAGAAAGACCCCAGCAATGGTTGGAGTATTACCAAATATCTCAGTCACGTCAGGCTCCAGTCAGTTTTGAATATTGTGATGATACTGACAAAAAGCGCTGGCTATTTGTTAATATTTGTCCGATCGCACTCGGTTCCTATCGACTACCTCAGTTTTCTTTCATCGCTAAAGATATCACCGATCGCAAACTAGTAGAAGAAACCTTAGCTCAACAAGAAGAATTAGTCAGACTCACCTTGGAATTTACCAAGATCGGCACCTGGAATTGGGATGTCAGAACTGGAGAAGTAGTTTGGAATGACAATCACTTTCGTTTACTAGGATTAGAGCCAAAATCAACACCCGATCTTTATCAAATCTGGCTCAAAGCAATTCATCCAGACGATCGGTCTCAGGTCGAACAATCCCTATTAAATGCTCTGAAACACCATACCGACTATGAACGTGAATACCGAGTGATATATCCAGATGGTACACTACACTGGCTGATTGGTAAGGGTTGCGCTATATATGATGCTGAGGGTGAGCCCATCCGGATGTTAGGGGTGATTTTGGATATCACCGATCGCAAACAAGCACAACAAAAGTTGGAACTACAAGCTGTAATTACCCGCAATATGGCTGAAGGCATTTGTCTAGTTAGGATTGATAATGGCATTATTGTTTATGCTAATCCCAAATTTGAGCAGATGTTTGGCTATGACCCTGATGAACTTAATGGTCGTCATGTTTCGATTGTGAATTATGGTAATGATGAAAGGGATGCTGAAGCAGTTAATCAAGCCATTCGGTCTACGGTTCTCCAACATGGGGAAGCCACCTACGAAGTCTATAATGTTAAGAAAAATGGGACTGCATTTTGGTGTAGTGCTACCACCTCTGTATTTCAGCATCCTGACTATGGTTATGTCCTGGTTGCGGTTCAACAGGATATTACCGATCGCAAACAAGCTGAAGAACGGGTAACCGCTTCCCTCAAAGAAAAAGAGGTGTTATTGAAAGAGATTCATCATCGTGTTAAAAATAACCTTGGTATTGTAAGTGGGTTGCTACAGATCCAGTCCCGTCGTACTCAAGATCCCCAAGCAAATATGATTTTACGAGATAGTGAAAACCGGATTGCTTCGATCGCTTTGGTGCATGAAAAGCTCTACCGTTCTCAAGATCTGGCTAATATTGACTTTGCTCAATATCTACAAGATTTAACGGTTTATCTCTTTGATTCTTACAATATTAATTCGAGCCAAGTTACTCTAGATATTCAAGTTGAAACAGTAAACTTAGAAATTGAAACCGCTATTCCCTGTGGCTTAATTGTCAATGAATTGGTATCCAATGCTTTGAAACACGCTTTTCCCAATGATCGCAGCGGAGAAATTCAGATTAGGTTAATATCATTAGTTGATTCTGTGATGGTCGGTTCGCAAAACTCCTCTTTTACGCTGATAGTTCGAGATAATGGAATCGGACTACCAGATGATTTTGATCTGGAAAAAACCACAACTCTGGGAATTTCTCTAGTCCAAGGATTAGTTACCCAAATCCGGGGAGTATTTGAGATAACCCGTCAACTGGGTACAGAGGTGAAAATCACTTTTAGAGGAGGAAATTATTAATGACAGCCAAAATTTTGCCTGGTTTAAAAATGATCAGAATGGTAAGAGTGTTGATTGTTGAAGATGAATATATTCTAGCAAGAAATCTGAAGGAAACTTTAGAATCTTTTGGTTATATAGTTTTAGGGATTATTGACTCTGGTGAAACTGCGATTGAAACCGCAAACAAGCTGCGTCCTAGTATCATTTTGATGGATATCCGTATTCGCGGTGAGATCGACGGTATTCAAGCAGCTAGACAAATTTGGCAACAGTTAGAAATTCCTGTTATCTATGTCACTGGACATTCAGATCAAAGCACGATTGAACGCGCAAAGTTGACCTTTCCCTTTGGCTATATCCTCAAACCAATCCGCGAAAAAGAACTCTATGTAGCGATCGAAACAGCGCTCAATCGTTATGAGCGTGAGCAATTCTTCTCGACCGTTTTGCAGGAAATGGGAGATGGTGTTATTGTTGTTGATCCTCAATTACATATCAAGTATCTTAATTCAGCAGCAGAAGCTCTCACTGGTTGGACGCTGAATGAAGTCCAAGAGGAAAATATTGCTAATGTTTTTATCTTTTTGGATGAACATAATCATTGTCCGATTATTCACCCGCTCATTTTAGCTTTGCAAACAGAAAAAACGATTTATTTAGTGAGCCATGTTCTTTTAGTGCGTAAGGATGGAACTGAACTACCGATCGCTGATAGTGTGGCTTTGCTCAGAGATAATGACAGATTGATCATAGGAGCAGTCCTGGTGTTTCGAGATGACACTCAGCGACGACTGATGGAAGAACGCGATCGCGCTAATGAACTGATCCAACAAACTGAAAGTAGACTATTAGAACAACGAAGAATAACTCAATTAAAAGATGATTTTTTGGCAACTATATCCCATGAACTACGAACTCCTCTATCTAATATTAAACTGATAATTTGTCTGTTGGAAACCTTTTTAAATCAGGAGGGAATTTTGACAACTGAGGGGCTTGCTCAAGCTGAGGTTATTACTAAATATCTCTCAATTATACAGGATCAGTGTGATGAGGAAATCAATCTGGTGAATGACTTGCTAGATCTGCGAGCCCTGGAATCAGGTGCCTATCCTTTAGATTTGACCACGATTCAGATTGAGGAGTGGCTATCTCATATCACTGAAAATTTTCAAACAAAGCTCACTACTCAGCAACAAACTTTACAAATAACTGTTTCACCAAATTTAACTTCCTTTGTTTCCGATCGAATTAGCCTGTCTCGAATTGTTTTAGAATTACTTAATAATGCTTGTAAATATACACCAATTGGGGAAAAAATTACTATAGAGGTAAGAGTTGATCCAGTCGATGAAGCAGAAAATATCAAATCCCAAATTGCGATTATTATTAGTAACTCTGGTGTGGAAATTTCCTCAGCAGAAATCTCTCGGATCTTTGAACCGTTTTACCGGATTTCTAAAAATGATTTTTGGAAACAAGGTGGTAGTGGATTAGGACTAGCTCTCGTCAAAACAATGGTGGAATATCTTCAAGGTACAATTCAAGTCACCAGCAATCAAAATTGGACAATTTTTATGGTGCGACTACCCTTAGGCTGAATTGACAATCCTAAATTTACATCTATTACATTTATGTTTGCTATTCAGTGATCATAATCACGTAAAATTACCGATATGATCACAAAAAATGTTAAGATAGATCACTAATCCCATTCAGTGATTAAGAAATAATCATAGATAGAAAGTTTGTTGCAGGTAATCAATTCATCTTTTCACCAAAAATATGTTTAAGCTACCTAGTTTTTCTGAAGAAGCGATCAAACATCAAGCTAATCCGATCATAGTTTTAAGTGGGGATAGTATTTACTTAGTTTTTGCAAATGGGAAAGTAGAATTTATTCCCAGTAATTTAATTGAAATTTTTAAAACTAAAATTCCCTTGGAGCAATATTTAGTATGGGGAGATTTAGCAGTTAGCTAGCATGAAATCATTACTTAATAACTGAACAACTTCGTTAATTATTTGCAGAAGTAATCTTTTGTAAAAGGTTATCCTCAGCTTTAGCTTGTTCATTTTTTTCCTCAATTGAAAATTTAACATAGCTAACTTTAACTTCCTCTAAAATATCTAAAATTAAAGTTTCAATTTTCTTGACAGTATGTTTCTTTTGCAATTCAACTGCTAAAGATTGACTAAGATGTTGAAACAATCGATTAGTCAGTTCTTCTCCGACTGTATCTTTAGGAATATTGATAAAATTCTGGTAGAAATCTTGAGGTCCAACTGTAAGTGCTTTGGTGATTTCAGTAGCTAGCTGTTGAGCTAATTCAGAGGATAAATTGTTAAACCCGGGAATATTTTGGATTCCTTTAGTCACAGGAGATTGGTTAAATAAGTTGTTAATATTATGATGGAGCAGAGCTTCTAGATCAGGTTGAATTGTGGGCATAACATCGTAAACAATTAGCTGGACTAAATAATTAGCGATCGCTTCAATTTCATTAACATTATTTAAGTTTACATGATGATTGTTACTACTTTTAAATAACATTTTGATTAGGTCACCGCTTTTAATCGATTCTTGAGTTTGATTAATCACATTGACCACGACCACTTCCGTAATTTCTGTTGCTAAAACGGACACCAAATATTTGCTAATTTCAGCTCGTAATGGTTCAAGATCGGGAAGTTCAGCTTGGTGAAGACGCACAATTACAGTAATAATTCGACAGAGAGCGAACTGATTAAAGCCCAACAGAGAAAAGGGGATAACTAATAATATATCATAACTACGTCCGAGCATAGCTCCGCGCCATTTTAAATTTTTATAGCGACGACTAATCACCCAAGTACGCAGTAAAAATTCTGCTAAAAATAGACAATTAAACCAAATATCTATTTGCCAAAAAATATTAATAAACTGTCCATTTTCTGAGAAGTGACGGTAATAGTTAGTAGCAATCAAAAAGCGAATTTTCTGATCAAAAAAACCTAATTCTTTATCCGTATTAGGTTCAGCCAGATGCTGGGCGCTCCAAAAAATGCGGAAAGATTCTTTAGCGGAAACATTGCGCTGACGAAAAATATGCGATCGCATCAGATTTTTAATCTTTTCCAAAGTACCGCTTTTATTTGCCAACTGAAAAGGATTATTATCAATCATTTGTGCGCTTTGGTCGCGCAATTGTTTTAACAAATTTTCAACTTCAGCCGAATTAATCCCTGTTTGTTTAATCTGGGTTTCGAGGGTATCAACTGTATTTAGATATTTTTCCGTATCTCGATGGGGTTCAATCCCCTTATAAGGATCATATAATTTGGTGAGGGTGGGCAGATAGCGTAAATAAACATTACGCCAAGGGATATAACTGAGATCAAACAAGACCAGTCCCAAATTAGCTAAAGCAATTAAAACGCCAATAAGCGTTCAAATAAAAGAGCGCGAATCGATGTTTTCCGGAGCAACTGTTTTTGAGATGACATAATTTTATGTGTAAATATCAAAATGGCAAACTAGTCGAATCCAGCTTAAATTAAATTGGCAGTTGATTCGGATTACTAGCTTTATTGTGTAATTATCAAGGTAGGATGTGGTAATGGGTCATAATTGGCAAATCATCGGCACAACTTTAGTATTGGGTGCCACTGTCGGTCTAGTTAGTTACCAACCAGCCTGGGCTAAACGGGCTAGAGATTATACCCCAGTAGAGTTTCGTTCGGTTTTAAATGGTTTGGGATATAACATCTCTTTAGGTGATACTTTAACAGATGATGTTAGTGTGCAAGCAATTCGGGAATTTCAAAAACAATATGGATTACCAGTTGATGGGTCAGCTAACGTGGCTACTCAAGATTTAGCAGCAAATCTAGTCACAAATCTACAAGCAAGTTTAAATCTGTTGTTGAAACCTAACCCCCCCTTACCCCGATCGCAATATTTTGGCCCACAAACTGAATTAGCGGTGAGACAATTTCAGCAAAGATACAATTTACCTGTAACTGGGATTGCGACCCTAGCTGTACGTCAAGAAGTGGATAAAAGGGCTAAAGAAATAATTGGTCAAACACCTCAGCCCCAACCCCAACCTCCAAATCCCACACCAGTGATTACACCAGGAAATTATAATGTTACCCAGTTTCTCACGGTTTTATATGGTCTGGGATATAATGTGGATTTGAGAAGCAATAGTTTAAGTGATCCCCTGAGCCAACAAGCAATCCGAGACTTTCAGCGTGAGTATGAACTGACGATTGATGGAATTGCTGGTGCTGACACTCAGAAAATGGCGTTTCGGGTCATGCGAACTCTGCATGACAATTTGAATAATGTGGTTAAGCCCAATCCACCACTAATATATAATGGTCAGTATGATGCAGCCACTGAATCTGCGGTGCGCCAATTTCAAAGACAATTTAATTTACCCGTTACTGGAATCGCTTCGATTGGTGTTCGTAAGGATTTAGATTTGCAAGCAAAAAAACATTAGGTGATTAAATTAATCCTGGTTGGTGGTTCATGACTTCGCTCAAGTGCAGATGAACCACGAACCAGATTTTTCTGGTGAGAAAATTAATTCCGAGCTACTCCATCTTCACGAGCAGCATTTTGCACCGCAGTAGCAACAGCGTTAACCACTCGCGGATCAAAAACCGAGGGGATAATATGTTCTTGGTTAAGCTCATCCTCGCTGACTAAAGCAGCGATCGCTGCTGCTGCTTGTAAATACATATTAGTAGTAATGCTAGCAGCTCGACAATCTAAAGCACCACGAAATAAACCTGGGAAAGCTAAGACGTTATTGATTTGATTGGAGTAATCACTGCGACCTGTAGCCATAATCGCCACATCATGAATGATTAATTCCGGTTGAATCTCGGGAATGGGATTAGCCATCGCAAAAACGATCGGATCTTTAGCCATCGATCGCACCATTTCTGGGGAAAGAACTCCAGCTACACTCACACCTAGAAAAATATCTGCATCGATTAAAGCATCGGCTAAAGTCCCACTAGCTGCCACGGCAAATTCCTGTTTTTCGGGAGTTAGATTGGTGCGACTGGTAGATAAAATTCCTTTGGAATCACAGATCCAAATCGAGGATGCACCAGCTTTACGCAGTAATCGGGCGATCGCAATCCCAGCAGCTCCCGCCCCATTAATGACAATTCGCACTTCTGCCATGGATTTTTTAACTAGCTTCAAAGCATTAATTAAAGCGGCTAAACTCACGATCGCGGTGCCATGTTGATCATCGTGAAATACAGGAATATCTAATTCTCGTCGTAACCTAGTATCAATTTCAAAACACCGGGGGGCACTAATATCTTCCAGGTTAATCCCCCCAAACACAGGGGCAATATTTTTGACAGTGCGAATAATTTCTTCCGTATCTTGAGTATCTAAACAGATCGGAAAGGCATTGATATTAGCAAATTCTCTGAACAACATGGCTTTACCTTCCATTACTGGTAAAGCACTACTACTACCTAAATTACCTAACCCCAACACCGCACTACCATCAGTGACGATCGCAACAGTATTACTTTTGATCGTGAGATTGTAAACTTCTTCAGGATCATGGGCGATCGCTAAAGAAATCCGACCGACTCCAGGAGTATAGGCCATGGCCAGTTCGGCTTGGGTTTTCAAGGGAACTTTGCTGTGAATACTAATTTTGCCACCTTTGTGTAAGTCAAATGTTCGATCAGAAACCTCCAGGATCTGAATTTCTGGCAGTGCTTTGAGCGCTTGTACGATTCGTTCATCTTGCTCAATACTAGCCGCATCAACCGTGATTTCGCGAATTGAAGTATGGCGGTTTTGTTCAATTAAGTCAATGTGGCCTAAATTTCCGCCTTGCTCGGCGATCGCTTGGGTCACACTGGCTAACATTCCTGCTCGATTAGGAAGTTGTAACCGAATTGCTAAACTAAAACTAGGATTAGGAGTTAAATCAGTCATACTATTGCTGTTTTCGTGAAAATGGCAGTTGAGATATTCCAGCTTTTAGATTTTAGATGCCCATGTCCGGAAAATCTGCGATTTTAAATTTTAAATTTTTAGATTTCCATCTGGATATTTTCCTTAAAAATACCCTAGCAAGGAAGGTCAAGCGATCGTTATGCCAAGTATTTATACGGAAACGGTGATAAATGCCCCCAAAAAGCAAGTTTGGCACGCTTTATTTCACAAAGAGGAATGGTTAAAATGGAATACTTTTTTATTTGACAGTGACCCAGCTCGTCCTTTTCAACTCGGACGAGAGGTGATTTTATCTCTCCGACGGATTCGACGTGAGGAGGAAACGGAGTTTGGTGCTTTGGTAACTTTGCTCCAACTGAATACTTGTTTATCCTGGGTTTCTACCACAACTGGTTTTCGGACTGAGTATATTTTTGAATTACAAGAAATTGGTGTGGGACGCACTAAATATATGCACCAAGCTAAATTTTCTGGATGGTTATCAGGAATATTTTTGCCTTTCATTCGGCTCGATGAGCAGCGTGCGATGGAACGGATGGCGCGGGAATTAAAACATTATGTTGAAGGATTTTAATCAGGAAACTTTTGGGAAGGTGTTTGTCGGCGATCGGGACTAAAAATATTATTTGAGAATTTTATTTCTTGCCCAAGGCAAATATATTTTTGTCACCTTACCAATAATATATTCTCTCGCTAGAAACCCCCAGTTATGACTATCAAAGGAATGATTACGACTATCACCGAGAACCAAATAGAAATCCTGGGGCACTATATGTGGACCATAATCATAATTGGGTGGTTCTAATATATAATCTTCTGGTAATGGTTGATCATCAATATAAACCTGTCGATTTTTGATTTCAACTTTTTCTCCTGGTAAACCAATTATTCTTTTGACCAATAGATCATGCAAGTTCATCGACCTCAGCTTGGGGGTTGGTTCAAATACAATAATATCACCTCGTTCAGGATGGTTAAATAAATAATCCATCTTGTTAACTACTATGCGATCGTCTGGCTGTAAAGTTGGCATCATCTCATTGCTACCAATATAATTGAATTGCATAATTGTCAATATTAATCCCCATCCTAAAATAATTGAGATGGTCATAAATGCGATAGATTTATTGAAGATTAAGTGGTTATTTTTTTCTCGTCTAACTGGTGCATAAATATAAACATGGTAACAGCAGATATAGGTAATTACTAGCTTTAAGATTAGATAAAATGCCAAATTATTAATTAATCCAGCAGCCAGATTAACCAGAAAAAAACCAAGTGCAAATAACCATTTTTTCTGATAAGCATGACCAAGCCCAGGGATAATTAATGAAAGAAATACAGCCAACCAAGGGTCTTTATTACTTTTTCTTAATACTTCAAACCTTCTATTATTGCCATCCATCACATAACGATGAGCATCATAAATATTGAACATGAATAATATCGCAGAAAGCATTAATATTTCCATGCCCGTTACAAAACCATGGATTGAATTAATAATATACCATAAACCTAGACTAGCTAAAATAACAATCGATGAGTTTAATACTAATCCTCTTAACATTTTTCCCGCATAAATATGGCCAGCTCCAGGACAAGCTAATGCTAGTGAAGCTGATAACCAAGGCTCTTTCCGAATCACTTTTTTTTCCCTTCTCATATTTTAATAGGTTTAAATTGCTAAGAAGAAAAGGAGCTTTTGCTCAAATCTGATCTGGATCGATATTTAATTGTCGTAGTTTAGCCGCTAAACGATCGGCCCGTTGGGTTTCCTGTTCGGCAGTTTCTGCTGGTGTCGGGACTAATTTACCCAGGTCGGTAAAAAATCTTAATTGTCTTTGATGAATTCCTAAATATAAACCTAATTGCTGACTCCACAGATGTCCGGCTGGATTTGGTTCTAGAGGTTCATATTTATTATCCAGTAAATGAAACCCAGCCAATTCTAGGGTGTAAGGGTCAAACCAAAAATAATCTGGTGTCCGAAATACATTTTGATAAATTTTTTTCTTTTCTTTCTTGTCCTTCTGTGCTGTTGATTCCGACAGAATTTCGACAATGAAGTTGGGATATTTACCCTCTTCTTCCCATAATACCCAACTTTTCCGGATTTTCCGTTCCGTATCCAATACCACAAAAAAATCTGGTCCTCGACTATCCTCGCTTTTGCGTTGGTAGCGACTATAGTAAATAGTCAGGTTTCCTGCGGCATAAAAATCAGTTCGGTCTTGCCATAACCATTCTAAGCATTGTAACAGTAGAATTACTTGTCGCAGATGTAGTTCGCTTTCCAAGGGAGGCTCGTCGCTATATAAATCACCTGGGGGAAAGATAACATTTGGGCAGGGATTTTGGGAAGATTCTATTTCTTTAGCAATTGTCATAGTTAAGATATTGTATTTATTAGTTTATGGTAATCGTCCCAGCTAATCTCATTCAGCTTATACCAATTTAATGTAAAGTTGCACAGAGCTAGATCCCCCTCGTATCCCCCTTAAAAAGCAGCATGGCTGTTTCATGCTAGCAGAACATATCGAGCCCAACCCCTCTCCTCAAAGGAGCTTTTGCTCAAATCTGATCTGGATCGATATTTAATTGTCGTAGTTTAGCCGCTAAACGATCGGCCCGTTGAGTTTCCTGTTCGGCCCGTTGAGCTGCCTGTTCGGCCTGTTGAGCTGCCTGTTCGGCCCGTTGAGCTTCCTGTTGGGCAATTTCTGCTGGTGTCGGGACTAATTTCCCCAGGTCGGTAAAAAATCTTAATTGTCTTTGATGAATTCCTAAATATAAACCTAATTGCTGACTCCACAGATGTCCGGCTGGATTTGGTTCTAGAGGTTGATATTTATTATCCAGTAAATGAAACCCAGCCAATTCTAGGGTGTAAGGATCAAACCAAAAATAATCTGGTGTCCGAAATACATTTTGATAAATTTTTTTCTTTTCTTTCTTGTCCTTCTGTGCTGTTGATTCCGACAGAATTTCAACAATGAAGTTGGGATATTTGCCCTCTTCTTCCCATAATACCCAACTTTTCCGGATTTTCCGTTCCGTATCCAATACTACAAAAAAATCTGGTCCTCGACTATCCTCGCTTTTGCGTTGATAGCGACTATAGTAAATGGTCAGGTTTCCTGCGGCATAAAAATCAGTTCGGTCTTGCCATAACCATTCTAGGCATTGTAACAGGAGAATTATTTGTCGCAGATGTAGTTCGCTTTCCAAGGGAGGCTCGTCGCTATATAAATCACCTGAAGGAAAGATAACATTTGGGCAGGTATTTTGGGAAGATTCTATTTCTTTAGCAATCGTCATAGTTAAGATTATTGTATTTATTAGTTTATGGTAATCGTCCCAGCTAATTCCCTTCAGCTTACATCTGATTAATCAGATGCGATCGGACATTTTCTATCCCATGATGCTACAATCACTGATGGCCTAGTCCTATTATACTTACTTGGTATTGAAAAAACTAATCCTGTATGACAAAAACATCTGCTAGTGAAACTGATCACCAAAGCTCTTTCCGAAGCACTTTTTTCCTTCTCATATTTTAATAGGTTTAAATTGGTAAGCAGAAAAGGAACTTTTGCTCAAATCTGATCTGGATCGATATTTAATTGTCGTAGTTTAGCTGCTAAACGATCGGCCCGTTGAGTTTCCTGTTCGGCCCGTTGAGTTTCCTGTTCGGCAATTTCTGCTGGTGTCGGGACTAATTTTCCCAGGTCGGTAAAAAATCTTAATTGTCTTTGATGAATTCCTAAATATAAACCTAATTGCTGACTCCATAGATGTCCTGCTGGATTTGGTTCTAGAGGTTCATATTTATTATCAAGTAAATGAAACCCAGCAAATTCTAAGGTGTAAGGGTCAAACCAAAAATAATCTGGTGTCCGAAATACATTTTGATAAATTTTTTTCTTTTCTTTCTTGTCCTTCCGAGCTGTTGATTCCGACAGAATTTCGACGATGAAGTTGGGATATTTGCCCTCTTCTTCCCATAATACCCAACTTTTCCGGATTTTCCGTTCCGTATCCAATACCACAAAAAAATCTGGTCCTCGGCTATCCTCGCTTTTGCGTTGGTAGCGACTATAGTAAATAGTCAGGTTTCCTGCGGCATAAAAATCAGTTCGGTCTTGCCATAACCATTCTAGGCATTGTAACAGGAGAATTATTTGTCGCAGATGTAGTTCGCTTTCCAAGGGAGGCTCGTCGCTATATAAATCACCTGGGGGAAAGATAACATTTGGGCAGGGATTTTGGGAAGATTCTATTTCTTTAGCAATTGTCATAGTTAAGATTATTGGATTTATTAGTTTATGGTAATCGTCCCAGCTCATCCCCTTCAGCTTACATCTGATTAATCAGATGCGATCGGATATTTTCTCTCCCATAATGCTACAATCACTGATGGCCTAGTCCTATTATACTTACTTGGCATTGAAAAAAACTGATCCTGTATGACAAAAACATCTGCTAGTGAAGGTTTTATCCCATTCCGTGGTCATCAAGTTTGGTATCGTCAAATTAAACCCGAACCGGAAGAATTGGGCAAATTCCCACTGCTATGTCTTCATGGTGGTCCAGGAGTACCCCATGACTACTTAGAACCACTAGCAGCGATCGCCAAAACGGGACGATCTGTCATATTTTATGATCAATTAGGTTGTGGGAATAGCGATCGCCCCCAAGATCCTGATTTTTATTCCATTGATCTATTTAAAGAGGAACTTGTCACTATTCGTCAAGCCCTAAATTTAGAGCAAATACATCTTTTTGGACAATCATGGGGGGGCTGTTTAGCACTCGAACACGCTCTTGATCGAGCTAATGGGTTAGTTAGTCTCATCTTAGCTAGTACACCAGCAAATATTCAACAATTTGTCAGTGAAGCATATAGGTTGATGAATGATTTACCAAAAGAAATACAACAGATTATCCATCACCATGAAACTAATCATACTACCGAATCACCTGAATATAAACAAGCTATGGAATTATTTAATTATTCCTTTCTTTGTCGATTAGATCCTTGGCCGGAATGCTTAACTAGAGCTTATAGTAAAGTTGGTACAGTGTTTCGTGGTGTGGGCAAAATTATCGACTGGAATAGGTCAAATCGTCTCGCAGAAATTGTCACACCGACCCTGCTAATTTCAGGTCACTACGATGAGGTTACTCCTGCTTGTGTCGAAATAGTTAACCAAGGTATTTGCGGCTCTGAATGGGTACTTTTTGAAAATAGTTCACACATGGTTCATCTAGAGGAAACAGAGCGATTTTTACAAGTTTTGAGTGAATTTTTAGATCGAATTGAAGACCAGAAAAATTAAGAGATAAATTAGAATTTATACCAATTCAATGTGAAACTGCACAAATTTATATCCCCCTAAATCCCCCTTTTTAAGGGGGAATTTGAATTCATGCTCCCCCTTTTTAAGGAGGTTGGGGGGATCAATTCTATGTAGCCTCATCACATCAAAAATTGGTATTATCCTGCACTGAATTGATCTATAATTCCAGTAGTTTGGGTTAGAATAATTTTGGCAAGTTAGGAATAAACCTGTGAATATAACTCAAAAATTACCGCAAAAATTAGCATTTCCCATTAGTCTAGAAGTTGCTCAAAAGTTGCTGAATACCTATAATTCACCTTTGTATGTTTATCAAGGAGAAATTCTCCGTCACACAATTCAGCAGATTTCTCAATCTATCCCTTATCCCAAAACCGCTTTTCATTTTGCTAGTGTCACTAATGGAAATGTCTCCTTATTGAAAATTTTTCATCAGTCAGGATGGGGGATTCATGCTAATACACCTGGAGATATTTATTTAGCACTACAAGCAGGTTTTCCACCCGATCGCATTGTCTATAGTGGTAGTAATTTGAATCGCACTGACTTGCACCAAGTTTTAGCATGGGGAGTGACTACTTTAAATTTAGATAGTCAGTCGCAATTAGAATTATTTGCTGATGTATTTCTCAATGCTTTTCCTGAAAAAAAGATCCGGTTAGGATTGCGATTAAATTTACCAGAATTAACTGGAGATAGTCGAATTGGAGTACGTCCTGATGAATTTTCAGCCGCTGGTGCGATCGCTGCATCAATCGGATTAAAGGTGAATGGTTTGCATTTTTATCGTGGTACTGGTACAAATGCTACTCCAGCTTTTACAGGAGTAATTAGTCAGATCTTGTCAATCGCTCAACAATTACCGGATTGGGAATATCTCGATTTTGGTGGTGGGTTTGGGTATCCCTATCGTCCCGATGGTGTAAGGTTTGATTGGAATATATTTGGAGCAGAATTAACCCAACATTTACAAAAAATAGGAAAAGATATTGATTTAATTATTGAACCCGGAAGAGCTGCGATCGCAAAGTGTGGAATTTTATTAACCCGAGTTGTATCCGTTAAATGGCAAAATGATAAACAAATTGTTGGGGTCGATACCACTATTGCTAATTTAGCAGTTTTAGCTGTACATGGAGGTGAGCGAGAAATTATTTCCTTGAGAGCTAGTGATTCTTTATATACCACCGATATTTGTGGGAATACCACCTATTCCCGGGACTATCTGGGCAAAAATTGTCAATTGCCGATTTTACAAACAGGAGATATTCTGGTAATATTAGATGTGGGAGCTTATGGTTATGCGATGTCTTCCCATTTTCTCCATCGGTGTCGTCCAGCGGAAATATTAATAGAAAATAACCGGGAGCAGTTAATTCGTCAGCGTGAAGATTACAGCATTTTATTACAAAACCAAGTATTTTAATTAAGAGTATGAAAAAGCCTAAACGCTCATCTAAGTATAATGATCAGTGGCAAAAATTCGGAATGTATGGGTTACTAAGTGCGATCGCAATTCTCATGCTCATCCCGCTGATTTGGTTAATCAGCACAGCTCTAAAATCTTCCACGGAAAACCTGTTTGAATTTCCCCCCCACCTATTACCAAGTCAACCAACTTTTCAGAACTTCGTTACAGTTTGGCAAACTAATCCTTTTTACCAATATTTATTTAACAGTACCTTAGTAGCTGTTTTAACGGTATGCTTAAATTTGCTATTTTGTGCTTTAGCAGCTTATCCTTTAGCCCGGTTAAATTTTCAAGGAAGGGATCTAATTTTTGCTGGGATTGTTTCCACCATTATGATTCCCTTTCAAATTGTCATGATTCCCCTATATATATTAACGGTACAATTGGGATTAAGAAATAGTTATCTAGGGATTATTTTTCCATCCCTAGCATCCGCATTTGGGATTTTTTTACTCAGACAAGCATTTCAAGGAGTGCCAAAAGAAATGGAAGAAGCTGCTAGAATTGATGGATGTTCCGATTGGGGAATTTGGTGGCATATTATGTTACCATCAATTCGTCCAGCTCTAGTAACGTTAGCAATATTTGTTTTTATTGATTCTTGGAGTGACTTTCTTTGGCCCTTAATTGTGTTAGATCAGCCTGAATATTATACGTTACCATTAGGAGTAGCAACTTTAGCAGGTACATTTTCCCTAGATTGGCGTTTAATTGCCGCTGGTTCAACTATCTCCATTGTACCAGTATTGCTGGTATTTTTAGTGTTACAGCATTATATTGTACCGACAGATCCAGGTAGTGGGGTGAAGGGGTAAATTGGCTGAAAAAAGACTAAAATAAGATCGATTAAGAATAGAAACAACAGAGGAAATTAAACATGATATTTGGACTTGGCAAAAAACTCACCTTACCCACCGTCGAAAATGCTCTCCCAGGAAGAGCAGAACCAATATCAGTACCCGACAAACACTTTGTGAATGGTAATCCATTGAAACCTCCTTATCCAGAGGGAATGGAAATTGCCATGTTTGGGATGGGATGTTTTTGGGGAGCAGAACGAAAATTTTGGCAACAAGAAGGAGTATTTAGTACCGCAGTTGGTTATGCTGCTGGAATTACACCTAACCCTAGTTATCAAGAAGTTTGTACGGGGATGACTGGTCATAACGAAGTAGTGCTGGTTGTGTTTGAGCCAAAATTGATTAGTTATGAAACTCTGCTAAAAGTATTTTGGGAAAGTCACAATCCTACCCAAGGAATGAAACAAGGTAATGATGTGGGAACCCAGTATCGCTCCGGAATTTATGTCTACTCTGACGTTCAGAAAAAATTAGCTGAACTTTCCCGTGATACTTATCAGCAAGCTTTGAATAAATCAGGTTATAGTCAGATCACCACTGAGATTATTGATGCTCCAGTGTTTTATTATGCGGAAGAGTATCATCAACAGTATCTGGCTAAAAACCCTAATGGTTATTGTGGTTTAGGAGGTACAAAAGTTTGTTTCCCACCTGAAACCGTTATGCAATAATTAAAATATATAGGTTACCTTTAGGACTGTGGTTTTGGCAAAGGGAAAAAATAGGAGAAAATCGTAGGATTTACTCCTATATTCCGGATGACAATCACTACTAGCCAAATATTCCAAATACTCAGAGTAAGAGCGGTAGTGAAAGCAGCTCCCACAGGTCCCCACAGAGGAATTGTGATCATATTTAAAGTCAGGTTCATTAAAGCAGTAACAGAAGAAACTAACATTAATTTATTTTGATAACCCGTCATAGCCATCAAATTGCCGACCGATCCAGATAAAGAATTAACTAATTGCCCAATAATGAGAATTCTTAATATCCAATGAGCTTCGGCAAATTCTGAACCAAATATGCCTAAAATGGGTTTGGCAAAAATGAATAAAAATGTAGCGATCGCCGTCGATGACCAGAAAATCCAAATAGTGACAGCAGAAAGGACTTTTTGCAGTGAATCTCGATCATTTCTGACATTCAGAATACTAAATGTCCGACTGACAACCGCTCCAATCGATTCTACAACAAAACTTACCCAAAGGGCTGTGGTTGAGGCTGGACTATAAATTGCCACCGCATCAGTTCCGATCAATAATCCTAACATTAAAGTATCTGTTTGGAGGATAATTGCTCGAAATGTCCGATCAAGCAAGAGGGGAAGAGAAATTTTTAGCCAATCATAAGGGATATAAACCGGGGGTGTGGGTTCGATTTCTCGATTAAATTTGAACCACATCCAACCTCCTTGGATCGCCAATACTCCCCCTAGAGTCCCGAAAGCCATCCAGGTCATAGGTATGCTATTGAGTAGATGATCATCTTCCCAGAGGAGAAATGCTCCTAAAATAGCGATAATTGGCCAAATAACTTTCGTGGGGGCATAACCAAGAACCAGGTTTTCTGTACCTCTACCCATGTCTTCTTGCAGCAACAGTAAACTTTGTAAGGGAACCAACCAAATCCCAATCAATAAAACAGGAGCAAGGGAAAATTGATGATAGTGGTTAATCAGAAAGATTACTCCTGTACCCAACAACCCCAGAAGTAAACCCGTACCAATGGTTAATTGCCAACTACCAAGAATGATTCCTCGCAGTAATCCCCATTTTTTTTGCTCACGATATTCATTAATCAAACGAACAACAGCCCTAGGTAAACCCAGAGTAGTGGGTACGGCTAACAACAGAGACCAAGTCATTACATATTGATAGATTCCATATTCGGCTGTACCCATCCACCGAGCTAGAAATATTTGGAGGAGATACATTAAACCTATTCCAGCAAGTCGCAATCCTAAAACTATTAAACTACCCTTGGCGAGGGCGATCAGATTAACACTATGGTGAGTTTGAGTCAGGGAAATTTGAGTCATGCTACTAAATACTAAATGATCATAATATTATGATTAACATTAAGGATTAATAATGAACACTAAGATCAACGTCCAAGAAACGATCTAACAGACGTTGACGCCAAATAAACCGTAGCATAAATCCCCACAATGCGGCGATCGCTGCAATGAGTAAATAATCTTTTTGATCCAACAAGACTAACTCAAAAAAACTTCGCAGGGATGGATTTACGACAATGATCACATATACCACTAACATCATAAATGCTACTAATGAGGGACGCCAATCTCCACTTAAAGAATCCCCACCCACCCAAGCTTTAGTAGGAGGTTCGACAAAGCAAATTAATAATAATCCACACAAAATCGCTGTCGTAGTTACAGCAGTTTGCGCGACATCCTGTTCCCCACTTTTCACTAAATAACCAACATAAACTATCATTGTCACAATCAATAAAGTAAATGCAGCAGGTAAAACAAAATGCAGCACGGAACGAATTAAACCCCTTGGTGATTTACCTGGTTTTGCCCAAGCTGCCATTGCTAAAGGAGGAATTCCGACAGTTAACATCACTAATAAGGAATTTTGTTTAACTGCAAAAGGAAACCCTACCCCGACAAAAGCCGTGGAATTAATTAACATAGTTACATAAAGAATCCGAGTCAGAAATAGTTTCAAAATATCCTGAATCCCATTGACAATTCTTTGTCCTTCCTGGATTGCAGGTAACAACGCAGCAAAAGAATCATTCAGTAAAACCATATCTGCAACATTACGAGTAGCAGCACTACCACTTTGCATCGCAATACCTAAATTAGCTTTTTTGAGAGACATTACATCATTAACTCCATCCCCAATCATAGCTACATAGTGACCTCGTGAGCGGAAAGCTCCCACTAATTGTTCTTTTTGCTCAGGAGTAATTCGACCAAAAATTGTAGTTTGATCAGCTGCGATCGCCAATTCTTCTGGTGCCATTATCGCTAATTCTGGTCCAGAAATTACCGTTAAATCTGGATCAAAACCAGCTTGTTTAGCTAAAGCAGCAACAGTTTCAGGATGATCACCCGAGATAATTTTAATGTCAATTCCTAATTGACGAAACCCATGTAAGGTTTCCGCTGCTTGTGGTCTTAATTCATCACTAATACTAACTAATCCTAAAGGAATTAATTTAGCAGGTAACTGGGGTTTTCCATCATCATTATAAAGAGGTTGAACCTGATCATAATAAGCAAACAGTAGCACCCGTAAACCACATTTAGTTAAATCAGAAATGCGGATTTGCCAATCGGGATCTAAATTGACATAAACTTCCATCATTTCCGGAGCTCCTAGTACATAGATACCTTGGAATTCAGGTAAATCAAATGCTAAAGCACTCCATTTCCGATCGGAAGAAAAAGGAATTTCTTGGGTAACGGGATATGCTGTTCCAGGACAAGCATTCGCGATCGCTTCATTAGTCCGATTACCAGCTTTGGTACTAGCTGTATAAATTCCTAATTTTTGCTGCAACTCTGCTTCAGAAATCCCGATCGGATCAACCTGATTCAGCACCAGACAATTAGCTGTAAGTGTTCCGGTTTTATCTAAACACAAAACATCCACATTACTCAAAGATTCAATTGCATTCATCTGTTGAACTAATGCTCCCGTTTGGGCAATTCGTACAGCTCCAAGAGCATAGGTTGTGGTGAGCATTAATAATAGTCCATTGGGAATCAGACCACCAATAATCGCAGCCATTTGGACACTTTCTACCATGGAAATATCTTGCATGACTGAGCTGAGAGCCAATAAAGTCCATAAATAGCTGACTAACATCAATAATAACCGCAATACCAGATTAATTTCTTGTTGAACTGGAGTCATGACCTTGCGATATGCTTTAGCAGTAGCAGTTAATTTGCTTGCAAAACTTTCTGCTCCTACTTTTTCAGCTTCGTACCAAGCACTACCACTAATCACAATGCTTCCAGAATAAACCCGATCCCCATTTTGTTTTAGAATCAAATCTGATTCTCCTGTCAAGAGGGACTCATCTACCTGGATTCTTCCTTCATCAACAATAATTCCATCCACTATGATTTGATCTCCGGGATCAGCTTGGATCAGATCACCAAGTACCAACTCCCCCGGATCGAGCTTTACCTGGTCCCGATCGCGCATTACCGTGACAGTAGGACGAGTGAGAAGATTAATCTGATCGAGTTTTTGTTTACTCCGAGTCTCTTGAATTACCCCAACTACTACATTTAGTAGTACGACAGCAACACTTACAAATGCGTCCCCGGGTCTTTCGAGTATAATTAAAGCTAATCCAATCCCAAATAAAACATTATTAATGAAGGTAAAGACATTTTGACGAAGAATATCTATATAGGAGCGACTGGTGACTGAACGGGTATTATTTCCTAGACCCTGGGACCGACGTAACCGGACTTCATTTTCAGATAATCCTGCAATCTGAGACATAATTTGGATATTTCAGGTAGCGGTTAGAAATAATTATCTCCGAAAATGTGGGTGTAAATCTTAAATTTTAGGTAAAATCATCATGAATGAACCAACCAAAGTGCAATTTTTGACAAAATTTAAGCTAATAATGATGGTATTATTAATTACCATATCTTTATTATCTTTTTTCAGTTTTAATATTCCTGAATTATCGCAAACATTTTTGCAATGGCTAAAAAATTTGGGGTCATTCCAAGTAATGATCTTTATCTTAATTTATAGTTGTGCAACAGTATTAATGGTTCCCGGCTCAATTTTAACCTTAGGAGCAGGAATTATATTTGGGATCTGGTGGGGTTCTATTTATGTATTTATTGCTGCTAGTTGCGGAGCTATATTAGCTTTTCTCATTGGTCGCTATCTATTCCGAGATTGGGTTTTTCAGCTCATTGAAAATAACCCTAAATTTGCCGCAATTGATAGTGCTGTTGCTCAATCTGGCTTAAAAATTGTTTTCCTAACCCGGTTATCGCCAATTTTTCCGTTTACATTTTTAAATTATGCTTTTGGTGTTACCCAAGTCTCTTTAACAGACTATATCATCGGCTTGATTGGAATGATTCCAGGTACAATCATGTATGTATATTTTGGTTATTTAGCTGGAAACATTGCAACTTTAGGAATAGGAAATCAGCCCACCCCACAAACCCTCACATGGATTAAACTCGGATTTGGTTTAATTACTACAGTGATCGTGACCATTTATTTGACCAAAATTGCTAAAAAAGCCCTAGATGAAACTGTCAATCAACCTACTGATTAAATCGGGAGTATCTCAGTTTTGCAAAAATATAAAAAAGGATTACAATACCAATCTAGTGGTCTGTCAAGTATGAATTGATAGCCAATTAACCAAAATCCCTTTGGAATTCACCCCCTTTGGAAAAAAATTAGTAAATAAGTAGCCCGAATGTTTGAATTTTATTGGTTGGAAATCCCAGCAATAGTGAAAGCGATCGCGTTTTTTGTAGTCTGGGGCTCTTGCTGGATTCCTTTAGCACTATTAACTTGGAACGCTCTTAATTGGCTCTCTCCTGACTACAAAATTGCCAGCAAATTACCATTGCTTGCTTCATTATATGCGATCGCTCCGCTCATGGTCTGGGGAGTTAGTCAGTTAGAGGGTGTTTCAATTTCTGACTATGGTTTCAGCCCGAAATTTTCACTCTTAATTTCCCTCGGTTGGGGTTGGGGTTTAGGTGTATTTGGATTAGGGATTTTATTTGCACTCCAATTAGGGTTAGGTTGGCTAAAATTTAATCAGCAAATCTTAGAATCCTTAGCACCAAAGATAGGATTATCCGTATTACTACCGACTTTTTTATTAAGCTTGTGGATTAGTGCTACAGAAGAATTAATCTTTCGCGGTTTTCTCTTAAATCAACTTCAACAAGATTATTCCCTCTGGGTAGCTGCGATCGCTTCGAGTTTAATTTTTGCTTTGTTACATTTAATTTGGGAAGTGCAAGAAACTACTCCCCAACTTCCAGGATTATGGTTAATGGGGATGGTATTAGTTTTAGCTCGTTGGGTAGATGGGGGTAGTTTAGGTTTAGCTTGGGGATTACACGCGGGTTGGGTTTGGGGTATTGCTAGTCTAGATACCATTAATTTAATTACTTATACCGATCAAGTACCCGCATGGATTACTGGTTTGGGGAAAAAACCTCTAGCTGGAATCATGGGGATGGGGTTTTTACTAACTACTGCTGGAATTTTAATGGGATTGAGGTTAATATTTAAAACTTAATTTATCCGGTCGATAAGCAGTAAAAATAGTGACAGGATTAAGAGGAGAAAACCGCGTCAATTCTCCCACAGGAATAGAGCGGGATAATTGCACTTGTAACAGATGATGTTCCCACCCAGGTTCGTAATGTTTCCGTTCTGCTAACCAGGTTAGTGCCATTTGGAGATGTTCTAAAGTAGCTAAAGCTACAACTACGACTCCTCCCGGAAGCAAATGAGCTGCACAAACTCCTAAAATTGAACTCAATTTACCCCCACTCCCACCAATAAAAATGCGATTGGGTTGAGGGAGATGATGTAAAATATCTGGTGCTGTACCGTGGATGGAAATGACATTTCTGAGTAGAAAACGTTGACAGTTTTGCTCAATTAAAGATGTTCCTGCGGTAGTTTTTTCCACTGCATATACTTGGGAATCAGGAAATAAACGAGCAATTTCAATGGAAACTGTACCTGTACCTGCTCCCACATCCCAGACAGTTTGACCGGGTCTTAAAGCTAATTCTCCTAGAGCCAAAATCCGCACTTCTCGTTTAGTCATTAGTCCGGGTCGATCACTAAAAGTAAGAAATACGCGATCGGGTAATCCCAATAAAGGTAAATTGCGTAAATTTAAACTATGAACTTGGTTCTTGCGGATTAATACCACTACATTGAGGGGTGAAAAAGTTTGTTCTCGGAGATTTTCCACTGACCAAGATTCAATCCGCTCATTTTTATCCCCCAGATTTTCACAAATCCAGAAATCATAATTAATTGGTAAATCTAAAGATAAAAGTAAACGGGCGATCGCGACGGGATGATTAGTTGCATCGGTCAGAATCGCAATTTTTTCTATCCCCTGTTGTAATGCTTGAGTAACTTCATCTAAAGAACGTCCATGAACACTAATCACCTTCGCATCTTGCCAAGGTATTTTAATCCGATTAAAGGCTAACTGCACTGAACTAACATGGGGATGAAAGGTGATTTGTTCAGCAGGAAATGCTTCGAGCAGCAAACGTCCTAAACCAAAAAATAGCGGATCACCACTGACTAAAATCACAATTGAGAGTTGGGGATCATTGCCATAATTTAACTGATGACGAATTTTTTCTAGGGTTTGATGAATATCTCCTAACAGCAAACGATCACCTACATAGTCCGGGAAATAACTCAAATGGCGATCGCTACCAATTAATAGGGTAGACCGATCAATGAGTTGTCGCAGATCATTGACCAGTCCTGTTGCCCCATCTAAACCAATTCCAACGACGTTTACTGGGGTCATCTTTGCCAATTAAATAACCAAAACTTAGAATTAAAAATAGATTTTGCATCATAACTACCCCATAAGAATTTTTGATTTTTCACTCCTCCTCCTTATAATTCTTTTCCCAAGCTAAAACTATTAAAGCATTGAGTATGGCTGCGGCAACAGGTGAACCACCCTTACGTCCTTCGACCCGGATTTGAGGGACATTAATTTGGGCCAGAGCAGCTTTAGACTCGATCACAGAAATAAACCCCACTGGTGCCCCAATTACTAAAGCTGGGAACACTGAGGTTGATGATAAACAAGAACAGAGTGCTAATAGAGCTGTGGGAGCATTACCAATCACAAAAATTCCTTGGGGAAATTTTTCCCAACATTGGAGTAATCCAGTTTCTGTTCGGGTTTTCCCAGGAAGCGGGACTGATACTTGTTCAACCGCACAGATCAAGGGGTTGTGAAAAGTTTGGCTAACTAAATTAACTATCCCTTGTTTCACCATGCTGACATCAGTAATAATTGGCTGTTGCTGACCAAGAGCAGCGATCGCTGAGGGAATAGCATCGGGACTAAACTGAATTAAGTGCTGAAATTCAAAGTCAGCCGTACTATGAATGGCACGTCTAACAATGGCATATTCATTGGTACTCAAGTTATGCTCGCCCATTTCACGGTCAATGACAGCGAAACTTTGTTCCAGAATAGGATGATTCAGCACTTTAATATCCAAATTTTCCCTCTGCTATTGGTAAAATCAACGCACCATGATCAACACCAACCCGATCGCCACTGGTAATTGGTAGGAAATTAAAAGGTCAACACGGGCCATCCTGGTTCCCGATAGTAGCGCGTCATATCATCAAATTTTCGTAATTCGGCTCGCTCTACAATAATTTCTTGCGGTGAGTCGAGCCAACGATCATTGATATGGCTGACAGTTTTGGTCAAGCGATCGCGATCTAGAGCTGTGGGAATGGTGCCAAAATATCCGATCGTGACATGAGCAGTCAGATGATATTGCTGCTCAATCCCCAAAGCCATTAAACCGGAATTTTGATAAATCTCACGCCTAAATCGGACAATCCGCTCGTAAGATTCTTCATTTTTGGGTGCTAAACAAATCGCGATCGCTCGCGCCATGAGCATAATTCCCAATAATTGCCAACAAATTGATGACTCGCTTTGCAATTCGGGTTGGGTTTTCTGGAAAATTTCCCCAATCTTTGCTTGTAGTTGTCCGTCAAAGTCAGGATTTTTCTCAATAACGTGACGATAAGAGCTATCCCAAATTAAATCAGCTAAGGTGAAATGGAAACTATTTGCTGGTACGGGTAAGATCAAACCTGGTTCTACCTGTTGGATCAGGTCTTGCTGACTTTGATGTAAACTCCCATAGAAATCAGTATTTTTTTGGTCTTCTTCCCAAGGAGGGGTAATAATGGTGTAACCCGGAAAAGGTACAGGTTGCTTTTCACCCCCTGATTCAGGATGTTTAAATTTGGGAGATTCCTGAATATGTTGTAATTGGGAATCGTAGGTAGCTGGTAGGGTGTTTTTGACTACCCGGTTTAAGTAAATATGATAGTTGTCGTCCAATCTCGATAGCCTCACAATTAATTGATCATTTATAATGCCAATTTACCTTTATTGGGGAGAAGATGACTTCTCTCTCCAGCAAGCGGTTAAGAAATTACGCGATCGCATCCTCGATCCAAGTTGGGCTAGTTTTAATTACGATAAAATTTCCCCTGACGATCCAGATGCTGTAATCCAAGCGCTGACTCAAGCTATGACCCCTCCCTTTGGTAGTGGTGGTCGTTTAGTCTGGTTAGTTGATACAACTCTGACACAGCATTGTCCCGAACCATTATTAGCTGAATTGGAGCGCACTTTGGGTGTGATTCCAGACGCTACAGTATTGTTACTTACCTGTCGTCATAAGCCAGATGGACGGCTTAAATCTACAAAGTTATTACAAAACCATACCGAGCAGTATAAAGAATTTGCTCCGATTCCCCCCTGGAAAACTGAACAATTAGTCCAGCAAGTCCGGGAAGCAGCTGAGGATGTTGGGGTGAAACTTGATCATTCTGGCATTGAATTTTTAGCTCACTCCCTAGGTAATGATACCCGGCAATTGTTTAATGAACTGCAAAAATTACAACTTTTTTATTCTGCTCACCAAAAACCTTTAACCGCAGCAGATGTGGCCAATTTGGTCACGGCTAATACTCAAAATAGTTTACAGTTAGCTAGTTTAATTCTCCAAGGTGATATTGCCAAAACTTTGGAGGTGGTAGGGGACTTAATTAATCGTAATGAACCAGCACTCCGGATTGTAGCGACTTTAGTGGGCCAATTTCGGACTTGGTTATGGGTAAAATTAATGGTGGAATCGGGGGAACGTGATGAGAATAAGATTGCTAAAGCCGCAGAAATTCCTAATCCCAAACGAATTTATTTTTTACGCAAAGAAGTTCAGCATATTTCTTTGAGCCGTCTGCAACAAAGTTTACCTCTATTGTTAGAATTGGAAGTGAGTTTGAAATCAGGGGCACCAGAACTATCTACTTTACAAACTAAGATGATTGAGTTATGTCTTCTTGGTCGTTAATCTGTTGTTTGGATCTGATTTGATTGTAATTTTCCTATTGGTAAAGTTATTGCGGATTCATATTTGATATTTTTGGGAATAGGTTTTCTATTATTTAACGTCAATTCGACGGATAAGTACCTGGACAAAAATAAACAGTGCCATAGGAGGGTTGCGGAACTACCTCAAGACCTGCGATTGCTTCGCGACCCTCGCAATGACATACTTACGTTTATTTATGTCCGACTACTTAGCAAAAATGACTCCCCAACAGCTACTTAGGGGTGATGAGTTTCTAACCAAACTGGTAACTCAGCAACAGAGGAAAAATCCAAGAGTGCTTCACCTAAGTCTTCTAGCAATGCAACGGGTAGAGTAGAAATCTGCGATCGCACCGTCTCATCTATTGACCCAAACCGTCGAGTCAGAAGACGAAGAACAAAAGCACGAGCTTCTTCCTGAAGACCTTCTTGACGACCTTCCTGAAGACCTTCTTGACGACCTTTTTGGTGTCCTTCTTGGAGACCTTCATCTCGACCTTCTTGCAAAATCTCCTGATAAATCACTGATTCTCGCATAGCATTCTCCCGAAATAATCGATGCAAAATTTGTTGATTAAACTTCAATCCTGCTAAGATTTGAACGTATGTAGATACTTCCCGTTGCTGTGTAACTGACTCGATTCTATTTACTTGCTGTGCGACTTGTGCGAGCAACTGTTCTGGTTGGGACGTTGCTGCTAAAGATGCTAAGGGTAGCAATGCTGGATCAGACAGAAATATGTTAGGGTCTTCTTCCCATAACCTAATTACCCGATACTCATGGCGAGTTGTTTCTAGGACAAAGGCGGTTTCAATGACTGTTCCTGGTGCGGGAGGTAGTAATAAAATAATTACTTGGGTAATTGGTTTGCGGTACAGCCGATATAACCTTACCCAATAGTCTAGCATTCTTAATGGTAACCATCTGGCTCGGATTCTAGTTTGACCTGGAATTCCAGATGTAAGATCCGGTCAGAGGTTTGCAGGAATAGGACTGAATCTGCTCGAATTGGTTCGATGCTTAATTCAGTTTTCAATACCTGCACTATTGGGGGCTTTTCACCTAAAATCCAGGTGGCAAAAGGGTCTGGATATTTTTCTGCTAAGAGTTTACACAGGTTATCGAAGGACATTATTTACCATGCTATGATTCAGAGGCAGATATTTTAGTTGATCGGCACTCACCTATGCAACTACCTAGTTGGGCGATCGCCATCTTAGCTTTTCTCATACTTTACTGCGATCGCGCCGATAACAGAATCTTAATAAATTGATGAGACATTATCCTGGAATTATTCATAAAGCTGATGATTCACTTTGATAATATCACCATTTAGTGTTTTGAGTTAGTCGTTATCAATGTTAAATTATGTCAACAATGGAAACTATGGCTAAAAGTTTTGAAAGTGGTTATGCCTTACTCATTGGCGTGGGAGAATCTGCTTATAAACCTCTATCCTTACCTAGTAACTGTTAAGGATACTCAAGCCATTTATGCTGCATTAATTGATCCTGAATTGTGCGGTTATGTAAATGATCAAGACCATATTCAGGTTTTGAATAATCAAGAAACAACAAAAGCTAAGATTTTAGAAAGTTTAAAATGGCTGAAAGAAAAAGCTGGAAAAGATTCTCAAGCAACGGTATTTATTTATTATTCTGGACATGGTTGGGTGGATAAAACCGACAATGCCTATTATTTATTGCAACATGATGTTAAGCCATCTAAATTAGCAAATTCAGCCTTATCAGCGAAAGATTTTACAGAAGCATTACGTCAAATTAAAGCGGAACGTTTGTTAGTAGTAATAGATAGCTGTCATGCGGCAGGAATGGCAACATCTAAAGATGCAGATATAGCCGATGCTCAATTGTTTGAAGAATTCGATAATTTTCAGCGACTTTCTCCATCTAAGGGTTTAATTTCTGCTTTAAAACAAGGAAAAGGAAGAGTAGTATTTACTTCTTCTGAAGGTGAACAACAGTCATGGATTAAAGATGATAGCATGAGTATCTATACTTTTCATTTTCTAGAAGCGTTACAGGGTGGAGGGAATCAACCAGGGGATACAGAGGTAAATGTTTCTAATTTAATGAATTATTTAGGTAAAACTGTACCTAAAACAGCTAAAGATTTATATAATGTTGAACAAATTCCCCATTTTGATTTTGATACAGATGATTTTGCGATCGCTCTATTATGTGGTGGTCAGGGACAGTTCAATATAGATAAAAGCTTAGAATTGCCTAAAGTGATGACAAATCATGAAATTATAACTCCTGCATTAGCTATGGCGCGGCGATCATTAGCTATTCTAGAAGAACAAGTCGCTGGCTTTAGTAAATTGCAAATGCCTGCTCATTTGCGGATTGAACTAGAAGAAAAGCGTCAAGAAGTAGCTGAACTAGAGAAAAGATTAAGGAATAGTTAGTTTATATGGACGATTGTCTTGGATTGAAAAAAACATTGGAAATTGCCCAAACTGTGCTTTTAGATTTGGAGAGAAAAGCAGCGGGATACACTATCCTGACAATTCCGTCAAACCTAAACATTGAGTTGAATGATAAACGCAAAGAAGTTGAAAATTTGAAGGCTCGACTAGAGGTAGCACAATTAGCAAGGAAAGAGTTCCAACCAGAAGAGCCAGTTGAGATAGAGTATTTCTCTCGAATGCGATCACCATTGCCTGATAAATATTATATTGAAAGAGATGAGGCAAAAAGGTTATTAGAAAATTTTGACAATGCGCTAAAACACCCTCATGAACAACCTCTATTATTTAATATTTACGGAATTGGTGGAGTAGGTAAAACAACATTACTAGGTCGATTAAAGGAAACTTACACAGATAAAGTTGATTTTATAGAGGTTTGTTTTGCTAAAACTCCTAATATTGAAACACCTCTAAAATTGATGCGTAAATTACATCAACAAGCGAGGAATAAAAAGTTTTTAGATGTAAAATCTAGTCTTGATTCATTTACACAACAAGAACAACAATTTGAAAAAACTCTATTTGAATTAAGTAACCAGTCAGTTAATGGTGGTAAAGCCAGTAGTGAAGAAGCAAAGAAGATTACAAACTGGTTTGAACAATTAATTTGGCTAGGTTCAACAAGTTTGACATCAATCTCAACTAAATCAAATTTCATATTTTCTGATTTAGCAATTACAATGAGTGAAGATTCTGAAAATTTACAAGAATGGAGTCAACAGCTAGTAAGAAATCATCCTGTAACTAAAGATCAGCCTGAATTACAGGCACTGATGTTACAACCAGTTGCTAAACTAACTCAAGCATTTGCTATAAGTTTAATCCAAATTATCCAGCGAACAAAACGTCCCCTTGTCTTGGTTTTGGATACCTATGAAAAAGCTCAAACTTATTTGAATCAATGGTTATGGCAATATTTTGTAGAAGATACAATATTATATTCTGCACCAATAAGGCTAGTGGTTATAGGAAGGCGATCGCTACAAAAAAATGAAGGTTGGCGTAAGCTTAACCAAGATCGAAATCTTCTTTATGAGGTACATCTGAACAAGTTTAGCAAGAATAATACAGACAAATATCTTCAGCAAATAGGAATTGAAAATGGTGGTACACGCGCCAAAATATACAAGACAACTCAAGGATTACCTTATTATCTAAATTGGATACGGAAGCAAAAAGAGCAATGTCAAGAAATTGACTTTTCCAGGGGAAATAAGGAAATTACCGAATTATTTTTTCAAGGTCTAAATTACGGACAGAGAAAAATTTTGCAGATGGTAGCTTGTTGTCGGTGGTTTAATTTAGCCATAATTCAGTATCTATTAGAAAGTGATGACTTAGGGGGACAGCAGCATACTAAAAATGCAGAGATATATTTTGAATGGTTAAAAAACTCAGATTTTGTTGAGTTTACTAAACATCAGTATCGTTTAGATGAGGTAGTTAGAGATGTATTTCGACAATCTTATTTTCAGGATAATAAAAATCAGTTTCGTAAAACAAATATCTTGTTAGCTGATTACTTTAAACAGCAAGCTGACGAACTTTTTGATTCTCAAACTACTTTACCTGATCCCTATGAAGATAAAGAATGGAGAAACTTAATTACTGAATTTCTCTATTATAGTCTTTTTGGTAAAGGAAAAGAAGGGTTATATCAATATATTGAACAAATTTTTATTACAGTTTATCTTCAATCGTTGGATTTAATTATTACTCCTTTTTTATTTATTAATACAGAAATAAATTTTGATAGCTCAAATTAAACAGCGTAAAGGTCTTTTGAGAGTACCCTTTGTTGAAATAGGTAAAAACAGGCAGATTTTAACTCTATAATACAATACAGTTCAGTTAAAGAAAAAATAGATTTTCTAGCTTAGTAAGTCATGAGATTTTTACCACCAAGACACCAAGATACGAAGAAGTGATCAGACCAAACTTCCTAACCTTAGTGCCATGAGTGTCTTGGTGGTTCATCTATCCAAATCAGGTCTTAACTGAACCGTATTGCTCTATAATAGACAAACCAAGTCAAGCAATATTGGCAGGAGAATATAAATGAAAGTTAAATATGATGCAGAAACAGACATTCTAATTTTTGTCTTCTGTGATATTTTTCCAGTCAATGCTATCTCTGAACCTGGGGTGTGATTGTCAGTTATGACGAAACTAAAAAACCTGTTAGCATCGAATTTCTGAATGCTTCTAAGCGTCAACTATTTAATCCTCAAGAGCTTATCCTAACGATCGTAACGTAGCTGATGTGCTTGATTGAGGTAATTTTAGCCTATCACCTTGGAACTCAAGATGAAGATTAAGTATAAACTAATTATTGACTGGAGTGAAGTCGATCAATCATTTATTGTTGAAGTGCCAGAGTTGCCCGGTTGTGCCGCAGATGGTAAAACCTATCAGGAAGCAGTACAAAATGCCGAAATCGTTATCCAAGAGTGGATTGCAACAGCACAAGAATTAGGGCGACCTATTCCAGAATCCAAAGGTAGATTACTGTTTGCTTAGTGGTGCGTTAGTAATCTTGATCGCAATATGATCACTATAACCACTGATTAAACCAACCGGATTAAAGTTTGAAGCCTTATATGGACAGCCTAAAAATCTACTATGACGAAGTGGGCAAAACTCTTACAGTTTGGTTTGATGACCCCATCCAGGAATTTATGGCAGAGGAAACAGAAGAAGAAGTGATTCTGATCAAAAATCAAGCGGGACGGGTGATTGGCTTTGAGCGACTTAACTATATTCCGATCAATATAGAAAATTTGCGAGTTGAATTATTGAGGATCTAACTAATCCTATGACATAGGTAAAAGTCTTTTACTTCTTCAGTGGCGCATTAGTCATCTCAATCACAATCTGATCATTATCTCTTTAATACTATGATAGAAGATAAGTTAAAAAAAATTATAGATCAAATTATCCAAGGGCAACACACTGAATCTGAGTTATCTCAATTAGATCAGATTTTGTGTCCTGATGATAATCGTCAAATTTTGCGACAAGAGGCTAAGTATATTATCAATATTTAAGAAGCGAAAGGAATCCAGATAGGTGACCAAAATAACCAAAGTAATGAAGTAGTTCGGAGTATATCAGATCCTAGGATAGGCACGGTAATTGCCAAACTCCATTAACGTCAGTTTTACAGACTAGCGATCAGAAAATTTTACTATACTTGGCTAAGTATAAAAGCTGATTAATTAAATGATAACTATATGAGTATTTATGTTTTTCACTTTCGAGAAGCATTACAGGTGGGAGAAATTAATCAGGGGATACAAAGGTAAATGTTTCACAGATCAATCTTATTAATGTATCTTAAGCGCGTGAATTGGTATAAGGATCTAAGAGGGAGTGCGAGTCTTTTAGCTCACTATATGTTATCTTAGGAAAATTGGGCGATCGACTTTTTACTGTCCATATAAATATAGCATGGTGCTGGAGCGTTTCCTTTATTAAAGGGAGTAATTATGCTGGATGATTTAACGACGATCAAGAATCCATTGATTAGAGGTATTACAGCCGCGATCGTAGCTGGCTCGATCACAACGATTGGTTATGGTCTAGTGATTGAGATGGCCAACTTAAAGAAAGAATCTGTCTATAAAACGGCTTTTTTTAGTAGTCTTTTTGCAACTGGATGTGGCGCAGTTTTTGGTTTTGTATATGAGAAAGAAGAAAAGCAAAAACAAATTCTAACTAATGCGCCGATTAACCAACCACAAAAAATGGATAAAAGTGGTTGGCAGGATTGGCGAAATTTTGTAGTTGAGCGCAAAGTAGAAGAAAGTCAAGAGATCACTTCTTTTTACCTAAAACCACAGGATCAAGGTGAAATTCCTAATTTCCAACCAGGACAGTTTTTAACGATCAAACTAGATATTCCCGAACAGTCTAGACCAACTATTCGCACCTATTCTCTCTCTGACTATTCTAGTTCTGGTCAATACTATCGTTTATCTATTAAACGCGAACCCGCACCAAAAGGGTTAGATGTGCCACCAGGTATTGCTTCTAATTTCATGCACGATCGCATTCAGGTAGGATCGATTATTCCTGCAAAACCTCCCAGTGGTAAATTTGCTCTGGATGTTCAGCAGTCTATACCCATTGTATTAGTTAGTAACGGGGTAGGCATTACTCCAATGTTGGCGATGGCTAAAGCTACTACTCTGTTAAATCCCCAAAGACAGATTTGGTTTTTTCATGGTGCTAGAGATGGCAGTTTCCACGCTTTTTGTGATGAGGTGGAAGCGATCGCCCAACAGAACCCCAACCTAACTATCCATTACGCCTACAGTAAACCACGTCCTGAAGATGAGGGTCATTATCAAAGTACAGGATATGTTGATGTTCCATTAATTCAATCTCTAGTGAAACAGGAAGCAGAATATTTTCTTTGTGGTTCTCCTCCTTTCATGGATTCGATTCGTACAGGTTTAAGAGAGGCAGGTGTACCCGATAGTAGAGTATTTTTTGAGATGTTTACAAAGGCGAGTAAAACTACAGCCGAAGTTACATCCACTTCTGCTCCAGCAACTGTTAAAGGTGAGGGTGCAGAGATCGTCTTATCCAAATCGGAAAAAACTTTGTCTTGGCAGGGAGATGCCGATAGTTTGCTAGAATTTTTAGAAGCAAATAATGTAAATCCTGACTATAGTTGTCGGCAGGGTATTTGTGGCACCTGTGAATGCCGACTCGTAGAAGGTGAAGTTGAATATCAGCAACCCCCCACCGCTTCAGTCCCAGAGGGTTCTGTGCTGATTTGTATTTCTAAACCCAAAACTAGCAGAATAGTTATTGATTTGTAGCCCTAACCAAAGAGAGAAAAAATGACAATAGAGAATCACTACGATATCATTATCATTGGGACAGGGGCTGCTGGTGGCACTCTGGCCTATCGTCTTGCTCCCAGTGGCAAACGGATTCTGATCTTGGAAAGAGGACCGTTTTTGCCCCGGGAGAAAAACAACTGGGATGTACAGACTGTAATTAATAGCGATCGCTATCACAATAACGAGGTTTGGTACGATCAGGAAGGCAAAGAACTCCATCCCGGCATGAGCTACTTTGTCGGTGGCAATACAAAAGTCTATGGTGCTGCCCTATTTCGTCTACGAGAGCGGGATTTTGAGGAGTTTAGCCACAAAGACGGCATCTCGCCCGCATGGCCTTTGAAGTATAAAGACTTTGAGCCCTACTATACCCAGGCCGAAGAACTCTATCAAGTCCACGGACGGCAAGGGGTCGATCCAACGGAACCGCCACGTAGTCGCGATTTCTTCTATCCATCTGTCAGCCATGAACCGCGTATCCAAGAGGTGAAGGAGCTGTTGGAGGGTACTGGACTCCATCCCTACTCGACACCGATGGGAATTCATCTCAACGAGGCGCAAAAGTTTTTGAGTGCTTGCATTCGCTGTAGTACCTGCGATGGCTTTCCTTGTTTAGTTCACGCCAAATCCGATGCCGAAGTGACAGGCATTTTGCCAATTGTCTCCCAAAATAACATTACCTTACTGACGGAAGCGAAGGTAGAAAAACTGTACACCAATGCCTCTGGAAAAGAGGTGACTGAGGTAGAGGCAACAATCGGCGGTGAACAACGACGGTTTCGTGGGGATATTATCGTGATCGCCTGTGGTGCGGTAAATTCTACGGCTATTTTGTTACGTTCTGCCAATGATCGTCATCCCCAAGGACTCGCTAATAGTTCTGACCTAGTGGGGCGGAACTTCATGAAGCACGTTCTTGGTTCGGTGATTGGAGTTGCCAAAAAGTCAAATCCAACTGTCTTTCAGAAAACCCTATCGATCAATGATTTCTATTGGGGTGAAGCGGACTATCCCTATCCAATGGGACAAATTCAAACCTTGGGTAAGGTGAGTCAGGAAATGCTAGCAGGTAATGCAGCTCAGTATGCTCCTCTGACTCCTGAAGAAGTTGCCTCACATTCCATTGACTGGTGGTTGACAACAGAAGACTTGCCCGATCCCAACAATCGCGTTTTGGTTGATGGTGATCGAATTCTCCTGCACTATCAGGAAAATAATTCTGAACCCTATGCCCGACTAGAGCAGCGTTGGATCGAAATTCTCAAATCGATCGAATGTGCAGAATCAGTTCACTCTCACTCCACTTACTTTATCAAAGGTTCCAAGCAATATTTCACTAGTAAGTTACCCGTAGATGGCGTAGGACATCAGGTGGGCACTTGCCGTTTCGGTGAAGATCCTCAAACCTCAGTTCTCGATCTTAACTGTCGTACTCATGATCTAGATAATCTCTATGTTGTAGATGGCAGTTTCTTCCCCTCCAGTGGAGCAGTTAATCCCACCCTAACCATTATCGCCAATGCTCTGCGAGTAGGAGATCATATTTTGGAGCGCATGACCAGCTAGCCACAGCGGGAAAGACAAGATTAGTCTAAACATCAGTTCTTAATCACAATAACTAGGTTGGTATGAATCCTAAATCTTTGCTTGAAAGTAGACTGCAACTCCACTATGCGATTCAATTTATGGCAGCGACTGCTGCTGTGCTGGTTCCTGCTGAACCCGACTATTCTCATACTGCTTTGGAGTGGAATCTAGAAAAGGGATATTTCCAAACCAAACCTCTGGGTCCTTCCCATTCGATCCGGGTAGCATTAAATCCAGGACCATTAGAGTCTCTGATCTTAGATGGGGAAGGAACAGTGCTTGCATCATTTTCCTTGGGCGGAACTACGATCGTCGAAGGATTTTCCTGGCTTCGCGCCACATTAGCCCAGTTTTCGATCGATGGAACAGCGATCGCTCCCCTGACCTATCCTCCCTATGACTTTCCGTTCCATCCGATCGCTCTTGGCGGAATATTTTCTACTGCTGGATCTGAAGACAGGGAAGCTTTAGCGCAATACTATAGTGTGTCTTATAAACCCTTACAAGAAATTGCGCTCAATAATCCCCAGGCTTCTGGGGTCTGCATTTGGCCTCATCATTTCGATATGGCTCTGCTACTCTCTTTTCCAGAGGAGAAAAGTATCGGTGTTGGTCTTTCCCCTGGTGACCAAAGTTATGCTATGCCTTACTGGTATGTAACTCTCTGGCCTTATCCTGCTATTGAGGATCTTCCCTCTCTGACCTTAGGTTCTTGGCACACCCAAGAATGGACAGGAGCAGTCCTAACCGCCCAGGAAATAGGAGATATTGATGCTGAGAAGTTACAAGCTTTCTTAAATGCGGCATTGAGCGCAAATCGAACTATTTTAAAGGTTTAGAAATTTTTACAGTTATAGATTCAGAGGGAAAAAAGAATGTTCAATACTGCCGAAGGCAAACGATTACAAGCATCTGGCTGGAAACATTGGGGTCCATATCTAGCCGAGCGTCAATGGGGAACGGTGCGGGAAGATTACAGTCCTCATGGTACGGCTTGGGATTACTTTACCCACGATCAGGCGCGATCGCGAACTTATCGCTGGGGTGAAGATGGTATTGGTGGTATTTCTGATGATCAGCAGCTTCTTTGTTTTGCGATCGCTCTTTGGAATGGAAAAGATCCAATTCTCAAAGAACGGATGTTTGGTTTGACAGGAAGCGAAGGGAATCATGGCGAAGATGTGAAGGAGTATTACTTCTACCTAGATAGTACGCCTACCCATTCCTACATGAAATATCTCTATAAATATCCCCAGGTAGCCTATCCCTACGATTATTTAGTTGCTGAGAACCGTAGACGCGATCGCCGCCAACCCGAATGCGAACTCTTGGATACTGGAGTTTTCGACAATGATCGTTATTTCGATATCTTCATAGAATATGCCAAGACCAGTCCCGAAGACATCGTGATTCAAATTCATATTGCCAATCGTAGTACCGAAGCAGCTACTCTCGATGTCTTACCTACACTGTGGTTTCGCAATATTTGGTCATGGGAGCCTGATCATCTAAAACCTTCCCTGAAAGCAATTTCCGAGCAGACCATCGAAGCAGAACATCCAAAATTAGGAAAACGCTGGCTTTATTGCCAAGATGCAAATTCTTTACTCTTTACAGAGAATGAGACAAATTTTCAACGTCTTTATGGTACTGCTAATCCTTCTCCCTACGTGAAAGACGCTTTCCATAGATATATTATTCACGATGAAAAGACAGCTATCAACCCAAAACAATTGGGCACAAAAGCTGGCGCTCTTTATCATCTCACAATCCCTGGACAGACCACCCATACGATCCAGTTGCGATTAGTGGATAATGGCGATCTTCAGACTCCCTTTGGTCAGGAATTCGCTGATATTTTTACCCAGCGTCAAAGTGAGGCAGATGCTTTCTATCAGACTGTCACAACATCTGACATGGATGAAGATATGCGTAGAGTACAACGTCAAGCCTACGCGGGGATGCTCTGGAGCAAGCAATTTTTTTATTACGATGTCACTGACTGGCTAAGAGGGGATGTTAATCAGCCATCTCCTGCTCTGGAAAGGCATCGTGTGCGTAATTACCAATGGCTACATTTGAATAATGCAGAAGTGTTATCAATGCCAGATAAATGGGAGTATCCTTGGTTTGCTGCATGGGACTTGGCGTTTCATGCCATTCCTTTGGCAACAATCGATCCAGAATTTGCCAAAAATCAATTGGATTTGATGACCCGTGAATGGTATATGCACCCAAATGGACAAATGCCCGCCTATGAATGGAATTTCAGTGATGTTAATCCCCCCGTTCATGCTTGGGCAACCTGGCGAGTATATAAGATTGAGGAAAAGCTTACAGGTAAAGGCGATCTGCAATTCTTGGAGCGCGTATTTCAGAAATTACTGATGAACTTTACTTGGTGGGTTAATCGTAAGGATTTAGAAGGAAATAACGTTTTTGAAGGTGGATTTCTGGGATTAGATAACATTGGTGTTTTTGATCGCAGCGCACCCTTACCCACAGGTGGATATATTGAACAATCAGATGGCACCAGTTGGATGGGGATGTATTGTCTGAATATGCTGACGATCGCCTTAGAACTAGCATTGACTAATCCAGTATATGAGGATATGGCAACTAAATTTTTTGAGCATTTCCTCTATATTGCCAATGCTATGAACCACATGGGCAACAACGGCACCGAACTTTGGGATCAGGAAGATCAATTTTATTATGATGTCCTTAAACTTCCCAATGACCAATCTATACACTTAAAAGTGCGATCAATGGTAGGGTTAATTCCTTTATTTGCGGTTATGACTCTGGAACCGGAAGTAATGGAAAAAGTATCCGGATTTCGGAATCGATTAGAATGGTTTATTGATAATCGCAAAGATCTGCGTAAGAATGTTGCTTGTATGCGTACTCCAGGAAAAAAAGAACGCAGACTTCTATCTATTGTTTGGAAAGAACGTCTTGGGGAAATTCTATCTAAACTTCTGGATGAACAGGAATTTTTAGGGGACTATGGCATCCGCGCACTCTCTCGCTATCATCATGATCATCCCTATATTTTTACCACTAATGGCAGTCAATATCGGGTAGATTATGAACCCGCAGAATCAAGTTCTGGGCTGTTTGGTGGCAATTCAAATTGGCGAGGTCCGGTGTGGTTTCCTGTCAATTTTCTCTTGATCGAATCGCTGCAAAAGTTCTACCACTATCTTGGTGATGACTTTAAAATAGAATGTCCAACTGGTTCAAATAAATTTTTGAATTTGTGGGAAGTAGCTCTAGAAATTGAAGCACGCTTAATTCGGACTTTTTTGCGCGATCAGAATGGGCATCGTCCTGTATATGGAACAATTGAAAAATTCCAAAATGATCCCCACTGGCGCGATTATTTGCTTTATTTTGAGTATTTTCACGGCGATAATGGTACAGGAGTTGGCGCTAATCATCAGACCGGGTGGACAGGTTTAGTGGCTAAATTAATTCAGCAGTATGCTGAATATCAATAATTGGGATGACTTCTGATCAGCATTCAGCTTGATCATTGGGCTGGCGATCGCTATCAAAGCAGTGGTGATCGCTAATTCCTAATAAATTATTTCAAATCTGACTTGCTAATTCATTTAACTTAGCTTCTAAGCTATCATCATAACGAATAACCATCACGGTATAACCTGTAGTAAATTCCAAATCAGCTCGATTAATTTGATCTTGTTGACTCTGTTCTGGATGATCATGTACTGAACCATCACAAAATAGGGCAATTTTAGCATCATTATAGATAAAATCTGGTTTACAGTCAGCTTCTCCCAAGGTTAATTTTAATAATTCTGTCCCATCATTAGCGATCGCTTCAGCTAGATCGGGTTCTTTTTTAGTGTAGCGAAAATGAGTGGTGATATTATAACCATATTTTAACCGTTCTTCTTCATCACAAGTAATTCGTTCTCGTCGTTGAGTAAAAACTGTATCCATTGGTAATACTTTTGGTAAATAAGCAGGATTTCCCGCAGCATCTGCGACTAATCTGGTATTACAGTTTTCACAAGTATCTCGATGGGAGGTATCTCCTTTATGGAAATATCCACATTTAGCACAAATCGCAATTTGCTCAAAGTTTAAACCACGGATCGGAATTTTAGTGCGGTTAATTTGAAATTTATTTCCTTCATAATAAACGATGTTTCGCGGTGCAAATTCTCTAATTGCGACAATCCGCGATCGCGACAGAAAATCACTCTTATCTCCATAATTGATAAAAGCTCTTACTGGGAGTCGTGGAAAATTAAATCCTGGTAAAAATCCTTCCGAAGCAAAATAACGATAGGGATAAAATTCCAAGTTACTAGCATTTCTATAGGAATTAGCTTGACCAGTTAATAGTTCCATTTGTCGTTTAGCTTCTTTTTCCGTATTTTCAGCTTTCTGGTATTCTTCTTTAGTAATTCCTCCTGCTCGGGAACGGTCAATAATATTTCTGGCTTCTTGTAATTGTTTAGCTGCTTCTTCATAGAGCGATCTCCAGCGATCGCAAGCTCGATCAAAAGCTTTTACCGCTTGATTTAAAGTTGTTTCTAACCAATCTGTAGAATACCAACTGGTTTTGGCTAAATCTTGTTGACAAAATCGATCGGCTAAAATTATCTCTAGTGCTTGTAAACATTCATTTAATCTTGCTGGAGTTAGGGTGATTTGTGCTTTTAAACTTTCTTTGAGGGGATAGGAGATGGTATCTAAATCTAAGATTGTATTCATCGACTCCCCTAAACTTGCACCTGTATAGGATAACCAGAGGGAGTAAATATGAGATTTAATTAAATCAGGATTTGCTAATTCTAATTTTGGTGGTGTCACAATTCCTGCTACCATTTGTTGTTGACGACGATAAAAGTATTGATCATGTCCACTTCCTGCTGAAGCGTAGGTAATTACTAGAGCAGGTTGTCCATCTCTTCCCGCTCGACCGCTACCTTGAGCAACTGGTCAGAATATCAGAGGGAATTTCGGAGAGATTTTCCGCTTTCCAAATAATAGAATCTACTCTGAGTTGCACCCCATTATTAATTTTGTTTAAATAAGCTGAAGCACAAAGAATATTAATTAAAGCTGCAATTAAACCTTCATACTCTAATTATGATAAATTGACATTCAACCAAGACCAAGCACGATTAGACCGGAGAAAGCGACCAATTTTACTGTTAGAAGTGAGTTTGATTTTACTATGATCTCTACCTTTATTACTTCCTTTAATTAAAGTAGCAATTCCTGCTTGATGCAGTCTTTGATTTAATTCGATCGTCCAAGGTTCTTTTAATGCTTGGTTTACTTCACGTTTAAGTTTTTCTAATTCTTCATTTTGGAGGAATTTCGCATCAATGACTAATACCAATTCACCATGAAGATACATTGATGTATATTGATCTGTGGGTGAGGGTGGGTTTTGATGATTAGTAGGTAAATGTCAAACATCTCGGTGAACCCGGGCGGGTTTTTCTAATTAATTGGTAAATTTCAAAAATCTGGGCGAACCCGCCCCTACTACAGAAATCCGCAAATTGAGGATAAAATTGGTAGGGGCAGGTTCACCAGTCAATTTTGCCACCAACAGATCACCATTATAAACCTGCCCTGAACTCTAACAGATCAACCTCAGATTAAGTGCAATTTCATAGTTAATTGGTATAAATCGCGACGCAATTGGTTAAGGAAAGTTTTAATGACAATAAAACGTTGTTCTGGAGTAGCTTTTAATAAAATAGGATGGGGAAAACTTTGCCATAATTCAGATTTTTGGCAATTATCTTCTAAATCTTTATATGCAATTACTAATAATCCATATTGTTCTAAATTTGGTTGAACAATGCGCCAACCTCGACGTAAATCTTCATAAAGTCGGTATTCGATTAAATGTAAAAATGCTTGAGCGTTGCGATCGCTAAAGGATGCTTCTTGTTGAGCATAATCTGCTTGAGTTAACCCCATTTGTTTCACTACTTCTGAAGCTAAATCTTGATGAGTTAGGGATTTTCGAGTTTGTAATGCTCCATTTAAACTAGCTCTTAAAAAACTGGTTTGGACAAAATCATTAAAGTGACCCGCTTGTAAAGAAGCATCTTGACGGTTATCGGTAAAACTGAGAACTTTAGCTGAGATAGGTTTAGCAGTAGCAGATTTTAAACTGCTAACGGTTGATAAACATAATAACGTTGTCGCGGTACTACGACCTTCTGAACTTAGACGAGATAATTTAGCAAATTCATTCTTTTTCTGATCGTAAACTACTCCACACTGTAAGCAAGTTAAAAAGGGTTTAGGGATAAACCAACTAGCGGTGGGATGTTCCGATTTTTGACTAATTCTGATATCTTTAGATTCACCATTGGGAAAAACAAATAACTTTTCGGGAATAAATTTTTGTTTATCTGCGCTGATTTTTCTTCCTCCCCGTTTAGTGGTATTAAACCAACCATCTGGAAGACGATCTTCATATTCAGATTTCCAGATTTCATCTTAATCGAGAACTAGATAACCTTCTTGGATATCCTCATCTGTTTCTGTATGTAGACTGGTAGATAATGCAGGTGTAATTTGATTTTTATAGCGATCGCGACAAACATGATAATATTCTTGACCACATTGGCTCTTTCAGCATTTCGTAGTAAAATGTAACTGCTAATACATTTTACTAAGTGGTCAAAAATGGACTTGCATCTAGATATTTTACTAAATTTGCCTAATGTAACAGTTTTTACTTGTTACCAGAAAGAAGAATTCACGATTCTAAAACTGGATTTATTGAACGATAAAATTAGTTGTGTTTACTGCGGAAAATCGACGGATGAAATCCATCAAATTCGTCCGATTTTAGTCAGGGATTTATCAATTTGTGGTCAAGGAGTATATCTCCAAGTACCAAGACGACAAATTTATTGTCCATCTTGTAAAAAATACTCAACCGAAGCTTTAGATTTTGTAGAAAAAGGTCGTAATTATACTAAGATATCCGAGGAATATATTTATGAGCGAGTCAAAGAATTAACAGTAGAGCAAGTGAGTCGTCATGAACAATTAAGTGCAGAACAAGTGCAAAATATCTTTTCAAGAATTGCCAAAACTAAAAAAAAGACTGGTTGCTACCAGAAAGACTGAGTTTAGATGAATTCAGTAAAGAAAAAGGAAAAGGAATGTTTCGACTCCGCTCAACACAAGAGTTTGTTACGGTAGTTAGTGACCTTGATCAAGGGTCATTATTAGAAGTTATAGATTCCCATAAAAGTGATGAGATTATAGAAGTCTTAAAGACTCAACCCCTTACTATAAGGGAGAATGTTAAGGGGTAGGGGCGTATTGCAATACGCCCGTACATAGATATGTGGGGCGGTTTTCCGAAAGTTATAAAAGAAGTTTTTCCTCATGCCTTAATTGTAATTGACAGGTTTCATGTCATGCAGCTAGTAAATAAGGCTGTCAATAAAATCCGATTTATGTTAAATTTAAAAGGTTTAAAAAATCGCTACTTACTTCTTCAAAATGCTAGCAATTTAACTGAATCAGAAAAAATCGAGCTGGAACAATTATTGAATTGCTCTCCTTGTTTAAGGATTGCTGATGATTTGAAAGAAGAATTAAGAGATATTTATGAAACCAGTAATACGGTAAAAATAGGATTGAAAAGATTGAAAAAACTTGTGTTGAGCGCTTGTCCTGAGTGTTCCCTGAGTTTACCCTGAGTTTACCCTGAGCGAAGTCGAAGGGCGTAGTCGAAGTTTACCCTGAGCGTAGTCGAAGTTTACCCTGAGCGTAGTCGAAGGGGGCGTAGTCGAAGGGCTACTATCACTTATCGCTAAGACCTGGTGTTTTCCATCTACCTGTAAGGCGCAATGCTCTCCTAAACTTACGACTAATTCTCCAGTTTTTACATTCTCATTCCCTAAAAATCGGTAATATCCAACTTGCTCGGCTCGATTTTTACTGATTTTCCGAATATTTACTGATTGATGTTGTGCCATCGCTGTATATAATGAAGCCCCTCTTTTTCCCAGTCTTGGGTCTGGGAATGCTGTTCCCTGACATTGTTGCACATGAATTAAAATTGGATTTTCCACTACTTTTTTCTCCTTACTTCCCTTCCCTCCTGACTCTATCTCAACTTGTGTGTACACCCTAGGGGGGAGAAGTCAACCCGCATTACCTATCTCCCAACCTTCAATAAGTAAGCCATTAACACGCTGGAATTCTCTGAGATTATAAGTAATGAGAATTAAATTATTTGTCATGAAACAGCCCTGCCAAATTCTGAGAATTTCACCCCCGAAATCCTCCCAGATTGCCGAATAGAAAAATAGGCAGTAAAAAGATAATAGAAGTGCTGGCAATAAGCTATACACTTGAGACAAGGACGGTTAAGGGCACCCCGAAATATACCTAAACCGTTCTTTTTATATTTTTGCTCCATCAGCCCCCATTATAACCTGGCTTAATTGCTGATCGGATAGATATCAAAGAAATCAATTACCCGTTAATAATATAATACTTTCTAATTGTGACTGAATTAGACAAATTTTTGTGATCATCTATGTCAACTTTTGCACTTAAAATCAATCCCACCCTGAGCAAAGTATTATTAATCATACTGTCTTTGCTAATCATTATTACCCTTTGGCTCGGATTGCGATTCGCTTTTCCTGGACAGATCACCCTTTTTAATGGTCCTAGACCCACTAATTTGGGCATAGAATCAGGAAAACTGGCACCTTGTCCTTCTTCTCCCAATTGTGTTAATAGTCAAAGTCAAAATCCCATCCATCAAATTGCACCTTTACCCATTATCAATAACTCCACCCAAACCTTAGCCGATCTGAAAAAAATAATTCAATCTTGGGAGAACACAAAAATTATCACCGAAGATGAAAATTATCTTTATGTAGAATTTACTAGCAAAATTATGGGGTTTGTTGATGATGTGGAATTTTTTGTTGATGAAAATGCTCACCTGATCCAAGTTCGTTCTGCTTCACGCTTGGGAGAGTCAGATTTAGGTGTTAATCGTCAAAGAATAGAAAATATTCGCACTAAATTATTAGCTTTATCGAAAAGCTAAGAGCGAAAATATTTGCTCACCCAGATGCTAATCCTACTGGTGATGCGATCGCTCTCATCCCAGTACGGTTATCTCTACAACTAATCTATCCCACCCCAAAATTTCGCTCTCCTTTATCTTACCAGTTACTTTTCTAGAAACTGAAAAATATTTTCAATTTAGACTTGACGTAAAAGTCAACTGTTGTTATACTGTTCTAAGAGTATGGATAAATATTAATACCCATAGATGGATAATTTTTTCTATTTAACAACTTCATCGAGGTGCAAAAAATGATTAAACGACTTCAGGAACAAGCATCGGTATGGCTCCAATATTTATTAGCTGCGACCTGTATTATTACCCTACTGACCTTGCTATCAAAACTTCAGTTAAATCTGCAAAATCAGGAGACAACAGACCAACGATTAGGTTGTGAAAAAATTGTCCAACCTAAAGCGACAATTTCCCGTGAGCAGCTAGCAAAATTGTTAAGCATACCAGAACGTAGTCAGCGTAATATTGTCCAAGAAATTCTCAAACAACCTTACTGTCAATTACCAAGTTTAAGCATCCGTACAGGTGCGAAAACTGAACGCGATGTTTATCCTTTAGCATTCGATCCCCAAACATCATTAATCGTTCTTTATGAGGGCAAAAGTTATGTGGGATATGGCTTTAAACACAATTAAAATCGCCAATATAATACTATTACTGCTACTAATTGTTAGTTGTACTAAACAACCAGTAGGAGAGTCTACGAGAGAGTTGGAACTATATCAAAACTGGGAGCTACAACCAGGAGATACGATCGCTAATCACCAAGTCAAAGGTGGTTTAGGTGATATCTCTATTTCCTTAGATGGAGATAATATTTATGCCCCCATTCCAGGAAAAGTACAACGTTATAAAGCTGGATGTGTAATTTTTGCCAGTGATGAATTACCAATTTATCTATTTCGTCTTTGTGGACTAAACCATCCGAGAATTGGTCTGAGACGTGCTGGACAAATTATTGGTTATGGTGATGAATTACAGTTAGCTTTGTTGAACAAACAACCTAATGGTCGCTGGGCGTTAGTTGAACCATCTAAGAAAATTATTGAGCAAATGTTGCAACAATAGTTAATGCGATTCATAGATAATTTCTATGAATCGCTACCTCGAAAAAGTTGAGGAAAATATGAAAATTTTAACTATAGTTAGATTAATGATCAGTTGGTTAATGCTATTATTAGTGCCAAATCATCTAGCATTAGCTGGGGAAGATATTTTGAATTTTGACATCCCCAAGGTTGATCGGAAAAATTATCACCCTCACAGGGAAATTACCAAACCAGCGATCGCTAATTCTCCCGATCCTCCCATAGTCCTAACTTTTACCCCTAGTTCGGATGTCTCTACTCCAACCGTAGTAGATCAAAAAGTAGCTGATCAAATTAGCCGATCGCTGCAACCAAATCAACCAAATTATCCAGATGGGGAATTAAATTTTACTCCTTTTTCTGACGCAGATTCTGCCCCAAATGTCCCCAAAGCTAGACCAAATCAACCTCACCCAAAACCAACATTTAAAATCGAGCCAAAACCAGAAATTGCTAATCTGAAAAGTAGCCCAAAAATTGGTGAAACAATTGCTGGTTATCCCGTAACTTCACCATTTGGTAATCGGATTAATCCGGTCACTGGTGAAGCTCAATTTCATGGTGGAGTAGATTTAGCAACTCCCTTAAGCACTCCTATTTATGCGATCGGAGAACCAGGAAATACCATCACTTTGAATTGCTGGATCGATGGGGGAGGAGGGGGACTCGTCGCAACAATGACTTCTCCACTCTATCCCTCCAAACTATTTGACGCTTTACACTTATCCTGGTGCAGAGCGCCGACTAATGGTGCTATAATTAAGGTAAAAGCGGGAGAAATTATCGCCAAAACAGGTACATCAGGAATGAGTACCGGACCCCATTTACATTTTCAAATCCGCGACACCCAACTCGGTACTAAACTCCCTCCTTCCAAAGCTCTGACTTGGTCGGTATTAAAGGGAAGATCAGCTCAACTAACGGAAAAATAACTAATCAGACAATATGTACCTCACTTGGTTGGATAGTAATAGCTGGTTAATCGAAATTAACCATCAACGTATACTCTTAGATCCTTGGTTAATTGGACCGTTAGTTTTTGGTAATCTACCCTGGTTATTTAAAGGTTCAAGACTTAGCGATCGCGCGATTCCCGATCAGATTGACCTGATCTTACTCTCCCAGGGATTAGAAGACCATACCCATCCCCCCACCCTCAAACAAATTAATCGTTCAACTCGAGTAGTAGCTTCGGTCAATGCTGCTAAAATAGTGCGAGAATTAGGCTTTACCCAAGTATCAGCACTAGCTCATGGTGAAAGTTTTACTTTGAATCAAAGCGTGGAAATTAAAGCTTTACCAGGATCTACCGTTGGGGTAAATTTGGTAGAAAATGGTTATCTACTCAAAGATCAAAGCAGTGGAAAAAGTTTATACTATGAACCCCATGGTTTCCATGATCCGATCCTCAAAGAATTTGCACCCATAGATTTAGTAATTACTCCCATTATTGACCTAGTATTACCTTTAATTGGACCAGTAATCAAAGGTAGTCAAAGTGCTGTAGACTTAGCCAAATTGGTCAAACCTCAAGTCATCTTACCAACAGCAGCAGGAGGAGATATATTATTTGAAGGATTGTTACTTTCGTTACTCAAAGCAGTCGGAAACATCGAAGAGCTGCGATCGCAACTCGCTAAAAATCAGCTTTCTACCCAAGTAATAGAAGCTGTACCAGGTGAGCGGATGGAAATAAAACTATCTTAATTGATCGGTGTCAGGAAGCTTATTTTCTGACACCTAACACCTAACATCTCTAAAAATATGGTAGCACTAAATATTCCCTCCCCTAAAGCTAAATTAATTGAACTTTTTTCCGCAATCCAAGGGGAAGGACTGAACATCGGTACAAGACAAATTTTTATTCGTTTTGCTCTATGCGATTTACGCTGTCATTTTTGTGATAGTTCCCATACTTGGAATGTACCATCCACTTGTCAAATTGAACAAACACCGGGAAAACGTAATTTTCAAACCTACTCCAATCCAGTCGAGCTTGAGCAATTATTAGAATGGGTAGATCACCAAAATCAACCTGGTTTACATGATAGCATTAGTCTAACAGGTGGTGAACCCCTGCTCCATGCTCCATTTCTAGTCGAATTTTTACCACAATTACGCCAATCTAGCAGATTACCAATTTATTTAGAAACCGGAGGTCATCGTCCTGAGCAATTAGCGATGATTTTACCATACTTGGATTCAGTGGGAATGGATATTAAATTGCCAAGTGTCAGTGGGGAAAGCTGCTGGTCGGAACATCGAGATTTTTTAAAAATCTGTTTTGATGCACAACTTGAAGTTTTTGTCAAGGTAATTGTTGCACAGCAAACCAATCTGATCGAATTAGAAATAGCAGCTCAGTTAGTAGCAGATTGTAGCCCTAGTATTCCCCTATTTTTGCAGCCAATCACACCGATCAACTCTGGTACTCAAGCTCCGACCCCTGAACAAGTATTAATGTGGCAAGCTTTAATGAAACGTTGGCTCAAGCAAGTTCGAGTTATACCCCAAACTCATAAAATGATTGGACAATTGTAGATGATTAGTGTAGGGGCGAAGCATTCGGGCGACAATTAAGCGCTTAAATTTTACCCTGAGCGGAGTCGAAGGGCTGCTAATATTAGATCCGAATGCTTCGCCCTGATTTGCCCGGATCTCCAAAATACTCTTAACTGAACTGTATTGAGAGCTGTCCTAGTTATTTTGGCTCACAGCAAATAATTTTAGAATTCAGCTTGGGGACCTTTTAGCTTACTTTTAGCTTTCGCAGCACTGCGTTTAAGAGCTTGTAAACGCGCTTCATATCGCGATCGCAACCGTCGTCCCGGAGTTTGATCGATTAAAGTTTTCAACGCACTCGCTAAACTTTTATAAGCATTGGGGATGGAATAACCAAACCGAGTCGCTAGGGCGATCGCTTTATCGTCAGCTTCAGTAGCTTCTCGGAAGACTCGCTCACCATTATTTTTCTGGTAAAGTCTCCAACCCGCAGCTCCACAGAGTCCCAGTGCTAGTAAGAGGAGTAACACATCTTGGACCCAAAGTTCACCCACCGCACCACCTAAACCGATCGCCAGAGCTGCCATTTCCCAACCTTCTCGAGTAATGGTATCATTTTGCACCCTGGCTACTTCATGCCAAAAGAGCAAATTGCGCTGATCCATCGCTAGCTGCTCCCAGCGAATGAGGTCAACTTGAATTTCCACCTGATCTTTACCGATTTCTTCAGAGCGGATCAGTGGTGGATTGATTTCTGTGGTTTTTTCTACTGTCACCCAACTTTGGAGTTCTGGTGGTAGTAAACCTTTTAAGCGTCTTAGTTCAGCCATCTCGGCTTTAGCATTAGAGGTTGCATAGGATGTCATAAAACCGAACCCTAGAAGATTTCAAACAGAAAATGAGCTTTGTTTCCAGTTATTGTAAAACTTCACTGATATCTATGGCAGACCGAAGCCCCATGAGTAACCGACCGATTGGGATCACCTGACTGGGGACTAAGCGCGATCGGCTCTAGTCTCAGATTAGCTCGAATCTGGTTAACTTATTTGGTTTACCTGGGGAACGAACAACCAGCAAAAACTCATTGCTATCACGATTAAATAATACCAAAACTAGCATTTTCACGATCAGTTTAAACGAAAAATTATACCATCAAAAATAGATTAATGAATAATTAATATCTGCTTTTCAAGATCAAGAATACACTCATTAATCCTCCGATTTACCATTTACCAATATCGATATTTTCAGAAAATGACTGAATTGTGAGCATTCTCTCATAAATATCTAGATAATTTGAGCTTTTCTGGATATTTTGTTTAAAAATCGTAACCTAATTTCTTATCTCCAAATTATAAAGAATTTATAAATTAAGATCAAGTTAATTTTTTTCTTAGAGAAACGTTAACCTATCTAGTAACTAAGCGCTGAGTCAGAATCTAAAGATATTAAAAAAAAGTAAATTTTCACAAAACCATCATTTTTTGGGTTAATTCAGGTAAATTACCATTAGACTTAAAAAGGGTAAAACCTAAATTTTGTCTGTTTAGGATCAATAGGTAAATCCATGTATACTATTACACCCAGACCAGACGCTGTTAGTAATATTAAACAATCCACGCGTCAATCTCTCGATGCAATTTTCAAACCGAAAAACGTTGCCCTAATTGGAGCTACAGAAAAAGAGGGCAGTGTCGGACGTACTATTCTCTGGAACTTACTCAGTAGTCCTTTTGGTGGAACTATATTTCCCATCAATCCGAAACGTTCGAGTGTGTTGGGAATCAAAACTTATCCAAATATTACAGCCATATCTGAAAAAATCGATCTTGCCATTATTGTTATCCCAGCTCCTGGTGTACCAGCAGTAATTAAAGAATGTATAGACGTAGGAGTAAAAGGAGCCATCATTATTTCCGCTGGATTCAAAGAAATTGGAGCTCCGGGACTGGAATTAGAAAGACAAATCTTAGAACAAGCACATCAAGGAGGAATGCGAATCATTGGTCCTAATTGTTTAGGAGTAATGAGTCCGATTACTGGACTAAACGCTACCTTTGCCAGCAAGATGGCACATCCTGGTAATGTGGGATTTATCAGTCAAAGTGGTGCTCTATGTACAGCAATTCTGGACTGGAGTTTTCGCGAAAATGTTGGCTTTAGCGCCTTTGTTTCCATCGGTTCCATGCTAGATGTAGGCTGGGGAGATTTAATTTATTATTTGGGAAACGATCCCAACACTAAAAGTATCGTCATCTACATGGAATCAATTGGTAATGCTCGCTCCTTCCTTTCTGCTGCTAGGGAAGTAGCTTTAACTAAACCAATTATCGTGATTAAAGTTGGACATACAGAAGCAGCCGCCAAAGCAGCCGCATCACATACTGGTGCGCTGACAGGTAGTGATGGAGTGCTAGACGCAGCTTTCCGTCGGACAGGAGTATTGCGTGTCAACAATATTTCTTATTTATTCTTTATGGCAGAAGTATTAGCCAAACAACCACGTCCCCAAGGACCAAGGTTGACCATTGTGACTAATGCTGGTGGTCCAGGGGTAATTGCTACAGATGCTTTAATTACTGAAGGAGGTGAACTAGCGGAAATATCCCCAGAGACGATCGCTAAACTTAACCAATTTTTACCAACCCATTGGAGTCATTCCAATCCAGTCGATATTTTGGGAGATGCAGAACCCATCCGCTATGCTAAAACCTTGGAAGTAGTTGCTAATGATCCTGAGAGTGATGGATTATTAGTGATTTTGACCCCACAAGCAATGAGTGATCCGACCGCAACAGCAGAACAAATTAAAAACTATGCTCAGGTTAAAGGTAAACCAATTTTAGCTAGTTGGATGGGAGGAGAAGATGTAGCTGCGGGTGCTGATATTCTCAATCATGCTGGAATTCCGGCTTTTCCCTACCCAGATACAGCCGCTCGCTTATTCTACTATATGTGGCGTTATACCTACAATTTGCGCGGTCTGTATGAAACACCAACATTACCAAAAGATGTAGATGATGATACTCCTCCTCGCGCCATTGCTGAGAAGATTATCAAAGCAGCAAGAGATGCTGGGAGAACTTTACTGACAGAATTTGAATCTAAACAATTGTTTGCTGCTTATGGGATTCCCGTTGTAGAAACTCGATTAGCTACTAGCTCCTCTGAAGCAGTTAAACACGCTCAGGAGATTGGTTATCCGATCGTACTTAAGCTTTATTCCGAAACAATTACTCACAAAACTGATGTGGGAGGAGTAAAGTTGAATTTGATCGATGCTGATGGGGTAGCTGAAGCTTATCGGGCGATCGAAACATCAGTGACAGAAAAAGTTGGCGCAGAACATTTCTTAGGTGTTACTGTTCAAAAGATGATCAAGCTAGAAGGATACGAATTAATTTTGGGTAGTAGTATTGATCCTCAGTTTGGTCCGGTGTTGTTGTTTGGTACTGGTGGTCAATTAGTAGAGGTATTTAAAGATCGTTCCCTCGCTTTACCTCCCCTGAATACTACCTTAGCCCGACGGATGATGGAACAAACCAAAATCTATCATGCGCTGAAGGGAGTACGAGGACGTTTACCTGTAGATCTGGAAGCTTTAGAGCTGTTGTTGGTCAGATTTAGTCAGTTGGTGATTGAACAACGGTGGATTAAGGAAACAGATATTAATCCTTTACTTGCGTCCCCAGAACAGTTAGTAGCTTTAGATGCAAGGGTCGTTTTACATGATTTAGATTTAACTGAAAATCAGTTACCAACTCCAGCAGTTCGACCTTATCCTAGTCAGCACATTTCTACTTTTGTAATGGAAGATCACACCGAGGTAACAATCCGTCCCATTCGTCCTGAAGATGAACCGTTACTTGTGAAACTGCATGAAAATTTAAGCGATCGCAGCGTTTATTTTCGCTATTTCCATGAAATGGACTTTGCTCATCGCGTTGCTCATGAACGACTGACGCGGATTTGCTTTATCGATTACGATCGGGAAATGGCGCTGGTGGTTGACTATAAAGACCCGCAAACTGGTGAACACCAAGTTATTGGTTTTGGTAGTCTCAGTAAATTACAAGGTAATAATGAAGGTGAATGTAGTGTGATTGTGAGGGATTCCTTCCAACGTCGCGGTTTAGGTACGGAAATCCTGCGGCAAATTTTGGATATTGGTCATGTAGAAAAACTCAGCCGGATTACTGCTTATATGCTGACGGAAAATATTGAAATGCAGAAACTGTGCAAAAAATTCGATTTTCAGCTTACTTCCATTGATCAGAATCTGATTAAAGCGGAGATTGAATTAGGATAAACTCAGGGTTGCCAGCAGGTTGCCAACTAATAGCGGAGTTGAGCTGGGAACAACACTTAGGTCTCATCGTCGGGCTAAGGGCAGTTCGTCAGCTCTAACACCTTGTTGTGATGACCGAGCTTCCTAGAGACTTTGTTAACCTGCTTGCATCATATAGCAATTTCCTGATATTCGCCTGCTTGAATATGATCAACTACAATTTGGATCTGATCAGTCTGCTGCTGGAGACGAGGACCATGATGTAGAAAGCAAAACTACAATGGCGATTTGACGACCGACAAAATTTTGCTGATAGCGGAGGTTTTGATCGGTCGTAATCAAAAGATCATAGTTTTCGCTTTCAGCTGTTGTCAGCAAATCACCATTGGAAAGCTCTGACCATCCACGCTCATAAGCTGTGTCTACTGTATGTCCTGATAAATATCGTCGTAGAGGAACAGGTGTACCTTGATCGAAAAGAATTTTCATTTTGGGACTGCTTTGGTCAAGGTAGCAAGTTCGTAGTCTAAGAGCGTCTCCACTTGCAATCGCGTTACTCCAGGAAACCATTCAAGAAACTGATCAATGGAAGCTCCGTCTTTGAGGTTCTCAAAAAAAGCAGCCACAGGTACACGGGTTCCTCGGAAAACCAATGCACCGCTGACTTTATTTAGGTCACGCTCTAATATACTCAACACATCTGATGAAGTATTCATAAACTCTTTCACTATGTTCATTTCTTAACCTTGAGTGATTTGCTCGACAAAATTGGTATATACTTCACCACTTAAAAAAGCTGGGTTTTCAAGGATTTTTTGATGGAAAGCAATTGTAGTCGGTAATCCAGTAATCGCACATTCCCGCAGCGCTCTTTTCATCCGTTTAATAGCCGATGGTCGATCGGGTCCCCAGACAATTAATTTGCCAATCAGAGAGTCATAGTAAGCTGGAATCTCATAATCTGTATAAACATGGGAATCCATTCTGACACCTGGACCACCAGGAGGTAAAAATCCAGTAATACGTCCAGGATGAGGACGGAAATTGCGATCGGGATCTTCAGCATTGATCCGACATTCGATCGCATGACCATTCAGAATTACTTGGTTTTGATGGAGTTGCAGTTTTTCACCTTGAGCAATCCGGATTTGTTCCGCAATTAGGTCTAACCCAGAGATCATTTCCGTCACAGGATGCTCGACTTGAATCCGAGTATTCATTTCCATAAAGTAGAAATGACCTGATTGATCCAGCAGAAATTCGATCGTTCCTGCTCCAGTATATTTGATCGCTTTAGCGGCTGTAACTGCGGCTGCGCCCATTTTAGCCCGTAATTTGGGAGTCAGCGCCAAACTGGGGGCTTCCTCCAATAATTTTTGATGACGACGCTGAATCGAGCAATCTCTTTCCCCCAGATGAATCACATTCCCGTAATTATCAGCCAGAATTTGGAACTCGATATGTCGGGGAGATTCAATAAATTTTTCCAGATAGACCCCTGGATTACCAAAAGCAGCTTCAGCTTCACCCCGAGCTGCTTGAAACAATTGGCTGAAGTCCTGATCTGCTCGAACTAAACGCATCCCCCTACCACCACCACCAGCAGTAGCTTTAATCATCACAGGATAACCAATTTTGCGCGCGATCGCGATCGCTTCTTTTTCTTCAGTAATTAATCCATCGCTACCAGGAACCGTCGGTACACCCACTTTTTTCATCGTTTCTTTAGCAGTGGACTTATCTCCCATCGCCCGCATCGCTTCCGGAGTTGGCCCAATAAAGGTCAAATGATGATCCGCACAGATTTCGGCAAAACGAGCATTTTCCGATAAAAATCCATAGCCCGGATGAATAGCACTAGCATTACGAGTCAGGGCTGCGGCAATAATGTTAGGGATATTAAGATAGCTTTTGCTACTGGCTGGTTCTCCAATACAGACAGCTTCGTCAGCTAGTTGGACATGGAGCGCATGACGGTCAATCGTAGAATGGACGGCAATGGTAGCAATGCCCATTTCCTCACAGGTGCGGAGAATTCTCAGAGCGATTTCTCCTCGGTTGGCAATCAAGATTTTAGAAAAACCCATTTCCTAGTTTTTCCATCAAAAAAGTTATTTGTAAGCGGCAGTTAATCCTATCATGCGGGAAAGGGAAACTTTCTGATAAAGTTTTTTAAAAAAGCTAGATAAAAACCTGTTTATGGTGTTATTGTATAATAGTCAGTCATTCGGAATATTTCGTTTGACTTTAACTGCGGATGTGGCGGAATTGGTATACGCGCACGTTTGAGGGGCGTGTGGCTTTGCCTTGCGAGTTCGAGTCTCGCCATCCGCATTTTTCCTAAATTGTCGGCCAATTGCCGGATTTTGGTTGCCCCAAAGTAGAAATTAACATGACATAGGCTTTCAGTAGTCTGAGAGTTGAAGTTTGGGATCACAACAACTCGACTACAGAAAGCCTGGTCATTTATGTAGGGGCGAAGCATTCGGGCGACAATTAATTGTTTAAACCTTTACCCTGAGTTTACCCTGAGCGTAGCCGAAGGGCGTAGTCGAAGGGCGTTAATACTATGTCCGAATGCTTCGCCCCATCTTCGCCGAGATCCTCCAAAATATCCTGAACTGAACCGTATTGAATGTTAAACAACCTCGATTGTTTAACGGTTCCATGCTAAATTTACTACTCACCAATCAGGGTGAATTTAGGTAGTCTATGGTGTTATTTTACCTTGGTTAAATGATGGAGTTTGGGCTGTTTCTACCTGAGCTGGGGGTTCTTCTTCCACAATGCCATAAATAGAGTTATACATTTTGACATACTCTTTGGCCGATTTATCCCAACTAAAGTCTTCGCGCATTCCTCGTTTTTGTAACTCTTGCCATTTATCCTTATAACGATATCCTTCCCAAGCACGAATCATGCAGGTAAACAAATCTAAAGGTTCATAGCGATCGAAACAATACCCAGTCCCAGAATTAAGCATGGGTTCATGGTGAGAAACTGTGTCAACTAAACCACCGGTACGTCGCACAATGGGAACACAGCCATAACGCATCGCTAGCATTTGACTAATTCCACAAGGTTCAAAGCGACTAGGCATTAAAAAAGCATCAGCACCAGCATAAATACGTCGAGATAAAGAATCACTTTGCAAAATATAGGCTGACATCCTGCCCCGATAACGGGACGCTAGCTGCCACATTTGGGTTTCATAGTAAGAGTCACCTAGACCGAGCAAAACGAACTGAGCATCAGTATAGGCCATAAACCGATCGAGGATCTGAATAATCAAATCAATACCTTTCTGCTCTACTAATCGAGTCACAATCCCGACTAAAAAAGCACCAGCATTAATTTCTAACCCAACCTCTTCTTGCAGAGAAATTTTGTTAGCACGGCGTTTTTCTAAGGTATCAACAGTGAAATTGGTCGTAATGTATCTGTCGGTCGCCGGATTATAGCTTTCTGTATCAATCCCGTTGAGAATACCTCGAGATTTACCACTCAGAAAAGATAGTAAGCCTTCTAACTCTTCACCATAAGCAGGGGTTTTGATTTGTTCAGCATAAGTGGGCGAAACCGTATTGATTCGATTAGCAAACTGGACTGCTGCGGCCATGGTATTATGTCCCTCCATATACCAGGGACACCAAGTAATTTTTTCCAAATACCAACGCCACGGGCCTTGATAAGCTAAGTTATGAATAGTAAACACAGTGGAAATATCAGGATCTTGACTCATCCACACTGGAATCATCCCTGTATGCCAGTCGTGACAATGAATAATCTCCGGTTTCCAGTAATTCCACGCAAATTCAGCCGCACCATTGGCGAATAGGGTAAATCGCCAATATTCGTCTTCACCATAATAAATATGGCGAGGCGTAAACGATGGATGACCAAACAAGTAGAGCGGAACATCACTATTCGGAAAAACGGTTTCGTAGACGGAACATTCCTGAAACATGACAGGACCAGACCAGATTGGTTCTGTGGGAATATCAATTTTGTCTGGTAAGAAGCCATAGTAAGGCATGAAAACACGCACATCATGCCCCATTTTTCGCAATACTTTGGGCAAAGCACCTACAACATCACCCATCCCGCCAACTTTAGCTAGGGGTGTTGCTTCTGCAGCTACAAATAGAATTCGCATCTTTGTTTTTTAGATTCCCTGAGAAAATCAATTGTTTAACGCCATCATCATACAGATTCAGGGCATATTCAACCAAATTTATCTCACCCTCCCTAGTATGCCCCAGTAACTTTTAGGTGATAATTCCTGGTTAATACTCATCCTCTTCTTCCTCAAAAGTTTCCTCAAAGCGAGCCAAAAAGTCATCTAAAACTTCTGAAGCGATCGCTGCATTTACCACACCAATATCATCCATTCCACAGGTATTGACACCGATCACTTTCCCCTCGCGATTGATCAATGGTCCGCCCGAGTTCCCTCGATTGATCGCCGCATCAGTTTGCAATATTCTCACTGCGGTTAAATCTAGATCCATTTCATCGAGATTTTCCTCGGTTTCGGGATCGCAAATTGCCGTGATTGTTCCCGGATTTATGGTATTACCAAATTCTCCTAATGGATTACCGATCGCGATCGCTCGATCTCCCACTTTCGTCTCAAAACCTAGTTCTAAGAAAGGATATTCTCGGGGCGATTCTATTTCTTCCCCAGTCTCTAGGTTAATCACATAATCCGTGGTGAGAATAATCGCTAAATCCTCTTGGAAATTCCCAGTAAATACCACTTCAGCTATTCTTAATTCTCCGGTTTGAGTTTGCACTAAAACTAAGGCACCTTCTTCATTTTCATAAATAGTATCTTCATCCACAATCTCTTCGACAATATGATAATTAGTGACAATAATATCTGGTTCGACAAAAAAACCACTACCAGAGGCAATTTCGTCTTCTGTCTCCCAATCGATTACATAAACCGATACTACTGCATCTAAAGCTTCTTGCACTAAACCTAATAATTCTGGTGACTCGGCTTTTAGTTGTGTTAACTGTTGTTGTAAAGTTTTCCGATCAGCTTGCATCTGGCGAGAAATTTTTTTAATTTTCGCGAGTTGAAAGTTTAATTTATCTTCCTGATTGTTCATAGTTGTTAGATTGCATTAAGATAATTGACCGCATCCAAAAATTAGTAGCAATAAGTAAGACCAATCAATTTACTCATCAGTCTTACTTATGGGAATTATGAACCGCGTTGAATTTGGGTAAAAATTTCCTGCAAAATTTTGCTTGCACCCTTTTCTCGTAAACTTTGGGCTAATTGAATACCAATTTTTTCAGGCTCATTCGCTGCACCTGTAATTGTATCTTTAATCAATTCTATGCCGTCTAAACTCGCCACCATTCCAGTTAAAGTCAGTTGTTGGTCTGTGATCGCACTATTGACACCGATCGGCACCTGACAACCACCTTCTAATTCTCGGAGAAATGCTCGTTCTGCATGACAACATTGAGCAGTATCTTGATCCTCAAGGGTTTTAATCAGATTCAGAATTTCTGGATCTCCCGCACGACATTCAATTCCTAGAGCCCCTTGTCCGACAGCGTGTAGGGAAATTTCACTCGACAGCTTTTGATGGATGCGATCACCCATATTCAACCGCTGCAATCCAGCTACAGCTAAAATAATCGCGTCATAGCCCCCCTCATCTAATTTTTGTAATCTGGTATTGAGATTACCGCGAATATCTTTAAATTGCAGATGAGGAAAATGATGACGCAATTGTGCTAAGCGTCGGAGGGAAGATGTCCCAATGACTGCCCCATGGGGAAGAGTTTCTAGTTGTTGATCTTGATGTTTCTGATGTACAACCAGAGCATCTGCGGGGTCTTCTCTTTGGGTGACACAACCTAAAATTAAGCCTTCTGGCAAATTAGTGGGTAAATCTTTGAGAGAATGAACTGCTAAATCGGTTTCACGGTTGAGCATACCGATTTCGAGTTCTTTCGTAAACAATCCCTTATCACCAATTTTAGCTAAAGCCACATCCAGAATTTTGTCACCATGAGTAGACATGGAATGGACTTCAAACTCGCGATCGGGATATTTCTGTTGTAGTTGGGTCTGGACCCAGTGAGTCTGAACCAGAGCTAGGTCACTTTTACGAGAACCGATAATAACTTTTCGATCAGAAGTGGTAACAGGATGAGACATAAAAACGAGCAGATAGAGTCACCTAGTCTAGACTATCGCAGGGGATGACTTCAATGTCTCGATCATGTCAAAAGCTCAACATCAAACTAGCCCAGTATCCGCATTTATACTTAGTGCATGGGGAGGGCTGATCCGAGTATCTTGGGACTGACTAGGTTAAAATTGGACATCAATCAGAAAAATGATCAAAACCAAATTCGGATATTCTCAATTCACATACCTCCAGAACACTTGGTTATTCCTTGTCATCGGTTTACTAACAATCTTGCTAATGAGCTGTTCCGCTCAAGCAGAACTTGCTACCCTATCCGGAGGTGCTTCTGGTAGTTACTATAGTCAACTCAGTCAACAGGTCAGTTGTTCTGGAAATGAAGTAGTGGGCTGTGAGCAGTAGCCGAAATACCTAGGTTTACATAGAATTTATTTGGTAATTCTATATAAATGAGGTAATAAAATCTATCAGCATTACTAAACTAGCCAAACTTAAATAACAGATTAATTATGTTGGTTCGAGAACTTGTTTTGCCTAGATTGAAAATTAGATACTAATGTGGTCATTTTCAACAAATTTATTGCAGAAATTGATATTTTGACGACTTAGATGTTATAATAAAGTCAAGATTAAATGCTCATTGGATGTCAAACAATGACAACCCTCACGTACTGCAAAGGACTACCAACACCACTAGAAGAGTTAAACGCCATTGGCAAAACTCAACTAGAGATGTTTTTGAGTGCATTAGCGCCAATATTTCTTAAGGCAGTATGTGAAACTGTTAATCACTTATTATCAGGACAAGCATTCAATAAGTCCAAATGGAATACACATTTACAACAGACTTATCAAATCAATAAACGCCATGCTGCTGGTGTGATTGCATCAGCTAATGGGTCGGTTAATAGTGCTAAGGAATGTCGGATTTTACATATCAAAAACTTAGAGGGTAAGGCGAAGTCTTGTGAGCAATGGCTAAAGAAAGCTGAAAAGAAACTGAAAGATGCCCGGAAGTTTTATCGGAAAAAGAATTGGGTCAACAGTAAGACTGGCTGTAGATTTCCTTTATCAAGCTCATTAAAATATCGTCAAACTAACTGGCAACATTTACGGTTTCAAATCCACAATAAGAAACGCAAGCTGTTTCGATATCAACAAAAGATTGCTAGCCTAAAATGTATTCCTATTCGGGCATCAGTTCCAAAAAACCAAGTCTTTGTCGTTGGCTCTAAGGATGAATCTTTTGGTAATTCAGTGTGTCAATGGGATGGAAATAATTTAAAGTTTAGAGTGCCTGCTTGTTTAGAGGCAAAGTTTGGTAAATATGTAGAGTCCAAAATTGGAAATTTTCCGAGAAAGATTGACCGATTACCAGCAATAGGTGCAAAGACTTGGCATTTTTATTACAAGTCTGGTAAATGGTGTGTGGCAGTTCAATTTACTCCCAAGCCAGTTAAGCAAATATCTCGTTCAGTAAACTATGGATGTATCGGCATTGATCTGAATCCTGGTTCAATTGGATGGGCTTATCTAGACCCTGAAGGTAATTTGAAAGCGCATGGTCAAATTAATCTCCAAACTGGATTACCAAACGGCCAACAACAAGCTCAAATTGTTGATGCTTGTTTGCAACTAGCTATTTTAGCAATCAGATACCAATGCCCCATTGTTTGTGAACAACTAGACTTTTCTACTAAGAAAGAACAACTGAGAGAACGTGGTCGGAAATATGCTCGGATGCTTTCTGGATGGGCATATTCTGAGTTTTTCAAACAACTAAGTTCAATTTTGGCCAACCGAGGCATTGAACTAATCCTGGTCAATCCTGCTTATACGAGCGTGATTGGCTTGGTCAAATATCTGCGGCTGTATGCTCTAGCTAGTGATGAAGCCGCAGCATTAGCAATTGGCAGACGTGCCATGAGACTATCGGAAAAATTACCTGACTCCTTAACCGCCTTTGTTGAGGTGAACTCAACTAAGCACGTTTGGAGTCAGTGGAATCAACTAAATAACCAAATCAAGCATTCCGGTGTAATCAATCGTAGACACGATTATTATACTGCCTCTAACTGGGATTTCTTGGCCAACCTCAATCATGGGGAAGCGCAAGCACTAAGAAAGAATGCTTCATAGAACGGGCGTATTGCCATACTCCCCTACACCGCAGAGTCTTGTCTATTCATTTCTGCCCTTGCGTAGGAAAGCAATAGATTTTTAGAAGCGGAATGAAAGTCAATGTCCTCGACTCATCAGGATCTCAAGAAAATCTCAAACGTTTAATTGATCGGTTAAAATTAATAGTGAATAGTTAATCACAAATTATTTATGAAATATCCCATTATTGGCTCATTAGCTTGTTTGCTCACAATTTGCCTAGCTATACCCACAAAAGCTGAAAACATTGAAGACACTAGACAGCTTTTATCTCAAAAAAACTGTCCCCTGTGTGATTTGAATGATGTTGGATTAGCGATGACCAATCTAGCTGGAGCAAACTTGAAAGGTGCTTCTTTAGTTCATGCTAATCTGAGTCGCTGCGATCTCAGTCAGGCTAATCTGAGCTATGCTAAACTCTCTAGTGCTTCTCTATATGGTGCTAATCTTATTGGTGCTAATCTCCGTGGAGCAGATCTGCGAGGTGTAGATTTAAGAGAAGCATACCTTTTTAATGCTGATCTAACAGGTGCTTTGACCGATAATGCGGTGCTCAAAGGAGCATCAGGTATCCCTGCTAACGTGGTTAAAGCTGAAGATTTTTTGGTCTGGGGAATGCAAGAAGCGCGGAAAAAAAATAATAATGCCGCTTTAGATTATTTTAATCAATCTTTGACCGTTAATCCGGCTTTTGCTCCAGCATATTTAGCCCGCAGTATGACATTGGCTCAAACTGGTAATTATCCGATCGCGATTGAAGATGCACAAAAAGCATCTACCTTATTTACAGCCCAAGGTAATCCAGAAGGAGCAAAAGCTGCTCAACAGGTAATTAAAGAAGTAAAAGCAGCACAGAATCCTGGAGGAAAAAGCTCCGGTTTCCTCAATACCTTGGGTTCCATTGCTGGTCTTCTGCTCCAGTTTCTATTGTGATTTTTGTCAGGAGTTACCCAGTTGAACTGGGGATGTGGTAAAAAGGGGTCATGAATCCACCGCAATACACGCCCCTCGAATACATTAAGTACGGGCGTATGGCTTTTGCGCCCCTACCCAGGATGCCAAAGACTATGTTGAGTTAAACCAAGGGGAAATTGCTTTTTAACTTAAAAAATAAACAAGGATTAAAATAAATTTCGCATGACAACATCACCTATAGAACAAGTCCAAGTAACTAATAAACCTTTTCAAGGTATCTTAATGATGATGGTGGTGACGTTAATGTGGGCATCAATGCCAGTGATGACCAAGGAGATCATCAATACTGTGCCGATCGCTGTACAGATAGCAATTCGCTTCACATTAGGCGCAGTAATTTTTGTCCGGTTTGCTGGCAACCTGAATTTAGCCTTGATACGTGACGGAGTAATCATGGGACTTTTATTTTTTGGGGATGTGGTTAGCTCGACAATTGCACTTAAGACTATCCCTGCTAACCAAGCCTCATTCATCTATGGATTACTAGTAGTCTTTGTTGCGGTGTTTGAGGTTGTGTTCTACCGTCGCCAACCCTTCGTAGCTATCCTAGCGGCTCTAATCACCTTTATCCCACATTCCGCACCCTGAACTGTCACAATTCGTAATTACTGAAATAAACCTCTATCAAAGCTGAAATTTTGGCCCACTATCGTCAAAAAAGAGGTTTTTAAACCTTGATGGTCAGGTCATCAATCTCTAGTTTATTAATAATTATTAGCAATAAGTAGAAAATGAGGATTTCGGCCCGTTTTTTCAATAAATTTTGGTGTTGACTAGCTCTCTTAACTCAGTTTTGTTAGTTAATAACTGAACAATCTCTAGTTAAGATAGGTTAATTCTTAGCTCTTAATTAAATTCAAGAACTCATTCAAGCTAAATATATTTATGCTATATTAGCAAGAGGATTAAGTGATAAATTTATAGTAGCGCCGACAATCTTCTGGTAGCAGGGTCAGGATAAATTCACGTTCATTACTCCAATTAGATACTTGTTGTTGTTGTTGAAATGTGACCAGGTGAATTGCTTGAAAGCATTGAAATATCCATTTAGCTGTTGGACGGTCTGTTGCTTTCCCTAACTGATTTTTTATGGTTGATTTTGCTGCTGATAAAGCGGCTCGTATTTGTCTTTGTGCTAGGGTATAAACCAGTAAACCTAGCCCCATAATTGCTGCTAATGATTCGATGCGTTCGGGACTTTTCAGATAAACACTATCTGCAAAAAATGTGGGATCTTTAAGAAAACCAAATCCTCTTTCACAGGATTGCTGTGCCTTATACTCAGTCAGCATTGCCTCATTACTAATTTCGCTTTCTGCTAAAACGTTCGTCGCAATTATGAATCTACCTGCACTGTTAGTTTCTTGTTCAATTTGGCTTTTATCCTCGGTAAAACTGCCGAGAATTTGATAACACTTTTTTTGACTTTTATCTAATTTATCTGGTCTGATTTCCCTGACTTCTTTTGGTTCAATTTGATGATATTTAAAGGATTTCGATAGGTGAGTTAATGCCTTGACTGCATCAGCTTTACAGGCAAATCTATCTTGGGATAATTTTCCTAATTCGCTGTTCAGTTTGGTGGCGGATTTACTAATTTTCTGTGATAATTTCCGTAAATCTGATTCTCTTCTTTCTTGACTTTCCACAACTAGCCATCTTTGCTTTATCCCACCATAAGTCTGCTCTTTTGCCGCCCATGAATATCCAACTAATTTGCTTTTAGTAAATTCTGAATCTGGCAAATTTGCTACTAATTCTTGGGCTAATTTTATCTTTAACGGTACTCGGCTTAACCACTTAATTTCCGACATTAATTTGAGATTATCTTCTGTATATAAGGCACAATCAGCTACGATTAAACTATCTACTTTTATTTGATTTTTATAATCAATTGCTATCTTCGCAAAGCATGATGAGTCGGCTTGATTTCCTGACGCTGCTTTTAAAAATATTGGGATATCTCCATCCCCGGTACATACTAATTCTATTAAAAATTGTTTTAAATCAGGTCTATGGTCACGGGAATAACCGTAATTTATTTTGATTGGTTGTCGCGATTTTATTTGGGGCTCTCCTTGGTCTGACAATTCTGGCTGACTAAATATTATCTCTGGTAATTCTTGATGATATTCCCCATGTACGTGAATTGACGATGAGTCTAGATGGGATGTATTTAAAGATATATCAAACTTTTTAACTGCATTTAAAGTAATTGCTAAAAATATTGTATCCAGTCCTTTACTATATAGTTTATCCATCACTCTTCCCAGTTTATCGTCATTTAAATATTCGGGCTTTACCCCGGCTCCTATTAAATGTTCACAGGGAATTGATTCAAAAAATTTCGGAAACATATATAATGGTTTAGAAATAAATCCTAACCCATTGATAATCATTGCTTTAACTGCTTGTCCAGCAGTAACTTTTTCTCCCGATTCTATCCCGATTAAATTATTAATTATTTCTACTATTCCAATCGTATCTACTATTCCTGCTACTAACCCCAGATGGTCGATATTCTGAATTTTAATATCGTTTATGTCTACCATAGTTACCCAATTTAACGAGCCAATTTTTGGTTCAATTATCGCATTTTTAGGCTCGATTGCAATTAATTTTTTTACTCTTTCATTTTCCGGACTTCTGCTACGGTTAATCTCTCAATAACCCAGGGCCTCTTTCTGCTCATAAATCTAGTTTAATAAAATTTATTCTCATTAATCTCATTTATGATCTTTTTGAGCCAACTTTCTTCGTCCCCAATTTTTACCCTTTTATTAAGATGTGCCAGTGAGGGTGCGGAATGTGGGCTTTATTGGTATTGGGATAATCAGTTGGCAGAATGGACCTCCTCCTATAGGCAACTTTTGGATGCTTCTTTGTGCTTTCCTTGCGTCCGCTTGGATTATAGTAATAGAAATCCTCGCACCACGTCATCCACTTCTACCTCTGACGTTTGTTCAACTTTCCAGCGTAGCAATCTTAGGTGTACTATGGGCAGCCCCGGAAGTAATTGGGCAATTTGAGGTAGTTAGTAAGAGTGTAATGGAGCCAAAGAATTTAGCTATTCTCATCTACCTTGGCGTCTTAGCTACTGGCATAAATACCTGGTTACAGACAAAAGCATTGAGTATGATCACAGCTTTTGAAGCTGGGGTAATACAAACATTGGAACCAGTTTTCGGAGCAATATTAGCCTTTATTATATTAGGGGAAACTTTCAAAACTCCTGGTTACGTTGGCGCGGCTATAGTAATAGTGGGGATGGCAATGGCTCTAAATTCCACCATAAATCCTCAAACAAGTGGGGAGTTGAGCTTACCATCGAGCAACAACGTTGAGTTAAGCTTACAAACGGATGATAACAGAACACCGCTTCAGTCCACCATTGCCAAACCCTAATGGGACTTAAACAAAAAAGAAGAAAGAAAGGACAAGGTTCCAGCCTGTAAGGGTTTGGTTACAGTTTACTTGCCAGCAAAGGTTGACACAATACTAGGAACACCATTTGAGGGAAAAAATATTCCGGACGTTAGGTGGTTATGCCGAAAGTAGTTGGGGTCAGCAAGCAGAATTTTATCCACCTGGGCTAAATTCCAGAAGGGTACAGATGGCATTAAATCCCACATTCCGCACCCTGAACTGTCACAATTCGTAATTACTGAAATAAACCTCTATCAAAGCTGAAATTTTGGCCCACTATCGTCAAAAAAGAGGTTTTTAAACCTTGATGGTCAGGTCATCAATCTCTAGTTTATTAATAATTATTAGCAATAAGTAGAAAATGAGGATTTCGGCCCGTTTTTTCAATAAATTTTGGTGTTGACTAGCTCTCTTAACTCAGTTTTGTTAGTTAATAACTGAACAATCTCTAGTTAAGATAGGTTAATTCTTAGCTCTTAATTAAATTCAAGAACTCATTCAAGCTAAATATATTTATGCTATATTAGCAAGAGGATTAAGTGATAAATTTATAGTAGCGCCGACAATCTTCTGGTAGCAGGGTCAGGATAAATTCACGTTCATTACTCCAATTAGATACTTGTTGTTGTTGTTGAAATGTGACCAGGTGAATTGCTTGAAAGCATTGAAATATCCATTTAGCTGTTGGACGGTCTGTTGCTTTCCCTAACTGATTTTTTATGGTTGATTTTGCTGCTGATAAAGCGGCTCGTATTTGTCTTTGTGCTAGGGTATAAACCAGTAAACCTAGCCCCATAATTGCTGCTAATGATTCGATGCGTTCGGGACTTTTCAGATAAACACTATCTGCAAAAAATGTGGGATCTTTAAGAAAACCAAATCCTCTTTCACAGGATTGCTGTGCCTTATACTCAGTCAGCATTGCCTCATTACTAATTTCGCTTTCTGCTAAAACGTTCGTCGCAATTATGAATCTACCTGCACTGTTAGTTTCTTGTTCAATTTGGCTTTTATCCTCGGTAAAACTGCCGAGAATTTGATAACACTTTTTTTGACTTTTATCTAATTTATCTGGTCTGATTTCCCTGACTTCTTTTGGTTCAATTTGATGATATTTAAAGGATTTCGATAGGTGAGTTAATGCCTTGACTGCATCAGCTTTACAGGCAAATCTATCTTGGGATAATTTTCCTAATTCGCTGTTCAGTTTGGTGGCGGATTTACTAATTTTCTGTGATAATTTCCGTAAATCTGATTCTCTTCTTTCTTGACTTTCCACAACTAGCCATCTTTGCTTTATCCCACCATAAGTCTGCTCTTTTGCCGCCCATGAATATCCAACTAATTTGCTTTTAGTAAATTCTGAATCTGGCAAATTTGCTACTAATTCTTGGGCTAATTTTATCTTTAACGGTACTCGGCTTAACCACTTAATTTCCGACATTAATTTGAGATTATCTTCTGTATATAAGGCACAATCAGCTACGATTAAACTATCTACTTTTATTTGATTTTTATAATCAATTGCTATCTTCGCAAAGCATGATGAGTCGGCTTGATTTCCTGACGCTGCTTTTAAAAATATTGGGATATCTCCATCCCCGGTACATACTAATTCTATTAAAAATTGTTTTAAATCAGGTCTATGGTCACGGGAATAACCGTAATTTATTTTGATTGGTTGTCGCGATTTTATTTGGGGCTCTCCTTGGTCTGACAATTCTGGCTGACTAAATATTATCTCTGGTAATTCTTGATGATATTCCCCATGTACGTGAATTGACGATGAGTCTAGATGGGATGTATTTAAAGATATATCAAACTTTTTAACTGCATTTAAAGTAATTGCTAAAAATATTGTATCCAGTCCTTTACTATATAGTTTATCCATCACTCTTCCCAGTTTATCGTCATTTAAATATTCGGGCTTTACCCCGGCTCCTATTAAATGTTCACAGGGAATTGATTCAAAAAATTTCGGAAACATATATAATGGTTTAGAAATAAATCCTAACCCATTGATAATCATTGCTTTAACTGCTTGTCCAGCAGTAACTTTTTCTCCCGATTCTATCCCGATTAAATTATTAATTATTTCTACTATTCCAATCGTATCTACTATTCCTGCTACTAACCCCAGATGGTCGATATTCTGAATTTTAATATCGTTTATGTCTACCATAGTTACCCAATTTAACGAGCCAATTTTTGGTTCAATTATCGCATTTTTAGGCTCGATTGCAATTAATTTTTTTACTCTTTCATTTTCCGGACTTCTGCTACGGTTAATCTCTCAATAACCCAGAACCTCTTTCTGCTCATAAATCTAGTTTAATAAAATTTATTCTCATTAATCTCATTTATGATCTTTTTGAGCCAACTTTCTTCGTCCCCAATTTTTACCCTTTTATTAAGATGTGCCAGTGAGGGTGCGGAATGTGGGTTAAATGATGAACTAGGTGGAAATTTTCGCCGTGCATACTGGTAAAAAATCCTTCATACCAGGGACTGAAGCGATTCCTGGTCATGTATAAATCAACCGTGTTTTGTCCTACTAGCGGATAATGTTCGCTGACTTCTATGAAGTATCCTAATACTTGAAATACAGTGATATAGGGAACTAACCAGAACAATATGAGTTGGCTCCAAAATCCAAAGTAGAGGGCTGCACTCACAATAGTGAATAGATAGGCAAGCATGATGATAGTTTCATATAAATCGCCACCAAGACCGAAGAGTCTATAATTGACTAAGTAAAACATGTATTGCGGAACCTTGAACAGCAGCAGAGGCTTGATAATATGCCTCACAATAAAGTGTTTGGAGCAAGCTGCATCATATAATCCATCTTCAAGGTAGAATTTAAAATCCGGGTCTAGTTCAGGGTTACCTAAGTGACTGTGATGCCTTGAGCAGTGAGACTTTTTGTAAGGAATTGTCTGCTGAAAAATTAAGTATCCCGAGCAGAATGTACCCAGTAACGAGTTGAGCAATTTGTCTTTAGCAATTACGCCATGAGCGCTATCATGCAATAGGGTAGTCAAAGCCCGTTGTCGAGAACCAATTACCAGAAGTGCCAGTGGGTAGAAAAACTATGAGACATGACTTGTAATCAGGATACTTGCAAGAATGAGCAGATAGTCTTCTGACAATGCAAGTAAACCATGCCAATTATCCAGCTTAGTTAGTTCTTTGATCGAACTGATAATTTCTGGGGAAAATTTATAACGCTCATACTTTGTTTGACCAATATTGCCTCTATAGCCCAATGCTATTTCTGATGTCGATGCTTCATTGACTGTATCTTCTATTTGCCAACCTTTATGAGGAAATTGTCCCCAAATTTGATGTTCGCTTTTCATGTACACCTAAAAATATAGTAAATATCAGCCTAGAGCTTGTTCGAGATCCCAAATCAGCGTTTTCACATCCTCAATACCAACTGATAAGCGCAACAAGTTGTCAGGGATAACAGTTTCAACATCACTGGTATCGAGGTTACGCATTGATTCCATGAGTGCCCCGATTTCCACCAAACTTTTCACCCCTCCCAAGCTGGTTGCTGACGTAAACACTTGTAATTTACCTGCAACTTGAAAGGCTGACTCTCGGCTACCTACCTGAAAAGAAACCATCCCACCGCTCATGAGCATCTGTCGAGCAGCTAGTTCAGCATTTGGATGTTCCGGTAACCCTGGATAGTAAACTCGCTTAACTTTAGGGTGGTTACTCAAAAAATGGGCAATCTTACTGGCTGCTTCTGAGCTAGCCTTAATCCGCAAAGGCAAAGTTTGAATACCTCTAAGAATTAACCAAGCATCAAACGGCGCGTTCCCAATCCCCATACCAACCTGAATCTGCCGAATCCGCTCGAAAAACTCATCTTTTACTCTTGATACGACAACCCCACCCATCGCATCGCCGTGTCCTCCTAGATATTTGGTGAAAGAATGAGTTACTAGATCAGCCTCTAACTCGAACGGACGTTGTAGTATAGGTGTTGCCCAAGTGTTGTCACAAACACACCTAGCTCCTACCTGATGAGCCATTTGTGCGATCGCTGCAATGTCCGATATCTTGAGCAATGGATTTGAGGGGGTCTCAAGCCAAACTAATTGGGTGTTAGGGATACTAATGGCTTTCTCGACCTGATTCAAATCAGTCATATCAACGAAGGTGGACTTTAGATGCCAACGTGCAAGTATGGTGTTCAGCAATAAACCAGTGCCGCAGTAAGCGTCGCGAGGGGCTACAACATGAGCCCCTGGTTCCAAAGCTAGAAACACACTGGCGGTGGCAGCAGAACCGGAAGCGACTGCTGCTGATGCTTCTCCCCCTTCCAACTCACACAGGCATTTTTCTAAGTTGTCGCGTCCTGGGTTGGTACAGCGAATGTAATCATAAGGGTGCTGATAACTCCCATCTGACTGTCTGGCAAAAGTAGTGGATAGGTGAATTGCTGGTGTGACAGCATCAGTGCCGGGGTCTAGGGGGTGTCCTGCGTGAACAGCGAGGGTTTCAATATCAGGCTTAATCTGCATATTAGTCCTTCAAATTGCTGGCTTTATTTGATGCTAGGTGTAGCAAACTGCTCTCTCAAACCCTTGCTAGCTCTCTCTTCTAGTCTTTTTTATTTGGTTACGAAACATCTGACTAACGGATAGGCTCTATAGCAATCCTAAATGAAAGTGTAACTAGTCAGTGCAATAAGAAATGTTAATTGAGAATGGACAAAAACGGGAAAAAAGCGGTACTCCCTGCTTTCATGGTGCCTTGATTTTGTCCAAAAAAAACCTGTCCTTGTGATCAAAAAACTGATAATAAAATCAGCAAAGACTTTGTACGGGCGCAAGTTTTAGAAAAAGATTCCAGAACAATTGAAAGATGGATATTAGTGGTGGCAGACAAAAGTGAACGGGTTCATTTTTTTTGCTAGCCAGATTGGACTAATAATTCAGTATTTACAATTGGACGAACTCTGGTCATATCTAAAAAATAAGCAGCGTCAGTTCTGGGTATTTGGGATAAATTAGCGGTCTATAAAAATGCTTTATTAAAACAATTGAATGAACTTCTGTTGATCTACAAATAGTTAAACAGCGAGTTAAGCGAAAACTAAAAACCGTGAAAAAGTGTTTTGTCAAAGGTACAGCATCAGACTTTTCGACTGGTAGTCAAAATACTTCGTACATAGAACGATTGAATCTCACTTTGAGACAAATAACTTCTTACTTACCTAGAAAAAAATTTGGGATACTGCAAAAGTAAAGCTCTTATGAAAGAAGCACTTTGGATTAATTTAGTTGACTACCAGGGCGTAATCACAATTGTGTTGAGCGTAGTCAAAACATTGGCTTGGCTATTCGAGCCTTCCTGCGTTTGGAGATGCACTGGTTTAACACTGGCATAAGCTGTTATGAGTCCAAAATTAGCATTGTGCGTGAGGCAGTCAGCTCTTACTTAGATGCCCATTGGCTGCCTCTTCCGTTAACTGCGTAAGTCCTGTTTGTCCTAACTTTAGCGGAGAAAGTCTCTACGTCCTTTGTAACCAGTGAGATTAGCCAGTTTTTCTAACGGTTGTACCCCTTCATAAGTTTGCCCATTCATCTTCCATGTCGGAAAACCTTTAATCTCAGCTTTTTTGCATAATTCTGGCTTACCATTTTTTCCTCTAGGGTCACATTCAACGTAGTTAATCAGAGCTGCTGCTTCTTTACCAAATAATTCTTTTTGCTCGTGACAATGAGGACACCAAAAGGCTCCATATTCTTTTGCCCCAATGTTGCTGAGATGACGAGCTAGTTCAATTTCTGCACTACCAGAAACATTGACAATTGGTGGACCAAGTTCGCCCCCAGGGGTACTGGTCTCAGTCGGATGGTCCGATTGAGCCGCAGTTCCATCGACATTAGCATAAATGCCGACAGCACCGATTAAAGCAATCATCCCAACGACAATCCCAGTAAAAAAGAGTTGACCCAAGTCTTCCCAAGCCCGACCAATTAAGGTCAATAGGAAGAATAAGAGGGTAAAAGTAGCTGATGTGACACAATAAACACACAGGGCTTGCAGTTTAAAGGCCATGATATACATCAGGTAGCCACTAGAAATTACCATGGCGGTGGCTAGGGCAAACATAACTAGCCAAGTGGTATTTTCTACTTGAGAATGCAATTCTTTTTTGGCTTCCGCATCAATAGCTAGTGGTCCTAAAGCCAGCGTCGCCATGCTAGCGTAAGCTAACAGCCCAAATAAAGTTAGGGGTAAACCAAAGACGATCGCATAAGGACTAGAAAGTACCTGTTCGCAACCAGTAGTAGGGCAAACTACTGAACCACCAGTCAGTTTAGTAATGGTGAGATAAGTAGTTTCTAGGACACCTAAAATCGCGATCGCGCCAATCAGATGACGTGACCAGCGCTGAATCCAAGGAGTGGAACGTCTACGAATCATTATTAATTTGGGGATGAGGAATAAAAATATTCAGCCGTAACAAAGACAAGCTATTTAGATTTTATTATGAAAATCCCGCGGTCCTGTATAACCCGCCGCATCAGCTAAATCCTCTAAAGATTGTCTTCCGACTAGGGTTTGATCATTAATTTTCCAAGTCGGATATCCTGTAATTCCAGCATCCCGACAAAGCTTTACCTGATAATTACTTCCAGCATCATAGCATTCAATGTAGGTAATCGATGGCCAAGCTTGACGACCAAATAATTCCTTTTGCTCGTGACAATGGGGACACCACCAGGCCCCATACATTTTTGCGCCGATTTGGGTGAGATAGCTAGCTAGTTGTTTTTCTGATTCTCCAGACTCATTTTCAATCTTTTGATTGGGTTGAATTGATGATTGAAAAATCACCTCTGCATTAACCAGTGGTCTATAAATCGCCGTAGCAATAGTTAGTGTGCTACTCAACACTACTACTTTAATCGCCTGAATCAACCAGGGATGGGACTGGGAATTACACTTTTTGGAGTTCATCTTTCTTGCCAAGCATATCTGGGTTCTAGATTAGTGAGATCTTAAACCGATCTAATTACTGGGTTGTTGACCAAATTTTACCTAATTGCTGGCATCTGAGCAGTTATTTTAGTCCGATTCATCTAGAGGAAGGTAGTTTGACTGAAGCAATAGGTTTTGATGCTAGTTTGGCATTTAAAGTACATCGCATTGATTCAACAAACTGACTGACCCGAATTGGATCGATCGGTTGGTTAATTTGGCCATGACGTTTCAGGGAACTAGAGACAATTACACCATTAGCCGCCTGAATTAGGGTGGTAATATTTTGCCAATCTGCGCCACTACCAATAAAAACCGGGGTATCATGGGCTGCCGCACTAGCTAATTCCAAGTCTTCCAAACTAGGTGGACTACCTGTAGCCCAGCCAGAGAGAATTATGCCATCAGCTAGACCCCTTTCGATCGTCTCTTGGACTGCGGTAGTGAGATGAGGCGAACCTAAAGGACGGGAATGTTTAACTAATACATCTGCCAAAATTTTGACATCACTACCTAATTCCCGACGATAGCGGAGCAGTTGATGTGCTTGTCCTTCAATTAAACCTTGATCCGTTGCCATCACACCAGTCAGCACATTGACCCGGATGAAAGGAGATCCTACACAGGTAGCGATCGCCATGGCACTTTGGGCATCATTGCGTAAAACATTGAGTCCGATCGGCAAGGTGACCAACTGCATTAGCCTTTGGACAATCATGGTCATGGCACTAACGACAGCGGGGTCTACTTGACCTTTAGTAAATGGAGCATCGAAAAAATTTTCCACAATGATCCCGTCTACACCGCCAGCTGCTAAAGCTGTCGCTTCTTGTTCGGCTCGGTTGATCATCTGTTTTAAGCTACCGCCCCAGCGGGGCGATGTTGGTAACGGCAATAAATGCACGACACCAATAATTGGATTGGGGGTTTTGAATATTTGATTTAAGTCCACTTGTTCGCTATTCGGACTCGGCACTAATAGGGGTTAACCAAAATCAACTTTTATTTAGTATGACTTCGCAAGTAGTTATCACCCAGAAAAATTCTGGGATAAATAGCTGCCTTAATTTACTATAACCGAGACTAAGCAACCTATTTCGTCCAAAGACGAGATCAAAAATCCGATGATAGTCGTTGATCACTCAATCCTAGTTCAGTTAAGGGATTTAATCGAATTAAGGAAACAGTTATTTTCTCTTAGCTGAGGTAATGGGTAGGTCGGAAATGCCCAAGAGAAGACGTTTCTGTTACCCATAACCAGCCAAAAGTCAATCATCGAGACAGATCAAACAGCTACTTTGGACGGATTAATACATTCCAAATCGCGAGGATGCCATACTTGACCATCTAATGCCATTTGTTCAATTAAACTTGCTAAACGTAAAGCCTTCAGCGCTTGTTCTCCTCCTACAGAAGGTTGATTACCTCCCCGAACACAATTAACAAAGTGTTCCAACTCAGCATGGAGAGGTTCAATATTACTGGTATAGACTTTCTCAATCAAACCATCTTGGCGATACAGCACCTGGCCATAATCAGTCATATAATTGGCTGTTGTCTGACGATGAATCAAGATTTCGTTATTAAGAAAATCTGCTTCTGTCAGGGAATTTTTACAATGAGCCACAATGGAGCGGAGTTTGCGGTGAGTAACTTTGCTAGAAGTTAATGTGGCCACAATCCCATTGGCAAAACCAAGAGTAGCCGTCACATAATCTAAATATGGACGCAAAGTTGGATCGCCGTTACAAGCAGCACGACTGCCGCTGGCTGTTAGTTTGACAACAGAAGATCCTGCTAGTTCTAGTAATAAATCAATGTCGTGAATCATTAAATCCAAGACCACTGAAACATCATTAGCCCTTTGGGAGTAAGGACTCATGCGATGGGCTTCTAAAGCTAGCAATTCTTCGGTTTTTAGCACTTTACAGAGTTCAGCAAAGGCTGGATTAAAACGCTCAATATGGCCAACTTGTAAAATGCAACCCGCTTCTGCTGCTGCATTTACCAGGGATTCAGCTTCACCGATATTAGCCGCGATCGGCTTTTCGATCAAAACATGCACTCCGGCTTGCAGACACTTGAGACCTACCGTATGATGCAGACGAGTAGGAACAGCAACACAAACAGCCTGCACATGGGGTAGCAGGTCGCGATAATCTTCAAAAAAACGAACTCGATATTTGCTGGCTGTGTTGATCCCGCGTTCTACATTAATATCTGCTACACCAACCAGCTCGACATCTTTGAGTAAACTAAGAACGCGAGTGTGATGCTGCCCCATGTTACCAACTCCGATCACACCGACCCGAAGTAGTTCTGGTTGATTCCGTTGAAAACAAGCGTTTGAATATCCCAATGACATGCGATTTGGCACTCCTGGACTCTCCTCCACCACAGAGGGTCAAGCTTGATAAGAGCTTTTACCCACGTAAAACCATCCAGATACTATCACAGTGGATCTATTTGTGAAGAATTTCAAAGTTCACTTTTCATTCTGTACATTCAGTCATTATTTTTGTCACAAGTATGGGACAATTACAGATCGAGGGCGATCGGTCTGTAGAGACGTTCCACCGGAACATCTTTCCCATGGAATGTCCTAGTTATTTGCTTAAAAAGTCTATTGGGGCTGTGAGCAGGATAAATTGTTAAACGGGAGATTGACAAGAACTAGAAAAAGATTGACTCTGGGTTTGACCACTGTTGCGTTGAGATGAGGCTGAGTTGCGTTGATTTTTGTCATAGCGACAGGCTTGATGACCACCTAGTCGAACAATAAAATCATTAAAATCATTGTCATCTTGATCTTTACTAACTAACAAAGAGCCAGTATCATCCCAGCGTAAGATCGTCCCACCATTGGCCATTTTGGCTAAATCTCCATCAAAAATCACCTGTTTGTTACCACCAAGATTTTTGATATTGAGGGAATAAACAATACCGGCTGGTCTACCCTTGTAGGTTGATTCAAGATAAAAAGTATATGGGGTGTGAGCTTGAAATTTAAACTCCGCTAAGGGCTGTGGGACAGCATTACCCGGAGTACCTAAAAAATCAGTTTTTTTGTTAAAAACTGGATCATCAGAATCAGAAGCTTTGGTTTCGCTTAAAAGTGGCATTTTTTCACCTGTAGCTAGGTTCATCACCCCAAAAGTTGACTGATAAGCTCCGTGAGACTCAACAAATTCAAACTCAATTACAGTATCAACATCAAACTGAATACCGTCATTGCTAAAAATTTCCGCAGCGATCGCATTCATTGAACAAGTATTCAGGGTTGTACCAATCAGGATAGCTAAGAAAATTTTCAGACGTGATAAGGTGGGTTTACCAATTGGAAATTTCATAAGATGATAATTTTTGGAGAACATTAACAACGGATTTTCTTGACCAGAATTACTAGCAAATATTTACCAAATCCGGAACGATGGTGAGGAGCGAAGTTGTGGTAATTGATTACGATCCAAACGATTTAAAAGCGTCTTAGCTTGTTCCTGTAAACTATTTAATTTAGCAGCATAAGGATTAACACAAGGTAGACTGGAATCATTAGTACCTCGAGCAAAACGTCTCGGATTTTGAGCTGCTTCAGCTTCAGCTGCGGCATAATCTGCATAAGTTTTATCTAGTTCTTGTGACAGCTGATTAGCAGCATTAATTATTTGTGGATCAATTCCTTTTCCAGGATCTAGTCTAGGAATCGGATTACTCCAGACATTAGTACCTGTATTATCAGACTGATTGTTAATCTGAGCATGAACCGGAATTGATAGGATTGTGCTACTAATTACAGCCACACTAACAGCCAAATTTGTTAATTTTATCCCACGCATAAACACCTTACCTCACTATACATTTAGAACTTAAACGAAACTCCAGTTCCTAACACAAATCTGGTCCATCTCCCGCACCAACAATATCGCGAACCGCAGGAGTAATTACGAAGTTAAAGTTTTTAGTTTTAATGGGTGTAATGGAAACACCCATCGCTAAATCCTGACCAGTCCATTCAGTAATTAAACTCACAGGTTTAGCAACTCGGACAGCTACACTAGCAAAAGGATTAACTGTGTTGCGATTTTTGGCAAAATCTGTTTCATTTTGAAATTGTCCATTCCCTACACCCGCAGTGAAAGCAATTCGACTTAAAGGTTTATTGATATCATCGGTGAGTCGAACAATTTTGGTAGCTGCTCCATAAAAAGAGTTTTTAAAATCATTAAATTGACCAGTATTCACTAAACCATCAGCACCAACTGCGACAGATAAATCATCTGCTAGTTGACGATGCACTTTGACATTAAAACCACCTGTACCAAAATCCCGACTACCACCAAAACTAGCCATTGTATAAGAAAGTTCGACCCCAACTGCTTTCCGAGCATCACCTAAACCAACACCAAAAGCTAAAGCACCATCACTATTTTTTGTGTATCGGGTGCGAGATTGATAAGTAGTGCTGATAAAACCAGTATTATTATCTGCACCAAATCCGGAAGGGTTGTTGATGGTTAAACTTGGTGAACTTTCGGACAAATCTTTCTGATTAGGTTTGGTTTGTAATTGGTTTAATTTCTGTTGTAAGTCTTGGATTTCTGGAGGAGGGTTTGTGTTAGTTGTTGGAACATCATTGGATTGACTGGGAACAATTTCTGCCGCAGAATTTAATCTAGTCCCAGATGAAGAGGTAGTGGGGATAAGTCTACTCTTTGGTGGTAAATTATTAGAACTGGAATTATCACTCTGGGTCGGCAGAATCTGGGGAGATAATTCTGGGAGAGATGCTTGAGCTATCTGATAAGAAGCATCTACTGTTCCCAAGGTATTTGCACCACTAACTAATCTTGATTTGGGAACAATTAATTTATTTTCTTTCAGGTCAGATTTAGCTGTTGCGACCTGTAAATAACCTTGAGGTTCTGTTAATCTCTGTTGTCGGATTGGAATTGTTTGGGGAGGAGTTATCCCGGTGCTACTTGTGATTGATGGAACATTATTTGGTCGATTAGGAATAAGTTCTGGGGCTGATTGATTGGGGAGCATCCCTGAAGATAATTCTGGGAGAGATGCGGTAGCAACCTGTGCAGAAGATGAGGATTTCTGAGCATTTAGTTGTGGTTCGACAATATATTCTGCTGGAATTGGAGCTGAATTAGCTGTGGATGTAACTAGAGCAACTTGGTTGGGAGGAGATAAGGAAGCTGTTGCTTTTGGTTCAACAATATATGAAGGTGGGGATAGTTTGGTAGTGGTTGATAGAGATGCTATTGGTAGGGAAAGAGTTGGAGGTGGTGGTGGTAATTGGACAGACTGGGGATTGATTCCCGTTGGTGGTGGTGGTAATTTGAGGATCGATTGAGGATCGATCGCTGTCGATGGAAATGGTAATTGGGCGATCGCATTATTACCATTATCAGTTAATGGGATTAGTGGTGGTGGTGGTGGTAATTCCGATAGAGCGACAACTCTCGGGGTGCTACTTTTATTACTGGCTGTTGCTGGAGCTAAGTTGAGTAATTCATTTGACGGTAATAAAGTTTCCGGGTGAATCGATACAGGTGCCGGCAAATCTGCTAGAACTGGAGGTACAGATGCTTGATTTGGTTGAGCTGAAACACTTTTCTGATTGCCCGTTTCCTGTGCTGTTTTCTGAGAAAATTTTGGTTGACTCAGGGTTTCTGGTGATGTGTTTGGTTTAACTGGATCAGGAGTTGCAGCTTCAACCCGAGAGCCAAAATTGCTAGCTTTTGGTTGTTTTATTTGAGCTGAAAATTTAGGACTATCGTTCGACTCGCGGGTTAATGCCCAACTAGCTAGAACGATTAATGGACACATGGCAACAATAGGGAGACGCATAGAATTATCCTTATGGGTCAAATATGGTTTAAATCGCGGTCGGTTAAATTACGCGAAACCATTGGCAAAATTCGAGAATGTCTGGATACATTTGTCGATATTAAATGCGCTAACTATTGATACATAGCTGCTCAACTTAATCAGGAAATAATTGCAGGAGATTCGATTAATGTAGTGGTATCCTCTCCCTGAATCTATTCCTAAATAAACGGTTAATATATAGGTGATCGCCAGATTATTTTTGCCACCAAGACTAAAAGGATTTATTACTTTTTTATTTCTGACTATTTTCTGTGGGTAAATCTAATGAAGACCATAATAACCGTACACCCATTACGAAAAAACCGACTGCGGCGATCGCTTTAACTAAATGAGTAGGTAATAATGATGATAAGCCTCCTCCGGCTAAAACACCTAAAAAACTCGCCAATAGCAAAGCAGCAGAAGTTCCTAAAAATACGGCGCGAGGAGACTTAGAACTTCCTCCTAATGCGATCGCGGCAATTTGACTTTTGTCTCCCAATTCTGCTAAAAACACAGTGATAAAGCTCAATCCTAGTAACTGCCAATCCATATTAATTATCCGTTATATAATGATTTCCCATAAAAGCGTTACTGAGATGATCAATAACATAATTCCGGATATTCGTTCAATGGTTTTTGGAGAAATTCGACTAGCTAACCATTGACCTAATAAGACACCTAATAAACTTGTTGTTACCAGGGCAATTCCGGCACCGATAAAAACTACCCAAGGTGAGTGGGATTGAGCAGATAGGAGTAGTGTAGTTACCTGAGTTTTATCTCCTAATTCGGCTAGAAAAATAGTGAAAAAAGTCGAGATAAATATAGTTACGGCAGTTTGATATTCAATTGGTTCACTTTGAATCTGGTTATTTTCAGTTGATGATGTAATTGATTCAGGATCAGGAGTGTCTTTTTCATCAGGATTGGTTGGTGTATTCTGGGGGAGAATAGAACTGAAAATCGATAGTTGGGGCAGTTGGAGGAAAGGTTTCACAGATAAATCGGCTCAATATTAGATATTTTTTCACTTTTTGTTATTGTCCTAGGATAGTGCTGAAAAAATCAAGCCTACCCTAATAAATTAATTATTTTCAGATCACAAACTAAGTTCCCGATGATAACGGATCATTTCTAAACTACGATCGCCATATACTCCAATAATCTGTTGTTCACAGCACTCAATCGCAAAATCATTCACATCTTCTGACTCAATCCCATACATCTGGTGAAACACTTCTGCTTCGACTCGACAAAAACGAGGACGTTCAGAGTAAATCCGACATTCTCTAGTGATACTGTCAAAATTCACGCACCAACCATCTAGACCCACCATACTGATGTAAAGTTCCAGCTCTGCGGGGGATAAATACTGATCTAGGTCAGGACGATCCGTTGGATCGAGATGACAACAAGCACCACACTGTTTGACACAACGCCATTTGGCCATTATTTTAATTATTGCTCAAGATTTATTGTCCATCTCAGCTTAACGGTTTTTCCCAGATTTAGCAGTCTTCACGTAAATTTATAGATTTTTATTAACTTTCTTAACAAGCTGCGGCGATCGCCAGTTAAAATAGGCGATGGCCATTGTTTAGATCAAAAATTAACACTTGTCAATTTGGGAGAAAGAGATGGACTTTGTAAGCGATATCCTGAATAGTGTGGGCGATATCCTGAATATTGTGGGCGGTCTCAACTGGGAAGCTATTTTCCAGTTAACTTTTGTGGCTCTCATTATGTTATCTGGCCCAGTAGTAATTTTCCTACTAGCAGCCCGAGGTGGGGATCTCTAATCGGTGTCAGGTATCAGGTGTCAGGTATCAGGTGTGAGATTGTTTTCTAAAACCTGATACCTGAAACCTAAAAGTAGATGGGCTAGTTTTTTTTCAGCTCCAGTGCTTTGAGAGCAGTTTTTATGAGCTGATAATAAAAAGGATGGGATAGATCAACGGTTTTTGCTTCTTGCCGATTTTTTCCTTTCAAACCAAATTTTTTCCCTTTCTCGATCGCCAGAATTTCTCCCTCGGCATTTCTAATCCTTAATTCTGGCACTGCACCATGATCGGCGATCGAACAGATATAAGTGCGCTCTTCATAAACAAATTCAGCTTTTACTTGCAAGCTATTGATTGAAACTAAAGGGGATTGAGGTGAATGTCTCATCCCCACTAATTCAAGTTCAATGGTTCGATTACCATTCCAGTTATTGTCACGAAGTCGGTAAGCAATATCTAATTGTTTTGGGACTGGATAATATTCACTCCAACGCCAAGCCATTGCTTCGATCTTACCAGAAAATTTACCGTTAATTTCTTGACTAAGTACCAGTTTGAGATGTTTATTAGCAACCACTCTTTGCTCAATCACACGGACATTTGGTGTCCAAAATAGAGGTGCTTTGTTGTCAATCCCACAAGGTTGGAGTGAGTCAATTTTTTGATAAAGTTGGAGATTAATCTGATCAATATTTACTAAAGCATCTATTTCTATTAATGGCTGAAGATGGTCTGTTTCTAAACATTGGTGAGCGAACCTACTTAAGCGATCGCGAAAATTATCTAAGTTATCTACAGAAAGAGAAAAACCTCCTGCGGCACGATGTCCACCATATTTTTCTAATAAATCATCACAGAATTGTAAAGCTGCAAATATATTAAATTCAGGAATACTTCTTGCTGATCCGCGCAGATGTTGATCATTTTCATAAGTAGCAATAAAAGTCGGAACACCATAACGTTCTACTAATCGAGAAGCGACAATTCCAATCACACCGTGGTGCCAATTTGGTTGGACAATAACTAAAACGCGCTGTTGTTGTAGATCAATTTGACTATTTTCAACCCAAGCGATCGCTTCATGTTCAATTTCTTCACATAATAGTTGACGACGTTGATTAATTTTTTCACACTCCATCGCTTTTTCTAAAGCGATATCCTGATCATCTGTTGTCAACAATTCAATCACAATTTGGGGGTCAGCAATCCGACCAACAGCATTAATCCTTGGTCCAAGACGAAAACCAATATCATCAGGTTTAAAAGATTTATTTTTTGATGTTTGCTGGGGAGTTACAGACATACTAGAATCAATATTTCCCACATTAGCTACCTGAATCAAAGCTTTAATTCCAGCTAATTCTGATTTCGGCAAAAATCCCAACCCGCGTTTTACCCAACGACGATTAACTCCAGTTAAAGGAGCTAGATCAGCGATCGTCCCCAAGGTAAATAGTTCGAGCATTGGTTTAACTAATCCTTGAACTTTTCCAAGTTGTTGCGCGAGAGATATCGCCAAAATATAAGCAACTCCTACCCCAGCTATACTGCGATAAGGTGAAGATTCATGTAGTAATTTCGGGTTGAGAATCGCATTAGCACAAGGGAGAGTGGGGGGAAGATCATGATGATCAGTAATAATAATATTTAAACCTAATTCGCGAGCGCGAGCAACGGGTTCATGGGCACTAATTCCATTATCAACAGTTAAAATTAATTGCACTCCTTCACTATGGAATTCTTCCACAATCCGACGATTAATCCCATAACCTTCATTCATCCGACTCGGAATAGCATAGTCTACTTGCGCTCCTAACCAACGTAGCGATCGCAATAATAAAGCTGTACTTGTCATTCCATCCGCATCATAATCACCACAGATCGCAATTTTTTGTGATGTAGCGATCGCATTTTGTAATAATTCTACACTAATCGCTAAATCGGGAAATTCAACTATTGGTGACGGTAAATCTAAAGATTCTGGATTTAAAAACGCTTGAACTTGCTCAGGTGTTTCAATTCCGCGATTAATTAGCACCTGGGTCAAGGGTAAAGGTAAACCAGTAGATTCCCGCAATTGAGTAGCTAATTCTAGTTTTTCTGGGAAAATATACCACCGTTGATGAGGTAAATGATACTGAGACTCGGATTGATCCACAGATTGGTCAAGCATGATTAAGCAACTAGCGATAAGACGATCGAACCAGTAAAACAGTAAAGAACTTTTGATTTTACATGACTCAGCTTTAGCTTGTCTATAGATATCTGACTACGAACAGAAGTTTTTGACTTTTGCTTTCTGGTCTATTTGAGACCTGATGTAGTCATAATTGTCAGAATTGGTATTAGTTGAGAGCGATCGCACAGATTGACCTCTCCCCCAACCCCTCTCCTAAGAGGAAAGGGGAGCAAGACTCTGTTTTATAAATTGGTATTAGTTGAGAGCGATCGCACAGATTGACCTCTCCCCCAACCCCTCTCCTAAGAGGAAAGGGGAGCAAGACTCTGTTTTATAAATTGGTATTAGTTGAGAGCGATCGCACAGATTGCAATACGGTTCGGTTAATTGTAGGGGTGAAGCATTCGGGCGATAATTTATAAGCTCAAACTAGTAATATTAGATCCGAATGCTTCACCCAGCTGCCGTCGATATCTCCCAAAATATCCTTAAACGAACCACAGATTGACCTCTCCCCCAACCCCTCTCCTAAGAGGAAAGGGGAGCAAGACCCAGTTTCATAAATTGGCAATATAGATCATCTTTAGACCTGATGTAGTCATAATTGTCAGAATTGGTATTACTTTATTAGGTGAAGTTTTTGAGAAATTATGGTCAATCAAAACCGAACTTGCTGACCATGATTACATCTTAGCGATTAAAGCTGATCAGGAACGTTTACCAATTCGTTGTACAGGTGATTTAGTCAAAGTGGATCATTATTTTATTCTCAAAAATTCTCACAATTTCCAAATTGACAATATCTAATTTCGATAGAACAGCAGAACTGGGTCAAACCAAATCACGAAAAACTTCTTCTGGTGTTGACTAATACCTGACATTTGCTGTAAAATCGGTTTAATCATATTCATTCTGATCTTGTCCCTATTCAAAAACTGTCCGGAGTATTGTGACCAAATATGACACCAGAGCAACTGCGAATACTCATCTATTTATTAACGGGTATACTATTCTTTCTAGGTATAGGTTTGGGTAACGCATTTTGTCAACCTAAACTTACATCTAAAGCCAAGTTCTTATATTTCGGAATGACGGTGGGATGTGGGATATTAGCAATATTTGTCAATAACTTAGTTAACAAAGATCCCCTAATAGCAGATAATAATACCTATGCAATTATTGGCATTGGTTATCTTTTTTCACTGGTATCAGCGTTAATTGTATGGCAAGCTTGGGCTAATAGGGAAGATAAACCTCTTGATTCTCAATTACGGATTAAACTATTAGAATTTGTAAAGAATGATGTTGAAGAGAGATGGAATAAATCTTTAGATAAGCTGACCATGATTATGGTAAGTAAACAGTCAATATCTCAGCCGATCGCAGAACATAAACCACCTAAAGGTAATTTACTTAATCGCTTGGTTGTAAAAACTAAGATATTCTTGAGATTTGCAAAATTAGATAAAAGGTCGAACCCTCCCAATCAGCTAAATAATGAAAATTGATTTTTCGTACCTGCACTATCTCGCAGATACTACCTAGTAGTAAGATAGAAAAATAAATTTAAGGTTGTCTTATTATTCCATGCAAAACCAAATGTCATTTCGCTTTCGCCTGACACTTACACTACACCATAAAGCCCGTGGTTTATTTCGCTTTGATACAGAAACTACGACTGTTGAGTTGGGAAACGGTCAAATATTACTGTTATCAGCACGGGACACTAACTCGCTTGCTGAGGCAACTTCCTTTCATTTTGAAGGAAGCAATTTTCCAGATAAAATAACTGCAAGAGAAACTGGTGAAAAACTACGGATACGGCTGCGTGTTTTAAATGCAATGCTAGGGCTAGGAATAATAGTTCCCTTACAAGATTCAATCACTGGTGGAGTATCATCAACTATTAAAGATGATATGTTAGAAAACCATGATGTTGTTGTTCTAGATACAGTTGAAGGTCTTTCAGTATTTCCAGATGATGGCAAGCATATCGAATTTCCTTCGTATATTAGACAATTGGATTCATACCCAAGTGACCCTACATATATATTCAAGGCATTGACCAAACTTTGGGACTTAAATATTACCTTGGATGAACGTACTGAGGATGCTTTACATATTTTGAATCTTGCCGAAATTGAGACTTCTCCAAGAGCAAAATTTCTTACAACATATCTTGCACTTGAAACGTTAATTCAGAGAAAATCAAAAAGTGAAGCTGCAATTGCTTTGATTGACAGTTTTCGACAACAGGAAAGTAAGGCAAATTTAGATGAAAAAGAGATTCAATCTCTTGATGGATCGCTTGCAAGTTTACGACGACAGTCATTTAGCAGCGCTATAATGGAATTTCTCAACACAATTGAGTCCCCAACAGAACTTAAAGGACGACCTATTCGGAAATTCATTTCCGATTCCATTTCTGCTCGAAACACGATTGCACACAATGCAATTCTTAATTCAAACATAAATCTTGATGAGTTATCTGGAGGTATCAAGGAATTTATACTTAGCTTGATTTGGACGTTTAATAAAATTCCCAATATTGCAATTGATGTTCCAGCATCTTCTATTTCAATTCCAGAAGGTGGCTTCATAATCCGAGCGGTTTAGAAACTCAGGGACAAGTCGAAGGGTAGTCGAGATAGTGTTATCTGCGATCGAATATAGGTGAGTTCATTTATGTTACTTGTGTGGTTGGGCGGGTTCATGAATACCTCGACTACGCTCGGCACAAGAGTTATTTGTGTGTTTTAAATTAATCGGTGAACCCGCCCCTACAAATCCTGGTTTATTTTGATTATAAGTTTATCAATAATACATCTTTATCTTAACAGTTTAACCGGATATTTCCCGCTTGAATATCACCATAAACATTCACATTATCGGGTCAAGCATTTTAGTGTAATTACCCCGATCGCCCATGTTGTAACATTCAGCATGATGGTCGGGTTGACCTAACTGACCAATCCTGGGAGTAACAAGAAAGGTTTGCTATAATGTTTTTAGGTAGTAAGATCACTGATTTAGAAGATCAGGTTAATAAACCAATGGCGAAGGATATTTTTCATGATGTGGTTAGGAAAGGTTTAGAAAAGGAAGGTTGGGTGATCACAGATGATCCTCTAGAAATTGAAATTGGTGGTGTGGAAATGTATATTGATTTGGGTGCAGAGCAACTATTAGGTGCAGAGCGATTGGGAGAAAAGATCGCTGTGGAAATTAAGAGTTTCGTAGCCCCATCAAACATTTCTGCATTTCATCTAGCAATTGGTCAGTTTTTTAACTATCGGATTGCATTGGAAGTACAGGACCCAGAACGAATCTTATACTTAGCTGTGCCATTAGGAACTTATCGCGATTTTTTTCACAAACAGTTTATACAGTTAGTAATTCAGCGATCGCAGTTAAAACTGATTATTTACGATCCCGTGCAGGAGGTAATTGTGGAATGGAAAAAATAGAGCAATATCGAATTTATGTACAACAAGTATTAACAGAATATGCACAACAATGGCCATCAAAGTCGGAAATAGATCGGCAATTGATTTTCGACCCAAAACATGATCACTATCAGTTGGTTTATGTTGGTTGGAAAAACCGAAGACGGCAATATGGATGCGTTTTACATCTGGATATTAAAAATGAGAAGATTTGGATTCAACATGATGGCACAGAAATTGGGATTGCGGATGAGCTAGTGAAGTTAGGAGTGCCAAAGTCAGATATTGTTTTGGCATTTAATGAGCCTTTGGTTAGACAATATACGGGTTTTGCAGTTGAGTAGCTATAAATAATGTGATCATGTTGAACCTACGAAAAAACATCGGCAAGTTTCTGTTTGTTGCGGTTGAATGGGCGCGATCGCGATCGTTAATGTGCTGCGCGATCGCAAGAGTATCTTCGTGCTTTGCCTGATTTCAAGCTAACAACACTGTCTGATTATGGTAAAATCTGAAATCCAGCTTGACGAAAATGATTGTCTAAGGTTAAAGCTGTAACAATCTCTCGTTGTTGCATTCTACCGGAGCAGAACCTAGATCCCAAATAGAAGAAGATGGGGGTTTGATGCTAGTAATAATAATCTTTCCATGTTCTTGAATAATCTCAAATTCTTGATTGTCTCCTAATATTTCTTTAGGTATTAATAAGCCTTGTTCTGTTACTGTTAATTTCATGTTTGATTACCTTGATTAATTTGATATTCTCTATTGAGAAATAGGAAAAAAGGTTTTTCGATCAGCTTTCTAACCAAGACTGGCGACTTTCATAAAAAAAAACCTGGTAAGTCGAAGCTAGGGTTCTTTAGACCATTCGACTTGTCCCTGAGTTTACCCGCTCGCGTAGCCGAAGGGCGGAGTCGAAGGGCGCTCACGGCGAGCCTGAGAGGGAAACGACCCAAGTGGTTTTAACCACCTGAAAATATTTCCTGATTATTTCGATAATTACCTTAATTATCGAAATAGTTGTATTAGAATAGGAGTAACAACCAAGTTGGCGAAATACCCGACAGTTGTTAATCCAAAACCAAAGTAGCGGTGGATCTTAGGCTTGTCCTAAGTGAAATCAGTAGAGGCGTCTTGTACGCGCCTTTGAAGGGGCGTATTGCAATACGCCCGTACAGATTCTCTGAACTATTCAAGAATCTCATGGTCTTTAGACCTGAGAGTATCAATAGCATTCTTAACTCTAGAGAAAGCCACAGAAGCTGATTCAATTTCCTGAATCGGCGTTGCTTAATCAGGGTATGAAAATCCTGTAGGGGCGTATGGCATACGCCCCTACAAATTATTTATTCATATCGTAAATCAGCAACGCCCAACTTTATTTAGTTTTATAATTATAATAATTACTATAGATATGGCCGAATTGGGTAATTCATGTGATAAATAACTCTATAATGGCCAGAATAATTGATTGATTGGAGTAGGTATGCCTAGTTTTTCAGCCGATCCTGCGAATATTGGCGATTTTCTGGAAATTATTCGGGATGGTTCCGAAATTAAATTGGTTCCAGGTGAGTATAAAGGGCCATTTACCATCGAAAAAGCGATTACAATTCGGGGAAATGGGGCAGATACGGTAATTTTTGCAGCAGATGAACCTGTCTTGGTAGTGAAAGTGACCGGGGTGCGGATCGAGAATTTGGCGATCGCTCGTACTGTAGGAGGAGACAAGGGAGAAGTAGCACTGTTGGCTGAAACAGGAACATCACCTATTTTAGATCGAGTGAGATTGACTGGAGTAGCTGAAAATGTGCGCTGGGAAGGTGCTAGTTGGAATATTCCAGCGGTACTGGATTTTGGAGAAGTTGAAAGCGATCGGTTGGTGAAGCGTTCTTGGGAGTTGCAAATAGGCGCTCCTTGTAAAATTATTTATGATCTTAGTTGGCTGCAAGTAAAGTCCAATTATTTATCGCCAGGGTGGCAAAATTTAGAGATTAGCTTAAACTCGAAAGATATTTTGCCGGGGACGAAGTTATCTGGTTTGATCTTTTTTGATAGCGCAGATGAGACAATTGAGGTTACTGCTAAGATTAAAGAAACCTCTCCCCCAACCCCTCTCCTGCAAGGAAAGGGGAGTAATATTTCTCTATTCACTGATCGGGAAAAAGGGTTAGAGAGATTAGATGACCAAAATTGGGGTTATAGGTTTGTTGGTGATCCTGCGATTAATAATTTGATTCGCGATGTGGAAGGAAAAGTTGCTTTAGAAAAGTATTTGGATTTTGAAGATAGACGCGATCGCGCTGAAGAATTAGTCTACCAAATTGCTGGACAAGATCCATGTTTGTTTTATGTGCGTCGTCGGGGAAAAGGACAGCAGGATGGGGAAGAGAAATGGGAATTAACAATAGCAACAGATCGAGGTAATATTGAATTACCTGCGATCCTGCAAAAATGTGGAAAAACCTTGAACTTGGTGGCAGTTGTCAATCAAAATGGATATGGTGGGTTGCGAGTGCTATCGGCTCGATTATTGTCACCGGATCGGGGAAAATTAGATGGGTTTAGTGTACCTTATAATATTTGTTTGTTGCGTGAACATCAACACCGGATCGGTATATTACCATCGGTGATATCAAGAATGGCAAAGATGCCCTTCTGTGGTGATCATTTGCCAACGGAAGAACAGTTAAAGGCTTGGAAAACCTTTTTAAATATTGAGGAGCGCATTGCTAAAGAACGGCAATTTTGCGTACCTTTTATTAAGCATAATTATGGAGCCGCGACTAGGAAAATTACATTTGAAATTGTTCCTAATAAAGCCATCAATGATAGTTCTTCTGAAATTTTTCTGAAAGCCGAAAATTTTTGGCAACGAGCAGGAAAAATCCGTAACGAAAATATCGAACTTTTGGAAATTGCGATCGAGGGTGAGGATGAACAAGTTAAATATCGATTAGGAAGTGTAGAAGAAATCGATCGAGATAAAAATTTTATTCGCATCAGAATAGAGCCTGAGATTGTTGATAAAATAGTTGAGGGGAGGTATCAAATTCCCCAGAAAGGATTTTTGTGTTACGAAGCTGTAGGAGATTTAAGCCAAATTAAGCGGAAGAAAAGAGGATTGGAAGAATTACAAAAAGGAACTGCACAGAATCCTTATTTGGGTGAATTTTTCTTTGATGCTGCTAAAGCAAGACCTCTGCAAAAAAATCTCAAACTAAAACCTGAAAATTTGTTACTTCCTGCTGCTAATCCAGAACCAAATTGCAGCAGTAGAAGCGGTACTTTCTGCTGATGATTTGGTGTTAATTCAAGGACCACCGGGGACAGGAAAAACTACAGTTATTGCTGAAATTTGTTACCAAATTGCTCTACAAGGTGGACGTACTTTAATTGCTTCCCAAGCGAATTTAGCTGTAGATAATGCTCTAAGTAGATTAATTCATAGTCCGGTAATTCGTGCTTTGCGAAAGGGACGTGCAGAAAAAGTTGAGGAAGAAGGATTACCATTTTTGGAAGAAGAAGTAATTGGTACTTGGCTCACAAATACTGCTGAAGATTGCGAAAATAGGTTGGCTAAAAGAAAAGAAAATATAGAGTTTTTTCGTCAATTGTTGGGATCTGTAGAAAAATTTACAAATTATTTAAAAATAGAAAAAAGTATCGAAATAAATCAAAAAACTTCGCAAAATCGCAAAATAAGGATAAATGCAGATACGGGAAATATAAAAATTCAAATATCAGAAATGAAAATCCAGCAGACTCAGATTAATTCACTTGTTTTGGATTTAAATTCCCTGCTAGCATCTGTCAATTCAATAAATTGGGAAGATACAAGAATAGTCAATTTATTAGAGCGTTTAAACAAATATGCAGTTAATGATAATGATCTAAAAAAGTTTATTGCTAATGTTAAAGTAATAGTTAACTTAGCCAAGAAATTGGGTTTGGTTACTCCTGATTATAGTGAAGAATTTAGGTTAGCCGATTGGTTGCGGAATAATTTTTCTGGGTGGGTTTCGGAAGCTAGGATGAGACTAACTGATACTAAGACTGCGATCGCATCAATAAGTGAACTGGAAAAAGCCGCGCAAATTTACCAGCAGCACACTACCACCGTTATTCAACTGCAAAGAAACTACCAGAAAATGCGGACAGAGCAACAAAATCAGGTTTTCAATCAAGATTTAAAAGTTGGCTTAGTAGTAGGAAATGCTAGCTCAAAAAGCGTACCTAATCAATTATTTAATGAACAGTTAGCCAACCTTAAAAGACAAATGGCTGAAGGGCAAAAGCAGCTAGAAAATTTACGTCAACAAGTTGAGATAAATGCTAAACGCTGTCGATCGCTTTTGACAGACTTGAAACAAGTTGCACTACCGGATAGTTTACAAGCTCTAATAGAACTATGCCTGCAAAGCACCTCAATTCCACATGTTTTAGCGCAATTACCAGAATTATCCGCAGCTTTGAGTAGCTGGGAAAACGATATTAGTAACCTGACCAGTTTGATTTCCTTACTAGATCCTTCAGTTACACTATCAAATATCAAAAATAATCTCAATGATCATCTTTGTAATTTACAAGAAACTTCTGAAAATGCTAACAGAAAACTAGCTGACTTACAAAACCAACTTCGTAAAATAGAAACTCAACTAAACCAGAAACCATCAGAACAATTAATTAGCGATCGCGAATGGTGGGAGTCAGCATGGAAAGCAATACCCGATCGACTTAAACCACAAGTCCCTTCAACAGGTTTACATGATCCAGACTTTTTACGCACAGTTAAAGCGCAATTTGACACTTGGCAAAAAGAATTGGAGAAAGAAGAAGCTTATCTCAATCGTTACGAAAACATCGTGCAAGATTGGATTCAAAAATTACGCAATCCTTCAGCACAAGATCGAACTGAATTGCGACGGACTTATATTGATAATGCTAACGTGATTGGGATTACTTGCGTTCAAGCTGCTGGATATCATTTTGCTAAAGAATTCAATGATTTTGATGTGGTAATAATTGATGAAGTCAGTAAATGTACACCTCCAGAGTTAATGATTCCTGCTTTAAAAGGGAAAAAATTAGTATTAATTGGTGACTATAGACAATTACCACCAATGCTCCATGAAAATAGTATCGAAGAAATTGCCGAAGAAATGGGAAGTACCAGAGAAGAATTGGCATTTCTAGAAGAATCACTCTTTAAAAGACAATTTGAAACTGCACATGAAAGCATCAAACATAGGTTAAATATTCAGTATCGGATGCACCCCATTATTATGGGTGCTATCAATCAATTTTATGATCATCGTCTAGAATGTGGAATTCCCGATGCTGATCGACAACGCGCACACAATTTGAATGATAAAATTATCCAGGAAAATCATCATCTGATTTGGGTAAAAATGCCATTAGAACAGGGTTTTGAAGAAAGACAAGAAGGAACATCAAGATCAAATATTAAAGAAGTAGATGTGATTGAACGTTTATGTCAGCAAATGGAAGCAGTTTGGGCTGCTAAGGTTGCGGATGGGAATCCTCGCAAAGAAATAGGTATCATTACTTTTTATGGCGCTCAATTGAAACTAATTGAAGAAACAATAATTTCTGAAAAATTCCCATCGCTGCAAATAAGGACAGGTACAGTTGACCGATTTCAAGGTATGGAACGAGCAGTAGTTATTGTGAGCATGGTTCGCAATAACAGTAAGCAAGATGTAGGATTTGCTAAAAAGTTAGAACGGGTAAATGTCGCTTTTTCTCGCGCTCAGGAATTACTAATAGTTGTTGGTTGTCATTCCTTATTTACTCAGTATGCCCGTGGAGTTGGCAGTATGTATTCTAACATTTCTGATATTGTACGTCGTCATGGAGGACTAATTGATGTTTCTAGTATCATCCCCTAAACCAATTGATGCAGCTTTGCAAGAAACCGCAGATAAAATTGAGCAAAAAAATCCTGCTTTATCCGTCTTAGCAGCACGTCAATTCCGCTATAGTCTTTTGCAAGTTCCAGTGAAAGTTACAATTAGTGAGCCTCGTAAATTTAATGTATTAGAAGAGATTATTCTTCGCGCTGGGATTGAACTTGATCCACCACCAACAGCGGATGAATTAGCAACTGTACTTGGTCTAGATCCTGTATTCGTACAAAATACTACTAGAACTCTCCGCTTTTTGCAGACTTTAGAACGGAACCTCGATGAATCGATCACACTTACTGCTCAAGGACGAGAATTCTATGCACAAGGTTCTGTTCCCCAACCTCCACAAACTAAAGAAATTTATGCTATTACTGACCCATTAAACTGCAATCTTTTTTTTCTAGATTCTCCTTTGGAGGAAAAACAAATCGAATTACCAGAATTGGAAAATTTCATGGTGATTGAAAATAGAAGTCCTGATATTTATGTTTTGTCCCTTGAAGAACTTCAGGAAATAATTGAGGCTTCAAGTTTAGGAATTCATGTACCAAAAGAAGGTAAATTAATTACTAAAGCAGGTATAGTAATAAATGCAGCTACAAATATCTGGCAAGCTATATCTATTTTCGTGATTTTTGATCTACTTGAAGACCAAATAAACTTGCAAGTTATGCGTGGTAAGCAAGTTTTAGAATATCCTTCAACTTGGTTAGATGTCCTGCAAGAAGAAGGAATGATTTCTTTGCAAGATTTGTTTTCTCTTAGTGAAGAAACTATTGCTAGCGATCGCGATCTACTAATGGAAGAGAGCAATGCAGAAGTTGAGTCAAGAATTGAAAAAATTAATCATATCGCAATTGAAAATGTTCTAGAAAATAGGAATAATTCTAAGTCTTCGTCAAAAAATAGTGTTATTTTGCTGCGTGATAGTGAGATTAGGAAAGCTTTTTTAGATACTCTGAAATCAGCAAGTTATGAGATCCTGATTTTTTCTCCTTGGGTGAGTGAAGAAGTGATCGATGATGATTTTATCAAATTGCTTGAGAATATTGCCAAACGCGGAGTTTCAATTTTAATTGGTTATGGAATTGCACGCAAACAAGAAGAAGAAGAACGACAAATTTCTCCCACACTCCAGCAAAAACTAACAGGAATTACAACACCTGATGAATTACCTGCGGTACAGATATTTTGGTTGGGAAATTCTCATGCGAAGGAAGTAGTAGTCGATCACAAAATTCACTTATGTGGTTCTCACAATTTCCTTTCTTATCGAGGAGATAGACTACCAAGGGGAGAAACTGTTTATAAAGTAACAATTCAAGAACAAGTTCAAGAAGCTTACCAATTTTTAGCAAGTCGGTTCAATCAGCAGGTACAAAAATTATGGAATAATGCTTTAAAAATACATGATTTTCAATCAGCTAAAGCTGCTCTTTGCGGATGGAGTACACTTAGGATGGAGGAAGAAGCATTAAAAAATATCCAGCAAAATAATTGGCTGGAATTGTTACCTATTTGGTTAAAATTGGTAAATCGGGGATTAAAATTGAAAAAGATATCCCTCGATTCTGAATATTTTGCAATAGCACTTTCTTTACTGAAAAAGATTTCACCAGAAGATGCAAATATTGAGTCATTGCAAGAAGGTTGTCAAAAACTTATTAGTGCGATCGCTACTCAAAATCCTAACACCGCTTTAAAATTATTAACTAATGAAATATGGACAGAGTTTATTCGTCTTGGTATCACTCAACCGTCTACTGATTCAGCGGATAAATTTATTTCAAAATATGTTATAAAATCAAAAACATCTGAGAAATCTCCCAAAAATAAAGCTAAAAATCCTGCCAAAAAAAGATGATCACAATGGGAGACTTTCAATTCTGCTTCTGAGCAATGCGATATTCCAGATTAAGTATGAATAAGAGTATTGTATAGGGGAGATTCATTAATTAGCATAACCGATTTACTTCTTTGCGACCACCCCGATCGCCCCTGTTGTAACATTCAGCATGATAGTCGGGTTGACCCAACTGACCAATCCTGGGAGCAATAAGAAAGGTTTAGAAAAAGAAGATTGGATGATCACTGATGATCTAGCCAGAAATTGAAATTGGTGGTGTGGAAATGTATATTGATTTGGGTGCAGAGCAACTATTGGGTACAGAGCGATCGGGAGAAAAGATCGCTGTTGAAATTAAGATTTTCTGCATTCCCACCTACCGCGCGATCGCTCCCCCATTTGATCAATTCAAAATCTTTTACCAAATATCATCCAAGCTAAGTACAAAATCGGGTAATACATCCTCCCCTGAAAGCACACTAGGATGATCTAGCACTTCTGACCGTTGACCAATGCGATAGATTTCCACTTGCCGATCACGTCTGTTAATCAGCCAACCTAACCTTGTACCATTATCTTGATATTCCTGCATTTTCCTTTGAATATTTGCCAGATTGTCGCTAGGTGACATTAACTCCACTACAAAATCAGGACAGATTGGTGCAAAGCGAGAACGTTCTTCTCTACTCAAAACATCCCAGCGCTCTTTCCGAATCCATGCAGCATCAGGTGACCGATCACTCCCATTTGGCAATTTAAACCCCGTCGAAGAACCAAAAGTATAACCTAATTTGGTGCGGCGATTCCAAATAGTTAAATCGGTAGTAACGATAGCACTACGCATTCCAGTTTCGCTTCCTTCCGGAGCCATAATTGTTAGCACTCCTTGTGCATTACGTTCAAATCTTAGGTCACTATTATGGCGACAGATTTGGAAAAATTGTTCATTGGTAAGATTGATGACAGGGGAAAGGCTAATAGTCAGGCTATCCATAACTGTTCCTCAGCTCGGCTATAACTATTATAGTTTCAAATCAACCGCAATACGATGAGCGCAAGCAAACCCTGAAAACGCTACCGCATTTAAACCTTGACCGGGAAATGTACTATCACCAACACAATAAAGTCGAGGAATAGCAGTCCGATTAAAGGGCATCCCTAATAAACCGGATAACTTGCGAGTTGGAATCGGTCCATAAGTACCCTGATCACGATTTAAAAACCTTCGATGGCTGCGAGGTGTACCGATTTCCATATAATCTAATCCTGCATCTAAACCAGGAAAAATTTTCTCTAATCTGGTAATAATTCGGCTAGCAGCTTCCTCTTTTTTATCGATGTATTCTTTTGTTGATAGTCCGTTCCAACCATTAAACCAACTCGGAGTAAAAACATGAACTATATGATAACCTTCAGGAGCTAAACTTGGATCAAGTAAGGTAGGAATAGAAACAAAAATTGTGCCTTCTTCTTCCTCCATTTGCTCCCATTTTTCCAGCAAAATATGATGACAATCTGTATCTGGTGGTAAAACTGACGCTCCTACACCTAGGTGCAAATTTAAAAAACTTGGAGATTTCTGATAACGTTCTTGCCATCTTTTTTCAGCCGTTGGCATTTCTTCTGGTGGTAACATTTTCTCAAATGTATCCCAGCGAGTCGCATTAGAAACAATATATTTAGCTTTATATACCTGCTCATTAGCTAACTTTACACCGATCGCTCGTCCATTTTCTATCAGAATATTCCTTACCCTCGTTTTGTACTGAATTTGACCACCAACTTTTTCCAGTCCTTCCACCAATTTCAGAGCAATTTGACCAACCCCACCTTTAGGATAGTTAATTCCTCCATAATGTCGGTCAGAAAATACCATCCCAGCATTAATCATTGGTGTGAGATTGGCTGGAACAACAGACCAACAATAACACTCGATATCAATAAATTTTAGTAAAACTGGATCTTTAATATAGCGACGAGCAACATCTCCAGCATTTTGGGGTAAATATTTAGTTAATCCCAAACAGGACAAAGGATTTTGGAAAAATGCACCAGTTAAATATTTAGGTTCTTCCAGAGAAAGTAATTCAATTGAGTTCAAACAGTTAAATACTTCCCAACATTCATCATAAAAGCGACGAATACCATCACTTTCATGAGGAAAATAACTCGTTAGTTGTTGCAAAAATTTTTCGTAAGAACGATGTACTTCTAAATCCAAGTTGTCTGGTAAATGATAATGGATCTGTACTGGGTCAGGAATGGTTTCTAAACTGACATTTACAGCTTGCAAAGCTCTGGTAAGGAGATTGGTAGTGCCACGTTTACCAAAACCAAAAATCATTGATGCACCAACATCAAATCGATAACCCGATCGCTCAAAGTATCCAGCACTACCTCCAGGAATGAGATAACTTTCAAGTACCAGAACTTTGGCTCCTTTGGCAGCTAATTGGGTGGCGGTTACTAGCCCTCCAATTCCCGATCCGATTACAATCACATCAAATTCTGAGCTAGTTGGACGCCCCATAGCAGAAAAGGACTGGGTGGTTTTGGGATCAGACATGAGATAAAGATTTTTAAATAATAACGTATTTGAGTTTAGCGTCTTATCTTGTCTATGTTGTTAGTCAATGTGATCTTAGAAAAAAAACAGGTAATGGCGGGCTGTTGTCCAGTCTGATTAGGATCAGGATCTGAAAACCCATCAAAACTATTGATTTTGATAGATAAATCAACGATATCTCGATCAAGATACCGTCTAATTCAATTTCCCGGAGAGGCTTGACAAAACTAAAATTTTAATCTACGGTATTTCTATCGGAATAGGTGACTATGACCGAACCCTCAGATTAGACCCCTTTAAAGCAAAATCTTCATACTTATATGGCTATCCTCCGACTTGAACACAATACGATCCAGACCGAACTTAGCAATATTGTCTCAGAACTTGCGCCCTTAAACATTGAACTTGAATCCTGGAATATCAGTGAAAACCCAATTTTGTCAGAGTTACTAGCAGAAGATGTGCTGAACTGGGAACAGAAGTTACAGGTGCTAAATGTTTTTAACCACCGTTTTGAGCAACTGAAACTGTCTAATGAATATAAGTGGCAAGAATTAATGGTGTTACACCCAGGTTCTCCCCATCTTTACCCATTATTTACCCAGTGCGATCGCTGTCATACTCATAAAGACTCAGAATCATTATATATAGTATCAGGGGCAGGTATTTTTGGATTTATCTTACCCAATGGTTGGCAAGCAGAATTAATTGTGGAAGCAGGAGAATATATTAAAGTTCCTGCTGGTGTAGAGCATTGGTTTTGTCTTACCGCAGGGCTGCAACTTAAAGCAATACGTTACTTTACTACTGTAGATGGTTGGGTGCCTGAATATACTGATACCAAAATTTGTTTTAGTCTTCAGACTGATCATGTTTGATTGACTAAAAGTTTTCTACTTCTTCACAGCGTTGGAGACAAGCTTCTATTTCTCCTGCTAAAGCAATAATTGCGGGCCAAGATGAACCTTCAACTAAATCCTGAGAGTGAGCTAGTTTGTTTCTTAAAGACTCAGCGGATTTCAAAAACCTTTCTCCATATCGCTTAGATTTGAGTTGAAGTCGTTCCATTAGTTCCGGATTGGCTAAAATTAACTCCCGTTTGTCACAAAATTGCAAATAATCAGTTAAATCGATCGCTTCATTCTCAGCGTGACGGTTTTCCCAGAGTTTTAGTGCTAAAGCTACTCTTTCTGGTTTGAGGAAAGATTGCCATGTATCTTGGGGATAATAAATTCGCACCAGTCGTAATAGGTTCATTTCCAGCAATGTGATTAGTCCGAATAGCAACATCCGGACTGGGGCTTTTTGCAAGTCCCCTCTTGTGACTATTCCACTAATTCGGTTGCGATCGAGGACAAAGACTCGTAGTTTATCTCGCAAAATTAGTAGTAGTTCCATCAATGGTGTAGATTCAGCAATTAATTCTGCCGGATGAAAAATATGTTGATAGTCTCGACAACAACCAGGACCGAGATGATGTCGTTCCACATAACCACCAATAATTCCTCCATCTTCGATCGCGACTACATCAAAATTAATGCTTTCCATCCATTGCTGCACAAATTCCCCATCCTCTTGAGCTGGTACAGATAAGAGTGGTTCAGCTACATATTTAACTGTAATACTATCCTCAAATAAACTTCGCAGATCCTGAGAAGTAGATTTTAGCTGTTTCATACCAAACGCGAAATTTATCCAACTCCGGAAAGTTTCAAGCGCTCAGATCCAAAGAATCCAAGCGCTTGAAGATGAGGTTGCAGATTTATCTCTGCGGAATTTGACTATTGATGAACGACGAGAGAGCAATCAACCTGGAAATAACCTAGGCATTTTTCATCATCATCATGGACATTTTCTTGCAGGAATCGGCACAATTACGATAGCTTTTGGCAAACTTCATCATCATTTCATCATCAGCCATCATCTCGCAAGATTCAGCACAGCGCATACACATATCTGCACATAATTCAAAGGTGCGTCCCATGAACTCGGAACCACACATCATCATATTCATGCACATTTGACACATTTCTGCACAGTCGCGCATCATCCCCATCATTGAGCCTTCCATACACTTACCGCCCATTTGCATACAGTAAGTCATGGATTCCATACACATTTTGTAACATTCCATACAAGCATTCATGCAGTCTTGCATTTCTTTGCTCATTGGTTTGGTGAGGTTAGTCATCATCATCATCATGGTCTTAACTCCTGATTTTGAGAAAAATAAGTAAGTGGTTTTCCTGAACAGATCAATCCTGTTCGTTATTTGGTGGAAATTTAGCTTGGGATATCCTGAGCGATTTCCACTATTATCTTAGCAAGATATATTCTGGATGTCAAGATTAAAAAATCTAAATTGTTGGTAAAATTGTCAAAATAATCGAGTCTATTATTGTACTAAATTTATATCTAATTACCGGAGTTTATCTGACTAAACTACCATCGGGTTAAGTTAGAGAAAAAATAGATTATTAGAGCGTCTTCATCGCTCAATATTAATGATCTGACATTAATGCAGTACGGTAATTAAGTCCTCGACACGAATGGCTTTAGTTAGATAATCATCCATCCCTGCTCTAACTGCGTCACTAAACTGCTATAATAATCTAAGGTAGCGTTCTTCTACCTGTGTTTGAAATCCTAATTGTTTTTCTTGGAAATATTGTTGATGGCAAATCATCTTCTGCATATTATCACGTTGGATATCTGCTGAGTATGTCCAGGGCATTAATGTACCCTTAACTAATTCACCTGCTCTTTGCCAAAATCCTTTTTTCTTACTACCTAGTAAAGTTTTCATAATTACAATTCTCTGGCAAAATTGATCTGTTCAAAAACTAGGCTTTTTCAGAATTAATTGATTTTATTACTTAAGGATGACCTCCCATCCCAATATAGAGCATCCAAGCCGATCAACAAAAGCTGCTACCAGATGTCTCCATGCAGTTTGATCTGACCCAAAACCCTGGGCAAAAATGATAGTTTGCTCTCCACTTCCAAGTATATTGATGTGATTACGCTCCAATCATACTAATTGTCACACTGATCACACTCCGACTTGTAATTAGCTGTTCGATCTATTTTAATGAATCTCTGGCCACTTACTTGCCAAAAAGCCCTGCTTTCCTGTATTCAATGAAAGCAGGGAACAATAAATTTTTGTTAAGCAGGGATTAGAGATGTATATCGTACAAATTGCCTCAGAATGTGCCCCAGTGATCAAAGCTGGGGGTTTGGGTGATGTGGTGTATGGGTTAAGTAAGGAGTTAGAAGTTCGGGGTAATACGGTGGAGATTATTCTACCAATGTATGATTGTATGCGTTATGACCATATCTGGGGACTCCACGAAGCTTATCGAGATCTGTGGGTGCCCTGGTATGATAGTGCGATTCACTGTTCTGTATTTTGTGGTTGGGTACATGGAAGGCTATGTTTCTTTATTCAACCTCACTCCCCAGATAACTTCTTTAACCGAGGCTGTTATTATGGTTGTATGGACGATAATATGCGCTTTGCCTTTTTTAGCAAAGCTGCCTTAGAATTTTTACTCAAAACTAACAAGCGTCCCAATATTATCCATTGTCATGATTGGCAAACTGGTTTAATTCCAGTTTTGCTCTTTGAAATGTATAAATATCATGGGATGCCACATCAGCGAGTTTGCTACACTATTCATAATTTCAAACATCAAGGAATTGCTGGTGTAGATGTTCTCTGGGCAACAGGGCTCAATAATGAAGGCTACTATTTCCAATATGATCGCCTCCAAGACAACTTTAACCCCTTTGTCATAAATTTTATGAAAGGGGGTATCATTTATTCCAATTTTATTACTACTGTTTCACCCCATCATGCTTGGGAAGCACGTCACACCGACATTGGCTATGGGCTGGGTCATACTCTACATATATCCCAGCATAAATTCCTTGGTATTCTGAATGGGATTGATTATCAAGTGTGGAATCCGGAACTTGATCCCTATCTGACTTATCACTACAGTAAAGAGAATCTCAAGGAAAAAACCAAGAATAAAAAAGCACTACGTGAAAGACTTTTACTCCGCGAAGTTGATCAGCCAATTATTTGCTATATCGGTCGGCTAGATGCACAAAAAGGAGTTGATCTAGTTCATCATGCTATTTATTACTCCCTCTCTCATGGAGCGCAGTTTGTTTTATTAGGATCAGCAACCGAACCTCAAATCAATTCTCGGTTTTGGCATGAAAAAAATTACCTCAATAATAATCCAGATTGTCATCTAGAACTTGGCTTTAATGAAGAATTATCTCACCTGATTTATGCCGGTGCTGATATGATTGTTGTTCCTAGCAATTATGAACCCTGTGGTTTAACTCAGATGATTGGTTTACGATATGGCACTGTGCCGATTGTGCGGGGTGTTGGCGGTCTTGTCAATACCGTGTTTGACCTGGATTATGACCAATCTCATCCAGTGGAAGAGCGGAATGGTTATGTATTTTATCAGACCGACTATCCGGCTCTAGAATCTGCCATCAATCGCGCGATCGCATTGTGGTATAGTTCCACCGAAAAATTCCAAAAACTTGTGATTCAGGGGATGACATCTGATTACTCTTGGAATCATCCTGGTAAGCAATATTTGGATGTTTATGATTATATTCGATCTCCCGAAAGTTAGGTTAAAAACATCTTTAATAGCATCTAACCAGACCATGTATTCCTGGTTAAGTTTGGGTAATTGAAATATCAGGAGATTGTTTATAGTTGATAGTTCATAGCATTATTTACCTGAGCTGTGAGCAATTAACTATGAACATCTTTGTCAAAATTATAAATAGAAAGTTCTTCAGGATTCAGCTCTGAATATATAGAGAATTATCAATATCTGTCTCAAAACCAATCGGCGATCGGCTAAACAAGCTTTTATCATCTAGACCACCAGTAGGAGCGTATGGCCCGCCCCTACCACATTTGCGCCACATCATCGGTGATTAGAGGTGCGATCGCCAAACAGTAACTAATCTTTCCAGTACCAATGTCTTATATAGCCTGTGTAGGAATTATCCCTATTGCCCAGGCACTATGCCGATCGGCGAATGCTTATACCATATTACATTCAAAATAGCAAGTAGGGTAACTACACCACAAAAATTACGGTTTACCCCCCTTTCGCAATCAAAAAAGTCTTGTTAAGTTAGTAAAGCGTCGAAAACAAAGCCAAAGCGCAAGCCAAGGCAGTCAAGGCGCACCGAACCTAGACAAAAGAATAGTTTGAAAGTAATTATAAGCCAAATCCTCGTTAAAAGCAATGAGATGAGGGGAAAATCCCCAAATCAAAAAAGCAAAAAATAAAATCGAGGATTCTGAACCTTAAAAAGTTTAGAGTCATCAAAAAAAGAGCCGAAAAGACTCAAACCACAAAATGGAGAGTTTGATCCTGGCTCAGGATGAACGCTGGCGGCGTGCTTAACACATGCAAGTCGAACGGGGGTAGAAATACCCTAGTGGCGGACGGGTGAGTAACGCGTGAGAATCTACCTTCAGGTTCGGGACAACAGTGGGAAACTGCTGCTAATACCGGATAAGCTCGCAAGAGTGAAAGATTAATTGCCGGAAGAGGAGCTCGCGTCTGATTAGCTAGTTGGTGGGGTAAAGGCTTACCAAGGCGGCGATCAGTAGCTGGTCTGAGAGGACGATCAGCCACACTGGGACTGAGACACGGCCCAGACTCCTACGGGAGGCAGCAGTGGGGAATTTTCCGCAATGGGCGAAAGCCTGACGGAGCAACGCCGCGTGAGGGAGGAAGGCTCTTGGGTTGTAAACCTCTTTTCTCAGGGAAGAACAAAATGACGGTACCTGAGGAATCAGCATCGGCTAACTCCGTGCCAGCAGCCGCGGTAAGACGGAGGATGCAAGCGTTATCCGGAATTATTGGGCGTAAAGCGTCCGCAGGTGGCCAACCAAGTCTGTCGTCAAAGACCGGGGCTTAACTCTGGAAAGGCGATGGAAACTGGTAGGCTAGAGAGTGGTAGGGGCAGAGGGAATTCCCGGTGTAGCGGTGAAATGCGTAGAGATCGGGAAGAACACCGGTGGCGAAGGCGCTCTGCTGGACCACAACTGACACTCAGGGACGAAAGCTAGGGGAGCGAAAGGGATTAGATACCCCTGTAGTCCTAGCCGTAAACGATGGATACTAGGTGTTGCCCGTATCGACCCGGGCAGTGCCGGAGCTAACGCGTTAAGTATCCCGCCTGGGGAGTACGCACGCAAGTGTGAAACTCAAAGGAATTGACGGGGGCCCGCACAAGCGGTGGAGTATGTGGTTTAATTCGATGCAACGCGAAGCACCTTACCAGGGCTTGACATGTCGCGAATCTGGGTGAAAGCCGAGAGTGCCTTCGGGAGCGCGAACACAGGTGGTGCATGGCTGTCGTCAGCTCGTGTCGTGAGATGTTGGGTTAAGTCCCGCAACGAGCGCAACCCTCGTGTTTAGTTGCCAGCATTAAGTTGGGCACTTTAGACAGACTGCCGGTGACAAACCGGAGGAAGGTGGGGATGACGTCAAGTCAGCATGCCCCTTACGTTCTGGGCTACACACGTACTACAATGGTCGGGACAGAGGGTCGCGAAGCTGCGAAGTGGAGCCAATCCCATAAACCCGGCCTCAGTTCAGATTGCAGGCTGCAACTCGCCTGCATGAAGGCGGAATCGCTAGTAATCGCAGGTCAGCATACTGCGGTGAATTCGTTCCCGGGCCTTGTACACACCGCCCGTCACACCATGGAAGTTGGCCATGCCCGAAGTCGTTACTCTAACCGGAAGGAGGAGGATGCCGAAGGCGGGGCTGATGACTGGGGTGAAGTCGTAACAAGGTAGCCGTACCGGAAGGTGTGGCTGGATCACCTCCTTTACAAGGAGACCTAACCCATTTCAGACCGAAAAAAAGTATCAAGGTCGAGATGAGGTCATCCTAGGTCGTGCGAGATTTGGCGAAAAACTTTCAAACTATATTTTGGTTCGGTTAATCAGAACTCAGCAAAGTTGCTCTTTTAGTAGCAAACTGCTGGGGCTCTTTCCCAGCCAGAACCTTGAAAACTGCATAAAAACAAGTCAGAAAGCAGGTGAGAAAGTGAAGTTTCTGAAGAAGAAACCACAGCAATTTCTTACTAAGCAAAAAAAACAAGCCAAAAAAGTTTGAACGAAAGTGGTCAAGCTAGAAAGGGCTTACGGTGGATACCTGGGTACACAGAGGCGAAGAAGGACGCGGTTACCGGCGAAACACTCCGAGGAGCTGGCAGCAAGCAGAGAGCCGGAGATGTCCGAATGGGGCAACCCAAAAACACTCTGTTGAATATATAGACAGAGATGAGCGAACCGAGCGAACTGAAACATCTTAGTAGCTCGAGGAAAAGAAATCAAAAGAGATTCCCTGAGTAGCGGCGAGCGAAAGGGGAAGAGCCCAAACCAGAGAGAACATCTTTGGGGTAGCGGGACAGCACCAACGGTGGGAAAAATTAGACGAAGCAGCTGAGAACTGCACCAGAGAAGGTGAGAGTCCTGTAGTCGAAAATTGGCACCACTAAGCTGAATCCCAAGTAGCACGGGGCACGAGAAATCCCGTGTGAATCAGCGAGGACCACCTCGTAAGGCTAAATACTCCTGTGTGACCGATAGTGAACCAGTACCGCGAGGGAAAGGTGAAAAGAACCCCGAGAGGGGAGTGAAACAGAACATGAAACCGTAAGCCTACAAGCAGTGGAAGGACGATTAAACGTCTGACCGCGTGCCTGTTGAAGAATGAGCCGGCGACTTATAGGCACTGGTAGGTTAAGGCGGGAATGCCGCAGCCATAGCGAAAGCGAGTCTGAACAGGGCGATGATCAGTGTTTATAGACCCGAACCCGGGTGATCTAACCATGTCCAGGATGAAGCTTGGGTAACACCAAGTGGAGGTCCGCACCGACCGATGTTGAAAAATCGGCGGAAGAGGTGTGGTTAGGGGTGAAATGCCAATCGAACCCGGAGCTAGCTGGTTCTCCCCGAAATGTGTTGAGGCGCAGCGGTTGAGATTATAGTCTGGGGGTAAAGCACTGTTTCGGTGCGGGCTGCGAGAGCGGTACCAAATCGAGACAAACTCTGAATACCAGATGGACACTCAGCCAGTGAGACAGTGGGGGATAAGCTCCATTGTCAAGAGGGAAACAGCCCAGACCGCCAGCTAAGGCCCCCAAATGGGTACTAAGTGAGAAAGGAGGTGGGAGTGCAGTGACAACCAGGAGGTTTGCCTAGAAGCAGCCAACCTTAAAAGAGTGCGTAATAGCTCACTGGTCAAGCGCTCCTGCGCCGAAAATGAACGGGGCTAAGTGCTCTGCCGAAGCTGCGGGATATGAAGATATCGGTAGGGGAGCGTTCCTGAATTGAGCGAAGCACTAGCGAGAGCAGGTGTGGACAGACAGGAAGCGAGAATGTCGGCTTGAGTAGCGCAAACATTGGTGAGAATCCAATGCCCTGAAACCCCAAGGGTTCCTCCGCCAGGCTCGTCCACGGAGGGTTAGTCAGGACCTAAGGCGAGGCCAAACGGCGTAGTCGATGGACAACGGGTGAATAATCCCGTACCTGCAATTGTTGGTCCAGAGGGACGGAGAAAGTCCGCACCAGCCGGTGATTGGTAGTGCCGGTGCAACTGTTCGAGGTGTTGAGGTGTGGTGAAAACGCACTGAGCTGAGGCAGGAGAGGAGAGTCTACGGACTCGAAGTGGCCAGGATTAAGCTTCCAAGAAAAGCTCTACAGACCGTAAACAATTGGAGCCTGTACCCGAAACCGACACAGGTGGGGAGGTTGAGAAAACTTAAGGGCGCGAGATAACTCTCTCCAAGGAACTCGGCAAAATGGCCCCGTAACTTCGGGAGAAGGGGTGCTTACGAGAGTAAGTCGCAGTGAAGAGGCCCAAGCGACTGTTTACCAAAAACACAGGTCTCCGCTAAGTCGTAAGACGATGTATGGGGGCTGACGCCTGCCCAGTGCCGGAAGGTTAAGGAAGTTGGTCAGGGGTAACCTAAAGCTAGCGACCGAAGCCCCGGTGAACGGCGGCCGTAACTATAACGGTCCTAAGGTAGCGAAATTCCTTGTCGGGTAAGTTCCGACCCGCACGAAAGGCGTAACGATTTGGGCGCTGTCTCGGAGAGAGACTCGGCGAAATAGGATTGTCTGTGAAGATACGGACTCCCTGCACCTGGACAGAAAGACCCTATGAAGCTTTACTGTATCCTGGAATTGGCTTCGGGCTTCACTTGCGCAGGATAGGTGGGAGGCATGGAAGGTATCCTTGTGGGGATATCTGAGCCATCGGTGAGATACCACTCTAGTGAGGCTAGAATTCTAACCTAGTGCCGTCATCCGGCCTGGGGACCGTTTCAGGGGGGCAGTTTGACTGGGGCGGTCGCCTCCTAAATGGTAACGGAGGCGCGCAAAGGTTCCCTCCGGCTGGTTGGAAATCAGCCTCAAGAGTGCAAAGGCAGAAGGGAGCTTGACTGCGAGACCTACAAGTCAAGCAGGGACGAAAGTCGGCCTTAGTGATCCGACGGCTCCGCGTGGAATGGCCGTCGCTCAACGGATAAAAGTTACTCTAGGGATAACAGGCTGATCTCCCCCAAGAGTTCACATCGACGGGGAGGTTTGGCACCTCGATGTCGGCTCATCGCAACCTGGGGCGGAAGTACGTCCCAAGGGTTGGGCTGTTCGCCCATTAAAGCGGTACGTGAGCTGGGTTCAGAACGTCGTGAGACAGTTCGGTCCATATCCGGTGCAGGCGCAAGAACATTGACAGACCCCCTCCTTAGTACGAGAGGACCGGGAGGGACGCACCGCTGGTGTACCAGTTATCGTGCCAACGGTAGACGCTGGGTAGCCAAGTGCGGTTGGGATAACCGCTGAAAGCATCTAAGTGGGAAGCCTTTCTGAAGATGATTGTTCTCATGGCTCCGGCCAGTAAGGTCTCAGGTAGATTACCTGTTTGATAGGCAGTAGATGTAATGTCAGTGATGGCTAGAGTCGAGCTGTACTAACCGACCGAGGGCTTGACCTCTATCTATTTTTGGTTTCGATGTCGCTTCTTGACTTGTTTTTTATGCAGTCTTCAGGTCTCTGTTATCTGAGTCCTACAGCTTTCCTGGTGCTGTTGGCGCAGTGGTCCCACTCTGACCCCATCCCGAACTCAGTTGTGAAACGCTGCTGCGGCGAAGATACTTGGCGGGTTGCTGCCTGGGAAAATAGCTCGGTGCCAGGTTATTATTTCACTCAAAGCCCCTTCATTTTATTATGGAGGGGCTTTGAGCTGTTGATTTTTTTATCTTTATTTGGGGAAATGGGTTCTCCCGGATCTATGGTCAAAAAGTATCTTGAGATCCAAATCTTTTGGTTAATGAGGGCGGAAATGCTTGCTTTTCAGACAATATAAGTCTTACTTATAACCATAAATCCGGGAGAACTCTGGTCGGATGGTTTTGGCGATCGCAGCTATGGTTTGAGTACATTATTACGATTCAGTTAACTGTAGGGGCAAAGAGCATTTTGGCGAATAAATTATAGCCCAAACATTTACCCTGGTAAAATTTAAGTTATAAATTATCGCCAGAGATGCTTCACCCCTACGATTAACTGAACTGGATTAAAATATAAATGATTAAGTTAAATATAGACATTGAAATAAACTATTCACTGCAACTTGCCAATCACCTAATACATCTAATCCTGTTAAAATTTCATCACCTGATTTAACAATCGGATGGCGATCGCGTTCAAAAACTATCACAGATTCATCATCAGGATTCATAAACCAACCTAATTTTGTACCATGATTTAAACAAAAAGTAATTTTCTTAATTACCCGACTAGCAGATTGTTCAGGAGAGAGAATTTCAATTGTCCAATCTGGGGCAATTTCAAAACGATTAACTGTTCTACCATTAGCTAAACGAGGAATACGCGACCATTCAAATACTGTCACATCGGGCACAACTGAACTACCCCCAAAAGTACAGCGTAATTCAGGAAAGGCATAAGCTAATTTTTGCGGTTTAGCTATCTGATTAATAGCTGATACTAGCTCACCTTGGATTATACTGTGTTCTCCTTGAGGCATAGGTTTTTGATAAATATCTCCATCAATGTAATCGCTAGCGGGTTCGGTTTCTGGCAATTGCAAAAACTCAGCTAAAGATATCTGTGATTTATTGATTGATAATACCATATTTAGTACCTCTGATTAAGTTAAATAGAGACATTGAAATAAACTATTCACTGAAACTTGCCAATCACCTAATACATCTAATCCTGTTAAAATTTCATCACCTGATTTAACAACCAGAGAGCGATCGCGTTCAAAAATTGTCACAGATTCATCAGCAGGATTCATAAACCAACCTAATTTTGTACCATGATTTAAACAAAAAGTAATTTTCTTAATTACCCGACTAGCAGATTGTTCAGGAGAGAGAATTTCAATTGTCCAATCCGGCGCAATTTCAAAGCGATCGGTAATTCGTCCTTTCTGATCTTTAGGAATACGTGACCATTCAAATACTGTCACATCGGGCACAACTGAACCACCACCAAAAGTACAGCGTAATTCTGTAAAAGCAAGAGCTAATTTTTGAGGTCTTCCAATTTGATTTATAGTAGCTGATAAATCAGTCTGTATTACACTATGTTTTCCTTGGGGCATAGGTTTTTGATAAATATCTCCGTCAATATAATCGCTAGCAGGTTCAGTTTCTGGCAATGACAAAAACTCTTGTAATGAAATTTTCTGAGATGATTGAACTATCATAATTCCTCCTGAAATCAACCTAACGAACAAATTATCTGTGGTTACTGTGATTAGTTCTGCTCTTTGGTTTTCATAGATAATAGCACATCTTCAGGCTGTAAAGCTGAAGGAGGTTGAGAAGTACCTGGGAAGAATCATCTTCAAAAAACATCTCACCAGTTCCGACTACTTCAGCATTTTCTTGTAACCGTTGCTGAAGACGCGATCGCTACCTCGATCCAAGACGAGGTTACAAAAAAGAAACCGAATTTCCTCGCAACAGTTGGAAAGGATTATATTGTTTACACTTTCTCGGTCAAATTGGGGCAAGTTCAGTTAATTGTAGGGGCGAAGCATTCGGGCGACAATTGAACAATCAAACCAGTAATACTATATCCGAATGCTTCGCCCTTCTTTGCCGAGATCTCCCAAAAAAGATGGTGACTGAACCGTATTGATTTATGGTCAAGCTCTATCTTGGGAATTAAATAAGTCTAAATCAAATCGGCTCATCCCCAAAATAGAAGATCCTCTTATGCGATCGCCTTCCTCTACAAACGCACCCTGAAATAAGAAATATCTCTCTCGACCATTACCCACTAAATATACTTGGTCTTTTCGCTCAATTATATCTCAATACGGTTCAGGGAGATATCGGCGAAGAAGGGCGAAGCATTCGGATATAATATTAACGGATTTGAGCAATAAATGATCGCCCGAATGCTTCGCCCCTACAGTTAACTGAATTGTATTGAATTATATCTCTTTTATTTCATCAGAAATAGCCCACTCTTGTTCAATTCTCTCTAACTCTTTAGCTGCTCCCAATTGCTGAAAGATTTGGTGGGCTGTATCGTAATGTCGTTGAGCAAGTTCAGGATTACCGCGCCGTCGTTCAAGTTGAGCTAGATCGTAGTTAGTTTCAGCAATATGATAAGTCATTCCCAATTCTTGCATTTTTGCCAAAGCTGCTTTTAATAATTTTTCGGCTTCATCTAAATTGCCTTTACCTAGTTCATTTTCTCCTAAACAACCTATTGATGCAGCAATACCTTCCTGATCACCCAATTCTGTCCTCAGTTCTAAAGATTGGCGATAGAGGCGTTCTGCGGCATCCCAGTTCCCTCGGTCTTTCTCAATATCTCCCCAAGCACCTAAAGAGCTTGCCATACCTTCACGATCGCCTAATTCTTGTCTTAGTTGAAAAGACTGCCGTTTGAGTTGTTCCGCAGCATCCAAATTACCCCGCATTCGCTCGATATCTCCCAACACTCCCCAAGAGGATGCCATCCCAGAGCGCTCACCCAATTCTGTCATTACTTCTAAACATTGGCGATAGAGGAGTTCGGCGGCATTCCAGTTCCCTCGGTTCTTCTCGATATTTCCCAACTGTCCCCAAGAGTATGCCATCCCAGAGCGATCGCCCAATTCTGTCTCTACTTCTAAACACTGGCGAAAGAGGCGTTCGGCGGCATCCCAGTTCCCTCGCTTCCTCTCGATATCTCCCAAAAATCCCCAAGAGTTTGCCATCCCACTTTTGCTGTTTTCCTCTTGGGCGCTAGCTAAAGCATCTCGAAAATATTTTTCAGCCTCATTCCAATTGCCCCAGTCTCGATAAATTACTCCTATGCTTATCAAACAGAATCGACGATCAGCACTATCCTTAACGTAAGGTAAAATTTGCTCGTATAAATCTTTTAATAAATTCCAATTTCCCCAGTAAATTAAATATTGATCTATATTTTTTGTTAATAAATTATATGCTTCTGGATAATTTCCTAACTGAAAAGCAAAATATTGCGCTTCTAAAACTGGCTGCAAATCTTCTAAATTTTGAGGATCTTTTACCTTTTTTTCATTTTGGTAAAAAGCATAAACACTTTTCAATAATTGAGGAATATCATCCTGGTATTCTGCTTGTAAAAATTCTACAATTAAACGATGTATGCTGTATAAATATTCTCCAGATTGTTCATCATAGCGACTTTGAACTAAGCTACTTTCTACCAATCGATTGACAATTAACTTAGTTTGCTGAATTTCTCCATCGGTTAATTGATGGGGTTGCTTACAAACAGGTTTTCTAAATAAATTTGAGATGGATAAATCCCAGAAATCTTTTTTGCCTGTGTATAACCGCAGAGATGTCAAACCGCGAATATTAATCCCCACTCGCAACACACACATCCGCCGCAGTAAATCCTTTGCTTCATTGTGCTGCCTTGCTAATTGCGCTTTTAGAATTGGTTCTGCTCTTTCCGTTACTAATTCCGGGTGTTGACGCAGATATCCTGGTTTATCTTTCCCCAAATTTGCTAATTGTGTTAATAAAAAAGCATGACCTCCAACCCTTTCTGTTACCCAGCGCAAATCCTCTTCGCTATCTCGTAGTTGGCGCTGCCGCAAAATTTCTATTCCTGCATCAACATCTACTCCCAGTAATGTTTCTATATGTACTAAAACACTATCAAATACTACCCCGGTCGATTGCCCCTCTCCCAAATCTGCTGGTACTTCTCGACTGGTAAGAATGATTTGAGAGCAATGGTTATTTACAGCTAAAGCATGGAGCAATTTACCCCAATCTGGAGCAATAGCGCGTCCAACTTGGGGATGACTAGCAGGATGCAAAATTACCTCTAAATTATCCAGTAATAACAAACACTGTTCTTGCGTCAGCCCCGCTAATATTTGCCGGATTTTTTGGGTAGCCTCAGCTTTTGCATCCACTTCTATGCCCAATCCATCTAAAATTGCTTTGGCAACTTCATCAAAACTATTTCCTGCTTCTGCCCGAAAACAAATAATGCGATAGTAAGGACTAGAATTAACTAAAGTCGCAGTAGCTAAATTTACTCCTACTGCTTCCAATAACTTAACTGCTAAACTACTTTTCCCAATACCTCCCTGTCCTACTAAAACCAACACTTTTGGCAGATTGCTACTATTATTTCTTTCTGTACCCGCAATCAGTAACTTAGCACTGAGTTGCTTTAGCAGTTCATCCCGTCCCACCCACACAGGAACGGATTGCATTGTTTCGATCCCCACCACCTTTTTTTCTTTAGCAGGTGCTTGACTAGGAGTAACTGCGATCGCGGTTTGCTGTTCAACCGCACCTAAAGTTGGCCAAAAATTAATCGGTTCTCCTATGGTATTGGTACGAAATCGCTGAGTAAAGTTAGTATTTCGCAGTTCGTCATTAATAAAAGCATCTAAATTTTTACTATTAATCCATTTTCCCGGCGGATTTTGTTCAACACGCAATCCCCGTAACAGTAGAGATATCAGTAAACCATGACCTTCAACTCCTATTGCTTCCTGGAACTTGCGACAAGCTGCAATAAACAAACGATTTACATTTTCCCGACCCCGATTTTGGGGATTTGCCTGATCAAACGTGAGATTAGTAAATTCTCCACTATGACAACAGTCTAACCAAACAATCTGATTGGGTGATGGACTGTCAGTTAATTGCTCAAACAGCCATTCAAAAGAAATACCCCATTTTCCTCGCTCTGGATTGACATCGCTAGGAGCTAAATATCCCTTGAATTTATTGCCCAGTAAAGGTTTTTGTAACCCATGTCCCGCAAAAAACAATAATGCTGTATCTGGATAATCATCACCAGGTTTAAATAATTGATAGATTTCTTTTTCGAGAGTTTCCCTTTTCACCGTCCCATTTTCGTCAATCTGATTAGCCCCTTTACAGATTTCAGGTAGCAATGTCACCTCAAAATCACCGTGCTTTCTGAGGAGACGGGCAATTTCCTCTGCATCCCTTGCAGCGTATCCCAAATGTTGTTTGAGATAAGGATATCGATTGATGCCCACTACTAACGCTTTCCGGATCATGAGATACTTAATGATTTGGATGTGAAAAGGTTTACTGAATATTCTATATTCATTTAACTGAGAGCAGCGAGAATTTTCACCAAAATTTCCAGGATGGTTAGTTGGTGAAGAATCATAGGTTGAGATTGCTCACTTTGTACCGCTACATAAAAGCCAGCTACACTTTTGACAGCATAGATTTGGTACTGGTGGGATGGTTTGATGGCGATCGCAGCTATGGTTTTAGTACGTTATTATGTGACTAAATGTTGAAGTATATTAATAAGTGCCGACAGTTTGTCACAAAGAGCGATCGCGGTGGTAAATCAATCGAAAACTGAGCAAGTGCTAGAACTGGCGAGAAAAATAGGGCTCTTTCGTCCCCAAGATTTGGCATCCCACGGGATTCATCGAGAGTCCCTGCGGCGGTTGGTAGGTAAGGGGCTGTTGGTGAAGGTAGGACGGGGACTTTATTCATTAGCCGATCTCAATTTCACAGAGAATCACAGTCTAGTTGAGGCAAGTAAGCGCGTACCGAGGGGCATTGTTTGTTTGCTTTCTGCCCTCCGCTTTCACGGACTGACCACCCAAGCTCCGTTTGAAATCTGGCTGGCGATCGACCACAAGACGCGTTCTCCAAAAGAAGCTCTTCTCCCCCTCAGAATTGTCTATATGTCAGGTAATGCTTTGAGCGCTGGGGTAGAAGAACATCAGGTGGAAGGTGTCACAGTGCGAGTTTACAACCCGGCAAAAACGGTAGCAGATTGCTTCAAATACCGCCATAAGATTGGTCTGGACGTAGCACTGGAAGCTCTATGGGAGTGCTGGCGCGATCGCCGTTGTACGATGGACGAACTCTGGCACTATGCCCAAATCTGTCGGGTAAATAATGTCATGCGTCCTTACTTGGAGTCGGTCACATGAGAGAGCATCCCGGTGTAGCATCCTCCGTTCGCCAGAGGTTGCTTAACTTATCCAGGAAGCAACAGGAGGAATTCCAAGGGCTGCTGACTCGCTACGCATTGGAACGACTTCTGTACCGCCTCAGTCAATCTGAATACCAGGACATATTCATTCTCAAAGGGGCGACGCTTTTCTCAGTGTGGAGTAACGAGCCACACAGGGCGACGCAAGACTTGGATTTGTTGGGTTATGGGTCAAAGACAATTCCTGAGTGGGAGCAAGTTTTTCGGGATATCTGTTGTGTACAGGTAGCTGTAGATGGCATAGAGTTTAAAGAGGAAACAGTCCGAGGTGAGCGGATTAAAGAAGACCAAAAATATGAGGGGGTGCGGCTGAAGTTGACGGCAATGCTCTTAAACGCCAGAATCCCAATTCAGATCGATATTGGTTTTGGGGATGCGATTACTCCCGCACCAGAGTCGCTGGAATTCCCAACGCTTCTTAACTTCCCAGCTCCAAGAGTGCGGGCTTATTGGCGCGAAACTGTGGTAGCGGAGAAGTTTCAGGCAATGGTAATGCTAGGAATAGCTAATAGCCGCATGAAGGATTTCTACGATTTGTGGTTCCTTTCTCAGAAGTTTACTTTTGCAGGAGAAACACTCGGAGGAGCTATCAAAGCTACTTTTGAGCGTCGCCAAACCTCGCTACCCCTAACTCCACCTTTAGCTTTGAGGAAGGAATTTTCCGAGGATGAAACGAAGCAAAAGCAGTGGAATGCCTTTATCCGCAAGGGAAAATTAAAGTCTGATCAGCAAACACTCGGCGAGGTGGTGGCGATTCTGCAAGGTTTCCTAATGCCACCCAGTTTAGCTGTAGCTAAGGGCGAATCTTTTGAACAGATTTGGGAGCCAGCAGGTTTTTGGAAACAGGTTTCCGACCGATGAGTAATTAATGATTGCTTCACTTTGTCCCGCTACATTTGACAGCATCGATTTGGTACTGGTGGGATGGTTTTGGCGATCGCCGCTATGGTTTTAGTACGTTATTATGTGACTAAATGTTGAAGTATATTAATAAGTGCCGACAGTTTGTCACAAAGAGCGATCGCGGTGGTAAATCAATCGAAAACTCAGCAAGTGTTAGAACTGGCGAGAGAAATAGGGCTGTCCCCAAAATTTAGCATCTAACGGGATTCATCCTCAATGTAATACTTGGGGCGCAATTTCGGAGCTAGGGTATCGGCGATCGCCACTAGTAGTCGGGTATGAAACGATGACCAAAATGCTGGATGTTCCAGATCGGGATTCATCCCAGGAAAGGGTGATGGTATCGATGAGACTCCTATGGTAAAATAGTTTTTCGATCGGCTTCTACATCAATATCCATAATAACAAAAGCGCAATAATTATCACACTTATTCCAGCGATCGCAGTAATTTTAAGAAAAATCAACAGAATGTTGAAAAAATCCTCCTTTGTCTGAGTTGTTTGGTTATATGCTGATGGAGTAAAATCGGTTTTATATGGCTCTTTCCATCCTTGAGCTACTACCAAATTGGATAAACCTCTCCATACTTGAGCATTTTGCAAATTCTCTTCTGTCTTAATTCCTGTGACAACTACTAAGACACCATTAATATGGGGTAACTGTTTATCTTCTAACTCAAAAGCAAGATATTCTCTAGTATTTTGCGAATTTTTACCGACTCGGTAATCTTGATTAGCTAATCCAACTCCCGGATATTCTTGGCGATATTTTTCGATTAATTGATTAATTGCTTGACTAGAAACTTCAAATCCCCATTCTCCCCCAAACCTAATTAGATCATCTATTTCATCTTTTAATAATTCTCGTAACGCACTAGCAGCTAAAACACGAATCACGCTCTCATCACTATTATCGGTAATTAACGCCAAAGAATTACGCACTTCACGACCGCGAAAATCTCTTCTTTCCTTAGCTTTCAACCCCGTTACTAATAGTAGCAATTCATGCTCAATCCGAGCAATGAGGATCGATGGAGATTCACTTTGAATTAAATCAGTAATGAGAATTTGATTACCATTAGTAGTTGGGATTGTTTTTCTAAGAATGACCGGAATTTCTGGACTTTGACCAGTTTCAGTTATTTTCAACCATGAGTAATCATCATCCTGAGTAAAACCACAGCTCTGAAGATAAATTTTCATAACTCACTCCTATTCTAAATTTAGTAAATTTTCACCCTGCAAAACTGCAAACCCATCACTATTTTTACATCCCTTGGCAAATTCTTTAATCGCAATTTTGAATTCTTCATCAACTTCAAACAAATCTCGAATAAAATTAAAAATCCCCCAGTTTTGTGAATCAAGATACTGTCGGAGCAAAAATCGCAGCAGATATCGCAGTGGTTGTTCACTATACTGAGGATTATATCCCGCATCGTAACTGGTTTTCCGAAAATAAAAATGGGGCTGTTTATTGTGAAGCTCGATCCGGGAAAAAATTACACTCCCGACCGTTTCCACGGGAGTAACAACTATGGCTATTTTAGATTGTAGTGATTCTACTGCTAACAAATCAAGTAATTTTGCATATCCAGATTTAATGTTTTTCAGTAATTCTTTAGCTGTTTTTTCATCTTTCATATATTTTTCGCACCGAACTGGAGCAAAAATCACTAATTTAGATGTAGTCAGATTTTGGTAGGAATTTTTAAATAAATCAGTGATTTCCTGGGGTCGATTAATTTCTTTGTGCCATTTTCCTTGATTTTCAATCAATGCTGGAGCATCGATCGCGATAATTACTGCTATACATTCAACCAGTAAATTTCTGATAAATTTTCTTTCTTCCAGATTTGCTTGTCGAGAGTGGTATTTACCTGGATAATCCCGAAAGTTAAGCTGAAAAGATGGTGGTTTACCTTTTTTACCCAATCCAAATATAAAAGACCTCAGAGATTCTGGTCCTACGGGTGCTTCGGTAGCTCCAACTCCTCCCCGAGCTTCAAAATCATCTAATAAACTTTCTAGTTCTCCTAAACGTTCCTGTAAAATTGCTGAACTTTCTAAATCAGGAGTAAGTTGAAGATTAGTTCGACCAATATTAGCATCGAATTGCTCGTACATAGCAGTTAACAGACTAGTTTTCCCCACTCCTCTGGGTCCGAGCATGGTAATTTTAAATTCTTCCATTCTATTCTTCCTGGATTTCCTCAGTTTAAAAATTGCAGATATTCTGTTTGATTAGCTCTCTTTACTTGTTCCACCGAATTTAACCAATCTTGATGTATCTTTGTCCGATCGCCCCATTGTTGAAATTCGGTGGGCCAAATTTCTGAGCGCATTTCTTCGAGAAAAATCTGCCATTCAATTTTCACATCTTCTGCTCGCAAAATGCGATCGACAAATTCTTCGACGATCGCAAAAGCAGCTTGACTCGGTTCTCCTAATAAATCTTCTAAAGCATTTTGACACTTATAAACTGCTTCTCCGTGACTAACTTTTAAACAGTTTAAGACTTCCGCAGCTGAAGGAGACTTAGACAACTTTAATTCAGTTCGATCTGGGGTTAAACCATCTAAATGTTGTCGAATCCGATGTTGAATTAGTCCGCGATAGGAAAGGTTAAAATCCGAGATAATTTGACAACCTAATTTTAGCTGATGGAGATGATCGGGTATTTGTTGGACGATCGCTTCGAGAAATTCAGCTCCTTGAGCTGCACTTAATCTTCCCAAACGTCCTTGGTGAATCAGCACATCTGCTACTTGAGATTTTACCCGCTGAATTGATAATTTTAATCCCTCATCTAAGGAGAGGAAACGTTGGGATAAATGAGCGCGAATTTCATTTAAGTATTCATAATAAGCGATCGGATATCCTCCTACGCGATCGCGTCTAATTTCAATTTGCTCAAGGTCAGGTATTCCTGGATCACTCTGACAAGTTGCTAGAGCAAGCTCGACTTGATGTTTAAAATCTTCATCTTGGGTATTACGTTGCTCTCCTAATTTTTTCAACAATCTTTCGAGACTACTGGTAATTTCACTCCAAAGCTGATTAAATAGTTTAATAAATAAGGGGAAATCACTGCCAGTTTTTGGCATTATTCCCAAAACTTTAATTCCTAGGTCTAATTTGACTTTAATCGCATTTTGGAGTTCCATTAATTTTGCTTGACAAGCGGTAGCATATTGCTGATCTAGAGTAGTGATATGAATCGCTAAATAATCAAGAGCTGGATCAAGAATTTTTAATTGAACTTCCTCCGATTCAGCACAATTAGCAATTATACAACTAATCACATTAATATGTTTTTCTACCAGAGAATCTGCTAAGTCATAACAATTATGAGAATTATTACCATTATTAGAACCCGCACTGGTTTGATTGAGAATCATCAAAGACCATAAATTTACAGGTAGATCAATTAATGCAGCTCCAGCGGTATCATATAATTGAACATCGACATCAGCCCAATAATCCCCAGATGATTTTGGCATTCGGACAAAGAGAATTAAATCAACATCCTGTCCGAGAGTTTGAATTAACCGCTCTTGATCACCAATCCCAGTATCACCTAAACCGGGCATATCTACCAAAGCAATTTGTCCGATATCCGGATTAGGAAAACTACAGATAATTTTGACTTCTCGAACTGCGAGATAATTGAAAAAAACTCGCTGTCCGTCTGGAGTATCTTGAGCCACATATTCCCTAATTTCATTTTTGGAAATTTGACGAGGTGCAGCCGATCGCAATAAGGGACGATATTGATCTAGATTTTTATAGTAACGTCGTAGATGTTCATATTTTGCACCTGATTCTGCTTGGACTGAAAGCTGATTTGGTAAAGCTGGAAAAGGTTTATTAGCAAAATCATCTAAAGTATTTGGTTTGGCACCTAAACGGAGTTGTTCATAATATGGTATAATGACTTCATCTAGAAAAGAACGCTCGGAATGAAAGTAAACTTCTCCGGATGTTTCGCTCTGAGGATCATGATAAATGGTGCTTCTGACACCAGTACAGTGTTGTCGATCGCCATCGGGAATTTCGGCTGTGGTTAGACCAGTTAAACTTTGTAATAAACGACTTTTTCCCTGTCTTGCTCGACCCACAACTCCAATATTTAGAGTATCACGAGAAAATCTTGCTTTCAATTTAGCCAATGTTTCCAATTCCGTGATGAGCTGAATGTGCAGATCAGAAAAATCGATTTCTTGGAGGTGAGCAATGATATTTGGGTCATCAATTTGCAATTTGATGCGATCGCGCTGAGTTTCCAGGTTACGCAATGCTACATCAAGTGACTTCAGATTTGACTCGACAACGGCGATTTTCTTTGCTAAAGGACGACGCTTTTCAATAATGCTGGTAATCTGGGCACTTCTTTGGCTTTTCATCGGGAAATAAGTTTAATCACTATTACCATAGTAGAATATAAATATAGCAATCTCAGTTGAGCAGTCAACTATTCTCTATTATACCTATGAAAATCACATGGCAAATGGGTAGCAATCACCCAGAAAATGCTAATAATCTAGCAATCATCCGTCAATGGTGGCAGAAATTAAGTGGTAAAGAAATTATCTGGTGTCAACGGATTATTCCTCAAAATCAGGAAGTGAGTGAACTCCAATGGGAACTTCAACGTTTTGATGAAATTTTTCAAATCCTTAGTCCCGAACTACGTGGAATTACCGTTTATTGGCACAAACCAGATACCCAAACCGAACGCAGTACCACTCCACATAAATTAGAATTAGATCAGCTCCATCAACAATTATATATTTATCCCCAGTCTCAAAAAGAAGTAGTCATTAGAGTGGGAATACCGGAACTTAAATATCAAAAAATCACCTTAACCAACCCAGAAGTCATCATTGATGAAAACCATCACATTATCTACCGTGATCCAGCACAATTACTAGAAGTTGAAATTACTCTAAGTCAGGAAAAATTAACCCAATTAAAGCAAAAATTATCTTAACATAGAATCAGTTGATATATCCCCAACCTTAATCTAACCACCATGAGTACAGAACAGCTAACAACTACAAACACCTTAGAAAAGTTAACTTGGATTTGGCAAGGGCATAAAATCCAATATACAGTAATGGGTAAAGGACAGCCACTGGTACTGATCCACGGTTTTGGAGCATCAATTGGACATTGGCGCAAAAACATTCCCATCTTAGCACAGGGTGAATACCAAGTATTTGCCTTAGATTTATTAGGATTTGGAGCTTCAGATAAACCAGTTGTCAGATATAGCTTAGAATTATGGCAGGAATTAATCAAAGACTTTTGGACAGAGCATATTCAAGTACCTACAGTTTTTATTGGTAACTCGATCGGTGCTTTAGTTAGCTTAATGTTAGTCGCAAATTACCCAGAAATAGCCAAGGGAGCAGTATTAATTAACTGTGCTGGGGGATTAAATCATCGTCCTCATGAATTAAATTTACCCTTACGAATAGTAATGGGAATTTTTAGTCAGATCGTTAGTTCCCCGATATTTGGACCATTTCTCTTCGATCGCATTCGTCAGAAGCACCGCATTCGGAATACACTCAAGCAAGTTTACCGTAATCAGGAAGCGATCACGGATGAATTGGTAGAAATACTTTATCTTCCTTCCTGTGATCCTGGGGCTCAAAAAGTTTTTGCTGCGATTATTACAGCTCCCTCTGGACCAGCGATCGCTGACTTATTACCCCAGGTCAAATGTTCATTATTAGTGATTTGGGGAGAAGATGATCCTTGGACACCAGTAACTGGGGGACAAATTTTCCAACAATGGAGAGACCAAGGACAAGCGATCGAATTTGTCTCCATTCCGAATACAGGTCACTGTCCCCATGATGAACGTCCAACGGTGGTCAATCCTATAATTTTAGCTTGGTTAGCTAAATTTGGAAGCGGGAATAAGCATATTCCTAATTAGGGATAGAAAATAGGATAAGGCTTTCAATTTTCATATAAATGAGGATAAGACAATGACAAAAAAGCTTACCATATCTTCTCTCTACACTAAACTATCCCAAATAGGATTGAACCGAGACTATGTAAGAAATAACGGTTTACCGAGTTGGTGGGATGATGAACTCAATGATAAACCATCTGCTGTATTAGAAGGTGCTAGTTATATCGCCGATCGCCTTAATCTTGACTTAAAATCTTTGTTATTACCAGCAGAAAAAATCAAATTTAATTCTCCCCCTCCTACTAAGTTTAAGCAGCATGACAGTCAAAATAAAGATTATCCCCATGTTGCTCAAGCTTTAGCTAGTCGAGTATCTGAGTTAATTGTCTACGGGACAGAGGTTAATTTTACACCATTACCTACTGATGTTAAGGAAATTAGAACAGAAATCTTAACAAATTATCCAACAGTTAATTTAACTTCCTTACTTGAATATTGTTGGAGTCAGGGAATTATTGTTGCTTATTTTGATCATTTTCCTCAGAAAATCAAGAAGATTGAAGGGTTAATTCAATGGCAATTTTCTCGTCCTGTAATTATAATTAGTTCACCCTATAAAGATGCGGAGAAATTAACTTTTTACTTGGCACATGAGTTAGGACATTTAGTATTACAACATTTAAAAGAAGGTGTTTTAATTGATGAAAAGATTGATTTTATTGCTCAAGACAACGAAGAAAATGAGGCTAATCAATTTGCAAATAATTTGCTTTTAGATGATAGTAATATAGATCCCTTAGCCAATGGTCAACGGATGATTAATCAATATTTAGCCGATCGATTAGACTGGGATAAATTTAATGATGAAAGCTATGAGTATTTAGAAAAAGTATTAGGAGTTTAATCTTGTCAGGGTCATTTTACTGTTTGGATAATGATATGATTACCTACGGTACACGCTAGTGAACGCAATTAGAATGAGAATTATCCGAGCTATTCAGTTAATGGGATGGTGAGAAAGATGATCGCAGTAGCAACAAAACCAGCAAGAAAGAAATTTACTGTAGAGGAATATTACAAGCTGGGTGAAATCGGGATAATTGGACCTGATGAACGAACGGAACTAATTGATGGGGATATTATTTATATGGCACCGATGGGTAGTCGTCATGCGGGTTGTATTCCGCGTTTACTGAAAATTTTCTTTAAAGCTTTAGGCGATCATGCTTTAATCACATCACAAACCCCAGTTAGACTAAATGGACAATTTGCACCGGAACCGGATCTATCAATTTTGAAACCGCGTGATGATTGTTACGAGGATCTGCTCCCCCAACCCCAAGACATATATTTACTAATTGAAGTAGCGGTTACTACGGTTGAATATGACCGTAATGTTAAGTCAGTCCTCTATGCGAGAGCTGGGATTATTGAACTTTGGATCGTAGACATAGAAGCACAATTAGTTGAGGTGTATCGCCAACCCGGAGCTAATGGTTATGAAAGTATTCAACAATTCAGACCTGGTGAAACTATCTCACCTCTTTCATTTCCAGACCTAGTAATCAGTGTTGATGAGATTTTATGGACTAATAGATAACAGACATCAGATCACAGCGCCAACAACGATCACGGCCAAAAGCTAGACACTGGACAACGACCACGCGATTACCTACGGTACACTACGTGAACGCAATTAGAATGAGAATTATCCGAGCTATTCAGTCAATGGGATGGTGAGAAAGATGATCGCAGTAGCAACAAAACCAACAAGAAAGCAATTCACGGTAGAGGAATATTACCAGCTGAGTGAGTTGGGGATGCTAGGGGATGGTAAGACAGAACTAATCGATGGGGATATAATTTATATGGCAGCAATGGGTAGTCGTCATGCAGGGTATATTGGTCGTTTGCTGAAAATGTTCTTTAAGGCTTTAGGCGATCGGATTTTTATCAATGCCCAAACCCCAGTTAGACTAAACGGAAGATTAGAACCACAACCAGATATATCAATCTTGAAACCTCGTGGTGATGATTATATAAAATCCCATCCCCAAACCCAAGACGCATATTTATTAATAGAAGTATCAGTTACTACGATTGACGATGATCGTAATGTTAAGTCTGTGCGTTATGGGAAAGCTGGAGTTATTGAACTTTGGATCGTAGATATAGAAGCCCAATTAGTTGAGGTTTATCGCACTCCTAGTGCTAATGGTTATGAAAGTATCCAACAATTTGGACATGGGGAAAGTATCTCGTCCTCTTTCATTTCCGGACATAGTGATCAGTGTCGATGCAATTTTTGAGGACTTATAGATAACAAAATTAATCAACCGGATTCGATCGCTGTAATTATTTATAGATAACACTTTCAAGCTTTACATCCGGTTGATTTATACTTGTAAACTATCCAATAACTGAATATTTTCTCATTAGAGAATGAACGGATATCAGATCACAGTACCAACAGCGATCGCGAGCTAAATCGGAACACTGGACAACGACCACGCGATTACCTACGGTACACTACGCGATTACCTACGGTATACTACGTGAACGCAATCCCATCAAAATTTAATTAACAGGGGAAAACTGGCACAACATCCCACGACCTAGTGATCGAATAGCCGGAAAATTTAACGTATTTGCGTCGTTTAAATGGTATGCTAGACGAAATGCAGATTTTTTCTAGGCTGGGTGAAGAAATTTAGATATTCCTGTCTAATTCGCTGCGGGGGACTTGAATGACTGACTATTATTTATAGAATAAATAAAAAGATTAATTTTTGTTACGTTAATGATATTCTATCCTTAAAAATTTTGGAATGTTAAAAATGACTTCTATGGCTAATCTAATCGAGTATATGAAAATTGAACACATATATGATATTATCTGTGATAAAAATAATTTTAATAATTTTTTAAACAGAACTTCTTTTAAACCTGAAAAATATTTCAACCAAAAAAAAATATATTATAAACATGATTTAGGTTGGCAATTTACTGAGTATGCTAAGAAAAAGAAAAGTATAGTTGATATTCTTAATGAATATTATAATGATGACTGGGACTTAGTAAGTGTAAAAGAATCCAGTTTATTAGAAAATTATGATAGTTGTTCTAGTATCCATTATCGTGTAGAAACTATTTATACTCTAAAAAGAGATATAAACGAACATTTTGACAAACTATTGTCGATGTATGATGTTGAAGCAGAACTGGCTAGGTTAAGAAACTTTTAATTTACAAGCTAGTTTCCGCAATCTTAAATATAGAAGCTTTATTCAGTAAGGTTTTGCGCGATAGGAAGCTTTGAAGTTTCTTTATGCAATCTAGAATTTACTTATAAAATCTCATCAACACTAATTACTAATACCAATTCTCTAAATGCCGACTACAGATAGTGCCTCTAATATATAGGCTCGTCCCGTAATTGAGGCAATTACTTTTGAATTCATCTTTTCTAGTTCTTTACTAATTAAAAGTCTTAATTCATCTAAGTTTCTTGGTAATTCCCATCTCAATCCCTTTTTGAGATACTGCCATACCTGTTCGATTGGATTTGATTCAGGACAATGGGATGGTTGAAACATTAAAATAACGTTTTTAGGAATTACCAACTTTTTAGCTTTATGAAAACCACCATTGTCTAACTGAATGATCAAAATACTATCCGAAAAATGCGCGGCTACTAAGTCTAAAAATATCTGAAAGCATTGACTATTGAGATGAGTAAACTCGTAAAAGAAATGTTCCCCTGTCTTTGGCTCTACTACGCCATAAATATAAGTCGCTTGAAATTTCCATTGCACTTTACCAATTGGTTTTACCCCACGAATGGTAATTTTTCTCCCACTAATCGTTTTCATGCCGATCCGTGTTTCATCTTGACATAAAAATCTGACTTTATCTCCTAAACTCATTACTGTTATGGCAAACCAACTCAGCATAGCTAAGTCCTCCGCCAAGTGATTTCTAAAATTATCTAACTTTTTTTTTGACTGTTCTGTACTTTTCGGCCTGGCGATTTTTGGTGAGGCTTTTAGTTTATAATGCACTAATTGATGAACGGTTTTATATTTAGCTTCTATCCCAAGGGTGGATGATAGCCATTGACAAATTTCCCCATAACTATTAAATCCTTCCTCTTCATTTAGTCGTTTTTCTAAACTTTTTACCGCCCAGTCAGGAATTTTTCTCGGTCGGTCCTGTACCCACTTTTTTCCCCAGATATTTGGCCAATCCTCCTTGACGGTATTTGGCTAACCAATCTTGAACGGTAACTCGATTTCTGCCCAAGATTTCAGCAACTTCTGTGACTGTTTTAGCTTTGTTTATCTTGAGTAGATATAATGCTTGTAATCGTTCTTTTCCTGGACCAGTTTTTTCCACTGCGAGCAATTTCTTCAGCTCGGCTTCACTTTCCTTAATGTCTAGGTGATAAACTCCTGCCATATTTTTCCTTCAACTCTACTCAAATTATACTCTACACTATCTGTAGTCAAAGTTGCAAGAATTGGTATAAATCTGGAAAGACAAGGGGTGAGATACGTTCACCGCGTCTGAATTGTTGGATACTTTCATACCCATTAATAGATGGGTTGCGATCAACCTCAACCAATTCAGCCCTGATATCTACGATCCAAAGTTCAATAATCCCAGCCCTACCACCTCGCGGCGTTTCAGAATTGATAGATCTGGTTGTGGCTCCAAACCTCCGTTTAGTCTGACTGGGGTTTGTGACAAGATTGAAACAAGTTTACCCAAACCTTGAAAGAAAATTTCTAGCAAGCGACCAATGCAACTTGCATGACGAGTACCCATTGGTGCCATAAAAATAATATCCCCATCAATTAGTTCTGTCCGATCATCTGGTCCAAGTATTCCTGTCCCACTCATAAACCTGCCCAACCAACACAGATCACTCACAATCTCTGACAGGCAACATGCCTGTCCCACACCATTCATGCCAAATCTTACTGTACTTCATCAACCACCGAATCCGCTGTATGTAGTCAGAATGGCAAGAATTGGTATAATAAGTACATAAAGTAAAGGTTAGAGATTATATCTTATAAATTATCTTATGTCAACAGAAAATATCACCAATAATTATAATAATTATCTCAGTAAATATACTGAAATTTGATTTATGATATGAGTAAGTTTTTGAGAACGTTTGAAATCCATATTTTTTCGCACTTCTTAACATAGTCGTTGTTCGGCGTTGCTGAATTAGGGGATGATAGGATAGAATGTGAATAATAAAAAAAGAACGCTTATCAACACTATAAGAGCAGGTCATGTCCTAACTGTCAATCAACTCATATTAATAAAAATGGTCATAAACGAGGCAAACAGAACTATTTTTGTAAAACCTGTGGCCGACAATTTATCGAGGATTATAAACCCTATAAAGGCTATTCTGAAACTGTCAAAAATGAATGTCTAAAAATGTATGTAAATGGGATGGCTTTACGAGCAATTGAAAGAGTTAAAAATGTTCACCATACCACCATTATGTATTGGATTAAACAAATCGGCAACCAGTGATCAGATTTTGAACACCAAGAGACAGTTCCAGAGGTGGGAGAATTAGATGAATTAGAAACCTTTGTCGGCTCAAAAAAAAACAAAATCTGGTTATGGACGGCAGTAAATCACTTTAAACCAGGTATTTTAGGTTGGGTTCTCGGGGATCATAGTGCCAAAACTTTTGCTCCACTATGGGAATTTGTGCAGCAATGGCAATGCTATTTTTATATTACAGATGGATGGTAGGGGCGCAAGAGCAATACGCCCGTACTACCCTAATTTTATTCCTGATGGCGATCAAATTATTAGTAAAACTTACATGATCAGAGTTGAGAATGAAAATAGTAGATTAAGACATTACTTGGCGCGTTTGCACCGCCAAACACTATGTTATTCTAAATCTGAACAAATGCTGAGATATTCAATTCGATTAGTAATTTACTACCTAAAATTTGGAGATGTTCCAAAGTTTGATTTAAACCATAGAAATTATGTACTTTGTCAGTTATAGCTTTTTCTACTCATCATCCTATAATTCAGCAACGCCCAATTTTCATATAAACGAGGATAAGACAATGACAAAAAAGCTTACCATATCTTCTCTCTACACTAAACTATCCCAAATAGGATTGAACCGAGACTATGTAAGAAATAACGGTTTACCGAGTTGGTGGGATGATGATTGAGGCAAATCAAGTTAAAATACTTGACACATTTAAATATAAATTTGCTAAACAAATGAGCCAATAATTATTTGTAGGTAAGGTCTTAGGAGAGGGGTTGGGGGAGAGGTTTTCTGCTCGAATGCTTTTTCAGGGGGTTGGGGATATCTATATCTATGCAACCTCATCAAAAATTGGTATCACTAGAATTACAATTATATAAGTGGATTTTTAAATTATTTAAATCATGTTACCAAGGGAAGAACTATTAAAAGGAATCGAACATCGGGACAGTGTAGCTCGTGTAATTGACCAAGCAGATCAAGCAATCAAAACCTGGGAGGTAGTAGTAACAGATTTTTTTTCACCCATAGAAATAATAGCAGTCACCCAAGTATTTGCAAAGCTAACCGAAATCCAACTGATCCATTGGGGAGGATATCCACAAGCAGAAAGACAACGTTTCGCGATCGCTCGTGCTGAACTCCCTCTCGAACAGTCCCAAGTAGAACTGACTGGATTAGAAATAGCTGGAAATTTTCTCTTTGATACTGCTACACACCGAGATTTTCTGGGTGCTATCCTTGGTTGTGGGATTGTGCGTGAAAAAACAGGTGATATTATTGTTTTAGGTGAACGTGGAGCTCAAGCAATTGTCGTTCCGGAAATGGCAGAATTTTTACAGCTACAACTCACTCAAGTCCGGTCTGTGCCCGTCAAAACCCAAGCAATTCCGCTCACAGAACTGAAATTTCAGCCCCCCAAAAAGAAAGAATTAACCACAGTTGAAGCATCCATGCGATTGGATGCGATCGCGTCGGCTGGTTTTGGGATGTCTCGGAGTAAGATGTCTGAGTTAATTGCTGGTGGTGATGTCCGTGTCAACTGGAAAGATATCACTCAATCGAGTTATCAGGTCAAATCCGGAGACTTAATCGCGATTCGTGGGAAAGGAAGATTAGAAGTAGGAGAAATGGCAATTACTAAAAAAGAACGCTACCGCATCCAATTAACCAGATTTATTTAGAGTCATGATCCCAGTTGAGGGGTGCATGATCATCATCCACCCCAGTTTTGCATACTTAACAAACAACTGGTACTGCAAATTTATTCACAGCGTTTTCTGGTCCAACTAGAGAAATATAAGGTTCAATGAAATACTTACAAGCGATTTGTTGAGCTTCAATTGCAGTTACTGCTGAGACTTTTTCAGTAAATTTGAGATCAAATTCCACTCCTAGACCCAAGGTTTCGTACCAACCTAAAATCTGAGCGATTTGAGCATTAGTTTGCTTACCCAAAGCATATTGTCCCAAAAGCTTATTTTGTGAAGATTGTAACTCATCTTCCGTCAACTGGACTTGACACAATCGCTCAACTTCAGCTTTTAAACCTTCCACAGCAATCATGGTATTTTCCGGTGCAGTACCTAGATAAACTATAAAAGGAGCTTGATCTAACCGAGTCGGATATAAAGCTGAAACTTCATAAGCTAAACCGCGTTTTTCTCTTAACTCCACAAATAAGCGACTAGAAAGACCATTACCCAAATAAGTATTCAGTAATTTCAGGGCACAATAATCAGGATGATGTACTCCTGGACTTAAATAACCCAACATCACAATGGATTGCTGAGTTGCTTGGGGAGTAATCACATGACAAGGATCAACAGTAATAACTGGACATAAAGGAGGAATTAAAGGATGTGCTGGAGCTGACCAATCACCAAATACTCGCTGAATTTCCCCGATCGCTTCTTCCGGGGAAATCCGACCGACTACACTGATAATCATATTATCCGGACGGAAATAGGTTTGATGATATGCTTGGAGATCATCACGACTAATTTGAGACACTGTTGTTTCTGTGCCTAAACTAGACATAGAATAGGGATGATCTTGATACATCGCCAAACGTAATTGATCAAACGCGATCGCAAAAGGTTGTTCTTGTCCCGAACGAATTCCCTGAATCGTGAGACGACGTTCTAACTCAATTTCTGCTTCTGGGAAACTCGGTTCTCTCAACAAGTGCTTCGCTAACCCTATTATTTCCCGAAAATCTGCGGAAACAGTTTTTAAACTGACCAGAAAATAATCAGCAGCTGTATCTGTACTCAGACTAGCTCCCACCGACTCTACCTGTTCCGCAATTTCCATGGAAGTTAGTTTGTCCGTACCCTTAGTCAGTAATGCTGATAACAGGTGTGATATCCCAGCTTGAGCTGGAGGTTCGCAGCGACTACCTGCTTTAATAAAAATGCGAGCTGCAATAATATCAGCAGCTGGATTTTCTGCTGTCAATACGACCATACCATTAGACAAAACAGTACGATGAATTTCATGAGTTAGCCAAGATTGCTTCACAATTTATCCTTTTAATCCTTGTTGTTGGTACTTTTGCCAATTTCCAAATTAGGAATCATCAGCTACATTGGTTTGAGAACAGTGACAGCATAGCGATCGGGAGCAAGATACTGACCAGCTAACCGTTGCACATCAGACCGTTGGATTTGCTGAATTTGTTCTGGATAAATCACCGCCAGTTCGACGGAGGCAATAGTATTGTAATATCCATAAAGACCAGCTAGTTGACTGGGAGTCTCGGTGGAAAAAGCATAATCATTCCGTAGTAAGTGTTTACATCTTTGTAATTCTGACTCGGTGACCAGTTCGGTACGCAAGTCTTGGAGATGTTCGCAAATCAATGCTTCCACCTGCTCTAAATGTTGCATATCTAACCGGACATTAATCGTAAACAGACTAGAATCACGCTGGAGGGAAAAACTGCTATTAATACTTTGGACTAACTGTTTTTCTTCACGTAATTGACGAACTAAGCGAGAAGATCGACCTTCTGCAAGGAGGACAGAAATCAAATCTAGTCCATAAGCACTGGGTAAATGTTCAATTCCTGGTCCGATCCAAGCCATGAGCAAACGTGCTTGCTCTAGTCTAGGTAAGCATAGCTGTTGACGACGGATTTCCGTCATTGGTGGTTCTGCTTCTGCTTCGGGTAGTGGACACTCAGCTCGCGGATAAAAATCTGTAAACGACTCATTCACTAAATCTAACGCGATCGCCTCTTCCACACCACCAACAATTACGACTGTGATATTTTCCGGTTGGTAATAAGTTCTGTGAAAACGACGCATCATTCCTGGAGAATGCTGGAGTAGTAACTCTTCTGGTCCAAGCACTGTTCTTCCATAGGGATGATGTTGATAAGCACTTTCCATTAGCGCTGTAAAACCTAACCAATCTGGATCATCATAAGAGGAGTGAATTTCTTCGATTACCACATCTCGTTCTAGGACAAATTCATCTTCGGGGATCGCAGCGTGCAAGAGCAGCTCTGCTAGAGCTGGTAAGGTATCGGGTAGATAATTGACTGCGGTGGTCAGAAAATAATGGGCATAATCATGACTAGTTGCAGCATTAGCCACTCCTCCACGATTTTCAATTACCTGATCAAAGCAACCAGGTGGTAAAATTTCCGTACCTTTGAAGATCATATGTTCAAGAAAATGGGCTATCCCATACCATTCCGGGGGTTCGAGCATCGCTCCAGCTCTGACCCAAACATCAACAACCGCAACAGGTGTAGCTGGAATATGTTGATGAATGACGGTTAATCCATTTTCCAGTTTATATATTTTTGCTGGGAATTCTAATGAAACTGGCAAGAGAGGCAAATCCTTATAATGGCAAACTCGAACCAAATTTGATTTACTTTAATATATGTATATGAATCCTAGCGTTTTATGACTAAAAAAGTACAATAAGTTAATCCAGACTTAGTAAAATTTAGGAATAGGTGTCAGTTTTTTGGTGCTAGGTGTCTGGGATCTAGATTCAAACTTGATCCCCACTCCCTGCTACCCGACGACTGATAGGATTGGTTGATATGTTCAGAGGACTCCTGACTTGGACAGCGACTCTTACCAGATTAACTTAGATGCAGAATCTTGGGTAAATTTAAGCAAATATGACCAATCTTGGTTTAATCGTGGTCGTCCCGGTTGGTTCGTTTTGCTCTGGTGGTTAGTCCAAGCGATCGCATTTCCCCTCACTCCCCAACCTTTATTTGCAATTCGATCTACCATTCTCCGTCTCTTTGGAGCAAAGATTGGTCGTCATGTGTTTATTCGTCCAACCGCTCGCTTTACCTATCCCTGGAAAGTCGAAATTGGAGACTACAGTTGGATTGGAGATGATGTGGTTTTCTATAGTCTCGATCGCATTCACATCGGTAAGCATTGTGTTATTTCCCAAAAAACTTATCTATGTACTGGTAGTCATGATCTCCAAGATCCAGCTTTTGGTTTAATTACTGCTCCAATTTTAATTGGTAATGGTGTTTGGGTAGCAGCAGATTGTTTCATTGGTCCAGATGTCCAAATTGGTGCTAATGCGGTAATTGGTACAAGGAGCAGTGTCTTTACCCACATTCCTAGTAGTCAAGTTTGTTGGGGTACACCCTGTCGTCCCCGTTATCCCAGGATTATGAAATCTTAGGTTTATCAACAATTACTCATTCATATTTTTATAAGTAGCAACAGCAGAAGGAGAAATTCGATTGAGATATCGGAAAATCCAATACTTAAATACCGTATCTAAAATCACTGGAAAAGTAGCAATAAACAAACCATTAAATGCGTGATTTTCTGGAAGACCCAAATGTCTAGAAATCCCTTCTAAAATTACCTCCCAACCATGAGGGGAATGGTATCCCACAAACATATCAGTAAACAAAATAATAATAAACGCTTTAGCACTATCGCTCAGACCATAGACAATTTCATCCATAAAAGATTTGAGAACAGCGATTTCCTTTTTACTGGTAAAGATGATGATTCCAAACGCTACAAATGATAATAAATCCGAGAAAATATTTTTAAAAGCATCAGCACTTTGGTCTCGATAATCTTCCGCAATCTCTGTGGCTTTTTCTTTGACTTTAACTTCCATTTCTTCGGTAGATATTTCGGGAGTTAAACCAATCAAATGCTCAAATCTGATTTTTTCTTCAAAAACTTGTAACTCATGTAAAGCTTCTTCTTGTAATTGAAAATTTAGAAAAACCTGAGCTTCATTTTTATTCTTAAAATAGTCTACTATTGGTCCAAAGACAAAAATTGCTGACAACTGTTGAGTTAATAAAGGAATGATGATCAACAGTAAAATGAATCTGATTGAAAAAGTTGTTTTTGCTTGAGAACTACGAACATTTTTCAGAATTTGCTCTTCATTTTTCGGATTCATATCTGATTTTAAGCGCGAGATAGTTGTTAATAAGGAGCGGGGTAAAATCCCAGTCTGATCGGCTAAATTTTCATAATGAGAAGAATTAGAAATAACCGGAGGAGTCGAACCAATACTAATTTCTTTTATCTGACTAACCGAAATTGTTTCAGGTGGAGAAATTGATACTAAAGTATCCGTTTTGGTGATCACCTTTTCTGACTGATAGTTAGTTAATACTTGATCGATTAACTTCAGTTTCTCTAAAACTAAAGCAGTTTGATCTGTGGATTCTTCTCCAACTAAGGAATTACCATTATTAGAAAAATCAATCTTTATACTTTGAGTAATTTGGTTAGTAATGCTGAACAACGCACGACTAATATTAAATTCAGCTAATTTAATCTTAATGATGGCTAAATATTTTTTCAGATCATCCTGAAAATAAGCCAAAACGTTACCATTATAATTAGTAGATTCGGGCGCAATCCTTTGACCGTTAAAATGCTGATCTTCGATATTCTTGATTTTTAAAGCTGCATTATAAGCTTCATCCAAAGCTCTAGTTGGTGTCCCAAAAAACCAACGGTGGGAAAATTGCAAATAGTTTTGGACGTAGGTAAATTTATGTTTTTTCGTTAACCAATTTTGGGCCACAATTTTCACCAAATTTTAGAGTAACTTACCATGATGGAGATTTTAACAATTTTTTTGGAGGTGGATCTGTGATTTTTAATTCATTTTGGATTTCTGGTCCTACCCGGAGTGGTAAAACAACTCGTTTGATCACCGAATTGATGACAACAGTTGGTCAGCTAAACCAGAGAACAGGTAGTTTGGTCGGGAAAAGTAATTATCCACAACATAACCCCTCTAAACTCCATCATCAAACCGGAATTTTAGTATTTGCAGCTAATGGCGATAATCGGCTGGAACTAGCAGAGCGAATCGAGAAAGTTTCTCAGGGTTATTATTCTTTTGATTCAACCACACCTTTAGGATTTTTTCAAGATGAAGTGATGCTTTATTGGCCCTTATTAATTCACCAATTAAATCTCAAAGTCCAATTTCCCTTAAAGTTACGTCCGGAAACTGAACAGGAGTTAGCGACCCGTTTGTGGCACTCTGAATTAGAAGGAGGGGTGTTCCGTCAGGAAGGAGTGAGTAAAGCTCGTTTGGTTCGTCGGACACTCGACTTGTTTCAACTAGCAGGAATTAGTAGAACCCCAATTACCGATATTCCCCTCATGTTAGAACAAGGTTTTGCGGCTGAATCAGATCGGGAGGATGGGGGTCCGAACCAGGGAAAAAGTTTTGTCTCCACAGCTATAGTGGCAGATTTATTGGTGAAGTGGCGCAACTGGTGTTTAGACAGAGGTTTACTGACTTATGGGATTATTGCTGAACTCTATGGTCAACACCTATTCCCCCATCCCATTTATCAACATCATTTCGCGACCAGATATCAAGCTCTATTCGCTGATGATGTGGATGAATATCCTAGTTTAGCCCGAGATCTGTTTGATTTTTGTTTAGATCAGGGGATGAAAAGCGTATTTACTTATAATCCTTATGGTGGAATTAGATTAGGACTAGGTGCAGATCCGGTTTATTTGGAAGGTTTACAGCAACGTTGTCAAGTCGAAACTTTGACCGATCCTGATCCTGGCACTGCCATGATTGCTACTCAAGTAGTAGATTTGGTTGATGATCCAGTGTTTTTATCACCATTACCCGATCTGATTGTCTCCATTCAAACCTCTTCTCGGGCTCAGTTACTTCGGGAAATCGCAGAGATCATAATTCGCTCCATCCAGACTCAGGAAGTTCAACCCCAAGATATTGCGATTATTGCACCTGGTTTAGATGCGATCGCCCGTTATACTCTCACCAAAATTTTCACCCATCAAGGAATCCAAATTGAATTGCTCCACGATCAACGACCCTTAGCGAGTTCACCGATCATCCGGGCTTTATTAACTGTACTAGCTTTAATTTATCCCGGTTTAGGTCGCTTAGTTGATCGGGCAGCGATCGCTCAAATGTTAGTAGTCTTGAGTCAAAGAGCAGAAGTCACCACCGCAGATCCTTTAGCTCAGATCAAAACTACTGCGCTCATTGATCCAGTCCGAGCAGGTTTAATCGCTGATCATTGTTATCAACCAGATTTAGACAAACCAGACTTATTACCAGTCACATCTTTTCCCCGTTGGGATCGACTAGGATCTCAAGCGACCCATGCTTATCAGGAAATTTTACAGTGGTTAGAAAAACAGCGATCGCAATTAGCCCTACGGTTACTTCCTAGTCCAGTTTCTGCTTTAGACCGAACCATTCAGCGATTTTTATGGAATGGTAGTTATCTCCCTTTCGATCAATTAGCAGCTTTACGAGAATTAATGGAAACCGCACAACATTATTGGGAAATTGATGTCAGATTGCGTCAAAGTGACCAACATGATCCTCCTGTCCAGACTACCGTTGGTCAATTTATTCAATTATTACGTCAGGGAACTATTACCGCTAATCCTTATCCAGTACGTCCACTCGGTTTAGCCGCTAAAGCAATCACTCTAGCTAATATTTTTCAATATCGTTCTCAGCGGCGATCGCATCGGTGGCAATTTTGGTTAGATCCCGGTTCTCAACTTTGGCCCATTGGTGGCGCTGCCACTTTGTTTGGTGCCCCTTTATTTTTAAAGGATTGGTCAGGAAAACCTTGGACTACTGCGGATATACTAGAAGCCGATCGGATGCGTTTAAGAAGAATTTTATTTGATTTACTCGGTCGTGTCGGAGAAAGAGTATATCTTTGTCACAGTGATTTAGCCGTGAATGGTCAAGAACAAACAGGTCCCCTCTTGTCTTTGGTGAATGCTTCTGTGCCAATTAATTCTAAATTAACTCTTTAATTAGGCTTTCTCCTATTCATGGTGATCATAAAATCTCATCTATTGTAGAGTTGGTTAGGATCTCGGCGCAGAAGAAGAAGGGCGAAGCATTCGGATATAACATTACTGGGTTTGAACTATAAATTGTCGCCCGAATGCTTCGCCCCTACCCTTAACTGAACCGGATTGGACGATAAACAGAATTGTGTCCGGATTTGTAGGGGCAAAGCATTTCGGCAGATCGAATATGGCCCAAACGCAGAGAACTATGACCGAAATGCTTTGCCCTGGGCCATTTATGAATCAAATCGATTGACTAGATGAACCAAATAGTTCAGGTAAGAATCTGGGGATCTCAGTCAATCCGGTTCAGTCAAGGATATTTTGGGGGATCGCGGCGTAGAAGAAGGACATTCGCGTAGCGTACCGTAGAAATCAGCATTCGGACATAACACAGCGGATGACCCGTTGATGAAGTACAGTCAGTTATCTCGTTTGGTTGGGCGGGTTTATGGTCGTGATCGATTTGGATCAGAATTGATTGGTGAACCCGCCCTGCCCCACAGCTCACTTAATGAACCCACATCATCTCACATCACCGACAACACGCTATATACTTCACAAATCGGTCATACGCTGTATTACCACACCATAACTCAATCCGGTTCAGTTAAGGATATTTTGAGAGATATCGGCGAAGAAGGGCGAAGCATTCGGATATAATATTAACGGGTTTAAGTGATTAATTATCGCCCGAATGCTTCGCCCCTACGGTTAACTGAACCGTATTGCACCATAACTAACTGCTGAAAATTTTGTAGCATAATACACGGTCTACCCAAGATGACGGGAGAGCCTATCCAGTTAAAATCTGATAGTTTATTTAAACTAAAGCTCTACTGGAATGTGATAAGTAACTAATATTGCAAAATTACTTTTCTGATAACTTTTTCAATTTCTGGTGAAGAAATACCACCATTATCGTCATCGCTAGTTTCTATAAGAGTTCCCTTTGTACCACCATCTTCACTGTATGGTAAAATATTATTTTCTCTATACCATTGTTTTTTAGCGTTCCATCTCTGCTGATAAACTGGGTTACTTAGTAAACCACAATGTTCCCAATAATACTTGATACCACTTTCAGGGTCTTCAATCGTAAAATCAGGATATTTAGTAATATTCCCAATTGTCAATGCTTGTTCATAAACATAATCAATTTTATGCTGATGTAATAAATTTGCAATAATCACCTCTGACTTAGAACGAACAGCTTCACCTTTACTAGTCCTATGAATTAGGCGATTGTCCAAAAAACATTGTTTTGGATAACTAAGATTATCTTCTGAGCATGGTTTAGTAAAAAATACTTCTGCTTTACGAGGTGTTTCAAATAAATTTGTCAAACGCCTAGCCGTCTCTGAAAACGCATCAGAAGCATATATTTTTAATTCCGATAGGTCTCATACGGTTCCATTCCAACCATTATCATGCCAGGGAACACGAATAGAAATATGACGTAATGGATAAGTAGATTCTTTAGTCTTGTTCATTTTATGATTTTGGTAGGTTGGTTTATAGGATATTTTAATTTCGTTTCAATTAGCTAAATAAGCAATTGAGACAACAGAATTATATCGGATTAATTCTAAATTCAGTAGTTTTCCATTCGGTAATTTTTCTGCTCGGTTTGCTTCTCTCTATTTACCATCAGTTAATAGGTTGCTGAGATGAGGGTAATCTACTCCTACTTCACTTTGAAAAATAATTTCAGTCATAACCACCAATAATCTACAGGGTTCTGTATAAATAATAGCATACAGTTAGAAAAAGTGTCCAGCAGAAATTATGGTTAAAAAGTGTTAAGTATTTTGGAAGAGATAATCGTGTTTTAATTCTGGATGGTGGAGTGCGATCACCATGTTTTCAGAGCGATCGCTACTATACAGCAGATGACCCATTGATCAAGTACAGTAAGATTGGGCATGAATGGCATCGGTTAAAGTCGCTTGTGAGTGATCTGTGTTGGTTGGGCAGGTTTATGATAGTTATCTGCTTGGAGCAGAATTGATTGGTGAACCTGCCCCTACAAATCCTGATTGATGGTGGGCATTAATTCATCGACAAGACATTTTGATGGGCAGAAATCTGTTTAAACATCGGAAATTAGATCACCTGTAGGGGCGGGTTCACCGATTTAATTGCAACACACAAATAACCTTGATGAACCCGCCCAACCCCACAGATCACCTGAATGAACTCACTCCATCTCATATTCCAGACAACAATGTCTCGACTATGCCCTTCTTCTTCGCCCATATTCCCCAAAATATTCTTAAATTAACCGTATTGTCTTATAGCATTGTTTCTCTCGACGCTGCCTATTTTTAGTGATTTGAGTCGAGTTACATTGAAAACATTTTATTTTGCCATTATCCCAAATCTTACATTATATTCAGCAACGCCTTTAATTAAAAGTGAAATATAGATGTAATGATCCCAAACAACAGCGCCCAAATCGCCAACGAAACTGGAATACCTACCATAATCCCGGCGATCGCCCAACCTCTTTGATGGGCTTTAAATTGCTCAATACTGCGCCATTTTTTGCTTTTCCATGCCCATTCATTCCCCTTAGCCCCCAACATCCAAGCCATGACCCAACCAAAATGAGGTATCCAAGTTAACAGTCCAATCCAGACGCGGTTAGAAAAGGGCCAAAGAGGAGCTAATAAAAATGCCCCCCAATTCCAACCCAAAATTTCTTCTGGTACTGATACTTTAGAATTAAATCCTTGTCCAGAAGCCTTGATTGATGCTAATGGTGGTAACACTGCTCGCGGATGTAATATACCTGATTCTAATTCTTCTAAAGCAATTTTGGCACTACTAAATCGTTTTTCTAAAGCTGGTTCAGTGAGTTGTTCGAGCCAATTAATCAAATTAGCAGTCAAATTAATCCGGTCAGCAAATTGAATTTTCAGATTGAGCTGAGGTAAATCAGCTGGTGCAGTTCCTGTTAATAAATGAATTAAAGTTGCTCCTAGTGCATACAAATCTGATGATGGTACTGCCCGACCACCAAATTGTTCAATCGGTGCATAACCATAAGTACCAACAACGGTAAATGTAGCTCCTTCTTTCGCAGCTCGATCTTGGACAGCACCAAAATCAACTACATAAATTTGATTATCTTCACTCCAAATTAAATTACTGGGCTTAATATCACGATGGAGCACCTGGGGATTGAGTCCGTGCAAATAAATTAAGATCTGCAAAACTTCAATGGCAATTTTCCTTACTTCTGTTTCAGTAAATCTTTTACCTTGCTCTAGTTTTTCTTTAAGAGATTTTCCTGGAATATATTCATGTACTAACCCAAACCAGAGAATTTTATCATCGATCGAAAAATAATCGTGATATTTAGGAATCCGAGGATGGCTTAATTGTTTGAGAATTTGAGCTTCTCTTTCAAAAAGTTTGAGGTCATCCCACTGGATTTCACCACCAAAGGCTAGGAGTTTGACAATAACTAATTTTTGTGATATACTTGCTAAGTCTTCAGATAGCCAAGTTTGGCGGCCAGCATTTTTGCCTAATAGTTGTTTAAGCTGATAACGTTCATGTAAAATCTGTCCGGGTTCCAGCACGATCTTATCCTCATTTGCTGAATCGTGGTTTTGATTAGGTAGATGGCGCTCAAGATAAATACTATTTTAACTGTGGATCTAGTTGATTTCTAGTTAATCTGATCATATTCTCATTCAATTGAGACGAAGGATAAAATTGTGAGAGGATTAGTTCGGGTTGCCCACCGATGGGGTAACCCGAATTTAGCAGTTAGAACAAACTTACAGATTAAATAGGCTCTGGATATCCTTATTCTGACTGACGTTCTAGAGTTGCCTCCATCGTGCTAGTTAATTTATTCCCAAACATAATGGCACTAGAAAGATAATATTTATCGCTAGTCACTCGTCGGAGAGTTTCAAATCCACTACGACGTTGGCGATCGTTAGCCAATACCCAATAGCGCTGCACGATCGTTTCTGGAGAAATCCAACCTTCCCCTTCAACCTTGCCCCATTCACTGTGCTGAAGCACAAAAGTATATTGACGTTCTCCTCCATCAAGATGCCCTCGGTATTGGAAAGTAATTTCCTGCCGATCGGTGGTGGGGAAAACAAACTTAGTAATCATGGTAAACCAGTCTTCTCGATTCCATGCGACTAAGGTTCGCCCTTTCACAATTATTGGCATCCCATCTCGCTCTAGCCAATTTCCTTCCAATGTCCATCGGCCCGGTTCCAGTAAAAAGGTGTGAGCCACAGTGCTACCCCTTGTGTTTGTTGCTTACTGCAATATGCTGAATGCGACGACTTGTTGTTGCCACTAATGGGTTCTATGCTATCACACTACAATTAAGCTACCGGATAAATTTCACCTAAAAGCACTGAATGTTTAGCACCAGTTACCTCTGGTAAATTCCCAGGTATTCCCAAAAAACGCCAATAAGCCAAAACCGCAAAAGCGATCGCTTCTTTGAAATCTGCACTTAAACCCGCTTCATCCGTAGTCAATACCTGGATTGGGGCTAAAATCTGACTCAGACGCTGTTTGAGATATAGATTACGACTACCACCACCACACAATAAAACCTGTTCTGGTGGGTGGGGTAAAAAATGACGATAGCTATACTCAATTGTTGCTACTGTAAATTCGGTCAGTGTTGCTAACAGATCTGCACTATGCAAATTGTAAGCCTGAGCATCAGCTAAACACTGTTGCCAATAAGCTTGACCAAATAACTCTCGACCAGTAGATTTGGGTGGTGACTGTTGGAAAAAATCATGTTTAAGCCATTGTTTCACTAAATTCATACAGGGAGTGCCCGTTGCTGCCCAAGCACCATTTTGATCATAGGTTTTAGTACCTCCTGATAGCTCTAACACCGCTAGATCCAATAGAGTATTTCCTGGACCTGTATCCCAACCCAAAATCTGCGGATTTCGATTTCCCCGTTCTCCTGGAGGTAGATAGGTCACATTCGCAATCCCACCCACATTTTGAATACAACGGTGATATTGGGGATGACTTAACAGACAAACATCGATCCGGGACACCAATGGGGCACCTTCACCCCCGACCGCAATATCAGCGACTCGAAAATTACTAATAGTCGTAATTCCGGTTAGTGCAGCGATCGCCGCACCGCGACCTAGTTGCCAACTATAGCCCAATTTAATCGTTTTTTCAGCCGACTGCGATCTTGGTCGATGGTAAATATTTTGTCCATGGGAACCAATTAATTGAGCTTTAGGATAATCAGCTTGAATGTTTAGAGCTGTTTGGGCAAATACTGTCGCGATCGCATCATCTAATTCTGCTACTTCTGCCATTGATAATGGTGCCCCACCACATACCTGCAAAATTTTCGATCGCAATTCGACTGGATAGGGATAAGTAGCACCGGCTAACAGTTTAACTTCTAAATCTGCTTCTGTCCCGACAATCTCCACTAAAGCTGCATCGATACCATCGACCGAAGTGCCACTAATTAAACCAATAACTAGCAATTGCTTAACTCCTGCATTATTCTTGTTGATGCTGTTTTAATTTCTGATTGATTGCCTCGCGGAAACCTAGGACAATTAAAATATTAGCAAGAGTCAAGAAAAACTCCGCCCCACCATGAAGAAAATCCACATTTGCTAAGGATTGCTGATAAGCAATTTTGGCATAAATCCCGGCAGGAATAGTAACAGCGACAAAAACTAAGGTACAATAAAAACCAATTAAAGCTAAACGTGGCACTTGCTGACAACGAGTCAGAAACCACAAAAATCCTAAGTAAGGAAATAAAGATAACGCGAACAGGGCATCTTTAGAAATCATTGTTTTGATCAAATTTATGCTAATTTTGGGGATGATCTAATTTAGCTTTTTGCTCACGCCAAATCCACCAAGCGGCGATGCACATGGTAAAATTGCCTACTACCGTCATAGTTGCTTGTAAGGTTACCAACCAGTCTAAAGATTTCGGATTATCAAAGTAATGCCAAGTACAAGCACACATAGCACTCACTAACGCAGGTAACATCCCCAGAGAGAGCGCATACCACGATTTATTACCACTAATTTCACCATAGCGCCAAATTAACCAGATCGCAAAGATCCACTCGATCACACTGGAAACATGGATGATCCAAGTCGGAATTGACAGAGCGTGCATAAGATTAAACAGAGATTTGCCAACCAATCATAGCTTTCTTTAGTCAATCAGATCAGTTACTGTTCTAGACTAAGACAGATGATTAAAGCATTATTAGGAAAAAAATGGGGTCGATGCGGGCACTATTATGTGGTTACTATGGAAAAGGAAATGGTGGAGATGAAGCATTACTAGCATCTTTATTGCAAATGCTTCCCCGTGAGGTAACACCGTTAGTATTATCAGGAAATCCAGTCCAAACTGAAGAGCGTTATGGGGTGGAAAGCTGCGATCGGATGTCTTTTTTTGCAGTTATACAAGCAATGCGCCATGCTGATGTTTTTATTTGGGGTGGTGGTAGTCTGCTCCAAGATACCACCGGTCTAATGAGTCCCTTGTATTATGGTGGACTGATGGGATTGGCCCAAAGACTCGGTTTAAAAACAATTGCTTGGGCTCAGGGGATTGGTCCACTGAACCATCCTTTGAGCCAAAAAATTGCCCGTAAAGCTTTTGCTGGTTGTACTGCGGTAAGTGTACGCGATCGCGCAGCGGCTAATTTATTAACAGATTGGCACATTTCCTCTACTCTAGCTCCTGATCCAGTTTGGGCTTTAGCTGCTCAACCAGTTGATCGATTAAAAGACTTACCCACACCAAGAGTCGCGGTTACCTTGCGATCGCATCCCCAGCTTACTCCCACCAGATTAGCTATTTTAACTCAAGCTTTAGTAAATTTTCAGCAAGCGACCCAAACTTGTATCCTGCTCATCCCTTTTCAACCTAGTTACGATTTAGCGATCGCCCAGTCTCTGCAATCTCATTTAGGTGATGTTGCTCATCTGATTTTGATCGAAGATCCAAGAGAGTTAAAAGGATTATTTCAAGGAGTAGAAATGGCGATCGGGATGCGTCTGCATAGTTTAATTATGGCAGCATCTCAAAAATGTCGCTGTTTTGGGATTAGTTACGATCCCAAAGTTACTAACTTGCTCAATGAACTAGAGTTACCAGGATGGGAAATATCCCAACTTCCTGAAGATCCTGATTTCATTAGTCGTACTTGGATTGAACATTATACTTATACTCCTCCTATTTCAGAAGCAAAAATTCAATCCTTAGTTAACCAAGCTTTAATTCATCAAGAAATTTTAACAGAAGTTTTTCCGGTTAACTCCAAATAGCCAGTAATTAAATTCGGATTTAATTTTCTAAAACTAGAACTACAAAACTACCAGGGATAATATTTGGTCTTTGTCCAGGAATAGGGTTAGATAGGGGTTGAAATTTAGCTGTCACCAAATATAGTTTATGTGTCTTTAAATCTAACGCCATTGTTCGCGCTCCTTGCTGGGTAACAACGTTATTTACCACCCGAAATTGCTCGGGAGAATCCTCATGTACTACGGTGATAGAACCTTCACCATTTGAGCTAAAAGCGAGTTGAGTCTCTGGATCATAAGCGATCGCATCTGTTCCACTACCAATGGGTAGAGTAGCTTTAATATTTCCTGTATTTGTATCTAGGACATTCATCATTTTGTTTCTACAACCGACAAATAGCCGTTGATGCTGTCGATCGATCGCGATTCCAGTTGGCTCTAAACAGGGTTTTAGCGACCAATTTGCTTTTACTTGGAGATTAGTCGCATCTAAAACTACAACTTCACTTTTGTCTTCTATATTGACGTAAATTTGCCCAAAACTATCAGCAACTGCAAATTCTGGTTTACCATCTAAGGCAATTGTCCCTACAACTTTAGCAGTTTTAGCATCAAAAACAGTGGCTGAATTACTTCTACCATTAAAAGTAAAAACTCGATGAGATGCGGGTTCATAAACAATTGCATCTGGGTTATTACCAGTGGGCACTTGTCCGATCACTTGGAGCGTGTTTAAATCGAATATAGTAGCTGTTGCAGTTTTCCCATTACTAGTAAAACCACGATTCAATTCGGTCGCAATAGCTACACCATGTACTCCAGCAGTATTAGGTATTTCACCCACCACTACCCCAGTATCAACATTTAATACTGTTACCCTGGTTGAGCGTGTAATATATAGCCGATGGGCAAAACTATCTAACGTTAGATAATCCCATCCTCCGGTTCCACCCAAAGGGATTTTTTTGACTATGTGGTAGTTTGAAGTTGGCAATATATCACTACTGGCTTTTGAAGGAAAGCCCATGCTAAAACTAGCTATTAGCCCAGCTACAATGTATGTACCAATCTTCTGCAAATTAATTGTTTTCAAAATAATATTTTTCTCCGATTATTTTCGATATGAATTCGTTTCCATTATAGTTAAAACTGATTAATTTTGTTCAAGGAAACCTAAATTAGGATTAACTGGGGATAGGATAGTCAAAGCCAGTGAACACCACATCCCTGAATTTTATATTCTATTAAAGGAGTTCGATCAGCAAAATGCTGAGATAGCCCATATAAATCTTTTGGCAGGTTTTCTTCAGGATATTCCATAGACTGTAGATTTTGAGTTATAGATATATATTATAGATATTAAATCTGAGCAAACTGCTCAATCTCAAATTGCTATACTTAAATCAAGCATCTAGTCATTCCTGTCGTGGATAGCTAAGAACTATGGGCATAAGTCTTGACCCCACTATATTACCCCCTCCTTTTCCCGATCATACTCAACTACCTGAATCTGACGGCACTTTCGTGAAAAACTTTCAAGAACATCCCCAGTGTATCTTGCTAACCGACTCTCTGGAAACTACACTGCAAAATCTCCATCCAGATGGTCAATATGCGATCGGACAAGATAGTGGGATTTATTGGAGAGAAACAGATCCTCCGGAACGGGGAGCGGAAGCACCGGATTGGTTCTATGTTCCTAACGTTCCACCCCTATTAGATGGTCAAGTTCGCCGTTCCTATGTATTATGGCGCGAATATAGTGTGCCCTTAATCGCGATCGAATTAGCCAGTGGAAATGGTGCCGAAGAACGAGACAATACTCCCCTATCTCGTTTACCCGAACGGAGCAATCAAAAACCTGGGAAGTTTTGGGTATATGAGCAGATTATTCGGATTCCTTACTATGCCATATACATCATCAAAACCAGGGAATTGGAAGTTTATAACTGGGTGAATACTCGTTATCACCGTTTGCAACCAAATGAGCGGGGACATTACCCAATTGACCTAATGGGAATCGAATTAGGAGTGTGGGAAGGTAGCTATCAAAATCAGACTACTCACTGGTTACGTTGGTGGGATAGTCAAGGCAATTTGTTGCTAACCGGTAGTGAACAAGCTAAACTTGAACGTCTCCATGCTGAACAGGAACGTCAACGAGCTGAGGCTGAAACATTACGAGCTGAGGCTGAAACATTACGAGCTGAGGCTGAAACATTACGAGCTGATCGAGAACAGCAACAGAAAGAGCGATTAGCAGCTTATTTGCGATCGCAAGGAATAGATCCCGATTTAATTTGAGCGTTTGATTAGACCCCTTGCAAAAATAAATAGGACAGGCAAGATGCCTGTCCCACCAAAAAAATAGCCCTTGTGGGACGGGCATCTTGCCCGTCCATAAATTAATCGCCAAGAGCGAAACTACATAGCGATTATCATGTTATTTAATTTTCATTCATTAGAGTTGCTGGTGATTTGATTTAATTTCATATTTTGTTATTTGCTCTTATTGATGTAAAATATTATTGATTAAAATTCTCCCTGAGAGATCCAGGCTCTCCAAAAATAAGGGTGGGATAACAATTGATAATTTGGATTATTTTTTATATATTCCTCAGAGATGATCCTTTGCTCAATGAATTCCTTGAGAATATCATCACCAGTGGGCAAGGTTTGTAAGGTTTCGATGGTAATAGTACGAAGATAATTTTGGGCTGTCACTAAAGCGGCTCGTTTCCCTACTCCCTGTTGAATTTGGTTGATAAATTCATCCATTAATAAGAGAGAAGCTAGGGTCGGTACTGACCATAAACTCATTATTAATGCTTTACATCCCGCGATCGCAAAGGCTCGACGTAACCCAAATACTCCCTCTCCGATTACTACCTCTCCTAATCCCGTCTGACAAGCAATTAAAATGGTTAATTCGTTTTCCCATAAATCGATCGCGGCGATATCCTCTGCTGATAATATTCCTTTACCTGCTTCTGGGGGTAAGGTTTGTCCTTGGCGCGAGGTATTGGCTCCCGCTAGGGCTAAATAACTCCGGATCATGGGATTGTCTTTAGGTGGAGTTATCAAGCGATCGAAGCTGTTTTCTTGCGGGTAGGTTTGCTCATCTTTGGCTTCATAATCTCCATGAGTAGCGATTACTAATATCCGGGGATTGGTTGTTGCTGTAAAGAGTGTTTCTAGGGCTTGATCTTGGAGATAAAGGTTGGGTATATTTAATTTTGTTGCTAATTTTTTGGCGAGAGTTTCTGTTTCTGGCAGGGGCGGAAATTCGGGGGCACTAGAGAGATTTTTGAATTTAGGTTTAGGGTTAGGAATATCTTCTGTTTGGAGCGGGGTTTTAGGTGCAGATTCGGGCAATTTTGGCGGGGCTGGATAGTCAAAATTAGGATTAGCAATTATGAAAGATTCTGAAGCGGTGCGATCGGTTTTTATTTTCCATCTTAAGAGATCACGACCACTACTGAGATAACTGATTTGATAGCGATCGCTGAGGAGTTTATCTGGTTGTTCTGTCGGTAAAGCTCCAAAGGGAATTAGGCTTAATTCTCCATCGGGTGCGATCAGAATGTTTTGATAATTTTGCAATATAGGAACCAGGGGGGTGAAGATTTTTTTCCGTAAATCATGGGCTGATTCGAGTTGATATTCATACTTCTTTAAGGAGACTTTTAGGGTTTCATCTTTTGTTTTACCTTTCCTAGCACTGGTTGAGTAACCATCATTTTCAGGCATGATTAAGACTTGTCGTACCTTGTGAATTAAATCATCAATGGGTTGGGCTGCTCCTAAAGAAATCATCTGTACTTGATCTGGATGTTGAGGGGGTAAAATAAACGCCCAATATTCCGGTGATTTCCATTCTTGACCTTTGGGGGCGGTAAAGTCATAACGTTTAAATTGCACATATTCAACTAAGACATTATTGTCAGGTAATTCTAAAGCAATAGCACGACGATCAATAGTTTGATGTTCGAGGTTCATTTCTGGGATTTCGGTGCTTAGTTCCTTTTCCAACTGTTGACATTGTTGATTTAATTCGGCAAGGTCTTTTTGATACTGTTCAAACCGAATCTGATAAATTTCTTTGGGGGCTTCTGGATCGTAAATAGGAAGGTTTTTCTGACGATAAAATAGTTGTTCTTGGAGAGAACGAAGTTGATTAAACTTAGGTTTGAGATGGGAATAACGTTGACTATGAATCGCAAAATTCAATTGTGCTAATGCTGCGGCAGTAATAGATTTACGTTTGAGAACTACATCTAATGTTTGTTGAACTTGTTCAGAAGAGTTAGAAAAATATTTAGATACTAAGGAAAGGAAAGCATCAAATTCATATTTCTTACTTTTTATTGACTCTAGTCGTTCTTTTTCTGAACTAAAAGCGAAATTTCGCTGAATTAAACGTGTTTCCATTACGATATTTTCATACATTTTTTCAAATGCTTCTTGATGCTTGTTTGTAACAAGTAATAATGATCCCAAGTTATTTAGACATATTGCCACAGAGGAATGGTCGCCGGGAAATAGACGTTTTGTCATGTCTAAGGCTTGGATATAGAGAGGTTCCGCCTCCCTCAACCGTCCTTGGGCTTGGTAGAGCATTGCCAAGTTATTCAGACATCTTGCTGCATCATTATGGTCGCCGGGAAATAGGCGTTTTGTCATGTCTAAAGCTTGGAAGTAGAGAGGTTCCGCCTCCCCCAACCGTCCTTGAGTGTGGTAGAGTGATGCCAAGCTATTCAGACTGTTCGCCACATCAGGCTGGTTGCCAGGAAATAGGCGTTTTCTCATGTCTAATGCTTGGAGAAAGAGAGGTTCCGCCTCCCCCAACCGTCCTTGAGTGTGGTAGAGATGTCCCAAGCTATTTAGACATATTGCCACATAAGAATGGTCGCCGGGAAATAGGCGTTTTGTCATGTCTAAAGCTTGGAGAAAGAGAGGTTCCGCCTCCCCCAACCGTCCTTGAGTGTGGTAGAGCAATGCCAATTCATGCAGACTGTTCGCCACATCAGGCTGGTTGCCAGGAAATAGGCGTTTTCTCATGTCTAATGCTTGGAGAAAGAGAGGTTCCGCCTCCCCCAACCGTCCTTGGGTGTGGTAGAGTGATGCCAAGTTATTCAGACTGTTCGCCACATCAGGATGATTGCCGGGAAATAGGCGTTTTCTCATGTCTAAGGCTTGGAGGTAGAGAGGTTCCGCCTCCCCCAACCTTCCTTGGGAGTTGTAGAGTGATACCAAGTTATTCAGACTGATAGCCACATCAGGATGGTCGCCGGGAAATAGGCGTTTTGTCATGTCTAAGGCTTGGAGCAAGAGAGGTTCCGCCTCCTCTAACCTTCCTTGGGAGTTGTAGAGTGATACCAAGTTATTCAGACTGGCAGCCACATTAGGATGGTCGCCGGGAAATAGGCGTTTTCTCATGTCTAAGGCTTGGAGGTAGAGAGGTTCTGCGTCCTCTAACCTTCCTTGGGAGTTGTAGAGTAATGCCAAGTTATTCAGACTGGTAGCCACATCAAGATGATCATTAGCATGAAGAGTTTTAGCTAACGTTAATGCTTGTTCAGCAACAACGATCGCTTCATTAAATTTGCCTTGATTATAAAGCTGATTAACTTGTTGATTAAGTATTAATAAAAATTTCAAACGCTGACTTAAACATTTAAACAACTTCTTGAAAAAATTCATTTTTCCTTCTCCCATTACTATTTTTAAATCATCTAAAAACTGCTTCATCAGAGTTTTTCTCTAATAAAGCTAGTTGTTTTAATAAAAAAATTACTCTTAAAATGCAGCGATCGAATATTCCGTATATAAAACTTCAACCTTGGTTTGACTATTCACATAGTCTAACACTTCTGCTAAATGCTCTTGATTCAACTCCAACGCTTCCTGACGACTATCTTCCAACCACTGAAACGGTGGTAACTCTGGAATAATCACCGCAATCAATTGTTCCGACCCGATCTCATCAGACCCAAAAGTCATATACTCAGAGTCAATATGGGGTAACTGGACTTCTTTCCCTAGATAGGAGGTAGATGGGGCAAATTCTGAGGGACACAGACAAACTATAGTACCATTAGGTTCCTGTTCAAATAGCAATAAATGTCCAACTTGGGGAGAAATCACCTTATAAATCAAATCGCTATTCAGTGGGAATGATTGACGATTGATATTTGGTCTTGCTCCCATTTTTGATAATTGTGGTTCCCATTTTTCCACGATCAACTGTGATTCTATTTTCCCTGTTATCGATTGAGAACTTTTACCCTTTGCTTTTAATTCATTCCAACAGTCCTCAATTGTTAACGGTTTGATCAAACCCTGCTCTTTAGCCCACTGTTTAAACATTTCCTCCCGTAACCACAAACGGCAATTTTTCCAACGATCCGCTCCTGTACTGGGAGGACATCCCATTTCTTCGAGCTTATCGGAAATCGAGGATAAGTTTTGTCGATAAATTTGACCAGCATTTGGGGATTCATCAGCTAAATATTTACTGTTTTGGTCAGCTAATTTTTGATGAAGACAACCATCATTATCTTTAACAAAACGGCTGCGAAAAACTATTTCTTTTTTCCCAGACAAATTAAAACGATTAACCATCGCATCCATAAAATCGTATTCATAGTTATCATAGGAGATTAATGTTTTCATTTTCTTCAATTCCTTTCAAATTTTTTGGATAAGTGATCTGAACTTAACTCTCAACCAATTGACAAAATTTACCTAATCTAGATAGTATTAGTTTTAGCAATATCTAGTTGCTCTGAATTATTTTGTCATTGCCATACTAAACAAATTTTTTGGAAATGTCTATAGTGTTTCCCCTCAATCGATAAAAATCGACAAAAGTCGATACCTCCAAAAATCGACATAACCAAATAGACTCTTTCTTTGATATTCATTAGGCTTTTAAACATAGGGAATATTCCCACATTTTCCCATCACTCTCAAAAAAGAGGAAAATTTATGAAAAGAATACTTTGGCTGATTGCTGGAAGTGATCCCGATTTATTAGAACAATCTACAGAAAGCGATCGCAAGAAACATACAGCCATAGGAATATCAATTTTATTAACTACAGGTGCTGGTATCTTATCAGGAGGTTACGCCTTCGCTACAATTTTCAAAGACCCAACAATCTCTTGTTGTTTAGGAATTTTTTGGGGTGCGTTCATCTTAAATATGGATCGCTCAATTATCATCTCCACCCGCAAAGAAAAAAAACCTACTCTAGGACAATTTCTTACAGCAGCTATCCGTGTTTTTGTGGCTTTTTTAATTGCAGTTGTAGTAGCAAAACCACTAGAACTAAAGCTATTTGAAAAGCCAATTTTCGCGGAAATAGGTCAAAAAAATATCGAAGTGACGATTGAAGTTCAAAAAAAATTAGATCAGGGAATGCCAGAAATTCATCAATTAGAACTAGAGAACCAGAAATTAGAAGAACAACGTCTCCAGAAAGAAAAAACACGCGATCAACTCTGTGGTAAAGCGATCGCGGAAGCGGAAGGAAGCAGTGGAACAGGTAAACCCGGACTTGGACCAGTCTATCAACAAAAAGAAACCCTTTGTCAACAACAGGAACAAGAATTAGCATCATTTAAAACCACAGCACAACCAAAAATAGAAACAAATCACGAACGAATCAACCAACTGAAAAACCAGAAAGACCAACAACTTCAAACCATGAAGACAGCGCAAGAAAACGCTGATGATATTATAACTCAACTCAACATTTTAGACCGATTATGTCATAAAAATCCTGCGATTAAAAGTGCAAGTAATGCGATTTCCTGGTTATTTATCGTCGTCGATACAGCACCACTATTTGTCAAATTACTCAGCAAACGTAGCCCCTATGATGCTTTGTTAGAACTTCGTGAACATCAATTAATAGAAAATGCCGAACAAGACATTAAGAATACCAGGGAAATAGTATCCCGTCAAAAACAACTTGAACTAGACCAACATCAAAAAGCGATCGAACAAGCTTCTACCAGTGATAAGATGCCGGAAGTTATGGAAGCGATCGCGGATGAAATCATCAAGCATACTAAGCAAGAACTGTTAAAGCTGGTCAGTAAATATCGGATTCCTCGATCGATTCGCACTGCTGTCAAACGACAACAAAATGCTGCTGCTCAAAACTTGTATCGCGATCAACAGAAACAACAGGAGGTTAAAGAAAAAGTGAATAATTTGATCAATTATGCTACCACTAGGTTAAGAAATCTTTTCAATTAACCCAGAACTGAGACGGTTAATTTAGATCAATACGGTTCAGTTAAGTGTAGGGGTGAAGCATGTTTAGCGACAATTGAGCGCTGAAACCAGTAATACAGCTTATTCCAGGTTTATGAAGTTCATCAAGGTGATCTGTGGTTTCCTGGCGGGTTCATTAAGGTTATTTGTATGTGGCAAATTCAACGGTGAACCCGCCCCTACAGGGATTCACCGAAAAATCGATCAGGATTAGAGGATTACAAGATTAACAGGATTTGTAGGGGCAGGTGAATGAATTTATGATCACAATCAACCGGGATTTGTAGGGGCAGGTTCACCAATCAATTCTGCTCCAAACAGATCACGATCATAAACCTGCCCAACCAACACAGATCACTCACCAGCGACTTTAACTGATCGCTATTCATGCCAAATCTTACTGTACTTCATCAACAGGTCATCCGCTGTATTATATCCGAATGCTTCACCCTTCTTCTGCGCTCAATCACATTCAATCACTAACGACAACAAAAATCGATATTTATCGACAGACATTTAGCTAAAGTTTTTCTAGCATAGAAAATAAGAAAACTACAACATCCAACCAGGAGAAAACCAAATATGTCTAACCCCAGAAATGTTGAATGTTAGAAAATAAGGGAGAAAAACCACCCAAATTATGTGATAATTTAGGTGGTAAAATCTAAAAAAACATAATTGATTATGATTTTCTATTCATTTCCTAAAATTGTCAAGCATTTATTGAAGGGGCTATCTAAAACTGATTATCCCGTTCTAAATAGCCGCTTGTTCGTGGAGCTATGGTTGGGTTATACGTTAGATAAAAGTTTAACCAGTATGCGGGATTTATTTAAGCGTTTAAATCTGACAGGATTTGAGGTAGATATTTCCACTTTTTCTAAGGCAAATAAACATCGAAGTCAAAAACCATTTCAAAAAATTTTTGAAACCTTAAAGCAATTAGTCAATCAAAAAAATCCCAAAAAATTTGGTGCAAAATATTTAATATGTCCCATTGATTCAACAATAATTACTTTAACAAGTAAACTTTTATATTTACAAGGATATCATCAAGTAAAATTATTTAGTTCTTTAAATTTAAGTAAGGGAAATTGTGAGAGTAGCCTGATAAACTTTGGCCAAGATCATGATTATAAATTCGGCAAGGACATGATAGCTGATTTACCAGAAAACGCAGTAGGAGTAATGGATAGAGGTTTTGCTGGATTAGAATTTATCGAAGATTTAGTCCAAAACAATAAATATTTTGTCATGAGAATAAAAAACAATTGGAAATTAGAATATTGTCCAGACAGTGAATTAATAAAAGTGGGAGCTTCGCCAAAAGCTAAAGCTTATAGAGTAGTAAGTTTTTGTGATCTAGAAACGCGAACAGAATTTAGATTGATCACTAATTTACCTCGAGAAGGCGAAGAAGGTATATCAGAGCAAGAGCTGTTAGATATCTATCGATTAAGATGGTCAATAGAATTGCTATGGAAATTTCTCAAAATGCACCTAAAACTAGATAAATTAATTACGAAAAATGTCAATGGAATTACCATTCAAATTTATGCTAGTTTAATCGCATATCTAATTTTACAACTAATATCTATTCCGCCAGAATGGGGAGAAAAATTATTAGATAAAATTCGCTATCTTCAAGCATGTATGTGTCAAAAAATTAGCTATGTCCATTGGTTTGAGGAGGTGATGCTTTGTTGAAAAATTTGTCATTTTTGCATCCGTATGTCAACATATGTAAAGTTTTGTATCAAGATTCAACATTTCTGGTCTAACCCTAATTCCTATCAGATTAATAGCTTAATGGCAAAAGGTAGCGAACTCCAACATACAGCAGCTCCCATTGGTCGGATTAACGATCATGCTCAAGCAGCAATTGATCATGTCATGGAAAAACGCCAAGGTTTTTTACAACGCTTTTTACCCGACGCAGGAACTCGGGCAGCAGTTCAAGGAGAATTAGCCTTAATTAAAGATGAATTTGAATTTCGTCGTCGTGCTTTAGCAAAAGTCCGAGAAACCCAAATTCAATCCCTAACCGAACACTGTAATCAATATTTAGTCCGCGAAAAAGCTGCAATCCGCAGTTCCACAGCCGCTTTCTTAATGGAGAAAAAATTAGAACTAGAATGCAATTTAGATCAGATATTCTCTGAATTTATTGCCCGGATGGAGGTCTTAATGATTGAAGCAGAAAAAATCCAAAACCCAACTTTAAAACGGGTACGTCAAACTCAATTAGAAAAAGCGATCGAAGATTTTGCCGAATTACAAAGCCACTTAGTCAATCAATTCCAAAGAATTATTGCTGAGGGTGTGTAAACTGATTCTTTTAGGGGCAAGCTAATTTTGCCCCTATTTTTGTCACATCGAACATATATAAATTAGTTGCTCTGACAATTTTTGTAACAGTTTTCTGATTGGATTAGTTAGCGCAATCTCATTTTCTACCAATTTTTCAGCGATCGCACCATTAGCATAATAAGTAACTTGCAAACTTTGACTTATTTTCTCTTCTCCATTAATTTCATAACTGTTATTCTCACCTGCAAAAACTAAGTAATTTACACCTAATGCTCCATGAGATTGCGATCGGCTCAAACATAAGAATAACATTGATTGTCCAGCTCTAAGCTGCCGATCATAATTTTCTTTTCTGATAGATTTTACTAATTCAATCATGGGATTGAGTAATTCACCATAAAATCCAGACATGGACTCATAAAACTTTTCAATTGAGTCCCAACTTTCTAGGAATTCACCTTCAATTGGATTACCTTGCTCATAAAAATCAGCAAGCTTACTAATCTCGACAGATGGAAATTCTGTTCTGATTACCGATGGTAAAGCGCGATCATAAACCCATCGTTTGAGAATTTTTGCCAACAGCTTGCGATCGCAGTTTTTGGTATTGAATAGGATACTACTTTTATCCCAATAGAAATCTATATTGAGCGTTTCTTTATTAATATCACCAAATGTAATATGAGCTAGTCGATCATCCCATTTAAACCAAAGCTGACAGAAATGACTTGACTTCTCTTCGATCTCTGCTAATGGAGATAACTCCGGAAAATTGGCTACCAAATCATCACGGACATCAAAAATATCTCGTTTGTTTCGATCAACAAACAAAAATTTATCATAAAGAATAGAAAGTTCACTTCCTTGAACCCAGTCATCAACTGCATGAATAGCTTCAAATTTAGCAGATGTCCGTCCCTCAGCAATTTTCTCAGCATTCCGCTCAAAAGATATACAGTATTCTATCCCATCCCGTTCGTGGAAACAGTCTATAGAACAAAAGTTATCATTTTGCTTAACAGTACAAAGCCAGTGAACACCACATCCCTGAATTTTATATTCTATTAAAGGAGTTCGATCAGCAAAATGCTGAGATAGCTCATAGTATAAATCTTTTGCCAGGTTTTCTTCAGGATATTTCATAGACTGTAGATTTTGAGTTATAGGTATATATTATAGATATTAAACCTGAGCAAACTGCTCAATCTCAAATTGCTATACTTAAATCAAGCATCTAGTCATTCCTGTTGTGGATAACTAAGAACTATGGTCCAAAGTCTTGATCCTACCATCTTACCCCCTCCTTTTCCCGATCATACTCAATTACCTGAATCCGACGGCACTTTCGTGAAAAACTTTCAAGAACATCCCCAATGTATCTTGCTGACTGACTCTCTGGAAACTACATTACAAACTCTCCATCCAGATGGTTAATATGCGATCGGACAAGATAGTGGTATCTATGGTCGAGAAACAGATCCTCCGGAACGGGGAGCGGAAGCACCGGATTGGTTCTATGTTCCTAATGTTCCACCTCTATTAGATGGTCAAATTCGCCGTTCTTATGTGATCTGGCGCGAATATAGTGTACCCTTAATCGCGATCGAATTAGCGAGTGGAAATGGTGCCGAAGAACGAGACAATACTCCCCTATCTCGTTCATCGGAAAGGAGCAATCAGAAACCTGGGAAATTTTGGGTATATGAGCAGATTATTCGGATTCCTTACTATGCGATATATATCATCAAAACCAGTGAATTGGAAGTATACAACTGGGTGAATACTCGTTATCACCGTTTACAGCCGAATGAGCGGGGACATTACCCAATTGACCTGATGGGAATCGAATTAGGAGTGTGGGAAGGTAGCTATCAAAATCAGACCCAGCGCTGGTTACGTTGGTGGGATAGTCAAGGCAATTTGTTGCTAACTGGCAGTGAACAAGCTAAACTTGAACGTCAACGGGCTGATCGAGAACAGCAACAGAAAGAACGATTGGCTGCTTATTTGCGATCGCAAGGAATCGATCCCGATCTAATTTGAGTATTGAAATAGGGTACTCTAGCCAAGCTTTCCGAAGAAATCGCTTGTTCATTGCATTGGTTTCTCCTGAACAAGCAAATTGTCTTCTAATATTCCACAATTCACCGCATCAACCAATAATATCACTCATAATTGCTCCAGCTAGGATATTATCAAAATTACTGTGTCGAAATAACCAATTCATCAGGGATGGTTCTAAGTCAAATTCCTCCACAGAAACTTTACCTTCAAAAAATAGAAAAACTACTCCCATGTTGATAGTAATCTGATGATTCTGAGCATCAGAGAACTTAAGAGTGCAATGCTCATAAGGATATTGGTCAATATCATTTCCAAACTCCTCCCAATAGAATTTAACCGAACTCCTTGTCACAATTGCTTGCAATTTGCTAAAAAAATCTTCCACATGATCTTGGAATAAATTTGCTTTCAGTGTCCCATGCAACTGATGATTGGTAATTGTTACATCAAACAAGTCAAGATTAAGCCTTTCGTTCACAGCGGTTTCTAATTCTTGGGTGGTCAATTCAGTGCTAGTTCTAGTTTCAAAATTTTTCACTACTCCTAATCCATAATAGGTTCCCATCTAGAAATTCCTCCTTAATCTCATTAATTCCAATCGCGTCAATAACTATTGGGTGTAGCCAGTTCCTGAAACTAATCTGAAAAAAAACTTTGTCAAACCAGAATTGCCAAAACCTATTAAACCTGATCGAGCTGATCAATCTCAAATTGCTATACTTAAATCAAGCATCTAGTCATTCCTGTTGTGGATAGCTAAGAACTATGGGCAGAAGTCTTGACCCGACCATATTACCTCCTTCTTTTCCCGATCATACCAAATTACCTGAATCCGACGGCACCTTTGTGAAAAATTTTCAACATTTCGCATGATTAGTTAATCTAATGGGTTTCACTTTTTCTGTTACCGCTTAATAGTCTCTGCTGCTTGACCTTGACCTTGACCTTGAAGTCTAGCCAGACGTTGCTCTTGCAAACCAGTTTCTACCATTGCGATTAATTCATCAAGTGGTCGTGTAAGCAAGTCGATTTGTTACCTAACAGTTTTTTGGGATCGGAGGAGCGATCGCATCACGTCTAATCGCACATGAGAGCAATTTTACCTGTAGGGGCGTTCGCGTAGCGTGCCGGAGGCATAGCGGGCGACAATTGAACAATAAAACGGTTAATCTTATCCCCGAATGCTTCGCCCAGTTCTACGCCGAGATCCCCAAAAATACTTTATATTTAAGTCCAGCTAGACATGGCGATCGCATCACCTCTAATCGTTGATGAGCATGGACAAGGGTGGATGCTCAAGATAGACAAAACGAATAAATCTGGCTACAATACTTTTATCACATCTATTTTAGATTAAACCAGGGTCAATAAAAGAAACAACCCCTGCTGCTATGCCCCTATAAACACCAGATAGTATGGACAATCTTCAGCGGACATCACAATGGGACAGCACTCCTCAGCCCATAAGATGCGATCGCGATGAACTAATTCTCGCCCTCACTATAGCATCTGAACCTTGGAAAAAACTAGACATAATTGATGCAACATTAAGAAAGTGTGGACTAGATCCATTTTTTGAAGTGTTGGACATCCCTAATCATGGAATTTTAGGAAAAGATATATCTGAATCTGATAGAAGAGGACATGAGAATTATCTCATTCGTGCCTTAGTGATTCAAGCATTTGGTAAAATTCCTGATCTGGTCAAAAAGAGCGCGATCGCTGCATTAAGCAATGATGTCAGCCAAAATTTATTGACTGTACTAAAGCATGAAGCTATACATGGAGAAACTCCCCTAATCAGACTGTCAGCTCTTTCTGTAATCAGATCAATTTGGTACGATGAAGAATGGAAAAAGCAGGGTAAGAATTATTCAATTCCTGTGGGAATAAATGCACCTCGGCTTTACCAAAAAATGATTGAGGAGCAAGTTGAGCCACTTAATAGTAATAATAGACCAATTTTGCGTGTTAATTACACTGGTAGCGTTTTCAGTACACAATATCAAGACTACCTTGATTTTTGGATGTATGGGCCAATTTGGGAATTATTCAGCCTACCATTACGCTCAGAAAATTATAAATTACGCTCAGAAGATTATAAATCTCTGGTTCAAGACGTATTAAAACCCCTCTTTTTAAGAGGAGTTAAGAATGGATTAAACAGTGAAAATAATTACATAGTTATAGAAGAATCACTTCAACTACTTCCTATAATTGTTGCTGATCAGATTAATTTATCCCCAATCTTTACAGAAATTTCTAATTTTCTCCAATATTCAGAAGAAAAATTTAGAAATAGGCTTATTCATATATTAACACCATATAAGCAAAAACTCGATGATAAATCATTATCTATTCTTGAAGCACTGTTATTTAATTTTAGTCTGGAAGAACTAGAATTAAATTCTTTAAGTATTCTAGAAATTAAATGTGAAATAGTAAATATTAATAAATATAGAAAAGAAATTAACGGTATTTTTTCAAGTGCTTTATCAGCTTGTAATACTCATGAATATGAGGTAACCAATCAAGAAAAAAAATCAGGTAAAAAACATATTTTCATCCAATCTAAAGAATCACGTAAGAACTCTAGATGAATATATCAATCGTCTTGAAAATAAATTAGAATCTGTAGAAAGTCTTCAAGAGTTATTTATAAAAAATCGCCAATTGATATTTACAATAGTTAGTAATTTAAAGGTGTTTGATAGTGAAGTATATAAAAATCTGCGAACGAGCAGCTATTATAGATTGATTGAAGGTTCAGAACCAAGTACATATAATGAGTATGTTCAATTGGATGTGGATGAGGAATTAATAGAATTTACGAATCTGATCTATAGAAAGGTATTTATTCTGGAAGAACTGGAATTAAACTCTTTAAATATTTCGGAAATTGAATCTGAAATCTTAAATATTAAGAAGCGTAGAGAAGAAATTTACGGTATTTTTTCAAGTGCTTTATCAGATTGTAATACTAATAAATATAAAATAAAAAATCAAGTTAAAAGCCTATTTTTATCTAACCTAGATAATTACCTTAATAGTTTAAATGAATATATCAATCGTCTTGAAAATCAAGTAAAATCTCTTGAAAATTTTCAAGAGTTGTTTATAAAAAAATCGTCAATTAATATTGACAATAGTTAGTAATTTAGAGACGGTTAATAGTGAGATTTCTAACGATCTGCAAGCAAACAGCAATTATACATTAATTAAAGATTCAGAACCAAGTACATATAATAAATATGTTCAATTGGATGAGAAATTAATAGAATTTACGAATCTGATCTGTAGGAAGGTGTTTATTCTAGAAGAAATGGAATTAAACTCTTTAAGTATTCCAGACATTGAACTTAAAATAAGAAATGCAAATATTAAGGGAAAGCAGAAAAATGCCGAAAAAATTAATCATATTTTTTCGAGTGCTGTATCAGCTTGTGATGCTCATTCAAGCAAGGTAAGCAATTTATTATCATCTAAATTCACAGCTTATACAAAACATTTATCTCAATATATTAATACTCTAAATGATAAAATTACTTCCATAATAAATTATCAAAATTTAATTACAGAAAATTGTAAATTAATATCTACAACAATTGATAGTATCAAAAAGATTGATAGAGGAGTTTATAGGAAAATAATAGCTAATAATAACAGTAAAATAATTAAAACCTGTAACCCAAATACATATAATAATTGTAGTCAACTAAATAAGCAATTAATTAATTTTAAGGAAGTGATAGAGGACAATGTGGATAGCCTTATAAGCAGCTTAGATATTCAAATTTGTGATTTAACGCCGCGTGATCCAAGACTTTTAAACATAATGGTATTTTTAGCATTTTTAGCATTTTTAATATATTTAATATCATTTCTAAATGAGACAACGGTAATATCGAGCATATCATTTATAATAGCTACAATATTATCAGTAGTATTAAAATCTGCAAACCGTTATGTCATGATTTGTATATGGGTTATATTTTTATATGTGCCTCTGTGTATTCATATAGCTATTACTAATATTAAAAATATAGCTTACTGGCTTCAAATAGGTCTTATACTTGTATTTTATATACCTATATTGATTGCCATTTCTGATGGATATAAAAAGTTTAAAGCACGAAATTTAGAAGTAAAATCTAAAAGGTTAAAAAATGCTGTAAGCATTCTAGATTACTGGAAGAGGTATTAATGACTAATATTGCACCCTTACACCTTCAAATTCCAGAACTTCGCAACCTTGGTTCCAAGCGTAGTAAGGTTATAAAAGAGCAGCAAAATTTATTGGAATCCCTCAGCGATCCAAAACAGTTTGCTAACTTGGTAGTTTCTCTTCGCTACGTTTACAACCCCACAAAAGATGTTAAACAGCGACTCAAAATTTATTTGAGTATTAATCATGCTGATGGTGATAATGTAAAGGTAAAGTCAGCCTTTAATATTCTGACCAATGATATTAGTTTGAGAGAATTATATAAATTTCAATCTGTCAAAGATCAACCTGATTTGATACACCAACTAGAAGATTGGGTGGATGTGATCTGCGAAATTATTAAAGATGAAAAATTCCCTAAAAATCAAGGATATTACATACCATACTTATTTCAACCATACCTAGATCATGATATGTTATCCCTGTGCAAACAATTAAACGTATTGGATAAAAAATTAATTATAGAATTCACCCTACAAACTTGCAGCAATTGTGATAAAGAATCAATCAAAACTACAATTAAACAAACTTTTAGAGAGATAGAACAAAACACTTCCAGATATTACAACACGCATATAATCACTAACGAACTTAATATCGCTAAAGATATTTATAACCAGTATTTAAACTCCTACGTTACCCATGATAGAAATTTATTCAAGTACAGTATAAGAATCTTATCTGAGTCTAGTGACCATATAGATTTAGTGATTAAAGCTTTAATACAAAATGCTTTCAAAGATGATAATTATGGACAAAAGTATCACAGGTTTATCCTAAAGCGAGGAAGTGAAGATTTTAATAAAAGTTTAATGGCAACTAAAAACGTAGAGCTTTTCACCGATATTGAAAGGAGCGAATGGAAAAGTGATTTTGAGCAACAAATAACTAAAAGAGCATCTCAATCTCAGAACTCAAATCGCGATATTATCAGATTACCTGAGACAGAGCCTCTACGTGATGAAAATCTTCTATCATCTAGTGGTGAAATTGTCAAAAGTAATGATTCCTGGTCATTAGGAAAGTATTTTGAAAGTTCCCCCGATAGCAATAAGGTTTCAACTAATCCAAGTGCATTAAAATTGCTACATCGATTAGTAACTCCCCAAGAAATTAGCAGTCTTTTTCGCATAGTAGTTTCAGGAGATGACCCAGTACCTGGTATTCCTCAAGAACAACCTAGTTTTATTAAACCGACTGCTGAAGAAATATTCAGCCAGTACAGCTATGAAATTACTGAAGACAAGTATATTATTGGTATGAACGACGATGGGAGTATTGTCTGCTCTGAGTGGAATGCAATAGCTCATCGTTTAGTAGCTGGGGTTAATGGATCTGGAAAAACAAATTTTCTTCACTGGGTAATGTTTCAGTTTTTATATGCAAATCCAGAACGTAAGGTGTATATTTTTGATTTTAAAAAGGTAGACTTTCATTTTTATAAAGAAATAGAATTATTGAAAGAAAACGTCAAGCTAGTCAATGATATGGAAGAAGCTCAAAAATTACTAGAGACAATCTATTCTGAGGATTATCAAAAACGTCAGACTTTACTAAATGAAGAGCGCGTTTCAAATATAGAACAATTACAAAAGTCTGGTGTGAATGTACAGCGTATCTTACTTGTGGTGGATGAAGCTGCTGACATACCTATAAACTCCAAAACTTCAAAGATGCGAGATGCAATTGAAGGAAAATTAGAAGAATATGCTCGTAAAGGACGTGCATTTGGAATTCATTTAATGTATTGTACGCAGACACCAAAAGCTGGTTTAATTAGCGCCCAAGTTACTAGCCAATTAGATGAAAGAATCATATTTAGAGTGTCGGAAGATGCTGGAGATTCAGTATTAGGTAATCTTTTTTCTGCTGCTACCAAGATTCCCATTGGCAATTCTGGATGCGGTAGAGCAATTTGGAGAGGAAACGAAGGTACTATGTATGTCAATACCCCTAAGATAGAAATTCCAGATGCTTGCATCCCAGTAGATAAAACTCTCTGGAGCAAAATTCGTGCTAAAATTTAAAGTGTCACAAAAGTTGTGGAGTTAGTCAAATGTCATATTCATCATTACCATCAGGTTTAAAAGGTTCGGTTGAAGAGTTTCAGGGGATGGTGCGTCAAATACGGGAAAAATGCGATGAAATAGAAATATCTTCAAAAGCTATTGACGACACGGAGTTTAGCGATTTAGACAGAAAATTTTCTAATCTTCTCGAAGACCTAGCAATTTTATCTCATAAAGTAGGTTCGGCAACAGCTATTATGGAAGCAATTCATCCAGCGTTTCGGGGGTATCTTTAGCGATTCCTCTCCCCAGTTGTTACAATCAGAAATGATCGGCATTAATCGCCAACTAACAATGAAAATTCCGATCGATGCTATTATACCCGATGATAAAGTAACTCACTACTTGTTAGTTCCCAGAGAACAAGATGACAAATCAAAGTTTCTCGCGCAAGCTGGATTTACACAAGATAACCCTGAACAATTAAAATTGGCTGTCCGTCAATTAGCAGATATCGTTGAAGCGATCGAAGATACAACTAACGAATATGGAGCTTTTTATCGTGTGGAAGGAGAATTAATCGGTATCAACAACAGAAACTTATCAGTAATTACAATTTGGCTAAACCGGAAAAATGATGGCAAATTTCAGTTCATAACACTTAAACCCAAAAAAAAGGAGAAACCAAAAAATGATTGACCTCTATCAACGAGTTTCACTAAATTGTGACTTTCCTGAACACCATCTCAAAAAAGGTGATGTTGCTACACTAATTGATTATATCCCTCATCCTAGCGACGGTGAACAAGGAAGCGTTTTAGAAATCTTCGGTGCTACTGGTGAATCGATTGGTGTTGTCATCGTTCCTATTTCTGCGATTAAACCTTTGAGAAATGATGAAATTCTCACCGTTCGTCCCCTAGCAGAAGTTATCTAAAACAGTCATCTATAGTAGTAGTTGCAAATGCTGCATTAAAAAGATCCCATCTGTCCCAATATGCGTTCGCAGCTTGATTGTTTCTATTATACTTAAATCAAGCATCTAGTCATTCCTGTTGTGGATAGCTAAGAACTATGGGCATAAGTCTTGACCCCACTATATTACCCCCTCCTTTTCCCGATCATACCCAATTACCTGAATCTGACGGCACTTTCGTGAAAAACTTTCAAGAACATCCCCAATGTATCTTGCTGACTGACTCTCTGGAAACTACATTACAAACTCTCCATCCAGATGGTCAATATGCGATCGGACAAGATAGTGGGATTTATTGGAGAGAAACAGATCCTCCGGAACGGGGAGCGGAAGCACCGGATTGGTTCTATGTACCTAACGTTCCACCCCTATTAGATGGTCAAGTTCGCCGTTCCTATGTATTATGGCGCGAATATAGTGTGCCCTTAATCGCGATCGAATTAGCCAGTGGAAATGGTGCAGAAGAACGAGACAATACTCCCCTATCTCGTTTACCCGAACGGAGCAATCAAAAACCTGGGAAGTTTTGGGTATATGAGCAGATTATTCGGATTCCCTACTATGCCATATACATCATCAAAACCAGGGAATTGGAAGTTTATAACTGGGTGAATACTCGTTATCACCGTTTGCAACCAAATGAGCGGGGACATTACCCAATTGACCTGATGGGAATCGAATTAGGAGTGTGGGAAGGTAGCTATCAAAATCAGACTACTCACTGGTTACGTTGGTGGGATAGTCAAGGCAATTTATTACTCACTGGTAGTGAACAGGCTAAACTTGAACGTCTGTATACTGAACAGGAACGTCAACGGGCTGAAGCTGAAGCGGCCCGAGCTGAAACTGAAGCGGCCCGAGCTAAGACTGAAGCGGCCCGAGCTGAGGCTGAAGCGGCCCGAGCTGAGGCTGAAACAGCTCGAGCTGAGGCTGAAACAGCCCGAGCTAATGCCCAACAACAACAGAAAGAGCGATTAGCAGCTTATTTGCGATCGCAAGGAATTGATCCCGATCTGATTTGAACTGATGAGATCCCTCAAGTTAACTGATCGCCAATCCCAACGCTACCATCAGTAATAACTTTAGCCAGAATACCAGTTTTTTGATGACCAAACTTTTCTTTCAGTAGTGTAAATAAAGGTAAATCTCGATCGCCTGTATCCGGATTGACTTCAATATTTAAACATCTGCCAATTGGTGCGGCGATCGCTATTTTCACCTTACCAATCATCAATTCTTGACCGATCCAATTAAATTCTTCCCAAGCCGATATCCCAGTTAAAATAATATTAGGACGAAAACGTCGGACATCAACCACGCTTGAGCATACTTCGCTAATTTTGTCAATAGTTGCTTGACTAACTAAAGAAATATGTACTGGTTCGCGATCGGGATAACGAGTTTCACCTGTATCCGTACCGACTAAATGTAAAGCTGCTTGGTGAGGATGTCTTGCTCCTTCTGTTGGTGTTAATGATGCTAAATAACCAGTGAAAAAAGCACCAATCCAATCGCGTCCGTTTATGGTATTTGTGGGTGCAACCAATAACTCTATTCCTTGTTTTTTAATGGTTAGAGTTTTCCTTTCGACATCATATTGACAATCTAACTGGGCTAAACCGGGCCAATCATTTTGGACAGCAAAGTTATTTTTACTCATCCAGGGAGTTAAATCTAGGGATTCAGATTGATGATCAGCATCTTGATACATTAAAGCAAAAGCGCGATCGCCCGGAATCCCAAATCCAGCTTTTAAAACGACGCGATCGCTAATTTCTTGGGGTGTTAACCCTTTAACTGGATAAATAAATAACTGCTGAATTGTTGCTAGTGACATTGCTGAATATTTTCCTCAATTAAGTGCGATTGATAGTCGAGTTTTCTGCTTTTGTCAATATTCCTCCACCGAGACTTTGAAAATAAATAGTACCAATAGTAACTAAAACCAACAAATAACTTACTGCTTGCACTAAATAGAGCTTATCTTTGTAGCCAAAAAGGGTTTTCAAAATAATCCCAGGAAACTGTTTATCTGGTAATATCTCGTGAACATTCCAAACCAAAGGACCTAAAATACAGGAAGAAATTGCACTTAGTTGTTCAGATTTAAAACAAATACTTAATTCCGGACTTATTTGCGATAAATTCCTCCCAGCTACATCAAAATCTCCCAAAGCTGAAATCACTAAACCTGAAACAATTAATAGTAGTAAAACCCCCATAATTTGGAAAAAGAGACGGATATTAATTTTTACACCTAATTGAAACAAAGCTATTCCGATCGCGATCGCGACTACCAGTCCAGCAATAGCGCCAAAAACTGGCATTAACCCTGACTGAAATTGAGCGAGAATAAACAAAACTGTTTCAAATCCTTCCCGTAATACCGCAATTAAAACTAAAATAAATACTCCCCAAGCAGCACTATTATTTGTTTTTAGGGTAGTAGTGACGGCACCTTCAACTTCCTGTTTTAAGAATTGCGCTTGCTGAGTCATCCAAATTAACATCCAACTCAACATCGCGATCGCAATTACTCCAAACATTGCTTCCATTAAAGGTTTAATTATGGATGCATATTCTGGGTTTGATATGCTTAACCCTTGAATTATTCCAGTCAATAATATCCCGACGATCGCACTAATTAAAATTCCCAAACCCACCCCAGTATACAGGGTTAGCGCATCTAATTTTGTCACCGAGGATACAGAATATTTTCATCAAATATGAAATATAGCCATCGAGATCAGAACATCACAAATCTGGTAGAGAAAATAGTTGACAAAAGAGCATAGAGAGTGGTAGGTGAAAAACTATACCGTCCAACTCATAATCTCCAGGAATATTCAAATGTCTCAAGGGTTCGATATCAATATAGCTAATGCTAAACAAAACTCCCATTCTGCTAGGAAAAACCAAGTAGTAGCTGACTTGATGGAAATACAACAGAGTTTAGTCAAGCATTTTGAAGATGTTGAAGACCCGAGAGTAAACCGAACAAAAAAACACTTATTGATAGACATTTTAGTGATGGCAATTCTGGCCATAATAGCTGGAGCACAAGGCTGGGAAGACATTGAGAATTATGGGATTAGTAAACAAATTTGGCTAGAAGAGTTTTTAGAATTACCCAATGGTATTCCCTCAGATGATACCTTTCGTCGAGTATTTGAAAGTATTAACCCCAACCAATTGGAGCAATGTTTTCAAGCTTGGGTAAACACCTTAGTTACTCAAATGGGAGGAGAAGTAATTGCCATAGATGGGAAGACTGTCAGAGGTTCCTATGACCGAAATCAAGGACAATCAGCATTACATTTGATTAGTGCGTGGGCTAGTGAACAACGATTAGTTTTAGCACAAATGAAAGTCCAAGATAAATCCAATGAAATTACAGCTATTCCAGCATTACTAGAGTTACTTGATATCGCTGGCTCAATTATTACTATTGATGCGATGGGGACCCAAACCGAAATTGCTCAAAAGATTATTGATAAAAAAGCTGATTATATTCTGACACTTAAAGCCAATCATCCAACTTTACATAATCAGGTACAACAATTCTTCCAAACTGCACAGAAAAATAATTTTTCAGGAATTGATTTCACTCATGACAAACGGATTGAGAAAGGGCATCATCGGGTGGAAATTCGTGAAGTTTGGGTGCTCCCTATTACGGCCATTCCTGACCTTTACCAACCCAAATTATGGGCAGGTTTAAAAAGTATTGTCATCATTCATCGTATCCGTCATCTTTGGAACAAAACTACTTGCGAGACTCAATACTATCTTACTTCTTTAGACAACAATGCTGAATTCATAGGTCGAGCTATTCGTCAACATTGGGAAATCGAAAATTCTGCACACTGGACTTTAGATTGTACTTTTTTTGAAGATAGCTGTCGCATTCGTTCTTTTCACAGTCCTCGTAACTTTTCTCTGCTCAGACGATTAGCTCTCAACGCTCTTAATCGCGAGTCAACTTACAAACGCAGTTTACGCCAGAAAAGTAAACGCGCTGCTATGGATAATAATTATATGCTCCAAATCCTCCTTTCTTGTTTCTCTGAGTCTACATTAGATCCTTCTTAATCCTTGTGTCAAGCCTAATTGAGATGCTCTTACCCTGCCCCAGTATAAACCCAGGAATTGAGGTGACTTTGCTGTGCTTTTTTTAAACAAGCTAACACAATTCCTACCACTAACGCAGCTTCGACACCTTCACGTAGGGTAATGACAAAAGTAGGTAATGCTGAACTAAAATCCATCATTTTAATTTACACAAGGTCAGGTTGAGTAATTTATTGGACAACGACGGGCAAGATGCCCGTCCCACAACAAAAAAGACTTTTGGGGGACAGACATCTGGTCTATTTTAGTTATTTTAGCTTTCTGGTCTAATCAAATGCTGATCAAGCAGGGACAAATTTTAAGGATACACCATTAATACAATAACGCTTACCAGTGGGAGCTGGACCATCATCAAACACATGACCTAGATGTCCACCACAGCGATGACAATGAACTTCAACTCTTCTCATAAAGAAAGATGTATCGATCGATTCATCTACATTACCAGGAATGGTCGTAAAAAAGCTAGGCCATCCCGTGCCACTGTGATATTTAGTTGTGGATGTAAATAAAGGTAAACCACAACCAGCACATACATAAGTACCCGGATCATCCTCTTGATCAAGGGGACTGGTATGAGCCCGTTCAGTACCATGTTTACGTAACACAGCAAATTGTTCTGGGGTCAAAATTTGACGCCACTCTGCTTCAGATTTAGTATACTCAAACTCATTACTTGAACTTGCCATCAGTATTGATCTCCAAGGTAAAGAAGATGATAGCCAGACTGTACCAACCATGGCGGTGCCAGTTTGTAAAAAATGTCTTTTTTTCATAATATGCGCGATCCAGTCTTGATTTACCAGCTCATCAAAGTCTGAAAAGAATATCCAGCTACACCATCATCCTCAGCGATGATCCTGAATTAGTCCTGATCAAATTATAAGATTTAGCTGAAAATCTCTGAATTTGCCAATTAAATATTTTCATTTAACCGTGACAATCCTGCCACACAAGCTTCATATATAAAGTCTAAATTGAAAGATATACACTAGTAATCATCAAGCTAATGCTTGGTGATAACACTCTGGCTAAGGGTAATCAAAATGCGAATCCAAGAAAACGACTTAAATCATGATCCAAGGGAACCAAAAGACCTCATATCTAACTCTTCAGCCCCAAGATATAATGGCTTTTCCCCTTGGCCCAAAATCGCGACCTCAATCACCTTAATCTTGCTGGGTGCTGGAGCAGCATTTTCGGGACAATATTTACTTGCCCAAAATGCCCCGTCAACTTTGGCCCGTAATTCCCAAAATGTTCTCAGCCAAGCTGTCACTCCAACTTTACAAGCAAAAGTACCAATCACTGCTGATAATAGTAACTTTGTTACTGCTGTAGTGGATAAAGTTGGACCTGCGGTAGTCCGGATTGACTCTTCTCGCACTGTGACGAGCGAGGTACCTGATGTATTTAATGATCCTTTCTTTCGCAGGTTTTTTGGGGAGCAAATTCCCGATCGACCTTCTACTAGAGTAGAAAAAGGTACTGGCTCTGGTTTTATTCTCAATACTAATGGTGATATTCTCACTAATGCTCATGTGGTGAATGGCACAGATACAGTCAGTGTGATTCTCAAAGATGGTCGCACTTTTAAAGGTAAAGTGTTAGGGGTAGATCCGGTTACCGATGTAGCTGTGGTGAAAATTGACGCTGGAAATCTGCCCACTGTGACCTTGGGTAATTCAGATCAACTGAAACCAGGAGAATGGGCGATCGCGATCGGTAATCCTTTGGGATTAGATAATAGTGTGACAATGGGAATTATTAGCGCCACTGGTCGTTCTAGTTCTCAAGTTGGTGTTCCTGATAAACGAGTCAACTTTATTCAAACTGATGCAGCAATTAATCCGGGTAATTCTGGCGGACCTCTCCTAAATGCTTCCGGAGAAGTGATTGGGATGAATACAGCGATTATTCAAGGTGCTCAAGGATTAGGGTTTGCGATTCCGATTAATACTGCTCAACGGATTGCTGATCAATTAGTTAAAACTGGTAAAGTTGATCATCCTTATCTAGGAATTCAGATGGTGACTTTGACACCAGAATTGAAACAAAGTATTAATAGTAATCCAAATAGTGGGTTGACAGTTGATGAGGAGAAAGGGGTTTTGGTGGTGAAAGTAATCCCCAATTCTCCCGCAGCCAAAGCTGGTGTACGTGCGGGTGATGTGATTCAAAAAATTAATGGTCAAGGTGTCAGTGATGCGGGTAATGTCCAGCAAGCAGTAGAACAAACTCAAGTTGGTAGTAATATGCAAGTTGAGTTACGTCGTAAGGGTCAAAGTGTGAGTTTGGCTGTCCATCCTGGGGCTTTTCCTACGAGTCAAGAACAATAATGATCAGTACAAGTAGGGGAAAATTGCCCCTACTTGGGGATCAGCAAATCAGTTAATCTTGATGGTGATGATCTGGAAATAGATAGGCGATCGCGGCAAATCCAGAACCAATCAAGAAAATCACTAAAAATAGGGCGATTCCATAAGTAATCATCAGGAAAATAAAGAATAAATTTTTGGTAATCTCAGATTAAATTTTTAGGATGACAAATTTGTGACTAGCTGATGACGATGTTGAGACAAATTGTTAAGCTAAGGGTAAGTAAAACTTAAAGGTACTACCTTGACCTAATTGACTTTCTACGCTAATCGCTCCACCTTGAAGTTCGACTAAACGACGCGAGATGGCTAAACCGATTCCTGTACCTCCTGAATGTCGCGATCGCGATTGATCAGCTCTCCAAAAACGCTCAAATACATTGGGCAAGTCTGTCTCAGCTATACCAGGTCCTGTATCAATTACGGCAATCCAAAGTCGAGGTGGTATCCCATTAAGTTCTACCCAAGTTCGCATGATAATTGAACCACTTTCTGTATAACGGATGGCATTACCTAATAGATTAACTAAAATTTGTTCGGTGCGATCGAGATCTGCTAAGACTAGCGGTAATTGGGAGGGACAATCTAATTGGAGGACTGGTCCATCTTCAAGAATTTGGTCAGAAAACCTGGTGATTAATGATTCTAATAAAGGACGTAAATCCAATTTTTGCAGATTGATTGGTAAATAACCAGCTTCAGCTTTTGATAATTCTTGTAAATCATTCACTAACCTTTCTAAACGTCTAGTTTCTTTGGCTAATTGCAGATAAATCTGGGGAGTTGCTTCAATTCTACTATCAGATAATTCTTCTAAATAACCCCGCACTACAGTTAAAGGTGTACGCAATTCATGGGTAAGATCGCTAATTAATTCCCTTCGTCTTTGTTCGACTCCTTCTAAACTAATTGCCATGCGGTTAAAACTAGCACCAAGACGATTCAGTTCAGGAATTTCTAAAGTGGGCATCCGTTCATCTAGGTTACCAGCAGCAAAGTTTTTAGTAATTTGTTCCATTTGGGTTAAAGGTTGAACAATTCGTCGTGATACCCAATAACTTAAAACTCCCGCAGCAGTAGTCCCGACCATGACCGACCAAAATGTACTCCGATTCCAAGCAATTTCAAATCCTTGAACTAATTGAGTCCGAGCGTAACGTAAACTAAAACCCGGACCTTCTAATTGTTCTAGGTGAGTCACAAAAAATTGGGGAAAAGAGACTTTACTGATCACCACCAAACTGCTTACTCCCACCATCATAACTAATAGGTGAGAGAAAAATAATCGCGATCGCAAATCTACTTTAGGCACTTTAGCTACGCATCACTGGATCTTCAAATTTATATCCCACCCCAATCACCGTTTTAATAAAAGTGGGATTAGCTGGGTCAGGTTCGATTTTTTTCCGTAACCGAGCGACATGAGTATCAACTACTCGCTCATCCCCAAAAAAATCATTACCCCAAAGTTTATCGATTAGCTGCGATCGATTCCAGACTCTAGCGGGATAACTCACAAAAGTAGCTAAAAGATTAAATTCCAGGGTAGTTAACTCTAAGGGTTCAGGTTGTTCTGGATCTAATAATCGGGAAGCTTGATGCTGATCTAAATCCACCTCGAAGTGTTGAGTCCGAAAAATTTGAGATTGTCCACCTTGTCGTAAACTCCGACGTAACAAAGCTCGCACCCTCGCAACTAGCTCTCTGGGACTAAAGGGTTTCACTAAATAATCATCAGCACCAGTAGATAAACCGATAATCCGATCTATTTCCTCACCTTTGGCAGTTAGCATTAAAATATATGGGTCTTTTGGACCTGGTTTTTGACGAATCCGGGCACATACTTCCAGGCCATCTAAACCTGGCAACATTAAGTCTAAAATGATAATATCTGGTTTAAGTGCTGGAAACAACCGGAGGGCAGTAATGCCATCTTGGCTGATCTGACAAGTAAATCCTTCATTTCCTAAAGCAATAGCAATTAACTGGGCTATTTCCGGTTCATCTTCGACGATTAAAATATCCATAAAAAATGATTATAGTGAAATTGTAATCTAAGATTAATCTAGTGGGGACTGAATCAACCAATCAAGTTAGGTTGGTTTTAATCAGGCAAATGCCTCAAATTAAACCCTGAGCTATTATAGGTCATGGTTATGAGCAGAAAAAAAATATGGATATTGTTGAGCTGTTTATTATTAGGGTTAATGGGGTCAGGTTATTGGTATGTCTCGATCGCTGGGGCTCCTCAATTTGATGGTCCAGATACGATCGCCCATAAAACTAACTTAAAATTTGAGATCGTTACCTACTATAGTTCAACTTTAAAGAAAAAACGTACTTATGCAGTTTCTTTACCCCCTGGTTACGATCAATCCTCAGAGCGACGTTACCCAGTGATTTTTCTGCTGCACGGGGGTCATGGAACGACCACAGACTGGTTTAAAAAAGCTGCGGCTTTACCAATGATTCAAACGCTATACGCATCAGGTAAACTGCCAGATAGTATTATTATTACTCCTGATGGTAACGATCAGCGAGGTTCGAGTGCCTTTTTTGACCCCCAATATATTGATGGTCCTAATGGTAAACTGGATACAGCTTTAGGCGAAGAACTGGTAAGCTTAGTGAAAACTCGATATCGCACTCTACCCGATCCAGATTTTTGGGCGATCGGTGGGTTATCTTCTGGGGGTTGGGGTGCGTTGAATATTGGATTGCATCATCCTGAGCATTTTTCGATCATGTTTAGTCATAGTGGTTATTTTACTGATGCAAGTGGACGCCAAAATAGTCCTCTTTATTATGTCAAAAATTTACCTGTATCTGAGCAAAAACAACTTCATATTTACTTAGACGCAGGTAAATCAGATGTGCGGTTTCTCCAACAAACTAAACAATTTCATAAGGTGCTTGATCAACTAAAAATTGATAATAGTTTTCATGCTTTTTCAGGAGGACATGGAATTATTGGTTCTGACGTGGGTTGGAATTATTGGCACCAACATTTAGCGGATTCTTTGAGTTATGTCGGTCAACAATTCCAATCAGCGCAAATCGCTTATGATGCTCGGAATAATGCGATCAAAACCGTCGCTTCTCCTCGGTCTAAGGCAAATCCAAATATTGTTAATAGTATAGCATCAGATAATTGATAGCTGATCGGATCGGATGAAAATGGTATTTATGATTAAATGGGATGGTAATGACTATTTTCAAACATTTTTGTCTTTCCCAGAATGTTGCCATAATAGTGTCATTTGGAATAAAGTAAAAGGTAGCCCTGACAATACAAAAGATAAACTCCGTAATATATATGAAAACGTCTTTCATTTTGTCAAAGCAGATCGCTATTTTTATAATGTTGATGCAATCCGCTCAAAACCAAGACAAGCTAAAGTTGTCAATGGTTCTGTAGTTTCTGCAACGGGTGTTTCTGGTGTGCGTTATCGCCGACAAATTGAATTATCTACAGCACTTAGTGATTCTGAACGGATCAATGCTCTTCAAGCTCTATTTGAAATTTTGGAGGAAGTACGCATTGGTAAAATATCTGACTTTCGGATGATTATTCGGGGTCAGCAACGAACAACACACTCTGACTCAGCAAGGGTTTCTGGGCGATCGCGTGAACTAGCTGAACGTGGTTTCTATTTTCTCAAATATCACCCCAATGGTAGTAAACCCAGTGATGTTTGGGAGATCTTACCGGAAGATACCCAAAAACGATCTCTTCACTTTGCACCTTATCCTGAAGACTTATGTAAAATTCCGATTTTAGCTACCTGTCCACAAGTCGGTGTTGTTCTAGATCCGTTTGCAGGTACAGGTACAACAAATCTAGTTGCATTTCAACTAGGACGCAAATCAATTGGAATTGATATCTCAGGTGAATATCTGACTGTTGCTCGTGAAAGATGTAGTTTACTTTTATGACCAATGTCCTATCGGGAAAAGGTTTTGGGATGAACTGGAAGATGACGGCTAAGACAATCTTGATGCAACTCGACCACAAAATTCATACATTTGAGCATCTTAGCAAACATCTTGTCCTGGTAGTTCAAGATTGTCTCATTAATTATATGCAACGTGAATTTTCCTTTGAACACATTCAAGAGGCAGGTCTTGGAGATCCGATGCAGTTTCACTCTTACGAATTGGTTGCTGAAACTGGGAGCGATCGCATCCAACTCAGTAAGCGCTGGAGTACAGATGCGAATGGAATTGCACAATGTCTCGGTTTACAAACCAGTCCAAGAGTAGAGCTTGAAGCAATGCTGAAGCAGATTGAAGAGAAGTTACCACAAAGCATCTTGTTATCTCTCGGACAGCCATTACCCGTTTTTATCTATGACAATGTTACCGATGATAGCTAAACTTGCACTGATGGGGCTTTGATTTGCTTCGTTCCAAATCATTGGTATGATTCAATATAGTTCAGTTAAGGATATTTTGGGATATATCGGCGAAGAACTGGGCGAAGCATTCGGATCTAATATTAGCGGCCCTTCGACTACGCTCAGGGTAAAACTTGAATGGTCAATTGTCGTCTGAATGCTGATCCCTATGGCACGCTCTCGCGTTCGCCCCTACACTTAAATGAACCGTATTGTGGTATGATTACCTTTGCTTTGGTAGATGAACAGATGGCTATTTCTTTGGTTGCTATGTCAATATTGCTGCTTTGGTTAGGTGGAGTGCAGTTAAAGATTACAATTTCTCCTCTACTTTGTCCCAGAGAGACTAAATGTGCCCAGCTATCGTAGAAGTCTACTGACGATTCAGGGATTTTATCACGACCCATTGCGATCAGCGAGAATAATATAATACACTAATTCAGAAGCGCTGATTTATAAACTATCGGATCTGTAGTTATTTGTAGTATTATATGTAATAATGCTATAAACGATCCAAACAGCATCCGGCTGTCAAACTTTTCATTTAAACTCTCATGTCGCTTATGCTTATCTGCCCTTCGTGCGGTTGTGATACAAATTCTGAATACAACTTCTGCATTGCCTGTAACGAACAAACAAGATGTCTTAATAAAAATTGTAATAAAGTTTTACTTCCTGGCAAAGAACTTTGCTTTGGCTGTGGTCAGCTAATTTATAAAAAAACTATAGCTACATTACCATCAAACAAGTATGTCAGAAGCATAAAGCAGGATGGCAAGAACTACGAGGAACATATTGAATTTAGTGTCTCTGATCATGCAGTTAGTGAGTTAGCTCCATTTATTGGGACCCAGATAACCTCACCACCACAAAGAGCATACTATACGCCAAATCAAAGTAACTCTAATCCATCATTAAAGAAAACAGTACCTTCTAGCAACTTGCTGCCTATAGTTGAAGAAGCTCCGCAATTACCTGCTGATACTTCTCAAAATCATCATGCTGAAACAAATGGCACTGGAGGCGCTATCTACTTTGAGCGTGATGATGAAATGCTTATCCCAAATATTAAAGACTTCAAGGGGAAAACTTGGGCAGAGCAGCAACGACGATTTATTTTGCTTTATACCAGAGAATACTACCAAATTTTTGAGCAACCAGTTCCATCTGAAGATCATTTTAAGGTGGCTGCTAAAAAGGCTAGTATTCTAGATCCAATTAATTTTACTAAATATTTAGCTGGGCTTACTCGCCAATACCTCAGTAAAATTAGTGGTGGCTACAAACTTAACCACGACGGAGAAAAAGAGGTAAGCAACATCATTGCTCAAATACAAGACGAGAACGTTGAGGTAGGTAATCAATACTGGCAAAGAAATGTGAATGTAACAACTAAAAGAGTTCGTCTCAGTAAAGATGATAAAGATCAACTTAAAGAATGGACCCAAGACGATGTTGAACTTGGAAAATTAGAAATTCGGGATATTAAAAAGCCTACTGATTATGTTTTAGTCGCTTTATATATTATCATTGTTTATCTAAAAAAAGAGAAAGCTATTCGTTGGAATGATGCCTATTATTATCTGAAAGAAAAATTTGAAACAATCTCAGTAAGCGCACAATCATTCAAATCTGCTATATCAAAGCTAAGTAACGAAAAGTATTTTCGTAAAAGTGGGGAATTATATTATCTTACTTCAGAAGGGCAGCAAATTGTTGAGGCTTGGATTAGTGGAAAGCCTCTTGATTCCTTAATTGATGTAGAAAATAATATGGATGACTAACGATGGGAATAGTAAAATCTCAAATTACTGCTGCTTTATCACCGCCGTTGCCAAATGAAATTGTGACACACTTGCTCGATGAGTATTTAGATATCAAGAGACATTTAGCATTGGGTAAATTCCGACCAAGTGAACTAAATGGTGGTCGATTTGCTGAATGCGTCTTGCGTCTCATCCAATATTTAGATAACCCACCTTATACCCCTTTTGGTACATCTTTGGGAAACAGCGATGTTATTATAAAACACGCAGAAATGAATACAACATTACACGAATCCATCCGATTTTTCATCCCTCGTCTTACACGAATACTTCTTGATGTAAGGAATCGCAGAGATGTTGCTCATATAGGTGGAGATGTTAGTCCAAACTACTCAGACTCTCTTTTTATAGCTCACAGTGCTGACTGGATTCTAATTGAAATTCTTCGCATCTACTACAATTGCTCGATTGACAATGCCAAAAAAATTGCTAGCAGCCTTAACGAAATCATTTTACCAGTTATCGCTGATGTTGATGGGTTTATTCGGGTGCAAAATACTTCATTAGACTTCAGATGCAAAACTTTAGTTATTCTCTACTATAAAAGCCCTGCCAAAGTAAAAGATTCTGCTTTAATAAAGTGGACAAAATACTCTAACCCATCAAAATTTAAGAGAGATATTCTAGCCAAATTAGATAGTGATGCTCTTATCCATTATGAAGCGGGGTTTTGTACTCTATTACCTAAAGGTATTTTGTATGTGGAAAACCATGTTCCATTGGAACTTATAGCATGATTGCTCATTACGTGAAGAGGAGCAATAAATAGAAGAATTATTGAAATCCAATTCAGCAGCCTGATTCAAGGATGAAGAATAGGTATAAGATCGAGACTAAATCTGGGGAGTACATCTTCGCCAGAAAGCGTTGGCAGTTCTTCAAAAGAGAAATTAATAGTTTCTATATTCTGAGCAAGTCGATAAATTTCTACTAAAGGTGTTAGCGGAGCAATGAACCATCCCAAACGACAGCCATTAGTTTGGTAATCCAGCATTTTTAAGCGCAATTTTTCGAGGGAATCGGTTGGCGATCGCAATTCGATCACAAAATCTGGACTCAGGACTGTTTCCTTCTGGGTTGTTTTCCATTGCCCGTAGTCAGTTACTACAATGATGTCCAATTGCCACGGGGTTAACATTTTCGGGGCAAAAATCTGATGTAAAGTTTTACAAAGATAAATAAAATACTGCCATTTAGTAAAATAGAATACAGAAATACCAAAAGTTTTTCTTTCGATTTTAAAGAAATTATGAAGAAATGCCTTAAATCATAACGAGATCCTGTCAGCAGACATAAACTTGGGGTTTTTGAGGATGGTCTAAAGCCTTTGCCTGGGGCTAATTTTCGATCTCCTCTAAGTCGATTGACTGGGGCAGTCTATTCAAGCTGGTTTTTAGGTGATTCATAATTTGACCTTCAGCCTACTGGCAGAGGGAGAGTTTTTCATCGGCAAATTATTGAGGAGACTAGGATGAATCCAATTGCAGAAATATTACTAGAGCAAGTCTTATCTGCCCAAGAAGTAGGTAAACAAATCCTGTCAACCAGTGGCTTAAATTCGGACGGGATAATTTATGCTTTTGCTACTGCTGATACATTAGTGATCAATTGTAAGGATTATGCCACTACTTGGCAGTTTGATGAGGAACAATATAAATTACAAGCGGCGATCGCTAAAATAAAATCTTCGATCCAGACTATTTTAATTGAAAAGGCAGGAAAACCATTATATTACTGGTAGCTTTTGCTTGTAATTTGGTTAGGGAATATCCTGAGTTTGCAGTTAGTTGAATTTGGGTTGAATCAATTAAGATCAGATTTAACCCAAAAAAACCTCAGTAAATGCAGTTACTATTATTGCTAAAGGTTGAAGAAATTCATCTGGGTCTATTTATTATGTAAGTCTAGCTTATATTTATCTATCCATGATTTGATGGCAGATTTTAATCTTACTTTTTCAGGATCTATAATCCCTTTTGGATCAAAGCGATCGCGATAATAAAGTTCAATGATTGATGTCAAATCATCGAGAAAGTCAGAAACGGGTAATTCAGTTTTTAACCGTTGCACCCAATTCCTTAATGATTCGGAGGAGTGACGATTTAATCCTAATTTACTTAACTCTAGCTCAATTAAATAGAACTCAGATTTAGGTGGATTTTGCTCTATTTTCGCGATCGGTTTACGAGAGATCCGCTTCAACGGATTTCCTGGTTTTCCTAAACCTAAACTTCGCACTATGATCAAACCCAATGGTAGTAACAATACTAGATATATTAATTTATCATTATCTCGCCACCATCCGGAAAATTTGAAAGTTATCAGTGACCATAAATCAGAGATAAATGCTAATTTACTAGCACTTTCATCCTCAATTCTTGTCCAATCCCCAGGAGTTGTATCAAAAGCTGTCCATTTACCATCTAGATATACCATTGTCCAAGCATGAGCATGACGACTTCGCACAATATATTGATTTTCTAAAGGACTAAATTCGTGAACTGAATATCCGATCGCATAACGAGTGGGTATACCTAAAGCACGTAACAAAAGAGCAGTTGCAGTAGCAAAATATTCACAGTGTCCGGAACGAGTTTTGAGTAAAAATCCTGATAAAGGTGTTAAATTACTTTTGTCAACTGACAAATTTAGGGAATAAGTGAAATTTTTTTCAAAAAAGCTTTGTAACTGTGGTAAGATTTTTTGAGATGATTGATCTTGAATATGTAGTTGTTTGATAATTTCCTTAATTGCTGGTCTTTCTTCTGCTGGTATTTGCAAATCATCGTTATTGGGTGGACTATCTAAAGAAAGATCATGATTAAATTGTACTTGGTAGGAAATCGACTCAAATTTTCCTTCTACCTGAACAGTTCCATATTGATTTTTCTCCATTTTGGTAACTGCTAGATTATTAATTTCAAATGAACTATCTGCTAACTTTAACAATCCTTTTCCACCTAGCAGGGTAGCAGAAATATTAATCTGAGAACTATTCCTAGGTTTTTCTCCTAAGTGCCAAGTTGTTTCGTGATCTGGTTGGATGGGAATAAATTTAGCTTTTAATGCTAGCCAATTAGAAAATAAATATTTATTATAAGTTGCTTCTCTTAGTAATAACGGAGAAGTTATTTTCTGTTCAGAAGCAACTCTAAAAATAATGTCATTTGACTGTTTTAATAAACCAATTTCTCCGATACTTGTATTTTTCTTCAATGGATCTATTAATTGTCCATTATTCTTACTTAAGAATTGCACAACGCTTATTTCTAAGAGCTGGAAGCTTTGAGATATTGCCAGATTCATGATAAATCCTGTCATCCCCGCGAGCAAAATTAGGGAAATCCAAATGCGAGGTGAAAATCTTTTAGACCTCAAACACCAAAATGCTATTCCTACCAAAATATACATTCCCACATAAAAAGATAGATTTTTAGCATGAACAGCACTTGTTGAGAAAATGCAAATAGCAAAATATGGATAAGTTAAATTAATTTTAGTTATGTCAGTATTTTCGGCATTTTTAAGTAAATTAGGGAATAAAAAGAAAAGCTTCAAATCAAGGTAGTCACTGGTAGAATAGGTTTGAGCTAATAGGAGCGGAAATAAGAGCCAAGGTAACCACTGGACTAGAGTATAAATGAAAAATAATGAAGGCTTAACTAGCAAAAAGTAAATAAAACTTAATAGCAATAAAATCCCACAGAAATTGCCGATACTTTTAAAATTTTTGTCAGATAAATCCAAACGCCAATTAATGAGGGGAGAAATTTCAAATAGGATTGCCATTGGTAATGCTAAAAACCACCAACCTGTTTGCCATCCCCAAAATATTAAAGCCGCACCAATCAGAAGTATTGGGGTTTTCATATTGCGATTAATCCTTCTTGTATTTTTCCTAATTTTAAGACGCGAAAATTGGTTAATTCATCACTAAGAGATTCTAAATTTAGCTGATGCAAATTGTTGCTTTCATCAGTAATAATTAGCACTAAGGTATGTATACCCATATTTTTCAGATAATTAATGATTTTTTTTCGATCTTCATCCCAATCTATTAATATGCAAACACACCCACTTAATAAAGAAATTTGGTTAATGATTACTGGAGTAATAGAAGCGAAGGATTTATCTTGACAAGCAACAACTGAAGCAATAATTTCTAGCATTTTGTCTGTATGACTTATCCCTCTACCAAAGGTAAAGGTATAAGCTTCATTACCCACAAATATGAGATCAAGTAAAGATTCTTGGGTTTGAATTTCACAAGCTAAGGATGCAGCGATCGCGATCGCTTCTTCTAAAATTTCGCTATATTTTACCTGAGTAAAGGTATCTAAAATCAGCGCATGACGGACAAAAAACTCATCCTGTTCTTCTTTGACGATCGGTTTACCAAGTTTTGCCCAACTTTTCCAGTGAATTTTGCGGAGTGAATCCCCCGGACGATATTCTCGTAAAGATCTAAATTCTTCCGAATCTCCCACCGAAGAAGCTAACGCGACTCCCCCAGATTGATATCTTCTTGAACCCGGTAATTGCAATGGTGGTAAGTTGTAGATTTTTGGTAAAACTAATAAAGATTGTGGTAAAAAAATACTTTTACAAGCATACAAAAATCCAAAGGGATCAGGTCGAGCAATGGTCATACCAGTCAATCGGACTATTCCTCGACGAAGAGGTGTGATTTCACCGACAACTTCGGTTTTGCTCAGAGGGGAAAGAGGTGGTAAATTGATGACTTTTACTTTAGCTCCCTGGTGCTGGGAAATTAACCACAACCAGCGATAATATCCGACATATTGATCAAAAGCATTACGTTGCTTTTCATTGGGTTCTGATGCTTGCAGAAATTCTTCAAAACTAAAAGATGGATCAGGAAGGTTTTCTAATAGTTTGAGTTCTGATTGAATTTGGTTAGTTTTGTTATGAATAATAATCCGATAGTTTGTTTTTATACCTACGGTCGTAAATCGAGGGAGTATTCGAGTAGCACTAAAGCGGAATCGAAAAATTAAACTCGATGCGATCGCGACGATAAACATGGAAAAAAGCAAACTAAATACCTGATAAGTGACACTTTCATTCGGATTAAGCACTGAGATGCAAATAATCATCAGTAAAAATACCACTAATCCATTCGGAGTAAAGAGTTTCTTGCGCTTTTTTTCCAGAGTATAAAAGAACGGGAAGAGATTATATAAAAAACGTTTCATTGTTTAAGTAGGAACTGGAATAGATTGGATAATTTCAGCGACAACACCTGCTGCTGTTTTACCAGAAAAACGTGCTTGAGGTTCCATGACTAAACGATGAGCAATAACTGCTCCTGCTAATTCTTGAATATATTCTGGTGTGACAAATTCATAACCATCAAATAAAGCTAATGCTTGAGCAATCTTCATTAAAGCTAAAGAAGCTCTTGGACTAGCACCCAATTGCACACCTGCTGCTGTCCGAGTAGCATTCACTATATCTACTACATATCGTTTCATCTCTGTACTAACTCTAACCTGCTTTACCTGTTGTTTTAACCGAATGACATCCTCCCAAGAAATGCAAGATTGAATTGTATCAATTGGATGTTGTTGAATTTGGTCTGAAAGTAGTTCAACTTCATCTTCTGGGGAAATATATCCGAGACTAAATTGGAGTGCAAACCGATCCATTTGTGCTTCAGGAAGTGGATAAGTTCCCCTAGATTCAATTGGGTTCTGAGTCGCAATTACAAAAAAAGGTTCTTTCAGTTTTCTTAAATTTCCATCAATACTAACTTGAAATTCTGCCATTGCTTCTAATAATGCAGATTGAGTCCGTGGTGAAGCACGATTAATTTCATCAGCTAAGACAATTTGGGCAAAAATCGGTCCTTCATGGAACTGAAAAGTCCGCTCATTTGGATCGAGCATCGATACACCCAAGATATCTGATGGTAATAGATCAGGGGTAAATTGAATTCGCTTAAAACTGACATCGATGGAAAATGCTAACGCTTTTGCTAAGGTAGTCTTACCAGTTCCTGGATAATCTTCCAAGAGAACATGTCCACCACTAGCAAAAGCTGACAACAATTTTCGCAATGCGACAGATTGTCCTTTCATTACCTTTTGAATATTGTTACATATTTTTTCATAAATTTCTTTCCCGGAAAGACTATTATTTTCTGGAGCTGTATTATTCATAACTTAGTAGTTGCTAATCGGTTGAAATTATCTCATCCTAGACTAATACCAGCGATCGCAAGTATTAGTCTAATTTTTTCTAATGGGTTAACACAATCCGATAGCGTGCTTTACCTTCCTCAAGATGACTAAAAGCTTCATTAACTTGATTAAAAGGAAAGAATTCTGTGACCGGTGCAATTCCATGACGACTAGCAAAATCAAGCATTTTCACAGTTGTTGCTGGACTACCAAGTGGACTACCAGAAACAGATTTTTGCCCACCAATAATCGGAAATGCGTAGATCTGAATTGCGTTTGGTACAATTCCGACAAAATGTAACCTTCCTTTCTGACGTAGAGCGTTAATATATATTCCCCAATCTAGATCAGCATTAACTGTTGAAATAATAAAGTCAAAGGAATTAGCAACAGCTTTCATTGCTTCAGGATCACGAGAATTAACAAAATGATTCGCACCTAAACTGCGGATTTCATCTTCTTTATTAGGATTGGTAGAAAAAGCGCTAACATCACATCCCCAAGCATGGAGAAATTGTAATGCTAAATGTCCAAGTCCACCAATTCCAATCACACCAACCCGATCAGTGGGTTTAATGTTAAATTCCATAATTGGATTAAATACGGTAAGTCCACCACAAAATAACGGACCTGCTTTTGCTGGATCAATTCCCTCTGGTAAAGGGATTACCCATTCTTGATTAGCACGTACCTGGTTAGCAAAACCACCATGACGTTTGACAATAGTTGATTCTACTGTCAAACACAGATTATGATTCCCTGACATACACCATTCACAGTGCATACAAGAATGGGAAAACCATCCTAAACCTACCCTCTGTCCTACTTTTACCGCAGTGACGCGATCGCCAATACCACTAACAATTCCCACAACTTCGTGACCCGGAACAAAGGGATATTGAGTAGTTCCAAAGTCATTTTGCCACATACTTACATCACTATGGCAAATCCCACAATACTCCACATTAATCTCAACTTCTTCATCTCTAAGAGAACCTGGCTTATACTCAAAAGGCTCTAACTTTCCACCTGGTGTCTGTGCTGCATAAGCTTGAATCATGGTGTTCTCCATCTTAAAAGTATCAATCCTTGCTTGCATTATATAGATTGATCGCATTTTTTTTAAGCTGTCACCGGCAAAATTAAATATCTGGCGATCGCTGCTGTCAATTTCAGCCTAATATACAATTTAATCAATTTACAATTCGGCCATTATCCTTCGGTTTGGGCAAATATGATTCCCTTAGCAGAATATGTGCAACGTCGTGAACAGTTAATGTCTAAAATTGGTAGTGGGACAGCGATCTTCCGGAGTGCCCCAACAGCCGTGATGCACAATGATGTTGAATATAATTATCGTCAAGATAGTGATTTTTACTATTTGACTGGTTTTAATCAGTCCCGAGCAGTCGCAGTTTTAGCACCTCATCATCAAGAACATCGGTTTATTTTATTTGTCCAACCTAAAGATCCCCTCCAAGAAACTTGGTCTGGTCGTCGTTGGGGGGTAGAAGGTGCTAAGGAAATTTTTGCTGCTGATGAAGCTTATCCGATTACTGAGTTAGAAGCCAAATTACCCCAATATTTAGAAAATGCGGATCAGATTTATTATCATTTCGGACGCGATCGCCAATTTAATGAGTTTGTTTGTAAAGAGTGGCAAAATTTTATGCGAATCTATCCGAAAAGAGGAATCGGACCGATCGCGATCGCTGATCCGGGTCCAATTCTCCATGCAATGCGTCAAGTTAAAACTCCATTAGAATTAGAATTAATGCGACAAGCTGGAGCAATTTCGATCCAAGCACATAACTATGCTAGGGAAATCGCTAAACCCCAACGCTATGAGTATGAAATTCAAGCAGAAATGGAGTATATCTTTCGTCGTCATGGTGCTTTAGGTCCAGCTTATCCTTCTATAGTTGCATCCGGTGCTAATAGCTGTATTCTTCACTATATTGAGAATAATCGACAATTAGAAGCTGGAGATTTACTACTGATTGATGCTGGTTGTTCCTACGATTATTATAATGCAGATATTACTCGGACTTTCCCGATCAATGGGAAATTTACTCCCGAACAGAAAATAATTTATGAGCTGGTTTTATCTGCACAACTACAAGCGATCGCAGAAGTTAAACCTGGTAATCCCTATAGCAAAATTCACGAAACAGCAGTCAGAGTATTGACAGAAGGTTTAGTTGAGTTAAAATTATTGCAAGGTGACCTAGAGGAATTGATTAAAGAGGAAAAATACAAACCTTTTTATATGCACCGGACTGGTCATTGGTTAGGATTAGATGTACATGATGCTGGAGTTTATCAACATGGAGAAAGTCCGGAACTGTTTCAACCAAATCAAGTGTTAACGGTGGAACCAGGAATTTATATTGGACCGAATATTACTCCAGTAGAAGGACAACCAGAAATTCCCGATCGCTGGAAGGGAATTGGAGTTCGGATTGAAGATGATGTTTTAGTTACAGCAGCAGGATGTGAAGTATTAACAGCTTCGGTCCCGAAATTAATCCCAGAAATAGAACACTAAAAGATGACCATGATCAGATCAACCAACGGGGGAGAATATCACCTAATTTGCAATTTGGGTAAAGGTAATTTTGGTGAAACTTATTTAGCGATCGCATTACATCTACCTGAGCATCCCCAATGTGTGCTAAAGAAATTTAACCCCGAATTTAGCGATCGCTTTTTTACCAAAACCGCTCGAATCATGTTTGATACCGAAATCGAGGTGTTATCTCAACTCAAACATGATCAAATTCCTCGTTGGTTAGATCACTTTGAGTTTAATCAACAATTTTATCTAGTTTACGAATATATTCCCGGAGATAATCTGAATGATGAAATTAAACGGGAGCAACGCTTAAGTGAGTCTAAAGTTAGGCAAATTTTACAACAAATACTCGAAATTCTGATCTTTGTACATCAACATGGTCTGATTCATCGTGATATTAACCCCAAAAATTTAATTAGACGCTCTACTGATCAGAAAATCGTTTTAATTGACTTTGGTTTAGTCCAAAGAATCAATCATCCTGAGCGAAAAATTACAGTTGGTACAGATGGATATCGACCCATGGAACAAACCGATGGTAAAGCTAGGTTTTGTAGTGATATTTATGCGACTGGAATCACCGCGATCGCTGCTTTAACTGGAATTTGTTCTAATTTCCCCAAAAACTCTGATGGAGAAATAATTTGGCGCGACCAAGTGCAAGTAAGTGATGATTTTGCTAATATCATCTCAACTATGGTAAGATCATATTTTGGCGATCGCTATCAATCAGCATCAGCAGCATTACAAGCACTTCTTCACATTCAAACCGAACCAAATAAACTGATAAATGCTCCTCCAATTAAAATCAATTATCATCAAACTAAAAAATTCGCGATCGCACCTCAGTTTGATAATGTTGGGTCTTTCTCTGAAGGAAGAGCTGAAGTAACCATTCGCAACAAATGGGGTTATATCGATCCATCTGGAGAGTTAGTAATTGCAGGACAATTTAATTTTGCTGAACCATTTTTTGAAGGTTTAGCTCAAGTAACTATTGGGGGAAAAAATGGTTTTATCGATAAAAATGGTAACTTAGTTATTCAGCCCCAATTTGCTAATACTTCCGCGTTCTGTTCAGGTTTAGCAGCGGTTCAAATTAATAATAAATGGGGCTTTATAGATCAAACAGGAAATTTAGTGATTCCAGCAATTTTCGATGGTGTGAGTGGATTTTCTGAATGTTTCGACTGCACCCTGAGCGAAGTCGAAGGGTATGCTCAGGGTTTAGTAGGTATTCAAATCCAAGATAAATGGGGATTTATTAATTATAGTGGCAATATAGTCATTTCCCCACAATTTGACAGTGCTAGAATATTTTCAGAAGGATTAGCAGCAGTAAAATTGCAGCAAAAATGGGGTTACATTGATCAACAAGGAAATTTAATGATCCAGCCACAATTTGAACAAGCTGGAAATTTTTTAGCTGGTTTAACAGTAGTAAAACGCGACAATAAGTATGGTTACATCAATCAAAATTCTCAAGTGATAATTCCATTTATATTTGATGCTGCTGAAGGATTTTATGAAGGACTTGCTGCTGTAAAAGTTGGTGAACAAGTAGGATATATTAATCAAACAGGAAATTTCGTCATCCCACCACAATTCCCAGAAATTAATGAATATTTTATCGCTTATCCTTTTGCTGAAGGATTAGCAGCAGTAGAAATCGACGGAAAATGGGGATTTATTGATCAAAATGGTAATATCGCGATCGCACCTCAATTTGATGATGCTAATTCATTTTCAGAAGGATTAGCAGCAGTAGAAATTGACTACCTATGGGGCTATATCCCTAATCCTCTCCCACCTAGTATTTAAGCGACTATTGCTGATTCAGTTTTGATTTTCTCCCAATTAGACTTGAAATCGAGCAACTAAAAAAGAACATCCTAATTTTTCCTGATTTCCCTGTTACCTGATTGATTTTTATAGATAAGTACCTAACTAATTAAATCAAGTAGCTTCTAGATTTCCAGTTCTAACTATATTGGTGATCAGTAACACTAATATCAATATATTTATATAATTAACTAGATATCTAATGAAAATTTTTGTTTTCCTCAAAGATTTATCCGTATTTTTACTGAAAAAAGCAGATTTTTTCGTAAAACTTTTGTTATAAAGAGGATATTCACTATTTAGTTGCCAAAACTCCAGATTTATTTTTCTAGATTTTATCAGAATAAATATAAATGATCTATTTTTGGAAATAATCGTATAATTTATAAATGCAAGAAAATAGTGAATTATCAATAAAAGTCATGGGGAACTAGATGTTTCACTTACCGTCATGCTGGGAATGTAAGGTAATAATATTTGACTGAAAACGAGGTTAATCCAGGTGAGTATAACTGCAAGCGATTTATTTGACCAACAATATTATCTCAACGGTCATCCCGATGCACAACAAGCTGTTGCTAGTGGTAAGTATAAAACTGCATTAGATTTTTATATTAATGTCGGTGCAGCGCGAGGTGATGATCCAAGTCTTTGGTTCAATAGTAAGTATTATTTAGCCACAAATTCCCAAGCGGCACTAGCAGTACAATCAGGGCAATATACAAGTGCCTTTGACTATTTTCTCAAAGTCGGTAGTGCCAAGGGAGACGCTCCCATCATGGGGTTAGATTCAAAATACTATCTGCAAGAAAATCCGCAAGCTAATCAACAGGTAGCTAGCGGACAATATAGCAGTGCTTACGAACAGTTCATCAAAGTTGGTATTAGTAGTGGACTAAATCCTAACCCTTTCTATAACAACACCTTCTATCTCGACTCTAATCCAGATGTTGCCAAAGCAGTTCAGGAAGGTTCATTTAAAGGAGGTTATCTCCACTTCTTAGCATTTGGTGCCAAAGAAGAACGCAATACTAGCGCTATATTTGATACCAGCTTTTACTTAGCACAAAACCCAGATGTAGCTAAGGCAATTCAGAAAGGTACAGTAGAAAGTGCAGCCCAGCATTTTTTGATGTTTGGTCTTAAAGAAAATCGTAGTTGCACACCTCTTTTCGATTCCAACTACTATTTGCAAACTAACCCTGATGTTGCCCAAGCAGTTGCTGCTGGAAAAACTACGGCTATTCAACATTTCTTAACCTTTGGTATTCAAGAAAACCGTAGTCCTAACGCCCTATTAAATGTTGCCTACTATCAACAAGCTAACCCAGAAGTTTCACAATCAATTGCTAGTGGTCAATGTGTTAGCGCGGTCGATCATTTTCTCCAATTCGGATTAACTGAAAATCTGAGTCCTAATCCTAACTTTAACGCTGATCTTTACCTATCTTTAAATCCTAGTGTCCAAACAGCGGTAAATCAAGGTCAAGTTACATCTGCATTCTTACACTATCTTGAGTTTGGTAAAACTAGTAACTTAAAAACTACTATTGCTAACACTCCTGCTCAAGGCAATATTCCTAGTTTAACTGTTAGTACAACTCCTGGTGACATATTAACTGGTGGTAGCAGTGATAGTAAACTTCTTTCCTTTGCTAGCGGTAGCGTACTTATCGGTGGTAAAGGAAATGATTTAATCATCAGTAGCGGTGGCAAAAGTCTTCTCCAAGCAGGTGCTGGCAACGATTGTCTAATTAGTGATAATAACGTAGGTAGCGATACTCTGGTTGGTGGTGCAGGACAAGATATTCTGATCACTGGTTCTGGAAGCGATTCCCTCATCAGCGGTTCCGGTCAGACCACCTTTGTCATTGGTCAAGGTACTGTACCACCTGCTCCTGGCCCGATGCCTGGTCCGATGTCTGGTCCGATGCCTGGTCCTGGTCCTGCTCCTGCTCCTGGTCCGATGCCTGGTCCGATGTCTGGTCCTGCTCCTGGCCCGATGCCTAGTCCGATGCCTGGTCCGATGCCTGGCCAGACGCCTGGTGGATCGACAGTAGACCCCTTAACTGGTATGACTACGATCTATAATTTCGATGACTCGAAAGATCAGATTCAGATTGCTGCTGACTTTGGGTTTACTAGTACACAGACGTTATTAAGTGCAATCACGAATACAGGTGTGACTGCTAGCGGGATCAACACTTATATCCTCAAACTTTCTCAACAATTCTCGATTACCATTTTCTCCAAGAATGTTGTACAAGCATCGGATTTCCAAATTGGTTTTGCTGATACCACCACTACGGGGACAACACCAGTTAAATTAGCTGGTTCAGATTTTGGGACTCATGGTGCGAAGTTGAAGAAGCTAAAAGGTCTCCCCCCAGGAATGGCCAAGCAAATTGCCCTCGGTTCCAAAGCTTTTACGGACATTCCCGCAGGGCTAATGTAAATAGAAAGTAACCAAAAGATATTTTGGTTTCCATCTTGGTAATTTTTCTAATTTCACCTAAATCAACATTATTCACGATCGCTTTTTAGTCAAAAGTGATCGTTTTTTTTTATAAACAACATTAACCCAACCAGAAACACTTAATAACTAGACCAATTTCGGAATTACTCAAAAAAAAAGTGCTTGTTGGTCTAAAATTCTCAGTTGCTAAAAATAATCTAATAAGATAGTCTGGGTCTGGAAAAACACGATGGTTTTAAAACGTAATGGGTCGGATTACCTTACCACTGCTATCCTTGCTCACAATTGTCCCTAGTTCAATGCTGGTACTAGGGATTACCAGCGTCCATGCCCAACCAGTAACTACACCACAGCCTCTCACACCTCCACCTGTCACAACTATATTACCAAGTGATACAGCCGGAGTATTATTAATCAACACTACCACCCAAAACTGGAGCAGCTTTAATCGCTTTAATCCCTTTCCGACGGAAATTGATGGTCCACCAGGATTACCTTACTTCCCTACAAAAATTAATTTTAAAACTGATGTTCAACCTTGGATCGGGGAATGGACAGCCCTCGTTCTTTGGCCACAAACCACTAATTCTCCGAAAAAAAGCACTGATTCCCTCAGTGTGATGTTAGCACCAGTAAAAAATCAGGATGGGGTAAAAAGTTTTTTAGAAAAAGTAAAAACTAATCATAAAAAACCACCTATAGAGCGTCAATACAAAGGTATTACTATCATCGAATGGCTCCCAGAAAAGTTGCCCAGTCATCATCCAAATTTTCCCACACCACCCAATCCTGAGCCATCACCAGGTAATAAACCTGTGCCGTTTCCTGCACCTAGTCAACCCGTAAAGGAAACTTGGTCTTTATTATCACTATTATCACCAGAAAATTTGACGGAATTTTTTGTTCAGCTCTCGCAGACTGAAACAGAATATTTGTCTTTAAATCAACCAACTGACACAACTAATCTTAAACAATTTAAAAACTCAGCAGCCGAAATTCCCGAGCATCGACCACCATCGAAAAAAAGACCATTATACCGAGTCCCCCAACGAGTCATTCCCGGGTTAGCGATCGCTATGTTACCGGGATATTTAGGGATTTCTACTCTGGGTGAACCACTAGAAAAGTTGATTGATAGTCAAACTAATTTAGAGCCATTGACTAATAATCCCAAGTTCCAACGGCTCATTGAAAATCCCCAATTTGGGCGATCGCTAGCAGTTGGTTATTTACCCATTAGCAGTCTCCAACAATTGCTTCCTTTGCAACCAAGTGTAGGGATACCCCTGCCCTTACCTTATCCTTTAACTAGAGATTTTAAAACCTTAGAAACAGTCCTTTCTCACTATGAAACCTATATTTGGATTCAAGAGGAAGGGCTGCGTAATCAAACCAATCTTTATTACCAAATGCCGCAATTAATTATCGGCAATAACAATACTAATGAAACCGATCCAGTTTTTTCTAAACTACCAGCTAATGTCTATCTGGCCACCACCACTTCTAATTTGAAAACTGTCTGGAAAAGTGCTATTGCTGGTCTAGAAATTCAACCATCATCGAAAAAGTTCTTGGATCAAATGCGGACATTTGTTCGTCAATGGATTGGTTTAGATATCGATAAAGACATTATTCCTTGGATGGATGGAAAATATGGAATTTCTTTTTTCCCCAGTAATGAAGGTCTATTTAGTTTATTTGGGAAAAGTTTTCCGCTTGGTGCAGCTTTCATCATCCAAACTAGCGATCGCCCTGCGGCTGAAGCAGCTTTAGCTAAATTAGATAAATTTTTTGCTGCTAAAGCAGGTAAACCTTTTAATATCATTTCCCGTAATATTCGCGATCAACCTGCGGTGAGTTGGGAAGTGCAATCAGCACCAGCCAAAAATACTAGTGTTTTAGCTCACAGTTGGGCTGACAATGATACCTTAATGATCAGTACAGGAATAGGACCATTAGCACTGCTCAATCCAGCTCCAAATCAATCCTTAATTCAAAACTTCGCTTTTAAAATAGCCACTAATCCTTTCCCTCGTCCCAATGCGGGCTATTTTTACATGAATCTAGGCTCTACTTTCGCTCTATTTAATAATTTTGGACCGCCGAAACAACGTAATTCTCCCCAAAATGATGACTTTAAACGTTTTCTGGGAACGATGCGGAGTTTGAGTTTTTCTACTTCTGCTACCAATCTCAGACAACAAGTAAATTCTCTGTTAGTTTTGGCTCCTGTGAATCGGGAACAGCTAATTAAACCAAAAACTCCAACTAAGAAAGAAGAGACTCCTTTAATTCCATAAAGATGCTGACTCAAATCAAAGATTTAGCGAAAACCCTAGCACCTCGACTGATTGAAATTCGTCGTCACCTCCACTCTCACCCAGAGTTAAGCGGTGCAGAATATCAAACCGCAAGTTATATCGCTGGGATACTATCTTCCTGGGGTATTCACGTCCAAGAATCGGTAGGTAAAACTGGTATTATTGGAGAATTAGTTGGTAAAAATAGCGATCGCCGACTGTTAGCAATTCGTACCGATATGGACGCTTTACCTATTAGCGAATATCCTCACTTGGATTTTGCTTCTCGTCAACCCGGGGTCATGCACGCTGGTGGTCACGATGTCCATACCACTGTAGGTTTAGGAACAGCAATGGTATTAGCTGGATTGGTAGATCAGTTACCAGGGAAAATGCGTTTTTTATTTCAACCTGCTCAAGCAATTTCTCAAGGTGCTAGTTGGATGATTCAAGCTGGAGCAATGTGTGATGTGGAGGCAATTTTTAGTTTACAAGTTTTCCCAAATATTCCTGCTGGAAATATTGGGATTCGCTATGGTACTTTAACCGCAGCTACCGATGATATTGAGATCATTATTATTGGTGAATCAGGACACGGAGCGCGTCCTCATGAAGCAATTGATGCAATTTGGATTGCAGCTCAAGTGATTACAACTCTTCAGCAAGCGATTAGTCGGACTCAAAATCCTTTACATCCATTGGTGTTAACGATCGGACAAATTCATGGTGGAACCGCAGCCAATGTAATTGCAGAAAGAGTTAGTTTGGTGGGAACAGTGCGATCGCTACATCCAGAAACTATCCCTAATCTATCGGGATGGATTGAGCAAATTGTTTCTGGTATTTGTCATGCTTATGGTGCTACCTATGAGCTTAATTATAGACCTGGAGTACCGGGAGTCCAAAATGATCCAGCTTTGACTAGATTATTACAAACAGCAGCTCAAGAAGCTTGGGGTAGCGATCGCGTTCAACTCTTACTTGAACCATCTCTTAGTGCTGAAGATTTTTCCCTTTATTTACAACAAGCTCCGGGAACTATGTTCCTTCTTGGTGTTGGTGATCAAGATCAACCTAACTATCCTTTATATCATCCTCAATTTAGAGTAGATGAATCTGCGATTATGACTGGAGTTGTCACCTTAGCTTATGCAGCTTATCAATATTGGCAATCTTGACTATTTTAGGTTGAACGTTTTAAAATTCTTGCCATCAGATTCCGAGTTAAGGTTTGGACCGCAGGATTAAGTACCGATGGACGTAAGAGGGGAGCATTATAGTCATCTAATCCCCAACTCCATTGCATAGAACCTACGGCAAAAACTAGACTTCCTTTAGGAGTATAATAAAGAGTCATATCCGAGTAGCGTGTACCACCTTTATGAGAATAGGGTGAATGACCAATCCGGATCAAATTCCCAGGAGCATTCCCAAAAATTCGATCTACTTCATAACCTAATAATCCTGGTAAGCGATCCCCTTTGGTTAATTTTGTGTCTGCAAGTAACCAATCTGGAGCCTGATCAATCACAATATCTCCATGTACATTAAATGTTTCATACATCACTCCAATTAAAGCATCTTCTGGATAATTTACTGGTTGTTTGCGCCAGAGGGTAGTAATTTTACGATCGTTACTGCGATCGCGATCGTGTCCAAACGGATCTAAATCTATCATTTCTTTATAAGCAATAATAGTTCGATTTACATCTCCTGTAATGAGGCTAGTTCCTAACCGAATTTGCCAATAACAAGTATTCGCAGAAAAGAAGCATAAATTTATGCCTTGATTGCGAGCATTTTCCACATTTTCACGCATTTCCCATGACCAATACTCATCATGACCTACTGAAAAAAACGCTTGATGAGGTAACAGTAATTGACGATCAAAATGAGTATCAATATTAGTACAATAGGTCACATCATACCCTTCACGTTCTAACCAGCGTACCAAATTATATTCCCACCCTGAACTTGGGGTTCTTCGTTTGGGTTGCAGATTAGTTAAAAACTCACCAGCACCAACTCCATAAGCAGCAATTGGGTTAGGACTAGGTGCATAGGGACGATTAAAGGAAACTTTATAAGCTTGTTTACCTTTACTATTCCACCGATAAAGAATCTTCCCCCCCAATTATTATATGCCTGAAAAGTAGTTACACTAGATTGAAATAAAATATCAGAAACCCGCAGATCGTCACGAACAACAAAGATAATGTAGCTTTGTTTACCAGATTTGTTACCTGTTAACTTAGCTAAATAAAATCCACTCGCCCAATTAGTCGGATCTCCCAGATCATTAGGTATATTTAAAATGTAAGGATCTTGCCAGTTACATTCAATCAATCCTGATCGATCTTTCTCAATGGGTGGTGATTGCCTAATTCCTGTCCGAGTAATGGAGTTAGTTACTCGACGCCCACCATCGCCATTATACCATCCCATCCGAAAAATATCAATAGTATAGGTCGGATCAGCAGTATTAACAAACAATTTAATTGGTTCACCCCGATTCACACTGGTCAGAGAAGCATAACCTTCGATTTCTCTGTTGCGAGCTGGGTTAGTTAGTTTCCATTCAGAAGTTCCTAGTTTTTTGTTTTCGAGGACAGTGGGATTTTTAGAGTTATGGGAATCTTTGACGCTGGATAATTCATTTTTTGGTAAGGATACTACAACCCGTAATAAAGATGGAGAAGTTAAACCCAGCAAGAAAGCTCTTAGTAAGGATCTGCGATTTAGAAACATTGGGAAGTTAAAAAAATAATTCTGGTAAACCGTTCTTTATTTTAAGTTTAATTTCGTTCCCTAAATTATTTTGCCCAAAATCATCAGTTTTTATAGTCCAGGAGAGAGTCAAATCTTTAGTCAACATGATTTTGTCCTCTTTTTTTCCAATAGGGTTAACATTTTTGCCTGAATCCAGACATTCCACTCTGGACGATCGCACATTTTCGATCGCGATCGTCCGTTCTATTGATCACCAAGTCGTATTAATTCTGACTACAGATGGTATACCTATGATCTGTAGTGCCAATTTATGAAACTGGTGTTATTCCTAAATCTGTCTGCGATCGCACAGTATTACTATCCTCAGACGCCAAGAAAGAAGAGGTTCACCCTCTACTTGGATCAGTTGCACTGCGATCGCTAGCGTTGTCTATTCTGCGATAAATTTTAGGAAAATCTATACTATTAGCTAATCTGTCGCTATATGTATCGCGTTGAAAAAGCGACAGATTAAATACTTATCGGACTTCGATAAGAAAAATGGAAAATTAGACTATTAATTAGTAAGTAGCAAAGTATTAAATCCTCTTGATTGGTTTGTTGTTTATCAGAAATTGGTTCGGTCAAGGTGCAAAACATAATTGTTACCTTTTTTATGTGAGGAGGCCAATTATACATTTGTTCTTGCGAGATGTCAATTAAGGTTTGGTTAAAATTAAGAGTTGGGAGAAAAGTTTTGGAATGGCCTGTGCCATAACCAAAAAGACCCTTGTAGAACAGACATCTTATCTGTCCGTTGACCTTGATATCTTAACTAAGCCATATAGTGTGATCCGCGCATGTAAATATTAACCATAGTAAATTTACGTAAGCAATACCAATTGAGATAATTTACAGTAATTTTTTATCTTCTTAACTTCTGCTTTATGAAAGCTTTAAATTTAAGCTGAACTTTCCCATCGCAAAAACTCGAAATTGTCATCCCTTGTACAGGCATATCCGCAAGGGGGAAAGTTTCGGGGACAGTTCAAAGGTCACAGAGTTTTTTTAACCTTGGTTCTGGTTGCAAATTTTCTGACCCCTGAGAATTTGTGAACCAGTCTGATTTAAATCCATATTTAGATGTTAGTTTGTTAATCAAGAGACCTCTTAGGAAAATAAATGGGACAAGCAAGATATCTGACCAGATATCTGTCCCACAAAAATTTCCTACCCCTGGCTCGCTTGGAGAACCCCAGCAAATTAAATTGGGTGTGGAAGTCCGACTGACCAATAACACTCAACTAATATATATATGCGAATTCTCATTTATTCCTATAACTATCATCCAGAACCAATCGGGATTGCCCCCTTAATGACTGAACTTGCAGAAGGATTAGTCAGTAGAGGACACCAAGTCCGAGTAGTCACAGCTATGCCCAACTATCCCGAACGACGGATCTATCCTGAATATCAGGGTAAATGGTATTTAAAAGAACAAAGAAATGGTGTTTTATTGCAACGTAGTTATGTCTGGATTCGTCCTCACCCTAGTTTGCTAGATCGAGTTTTTCTCGATGGTAGTTTTGTGCTGACTAGCTTTTCCAATGCTTTGTGTGGATTTAAACCTGATGTCATTTTGGCCACTGTCCCACCGTTGCCTGTATGTCTACCTGCGACCTTGCTAGGCTGGTTACAGCGTTGTCCAGTAGTATTAAATATTCAAGATATTCAACATGAAGCAGCAGTTCATGTCGGACTGCTGAAAAACCAAGTCATTATTCGGGTGTTTGCAGCTTTAGAAAAATTTGCCTATTTGACTGCTAGCAAAATTACTGTTATTGCTGATGGTTTTGTCGAAAATTTACTCCAAAAAAAGGTACCATCAGCCAAAATTGCTTTAATTTCTAATTGGGTAAATCTAAATTTTATTCGTCCCCTACCAAGAAATAACTCTTTTCGGGTCGCTCATCAACTTACTAACAAATTTGTAGTCTTATATGCTGGTAATATTGCACTTACTCAAGGGTTAAATACAGTAATTAAAGCTGCCCAAATCTTGACAGATATCCCCAATATTGCGATCGTGATTGTGGGAGAACCTCTAGCTCTGGAAGAATTACGCCAACAATATCTCCCCACGGATAATGTTTTATTGAAAAAATTTCAACCTCGGTCTGAATTGCCGGAAATGTTGGCAGCTGCTGATGTCAGTTTAGTGGTACAAAAACAAAAGGTAATTGCTTTTAATATGCCTTCTAAAATTCCTGTTCTCTTAGCGAGTGGACGTCCGATTATTGCCTCGGTGCCAGCGCTTGGTACAGCAGCAAAAGCTTTACAAAATAGTGGTGGTGGTTTGATCGTTCCCCCTGAAGATCCCGCAGCTTTAGCCCAAGCAATTCTGGATTTATATCATAATCCTCAGTTAGCTGAAAGTCTAGGTACAAAAGGACGGCAGTTTGCTGTAGCAAATTATGGATTCGAGGAAGCTTTGAATCATTATGAAGCATTATTTGCTGAAATTATCTCTGTTGATCAGGCATAACGCAATCAGGTTCAACTTCTGCTAAAATAAATCTTTTCACCAAATAGCAATTGCCATCAGGTGATGTTTAGATACCAGCGAAATTATGAGTGAATTAGAATTAAAGCGCGATCGCGTTTTAACTTGGTTAGCAGAACATGTACCAGTCGCAAGAATTAAGCATATTCTTGGAGTAGAGCAAATGGCGATCGACTTAGCTACCCATTATCAGGCTGATGTTGATAAAGCGGCGATCGCTGGTTTAATGCACGATTTAGCTAAATATTTCCAGCCCTTGTTATTACTACAAATGGCAAATGATGAAGGATTGGAGATTGATTCGATCTTGAGCGCAAATCCCCATCTACTCCATGCTGATATTAGTGCGATCATCGCTCGCGATCAATTTGGGATTGTTGATCAAGAAATCTGTCTGGCGATCGCGGATCATACTTTAGGAAGACCCGGAATGGGTTTATTAAGCTGTATTATTTTTTTAGCAGATAGTCTGGAAGTCGGTCGAGGTAATACTCCCGAACTTGAGACTTTACGACAAATTAGTCGGCAAAATCTCTACCAAGCGGTTTGGTTAACCTGTGATTATTCCCTCAGATATTTGCTCAAAACTCATCTGCTGATTCATCCTCGCACGGTTTTGACCCGCAATTGGTTCCTCCATCAGACCAAATCCCAATCCCGCTCAGATTTTCCCATTGAGTAGCTGAATTTTCAATCGGCAACTAATATTTATTTTTCCCTCCCCCAGATGGTGGAAAATTTTTGTTAGCATGACAGAAAAGAAAAGGCTGGCAAACAACATCTGCTGCAAAAATTAACATTTATTTACATTGGCGCGGCAGCCAATTTTGGGCAATTGCCAGATGATGGATTATACAATTGAGAAATGAAAGAGAACTGAATGTCAGATTACACCACAATTCAAGCGTCATCATCCCCTAATCTATTTACCCTCAAGGTCGACGAAAGATAGTGATAGTCGCACATTAGCATTAACCATCGCCACCGCCGCCGCCGATCGGAAAGGAGGTGATATTATTGTGCTAGATATGACCAAAGTATCCTATCTAGCCGATTATTTTATGATCGTGACCGGATTTTCGCGGGTGCAGGTCCGAGCGATCGCCCAAGCAATTAAAGAAGCGGGAGAAGTAATCTGCGATCGGACTCCCTTAAGGACGGAAGGACAAAGCCAAGGTTCTTGGATCATCCAAGATTATGGAGATGTAATTGTCCATCTGATGATGCCGAAGGAACGGGAGTTTTATAATTTAGAAGCATTTTGGGGACACGCAGACCGGATCGATTTTGACGACCCTAATCGATTAGGAGCGTAGCAACGATCATGGATGCTTCTGTGAAAGTATGCCCAGTTCCACCTGAACAACGTCCGATTAATGAATACCAAGAATTAAAAGAATCCTGTTGTTTTGGTTGGACGGCTCTAGCACTAAGGACTTATGTCACCAAAATCCTGGGAATTTGGAGTGTGAGTTGGTTATTGATCAGTCCAGTAACCGCAGCGAGTTTTCCTCCCCTGAAATACCCATTGCGGTTTTTCCTCAGTGGTGCTGCGGGCACAACAGTAATTTTGGGGTTAGCTCTATTGCGTCTATATTTAGGCTGGCGCTATGTGGGCGATCGCCTCCGTAGTCCGACGGTAATATATGAAGAATCAGGTTGGTATGATGGTCAAATTTGGGTGAAACCGCCCGAAGTTCTAGCTCAAGATCAACTCATCGTTACCTATCAAATCCAACCCCTACTCCAAAGACTAAATCACACTTTGAAAATTTTAACCATATTCATTTTGGTGAGTGGTTTCAGTTGGAGTTTACTCTCTTACCAGCTTTTGAGCGTTGGTAATAAAAATTAATTTTTTAGCTCTCCTTTCTCCTGTCCTTGAAGGATGTTAAAGTCATAAACATGACAATGGGAAAACGAACTCAAGCCGCAGAATTAGAAGTCAGACTATTGCGGGAAGGCATAATTGAATCCAAACACCAAGTCCAAGCAGTCGTCTCTGACCAGCGAGGACGGGTCCTATCAGTTGCAGGTAACGCCGAAACTGCCGCCTTCGTCCGTTCAGCACTTAAACCTTTTCAAGCGTTGGCTGTAACTACTACGGGCACTCTTGAACGCTATAACCTGACCGATAGAGATTTGGCCATTATCTGTAGTTCCCATTTAGGAACAACACCACAGGTCAGACAAGCTTTTAATGTGCTTTGGCGTGCTGATATTGACCCTTCAGTCCTCCAATGTCCGATTCCTGAAGGCAAACGCAGTAGTCTGGAATATAATTGCTCTGGCAAACACGCTGGGATGCTAGCTGTTTGTAAGCAACGTAATTGGCCACTTAATAATTATTTACATAAAAATCATCCGGTTCAGAAGTTGATTTTAGGCAAAATTGCGGAATTACTACGAATGCCCGCAGAAGAATTTATCTGTGCCCATGATGACTGTGGTGCCCCTACTTATTTCATGCAACTTGGGCAAATGGCGAATTTATATGCTCAATTAGCCTCTGGGAATAATTTGGATATGGAGCGGATTGTCAGGGCAATGACCCATCATCCGGCGATGATCGCTGGAGAAGGAGAATTTGATACCCTATTGATGCGTTTAAGTGAAGGTGAATTGGTCAGTAAGTCAGGTGCAGAAGGAATTCAGTGTATTGGTAGGGTCGGAGAAGGGATGGGATTAGCCATTAAGGTAATTGATGGAGCCAAACGGGCTAAATATGCTGTCGCGATTTACTTGCTCAAGCAGATGGGTTGGTTGACCCCTGCGATCGCTGAGACTTTGGCTGAAACTTTTGTAAGTTTGAGTAAGTTCAAACGTTTAGAAGTAATCGGTGAATTGTCCATGTTGTAGCTCCAGGAAAAAAAAGTAAATTATTTTCTGATTAGGGGTTGCCAATCTGAGGAAGTTGTGTTTATACTAGATAAAGCGAAGGAAAACAACGCGGGATAGAGCAGCCTGGTAGCTCGTCGGGCTCATAACCCGAAGGTCAGTGGTTCAAATCCACTTCCCGCTACCAAATTACAGATGAAAAAGCCTTACAACCAAATCCGGTTGTAGGGCTTTTTAGTTAGGAAAAAAAACAACGCTAATTAGCTCTGCCAGTTTAAAATAGAAGTCAACAGCGCTGCTAAATTTAAGATTATGACTCTAACCTGGCGACGACCCATTTTAATTGGTGGAATTGGTATATCGATTGCATTATGGATATGGGAGAGTTTACATAACTCCATCGAGAATCTGGACGAGATCCTGGTATTGGGTGCGATCGCCATTGGGACAGTGATCTGGTGGTCGAAACAACAGACTACCCAAATGGAACTACTATCATCACCCCAGTTGATCGAACGAACTACAGTAGAACAAGCAATTAAAGAAACAACCAAGACGATCGCACTGCTGGAAGCAGAAACACCCGGTTTTGATGCTAATGGGAAATTCCAAGAGACAATTGCCCAAATTACAACTGAATTAGAGCGAATTGAGCTACGTCTGGGGATTATTGGTGGTAAATCAGTCGGTAAAAGTACCTTGCTAAAACTGTTGACAGGTGCAAGACAAAAAACACCCCTCATTTTTCAGGAAGCACCATCATTATTTGTCAGTGATGATGGGGAAATGACCGCAGAAAAAGAAGTCCTGGATCTGGCGATCGCCTCGGATTTAGTCTTATTTGTAGTTAATGGAGATTTAACTGAACCTGAATATCAAATCTTACAGAAACTCGCCCAAATTGCGGTGCATATAGTCTTAGTGTTTAATAAGCAAGATCAATATTTACCGACCGAACGCACCATCATCTTACAGCAACTCAAACAGCGAGTTAAGGGAATAATTGATGAGTCCGATGTAGTGGCGATCGCGACTTTACCCGATCCGCGTAAAGTTATGCAACATCAACCCGATCGGAGCGTAAAAGAATGGTTAGAACAACCCACCCCAGAGATTAAAGAACTTACTCATCGCTTAACTCAAATTCTGAATAGTGTAGGTCAAAAATTAGTTTGGTCTACCACCTTACGTGCTGCTCAAACTACCCAAGCTGAAGTCAAGTTAGTATTAAATGGAGTGCGACGCGATCGGGCTCTACCAATCATTGAACAATCACAATGGATTGCCGCAGCTACAGCTTTTGCTAATCCATTTCCAGCCCTAGATTTATTAGCAACAGCAGCAATTAATGCTCAATTAGTGGTTGATTTAGGTGGGATTTATCACCAAAAATTTTCCCTCCAACAAGCCCAAACTTTAGCGGTAACATTGGGTAAATTAATGTTACAATTAGGGTTAGTAGAACTTTCAACTCAAACCATTAGCAGTATATTAAAAAGTAATGCAATTACCTATGTAGCCGGTGGATTAGCCCAGGGAATCAGTGCTGCTTATTTAACTCGATTAGCAGGATTAAGTTTAATTGAATATTTCCAAGCACAGGATGTAAATAGCCCAGAATCTAGTGGTTTAAACTTAAAGAAATTGGGTGAAACTGTGCAAAAAGTTTTTCAGCAAAACGAAAAAGTAGCTTTTTTACAGTCTTTTGTAAAGCAAGCAGTAGCACGTCTAATTCCTGAAGCACCTCAACCTCAACTCCCTCAGTCTGATCCTAATTATTAAAATTCTGACTAGCAGAGCAAGTGGGAATTAACACCCCAGGTCGTTGGTGATCTGGTGCAGTTTGCTAGGATTGAATTTGAATGTGCGATCGCTGCAATTTATGAAAATTCGGGAGTTATGATCGATCGCTATACTCTTTCTCTGTTTCAAAGCTATAGACAAAATAAATATATTAAATTTTAACCATCTCCGTTAGTCAGATGGGGTGGATTCATCCATGTGATCTGTAAGGTTGGGCGGTGCAATTGTATGACCAAGGGAATAATTCCCAGACCATCAAGATTAAATTAGATGATCATAATAGATGGTCGATAAATTTATGATTACAATTAACCGGGATTTGTAGGGGCGGGTTCACCAATTAATTTTGTGACAAACCGATCACCATCATAAACCCGCCCAACCAACACAGATCAATCACAATCGACTTTAACTGACTGACAGGCAAGATGCCTGTCCCACAATCTTACTGTACTTCATCAATATAGAAATCCTCTGTAAATCATTCGATTTCCTCTCTGATCTCATATTCACCTTGGGGATATCGCACCAATAGCTCATCAGCTAAACATCCTGCTGTCTGTTCAAAAAAAACCAGAAGACCAGCCTAATTCTTCAGAGGTAACAGTCATGAGATTTTTACCACCAAGACACCAAGACACGAAGAAGCGATCGGACCAAACTTCCTAACCTTAGTGCCTTGGTGCCTTGGTGGTTCATCTATTCAAAAAAAACCGAAGACCAGCCTAATTCTTCAGAAGTTTGAGGTGGAGTTGGATTGCTCAAATCGTTGATGATATTTTCTGGTAGATGACGATCAAAATCAGGATAAATTATTATTTTACTAAATTTAACTTACTTTATAGGTCGGCACAGATTCCCATGATGCTATAGTATAGCAATTACCCAGGAAAGTCAAGGGGTAATTTCTTTTTACTTCACTTACTCGAAAATTAATTATGACTAACTCTAGTTCCCACCGTCCTCAAGTTTTTATTGAAAAAATTATGCCCGTGAAGTTACTCAACGAGCAGGTATATTACGAACATGGGGGTAATCCGTTTAAGGGTTTACATCGGTGGTATTCGCGCAAACCTTTGTCCTTTAGTCGAGCCAGTGTGTTAGCTTCCTTGTTACCTGGGGATGTAACAATGGAGGAGTTTAAATATCTGTTAGGTTTGTACCCAGAACAAGAAGGTTTGAAACCAGATCCTGATATTAAGTTGTATAAAACACCTCCTGGTAAATTGAGAATTAAAAAGGTGCAGGATTATTGTGAAAAATTGTGGGGAACTCGTACACCTACAGTTTTAGATGCGTTTGCGGGGGGTGGGAGTATTCCCTTTGAAGCAGCAAGATATGGGTTTAATGTATTAGCATCGGATCTGAATCCTGTCGCTGTTGTGACGATGAAAGCTGCGATGGAATATCCCCTAAAGTTTGGACCGGATTTGCAGCAGGATATTGATCAATGGGTGAAGTGGGTAGGTGATGAAGCCGAGAAAAGATTAGCGGAGTTTTTCCCTTCTTTACCTGGGGAAACTGTACAGAATTATCTGTGGGCACATACGGTGGTTTGTCCGAATTGTGAATCGGTTGTACCTTTGAGTCCGAATTGGTGGTTATATAAACGTCCAGAAAAGCAGAATTTACATAAATGGTGTGCAGTCAAGCCAATTCCTAACCCTGAGAATAAGCGGGTTGATTTTGAATTGGTGAAGGGGAAGAAGGGAAAAGGAACAACTATTCAAACTGATGATGGAGAATATGATCCGGATACAACAACTACTATTGGTCGGGGCGTTGGTAGATGTCCTAATTGCGACAATGTGATCGAAGATGATGTAATTAAATCTCAAGCTTTGGCGGGTAATTTTAGACATCATTTGTATGCTGTAGCCTATCGTAAAGGCAAAGCTAGTTTAGATTTTAGAATACCAACTCAGATCGATATTGACGGAATTAATAAAGTAGTAATTTATTTGAATGAGAAGTTAGATTATTTAAAAGCAAGTGGAATTTTGCCAGTAGAAGAAAGATTTGATGGTTTTTCAGATAGATGTATTGCTTATGGTTTAGCAAAAAGCCTAGATTATTTCAATTCTCGCCAACTTTTAACTCTTGTTACATATTTAGAAATTATCAATGAAGCAAAATCACTAATTCAGGATGAATGTGAAGAAGAAAAAGAAACAGTGATCGCCAAATTAAAATCTAATCCAGAAGTAGAGGATATCCAGAGGGCGATCGCAAATATTGAATTATACTATCAGAATAAAGTTGAGGCGATCGCCACTTATTTAGGGTTAGTATTAGATCGTTGTGCTGACACGAATTGTAGGTTAGCCCATTGGGATTCCTCAAGAGCCGGCTCTAAGACAGCATCTGCACAACACTCATTAAACTTAATGTGGAATTATCCAGAAATTAGTGGGAAAGGTGAACTCTGGAATTCCTGTGCTGATGCTTTTGCCTCAGATTATCAAAATCTTTGTAATTTGCTAGGTACGGAGGATAACAGAATACTTTTTAATCTTAATTTTGTGGGACAGGCTTCTAGCCTGTCAATTACCAATGATCATAACAAATTAGCTACTCATAACAATAATTTAGTTATTAATGGCAGTTTGATTGTTAATGATGATGGTGGAAATGTCGGGCAGGATGCCCGACCCACAAGGAATGATGATGATGAAATATATCTAAATCCAAACTTGAAAATTACTTACAGCAATTGGGGTACACTTCCACACTGGGAACTGAATGGTTCTATATACTTTATTACTTTCAATACGATTGAGAGAATTGAGTTAACACTTGAAGCTAGACAAATTGTTTTAGATGCTTGTCGATTCTTTAATGATCAAAGATATCAGTTATACTGTGCAGTGGTTATGCCTGACCATGTGCATTTATTGTTGGAACCATTATCAAAAAATGAGGGAGAATATTGGACATCAGCAAATATTTTACACAGTATTAAAAGCTATACAGCTAAACAAATTTCAAAGGTGATGAATCATATTGGTACTGTTTGGCAGGATCGCCGATATGATCGAATTATTCGAGATGAAAGAGAGTTTTTTAATACTTGGGAATATATCAGGCAAAATCCTGTAAAAGCCAGTTTATCTCTAACCCCTGAAGATTATGTTTTCCTATGGCAATCTCAAATTGTGGGACAGGCTTCTAGCCTGTCAATTGCTGAAACTAATGAACAACTATTAACAAATAATGATTTGTTTGAGGATAGGGGAAATGTCATCGGAAATGTCGGGCAAGATGCCCGACCCACAAGGACAAATTCTCTTGAAATTTTCTCCGCTTCTGCTGATAACCTTTCTCATATTTCTGATAACTCAGTAGATGTAATTATCACAGATCCACCTTATTACGCAACCATCCAATACGCTGAACTATCAGATTTTTTCTATGTTTGGCAAAAACGCACCCTCGGCGATATCTTCCCCGATCTCTTCTGGATGGAACTCACCGACAAAGATCGCGAAGCCGTAGCCAATCCCTCACGCTTTCGCAATATGGGAGTATCCCCCGAAGAACTCGCTAACCAAGATTATGAAGCAAAAATGGCAATGGCATTTGCCGAATATCATCGCGTCTTACGAGAAGATGGGGTAATGACTGTGCAATTCAATCACAAAGAATCAGGAGCATGGGATACCCTAGCATATTCCTTAATTAATGCAGGCTTTGAGATCACCGCATCATGGTCAGTCAGCACCGAAAACCCGCAAAACCTCCACCAAGCCCAAAAGAACTCCGTCGCTAGTACAGTATTACTTGTGTGCCGCAAACGCGACCCCAACGCCGAACAAGCCTGGTGGGATGACCTCCGCCCCGAAGTCTCCAATCTAGTCGAACAACGCGCCCCAGAATTTGAAGACAATGATATTCAAGGGATCGATCTCTATCTCAGTGCCTTTGGTCCCGCTCTCAATGTCTTTTCCCGCTCCTGGCCAGTTCTTGATAGTACAGGTAACGAAGTCCGCCCCGAAGTTGCATTTGCTGAAGCTCGCAAAGCTGTTGCTAACTACCGCTTCCGCAAACTCGCTCAAACTGACACCATGGGTTTTGACCCTGTTAGCCAATGGTATTTCCTCGCTTGGGATGCTTTCCGCGCCCGCGAATTCCCCTTTGATGACGCTCGACAACTTGCCCTAGCCGTAGGTGGTTTCAATGTTGCTGACCTAGGCAAAAGTTACAAAATCCTCGACATCAAAAGCGGAACTTGTAAATTCCTCAGCCCTGAACAACGCTATAAAAAACACGCATTCTCGATCGTAGACAATGAATTTTCTGCCCATTATCTGATTGACGGACTCCACACGATCATTGCTATTTATCAACAAGAACAAACCATCGAACCAATCCGCCGTTTTATGAAAGCCACAGAACTAATCACCAATGATAGGTTTATGCGAGCTTGGGAAATAGCCTTAAAAGTTATCCCCCGCATCGGAGACGAACGTAAACGCATCCCTGAAGAAAAAGCCTTATTAAATTTATGGTTAGCAATGGATGAGATTAAAGCCAAAGTAGTTTATGTGCAACAGGAATTGCTTTTAGAACCTGGACAATTGACTTTAGATTTAAAAAGTGTTATTGATGAAGATAAATAACTGAAGTAAAATTTTGAAAATTAAAGGTATTAAATGGGGTATCATGATTGAATTATTTGAAAATTAAGGATTTTAAGAATTGGTATTAACTGTAGTAAACGAGCAGACAAGCATCAGTAACCAATGTCAGCATAAATATGCCTGATCTAGCTTAACTGAACTGTATTGTGTTATAATGAAGTTAAAGGTGAAACCAAATTAATTAACTTTTCTAGGGAAAATGGTTGGCTGAAATTAAAGAGGTGCCTCTAAATATCTTTCCCAAGTTTGGATCATGATCTTTGATGTTTCTGGCCTAAAGATTTTTGGTAAATTTTTATTTTTTCTTCGTCTTTTATCTCCCTTAAAATAAATTTGATGACAATGAAAGAAGCATTAATCGAAAATTTTAGGCAATTGATATCGACTCACACAGGTTTATATATTCGCCCCCAAGATCGAGAATTATTATGTAATAAAATCGAGATGAGAATGAAAATATTAAAAATATCTAATCCAGAAGAATATTATGGTTTGCTGGATGGAAAGACTGATCAGAGTGAACAAGAATGGAAAGATTTAGAGATCCAAATAACTACTGTAGAAAGTTATTTTTTTCGAGATAGAGGACAGTTTACACTCCTGGAAAATCAGATTTTACCAGAACTAATTAAAACCAAGAAAGAAGCGCGATCGCTACGAATTTGGAGTGCTGGATGTTCTACCGGAGAGGAAGTATACTCCTTAGCAATTTTGCTCAATGAGTTAATTCCTAATCATCAAGAATGGAATATTACTATTATTGGTACGGATATAAATGTAGAAGTTTTAGAAAAAGCCCAGCGGGGAATATATAATTCTTGGTCATTTCGTCTCGTCGGTGCAGATTTACAGAATCGATATTTTCATCACCAAAAAAACCTATGGCAAATTGATGAAAAAATTCGTCAGATGGTGAAATTTAGGTATGGTAATTTAGTGCATGATTACTTTCCTAATCCCATCGATATTCATAATATGGATTTAATTATCTGTCGTAATGTTTTTATCTACTTTGAGCATCAAGCGATCGCTACAGTTTTAAAAAAGTTTCAGCAAACCTTGAGACCAGGAGGGTATCTGATCACAGGACACACGGAACTTCACGGACAAAACCTGGGTCAGTTAGAAGCCAAAGTTTTTGCTGAATCAATTATTTATCAACTTCGGGAAAATTGGTTACCAGAAATATCTTACTCTCATCTCAATAATGGGAGTTTAACCAAGAGTAAAAATCTGAGCAAACAAATTATTGATCCCACCCTACCATTTGCACAAATTCCTCCAACGAAAACAATTCAATCTTTGGGAGAAACCCCAGTTTCTCAACCACTCAATTCAGGAGTTTTACCTCCTCAATACTTAACCAATGAAAATCCAGTTTCACCGCTAAACCTCATTCTAGCTGAAACTGAACAGTTTTTTCAACATGAAGATTATCCAGCCGCGATCGAAAATGCTAAAAAAATGATCGAGTTAGATCCAAATTATGTTGACGCTTATGCTTTAGTAGCACAAGCTTATGCAAATCTTGGTGAATATATTAAAGCACATTACTATTGTCAATTAGCACTAAATTTAGATGCTCTGTCCATAGCACCTTATTACCTATTAGCACATATTGCCGAAGAACAGGGTAAGATCGAGCAAGCAAAACTTTTGTTTAAACGAATTATTTATCTAGCCCCTTCATCCATCTACGCTTATTTAGAATTAAGTTCTATCTACGAAATCGAAGGAGATCTAACCCGATCCCGAAAAATGCGTCAAACCGCTTTGGAATTACTCCAAAAATTACCCCCATCCACAATGATAAAACCACCAACAGCATTAACAGCCGGAGAACTATTGGTGGATATTAGCAAGATGCTGAAATAAGTAAATTATCTACCAAAATCCTTAAAGCGATCGCCAGTTTCAAATCTTTTCAAAAAAATTTCCGGAATTAGTAGTCAGGAGTATGAAGTATATAAGCGTCGCTTAATTGTAGCTACTTTAACAATGGGTATAATTAGCTATAAAACTCTAATAATTCACCGGGTGATAAATAAGTAATTAAACCGGATTTGAGTTCTAGGTCTGAGAATAAATCTTTTCAGCAAAACAATGTAACTTATAAATATGACTAAAGAACTAACTTTTTCATCAGACAAACGCTTTATTACTAAAGCATTTTCCTCATCAGCGATGGCTCAAATTAATCGAGGAAATCGAGCAATTATTTTAATGATCATCATTACGATTGTCATGGTATTTCCGACTATTCGCTTAATCAACTTACAATTGATTGAAGGAGAAGTACACAGACAGCAAGCTGACAAAAATCGGATTCGTCTGATGGCACTTCCTGCACCTCGTGGTGGTATTTTTGACCGCAAAGGTAGAGTATTAGCTTCTAATCATCTCATTCGTTCTATATATTTATGGCCGCGTGATCAGACACCCGAGCAATGGCAAAGTACAGCAACTGAATTAAGTTCAATTATCAATATACCTGCTCAGGATATTCTGAATCGATTGTCTGAGCGCGGTTATAATTCTGCCATGCCTGTACGCATTAGTCAAAATATTACCTCACCAACTTTTGTCGCGATCGTCGAGCGTTTATCTGGATTACCAGGAATTGAAATTCGGGCTGAATTTAACCGTTCCTATCCCTATGGAAACCTAGCTGCCCATGTGCTAGGCTATATTGGTGAAGCAAGTGCGGAAGACTTAAAAAATAATCCCAAATATCCCTTTGGGATGATTGTGGGTAAAGTCGGGATCGAACATATCGCTAACCCTCAGCTAACTGGAACTTGGGGTAGTCGTTTAATTGAAGTAGATGTTCGTGGTGAAGAATTGCGTCAAATCGGACAGCAATCTCCCTTATCTGGTTTACCAGTAGAGACAACTTTAGACCTTGATCTCCAAAAAACTGCGGAAAAAGCGCTGAATAATCGTCGCGGAGCTGTAGTGGTAATGGATGTGAAAACTGGTGCTGTATTAGTAATGGCAAGCGGACCGACTTTTGATCCTAACTTATTTACTCATACTATTAGTAATCGGGATTGGCAGAAATTACAAAGTCAAGAAAATCCCCTGCTTAATCGTGCTCTTCAAGGGTATCCCCCTGGTAGCACTTTTAAAATAGTAACTGCAACTGCGGGAATGCAATCTGGCAAGTTTTCACCTGATTCAACTTTGATGACTTATGATTCAATTAATATTGGTGGCATTGAATTTCATGAACATGGTGGTGGTTATGGTGTGATCGGATTCCCTGATGCTTTTGCTTATAGTAGCAATACTTTTTTCTATCAAGTTGGTATGGCAGCCGGACCTGAAGAAATTTCTAAATGGGGACATAAATTAGGGATTGGAGATAAAAGTAATTTAGATATTTTGGGATTAGATTCTGGTAGTACAGGTGTTCTTTTATCTCCTGCTGATAAGGAAAAAATTTATGGTGAACCCTGGTATACTGGTGATACGGTAAGTATGGCAATTGGTCAAGGTCCGGTATTGTTGACACCTTTAGAAGAAGCAGTGATGGTGTCAGCGATCGCTAATGGTGGGTTTCGAGTCAAACCTCATTTATTAGCATCCCAAACTAATACTGCCCAAACTACACCAGAACCAATTGGAATTGCTCCTGAAGTTCTAGCTACGATTCGGTCTGGATTAATTGCTGTGGTGCAAAAAGGTACTGCTCAAGAGCTTAATGATGGTTCTATTCCTTTGACTGGAGGTAAAACTGGTACAGCAGAAGTGCCAGGACAACCAGATAATGCCATGTATATTGGGTTTGGACCTGCTCAAAATCCCCAAATTGCTGTGGCTGTAGTTGTGGAAAATGGAGGTTTTGGTGCTGTCTCAGCAGTACCGATCGCTCATGAAATCTACAAGACCTATTTTCAGAAAAATCTGAACCCAGAAAAAATCGAAAGAGAACGTTAAAATAATGTATTGAGGTGTTGCTCTCAACACCTGAACCCTGAACCCTGATCCCTGTAATGGAATTTATCCCTTATTTAATTTTTCGCTTACATCATTCTCTCTATGGTCTATCATCCTTCTCTGTGCAAGAAATTTTTTTCTTACCAGAATTAACACCTATTGCCGAAACCAGAATTGATATCGTTGGGGTGATGAATCTGCGCGGAGAGATCCTACCGATCATAGATTTGAATCTACGGTTAGGTTATCAATCATCAGAATATTCTCTCAGCGATACCATTATTGTTTTACAGACACCAGCACATCAATACGGGCTAATTGTTAATGAAGTCTATGAAATTAAAAACTTTACCCCCGCTGAAATAAAAACCAACTTAGCTTCTAGTCGGACTAAAAAAAATGGCACAGCTCTAGCTCATGCTAATTTTATTGCTGGCATTGCTAATCTAGGTAATGATGTGGTGATGCTCCTCAATCATGAAAATTTACTCACAACGGGCAATCATACATCAAATGCTGCTCTAGCCAGATTGAGCCAAAATCCACTCACTACTGATTTAGACTCAGTAGAGCTATTAGATCACAACAGCTTACGAGAACCTCCCCTATTTTGTCCCAATGCTACCCCAGAAGTTAGAAAAATATTTCGCGATCGCGCTGAAAATTTAATGCTTTCAACCGAAATTGAAGCTTCTACTGGATTAATTCCCTTAGCTGTGATTGGTTTAAATGGTGAATATTTTGGTTTAAATTTACCGATAGTACGGGAATTTACTGAGATTGGTCAAGTGACTCCTGTGCCCTGTTGTCCGAGCCATATTGTCGGTAGTATGAATCTCCGGGGTGAAATCGTCACTCTAGTCGATATTCGCGGGGTCTTGAATCTACCTTTAAGTGAGATATCCGATCGCTCAAAAACTATGGTGGTTCATGTTGATCATGTAGTTGCTGGGATTACAGTTGATGAAGTTTTTGATGTGATGTATTTGCATCCATCAGCGATCCAACCTGTACCTGTTGCAGTTCATTCTGGTCGCGAAGACTACTTACGTGGAACTGCTCACTATCGGGAAAAAATGATGAGTATTTTGGATCTAGAAAAAATTTTATTGGATGGAAGTTTAATTGTCAATGAAGAAGTATGATGAATTAGTTATCAAATAAATCATTGCCCGTATTACCTGTCAATCCAGACTTTCCAGAAGCATCTAATTTAATTTGGCAACTGTTTTTAGTACAAGCATAAGTAGCTAATTGATCACCTTGATGATTGCAAACTCGGATATTAAAACCTTGATGTTGAGCATCTAGACCAATACGATTCACAAATTGATAGCGTTCGACGTAATTTAGTAAACTCCATACTTGTCGATTGATAATCAAATTGATCCATAATGTATTGGCATCAACTAACCAACTATCAAGCAGTTTACAACCACATTGTTTTTGATATTGTTCCTTAGCCCACCACAAACTGGGCAGATTTAATTCTGTTGGTAATGGACTGGGGGAAGGATAGTCAGGTGGGAGGGGAGTGCAAGCTGAGGTAGATGTAGTTGTTGGTGGAGGTGGAGCCATTTGCTCCTTCCCATCCGCACCATAAGCTGACATTAGCAAAAAAGGAATGATCAATAAGTTTTTTAGCTTTGATTTTTTCATAACTGCTAATTTTCCCCTAAATCCTAATTAAGAATTGCCTCGCATTCGTTGATACAATTTATACTCTGAATTGTTCTGTTTTGTCCGACGCCAAGTAATCTTTCCCTGCACGGTTAACAGGAGAGTTTCTTCGATCACATCAACTAAATTTGCCCAAGAGATGTCCTCCCGTTGGAGTAAGCTTTTTAGTCTTAAAAATATTGACTCATATTCGTTTTCCTCAGTCAGTTTCAACGGATTAGAAACCCGCAATGGATCTTTGTTAACTGCTGCTATTGCTTGACGAACTGCGACTACAATTTGTTCATTAAAATCTCTTTTTCCTTTTAATTTTTGTTGTTCCCAACCTTCTTCGCTAGTCGCATATAAAGCTGGTAAACGGTTGAGAGCATAAGCGATCACTTCCACTAGATTATGTCCCTCTAAATATTCCGCTAATTTAGGTGGTACTAGCTTCAACTGTTGCTGAACTTCTTCAGCAACCAAATATTCCATCGCATTGCGGTAGATTTGGGGTGTATCAAATTTCATAATCAGCTTTTTTTTTGACTTCTCTTTCTCGATCACTTTAATCCCACAATCGTCGTCCTGATTTACCAGCAAGACGTTGATCCGTATCTTTTAATAACAAGGGAATATTTAGCTCTTCCGGACATCGAGGTAAACAGTCCCCACATTCAGTACAACGACTAGCTTTAGCTCCAGCAAACCAGTGACCAGCATTTTCAAACATTCCGTAACGATATTTACCATAATCGGTCATGTCATAGCCGATCGCGAGGTTGCGTAGTCTTAATACTTCGGGAATATTAATGGCTGCTGGACAAGGTAAACAAGCATAGCATTGACTACATTTAGTTGTTCCTAAAGTAACAGTAGCATGATGTTCTAAACGTTGAAAAACCTCTTTTTCCTCGGGCGTTAGAGGATAATCGCGATCGCTAATACTGACGGGTATTGCTAATTCTTCCGGATTACTGGCACCCACACTAAGTGTACTAATCCTAGCATCATTTAACAAAAATCGATAAGTTAATTCTAGTGGTGTAAAAGGAGTGCATAAATCGGTTAAGGTTTGGGGTGGTGTATAGAGTCTTCCACCCTTATCACCTGGAGAGATAATAAATATACCTAAATCTTTTTGGTGAGCCAAAGCGATCGCTTGAGCATGACGCTGAAAGAAATAATAATAATGGAGATTCACAAAATCAAATCGATCTGTATTAATCGCTCCGAGAATTACCTCTAACGGTCCATGACTGGAAAACCCCACAGCTCTTACTTTTCCCTCCGCGATCGCTTGAGCTACTGCTTGCATACAACCACTTTCCGACTGCACCAACTGTAAGTGGTCCCAAGTATTCACCCCATGAATAGCTAGAGCATCGAGATAGTCTACCTGTAAACGTACTAAGGATTCATCAATATACCTAGCCATCAGGCTCGGATCAGCGACGGGAGGTATTTTTGTAGTTATATATAATTGGGAGCGATCTTTGGACAAACCTGATAAAGCTGCACCCAGATAACTCTCACTTTTACCATAGCCTCTGGCAGTTTCCAAATGATTAATGCCAACAGCTACAGCTTGCTCTACTGTCGCGATCGCATTTTCTTCAGAAACCAAATAACGCATGGTTCCCAAAGAAAGTACAGACAGGAGCAAATTAGTTTTGCCAAATCGGTCGATAACGCATCGGTTAATTTTAACGATTACAAATTAGTGGTTAGATTCCAGATTTTTAGTTGAGCAAAAATTAATCTCCATGAGTTCTTCCTCTTTGACTAAAATCCTCCGGTCGTAATTTCGAGATAAAATCACGAAAAGCTTGACGTTCAGCTTCATCCGCATCCCGATCAACAGGAATGGAAGCATCAGCAATTACTTCTTCCATCACCCAGATGGGGCTATTCGTTCTGAGTGCAATGGCGATCGCATCACTGGGACGAGCGTCAATTTCTTTTTTGACTTCTCCATGATGAACCATCAGCACTGCATAAAATGTATTGTCTTGCAGCGAATGAATCACCACCCGATCCAAAGTCAAGTCCCAAGCTTGTAAAATATTTACAAACAGATCATGGGTCAGGGGTCGAGGTGGGGCTTGGTTTTCTAGGGCACTAATAATTGCTTTTGCTTGATCTTGACCTATATAGATGGGAAGAGCCCGTCGCTCTCCAGCATCTTTGAGTAGGACAATCGGACTTCTTGTTGCTGCATCCAAGGCAATTCCAGCCACTCTCATTTCAATCATGTTGCATCTTACCCCATCCAAACTCGTTTTGACCAGCAGGACAGCGGGGCAAAAACCGCTTTCCTTGATATATAGTGTGCCCGTTTTTTGGTTAGGTGCTTAAAGCAAAATTCCAACCAAAAATTACTACATTATGTCCACTCTAACCTATTTATCTCCTAGAATAAGATACCTTAGTGAAATAAAGCGATAAACTCTACCTTCAAATTAAAAACAGTGTTTACCGGATTAATCCAAGGATTAGGCACGATTGAGCCATTAGGTACGGATAATTTGCAAATTAGCTGTGGGGGGGATTCCTCCGATCTAATTTTGCAGGACTTAGTGATCGGTGATAGTGTTTCTGTCGATGGTATTTGTTTAACCGTCGTGAAAATCTTACCCCAAGGTTTTGTTGCTGCTACATCTCCGGAAACTTTGTCCCGGACTACCTTGGGACAATCCGAGTCAGTTGGTTATGTTAATCTCGAAACTTCCTTGCGAGTAGGTAGTAAACTCGGAGGACATTTTGTCACTGGACATATTGATGGAGTGGGTTGCTTACAAACATCTGTCCCTACAGCCAATTCTTGGGAAATGACTTTTACAACTCCAACCAAGCTAACGTCTCTGTGGGAAGAACAAATTTCTCCTTATTTAGTTCCCAAGGGGAGTATTGCCGTTAATGGAGTTAGTTTAACTGTAGCTGATTGCGATCGGGATGGTAGTTGGTTTAAAGTGGCGGTTATTCCCCATACTTTTACTCAGACTAATCTCTACCATTTAAAATCTGGCAATTTGGTCAATATTGAAGCTGATATTTTAGGTAAATATGTGGCTCGGTTACTTGGTACTAGAGTAATTAATGCTACGAGCAATTTAGCGGATATTACTCCCGCGTTTTTGACAGAACATGGTTATATTTAAACAACCGTGGATCAAAGATTTAATCACTACGTGAACGCAATTAGAATGAGAATTAGCCGAGCTAGTCAGTAAATAGGATAGTGAGAAAGATGACCGCAGTAGCAACAGCAACAAAACCAACAAGAAAGCAATTCACAGTAGAGGAATATTACCAACTGAGTGAATTGGGGATGCTTGGGGATGGTAGGACAGAACTAATTGATGGGGATATTATTTATATGGCACCAATGGGTACTCGTCATGCTGGGTACATAATTCGGTTGGATAGAATTTTTTCTGAAAATTTAAGAAAGCGAGCTTTGGTCATAGACCAAATCCCAGTCAGATTAAACGGAAGATTACAACCGGAACCCGATCTATCAATTTTGAAACATCGTAGGGATGATTATATAAAATCCTTACCCCAAGTCCAAGACATCTATTTATTAATAGAAGTATCGGATACCACTATTGACCATGACCGTAATGTCAAGTCAGTTGTCTATGCTAGAGCTGGGATTATTGAACTTTGGATCGTAGATATCGAAGGGGCGTATTGCAATACGCCCGTACTAGAGGTTTATCGCCATCCCGGCGCTAATGGTTATGAAAGTATCCAACAATTTAGACGCGGTGAAAGTATCTCCCCTCTTTCATTTCCAGACATAGTGATTAGTATCGATGCGATTTTTGGGGAATAACAACAAAATTAATCAACCGGATTTAATCGCTGTAATCATTTATAAATAACACTTTCAAATTTTATATCCGTTTGCTTAATACTCGTAATTATTGAAAATATCGTTCATTCTCTAGCCAGAGAATTGACAGCCATTGGATCGTTAGGGTGATGGGACTGCGATCGAAAAACAACCCCCCCGATTTGGATTCTGCTCGAGAAGCAATTCGTTGGGTAAACTGGGATATTGACTCAGAAGATTTTGCTACGGAAACTTGAATTATTATAGCGAATAGCGACTGTCTCTGGTTTAGTCGTAAATTCTGAATTTTCGCAAGTACCGCAAAACCTGATTGAATAATCGTTTGAGTGCTAAATCCCATAGTTCTAAGTGAATGCAATTAGAATGAGAATGATCGGAGCTATTCAGTAAATAGGATGGTGAGAAAGATGATCGCAGTAGCAACAGCAACAAAACCAACAAGAAAGAAGTTCACGGTCGAGGAATATCACAAACTAGGTGAATTAGGGATAATAGGACCGGATGAACGGACAGAACTAATTAATGGGGATATTATGCTTATGGCACCGATGGGTAGTGGTCATTTAAGTTGTGTTGGTCGTTTGCTTGAGATTTTCATCCTGGGGTTAGTTAAACGTGCCACAATCTTGTCACAGACCCCAGTCAGGCTAAACGGCGGATTAGAACCAGAACCCGATCTATCAATTTTGAGACGACGTGAAGATGGTTACAGGCATCAGATTCCACAACCCCAAGACGTATATCTATTAATTGAAGTATCGGTTACTACGGTGGAATATGACCGTAATGAGAAATCAGTCCTCTACCGTCAAGCAGGAATTATAGAACTTTGGATCGTAGATATTAGGGCTGAATTAGTTGAGGTTTATCGCCATCCCGGCGCTAATGGCTATGAAAGTGTCCAACAATTCAGACGCGGTGAAAGTATCTCACCCCTTGCGTTTCCAGATTTAGTAATTAGTGTTGACGATATTTTGTGATCAATGGATACGATAGAGGAATATCACCAGCTAGAGTCCAATTATCTGTATCCTTTAAAGATACAAGGAGCGGGTTCACCAATTAATTCTGACACCAATAGATCAATATCATAAACCCGCCCAACCAACACAGATCAATCACAATTGACTTTAACTGATCGGACAAGCAGATACCTGTCCCATAATCTGACTGTACTTCATCAACCACCGAATCCCTGGATCAACTTAACTCTTAGTTTCCAGATCTTTTTGTTTGTCAGTAAAACGACGCAGAACTCCGTTAATAAATTTATGTCCTTCTTCCCCACTATAACGTTTAGCCAACTCGACCGCTTCATTAATAGCAACACGATTAGGAAGACCAATAAATAGCATTTCTGCTACAGCTATTCTCAAAATATCTCGATCGATTCTCGGTAAACGACTTAATTGCCAATCGACCATTGATTGGGTAATTTCCTCATCAATCTGGGCTTTTTTAATATTGACGTGGCTGAGAATTTCCAGAGCATAAGAGCGGACTTCTTTTTGATTAGCTAGTTGGATAAATTCTGGTAACTCGATCGCTATTCCCATGCGGTTAATTGCAGTCTGAGTCAGATTGATTGCATCTTGCACCATTACTGTTGCGCTCTTAACATCAGTAGCACGAGTTTCACTTTTCAGGAGCCAATCACTACCGCGCTTGAGTTCAGCTACAGCGGTTTCTAACGTTTCTTGCGCTTCTGTAGTCAAAGTCCGGATCGCAGCGAGGATGACATCTTGTAATTGCTGATTTTCCAGTTTTTCCTGATTGCTACTCAACTGACTTAAACCAAGCAGAGCTAATTCACGGGCAATTCGACGGGCTTGCATAATTAAGGGTATTTCTAGTAATTATTAAGTATGAGGGGCGTTAGCTGTCTTCGCCCCTAGGTTAATTTATGGGCGATCGGCATCATTCTTCTACAGGTATAGTTTGGTGTTTCACTTCTCGGAATGGTCTTTCTACTGGCTTTTCTTTAATTGAGGTAATGTAGCTAGCAGAGATATCGCTTGGACTCACGATTCCACCAGACACAATCACCTTAAAGGCATCTTCCACTGAAATCGGCAAGTCGATCACCTCATCTTCACTCACCACAGCATACCAACCTGTCGCTGGGTTGGGAGTGGTGGGTAGAAAAACACTTAACATCGGTCCTGATCTCGGACAAGGAAAATCCTCACCGAGAGTACCCGTCACAAACCCGATCGTCCAGATCCCACGACGAGGATATTCGATTAAAATTACCCGCCGAAATTTTCCATTTGAGTCTTTGAGTAGAGTTTCTAGTAACTGTTTCAGGGTTTTGTATACGGCTCCTGCTAAGGGGATTGCTTGTAAAAGTCTTTCACCTAAATCGAGCAACCATCGTCCGGCAATATTCCGAGCCATCAATCCAATTAACAAAATGCAGCTCAACGGTACAGCAAACCCGACCAATAAATTAATGAGATTCCCTAAGATTGGGTGTAAATTGTCAAATGGGTTAATTTGTTTGGGAATGCGGGTGAGAAAATTGACGACCCAGCTCGCGATCGTAATTGTTAGCCAAATCGTGGTAGCCAGGGGAATAACTACCAGAAGACCCGCAATCAGGTCATTTTTTAAGTCCTGCTTGAGGCGTTGTAGCACGAGATTTCCTATTTTCCTTGTAACTGGCTGCAAATGTGAACATGATCTAGTCTAACCGATGGTGAAATTCCTAAGTCAGGAGAGACGAAAGTTCGACTCCCCCAGGATCAGCTTAACGCAGAGATGTTTGACGACGACTTAATTTCGGAGAAAACATTTCTCTTAATCCCAACCAACCAATTAAACTGTAACCAATTGATAGAGCTAAACTGCTAGCACCTGTTTGTAATGCCGATTTCCATAAGCCCAAATTGGCTTGTTCTTCAGCTTTTTGCTGATCATCTTTGAGTTTTTTCTGCATCTGATTTTCCAATTCATCGATTTTTTGATCTACAAACTTATCAAATCCTTTTGGATCTTCTTTAGCTTTTTTCACTAACTCTAGTTCATTTTTTAAGCTCGTTAGCTGCTCTCCTTTAAGTTGACCACTATCCTTAATTTGGTTCAATCTATCAATATATTCATTCATCTTTTTTTCATCTTTTACTAATTCTGAAACCTGGCTTTTGATCTGAGCTTTACGCTGTTCAGCTTGCCCCTTAACTTGATCGCTTTGGTTGACTTGCTGATCAATTTGTGCTAAGGTTTCGTTTTTGTTCAACTGCACATTATTCAAATGATAAGGCAAAATTACTAGAAACATTAATCCGAATCCAATCGATAGTATTAAAATCCAAAATCGACCGTTCAACCAAGGTTTAGGTTTTTCTACGAAAATTCCAGCTAAACTGTCGATCCAAAATCCAGTAAATAATAAAGCAAAGGCAATTAATGGGATCACCCCCCGCTCAACTATTTGAGTTGTTACAGTTATTTGCCAAGCTAGGTTGGAGAAGTTAGTGGGCAATAAGATGATTAAATAATCCAGTAAAGCAACTATAATCATAATTATCCCAACTAGCTTAAGAATTTGCGCTGCTAGAGGGGAAGTTTGATGGCTATCCATTGGTTCTCGTGACTCCTTACGACTAAAAAAAATTCTATCCAGATGATGGACAAACACTTGACTAGGAATAAATTATTTACTCATTGACCATCCCGATCGGTCTTAGTTCCACCTTGAGCAGAACAGGGACTTTACACTGATGGTGCGATCGCACCTTAACACATAAGTAGGGACAAGGTATACGGGTGATAGTTTTTGGTCTTCATCCAGAGTCAATCATGGCTACATTTGGCCCAATCGGTGTCCAACTCTTTGATCATCAGGCTGATGGTAACTTTTCTGTTAATCTGTTTGATTAAGCAGGGAACAGATGATGGCTCATTACTATCATTGATATTGATGTCCTTCCACCAATCAAGATGGTCACAAATTGGACGGTTTTAGTAACAAAAATTGATTATGTAAATTTTTGTTACAATAGGCAATGCTTGTGTATAGTGATAATAGGAAGGTGCATTATCATATTTAATGATGGAATCGGACAGTTTTTTAATTAGAAAGTGCGTCACTTTTTCGGGTTATTTTAGTTTTCCGAAAATAATTTTGACCTAGTTTACCTTATCCTATCAAACAAGAGTACAAAATATGTCAGATGCTAAAAATAGCTTGCCAACGAAACCTGTTAAAGTTAATTTAGGTTCAGGGAGCGTTGTGATAGAAGAATGGATTAACGTCGATTATTCTTTAGGTTCGAGACTTTCTAAAGTACCATTTTTTCCAGCAATTAATAAAAAATTCAAGTTTTTTAATATTGACTGGAGTGAAGATATATTTCTTCATGATCTCAGGAAGAAATTTCCTTGGGAAGATGAAACAATTGATATTATTTATAGTTCCCATACTTTAGAACATTTGAATAAACCAGATGGGCTTAATTTTTTAAAAGAATGCTATCGAGTATTGAAATCAGATGGAGTGATTAGAATAGTTGTGCCAGATTTAAAATCTGTGGTGTCCGACTATCTGAATGGAAGTATTGCTGCTGATGACTTTGTTGATGTTTTAGGAGTAATTGAGGAAAGACATGATTTGACTAATCCAATCAAAAAAGGATTAGCATATTTGACGAATTTTCCCCATAGATGTATGTATGATACAGAAACTCTAATTAGAAAAATGTCAGAAATTGGCTTTAAAGTCTTTAGTAAAAACCCCTTTGAAAGTGCTATTCCCAATATTGATGCTATTGAGTTAAAAGATCGCACGGAAAATGCGGTAATAGTTGAAGGTGGAAAATAAAGCAATCCGACCTAACCCCCCAACCCCCTTCCCTACTAGGGATAGGGAGTAAGAAAGATGGTTAAATTGATGGGAGATTTAGGGGATTTATTCTGCTCCCCTTTCCTTTGGGTCGAGGGGTTGGGGGAGAGGTGATCCTTGCTCCCCTTTCCTTTGGGTCGAGGGGTTGGGGGAGAGGTCATTCTTGCTCCCCTCTTGGTGGGATCTGAACCATTTGATGAGAAAATATAATTTTATGTTAGAGCTTTCTACTTATGGGTATTAAACGTCGTCATTTTTTACTTTTAGCGAGCTTATTTGGTCTTGGGTTTGGTGCAATTAAACAATTCGGTCATCAAAGTTCCAGTCCAGCAGAGCTAAAGTCAAAACCTACTCATCCTCCCAACTTAGCATCAACAGCCCCTCTTTTACGCTTTATTTCTGTCGCAGATACAGGTACAGGGGATGCGGGACAATACGCAGTTGCGGAAGCGATTACCCAATATCATCAAAAAAATCCTTTTGATTTAGCTCTGCTAGCAGGGGATAATATCTACACTAATGGTGAAATCGAAAAAATTGACGCAGTATTTGAGCAACCTTATCAATCTTTGTTGAAAAAAGGGGTAAAATTTCAGGCTGTTTTAGGTAATCACGATATTCGCACAGCTAACGGTGACTTACAAGTTAGTTATCCAGGTTTTAATATGGGGGGACGCTACTATACATTTAAGCGTGGAAAAGTCCAATTTTTTGCTTTAGATACTAACGGTAACGCTGACTGGGATAATCAATTAGTCTGGTTAGAAAAAGAACTATCTCAAAGTCAAGCATTGTGGAAAATTGTCTTTGGTCATCATCAGATTTACTCCTCTGGTATTTACGGAGTCAATCAACCGTTTATTCAAACTCTCACACCTTTGTTTAAAAAATATCAAGTTCAACTTTATATCAATGGTCACGACCATCATTATGAGCGATCGCGAGCAATTAATGGGACAACTTACCTAATTTGTGGAGCAGGAGCAGGTACTCGACCAGTCGAACATTCATCTTGGACAGAATATGCAGTTTCTCAACTAAGTTTTGCAGCTTTAGAAGTCTATGAAAACCGGATTATTATTAATGGAATCGGTACGGATCATCGTATTTTTGACCGAGGAGTTGTTCAGGTAAGTTAGAAATAATCATGTCACCAAATCAACCAGAACCAGAAAAACCAGCAACCTCACAACCAAGCAAGAGTGGATCTACTAGTTTACCCAAAGCGATCGTGATTAACTTATTGCGATCGATAATTAATATTTTAGAAGTATGGGTAAACAAATTAGAAACAGCTCCAGTTAAAAAGCCAAATTGGAGTTTAAAGGGAGCGATCGCGTTAGTTTTAGTGTTATTAATCGGGACGACGGTCGTTCTGATTAGTCCCAAAAAGCTGCTCGAAATTGTCACATTACTACCCAGACCCCCGATAACTTCCACTCAACCAGAAGTTCCACCCCCAGAAATACCAACTACTCCTACTCCACCAGAAGTTCCACCTCCAGAAATACCAACTACTCCACCAGAAGTTCCACCCTCAGAAATACCAACTACTCCACCAGAAGTTCCACCCTCAGAAACCCCAACTACTCCACCAGAAGTTCCACCCTCAGAAACCCCAACTACTCCACCAAAAGTAAAATTACCCTTACCAGAACAACCAATCGAAACTACACCACTTCCAGTTCCCCAATTAACCCCAGAACAAAATTTGATTGCATCAATTCAAAATCAAGTTAGGGAAATTACTAAACAATATACTGATGGTTTAGTTGACTCAATTCAAGCTAACTTTCCTGATAGTCTGTTAGTGGTTAAAATCGCTAACACATGGTATGAACTGAGCGAATCTCGTCAAAACCAATTAGCACAGGATATTCAAAAGCGAGCTAATGAACTAGATTTCAGTAAAGTAGAAATTACTGATCAACAAGGAAATTTCTTAGCTCGTAGTCCCGTAATTGGTTCAGAAATGATAATTTTTAAACGTCGTTCACCAATCATCCCCAATTAACCCTGATTAGGAAAAACAGCACAGTAAGTTTTGACTTTATGATCTATCCCCGTAATATCAGTACCAACAACTACTGAATTAGCACCTAAACGGAGAGCTTGTTGAGCCATTGCTGGAGAAGAAATTCCACCTTCACAAATAATTATAGCACTAATTTTTTTCTCAGACATTTGGCTCACCAGCTCAAACCCAGGAGGAGTGAGATGGTGAGTTTGAGGAGTATAACCATAGAGAGTAGTCCCAACTATTTCTGCACCAGCAGATTCAGCTAATATTGCTGCTTCTATAGTATCAACATCAGCCATGACTGGTTTACCTAATTCTTCATGGATTCTCTGAATTAGAGTAGATACAGTTTCCCCTTCTGGACGTGGTCTGGAAGTTGCATCGATCGCAATAATATCAGCTCCTGCTGTCGCGATCGCTTGAGCATGATGAAACTGGGGAGTAATATAGACTTCAAACCCAGGTATTTGCTGTTTCCATAAACCAATTATTGGTGCTGTAATTTGCGATCGCACTGCTTGAATATGAGCGGGGGTATCAATCCGAACACCTACAGCACCTTGATTAATTGCTGCTGCTGCGATCGCTGAGATGACGATTGGTTGATGTAAGGGTGAATCGATTGGTGCTTGACAGGAAACAATTAAACCTTGAGCTAGAGATAACCTAAGTTGGGAAAAATTATTATTCATGGTTCACTCCTCAATTTTGTTCATTAAAATAACCAAGGTCATAAGCTCGATCTTCAATTAAGTTAGTAATTTTGTCTAATAAATCTTCTGGTTCAACTGGTTGAATTAAATAATCATCAGCTCCAGCAGATTGATAAACAGCAATTTCCGCTGGGGTAGAATTATTAGTTAAGACCAGAATTTTTAAATTTGGGGTAGTTAAAGATAACTGACGAATTAGCTTATCCCCTTCATATTCAGGTAAGTTCATACTCGCGATCGCGAGATTAGGTTTTAATAGTCTAATTTGTTTTAAAGCAGTTGAACCTTCCACCATCCACACCACTTGATAACCAGCACTTGTGAGTAAATCGCAAACCAACCAAGCTGTTTCTTCATCTTCTTCAATTAACACAATACTACCTTTATAATTACTATTGGTAGATGCTCCAGTGGGAGCAGATGTAATCATCGGGTTAACTGCTAATTGATTTGGTAACCAAACCGTAAAAGTGGAACCAAGATCAACAGTAGAGTCCACTTCAATCCAACCATTATGAAGTTCTACCAGTTGTTTAGTCAGTGCTAAACCCAGTCCCATTCCTTCATATTTGCGGTGGTAAGACATCTCTAACTGTTGGAATTTTTGAAATAATAGCGATCGCTGTTGTTCTGGAATTCCAATTCCCGTATCTTCAACCTGAAAAACTGCATAATTATTTTCGACCCAAACTCTGAGGGTTACTTTTCCATGAGCAGGAGTAAATTTAATTCCATTACTCAATAAATTAAATAGAATTTGTTTCACCCGACGTTGGTCAGCCCAAAACTGATCTTTAGTCGGATCAATTTGCAGTTCTATTCCCAATTCTATCACAGCCTCAGCCGCTTTTTCTTGGAAAGTTTGTAAACTTTGTCTTGCTAACTTAGAAAGGGAAAACTCACCCATCTTTAAAACCGTTTTTCCTGCTTCCATTTGCGACAGTTCGAGGATATTATTAATTAACTCCAGCAAATGTGCACCACTATTATGAATTGTTTGGAGATAATTGCGCTGTCTTTGACTTAACTGACCAAATGACCAGCGTAATAGAGTTGCAGACATCCCAATTACACAAGTTAGAGGAGTCCGTAATTCATGACTCATGGTCGCTAAAAATTCATTCTTAACCAGATTAGCAGCTTGAGCTGCTAAGAGAGCATCATGTAAGTCTTGGGTACGTTCTATGACGCGCTGTTCTAAGGTTTCTTTTTGTTGTTGTAACTGAGCATATAATTCAGCTTGATGAATCGCAACAGCTAAATGAGCAGCGATCTGTTGTAAAAACTTTTTCTCATTATCTTCCCATTGACGAGCAGTAAAACATTGGTGAGCAATTAGCATTCCCCAGAGTTTTCCGGTCACAATTATCGGGACAATTAACTTAGCTTTTACCTGATTTCTTTGCAATACTTCTAGCAAACAAGGTGAGAAAGAGTAAGCAATATCTACATCTTCTATCGCTACAGTTAAACCTTGAGAATATTTTTCTCGACCATTAGGAATTTTCAGAAAACACTGTTCATCTTCGACTAAATTCAGCACAGAGATAATAGTATCATTAGCTCTAGCTTCATAGGTAATCCGATCTAATTTTGGCTGAGAAATCCCACAAAAAGCTGATTTAAAATTAGTAAAAAATTCGGAATTTGAGAGTGATGTTTGCCAATCAACTTGTTGATCAGTCACAATCGGAGGTGCATTTAATTGATAAATCAGCAATCTGTCTACTTGGAGAAAACTTCGTACTTGTTGCACTGCTGTTTCTAAAATAACTGGTAATTCTAGACTTTGACGGATTTGCGTAGTAACTTGATTGAGCAATCGTTCCTGTTCTACTTGCTGACGTAAAGTATCTTCAATCGATTGATAAACCAAAGTCGGAGTTTCAATGATGTTAGGTTGCATAGTTGGATTCCGGTAATCACTGAGAATTTTAATCAGGGAAAGAGTAAATTCAGCCTGAATTGTGGCATTGTTAGGTGTGAGCATTAGATTTGCTTTTGCCAAAATTGCTTGAACTGGAGGAAAATTAATTAAAATATTGTTAAGTTTTTTGATTTCAGTTGCAATTACTCCACAATCAAAACTTAATCCTACTAATAAATCAGTCCCAGAGGTGAAATTTGGTTGAGCTGGTTGATGATCTACCTGATTTATTTCTTCTTGAACATAGAGCTGGTTAAGTTTTTCTTCTGTTTGCTTACCTTGATCAAGCGAGCATCCTGACAGGATCACACTAAAACCGTCTGATACCAAAATAGTGAAACGTTCTGACTGATATTCCTGGGGAAATTCAACCAGAGCAAATATTTTTTCGGTGATAATTATCGACTCTGATTTTTTGGCAATCTGCTGTAACAGTTGCTGCAACTGTTCAAAAATCTCTAAGGACAAAATCCGACGGATCAGTGATGGTTCAACAGCGGACATTTAATCAAATTACTTTCTAAAACTATACCAAAACTATGATGAGGTAGGAAACGTAGGAATAAAAAATAAATGATGATTGTTTGTAGTAAGCGATGAGAGCGCTTACTACAAACAAGCAAATTACTTAATTTCTATTCCTTAGCCATGGGTTAAAGTGGATTTCAGTTACTGAGCATTTTCCTGGGGATAGGAAAAGACCAGACCCCTGGACACTAAACATTTGGTCAAATAGAGCCAAACAGACGCATAAGGGAAATATTTCTCTTATGGTAAGATGGGGCTTTACCAATCAGATGTTTGTGTTTAGCTAGTAATCTAGATGATCACACCCTAAACCCGGACTTGAGATCCTCCTGAAATAGACAAGGTTCCAAATTTAGAATTATCTATACATCGACGTTAACATCTGTAGCGGTAAGTAAAAGTTTAAGAAAACATAATTACTTTGGTAAATCAAATTACATTTAGAATTGGGACTATATGTTATTAGCTGGTGGGATCACCCCAAAAGGACAAGATCATGCATCGTTTCGCGATCGCAGCTGGGACAGAGAATCTCCCAGCAGAAGGAATAATTTTCATTAACCAAACTCCAGCTCCTCTGATCTTTCTGACAGCTGCGGATACAGATATTCAAACCCTAGCTACGGTAATCCCCCATTTACCAGAATCTTTAAGGAATCTGCGAGCTGTGAATATTCTACAGCTACAACAACAATTAAGCATTGATCATTATGCTGAATCAGTTTTAGCTCAAGCAAGGATTATTATTTTGCGATTGCTCGGTGGTCGATCTTACTGGTCCTATGGTTTAGAAGTAGTAAAAGAGACAGTCCAAACCACCGGTGCTGCTTTAATTGTGATTCCCGGAGATGATCACCCAGATCCCGATTTAATTAGTCACTCCACAGTTTCCCTACCCATAGTTAACCAAATTTGGCGCTATTTTGCCGAAGGTGGTAAAGATAATTTCCTCAATGCTCTAAAATTTGTCGCTGATGTTTGCGATCGCGAATCCTATCATCCTCCACATCCCCAACCAATTCCTCAGTTTGGGCTTTATTCTGGGCCGAATCAAGCCATTCCTACCCATTTATTATATCCTAAAGTCGGAATTATCTTTTATCGCGCTCACTATTTAGCAGGCAACCTAGCGCCGATTGATGCACTTTGTCAAGAGTTGCTCACCCGAAAATTACAACCGATTCCCGTCTTTGTCTCTTCGTTACGGACTCCAGAGATCCAAGCTGAACTTGCTCAATATTTCCAACCAACCGATTCGACTCCGATTCAGCTATTACTGAATACCACAAGTTTTTCCATCAGTGGAAATTTGCATCACGATCATCTCGGAGTAAATGATCGGGGAAAAAAATTAGTTTCCGCTCCTCCCCTATTTTCCCGACTCAATATCCCGACACTACAAGTAATTTTTAGTAGTGAAACCTTATTCCAGTGGGAGTCAGGTGTTCACGGACTTTCTCCTCGTGATCTAGCGATTAATATCGCACTTCCAGAAGTCGATGGGAATATTATTAGTCGAGCAGTTTCTTTTAAAGCTGTCCAAAATTGGCATCCAGTATTGCAAACTAATGTGGTAGGTTATGTTCCCCACTTAGAGCGGATTAATTTTGTTGCAGATTTAGCAGCTAACTGGGTCCGATTGCGTTTAACCTCACCAAGTAACCGAAAAATTGCCCTAATTTTAGCTAATTATCCCTGTCGTGATGGACGTTTAGCTAATGGAGTTGGGTTAGATACTCCTGCTAGTTGTATCGAAATTCTGCAAGCATTACGGGTAAATGGTTATGACATTGATCATATACCTAATTCCGGAGATGAGTTAATTAAAGATTTAACCTCTGGAGTAACTAATGATCCAGAAGGGAAAGAGTTGCGATCGGTCCGGCAATATCTTACTTTAACAGAATATCAAACCTATTTTGCCACTTTACCCATGGCAGTCCAAACGGGAATTAGCGATCGCTGGTCTTTACCACAGGAACAGGAAAAATTTCCGATCGCGGGTATCCAATTAGGTAATATATTTGTCGGGATTCAACCAAGTCGAGGTTATGATCTTGATCCGAGTTTAAATTATCATGCTCCTGATTTAGAACCTCCCCATGCTTATTTAGCTTTTTATGATTGGATTAGAGAAAATTTTGGCGCTCATGCAATTGTCCATTTAGGTAAACATGGAAATTTAGAATGGCTCCCTGGTAAAAGTGTAGCTTTATCCGCTCAATGTTATCCGGAAGTAGCTCATGGTTGTTTACCTCATTTTTATCCCTTTATTGTTAATGATCCAGGAGAAGGATCTCAAGCAAAACGACGAGCTAACGCAGTTATTATTGATCACTTAACTCCTCCCATGACTCGAGCTGAGTTGTATGGACCGTTACAACAGTTAGAAAGTCTGATGGATGAATACTATCAAGCTGAAAGTTTAGATCCATCCCGATTACCCTTAATTCGTGAACGGATTGTGCAATTAGTGATTCAAGAAAAACTCGATCAAGATTTAGGGATTAAGCTAGCAGAAGTTAACCATCACAAATCCCTACTTGAAAATCGACTTGATGCTTATTTGTGTGAATTGAAAGAAGCACAAATTCGGGATGGATTGCATATTTTTGGTCAATGTCCCCAGGGTCGTCAGCTTCGAGATTTAATTGTCGCGATCGCGCGTCATCCTGGAAAGGAACGTTTGGGAATTACTCGTGCTTTAGCTCAAGACTTAGGGTTAGATTTCGATCCGTTGACAGTTGATCTCACGTTAACTAGCTCCCCAATTACTATTTTTGACCAATCTTGGACGCGAATTAGTGATGTAATTGCAGTTTTAGAAGAAAAAGCGGCTGAATTAGTAGAAGAGTTAATCCACCAATCATTACCAAGTATTAATATACACCAATATATTCACACTCAACGGGAATTACAGTGGATTAGCGATCGCTTACTTCCAGCACTACAACAAACTAATCAAGAAATAGTTAATCTTTTACGCGGATTAAATGGTGATTATGTCCCTAGTGGTCCCGCTGGAGCCCCAACCCGGGGTCGTCCAGATGTTTTACCGACAGGTGTTAATTTTTATTCAGTTGATATTCGGGCAATACCGACGGAAACTGCTTGGAGTGTAGGTAAAATTGCAGCAGAGAATTTGATTGAACGTTACGTCCAAGAACATGGAGAATATCCAAAAACAGTCGGGTTATCAGTGTGGGGAACTTCCACCATGAGAACTGGGGGTGATGATATTGCGGAAGCGATCGCATTGTTGGGAGTACAACCAGTTTGGGATCGGACCATCGAGAAGGGTGATCGATCTAGAAATTATCGCTCTCTCTGCTTTAGGACGTCCAAGAATAGATGTCACTTTGCGAATTTCTGGTTTTTTCCGAGACGCTTTTGCGAATTTAATCGATTTATTCGATCGCGCGGTCAGAGTAGTAGCTGAATTAGATGAACCGATCGAGGAAAATCCTTTAGCTGCAAAGGTAAAACAAGAACGGAAAATGTGGGAGAATGCAGGATTAACACCAGAACAAGCGCAGATGCGATCGAGTTATCGGATTTTTGGTTCTAAACCAGGTGCTTATGGAGCGGGATTGCAGGGTTTAATTGAAGCACAAAATTGGACTGATGAGCAAGATTTAGCTCGCGCTTATATTAACTGGAGTTCTTATGCTTATACATCTACCAGAGTCGGAGAGGATGGAGTATCAGCTCCCGAAGCATTTATCCAACGTTTAAAAGATCTGCAAGTTGTTCTCCATAATCAGGATAACCGTGAACATGATTTACTTGATTCGGATGACTATTATCAATTTCAGGGTGGTTTAACGGTAGCAGTCAGAGCGATTAGTGGTCAAAATCCAGAAATTTATTTTGGAGATAATTCCCTCCCTAGTAATCCAAAAATTCGTCATTTAAAAGAAGAAATAGCTAAAGTATATCGGAGTCGAGTGATTAATCCCAAATGGATTGCTGGAGTAATGCGTCATGGTTATAAAGGAGCTTTTGAAATGTCCGCAACAGTAGATTATTTATTTGCTTATGATGCTACTACTAGTTGTGTAGAGGATTTTATGTATACAGGAATAGCACAAGCTTACTTACTTGACTCAACTGTACAGCAATTCATTCAGGAAAAAAATCCTTGGGCTTTACGAGATATTGCGGAAAGATTATTAGAAGCGCATCAGCGTGGTTTGTGGGAAGAAGTGGATCATCTAATGTTAGATAAATTACGAGCGATCGCTCTTGCAGCAGAAGCAGTAATTGAAGGTAATTAATGGGTAAAACCTTCTGCTTATTTAATAAACCTCAAAGGTTCCAATTCCTTTTAATTTCTTGGACACTTGGTTCGGCAGCATCGGCATTAACTTGTTAACATATCACTCAAGAGTGGCATCCTCGATCGCCTGAACTAGATTATTAAATATTTTGCTTAAATCATTAATTAATTCTTTTAAATCACACTCTTTTTCATCAAGATAGCTTAATAATGCTTTCCCGGTGGTGTAAGTTGAGCAATTTGATCGTTGATTATTTGATCCCTTTATAAGTTGAGGCATATTATTCATTTAGAAGTTTTCCTATAATTATAAAACTCCCTAAGTAAAAAATCGTGTTATATATCACTAATATTCTAAATTACATTTTATTTTAATAAATCGGTTTAATCTCCCGTATAGGTGAAATATAATGTCATATAAAGAACGCGAAAAATATAAAATTTATTAATTATATGAGTCCATTTATGATGATTTTATTTATCAATGATGATGAGAGAAGATATTTGGCGATCGCGCTCACATCTAGTCCTCCCATCTAACCCATTCAGCAAGCACAACTATTACTCTTTTGTCAAGATTCTGACATATTTCCAACTTTGAGAGAATTTGAAGTTTTGTTAATTGGTATGAGCGGATCGTAAACGTAAATGATCAGTTAATTTGAAAAAATAGTTAGTTGCGATCACCTAGGGACGTATTTTAATAAGCCCCTTATCCATGAGGATCTAATAAAGCGATCGCTTGAGCAAAAATTTCTTCTTCAGCTCGAGTGGTGAGAATCTTTTTTACGAAAAATTGAAAATCTGCATCAGAATTATGATCGGCTTCAATAATTTTACTAGCAGGATAATAGCCAATATCATGCAATGTCAAAGTTAAACTGATTGATATTCTTGAAGAATATCAACGTCAGATGTAGCATAAAAATAAGTAGGAACAGATGAGCTGGCTCCTACTTATTTTAGTATTAATTAGTTTGATTAACTATTTTTCCTGATTAGTCAAACTGTCAGTTGCTGCACCTGCTAGATTTTGGCTAGCCCGATTTTCTGAATTTGAAAAAATTTGATTAATCCGAAAACCAAGAATCGTAAAATCCTTGGGAATCCGCTCTAAACTATAGGGTTCAGTGCTAGCAAATTCAGCTTCATTAGTCAACACAACTCGCAACACACTCACCGGTATTTGGACAAACAAATTGCTAGCTAGAAAAGCTAAGGAAGCTAAAGCTAATCCCAACCATCGCGATTGAGGTAGCTCAAGTAGCGCAAATTTGACCAGAGGGTAAATCTGGTAAAGTAGCCCAAGAACTAACAGCAAAGCGATCGCAACTACCACAGCTACCACCCGATTACCAGGAGTTTTGAATCGGCTGAGAATTTGACGCTGGTCAGAAGTGAGTTGCTCTGGTTTAATAGCTACTACCAAAATACTAAAAATATCAAAAGGACGTACCCATTGCATCCACAAAATCGGCCCAATGCCGATCATTGCAATTAATAATAACTCCAACCAAACTGGCATAATCGGATCACCGATCGCCAATCCTACTAGACAGAGTTCTAGAAAAATTGGTAGGGCTGCTATCCCAGCAATATGAATCCACAAAAAAGGATCTGATCTGAAAGAAAACATTATTAAATGAACCGTAAATGGTCAATTTTAAACAACGAGAAATAAATAGTGAAAAGTGAAGCATCAGTCAAGCTTTCACTTTTCACTTTTCACCTTTTTCACCTCTAATTAGGAGATAAGGTGCGACGTTTTGCTACCATCCGGAAGGTTTCCATAATGTCATTTTCCGCCCAGTCATGGAAATTATTGATACTAATCCCACATTCATATCCAGCATTGACTTCTTTAGCGTCTTCTTTCATGCGTCGGAGTGAATCAAGAGTACCTTCATAGATCACATTACCGCTGCGGCGAATCCGGACTTTACAGTTGCGGATCACTTTACCAGACAGAACATAACAACCAGCGACAGCTCCTTTACTAATGGGGAATACTTGTCGGACTTCAACTTGACCGAGGGATTCTTCCACCAGTTCCGGTTCGAGCAGACCTTCCATGGCACCTTGGATATCATCCAACAGTTTATAGATGATATTGTATTCGCGCACATCTACACCAGTTTGGTCAGCTGCTTGCCGCGCTCCTGTAGCCAGAGTAGTATTGAAGCCAATAATTACCGCATCACTAGCCGCAGCCAAATCGATATCAGTTTCCGTGATTTCGCCTGGGGCACCTAAGAGAACACGTAATTGCACTTCATTTTGGGGCAGTTGTCTGAGGGCACCAATAATCGCTTCCACGGAACCTTGGACATCCGCTTTCAGAATCAAATTGAGTTCCTTCAGCTGACCTTCTTGAGCGCGAGCCGAGAGGGTATTAAGGGTAACTCGACCTTGAAGCAGACGAGATTGACGTTGAGCCTCACCGCGAGCTTCGGCGATCGCCCGAGCTTCTTTCTCATTTTGGAACACCTCGAACTCATCCCCAGCTGCGGGCACATCCCCCAGACCAAGGACTTCTACGGCAAAAGAGGGACCAGCGACTTCGACACGGTGTCCCCGGTCATCAATCATCGCCCGGACCTTACCCATCGCCGAACCTGCCACCAGGATATCACCAATGTGGAGGGTGCCATTTTGGACTAATAGAGTTGCTACCGGACCGCGAGATTTATCTAAGTTAGCTTCAATCACCGTTCCTCGGGCTGAGCGATCGGGATTAGCTGATAATTCTTCTAGGTCTGCGACCAAAAGAATCATTTCCAGCAGGGTATCCAAGTTTTCACCGCGGATCGCACTGACCGGCACCATCGTGGTATCACCACCCCATTCATCCGAAACCAGACTATGAGCCATTAACTCTTGTTTAACGCGATCGGGATTAGCATCCTCTTTATCGATCTTATTAATAGCCACAATAATCGGCACTTCAGCCGCTTTAGCGTGACTAATCGCTTCAATGGTCTGGGGTTGAACACCATCATCTGCTGCCACCACCAGAATCGCAATATCCGTCACCCTTGCCCCACGCGCTCGCATGGCCGTAAAGGCTTCGTGACCAGGAGTATCAAGGAAGACAATTTGTTGAGTTTCGCCATTATGCTCAACATCAACATGATAAGCACCAATATGCTGAGTAATCCCACCTGCTTCTCCTTGCGCCACCTTCGTTTTGCGAATGGAGTCAAGCAAAGTAGTTTTCCCATGGTCAACGTGACCCATAATTGTCACTACTGGTGGACGACGTTGAAGACTTTCCATGTCTTCCGCATCCAGCATTTCTGTGGATTTAATTGCTTCTGATTCTGGTGCTGCCGTTTCTACCAAAACTCCTAGTTCTTCAGCCACCATCATGGCAGTAGGAACATCCAAGGTTTGGGTAATTTGGACTGCCATCCCCTTAAAAAACAGCTTTTTCACAATTTCTGTTTCCGGGATCACCATTACCGCCGCCAATTCTCGAACAGTTAGTGGCCCCGTCAGGGTAATCAGTTCTGGACGTTCTTTTTTGCCAGCTTGTTCACGACGTTCCCGACGAGCAGCTTTGGACATTTCCGCCGCCCGTTGGGAACTGGCCAACTTCAGGACCTTTAGCCGTCGGAGCGAGGGTAGCAACAGCCGCTGCTGGACGACCTTTGGGTTTAGCTGGACGGGCAACAGATAGACTTACCTGCACCGTTGCACCCAATTCATCCAGATCACTTTCAAAATCATCATCGTCATCGTCAATAGCTGGTTTCGTCCGTCGTTTGGCTTTCGCACCAGCTTTCAGGCTTTTATCGCCCAATTCGGTCATATCATCATCTTCTTCCTCCCGTTTTTTCGCCCGTTTTGGTGGACGTGGTGGGGTCGGTCGATTGAGGATGAGTAAATCGTCATCAGGTTCAGAATCAACATCCCGGGCTGGGGTAGTCGGAATTTCCGGAACTACCTGATCGCGTTCCAGTTTAAGAACTGGTCGCGGTCGATGCAGTTCCAAATTTGGTGCTGCAATGGGATGACGTTCCGATGCACCTGATTGTTGATTACTACGATTACGAGGCTTTTTCGGTGCTGGTGCATTCTCGGAACGGGTGGGCGGTGGGGGTGTAGCCACTGAATCGCTGGATGTCTTTTCCGGTTTTTCAGTCTTGGCCTTTTTTAAAACTGGTCGATTAGCACCAGTCAATAAACCACGATTTGGCGTTATCACTGGTCTTGGTGGGGGGTTAACCAGTTCCGATTTGGTTTCACCCTCTGCTGATAGCGTCATCTCGACCTCTTCTTGGTCAAGATCGGGCAAACTGACAGGCTCTCCTATGGGGGGGGTATTAGGGAGTACGGATTTTTGTAATACAGGTCGATTTGGTGCCGCCGGCTTCATAGATGCTGACATTTGCTGACTGGCTGGGGGCTGGGGAGGGACAGGAGCTAACCCCGATGGTTTTGCCCCACCCCCTTCTCCCTGGGGTTTGGGATTAGGCCCTGGGCGGGGAGTTGGCAGTTGACGAACCTCCAAAATCTCTTGTTTTTTGCGTACATTTGGCCGCGAGGCGGACTCTGCTGGGAGAGAATGGTCCCGATGTTTAGCAGGAACGGCGGGTGGGGCTGCACTGCTGGCACTGCGACGAGGGGAGTGGTTGGCCACTACTTTGGCAGCCGTATTGCGAATCCGCTCCGCCTCTGATTCTGTAATCGTGCTGCTATGGCTTTTGACCGCAATATTTAGCTGATCGCAAACGGCCAATATGTCCTTATTATCCAAATTCAATTCCTTTGATAGATCGTAAATTCTGACTTTGGCGTTGTTCATCCACTTCTCCCTCTTTGTACCTGCCGGTTTTTACATAGTGGCCTACTCGCAAAATAACTAATGTGTTAGGGGTTAAGGCCGCTGCCAGCTTTTCTGACAAAGAACGAGAAAATTGGGAATAGACTGCTGCCGCCCCCCCATTGCTTGTGAACCGCTTCCTTTATAATCTTGCACAAATCTTGGAAAAACTGTGGCTAGTTGGCTTGTTTACCACTACTCTGTTGATGGCTCTGACCCTTTTGGCGAGGGTTCGGGCACAGATGTTGGTAACGAGAATGATTTAGTTCTTACCAATACGAGTTTGATCGTCAGGGGGATGCCGATAAACGTTGCCACAGGGTTTGATATATTTCTTGGGGCACCGATACTTTTAGCGCTTTACCCAGTCGATTTTTCTTCTGAGCTGCACTAAGACAAGCGGATTGGGCACAAAGATAGGCAGAACGACCTATCCCTTGGTCTAATTGTACCTGGTGGGAAGGGTAGACTCGCACAATTCGCCAGAATTTTTCTTTGAGAGCAATTTGGCGACAGCTCAGGCAACGGCGATAATTAGGTTTCATTTCTGTCTAACTTGTGAATGACCAAAACCCTTGGGTGGTTTTCCTACCGTTCGGAGCCAATGGGTGATTTATTTATGCAGTTGTCTCCTTATGAGTTAATTCTTCCTCAATTTCATCATACTCATCATCTGGTTCTGACAGATTGGCTTGGCCGGCTTGGGCGATTTTGTTATCTTCGGCTTCGTAGTCATACAAAGCTGTGTCTTTAATATCGATTTTCCAACCCGTTAACCGGGCTGCTAAACGCACATTCTGTCCTTCCTTGCCAATGGCTAAACTAAGTTGATTTTCTGATACTAGAATATGAGCTTGTCGGCGATCGGGGTCTATTAATCGTACCTCATCTACTCGGGCAGGACTTAAGGCATTGGCAATATAGGTGGCTGGATCGGGAGACCAGCGGATGACATCGATCTTTTCTCCTCGTAATTCGTTGACTACTACTTGGATTCGTGATCCCCTGGCTCCGATACAAGCACCAACCGGATCGACATCTCGTTCTAGAGTATCGACGGCGATTTTGGTGCGCGGACCAACATACCGGGAAGGTGGATTGGCTTCCCTGGCTACGGCGACAATTCTGACAATTTCGTCTTGAATTTCTGGGACTTCATTGGCAAATAATTCGGCGACTAATCCCGCAGCACCGCGAGAAACTTGGAGTTGAGGGCCACGACGCGAACCTTCAAAGACTTTTTTCAGATATACCTTAAAGGTAGCATTGGCGCGATAGTTGTCGTTGGGTAATTGCTCATATTTGGGCAGTTCGGCTTCTACTTCTGGTTGGCCAAAACCGCTGCTGACGACCATAATGACTGATTGTCTTTCAAACCGCAACACTCTGGCGTTGAGAACTGGATCTTCTAAATCTTGAAATTCTTCTTGGATCAGTTTGCGTTGTTGATCTCGCAGTTTTTGCGAAAGTACCTGTTTGGTTTGGATCGCCGCCATCCGCCCAAATTCTCCCTGTTCAGGAGTCACGTCTAAAATGACGGTGTCTCCTAGTTGGGCTTCGGGCGCAACTTCTTGGACTTCAGTTAGGGAAATTTGGTGGTCAGCACTACTGACACTTTCGACGATCGTTTTGGTGACCAGAATCCGAAAACCTTCTTGTTCAACATCAAGTTCGACTTCAAAATTGTCAAAGTAATTTTCGTCAAAGTAGGGGCGCTCGATGCTGATCGTGCGACGATATCGCTCATACCCTTTGATTAATGCTTCTTTTAGGGCTTCTCGAACTGCGTTTCTAGGTAAGTTTCGCTCTTGAGAGATGTTGTCGATCATTTCTTTGAGTCCGGGCAGACGGACTATTGACATAGAAAAAACCTCCTGGAAGATTGGGGATAATTTGGTTGGGGCACAGATATCAACCTGTTCATCTGCGTTCGTCGAGCTGTACCTTGGTAATTAGTTGTCGGGGTAGGCCGATCGCTCGTCCTTTTTGATTGAGATATACTTTCTCTTCATCCCGACCGATTAATTGTCCGAGCCATTCACTTTTGCCCTCTACTGGTGTGGCAGTTTTCACAATTACTGCAAATCCTTTAAATGAGATATATTCTCGATCTGTACTTAATTCGCGATCAATTCCCGGACTGGAAATCTCTAGTACGTAGGTATCGGGAATAATGTCCATCTGATCTAGGGTTGCTTCCATGGCTCGACTCATCCGCTCACAGTCATCTAGACTGGTGCCTTGCTGGAGATGGCGGATATCTACTCGCAGCACTGGGGGGTTTTGGTTGGTATGAAAAACTGCTCCGACCACCTCCAATCCTAATGCTTGGGCAACGGGTGTGGCCAAATCAATAATTTGTGGGATGATAGGATGTGTCATAATAATGCCCTCCAACAAAAAAAAAGTGGGCATTGACCCACTTCTTTTTTTGATTTCTAACAAAAAAAACGAAGTTTTTGACATTCCCACTGCTGAAAAGGTTTACCTTGAGCCTTGCTGTGAGCCCAGTCGCAATTACCTCAGTTCGAGGGCAGGTTTTAATGTCTGATATAACAGCATTTATTATAACATAAAAATTTGACTGCGATTTTAGTCGCAGGGCTTTTCTCACCCATGTAGCTCGGTAGTCTGCCAGCGCGGTAAAAATTTGTCAAGCTCAGACAGGATAGTCAAGTATCCGCCTAAACGCTCAAACCAATTACCATGAGCGGGTTTACAGTTATATAGAATTAGGGATTTCGGAGCAGCAATGGCTGGTCATAGTAAATGGGCTAATATTAAGCGTCAAAAGGCGAGAGTTGATGCTGTCAAAGGCAAGATTTTTACGAAAATCTCTCGCGAAATTATTGTGGCAGCTCGCACTGGGTTCCCTGAACCTGAAGCCAATTTTCAGTTGCGGAATGCAGTTGAAAAAGCTAAATCTGCTGGAATTCCTCAAGAAAATATTGAACGGGCGATCGCGAAAGGGGCTGGTAAACTTGATCCTGGTAGTTCGGCTTGGGAAGCGATTCGTTATGAGGGTTATGGTCCAGGGGGTGTGGCCATTTTGATTGAAGCGTTGACGGATAATCGCAATCGCACTGCGGCTGATTTACGGGCTGCTTTTAGTAAAAATGGCGGCAATCTAGGTGAAACTGGTTGTGTGAGTTGGATGTTTGACCAAAAAAGTGTTTGTACTCTGAAAGGAGAGTTGGTGGAGGATGACCTGTTAGAAGCTTCTCTGGCTGCTGGTGCTCAATCCTATCAGTTTTTAGATGATGATCCACCTGGTGCCGAGGTGTGGGGTGAAGTCTCTGAGCTTGAATATCTCAGTCAAACTTTAAAAGAGCTGGGTTATCAGGTAATTCAAGCAGAATTGCGTTGGATTCCCAGTAATACGATCACTGTCACTGCTCCCGACCAAGCTCGATCGCTTTTGAAGTTAATGGATGCTTTAGAAGATCTTGATGATGTCCAATGTGTGACTTCTAACTTTGAGATGAGTGAAGACTTAATTGCTTTAACTATGGCTTAATCACTAGACCTCTTGCAAAAATAAATAGGACAGGCAAGATGCCTGTCCCACAAAAGTGATTTTTTCTGGTGGGACAGGCATCTTGCCTGTCAATAAATAGATCAATAAGGACTTTTGCAAGAGGTCTACTTCACTAGCAATATTGCCAGGATTTTCTTATCCTGGCTGATCTAACCGACAAAATATGCTGATTCTTTTTCCCTAAAACCGTTTCAGCGCACGTTCCATATCCCGTTTATCTTCACGTTTTTTCAAATCTTCTCGTTTATCATGGAGTTTTTTACCTTTTCCTAATCCAATGGCAACTTTTAACCAACCGCGTTTTAAGTACATTTTTAAGGGTACTAAAGTTAACCCCTGCTGTTCAACTTTACCAATTAGTTTCCGAATTTCTTGTCGATGCAGCAAAAGTTTCCGAGTTCGACGCGGATCATGATTAAAATATTCACTAGCAGTTTGATAAGGGGAAATATGAACATTAATTAGCCAAGCTTCTCCATTGCGAATTAAGGCGTAACCATCTCTCAGATTTACTTTACCCTGTCGAATTGACTTAACTTCTGTTCCCTTTAGTTCAATTCCCGCTTCATAAGTTTCCAGGATTTCATAGAGATGACGGGCCTGTCGGTTATCACTAATGATTTTAAAACCTTCACTTTTTTCACTCATAAAAATTAATTTGGCCTCGGTTGTAACTAAAATCGATAAACTGGTAAGGTGAATTGAAAACAACTACCACCTGTTGGACTCGCTTCTACCCAAATTCGCCCATAATGAGCCCGGATAATCCGCTGACAAAGAGATAGTCCAATCCCATACCCTTGTTGATTTTCATCTCGTTTGAGTCGGAAATGGTCTTCAAAAATCCGATCGCGTTTTTCTTCGGGAATTCCTGGACCAGTATCAATGATACTAACTTGAATTTTTTGAGTGGTCCGATGGAGGATACTGACACAAATTGTCCCCCCCGCTGGAGTATACTTAATTGCATTATCAATCAGATTAGTGATGACTTGACGCACCCTTTCTTGATCAGCATAAACATAGGGCAAGTCCTTGGGAATATCTTTTTTGATATGCAGAGATTTACTGGCTATTTGGTTGTGAAAATGACTCAGGACTTCGCTACATAGAGGACCAATATCTAGCCTTTGTGGATAAATTCCTAATTCTGAGTTTGTCCCTCGGGCGGCTTCGAGTAAGTCTGTAATCATCCGATCCATTGACCGAGTTTGATTTCTGGCTTGTTTGAGTAACTGATTCATCAAGGTCGGAGTCAGACGGGGCTCGACTCTTTCGTCCACTGGATGACATAATTCGATCGTTTCCATGGCGATCGCTGCTGCGGTAAGAGGATTGCGGAGATCATGGGCTAGCATTTCAATCATCCGATCCTTAAACTTGAGTTGGGCTTGTAATTCAGCTTTTTCTTGTTCGAGACGAAAAATTTCATCGGACAGTCGAATCAATTCCACCGAACAAGACATCGAATTGAGAGAATTTTGGGGAACTGACTCAGGATAGTTATTTTCTTCAGTTTTACTTCGGGTCAGATGATCCGCTACAGAACGTTGCCATCGCGACCACCATTTTTCCAATTGACCCGCTAAATTACTTCCTGCTAGAGTGTGACGCGGTTCCGGCAGAATTTTAATCAAAGCTGGGGTAGCTACCAATTTATAATGTTCAGCTAAATAAGGTTGCTTTCCCACATCGATTATTTTTAGTTCAAACGGATAGTCGGTCTTGAGGTTTGACAGACATTGGTGAATCGCTTTTGTTTGTTCTTGAGAGCGACTGCGTTGATCAACAAACAGTAATAGTTGAAGAGGTGCTTCTGAGCTATTTAGCTTTGGGACTGATACCTGCATGCAATCCGTTTCCAGCACTGAGGATTTATAGAGGAGATGGTTATTTGGCACAATGGGAAAATAATAATGATTATCTTCCATTTCTCTTGGATGTAGCTTTTCCGTTTCTTCGATCCCAAATTCTTTCATAATTTAATATCTTATTCCGTTTCAAAATGGATATGCTTAAGCTTTCCAGCAAAAATAAACGGGTAAATCAACTGGGAAAGAGGTGATTGAAAAATGCTGATCCAAAATTTAGATTTTTAACTACTATACGGATAGGGGTAACTAATGTTGTTGCGGAAACTACAAAAGTTACGATGAAAGTTCTGATTGCTATGGCCGTTCAGGCTAACTTTGATTTTTGCTACAGATATTCACACCTCCGAAAATCAGGACATTTTTCACCCAATTGATCAACTAGGGGATCAACTCGGTTAATCTGGATATTGCCCTAGTTGTAATCTGCTTTTCCCAAATAAGCTGAAATTTGTTAAATTCTAGGGAAATTTTACCATACTTTGGGAGCAAACTTACGCTTTTGGATGATTAATCATTAGATTATATCATCTATTTTTTTGCCTGCACCAGCAACCTTAACCCTATTCTAGATGAGACTATTTATTAGTGTTGCCGCAGTAGCATAAGTGTGGAAGAATGTCTAATATTTTAAATGTTAATAATTGAGATTGGGCAAAGATATTTTGCAGATACCGATCAGCAGTGCTTTTTGGCCAATTTACCCAGGGGACTCAAAGCGAAGATGGGATGTTTTCAGAGCTGATGATTAGCAAATTTAGGGATATAATGGAGGGGTGGGGGAAGATTAGATAATTTACCAGTAAAAATTGATTTGAGCAAATAAAAAATGAAGACTAGACAATCAGAAAGATAGTATGGCTAGATGGTGGTTTTCTGGTTGGCTTTCTTTCAGGGTGAGTCTAATGCGGGACAATCATTATGGGCGACATCGCAGTACCCCTGAAGAGAAAAGGGCGTTCTGTGCGAAAAATATGTAAAGTATTAACTTAATCGATCTAAAGTTTGGGGAACTGGGGCTGATGAAGATTCTGGTACTCGCCTGGGAATTTCCGCCCCGAATTGTAGGGGGCATCGCTCGTCATGTTGCGGAATTATATCCAGAGCTGGTGAAACTAGGGCACGAAATCCACTTAATTACGGTGGAGTTTGGTCAAGCACCTCTCTATGAATTAGTAGATGGGGTGAAAATTCACCGCGTCCGAGTGGGTGCGAGTCACGACTTTTTTCAGTGGGTAGCAAACATGAATAATAGCATGGGCAGCCATGGGGGCAAGTTGATGTTAGCAGAAGGCCCTTTTGATTTGCTCCATGCCCATGATTGGCTGGTCGGGGATGCGGCGATCGCCCTCAAATATCATTTTAAAGTGCCACTGATTGCCACGATCCATGCAACAGAATTTGGTCGTTACAACGGGATTCACGACGGCACCCATCAATATATTAATACGAAGGAAAAAGCCTTAGCCTATAATGCTTGGCGAGTAATAGTTTGCACTAATTATATGCGGGGAGAAGTAGAGCGAGCTTTGGCGACCCAATGGGATAAAATGGATGTCATTTACAATGGCATTCGGCCAGAGAAAAAACCCCGTCGGGAAGAATTTGACTCGATTAATTTCCGTCGTCACTTTGCCACAGATGAGCAAAAGATTGTCTACTATGTCGGTCGGATGAGCTATGAGAAGGGGGTGTCTGTACTGTTGAGTGCTGCCCCGAAGGTGTTGTGGGAAATGGGCGGTAATGTCAAATTTGTGATTATTGGTGGTGGTAATACAGACAATATCAAACGAATTGCTTGGGATATTGGGATTGCGGATAAATGTTATTTCACTGGTTTTATGCACGAAGCTGATCTTAACCAATTCCAAGCTGTAGCTGATTGTGCAGTTTTTCCTAGTTTGTATGAACCGTTTGGAATTGTGGCTTTAGAAAGTTTTGCAGCCCGAGTTCCAGTGGTCGTTTCAGATACTGGTGGTTTTCCGGAAGTAGTTAAACATGGACAGACGGGAATTGTGACTTGGGTAAATAATTATGAATCTTTGGCTTGGGGGATTCTGGAAGTATTAAAAAAACCAGAGTATGCTCAATGGTTAGTCAGTAATGCTTATCAAGACCTAGAACGTCGCTTTAGCTGGGTGAAATTAGCGAAACAGACAGAACTGGTGTATAAGCGGGTATTACAGGAGCGATCGCAGGTTGAGTGGTAATTAGTCAAGTTGGGTTTAAACCAACGATCGCGATCGCGATCGTAGGAACAGTTAATTGACAACTTTGACTTGTTGTCGTGATTGTAATTGACGGAGGGAATTAATCGTGGCGATCGCGGTTTGCGCGACGATCTCGATTTCTGCTAAGGTATTAAAGCGACCAATGCCAAAGCGCAGGGAAGCATAGGCGAGGAGATCGGGACGTCCCAAGGCTTGTAAGACATGGGAAGGAGTAGATTTAGTTGATGTACAAGCTGAACCTGAAGATATGGCTACTATTGGCTGTAAGCCTAAAAGTAAGGCTTGAGCATCAATTTGGTCAATACTCACATTGAGATTACCTGGAAGTCGTTGGTGTGGATGACCATTGAGAATAATATTCCCTACCGATGACAAACTTTCCCATAGATATTGACGTAATTGCATCAGTCTTTGTGATTCTGATGTCATTTCTGAGCTAGCGATTTCTAATGCTTTGCCCAACCCAACTATTTGAGGTGTATATAAAGTACCAGAACGTAAACCCCGTTCATGTCCACCTCCGTGCATTTGGGGGGCTAATTGCACTCGCGGATCACGACGACGGACATACAGAGCCCCAATTCCTTTCGGACCATAGATTTTATGTGCAGTCAAGGACATTAAATCGATGTGCATTGCTTCCACATCTAGAGGAATTTTGCCGATCGCTTGAGCCGCGTCTGTATGGAACAGAACATCGCGATCGCGACACATTGCCCCAATTTCAGCGACGGGTTGGATCACACCAATTTCATTATTAGCTGTCATCACCGAAACTAAAATGGTATTAGTCTGGAAAGCTTGCTCTAATTCATTTAAATCAATTAATCCATCTGCTTTAACTGGTAAAAAGGTGACTTCAAATCCTAAAGTTTGCAAATAGCGACAGGGATCGAGTACAGCATTATGTTCAGTTTGGACAGTAATAATGTGGCGTCCTTTGGTAAAGTAAGCTTCGGCTACTCCTTTGATGGCTAGATTATTTGCTTCGGTCGCGCCACTGGTAAAAATTATTTCTGCGGGTGTAGCATTGATTAACTCTGCACAGATTTTCCGAGCTTTGGTCACGGCTGATTGTGCTTCCCAACCATATTGATGGCTCATACTTGCCGGATTACCGAAGTGTTCGGTAAAGTAAGGTAGCATGGCTGCCAAAACTTTTTCATCTAAAGGTGTTGTTGCTTGGTTATCTAAGTAGATCGGACGGTGAGACATAAGGTAAATTTTTGGGACTGATTAAATAGACTTGAAGTTATATTTACAATACTTCGGACAGTTTTTGATTGCCAATGGTAGAATCAGGGTTTCGCACCCAGATTGCTCTCGATCTACCAACGGTAGATCAAGTATTTCAACCTACAACCTGAAAATTGTCCGGACTATTGAATGATCAAACCCTATAGTAAGTTCCTATAATTTTTCTAAATCAATACCCTTGGCTTGCAATAGTGCCAGTAAATCTTGATAATTCTGTCTTTCTTGCTCAAGCTGAGTCATAGTTTGATCAGCACGTTGACGTTCTTGCTCAAGCTGGGTCATAGTTTGTTCAGCACGTTGACGTTCTTGTTCAGCACGTTGACGTTCTTGTTCAGCGCGTTGACGTTCTTGTTCAGCGCGTTGACGCTCTTGTTCAGCGCGTTGACGCTCTTGTTGAGTAAGTTGATCGAGTTCGATCGAGGTGAGAAATTTTTCTCCATCGGGACGATAAATCTCTAAAGTGTCTGGTGTGAGTTCAAATCTGATTCCTAATCTGGGACTAACCCACCCTTGGATCTGGTCGATCGCTTCTAAGACATCTCCTCGACGCAAAAAGCCACTCAATTCGACTCGTTGGGGATAATAAATATAATATTCTTCCACCCCATATTGTTGATACAATAGGAATTTATTAGACATTTCGGTAGCTTTATTGCTGGGAGACAAAATTTCAAAGACGACTTGAGGATGAATATTTTCTTCGAGCCATTGTTGATAAGAGCCGCGTTTACCTTTTGGTCTCCCAAAGATTACCATGACATCGGGTGCCATCGATTGTAAACTTCCCTGAACTGGATACCAGAGCAGATTCCCCGCGATAAAGACATTAACTATCCCAGCAAATAATCTTTCTAAATTCTCTTTAATAATCACAATCCAGTTAAATTGTTCAGTATTATCAGCCATCGGTTGACCGTCGCTCTCAGGATAGATGATTTCTGGTTGGAGTTGTTGGATCATACTATTACTCCTGCTCTATTGGGGGGCTAAATTGATGATTAACTCTTCCTATTCTATCAATTCTGTACTACCTCAAACCCAATTTGACCCGCGCTCGAACAATGGTGGAGCCGTTTTTGATCGCCTACGGGACGATCAGCATTAGCTCAATCTTCGCAAGTAGAATTTATGGTTAGGTAGAACCCACGTTGACAATCGGATGGTAAGGATGATGTCTTTAGTAGCAACAGAGCGAAAAAAATTTACGGTAGAGGAATATTACCAACTGGGAGAGGTTGGGATCATTGGAGCGGATGAACGGACAGAACTAATTGATGGGGATATCGTTTATATGGCACCGATGGGTAGTCGTCATGGGGGTTGTATTGCGCGGTTGTTGGAAATTTTCTTTGACGCTTTGGGTAAACGGGCTACAGTCACATCACAAACTCCAGTTAGATTAAATGGACAATTTGAACCGCAACCCGATCTATTAATTCTGAAACGTCGCGCTGATTTTTACACCGAATCGCACCCACAGCCTCAAGACGTATATTTATTGATTGAAGTAGCGGATACCAGCATTGACGATGACCGTAATGTTAAGTCAGTCCTCTATGCCAGAGCTGGAATTATTGAACTTTGGATCGTAAATATACCAGCCGAACTGGTCGAAGTTTATCGCACTCCCAGCGCTAATGGTTATGAGAGTATTCAACAATTCAGACGCGGTGATACTATCTCACCGTTAGCTTTTAGGGATGTGGCGATCGCTGTTGACGAGATTCTATGGATTAATCGCTAACAAAAACCTGTAGGGGCGCAAGAGCTTTTGCGCCCCTACTTCACGTAGTGTAACTTATGTAATCCTGTAGCGTAGACCAATTAATCGGTGAATCCGCCCCTACAAAAACCTGCAAATAGAGGATAAAATTGGTAGAGGCAGGTTAACCAATAAATTCTGTCACCAACAGATCACCATGATCAACCTGCCCATAGCTCGTATTAATCTATAATGGACTAAAAAAAATGGTGACATCCTTTATTTCTAAGCCTTCATCCCTGGTTAGTAAGATTAAACTCGAACAGGTTGAACAGCATACGCTATTCAAATTTAATAACGACCTTCAAGAACGAATGGAACAACTACTTGAAAAAAAGAAAACTGACCAATTAACAATGGAAGAAACATCTGAATTAGAAGCTATTGGAGAATTAGAGCGGATCTTTACCCATATTAATGCTATGATGGTAGCGCAAAGATGATTGATGAATCTACAAGCCAATTAATTAGGGAACGAGGGAAATATTTGTGTGAATATTTTGACACTCCCACCCCTAAAGGGGATGGAATTCTTAAGAAATTGCTTCCTTAATATCCCAGAGAGATAATTGCTTATTCTCGCTTGTTCTTGCCCACACGCGGTTTGCCTTTGATAGGCAGCGTATTATCTGACAAGCGTTCATACAACTCCACCCTTCGACTACCCCTTCGACTACGCTCAGGGCAAGGCTCAGGGCAAGTCTCAAAGAGATTTAATTGTATCGGTTTCGACGAGTCCCGCCGTACCGTTTTTGATTTAATTCTTTTAACAATATTTAGCCCGTAGGTTTTAATTGCTTTCTCTTTCACATTCCGTGCAGCTTGCAAATTAGCATCATCAATATGACCGCAATTAGTACATAAGAATTTCTCACCATTTCTACTAGCTGCATCTACGTGACCACATTTGCTGTAGGGGCGTATTGCAATACGCCCCTACCTGGTATGCTTTGGGTTAACTCTCATAAGTTTCTTTTCTGACTTTACAGCCAGATCCTCAAGTTTTTGAGTTAGCGCATACCAGCCAGCGTCTGCAATAGAACGATTTAAACCACGTTTAGCTGATTGATTATTAGGTAAAAATCTCCCAGTTTCAGACTTAACGGGTTTACACCGTTTCATCATATTTTTTACTTGCAAGTCCTCAACTGCAACAGCATCTGCTCTATCAATGATTTTCTTAGCAATATTCCACTGATAAGCTTCACGTCGCTGCTGAATTTTGTTGTGCAAATTATTGACTCTTAATAAAGCTCTGTTACGATTCTTACTTCCTTTTTGCTTACGATTAACACGCCGTTGTCTAATCCGCATTAAATGTTTAGTTTTCTTGTTGGTGGCAAAGCGCGGGTTATTAATAGCACTACCATCTGATAAATAGACCAACTTTCCTAGTCCCATATCACAGCCAACAATAGTCTTGATTTCACTATCTAGAATAGTGGTTGGGGTCGGGATTTCTTTGTCTTCAATCAAGACAGAAACATACCATCCGTCAGCTTTTTGTCTGACAGTTACTGTCTTAATCGCATAGCCATCGGGAATAGGACGTGAATTATGAAAACGCATCCAGCCAATCTTAGGTAAATAAATTTTATTACCTTTAATTTTCACTCTTCCTGGTTTATAGGAGAAAGATTTTAAATCATGGCGACGTTTAAATTTGGGGAAACCCGCACCTTTGAAGAACTTGTTAAAAGCCTCGTTGACCCTGGCTATAATTTCCCCTAATACTCCACCATCAACGCTTTGATACCAAGGTCTTGCAGTCTTTAAATCTTGCAAGTTAGCATCCTGCATTAAACTGGCACTTCTTTTGGGTGATTTATCTTTTTCCCCTTCTTTTTTAGCTTTGCCTCCGCCATCTTTCCAAGGATTAGCTAAGTTAGTTCCTCTGACTACAGCAGGGGCGTATTGCTATACGCCCGTACTAAAGGGCAGGCCATGGCTCTTGTTCTTAGGTCGCAACATTCACCCATAATAAACTGCTGATGCCAACCATCAATCCTGTCGCGCAAACACCAGTTATAAAGAGCGCGTAACATTGGCAACCATTGAGCTAGTTGTTTTTCCTATTGTTTACTTGGCCTAAGCTTGTACTTGTAGCTGGAAATCATTTTCTTACCTCCCACTGCTATTTTAGTGTGCTATTGTATTTATGTCAAGACTATCTACAGCCAAATTGAGAGGTATATGCAAGATAAATTTAGACCCAAACGTACATCAGTAACACTTATTAGGTATCACTTTGTTTGGATACCAGCTAGACGCAAAAAAGTATTAGTGGGAGGTATAGCGGAACGCCTAAAGCAACTTTTAACTGATAAATGTATCGAGTTAGACTGTTCTATCGTAGCGATGGAAATAATGCCAGATCATGTACATTTATTGGTTGATGCTCCACCTAATTTAGCCCCAGACCAAATTATGTTTAGACTGAAAGGGTTTACCTCGTTTCAACTGCGTAGTGAATACCCAGATCTCAAAAAGATTCCATCTCTTTGGACTAGAAGTTATTTTTGCGGGACGGTTGGCAATGCTTCTGAAGAAACTGTTAGAAAATATATTGAGAATCAACACAATTAATTAATATTGACGGCGGAAGACAGCCGCAGCGCTTATCCCGACCCCTTGCATAGGAAAGCTCTGCAGCGCAGTTAAAATTTGTCATTCACCAGAGCGCATTGCTAGTACGCGCTTTACTTGACCACATTATTCCCCGTTCTTTGGGCGGTTCAGATAATCCTGATAACTTGGCATTGTCTTGTCGTCGCTGCAATGCGTCGTTATAATTTTGTAGCGGGATTTGACTCAGAAACTCAGACCATTGTTCCTTTGTTCAACTATCTAGAGTGACAATCATAGGGATAATCAGGTTAAAATAGACGAAATGCTGAATTATTAAACGTAAATTATTCAGGAGATTTTTCCAGCCATTTTTTTCGTTTACGGTTGGGGTACTCTGCTTTCGTTCTACCATAGACAGCACCAGCTTAAGAGCGATTTTCCTCAATTATACTCTGACGCTAAGTGATAAAAGAGGGATACCATCTGACCTTACCAACAAGACTCCTATACTTCATAAACCTGGAATAGGCTGTAAATATTATCTAGGAGAATTCCGACGTAAAGCTTCAATAATCTGAATATTTGCTTCGGGAAAAGGAAACTGGTCAATTTCATCAACTGTTACCCAACGAATTTCATCACATTCTAAAGGTTGAGGTTCTCCTGATAAATGATGACAATGATAAACATTGAGAGTAACTCGGAAATGACTGTAGGAGTGGTCAATCGTGATCAAATGATCACCAACTTCAACTTCGATGGCTAATTCTTCCCGTATTTCCCGGACAATACAAGCTTTCATCGTTTCACCAATTTCAATTTTACCTCCAGGAAATTCCCATAACCCACCTAGTAATCCTCCGAGCCGACGACGATCAATTAAAATTTTACCTTGGTTGTTCCAGATCACAGCAACACCAATATGTTTATGGGCTAATGGAGTAGGTGTTTCAGACATGGGTAATAGATTGGCAACAATAATCAACCAAATAAATAATTCGGCAGATACATACCATTATCTGCCGAACCTTCAAAAAAGAGGATTAATTTAATTTTCTTTAATCATCTTCAGCCCGAATTTCCGAAACTTGTAAAGATTTTTCAAAAGCCATTCTCTGTTCAGCATTACGCAGAAAGTAACCACTAATCATCGCTGAAGCTAACAGCCGACCGAGATTTTCCCGACTGGTGGTCACAGTTACTCCAAAATGTTCCGAAGGGAGATTTCCCAAAAGTCCCACAATATTCCGTTCCATTACTTGAAATACTTCGGTCGATGTGGGTTTGGAAAGCTGGGAAACTGTATCAGGGGCCATTGATTGCACATATTGCCATAATAAATTGTTAGTTTCACCTTCCCCTCCAAATAATTCTGGAATCCGATTAGACTTATTATTCACCTTATACCTCCTGGTAGCAATTAAACCCAGCTAAAATGTGGGATCAGTTAACATTAAAAACGTGGAACAATAGGAAAAAGATGTTTTTGCTTATGATTAACTAATGTAGCAAAATGATTTGTACATAATAGTAGGCGAAACCGAACTTTGTGTGACGGATTGGCTCACTCCTCCTTAACTAGCTATATATTCTCCCATTTCAGATTTGCGTTTCCGCAGTTTACTGAGAGCCTCTCGCTCAATCTGTCTCACTCGTTCGCGGCTAATATTCAGTAAATCGCCGATTTTGGACAGAGTCATCCCTTTCCCATCTTCTAAACCAAAGCGTAGGGCTAAGACTTCCCGTTGCTGTGGTGTTAATTCTGCCATTAATTGTTCTAGATCTGCACGCAGTGAGGCATTAATGACATATTCTTCTGGCGATAGACCAGGATCTTCTAATAGTTCCACTAATTCTGTATCTTGATTATCACCTACTCGTAAATCTAAAGACAAGGGTTGGCGCGATCGCTCCAAATACTCCCGGACTTGTTTAGGGGTCAATTCTAGTTCTTGGGCTAATTCACCGATGGTCGCAGCTCTTCCGAGTTGTTGGGCTAAATAGCGTTGTGCTTTTTTAATTTTATTGAGTTTTTCCGTAATATGGATCGGTAGACGGATCGTCCGACCTTTTTCCGCGATCGCCCGGGTGATGGCTTGACGAATCCACCAATAAGCGTAGGTGGAGAATCGATATCCTTTGGTCGGATCAAATTTTTCCACACCACGCTGCATTCCAATTGTCCCTTCTTGGATCAGATCCAACAAGTCTACATTCCGTTTAATGTATTTTTTGGCTACAGATACCACTAATCGCAAATTGGCTTCAACCATTCTCCGTTTAGCCATTTCTCCTTCTGCGATCGCTTGTTCTAGCTGAGGGACACTCAGCTCGGCATTTTCAGCCCACTCAGCGATCGTTGGTTGATAACCTAAATGATTGGTTAAATTACTTTGTAACGTATGCAAAGCTACTGAACGCTGGACTTGTTTTCCATAGCGTATTTCTTGTTCGTGGGTTAGTAGGGGTACACGACCAATTTCTCGGAGATAAGTGCGGACTAGGTCGGTGGAAGCTTGAGCGGTCTTCATGGCGCTAAATTTCCGTTTAATGAAGATTTTTTGGGAGTTATGTAGTTGGCTAGAACCTAATCTTTTAGCTAGTTATGGATAAATTGGCTCTACTAACTAAACCGGATGACTTGGTCATTACGTTGCCAATGAAAATTTATTTGTTAAAAATTGTAACATTATCAGCTTAAAATACACTAGACAAAGTTGATTTTCCCTGGTAGAAGAATTACGAGTCATTGTCCACTCAACAAGCAAGGAAGAGAGGTTGTATAGTTGAGGTTACCCAGGAATCTTGGGGATAACTGCATCTTAGAAAACAAAATCTTGAGTTTTTGTTCAATCTGATCCCCTCTAATTGCTGATCATGTGGATAAATGTGGTAGGGGCTTATTAGTGGTAGGGGCTTATGGCAATAAGCCCCCATGGTATAATTGTCACCATTCCTCATGGATAGTGGTTAACCCAAATACTTTACGGATGTAAAGTAGATGATTCAGGTTTTTTTTCTTAGAATAATGTGAGAAATATTGTTTCTACTTCATGCTAATGAGTAACCCAATTGGGTGATTCTGACAAAAGTTGTGATGATTAGCGAGAATATTCTTGCCAACGTGGTAGCAGTCCCAAGAGAGTAAGGAGTCCGATCGCAATAGTCACAATCGGGATGATAATTTCAAAACCTTCTACATCCTTGAATCCTTGGTCAACTGCTTGGTCAAAAGCTTGTTGGTTAATATCTAAGGTTTTTTGCAGAGCAAGATCGAACTGGTTAAATGCCCAATTAGATTCCCCTGGTTTATTACCAGTACAAAGAGCGATCGCTTCATTAGATTTACCGGTTTGTTGAAGTTGACGGATTTTTTGATCTATGGTTACATATAGACCCAATTCCTCTAGCGCATTCAGGGCAGATTTTTTTTCACCAGCAAAAGTAATATTGTTTAACTCATCAGCTAAGAATCCGGTAAAGTTATCTACTTTTTGATTATTGGCAAAAGCTGATGCTACAGTAGCAAAAGTTTGACCAGTTGGTATATTAGCGAGTTTAGTAATTTTGGCTAAAAAAGCCTGTTGGTGATTATTAGCACGAGCTTGATCAAGTAAATATCGACTTTCATCAGCATTAGCACTATAAGCTAGAGCGCGAGTTTTCCACAGAGCATCGATCGAATTAAATGCGTCTTGTTTAGCAATTTTGAGGTGATTAGATGCTGACAATAGGGCAGATGTGATATAACTGAAAAAGAGTAAAGTGATCGCTGTAGCTGTTAACAACATGGGGTTAATAATCCGGCGCATCCGACGATAAAGAAATAATTGCAATATTATCAATGTGCCTAACAAGATCAGGGTAGAGATAATAATAAAAAAAAGCGATCGAACTGAAGTGCCCCACTGCTGTTCATAGGTACGATTAAGTGCTTCTTGGTTAGCCGCTAATAGTTGATCAGCCGCAGGAGAAAGTTTCTGATCAATCAATTCAGCTGATGCTCGATAAGCATTCAAAACCCCAGCTAAATCGCGACGCTGATGAAAGTCTCGTGCTTGTTGAACTTTGGCAATATAATCACTTAATCGTATTTGTAAGGTTTGAATCGGTATCCGTTCAGCATCTCCGTATGTAATATTTTCCGCAGCAGTAATCAATTTTGTAGTAACTTTCTCAAGTCTCTCTCCATAAGCTTTAACTGCACTCTGATTTTGTCCAGGTTGCTCAATTAATTCATTAGCTATATTGGCATCCATATCAGCTAATCCAGCTTTAATATACTGGGCTGCTTCAATACTGGGTGCTGCATCTTTCCCGACAGTTTTTATCGCTAATTTCGCGGATTGTATTCCTGATAAGGTAGTAATCAGCAGCAAAAAACTAGCTCCCCAAGTTAGAGATAATCCAGCTTTAATTAATTGTGGAGTATTTAATTTAGCGATCGCTGATGGGGGGGTTTTCAAATGATTTGAAACTGCTATTTTATTACTCATAGTTACTGATTTAATTTTGGTGTTAAAGTTAAGTAGGTAGGTACAACCAGAGAAAAAAATATGTCTAAACCGATTCCGGCATCAACCTCCATTGCTTTAACTCTACCACCAACCCAGTACGATCTTCCCTGTGATGATGGTATTCCTATGGAAACCCAGCGACATAAACTTCAGATGGAAATGTTGATCGATCCCTTAATCCCGTGGTTGCATAAGCGAGAGGATGGCTATGTGGGCGGCAATATGTACCTCTATTTTAGTATAGATCAAGTTAAAAATCAAGATTTTCGAGGACCGGATGTCTTTGTAGTGCTAGGAGTACCTAAAGGTGAAAGACTCAGTTGGGTGGTTTGGGATGAAGGGAAAGCACCAGATGTAATCATTGAACTGATTTCTGAGAGTACAGCTAGCAAAGACAAAACTGAAAAAAAGCAAGTGTATCAAGATCAGGTCAGAGTTCCCGAATATTTTTGGTATGATCCATTTAATCCTGAAGATTGGGCTGGATTTAGCTTAGAAAAAGGAGTATATCAACCTCTAAATAGGGATGAAAAAGGACGATTAATCAGTGGACATTTAGGTTTAGCATTGGTACGTTGGCAAGGTAATTATAAAGGTGTTGAGGCTACTTGGCTACGTTGGGCTACGTTACCAGGAGGTTTGCTCCCGACTCCACAAGAAGATACCCAGCAAGCTCAACAACAAGTTCAACAAGCTCAACAACAAGTTCAACAAGCTCAACAACAAGCTCAACAAGCTCAACTCCAAGCTCAACAAGCTCAACAGAGAGCTGAAAAACTAGCTGCTCACTTACGAGCAATGGGAGTAAATCCTGATGAGATTATTTGACCGATAATTTCGGTAGTCCGATCGCCTGCTTCTGAAACAGACAAGAAGTAAGCCCCTACATATTATCCATTATGATCTAATAAAGCGATCGCTTGAGCAAAAATTTCTTCTTCAGCTCGAGTGGTAAGAATTTTTTTTACGAAAAATTGAAAATCTGCATCAGAATTCTGATCGGCTTCAATAATTTTACTAGCAGGATAATAGCCAATATCATCGAACACTAATTCATTAGTTTTGCCAGTTTTAATTTCAGCTTGTTTTTGATCCCAACAGAGAAATTGACCGCGAAAAGTAAATTGAAACCAGATAATTTTATGATCTTTTAAATCAAAGAAAATATCAAAATAAGGTTCTCCTCCCTGATACCAGATTCTGGTAGTAGTATTATTATGATAATCAACTTTCTTTAAGAGCTTTTGATCGATTCGTCGTAACGAAGCTCCCAACGCAGCAATTTCCTGACAATTCATATAAATATCCACATTTTAAAAAATCATTACCCAAAATCAAATATCCTTCATTGATATAGATCCTCACCCATCAAAACCTAGATCATAAGATAATTCTACAGTTTGGCGGAAAGAGCAGGACAAAAATCCCATAAATCAAAAAAATAGCCCATACATTAGTCCCAATCAACTACCGCTAAATTATACGGGTAATTAGGATGGAGAGTTTTTTTAGCGATCGCTAAAAAAAACCACTAAATATTTAGGCTTTATTCACATTGAACTACTTTACCAGCATCAACGGCAAGAATTTGGGAAGAATTGAGCCATAGGGAATCAAAAGCACCTAAGTGGGTTGTGGTAATTAGAGTTTGAAAACGATTTTGAATTGCTTCTAGTAACTGATTTTGACGATAAATATCTAATTCAGCTAGAACATCATCGAGTAAGAGTAAAGGTGGTTCACCAATCACCTCTTCGATTAATTGGAGTTCTGCCAATTTTAATGCTAAAACTAAGGTACGCTGTTGACCCTGAGAACCATAGGATTTAGCAGGAGTCTGATTAATCATCAACTCAATCTCATCACGGTGGGGACCGACCAAAGATATTCCTTGATGGGTTTCTGCGATCGCTCGGGTCTGGATTTTTTCTAAAAAAACCTGTTCGACAATTTCCGGACTTTCTCCTTGATTGGGTATATTAGGAGCATATCTGACCTCAAGTAACTCGGTTTTACCACTAATATTTTGGTGCCAAATTTGAGCTAAGGGAGCTAACCGGACTAAAGCTCTCGCTCTACGACGAGTAACACGGGAACCACTGGTTGCTAACTGAGCATCCCAAATTGCCATTTCTGGATCAGCATCAAGATTAACCAATTCGGGATTCAGATGCTGTCGTTGTAACCTTAACTTTAACAAAGCATTGCGCTGACGCAAAACTTGATTGTACTGATGCAAAATATGAGCATAAATTGGTTCAAGTTGAATCAACAGTCGATCTAACCAATGTCGTCGCTCATCTGGACCACCTCGAACTAAATTCAGATCCAAACTCGAAAATTGTACTGCCTTCAGAATACCTAAAAAATCCAGATGACGACGGCAATTTTCCCGATTAAACATCACCGTCCGACGACCATTAGCACGTAAAATTATCCCTAAATCAACTATTCCATTTTGTCGAGCTACAGTAGCTCGGATCTCACTATCCGTATCCGTATCCCGAATTAAATCGCGATCGCGACTGACCCGATGACTTTTCAGGGTGGACAACAATTCTACTGCTTCCAGCAGATTGGATTTTCCTTGAGCATTATTGCCTACCAAAATCGTTTTCGGAGCCAAAAAGTCGATCGCGCAATCTTGATAATTACGGAACTGTCGCAAATGGAGAGTTTGGAGATACATTGGTCAGGTGATAGGGAGCAAGAGGGGAACTGCTAAGATATTTTAATTCTGATTAGATTTAACCATCCAGCCTACCAACAAAGCTACCGCAATTCCAAATAAAGCGATCGGTAAGGATTCCACTACTTTAGCAAGACCAGAGTCAATCAAAAAACCCAGGGAATTCTTACCAGTTCCTGAGACTACCCACATACAACGATTTAGTTCACAAATAATCCGTCCTGACCCATAAGCAGCGACAATTCCTAATAAAAATGATCCGACTGAGCCAATTAACAAGTTGAAGTTTTTAGTGGATAAATCTCTCGCAATTTTCAGCGAGAAATACCAACGAACAAACAATTTTTCTAACTCAATCCAAACAAACATCAATACACTAAACCCAAGACAGATGGATAATTCGATGGGATTGAGATAGTGCGTACCAAAAAAATTTCGCAATGGGGCAATATAGATCAGCAGCAATTGCAAAATCGTAGTGAGAATCACTGCTCCCCAAATATACTTATTGGAGAAAGGATTTAATTCAATTGTCAATTGAGTATAGGAGCGAATCGCGATCGCGTGACCCATTTGGGCAATACATAAAGCTGTAAACACCATCGTTTTCCAAGCATCCTGATCACCCTGATATCCAGGAGCATGGGTATGACTATAAGCCCAAGTCATTAACGTAATCGTAATAATTGCTAAAACTATACCTGTGCGGATCATATAAGATCCTAACCCACGGGCAAAAATACTTTCCTGGGGATGATGGGGGGGAATTTGCATCACATTAGGTTCTCCAGGTTCGACTGCTAAAGCTAAAGCTGGAACACCATCTGTGACTAAATTCATCCACAAGATTTGTAAAGGAGTCATCGGTACACCACCCAAACCAATTATCGGTGCAGCAGCAATAGTTAAAACTTCTCCAAAATTACTACCCAGAATATATTTAATAAAACGCCGAATGTTAGTATATACCACTCGACCTTCCTCAGCAGCAGCTACGATCGTGGCAAAATTATCATCCAATAACACCATATCACTGGCTTCTTTACTAACATCAGTTCCGGTAATTCCCATTGCAATTCCGATGTCAGCTTGTTTAAGTGCTGGTGCATCATTTACACCATCTCCAGTCATCGCGACAATATGTCCAAGACTTTGTAATGCTTGCACAATCCGTAGTTTATGTTCTGGAGACACCCGCGCATAAACACTAACTTGTTCAACTCGTTGTTCTAGTTCCGCTTGACTCAGTTTTTCTAATTCTTGACCAACTAGAACCTGATCACCTCGTTTAGCAATCCCTAAATCCTGTGCGATCGCAATTGCAGTTAATTGATGATCTCCGGTAATCATCACTGGACGAATTCCTGCTTGCTGACATTTAGCTACTGCTTCACGAACTTCAGGACGGGGTGCATCTAACATTCCCACTAATCCTAGCCAAACTAAATCTTTTTCAGCGGTTTCTTCTGTGCCTGGTGCTGGTAAAATATCACTAGGTTTACAGGCAAATCCTAGCACTCTCCAGCCCCGTCCAGCCATGAAATTATTTTGGTTTAAAATCTGATCACGCTGACTATCGGTGAGCATCTCGATCTCAGTTCCTCTCTGAATCTGAGTACAGCGTTCTAAGATCAGTTCCGGAGATCCTTTGGTAAACATGACATAAGCAGAATTAAGTAGAGATAAACGAGAATTAAGGATCTCACCTAATTGGGCAAATTCCGCTCTCGATTTCTCACAAATTACACTCATCCGTTTACGTTCTGAAGAAAACGGAAATTCCATGACTCGTCGGAATTCTGTTTGACAAGTTTCCTGATAAATATCAGCTTTACCAGCTAGGGATAATAATGCTCCTTCCGTCGGATCACCGATAATTTTCCATTCTCCCTGTTCCTGTTGCAAAAATGCGTCATTACAAATTACACCAGCAAGTGCTACTGCTTGAAGTTCTGGATTGCGTTTCTTATGATTGACTACTGTATCTTGAGTGGTAAATTCCCCGATCGGAGCATAACCTTCACCACCAACATGAAAACTATGACTCGGAGTGTTCACACCTTGAACAACCATTTTATTTTGAGTCAGAGTTCCGGTTTTATCAGAGCAAATCGTTGTCACTGATCCTAAAGTTTCTACTGCTGGTAATTTGCGAATCAGTGCGTGACGTTTGACCATTCTTTGCGTACCCAGAGCCAAAGTTACGGTAATAACTGCGGGTAATCCTTCGGGTACTACAGCTACAGCCATACTCAGGGAAACTTCTAATAAATTGATAAATGCTCCGATCCCTAGCTTGATTATGCCACCGACCACAACCAAAGTTACCAGAACTAAGGAGCCTGTCACTAAAAAATTACCTAGCTGAGTCATCCGGTTTTGCAAAGGTGTGGGTTCGTTTTCCACCGATTGCAACATTGCTGCAATCCGTCCAATTTCGGTTTGCATTCCCGTATTCGTGACTAGGACTTTTCCGCGTCCTTGGACTACTTCTGTACCCTGAAAGACTAAATTAATGCGATCGGCTAAAGAAGTATCTACTGTAAGTGATTTTCTTGCATCTTTATTGACTGCTTGTGCTTCACCAGTTAAAGTTGCTTCCCGAATTTGCAGATTCACTGTTTCAATCAATCGACCATCTGCTGGAACTTGTACTCCTGCTTCGAGCAGGATAATATCTCCTGGTACTAATTCTTTAGCTGCAAGTTCAATAATTCTACCATTGCGGATTGCTCGCACTTGGGGTGAAGCTAGACTTTTGAGAGCAGCTAGCGCTTTTTCGGCACGACTTTCTTGGAGGTAGCCTAAAATCCCATTCAGGATCACAATGATCAAAATGGCGATCGCATCTTTAAAGGGAATTTCTTCCGAACTCTTACTACCTGAATAAAGGGAAAATAAGTCCAAACTGGCCGAAATTAAGGCTACAGCAATTAACATCAATAACATGATGTTTTTGAACTGATCCCACAATATGGTTAGCGCGGTGCGACCAGCGGTTTCTTTTAATTCATTTGGACCATAGATTGACCAACGTTCCCCTACTTGGGCCGAAGTTAATCCCTCATTGCGATCGCTCTGAAGTTGCTTCAGGGTTGTCTCAATTTCTAAACTGTGCCAAGCTACTGCTGATTTTCGTAAGGAATTTAATGACATTTGTTAGGAATGGGGGGAATGGGGAGGGTTGATTTTTTTACAAAAGTTAACATATTATGTTATTTCCTTATGACCACCTACTGCTCAAGAGGGTTGGATGTATCAAAATTGTATAATAGCCGATAAAATTGGGTTGTTGACAAGAGTTATTTTAGGTAAAACCAAGCATGACTGTAACAACTGCTGAACAGCAATATAGTTTTGAGGAATATCTCACCTATAATGATGGTACAGATCGCCGTTATGAATTGGTTGATGGGAGATTAGAATTGGCGAACCCACCCACATTTAGACATTTGCTAATTACTGATTTTCTTCACGACAATTTTAAGGCGGAAATCAAACGTTTAGGGTTACCTTGGCTCTGTTTTCGAGAAGCAGGAATTAGAACTGGATGGCGGAAATCAAGATTAGCTGATCTTTATATAATAACTGTTGAACAGGTGCGGGAATTTCTCGATCGCTCTGCTATTGCTGAAATTCCCCCTTTATTAGCTGTTGAGGTCGTTAGTCCTGAATCAATAAATCGAGACTATCGTTATAAACGTTCTGAATATGGGGCACTAGAAATTCCTGAATATTGGATTGTAGATCCGCTGAAAAATCAGATTACTGTGCTACTTTTAGTAGAGGGATTGTATGAAGAAACTGTTTTTACAGAAAGTCTACCAATTGTTTCTCAAACATTTCCAGAATTATCTATTACCGTTGAGCAAGTTTTGGCTGTGGGTAATATTGATTAAATAATTTAAACCTACATTCCGCACTACAAAATGTAGTACCAAAGTTACATAAAGGTCAAGAACATTAATGAGTAGGGGCGTATTGCAATACGCCCCTACGAAAATTACTATGATCAGTGATCTGACCTGACTACTAATCCCTGAGATCAGATATAATTAAATAATATCTGTGTACCCATGAAAAAATTTAGCCCCGAATTGTATGCCTATTCCTAATTTCCCTGAAACTAATCATCCGATGATTAAATCGCTGTCTCGTCATAGTGATACTGAACTCCTGACCCTGTTTCAGCGTCATGCAGAAGAAGGGAAGTATTTCACAGCTATTTTTTGTCGTTATAGTCCCATTATTTATACTTTAGTTCGCAATTCAGCTAAGTCCCCTGTCCAAGCTGATTACTTATTGGCTCTCACTTGGCGTCATATTTACCACGAATTGCGCGGTTTAGATTTAAGTGTTGCAGCTATGTCTGGAGTTGGTAATTTTACTCTGCAAAACTGGTTAATAAATGTTACAGCTTTATGTATTAATCAAGTAGATTTGCCCTCAGTTGAATCAATTCACTATTCTCTCAAAGAAGCTTCTCCTCCACTATGGTGTTATGTCCAACTAGCGTTAGACCAATTACCCGCAACTCTACGTTTAATTATAGTTATGGCGCAAACTTTCCACTGGAGTGAACCCCGAATTGCAGCTTATCTCCAAGCTGAAGGTGAAAATTTGTCTCCCCAAGAAATTAGAATTCGTTTACAAGAAGGTTATCAACTGCTAGAAGCAGCTTTACCCGATGATATTAAGGCTATTTATTTTCCTGCTCAAGTTGGTGTTGGTTAGGTTTCCTATAATAAATAGTAATTCTGTTCTAGCAGTACCGGAGGAAACCTGATGGTTCGACCTAGTTATTTGCACCCAAGCGATCGCCGAATTTCGGCTTTTAGCAATATCCTGGTTACTGTTTATTGGTTATTTGGTTGTACTGGTCTGTTGATAGCTTTCCCCGTTTTCGCAGTTAGTCTTGATCAGCAACTAGATATTCCAATTAATAATGGCACAAAGGGTGCTGATCGCAATGAAGCAGATCGTTTGTTCATGTTAGGTAGTGAGCAGCAAAGTAGTGGTCAGTCAGAAAAAGCGATTGATTCTTGGTTACAAGCATTGGAAATTTATCACCACATCGGTGATGAAGATGCAATGGCTTTAACTTATGATCATCTGAGTCAGGTTTATTTGAGTTTAGGAAGTTATGATCAAGCTGATGATGCAGCTCGTCGTCGGATTGCGATCGCACGTAATCATCGGGATTTGCAAGGTCAGGTGGTTGGTTTAAATCAATTGGGAACTATTCTGTTAAAACAAAATAGTCCAATTCCCGCGCAGAAAACTTTTAATGAAGCTTTAACGATCGCAACTAAGATCCAAAGTTTTGCTGGTCAAGCTTTATCTTGGCAAAATCTTGGTTTGGTCGAAGTTAATTTGGGTAATTATGGAGCAGCTTTAGGGAAATATAATCAAGCTTTAGAATTGTGGAGGAGTGCTAATGATCCGATTAATGAAGCTAGCACGATGAATTCTTTAGGAGATGTTCAGCAACATTTGACTCACTATGATGACGCTAGAGATGTTTATGGACTTGCTTTGCGATTAGCTCAACAAAGTTTTGATCCAGTTAATCAGTTTCGTGCTCTAGATGGTTTGGTAGAGACTTATAATGTTAATGGTAACAATGCCCGGGCTTTGGAATTATTAAATCAGCGATTAGCTTTGGCAAAAGAGCAGAATAATCCTCTACAACAAATGCGATCGTTCCAGTTAGCTGGTCAGTTCTATCAAAAATTAGGTCAATATAATTTATCTCGCAATTTTTATCTGCAAGCGATCGCGCTAGCTAAATCATTAAATGATCCTAAAGCAGAAGCAGCTTTGTTAGCTCAAATTTCTCAAGTTACTTGGGATCGCAATCCTCGATAATTGGCGCTGGGCTGCGTTTTTCTCCTCAATCCGCTATAATAAAAATAGTAGTAGTCTGAATATTAGTGTCCAAAAACTGCTATATTCGGCAATGTCATTTTTCAGGAAAATTACTTTATGCCCCCTCGTTGACCACGAAAACCCGATCGGCATGATCCTGATTATCGTCGTTTAGATGATCGGATGAATTTTGCCTTCCATGTCAGCATTTTTGCCGCTAGTAATTCTGGTTTGTGGTTTTTCCGGACTTTGTACCATGCGGATTGGTCTTGGGCTGGATTAGTCACAGTTGGTTGGGCTTTGTTATTGGGCGCTCATGGGATTTATGTTTTGGCGATCGCCAATTACTCTGAGCCATCAGCCTAATTGTAGATTTGGATTTCAGTTCTCTAGGAAAATAAAAACTGACTTTTATGGCTAAAACAAATACCACCGAATTACTTGAATCTCTCGCCACAGAAATTGGCGAGAATATTTATATAGATATCGCTAAATGGCACCTTTATTTAAGCGATGCTAAATTACATACAGTTGTAGCCGAACAAGTTTATCCACTCCTAACTAGCAATTCTGTTGGGGAAGATCAAGTGACCCAAATTCTCAGTAATATTCCCATTAAGGTGGGAGGTGGGAAAAGGGAAATTCCCTTGCTAGATTTGCTCCCCATGCAATGTCAAGTTAACTTGATCGATATTCTCGAAAAATACCAACGTGAGGTTTAGATCCTGCCGATCAGATCGGCGGGCCAAATTCACCATGAGCTGATGTTCTTGAGCGAGATGATCTGACAAAAACTATATTTTTACGGTAAACGAATAACTTTGACCGTGATTCTTGTCCAATGTCCGAGAGTAAATTGATCACCCTCTTTAATCGGGACATCAACCATGGGCTGTAATTCTACACCTTTTAATTTCGTACCATTAGCAGAACCAATATCACGTAAAATGAAGCTACCATCTAATTGACGAATTAGTAAGGCATGACGACGGGAAACCGCATCATCAAAATCTAAAGAAATTTCTGGACGAATACCCTTTAGCTTGCTACTACGTCCAATCAAATTAGTTTCCTTATCTAAACGAAAAGTAATCGCAGGTTGATTGAGCGGAGGTGGAGGACTGTTAGCATTTCCCAAGGATGAATCAATGGTAGCGACTAATTCCCAATGAATTATTGGGGTTTGGGTACTGGGGGCTGAGGATGACCCTAAATTAGGTTGGAAAATTGCTGATGAATCCAGAGGAAGTTCACCATCGGCCCCAGTGATAAAGTTATAACCGCAAATTTCGCAGAAGTTACCACTACCTGTTGCGTAGATTGCACCACAATCAGGACAATTGATGACCTGAGAAATAGATGCTGGTATTGTTGATGCTTCGAGACTGGGGATCGCAGTAGATTCATTGATCCCCGGAATTTTCACACCACATTCAGAACAATAATCAGACTCCGTTGATTGGTGACCTTTTGGACATTTGTAGATAGACATAGCTAGGCTTTAAGGATTAATTAAGAAGACTTGGGAATGCGAGTAGTTTTGGTGGAACGGGTTTCTAGTGCCATTGTGTCTTCTTTGGCAATATCGCGTTTAATTTTTACTGTGCCCGTGGCTGCATCTTCTATATCAACTACTTTTTTGAGGAGTTTTGCTGTTGCTTCATTACCCGATTCATGGGCAAGTTTCACCGCTTTCCCCAATTTAACCGTAGCAACTTCTAGATCACCACTCGCACGAGCTTCTAGTCCCTCTTGAATAGACTGAGCTAGTTCAGCTTGTCCAGTATAGTGGGCAACCCGTTTATCAATTTTAGTTGATTTTGCATCGTCGTCAGTCCAAACTGCCAAAATGCGAGCTTCAGCTACCTTATTTTCTACACCGTTTAGGGTATAAATTAGGCTAGCTCGACCTGCTAACATTTCATCACCGATATTACCCGGTTTGACTTGAATGCAGAAATGATATTCACGAGATTCATTTTTCCCCCAAGCACCAGTTGGATAGTCTGATACTTGAGGTTTAACAGTTTTAGCGCGATGGGTCAAGTCAACAATTTCTGGGCTAACTTGTTTACAAAATAATACTTGGGCTCCCTGGGGATTCCACAAACGCAATGCTACATCGCTGACACTTTTTGTCATTGCTTTTTGCAGAATATTCTGGAAGTCAGCTTCGATCATAGCTGCGTTAGGAATTATGTCGGTAGTACCCAAAAGTTTCTGGGAAATTACTTGTAGTTGCTTGACTCTCCAATCTGTACCTACACCTCGACAGTCACATTGAAAAACACCTTCACATTGTTGCAGAACTTTCAGGAGGTTTTGTTCGTCTGAGTCGTCGTTTTGTCCGTCTGTCAATAGTAAGGCTTGACGGACACTATTGGGCATTTTTTCAAATTCTTTTAATGCTTCTGATAGCCATCGGGAAATAATCGTACCACCGCTAGCATCGTTTTTTTTGAGAGCTGCGATCGCTTGTTGTTTATTTTCAGGGGTCGCTGGAGACATGGACCAAGTTACCCGGGCTATACCTGAACCTGTGACGATAAAAAATGCCGCATCATTGGGTAATAAGTTGACGATTTTGGCGATCGCTTCTTTGGCTGCATGGATCTTTTGACCTTGCATTGAGCCAGAGGTATCACAAATTATCCCAAAGACTTTGCTATTATTAGTAGTAGGGGCGGCTATCCCTTCGTCTCCTGCAACGGTCACAGTCATAATCGCATGGACTTCTGAAGCACCTTGGGGTAGGTATTGGTTTTGAAAGACTTCGGCTTTAAATTGGGTAGACATAACTATTTTCTTAATTCACGGGTTGCTGATAATGTAATCATATCCTTAGATATCTAAGGATCGGCAACTCAATTAATTTTAATTAAGTTAACTTTTTCTAATATTTAAAGAGCAAATTTGGGATGGTGTTGATGATGAGAACGCTCTGATCTTAACTACATTATTGCGATCGCTTTAATTAGCTTTACTTCAATAGAAGAAAGGTTAAAAATTCGCAGATAATACAATCCGGTTCAGTTAACTGAACCCTATTGGTTTATTTATTTAAAGTGCTGCAAAATATCAAGACAAATACATTTCAGTAACGAGTGAAACCTCTCAGATGACTAGCATAAAAGATCATTAAACTAGGTCAGTTTGCACATTATTCAATTGAGAAGTTGAAAATCGGTCCATCCACTTTTCTAAATAAATACGATTAGCTTTTTGCTGTTCTAAATCCTCAGTATCGATCGGATAGGGAGCTAATCCCATAATTGTTGCTGTAGTTACACAAAACATTGATTTTTGAAAACTCTGACAAATTAATACCCGTAAATCATCTTCTCCTCGACGAGTATGACGATAGATGTTATGTAGATATTCTGGGAGAAAATGACGCATATCTTGCATTAGTAAAGTTGGGGGAATTCCCGCACCACCAATTGGTAAAGGATCTGCGTATAGAGCTCCGTATGTAAATAGTTTTTGGTCAAAGGGAATTTCGTAAGCTTGAGCATTAAATGAAACTGTTCCTAAAAACGGTGTACCTCGGAAAAAAACCGCTTCTACATAAGGAATAGCTGTGTCTGATAAAAATGTTAACCCAATTGATGGAGGGATAATTTCATAATTTTCTCCTTTGATCGTAACAGCATAAGTAATCGGTTTATTCGCCGCTTCTACTAAGCCATTTTTAATATGACTGACAACTTCAGGAATTGACTTAATTTTCCCTTGATCATATAAATCAGACAAAGAAATAAATATGTCTGACATGACTCGCCAAAATTGACCTAAGCCACTATAATAACATTGGACTCTGACCTGCTCTGGTAAAAAGTCAGGAAATATTCGATGGAGTCCTTGAATGATAAAATCATTTTTAATTTTGGCTTGAATCGCTGTTTCTGCTAATTCGCTAAATTGAGCCGAATCTAAATACTGATCTAATCCTCCACCTCCATGCCAAAGCATTGTTCGCATACAATATTCAGCATATTCAAAATTAATTCGATCATGCCACCAGTGACGCAATAACTTAGATAGGGTGATTTCTCCATTGAAATATTTGAAAAAAGGAAACAAAACTAAAAATTGATGGTCTGCTATGTAAATTAGATTCTGAGAGTAAGCATCTAAAACTATGCCATAGCTTTTGAGAATACCGACCACCTCCATCAAGTTCTGGGGAGAGTCAGGTAAAAGTCCTACTCCGTTTTCTAAGCGTTGAACATAGGTTGCTAATGGATGTTTAGAAGGCTTTAAACTGGTGTGTGTCATATTTTCTATTTATTATATATTTGTGATTTGGGCGATCGCTTTACTCTGATTGACCATTGCAGTGAGGGAATTCTCACTTAAGAAAACTATCCAACTTGGTTGTAATCCTAAAATAATGATCAATAATGCTAAAATTACTGAGGGAATGCGATCGCTCCACAAAACTGGTGGTAAATTTTTTGCTTGGGCTGAAAGACGACCAAAGAAAGCGCGGTTGATTAAGAGTAGAAAGTATACCGCAGTTAAACCAGTTCCTACCATACATATGATTGTTGGTACTGGAAATACTGGAAAACTACCTCGAAATACTAAAAATTCAGCAATAAAACCAATCATCCCAGGAATTCCTGCACTTGCCATTACTCCCATGATCATTAGACTACCAATTACTGGCATTCCTCTTTCTGGATTTAACAAACCTTCCAGTAAATCTAAATCGCGAGTCCCAGTTTTTTTATAAACAACTCCCACTAATAAAAATAGGAGTCCAGATATTAGTCCATGACTAATCATTTGGAAGATCGCTCCAATTAGACTAAGTGGAGTCGCAGCAGCTGCAGCTAGCAGAATATAACCCATGTGCCCAACTGATGAAAAAGCTACCATCTTTTTCATATCTTTTTGAGCGATCGCGTTTAGAGCGCCATAAATTACACTGATTGCTGCCCAAACTGCTAACCAAGGCGCTAGAATTGTCCAAGCTAAAGGTAATAATCCTAAGCCAAATTTGATGATCCCATAAGTACCTAGTTTTAATAGTATCCCTGCTAGTAAAACTGAAACAGGGGTGGAAGCTTCTACATGAGCATCTGGTAACCAAGTATGAAAAGGTACTAAAGGAATTTTAATCCCAAAACCGATTAAAAGTCCTGCCAGTAATAACAATTGTGTTTTCTCATTCAGATTGGTTACATCGATTGTTTGTAAAGCAAAGGTAGTAGAACCACTCAACCAAACAATTCCCAAAAATGAAGCGAGAATTAAAATTCCCGAAACTGCTGTATACAAAAGGAATTTGGTCGCAGCATAGCCTCGATTAGCACTACCCCAAATCGCAATTAATAAATACAAGGGAATTAGTTCTAGTTCATAAAATAGGAAAAATAACAGTAAGTCTTGGGCTACAAATGCACCGACTACTCCCGCATTTAATATTAAGATTAGCGAGTAGTAAAACCGGGGTCTAACTATACTACTATCACTGCTATAAATAGCAATACAAGTTAGTAAACTATTTAAAATCATTAGGGGTAAAGATAACCCATCAATGCCAATGTTATAGGTTAAACCTAAAGCATCAATCCAAGGAATATTCTCAGAAAATTGCATTCCGGAGATTTCTGGATTGAACTTAAATCCGATCATTAATGTCCAGAATAATAAGCTGATCGCGATCGCTAAAGCCATCAAACGGTAGTTCTTCGCTGCGCTATTTCCTGGCCAAAATCCAATCGCAACGGCACCTAATAATGGCACCCCAATTAAAACACTGAGCATAATTATTTGGAACTTTTTATTAAGTGGATATTTTCCTAAAAACCGATGCCGAAATTACCACCTGTAGCAATGGCAATTAACAACAGACTGACTCCTAAAACAATTGTCAGTATATAAAGTTGTGACTGACCAGAAACGTTATATTTTAAGCCTTGACCACTGAAAATAGTTGCGATTCCTACTAGATTTACTAATCCATCGATCACATTGCGGTCAATCCAAGCACTGATTTGAGAAAATTTACTCACAGCAAATACTACCGTGACCCGATAGAGACGATCGATGTAAAAATCATAAGCTAAGAAATCTTGCAGAAATCGCAACGGAATTAATAGGGGTCTAGCCCAGGTACGATTAAGATAAACAATTCCTCCTAAAAAAATCCCAATTCCACCAGATAATATGATCAGGACAACAATCTGATAATTGATGTAATTCCAATCTGGCAATATTAATAGCGACTGCATCATTAACGGGACTAACAGGTTAACGATAATTAAAGTTACGATGGGCACTGCCATTGGCCAAGCAATTTCCGGTGTTCTGCGGGTTTTTTCTTGAGATTTACTTAAAAATACCAGACGAAATACACGGGTGAGGTTTAAAGCGGTTAAACAATTGACCAGTAAAAACACGACTACTAACCAAGGTTGTTGAATCCAAAAAGTCTCTACGGCTTTCAGGAAAGACCAAAAACCCCCTAAAGGTAGGAACCCAACTAAACCAAATGAACCGACAATAAAAGCAGTAGTAGTAGCGGGCATCCGCGACCACAAACCGCCCATCTGAGTTAAGTCTTGATTATTAGTAGTGAGAATAATCGAACCCACACTCATAAACAAGAGTGCTTTGGCGATCGCATGGGTAAAGAGTAGCATTAAAGCCACATCTGTCCATTGCATTCCTACGGCAATAAATACCATCCCCAAATAGGCGCTGGTAGAATGGGATAGGGCTCGTTTGATATCGATTTGGGCGATCGCTACCATTGAAGCCCCAATGGCTGTCATTGTCCCAATCACCACTAAAGTATTTAAAGCGACAGGGGAAAGCACCAAGATCGGCTGAAGTTTAATCAGAATATAGGCACCGCTACTGACTACCACGGAATTTCGCAATAATGAAGCTGGGTTTGGTCCTTCCATGGCTTCATCTAACCACATATGTAGGGGAAATTGAGCGCATTTACCTGTCGGTCCAGCAATTAAAGCTAACCCTAGTAATGTGGCGGTCAGTGGAGATAAATTCGCAGTCTCTACCCATTCATATAAATCAGGAAAATCTAAACTTCCTGCTTGAGTTGCTAATACGACTACTCCCATTAGCAATAATATATCTCCTACCCGCTTGGTGAGAAATGCGTCTCTTGCTGCTGTCACTACCAACCGTTGAGCATACCAAAATCCGACTAATAGATAAGTTGATAGCGTGAGCATTTCTAACAAAGCATAGCTAAGAAATAAGGAATTACTTAACACCAGCCCACTCATCGCCCCTTCAAAAAATCCCATCAAGGAAAAAAAACGAGCTAGCGCCCAGTCTTTCTCCATATATCCGATCGCAAATAACTGAGCTAATAAACTTAACCCAGTAATTAACTCCATTGCCCCCACACTAACGGCAGAAATTTCTAAGGTCAGCGATAAGTCTAAATCTGCTGCTTTTAACCAATGAATGATGATCTGAATATTTTCCTGATTCCAGGTCATGCGGAACACGATCCCGCCATGGATAAAAGCTATAACTGTCATCAATAGATTAAAATAAGCTGCTGGTCTTGGTCCAGTCCGTCGAATCATCCCGATCGACCAAGGTAGGGTTAAAATTGCACCAATTAAGCCATAACAAGGCACCCACCAACTTGTTTGGAGGAGAAATTCATTCATTCAAACTGCCCTTTAAGTTCTCAATGTAAATCCAGTCTTTTTAAAATACTTTCTGTCTTTTGAAAATTTAAGGATATGGTTCTCAACACCGACTAAATCTTTTTGACAAATGAGTTTTTCTGTTGATCATCTTTACTCCTAAGTAATTATAACTTAAACCTGATGGGTGAGAAAAATTGCTGATCAGAAATCTAAATTTTACTTATACAAACCGAATTAATCAGTATTTGTACTTAGATTTAGCTTCTTACTGATTAGTCCTTGATCATCAAAGTAGATCATCCGGACAATCTTTTTTTCGGTTGACGATTCTCATCGCCTTACTCTTTTGCCCCATATCATTTTCTTTCCAAATTGGAGTGGATGAGATGGTTTACGGGTTTTATAACATTAAATATAACTTTTATTAATAAAATTTTAATATATATTGATATTAGTTATATTAATAGGTATAATTAGTTTATATCATAATTATTTATATTGTCAAGGAAGTCAGGATTCACCTATTCTTGATATAGAGAAACTTAAATAGTTTGCTCTTAGCTAGAAATCATAGGCGTTACCGTCGAAAATTTTCTCAAAGCTTTGCACCATTAACTTTAGTGATCCAGAAGGAGACCAAAAATGCCAATTGCGGTGGGAATGATTGAAACAAAGGGCTTTCCGGCTGTCGTGGAAGCGGCAGACGCAATGGTCAAAGCCGCTCGTGTAACTTTAGTGGGTTACGAAAAGATCGGTAGCGCTCGTGTCACCGTAATTGTGCGTGGGGATGTATCAGAGGTCCAAGCTTCTGTGTCCGCAGGAATTGAAGCAGCTAAACGAGTCAATGGTGGGGAAGTAGTATCTACCCATATTATTGCTCGTCCCCATGAAAACTTAGAATATGTACTGCCGATTCGTTACACAGAATCAGTAGAACAGTTTCGGACCTAAGTAAAAATAACCAGCTTGCTTGACAACCAGTAAGTGGTAATTACAGTAGTTAATTCTCAAAAATTTTCATTTAATGAACGGAGTACAAAATGGCAATTGCAGTTGGAATGATCGAAACCCTGGGCTTTCCTGCCGTAGTCGAAGCAGCTGATGCAATGGTGAAAGCTGCCCGCGTTACCCTAGTAGGCTATGAAAAAATTGGTAGCGCCCGCGTCACCGTCATTGTCCGTGGTGATGTCTCAGAAGTACAAGCTTCTGTAGCCGCAGGGGTCGAGTCAGTCAAGCGGGTAAATGGTGGTCAAGTCCTATCCACCCATATAATTGCCCGTCCCCATGAAAACCTCGAATATGTTCTACCGATTCGCTACACCGAAGCTGTAGAACAATTCCGGGAAAGTGTTAGTGGTATTCGCCCTTACAACAGACCATAAAATCATCCAGGTTTTGGGTTATGGGTTGTGGGTTGTGGGCGCAAGCAAGCAGGAACAAAAAACCTTTGATCAATCTGGCGATCGCTTGATCGAGCCTATTACCTATTACCTATTACCTAACACCTAAACTACATATTAGCAAAAATGCAAATTGCCAAAGTTCGAGGCAACATCGTCAGTACCTATAAAGATCCTAGTCTCGGCGGTGGCAAACTAATACTAGTCCAATTCATCGATGAAAAAGGAAATCCCTTACCAGAATACGAAGTAGCTGCAGATAGTGTCGGTGCTGGTGTCGATGAATGGGTAGTAGTGACCCGTGGTAGTGCAGCCCGCCAGGTACTTGGCCAAGAACAACGTCCAATTGATGCCATAGTCGTAGCGATTATTGAAACTGTCAATGTGGAAAATCGCATCGTTTACAGCAAAAAAGACCAACCTCGTTAATGAGGTGGGATGACAGGATGAGGAAGTAGAAATAATTGAACCCACAGGCTCAAAGATAAATACTTCCATCCTGATATCTGGACAACCAAAATAGCTCTTCTCAGGAGAAATGAAGTTATGGTAGCCCGCAATGTCGCGGCCCCTCCCACACCTTGGTCGAAAAATTTAGCAGAACCCCAAATCGACCAAACCGCTTATGTACACTCATTCTCTAATATTATTGGTGATGTTAGGATTGCCGCTAATGTATTAGTTGCCCCCGGAACTTCCATTCGGGCCGATGAAGGAACTCCTTTTTATATTGGAGAAGGCACCAATATTCAAGATGGTGTGGTTATACATGGTCTAGAAGAAGGAAGAGTCATCGGAGACGATCAACAAGAATATTCGGTGTGGATTGGTCAAAAATCCTCGATCGCCCACATGGCCCTGATTCATGGTCCAGCTTACGTGGGAGAAGAATGCTTTATTGGCTTTCGTTCCACCGTATTTAACGCCAGAGTCGGGAAAGGTTGTATCGTTATGATGCACGCCCTGATTCAAGATGTGGAAATTCCAGCAGGTAAATATGTACCTTCTGGAGCCATAATTACCAATCAACAACAAGCCGATCGCTTACCTAACGTTGAAGATGGCGATCTCAAATTTGCTCGGCACGTAGTCGGTATCAATGAGGCTTTAAGAGCTGGATATCAATGTGCAGATAATATCGCCTGTATTACACCCATCCGAGGCGAAATCCCTCAACATAGCAATAGTAATGGTGCTAGTCACATGATCTCTCAATTCCAAAATACCCAATTAACTCAAGAAACTATAGATCGTGTACGTCAACTGCTAGCTCAAGGCTATCGCATTGGCACAGAACACGCTGATAAACGTCACTTCCAAACTTGTTCTTGGCACAGTTGTTCCCCCATTCAAAGCGATCGCGAATCAGAAGTCATCTCGGCACTCTCAAATTGTCTCCAAGAACATACTGGGGAATATGTACGTTTGATTGGCATTGATACTAAAGCCAAACGGCGCGTCTTAGAAACCATCATTCAACGTCCAGATGGGATAGTAGTTCAGCAAAATGTGACGGGTTCACTCTCTAGTAATTCATCTAATAATTATGCGGCTCAAGCGTCAAGCAGCCAATTAAGTGCCGAAGTGATTCAACAAGTCAGTCAACTCCTAGCTCAAGGATATCGGATTGGGATTGAACACGCTGATGAGCGTCGTTTCCGCACAACTTCTTGGCAGAGTGGTACACCCATTCAAACTCAACAAATATCAGAAGCGATCGCCATGTTAGAAGCTGCTTTAGCAGAACATACAGGTGAATATGTGCGTCTGATTGGGATTGATCCAAAAGCCAAACGTCGAGTCTTGGAACTGATCATTCAACAACCGAATGGAATTGTTTCTCCTCAAACTAAATCTGCGCCGACGCCAACAGCAAGTTACAGTCCACCTACTACTAATAATAGCAATTCTAGCAAGTTAAGTGCTACTGTGCAAGCCCAAGTTCGCGATCTGCTAGCCCAAGGATATCGAATTGGCACCGAATATGCAGATGAAAGACGTTTCCGCACGAGTTCATGGCAAAGTGGTCCAACAATCCAAGTTAATCACGAAAGAGAAGCGATCGCAGTTCTAGAATCAGCTCTAGCAGAACACCCTGGAGAATATGTCCGTTTGATTGGAATTGATCCAAAAGCCAAGCGACGGGTACTCGAAGCGATTATCCAACAGCCTAATGGTAAAGTAGCTAGTCACTAAAAATCAGTTTTGATTGTCAACCCCCGTCGTTCTTGTCTGAGCCATAAAGGTGCAACAGCAAATGTATTTGTCGCCACTACGACCGTTCCTTGGTAACTCCCAGTATTATGCGAGTGGCGATGTTAATATTGCCGAAGGTGCCGCGATCGCCACAGGAGTAATTCTCCAAGCCGATCCAGATTGTCACATTGTCATTGCTGCTGGTGTTTGTATTGGGATGGGTGCAGTTCTGCACGCTCACCAGGGTAGTATTGAAGTGGAAACTGGAGCAACCCTTGGCGCAGGAGTGCTGGTGGTCGGCAATGTCAAAATTGGCGCAAATGCTTGTATTGGTACAGGAAGCACTATTCTCAATTGTTCCCTGGAAAAAGCGCAAGTATTAAGTGCTGGTTCCTTGTGGGGAGATCATGGACGTGAAATTAGGGAATCTTTATCTCCCACGACAGGAGATGAGTCACCCATCATCACAGAAGATGAGTCAATTAAGGTTGATCATCCTCTCACAACCGATCCGCTCCCACCACAAGTCCCTCCTATTCCTGAAGATGTCACAGCAGACAGATCAACCCCAGCATCTACTCCCGGATCTGCGGGTCAGATTTATGCTTATAAACATCTGAGTCAACTCCGGGTGACATTATTTCCCCATCATCAACCTCAGCAACCAACCGATCTCAATGGTCAATCACCCCACATCTAGCTAAATAGATTGATATGCTGATGGTTAGGTGAAATATCTGATTACCAGAGGTTTGAGATGGAAGTCCAAAATCAAGATCGGCGGACTTACGAGCGATCGCCACAGTTGGTTAATGTGAGTGAAATGGCTCTAGGATTAGTATCGACCCGCAGTTTTCCGGCGATCGTCGGTACTGCGGATGCAATGCTAAAGTCGGCTGGAGTATTTTTAGTTGGCTATGAAAAAATTGGTAGTGGTTACTGCACTGCAATAGTACGTGGTCGGATTGCTGATGTACGTTTAGCGGTTGATGCTGGGTTGAAAACCGCAGAACAGTTCGGTCAATTAGTTTCCACTTTAGTGATTGCTCGTCCTTTACCTAATCTGGAAGCAGTATTACCGATTGGGAATCGTTTGAATCAATTAGCTCAAGGTGCCCATAGTCGTTTAAGTAATCAATCAATCGGTTTGTTAGAAACACGCGGTTTTCCCGCGATGGTAGGTGCTTGTGATGCGATGCTCAAATCCGCAGAAGTTCATTTAGCTTCTTATGAAACGATCGGGAATGGATTATGTACTGCTATTATTCGTGGCACAGTAGCTAATGTAGTGGTCGCTGTGGAAGCAGGAATGTATGAAGCAGAAAGAATTGGTGAATTTAATACTTTAATGGTGATTCCTCGACCATTGGAGGAAATGGAACAAACTCTACCTTTGGCTAGTTGTTGGATCGAATATCCTCAACCTTTAATGTTACCAATTAAGGTTAAGGATAAACCAGCTGAATCAGAATTAGTTAAATTGCCAGATTTGGAAAAATTGCCAATTTATATTGAAGATAAGTAATTATAAATACTCATTGTTAAATTAATCAATTCTTGTGCGGTCGTTTGATTCATTATTAAAATTCTTCCACCCAATATTTAGTACCCGAATCGATCGCTCGCTGATTGAGAAATTTTCCCCAGTGGCGATCGCCAAATTAAACCGCTAGTGTGGTTGTTTGTATAATGAGGTTAACGATAGATGTGGCTCTATGCTAATCGGCTTTGACATGGTTTCGGTGGATGCAAGTTTCCCAATCTCTACTTCTCCCATTTATATTTCTTCTTGGCGATCATTTTCTAGGATGCTTTCAATTTCTCTTGCTCCATGTATAACTCGAATAATTTCAACTCCTGTTTCCATTGTCTGATAAAAAATGAGATATTTTCCAAATCCTTTCACTGCAAGTTGCCTAATATTTTGTAACCGAGGGTTAGAAAAATAAGATTTCTTGCCAAGTTGGGGCATTTTTCCCAGTTGTTTAAAAGTTTCTTCTACCGCACTAAGAAAGTTATCACTACGATCAAGATCATTTTCTGCAATGTAGGTAGCAATCTCAATTAAGTCCCGAATAACCTGCGGATGTTTACGAATTTCACCCATGTTGTTGTTGATTCAATTTATCTCGAACTGCTTGGCGAATTTCAGTCCAGTCGCGATCGCTCATTGGTAGAGCTGCTCCCGAATCAAGTCCTTCTAGTAGCAGAGACTGGAGATGTTCTTCTGCTTTTCGCTTTTGGTCTTGACGAATTAGAGCCCGGATATACTCACTGGAACTTCCGTAACCTCCGATTTTTACTTGTTGTTCGATGTAGTCCCGCAGAGTATCAGGAAGAGAGATATTCATAGTTTTTATGGCACTACTGAATTCATGGCTTATTCTTAATTATGGCAAGCTTTGTCATTTTTTACCATTGAGCAACTAAATTTTCTAACGCTGTAAATTCCGAGGATCGGCTATAAATCTCTTGCTATAGTGAGTCTAAATGAGTTGTGCAAAGGCATCGTATTTTTTCAAATTAGGTGGATTGAACAGGCAGAACTTAAAAAAGAATTGAAATAACCTTTTAACTATCGAGAAATTTTTACAGATGTAATAAAAACGGCGGATCAAATTTTTGACTTGTAACCATATTCCCTCGACGCTTGTTTTCTTCCGGTGCATAATAACCAAATGGAACACAAGTTATTGCCCAATTTTCTGGGGTTTTTCCTTCATTTTCTCTCGCCAAAAACTGCTTCATTTCCTCTCCTCTATGGTAGCTGGCACTATCCCAAATCAGTAGCAATTTCTTTTGGGGATAACGCTCTTTAATTTCCTTCAGAAATTTGACGGTATTTTGCCCATTTCCGGTTGAATACGGACTGACTATAAATTCTTTTGTCCACCAATTTAACGCCCCATAATAGGTTTGTCTATCTCGGTCATTATCTACTTTCACAATCTCCCGATTTTTTCGGTCTCCCCAGAGGTAATTACAAATATCATCTCCCTGCAAATGACATTCATCTAAGGCGAGCGCAATCAACTCTCCCGATTCGATTTCACCCCTGACCTTACTTAACTTTTCCGCTATTTCTTGATTTCTTTTATCGATCAGTTCTGGATCTTTTCGCGGGTTCTCTTTGTTTCCTTTTTGCCAACTTAATTTGCTCTCTTTTAAAATCTGATAGTAACTTTCCTGCGACTTAAATACCACATCATACTGCTCTATTAAATGCCTTTCTAATTCCGAAATATTCCGATTTTTGGGCAAAATTAGCCATGCTTGTATTTCGGCCATCTGGGCTGGTGTTAAATAGCTTTTTGACCCCTGGTATGCTAATTTTAGCCCCTCTAGCCCTCTCTTTAAGTATTTTCTCTGTGTCTGAGCGATGAAACTTACTGATACTCCTAATAAGCTTTGAATTTCCGCATAACTTTTCCCGCTCAATCTCCACTTTACGGCAGCCACTCTTTTCCGTTCTCTGATATCCTTAACATTAGCTAGATGCTCAGTTAATTCTTTCAGCTTTTCTTCCCTCTCTTGGTTTTCTAGTTCATCTAACATATTTGCCCCCCAATTTTTATTTCCACTTTTACCATATCATCATGACATCAAATTGCACAACTCATTTAGGCGTGCTATAGATGATTCCCATCGCCCAAACCAATTATAAATTGTTTTAGAGCTGACGTTGAAAATTTTCATCAACTCTGGGACTTTTACACCGTCGTTTGCTAAGATTAGGCAATGAGCTCTTTGACGCACCTGGTGATGTCGGCTTTGATGATAAATTCGCTTTAGTAATTTAACGGAAAGGGGATTAATTTCTCGTAGAAATATCATTTTTTTAGTAAGGGCGTATTGCAATACGCCCCTACTTTCAACTATTCAAGCTTAACACATTATGTTATTATTGTAAATAATTCTGTACAATTACTTAGATTTCATGTAATGGCACAGATTAATAAAGAATTAGATACACAAAGAAAAACCGAAAAACGAAAAATTGAAGATTTAAGTAAGAACGCAAATTCAACAGATAAACCTAAATATGAAGAAATACTAGCGGGACTAAAAAATAGTAAATATGCCTTGCTTAAAAATGAAGATAAATTAAATGATCAGCAAATTGAACAACTCATTCAAGTTAAAAATGTCTCACCCATTTTGAAAGAAATGCACGAATTGAAAGAAAAGATTAGGAAAATTTTTAATAACACGAATCATTGGTATGTGGGAGTTTTTAAACTAGGTATATGGTTATCGAGAGCGAAAAAATTATTCCCAAATATTAGTAATACTATTATCCGCTGGTTTGATGAAATTATCGCTTACTTTGATCAGAGAACAACCAATGGAACTGTTGAAGGAATTAATAACAAGCTTAAGCTGATCAAACGTTCTGGATATGGATTTAGAAACTTTGAAAATTTCCGAATAAGATGCTTGTTAAGCTGGCATTTTAACTAATAGTTTAGCATAACAAGTACCGAAGAGCCAATATTTCCTGATTATTTTCTTAGGGTTGGGTGCGATTACTTTTAATTTATCCCAGATTAAGCAATATAGCTGAAAGTTTAGTCTGTAGGTTTTAAAAATAGTAGTATTAAAAAATAAGATAAACTCTAATCTAAAAAATATTTGTGTAATTAATCTAAACTCCATTTAAAAAGATATTTAATCAAAGCAGTTAAAGGATATGCTATTATGGAAGGATATAGCATTATAAAAACCAAAACAATTATTCGTATTTCAGTTTTCCTTTGAGGAAATCGAAAAAGTAGAAAATCTAATAGTTCTATACGCAAACCACATATACACACCAAATAAATACCTAGATAGATTATATTATAAAGCTCTGCCATTGCTAGTAAATGGGTTGCGGAACGATAACCCATCGGTATAGCTATAATTGTTGTAACTAATAGCCAACCAATAATCTTAATCCATGCAATAGCTTTGGCTGGAATCATGTCAATATTTTTTAATTTTTTCTTAATCATTTGAATGCTTATAATGATTATAATACTGTTGGAGATACAGACTTTTCTATATTGCTGAAATTTAGCCTATAGGTTTACTATTTTGTTTTAGGCTATCGCATTCATTACCGCAAGTCAAGGGGTAATTTTTCATGGAGTTGTCGAATATTTCTAGACTTCTGAGGGGCGATCGCAGAAAAACTAAATTAAAAGCGGTATTGCTAATTTAGGGCAACTTGGTTTTATGAAGCAATCTCACATTGTTTCAATTTTAGGGACGGTCGATGCTATAGCTGTTTTTCGACTGAATTCATAGCTTATTTACTTGTGTACATGAACACATTAGCTAGAATAGGGAACAATAGGGAAAATAAAGAGGCTTCTGCCATGTCTAGCAGTGAAACTGTTACCGTTCGCCTGTCACCAGAAATCAAGAGCAAGCTGGAAGCCCTTGCCCAAAGCACTCGTCGTAGTAAATCATGGTTAGCTGCTGAGGCGATCGCCATCTATGTCGAGCAGCAAATCTGGCAGATTGCCATGATTGAAGAGGCTGTAACTCTTGCAGATAGCGTTAATGCAGAATGGGTTGATGGCGATCAGGTAGAAGCTTGGCTGGATTCATGGGAGACCAGTCATGAAAACTCCGCTCCGACGATAAGATAATATGCGCCTCGTCTTTCTCGTTACGGCTGTTGAAGACCTTTTCTCAATGTGTGGCCATATACTGGAAATCTGCTAGAGTGGCGATTACATAAGGTTCACTACGTGAACGCAATTAAAATGAGAATTAGCGGAGCTAGTCAGTAAATAGGATGGTGAGAAAGATGATCGCAGTAGCAACCACACCAACAAGAAAGCAATTCACGGTAGAGGAATATTACCAGCTGGGTGAGTTGGGGATGCTTGGGGATGGTAGGACAGAACTAATTGATGGGGATATTATTTATATGGCACCAATGGGTAGTCGTCATGCAGGGTGCATAATTCGGTTAGATAGAATATTTTCTAAACTTTTAAATGACCGTGCTTTAGTCGCAACTCAAAGCCCAATCAGGTTGAACGGAAGATTAGAACCGGAACCCGATCTATCAATCCTGAAACCTCGTGGTGATGATTACATAAAATCACATCCCCAAACCCAAGACATCTATTTACTAATTGAAGTATCGGTTACTACAGTTGACCATGATCGTAATGTGAAATCAGTTCTTTATGGTAGAGCTGGGATTATTGAACTTTGGCTCGTAGACATAGAAGCCCAATTAATTGAGGTTTATCGCAATCCTAACACTAATGGTTATGAAAGTATCCAACAATTTAGACCCGGTGACAGGATCTCGCCTCTTTCATTTCCGGACATAGTAATTAGTGTCGATGCAATTTTTGAGGACTTATAGATAGTTTAATGTTTAGAGTAATCTTAGTAAATTGCTCACTATCTATAGCTTTCACTTAAACAACTTGATAAGAACGTCTAAATGGAAAGCCTGAATAACTTATACCTCTAGTCAGTAGAGGTATTTTCTCTATTAAAACTCTTATCCTGTCTAATGTCTAGATATATTTAGTCGATGCTTGCTAGATTTTTATTTGGCCATTTCTCTCAGAACTATAGCGATCGCCACCTAATTGACTAATTATTCTATTGATTAATTATTCTCTGGTCAAGGTTTGAATTTTTGCAAAAGTCCTCATACCACCGCTTTACTCGTGGGACAGGGTACTTAGGGATTAGGGGCGATCGCCACCTCGCAACTCTCTGGGTCATTTCTCTAGATGTCGCATTCACCGATCGACTAAACTGTTACCTTAACTTTCTGGGATTCCATGTACTCACGATATCGATCTTCGTTACCACCAAAACTATCTAGGGAGACAATGCGATCGGGCATGGGTCTAAGGGGAGCATCGACGGGGCTGTACTTGCAGTAGCAAATAACTACCATTCCAAACTCAGTACCCATTGGTAAATCAGGGGTATATTCTTCCACTCTGCTTACTTCCCAATCCCCCGACTTGTAGTGAGTAGACCAGCCATGTTTACCGGGGACCTGTTCGGCTTCAACCCTAACAAAATCCGTGGGTCTATAGCCCGGTTCTGGGATAGGGCTATCACTAGCATCGAAGTATTCAGCCAAGATATTCGTTAGTCCTTGGGTGTGCTGGAGCTTGCGATCGCCAGCCCCCGGTTGGTATTCATCTGCTCTAAAAATAATGTATTTGAACATAATTAGTCCTCTTCATCGGTTTCCTAGTAACTACTTGGAAACTCAGTTTTACCCTTGAAAATACAATCAGTATCGAGAATATCCTGATTTAGTTTTTCAGTCCTAACTAACTTCCATCCCTGATTCTTAGCCATTTTTATGCAATCTTCAGGACTAACAGCACTATGTCTAGAAACATCCTCTTCTGGATCGTAGCGGGGATTAACCATGAGTATCTTCACCACTTTGGTTTGATTTCAGGAATCTTACCCCAGGGAGCATATTGTCTCCTCAATCCTACTCTCTATAGCAGAAATGTTGAATCTTGATACAAAATTTTACATATGTTGACATACAGATGTAAAAATGACAAATTAGTCAACAGGTTAAAAATTAGGCAAACTAAGGTTTGATCATAAGTATTGTAGGAATTGAGAAGATGCTTTTAGGAATCTATGGGGATTTCTAGGTCGATCTTGTCGTAAATATCTGTAAGGGCGATCGCACAAGGAACTGTCAAAAATTTAATCTCTTCTTCTAAAGTATCGTATTCCTGAAATTCCCATTTTTTTACACCTGTTTTGACATAATGCTGGACATAATACTGATATTGATCGACTAATATATATTCCTGGAATGTAGCAAGCGATCGATAGAAAATAAATTTTTCGGTTTGGTCATATTTCCCAGTTGATCTAGATAATACTTCAATAATTAAAGCAGGATTTATGATCGTATCTTTCCGACCTTCTTGCAGAATCAAATCTCCACTCACTACCATCACATCTGGATAGGTATAGATTCCCTTTTGTGGTATCCACAGACGTTGATCGGTAACAAAGACACGATAGGGTTGGCGCTTGAGCAAGAAATTTAAAGTTCCAGCTAAGTTCAGTGCAATCTGATTATGATTTGGCATTCCCCCAGCCATTGGAATTATTTCCCCATTAATATATTCATTACGAGTTTCTGAGACAATCTCTAATGCTAAATATTCTTCTGGCGAATAGGTTGGTGTCGTTTCAATTTGAGTAATCATAGGAAGCTCTCCTGTACTTATGGTGATCAGTAAAAATTATGGAATTTCCTTATGCTTACTACATCAGCTTTTTCCCTGCTCACTGTCCATATATAGGTTACAATATTTTCAAGGTTTCGGCAAGTAGAGCAATTAATTGTGATGGACAAAAAGAGGAGAAATTACGGAACTGTTAATTACTAATTACTAATATGAATCATCAACCTTGGCCAGCAATTTTTGATGATTATAAAACAATAGGGTTCAGTTAACTGTAGGGGCAAAGCATTTCGGCAAATAAATGATGGCTTAAACGAAGTATAATATTACCGAAATGCTTTGCCCTCACTATCTATGCAGCTAACAGATCAACTAGATATTAAAATCCATTCAGTTAAGAATATTTTTGGAGATCCCGGCGCAGAAGAAGGGTGAAGCATTCGGATCTAATATTACTGGCTTGATTGTTAAATTGTCGCCCGAATGCTTCACCCCTACACTTAACGGAACCGTATTGTATTATAAAATTCAAAACCACGACTTCTCAGAAAGTCCATTTATTTTAACCACCTTCTATCCGATCGCATCCTAGTATACTAATTATTCTCTGGTGAAGGTTTAAATTTTTTCAACAGTCCTCTCACCACTGCTTTACTGGTGGGACAGGTTGCTGAGGAATTAGGGGGCCAATACAGATCAGTTAACCGGACTTAACCATTCTGAGAAACGCGATTTTTTTTACTCAAAATCATAAATAAAATTCACTGGTTTAAATAATTATGATAAATTATTGACTAGAATATAACGATTAAATTAAGGAGAATGGCAATTGAAACACGCCACTCTACATCAATTGAAGGTATTTGAAGCAGCAGCAAGACATGGTAGTTTTACTCGTGCTGCGGAAGAATTATTTCTGACCCAACCTACCGTTTCAATGCAAGTAAAGCAACTCACCAAGTATGTTGGGTTACCCCTATTTGAGCAAATGGGTAAAAAGCTATATCTAACGGCAGCAGGTAAAGAGTTATTTGAAACTTGTCGAGAAATTTTTGACCGCATCTCCCAGTTTGAGATGACTATAGCAGATCTCAAGGGACTCAAGCAAGGACGTTTGCGATTAGCAGTAGTCACCACCGCCGAATATTTTGTCCCTCGGTTATTGGGACCATTCTGTCAGCGTTATCCTGGGATTGATATTGCTTTACAGGTAACCAATCATGAAGGTTTGTTAGAACGTCTGTATCAAAATCAGGATGATCTTTATATTCTGAGTCAACCTCCAGAAACATCAGAGGTCACTAGCTACCCATTTCTGGAAAACCCTTTAGTTGTCTTAGCATCAGTAAATCATCCCTTAAGTAAAGAGAAAAATATCCCGATTGAGCGTCTCGCGTATGAACCCTTTATTATGCGCGAAACTGGATCAGGAACTCGACAAGCAGTCCAAAAACTATTTGAGGAAAAGGGCATTACTGTGAAAGTCAGGCTAGAATTGGGAAGTAATGAAGCCATTAAACAAGCGATCGCTGGAGGATTGGGGATCTCAGTCCTCTCTCTACATACTTTAGCTTTAGAAGGTGCCACTGGGAAATTAGTACCATTAGATGTCGAATGCTTTCCGATCCGACGACAATGGTATGTGATGTATCCTACGGGTAAACATCTTTCCGTGCTAGCAAAGACCTTTTTCGATTATCTGCTGGTAGAAAGCAAGCGGGTAGTAGAGGAAACAGCAGTTAAAAGTTTATTGAATAATTAGGTTAGTGAATTAACAGTTACCTTTTTATGAGCGAATTTCCAGATTTGTCCAGCTACGGTTATCAAGTTCAAGCTGAACTTGGACATAATCGAGTCGGTGGTCGGGTGACCTACTTAGCAACTTCCCTCCATCCGGAAACTCTTGGGACCGACCTAGTTGTGATTAAACAATTTCAGTTTGCTTCCCATCATACTAGTTGGTCAGCTTATGATGCTTATCAACGAGAAATTCAGGTTTTACAGGGTTTAAATCATCCGGGTATTCCCCGTTATTTGGATTCGGTGGAAACGGAGACGGGTTTTTGCTTGGTTCAGGAATATAAAGAAGCGCGATCGCTCTCCATTCCCCGGACTTATTCTCCTACAGAAATTAAACAAATTGCCCTCTCGATCTTAGAAATTTTAATTTATCTGCAAAATCGGATTCCTCCAATAATTCATCGGGATATTAAACCAGAAAATATTTTAATTGATGATCAGATTAATGTTTACTTAGTAGATTTTGGCTTTGCTCAAATTGGTCAAGGAGAAATGGCAATGAGTAGTATGGTTAAAGGGACTTTGGGATTTATGCCCCCAGAGCAACTGTTTAACCGACCTTTGAGTGAAGCGTCAGATTTATATAGTTTAGGTGCCACGATAATTTGTTTATTGACTAATACTAAATCGGTGGAAATTGGGAATTTGATTGATCATAATTATCGGATTAATTTTAAACCTTTAGCTACTAAATTGAGCCATCGCTGGGTGGATTGGTTGGAAAAAATGGTGCAGCCAAATCCCTTAGAAAGGTATGAGAATGCTCAAATAGCTTGGGAAAAACTCAAACTGATTTATGTGTGGCGATCGCCAGAAATGAGAGTAAGTGAAAAAACGCTTAATTTGACAGCTACTAAGCTTAATCAACAACTAACAAAAACAATTACCGTCAGAAATTTTGTCCCAGAAACTGAATTAATCGGTACTTGGTCAGTGACACCACATCCGAGTGATCCACCCCATCAACCCAATCATCATGCTTGGATCTCCTTATCTCCGGTAAATTTTCAGGGGAATCAACTTAAATTAAAAATTACTGTTCAGACGCGGAAATTGATGGCAAATAAGATTTATAGCCGACAATTAATTTTATCAGCAAATTCAGTTCCTGAACAGCAGACAATCACAATTAATCTGCGGACTGCACCCCTACCAATTAATCATCAAATTTTCCCAATTCGGTCTTTATTAGGTTTAATAACTGCTTCCTTTTTCTTAGGATTTGGGGGACAAATATATTTTGAATTTTCCCAAAATTTTGTACCAGCTATTATCCAGAAATTGCTAGAAATTTGGTCAAATTAGACTAGGAGAAGATATGGATCAAAATAATCAAAACCTATCCAATTTTGAGACAGATGCGGAAAATAGCAGCGGTTGGATACCATTACCAGAAAATTCTCAGATTAAGCTAAACAAACAACCGGAGCAATTTAACCAAGAAAATCACCAGACAACAACATCATTACCAAGCAATAATGATGCTAATTTAACGAATGACCCCGAATCAGCTCCTGGAGAAATTATCAGTGGTATTTTGCTGGGAATATTAATTACCAGTCTGTTATTTATGCTCAGTATCGCTTTTTTATTGGGCATGAGTCAAGCTTGGCTAATTATTTCTTGGGGGACAAAAATGTTATTGGCGAAAATTCTGCCAACCATGCTAATTAGCCTGTCAGCCTTTATGATCATCTTGATCCTGCCCTTAGCGATAATTTTAGAAATTGGAAAAATTGGCAAGTGGATGGAATTGAAAGGAGTTCCGAAAGAATTTGCCTTCGCTATGCCGATCTTAGCATCACTATTTGGCATCAGCTTAGGACTGTTTGGACAAACTAAGGGAGAACAGCCAGTGTGGCTATGGACAACAGTTTTAACCGGACTACCATTAGTAACTATCCTAAGTTATCCATCCTGGCAAAGCGCAAGAAAATTAGTTAAATATCGACAGTCACAAATAAATCGGATCAAACCTTAATCAGCAGATCTTAAATTTGACTAGGTTTAGGTAATATAACTAAGCAAGCTATTATAAGCTAGTGGAAACTGGTGATGATCCTGGCGATCGCCGTCCAAAAACTGGCCTTTTTTCAACAGATTAGCCAGCCAGAATCAGAAATCTGGTAAAATCAAGGTAAAGTTAAGTTAAATCATGACAAAAAAGATTTAACCTGGGGCGAAGCTAGGTGAGTTCAGGATGCAGCCAGATTGCACCAAAAATCGGTAGTTCATATAGAGTAGCTAACGACAACATTTTAACTGGGATTCGCGCACAATGAACGAGGAAAATCAGCTAGAGTCAATTCAAGCACCTAATCAGAATCCAGAAAAATCCGTAGAAACGGTAACTGGGGTGCCAGAAGTCCAAACCAACGCTAACGTGGAAGCAGAAATCGATTATGAAGCAATGGCATTAAATCCGGAAGCATTTGCCCAAGGAGATGGCCAAGTACCCGAATGGAATTCGGAAACAAAAAAACAAGAAGCAACAGCAGCCACGCTAGCCAGTCAGCAAGCGGCTATAGCCGAATTGACTCAAGAAAATGAATTTTTGAAGATGCAATTAGCTGACATGACCAACCAATATAAACGTCTAGCAGCAGATTTTGAAAACTTCCGGAGACGTAACCAGAAGGAAAAAGAAGAACTCGAACAACAAATTAAAGGAAATACAATCAAAGATTTATTGCCAGTAATCGATAATTTTGAATTGGCCAAAGCCCATATTAAACCCCAAACGGAAGCGGAAAAAAACATTCATAAAAGCTACCAAAGCGTTTATAAGCAATTGGTAGATGGCTTGAAGCGATTGGGTGTATCAGCGATGTATCCAGAAGGAAGTCCATTTGATCCGAACTTACATGAAGCAGTAATGCGTCTGCCCACCAAAGACCATCCAGAAGGAACAGTGGTAGAAGAATTAAGACGAGGATATGTACTAGGCGATCGGGTGTTGCGCCATGCCATGGTAAAAGTTGCAGCTCCAGATGAGAGCGTGGTAACCTCAGAAGAAAATCAGGAGGCAGATTCGGAAAGTTGAAGGGTTAAATTCGGATTCAACTGAAGTGTAAATAAGTTCAGGCCAAGCTGCTCGAGAAAATTCTGCACCAAAATGGGGAATGATCCAGACAGTAGGTATGCCCATGCCTGACAAAGTTCTGTATCCATTCATCGCCGCAAGCTATGGGAAAAGTAATTGGCATTGACCTGGGGACGACAAATAGTTGTGTAGCTGTTTTAGAGGGTGGTCAACCCATCGTCATTTCAAACGCAGAAGGTGGACGCACCACCCCAAGTATAGTCGGTTTTGGCAAAGGTGGCGATCGCTTGGTCGGTCAATTGGCCAAACGGCAAGCAGTGACTAATGCCGATAATACGGTTTACAGTATCAAAAGATTTATTGGTCGGCGTTGGGAAGACACAGAAGAAGAAAGGGGTCAAGTTCCCTATAAATGTGTCCAAGGTAGAGACGATACTGTTGATGTCCAAATTCGAGGACGCAACTATACTCCCCAAGAAATATCAGCCATGATCTTGCAAAGACTGAAGCAGGATGCGGAAAACTACTTAGGGGAACCAGTTCACCAAGCGGTAATCACAGTACCCGCTTACTTTACTGATGCCCAACGTCAAGCGACCAAAGATGCAGGGACGATCGCGGGATTAGAAGTAATGCGGATCGTGAATGAACCTACCGCAGCAGCTCTATCCTACGGATTAGATAAACAAGATCAAAACCAGAAAATCCTAGTCTTTGACTTAGGAGGAGGTACTTTTGATGTCTCAGTTTTGCAATTGGGTGATGGAGTATTTGAAGTCAAATCAACCGCAGGAAATAACCACTTAGGAGGAGATGACTTTGATATTTGTGTCCTGAATTGGATGCTGGATAATTTCCGCGAAAAAGAAGGAATTGACCTGTCCACCGATAAAATGGCCTATCAGCGGATTCGAGAAGCTGCCGAAAAAGCTAAAATCGATGTGTCGAGTAGAGCTAAAACTTCCATTAACTTGCCCTTCATCGCGGCGGATGAAACCGGGCCAAAACATCTGGAGATGGAACTGACAAAAACTAAATTTGAGGAACTGGTCAAGCATTTGATCGAAAGTACCATGCAACCAGTAATTCAAGCCCTCAAAGATAGTAGTTTAGATCCAGAAGATATCAACAAAATCATCTTAGTTGGGGGGTCAACCCGAATTCCCGCAGTCCAAGAAGCGATTCGGAAGTTTTTTGGTGGGAGAGAACCAGATCGGTCAGTTAATCCCGATGAATCTGTAGCACTTGGTGCAGCAATTCAAGGTGGTGTGTTAGGTGGTGAAGTCCAAGATGTGCTGCTATTGGATGTCACTCCTTTGTCCTTGGGAATTGAAACTTTAGGAGAAGTATTCACAAAAATTATTGATCGGAATACTACGATCCCGACCAGTAAATCCCAGATGTTCTCGACCGCGACAGATGGACAAACTACGGTAGAAATCCATGTGTTGCAAGGTGAGCGGGCGATGGCTAAAGATAATAAATCTTTAGGGAGGTTCTTACTAACTGGTATTCCTCCAGCACCAAGAGGAGTGCCCCAAATAGAAGTATCCTTTGACATTGATGCTAATGGAATTCTGAAAGTGTCAGCGCAAGACAGAGGTACAGGTCGTGAACAAAGTATTAAAATTACTAATACAGGTGGCTTGAGCGAAAGCGAAATCGAACGGATGCGTCAAGAAGCAGATATATTTGCCGAAGAAGACCGAGTCCGCAAACAAACTATTGAGCTGAAAAATCAAGCAGATAGCCTATTTTATAATTATGAGGCGACATTAAGAGACCATGTAGACTTGATTCCCGAACAAATTAAAGCTGAAACTGATCAAAAAGCCCAAGAATTACGGGCGGCGATCGCCAATCAGTCGATTAGCTATGAGGAAATGAAGCAGCGCATTGATGACTTTCAACAGACATTATATGCACTAGGGGCTTCAGTTTATCAGCAATCAAACCGAGATCCCCAGGCCAACCCGCCAGAATCTGGTCACTCAGATCCAGCCGCTAGTAGTAGCCCAAGTGAAGCTCTGATCAATTATCAGAATAAAACCGGGCCATCAACTAGCAATGGCGATCCGAGTGGAGTGGACTTGTTTTTTGAAAGCCCTTCCACCCCAGAAACTAATAATAGTGATGGTAATGGACTGGAATTTTTCTTTGAGAACACCTCAACCCCAGATAACAACAATCCTTTTGGGTCACAGGAGGGAGATTCCTATGAAAATTTCTTTGGGATAGATCCCGGAAATACTGATGAAAAGAAATAGCGATTTCAATTCAGTGATGAAGGAGATCGTTTTGGTGGTTTTGTAAACTTCTGATTTTTTACCCCAGCTAAATAGCTATATGGCCCGCGATTACTATGAAATTCTTGGCGTCTCTCGCGACGCAGACAAAGAAGAAATAAAACGCTCCTACCGCCGTCTAGCGCGGAAATATCACCCAGATGTCAATAAAGAAGCTGGCGCTGAAGAACACTTTAAAGAGATTAATCGTGCTTATGAAGTTCTCTCAGAACCAGAAACGCGCGATCGCTATAACCGTTATGGCGAAGCGGGACTGAATGGCGCAGGAATGGGGGATATGGGAGATATTGGTAACTTTGCTGATATCTTTGAAACCTTCTTTGGTAACTTTGCCGGTGGGATGGGTAGTCAAACTCGCCGACGGTCCGGTCCGGTCAGAGGGGATGATCTACGCTTAGACTTGAAACTGGAATTCCGAGAAGCTGTATTTGGTGGCGAAAAAGAAATTCGGATTGGTCATCAAGAAACCTGTGAGGTCTGTAGCGGCACTGGGGCGAAACCCGGAACGCGACCCACTACCTGCTCAACTTGTAGCGGTTCTGGTCAAGTGCGTCGTGCGACTCGGACTCCCTTTGGTAGCTTTACTCAAGTTTCTGTCTGTCCCACTTGTAATGGTAGTGGTCAGGTAATTGAAGAAAAATGCGATCCTTGTGGTGGGAAAGGTCAAAAGCAAGTTACTAAGAAATTAAAAATTAGTATTCCCCCAGGAGTAGATAATGGCACTCGCTTGCGTGTTGCTGGTGAAGGAGATGCAGGACAAAGAAATGGTCCGGCTGGAGATTTGTATGTCTACTTGTTTGTTAATGAAGATGCTGAGTTTCAGCGCGATGGACTGAATATTCGCTCGGAAATCAAAATTAGTTATTTGCAAGCGATTCTCGGCTGTCGTCTGGAAGTCCCCACGGTAGATGGTCAAGTAGAGTTAACGATTCCTCCAGGTACTCAACCAAATACGGTGCTGACGATGGAGAATCGTGGTGTACCGATGTTAGGTAATCCCGTTAAGCGTGGTAATCATTTGATCACGGTGGGAATTGAGATTCCGAATCGTCTGACCGCAGAAGAGCGGGAATTACTGGAGAAATTGGCAAAAATTAAAGGCGATCGCGCTGGAAAAGGTGGTTTAGAAGGGTTTTTAGGAGGGTTTTTTCGAGGATGAGTAATTCGGCTATCTCTACCTCATCGACAACTCCTGATGCTCAATTAGATCTACGAGGCACACCTTGTCCGATTAATTTCGTGCGGACGAAACTGCGGTTGGAAAAAATGGCTCCTGGAGAACTGTTAGAAGTTTGGCTTGATTCAGGAGAGCCGATCGAGCAAGTACCTGATAGCTTGACGATGGAAGGTTATGTAGTAGAGCAAATTGAAGATCGGATGGGTTTTTTTGCTCTTAAAGTGAGACATCCGGCACCGACTACATGAGTGCAACTGTCGCAGATATCTGCCCCTCTACAGCTGAGGAACGGCTATTGGGTACAGTTCTAGCAGTGCAGGCAAATTACTACCAAGTGCAGTTAGATGGGGGAAGAGAAGATCCAGTGGTTTCTTCTTTTCCTTGGCTTTTATGCACCCGTCGTACTCGTTTGAAGAAAATTGGACAGCAGGTGATGGTTGGCGATCGGGTGGTGGTAGAGGAACCGGATTGGACTGGGGGAAGGGGGGCGATCGCAGATGTTTTACCCCGTCAAACCGAACTTGATCGACCACCTGTCGCTAATGCCAATCAAATTTTATTAGTTTTTGCTTTAGCTGAACCAGTGTTAGATCCTTATCAATTAACTAGATTTTTGGTGAAAGCGGAATCGACAGAATTAAAAGTATGTTTAGGTTTAAATAAAAGTGATTTAGCCACAGATATCGAAAAGAGAGATTGGCAAAATCGTTTACAAGAATGGGGATATGAACCGATTTTTATTAGTATTTATCATGCGTTAGGTTTAGGAGAACTTAGTCATCAATTGGGAGATAAAATTACGATTATTACTGGTCCATCTGGAGTGGGGAAATCTAGTTTAATTAATTATCTGATTCCGAGTATTAATTTGCGAGTAGCCGCAGTTTCTGGGAAATTGAATCGAGGTCGTCATACTACCCGTCATGTGGAGTTATTTCCGTTACCATCTGGGGGTTTATTAGCAGATACTCCTGGGTTTAATCAACCGGATCTAGATAGTGCCCCGGAGGAATTAGCTTTATATTTTCCAGAAATACAGCAACGATTAGCAACAGGAAGATGTCAGTTTAGTGATTGTTTACATCGGGATGAACCTAATTGTATTGTTCGGGGTGATTGGGAAAGATATGATATTTATTTGGAGTTATTAGAAGAAGCGCTGATAAATCAAGAATATCTGCATCAACAAAGTGATCCGGATTCAACTTTGAAAGCTACCAATAAGCGCGGCAAAAACCAATATGAACCGAGATTGAAAACTAAAAAATACCGTCGTCTTTCTCGTCGGACTGAACATCAAAATTTACCTGAATTATATCAAGATACGGATTGGTGATGATCAATATGAATAATCAAGTAAAGACGTTCCGGTGGAACGTCTCTACTTATTGTTCTAAAAATTAGGCAAGTTATTAGGATCGATACCTTGAGATTGCAAATAAGCAATCAACCTATCTTTTTCCTGACTTGCCCGTTCAGCCCGTAGTTTTTCCTGTTCAGCCCGTTGTTGTTCCTGGGTAATTTTTTCCACTGCCCAAGGTAATAAATTCCCCTCTTGATCCCACCATCTTAACCAATACCCATTTCTGCACTCTTTTACCCCTCGCCAAGTTCCTAAAAATAATTTCATTTCCTCAATCCAATGACGACCATTTTCATCGGGTTGCTTTAATTCATAATGTCCCTGTTCGAGGTGATAATATTCTAATAATCCCCCATCTGGCTCAAAGATTATATAGATAGGAACTTGCAAGATTTGTTCATAAAAAAACCATTTTCCTGGGGGATAAGTACGTTTGAAAGAGTATTCACCACCATCTTTATTTGATAAAAATTCCATTACTATAGTGGGAATTTCTCCTTCTAAATGGGGTGTATAGCTCGGACGTTCTCCTGATATCTCCTTGACTGATGGGACATAGACCCAATCTGGTGCTTTGGCAATAAATTCCCCGTTAATGGTAGCACCAAGACCAAGGTTGGAAGCGATTAACATCTGGGGTTGAATAAAACCAGCGATTTCTAAACTTTCCCGTAAAGCTCCAGCTAACAGGGGTTGTCCTGTATTTTCCACTGGTTCATCCTCTAGCTCAAAATTATCCGGTAAGGGTTCCCAAGTGATCACTATTCCTGAAGGTGATTGAGTATTGGTGACTAGAGTTACCATTTCGACCATCCTTGGTTATTTTTTTTCTGATTATATCAAGGTCCTCTAGTTGTTTTTTTAGATTAAGTCAAGCAACTAGATGAAAATTAATCATTTTATCTTCTCGTTTTGTTCAATAGCGCAAATAAGTTTGGATCGTCAGTATATTTAGGAGGGACTCGTTGCACCATAACTAATAATTGCGCTATCTATTTTTTAAGCAGAATTGAGTTTAGTTCGCAACTTGTGATTTTCCTCTTGAAGTTGAACCAGTTCCATTTGGACTTTGTATAGTTTACTTTTGAGGTTTTCGTTTTCCAGTAGCAAATTGTCCAACAGTTGCGTAAGTTCAGTGGGAATTTGATTAGTGGGAATTGGATTTAGTTCAGGAGGGAGTTGGAGAAAATCAGTATTGATTTTGACCTGTTCACCCTCAATTAATCTTTTTATACAAACCTCCACCATCCCCAGTAAATGAGCTTCTAGTTCTTGTCTTACTGCTTGCTGGACTTGCTGTTTGATGCGATCGCGATCTTGTCTTACATCCTGATGATCTAGTTCTAGCTCGGATTTTACCCCATTGGTCAATGCTTCAATCCCTAACTGGATCAGCTTGATTGTAGTTCCCGATTTGTTTAGACCCTCTTGATTAGCAATCACTTCGATTTGCCCCATTAAGTCCTTGGGACAACGAAAATTGAATAATTTGGCCATATTGTTTTACCTAGTCTTACATGAGTCGCTAATATAGTCTTACTACATAATCAACGTATAAGACAAGTCTTACAGAGAAAAACTGGCACAATAAACTGGCATATAGCCCGAACAGGCTCTCTCACAACAATTTTTGACCACAACTTACTGTCTGCGGCTTAACCCGAACTCATGTTTTATCATGATGTTACGGTTTGGTATTTAATCAACCCAACAGCATAAAAGATATATCTACGCCAACTATTCAGCAACGTCTTGACAATTTACTCCTGGTTTTACAAGACTCTCGCTTACTTAACAATCGCGGGATTGGTAATGAAATTGGCTTTTATATATTTGATTATGACCCCGAACATGAGCCATTAGTGCAGCAGCAGGTTGCTCGTTTAATGCCGCAATTGACAAATTCTTCCCATCATCTGAAAGTAGAGGAGATTAACCTCTGCTATGTCGTTCTGAAAATTTTGCAAGGAAGGGGAGTTTTGCAGAAAGCATTTGATTTGGAAGCAACTAAAGGTAGTGCCGTTCTGAGTAAAACTATTTTTCCTCTAGTGCGTCCTGCCCAAGTTATTGACCAGATCCAGAAAAAATTAAGTGGTCAGGAACAACTGGTGTTTTTGACCGGCGTGGGGCGAGTTGGCCTTTGCTTCGATCGGATCACCTCTAATCGCCGAATATGTGGACAAATATGGACTAAACGACCTTAATCAAAAAAAAAGAACACCTTTGCGCTTCAAAAGTGGTGATTCTCTCTGGCATATCTGCTGGCATTACAGATAGAAGCTACGATATTGTTCTTTTCAGACCCGCTTCGATATGGCGTTTAAAACTCTGATTACTCAGGTAATTGTTTCCTCGTCAATGTTACTTAGGCTTGTCAAGTTCAGTTCACTTTCTTGAGCTAAATAGGAATGTTTAAAACTGAACGGCAGAGCTACAAGCTGGAAAGCACTCATAGGTGCCATGACCCAAGTAACGTAGCAGGGGCGTATTGCTATACGCGGGCGTATGCAATACGCCCCTACTGAGACTGGCCATCTCTACACTTTATGTACTGGTTGTCCAGATATGAAGGCGTGTTTAAGTAGTCGGACATAAATAAAGTTAACTATGTTAACTTTATTTAAGAGTAAATTTGACCCACAAATTTACCAGAGAAAAGCATATAAAAGTATTCCCTCCGTCCAACTGAATAGGTTTCACTAGAGAGTAAGAAAACTGCATTTCCAGATTTTCTATTAACTATAAATATGGTCAGTTTTGCCTCAGCCTCTCATTAAACAATTAATGGAATTTTTCCGGTTGACTAGAACTAGAATAAACCCGATTAGGATTTTTGTTCATCCTGGCTAGGCTGACCACCAAATCTAAATCTTTTTACTTCTAAGCCCTTACTAGTTTGACGAGCTTCGATTGCTGCTCTTACCGCGATGGTTAATTCATATTCATTCTCAAACATTTGACCAGCTAATTCATCTTCTTTGATTCTTTCCCACTCCGTTTCAATCAGATTTAATTCGGGAGAGTAACTGGATAATAGGAATATATATAATCCTTGTTTTTCCCATTGATCATAGTTGCTCTTCGTCAATTTACTTACGTGAACGGAATATTGGTCTTGGACAATTACAGTTATTTTGCCCGTTTCTTTCAATCTAGTTTCCGCTTGCGCGGCTTGCCAATCCATTAATTTGATATAATTCTTACTGTCAAAACTCTTAAAACTTAATCCATATTCAAAGCTTTCTCCCACGGCCAAAAATCCACATATATTTAATCTTTTCCCTTTCTTTTTAGGCTGTTTGATCTGTTTCTGTTGGCCGATTTTCCCCCAGGTATATACAGGTTCAGCCCACAGGCTAAATCCTGATTCATCCAAATATTTTAAACATATTTCACCCGCGGCTGCCGCGAATTCCAACATCTCTAAATCATTTCTTTTAGTTGCTCTTTTTTCCTGGTCTTGCTTTCCTTTTAGAGATGTTCTCGTTCTTTTCCACCGATAGTTTTTTTTGAGGATTCGACGCAACTGTCTTTGGCTCAGTTTTACTTGCCTTTCCTGGGCTAGATATTTCACTAACTGACGACTATTATAAGCTCGTTCCTCTGTCTCTAGTTTTTTTTCAATTTCTGCCAAATCTGCCTGACTCCATTTTCTTTTCCTGCCCGGACGAGGCGCATCCCATAATCCTGCTAATCCCTGTTTTTCCCAACGATGTATTGTGGCTCTCACTGTCTTAATTGACCAGTTCAGATACTTGCCGATCTGTTCCACTTTCCATCCCATTGATGATAATCTCAAGGTCGCAGCCCGATCTCTTGTTCTTAGTGGAACTCCCTCGGCTCTATTTAATTCCCATAAGGTTTGATTTTCCGCAGATGTTAAAAATATTCTCAAAGGAGGAGATGACATTTTCTTCAAACTTTTAAGTTAGCTCTATAATTATTTCACAATCAGGGTGTTTTTTTTGAAGCTAAAATCGACCTCACTTATCCCCTTAATTACCAAAATAAGTCTAATTTTTTGCTCCCATTGTCCAGCCACTTCTTTGGCCAATCTTCCCCAGATTGGACTAATTTTTCGATGACTTTGTCCAGCTTATTGCTTGACCCATACGTTTTACAAAAGTTAATACAGTACCTATTACTTTTGTCCGACTACTTAGCGGATAGCATACTATCCTCAATAATTTACACCCAGTTCTCGAGCGCCATACCATTGGTGATGTTTTTCCCTGGTTCCTACGATGGTCAAGAACTTCGCCTATTCAATACTTTTAAAGATGATAATACCAATTGATGATGAAGATACATTGATAGGATTGATCTGTGGGTGGGGGCGGGTTCACCGATGAATTTGCCACACACAAATAACCCTTGTGCCGAGCGAAGTCGAGGTATTGATAAACCCGCCCTGCCCCACAGATCACCTTAATGAACTCTTGTGTCGATGTTTCGACTACGCTCAACACAAGGCGTAGTCGAGACATAACCCATCTGATCTTACAGACAACACTGCTATACTTCATAAACCTGGAATAGGCTGTATATGAGAATAACCCCTCTCTTACAGTATTAAAATCAGCATCAATAGTATTTCCAAAAATATTTCGTAATGCTTTATTAACATCTTGACTTTTAATAAAGCATTATTATCTAGTAAAATTATCTAGTTTATTATATACTATATTAGTAACTTTAGAAATGAACTCTATAGTATCTGTTGATAGATTTTCTAAATCAATTTCATTCCACATCGTTTCATTAATAATTTTATCAGGATATTGATATGCTTTATGAAGTGATTTTACAGCATCAATACTTCTATTCAAAAATTATCATATAATAGCAAAGATCACGTAGTGTAGTCAAGTCATCTACTGGAGATTGCTTCGCGATCGCTCGCAATGACAAGGTGGGTTGGCGAGGGGCGGGTTTACCAATTAATTCTGATCCAAATCGATCGCCATCATCAACCCGTCCAACCAAACGAGATAACTGACTGTACTTGATCAACGGGTAATCCGCTGTAACGTTATATAAATTAAAAATAATCAGATGCAAATTGACCAAATTAGGATCAAAAATTTCAAAAAATTTTCCGAATTAACCCTTAATCTGCATCCGCAACTAACCATATTAGTTGGTGATAATGGTACAGGGAAAACCACCATTCTTGATGCTCTCGCGATCGCGGCTGGAATTTGGTTAGTCAACGCACCAGATTCTACCTTAACCAACAGTCGGCGAAATATTTTACCCCAAGAAATCCATTTAAAAGCTATTCAATCAGGCGATCGCATCCAATTTATTGAATGTAAACCAGTGCAAATAAATGTTACAGGTAGCCTTGGTAATGAGCAAAATATTAATTGGTTACGACAAATACCTCAGCTAGGTTCAAGAACCATAAATAAGGAGGCAAAAACAGCTTTAGATATTATCAGTAATTTGTTTGAAGCAGATCGGAATGGGTCAAAAATTTGGTTTCCAGTAATAGCTTACTATGGCGCAGGTCGGGCTTGGTTACCATCTAACCAGCGCGAACAAAAAGCCAAACAAACCATCAATCCTTCCCGTCGTTGGGAAGCTTTTTATGATTGTTTAGATGAACGGATTCGTCTGGCTGATTTACAAACTTGGTTTCAAAAAGAAGCGATCGAAGCCATCAACCATCAAGGAATAATGCGAGCGGGGTATCAAGTCGTCAAATTGGCAATTTTAAACTGTATTCCCCATGCTACAGACCTGTGGTTTGATGGCGATCGGGGAGAAATTGGCTTTACCCTCAGATACCGACGAACGGGGGTTAATTTTGGCAATGTTATCAGTTCTAAGTGGGTTAAAAGTACCCGATGCAGGTGCAATGATTCGGCAAGTTTTGCTAAAGGGTTTATTAGAATCAGATAATCTACTTTGGAAAAATATTGAAAGTTTTGTTAATCCCCAAGATTTCTGGCAAATAGTACAGGAACATACAGGTTTTGCTGACTCTACCCCCAGCTTGCAGAAGTTATTCGTGCAACTTCTGATCACTCATTTTGAAAAGTCGTTACAGGGGTCACTTCCCAATAGTTTAAAAGCCCAATTTATTAACCCTGGACAACGAGCTTATGCGATATTCCTGGTTGGGAAATTTCTAAATTTAGTCCGCAAAACTTTACTAAACAATATGGTTTTATTGTGGATTATCTAGCTGAATGGCTGCGGGAAATGCGGAAACGTAGCTTTGGCGATGCGATCGATCGCTATTTTCGTCTGGGAAATAACCTGAAGCAGCGAGATGTACAGGGTGTCCGTAAAACACTACCGTACCTCCTGAACTGTTTGTCAAGTTCCAAACCTCTTTCTACACCGATCCTGTCGATGCAACATTCAAAGCACTAGGGGTTAGTTGAGCATCAAACGTAGGTAAAGTTCTGCTCCATCAAGTAAGAGTTGTTGACGTAGCGCCTCTGGAATAGGAACAGGTCGAATTTCATAATTCCCACGAGGTTTGATGGGGTGAAGTAAATGGACATTTACCAGTATTAATACTGTATTACTTGCAGTTTTTTGATAGGTTGAATTCGACCACTTTGCTACTGTTGGGCTTTGTTCGCGTTTCATCTCGAAGAAGCTTCTTAAGTCAGCTAAATTAACTGTAAAAACAAAGCACTTAAGCTTATCTAACAATACTTCATCAATTAGTTATCTGAGGAGACGATCCGATCGCAAAATTAACAACAAGTTGGTCAAGCGACGGATATCAATATTGCTGATGGCTAGCAATTTAATGTAACTAGAATCTACTTTTTGCAACCGTTGTAGGACTGTGTTCAATACCCGACGACGGGAAGTTAGCGATCGCAATTGAAATAAGTCTTCTACTATGACTTGTCGGCGAATTTCATCAAGGGTAGCTCCTTGGTGCATTAGTTGCGCCACTTGCACTGTTTCGGTGAGGATAAAGGCATTATTTGTGCGAGCTATGTAAGAAGTAGAAGTCATAAGGTCAAATTATCGCCCGGATCGACTAAAGCTTCTGCTTCACACTCGCGTAACAACTTGGGTGCGAGTAACCCCCGACTTACTAATGCTTTATCTACCGCATTTGTTAGTTTTACGTTAGTCATAACTGCTCCCATCATATTTGCTCCTTATGGGGAAATTTCGACAAATAAAATGCAATCGTCTTTCAAATTCTGAATCTAAATTAGGAGCGAACACCTGACTATTTCTCGACAAATTCTTGATGTTCTTTAGTTACCAAACCCCGGTGTAAAACCGTTAAGACTTTCGCCAAATCACCTCTTAATAAAGCCGCTTTATCTAACCATAAACCGGGAAAGATTTGAGAGCAAATAACACCTTCCGAGTTCGGTTCGAGTTGAATATATTCCCCATTATTTAGCCGAAACCAATCGAATTCTTGATCATCAACTCGCCAAATTAAATATTCTTGGACTTGATGGCGACGGTAAACTGTTAATTTTTTATGTAAATCAATAGAAACTGTACTAGCGGCAATTTCAGCGATCAATTCCGGGGCACCTTCTACATAGCCATCCTGACTAATGGTTGATTGTCCACCAACTTCAATTCTCAGTAGTGCATCTGGTTGAGGTTCGTTATCAAGATCAAGACGTACTGTAGCATTATCCCCCAATTCAATTCCTGGTGTCACTGACCAATAGTTTCCTAACCAAGTAATAATGCGAGCATGAGGATTTCCATGATTTTTGATTCGCAAGGGGGATGCCATATAGACAATACCTTCAATTAATTCGGCTTTTTTGAGATCGGGCATAGCTTGATAACGACGCTCAAATTCAACTCGGGTGAGCCGATCGCCGTTTTCTAAGGTCGGAATTGTTAATTTCCCAGAAATGGCATTAGCAGATATCATCAGCTTTCTCTCTTAGCTTATCTTTAGATTACTAATCATTTCTAATTGTAGCAAGGAGAAATAAGCGGAGGTGGAACGATTGACCAAAATGGCAAATTTATCATGTTGGTATTAGTGAATATGAAATTTGGCAAAATGGGATCAGTATGACCAATGAAGAAATTGAGAAATACATTTAATCTATCCATGTTCCTGATTAAAATAAAATATAATAAGTTCTAATCAATTAAATCTCTCACTAAAATGACCCAATTACTCTTAAACAACCGTTATCAAATTTTGCAATCCTTAGCTCGTGGTGGATTTGGAGAAACCTTTCTCGCCGAAGATACTCAAATGCCCTCTAATCGCCGTTGTGTGATTAAACAACTAAAACCGATCGTCAATACTTCCCAAATGACCGATATTGCTCAAGAGCGGTTCCCACGGGAAGCAGCAGTTTTAGAAGAACTAGGTGAACATAATGATCAAATTCCCCGTCTTTATGCTTATTTTTCTGAAAATGGACAATTTTATTTAGTCCAAGAATGGGTTGAAGGTATAACTCTCACCCATAAAGTGAGAGATCAAGGAATTCTCCCAGAAAATGTAGTCTTGGATATTTTAGTCAGTTTATTAACACTGCTCGATTACATTCACAGTAAACATATTATTCATCGCGATATCAAACCGGATAATATTATCCTTAGACAACGGGATGGAAAACCAGTTCTAATTGATTTTGGTGCTGTGAAAGAAACCATGGGGGTACTACCATCTCCCGATGGTAAAAGTAATACCATTATGATTGGTACACCTGGTTTTATGCCCGCTGAACAAGCTAATGGAAGACCAGTATATGCTAGCGATTTATATAGTTTAGGTTTAACTGCGATCTATATGTTAACTGGTAAGATGCCGCAAAAGTTAGATATAGATCCAGGAAGTGCAGAAATTCTGTGGAGACATTATGCACCATCAGTGAGTCCAGCTTTCGCAATGGTACTAGATCAAGCAATTAAATCCCATCCTCGCGATCGCTTTCCTACTGCTCAAGCAATGTTAAACGCATTATCCCCAATTATTTACCCCTCAGTTCCCCCTTTACCTGAATTGACATCTGGATTAGCATCTAATCAGACAATTCCCTATACTTCAGGAATATCATCTCGGAAAGTAACTTACCCTCGACCTAATCATATTCCCCAGCGATCGGTAAGTCCAAGTAATTCTCAAGAAGCAATTCTCATCGGAGGTTTAATCGCAACGGGAGTTATCGGTGCAATGATTGTCGGTATAATTTTCGGAATCAAATCTTCTACACCATCTGCTCAATCTCAATTAGAATCACCAACTACTACCACTTTACCTTCAGCATCACCAACTCAACCAACAACAACTTCTCCATCTCCAAAAAAATCAACAGTCAAAAAGAATTCCCACCCTCAATCTGTTCCGACAATTAATATTACCTTATCACCTAATATCGTCAGCGAAAAGTCTCCTAGTCCGACTGTTTCTCCTGTCACGAAACCACCAACGGATTCTCCCTCTGTTATCACACCTGCTCCTGATCATAATGGATCAACCCCATCCCCTCAAGTAGTAAACACCCCGATCAATACTCCTCCGATTATATTTCCTACTCCTTCAGTCAGTCCATCAGTACCACCTTCACCCCAAACACCAATAGCTACAAGTTCACCAGTTGCTACTTTTCAAGGTTGTCAAGCTAAAGTTACTGATCCCAATCCACCTTTAAATGTCCGATCTGAACCTGATGCTAATTCATCAATTGTGACAACCCTCAAAAATGGTACTAAAATTAATGTGATCCAAGAAAAAGACGGTTGGTATGGATATAAAATTCAGAAATCTAAATCTATTGGTTGGGTTGCTGGAAATCGAATTACTGGTAATTGTGTCAAACAATCCTAATTTCCAGTTAATCAGTCTTAAAGGATATCTTTGCGTTTTTGCAACAACCATGTAATAGTTAAATAAATTAATGAATGCAAACCCAGCATTCCCCAATTGAGATTAAGATTATCCCAGGTTGGATCGTAAGCACCTGTAGGTTGAAAGGGAAAATCAATAGTTGTACCATCTGGTAACTTAATCGGATCTTTAGGATTCATTGCGTTGACATTGACTAAAGAAGCATAAGCACCAACAGACCAGCGACTTAACATTAACCAAGATACCTTACTAGCTAATCCTTCCATTTTAAATAATACTCCAGAAAAGATAATCTGAGGCAATAATAATAAAGGTAAGGTACTATTAGCTTGAGAACCATTTTTAGCGATCGCAGATACCATCAATCCTAAACAAAGACTGGTTAAAAGAGTCAAAAATGTCGTAATAGTTACACCTAAAGACCAGGAAATTAATTCTGGAGATGGAGATTTAAAACAGAGGATAATTACCAAACTCATTAATAAGGTTTGGAAAATCGCTAATCCTCCTAAAATTAAGACTTTAGAACCTAAATAAGCAAATAAACCTAAATTTACTAATCTTTCCCGGATATAAATCGGTGCTTCTTTTACAATTTCTTGGACAGCAGTCGATAACCCCACCCATAAAGCAGCACTGGTAAAAACAAATAAGACGCGAAGAGCTAAAGGTGCTGTTTTTGCGTCTAAAGGATCACTAGGAATTAAAGGATTCTCTTTAATTGCTAAGGTAATTAAACTAATCCCGATCGGTGCTGTTAATAGGGAAAGAACTAAATTAGTGCGATCGCGCCAAATTAACTGAGCATAACGCTGACACAGAATTAATAATTGTTGAAAAAAGGAAGGATTAACCTGTTGAGCGGAAACAGCTACTGATTGGGCAATTGTCCCGGGACGACTCAGGTGATTTTCAATATAGGTTTGATAATAGGAAGATTTACTAAATTTATAAGCAGAGTTTAAAACGATCGCTTCAGTTTTTTCCTCTTCTTCTGGTTCTAGTTTGATATAAATATCAGCAAAATTTTGATCTTTTAGCTCAAAAAAATCTAGCGCTTCTTGGGGAGGACCAAAATAACAAAGACGACCACCTCTACCTAAAAAAACAATGCGATCGCACATTTTAATATTTGCTGTTGCGTGAGTAACTAAAATCACAGTACGACCTTCATTTGCTAACTTTCGCATCAGTTGCATCATCATGTAATCGCGACCAGGATCTAATCCTGAAGTCGGTTCATCAAGGAAAAATAATTTTGGATCAGCAATTAATTCTACCCCAATACTAACCCGTTTGCGCTGACCACCACTTAAATTCTTGACTAAAGCATTGCGTTTATGGAGCATTCCAATATCATCTAAAGTCTTTTGAACTACTTGTTCAATTTCAATATCTGGTGGTAATCGTAACTTAGCTGCATATCTTAAAACTTCGGTGACAGTTAAATCTTGGTGAATAATATCATCTTGAGGTACATAACCAATTTGAGTGCGATAAATATTAAAATTTTTCCGTAAATCATCACCATTCAAATAAACTACACCGCTATGAGTTTTTTCAATCCCTAATAGAGTTTTCATTAAAGTGGATTTACCCGCACCACTACCACCAACTAAAGCGACAAATTGACCTGGTTCAATTGCTAAAGTAATATGATCAAGACGTTTCTTAATGTTCAGATCATCAGCATCTAAGCGAATTTGATTACCTTGATCTTGAACCTTTAATTCATCTTGATGGAATAGTAAAGTAAACGGACCAATCCGAATTGTCGCATCCTTAATCAGTTGGATCGAATCTTGAACTCGCTGTCCATTGACAAATACTCCATTAGCACTAAAGTCTTGCAGAATATATCCCCTTTTAGCATGAGGTTCAATAGTTGCATGACGACGAGAAACAATCGGAGAATCTAAATGAAGAGTTGCACCCGGATCACGACCTAGTAAAACGGAGCGATTTTTTAAAGAAATAGATTTCTGAGTTGGTGGAATTAGAATAGAGTTACTTAAAGGGTTAAAATAAGTGAGCAGTATTTTATCATAAGGATTTTGACCAATCCACAGTTGAGTACCGTTTTTCAGATAAAAACCTTCTGTCGGGGTAATCCGAACATGATCGTGAAATAAACCATTACTACTCGGTTGATAACCATCTCCATCATAGATCCAATAATCAGAATTTGCTTGACGCAAAATCGCATGACAACGACGAGAAACAATTTGCCAATCAGGGGGAACAACTAAATCAGCAAAATCCCGATCGCGTCCTAATCTATGTTCACTTCTGGTTAACTCTACATGGAAAACCTGTCCCTGATTATTTAGCTCTAAGTACGGATTGCTTCTAACAACAGTAGTTAGTCCTGGGTTACTGGTCATCGTTTTACAAGGAAACTTAGTCTTTCTGTCAGCATACCAAAAAGAATCAGCAACAGATTAAGTATAAATACTCATTTAATGATTTTACCTAAAAATGGACGGGCTAAGAAAAAACTTGTAATTGATTTAGCATCAATCGGCTCTCCTTGAAAAATAGCTTGTTCTAGTTCAGCAGGAGTAAGTAAAACTGTTTCTAGATCTTCATCATCATCTTGGTGGGGAGGAATTTCTAGTTTTTCCAAATTCTGAGCTAGAAAAGCATAAATAATTTCATCGGAATAACCAGGAGCAAGGAAAAATTCTCCTAATTTTTGCCATGTATGAGCGCGATATCCAGTTTCTTCTTCAATTTCACGCTTAATTGTGGTCTGTGCATCTTCATCTGGTTCTAAAGTACCTGCGGGAAATTCTAATAAACGTCCCTGGACTGCAAACCGATATTGTCTAACTAAAATTAACTTACCTTCGGGAGTAACTGGTACAGCTAAAGCTCCCCCAGGATGACGGATACATTCCCAATCACCTTCAGCACCATTAGGAAGACGATATCGATTAACATCAAAGCCAAATTTACGACCCGAATAAGATAAACGGTGTTGAATCAGTTGGGGAGGTTCATGGGACAAGGACATAGGAAATTAAGTTTGACAATTACGGTAGATTTTCCTAAGCGATCGTATGACCACTGTTAATTATGGCTTCTTTAAATGATTCTGCTGTCGCGGAAGACTCCAATGTTACAGTTTTTTTCTCTAAATCTGTAGAGATAGTAGCATCCGCATCAACGGTTTTAATGGCTTTAGTGATAGTTTCGACGCATTTTCCGCAAACCATCGAAGGGACTTGCAATTCTATGGCCATAATTCAATTTGTCTCCAGAGTAATAACTGATTCAGTTTACAATTTTTTGACTCCAGTTGAGTCTATCCCTTGAGCAAGTTCCGCGATCGCTTTTCCACTCACAGGTTCGATCCAATCGGGAGCAATTTCGGCTAAAGGAATTAGGACAAACGGGCGATCGCACATTTCTGGATGGGGTAATTGCAGGGTGGGAGTGGTTAAAATTAGGTCTCCAAACAACAATAAATCTAGATCCAGAGTTCTTGGTCCCCAGCGTTCCTGTCGGATTCGACCAAATTTTAGTTCTATTTCCAGTAGATTTTGTAACAATTCCTGGGGAGTCAATTGGACATCAAGGAGCGCACAACCATTCAAATAATCAGGTTGTGGTGGACCAACGGGCAGAGTTTGATACCAACTAGAGCGAGATTTTAAGGTAATCCCTGGGATAGTATCAAGAATTGCGAGAGTAGTCGCAAAAATAGTATGGGAATTACCGAGATTACTACCAAGTGCGATCGCACAGGGAGTAAAATGAGCAATTCTGTTATCTTTAATCACAAAAAAACATGGGTTTGTGGGAAGCTCAGGTTCTTTAGACCTGAGAGGGAAACGACCCAAGTGGTTTTAACCACCAGAGAATATTTCTTAATCTTACCATTGCTTTTGTAGAAAAGACTTACTTTTTTCTCGACATTAAGCTATGATGTATATAGAGAAATGAAAGTGATGAAATGGTCAAAAGAAAGAAAACGGAAAAGAAGCCCCAAGTACCGTTAGGTGTTCAGCAAAATTTAATTGATGCTGGTTCAGAGTTAAAAGCAATTCTTGAATTTATTTGCTCAGAGTCCAATAAGCTACACAATTGTGCTACCTATTACGCTCGTCAAATCTGGTTCAAAACTCGCAGATTTGTAACGAAGTTTGAGATAGGGGCACACCTAATACAAACTAAAAATAGACATTTTTCTGCCCTACCATCCGATGCCGCAACACAAACTTGTAATGCCGTAGGTGAGTCCATTAGCTCCTTTGCCAAGTTAAGGGAGTTGTGGCTGAGTGGTAAACTCGAAACTAAACCCAACTTGCCCAATTATCGGAAACCTGGTGGCTATCAATTAATTGCCTATCCCAAACGGTCGCTAAGGTTAATTGATGGAAAGATTAGATTTCCTTTAGGGTTACAAATCAACGCTTGGTTTGGCATAAAAGAGTTTTTCCTACCAAGGCCAACTAACTTAGATTTTGAGTCTCTTAGAGAAGTCAGAATCCTCCCAAGAAATGGATGTTTTTATGCAGAGTTTGTCTACCCAAACTTAGTCGAAAAACCTGTTCTAGACACAGCTAAATGCTTAGGGTTAGACCACGGTTTGAACAACTGGCTAACAGCCGTTAGTAATGTGGGCACAAGCTTCATAATTGATGGCAAACATCTAAAATCGGTCAATCAATGGTATAACAAACAAGTAGCCAAACTCAAAGCTAATAAGCCTAAAGGGTTCTGGTCTAATCGTTTGGCAGCAATGACTGAGAAACGGAATAGACAGATGAGGGACGCTATCAACAAAGCGGCTCGAATAGTGATAAATTACTGTTTAAATAATGGCATCGGAACTTTAGTATTTGGTTGGAATAAAGGACAAAAAGATGGCATTGAGTTAGGTAAGCAAACTAATCAAAACTTTGTCCAAATATCTACAGCTAGACTCAAAACAAGAATCCAACAACTATGTGAGTTGTACGACATTAAGTTTGAAGAAACTGAAGAAAGCTATACAAGTAAAGCTAGTTTTTTAGACGCTGACCCCATCCCAACTTATGGTGAAAAACCCGAAGAATGGACAGCATCAGGAAAAAGAGTGAAGCGAGGCTTGTATGTCAGTTCTAAAGGCATAAAGATCAATGCCGATTGCAACGGTGCAGCTAATATTTTAAGAAAAGTAGCGGTGAATCTTGGGCTAGACCTAAGTGAAATCAGTAGAGGTGTCTTGTACGCGCCTTTGAAGTTCAGACTCTGGACTATTCAAGAATCTCAGTGTCTTTAGACCTGAGAGTATCAAAGATCAGATAGACATAAATTTGTTCTTTACAATTTTTGCAGATGATATAGCGTCTAATTCAGGTGGCGATCGAGAATTGTTCTGAGGTGCGTGAGGTATCCCGCTCATTGTACCTTTAAAGGATACAGGGGTTAGGTTTTCCATTAATCTTGGCTTATCGACTAATGGAGAATAGGGAACTCGAATCCCTGACCTCTGCGGTGCGATCGCAGCGCTCTACCAACTGAGCTAATTCCCCAGCAAACCACATTTCCACTATAACACTAACTCAGGCATTAGCGATCGCTAATCGGAAAATATTTTTCTGATTCCCGATGTACCAGGGACACTTCCCATCTAGGATTTATGGACTACTCCCACTCAACTGAAATCTACCTCTTTGATATACCTCTCGGACTTGATCCAAATCCAAATCCGACAGATAATCGATTGTCCAATTAGCTCGACGGTGGAGCATATGAAACGGATAAGTGTGTGCTACCCCGACGACGGGGATACCTGCATTTTTAGCAGCTTGAATTCCTGCAAAAGAATCTTCGATCGCTAGACATTCCCAAGGTTTTAAGTTCAGTTCTGGGTATATTTGATTCAGACGCTCTACTGCTAAAAGATAACCATCTGGTTCTGGTTTGCTTACTTTAATCTCATCTCCAGCTACAATCACAGCAAAGTTTTCTGCGATCCCTGCTCTGGTTAACACTTGCTCAATTTCACCAAGTAAAGCTCCGCTTACTACTGCCATTTTTAACCTACTAACTCGGACTTTAAAAATCAAGTCTGCTAAAGTTGGATAAATTGGTAATTTATTTAGAGTTGCCAATTTTTCGATATATGCGTTAGCTTTACGGATTAGCAGCTGATCTAAATATTGCTCGCTCACAAATCGACCATGTAACATCAACAATTCTTTTAGACAAACCCGATCGCTCCTTCCTAGAGAAACTTGACGAATCTCTTCTGGATTAGGACGGATGTTTTCTCCCAATAGAATATCTTCTAGCAATTGTTGATGAATCGGTTCATCATTAATAATGATCCCATTGAAATCGAATAAAACTGCTTTGAGAGTCATAATTTCTGTGCGATCATGCTTTTAAATTACTTGGTTTCAGCCAGAAATAAAACTGAGGATATAGCTCCATCAATTTTAACTAAAAGCAGGGACTGGAAAACCTCGTAAATCATCTCCATCTAGAGGATTATTATTGTCTTGATTTAGATTAACCTGATTCCTGCTTGCTATATTAGGATCATCTACGGGAAGCGGTTTAACACCACGAGTTACCTGATGGATCATCCACCATTCTTCACTTTGCACTGCTCCAAATCCTGCTCCTCCCATCCAAGCATCTAAATTACCAGATGAATAATCTTTGATATAAGGTTCCTCAAATATTTCTTGAAGCCAATTTAGTTGTTTGAGAGTCTTCTGATTACCATCGAAAACTAACATCTCTCCCCCGGCTTTCAACAGTCGGAAACTCTCTCTTAATATTGCTTGGGATACTTCTGTTGGTGTTTCATGAAATAATAAAGCTGCTGTGACTAAATCAAAGGAATTATCAGGTAATCTGGTACTTTCTGCATTGCCATGAACCCATTGGATATTTAATCCGGTTTTGCTAGCTTTCCGATCAGCTATCACTAACATATATGGAGATAAATCTAATCCAATTACTTCTGCTTCCCGAAAAGCTTGTTTTAACATTAAGGTCATTGAACCTGTCCCACAACCCAGATCAAGAATTCGTCTTGGTTGACAGCGAATATTGTCGATTAAGCCTTGACGTGCTACAATTTCATTTGGTGGTAAGACATATTGAGTAATTGGATCGTAGGAAACTGCTGCATCAGAAGTAAGATATCCACCTTCAACTCCATGGAAATTTTGACTAATATAATAGTTAGGGTAAATCAGATTTGGTTGTTGGTAACGGGCGATCGCTTCTAGCCAATTAATACTGTTAGAAAGATTCCGAATTTCTGCTTCATTAATCAGTAACCCGAAAATTGGCTTGAGGAAACGCTCGAAAATGGTGTCTTTAGTTACGGCCATAAAATTTAATTGCCATCATGATGGTATGATAAGATTATTATACTTGTTTTATCGCTGCTTAAAATTTTCGTAGGGGCGGATTGCCATACGCCCGCGGATTGCCATACGCTCCTAAAAATCTTTAACTTTTGATAATAAAATTAGATTTAATGTATAATCTCCGCCAATAGGCTGATGATCAGATAATTAAATCGAAGAGAATGCAAAACCAAATTCATACTGATATCCTAGTTGTCGGTGGAGGGACTGGGGGAACGGTAGCAGCTATTCAAGCTGCACGTCGAGGAGCAAACACGATCTTAGTCAGCACATGGAGCTGGTTAGGAGGAATGTTAACCTCCGCTGGAGTTTCTGCACCAGATGGGAATGAACTCGCAGCATGGCAAACGGGTATTTGGGGAGCATTTTTACAAGAACTTAAGTGTCGTCAACCAGAAGGATTAGATCACAGTTGGGTCAGTTTTTTTACTTTTGATCCCCGCATTGGGGCGAAAATTTGGACGGATTGGGTGCAAGAATTACCTAATTTGCACTGGATCATTGGACAGGTGCCCGGAGAAGTTTTGCGATCGGGCGATCGCATCCAGGGAGTCCGATTTCAGGATTTGACGATCCTGGCTAAAATTACCATTGATGCGACCGAATTAGGAGATCTCCTAGCGGATGGTGAAATTCCCTATCGTTGGGGATGGGAATTTGCATCTTTTGGACAGGAACCAGAGTGCTCCCCAGACAGCTAATTCTTTAACCGAAACCTATCCAGTCCAAGCACCAACTTGGGTAGCAATTTTACAAGATTTTGGTCCAGATGCGATCGCGACCGAAATTCCCCCACCTCCCTTCGACTGTTCTGGAGCATTTACCAATGCTTGGTCACGTTATGGTGCAGAAAAATTTCTTAATTATGGTAGATTACCAGGAAATCTCTTCATGCTCAACTGGCCTATATCCGGTAATGATTATGGCCGAGATTTAGGACGTTTAGTCAAATCTGAAGCAGCAAGATTTGAGTTTCTGCAAGAAGCTTGTTGGTATAGTCAGGGTTTTGCTCACTTTATCCAACAAGAATTAGGACGACGTTATGGATTAGCCCAACAAGTGTTTCCCTTCCCAGGTAGCATTAAAGGATATTGGGTGGGGGAATATGCTCTAGGTGGTGGGGGTTTAGCTTTAAGTCCCTATTATCGCGAAAGTCGTCGTCTTCAGGGATTAGTCACCATCCAAGAGCAAGATATTTTGCCCATACCTACCGGAAGAGTGGCTAAATTACCGATCATCAATGGTCAAGTCCGGGCGATCGCTATCGGTAATTATGCTAATGATCATCATTATCCAGGAGTCGAATTTCCCCTCCAACCAAAATCAATTCGTTGGGGTGGAAGTGTAACGGGAACTCCGTTCACTATCCCCTATGATTCTTTAGTACCGATCAGCACTGATGGATTCTTAGTTGCTGAAAAAAATATTTCTGTCTCCCATATTGCTAATGGTGCCACTCGGTTGCAAACTGTAGTCATGGGCATTGGTCAAGCCGCTGGGATGGCTGCTGCTTTATGTGTTGAATCGGACTGTCAACCCAGGGATTTATCAGTCCGGGTCTTACAAACCGCTTTGTTACAAGATCCGATCGCACCAATGGCTGTGATTCCCTTGTTTAATTTGCCTCCCGATCGGAATGATTGGCTTTACTGGCAAAATTATTATCTAGATCATCCTGAGGATTATCCCATACAGGGAAACTGTCCTTCCTCCTCCGGGATCATCAGTCAGAGAATTGATGATTTTTCTAGTCCAAAATTTTCTGGCATTTTTCATGCTCATGGAGAACAAAACTATACATTGACCCTGACTGAGCCAGTAGGGTTAAATGTATCAGTGATAGAATTAGTAACTTTACGTCCAGAAATAGACCAAAAACTCCAAAGTTGTCCAACTGGAAAACCTGTGATTGTCTGGGGACAGATAAATTTATCTGGTGCTTGGATTTTAGTGGAACAAATTCAGATTGGGTTGGTGTGAGTTAGACTTCACATTAGTCTGAGTAAGTTCTGAAAATATTTATTTTTTTGGCGATTAATAATTATAAATTCGCTTTTCTGCCAATTTTAATCCGGACAGATTAGCTGAAGTTCGTAAACAGGAAATAGAACACCTCACCTAGAAATTTTCCCATGTTTACTAGAACTTCACTGGTTTTAGCCAGCTTCCTGTTATTAATTGGTTGTATGCTTAATTTCCGCACTAAGCAAACAACAATTAATCCTGTCAATTCCGATCAACAAGCATCCGTTCAAACAGAGCAAGCCGGCGATCGCACTCCTAAGAGTGGTGATGGTAGAAGAGAATTTTTCCTCTTCTCATCTAATAAAGCCGAACCAAACGAAGAATCTGCCAATAATTCTTGTGACCATCGTGGTAGTGGACGAATCTGTCCGGAACAAGCTTGTCCAAACGAAATCAGTCAATTTTCCTTTCATCCACTTAACAACGCCTAATGGTCTAACCGTCTTTACTCACTAGTTTGGCTTGAGCAAACTTGGATGTTTAGTCAAACAGTTTTGCGGATGCAAGGAAATTGTGGCTAACGGTTTGTTATTTCTTTTGATTATAGATTAAGGTCAAAATTTTGTCAAGAGAAATTTAATTATGGTTACTGACCAAAGGACTTTATCCCTTTGGTCGGTTCTGCTGTTGCTGAGATTTTTTATTTTTTGAGTGAGTTGAAAATACCAGAGGGTAAAGGTTTTCGGCGTAAAAAAAACGCCAAAATTGCGGTGGTGACAAAAACAATTTGATAAGATTAAACCATGTAGGCTTCTACACTTTTGTCAATTCTTTTTGGTTCCACCTGCCAAATTGCCAGTTAATGCTTATAAAATAGGCATATTCTAAAGGCGGTAAACGCTGAAGAGAGATAATTAGTGGTTGAAAAACAATCGGGGTGCCCAAAGCTAAGTAGGTTTAACTTAGCTGGCTAGATCGCCAAAACACTAGCGATCAAAAATATTGTATAGATTGAGATGCAATGGCCCCTAACATGATGAGCAACGACGTTAATCTGATTAAGCGCCTTAGCCCCAGCGCTATGGATCAGATCATGCTTTATCTGGCATTTAGTGCCATGAGAACCAGTGGGCACCGACACGGAGCATTTTTGGATGCAGCCGCGACAGCGGCCAAGTGTGCCATTTATATGACATATTTGGAGCAGGGTCAAAACCTGCGGATGACGGGGCATCTACACCACATTGAGCCGAAACGAGTAAAAGCGATCGTCGAGGAAGTCCGGGAAGCGCTGACGGAAGGCAAATTGTTGAAAATGTTAGGTTCCCAGGAGCCGCGCTATTTGATTCAGTTTCCCTATGTTTGGCTAGAACAATATCCTTGGGTGCCAGGGCGATCGCGGATACTTAGTACCAGTCTGACTACAGAAGAAAAACGACAGCTAGAGCGCAAGCTCCCAGAAAATCTACCTGATGCTCAGTTGATTAATTCTTTCCAGTTTATGGACTTGATTGAATTTCTCCATCGTCGCTCTCAGGAAGATTTACCTGCTGATCGACGTTTACCTCTAAGTGAAGCACTAGCTGAACATATTAAGCGTCGGTTAATTTATTCAGGTACTGTCACCCGGATTGATTCTCCTTGGGGGATGCCTTTTTATGCTTTGACTCGTCCTCATTATTCACCCTCGGACGATGAAGAGCGGACTTATATTATGGTTGAGGATACAGCTCGATATTTCCGTCTGATGAAAGATTGGGCGGAACGGACGCCAATGATAATGCGAATTTTAGAAGAATTAGACATTATGCCAGAACGTCTTGACCAAGCTATGCAGGAATTAGATGAAGTAATTCGGGCTTGGGCCGATCGATATCATCAAGTAGGTGGTCAACCCATCGTCCTCCAGATGGTTTTTGGCCCAGAGAATGATGCGGACCTAGTTCTAGTTCATGGTGCGATCGGATCGCACTAATAATTATCCATCAGGGTGGGATTGGCTAACTCCCACCCATTTTTTTGGTCATCGAAGCGCAATTTAAGGTCTAAAAGGTAAAGGATTAAGGAGTTGGACTTCGGTGATGTTAATTATGTAGGGAGGATAGATATTGGAGTTAAAAGAACCTACCCAAATGCTATATTTTCCCGGTAGCCACTGACCAGCAATTCCAGGATTTTTACCGTCAAAGTCATCATTACACCAAGTCCCACCAGGACCACGAATTAATAGAGTAGTATCTTCCGGACTCTTTACCTGGAGACTAAGATAATTAAAAAAAGAAGTGAGAACTAAGGTATGTGCTGGTTGTTCATTCGTAAAACCCACACATGGCCCATTGGCTGTTTCTTTCAGTCCTGCTAAAGTTTCGATCGATACTGGACCACCAGCAATACCGCGAATCGTCAATGGGTCTGGAGAAAACCTTGACCCAATTCTGACATCTTCAAATGCTGAGGGTTCTTGAGTTACTTCAGCTCCTGCTGATTCACTCAGCCACATTCCCCTCATGATTAGAGTGATTGCGACTGATAAGAATCGCCCTAAATGCAGCATTTTTTTGTGCATTCTGCTTTTTCTAAATTAAGTTTTTGGACTACAATGTCGATCTTGATGACAAAGACGGTAATCAGGGACAGCTAGTTCCTGACAGTCAGATCAGCGGAAGCTAAGTCTTACTTAGCCAATTTTAATGCTGTTTGTAGGCGTGGTAGAGCTAGTCCTTTTTCAGCTAGTAGCACCCAGGATTGGATCAGATCCGGACCATGCACATCTCCGGTCAGAGCAGCTCTCAGAGAGCGCATCACTAGACCTTTTTTGACTTTTTGCGCTTTAGTCACTCTTTGCAAGATTTCTTCAGCTTTGGTGGCAGTGAGATTTTCTTCACTAGTGACAGCTTCTTCTATAGATCTAAGCACAGATATGACACCTTCTTGTTGTAGTTGTTGAGTTGCTTCTTCATTTAAATCAACCTTTGGAGTCAAGAATATTTGGCTCATTACCACAGCGTCTTGAAGACGAACTAAGCTCGGACCGATTAAAGCAACTAATTGCTCTAACCAAACCCGATCGCGAATCGGATCAAATTCATAACCAGCTTTTTGCCACCAGGGGATCAGTTGCTCGGTTAATTGATCGATCGGTAGATGGCGTAGATATTGACTATTTAACCAGTTCAGTTTATCCCAATCAAATTTAGCACCTGCTTGATTAACTCGCTCAAATCCAAATTCTGTGGCAGCTTGGGTCAGAGTGAAAATTTCTTTAGTTGCATCAGGTGGAGTCCAACCTAACAGGGTCATGTAATTAACCATTGCTGCTGGGGTATAACCCAAAGCTTGGAAATCAGAAATGGAAGTAACCCCATCTCGTTTGGATAGTTTTTGTCCAGTTTGATTTAAAATCAGAGGGGTGTGGGCAAATTCAGGGACTTGAGCACCTAATGCTTCATAGAGTAAAATTTGCTTTGGAGTGTTACCAATATGATCTTCTCCACGAATTACGTGGGTGATTTTCAGATCGATATCATCGACTACTACCGCTAGATTGTAGAGGGGTTGACCAATATCATTTTGGTTAGCAGCACGGGCTATTACCATGTCCCCACCCAGATCGCTACCTTTCCAGGTCACTTTTCCCCTGACCATGTCGTTCCAGTAAATTTGTCGCTCATCGTCAATTTTGAAGCGGATGACTGCGGTTCTTCCTTCTGCTTCAAATTTGCTTTGTTGTTCTGGGGTGAGATCACGGTGACGATTGTCATAGCGGGGCGCTTGTTTGTTGGCTTTTTGGTCTGCCCGCATGGTCTCTAATTCGGCGGTGGTAGTATAGCAACGATAAGCATATCCTTGATCAATTAAGGTTTGAATTGCTTGATGATAGAGCTGGGTACGCTGCGATTGATAAAATGGTCCTTCATCCCAGTCGATCCCCAACCATTTTAGTCCATCCAGAATATTTTCGGTATATTCAGGACGCGATCGCTCTAGATCTGTATCTTCGATCCGGATGATGAATTTCCCACCTTGGTGACGGGCAAACAACCAATTAAATACAGCTGTCCGCGCTGTACCTATATGTAATTTTCCAGTTGGACTAGGGGCAATACGAACTCTCACGGTCACAGCAGCTTTTCTCTCCCATACAGCAATCACATCTGCATTTTAAATTTTAGATGGTATTTTCCGATCCGCTCCAATCACCTAGGGAGGCAATAGGGCATACTATCATAAGGCATATTGCCATGGGGCGTATTGCCATGGGGCGTATTGCCATGGGGCGTATTGCCATGGGGCATATTGCCATGGGGCATATTGCCATGGGGCGTATTGCAATACGCCCCTACGTTAACGGGACTGACGGGGCTCGAACCCGCAACTTCCGCCGTGACAGGGCGGTGCTCTAACCAATTGAACTACAATCCCTTATTGGACACAATTTCCATGATGTCTGATTTTTCCAATTTTGTCAAGAGTTTTTTTGAAATTAATTCAAATTTAACTATTCTTTAATCTTTAATTAACTTATCGGCAATTTCGATCAGTTATCTTAAAAGTATCGAAAGATACAGAACGAATGAAGTGTTTCTGCATAAGCGACCGATTTGATATTAATCGGGTAGAGTATCCAGAAAAATTCCTATCTGACCATCAAATAGATAAGTAACCCCTAGTCGATTAGCTGATTGTCTTACCAGAGAGATTTTTTATGAAAACACCAAACTCTGCTCCAAATCAAGTTGCTCACGAAGAAGTCGTCAAAAATCATCAAGCTAATATCCGCAACAGCTTAGAACATCGTCTCCAAGTAGCGAGAAGTGAAGGAAATCAAAAATTGGTTAAACAGCTAGAAGCTGAGTGGCAAGAGTTATTTGGTCATTAAGGTTCAGGGAAATTAGAGGATAGGTAAAAAGGAAATTAACGCGATCGCCCTTGGGGCGATCGCGTCTTTTTTTAGGAGTAGAATCAAAGTTACTGATAAATTGTCAATGGCGATGTAATATTTCTGCTCCGAATCTGATCGGCATTAATTGGACAATAAATCTTAATCTTTTTTTTAGAAATAAGTATTAACGAAAAAAGTACCCTGAGAAAGGTCAATCGATCGTTCCTGATTAGGAGAAAATTATCATGGCTGCGATTATTACAGCAACATTGCCTGGTTTGGGAGAAGGTTATATTTACAAAGTAGGCTATACTGCTTTAGACGGCGCTGGTTTTGCCTTGAATCTAAAAGTAGGTAATAATATTGCACTCCATATCAATCCCCGTTTGAATGAGGGGACAGTTGTGCTTAACTCTTTCATCAATGGAGGTTGGGGACCAGAAGAAAGACCAGCTGGGTTTCCTTTAGTAGTAAAACAACTAATCTCAATTATGGTGATTATTTCCTCGACGGAATTTGAAATTCAAGGGATTGAAGAAGGTACAGGAAAACCACCTTGGAGCTATAAATATAAGCATCGTTTACCTGTTAGCTTTGATCTGATTGAATTTGCGGCGGAAAATGTTACCCTGAAAGATTTTTATGTAACGAAAGCATTTTAGTTAAAAGTAGAATATAGCCCGTTTAGCAAGTGGCATAGTTTTAGTGGTCACTTGCTACAGCTGATCTAAAAACTTAACTAACCAATCTTTAACGTGATAAGTAGCTCGACAATCATCTTCATTATAACTAAGAATTGCTGCGAGAAATGATCGATCACCATTTTTTAACCAAGTATCATACCAAAAAACACATTGACCACCATTAGCTTTGCGATCGCGCCATTCAAATCCCAACCAACGAGCAATTTGTTTTAATCCGTATCCTTCTATGGGTAAAATTGTGGTTTGGGTGACGAAAGCATGAATATCTACAAAGCGTTTTAAGAGTGGTTCCCACTTTTCTTGGGGGGTGTGATAAAGCTTGGCTAAATTTTTAATGGTTTCCACTTCATAGTCACAAAAATGAAAAATTGGTGCTTGAGGATATTGCCAAACTAAATTCAGAAAATCTGACCAAATTTTACCTTCATCTTCGATTTTTTCAGCTAAAAAAGGATGAAAAATTTCTGTGTTAGCTGCTCGATCAACTACCAAAACTCCATGTAAATAGATAAAATCTAAATCTGGCTGAGATTCAATATCAAAATATAGTTCTATCTGATTTGTAGATAATTTAGATTCAGCAATATTTTGAGGTTTATCAATGACGATCGCTTTATTTTCTAACACAGATTGAGCTTGCATTACTACTTTTTTAGCTATCCCATTTTCAAATTCTTGCCAAAATTCTAATTCGGCTGGATTGAGATGAGCTAAAGATGCAACTGAGGTAACATTTAGATATTGTAAACGCTTATAACGACTAGGAGTTACTCCCGGTAATAAAGACAAATGATGCTGGGATTGAGCGATCGCAGAACAACTACTTAACCAACCACATAAACTACATTTCTCCCGAGAAATAAAAATCTCTGGCTCTCGTTCAGAACGTAAAGTTGTAATATATGCGGTTAAAATTTCCTGCATTTGTGGTAAACGCTTCCACAAATCTACCTCAGCAAGACCTTTTTCTCGTAAATTGAGCCAACCATTTTCTGGCCAAGCTCCTTGAATTGCGGCTAAGATATAAGTATGATAAGCGACAATAATTTGATAATCCTGTTTAGCACGCTTACTGAGTTGAATATCCGTAACACTATATAACCAATCACCAAAATCTGATTCACCAGGATGTTTTTTTAATAAATCAGGATAACTAACTAAAGTAACCCCTTCCGGTCCTGGTGCTAATAATACCCCATGGTAAATTGTCTCAACTCCTTGACGCATTAATGCTAGGGTAGCTTCAGCTCCAGCTTGGAAATCAAATTTAGGATAGATTGGTTGCTCATAAATTTGGTCAACCATAACCTGCTGTTGATGCACCAAGCGATCTTGATTGAGTTTTCGCAGAAAATCATTAGGGGGATCGAGTTGACTAAAATCACCATAGATATCGAGAAATACCCGACGTTGACAGCGTTGATAATTGAGGAGACGTTTACAAGTTACTAACATGATTTAAACTAGCAGGAATTTGTCTGCTAGAATCCGATCGCTTTTGGACATTTTGATTCCCGATCACAATGATCATTCCCCTCGTTAAACCTCCAATGGAAAACTTTCGTCAGCAATTTCCAGCTTTATCTAATAAAGCTTATTTTAATTATGGGGGTCAAGGACCACTACCCCAAGTCGCATTAGATGCAATTTATCAGTCTTATCAGCACATTCAAAATTTGGGACCATTTACCATGGGAACAAATAATTGGATCGTAGCAGAAACAAACTTAACCCGAGCAGCGATCGCTAAAGAATTAAATGTTGTCCCTGCTACTATTACCCTAACCGAAGATGTCACCGTTGGTTGTAATATTGCCATGTGGGGGATAGATTGGCAACCTGGCGATCGACTGGTAATGACAGATTGTGAACATCAGGGGATTATTGCTACGGTCAAGGAACTCCAACGTCGTTTTCAGATCGAAGTTACCATTGCACCGTTGTTGGATACCTTGAATGAAGGTAATCCTGTTGATGCAATTGTGTCCCAGTTGTCCCCTAATACTCGTTTAGTAGTCTTAAGTCATATTCTCTGGAATACTGGTCAGGTTTTACCTTTAGCAGAAATTATTAATGCTTGTCATACTTATGCTCAGAATATTAAAGTTTTAGTCGATGCTGCTCAATCAGTAGGTGTGTTACCCCTCAATTTAGCTGAATTGAATGTAGATTTTTATGCTTTTACTGGACATAAATGGTGGTGTGGACCTGAAGGTGTGGGAGGTTTGTATATTCATCCTCAAATTTTAGAGAGTATTCATCCAACTTTTATTGGGTGGCGTAGTATAGTTATTGATCAGTCTGGATCTCCTCAAGGTTGGAAACCGGATGGAAGAAGGTTTGAAATAGCTACTTCAGCTTATCCTTTATTGACAGGATTACGTGCTGCGATCGCACTCCATGATCAATGGGGTTCAACTACAGCACGTTACCAACAAATTTGTGAAAATAGTAAGTTTCTCTGGTCAGGGTTAGCTGGACTTTCCCAGGTGAAGTGTTTACATCAATCTCCTCCTGAAGCTGGGTTAGTTTCCTTTCAATTAGTTAATGGTAAATCCCATCAGCAGTTTGTGGAGCTTTTAGAACAGCAAAATGTGATGGTGAGAACTATTCTTCATCCTGATTGTATTCGTGCTTGTGTTCATTATTTTACTAATCAAGTAGAGATGACCAGGATGATTGATACGATCGCTCAGATGTTAGATTAGTAATGGTTAAGTAGGTAAATTTTATGTCTAGAGCAGTTTTGTATGTTGCTGTTACTAATCATGGGTTTGGTCACGCGGTGAGAGCTGCTTCAGTTGTAGCTGAAATTCAAAAACAAAATCCAGATATTTTGATAATTTTAGTCACAACTGCACCCCGTTGGTTGTTAGAATCTTATATCCCTGGAGATTTTATTCACCGTCCTCGTGCTTTTGATGTGGGTGTGATTCAAGCTGATAGTTTACAGATGGATCGAAGTGCTACTTTGGTAAAGTTACGGGAAATTCAACAGTACCAAAATTCGATTATTGCTGGAGAAGTGAAGTTTATTCATCAAAATAAAGTTGGTTTAGTGTTAGCAGATATTCCTCCCTTAGCAGCACCGATCGCTAAAACTGCTGGAATTCCTGGTTGGATGATGAGTAATTTTGGTTGGGATTTTATTTATCGCGATTGGGGTGGAGAGTTTGTCGAGATTGCGGATTGGATTGGAGAGTGTTTTAGTCAGTGCGATCGCTTATTTCGGTTACCTTTTTATGAGTCTCTGAGTGCTTTTCCTGTGATTCAAGATGTGGGATTGACGGGTGGTACTCCTGCTTTTAATTTAGATGATTTACGGTCTAAGTTTGGGATTAATTCACCTCCAGAAAAGACAGTTTTGCTAACTTTTGGTGGGTTAGGATTAGCTGGAATACCTTATGATAATCTAAAATTATTCCCTGATTGGCAATTTATTACTTTCGATCGTCAAGCACCGGATTTACCTAATTTAATTAAAGTGACTGAACATCAATACCGTCCAGTCGATTTTATGTTACTCTGTGGTAGAGCTATTTCTAAACCAGGTTATAGTACCTTTGCTGAAGCTATTCGTTTGGGTACACCCTTGATTTCTTTATCACGGGAAGGTTTTGCTGAAGCTCCCTTATTGTTAGAAGGTTTGCAAAATTACGGTTACCATCAAATTTTAACTCCCCTTGAGTTTACTGAGGGTAATTGGGAGTTTTTACATCAACCTTTGTTACCTCCCCGTCAATCAGAACCGATTGATAAAAATGGAAGTGAATCGATCGCGACTGAAGTAGTGAAGTATTTCCAAAGTATCAGTTAAACCTCATTTTATCGATTTGCTTGACAATTTCCTCACCAATTGGTAAAGAAGCTGTCGCAGCAGGAGAAGGTGCATTACAAACATGAATTGCATTCTTTTCCTGAATTAATAGAAAATCATCTACTAAGTTTCCTTCATTGGTTAATGCTTGAGCCCGAACTCCAGCATTACTAGGAACTAAATCATCAATTTCAATTGCAGGAATTAATTTTTGTAGACTTCGGACAAAAGCAGCTTTGCTAAACGAACGAATAATTTCTTCAAACCCGATGTCTGCATATTTAGCAGCTAATTTCCATACTCCAGGATAGGTAATAATTTCCCCCAGATCACGTAAATTAATATCTATTTTCTGATATCCTTCTCGTTTAAAACTCAGCACTGCATTAGGACCTGCATGAATACTACCATCAATCATGCGAGTAAAGTGAACTCCTAAAAAGGGGAAATTAGGGTTAGGTACGGGATAAATTAGGTGTTTAACTAAATATCGTTTTTCCGGGATTATTTCATAATATTCTCCCCGAAAAGGAACAATCTTAATTTGGGGATTAACTCCACTGAGTTGAGCAATGCGATCGCTAAACAGTCCAGCGCAATTCACCAGAAACTTAGTTAAAAAATCACCTTGATTAGTTTTAATAATATAACCCTGAGAAGTTGACCGGATTCCAATTACTTTCGTCGATAACCGAAGTTCTCCACCCTGTTTAGCGATAATTTCTGCATATTTTTCACTAACTTGTCTATAATTAACAATTCCGGTACTTTTAACTTGAATACCAGCTAAACAACTAACGTGAGGTTCAATTTCCTTAACTTCTTCAGCCGTAATTTTTTTTACATTCAGCCCGTTAGCTAATCCCCGTTGGTAAAGTTTCTCTAACAGCGGTAATTCCTCTGAATCTGTAGCGACAATTATTTTACCACAAATTTCATAATCAATGCCATACTGTTGACAAAATTCTGCTAATAAGCGATTTCCCTCACGAGAAAATGTTGCTTTCAAACTACCTGGTTGATAATAAATACCAGAATGAATAACTCCACTATTATTTCCAGTTTGATGTGCAGCCCAAGAGGGTTCTTTTTCTAAAACTAAAATCCGAGCATCAGGATAACGTCCTAATGTCATCGCGATCGACAATCCGACGATTCCACCACCAATGACAGCAAAATCATATTGAGGGATATTAGGAGAGGTTGTAGGGATCATTATAAAAAGATAATAACTGAGATAGAACAAGGATATTTTATCATTTAGTATTTCAATTTACCCAAGCGATCGATTAATGATCTGATAGGAATATGGGAATGTGGGAATGTAGGGGCGAAGCATTCGGGCGATAATTTACTGTTCACAACCGTTAATACTATATCCGAATGCTTCGCCCTGATTTGCCCGTATCCCCAAGCGATCGATTGATGATCTGATGGGAATATGGGAAGGTGGGAATGTAGGGGCGAAGCATTCGGGCGATAAGCGATCGTTCACAACGGTTAATATGATATCCGAATGCTTCGCCCTGATTTGCCCGTATCCCCAAGCGATCGATTAACGATTTGATGGGAATATGGGAAGGTGGGAATGTAGGGGCGAAGCATTCGGGCGATAAGCGATCGTTCACAACGGTTAACATGATATCCGAATGCTTCGCCCTGATTTGCCCGTATCCCCCAAAATATTCTTAATTGAATTGACCTATGACTGATCTGCCGGAAAGAAGGGCGAAGCATTCCGGGATAAAGTTACTGGTGTTTATAACTGATCTACCAGAAAGAAGGGCGAAGCATTCCGGGATAAAGTTACTGGTGTTTATAACTGATCTACCAGAAAGAAGGGCGAAGCATTCCGGGATAAAGTTACTGGTGTTTACCTATGACTGATCTGCCGGAATGCTTCGCCCCTACAGTTAATTGAATCCTATTCAGGATACTTCATTAGGAAGAAGTCACTAATTCTGGTTCTTCCGAGTTATCCCGAACCTTAAAGTAGTAATAAAGATTAGCAACAGCGAAATCAGACGCTTTCTCCAAGTTCGACGGTACTAAACTTTTATGACCCGCTATTTTCCCTTGCTCCTGAATATACGTTTCATATTCTGAACGCTTCTGAGGGTCTAGCATCAATTCTAGTTGAGTGCGAAGGGCGTAAAAATGAGACTTCGATCGCAAATTTTCATAAAGTAATTGTTCATCTGGGATCGCTAAAGCGGTTGTTGCTGATTTTTGATCCCCAGTGGTAGAAGTATTGGCACTGAAATCCGCACTTTGTAGCTGCTTTAACTCTTTTTCCGGCAAAGCTTTCGTCCATTCAATTTGATGAAGCCAAGTGTCTAATAAAGCTAAATCGTGATTATGAATCCTTGTGATTTCTGGGTAGAGAAAATCTAGCTCATCGTCAGAATCGCAGCCATCCATTACTTTTAGCCCATCTTGACGGATTGTGTTTTGAAGCTGAATAATGCGATCGCTTGCGGCAACAAACTCATTTTGGATCTGATAGGTGCTGATAATACTTTGTTCGATCACCCAACTACACTCGAAGCGACGCAACTGTCCTGGTGTACAAGTTTCTTCTAATAAATGCGGATTTCTGTAATCAGCTAAAGCTTCAAATAACATCCCTCGTGCAGCATCAATTTCAGCATTTCTGCGATTAATATCTTGCAGTTTCAGGGCTGATCGCATTCGTTGAATTGCTTGTGTAAATAACCCGTAAGCCTGAACTAGCACAAGACGATGCTGCTCAAATTTCATCTCTTCAAGAACTTGGTAAATTAATTGCTTAATTTCCGTTCCTTGGCCTTTCAAAAGTTGCTCTAAATTGATGAAACCATTTTCTACTTTAATTTCTAGCCTCTCAACCGCTTTTTTAAGTTGCAATGTCTGGTATAAATTCACTGCTGACAAGGCTACCCCTGCAAAAGTGCCTACACCAATAACAGCTGTTGTTGCTTGCAATACTCCTAAACTAGCTTGGACTGCTTGAAAACCCATGTGTGTTTGGTACATCTGCAAGCCACCCATGATCAAATTTATGGGAGACACTAAGGGTGTGAGAGGACTATTGTTGACAACCGCACCAATGGCATGAGCCGCAAAATGTCCCGTTGCTGCATCTCTGGCCATACCGATTGGCACTCCAGCGGATGTAAACACTTGTACATACTTACCAGCCGCTATTCCAGCCTGTACCGCTGCGGGAAATACAAAATTCATCATAAAATTTTTATCCTGGCATCATTCTACAGAATAACTCATCTATTATAATGATTATATTCTAGATAAACAATATCTATAACGCTGCAAATGGATACTTCGCTAATTAGTTTGCAAACGGTTCAGTTTGTTTCGCTTCTTACTGGGCAAAAACTTCGCAAAGAAGATGTCAGTCCATCGATCCTCTTCCTAGTATCGCTGATCACGGTGTTGCTGGGAGTCATCTATGTCAAGGGCACTGCTAGTGCTGAGGAAATGCAGCAACTTGTAACAACCTTGAAGAAACTTATACCCACTAATAACAATTTGCGACAATTGCTAGGGCCGATAATTAAGAATGTGCGAGATCAGCAATTTTACCAAAAAATCCAGGATTTTTTAGTAATCACAGAGTGTTTTTCTGAGAAAGAAAAACTATTGCTAATTAGCTTTGGTTATCAAATGTCAGCGTCAGACACGGCAACTAATAATTATAAAAAAAGATATTTGACACTTATCAGTAACAGATTGGAACTTGACTCCCGATACTTAACTGTTTTAGAAGCCAGTTTTAGCAATCAAGCAATAAGAGATACAGAAGCTTTAGGGGAAACTCATTCGTTACTTGATCCATCACAATTTCAATCTCTCGATTCTTTGTTTATCCGTGCGGCTAGTCACATTATCGAACATTTACCAGCAAAACCGAAACATCAAAAAAGCCAAAAGCTTGCAGTCTCGTTATATCAAGAGTTAAAAAAATTTCAGGATCATCGAAAACAACTGTATGGAGTTTGCTATAATCTATGTTTATTTTTGCAAGATGCTAGCGATCGCAATGTGATCGCTTCTACTTTAACCGAAGAAGTAACAAAAGAGTTTTGCAAATTGAAATCTCAAGGATTTCGTATTGCTGTTGTTGGTGAATTTAGCAAAGGTAAATCAACTTTACTCAATGCTTTGCTGGGTGAGGAAATTCAACCAGTACGGGATATTCCTTGTAGCGGTACAGTAACAATTTTAAAGTATGGAAAAAAGCAACGGGTTATCTGTAAATACAAAAATGGACGTGAGGAGGAGATTTCACCGCAGCAATATAAAGATAAAGCTTCAATTTCTGAGGAAGCAGCTTTAGGTTCTGTTGGGGACGAAATTATCAATTCAGAACTTCAAGAAATAATTTTCGAGCATCCTAATCTCGAATTGTGCCGCAATGGTGTAGAAATTATTGATTCTCCCGGTTTAAACGAACACGCAGAACGCACGTTAGTTACTGAACAGGTTCTCAAAACTAGCGATGCAGTAATTTTTTTGACTCATGCTCAAAATGCTTTGACAGAAAAAGAACGGGAACTGCTTTTGTATTTGAAAAAAGAGTTGAATCCTGGTAGAGATAATGAAGCTGCAAAGAATATTTTTGTTTTAGTTAATTTTGCCGATTTGCTGCGTCAGGAAGAAAGTCGCAAACAGGTAAGAAAGAGGGTAGAAACAATTGTCAATAATCAAAATTTGATTGCTGGTGAAAACCGGATTCATTTTATTTCCGCTCAATCCGCACTAGATGCTATTTTAGATGGAACAGAAAATAATTATCTGAAATCTTTTCATGATTTTATCGACTCCCTTGAACATTTTTTGACAGAAGAACGTGGGGCGATCGCACTTCAGCAGTCAGCCACAGTGATTAAGCAAATAATTGATACTGGTTACAATAAATTGAGTCAATATAGGAAAATATTAGAGGGAAAATTGACTGTTTCACAAGAAGATAAGCAGAAAATATTTGAACTAATAGCCGAAGTAAGTGGTCGCGACGTAAAAATTAAACTGTTAGCACATAAATTAATGCAACAATGTTTAGAAGAAACTGTTAAATCTTGGCATGAATGGGTAGAAGGATTGGGCGATCGGATGATCAAAAAAGCTTCTAACTGGACTTCTGAACATTCGCATATTTGGAGTCAAAACGAGTTGATTAAAGATTATGCCAATCAGTTTGTAGAAGATATTACCAAGGAAATTGATGACTGGGCAAAGCTAAGAGTTAATGCAATATTGCAACCAAATATGAAAGTTTTTGAAAGCGAAATTGGAGAAAATATTTATACCATTCGACAAGAGTTTCAAAAATATGATCAGCAACTCAGCACTAGTCTTCTTGCTCAATTCAGTAGTTTAGCAACAGTGGGCGGTCTGGGAGAAATTGGTATCGAAGGAAGCGGAATTGCTTCATCAATTAGTGAGGTATGGAGTGGCGGATTTGGGGGTGGTTTAAAAATTGGTGGAGCCGTACTTGCTGGATTATTTGCGTTTACAGGAATTGGTATTATTCCACTTATTTTAGCTAGTTTAGCAGCAGGTACTGTTGGCGGTTTGAGTTGGAGTGCTTTCGATGGCGATACAGTTAAAGCTAAAATAAAACAAAAAGTTTGTGAGTTAGGGTTTCAGAAATTTAATGAATCTTCTCAGGCTATTTTTGAGCAGATACAAGAAAGAATTATTGCAATATTTGATGAGCGATTTGAGCCGACTAGCGATCTAATGGAAAAAGCTATTTCGCTGTGGGAAAATTTATTAGAGCAGCAAGAACGGCAGGAGCAACAAACCCAAAAACAATGCGAAACTGAAAAAGCTTGGATTGCTGAACAAATTCGAGAGCTTGAAAAAATAGATAGTCAATTAAATTTTCAAGTTGATTTTTTTTAACAGCCTAAGTTCCTAAGCAAATATCATTGAGTTTGAGATATATTTATGGTGATCGCACTCAAAAAAAATACTATAGATAGAGATTAATTTAATGCGATCGCTTCGCACTCAATATGGTTCGGTTAATTGTAGGGGCGAAGCATTCGGGCGACAAGCGATCGTTTACAACGGTTAATATTATATCCGAATGCTTCGCCCTGATTTGCCCGTATCCCCAAGCGATCGATTGTAGGGGCGAAGCATTCGGGCGATAAGCGATCGTTCACAACGGTTAACATTATATCCGAATGCTTCGCCCTGATTTGCCCGTATCCTCCAAAATATTCTTAACTGAATGTATTGACATATAACTGATCTGTCGGCAAGAAGGGCGAAGCATTCCGGGATAAAGTTACTGGTGTTTACCTATGACTGATCTGCCGGAATGCTTCGCCCCTACATTCCACCACCCTCAAAGAAGGGCGAAGCATTCCGGGATAAAGTTACTGGTGTTTACCTATGACTGATCTGCCGGAATGCTTCGCCCCTACACATTATGTTGATGGCTGTCAATTGCAATTAATAGACTGGTATTTAGCGATCGCTTGAGCGCAAAAATAGTTCCGGAATGCTTCGCTTTTAGTTTAACTTCTTTTTCAGCACTGGGATATTAGAGCATTTACCAGTGCTAATATTAGTAGTATAGTTAGTGATATTAATACAATGAATCATCTCTCCAAAACCATTCATTTGAAACTGGGCAGGTATTTTGCGCCCCATTGGTAAATTAGTAATATCACAATTAGCCCGATCGTTACCCATGCTAACACAATTAATCTTTAAACTCTCGACATTTTCCGGCAATATAATAGCACCAGCTACCCAATTTTGGGTTTCTCCTTCAAAAGCACCTACATCTGGTTGATTTTGTCCAAATTCACCAGTAACATTAATATTTTTACCGAAGAAGTTGATCTGAATTGGTTGTCCGATATTTTTAGCAGGGGAATTTGGTAATAAGCGATAGTCATGGTGATCTGAGTCTACGAATTTTGGATCATTATTACCGTACCAATAATTATTGCTTTGGGGTACTGAGCCAAGGGAATTTTTCAAAAAGCTTTTCGCTAAGTTATTTTTAAAGTCTAACCCGTCCATATCTTTCCCATCAGCACCTATTTCTCCATCAGATGTATTATGATAAACTAGACCTGTTTGACCATCTTGCTTGGTCAATATTAGTAAATTTTCGGCGGAATTATGCCAAATTACATTGTGGTGCCAAAGAAAGTTTTTAGTGTGAATATCTGCATAAATTCCATGACCTCCAAAACGATTTAAATCTTTATCTATTTCACCCATTGCATCATGGACGTAGTTATAAGCAACTTCTAGTCCTTTACCATCTGTATCGGGACTCATACTAATCGCACCGCTATCAGTACCTTGAAAATGAGTGTTGTAAACATCATTATTTTTTATATCTAAACCAGAATCCATCATGACTCCATTGTAGCCACTATTAAAAACTGTATTTTGCCCAAACTCATTAGTTTCATTTCCTCCCATATTAGTTTCATTTCCTCCCACATTAGTTGCAATTCCAGCGATCGCTCCATCATTAACTGTACCGTTATAATTCACGTTGTAGATGATGTTATTAGCAATTTTAGTATTAATAGCGCCATGATCTAAAAATATCATACTAGTTGAGCTGTCACTTAATTCACTATTAATAATTTGGTTACCATGTCCTTGAATGTTAATAGTTCTTGGCTGGCGATCGGTATAGTTAATCAGAGCTATATCCATGTAGTGACCAACATACTTAGCTTTGATCTTATTAAGAAGATTATTGTTACTTTTATTATTAAATTTGAAAGTACCAGCGATAAAATTTATGCCCTCGATCGTAATCTGCGATCGATCATCTAAAACAAACCAATAATTGCGTTTTTTAGACTCAACTGTTTTGGTATTCGGATTGCTACTATCAGCTGTCCAAAGAAATAAGTTATTGTTCTTTGGGTCTTGAAAAAATTCCCCCGGATAATCTAACCCTTGGTACTTACCCCATAAAAAAAAATAGTCTTTATTACCAGGAAAACTCCATTCCTGCTCTAAGCTAGGAAATGGACATTGAAAATCTACGCGATCGCGAGTAGAATTAGTCACATCACAAGTATAATTATTCCACAACCAACCTGGAGCAAAAGTAATTTTACCTCCTTGCCAGTTTACTCCAGCTTCCTTGAGGTCACTATCATTATACCAACCAATCCGATCGCTACTGTGTCCTCCACCATTACGATCATTAGATCTAGCTTTATCAGTATTTTTTAAAGTAGTAACCTGAGCGATCGAAATATTGGGCCACCGGGCGGCTACCATCATTTTCCCATCGACAATAATTTGCTCCAGACCTAACCCTAAATTCCAATCTTGGTGAGCGCGATAGATTTTTTTATGATCCTGAAGATCAAAAGGTAGCCATCCAGTAATTAAATCAGCACCAGTTACAGTTACTTTTTCCTGATTATAATTGCGGTAAATTACCTGATCATGAGCAGGAATAACAGTTTCGCGATATACCCCACCACGAATCAAACAAACAGAACCACTAGGTGCTGCATCGGCACACTTTTGAATAGTTTTAAAAGCTGTTAAGAGAGTTTCCCCGTCGTTATCGTCATTCCCATTACTCCCATCGACAAATAATTGGTGTTCACTAATTTTCGCGATTTTTTCAGACCAATCTATCCGAATCTGATCGGCTTTAACCGTAAAATAAACAGGATTTTGATTAGTTGATATTTGGGGAGCTTGTGGAACATAAATTAAAGGGATATATTTAATTGATAAAATTGCTAATCCCGTTAGTAAGATCATTAACAGCCATGGGCGATATTTCTGGAAAAATTGAAAAATCATGGTGCTTACTAAACTTAACGGATCATTGCCAGCGATCGCTAGATTGATTTTTCCATCGATAGGACATTAATTATGAATGATCCCATCCGGCATAATTGTTCCGTGAAGATTACATTTACTGAGGTCTACACCATCAAGATTAGCATCAAGAAGATTAGCACCGATGATACTAGCTTTGGTTAAGTTAGCACCTCTGAGATTAGCAGAACTGAGATTAGCACCATTAAAATTACTTTTACTAAGATTTGTCCATCTCAAATCAGCACGAAATAAATTAGCCTCACTGAAATTAGATCCAAATAGATAAGCTCCATTAAGATGAACCTGACTGAGATTAGCTTGAGTAAAGTCAACGTGATAAAGATAAGCTCCACTTAACTCGGCTGCATAAAGATTAGCATTATTTAAGTTAGCGTGATTAAGATTAGCCTGATAAAGATCAGCCATGCTGAGATTAGTTCTAGTTAATAAAGCTCTTTGTAAGTCTGCTCCTTTCAGATTAGCTCCAGTCAGATCAGTGCCAATTAAATTAGCATCACCCAGATCAGCATCGCTCAAATTAGCCCCTCTCAAATCAGCCCCAATCAAATTAGCTTCACTGAGATTAGCTCCACTCAAACTAGCACAGATCAAACTAGCAATGCTCAGATTAGCTCGGCTTAGATTAGCTTCAATTAGTTCAGCCGCTTCAAGATTGGCATTACTAAGATTAGCTTGTTTCAGATTAGCTGTAATCAATAAAGCCTTACTCAAATTAGCGCGACTCAAGCAAGTTTTTTCTAAATAAGCTCCTCTGAGATTAGCTCCATTTAGGTGAGCGGCACTCAAGTCTGGTTCTAGATCTGGATTTTTTTGTCTCCATTCAATCCAACGTACAGGACCTGAATTTAGGATCTTAAGATGTTCTTTCATACAGAGTTAATAAAATTCAACACCAACTAAACAATGGCAATTCATGGGAATTAGGATGGGCGATCGCCCGGATGCTCTTCCCGACCAACACTATTTTTGATGGCCATCAATGCGGCCCCAGAACCAGCCATAATATCACGTTCTTCACCACCTAAATAGAGACGACCAAAAATCCCAACAGCCTGAATTTCTAAAATATTAATCGAAGCAGCTTTTTCTGCTTCATTTGCTGCTAAAGCCGCATAAGCAGCTGGTTGGACTTCAAGCACATAAAGAGTTTGTCCCGCTAAAATCATCTGACCGCGTCTGGTCCGATTGATCAATTGAGTTTGGTGAGCATCAATATTGCGAATAATTTGGCTAGAAATAACCCGGGGCTTCAGACAATCTTGTTGGTGAACACCCAAAGCATCCAAAATCGCTTTACCGGCAGTACGGGTTTCCCCTTGTTTACTCGAATGAACTTCCAGAAGACCATAAAGACGTTCTACCACCTGTACTCCAGGACGTACAGAAGTTGATTTGAGCGCAACATCTGTAATGCGATTAATTTCAATCCCTGGTGAAATCTCAATCCACAGGGACGCATCTCCTGGTAATGGTAAAAATCCCAGTGCCACCGTTCCCATGTAAGCAGCGTGCTGCGGTTGTAAATTGTCCAAATAGACATAACTACGTAGTTCGATCGCCAAAACTTCAATCTCCGTCTGCGGGGGAAAGTATGGTCTTCCCAATTGGGATTTGTACCTTTAGTAGTTTAGCCGCTAGTCGTGCAATTTCCACAAATTTAAAAGTCCAGAAACACCCAAAAGTGTTCCTGGACTAGAAAAAAATTGTCAGTTTGTTAAAATTGGATCTCAATCAACTGCGGTTAAAACCGCCAGTGTTAAAGGCTCGGAGATGGCCCAATGTTTTTTAGAAATTGGTTCTATGCGCTGTTTCTTATCTATTTCTGGCACTCTCTCCTCGGGAGTAGGAGTAAAGACCGAATTATTGTCTTCACTAACTCGAAGGCGATCGCAAGAAATTTTATCTGATAGAATTGCGCTAGCCATCATACCAGTGTGAATTTCTAGCGCAGCTTCTGGCAGTGCTTCAAAGACCAGGCGCTGTCCTGGAAAAACCACCCTCTCAAAGTACCAGTTGGGAATATTACAGATCCGAGCAATCTGAACCTTGCTTGTTGCATTTACATAGCAGCAGACTATACCACTGGGTTGTTCAGATGGTAGGGGATCAAGAATTTGAGCCATAACAATACTGAGGAGCTAACTGCGCCAACACTTTAGGATTACTCTTTTAGATTAACACTCTCTGATCCCCGTGTGCTGTAAACATGACTACCAACTGATTTTTTTTTAGCTTCTTGATCATCAAATTCTTTTTTGACCGTTTATTTTTTCAGCTTTTATTTGTTGCCCCTAACTCAGACAGTCAGGATGTTTCTGCTAAAATTATCTAAACATTATCTAAAGATTAATTTTTTTTATAAAAATAAAAGGTTCATCCGGGTAAGCATTAGTTCGGATTGTTGCCACTGAGGAGTATAATTAAGAAAAATAAATGAACTCTCTGGAACAATCTATATATAAAGATATGTCTGATCATATTCTCTACGTTCGTCTTCCCTGCAATCCGATTTTTCCCATTGGTGTTGTTTATCTGGCAGATTATGTCCATAAAATGTTTCCAGACATTAAACAGCGCATTTTTGATTTGGGTACTGTTCCTCCACTTGATTTTAACCGTGCCCTCGATGCTTGTATTGATGAATTTAAACCCAATTTACTCGTTTTTTCTTGGCGAGATATCCAAATTTATGCTCCTGTTGGTGGTCGTGGGGGTAATCCTCTCCAAAATGCTTTTGAATTCTACTATGCCAAAAATCCCCTGATTAAATTAAAAGGGGCATTAGGTGGTTTGCGTTTAGCCACCTCTTATTATACTGAGCTGTGGGGCAATTTGCACTTAATTAAACGGGGGTTAAAACGAGCCCAAAAATATGACCCCCAAGCAAAATTAGTGGTAGGTGGTGGAGCTGTCAGTGTTTTCTATGAGCAGCTCGGTCACAGTTTACCGTTCGGGACAATAGTTTCGGTCGGTGAAGGAGAAGTGTTACTAGAAAAAATTCTCAAAAATCAGGATTTTAGCGATGAACGTTGTTATGTGGTGGGAAAAACTACCTCACGCGATCGCATGATCCACGAAAACCCCACTCCCATCCAAAAAACTGCTTGTAACTACCAATATATTCAATCAATTTGGTCAGAATTTGCCTATTATCTCCAAGACGAAGATTTTTATGTCGGTGTCCAAACGAAGCGAGGTTGTCCTCATAATTGTTGCTACTGTATCTATACAGTGATCGAAGGTAAGCAAGTACGGCTAAATCCTGCGGATGAAGTAGTAGCAGAAATGCGTCAACTATATGATCTAGGAATCAGAAATTTCTGGTTTACCGATGCTCAATTTATTCCCGCTCGAAAATTTATTGACGATACCATTGAATTATTACAAAAAATTCTTGATGCTGGGATGAAAGACATCCATTGGGCTGCTTATATTCGCGCTGATAATCTCACTCCCCAACTATGCGATCTGATGGTGAGAACTGGGATGAATTATTTTGAAATCGGAATTACTAGCGGTTCTCAAGAATTGGTGAGAAAAATGCGAATGGGCTATAACTTACGGATAGTTTTGGAAAATTGCCGTGATTTAAAAGCCGCTGGGTTTAACGATTTAGTTTCTGTTAATTATTCTTTTAATGTAATTGATGAACGACCGGAAACAATTCAGCAAACAATAGCCTATCATCGCGAATTAGAAAGGATTTTTGGAGCTGATAAAGTTGAACCTGCGATTTTCTTTATTGGACTCCAGCCCCATACTCTTTTAGAAGAATATGCCTTTGAGCAAAATATCCTCAAACCGGGTTATAATCCGATGAGTTTAATGCCGTGGAATGCTCGGAAATTACTCTGGAATCCCGAGCCTAATGGTTCCTTATTTGGAGAAGTTTGTCTAGATGCTTGGAATCAGAATCCTCATGATTTTGGTCGCGAAGTAATGGCAATTTTGGAAGCAAGATTTGGTTGTGCTGATTTGGAGTCAGCTTTAACAGCACCACTCACAGTTACAGAAAAATCATTAGTAGCAGTGAGGAAATAATCTGATCTAGAAACATCCAAATAACGATTGAGCAATAGATAGAGCAACTCGATAAGCCATTGGAGGTGGGACAGCATTGCCAATTTGACCTAAAGCCATATAAACAGCACCACAAATAGGCCAATCTTCGGGAAAACCTTGTAAAATTGCACAATCTGGTATAGATAAACGAAAATGACCATTTTTGGCAACAAATAAACGCGCTTGTTCACGATTTGCAGCAACTCCATTTGGCCATATTTCCATTTTAGCCCAGGTTTTTTGGGCGGAAACACTGCTTAAAACAGATGTGGTATGACGTATTCCAGTTAGAGAACTCCGAATCGTTGGTGATAAAGCATCGAATCCAATATCAGGTAATCCTAAAGCTTCCCGAACTCCGAAACAACGTTGTAAGGTATTTGGTTGTTCTGGTAGAGAAAATAAATCTAGCTGAACAGGTGAATTAAATACTTTTATTGCTGAATCTGGCCAATAATGTGTGGGTAAAGGTGGCTGATATTTAGCAGCAATTTTTTCATCTCGAAATCCGACAAAAAAAACACGCTTTCTAATTTGGGGAATTCCGAAAGATGAAGCGTTTATAATAAATTTAGTTAAGTTATACTTGGGCAGAAGTGGGGTTTCGATATTTTCTTTTACATATTGACTGAACTTTTGGCTAACTAACGCAGTAACATTTTCAGCCACAAATGCCATTGGCTCTATTGCCAATATAGCTCGAACAAATTCAGGAAACATATCTCGGCTGTCATTTTGACCTTTTTGATGACCTGCAATAGAAAAAGGTTGACAGGGTGGACCACCATGAATAATGTCAACTAAACCGCGATATTGACACCAATCTATTTTGGTGACATCTCCTTCTTCTCCTGCAAATATCCTCCAGGATGGTCTAACATTACTTAAAGTTATTCCAGCAATGGGGATGATCACTGTTGCCAAAATACCTAGGTTTACCTATAATTGAGAGGATAAATTCTAGGCAAAACGGTGGATAGATTAATTAGTATTGGGGAACTGGCCGAGCTTAAGGCTGTCAGCGTAGACACCATCAGACGATGGGAGAATGACGGGAAAATTAAATCAGTCAGGACTGATGGAGGACATAGATTGATCGTTTATCAGACTTTGTAGAACAAAAACCAGGCAAAACCCTCGCCTATGCCCGTGTTTCTACCCTAGACCAAAAAGCAGACCTTGATAGACAAGATGCCGTGCTGTCTGGTTATTGCCAGTCCAAGGGATGGGAATATGAGGTAATTAGGGATCTAGGTAGTGGAATGAACTATCGGAAAAAAGGTTTAGCCAAACTACTGACAGCGATTTTAGATGGGGATATCGCCCGTTTGGTAGTAACACATAAGGATAGATTACTACGATTTGGGGCGGAGTTGATCTTTGCTGTTTGCGAGTATCACGACATTGAGATTGTCATTCTGAACAAAAAAGAAGATGCCACCTTTGAAGAAGACCTAGCTTCCGATGTTTTAGAGATTATCACTGTATTTTCGGCTCGACTCTATGGCTCTCGCTCAAACAAAAATAAAAAACTTTTGGAAAAGCTTGCAGAATCTCAGCAATGATGCTAAGATCCAGATATAAAAAAAGATTTAAAAGTCTAAATGACAAGGCTAACGTACTGCAAAGGACTACCAACACCACTAGAAGAGTTAAACGCCATTGGCAAAACTCAGAAGCGAGATGTTTTTGAATGCTTATGCGCCAATATTCCGTCAGGCAGTATGTGAAACTGTTAATCATTTGTTATCAGGACAAACGTTCAATAAATCCGATTGGAATAGACATCTACAGCATATTTATCAAATAAACAAACGTCATGCTGCTGGTGTAGTTGCATCAGCTAAGGGGGCAGTTGATAGTGCTAAGGAATGTAGGGATTTACATATCAAAACCTTAGAAGGTAAGGCGAAGTCTTGTGAGCAATGGTTAAAGAAAGCTGAAAAGAAACTGAAAGATGCCCGGAAGTTTTATCGTCAAAAGAATTGGGTCAATAGTAAGACTGGCTGTGGTTTTCCACTCTCCAGTTCATTAAAATATCGCCAAACTAATTGGCAACATTTACGGTTTCAAATCCACAATAAGAAACGAAAACTGTTCCGATATCAACAAAGGATTGCCAAACTAAAAACTATCCCCATTCGGGTTTTCGTACCAAGGAATCAAGTCTTTGTAGTTGGCTCTAAGAGTGAATCTTTTGGAAATCAATCTTGCCAATGGGACGGCAATAATTTAAAGTTTAGAGTCCCTGCTTGTTTAGAGTCCCAATTTGGTAAATATGTTGAGTCCAACATTGGTGATTTCCCCAGAAATATTGACCGATTACCAGCAACAGGTGCTAAGACTTGGCACTTTTATTACAAAGAGGGAAAATGGTGTACTGCCGTCCAATTTACCCCAAAACCAGTTAAGCAAATATCGCGTTCTGTAAACTATGGATGTATCGGCATTGACCTAAATCCTGGCTCAATTGGATGGGCATACCTTGACCCTGAAGGTAATCTCAAAGCACATGGTCAGATCTCGTTACAAACTGGATTACCCAACGGCCAACAACAAGCTCAAATTGTTGAGGCTTGTCTGCAACTAGCCAGATTAGCAATCAGATATCAATGCCCCATTGTTTGCGAACAGTTAGACTTTTCTAAGTAGTCGGACAAAAGTAATAGGTACTGTATTAACTTTTGTAAAACGTATGGGTCAAGCAATAAGCTGGACAAAGTCATCGAAAAATTAGTCCAATCTGGGGAAGATTGGCCAAAGAAGTGGCTGGACAATGGGAGCAAAAAATTAGACTTATTTTGGTAATTAAGGGGATAAGTGAGGTCGATTTTAGCTTCAAAAAAAACACCCTGATTGTGAAATAATTATAGAGCTAACTTAAAAGTTTGAAGAAAATGTCATCTCCTCCTTTGAGAATATTTTTAACATCTGCGGAAAATCAAACCTTATGGGAATTAAATAGAGCCGAGGGAGTTCCACTAAGAACAAGAGATCGGGCTGCGACCTTGAGATTATCATCAATGGGATGGAAAGTGGAACAGATCGGCAAGTATCTGAACTGGTCAATTAAGACAGTGAGAGCCACAATACATCGTTGGGAAAAACAGGGATTAGCAGGATTATGGGATGCGCCTCGTCCGGGCAGGAAAAGAAAATGGAGTCAGGCAGATTTGGCAGAAATTGAAAAAAAACTAGAGACAGAGGAACGAGCTTATAATAGTCGTCAGTTAGTGAAATATCTAGCCCAGGAAAGGCAAGTAAAACTGAGCCAAAGACAGTTGCGTCGAATCCTCAAAAAAAACTATCGGTGGAAAAGAACGAGAACATCTCTAAAAGGAAAGCAAGACCAGGAAAAAAGAGCAACTAAAAGAAATGATTTAGAGATGTTGGAATTCGCGGCAGCCGCGGGTGAAATATGTTTAAAATATTTGGATGAATCAGGATTTAGCCTGTGGGCTGAACCTGTATATACCTGGGGGAAAATCGGCCAACAGAAACAGATCAAACAGCCTAAAAAGAAAGGGAAAAGATTAAATATATGTGGATTTTTGGCCGTGGGAGAAAGCTTTGAATATGGATTAAGTTTTAAGAGTTTTGACAGTAAGAATTATATCAAATTAATGGATTGGCAAGCCGCGCAAGCGGAAACTAGATTGAAAGAAACGGGCAAAATAACTGTAATTGTCCAAGACCAATATTCCGTTCACGTAAGTAAATTGACGAAGAGCAACTATGATCAATGGGAAAAACAAGGATTATATATATTCCTATTATCCAGTTACTCTCCCGAATTAAATCTGATTGAAACGGAGTGGGAAAGAATCAAAGAAGATGAATTAGCTGGTCAAATGTTTGAGAATGAATATGAATTAACCATCGCGGTAAGAGCAGCAATCGAAGCTCGTCAAACTAGTAAGGGCTTAGAAGTAAAAAGATTTAGATTTGGTGGTCAGCCTAGCCAGGATGAACAAAAATCCTAATCGGGTTTATTCTAGTTCTAGTCAACCGGAAAAATTCCATTAATTGTTTAATGAGAGGCTGAGGCAAAACTGACCATATTTATAGTTAATAGAAAATCTGGAAATGCAGTTTTCTTACTCTCTAGTGAAACCTATTCAGTTGGACGGAGGGAATACTTTTATATGCTTTTCTCTGGTAAATTTGTGGGTCAAATTTACTCTTAAATAAAGTTAACATAGTTAACTTTATTTATGTCCGACTACTTACTAAGAAAGAACAGCTGAGAGAACTTGGTCGGAAATATGCCAGGATGCTTTCTGGCTGGGCATATTCTGAGTTTTTTAAACAACTAAGTTCAATCTTGGCCAACCGAGGCATTGAACTAATCACGGTCAATCCTGCTTATTCGAGCGTGATTGGCCTGGTCAAATATCTGCGGATGTATGCCCTCGCCAGTGATGAAGCCGCAGCCTTTGTGATTGGCAGACGTGCCATGAAACTATCGGAAAAATTACCTGACTCCTTAACCGCCTTTGTTGAGGTGAACTTAACTAAGCACGTTTGGAGTCAGTGGCATCAACTAAATAACCAAATCAAGCATTCCGGTGTAATCAAACGTAGACACGATTATTATACCGTTTCTAACTGGGATTTCTTGGCCAACCTCAATACTGGGGAAGCGCAAGCACTAAGAAATAATGCTTCAGAAACTTAAACCGCTGAGTCTTGTCTATTCATTTCTGCCTTTGCGTAGGTTTACATAGATTTTTAGAAGCGGAGAATATCATAGGAAGCGATGTGATGGAAACCTGCTCGATCAAAGCCAAGATCCAAACCACCACCACCACTAAACAAAGAAAGCGATCGCCATCCATTTTCGGGTAATTGTGGCATTAATTGCTCAGGTTTTAATTGAGGATTATTAATGGGATGGATCGGTTTGCTCCCTTCACCTCGAAGAGCTTGTGCTTTAGCTTTACTAGATTCTTTTGAACATTGTCGATAAGCTTCTCTTTGTTCTTCAGTAATTTCCCAACCTTGATATGAAGACGATCTGGACATTTTAGAAGTTCTCTCAGGATATGATTTTTTTATATTTTTGCTAACTTGAGAATGCTGCTGGCAATTAAGTAGCAGTTTAATCAATCATATTTATAGCATAGGACTTGGATATTTGTCACTAGATATTACCTTGTAAAAATTCGAGGTGATTAAAACTACCTTCGTCTTTCTAGATTTTACACCAAAAAGAGTTGATCTATTCATCCCAAGTTGCTCAAGATGGTATGATTTGGAATAATATAATTTGTGTTCAGTGTCAATATGTTGTCTTCAGTTCTGATTATTACAGGAATGCACCGCTCTGGTACTTCCCTCGTCGCAGCATTTATGCAAGCATTAGGGGTAGATTTAGGTCAGAATTTACTGGTCGGTGATTCATTTAATCCTCCAGGTTATTTTGAAGATGTCGATTTTCTCAAATTCCAGCGATCGCTCCTCCAAGCTTGTTGTCATCCCTCAGAACCGGGTTGGAGTGATTGGGGTTGGACTGAGAGTGAATGGTTAGATCGAGATCAATTCACCACTTATCGAGCATCTGCTCAACAATTAATCACCACTAGAAGCGATCGCGCAGAAATTTGGGGTTGGAAAGATCCCAGAACTTCTCTATTACTTGATTTTTGGGATCAATTGATTCCTCAAGCTAATTATTTATTAATTTATCGCTTTCCTTGGGATGTTGCTGATTCCATTAAGCGATCGAGTGGACTTGGTTGTTTTAAAGCTCTGAATGCTCTGCAAATCTGGCAATATTATAATTCTCATTTATTAAAATTTTATCAAACTCACCGCGCTCGATGTTTATTAGTTAATATTAATAGTTTATTAACCTCACCAGATCAATTTCTCAATTTATTGCGATCGCAGTTATCTTGGTTAAGCAAATTAGACTTATCTCCAGACATCCTCAATCATCTTTACCAACCAAATCTGTTCACCAAGTTAGACTTAACCGCTCCATTAATACAATCATTTTGTCAAAATTACCCTACCTATTTTCACACCTTAGAACAGTTAGAGCAAAATGCTGATTTACCCAGTCGATATAATGTTCTATTTGAGTGAATTCTAGTTACAAGAATATGCGGATAATTATTACAGGTTTAATTGCTACCTATCCCTTAGGAGGATTAGCTTGGGATTACTTACATTATATTATCGGATTATTGCGTTTAGGACATCAAGTGCTTTATTTAGAAGATACCGGACGTTGGTTTTATGATCCAGTTTTACAAACTTATATCGACAATCCAGCAAAAAATCTTAATTATTTAGCCAAAATATTTCGCACCTATGCTCCAGACGCATTATGGACATTACGCGATCTGCAACATTATTATTGGGGATTAGAACGGAGTCAGGTAAAAGAATGGTGTCAAAGTGCAGATATTTTTCTGAATCTTTCTGGTTGTGCATCTTTGCGAAATTTATATATAGATATTCCCTGTAAAATTTATCTAGATTCCGATCCAGCTTATAGTCAATCAAAAATAGCAGCAGTTAGGTCAGGAACTGCTAATCAAGAAACAATAGAACGAGTTAACACTATTTTAGCCCATGATTATTTTTTCACCTTTGCTGAAAATATTCATAATCCCGATTGTACTATCCCTACTAATTCATTAAAATGGCACCCGACCCATCAACCAATTGTCCTCGATTGGTGGCTGAATTTACCCATAACCATGCCCACTCGATCGCGAAGTTGGACAACGGTAATGAGTTGGCAAATTGATGAAACTCCTCCTATCATCAATCACCAAACATTAGGAGGAAAAGATTTAGAATTTCCGGCTTATTTTCTATTACCTGAGCGGTTAAAATTGAGAAATATCTGTGCTAACTTAGAAATAGCAATTTCCGGTGCTGCACCCCACCAACTATTAAAATCTTATGGTTGGCAAATAATAGATGGTTATCTGATCTCACGTACACCTGCTCATTATCGAGATTATATCTCTGCTTCTATGGGGGAATGGAGTGTAGCTAAACAAGCTTATGTCGCGACTCGTAGTGGTTGGTTTAGTTGTCGAACAGCTTGTTATTTAGCATCAGGTAAACCAGCAATAGTACAAGATACAGCTTGGACAAAATTTCTCCCCACCGGAACCGGATTATTTGGATTTAATAATTTAGAAGAAGCTGTTTTTTATCTGGAAAAAGTTAGTTACGATTATGCAATTCATGCTGATCGGGCTAGAGAAATCGCCCGAGAATATTTTGATGCTAATCAAGTTTTAGGTAAACTATTAGATCAATTATAACAATCTTATATCATTAAAATGAAAATTATTATCGCTGGTTATATGGTTGCATATCCCTTTGCTGGACCAACATGGCAAGGATTACATTTTATCTTAGGATTACGTCAACTCGGACATGATGTTTATTTTTTAGAAGATAGCGGTGATTATTCTTGGGTATATAATCCTGAAACCTATAATTGCGGAGAATATGAAAGTCCAGCTTATGGATTAAAATACATCCAAGCAATTTTTCACTACTTTGGACTAGATGGACGTTGGTGTTATTATAGTCAGTTTTTTAATCAATATTATGGCATGAGCGAAAAACAATTAGATGCTTTATGTCAGAGTGCTGATTTATTTATTAATGTCTCCGGAGTCAATCCTTTACGCGATCGCTATCGTCAAGCTCAATGTACTGTAATTATTGATACTGATCCCGGATTTAATCAAATTCGGATGTTACAAGAACCTCATTTTCGTCAGTTTTATGCAGAACATGATTTTCGATTTACGATCGCAATGAATTTAGGTGATGCTGATTGTCCAATCCCCGATGTAGGTTTAACTTGGTTAAAAACTCCACAACCAATATTTTTAGATTTCTGGAAATTTGTACCTCCCGCTCCGTCACCTTGTGCTTATACAACAGTCATGAATTGGAAAAGTTATCGCAATGTGGAATTTCAAGGACAAATTTATGGTCAAAAAGATGTTGAATTTGCAGTTTATGAGAATTTACCTCAACAAACTAATATCGAGTTAGAATTAGCGATCGCTAATGGTGCTCCAAAACAGTTATTAGAGTCAAAAGGATGGAGGATAGTTGATGCTAATCAGGTTACTAAAAATTTAACAGCATATCAACAATATATTACTTTATCTCGGGGAGAATTGGCGATCGCGAAAAATGGATATGTCCGGGGACGTTGTGGTTGGTTTAGTGAACGTAGTGCTCAATATCTTGCTACTGGACGTCCAGTCATCACTCAAGATACTAATTTTTCAACTTGGTTACCAATTGGGACAGGATTACAAGTTTTTTCTAATTTAGAAGAAGCTATCTCTGCTTTAGAAGCGATCGAAAATAACTATGCTCAACATTATCATACCGCCAGATTAATCGCCGAAGAATATTTTGATTCTCAAAAAGTTTTGACGCGAATGCTCGCACAAATTAAATGAAAAATTAGGCCAAGATTAACTATAATACTCATAAATCCCGATCGCGATCATCATTGAACCTGAAATCAAATCTAGCCATTTTCCAGAGAGCCGGGCTGTAAGCTTTTCCCCAATTATATATCCAATTACAATGCTGAGTATACTGAATATAAAACACAGGAAAGTAGTTAAATAAATATTGATACCTGACAACCCTGCTCCAATTCCATTAGCTAAATTATTAATAGTTAAAGCCAAACCTAAAGGAATTGATTCTCGGACATCAATCACTTTAGAATTGTCTAAATCAGCTAGACTTGGATCTTCGACAAATACCTCATAATCAAGTTCATCTATTAATGATGATGGTGTTTCTTTTTTTCTTTTGCTTTTGATCTCAGCTCTTAATGTATTTAAAATTCCCCAAACTCCAATAGCTACCAATACAAAACTACCAAGAAAATTAGCAACGTCATGATCTAAAAATTGAGTAATTTTTTCTCCTAGACTCATGGAAAGATAGGTACCTAGTGCCGAAATAAATGCCATGAGTAAATTACTCAATGTCCCAATTCTGATTCTTTTCGTTCCATAAGCAACTCCAACCGCAAAACTGTCAGAATTAGAAGACAAAGAAAGTCCAATTGCCGATAATATATGATTCATGTTCTTTCATCTCCATAATTTGGGCTAATTTAGTTCTACAACAACCCCTTTTCGATTATATCTAATTTAAAAAAAATCAGCTGCCAGCGCTTAATTTTTAAATAATTCAGGAAAACGACTGTAGAGTTCTTCATTCAAGCGTGGTAAATCATCGCGCATCTGCAAATACCACTCACGACGTTCTCGATAATGTTGAGATAGTAAACGATTGTGACGCACATATTCATAAGCATTAGCTGTCAACTGGTGACGTAAACTACAATTTTCAATCAGGGTTCTTAGTTTAACTTCAAAATCTGCTGCGGAACGATAGATTAATCCTGTCTCTCCTTCAATAATCGAATTTTCATACACTGTAGGACTAGCTAATGCTGCGACTCCATGACCTGCACATTGAATAAACTTTAAATCTGACTTCATGCTATTATAGCGATTGGGAGCAAGAGGTAAAATCCCAATATCACAAGAGCGCATAATTGCTTCATACTTTTCATAAGGGCAAAATGGTTCAAATTCTTTTTGCTCCGTTTGTAAAGCATCAAAGAAAAGTCGATCATGAATCACTTTCACCCTAACTTGATTGGGATAGTCAGCTAAAATCCGATTTAAAGCTGGCATAATTTCGGGCCAATCTTTTTCCCGTAATAAAGCACCAAAAAATAAGGTGACAGAATTATCATTACTATAAGTTCGTACTGGTGGTAAATAAGCCAGTTGATTAGCAAAAATCGCGACATTAGGATTGAGTTCTCGCAGATAATTAGCTAAAGGTTTAGTCGTAGTCTGCACACAGTGACTACCACGAAAACTCAAAAATTGATTCTCTGCATACTCAGAACGATGGAGGGGATCATCATCAAATTCAGCAACAATTAAATAGCCATATTCTAATAATCTCTTGAGTCCCGGAATATCTTTTGGATATTCAAGAATTGCCGCTTGCCAAATAAAAACTTTCTCTTCCTGTGGTAATGCAGCGTTTAAATTAACAGGTTGCATTGAAGCAATAGTTCGCACACCGGGAATTGTGGAACTGAAACGATCTGGATCAAAAACACGCACTCGATCGCGTCCTGTCGGTGAGCGAATTAGAGTTTGAATTAGTAAACGACGAGGTGGGGTGGGAGATTTGAACGCTCGGACCAGATAATCAGATGGTTTACATTGTTCAGCAAAAGTTTTTGGGTTGATTTGGAAAAAATTTAAAACAGGGACAAGTAAAGACTGTAATTTCTGAAAATCTTCTGAGTTACTTTCCTGATTTTGAATATCAAAAACCTGTAACCCAGCTTCAGTAAACATTTGGTTGATGGTATCTAGGGTAAAATAACGTAAAATTTGACCAGATGACCAATCTTGTTCCTGATCTTCCCATTTTCCTTGGATTAGATTCAGCAATCGTCCCCAATGTTGGACATTGGGAATCCGCGCTAGCACTTGACCATTATCCTTCAGTAAGGCTATATGTTGCTTAAGTAATCCCCAAGGATCGCTCAGATAGGGCAAAATATGTCCGTAGATCAGGCAATCTACTCTACCCATCAATAAATTGGAGTCAGTTTCATTGATTTCCCAGCAGTTTGAGGTAAATACCCGATCTAGTTTTTGGGCAGCAATTTCAGCCTGGGACCGATCGCTTTCCATCCCCATATATTGACAATCGGGATTAATTTGTTGGTATTCTTTGCCCAGAGTCCCGATTCCACAACCAATTTCTAGCAAGAGTTTAGCGTCTGGTGGCAAAAAATTGAGGATGTTCAGGTTCATGCGATCGCCTAAGTCCAGCTCCATTATGTATGTTGTCCTATAAACTACTTCAGATTTGACTCACTTCCGTATAGAATTTTCCCAGTTTATGTTGGATTGCGATCGCTAAACTGAGCTGTTTCATCAACCAATACAACCCTGCAATCACTATAACTGTGACGAAAATCACTAAGGCTGGACGTGCCCCAATTAAATTATCAATGACACTATTAAATACTCCATCAGTTTCAGTCAGTAAGTCCCAAGTATTCCACCGGTTAAACCTACCCAAATAAATCCCAACCGCACTGAGAAAGTGTAAAGCCAATTCAGACCACAAAATCCATTTACTTCGACCAATCCGTCGCAAATAAAAGCCCAGATTCATCAGAGATAGTACATAAGCTTCCAATCCCAATAAACAAAACACAAAATATTGAGGAATGAGAATTAGGGTAATCACCCACACCGATGGACGGTGTTGAATTTGATAGATTAAATGAATAATATCGGTGAGTACATAGGGTGCATTGGGCAAAAAAGCGATAAAAATCAACAATCCTAACCACCAGTAAGCCGAGCGGGGGCGATCGCGTCGGAACAACCAAATACTTAACCCGAAAGGAATTAAGGCTAAAAAAATATTCCTACTCATAGATGGAATATTCTGCCAGAAAAAGCGCCAACCCAAATGTATTAAACCAGTCAGTTCAGCTTTCATAAATATCCAATTCCAGCATCATCTAGTTGAGTCAGTTTCAGTCCTGTGTATAGTTATAGTCTCTAAGCATATTATAACCATCCCTACTTCTGAACTGCCAGAGTCCGGACACATTTCCTGGGCAATTCAATTATGAATAGTGTGCCTAGCTCTGGAGCTGATCGACACTGCAATTCACCTAAGTGCTTTTCCACCACAATTTGATAACTGATGGATAAACCTAACCCAGTTCCTTTACCCACATCTTTAGTCGTAAAAAAGGGATTAAAAATATTATTTTTGATTTCCTCGGTCATCCCCATCCCATTATCAGCAATTTCAATTCTGATCCGATCGCTATCCATCACTTTAGTCCGAATCCGAATTGTGGGTAGATCAAATTGGGGATAATCTGAATTTCCTCTTTCCTGATTTATTGCTTCTTCAGTTCTACCCTCGTCTGGTTTAGCTGGAATCATTTGTTGCTCAATTGCTGCCAAATTGACTTGTAGATAATTAAATCTTTTCGTCTGTAAAGCATCAAGAGCATTACTAAGGATATTCATAAATACTTGATTTAATTGACCAGCATAGCATTCTACTAAAGGCAAATCACCATATTCCTTAATAATCTGAATATCAGTCACACTATGATGAGGTTTCAGACGGTTTTGTAAAATTAATAAGGTACTTTCAATCCCCTCATGAATATCCACCGGTTTCATATCTGATTCATCTAAACGAGAAAAATTTCTTAAAGATAGCACAATTTGACGGATTCGTTCCGTACCGATTTGCATAGAAGACACAATTTTGCCTAAATCTTCCCGAATAAAATCCCACTCAATTTCTTCTAAAACTGCTTCAATCCGGGGATTAGTCTGAGAATATTCCTGTTGATAGACATTAATTAATTTCAAAAAGTCTTGAGTATAATCAATAATATAAGAAAGATTGCCGTGAATAAAATTAACCGGATTATTGATTTCATGGGCAATCCCTGCAATCAATTGTCCGAGACTAGACATTTTTTCAGAGTGAACTAATTGAGTTTGAGTTAGTTGAAGTTGATGCAAAGCTGTTTCTAGTTGGAAAGCTTTTTGTTTTAATTCTGTAGTCCGTTCCTCAACTCGGGTTTCTAATTCTTCATTAGCTCTTTGTAACTCTTGCTCTGCCCATTTGCGATCGCTAATATCCGTCCCAATACATAATATACCGCGAAATATTCCCTGGTGATCTAACAGTGCTTTATTTGTCCAAGAAATCCAAACTCGTTCACCATTACGACGAATATTTTCATTTTCATAGCTAGTATATTGTGCGGGATTTTGTAAGCAATTGATTAGCATTACCCCCAAATCTTTTCCAGCCCCATCAACCTGGGCCATAATTGTCCCGATGATGTTTTTACCAATAATTTCCTGTTCTGAATACCCAAAAAAACCTTGAGCAAATTCATTAAAAAAAGTAATATTCCCCTGATGATCGATCCGCAAAATAATACTATTAGCATTTTCCACCAGTTCACGATACTTAGCTTCATTAGCATTTAAAGTAGATGTTGCCTGAGCGATCGCTTCGCGCAAATAGAAAGGGGCATTAACCAATCTAAACACAATAATTCCAGTTAATAAAGCCAACAAAACACCCCCATTTTGCACCCACCATTGATGGGGATAATTAGATGGCCATCCATCTAGGGGAATTGCAGCCAATTGCCACCAACCGTTCGGTAAAGACACATCTAATAAAACTGGATCTTCATAAAAAATCTTTTCTTGTCCAAACAACATCCGCTCTGAATTAGATAAAGAATCATGTACCCGCAGTCCATAATCAATTTTAACCAGGGGATTTAACATTCCTGCTTCTTTCATCAAGGTAGTCCGATCAATTCCGATTCCTGCTAAACCCCAATAATCACCACTTTCAGGCTCTTTTCCACGAGGAGTAAGAAAAATCGGGGTATTACCCACAAAAATTACCCTACCAGTTGCGGTTTTAACTGGACCAGTAATCGTAGTTTTTTTATGCTCAATCGCTTGTTGAATCCCCTGTCTCTGGACTGATTCTTCCATGAGCTTTTGCCCCAAAGCCGCTTTTTTTTGGGGTGGGTAAATATTAGTTACCACAGTATTTTTAGCTAAATAAATACTGTCAATCCCTGTTTGGTAGGCAATGATAATTTTGGCCAAGTCTTCAAATTCTACCTGATCAACATCGGTATAGTTGGAAATAAAAGCCACCAGACCACGTAATAAAAATAACCGGGAATCTAAGGCACCTTCAAGTCGAGCCCGAACTGTACTGAGTTGATGGAGAACATCGGCACGATTTTGCTGTTGAAATCGTTCTTGTTGGGTTTTATCTACAAACCAAACACCTGTCAGGACAAGTAGAAGCGCGGATAATGCTGTTAAATAAGAGGAAAAATGGATTTTCATCACCCATGATGGCTGCTTAGAGTTTTTCAGTTGTTAGGAGCTTGTCGTCGGCACACTTAACCCACAAAGATTAGACTGAGATTAAATCAGAATTAATTTGCAATAGGTGGGAAAGCGTGGACAATTCAATTCGAGATCAACTACAAGCAGCGATCGCGCCAGTACGGAATCTGGTGGATTATCTAGAAATACGTTTGGAACAAAGTGAGTCAACTTCTATTTCTTATCGAGGCGATCGCCTTGATGCTGTAGATCGAAATTTTGCTCTGGCTGGAGGTATTCGCGCTTGTCACCAGGGTGGTTGGAGTTTTGTCACTTTTAATGGATTAGACGAATTAACGAATCGCATGGCAGAAGCTATCTCCCAAGCTAAGTTAGTCGGGAAAGAAAAAACTGAGCTAGCCCAAAGCACACCAGTCCAAGATTATGTTGCGGTAGAATTAAAACGTGATCCCCGAGGAATTTCTCTGGCTGAAAAACGCAACTTATTAGACCATTATAATCAGTTGTTGCTGAAATTTGATCCCCGGATTCAGACGACGATGACCAGTATGCGCGATCGGTTTGGGGTCACCTATTTAGTTAATTCCCTCGGTAGTAATATCGCCCAAGAACGCTTAGATATTTCGGCTGGTTTTGGCGCGATCGCCCGTGGAGAAGGTGGTTTAGTCCGACAAGGTTATGAATCTTGCCACTCTCGTTCTGATTTTAATGTTTTCACTAACCTCGAATCCCAAGTGATCAGTGCTGCCGAACGAGCGGTGGGGCAGTTGGAGGCCAAATCAGTTAAAGGTGGACAATATACCGTAATTTTAGACCCTTATTTGGCTGGGGTCTTTATTCATGAAGCTTTTGGACATCTATCGGAGGCTGATTTTGTCTATGAAAATCCCCGGATGCAGGAATTATTGCAACTCGGTAAACCTATGGCGATCGCACAGTTGAATGTGATTGATGATGCCACTATTCCTGGTTTACCAGGTACTTTGACCTATGATGATGAAGGTGTACCAGCCCAACGCAAATATTTGATTAAGGATGGGATTTTAACTGGTCGTTTGCATAATCGGGAAACTGCTGGCAAAATGCACGAAGCCCCGACAGGTAATGCTCGTGCTTTAAGTGCTACCTATCCGCCAATTGTACGCATGACAAATACAGCGATTACTGCCGGTGATCGCTCTTTTCAGGACATGATTAGTGATATTGAAGAAGGTGTCTATGCCGTGCGGATGCTCGGTGGACAAACTAATGGTGAGATGTTTACTTTTGCCGCAGCAGTCGGCTATATGATTCGGAATGGTCAACTAGCCGAACCCGTCAGTGATGTTACTCTTACTGGTAATGTTTTTCAGACACTTAAGGATATTGAGGCGATCGGCAACGATTCTATTTATACCAATGGTGGCTGTGGTAAAGGTGGACAGATGCCCCTTCCGGTTAGTGTCGGTGGTCCCCATGTCCGAATTAAAAATGTGGTAGTTGGAGGTCATTAAATATTCCTGAAATGACAAGAGACGCTGGGGATGACGTCTCTTGTCATTGAGGTATATTGTTTAATCTGAGCAAATTTAAGGTGAATCACCATTAGATGGGACTAATCAAACTTAGTCGTGGCTTAGATATTGGGCTTCTTCTTCTAATTGACGAATTAAAGCTTGGTCTCCGTTAGCACGGGCCACTTCTAACCGACGCTGTAAGTTTTTTTGGACATTAGCACGATGGGTTTGTGCGGTTTGTTTGAGTTCTTGACGATTAATGTTCATGGTGGACAGTTTTTTGAATTGATTTATGTTCTTAACTTTTAAGTTAGCACCTTTTGCGGTAAATGTATCGTACTTTACTGAAAATTTACAAATTTATGTATTTTTTCAAGATCAGTTCAGACCACTACCCCTAACTCAAGCTGAAAACCTGATTATTCCGTAGTTAGAGCCGAGGATTCTCTCCAACCTGGTTCAGAATAACGAAATAAATTTAGGGCAACTTTAGACTCGGCGGAATCGATCGCTAAAGCAATCACTGGATCAGACAGACCGGTGAGGGTACTTTTCTGTTTACCACTGTTCAAGTCCCAGGTTTTGATCGTTTTTTCGATCCCAGTTGTCGCCAAAGTCTGGCCATCGGGACTCATGGTAATCCCTAGCACCATTCCCGCATGACCAGAAAAAGTGTTTCTTAATTCACCTGTATGTAAGTCCCGCAGTTTAATGGTCCCGTCTTGGCCACCACTAGCGAGCAGATGACCATCGGGACTAATCGCGATCGCCAGGACACCCCCGGTTTGACTAGAAAAGGTATGTAATAAGGCACAATTCACCAAACTCCACACCTTGATCGTTTGATCTGTACCACTGACCAGGGTGTGACCATCATTACTAATGGTGATCAGTTTCACGGTTTGGGAATGTCCAGGTAAGGTCATCCGTAATTGACCAGTATCTGGCTGCCAAATCTTGATTGTCCCATCATAACCACCACTGGCGAGAATTTGGCCATCCCTACTCAAGGCTACACAACTGATCCCGCTATTATGGGCGATCATGGTGCTGACTAATTGTCCCTTAGACTCTTCCCAGGGGATCATAGGTGGTTCAGAACTACTCGGAGAGACTCGTCCTTCTGGGTTGAGAGAAACTGGCCCAAATGACCAAGAATGCCCAGAAAATGTCCTTAATAGCGATCGCTCTAGTGTTTCTTGATTACCATCATGGAGCAGCCAGAGGGAAATTTTCCCATCATAACTACAACTAGCGAGGGTGCTACTATCAGCACTAATGGCGACTGGATAACCAAAGTTTAAACGTCCCTTGAGTGGACGCAGCCATTCCTGGGATGTTTGTTCGGAGCTTAAGGATTCTAAATAACCGCGTAATCCACCCCCATAGAGCAAGTCTCCTAAAGCGAGGGAGCTTTCCCCATCAGCTAGTTTCAGCATCTGAGTCGGCAAAAATCCAGCCAGGATTGGACTATACTCAGATAAGTCTTCAGTTACCTCTTCTGGCATGAAAATGCAGACTAGGACTGCATTTTGTTTCACATCTTCGGCAGTAATTACCCATCGAATTGTATCAATATTGCCAGTATCAGCTTTTACCCCAATCCCAATGTTTGAATTAGTTTTTACCGTAAAACTTTTGCTACTCTTCATCATCAGTCGATATTCGGGATCGACTTGATTGACGAAATCATTTAAGCAGGTAGATATTACCTCTTCGGCTAATTGCACTCGTAAGTGGGTGAGCAAAACCTCTCGGACTGGAATTGTTTGCTCAGATTTTAAGACTAGCTTGCGACAGAGAGAACGGATTTCTTTGAATCGCTTTGGTGCGATCGTGACCAATTCACTATGACAACCAGGGATCTTTGTCCCCAGGATATGGGCCGAATCAGACTTTAGTCGGAGGATAAAGTCATTTTGTTGGGATTTGAGTGGGGTAATCCAGTCCATGTTGCGGTTCTAAGACTTTCCCACGATTTTACCCTTGACATTAGATTGTAGCAATTGGGATCACTCGCTCCCCACAGCCAGAATCTTTGGTTTACTGAGGAAAAATTCCTTCTGCTTCCTCGGCATAAATATAATCGTAGTCAAACAATAAAAATCCGGCATGGCGAATCAGATAGAATCCCAATTCTGTTACTATTTCAGTTGTAAAGGTAGCTATGACTAGCTCGACCAATTTTCTTTCCGAAATTTCTGGTTCTTGCACAAAATAATCCCGTTTGGCAAAAAATACTCTTTCATGTTTAGGCACAACAAGACGATTAATTCTGTGGGTATATTGAATCGGTTTGATATAGGTTTTAATAAAAAATTCTTGATTCTTTTGTAATTTTGTTAATCTTTCTTGTTGTAACCAACTCATTTGAAATATCATTTTTAGGATCTCAAATCCTAAGGAATAATTAAAAAAATGATTTTGTTCTTCTGTGCTAACTACTAATCGTAATGCCGATTCTAGGTAGAGAGCTGGTTGTCTTCTTGCATCTTGAGCTGAATGGATAAAAAATTGTCTGATATAACCTCTTAAAATTGTTGCATCTAGTTGAGTTTTAATCCGAAATCTTCTCAGATATTTTTTTACTCTAGCTTGAGTGTCTCGGTCTTGTAGCATTCTCGCTACTAAACCATCCGCTGTATAATCATCTAAAAATTCTGCTTGCAGATCGGGAGTAGCTGCACAGATCAGATGACTGATTGACAATAAATAACGACGCTGCTCCCAAGGTAAACTTTCTGCCCATTCTTTAGCTTTTGGAGGTAGTTTTTCCAGAATGCTATCTGATCTACTGCGTTCAAAAACCGAAGGTATGATGTTTTGGTTTTCACTCATATATTTCTTTTTCCACAAATTTATTTCTATCCAAATACAGTTGTAATCAATCTGGTCTAGAACTTAAAATACTGATTAAATTATCGCCTATTTTTAGAGAATTTTTCTACTCCTTAAATAAGGGAATTTCTAAATTTTAGATGACCTGATAATTGGTATAAGATAATACTATACACAATTCATTGGGCATCGATCGGTTTACGGAAATTTCCAGTTTTTTCTGGTCTAGACCCTGACTCCATTAGTGGGACAGTCATCAACAATCACCATGTCCACTCTTATTTGGCATTTTCTTAATTAGGCTTAAAACCACCTATATATAAGGATTTCAGGTATTTGTAAAGAAATGTTACAGATAATTTATAAAAAAATGTTGCAAATTCTTGATTTAGTTGCTAGATTATGCGTATGGATTGCTTGGGGTCAATGCTCGCATATAGGAGACGTGCCATCTATGCTCTACAATCACTCTGGCTCATCATCATCAACTAATTGATTCTCGTCATGAACCCAAAGCTAGAATTGTCAGCTTAATGAAGATTAAATCAAAAATATTTCTCAGGGTAGTAGATCAAAAGTTTACTAAGAGTAAGACTGAGAAATGTTGAGCCATCTTGACATCAAATTGTGCGAGTGATAACTGTCCCTCAATATGATACTGATGAATTTTTTAATGAGGGATAGGGTCTAGTCACGTAACAATTTGGCAATACAATGAGGTTTAATTTATGAACATTCAAGGTAAAACAGCTCTAATTACAGGTGCTTCCCGTGGTATTGGGAGAGCGATCGCGTTAGAGTTAGCAAAGCAAGGAATGAAGCGTCTATTATTGGTAGCACGCGATCGCGAACGTTTAGCAGAACTTGCCAGGGAAATTGAGATCCTTGGGGTAGAAGTTGTGATTTTACCAGTGGATCTGAGTAAGTTAATTGAAATGAATATTGCGATCGCTCAAGCTTGGCGCGATTATGGTCCAATTCATCTGTTAATTAACTGTGCTGGAGTTGCCCACCAAGCTCCTTTTTTGAAATCGCAACTACCAGATGTCCAGGAAGAAATTAGCATTAATTTAATCGGAATGTACGCGATTACTCGTTTAGTTGCTAGACGGATGGCAACCCAAAATGTCGGTACAATTGTCAATGTTTCTAGCTTAATGGGTAAAGTTGCAGCCCCAACAATGGCAACTTATTCTGCTACCAAATTTGCCATTTTAGGTTTTACTCAAGCACTCCGAGGAGAACTTGCTCAATACAATATTCGGGTAATAGCTTTATTACCATCTCTGACGGATACAGATATGGTCAGAGACTTACAATGGTTTCGGTGGGTAGTGGTCATGACTCCCGAACAAGTAGCCAAAGCACTGATCACTGGACTCGCTAAAGATACTGAGGAAATCTTAGTCGGATGGCAAAGTCATTTAGCCGTATGGTGTCAACGTTTTTCCCCTTGGCTATTAGAAAAGATTTTACTAATGGCTGCACCATTAGCTAGAAATCAACGAAAAGGCTATCCTGAATTTCGACAGGTGGGGGCTATCTCCCGTTAATCATTTTGGTGAATCGGGTAATTCCTTAATTACCCATATTTCTCAGTTGTCCATATTCGGTGAGGTGCGATCGCAGTTGTGACGGGTGGAGAGCGATCGCCTTTCAATCGGCAAATGTGGGAGAAGTGGAACATGAAAGGGAAATGATTGGTGCGATCGCAATTGAGATAATATTGGGAAAGTGCGATCGCTATTCCAGTCAAAATGGCTGATTTTGAGAAACTTTTGAAGTTATTTAAACCTTGATAAGAGAATAATCACTAACTGATAATTTGGGCGATCGCATTTTGTTGATATGGGTATGGGTGCGATGCACTTGTTGGTCTGGATACGGGTGCGATCGCTTTTGTTGGTCTGGATAGGTGCGATCGCAAGTTCATCTTCTTCCCTTTAGTTAGAATAAAAACACATCAAGGCTTTACCTGCCATAACTTAAGTGTCTTATCATCACTTCCAGTAACCAGAACTGTGCCATCAGGGCTAAACGCCACAGAATTCACAAAATTTTGATGCCCTACATAGGTAGCTTTGAGTGCTAATGTATTAGCATCCCATAACTTAGCAGAATAATCCTCACTTCCTGTAGCCAAAAGCTTGCCATCAGAGCTAAACGCAACAGCAGTAATTGATTTCTTGTGGGCATCTAAGGATCTTTTGAGTACCAACGTTGTTGCATCCCAAAATTTCAAAGACTTATCCTCACTGACTGATACTAGAATGCTGCCATCAGGACTAAATGCTACTGAATTTACACGACTTCGATGAGCATCACCAGTAGCTTTCAACTCACCTGTTGCTGCATCAAACAGTTGAACAACTCTTTGCTCAGTTCCCGTCGCAAGAAATTTACTGTCTGGACTAAAAGCCACCGCTCTTACTAAGTTACTTTGATTAGGGAACTCAATCTTGGCATCACGGATATTATTGATATCTAAAATCCCTGAAACTTTACGAGCATCACTGTTACCACCAGTCCCAAACGCTAAAAGTTTTCCATCTGGACTAAATGCGACAGACTTGGCAACATTGTTATAACCGAAGAAACCTCTTAAAGTCTTTCCGCTTGCTACATCCCATAGCACGATTGGGGATATTGGGATTGTTCCGCTTTTTGGACGATGATCACCAGCTGAGATCAATAGTTTACTATCTGGACTAAATACTACTGAATTGTAAAGATTTCCACCTGTGAGGGTAGCTATCAAATTATAAGTAGCTGCATTCCACAATTTGATAGTAGAATCATTACTCGCTGAAGCAATTAGTTTGCCATCAGGACTAAATGCTACTGCAACAACCCAACTGGTATGGCCTTCTAGTGTGGTAATCAATTCATCAGACATGGTTTTACCTCGGATATTTTTCTTTGATTACCAATACTACATAATTTTTAATAGGTTTTTACTTCGCAATTACATTTCTTAATATTTTTCTATAGTTAATAAATAAAATCAAAAATTAACCACTTTTGGTTATCAGTTTACGAATTATTTCAAAATTTGATGGAAGAATAATAATTTCGCGTTGATATGAGCGATCGCATTTCTCAGGAAATTAGACTCTGATTCTACTGGGTGCGATCGCAGTTGAGACGGGTGGAGAGCGATCGCTATTCTGAAGTCTAGTTGCAATATGATCGTCCTGCTATCTGGTCGATGGGGATATTTGGGCGATCACATTTTCGGGGTGGTATATTTGTGCTGGTGCGATACTGGCTGCCGATGGATGTGCAACTATTCGACTGGGCTCACGGCAAAAGGTTTGAAATATTTCAGACCTTCACGAGAGAATAATACTGGGTAATGGGGGCGATCGCATTTTTCAGAGTTGGATGAGAGCGATCGCAAATATCACCTTCGACTATTGCATTAAAGCTCCACCAGTACAAGTAATACCAGTTTCTGACACGGTTTGTAGGTAACAGGTTAACAGCACCAACTGCTCTCCTACCTTCGACTCGCTTGTTGTCACAATGCGGGGCGCTATTTAGGAAAGATGGTAGAGTAATAACAGCCAAAAATACCAACGATGAAAAGAATAATTTGCAAATCAATTATAGTAAAACCTTTATTATGTTTTTTCTGGTTGAGTTGTTCTAAGAATTTGGCATTAAATTCGTTTTTCATACTACATAATCGATAACAATATATCGGCAACGTGCAGGGTAGATACAAATATCCTGAGTTTTGGTAGGGTTACAGGCCAATAATAAATAGTTAGAGTTATAAATTAATAGTGGTAAATGTTCTCATCCTCTGTACCATCAGCACAAATAATTTTATCATCTTTAATAATTGGATCGGGAGCAGTAATTTGACTAGGATAAATTGTTTTACATACACCAGTTGTAAGATTTCCTTTTGATGATATAAAAACTACACCCACAAAACTTTTTAGATGATGATTGCGGGAAGTTGTATAGGTAAAGACAACATTACCTAGATTCTTCATTGAACGACTATAATTGTCTGGATTAATATAATAAGTATTTATTACCTTTGATTCATCAAATGAATAAACAAAATGTCGATTTTCTAGAAAATAAGCTTGTTGCGCTCTATTGCTGTAATGAATAAAACCTCTTGCCTCTGATTCCTTACTATTTTTAGCCGTCGTTAAAAAATCATTAAAAAACCAATCATTCAAAAACCAATCTAATAATATGAATAAACTAACGATACTACAAATAATAATAAATATCCTTAAGATAAAAAGATGCCATTTTTTATGTGTCTTTTTCATGATTAACTCCTTATTTTGGTTTTCCTATTTTAGGAATAGGGTTTTGTTAATTGCAGTTATATCTATACTAACTTGAGTTCTTGATAGAGTATTTGAGAATTCATCGACTTTCGATTGAGTTTGTATCAATTTTGGAATTCTGCTCAAAATTCTTTAGAAATAGGCGATCGCTTTTCTCTGAATGGCCAATATGGGGTATGAGTTAGTCAAACGGATTGGGGCCAATACGGTTCGGTTAAGCTAAAAATCAGGTAAAATGAAAGTGTCACCTAAATGGAATGAGTAGGAATGCAGCTCAAAGAATTCACTGTAATATCACCTGTGGTCGAATCAGGGATGATCCTCAAAGCGTTAGAAACAGCGATTCCATCGACAGCAATTGAAAAAGCCATTGAAGATACCAATAGAAAAGAGGAACGACAAAGAGCATTACCAACGCATCTGGTTATCTGTCTAATCATTGGGATGAGTCTATGGTCTAGGGGGTCAATGAGGACAGTGTTGAAAAATCTGGTTGATGGCTTAAATGAAGCATGGGTCAGAGTTAGTTATTATTGGCGAATACCATGTAAATCATCAATTACAGAAGCTAGACAGCGAGTAGGTGCAGGGGTAATGCGGCATCTGTTTCACATAGTAGTTAGACCACAGGCTACTAGGGAAACCCCAGGGGCTTTTTTAGGTGAAAAGCGAATTATGGCTGTAGATGGAACAGTGTTTGATGTGCCAGATAGCGACACAAATGCCAGAGTATTTGGATATCCAGCTAGTCGTCCTGGAACTAGAGCCGCGTTTCCCAAGGTGCGTTTGGTTCTATTGATTGAAGCAGGAACACATTTAATTGTAGATGCCTTGATCTGCCCTTACCGAATCGGTGAGCGAGTCAGAGTGAAAAGGTTACTACGGTCAGTCACCACTGGAATGTTATTAATGTGGGATCGTGGATTGCATTCTTATGCAATGGTGCAAGCCACCTTGTCCCAAAAATGTGATTATTTGGGACGCATCCCCAAAAATGTTAAATTTCCTGTGGAGCAGGTATTGGATGATGGTTCCTATCTCTCCTGGATTGCTCCCGACGGCAAGTCGAAAAAACAGGGCATGACCAAAATTATGGTTCGAGTCATTGAATACACTATTGATAATGGCGAAGCACAAACTTACCGTCTGATTACCAGTTTGACGGACATCGCTTTATTTCCAGCTTTATTATTAGCCACAGAATATCATCGTCGTTGGGAAGTTGAAAATACTATCGATGAATTGAAGGTTCATCAATTGGGACGTAAAACTCTGATTCGTTCTCTTCATCCCCGTGAAGTGGTTCAGGAAATTTATGGTTGGCTCCTCGGACATTGGGCGGTTCGTTCTCTCATGTTGACCGCGGCCACCTCTGCTCACATCTCCCCTTTACGATTGAGTTTTACTGGTACTCTCAATGTTGTCCGTCGTGCTATTCCCAAATTTCAGCGCCTTCAACCAGAAGAATTTCCCCTTTTTTTTAGTTGGTTGATCAGGGAAATTTTGGATGAACCAATTCCCAAACGTGAAGGTAGAAGTAACCCTCGTGTTATTAAAAAAACTCGCGCCAAATTTCCATCCAAGAAACCAATTCATAGAGGTCAGGGAGTTAAACATGAAACCCTCAATTTTTCTATCCTCAATACTGCTTAAAGCTTAACCGAACCGTATTGGGATTGGGGCGATCGCAATTCTCAGAAAATTAAGCTCTGCTGTTACTGGGGCTACTGTCAGATTAGGGACTGGTTTAGTGCGATCGCTACCAATAAGTCACAGTTGCGGGATTAAGAGCGATCGCCAATAAACACTATTCATGAATTGACCCATCGGGCATAATTGCACCAGTTAGAATAGCACCATTTAATTTGGCATTTTTCAGATTAGCACCAGTTAAGTTTGCTTCTTTTAAGTTAGCCCTTTCTAGATTGGCACCTTGTAGATTTGCTCCGACTAAATTAGCAGAAGTTAAATTTGCCTCAGTCATATCTAAATTACTTAGATTAGTACCACATAAATTCGCTTTGGTTAAGTCTAATCCCTTTAACTTAGTATTGACAATTTTTGCTCCTAGTAAACAGACTTCTATTAATTTATTATTATTAAATACTACTTGATTCAATTGAGCATTTTGTAAATTAGCTTTAGTCAAATCTGCTCCTGTTAAATTTGCTGAAGTTATATTAGTTTCACTTAAATTAGCACCCGTTAAATTTGCCATTGAGAAATTAGCAGAGCTTAGATTGGCTTGAGCTAAGTTTGCTGCTGTTAAGTTCGCTAATGTTAGATTAGCTGAAATAAGATTTGCATTACTTCGCGAGAAAATAATACTAGATATACTTGCGATCGCAGTTCTCAGAAAATTAGACTCTGCTGCTACTGAGAGCGATCATTTTTGGTTTGATTGTGTAGTTGAGGGCGATCGCTTCTAGTTTAAGAGTAAGTTTTTGAGGAAATAGGAGTCCCTGTTTATCAATTTTCATCCGCTGCTGATGCTATTATAATTCGATAATCTTGCCTCTTTGCAAGTTAGGACCTCCCCCCACAACACCCACAAGAGCAGACTCCGACAAAAATTGAATACCATCAGGAAGCAAACTGGATGCTGATGCTGACTTGTCTTGTATAATTTTCTTCCCTTTTTGGTTATTAGCCATAGTATTATTCTCCTTTGATTATTAACAATTGGTTTGCGTTGCAATTATCGGTAATTAGAAAAGCTTGTGAAATTCCTAACCATTGAATTTGTGTACCGAATCAATTTCTATGTAGTTTTCCAGTTCTTGTACTGACCCCCCACGACGCCCCGCAAATCGGACTCCGACAACTGACTAATCCCCTTATTCTCTTCCTTGACGACGCGCTTCTTGGTTTTGTTGGTAATTAACATTGTTGAATACTCTTTTTCTTTTGATAATCAAAAAGATACAAAAATAATTAATCAATAGTCAATACACTTTCCTTAAACTCACAGAAACTTTATATTTCCTCGAAGATAAAATCCCGATAATCCCTTAAAACTCTATAAATCATACTTCACATTAACTTTATATTTATATTAGTATTGTGATGCGTATTGATTATAACCGTGATATGAATCACAATATTATTCTATTAGCGATAAATCAATTAATAGCTTACAAGTAATAAAAGAAACTAATAAATTCTGTTTCGGTTGCTACTAAATCGATACTGGAGCAGATAGATAGGTCGCTACTGAGACAAATTGTGGGGGTGAGAGCGATCGCTAACTCAGATATATATTTCCAAAGCTGAGATTTTGAAAACTAAACCAATTGTCGCGCCATTAAATCAGCAAACATTCCTGATTGTGCCATCAATTCCTCAAAATTGCCCTGCTGTACAACTTTCCCTGCGACAATTACATAAATTCGATCAGCATAACGAATTGTACTCAAACGGTGAGCAATAATAATCCGAGTTACTTGCAAACTATTCAAACTTTCACTGATAATCGTCTGTGTTTGATTATCTAAAGCACTCGTCGCTTCGTCAAAAATCAAAATCTTTGGCTTTAACACAAGCGATCGCGCTATTAATAACCGTTGGCGCTGTCCCCCTGAAATATTCGTCCCCCCTTCCGAAATTACTGTATACATCCCCATCGGGAATTCCTGAATATCCGAGGCAAAACCAGCCATTCTGGCGGCTTCCCAAGCCTCATCCATTGTTACTAAAGCACCACCAGAAATATTCTCAAAAATCGAAGCGCTATTAATCTTGCCATCCTGTAACATCACTCCCAACTGTCGTCGTACTGCTAAAATATCTAAGTTAGTCAAGTCCTGACGATCATAATAAACCTTTCCCTGTTCAGGTTGCTCGAACCCTAATAGTAATCTGACAATGGTTGACTTACCACTACCGGAAGGACCAACTAAAGCGATAAATTCACCCGGTTTAGCCTCTATTGTCACCTGATTTAAGATTAATGGGCTATCTTTCCCATAGCGGAAACTAACATGATCAATCTTAACCTCACCTGTTAGTCTTCCCGGATCATTTTTATTCTGATCAACCTCCGTTTTTTCCACCAAAATCGGCTGAATCCGCTTCCAGATAATTGAGACTTGCATTGTATTCACAAAGGCATTACTCAAACCAGTTACACCACCTACAAAAGTGCCGAATGCTGCATTAAATGCCAAAAATGTTCCTGTTGAAAACCCGGTCTGTCCGTGAGTCTGGGCTTCGGTAATCAGCACTACGCCCAACCCGTAAACTAAAATCGAGCTAATCGTTGGCAAAATCGTATTAAATAGCGTCACCCAATCTTGGACAGCAGCCATGTTTACCATCATTTCTTGTTGCTGACCAAATTTTTTCGACCAATGGGCAAAAGCCCTCTCCTCTGCATCCGCTACCCGTAGTTTTGATATCCCGGCGATTAATTGCACCATCAGTCCAAAGATTTCTCCGCTTAATTGTTTGTTTTCAGCTATACTTTGACGGGAGATAAAATAGGAAGCTATTGTTACTAATGTATTCAGCAGGGCGATCGCGATCGCTACTAAAGCTAATTGAAAATTATAAAAAAGCAGCAACCCTAAATTTAACAGTGCAAAAAAACTGTGAAAAATAGTTCCTATTAAAGTGCTGCTAAGGATTTGGTGGAGATAGGTAATTCCAGAAAGCCGCATTTGCAGATCGCCGAGGGAAAACTGACGAAAGAAATTGGGAGGTAATTTCAGGAGTCGATCCCAAGTAGCAGCTTCTGTCTGAATTTCGGCTAATGTTTGTAAACGAATCGTCGCGACGCCCTCGACTAAATCTAACAATATAGTGCCAAAACTAACTGCTAATAAACCCAGTGCTAATTGCCAAATTAAACCGCGATCGCCACTAGGAATAGCATGATCGATTAAAATACCTGTTACTTGGGGTGTCAGCATTCCCAACAAGGAAACCACAGCTCCCAAACCCAAAATTATTGCTGCTTCTTGAAGAGTACCTTGGGTGGCAAATTTGAGGATATCAATTGCTTTCAGAACTTTTTCAGGAAAAGAACGATAGAAAACAAAGGCTACAATTGAGATATGTTTAGCTGTTTTCTGATTTAGGGGAATACGACGCTGAGTTTCAGGATCGAAAATTTCATAATGGTTTCTACCTGCTGGTAGGAGTGCAACAGGAGTTTCATTTTCATTTTCTGATCTTTGATAATAAGCCAAGATTGGACCACAATCGAACTGCCACCAATTTCCGCTTAAAATGATCTGACGGGTGCGAATTCGTGAAGCACGGGCGATCGCCAATAGTGGATCACTAACTCGCTGAAGATTTTCTGATTTTGCAGGTGGACGAATCTCTATCCCCATCGCCCGTCCTACAGCCCCCGCTGCCATTAACAATGTCGTTTCTTCTGCTTGGGGTGATTTGATTTTTTTGGATCGAAAAACAGCAGTAAGATTCCCTAATGCTTTTTCCTTTGCAGTATCCTTGAGTTTTAGACGCGATCGAAATAGTTCGGCTTGTATTGATGCTTCCTCTAGTTCGAGTTGGTTTAAGCTAAATAAAAAGTTAGAGTGAAGGTTGTCTAGGAGTTTATGCCATGTCTCCTCAGCAGTATCCCCCTGAGATTCCAGATCATCTAGCTGTGCTGATTTAATACCATTAAAATCAATAGATGCCTCTCGGAAAACCCCCACTAGGCGATCGCTCCATTGTTGTAAATGTGGTCTTACTGGTGTCTGCTTAATCCAATCGATCAGCGAAATCGAAACTAATTGCGTTTCTTCATAAGCTATAGCGATCAATTGGTAGGAGCGGCCCTCCCAAATTGGTGCTATTCCCAATAAAATCTCCCCTGGACTCACATCGAATAGATAGCGCCTTGCTCCTTGCGGTATGTTGTTGGTAGTAGCGATCGCAAATACTGCGATCAATCCAGATTTTACGCAAAAAACCCGATCCTGTATGTTGAGAGGGAAAGGGCTATTGCTATTTATTACCAATTCAGACCCATTAAAATTTCGACCGTTTGACATCTAATTCAGTTTAGTTCCATATCGCTATGCAAACCCATCCCAATTAATCGCGCATAAACACCATCTTCTCTCTTCATTGACTCATGGGTGCCGCGTTGCACCACTTTACCTCGTTCCAACACAATAATTTCATCACAATCGCGAATTGTACTCAGACGATGGGCAACAATAATGCAAGTACAACCCCGTCGTCGTAAATTTCGATCAATCCGCTTTTCTGTTTGAGCATCCAAAGCCGAAGTAGCCTCATCCATTACCAAAATTGCCGGATTATGAACTAAAGCGCGAGCAATTTCTAACCTTTGGCGCTGTCCTCCACTCAAATTGGCTCCAGCTTCGAGTAATTTTCCATCCAATCCACCAGGAATTGCCATAACTACATCTAAAATTTCTGCATCTTGACAAGCTCTAATTAACTGCTGATCAGGAATTGTTTCATCCCAAAGAGTCAAATTTTCCCTAATTGTTCCCTCAAACAGAAAAATTTCCTGTTCCACCAGTGCCAGAGAATTTGCCATTACCGAACGAGGAATTTTCTGTCGGGATAAACCATCAAATAAAATCTCCCCCTCCCAAGATGTATACAATCCTGTAATCAGTTTCGATAGTGTAGATTTGCCCGAACCACTACTACCGACAAAAGCCACCCGTTGCCCTGGTTCCAGTCTACAACTGAAATTTTCAATTAGTGGCGGATTCACATGACTATAGCCAAAAGTAATATTACGAAGTTCTACATATCCTTGCAAGCGATAGCGATCAGCAGACCAAGTAGGAGTGGCTTGATTAGAGCTAGGGTCTAGGGGATGGCGCAATACATCATCTAAGCGTTTCATATCCCCATCCAACGTCTGAATTGTCGTTCCCAAGCTCACTAAAGTATTTACAGGATCTTGAAACCGCCCCATCAACCCCTGAAAAGCAATTAACATCCCAATGGTCAGGTGTCCATCAATCACCCGTATCCCTCCCATCACCAACACCGACATTGAAATCAAAGAAGACACCAGAGACGGTAACAGAGATACCCATTGTTGATTTTGGCTCATTTCCTGTTGGGCTGTGGTTAGCTTCGCATAATATCCGGCCCAACGAGCAAAATAATCTGACTCCAAAGCTCCTGCTTTAATTGTTTCGATACTTTGCAAAGCTGCAATTTCAACCCCGGCTAACTTCCCACCATCCTGGGATATTCTCATACTCAAATCAGTCCAGTGGCGAGACATCAACCGGACAAAAATAATATCCACCGCCACCCCAACTATTCCCATTAGGGTCAGCACCCAATCATAAGCAAACATCGCAGCGCCGTAGAAAAAGATCATCACCCCGTCAATCACAGTTCTTGCCAACTGTCCCGACAGTACCCCTGCTACTTTACTATTAATTCCAATTCGGTTACTAATTTCACCTGCAAAACGTTGGGCGTAGAACTCTACAGGTAAATGCAATATATGCCACAAAAACTGCCCTGTCATGCTGATCGATAAGCGCAAATTCAAATATCTCAGTTTTCGCAATCGTAGCAAAGTCATTAATGCTTGCAAAAATAAGAGTCCACCCATTCCTAGCAAAAGAGGTTTTAGCCATTCGTAGTGCTTTTGAATCAGCACATTATCAACAAATACCTGGCTCATTGCAGCCAGTGCTAAACTAGGGATTACCAATAAAAAACCGATAATAATACAAAATAATAGTTCCGACCAAGAATTTTTCAGACGTGAATATAAAGCACCAATTATACTGGGATTTTGTCCACATTCGGCAAAGTCAGGTCCGGGTTCCATGATCAAAACCACACCTGTAAAACCTTCATCAAACTCCTGGATGGTCACGCGCCGGGGGCCAGTTGCTGGGTCATTGAGATAGACCCGATGCCCCACAAAACCTTCTACAACTAGAAAATGATTGAAGTTCCAAAACACAATATAAGGCGGCTCAATCTTTTGCAGGGTATCGATTTCGCTCTTAAACCCATCGGCAATCATCCCATAGCTTTTAGCAGCTTTGAGTAGGTTCCAAGCGTTAGCACCATCACGGGAAACACCGCAACCAATTCGCAGTTCTGGTAAGGAAACAATTCGTCGGTAATAGCTCAATATAATTCCTAAAGCCACCGCACCACATTCAGTTGCTTCCATCTGCAATAGAGTAGGAGTTTTAACGCGAATGTTGGCGTATTCAGGTTTTTCTCTGGAGTTGATGAAGTTTTTGAACCATTGCATCATCGATCGCATTTTTTTAGTTATTTAGTACCAACTAATTCCCGTAAGAAAGGTAAAACAAAAGTAATTGGCGCTCTTTCTTCAATTGTGACCCTTACTGTTGCTGTAGTTCCTGATGTAATCGGCGAGTCTGGACCTTGAGAGGAAGACCACTTATAACCGCTAGGATTGTGGGGGTCTGTCGTCAATTTGGCAGTAATTTCGATCGCTGTTCCTCCCTCCCCAATTAGATTTTTGACAATTTGGGAATTGCCGATCATAGCTACGGTTCCTTCGGGAGTTACGGGGAGAGCAGAAACCGCAGTCACTTCACCCACAATACCACCAAAACGCTCTCTTTGTAAGGTATCTGGTGTTACATGAATCAACATCTTCGGTTTGATTTGCTTACCATCTTTAATCTGAAAATAAGCCATTGCTTGCCCGAGATTTTCCTCATTTCCTACCCGGATACTACCCAATTTACTGCTAGGTTGCACCACTTGCCCCAAAGTAGCAGTTAATTCTAAAATACAGCCATCTTGAGAGCTTAAAATCCTACTGTTGTTAGTTATTTGTTCCTGAATCTTACTAATTTCTCGCTGAACTTCTTGGAGTTCTTTTTTCCGTTGAGTTGACGTTTCTAGAGTTTCTTGATCTAGTCGTTTATTTTTAGTATCTAGTTCTTGCAACTGAGATTCAGTATCACTAATTGAGCGCAGATTATCTAAATATTCCCGCTCAGTTTTTACACTTTGCACTTCCAAATCTTGTAACTGGGCTTGCATTTCGCCAATTTTATTAACACTATCTTGGTAGGTTTGCTCAGTTTGAGTTTCCGTGAGATCCAGTTGTTTTAATTGAGCTTGGAGATCGGCTATTTTCTGAACTCCTTCTTGATATTCTTGTTCTACCTGTAATACTGAGTCTATTGATATACCTCCACTTTTAGCAAGTTCGCTATGTCGCTGAAATTTTTGTTGCAGCACAACGGCAATCTTTTCCGCATCTTTTAATCTTTGTTGCAGACTAATTCGCTGTTGAGCGATCGCTGTTAATCCCTTTTCTTTCAGTGCTGGAGTAAAGGCTTTTGTATCCTGTAATCGTTGCTGTAAACTTAATTTTTGTTTCCCGATCGCATCGGTACTTTTTTCCTTGAGAATCGGGGTTAAATTTTGAGCATCTTGTAACCGTTTTTGTAAGCTAATTTGACTAGCCGCGATCGTAGTTTTTTCTAAGGTCATCCTTTGGCTTAATATTAGCGTTGCTTCTAAATCTTGTTTCTGTAACTGAGCTAGTTTTTCTTGCGACAATTTTAACTGATTTTGGAGTTCGAGCGGCTCGACAGTAGCCAATACTTCATCTTTTTTAAAACACTTACCATTACTGACATTTAAAGACTTTAACTGTCCACTAATCGCCGACTGAAGCTCAACAACTTGTCGAGGTTGCATAAATATCCCCTTACCTTCGACCGTAATTGGAATGCGACCAAGAATACTCCAACCGACACCTAAAATTCCCAAACCACTAAAAACTACCAAGATCAGCCAATCTAAGGGTGCTAGTACCTGCATCAGTTGGTCAAGACGTTCTGGTGAGGATAAGCGTTCTAAAGATTCAGCCCGGAAAATCCTCTCTTTGTTTTTGTTATCTTGAGCGTTTACCATAATAATTCTAAGGAATAAAAAGCCTGCCAAGGTCCATATTTATTGATGACAATCTCCAACTCCCACGAAGTCGGCGATCGCTCGCTGTCTACCATAAACGGTATACTTAACGATAAAGCTTTTCCACATAAGCAACCAGCGAGAAAGACCATTATTTATGTCTCATCACTTTTCTTATCATATTACTACTCGATGCAATAATCGTGAATTTCGCTTAATGCGTCTAGAATGTCGCCAAGTCTTTCTTTATATTCTCAAAAAAACCATAGAGAAATATGATTTCAAACTTTATGGTTTATGTATTATGTCTAATCACATTCATTATTTAATTGAACCACAAAAAGCTGAAGATTTACCGAAAATTATGCACTTAATTAATTGGTATTCTGCTATGTGTTTTAACCGAATGCTTAACCGGACTGGGCATGGTTCGACTTCGCTCACCACAAGCTTCTGGGAAAAAAGATATAATGCTACCAGTTTTTCTAATGCTGATCGAAAACGCGCTTTAAATACTTTGAGGTACATCCACGCTAATCCCAAAGCTGCGGGAATGCAACAGGATTTTTTCTATGATTTTTCTAATTATGGTGTTTATGAAAGATTAGGGGATGATGGGTTAACCACTTGGCATCCGGCTTTTTTGACTTTGGGTGAAACTTTGGATGATTGTGCGAGGAAATATCAGGGTTTTTGTCATCAATATCAACCGAAATCCAAATCTCCAAAAAGGTTTTTTTGGGGAAATAGTTTATTGCCAAAATTAACTAAAACTCCTTCAAAAAGTCGGGAAAGGAAACCCGGAAAAGAAAACCAAAACTCTCTCAAAAAAACACCGAAGAAAAAAGATGATGAAGCACAAAGATTTTGGGAACTTTGGTTAGAAACTAATCCCGAAATTATGGCTGTTGCTTAAAAATTTATTTTGGCTAATTGTTTTAGTCCTAAATTTATGATGGTTTTTTTAAATCATTATTCCTATTTTTAGCGATTTTTGCGTTTTTCTAGGGATTCTTGTCTCTTGGAACGATTTTTTGCCGAATTTCTGTATTTTAGATGACATTTTTGTTGATTTGTTAAAAAAATCTAGGGAGAAACAGGCATCTTTGGCCCGGTTCTCCCGTGGGAATACCCCCCTTGGCAGGTAATGAAATCCTAAAACAAAGGATTTGCGTACCTAATCTATTTCTCGCGCAATCTGGCGCGATCGCTACTCATCTAATGGGTTAGGATTTTAAGAAGCTTTCTTCTGTTGCTTTTTTTGAAGTGAATATTAAATATGGGTTGGTTTGATTTTTTTTGGGGTTCTGCTTGTTAATGCCTACCACTATACCCGTTGGGCATTGAATTGCTTCCCGCCGACCACGGCCCGCAAATCGGACTCCGACAGCAACAGCAAATCGGACTCCGAATCGGACTCCGACAGCATGAGACTCAGACTTTTATTCTCTTCTTTGACGACGCGCTTCTTGGTGTTTTTGATAATTGACATTGTTGAATACCTTTAATATAGGGGTCATATAAAAAAAGAATACAAAAATAATTAAATTCCTGTCAACAGGTTTTTCTAAAGATACAGAAACTTTATATTTCCTCGAAGATAAAATCCCTATACTATATAAAACTCTGTAAATTACACTTCACGTTAACTTTATATTTGCTATTTGCTTAATTGATACTGGGACAGATCGGTGGGTCGCTACTGGTTTGATGAGGTCGCCCAGAGCGATCGCTTCTAGTTTAATGGCCTTGTGCTGGGGGAATTTGGAGCGATCGCATTCAAAAGACCTGGTGCTGGGAGTAGTGCGATCGCTTCTAGTTGAATGGTCTTGTGATTGGGGGGATTTGGGGCGATCGCATTTATAAGACATGGTTCTGGAAGTAGTGAAAGACATTTTGGCGATCGCTCCCCAAAAAAACCACCACACCCAAATCGGGTGGAGCGATCGCTAATCGACTACTCTAATAATTAACTGCGATCGGCAAATATGCGACGGAGAACTGGAGCACCTACGGGACAATCAGCATTACCTCGCATCTGTTAGGGTACAATTGTCAACAGCCTAGCCGCAGCTTTAGGCATCAATTAATCTAGCAAATTCGACTTCTTTGAGAGGTGACAACCCTTTTTCAAAATGGATGAACTGATTCAAGGCATAGGATTTACCATTAAATCTAGCAAATTCGACTTCTTTTTCGGTCGTGTCACCTCCACCCCCACTAATGCAAGACGATCCATCACAGTTATGCAAATACACTCCATCAGCCAATTAGAATTCAACCAAATTCCAGCCATTCGGCAAATTATTGTTCACGAATATGCCCGAAAATTTGCTTGCTTAGACTTGGGAGAAACTTTAGGATGTTATGGACTTAGCTGGTGTAGTGAATTAGTCGATTTAACTATTGAATATTCAACCGATAAAAAACTGCTTTGGATAGGTATCGATCGACAATTAGCAGCCCTTTGTCTGTCAAGCGGTCACATTTGTGTTGCCATGCCTTTAACAGCTAACCTAATTCAGATTAAAATCGTTCAAGAAGTGACGGCAGTTTTGACGGAACACGAAATATTATTATTTAACCTCAATGGTTCTTTACGATTTAATCATGGCTTCCCCGATTTGCCAGAACAAATTATCATAAATGAGGATAATTTAACGATAAGATTAATGGATGGTGACAGTTTTAAATTGAATCCTCAAACAGGAGAATTCCGACAATTAGTAGGAGAATTAATCACTTCATAAGTTGGGTAAGAAGTGCGATCGCTGTTTTTATTTTAGCAAAAGTAAGGGCGATCGCCCTCCGAAAAAAGATGAAGGAGCTTTGAAGATTTTGGGAGATTTGGTTAGAAAATAATCCTGAAATTATGGCTGTTGCTTAAAAATGAACCAGTCTCAACTTCGCCAAAAAATTAATAGCCAACTCGATCGACTCTCTCCTGACAGACTTGCTCTCGTCAGTAGCTTTCTCGACTCTATCCAAAGCACTACACCAGATTCACCCACGCGGCGTAAACTTTCGCCTATTGATAGTTGATCAGGAACGCGATCGCTATCAAGTTCTTAATATTGCTTGGCAAGAGCTAACGCGAGTATTTGGTTGTATTATTTATGTGGAAATCAAAGATGGCAAAATTTGGATTGAACGGGATGGTACAGAAATCGGGGTGAAGAATGAATTAGTAGAAGCTGAAGTTCCTAAGCAAGATATAGTTCTGGCGTTTCAAGCTCCCGATGGACGGAAATTTACTGAGTTTGCAGTTGGTTAAAGTGCTAGGTGGGATGCGTTCAGTTATGCTATACTATTCTGATATTTAGAGCCAAAAAATATAACTTTAGCAACTGAATTTATTATGAGCAACATCACGATTCAAAACTTTGATGATGACCTGAAAACCCGTCTGCAAAAGCGAGCTGAATATTATGGGCGTTCTCTCGAAGAAGAAGCCAAAGAAATCCTCCGCACTGTTTTGACAGAAAATCATCTCTCACCCTTAAATCTTGCCTTAGCTATCAAGAGACGTTTTGCCCATTTTGGAGATTTTGAGATCCCAACTATTGTTAGAGAACCCTTACGCGAACCACCTAGTTTTGAAGATTTATATGATTGTGATTGATACTAATATAGTGTCTGAACTATATTGCTCCTGGGACAGATCGGTGGGGCATGGGACAGATCGGTGGGTCGCTTCTGGGACAGATTAGGTCGCGCCCAGAGCGATCGCTTCTAGTTAAATGACCTTGTGCTGGGGGAATTTGGAGCGATCGCAAACCGGAACCAAGCCGTATTTGTATTCGTCCCTCTGGTATCCGTTAGGGTATTGGCGATCGCTCCCCAAAAAAACCACCACACCCAAATCGGGTGGAGCGATCGCTACTCGATTGCTCTAACAATTAACTGCGATCGGCAAATATGCGACGGAGAACTGGATCGCCTACGGGACAATCAGCATTACCTCGCATCCGTTAGGGTACAATTAACTGTTAGGTAGACCCCATTCAAGCAATAGGATGGTAAGAAAGATGATCGCAGTAGCAACAGCAACAAAACCAACAAGAAAGCAATTCACGGTGGAGGAATATTACAAGCTGGGTGAATTGGGGATGCTTGGGGATGGTAAGACAGAACTAATTGATGGGGATATTATTTATATGGCACCGATTGGGACTCGTCATGATTTGGGTATAAAAGTATCCAACAATTTAGACGTGGTGAAAACATCTCACCTCTTTCATTTCCAGACATAGCGATTAGAGTCGATACGCTTTTTGAAGACTTATAGATAGCAGAAATTTTAGTTGCGTTACCCAGTTGGTAATATTCCTCTTTAGTTCAATTTATGAATTTTATCCCATAAGTTCCGATCGCTGTAGGGGCGAGTTCACCCAGAAGTTTGATCCCCATCGATCATTAAACAAAACTCGCCCCCACCCACCGATCACTCATAAATCCTCTTTAAAAAGCGGAAGTATAAATCTATGGCTTACAGTAAATTTACCCTCAGCAAAACTGTGGAAGATTTCCATCTCACCATCATTGAAGGAGATCGTTTTTTACCAGAAATTCCCCGCATCACTCCCAGTCCTTTACTTCAGGATACTCTTAAAGAAACAATTCCCTGGGCGATTGCAGTAAGTAGCGAGAAAGCCCGTTCTGAGGGCATAATTAACCCTGTGCTACTAGAAGTAAAGCGTCAGCTTCAAGGACAGATTAGCGTTTTTTCTGGGGAAGAATTCAATGTCGAACCAGAAGCTGAACTCACTGGCTATGTTGACTTTCTGCTGAGTCGTTCTCCGGAGCAACTATTTATCAAAGCTCCTGTGGTGATCTTGGTGGAAGCTAAGAAAGAAGACCTAAAACCCGCTCTAGGACAATGCCTTGCCGAAATGGTTGCTGCTCAACGCTTTAACCAACAAAAACAACAGCCAATATCGACAATTTACGGAACGGTTAGTAGTGGTACAGTTTGGCGGTTTCTTAAACTAGAAGAGCAATGCGTATCCATTGATCTTACTGATTATCCACTCCCTCCCGTTGAACAAATCTTGGGGTTTCTTGTCTGGATGATGCAGGAACGTTAAGTTGATATTACCTTTAAAATTGATAATTGCGATCGTCAACAGTAGCAATTATGAATAAAATAAATATTTAGGAGAAATAAAAATGAACCAGTCTCAACTTCGCCAAAAAATTAATAGCCAACTCGATCGACTCTCTCCTGACAGACTTGCTCTCGTCAGTAGCTTTCTCGACTCTATCCAAAGCGCTACACCAGATTCACCCACGCGGCGTAAACTTTCGCCCATTAAACGAGGGAAGCAAGCAAAAGATTTACTCAAACATCCGAAAAATTGGCAAGGAGACGACCTAGAAGACTGTCTGAACTTTGTTCGTGAAACCCGTTCAGAATCCCAGTTTTAGTTACTATGTCGTACCTGCTAGACACAAACCACTGTAGCTATATTATCAATGGCGACTCGAAAATAATTGATGCCTTAAATACTACTCTACGGGCTTTACAGGAATCCTCTTTAAAATTGATAATTGCGATCGCCAGATCGCAAGCTCCAATTAGGTTAAATGGAAAATTAGAGCCACAACCAGAGCTATCAATTTTGAAACGTCGCAAAGGTTCCTATAGAGGAACCCATCCCCGTTCGTTTAAGGATATTTTGGGAGATATCGACGGAAGTTGGGCGAACGCGAGAGCGTGCCGTAGGCATCCTACCATAAACGGTATACTTAACGCAGCCTATTCCACATAAGCAATCAGCGAGAAAGACCATTTATGTCTCATCACTTTTCTGATCATATTACTACTCGATGCAAAAATGCGTGAATTTCGCTTAATGCGTCTAGAATGTCGCCAAGTCTTTCTTTATATTCTCAAAAAAAAACTTGGTTGCCTAACTCCACAATTTCTTGTTTTTCCTCAGCAGTCAAACAATCTTTACCATTGAGAATACCACCAGGACTTCTAGGATCGCCCCCATCACTTAAATATCGTTGTCTGGCTATGGCAAATATTTCTATAAGTCTTTGGTATTGTTTTTTTTTTCTAATTCAGTAGGCTCTCTCATAAATTATTCTCTCCAGTTAGTAGGTACTACTTCACCATTTTGCAAAATGATTGCTATGTTCAGTTAGTTAATCTCCACATCTGACGGCGATCGCGACAATTCAAGCCACATATCCCTATTCTGTTACCCAAAGAACCAGGGCCCGCTAAATATCTTTCTCAAAAGACCCAATACGATGTGATTACTCTGGTCATCACCAAAACTGAGTGGGTTGTGAGCAGGCTACCAAGGAAAGAGTGGAAATCCAGAACTATGTCCAGCAGTCAATCAATGGCCATCCCTAATAATAATTTGTGTAAAATCATACAGTATTAGATCAAACATTCTTTAAAATCTAGTATCTATTACCATATATAGCGACAAAATCTGATCTATAACTCCAGTCAATCCGTTCTCATCGTTTACTATAAATGACACCATCCCCTACTAATAGTCTTCAGTAGGAGGATATTGTCATCAGCCCCTATCTTTGCTTGTAAGTCTTGTTAGATCAGCTAGCAATGACTAAACATTAGTCAATTTTACTCAATCAAAATGAACAAAAATCACCAGCCATCCAAACAAGGTCTTTACGATCCACAATTCGAGCATGATGCTTGTGGTGTGGGGTTTATCGTCCAGATGAAAGGAAAGAAATCTCACGATATCATTGAGCAAGCACTAACAATTTTGTTGAATCTTGACCATCGTGGTGCTTGTGGTTGCGAAATTAATACGGGTGATGGCGCTGGTATTTTAATCCAAGTCCCACACAAATTCCTCCAAAAAGTAACTGCTGCGGAAAATATTGTTCTTCCCGAAGCAGGTAAATATGCAGTTGGTTTGATCTATTCATCCCCTGATCCAGTAATTCGGGCACAAAGTAGAAAAGTTTTTGAGGAAATTGTCACCAAGGAAGGACAAAAAGTAATTGGTTGGCGCAATGTACCCACTAATAATTCATCGATTGGTGATACAGCTAAATCGAGTGAACCTTTCATGCAACAGGTGTTCATCGAGCGATCGCCAGAAATAGTTGATGAAGACAGTTTCGAGCGCAAACTCTATGTGATTCGTAAACTTACTCACCGTGAAATTCACCGACAAAAAAACGATTCTTTCTGGTATCAATGCAGTCTTTCTTGTCGTACTCTGGTTTACAAGGGAATGCTGATGCCCGTGCAAGTCGGGGAATATTATCCCGATCTCCATGATCCTGACATGGAAAGTGCGTTGGGACTGGTACACTCCCGTTTCAGCACTAACACTTTCCCCAGTTGGGAACGCAGTCATCCCTATCGCTACATTGCCCACAATGGTGAAATTAACACCCTACGTGGCAATATTAACTGGATGCACGCCAGACAATCTTTGTTCCAATCAGAATTGTTTGGGGATGATCTGAAAAAAATTCCCAATCTCATCAATCTCAATGGTAGCGATTCGACGATTTTTGATAACGCCTTAGAACTGTTGGTTTTGGGGGGACGTTCTTTACCCCATGCGGTCATGATGATGATCCCAGAACCTTGGACAGCTCATGAGTCCATGAGTGATGCAAAAAAAGCGTTTTATAAATACCACTCATGTTTAATGGAACCTTGGGATGGTCCAGCTTCGATCGCTTTCACTGATGGAACGATGATGGGTGCAGTTCTAGATCGGAATGGTTTGCGTCCTTCCCGATACTATGTTACTAAAGATGATCTGGTAATTATGGCATCGGAAGCAGGTGTATTACCCATTGCACCAGAACGGGTGAAATTAAAAGGTCGTCTCGAACCAGGTCGGATGTTCCTCGTTAATATGGAAGAGGGACGGATTATTGCTGATGAGGAAATCAAAAATAAAATTGCCACAGAACATCCTTATCGCGAATGGATCGATCAACAAATGGTCGAACTTGCGAAAGTAAAAGATGCACCAGAATTACCCACATTAGATCCCCAAACTCTGATTCAGCATCATCAAGCTTTTGGTTATACTTTTGAGCAGATCCGCTTATTATTAGCACCAATGGCTCAGGATGGAGTGGAAGCAGTTGGTGCTATGGGTACAGATACTCCCCTCGCGGTACTTTCAGATCGACCGAAACTGCTTTACGATTATTTCCAACAACTTTTTGCTCAAGTGACTAATCCACCGATCGATTCGATTCGTGAGGAAATAGTTACTTCCGCTGAAACTACAATTGGTTCTGAGCGCAATTTGTTAGAACCAGTACCAGAAAGTTGTCATCTGATTGAGTTGAAAACACCGATCCTGAGTAATGAAGAACTTGCCAAACTGAAATATATTAATGAGGATGGTTTTAAGTCAGTTACCTTCCCAATTCTGTTCAATCCGTTAGAGGGTGTGCAAGGTTTGGAAAAAGTAATGGCTGATATTTACGATCGCGCTAATCAAGCAATTGATGCTGGAATAAATATTATTATTCTTAGCGATCGCGGGATCAATCCAGAACAAGCAGCGATTCCAGCTTTGTTAGCAGTTGCTGGGTTACATCATCACTTAATTCGCATGGGTACACGCACCAGAGTTGGTCTCGTGCTAGAGTCAGGTGAACCTCGCGAAGTACATCATTACGCTTTATTGATCGGTTATGGTTGTGGTGCGATCAATCCTTATCTAGCATTTGAGACGATTAATGATATGATCCGTCAACATTTGCTAGTGAATATTGATAGCAAGACTGCTTTTAAGAACTATATCAAAGCAGCCACTAAAGGAGTAATTAAGGTTGCTTCTAAGATCGGAATTTCTACCCTGCAAAGTTATCGGGGAGCCCAGATTTTTGAAGCGATCGGACTCAATCGTTCTGTCATTGACAAATATTTTACCTGGACTCCTTCGCGGATTGAAGGTGTAGATTTAGAAGTAATTGCCAAAGAAGCAATTTTACGTCATCATCACGGTTTCCCCGATCGTGCAGTTAATGATAGCACTCTTGAGGTGGGTGGGGAATATCAATGGCGCAAAGATGGAGAAGCTCATTTATTTAGTCCGGAGACTATTCATACTCTGCAAAAAGCAGTTCGTGCTGGTAATTATGATCTTTATCGGCAATATGCTACATTGGTAAATAAGCAAGACCAACAACATTATACCTTACGGGGATTGCTGGAATTTAAAGAGCGTCAACCCGTACCAATTGAGGAAGTTGAACCAGTAGAAGCAATCGTGAAACGGTTTAAAACAGGAGCAATGAGTTATGGTTCCATTTCTCAAGAAGCTCACGAAACCTTAGCGATCGCGATGAATCGTTTAGGTGGAAAATCGAATACTGGTGAAGGTGGAGAAGATCCCGCTCGTTATACCTGGAAAAATGACAAGGGGGATTCTAAAAATAGTGCGATTAAACAGGTAGCATCGGGTCGGTTTGGAGTGACTAGCTTGTATTTATCTCAAGCGAAGGAATTACAAATTAAAATGGCTCAAGGAGCTAAACCAGGAGAAGGTGGACAGTTACCAGGACGTAAGGTATATCCATCGATCGCGAAGGTCCGACATTCGACTCCAGGTGTAGGTTTAATTTCACCACCACCTCACCATGATATCTATTCCATTGAGGATTTAGCTGAGTTAATTCATGATTTGAAAAATGCTAATCGCCAAGCCCGGATTAGTGTTAAGTTAGTCTCGGAAGTAGGTGTCGGGACGATCGCTGCTGGTGTTTCTAAAGCTCATGCTGATGTGGTGTTAATTTCTGGTTATGATGGTGGTACAGGAGCATCACCCCAAACTTCCATTAAACACGCGGGTGTACCTTGGGAATTAGGATTAGCAGAAACCCATCAAACCTTAGTTTTAAATAATCTGCGAAGTCGGATTGTGGTCGAAACTGATGGTCAATTAAAGACTGGACGAGATGTCGCGATCGCAATTCTGTTAGGTGCTGAAGAATTTGGTTTTTCTACCGCTCCTCTGGTAACTCTAGGCTGTATTATGATGCGGGTGTGTCATTTGAATACTTGTCCTGTCGGAGTTGCTACCCAAAACCCAATATTACGAGAAAAATTTACTGGTGAACCTGAGCATACTGTCAATTTTATGACGTTTGTTGCTCAAGAACTCCGGGAAATTATGGCTCAACTTGGTTTCCGAACTGTGAATGAAATGGTCGGACGGACTGATATTCTTGAACCAAAGAAAGCGATCGACCATTGGAAAGCTAAGGGTTTAGATTTCTCCAATATTCTCTATCAACCAGAAGTTGGTCCGGAAGTTGGTCGGTATTGTCAAATTCCCCAGGATCACGGACTAGAGAAGTCTCTGGATATGAAAGTATTGCTTGATTTATGTAAACCCGCGATCGAACAGGGTGAAAAAGTCACAGCAACTTTACCGATTACCAACATTAATCGTGTAGTAGGAACAATTCTGGGGAATGAGATCACTAAACGTCATTGGGAAGGATTACCAGAAGATACAGTACATTTACATTTCCAAGGTAGTGCCGGTCAGAGTTTTGGTGCTTTTGTTCCTAAAGGTGTTACTTTGGAATTAGAAGGAGATGCTAACGATTACCTCGGTAAAGGTTTGAGTGGTGGCAAAATTATTCTTTATCCACCCAAAGTTTCTACCTTTGTCGCCGAAGAAAATATCATTGTTGGTAATGTCGTTCTCTATGGTGCTACTGCTGGTGAAGTATATATTCGGGGTATGGCAGGAGAACGCTTTGGTGTGCGTAACTCGGGAGTAAACACAGTAGTAGAAGGTGTCGGTGATCACGGTTGTGAATATATGACAGGTGGTAAAGTTGTCGTATTAGGAAAAACTGGTCGTAATTTTGCTGCTGGAATGAGTGGAGGAATTGCCTATATTCTTGATGAACAAGGTGATTTTGCAACTCGCTGTAATATGTCAATGGTCGGTCTAGAAAAACTTGAAGATCCCGAAGAGATTGATGATCTCCAAGAAATGATCCAAAAGCATACAGACTATACTAAGAGCGAGAAAGCAGCTCAAGTTCTAGCTAATTGGAAGGAAATGGTGCCGAAGTTTGTGAAAGTTATGCCGACCGATTATAAGCGTGTATTGGAAGCATTGAAACAAGCTTTAGAGTCAGGGTTAAGTGGTGATGACGCTCTAACCGCAGCCTTTGAAGAGAATTCTCGTAATGTAGCACGGATCGGCGGAAGTTAGAATCATTAACGGGATAATGAAGAGTTTTCTCTTTGTTATCCCGCAATAGTGTAGGGGTGAAGCATTCGGGCGAAAATTGAGCGATTAAAGTTTACCCTGAGCGAAGTCGAAGGGCAGTGATCTTATCCCCGAATGCTTCACCCTTCTTCTAAAGCCGAGATATCAAAAATATTCTTAACTGAACCTTCATTGTATGATAAAGATAGAAAAATTATTTTTTGATCATCTAAATATCTATGCTAACTTACAAACATCCAGAAAAAAAGCTCCCAACCGCAGCAGAATTACCATATTCTGACGATCAACCCGTGGATAGTGAATTACAAGATTTAGTTTGTCATCTGTTAAAATCTATACTAAGTTATATTTGGCGCGATCGGCAAGATTGGTTTTTTGGAATTGATATGGCTTGGCATTTTGATCCAAAAAAACCCTGTTTAGCACCCGATGGGTTCTTAAGTTTAGGAGTTCCCAGAATTAAGGGAGAAAATCTGCGTTTAAGCTATGTGAATTGGGAAGAAAACGGAGTAGTACCCCAATTGACGATCGAAGTAGTATCGAAAAAACCAGGGGGTGAATATAAACGCAAGAAAATTGAGTATGAAAAACAAGGAGTATTGTATTACGTGATTTATGCACCATTCCGTCGTCGTCAGCCACAGTTAATGGTGTACCATTTGAGCGCAGGTGAATATAAATTAATCCCAGGAAACCGGGTCTGGATGTCAGAAATTGGCTTAGGAATTGGGGTAGAGATTGGTAGTTATGAAGGAATCAGGAGAGAGTGGTTATATTGGTATGATGAAAAGGGCGATCGATATAAAACCCAGGAAGAAGCTTTACAGCTAGAAGAATTAGCACGGATGGAAGCGAACCATCGAGCCGAGCTAGCGGAATTAGCCCGGATGGAAGCTCAACAAAAAGTACAACAAGCAGAATTAGCCCAGATAGAAGCGAACCATCGAGCCGAGAAATTGGCGGCACAATTGCGATCGCTGGGAATTGAGCCTGATCCTTCTTAAACTTAATTATAAACTTTTGACTATTTATGGTATGATCAGGATAGAAAAGTTAGTTTCTGCTCAGAATAATATCTAACTATGCTAACTTACAACCAGCTAGAAAAAAAGCTCCCAACCGCAGCAGAATTACCATATTCTGACGATCAACCCGTGGATAGTGAATTACAAGATTTAGTTTGTCATCTGTTAAAATCTATACTAAGTTATATTTGGCGCGATCGGCAAGATTGGTTTTTTGGAATTGATATGGCTTGGCATTTTGATCCAAAAAAACCCTGTTTAGCGCCCGATGGGTTCTTAAGCTTAGGAGTCCCCAGAATTAAGGAGGAAAATCTACGTTTAAGCTATGTGAATTGGGAAGAAAACGGAGTAGTACCCCAATTGACGATCGAAGTAGTATCGAAAAAACCAGGAGGTGAATATAAACGCAAGAAAATTGAATATGAGAAACAAGGAGTATTGTATTACGTGATTTATGCACCATTCCGTCGTCGTCAGCCGCAGTTAATGGTATACCATTTGAGCGCAGGTGAATATAAATTAATCCCAGGAAATCGGGTCTGGATGTCAGAAATTGGCTTAGGAATTGGGGTAGAGATTGGTAGTTATGAAGGAATTAGAAGAGAGTGGTTATATTGGTATGATGAAAAAGGCGATCGATATAAAACCCAGGAAGAAGCGTTACAGCTAGAAGAATTAGCACGAAGGGAAGCTCAACAACAAGCACAACAAGCAGAATTAGCCCGAAGGGAAGCTCAACAACAAGCACAACAAGCAGAATTAGCCCGAAGGGAAGCTCAACAACAAGCACAGCTAGCAGAATTAGCCCAGAGGGAAGCTCAACAACAAGCACAGCTAGCAGAATTAGCCCAGATAGAAGCGAACCATCGAGCCGAGAAATTGGCGGCACAATTGCGATCGCTGGGAATTGAGCCTGATCCTTCTTAAACTTAATTATAAACTTTTGACTATTTATGGTATGATCAGGATAGAAAAGTTAGTTTCTGCTCAGAATAATATCTAACTATGCTAACTTACAACCAGCTAGAAAAAAAGCTCCCAACCGCAGCAGAATTACCATATTCTGACGATCAACCCGTGGATAGTGAATTACAAGATTTAGTTTGTCATCTGTTAAAATCTATACTAAGTTATATTTGGCGCGATCGGCAAGATTGGTTTTTTGGAATTGATATGGCTTGGCATTTTGATCCAAAAAAACCCTGTTTAGCGCCCGATGGGTTCTTAAGCTTAGGAGTCCCCAGAATTAAGGGGGAAAATCTACGTTTAAGCTATGTGAATTGGGAAGAAAACGGAGTAGTACCCCAATTGACGATCGAAGTAGTATCGAAAAAACCAGGGGGTGAATATAAACGCAAGAAAATTGAATATGAGAAACAAGGAGTATTGTATTACGTGATTTATGCACCATTCCGTCGTCGTCAGCCGCAGTTAATGGTATACCATTTGAGCGCAGGTGAATATAAATTAATCCCAGGAAATCGGGTCTGGATGTCAGAAATTGGCTTAGGAATTGGGGTAGAGATTGGTAGTTATGAAGGAATTAGAAGAGAGTGGTTATATTGGTATGATGAAAAAGGCGATCGATATAAAACCCAGGAAGAAGCATTACAGCTAGAAGAATTAGCCCGAAGGGAAGCTCAACAACAAGCACAACAAGCAGAATTAGCCCGAAGGGAAGCTCAACAACAAGCACAACAAGCAGAATTAGCCCGAAGGGAAGCTCAACAACAAGCACAACAAGCAGAATTAGCCCGAAGGGAAGCTCAACAACAAGCACAACAAGCAGAATTAGCCCAGAGGGAAGCTCAACAACAAGCACAGCTAGCAGAATTAGCCCAGATAGAAGCGAATCATCGAGCCGAGAAATTGGCGGCACAATTGCGATCGCTGGGAATTGAGCCTGATCCTTCTTAAACTTAATTATAAACTTTTGACTATTTATGGTATGATCAGGATAGAAAAGTTAGTTTCTGCTCATAATAATATCTAACTATGCTAACTTACAACCAGCTAGAAAAAAAGCTCCCAACCGCAGCAGAATTACCATATTCTGACGATCAACCCGTGGATAGTGAATTACAAGATTTAGTTTGTCATCTGTTAAAATCTATACTAAGTTATATTTGGCGCGATCGGCAAGATTGGTTTTTTGGAATTGATATGGCTTGGCATTTTGATCCAAAAAAACCCTGTTTAGCGCCCGATGGGTTCTTAAGCTTAGGAGTCCCCAGAATTAAGGGGGAAAATCTACGTTTAAGCTATGTGAATTGGGAAGAAAACGGAGTAGTACCCCAATTGACGATCGAAGTAGTATCGAAAAAACCAGGGGGTGAATATAAACGCAAGAAAATTGAATATGAGAAACAAGGAGTATTGTATTACGTGATTTATGCACCATTCCGTCGTCGTCAACCGCAGTTAATGGTGTACCATTTGAGCGCAGGTGAATATAAATTAATCCCAGGAAATCGGGTCTGGATGTCAGAAATTGGCTTAGGAATTGGGGTAGAGATTGGTAGTTATGAAGGAATTAGAAGAGAGTGGTTATATTGGTATGATGAAAAAGGCGATCGATATAGAACTCAGGAAGAAGCGTTACAGCTAGAAGAATTAGCCCGGATGGAAGCTCAACAACAAGCACAGTTAGCAAAATTAGCCCAGCTAGAAGCGAACCATCGAGCCGAAAAATTGGCAGCACAATTGCGATCGCTGGGAATTGAGCCTGATCCTTCTTAAACTTAATTATAAACTTTTGACTATTTATGGTATAATCAGGATAGAAAAAAAGTTAGTTTCTGCTCAGAATAATATCTAACTATGCTAACTTACAACCAGCTAGAAAAAAAGCTCCCAACCGCAGCAGAATTACCATATTCTGACGATCAACCCGTGGATAGTGAATTACAAGATTTAGTTTGTCATCTGTTAAAATCTATACTGAGTTATATTTGGCGCGATCGGCAAGATTGGTTTTTTGGAATTGATATGGCTTGGCATTTTGATCCAAAAAAACCCTGTTTAGCGCCCGATGGGTTCTTAAGTTTAGGAGTTCCAAGAATTAAGGGAGAAAATCTACGTTTAAGCTATGTGAATTGGGAAGAAAACGGAGTAGTACCCCAATTGACGATCGAAGTAGTATCGAAAAAACCAGGGGGTGAATATAAACGCAAGAAAATTGAGTATGAAAAACAAGGAGTATTGTATTATGTGATTTATGCACCATTCCGCCGTCGTCAGCCGCAGTTAATGGTGTACCATTTGAGCGCAGGTGAATATAAATTAATCCCAGGAAACCGGGTCTGGATGTCAGAAATTGGCTTAGGAATTGGGGTAGAGATTGGTAGTTATGAAGGAATCAGGAGAGAGTGGTTATATTGGTATGATGAAAAAGGCGATCGATATAAAACCCAGGAAGAAGCGTTACAGCTAGAAGAATTAGCACGGAGGGAAGCTCAACAACAAGCACAACAAGCAGAATTAGCACGGAGGGAAGCTCAACAACAAGCACAGCTAGCAGAATTAGCCCAGAGGGAAGCTCAACAACAAGCACAGCTAGCAGAATTAGCCCAGATAGAAGCGAACCATCGAGCCGAGAAATTGGCGGCACAATTGCGATCGCTGGGAATTGAGCCTGATCCTTCTTAAACTTAATTATAAACTTTTGACTATTTATGGTATGATCAGGATAGAAAAGTTAGTTTCTGCTCAGAATAATATCTAACTATGCTAACTTACAACCAGCTAGAAAAAAAGCTCCCAACCGCAGCAGAATTACCATATTCTGACGATCAACCCGTGGATAGTGAATTACAAGATTTAGTTTGTCATCTGTTAAAATCTATACTGAGTTATATTTGGCGCGATCGGCAGGATTGGTTTTTTGGAATTGATATGGCTTGGCATTTTGATCCAAAAAAACCCTGTTTAGCACCCGATGGGTTCTTAAGTTTAGGAGTTCCAAGAATTAAGGGAGAAAATCTACGTTTAAGCTATGTGAATTGGGAAGAAAATGGAGTAGTACCCCAATTGATGATCGAAGTAGTATCGAAAAAACCAGGGGGTGAATATAAACGCAAGAAAATTGAGTATGAAAAACAAGGAGTATTGTATTACGTGATTTATGCACCATTCCGCCGTCGTCAGCCGCAGTTAATGGTGTACCATTTGAGCGCAGGTGAATATAAATTAATCCCAGGAAACCGGGTCTGGATGTCAGAAATTGGCTTAGGAATTGGGGTAGAGATTGGTAGTTATGAAGGAATCAGAAGAGAGTGGTTATATTGGTATGATGAAAAAGGCGATCGATATAAAACCCAGGAGGAAGCTTTACAGATAGAAGAATTAGCTCGGATCGAAGCGAACCATCGAGTCGAAAAATTGGCGGCACAATTGCGATCGCTGGGAATTGATCCCGATCTTTCTTAAGCTTAATCATCCATAAAATTAACACCCTACGAGTAAACTAATTCACCATACACCTAGATTTATATATCATTTCGATTATTTCTGATTTTTTGACTATTGGGTGGAAAAAGAATTACTTTTTTGGTATGATCCCGAATTAAGCAGGTCAATCCTGGGTTCCATTACTTCTATTTAAACTAAGTAATTATTGTGATTCATGTTCTGAGTGATGCTTTTCATCCTGGGTCATCTTGGTTACCCGTTGATCTCTCCTTAGCTGCTTTTGTGGCTCCCAATGCTACAGTTGTTGGTCAAGTTACCCTCGCAGTTGGGGTAAGTATTTGGTATGGTGCTGTTCTGCGTGGAGATGTAGAGCGGATTGTGGTTGGTGAGTTTACTAATATTCAAGATGGTGCAATTTTACATGGTGATCCTGGTAAACCAACTGTTTTAGAAGATTATGTCACTGTTGGTCATCGAGCAGTGATCCACTCCGCTCATATTGAACGGGGTAGTTTAATTGGGATTGGTGCGATCGTTTTGGATGGAGTCCGGGTTGGATCGGGGAGTATTATTGGCGCTGGCTCGGTAGTCACTAAAGATGTTCCCCCCGATCGCTCGTTGTCGGAGTACCTGCTAAGTTTTTACGAGCTGTTTCCCCTGAAGAAGCAGAGGATTTACTCCATCATGCCCATCATTATCAACAGCTAGCGTTAGCTCATGCGGGAAAAGGGACAGAAATTACAGATTAGTTTTAATTATCCTAATCACTGTCTAAATTTAACCAATTTGTCGCACAATAAAAATGAGCAGTCTTTAAACATCTTTAAGAGGGGAAATATGGACTTTGATTGGCGCATTTTAATCGTTCTACTTCCGCTAATTCTTGCTGGAGGTTGGGCTATAAAGAATATTGGTGTGATCGCACTTAAGCAACTGCAAAGCTTTTTGAATAAACAAGCCTGATTTTCATTTAGCTTCTGAATGCAATTACCGATTGTCTCTCAGTTTAGATAGACAATCGGTTTTATTAATTATTGTAAATATTTTTTGAGTGATCGCTATTGTTTTTTACAACTATGACCAACGACATCGATGTTCTCCTCAAACCCTACGGACATTTGGGAGATCATCTCGATTTAACCCGAATTCAAAAGCTTTTAGCTGATTTAGACAACCCTCATCACCATATCCCCATTATTCATGTAGCCGGTACGAATGGTAAAGGTTCTGTCTGTGCTTATCTTTCCTCGGTGTTAACTGAAGCTGGTTATCGTGTGGGACGTTATACCTCTCCCCATTTAGTTAATTGGAATGAACGAATCTGTATTAATGAACAACCTATTTCCTCTTCAGCATTAGTAGATCTACTCTTAGAAATTAACTCTCTAACTAAATCCTATTCCCAATCCCCAACTCAATTTGAAGTGCTGACTGCTGCTAGTTGGCTCCATTTTGCTCACCAACAAGTAGATCTTGCTGTGATTGAAGTAGGATTAGGTGGACGTTTAGATGCTACTAATGTCTGCGATCGCTCCTTGGTGAGTATTATTACTTCGATTAGTCGTGACCATTGGCAAGTTTTAGGATCTACTTTAGCAGAAATTGCTGCCGAAAAAGCTGGGATTCTTAAGCCTCATTGTCCAGCAGTAATTGGGATCTTACCTCCCGCAGCACAATCCGTGATCGAAACTAAAATTAACACCTTATCTTGTCCAGCAATTTTTCCCTCTCCTGCTGTCAATTTAGGTGATGGTTGGGCAGAATATCAAGGGATTAAGTATTATTTACCTTTGTTAGGAGATTTTCAACTCGCTAACTCTGCATTAGCGATCGCTGCTTGTCAAATTCTCCGAGAACAAAGTTGGTTGATTTCTGATCAGGCGATCGCTCAAGGGATGACCAAAACTAAATGGCCCGGACGCTTACAATGGCAGCAATGGGGCAATCAGCGTTTATTAATTGATGGGGCACATAATCCTGGTGCAGCACAAGTATTACGTCAATATGTTGATACTTTAAATACTCCACCAATTACCTGGTTAATTGGAATGTTAGTGACTAAAGACCATAGTGAGATTTTCCGTGCTTTATTAAGACCACAGGATCATCTTTATTTAGTACCTGTTCCTGATTCCCCTACAGCTAATCCTGAAGAATTAGCGATTCTTGCCCAAAATATTTGCCCGGAATTAACTACGGTGCAAACTTATCCTACTCTTGTTAATGCTTTAACAGCAGCTTTTCAAACTAACCCCAGTTTAGTTGTTTTATGTGGTTCTTTATATTTAATCGGTCACTACTATACTCTTACTTCTGGAGCAGATTTTCAGGTCGATGTTAATTGAATTGTTTTTTGGATAGATCCGATCGGCAGAATTTTTTCCTCGCTACTTGACTTTTCTAATTTTCTTTGATATGATGATTCTTGATAAGGAAGAACTATCTAGCAAAATTATTTATAACGATTTATTAAAAAAAACAGATGACAATAGTTTCACATATTTTAAATGAAAAAATAGGGTACAATCAGGTCGGCTAAATTGAGTTTGAATGAGACAAAAGCTCATTCTCCAGTATTTATTACTAATAATAAATATGGGAATTGTGCTGGTCTCAAGTACACACATTTATCTGACTTTGGTTAACATGAGATTAAACTTGTTGTGGTCTAGTTTGCTGAGTGCAATTGTGGCGATCGCAGTAATTTTTCTGCCAGCACCAGCATTAGCAGCACTTACTCCCATTAATGCTGATGCTCAAAATGGTCAGTTAACTGTATTAGCAACGGAATCCAAAGATTTACCTGGCTTTACCAATACCTTAAGCTATCCCGTTAAAGTCAAAATTAGCGCTGAGGGACAATGGCGAGCGGCTAAACCAGGTGAAGCAAATAGTGATTTAGTCGATGCTGATGCAGGTAATAACGTACCCTATTCAGCTTGGCTCTATCCTGATTTAAAACTAGGCACCTTAGTCGGGCAAATCACAGATGCCAAAGGGGCTAAAAAATTCATCAAAAGCGGGAAAAACCAAGAATTTGAATTGCAACCAGGCGATTCAGTCTCATTTATTTTCAATGATGGACTTCCTTACTTTGCGGATAACTCTGGCTCGCAAATAATTAAGTTCTCCAGTGTGGCTAATAAACCCAATCCTCAGCCCCTAGCATGTGCTGCTAGCAGTGCTACTCCTATTTCCATTAATGCTGATACTCAAAATGGTCAATTAACTGTATTAGCAAATGAATCCAAAAATTTACCTAGCTTTAGCAACACCTTAAGCTATCCTGTTCAAGTCAAAATTAACGCAGAAGGACAATGGCGAGTTGCTCCAGCAAATTCACCAAGTCCTTATGATAAGTCATTTGATGCTGATGGAAGTGTTATCGCCGGTACAGGTGCTCGCTATCCTGAGATCAGACTAGGCACCTTAGTCGGAGAAATCAAAGACGCTAACGGAGTTAGAAAATTCATCAAAACCGGGAAAAACCAAGAGTTTGAACTGCAACCAGGTGATTCAGTCTCATTTATTCTCAATGATGGAAAATTTGATGATAACTCTGGCTGCCAAACGATTAAGTTTTCAACTGTCGCTAATAAACCCGCTCCTGTACCACCAGCTCCAAAACCAATCGCTTGTATTGGTACGAGTAGTGCCAAATTTTTGGTAAATATTCCTTACCGGAGTTTTGCAGGTGATAGTCCCTTTAAAGATTTAAAAACTAATTCTGATTGGTTTTATTTAGAAGACTTTAAAGATGCCAATTTTGCTCTGAATACTCCTGGAGTTATTGCTTCTAGTCCTAATGAAACTGGCAAGTATACAGACAGTACATACTTTGATGTGGTTGATGAAGATGACGGTCCAATTGATGGTCGAGGTCGAGCTCCCGATCGCTTAGTTTTATCCAAGGGAGATATCACATTTACATTTGATAAAAGTCTAGGCGATTATCCCACTGATGCGGCAATTGTTTGGACTGATATTGATGCGTCAGATCCAAGTTTTGGCAGTGGTCGTTTAACTTTTGAGGCTTTTGATGCTAATGGCAAAAGTCTAGGCGCTCAAGGACCTTTTGTCATCGGTGGTGATTATTCCACTATGAGTGAAACTCCGGAAGATCGTTTCTTCGGTGTTCACTACAATGGTGGGATATCTGCCATTAAAGTTTTCGTTCCCGTAGTTCGTATGGGTGTGGAATTTGATCATCTTCAATATGGTCATAAATGTCAAGCTTAACCTCAACAATTTGTAAGAGTTGACTAGGTTAATACTGTGGTTATAGCTGAGGCTTAATTATTTCAATTAGCGTCTCAGCTTTTTTTTGGGTCTGAGAATTGACTTAAGTTAAAGGAATTTCGATGATAAATTCAGAACCTGCTCCTAGGGAGGAAATACAACTCAATTTACCACCATGTTTTTCAATCACAATCTGACGACTAATTGACAAACCTAATCCCGTTCCATGTCCCACAGATTTAGTAGTAAATAAATGCTCAAAAATCTTTTGTTGAACTTCTTCATTCATTCCTAAACCATTATCTTTAATCCTGATTGTTACCCACTGTTCTTCCCCAGACATATGGGTGCAAATAGTAATTTGTTTGGGGTTAGCTTCAATCTCTTGATAAGACAAATCTACACAAGCTTCATCTAAAGCATCGATCGCATTAGCCAAAAGATTCATAAACACCTGATTAAGCTGACCAGGATAGCAATTAACTAAAGGAAGTTTTCCATAATCTTTAATAATCACAATTTCCGGACGTTTTTGATTAGATTTAAGTCGGTGTCTTAAAATCATCAATGTACTATCAATTCCTTCATGCAAATCAAAGTTTACTTTACTTGAAATATCAGAACGACAGAAAGTTCTGAGGGCTAAACTAATTTCTCGAATCCGATCTGTTCCGACCTTTAATGAAGAAATTAATTGAGGTAAATCTTGAATCAAATAAGGTAAATCAATCATTTCTATTTGTTCAGCAATTTCTGATGCAGGTTGGGGATAATATTGCTGATAAAGCATTAAAAGATAAATTAAATCCTGAATGCAAGCTGAAGCATGATTTAGATTACCCACAATAAAACCAAGGGGATTATTAATTTCATGAGCTACCCCAGCTACCAATTGACCAATCCCTGCCATTTTTTCACTCTGCACCAGTTGAATTTGCATCTGCTGAAGATTTTGTAAAGATTGCTCTAATTCTAAAGCACGCTCTTTTTCACGAGTTTCTGATGCTTGTAATTCTAAATAAAGACGAGTATTTTCTAAGAAAATTGCTGCTTGAGTACAGTGAGTTTTAATTCGGGCTAACAGTTCATCTTTAGCGATCGGCTTAGTTAAATAATCATTGGCTCCTGCTTCTAAACCAACCACTAAATCCATTACCTGATTTTTAGCAGTTAGCAAGACGATCGGTAACTCATTTGCTTTCCAATTTTCTCGAATTTTCCTGGTAACTTCATAACCGGTCATCCGGGACATCATTACATCTAATAAAATTAAGTCAGGTTTTAACCCTTGTTCTATAATATCCAATGCTTCAGGTCCGGAAGCAGCCTGAATAATTTCATAGTTATACAAAGACAAATGATTAACTAAAACTTGACGATTGATCGGTTCATCATCCACAATTAAAATTTTATAAGCAGAGCCAGAATCACTGATTAATTGTTGATGTAAATCTGCCAAAACTATGGCATCACTACTGATTTTTTCAGTTTGATGCTCTATAGTTCTTTCCCAATCTTCCCGAAAAAAAACAGAACTCAAAATCGGTGATGCAGAAATATGATTCTTAAAATTGGAACTGGTGATATGGTCAATCTCCGTACCATAACTAATCGGTAGGGTAAAGATAAATCGTGAACCTTGCTCAAGGATCGATTCAACCCAAATTTCTCCACCATGTAATTGGATTAACTTTTTAGTAATTGCCAATCCTAATCCAGTCCCACCATAAATTCTGGCTGTGGAACCATCAGCTTGTTCAAAAGATTCAAAAATCCGATCTAGTTTATCTGCTGGAATACCAATCCCTGTATCATAGACTGAGATTTCAATTTTAGATTTCAGGTTTTGAATCGCAATTTCCGTCGCTACGCTACCATTTTCAATATTTTTTTCACTTGGCTGAATTTCTCCATCTTCACAACTACTAATTAATTTAGCTTCTATTCTGACACTACCTAGATCAGTAAATTTGATGGCATTACCAATCAAATTATAAAAAATTTGCTGTAAGCGATTTTCATCAGCACTAACGGGTGGTAAATTGATGGGAATATTGTTGATTAATTGTAAATTTTTTTGAGCGGCTAAAGGTTTAATCAGAGTCATCACCACTTCGGCAATTTCTCTAACTGCTACTGGACTCAGTTGGAGTTCAATAGTTTGATGTCTAAGTTTAGAAAAATCCAGAATATCATTAACTAAATTGGCTAATCGACGACCACTGGTCGCGATCGTGACTAGATTAGAAATAGTCACTGCTGACAATTTTCCAGTCGCACCTTCGATCAAAGATTCAGCAATACCAATAATTCCATTTAATGGTGTACGCAGTTCATGGGATGTATTGGCTAAAAATTCATCTTTAAGTTTATCCATCTTTTGGAGAGATTCTTGAGCTTTTTTCAGACCAACTTCCCGTGCATATACTTCCGCAGCCATGGAATTAAATGAATGTGCTAATCTTCCTATTTCATCCTGACGCTTGGTATCTAAATGAATATTAAAATCACCCATGGCAATTTGTTCGGTAGCCACCATTAATTTGTGCAGAGGAATAGCTACATTTTGCCGGATTACAAATAAGAGAACCCCGATTTCAACTAGCAAGGAAATTCCGCCGATAATCAGTACAAATCTAGCATTATTAAAAGCCATCTCCGCTAAAATTGACTTGGGAAAAACCGTCACAAAAAACCATTCTAAACCAGCGAGTTTAATAACGGCTAGATATTCTTTATCTTGGGTATTTTCAACTACTACCTGCTCAGGTTTAATGTTTGTAACTAATGTAAAAATTCGTTCTAGATGGGCATCTCCGGACTGAAGAATTTCTAATTTGCCTTGTTTGTTTTTGATTTCATCCATTTTGTCAGGATGAGCAATTAAACGACCATCTGCTCGAAAAATCAGATTATAAGTTCCAGGTAGACAATCTTTGATCGTTCGTTCTAGTAATTCGTTTAAAACTAGGTCATGTCCGATCGTGGCAATTTGTTTACCATCTTGATCCACAGGAGTTTCGCAAGAAACCATCCAGTTTCTAGCTACTTTGTCATAGTAGATTCCGGTGCAAATCGTTTTCCGGGTCGGGTTATGGTTTTGGTCGGTGAGCCAATAGGATTCTTCCTTGGGTAGATCTAAATCAGCTGCCGCATTCTCTGCCCAAGGAACTTCGGGCCAGTACATGACAGCGATATTTTCTGGTGCGTTGATGTAAGTATTCTGAAAGCGAGTATGCCAAGCTGGGCCATAAGACATGACCAGATGGTACAAGGTAAGAACCAGACGACGAATTTCTGGGTTAAGCTTGACGTTTTTACCTATATATACTCCAGGTTGACGACTACGATCAAAATTTTCTGGCTGATTGCGAATTACACCATCTGGCGATTTTCTCAATAGTTGGTTAAATTCTGCTTCTGGATCGCGATCGCTTAGTTCATCTAGCTTTCGTTTTAATTCCCGATCTAGGACCGCATGGTTATCTTCAGCCAAAGTAAAGATGTTACTTTCTCGTTGTCCTCTTTCTGTAATATATTTCTCTAGCTGTTGGATAGTTTGGGTTTCTAGGATTGACATTAAATGTAGATAGCTGAGGATACTAGACCCCAAGATGACCAGAGCGATCCTCCCTACCATTTTCAGTAAGGTTTGACGGGTGATTGAGGTGGATGGTTTGGAAACGAGTTTAGCTAGAAATTTTGACATGAATTTTGAGTCTGGTTGGAGCCCACACCATCAAGGTAGTAATTACTTTGTTAATTTAGCATAATTTAGATTAAACTACAGTATGTCTACTGATTTACCGTAGTTTAAGCAAAATTTCAGGATTTAGCCAGGAGTTACTATTTTTATGCCCTATCCCCAAACCCAACCATGGCAATTATGGATCGAAAAAAGTCATGCTTTGGTCTTGACTAAGGTAAAGTTGCTCATACCGAGGCTAAAGTCTTTCAGGCGATTTAAACATAAAGCTTTTCTACTTTTACTCGTCGCTACGATTAGCTTGAATATCCTAATTGCTGCTTGTACGAAGGCTCCGGTTACACCAGGGACTGCTCCTAGTCCTCAGCAAACCGCGATCGCTACACCGCTCAAACCGATTGAATTGAGTTTGGTAGCTTTTTCTGTCGCTCAAGGTGCTTATGCAGAAATAATTCCTCTGTTTAAACAAAAATGGCAACTAGAACATCACCAAGAAGTAATCTTCCAAGAGAGCTATGCTGGTTCTAGTACCCAAACTCGTGCGATCGTGAATGGTTTACCGACAGATATTGCCCATTTATCCCTAGCATTAGATGTTAATCGTCTTCAGCAAGCTGGTTTAGTTCTACCTGGTTGGGAGCAAAGAGTACCTAATCACGATGGTATTGTCACTCGTACAGTTGGTGCGATTATTACTCGTGCGGGTAATCCCAAACAAATCCATAGCTGGTCAGATTTAGCTAAACCTGGTATTTCTGTGATTACTGCTGATCCAAAAACTTCTGGAATTGCTCGCTGGAATTTTCTAGCTTTCTGGGGAGCGATTACCCAAACTGGGGGTACTGAAGCAGAAGCCCTTAATTTTGCTACTCAAGTTTATCAGAATGTTCCTGTTTTAGCCAAAGATGCTAGAGAATCAACTGATATTTTTTTCCGTCAAGAAAAGGGTGATATTTTGATTAATTATGAAAATGAGTTCATTCTTTCGCATCAACAAGGTTTAGCGAAAAATACTGCTGCGATTATTCCCGAAGTAAATATTTCTATTGATAATCCAATTACCCTAGTAGATAAATATGTCAATCGTCGAGGGACTCGTGAAGTAGCTGAAGCGTTTCTTCAATTTCTTTATACTCCAGCAGCACAAAGAGCATTTGCTAAAGTCGGATTTCGACCTTTAAATTCCCTCGTGATTCAAGAATTTTCCCAGCAGTTTCCACCGCTGAAAAAGTTATTTACAGCAGCAGCTTTTGGAGGTTGGGATGCGATTCAGAATAAATTTTTTAAAGATGGGGGAATTTTTGATCAGATCCAGATGGATATTAAAAGTAAAAAAAATTAGGTGCAGATTTAATGATTGTTTGGACAAGCTTCGAGATTTTGCTCAATTAAGCGATCGCGAACTACTTGCTGAGATTGATCTGCTGCTGTTAACCCAATCCATGTATCGATTTTATTACTGTCAAAACCGACTTCTCTGCGATCGGCAACTTGGAGTAGAGGACGACGGATTAATAAAGGATCACTGAGCATTAAGTTTAAAGCAGTTTCTGCGTCTAATTGAGCTGGAATAACTTTTCCAGATTTGATTTGAGGTGCAGTATAGTTAAACCATTCTGGGACAGGTAAATCTGCAAAAAAAGCACGTAAAGTTTCTACTGTCCAAGGTTCAGTTAATAAGTTATGTGCTTCCACCGTATGTCCCGCTGCATTTAATAAAGCTTTTTGCTTAGTGTTGTTAATACAACCTGGTTTTTCGTAAAAAATTACTGTAGCCATTGTTACCTCCTGATTAAATCTGTTCTAGCTAGATTATTATAGTTTTGATCTGTACAAAAAGAATGGAAACATAATTTTTTTGTCAAAATTGTTCGGCTTTGACGAAAAACAATATAATTTTGGATGATTTGCAAAAAAGACCACTGATTAAAGATCATCGATATTAATGCTTGGATTTCAGTTTTCCCTAAAAACAGAGCTGCTTCTGCTTGGTCTGAACAAACTTGGATAAATTGTTTCCAGGTATTAGTAGAAACCCCTATTCGGGATTGGCTCCCATTAGAAACCACTAACAATTCATTAAATGAGAAAAATTTTCGTAAATGCTCTTGATATTCTTGGAGCTGTAAATAAGCAGCTCGGAGAGACCAGATTTGTTCTTCTCCATGTAATCCTTGAAATAGAGCTAAGGGGATGCCATTAATAAATATTACTAAATCTAGACAATGGTAATAGTCTCTTTCAACTACAGGAAAAGAGTAAATTACTAACCAGTCGTTATTAGCTGGATTGGCGAAATCTAAGATTTTTAATTTGGTGGTTACCCCCGCAGTTTTGAGGTTCACCCCCTCCAATAGTTGTAAATGCCATTGACGATTTTGTTGGATGAATGATGAAACATTTTGCTCAAAGATGAATTGGTGCAGAACTTGTTTAATTTGCGCTTCGGAAACCCCTGGATTGATTTTCTGGATGGAGTTAGAAAAGCGATCGCAAAGAATTCCATTCTGATAACTTCTTAAGATGGTTTGATGTTGACCAGAAATAATATCGGATTGGAGTAAGACCCTGTAGCCCAATTTCTCAAACCAATTTAACATTCTTTCGATTTTAGGTGGCATCCCGCTTGAGTAATTATACCTATAAGCTAAGGGATCTCGAATCCGATTCAGGGTGTTTGGGGATAAACTATTCATAAAATCTGCTAGAACCGCAAATAATTGTTTTTACCAACTATATTGGTATCACGCGAGATTGAGAATTTCAGTTGAGAATTAAGGGTGTACTCGTGACCTATATCCCTGTACTAGTGAGGAGTTTAAATTTTTATTGGATAAAGGGACGAGTATTTTCAACCAAAATATTAGATTTTAAATATTTTTTTAAATTAAACTGAACTTCCCCATAGCAAAACCCAGTTTTTTAGACGGGTACGGAACTTCGCGCGATTTTGATACCAATAACCCATGAAATTGCACTTAATCTGAGTTTGATCTGTTAGGCCAGGGCAGGTTTATAATAGTGATCTGTTGGCGACAGAATTGACTGGTGAACCTGCCCCTACCAAGTTTATCCTCTATTTGCGGGTTTTTGTAGGGGTGGGTTCACCGAGATGTTTGAGATTTGCCCACTAATCATCAAAACCCACCCTCACTCACAGATCAATATACATCAATGTATCTTCATGGTGAATTGGTATGAGGAGGAACAAAATAACCTTGATTTGTCTCGCTTTGGGCTTATCCAATCAGTATTGGGTCAGTTTCCTTTGCTAGTCAGTCAAACACGGCTGCATAACAATCCCAATGCACCCGACTACCGAGAGGCTATCTGTGAGTGTTTGAGTGTATTCTTAATGGTATTTAAACGGCTAAGACTTCCTCAAAGAAATTCACCATCTTTTGCCATGATCTGGCTTCAGCCTGATGATTTAGACCTGCTTCAGGCATTTTACCACTCACCCCTTCCCCAGTGAAACTATGTTTTGCCTCGCTATAAATATCAATTTCCCAATTAGCATTAACCGATCGCATCTCCTCTCGAAAGCCAATTAGCTGATCAAATGGTACAATTGGATCGGCATCGCCATGCAAGACCAGAATTTTGGCTTTTATGGTATCTGGTTGGGCTGGTATTGGTGAATTAAGTTCTCCGTGAAAACTAACCACTCCTTTCAAGTTAGCACCACTTCTGGCCAATTCCAACACAGCGCAACCACCGAAGCAGTAACCGATCGCGCCAATCTGGTCTGGATGACATTCTGGCTGTTGTAGTAAGATCTCTAACCCAGCTTTTAAACGAGTGCGGAACTTCGCGCGATCGCTCATAAAAGGATGTACGATCGCCTGTGGTGTTTGTGGTGGTGCAGGACGAACTCCCTTACCAAAAACATCCAAAACAAAAGCAGTGTATCCTAAAGCAGCAAGGCGATCGGCACGTTGTTTGATACTTTCGGTAATACTCAACCAAGTAGGAACAATTAGGATACCTGGAGCGCGATCGCGATTTTGAGGAGGAACAAAATAACCTTCCAGGGGAGATTCACCATCAGCATAAGATATTAAACGTGCCATAATTTCTCCTTAATGCCCGAAAAAAGAAACTAGCGTAGGTTTTTGGGAAATAGTAACCCAGCGCCACTGAGTATATTCGTCCCAGTTAACATAACTACCGTAGCGTCCACCGTTACCCGATAGTTTGAATCCACCGAAAGGAACATAAGCACTATCATCGGTAGAGCGATCGTTAATGTGAATCATACCTGTTTGTAACTGTTCTGCTACATAAGTTGCTCGCGTCTGGGAACCGAACACAGCTCCGGAAAGTCCGTATGGAGTATCATTCGCTAATTGAATAGCTTCTTCATCAGTATCAAAAGCAGTGATTGCAGCGATCGGTCCAAAAATTTCTTCATCCCACGCATTCATTCCCGGTTTCACTCCACTGAGAATAGTAGGAGGAAAAAACGGTCCTCTTGCTTTCCCTCCCAAGTGAAGTGTAGCTCCCTTGGATACTGCATCTTGAACGATTTCTTCCTGACGATGCACCATCTCAGGTTGAATCATCGGACCGTAGAACGCATCTGGATTGGTCAAAGGATCATCAACAATCAGTTTGCTGGCGATTTCCACAAATCGCTGAATATATTCATTTATTAAACTGCGATGTACTAAATGTCGTCCTGCTGTCATGCAAGACTGTCCACCAAAGTAAAAGGTACTAAATACAGCAGTTGAAACGGTTGCTTCCAGGTCTTCAATATCTTCTAATACTACAAATGGATTTTTCCCACTACCACTAATTGAGACTTTTTTCAGCGATCTACTAGCGGTTTCGGCAATACGTTGTCCAGTTGATGAAGAACCTGTGAAATGGATCATTGAGATGTTTGGATCGGTTTCAAAAGCTTCCGCTTCTTTACCTCTAGCGGGAATCACATGGAGCAGTCCGGGGGGGAGTCCAGCTTCTTCAAAAATCCGTGCAAAAAGAAACCCACCACAGACAATTGAACAAGGATGAGGTCTTAGAATAACTGCATTTCCAGTCGCTAATGCGGGAGCAATCACACGCGCTGCTAATAATAATGGTACATTTGAAGGAGTCAATGCAGCGACTACACCATAGGGAACTCGCACTCCATAGCTTTTGCGATTAGCGCGATCGGCAAGTAAGACTCCCTGATGCTGAGTTGGATAGGAAGATGCTTCTAGAAATTCATCAGAACAGAACGTGATTTCAAACATTGCTTTACCACGAGTTGCCCCAATTTCCTGCATGGTCACTTCACAAATTTCTTCAGCATACTCATGTAATAAAGCATCAGCACGAATCAGTAGCGATCGCTTTTCTTCTGGTGATACTTGTATCCATTCTTTCTGTGCTGCTAAGGCAATTTTGGCAGCTTCTGCAATTGTTTTAGCCGAGCCTAGTCCTGACTGTCCTAATATTTTTCCTGTTGCTGGAGCAATGATATTGGTGGTTTGAACACCTTCTATCCATCCGTTGCTGTAGAGTTTTCCATTCATTTCACTCCAATTCAACAGTTGTTTTTTCGTAAATGTAGCAGTCATTTTTCTCTTTCCTATTTTAAAGTTAATGATGAAAGTTTGTGGTTGAATGTAGTAATTTTAATTACCCATTATGTAAATAACTCAAACTAGAGTTGCTTTTTCCCTGCACGAATACCTTCTAACCTTCTTCCTACCACATCCCAATCTACGACGTTCCAAAACGCTTCTAAATAGTTAGCCCGCTGATTACGATATTTCAAGTAGTAGGAATGTTCCCATAAGTCACAGCATAACAATCCAGGTAATCCTTCTAGCAATACGCTGTTTTGATTGGTAGTAGTATGGATTTTTAGTTTTCCGTCTGCTTTAGGATCAATCACTAGAAAAACCCAACCTGAGCCAAATAGCTTCATTCCTGCATCATGAAATTGAACTTTGAAGTTTTCAAACGAATCAAAGGTTTGAGCGATTCCTTCTGCTAATACACCTGTGGGTAAAGTTGCAGAAGCAGGTTTTAATATCTTCCAAAAAAACTGATGATTAGCATGACCACCTCCTTGATTGCGAACAGTTTCTCGGATCACTTCAGGAATTTGATCGAGATGTCGCATCATATCTTCGATCGACATCTGATGCAATTGTGGATATTCGGCGATCGCAGCGTTCAGATTGTCAATATAGTTTTGATGGTGTAATTGATGATGCACTTGCATTGTTTCTGCATCAATAAATGGTTCGAGTGCATCGTAAGGAAATCGGAGAACAGGTAAGGAAAATGGGTAGACAGGAACAGTGAGGATATCACTCATGTTGATGATTAATTTGAAAATAATTCAAAAAATGTTAAATGCTACGGTAATGTAGGATAGTCAGTATATCCAATCTCTTGTGCTTGCGAACCTTGCCAATAAAAGGTTCTAGGATTCGGTTCATTTAAAGGTGCATCCTGGGCAAATCGCTGAGGTAAATCAGGATTAGCGATGAAGAGTTGACCAAAGGATACTAACTCAGCTTGTTGAGAACTAATGACATCATTACCTTTTGCTTTATTATAACCACCATTTGTGATGATTATTCCCTGATAAATTGGGCGAAAAAGAGGTAATACAGGATTAAGAACCTCTCGGGTAGCAAGATCTGCTTCGTTAGGCTCCATCAAATGAATATATGCTAAGTCAAAACTATTGAGAGCTTCTATAAGGTATGTAAAAGTTGCTTTGGGATTAGAGTCAAACATACCATAGAAAGTATTACTAGGAGAAAGCTTAATTCCCACCTTGCTTCCACCCCAAACTTTGGTAACTGTCTCAACAACCTCCAACAAAAATCTGGCTCGATTCTCAATCGAACCACCATATTGATCAGTTCGTTGGTTGGAACCATCTTGCAGAAATTGATCGATTAAATATCCAAATGCTCCATGTAGCTCAATCCCATCAAACCCTGCTTGCTGGGCATTTTTAGCCGCTTGACCAAACTGCTCAATAATTTCTAAGATTTGATCCGTTTCTAACGCTTGAGGTACTTCTAATTTAACTTTGCCAACAGGAGTATGTAAGGTTCCAGTCCCAGCAATTGCACTAGGTGCTACAGGTTGTTTTCCATTTAACAATGAAGTATGGGAAACTCGTCCACAATGCCACAATTGGAGAAAAATTTTGCCCCCTTTACCATGAACAGCCTCAGTAACCTGTTGCCAAGCTGCAATCTGTTCTGTAGTATAAATCCCCGGACCGTTCATATACCCATTACTGAGGGGAGAAATCATGGTGCATTCAGTAACTATTAACCCTGCTGAAGCTCTTTGAGCATAGTATTGAGCCATCAACTGTGTGGGGACAGCATCCACGGCACGTAAGCGGGTCATCGGAGCCATAACTATTCGGTTAGACAGAAGATTTTCTCCTAACTGGAAGGGAGAAAATAGATTAATCATAGCATTCATGATGGTAACTCTAAAGTCTACGCTTAAGTTTACAAGAAGTGATCTGCTTTTACATCTATCTTTCGCTAAATTTCTAAATATGACGATCAGTTTACGTGATATCTGATCGAAAGTTAGGGAATAGTAAACGGTTCTGAATTAAAGACTAATTACTCCACGTTTTAAGGCAATCACAACAGCTTGGGTGCGATCGGATGCGTTAAATTTACTTAAAATACGATTGATGTGCATTTTTACAGTTCCTTCAGAAATATTTAAAGTTTCGCCAATTTCACGGTTACTTTTCCCTTGAGCAACCTGTTGTAAAACCTCACATTCACGTTCACTTAACTGAAAATTGTTCAAACGTTCAGCTAATTTTATGCCTACTTCAGGTGGAATATATTTCTTACCAGCGTAAACATCCCGAATCGCTTTTTTGATTTCATCAAGAGGTGCATCTTTCATAATATATCCTTTAGCCCCTACTTGTAAACCACGATAAATATCTTCATCACTATCATAGGTAGTCAAGATAATTAGTTTAGCATCAGGAAATTCTTGGCGAATAGCTGCGATCGTTTCTACACCAGTAATTTCTGGCATTCGCAAATCCATTAGAGTAACATCAGGCTGATACTGACGAAAAAAAGTGATTGCTTCACCTCCACTACTAGCTTCAGCGATCACTTCCATTCCTGGTTCATATTTCACCATTAGAGCAAGACCATTTCGCACAATGGGATGATCGTCTACAATCATGACTTGGATATTAGTTTCGAGCATATAATTTTTTTTTAGGCTAGTGGTGCATAAACCTGAATGACTGTACCTTTGTCAAGTTCACTGGTGATCAAAATCTGTCCACCAATCCGCTCTGCTCGTTCTGTCATACTGATCAGTCCAAAACCATCTCGATCTGAAGATAGCTCAAAGCCACACCCATTATCCCGAATTTCTAAACCTAAGAAATCTACTTCACAGGTAAGTTTTACTCTAATAGTTGTAGCATTAGCGTGTTTCATAGCATTATTAACAGCTTCCTGAGCGATTCTGAGGAGATTTTTCCCGATCGCAGGAGAGACTAGACTAGGTGTACCTTCAATTTTCACTTCGACTTGAGTGGTGATATGTTTGAATTGTTCAAAATAATGCTGTAAATTGTGAACTAGATCCGCATATTCAGCCGCAGAGGAATGAAGTGCCCAAACTGAACGACGAGCTTCAGCTAATCCAGTTTGGGATAGGGTCGAAATATGATCAAGAATCTGCTGGGTTTGAATGGGATCACGTTCAAGAATTTCTTTAGCAACTCCAGTTTGAATTGAGATACCTGTGAAAGCTTGAGCTAAAGTATCATGAATTTCTCCTGCTAATCGGTTACGTTCTTCAAGAATGGCCAAATTTTTAGCTTCTTCTGCCATTTGTAATAATTTAATTGCTAAGGTTGCTTGATGAGCTAAAGCTTGGATTAATTCTAGTTCTTCTGCTTGGAATTCACGTTGATCACTAAAGCGAATGGTATAGCTACCAATAACTTCAGAACCAAGCAGCAAAGGAATCCCTAACAGGGTTTTTATGTTCAGTTTATTGAGAAATCGACTGGCTAATTTACTGATGGCTGGATGGCTATCGACATCATAGATTACAGGAGTACGTTTCTCAATATGCTCTTTGAATCCCAGGTCACGAGATAGGTTTTGTCCATTGATCCAAATATCCGTTAGGAGATGGGCATTTTCAGAGATAGCAGTAATGATCTTGCCATCAAGATAAATCAAGTGGAGACGGAATTGATCTAAGTCTGGTTTATATAGCCAAAGTGCTGCCGAAGATGAACCAAGCTGTTCGATTGTTACTTGAAAAATCCGATCTAAAGCGCTATTTAATTTTGGTTCAGTGGCTAACACATCGAGTGTTTTCTTCAGGGTATTATTGGCTTGGGCAAGTTGAGCGACTCGCTCTAGAGCAGCTTTTTCTTGTTCGATCGCCAGACGATTTAAGGTGCCGAGCATGATGTCATTCACTTTTGCCAATTCAATCGCTCGCTGCTCGGCGGCAATTTCTTGTTCCTGAGCTACGGTGACATCGCGATCGAACTTAGTTAACCGAGCCATTTCAATCACAAGTGAGGTATATGCAGCGAGCACCTGAATCAGTTGAATTTGCTCAGGTGCAGGAGGTTGTGGCGATCGCCAGCTAATCGTAATCCAGCCAAATATCTTTTGATCTCGACGTAAAGGTTGATAAGCAACAGCGATCGCCCCATCTGCTTCATAATAAGCCCTAATTTCAGGAATCAGCACCGTAGGATCACAAGTAAGACCCCACAGAAAATCTTCTTTTTGCATCCTGTTCCAAGGTATTTTCCAGGTTTCCTGGTCAACAGACCAATCACGATCAAGCACAGTTCCGTCTAAAGAAACCTCTTTTCCCTCGCGAACTACAATTTTATAGCGCAGCGTTTTATTTTTGGAATTGTAAGAGATCAGACTAACTGCTATGATGCCTATATGTGACAAAACTTCTCCGATCGCTTCCAGGGTTTTAGCGATCGCCTCATGAGCATCTTGCGACTTATCCAGGCGATTTATACTGGTCTGGATTGCCAGTTTAACCTTTTCGGATAAGTTCAGCCATTCCATCTCTAATTTTTTCTATTCATTGGGACTATAGCAATCAAAATATGTACAGTTTTGTCCAGATCACAAAATATTTGGGTGATAGTTGGACGTGATCTAATATCAAGCATGGCTGAGACCAAATTCTTCAAATCTAGTCTCAGCTTTTTTCAGCTTTGTCTAGTCCGTCAAACTGATGTTAACCAAATTCGCCACCTTGGAGATGGATATTTTCTGATTTTCCAGTATTGTTATCTCCGCCGTAATTAGGTAGGCACAAAAAAACAAACTATGTAACAATAAATGAAGAAAAAAAAATCTACCAGGCAATGCTGATCTGCCGAAATACTTGGCTTGATTTCCTTAATGGGCAGTAACAGAAAAGCTGAATTCAAAGTGTTGAAAATCATCTTTATTTATGGGATCACCAGTTAGTTCTAGTTCATAAGTTCCGGCTTTTGGGAAAGTGATATCTGCGGCTGGAATACCTTGATATTTTTCCACATCGGTCGAGTAAAGATCTGGTTTTAATAAAGGTGGTGTTTTACCTTCTTCGTGAGGTTCAGGATAGACTGCTAAATGACAATCACACTTTTCTAAAGGAATAACTTCACCACCTTTACGAGTGAGCGCAAACCAAGCTTTGGATGCTATTCCAGCAGTAGGATTGTGATTTGGATCGATATGAAAAGTTACACCGACATCGTTGGAAGTTTCCATTTCGTGGGCAACAACTGGAGAAATTAAAAATCCGATTGAGAATAGTAATGTCCAAATTTTACTTTGATTTGATCGGTGCAGCATAAAAATCCTCCAAAGATAAGATGAGCCAAACAAAACGTAATCGGAATAGTAACACACCAACAGTAATAAATCCTAAAAAGATTGTGAAGATTTTATTGCTAACTGTTAATTGAAATCCACCCAGATAATGAGAGCCGACTAACACGGTATGAATTACCGCTAGAATAAATGCTGGTACTACTAATAAGTGAATTTTGCGCCAGATTGTTCCTAAAGAATTTTGCCAGCGATCGCTACTAGTCAGAACTAAAGGTATCATTAACGTTAAAGCTATGATCCCGGCAATAATTCCCAATTGATGCTGTGGTAACATGAACAATAAAGCGGTTAAATTGCCTTTAAATGTATGCTGAATCATCTGAATCGTGTGTGCAAGACATAAGCAAAATCCTAATACTCCCCAAACACGACGGTAATATAAAAGTGACGACCAAATTCTACTAATTGGACGGGCAATTAGTGCTAAGATTAAACAGAGTAGAGCGCCATGACCAATGTAATCTATATGTTCTTCTGTTCTCATTAATGTCAGAATCCCGATCGCTAAGGTAATCCAACCTCCCACCTGAAATAATTGACTCCGTTCATCACTACTTAATTTTGATGTTAATATTCCCACTCCTAGCATAGTTGGTATTGTTCCCAATCCAAAAGCTAACATGGTTGCTGCACCTAACCAGAGATTACCAGTTTGTGCTGCTTTAATTTGAGCGACATAAAGAAACCCACAAGGAATTAAACCCCAAAATATCCCTAATAAAGCTGGTGTATACCACTGGTTTTGATTAGCAAGATTTGTCATTGCTCTATTCAAGCGATCGCGCCATTTTCCTTGGGTGAAGGGATGTAAAAATGGTAGATTTGGCAGAAATTTTGGTTTAATTTGTATTAAACTATACCAGATTAATATAATTCCAGTTAGAATGGCGATCGCTCTTCTAATTTCACTTCCTATTCCCGCTATTTGTCCACTCGCAATTAATACTGAACCTAATCCCCCCATTGCACCACCAACCAAGGTATAACTAATGATCCGTCCTAAGTTGAGGAGAATGTTAAAACTAAGAGAAAATCTTTTTTCTGCTGCTGAGTTTTGTGATAGGGAAAACGCTACTGTCAGTGGACCACACATTCCCAGACAATGACCAAAACTTCCCACAAACCCTAACATCATCATTAAGACTATATCAATCATAATTTAGTCTCCAAGAAGCTAAGAGAATTTTACCATCTTTAGCATCATGCTTTAATTTCTCGGAAAATCTTCCCAGTCCGGTTTTTGGAAAATCACGAAATTTTGCAAAATTCCGATACATAAAAAATCAGCTCTTTTGACAGATTTATATTTTTCAATTTTTAAATCAATATCAAATTTAGTTAAATAGATGCTAAATATATAAAAGTTTTTTCTGGTACTTTTTTCTAAGAAAAACTGTTCAATATAATTAGGTTCAGTTTCTAATTTATTTCTTAACATAGTATTACATTCTTGACTAAATAAAGCTTCATTACAAATTGCTTCTTGGGCATATAACTTAAATTTAGCCCCAGCAAAGACAACATATTCCACTTTATTAGGATTAGTTAAAATCATTAATGGCAGGATAAATATTAATAATATTCTCAATACATTTTTGGCTAATTTTTCCAAAAAAAACATTTTGATCATCACTAAATGCTAATTTACCTATCATCACCAGCCCCTCATGGGGGCTGATCGCTAAGATTAGTCTATCTGAATTGAAGTCGGAGCAGAATTACTCTGGGAAGTGGAGGGAAGGGGTTGACGATACTGAGCATATAGCCGATCGCGCCAAGTAAAAAATGGTTCATAAAGAGGGTTATCCGCAATACCGGGCACACCTTTACCCCGAAGGGTCTCTGGTATATCTAAATACGGACCATCAGGAAATTTCAGCAATAGGGATAACCCTGCTACCGTAAAATCAGCTAAAGTTGGTTGCTCTCCAACTAAATATGGACTATCTTGGAGTAAGAAACAAAGTGCTTCTAAGGCTTGTTTAATCGACTCATTTGCCCCTTTGAGTGATTCTGGACTAAGACCGAGACCTAAACCCAGAGTTGTGAGTAAGTCCGAAGGCACTGATTGCACTAAGATTTTGATCAAATCAGGAGTAGAAGCTGGTAATAAAGCAGCCCGGAAATTTTGGTCTTGACTAATACTACCCAATAACACTTTGCGGCTCTTAGTCCCGATCAACTCATCGGCCCATTCTTCTAAAATTAAGCACAATGCTCGTTGTTTGACATCGGTGGGTAGTAGGGGTCGATCTGGATAATGCTGGTCTAGGTATTTAGCGATCGCTGTCGAATCTGGAATGAATAGGTTACCATCTTTAAGTACAGGCACCATCCGTTGACCGGACAGATGTAAAAGTTCTAGCTGTCCTATTCCTGGCGTTACTTCGATTTTACGGTACGCTAGTCCTTTATAGTCCAGAATCAGCCGCACTTTTTCACTGTATTGGGACAGTTCAAATTGATACAACTCCAGCATTATTACATCTCCGAGAAGCTTTTTCAGGTCTGAATCTGGTCAATTAGGGTAAAATCTTAACTTATCATTTTTTGGGGTAAGTATAACCACCACATCAAATGAGGAAAATTGCCCTGCTCCAATTACCATTACTATCAGTTAGCCCATTGATTATAGCATACCATTATGATCAAACTCAGTCTATGTATGATCGTGAAAAATGAAGCTAACTCACTTTCCAAATGTTTGAGTAGTGTGCAAAATGTGGTCGAGGAAATGATTATTCTCGATACTGGCTCTACCGATCATACACCAGAAATTGCCAGAAGTTTCGGTGCGATGGTCTATCACTGTAAATGGTGTAATGATTTTGCTAAAGTCCGGAATAAGTGTTTAAAATATGCTCAAGGTGAGTGGATTTTGATTCTTGATGCTGATGAGGTATTAGTCCCGGAAATTATCCCCCAAATCAGACTAGCAATGCAAAGCGATCGCCATATTTTAATTAACTTAGTTCGACATGAAATTGGTGCTGCTCAATCTCCCTATTCCCTGGTTTCGAGGTTATTTCGCCATCATCCTAATATCTATTTTGAGCGTCCTTACCATGCAATGGTTGATGATAGTATATCCAAATTATTAGCACAGGAACCAGAATGGCAAATCGGTACTCTGACTGATGTAGCAATTTTACACTATGGCTATGATCCAAGTGTGATTGCTGCTCGTGATAAGATTACGATCGCCCAAACTACGATGGAAGGTTATCTCGCTAAACACCCAACTGATGCTTACGCTTGTAGCAAATTAGGTGCATTATATGTCCAAATTGGTGAAGTAGCTAAAGGGATCAAATTATTAGAAAATGGCTTAAATAATCCTCAATCCCTTGAGCCATCAGTCTTATACGAACTTTACTATCATTTAGGTATTGCTTATAACCGCATTCAACAAATCAAAAAAGCTCAATTATCATATCAAAAAGCAATTGAAATCGATGTAATACCCCAATTAAAACTGGGTGCCTATAATAATTTAGGGAATCTATTACTAGCAAATGGAGACTTTCATGGTGCCAAATTTGCCTATCAAAAAACGATCGAAATTGATCCCCAATTTGTAGCTGGTTATTATAATCTCGGAATGGCTTGCAAAAACTTGGGCATGTTTACCGACGCGATCGCTTGCTACGAACAAGCAATTAATCTCGATCCTAACTATGCTGAAGCTTATCAAAATCTCGGAGTTGTACTGCTGAAAATTGGCAATGTTTCTGCTAGTTTAACCGCTTTTAAACAAGCGATCGCTCGACATGAAAAAAAGCAATCACCCTCAGCTCAACAGCTACGTGAAGGTTTAAGAGCGATGGGGTTCCCAGATTTTTGACCCAATACGGTTTAGTTAAGAATATTTTTGGGGATCTGGGCAGAAGAAGGGTGAAGCATTCGGGTATAATATTACTGGTTTGATCGCTCAATTGTCGCCCGAATGCTTCACCCCTACACAGGTAGGAGAATTTACCAAAACACCTAATTAAATTTAACCAACAAAATCTAACCGAGGTGCCACTGCTGATCCACGAGGTACACCTTTGAGATAAGCTAATACAGTATCAGCATCAGAAACTTCAAAAGGATCAGATGGGGCGTTATCAGCATATCCAGGTTCGATAAAGGTTTTTTCGATCTCACCGTCCTTGACTACCATAGCATAACGCCAAGAACGCGGCCCAAAACCGATATTTGATTTATCGACTAGCATCCCCATTTTGCGCGAAAATTCACCATTACCATCTGGTAATAAAAATATATTCTTCACACCTTGCTGTTTACCCCACTGGAACATCACAAAAGCATCATTGACTGATAAACAGATAATTTGATCAATTCCCTGAGCTTTGAATTCTTCGTACAGTTCTTCATATCGGGGTAGGTGGGTCGAAGAACAAGTTGGGGTAAAAGCACCGGGAAGAGCAAATAATACCACTCGTTTCCCACCAAAAATTTCTTTTGTAGTTAGATCTTGCCACCGATAGGGATTAGGTCCAGGTACAGATTCATCACGAACGCGGGTCTTAAATACAACATCAGGAACATGAGTAATAACGGTCATAAGAACCTCAAAGCAATGACAAATGACTCTCGGACTAGAACTATAGATCAGAATAATTCCAAGATAATAATTAGTCAATAGTTATATTTACTTAATTAAGATAATTATTCTATAGTCATTGCCCTTCCCAAAGTTAATCGTTTATAATCGTGGAGAAACCAAAAATTAAGTTTAACATCAAGCCTTATATCTAACGCTTATGTCACGACAGTCATATAATGCAGTTGTAGAAATTTTAAAATCAAAAGGGTTGCGTGTCACACCCCAACGGTTTGCTGTATATGCGAATTTGTTATCGAGAAATGATCACCCCACCGTTGAGCAAATTCTGCTCGACCTAAATAAAGATGCACCCATGTCTTCTCAAGCAACAGTATACTCTGCACTACAAGCATTGAGAGAAGCGGGATTAGCCCAAGAAGTCCTACTAGAAGAAGGTGTATCTCGTTATGATGCTAATGTTGATCCTCACCATCATTTCCGTTGTCGGTGTTGTGGGGCGATCGAAGATATTCCTTGGAATACCTTTGAGTATGTTGATCTAAGCAAATTACGTGCAGGACTACAAGCAGAACGTTATGAGGTGACTGTCAAAGGAGTTTGCGATCGCTGTCAATAATTGAACCTCAACCAATTTATAGTAGAGTTGCCCCTAAATTCTTTAACCATTGTGAAAGCTATTACTCTACTTGGCTCTACTGGCTCGATTGGGACTCAAACTTTGGATATTGTGGCTCAATACCCCCAACAATTTCGGATCGTGGGATTAGCAACAGGTAGTAATGTTGCGATGTTAGCTCAACAAATTCGACAGTTTCGACCGGAAATTGCGGCGATCGCTCAAGCAGAGAAATTAGCAGAACTAAAAGAAGCGATCGCTGATCTAGAACCCCAACCAATCCTAGTCGCCGGTCAAGCTGGTATAATTGAGGTGGCTGGTTATGGTGATGCCGAAGCAGTAGTCACTGGAATTGTTGGCTGTGCTGGGTTATTACCAACGATCGCAGCAATTAAAGCTGGTAAAGATATTGCCTTAGCTAATAAAGAAACCTTAATTGCGGGTGGACCAGTAGTTAATCCCTTGGTGGAACAATTTGGGGTAAAATTATTACCAGCCGATTCGGAACATTCGGCAATTTTTCAATGTTTACAGGGTATACCTTCAGGAAGTTTACGTCGAATTTTGCTAACTGCTTCTGGTGGTGCTTTTCGGGATTGGCCCGTCGAAAAATTAGCTGAAGTCAAAGTTGCTGATGCTCTCAAACATCCCAATTGGTCAATGGGTCGGAAAATTACCGTAGACTCAGCCACATTAATGAATAAAGGGTTAGAAGTAATTGAAGCCCATTTTCTGTTTGGGTTAGATTATGACCAGATTGAGATCGTGATTCATCCTCAGAGTATTATTCACTCGTTAATTGAATTGCAAGATACTTCAGTTTTAGCCCAATTAGGTTGGCCCGATATGCGTTTACCTTTACTTTATGCGCTATCTTGGCCAGAAAGAATTTATACTAATTGGGAACCCCTAAATTTAGTCAAAATTGGTAATTTCACTTTTCGGGCACCAGATCATCAAAAATATCCTTGTATGCAGTTAGCTTATGCTGCTGGTCGGGCTGGTGGTTCTATGCCCGCTGTTTTAAATGCAGCAAACGAACAAGCAGTAGCATTATTTTTAGAAGAAAAAATTCAGTTTTTAGATATTCCGAAAGTAATTGAGTTAGTTTGCGATCGCCATCAATCGGATAATTGTGCCCAGCCAACTTTAGCAGATATCATTGCAGCCGATCAATGGGCGCGACAAGCGGTTTTAGAAGCAAGTAAGATATTATCAGCCGACCATCGACTCATTTCTTTGGTAAGTGATGGACGTTAATTAAAATATGCCTTTGAATTTAATTATTATTCTAGCCGCCTTAATCATTTCGTGGCTAGTTTTTACCTGGTTACTCAAAGTAGTAAAAACTACAGTCACCACAGCGATCGCGATCGCTGCAATCGTTCTGATCTTACAGTTAATGTTTGGCATCAAGCCAGATCAACTTTGGTCAGAAATTATCAATCTATCTCAAACCCTCTGGAATTTAATTCCCCACGGCTAAAACTGCGACCCCGGAAGTTTTCACTGCTTAGAAATCTGACAATCTGTTTAGCTTTCAACATCCGGGAGTACAGAACTTCTGGTGGGACTCAACTAACCTATTTATTTTTTGCTAGGATAGACAGGTGCTGGATCTAATTCTCCCATGCGATTTAAAGGCCAAAAACGCACGATCGCTCGACCGATGATGTCTTCCCGAGGGACAAATCCCCAGTAGTGACTGTCATAGCTATTGTTGCGATTATCTCCTAAAACTAAGTAGGAATTAGGCGGCACAGTTTCTGGACCATATTGGTATTCGGGTGAAGCTGCTATATATTTTTCTTCTAAGGGTTTGTCGTTCACATAAACCTTTCCACCCTTAACTTCGATTTTGTCTCCTGGTAGACCAATGATCCGTTTAATAAACGCATCTTTAAAATTTTGTTGCTGAAGTTTTTCGGTTGGGGAAAATACCACAATGTCCCCGCGCTGAGGTGGTTGAAACTTATAACTCAACTTGTCTACAATCAGACGGTCGTTGATCTGCAAAGTTGGTAGCATTGACCCAGAAGGAATATAACGAGCTTCAGCCACAAAAGTCCGAATTCCAAAGGACCGAAAACAGCACTGAGTCCGATCGTTTTCAGTCCTTCTATCCACGGATTTTCTGAGTCTCGACTGGGATGTTTATCTGACATTTGCTGCACAAGGGACATAGTTGTCTAATGACGGTTGTTGGTTATAGATTATAAAGCTTAATCAACGGGTTGATTCCGGAAAGAGTCGTTATTTAGAACTCACCGATCAGCACAAAGATTTTCCCAAAATTTGGTTATGATCCGAACATTGTAGTTATTCTGGTTGCTATGTCTTCTCCTCCCTACTTACTAATCCGTGGTGCCCGTATTTTATTACCCAGTGGTGAATTTTTAGTTGGGGATGTGCAAACTTACGGTCATAAAATCATCCAGGTTACTCCGACAATAACTGATGAAGAAGTAAAAACTCCTCACATAGAAATAGACGCATCTAGTTTGACTTTGTTGCCTGGGGTGATTGATCCACAGGTACATTTCCGTGAACCCGGACTGGAATATAAGGAAGACTTATTTACCGCTAGTTGTGCTTGTGCTAAAGGTGGGGTGACTTCTTTTCTAGAGATGCCCAATACTAAACCTCTCACTACCACACAAGCTAATTTAGATGATAAGCTACAACGGGCAGCAGCTAAATGTTTAGTAAATTATGGCTTTTTTATTGGAGCAACTGGGGAAAATCTGCCCGATTTATTAGCAGCTCATCCCACTCCTGGAATTAAAATTTTTATGGGGTCGATGCACGGTCCCTTATTAGTGGATCAGAAAGAGGTACTAGAAGCAATCTTTGCATCGGGCGATCGCTTGATCGCTGTCCATGCGGAAGACCAAACTCGGATTAAGGAACGAAGAGAATTATTTGGATCAGTCAATGACCCAAAACTACATTCCCAAATTCAAGACAATCAAGCAGCCTTACAAGCTACTCAGTTAGCTCTAGAATTATCTAAAAAATATCATAGAAGATTACATATTTTACACTTGTCTACTGGTGAGGAAACCGAACTCTTGCGCCAGGATAAACCAAGTTGGGTAACCGCAGAAGTAACCCCCCAACATTTATTGTTAAATATAAACGCCTATGATCAGATTGGGACTTTAGCCCAAATGAATCCACCTTTGCGATCGCCAGAAGATAATCAACTGCTCTGGCAAGCTTTACAAGATGGTATCATTGACTTCATCGCTACCGATCATGCACCTCATACTCTGAGCGAAAAAGCCCAACCCTATCCCCAGAGTCCTTCAGGAATGCCCGGAGTAGAAACATCTTTACCTCTAATGTTAACACAAGCTGACCAAGGTCGATGTACGATCGCCCAAGTAGCTCATTGGATGTCTTCTGCTGTAGCAAAAGCATATCAAATTCCTGACAAAGGAGTGATCGCGCCCGGTTATGATGCGGATCTGGTTTTGGTAGATTTAAACAACTACCGTCCGGTATTAAGAGCAGAATTATTAACTAAATGTGGTTGGAGTCCGTTTGAGGGGTGGAATTTAACTGGATGGCCAGTAATTACGATCGTCGGCGGTCAAATTGTCTACGATCATGGTAAACTTAATCATGCTGTGCGTGGTCAAGCTTTACAGTTTGGAGCATCTTGACTGCTCGATCACCAATAGCAGTAAAATGAGCCAAGCGATCGCCCTGCTCAGTATAGCTTAACTTAACCACCAAATAACTTTCAGGTCGTTCCAGTAATTTTTCAGCCCATTCAATGGTGATAATTCCCGGGACTACCTCAATTCCTGACCAATAGGTTTCGAGGTGTAAATCCATTACTTCTGGTGGTGCTAATCGATATAAATCTAGATGATATAAGGGTAAACGTCCTTCGAGATATTCATTAATAATGGTAAAAGTCGGACTAACAATCGGATCATTAATCCCCAGACTAGCACCTAACCCTTGCACCAAAGTCGTTTTACCACTACCTAACTCACCTAATAATAAGATTACACTACCCGCAGATAGTGATCGCCCCAAAGTTTGACCAAGAGCTAGAGTAGCGGAGGGAGTAGCAAGAACAATTTGAAAATCCGTTGTCAATGGGATAAACCTTGAACCCGACTATACCAACGTAATAACATCCGTGCTAATCGCTGGGAATTGTGACGGACTAAACCTGTGTTTTCATCTTCATCCATCACATTAGCTAAAACCACTTCACGACCCAATTTTACCACTTCTTCTTGATCTAAAAAAACGGGATTAGAACTATCTTGAGCATAGCGAATTAAAGCTTTAGCCGAGGGAACTTTACTTTGCACTAAAACAGCACTAAATAAATTCTTACCACAAGCATGATCAATTGCCCGAATATGGTCAGCGACACTATATCCTTGAGTTTCTCCCGGTTGAGTCATAATATTACAGACATAGATACTAGGACTCGAAGCCGCAGCGATCGCCGCAGTAATTTCCGGGACAAGCAAATTGGGAATCACACTCGTATATAAACTCCCCGGTCCAATAATAATCAAATCAGCTTCATAGATGGCTTGTAAGACTGCGGGTAAAGCTGGTGGGTCAGCGGGATTACAGCCAATTTTAATAATTTTGCCCCCAGCTTCGGTAATACTTGATTCACCATCAATCCGACGACCATCAGCTAATTCTGCCCAGAGACGTACATCACTTAGGGTAGCAGGCAAAACTCGACCACGTACAGCTAATACTTGGGAACTCGCAGCGATCGCTTGTTCGAGATCCCCAGTAATATCACTCATTGCCGTCAGAAACAAGTTACCAAAACTGTGACCAATTAAGCCATTTCCTGCCCGAAATCGATATTGAAACAGCTCAGTTAATAACTTTTCCTCATCTGCTAAAGCTGCTAAACAGTTGCGAATATCTCCTGGTGGAAGGACACCAATTTCCCTTCTCAGTCTTCCTGAAGAACCACCATCATCAGCTACAGTTACGATCGCGGTAATATTGGCGCTAAATTCTTTTAACCCACGCAACAAGGTAGATAGACCCGTCCCACCACCGATCGCCACGATTTTTGGTCCTCGATTTAAGCGACGATGATTTAACAACACATCAACCAGTTCTTGATCACCACCAGGTCGCAAGACTTTACTAATCGAGTTAACAGTCCGACTTTGTCCCCAAACTAATAAGAGAATTCCTACGATAAATACCGCCGGACCGCTGATATGGTTAGGGATAATGCTGGTAATTGTTCCCAACAGCGTTTCAATCAACTGAATTACTCTATAAATAGGTGTGAGTCTAATCCAGATTGCTAATCCCAGCAGACTGATCATGACACCACCAACGATGAGAATTAACCAGCGTTTGACAAATAATCCAGGTGCTAGCCATTTAAACCATTGGTTGACTCGATGGGGGGTGCGACTGCGCGATTCGTACTTAAGGGTACGTAGAGCTTGTTTTAGTAACCCGATTGACATGGCTGATTTTGGCCAGGAGGTATAGGCAATTTACATGATTTCACTCTAATTCTGATCCGATCGCCTCTATCAGGAGCGATGATATGGAAAAATGTGGTAAGGGTGTATGGCAATCTGCCCCTACGGCATCATTTTAACCATCACGGAGATAAATTATTGACCATATTTAGTTCTTACGGGACTCACTTTGCCTTTAACTGTAAGCATTTTCAAGACTCCTGTAGCCCTAATGGTTAAGTGTCTGAGATCTGAGCGAGAGAATGATCTAGATTTTTGCTCTTCTATTCCCTACTCCTGTTATTTAATTCCGTTGGCGACTAGATCCATTCCGGAAACCTGGTTGGTTAACCATCTGATAAGTATATATACATATTATAGCTATTGGCTCAGGATCTGATCACGATTTAACCATTTTTCCCCATCTTTCTTCTAGGTGAAATTCAGTTTGACCAGATAAATTGACAATTTCTAGACAGTTTGACCCTGAAACTAGATGTAATTAAGATATACTTCCCTCAATTCAAATAATCCGCAAGTTTCATTAGAGAGCTTTCCTCTTTAATTTTAGACAAAAATTGCGCTAACTATGTCTAAGCCATTAATTGAACTGAAAGGTATTTGTAAGTTGTTTGGTGGTAAGTTGGTATTAAACGAGGTAAACCTAACGATTCAACAGGGAGAAGCACTAGCGATTATTGGTCCTTCGGGCACTGGAAAATCCACGATTCTACGTGTTATCGCTGGTTTGTTAGCTCCAGATGCTGGTGATGTTTATGTCATGGGACAAAGAAGACGGGGATGGGTAGATGATATATCTGATCCCATTAGCATTGGGATGGTATTTCAACAAGCAGCTTTGTTTGATTCTCTCACTGTTGAAGAAAATATTGGTTTTTTACTTTACCAGTATTCAAAATTACCCCGTCGGCGCATTCGCGAGTTGGTAAATGAAAAACTAACTATGGTAGGATTACCAGATATTGGCGATCGCTATCCCGCTCAGTTATCTGGAGGAATGCGTAAACGGGTCAGTTTTGCTCGTGCAATTATGACCAATCCAGAAGAACCTCAGCATAATGCCCAAGTTCTCCTTTATGATGAACCTACTGCTGGTTTAGACCCAATTGCTTCGACGGTAATTGAAGATTTAATTCGCGAATTGCAATTTGCAGAGAGTTGTTGTGGTACTTATACCATAGTTACTCATCAAGATAGTACCATTCGTCGTACTGCCGATCGCATTGTCTTGCTTTATCAAGGCCAGATCCAGTGGGAAGGTCGTATTAATGAAATCGATGAAACTGATAATCCTCTGATTCGGCAATTTTTTAGTGGTAGTGTTGATGGTCCGATTCATGTAGTCGGTTAAAATACTGGTGAGAGCAATCAGCATAATGCTCGATTTAAGCGATTAAATCCAGAATTGTTATCGTCAACTAGAGGAGTTAATATGCGATCGCGAAGAGTTCGAGAAGGTTCTCTAGGATTGTTGCTCTTGATGGGGATGGGTTTATTTGTTGTGTTAGTTTTTTGGTTACGTGGAATTCCCTTTAGTCGAAATAGCTATACTGCGATCGTTAAATTTGCTAATGCCGGAGGAATGCAAGTGGGCGCTCCTGTGCGCTATCGTGGAGTTACGGTTGGGAAAATTATCGGAATTAAACCTGGACCCCATGGGGTAGATGTCCAGATTGAAATTTCCCCAGCTGATTTAATCATTCCTCTCAATATTATGATTGAAGCTAATCAAGCTGGTTTAATTAGCGAGACTGCTATTGATATTACACCCATCAAGGAAATAGCTAATTTAGGTAATATTAAAAAACCCCTTGATGCTGATTGCGATCGGACTTTAATTATTTGCGATCGTTCCCAATTAGCTGGTGAAGTTGGGGTGAGTTTGAATGACCTTTTGCGGGTGACTGTAAAGTTAGGTAATATTTTAAGTGATCCAACTTTTATTACTAATTTTACCACGGTGGTGAAAAATGCAGCTACCGCGAGTGAAGGTGTGACTCAATTAACTCATGATCTATCTAGTTTAACTCAAACAGTAGAAGACCAAATCAAAATTCTAGCTACTTCTGCTGTAGTTTCTGCTGATGCAATTAATCGGACTACGGAGGGAGTTAGTTCCTTAGTTAATCAAATTGGTGGAACTACGAGTCAACTTAATCATCAACTCACTCAAACAACTAATCAAATTAATGTAGCAGCACAGCAGATTGGAATTACCGCAAATCAAGCTAATCGTCAAATAGAATTAACCGCAAATAATCTGAATCGTCAAATTAATTCAACTGCGGATCAAGCTAATCAAACTACTCGTCAACTAGGGACAACTTCTAATAAAATTAATCAATTAGTTGATAATTTAGATACTCTGCTTGTGACTAATCGTAATACGTTAACCAAAACTCTTAATGAAATTAGTGAAACTAGCACTCAATTACATCTTACTGTTGCTAATTTCACTCCTTTAGTTAATCAAATTAAACAAGGGCAATTATTACAAAATCTAGAAGTTTTATCTGCTAATGCTGCTAAAGCATCAGCTAATTTGCGAGATTTATCTAATGCTGCTAATAATCCTACTAATTTATTATTATTGCAACAAACTTTAGATTCAGCTCGTGCTACTTTTCAAAATGCTCAAAAAATTACCTCGGATTTAGATGATTTGACTGGAGATCCAGCTTTTCGTAATAATCTACGTCGATTAGTTAATGGTTTAAGTGGTTTGGTATCTTCTACCCAGGAATTACAAAAACAAGCTGAGTTAGCTAAAACCCTCGCTCCTTTGACTGAAACTATGAATAAACAAATTACTCCCTTAGCAGCAGAGGTTAATCAATCAGCTCCTCGCGTGGTTAATGAAATCAAGTAAATTAATTTAATCCCAATCTTCTTGCTCTTGTTTTTTATTTCGATATACTTGGGCGATTTCATGAATGGAGCGAGTTTTTTCATAGAGTGCTTCTTCACTCAATTTCCATTGATTAAGAAGACGATTTAAGTCTTGTTGAATATCTCTAGCTCCGGGAAATCCTCGGTAACGGATTGTTAATCTTGCCAATTCTACCAGTTGATAATTATTAGGATTTTGAGTTATTTGTAATAACTCATTCAGAATCTGGCGATCGGCGTTATATAAGGGATGTTGTTGTTCTTTAATTTCAGTTGGTTTAGCCATATTGATATTTTACAGCTTAATGGTTTCCAGTCGGGCGATCGCTCTGTAATCTTCTGAATTTTCGAGTTTTCACCCGGGAATTTTTTAATTAATTCCCAGGTATAATACCAATTTAATGTGAAGTTGCACAGATTTCGATCCCCCTCGCATCCCCCTTAAAAAGGGGGACTTTTAATTCATGCTCCCCCTTGTTAAGGGGGTTGGGGGAATCAATTCTATGCAGTTTCATCAAAAATTGGTATAAGCTACATACTTAGATTTTCCTTACCGAACCCAAAACGAAACATCTGAACGACCAGAGACACTCTGACGAAAACCGATTACGGTCACATTATTACAGTTATCCTCAGTAAATTTATTACCAATTTGATTGGCTGCGCGGACAGTAATATGACCATTAGGCTGAATGCTTTCGACTACCCCAATATGACCATAAGTTTTGTCTGCACCTGGAAAAGAGGGTTGCATAATTACGATCGCACCAGCTTGAGGACTCACTCTTCTAAATCCATTCCGAGCTAAAACTGGTCCAGCATCTTTAGCATTAGCTGGAATACTAATGTGAAAACGGTTTGCTACATATCCTACACATTGACAAAACTGTGCCGCATTGGCTGGTTGAGGGTTAAATAGAGAAGTTGTGGTCAGAGTCGTGACGGTTGTCAGCGTACCCAATGCAAATAGAGCAACCGTTGCTTTAGATGGAAATTGCATAATCATTTTTGTGGTGTTTATCCAGTTGATTTGGTCTTAGCAAAGGAGTCATCTAGATCGCGATCGCCCTGATTTCAAGTAACCATTTGGTCGCTATTCCAGCAACAAACTTCCTGTGCTACTAATATCTCTGGTAGAAACAGCTACTTTTATGCAGAACTTTATCAATTGTTACAAAATTTACTCAGACCAGGAAAACCCACAAATTTCATGGCTTTGGTAATGTGTTATCTTTGCGACATATTTCCAAGAGCGACGCTTGGCCACCTTGAATGCTTGTGATCTGCATATTATCATTAGTTTCTACATCTAGACAAGCACAACCATATCCGTGGTAACCATTAGTTTTTACATATTGATCATCGCTAATGTTGGGGAGGTTATCCATTCCTTGAGCTTGATATCCTCCTTGAGCTGAGATAATCCATCTTCCATCTTTATCATTTAACCACCAATTTCCTGGTGTGGGATTTTGTAACCATCCACATCGATGTTCAGTCGCATTAGCCTGAAAAGCCAGGAGCGGCAGGCTTGATAATAAGGTAACAGTAATCAGGAAATTTCTTAGCATTTTTTAAGAGTATTTGATAAACTAATATGATCTTATCATTAAAAAGCTTCTTAATGTATTTTTTCGCGAAACACAGCTAAAATTTGCTCATGAATTGCACCATTACTAGCAATTACTCCCTGATTATCAATCATCTTAATTCCTTCGGAAAAATTCAGTGGTAAACCATACATATCTGTCACTATGCCACCAGCTTCTTCAACTATAATTGTCCCAGCGGCATGATCCCAAATATTCTCCCGATAGTCTGGGTTTTGAGGTGATGGTAATCGGATATATAATGCTGCCATACCACAAGCAACTGCGCCATATTTAGCTTGACTATCCATCCGAATCGAAGGTGCTGTAATCCCGACTGCTTTAGCGACTGCTACTTGGCGATCGCTGTCTCCATGACTTGTTTCTACACTTTCAGCAAAACGGTAATTGCTAATATTTCCTGCACTAACTACATGGATGCTACGAGGTTCTCCACCAGTGAGGGGAATCATGGTTGATCCTTTCCCCCGTTCTGCCACAAATAATACACCCGTACTCCCATCTATAGTTAGAGCTGGACAACCTAAAATGCCTACTTTTACTTGTCCTGCTTCTACTAATGCTAGAGCGATCGCATATTGATCTTGTCTTAAGAATCCTTTAGTGCCATCAATAGGATCTAATGTCCAATAGCGAGGAGCTAATTTACCATTCCCCCGATCAATCCAATCTACCACTTGTGCTGCGGTGGCGGTAGGGATGATTTCTTTAACATAGTTAGTGACTTTTGTCAATTGCTCGATCATTTCCGGTTGTCGCAATGTGGTAGCGTCTTCTTCAGCGACAATGGGATCTTCAGGAAATGCTGCGGCGATCGCTTTACAGATAATTGCTTGGGAACCAAAGTCAGCTACTGTGACTGGACTTTTATCGCTTTTTTCTAATGCTTGGGGAATGTCTTGACGTACTTGTTGACACAGTTTAGCTGCTGCGATCGTTGCTTGAATTGCCGTTTGTTTTTCGAGATCGTAAGACATGGGTTTAGGTTGGTGGCTGATAAGAGGGCGATAGCGATCGAATTTCCATTATCTATAGTAGATTATGATGTATCTTCTTTTGTGGGACAGGCATCTTGCCTGTCCTATTTATACCTGTCCTATTTATTTCACATTTTCTAATTACCTTTCCCTATTTTTATGTCTGTTTCTCCGGCTGCTTCTTTGTCTTTAATTACTGTCGCTCAATCTACTCGTCAGTCTGCTCGTCACTTGGCTACTCTGTCTACAGAGAAGAAAAATGATGCGATCGAATCTGTAGCTAGGTCTCTAGAAGCTGCGACTGAAGAAATTTTAGCGGCTAATTGGGCAGATTGTCTAGAATCTCAAGCCGCAGGTATTGCTCCTGCTCTTTATGCCAGGTTAAAGTTAGATGAATCGAAGTTATTAGCTGCGATCGCTGGGGTGCGTGATGTAGCTCGTCTCCCTGATCCAGTTGGTGTAGTTCAGTTACACCGTGAACTTGATTCTGGTTTAATCCTGAAACGAGTTAGTTGTCCTTTGGGTGTGGTAGGGGTAATTTTTGAAGCTCGTCCTGATGCGGTCATGCAAATTTCGAGTTTGGCAATTAAATCAGGTAATGGGGTAATCCTCAAAGGTGGTAAGGAAGCAGTTCGTTCCTGTGAAGCTTTAGTAAAAGCGATTCATCAAGGTTTAGCACAGACTGAAGTTGATCCAAATGTAGTGCAGTTATTGACGACTAGAGCTGAAACAATGGAGTTACTTCAACTAGATGAATATGTTGATTTGATTATTCCGAGAGGATCTAATTCTTTTGTCCGTTTTGTGCAAGATCATACCCGGATTCCGGTGCTTGGTCATGCGGAAGGGATTTGTCATCTATATATAGATCAAGCTGCTGATTGGGAAAAAGCGATCGCGATCGCGGTTGATAGCAAAACTCAATATCCGGCTGCTTGTAATGCGATCGAAACTTTATTAGTGCATCAAAATATAGCGAGTTTGATTTTACCTCTAATTGCAACAGAGTTAAAAGCTAAAAATGTTGAATTACGCGGTGATGAATATACTAGTCAAATAATTCCTGATATTTTACCAGCCAATGACAGTGATTGGTCTACTGAATATAGTGATTTAATTTTAGCGATTAAAGTTGTAGATTCTTTAGAGTCAGCGATCGCACATATTAATACTTATGGTTCCAAACATACAGAAGCGATCGTCACCGAAAACACCGAATCAGCTGCAACTTTTTTGGCTCAAGTTAATGCAGCGGGAGTATATCATAATTGTTCTACTCGTTTTGCTGATGGTTTCCGCTATGGATTTGGAGCTGAAGTGGGAATTAGTACCCAGCAATTACCACCAAGAGGACCTGTTGGTTTAGAAGGTTTAGTGACATATAAGTATCAAGTAACTGGAAATGGTCATATTGTAGCTACTTATACGGGGAAAGATGCTCAGTCTTTTACTCATCGGGATATTTCAAGTGAAAACTAGCATTGTTTAAGCGTTGATAAGCCATAGTTCTCCAAATATTTATATCTTTATTTTGGTCATCTGGCTGTAAACATTTGTTCCACATAGATAAAGCATCTTGCTGATGATTTTCAGATTCTAAAACTTGTGCTAAGACACAGTAAGTATCTGTGCGTTTTTCATTTAATTTAATTGCTTCTCGTAAATGAGCCTCAGCTTGAGGATAGTTTATTTGCATCCACTCTGCCCAACCAAGATTTTTATATAAAGCTGATTTAACTCTACCATTATTAGCTTTTTTTAACCCGACAAGCGATAATTCAATCGCTTTCTCTGGCTGTTGCTTTAAAATATATAAACGCCCTAAATTACTATAAGCATCTGCTGAAATATTTTTATTAAGTTTAATGGCAATCTCATATTCAGCGATCGCACTTTTTCGATCACCTAAATCTTCATGAAGCTCTCCTAAATTATAGTGAGCGACCGCATTATAATAATCAAGCTCTGTCGCTTTTTTAAACATTGATTCAGCGCATTCATTATCACCCTGTTCCTGACAGATATGTCCCCAGTTATTATAAATTCTGGCATCATTAGGGGTAAAAGCTATCGCTTGGGCATAATTCGCTTTCGCTTTTTCAGAATCATCCGCTAATTGCGCTTTTAATGCTTCTTGAAAATAATAATCCCCCTGTAATGGATAGGATAAACGATAAATAAAACCTAGTAATAATAAGCCAAAAATAATCACCTTAAATGTGGGCGATTTAACAAAGCGTAGGAAAATCTTGATTAACAAACCATTAGGGTTTAAATAATCCAAAATCCCCTTAGTATTTAAGGGTCTATTGGCTAAAGCTGGTGCCATTAATTCGTCAATAAAATCTCCTAACGCTTTAGAAATATGGGGAGCTTGTTTTCGCCAGATTAACTGATTGGTTTTTGGGTTAGTCGGAAAATCTGTGGGGTGTTTACCCGTTAGTAAATAAACGAAGGTACGTCCTAAAGCATAGAAATCAGATTGGGGGGTTGCTTGTCCATTGATTTGTTCTAATGGTGTATAACCCCCGGAAAAGCTGGTAGTAATTTGTTTTGATTGTAATTTGGGAATGTAAGTTGCTGTAATTCCTCTCACTGTACCAAAATCAATTAATACTAATTCTCCATTGGGTCGGAGCATGATATTAGAGGGTTTAATATCCCGATGGAAAAAATGATGTTGATGGACAGTATCCAGAATTCTAATTAATTGTTTGAGCCAATTGAGAGCTTTAGCTTTAGAAATGGAGCCATGTTTAGCAATCCAATCTTCTAAATTATCACCCTCAATTTTTTCCATGACTAAACAGGATAATCTTACCTCACTATTTTTGGGAGTAAAGGTAAAATACCCATCACTTTCTACTTGAGGAATCCCCGGATTCTTCTGGAGACGTTTCAATGTGAAAGCTTCTTTTTCAAACATTTCCACTACATCGGGACTGTCGTCTTTTAAGACCTTCATGACTTTGGCAGTTCCCTGATCATCTACTACTTCAAATATATCCGTGTGATGACGGGGATCTAATGGACGTAAAGGTTTAACTAACCGATATTTACCATCGATCAGCAAAACAGTCCCACAGTTGTGACAATACGACAAATCTTGAGGATTTTGACGTAATTTACATTCTGGGTTAATGCAGTAATTTATGTTAGATTCTGGTTTCATTTATTGATCATTTGCTTGAAATTTAGTGATGTATTTTCTGATGACTGGTTGAATAGTAAACAGGGATTCCGACGTATTTGGTTTTTGGTTCTTATTGATCAGCGATCGCCGGGTTAAAGATTCTAAAATCTCAATTAAGTCAGAAGCTGATATTTTCTCGATTTGGTGAGATAAATCTTGAAAGGAAAAAGTTTGATCACTGCTAGCTAAATGATACATAACCTGCTTCTCTTTTTCCGATAAGCGACCAAAATCTTTTTCCAGACGCACGTAGTTAATCACAATTGTTCCTAAATTCATAAATTCAGCAACATTGCTATTAAAAATCTCCTTAATGGTAGAGACAATTAATTTTAAATCTGCCGGATTACCACGATACAGACGAATTAATTCTGCCCATTGCGGTTTGCCAGTTAATTCATTTTCTTCCAAAATTTCTTTGGCTTCTTCTGGTTTTAAACCCATCAATTCATAAGAACGAACTACACCAGTTGGATTTTCCATCAAGCTTATATCTGTCAACTTTTCCCGACTAATTACAATGAAACAACTTTGATGACGCTTTTCTGCTAGTCTTTTGAAGAATAAGCCATAATCGTTACGGTCTGGACGATAACGCCCATAGACATCACCACTCCGCAGAATATTTTCCACATCATCTAAAATCAATAAACAGCGATGTTTTTGTAAATAGTTAGTTAATCGCAAAATATTTTCGTCAACATCTTCTGTTAAAGCTGGATCTAAAGAATTAAAGAGAAATTTTAGCAAATCATTGAGCAGTTCTGTCAATGGTGGTGCATTGTAAAGACTGCGCCAAAATATATACTCAAATTTATTTTGAATTTTTTTAGCGAGCTTGACGCAGAAAGTAGTTTTACCAATTCCTCCTGTACCTAATAGGGAAATCAATCGGCAATTATCTTGGATAATTAGTTGCTCTAAGGTAGCAAGTTCGTTAATCCTGCCATAAAAAGTATCTAGGTCTGGTGCTTCTCCCCAATCTTGACGGGGATAGGCTTTTTCGTTTTCCGAATTGATCAAATGACCCAAACCCCCTGCATTGGTTTGGTTTTGATATTCTTGATAGCGATTTACCAAGAGTTGCTGGAGTTGAGCTAGTTTAACTGGACCCTTCCCAGCGATATGAAATTTTTGGTAAATCTCACTTAAACGTTTCCGGACAGCATCTTCACTAATTTTCAGTTCTAGGGCGATCGCCCGGGTTGATTGTCCCCCCATCGCTAGGGACAAAGCTTGGAGCTCAGTCTTGGACACGCGGTGATTTTTAGCGATCGCTTCGAGAAAGTCTTGAGGAATCATAGTTTAGATTTTGATTTTTAATGAATCTTTATCATAGCATTTTCTCTCATACCCGTGAGTCTTGGCGCACAAATCAGCAAAATTATCGACAAATTTTTTTTACCCCCTCTTGACGATTTGATCCCTACTGAATTAAGCTTACCTCAGTCATGTGATTCATACAAAAGCGGTTAAACAGACTGGAAAATCCCGCGATCGCTAGTCAAATAGACCTAACGGTCGAAAGAGACTTTCTGGTGTAATGTCCATCAAGGAAATTAACGGTGAAGTTAGGTGAAAAAGTAGGATAAGTGATATGACCACATCATCAGACGTAGATCTAAGCAAACTAGCGATATTAGCCCAGCAACATCCACCTCGGAGTTTAGAGCGATATTTGGCTTTAAGTAAATTGTGTAACTATATGATGCGATCGGGCAAACTGTACTATCCTATTCTAGCTCAACCTTCTCCATTGGATCAAGATATTTATGAGGAGGTCAAGCAAAATCTCTTTTTATATATTTGCCAAAATATTGAAAAATATGATCCCAATCGTGCTTCACTGATCACCTGGGCAAATTTTTTGCTATATCATCGGTTTTTTCCGGAAGCACAGATCAAAATCAATGACAAGTATATTGTCCAAAATCTTCATAAATTTGATCAGGAGCAGATCCCAAGTCCCAATCCAGAACCAACCCGGTCAGAGTTAGTAAGAGAATATCTAGAATCTGATCCAGATAATATTTTAAAAAATACATATATCCGCAACCATCCCGAAGCTAATTATCAATCATTAGCTCTCCGCTATTGTAATGGTGAAACCTGGAAAGAAATTGCTACAGACTTAAATTTATCAATTTCAGCTATCACCAGTTTCTATTATCGCAATTCGGTCAAATTTGCCCCAAAAATTAAAGCCTATTGTGGTAATTAATTTATTTTTTATTCATAAATTGATTAGGAATCGGGTACAGTCCACCAAGCGATCGCATAAGGTTGAATCGGTTCATTGGCTTGTTTCTGATATTTAACTCTAATTTTATATTGTCCAGTTTTGGGAATTTGATGAAAAATATGTTGAATACTATCAACCTGACTATTAGAAGACCAGACTTCTTGTTGATCTTCCATCGAAATTAACTGGAGTTGGAGATTATTTAACCCCCGATCGCGAAAAGTTGCTCCGATTTGAAAATCTCCCTTTTTTTGATAATCATTTAGCTCAATTAACCGATCCCAAGCTAAGGTAATTGACACAAAACTACCTTGTTTTAAAGGTTTACCAATAAGATAATCTTGAAAGGTATTCCCTTTTACTTCAACAGTGTTATAATCCCAGCCGATCGGGGGAATTGGTTGTTGAGGATACCATTGACCAGCACTAAACTGTTGATAAGCTCGGAAAGCGTTTAAATGACCGGTTCCCATTTGATTATCTAAGGGAATATTTTTATTAGTATAAGCATCAGATTCTAACCAATTGAGGTTATGTTGATCAATCAGAGTCCGAGTCATACCTAAATATAAACCATCACCATCATCTTTAATTTTGTCAGCCGAATTCATTAAAACTGCTTTCATTACTTCGTGACGACGAGAATTAATACTCCAATTTGGTTGGTGAGTTCTTAATTGCCGATCGCCAAATTCTTGCAATAAAGCTACTGTTGCTGTGACATGGGGAGCAGCAAAACTGGTTCCACTACCATAACTTACTTTCCCATCTAGACCAAGCAAAGCCAGATTACTACCGGGAGCAACTAAACTAATCCCTCTTCTCCCATCAATATTACCTTCTTTTCCTTCTAGCCGACTGAGAAATCCTGAAAAATTACTACCTAAATTGGCAAAATCAACTTTCGTAAAAATTCCGTCTCGACGGGTTGAAAAAGCCACATTTATGCCATTATAGTTATCAGTTGGAATCGGAATTCCACCTTTACCCTGATTACCAGCAACTACATAAAGAACGTTATGAGTTCTGGCTAACCAGTCTATACATTGGGTGAGCAAAGCATTACCATCTAAATTCGCATTTGGACGTGGATCTTGATCTAATGACTCCCCAAAACTAAAGTTAATTGCGCGGACATCATTACTATTTTGCTCGGCTACATACTGTGCTGCTAAACACTCTTCTGGTTGTCCATTCTTGCGAATCGAACCCACCGCTGAAGCATATAATCTTGCTCCTGGAGCAATTCCAGGAAAAGCTTTATCTCGACTGATGATAATACTAGCTACTTGAGCCGCGTGAGGATCAAGATTAGTATCACTTTTGGCTTTCTGATCGCGCCAAAATACTTGAGATAAATCCATCACCCGATGCTGGGAAACAGCTTTATCAATCCCAAATTGTCCCGGTCGGCCCACTTCAACTTGGCCAATGGCAATTTTCCGACCAATTAAATTATAAGGTGCCTGTTGCAGTCGGCGAGCATCAATTCCCGCTGATCCGACTGAGTCAGAGCGGACGATCGCCATTACACTTAATGGGATTAAAGTTAACCCCAGCACTATCCCAGATATTTTTGGAAAAATTTTGCCGACCACCAAGTAACCTACTCCAAAATCTCAATAAATAAATAAGGTCTTTGTAAAAACTTTGTTAAAATTATTACCAAAGAGGACAAAGGAGAGTATTTTCAGCCATGACCACAAGCCAATCTCAAAAACCAATCGTTGTTGCTCCATCTATATTATCAGCTGATTTTAGCCGACTCGGAGATGAAATTCGGGCGGTAGATCAAGCTGGGGCAGATTGGATTCATGTTGATGTCATGGACGGTCGCTTTGTTCCTAATATTACCATTGGGCCACTGATTGTATCCGCTATTCGTCCTGTCACCACTAAACCACTAGATGTTCACCTGATGATTGTGGAACCGGAAAAATATGTGGAAGATTTTGCTAAAGCTGGTGCGGATATTATCTCCGTTCATGCTGAACATAATGCTTCTCCCCATTTACACCGGACTCTGGGCCAAATTAAAGAATTAGGTAAACAAGCTGGTGTGGTTCTGAATCCCTCGACCCCTCTAGAGCTAATTGAATATGTTCTAGAGCTATGTGATTTAGTCCTGATCATGAGTGTTAACCCTGGTTTTGGTGGACAAAGCTTTATCCCAGGAGTATTACCCAAGATTCGCAAATTACGACAAATGTGCGATGAACGTGGTTTAGATCCCTGGATTGAAGTGGATGGGGGCTTGAAAGTGAATAATACCTGGCAAGTTTTAGAAGCTGGTGCTAATGCAATTGTGGCCGGTTCGGCGGTGTTTAATGCGAAAAATTATGCTGAGGCGATCGCTGGTGTTCGCAATAGTAAACGTCCTACACCTGAATTAGCAACGGTTTAATTCAATTATTAGGCTTAGTATTTGCCTTGATCTTGATCGGAAAATTCAAGGTTTGTGCAAATACTAAGTTTTTTTTGCTCATTTTTAAATTGGGTGATGGCACAGCACCTGTGATCATGTCAGAGCAGAAAAGATTAAGGTGAACTGGTGAGACGAGTTAAGGTTTCTTCTAAAGCCGGTAACTCAAAGGAACGAACAGTTTCTTGATTCATAAACAAGAAAGGTGTACCGGATATTCCCAAACTTTCACCCAGTTGTTGATCTTTTTTAATTGCAGCCTCAGCCGCAGGACTATTACGATCCTGATTAAATTTATCGAGATTCAGATTTTGGTTCTTGGCGATCGCCAGATATAAATCTTCTCCCAGATTTTTTTGGTACTTCAAATAGGGCGTCGTGATACTCCCAAAATTTCCCTTGTTGACTTGCGGCCCAAGCTGCTTTCGCGGCGGGCATCGCTTGAGGATGAATTGAAGTCAGGGGAAAATACTTATAAGTTAAGGTCACTTGATCTTGATGTTTATCCATGAACTGTTTCACGCTTTCGTGAGCCTGGGCACAGAAAGGGCATTGAAAATCAGAAAATTCGAGCAGGACAATTTTTTTCTCAGGAGCCCCCGTGGTGGGAGATTCTGCAATCACTGCGGCTGGATTGGTCATCATTTGCTGGAAAAATGACTGTCTTGCTGCCTGGATTTTCTTTTGTTCTTTTTCCTGGTAAGCCTGAACTGATTCCAAAATTACTTGCGGATTATTACGAATAATCTGCAATACTTGGGCTTCTAATTCTGGACTGGGTTTAGCATTTTCTGACTTTACTGGTGTTGAACAACCGATTAATGCTGCACAAAACACCAAAAAGCTAACAATGGTAATCAACAGAAAGCGCAATAGGCGCATAGATGGTCTCACATTAGGTATCGGTCAGCACTTGCCAATATTGTAGACCTTGAAGGGGATTGGGACACTGATAATTTATTTTTCTACAGATGAAACTGCTGGGACTGGCGACTCTGTTCCTCCTTCTGGACTAGGATAGAGACCCCAAAGGATAAACCCTAAGCCAATTGTCGCAATACCTAAACTGAGATACCAAACTTGTCGTTTTCGCAATAGGGCTGCTACAGCTCCTAGGGAAATGGCTACTTGTAAAGCTGTTACACTTGAGGCAAAACGCTCGTGACGCTCTATATATAAATATGATTCTGCTGTTAGCTGGTTAGCTTTCACTTGAATGGCTGCTTTTTCTTGATCTAAACGATTAGTTTCTGCCACTATGGTTGAGGGCACTGGTTTGTCTAGGGATTCTAACAGCATCTTGTTAGAATCATAAATCAAACGTTTGGTAGATTTGGCTTGATAGTAACTCCATTGGTCATTGGCTTCCAATTTTGCCAGCATTCCTTCCGTGTCCAAGTAGTTACCGTGCATGGCAGCGATCGCGGCTAATGCTGAAAAAATCCCTGTGGAAAGTGCTACTTGATTCAGCCAGCTTCGCTCTTGGGCTTGTTTTTTTCGTTCCTCTTTGAGTTCGTCTGTATCTTTTTCTACCTCTTTGAGTTCTTCTGCTACTTCGTTCACCTTATCTGCTAGTGAATCAATTTCGTGATCTGTTTCTATTTCCATAATTTTTACGACAGGGATCTTTTAACCTGGTTATTATAGCAAGTTCAGCTAATTTCCCAAATATTTTCTCAACTTTTCCGAGATTTTGAGCGGCTGATCAGATATTAGTGGATTGAATGGGTTAATTATAGCGATGCTAGTTTAGCAAATAGGAAGAACCTGGATCTCTATCGAAATCAAGGTTCTCAATTTAGATCAAATTTTTGGTTTAGTCAAGATAGCCAATTAATGAGTCAATGTCCTCAATATTATTGTCGGCTATTGGGCGATTGGCTGGCAAAAACTTTCTTTCATAAACTTTAATAGTTAATGCTTTGCTGGCTTTTTCATTTTCTAGGTTTTGGTTGGTTTCGGCAGCATTTTCTAGATTGACGCTGTGATCTTCACTCATCATTTAAAACCTCGCTAACTTGTAATTAATTTTTCTCTTCTCAGTTTAACATTAAATCAGATCTCTGGTAAAATGTTTTGGCTCCTGTTTCGACCACTTTGACTTCGCTCTGAGGATCGTCGAAGGTGTACCCTGAGCGGAGTCGAAGGTGTACCCTGAGCGGAGTCGAAGGTGTACCAGGTGAACCGAGAGGATAAAATAAAAATATATTCGTCAAGGGATGAGTAAATTTTACTATGTATTCTTTTTTAAGTATCTCTAGCTTAGTCCTGATTGCAGTTACTCCTCCCTCCTGTTCTCAACCAGTGACAAATTTCCACGATCGCATTGGACTATATTATATTCCATCCAAAGCCATGTTACCAACTTTGGCTATTAATGACCATATTCTGGTCGATAAAAGAGTTTACTGTTCTTTTCCTCCTAAACGTGGTGATATCATTGTCTTTCAACCGACGGAAAGATTACGACAGGAAAAATTTACCAAGGTTTTTGTCAAGCGGGTTATTGGTTTACCTGGAGAAACGGTAAAAGTCCAAAATGGTCAGGTTTATATTGATGATCAATCTTTACCAGAACCATATATTTTAGCACCATCTGATTATGAATATGGTCCGAAAAAAGTGCCGCAAAATTCCTATTTTGTGCTAGGAGATAATCGCAATAATAGCTATGATAGTCATTACTGGGGATTTCTACCTGCTGATTTAATTGTTGGTAAGGTTACCTCTATTTATTTACCCCGCAATCATCGACGCGATTTTGACTAATTTTATGACTAATTTTCATCTCGAAGCACCTTTTCTCCCCACCGGTGATCAACCCCAAGCGATCGCCCAATTAGTCAATTATTTACAAGCTGGTCATCGTTTTCAAACTCTTTTAGGTGCGACTGGTACTGGCAAAACTTATACAGTAGCCCAAGTAATTGCCAAAATTGGTAAACCTACTCTAATTCTAGCACATAATAAAACTCTAGCAGCACAATTGTGTAATGAATTACGAGAATTTTTTCCGGATAATGCCGTTGAATATTTTATTAGCTATTATGACTATTATCAACCGGAAGCATATATTGCTGTCACTGATACCTATATCGAAAAAAGTGCGGCAATTAATGATGAAATTGATATGCTACGTCACTCAGCTACGCGATCGCTGTTTGAACGTCGTGATGTGATTGTAGTTGCTTCCATTAGTTGTATTTATGGGTTAGGAATACCTTCAGAATATCTGAAAGCTTCTATTCCTTTTCAAGTGGGACAAGAAGTTAATCAACGTCAAATTTTAAGGAATTTAGTCACCATTCAATATACTCGTAATGATCTCGAATTAGGACGAGGACGTTTTCGGGTACGTGGAGATGTGTTAGAAATTGGTCCTGCTTATGAAGATCGGATCATTAGAATCGAATTTTTTGGTGATGAAATTGATGCAATTCGCTATGTCGATCCTGTGACTGGAGAAATTCTCAAAAGTGTAGAAGCTTTAAATATCTATCCAGCACGTCACTTTGTGACTCCTGATGATAGATTGGAAGTAGCTTGTCAAGAAATTGAACAGGAATTAAAGTTCAGAGTTGGGGAATTACAGCAAGCTGGAAAATTGTTAGAAGCACAACGAATTGAACAACGGACTCGTTATGATTTAGAACTACTCAGAGAAATAGGATATTGTAATGGGGTGGAAAATTATTCCCGGTTTTTAGCAGGAAGAAATGCGGGTGAACCGAACGAATGTTTAATTGATTATTTTCCCAAAGATTGGTTATTGGTTATTGATGAATCCCATGTGACTGTTCCCCAAATTCGGGGGATGTATAATGGTGATCAAGCTCGGAAGAAAGTGTTAATTGAAAATGGATTTCGTTTACCTAGTGCTGCGGATAATCGTCCTTTAAAATCAACGGAGTTTTGGGATAAGGTTAATCAGTGTATTTTTGTTTCTGCTACTCCTGGAAATTGGGAAATAGAAGTTTCCGAAAATCGCATTGTTGAACAAATTATTCGTCCTACTGGAGTAATTGATCCAGAAATTTTTGTCCGTCCGACTGAGGGTCAAATTGATGATCTGTTTGGGGAAATTACCACCCGTGTTCAGCGACAAGAACGGGTGCTAATTACAACTTTAACTAAACGAATGGCTGAAGATTTAACTGAATATTTGCAAGAACGGGGAATTCAGGTGCGTTATTTACATTCAGAAATTCAATCAATCCAAAGAATTGAAATTCTCCAAGATTTACGGGAAGGGATTTTTGATGTTTTGATTGGGGTAAATTTACTCCGGGAAGGGTTAGATTTACCAGAAGTTTCTTTAGTCGCAATTTTAGACGCGGATAAGGAAGGTTTTTTAAGAACTGAGCGATCGCTAATTCAAACTATTGGTAGAGCAGCACGTCATATTGCAGGACAAGCAATTATGTATGCTGATAATTTAACAGATAGTATGTTTAAAGCAATTACTGAAACTAATCGTCGTCGGAGTATTCAGATTGCTCATAATCAAAAGCACGGAATTACACCACAATCAATTAGGAAAAAATCCCATAATTCGATTTTAGCGTTTTTAGATGTCTCGCGACGACTGAATTCGCAACAATTAGAAACTGTCTCTGAATTAGTTGATGAGTTATCTTTAGAACAAATTCCCGAATTAATTACCCAGTTAGAAGCACAAATGAAAGAAGCAGCTAAAAATTTAGAATTTGAACAAGCTGCTAAATATCGCGATCGCTTGAAACATTTGCGGGATAAATTATTAGGTAAATAACCAAAAATGGATTTTGTCTCCACCCAACTAGGTCGATAAATCTGATCTTACCCCGTAATGATAGCATGGGTTAAGGTATCAAAGCGATCGGCTTCTATATAAACACATTGAGAGGTACAGGTTTCATCAATCCTCACCGCGTACAATCCAGGAAGAGAGGGTTTTAGCTGGTAGTAGATCCATCTAGCAACTTCTTCACTGGTGGGGTTTTCTAAGTTTAATGTTTCATTTAAAAAGTAATGATCTAGATAATGATCAACTATGGGACTAAGATGTTGTTTGATTTCAGTGTAATCCATTACCATCCCTACGCTACTACCACTTGATTGTAAAGTATCGCTAATTACATAAACGTATCCTACCCAGCTATGGCCATGCAATCTTTTACATTTCCCCTCGTGGTGTGGTAGGATATGGGCTGCTTCAAAGGTGAATTGCTTAGAAAGTACCCACATTATTGATCCACTCGCTCTCTTCCTATTAACATATACATTATGAATGATCACGGGCAAATTGCGACAAGTCCATAATCCGATCGCTTGATTGATACCTAGTAGCTCCAACTACTTTGGACATGAGGGAAAAATCTTTAAAAATCTAGGCTTTTTTAAGGAAAGCTGGCAGATTCTTATGTATAAGGAATTATCCAAATCTCTAATTTATCTATTAGATGAGTTCCTATGGACAAGTCTTGTCATCAAGAGCAGGGTCAATTAGATCAATTACAAAAAATGCTGACACTATATCAAGCATATCTAGAGCAATCACAAATATATTACCATTTGAGTAAGTTCAAAAATAGCCATAAATCTCAACATAATTTAGTTTCAATCTCCGATCGGCTATAATTAACTATGTGCCCAGATTAAATCAACTATTAATCATTGTTAATTGGACCACAGCTAAAACCGCGAACCATCAACAATGATGTACAAAAAAAACCTACATCCACCACCAGACCAACTAACCCTAAAATTCCCACCAGCAATTTTGAGTAGTCTCATTTTGGGACTACTAACATTTTTGTATGCTCCGCTTTTATGGTATTGGTATGATGGTTGGTTGCATAAAAATATTAGTATTGAACATGAATATTTTAGTCAAGGTATAATTGGCTTACCTTATGCTGTCCAGCTCTGTTGGTTCAATCGTGGACAATGGCAAAAATTGCCCGATCGCCCTCATCCCCTTGGTGTCCTATTATTATTGTTGGGAGGAATTGCTTATCAGAGTGGTCAAGCAGATTTAGTTAATTTATCTTTTCCTACTATTCTGACTGGTTTATGTCTCTGGCTCAAAAGTATTCCTGGTTTACAAATCCAGGGATTTTCACTATTATTAGTATGGTTAGCTACTCCCAACCAAATTCCCTATTTAATCACTCCATATTTTTTACCTCTGCAAACTTCGATCGCCCACGCAACAGCCTTAATTTTAAATCCATTTGGTCTTAATATTAAAGTCGATCAAATTTATTTATATATCGGGGAAAATTTAATCGAAGCAAACCCCCATGCTAGCAGTTTAAAAATGGTATTTACTAGTCTATATTTAGCCTTAATGTTACTGTACTGGAGACAGAGAAAATTACCACCTACTCAAACAACAATTCTGTTTCTAACTATGACAATTATACTTAGTATAATTGCTAATATTATCCGCAACATTTTCCTGATATTTTTTTATGCTATGAATGATGAATTAGCTTTTGACTGGCTAAATCAAGGATGGGGTGGAGAGCTATATTCCGCTTTAATCCTCAGTACATTAGTACCAATATTAATGAGAATTGAAAAATTAGAAAAAGTCGATGATAGATGAAAAAAATAAACCCAGATCATTACCTTGATCTGATGAAAGTAATTGCAGAGAAAATTAATTACAAATAATGCTTTTTCTGATCAAAGTATGGCAACGATATCAATTGGTAAAAATTCTAGCGATCGTCTTTTTACTAGCGATCGTCAAACTGGGATTTCCAGCTAGAAATTGGTCATGGCAAAAATTACCAGAAATTCCTAATTTCCCACAAATCATCAAGATCCGTAGTCAGGGACTTTCCCTGTCCGGTTGGAAAACTTTAGAGCAGAAAACCATCGAAATTAGTCAACACAAATGGTCAAATCAAAAAATTCACCGTCTCAATCAACCCGATATTTCTTTGCTACTCCGACCTCAAGCGAATCTGAATGAACAGCCTCAGTTAGAATGGATCGATCTAAATAGTTATCAACAATGGCAAACTGATTCTTTTCATCACCTACCAGTTACCATTCTCACTAAATCAAAAACTCAAAAACTCATCAAAATCGAAGTAAATTTTTTTCGAGGCTTGACCAAAAAACAAACATTTGCCGTTACTCAATGGTATGCTTGGCCTGAAGGTGGTAATACTACTCCTAGTGATTGGTTCTGGGTAGAACGGATGGCACAATTATCAAAACATCGCGCTCCTTGGATTGCGGTTTGTATTTTGATCCCAATTCCACCTCATGCTCAGATTGAGAAATATTGGTCTCAATCAGAATCTTTGAGTCAAGCTATCCAAACCACCCTAATAACAGATATTTTTGCCCAACCTTGATGATCAATGTCAAGCAAAAAGTGAAAAATGTCTAACAAAAAGAGAAGATAGCGGCCACTAAGATTGAATTTTTAATAGCAGAAGCCAGCTTTACTATTTGCTTTCCACTTTCCACTTTTCACTATTTAACCTTTAGTTTTCGCTTTTACTGCCAATTTGTCTCGTTAGCTTGTTGAAAAACATAGGTGGCGACATCCTCAATCTTGGATGCTGGTTTCAGACGTCCTTTAAAGGCTGGCATCGCGCCTTTACCCTTCGTCACCTGATTGACAATAGCCTCAAGACTGTTCATCCCATACTTATCTAAATCATCCTTCTTTAGACTTTTACTAGCGTTGACTAAATTCCGACCGCCCGCATGACAAGACACACAGTTAGCCGCAAAGATTTTGGCACCATTGGCGGCATCTCCAGCCAACGCAGGACTACCAGGGGCAAAGATCAACAAGGCGATCGCCAATAAAATCACAGAGAGTAGTCTTTTCAATTTATTTCTCCTCATGTCAAAACATACAGATCATCGCACATTTATTTTATCTACCATGAGGACAAAAAATTACGTTACAAATTTTCTCAAGTGATTATCGCTCTCATCCTGGGCATAACTAAATAATAAAGACAGCATATCTTACCAATCCAAACCTTTAATGTCACTTGCATCTTTAATTCCGGTGATTGACCGTAGCCCACTCACTGCTACGAAAGACATCAATCTACAACAAGCTTTAATGCTGATGAACTTGTCTGGCTCCCCTAGCCTCCTGATTTTAGATCAACAACAGCCCATCGGGATCTTCACTGCTGGGGATCTGCTGCGTCTATTGGGATCTAATGACTCCTGTTTCACCCAAGCGATCGCTCATACGCTTGGTCAACATCAAATCACATCCATTTTAGCACAACCTTTGATTACGGTCACAGAATCCCAGTTAGCAGATCTCTTTACCATTAATCGTTTATTTCTAGAGCATAATTTAGCTGTACTGCCTGTGCTAGATCATCGTGGTCAATTGAGCGGAATTATTACACCCATTAATTTGTTACAATTATTACAACAGGAACAAGATCGCCAAAATTATAGCCCACCCACAGCACCAGATTCTAGTCCAGCAAGACCAACCAAATCTAACTTACTGCCTCATCACCAAACTCAAGTCCCTCACCCTGATAGTCAAACAACAGCAGATCGGTTTTTGTCTTACCTGACTAAAACCTCGGATATTTTTGTAGAATATGACCTACAGTTACGTTATACAGCCATTAACCCCAGTGGAGCTACTGCGATCGGGTTGACTTCCCGTGAAATAATTGGTAAAACTAACCGCGAATTAAATCCGGACTTAGCTGATCGGATTGAACCCTTTTTACAACAAGTGCTTAATACTAAAAAAAAGGTTTTTTGTCAACTAGAAATTTCTCAGTCATCGGGTACTACAATTTATGACTCGACTTATCGTCCGATTACCGATGAATCAGGAATGATCTCTGGGATTGTGGGGATCTGTTGTGACGTGACCGAAAAAAATGCTGTTGCTCAGGAATATAGTCCTAATCAATTAGAGCAAAATCCGATTAATTCCACTTCTCCATTAAAATCAGAATTTTTAGCAAAAATCAGCGATCGGTTAGAGTCTAAAGCTGAAAATGGAGATAATTGCGCGATCGCTCCTAATTTATTTCTACCTAATCCAGTAGAAAATCCTCAGTTCCAAGAGCAACTATCCCAGCAAAATCAACCATTATCAGAACCAATAAATGGGAGCAGTTTTGCGGTCGAGAGTCAAGAAAATTTGACCAGAGCTTCCACAGTTAGTGAATTTGGAATTTATGATGAAGATATTGTTGATTTGGAGCATTTACATGAAATTTCTGGAGGAGACGTAGCTTTTGAAATCGAAGTCTTACAAGCTTTTGTCGAAGATTCAGAAATTCATTTACAAGAAGCTAAACAAGCACTTCATCTAGGAGATACAGAAAAATTGCGTCATCAAGCACACCAGATCAAAGGTGCAAGTGGTAACTTAGGAGTGACAGCAATCCAAATATCTGCGGCTCAATTAGAGCGTCAAGCTCGGAATAACTCTCTCACGGGTGCTAATTTATTGCTTACAGAGTTGGAGACAACTTTAGAATTAGTAAAAGCTTTTATTTTTTATCAGCTTAATAAATAAAATTATGCCCATGAGAAAGAATTTGTTAAAATTGATCTGTACCCCATCCAGGTGCTTTTTCAGCAGCTCTCAAAATAAAAGCAGCTAATTTTTCTAATTCTGCTTGAGATAACCAACTTTCTGAAACTTGACGACAGGAATAGGTTTCTTCGCTCCCATCGTAAACCATCGGTTTACGCATATAAGCAACAAGACTATTAACATCATCTCGAGCTGGAGTTGCACCTTGTAAAGCAGTCAAGGATAAAGGGATCATTGGGTTAGGTACAGTCGAACCACCTACATGACAGTTCATGCAACTATCTTGAAATAAAACTTTTCCTTGATGTAAGTCATTTGGGGAAAATAGCTGGGTTTGACCAGTTTGATCCATTTTGATCGACACCGGTTGAGAGACTTGTAAAAAGCGTCTGATATATGGATCGATTGTTTTTGCTTGTACAGGAGAAATATATCCTACCCATCCTAAGCAAACAGCTAAAATTATTACTAGCAGTCGAGCAGTCAATAATTGCATAATTCAGTATAGGTATTAAGGGTTAAGGGTGAGGTGTTAGGTATTAGGTAATCACTAAGTAATCAAACATCAATTCGTCACCTGATGATCGGAACTGTGTCATCAACCTTGATCCCCAATACCTAACACCTGATCTGTCGATGACCAATGAGCATTAATCACTGACCATTGACTCAAAGCTAAGATTAACGGACAGCTTTACCACCACCCCACTGCTCACCGACAATTTTGGGCTGAAGGAGAATATGACCAGCGATCACTTTTAGGTCTTCATCACTGAGATTTTTCATCTCAGTAAACACATTAGCACTCGCAATACTGGGATGTAGCTCAGCGATCGAGGTTTCTCCGTCATAAGTAGTGGGATTTTTCAGGTAATCCACTAATGATTCTAGGTTATTGCGTGGAGGGTTAGCTCCAGCTAAAGCATCGGGATCAAGACCAATATTAAAATCGGTCTTTGTCACACCCCCTGCATGACACTGAGCGCAGGTACTATTAAATAGGCGTTTGCCTTGTTTAACTTGTTTTAAACTCAGAGTAATTGTATCTCCCTGGTCGTTCAGGGGAATGGTGCGGGTTGCTTTGTCAAGTTCGACTGCATTAGCGCCATCTACAAATACTTGAAAAACAAAGAACACAATGGCTACAACTAGCCACATATATTTTTTAATCATGGTTCTCCTTAGCATTTTCGCTCAGCGATTGGATGCTCAACACAGCATGAAAGACGCAATTATTTGCGTTTGATGATGGCTTAATTTGAGATTGACCAAGGCGAGCGAGTAGTCAGCCTAGACTATTACTGGAATAGACCTGTCTGCAAAACCGATCATCCTTGGGGACTCTTTTATTGGAAATTAAGCCGTTTTAATATCAATATCATGCCATTGACTGGTTCTATTCCCAAAACGATTATCAGAATCATTTTCTTAGCTGCTGGATCTGGTGGGACTTAAGGGTATTGCTTCAGCTCCCGGTTGATGGAAACGAATCAGTTGGGCTAGGGTAGGTTTAAGTTCGGTTCTAGGAACGATAATATCCACAAAACCATGCTGAAGCAGATATTCTGCTGTTTGAAAATTATCAGGTAGTTTTTCTCGTAGGGTTTGTTCGATCACCCGTCGGCCAGCAAAGCCAATGGTAGCTTTGGGTTCTGCTACAATAATGTCTCCTAACATGGCAAAACTAGCCGTGACTCCACCAGTGGTGGGGTTAGTTAAAACAGGGATATAGAGTAGTTGAGCTTCGCGGTGACGTTCTAATGCTGCCGAAATTTTGGCCATTTGCATTAAACTGAGCATTCCTTCTTGCATTCTGGCACCCCCAGAAGCACAAATGATGATGACCGGTAAGTGTTGATGGGTAGCTTTTTCGATCAGACGAGTCAGTTTTTCGCCCACCACTGAACCCATACTTCCACCCATAAAACGGAAGTCCATCACTCCTAAACCAATGGACAAGTTGTTGAGTTGACCAAACCCAGTTTGGACTGCGTCTAACAGTCCAGTTTTTTCTTGGGTTTCTCTAATCCGCTCACTGTATTGTTTGCGATCGCGAAATTTTAGGGGATCGACTGGTCGGAGTTGTTCGTCAATCGGGTTCCAAGTGTTAGCATCGATTAACTGATAGATTCTTTCGTCACTAAATACGCGGAGATGATGACCACACTCTAAGCAGACCATTTGATTGGCTCTTAAATCTTTGGTATATGTGAGTACGCCACAAGCTTCACATTTACTCCACAAACCATCAGCTATTTCCCGTTCTTGTCGTTCCAGACCAATTGGTCCAGATTTGCGTCGGTTAGCAAACCAATCAAATAGAGACATGAACTTAACAGATTTTTTAACAATTGGTCATTTAATTTTAAGCTGATTTGGTTCAGTTATTGTCTTTACCAAAATCCTTGTCGATACCAACGCACCAGGATCTTTGGTGATATTCCTAGATAATAGCCCAAAACTATCACCTGATTAATCAATGTAGTTTGAAAAACCCCTAATTTTTGCCAACGACGTGCTGATGTTAAAACCGATATGGGCGCGATCGCAATTTGGCCAAGACGCTGTAATCTTTTAATTAATGCAAAATCTTCCATTATGGGTAATTCGGGAAAACCACCCAACGCTCGAAATATTTTTGCTGATAGAAAAATCCCTTGGTCTCCATAAGGTAATCCTAAGCAACGCGATCGACAATTAGCAGCCATTTCAATTAAACGTAATCCGGGCAATTCTGCATCAATCTTTAATTGAAACGCACCCACAACTACACCTGGTTGAGCTAATAGTTGACGAGCGATCGCGTCGAAACCTAGAGGTAATTGGGTATCAACATGGAGAAACAGCAAGATTTCCCCAGTAGCAATTTGGGCACCTATATTCATTTGTGTAGCTCTCCCTGTCGGTGCTTTCACCACTTTGACTCCCAGAGAATTAGCAATCTCAACCGTATTATCCGTCGATCCTCCATCCACAATGATGGTTTCAATATTGGTAGATAAATTGACTAAATTAATTAAATATGTTAATCTACGACTAAATGACTCTGCTGATAACCCACCTTCATTCAAAACTGGGATAATTAGGGAAATTTTGGGATAATCAAGATCGCGATTTTTAGTCTTTGCTTGTTCCCAAATTGGTAAATCTTCCGGACGATCTACATCACCATGAAGTGGGAGCAAACTCAAAGATAAACCTAGCTGATTTGCGATCGCAATTGTTGCTGATCTAACTTCCGCAGTTCCCCACTTAATCCCGATCAATAACTCTGGGACAAAACGACTTAGACCAATTAAATAATAACCCCCATCATGAGCTGGACCTAAAACTAAATCAGCTTGATCTAATCGCTCAAAAGCTTCCTGAATCAGCATACAATCAATTTCTGGACAATCTGTACCAATAATAATTACTCGTTCGATTCCTGTAGTAAAAGCTTCCTGAAAAGCACTACTCATTTTTACTCCCAGATCACCATCACCTTGCGATTCATAAGTGATTCCATCTCCTAACCAATTTTGCATTAATTGTTGATTACCACCAGTAAATCTGACTTCTATAGCAAGTAATGGTATTTTTTCTTTTAGTCTGATTAGGTGTGCTAAAGTATATTCAGTCATTTCACGGTGTAACTGAGCTGCACCTTCAGCTCCGAGTACAGAAATTAATCTAGTTTTAGTTTTTCCTGGTTCTGGGTAACGGGTAAATATAATTAGACGTTTTTGGATCACTGCTCCACTAGTTCTAAACATATCACTTTTTCTTTTGTCGTTTGATCAAATCTGCTAAACGACGACGTAGGTGTGTTAAATTAACATCTTTTCTCCCATATCTCCAACTAACATAAGCTTCAGAAATTTCAACAATTACATCTGCTAAAGTTGTTGGATAATATTGAGTCAGTTGTTGGGAATATTCTAAAGGTGTTTGAGCTGAATGTTTGGGAAAACCTTGCTTAGTTAACCACTTGAGCATTTGTTGATAAATACTTTCCATTGGTGGTAATTTAGCTAACCAGAGACGCTCAAGCAATTTTTGCCAACCCTGGAAAGCTAACCAACCGATAAAACCGAAAATAATCATCACCAGCAAACCTGTAAAAATTCCTACCCAACCTTGAGCAAATAAAGCAAATAACCAAGTTAAAAATAGAGCGATCGCACCAAAAAATCTATTGAGCAAACTGGTTAATGGTGTAGGAAACCAACCTGCGATCCATTTCCAAAACTCTTTGACTATACTAAAGGGTTCATAATCTTCAAAAGAAGGAGGAATCAGATCATGTCCAGGAATCGGATCAAAAGCAAACCAACCATATCCAGGGAAATATACCTCTGTCATTAGATAAGCATCGGTATTGTTAACCACATAATATCCTGTAAACGGGTTAAATTGACCAGGACCAAATCCTCCAATTAATCTCGCTGGAATTCCAATTGAACGCAACATGATCGTTAAAACTGTAGAAAAATGATCTGGATATCCTCCAGTAATTTTTTGGGAAGCTGGACTATTTTTATATCCGAATAAAAAAGCTTCAACTAAGTCTTCTTGATTTTGGAGAAAAGGAAGGTCTTTTTCCAGTTGATAAGCAGGATTCTGTTTAAGATAAGCAGCTAAATATAAAGCTTTTTCGTAAACTGATTCAAGCACTTTTCCTTCTTTACCAATTTGATGAGAGGTAGACTTTGCTAAAATTTCTTCAGTTAAGGTGCGGACTTTATCAGCAATTTCCGGGGGTACTTGCAGATAGTAATCTCGAATCAGTTTTGGATATTTTGTCTGCGCTTTTCCTAAAGCGATGCGATCGCGAAAGGGAACTTGAGAAATTACTGTATAGGTAAGTCCTTCTGGTAATAATTCAGCTGGTGCGCGTAAGGAATCTTCTGGGTCAACCGAAATCTTTTCAGTGGGAAAGAACAGTTGATTTGGTTGAGCTAAAGCTGGAATCAAGTTGGGTAATTCGGAGACGATCGTATAACTTTGAATTACACTCTTATAGCGATTAAGATCAGGAATAAAATACAGCAGAAACAAATAAGACCAAGGGGGACGAGTAACCGTGTGAGTTTGTTCATTTCGAGATATTTCCCAACCTTGACCAGTATAACGGTCAAAAGCCAAAACTCGCCAGAATCCTGCTGCTTGCGATCGCACCCTCATCACGACTTTAGGTTTCATTTGACCGCGCAGATTTTGGTTAATTTGGGTATTAAACCCATAATAAAAAGTATCGTCTAATTCTCCAGGGTTTTGACCTTGTTTACTCTTAGCTTGACTACCTTGACTAATTTTACCTGAACGCACATAACCAGGATTACTAATATTTCTCCCATCTCCAGTTGGTTGAAAAGAACTCGGAGCGCTGACTGGAAAAGTTTGTAACTTATAACCTGGAAATCGGGGTAAAAATGCAAAAATTGTTAAGCCTAATCCTAAAATTAACAGCAGTAAAATAGTTAAGCGTTTGACCGAAAAAGGTAACCAAAACTTTTTTTGGACTTGGGAATTTTTTTTCTCCTGTTGTGGAGATGGCTGAACTGGTGAATGTAAACCTAAACGTGAACGATAATCCAAGAGCAAAGTCGGTAGGGCAATTACCAAAAATAGGAGTAAAAAAGGTGCAAAAGCTAAAGTTTGAGAAACTGTCCCAGCGACTCCCAACAGGATCAAACCAATCACGATGGAATAGCCTAAATCCTTGCGACGTGGTAAGTCAAAGCTATGGAGAATCAGCAAATTAATTAATAACTCGGCTAACACCAAACGAGTATCATTAAGTTGCTGGACAATCCGACCAAAAAAAGCTGCTAACGCCAATAGCATCCCAATAGCAATCAAAAACTTGACTGGTATATTGCGATCGCGACGTTGATACCAACTCCACACCGCACCAGCAATACTGAGGGGTACAGCCCACAGACTGAGATGAGTTTCTGCGGCCACATCAGTGGCCACAATGCCCACAATTACCAGGGCTTGAACTAGCACCCGTAAGATCCAGGAATTTTCTGCTTCTGGTGGGGGGATTTGGGCTAAACGCTGACTTAGACGAGTGCCGATCGCTCTAAATCGCCATGGTCGCATCCCAGACAAGTTAGACATGGGCTAAACTGGCAATATCCTAGTTTTTCAGTTATGCTAACGCTTTTTAATCATTAGTAGTATATACACTAAAAACTAGGGGTTTTTGCTCCCCAGATTGAAAGCTAACTTCTAAGGGATAAGGTTGGTTAGGTAGTAAATCAAACAATTCTACCCGGAGATAACCCATGGAAGTCCGATTTGCGATCGCTTGTGCTTGATTTCCTGTCATTTGGAGTCTTCCGGCACAAGGTAAATACCCCTGAACTTGCAAGGAAGTAAAATGTTTAGTTTCTTGATACTCTACCACTAGCGTTAATAGTCCTACCTCTGTCAACCATTGACGTTCGACTCTGGGTTGAGATCGACATACTTTTAAGGTCAGAGATCCTAAAATCTCACGAGCTGCTAGTAAGGACAAAACCATCTGCTGCACCGGTAGAGCAGCTTCATAAGTGTGAGGAAAATCGGTTGGAGATTCTAAAAAAGCGATTTTCCCTAATTCTCGTGGTTCACGATAAGCCGTAGACTCAGCCCTAAGTACCAGGTTAGCGAAATGGTTTAGATCCACGAGCTGATTAGGAAACAAACATTCTACAACTCGGACTAATTTTGCCCCTTCCAGCAAGGAAGACTGGACTACAGACTGACAGCGTTCGAGCAATTGAGTGAGAACTGTTTCCGGTACTGGTACTGGTAGTTTTAGCTGTCTTAACTGATTTAGCCAGAGGCGATCGGGAACCATGGTCTTGGCACTGGCGTCTGAAAGTTCAGGTTCATAGTCAAGAATTTCCGTTTCCCAAGGAAACAGCGGTGGATGATGTTGAATTTCTGTTTGCAGACGGCGTTTAATAATAGCACAAAAACGTTCTTGCACGGCAGGTATTTCTCCTAAATTATGTGTTTCCCCAAAGTCCTGTGGGGGAAGTTGTGATTGATCTAAATCAATTAGCCCTTCCATGTCTAGGGGGTCTAACTGAGCGAATCCTAGATGATTAACCTCGGAGATTGTGCCAGAAGGTTCTGAAGAACTATCCTCAGTTGGGAGTGATGCTTTAGTGATTGGCTCTTGTAATAGCCATTGAAGTAAGCTTTTTTGGAAAGCTTCCTTGTCCCTGATGCGGTGAAAATCTTCTGGGTCATGATTCATTGTCTAACCCCCTATTCATTACTAGATCCAATTCCTCCGGATACTGAAGGAATTGGAATTGATTTAGCTATTTCATCAAGCCGCTTTATCTTCGCAAAAATTATTGCCAATAGTTAATGATTGCGAATTTCCCAGGCGAGTTCAAGTAATTTTAACCATTGTTTTTGCAATTGATTGAGGGTACATTCCAAGGTTTGGGCAATTTCTGCATCAGTAAGATTTTTTTGTTTTAATCGTAGAATTCTCAATTGGGTGGGGCTAATTTTTTCTTCAAAAATTTGCCATTGATGGGGAGTTAAGCCCAAATTGCGACCAAGATCTGCTTCTAACCATTCATGGACTAATTCCCATTGATGCAAGAGGGCAAATCGAATCAGATGGTATTTAAAACGCTGCTGTAAATAGTCTCTCTCTCTGGAGGTTAATCCGAGAATTTCCTCAATTTCATTGGCTTGTAAATCTTGCAAACGCAAGATAAAGTATTCGGCACAATCATTTTGCTGACGTTCTTCTAAATAATTGATTAATTGCTTAACTACTTCTTGACGCAGAGCATCTTCCGTCGGTTCGCTATCTCCTGCGACCATCGCTTGTCTGACCTGTTGGACTGAAGAATCGTTAGCTGATGAGTCTGTTTCTGTTCCTGCTCCCTCGGCAGCTTGTTCCATATCTACAGAGATTTCGGGTGGTTGCTGCTGGGAAAATGTCTGTGCGCGTAAAACGATTAACTGTTGACTTCTTCGACCAGGTAAACCAATCCTGCGTTTCCCATAGCGTTCAGTAAACGCCATGTATTCTGCTAGTTCTAAGACGGTTTGAGGACGATAGATTTCACTAAGTTGGGTTTCTCGCAAAAAAGCTTTCCATGCTTCTGCGTAAAATCCTTGTAAAAAATCTTCAATTAAAATTATTCTTGCTTGATAACTGGAACGAGCTTGAGGAGGCGTGATATATCGATAAACTATAGCACTTAAATTGCTATGGAGCTCAATCCGTCCTTGACGTGACCCTAATTTATAATATTTTAGGCATTGTTTGAGACGATGATTGGCTAAATTAGTGGCCCACTTTTCGGTTTCTCCCGATGCTTGTATCCTTTGGCTTTCCGAGCAGATGCGGATTACTTCTTCTGCTAAACGTGCAGCGATCTCGCGGCAGTTTTTTTCACCGGCACGAGTATACTGTTTGAGTTCGCTAAATAGCAGCTCAAAGATTTTTTCCACTCTGAAGCAGTTCCCCCTACAATGGTTACTGGATAATCAAAACCCTAGCATATTGCTCTGTTTTTCTCACTGTAACCGTTGAATTAATCAGCTAAGATGATGAGTTGTTTGCCAAAATCTTAATTTTAGTTGGCAAATCGAAAATTTTTTTTGGTTACTGATTTATTAATCAGGATTTAGACTCAAAATAATCGTGGGAATTCTTCCAAGCAATGATGAACTTAGATGAGCAGATTTCCATCTTAATTTCTGATGCGCCCTCGGATGGCAGTACACCTCAATTGGTCGAGGCGATCGCACCTGCGCTCAAGCAGCTTGCTACCCAGTTGCGCCATCCTCAATACTATATCCTCCAAGGACTAAACCAAGGTTGGCTTACTACTACTTTAAGTAATCGGGCTCAACCAGGGCTCGAAAAAAACGTAATTTATGCTTTTCCCACTCTTAAAGACGCCAAAGATAGTATTTCAGTTCCTGGGAGTCCGGAAATAATCGTGACGATGGTGTTAGTTACTCACATTTTGTTTCAGTTTTTGGCCTTAGAACAGGTTGATAGTCTGGTTTTTTTTGAAACACCTGGCCAAATTACCGCTGGGACAGAAGTCCGTCGTCAAGATTTGCAAAATTTAATTCAGTCCCAGTTACAACAACTGCTCTCACCTCCTCCATCTCAGTTCACTTATTTGCCCCCAAATTTAGCCTAAGACTGTGTTTTAATTCAGACGGCTCAATATATAGTCGGCTAAGTCGCTCAAAGCTTGACGTGATTCTGTCGGTGGGAGGTTAGCTAAGTTCTCCACAGCTAATTGGGCATATTTTTTTGCTAATTCTCGCGATCGCTCAAACGCCTGACTGGCGCTAATCAGGGCGATCGCTTCTGGCAAATCTGTTACTTCACCAAATTCCCGCTCAATTAACCCTTCTAAATAAGGTTTTTCTGCTAAAGCAAATAAAGCCGGGGCAGTTAAATTGCCGCTTTTGAGATCTGAACCGGCTGGTTTGCCCAATACTTCGGTGGAAGCGGTGAAATCTAAAATATCATCGACTATTTGAAAAGCTAACCCAATATAACGCCCGTAATTGTACAAGTTTTCCGCAATTTCTGGTTCTACTCCACTAATTAATCCTGTGGCTTTGGCACTATTAGCAATTAATGAAGCAGTTTTGTAGTAGCTCTTTTCCAGATACTCCTCCAGGGATAAATTACTGTTAAATCGGTTTAGTCCTTGCTGAATTTCTCCTTCAGCTAAATCCATAATTACTTCTGACAACAATTTGACTACAGCCAGATTATCTAAATTGGCCAAATACCAGGAAGCTTGGGCAAAGAGAAAATCTCCTGCTAATACTGCTACTCGATTACCAAATCGACTGTGGACGGTAGATACTCCTCGACGTAGTTCTGATTCGTCTACTACGTCGTCATGGACTAAACTAGCGGTATGAATCATTTCGGTAATTTCTGCCAACCGACGGTGACGCGGCGTAATTTCTTGGTCGATCATTGTAGCTCGGGCTAGCAGTAGCACAATTGCTGGTCTCAACTGCTTCCCAGTAGCGCCAAATAAATGTTCTGCCGCCGCATATAGGATCGGGTGACGAGCCCCTACTAACTTTTTCAGATTGTCTGTGAGCAAGCGTAGGTCTGCTTCAATCGGGGAAAAGAGGGATGTCACTGAGGTCATGGATCAGCCGACTCAGGCTATATAGTTACGAAAGTTTACAAATCTGGTCTTTATTTTAAGCTAACCTTCTCCCAAAAGCTTAATCGTCTAGTTAGCTATCCCTTCTCACAATCTTGATCTTTTTTTTCCACACAACCCCCTTTTTTTCCACAAATCTCCAGATTGCCCTAGCTCTAGGTGGCTAAAAACCTTTTAACTGAGAGGATTTTAGCCATTGTGACTAATTGTAACAATTTATTGAGGAATTTTTAAAAATCCCTGTCACTATCAATTTTTCTGTGTTATCTTAGTTAGTAAGAATTTCAACAATTCCATAATCCAATCTACTGCGGATCGAACTACGATCCAAGTCCTTTTCGGTGATTGATGGGCCAAGTTAAGGTTTGACCAGAAAAAGTTTGGAGGCTGTTCCGAATTTTTTCTAGTGAAACAATAAGATCAACCGAGGTAGTGTTTGCTTTGTGCAAAATCAATTACCTGGGGTAAGTTCCTAGCGTTTCAGACAATCCCCTAGCAATATTCTATCGCCCTTCGACTTCGCTCAGGGAACCCATTCGACTTCGCTCAGGGTAAACCTCTAGCTGTGATGAAAGCGACAGTAGACAGAGCTAAATTATTAGCGATGTATTACTGACGCTACGGATATGGCAATTTTTAGATTTTAAAATTCCTACCTACTGCTGACCCCACTATGACTGATCATAATCTGCCTTTAATTATTCCGATTCTGGCAACGGGTTATTTGTTAATGATTTATCTGCTGTTAATGTTGGCCGAACGAGCTCAAGCATGGCGACATCCTCAAGGTTAAACATCGGGGGATGTGTGTCGGCCAATCCGCTAGTTCTAGGTTTAATCAGGAGAAGGTAAGGGAATAGGTTGAGGTTGCACCGTAGTCAAAGAAATTTTTTCGACGATCGGAGTGCAACCGAGCCACCGGATCGAAAGATGGGCGAACTGTTTGGGACAACCGCTCACGCAAAAACGGGTAGGTAGAGCTGTATGAGTATTTTTTAATCCCAGCAGATCCAATTCCTGAGCTGAGGCGGCTACCAGATGAACAGCCGGATCAACTAAATGGATGGATTGAGGTAGGATGGTGCGTAGTACGGGCTCTAAGTGGGGATAATGAGTACAACCATAAACCAAAGTATCAATCTGTTGTTGCATGAGCGGAGCCAAATATTCTCTGGCCACTTCATCAGTAACAGGGTCATCGATTCGACCTTGTTCAATTAAAGGCACAAATTCCGGACATCCCACTTGCCAGACCTGACATTGAGAGTCAATTTCTAAAATAGCGCGACGGTAGGCATTACTAGCCGCAGTTGCTGGGGTAGCAATGACCCCAATGCGACGACCTTGCCGAACCGCCGCGCGAGCTCCGGGCAAAATCAAGCCCAGAATCGGGAGCGAGAATTCCGATCGCACTGTTTCTAAAGCCAGGGCGGAACTGGTATTACAAGCCATAATCACCATTTTCACGCCCTGCTGCACCATCCAAGTGAGAATTTCCCTCACAAATTCGATAATTTCTGCCCGTGACCGATTACCGTAGGGCAAGCGGGCAGTATCACCAAAATAAAGAATAGATTCATTAGGCAACTGCTGGTATAGCTCTCGTAAAACTGTTAGTCCACCAATTCCACTATCAAAAATACCGATCGGAGCGCGGGTCAGGGAGGTCGAAGGAAAGGATTCAGGACTGGGGTGTTTAGATGAATTCATTGCTAATTTGGATTCAGACCGTTTATCGAAGATATTGTAAAATTCCACGGGCGATCGCTTCTGCCATGCGAGTCCGGTAAGCTGGATTTGATAAGTGTTCCGCATCATCACGACCAGTAACAAAACCAACTTCTACCAAAATTGCGGGCATAGAAGTTCTGCGGAGTACATAGAAATTAGCTTGTCTGATATGACGGTCAGGAATATCTATACTCTGGAGAATGCTGCGGTGGACAGTTGCCGCCAAGCGATCGCCACTAGCGTAATAATACGTCTCCAGTCCGCTAATATCCGGGCGAGATAGATCGATGGCATTAGCGTGAATACTGACAAATATAGTGGCATTGACTCGTTCAGCGAGCTGGACTCTTGGTTCTAAGTCAATTTCCTGGTCATCTTGGCGGGTTAAAATTGCTTGTACTCCCTGTTGTTCTAATAGGGTAGTTACCTGTTTTCCGATATCTAAGACAATGTCCTTTTCTCGCAAACCTCCAATCCCAACAGCTCCAGGATCGTTACCACCATGTCCAGGATCAATAATCACAACTAGCCTACCATTGTGAGGTTTGATCGGAGGGTTGAGGGGGTTATTTTCAACTGGTGGTCGATTTTGATCAGGACTAAGCTCTGGTGGGACTAAGCTCAAGCGTTGCAGTTGGAAAAATATACTTTGATGATTGGGTTGATCTAAGGGTCTAATCTGGACTCCGGTCGCCGGCTGCATCAGAATGACCACGTTCTGAGGGTCTTCTTGCCCTAAACGTAATGATAACAGATTGCCACTCACATTGGTTTGCAGTTTTCTGATGCCTTCTCCAAGTTGAGCATGAGCAATCACAATCCGATAAGTTCCATGACCAGGTTCCCAACCACTGGTATAAAGTAAGGGTTGATTGCCCTGGATCACAAGTTGGGTGCCATTAGCAATCAGATCAACAGATTGGATGGTAGTTAGTCCAGTGGAAATTGGATTTTGATTGGGTTGGGGATTGAGACTACCTGTACCTGTTTGAGGGAGTAGGACAATTCCGCCTAAACTACTAAAAGATGCTTGCCAATCGGGACTATTGGGGGCAACATCTAAAATTATCCTAGCTACGGGAGAGGAAGTTTGGACTTGTTTGAACTCAATCCGCGTGACTCCATGACGATTGACGAAGAACTCTTGGGATTGGATCGTCGGAGCTAAAACTGTACCACGGATGTCAAAAATAATTGATTGGCGATCGCGACTCCGAAAAGAGACGATTTCTGGTGTCTGACCAAGAGTACGGATAAAAAAACCATCTTCCGTAGTTTGGAGATTTTGAAGTTGATTGGGTGTGTCTGGTGGGAGGGATGGACTTTGACTCGGGGGTAGGTCAGGATTGGGTGGGACTGGGGTGGTCGTTTGGGTTGGGGTGAGGGTGACAGGATTGGACTGATTGGGACTACCTGAGAAAGTTGGTAATCGGACTTGCCATTCCCTGGTAGAAATTCCCTGGAATTTTACTTGCTGAGGGTCTACCGCATATCCCGGATTATATTCAATTACCAAACGCGCTATTTGGGGTTCAAACTGTCCAATGCGAATGTCACGAATTGCCCCACCAATTGACTGATCATCAATCGGACTATCAATCGTTACACCAGGCAAATCAATCACGATCCGGGTGGGATTAAATAATAGTTGTGCTTTTGGTTGAACACCACTATCAGTAGTAAAAGATAATTGACTACTTTGGACATCAAAACGCCAAGATAATAGTTTCGCTGCTTGGGCTGGCGAGCCAAGCAACATCATACTCAAAAAACTTGATAGTAACCAGGAACATCTCACAATCGTTTTACCCCATTTCTTTTTTCCCAATCTGATGCTATTGGACATTTTGGTAATTATTAGACCATTAGCGCAGAAAGTACATCATTTCGAGGTGTGAGCTTAACATCTCTAGGAACCAACCCGCAATTAAATGGCCTGATAATTAGCCGAGGACATAGATAAAACAGCATAATCTCGGTTAGAGGTGAAATGATCTGATGCGATCGAAATCGTCAAAATAATCACTCAGACGTTAACTATAGAGGAGAAAGTTGCCAAAAAGGGAAAGCCGATCGCTGAGGGAATGTGGGACAATGGACGACAATTGAGTCAATGAGGTAAAGATTTTAGCTGATTAGTAGACAAAAAACTAATCAAACTGAGTAGAATGGCAAGTACAAGTTTACTAGCTATTTTTTGATGGATTGACGACTTGAGCGCTGTCGATGAGCAGGCCCATTACTTAACCATTGTTTAAGTGGGCTTAGGACTTGAGGAAAGGCGCTCAATAGTAGCCGCCCAAACTAACTCAAGCATAAGACCAAGTTGTTCACCAAATTCCTCCCTAAACATTAATGCCTGTGATTGACAAAAGACAAAATCGAAATTTACCCCAAATTAACGAACTGATTCGCTTTCCGAAAATTCGGGTGATTGATACCGATGGCGCACAATTGGGAATTCTGACTCCTCAGGAAGCCCAGCGGATTGCTGTGGAAAAAGAATTGGATTTAGTCTTGGTGAGTGACAAGGCAGATCCACCCGTTTGTCGGATTATGGACTACGGCAAATTTAAATTTGAACAAGAGAAAAAAGCACGGGAAGCTAAGAAAAAGCAGCATACCGCTGACGTCAAGGAAGTGAAAATGCGCTACAAGATTGAAGAGCACGACTATCAAGTGCGGATTAATCAAGCGGAACGCTTTCTCAAAGCGGGAGATAAGGTGAAAGCAACCATTATGTTCCGCGGACGGGAAATTCAACATAGTGATTTAGCCGAAGAATTGCTCAAGCGTATGGCCAATGACTTGCAGGAAATGGCTGAAGTCCAGCAAGCTCCGAAAAAAGAGGGTCGTAGTATGATGATGTTGCTTTCTCCGAAAAAATAGCGATGTAGTCAGCATTTCTTGAGGAGTTCAAGCTCACAACATATTAAACGCTGATCTGGATTCGGCAGTTTGAGCAGGGGGAAGGTAGAAAACGGAAAAAATTGATTTAGTCCCGCCCCGGCTGAACCAAAATCTGCCTTCCTCTTTTCTTTTTGGCTAAAGTTTAGCAAAGAAAAGGAAAATATTTGGGAGAAAGGGTAGGATAATGGCAGAAAAGCTCGCTGGTCAAAAAGGGACAAGATTACTATCTTGGAGACTCAATAGAGCAAATAGTCAGGACATTTATGGGTGCGCCCGGTTTCTACACCGTAGTTTTTAGCCTGAGATTGCCAGCCAATCCTGTTTATTAAACAGAATCATCGGACAGCTATGACAGGGGAAATCTACACTGCATGGAACTGAAAAATCAGTGGTTTACGAAAATAGCTTTAGGTCGGGAATTGCTGCGGTGGATCAATCTCCGCCCTGAGGAAGGTGAGCGGACATTGCTAATGTTCGTAATCTACACCATCACCTCAGTCGGATTGCTCTGGCTGGAGATGAGTACTGCTGGGCTGTTTTTAGATGAGTACGGACCAGATAAACTACCTTTAATTTATATTGCTAGTGCTGGAATTGGTTCGAGCTTAGGATTTATTTATTCTTGGCTCCAAAAAATCCTCCCTCTGCGTCGCGTCATTGTGGGCGTAGCCATATTAATGGCGACACCTTTGCTTTTATTTCGAGTTGGTCTTTGGTTTGGATATGTCAAGATTGCGGGCATTACATTAGCTGGAATTACAGTTTTTATGATGTGGCTGTGGATGTTGGCTTGTTATGTTCTTAATGATCTAAATACGTCAATTACAGCCAATCAACTATTTAACATTCGGGAAATTAAGCGGACTTATCCTCTAGTCAGTAGCGGTTTGCTAGTGGCGGATGTACTCAGCGGTTTTTCCCTACCCCTATTGTTAAAATCAGTGGGTCTGAATAACGTCACGGTGCTATCTGGTTTGATGATCCTGCTCGGAGCCGGAGGGCTACTTTATTTGAGCCGGAAATATAAGCAAGCATTTCCAGACTCTTCCCGTTGGGTAGCTGAAGATGAGCAACCGGATTTTGCCACCAGGCGGCTCAAAGGACCATTTCAGCGTTACATCATCCCCTTGGTGACATTTTTTGTAATTGCTGAAGTATTGTATACATTAATCGATTTCCAATTCCTGGCCCAGGTAAAAGAAAACTCACCTGGTGCTGGTGGCATAGCTACATTTTTAGGCTTCTTCAATGGCACACTAGGTCTGTTTGAAGTGGCTACTCAATGGTTTGCTTCCAGTCGATTAGTAGAAAGGATCGGTGTATTTGTTACCGCAATGGTCCTCCCCGCAGGGATTGCTCTGTTGGGAATCATGTCTTTTATTAGTTCTTTAGTACCAGACTTTAAGTTTTTTGCTGGTTTTGTCATTCTCAGATTTATAGATGAATTATTACACCACACTCTGAATGAATCGACCGGATCGATTTTATTCCAACCCATTCCTGACCGAATTCGCTCAGGAGTTCAAGCTTTGGTAAATGGTGTAGCTGAACCTTTAGCGACTGGTTTAACTGGCTTTGGCATTTTAGCAATTATTTGGCTATCCCGATTTACTCATTTAAAGAAAGACTATTTAGATAAATTTCAGGAGTTAATATTTGTTGGCATAATCGTCCTCCTCGCTTTAGGTTGGCTGTTAATAATCTGGTTGCTACGTTCTAGATATGTCGGTTTATTAGTTTCTAGTGCCGAACGGGGAAGATTAGGAGTTTCTGATGTTGATATGCGGGTACTGAAACGTACTGTGCTAGAGAAATTAGAACAACCAGGTAGCGAAGATGATAAACGCTCCTGTATTGAACTCCTCACCCAAATCGATCCTCATCATGTCAGCGAAGTTCTGGCACCTTTGCTGGTTAATTTACCACCAGCTTTGCAGCGTCAAAGTCTCGAAACCATGTTAAATGATCGCAATGATGCTTATTTAAATGAAGTTCGAGCCTTGATCGATCAACCAGTTTCTCCGGAGGTATTAGCTTTAGCTCTACGTTATATCTGGTTGACGGAGGAAAAGCCGGATATTTACCAATTGCGTCCTTATCTACAGCCAGAAGTAGATCCGATTGTTCGTGGGACCGCAGCTTCTCTGATTATGCGGGTTGGTAATCGAGACCAAAAAGCTGAAGCAACTAATGCTCTCCGCAGGATGTTAACTTCTGCTCGCGAACAGGAACGAGTCATGGGTACAAGAGCAATGGGGGATGCTGATTATTTGCAAGCATTGCGGATTCATATCCCGACTCTATTGCAGGATGATTCGTTACGAGTGCGCTCTGCTCTATTGGATGTGATTGCTTCGGCTCATTTAGACGAATATTACTCGGCTCTGTTGCGAGGACTTTATTATAAACCAACCCGGGAAGCGGCTATGCAAGCTTTAGTGCGTCTCCAAAATGATGCAATTCCCCTCCTAGTTGATTTGGCAGAAGATATTCAGAAACCAGATTTTGTCAGAATGTATGCTTGGATGGCAATTGGTCAAATTGGCACACCGGAAGCGATCGCGGTTTTGGCATCCCATTTAATTACCTCTTGGGGAACGACCAGGCGTAATATTCTGCGGATCTTAGTGAAAATGCCGGGAGAAGTAGGAATTGAAGGTGTGCTAGATCGGTTTGGACGCAGTGGGGTGGAAACGTTAATTGACCAAGAATTGATGTTTATGGGGCAAATTTATGCGGCGTTAGTAGATCTAAATATAGATGTGATCGAAGGGCGAGAAGCTGAATTGTTTAGGCGATCGCTACGGGATCTAGAATCAGATGGGATTGATAGATTATTTCTATTGATGAAGTTTCTGTATCCTCTCAATAGTGTCCAAGCAGCTGCTTTCAATTTACAGTCAGATTCTCAAAGCAATATGGCCCGAGGGTTAGAAATTTTGGATAATGTTGTGGATATTCCCAGTAAAAGAGCTTTACTCAGGATTTTAGATCGGATGGATCAAAGTCGAGAGCGGGAATTATTGTCTTACCAAGAAAAAATCCAAAGTCTGGGAGAGCTGATGGTATATCGACCCATGAATCCCCTAGATCGGATTCGTCATTTGTTAGATTTACGCCATTTTCTCTCGGATTGGCCCTTAGCTTGTTGTTTTCATATCGCACGTTTGGCTCGTTGGGGATTGACCGCAGACCAAATCCTGGCTTGTTTACGTCATCCCTGTGGTTTTGTGCGGGAAGCTGTATTAGCTTATCTGAAGGTGGTCTCACCCCGAGCGCTCATGAAACTTTTACCACTGTTGAAAAAAGATCCAGATCGCTTAGTGACGGCTCAAGTTCAACAGTTAGTGGCAGAATTAAGTTCAGATTCGCCAAAACGGACTAATCAACCACCCCGATCCGGAAATCCTCCTCTAGATTTTCCTGGACTAGCTGGATTTGAGACTACTTAACTTTATTTATTATGCTAACTAGCGTTGAACGCCTATTGTTTGTCCGAGGAGTCCCGATTTTTAAAGAATTACGGGATGACTTCCTAGTTCGTCTTGCTTCGGTGATGGATGAGCTGTCTTTTCCCACTAACCACCCAATTTTTACTGAAGGACAGGAAGGACGATCGCTTTATATCGTTGTTTCTGGTAGGGTTAAAGTTCACATTGCGGAGCGGGAGCTAGCTCAATTAGATCAGGGTGCTTGTTTTGGAGAAATGTCTTTGTTTGATGCTGAACCCCGTTCAGCTACTGTGACTACTTTGGAAAACTGTGAATGTTTAATGCTCACACAACAGCAACTCTATGATGCGATCGATGAAACTCCTGGAATTGCGGTGAATATTATTCGTCTCCTTTCCCGACGGACTAGGGAGTTAAACCAAAGACTAAATGCTCAAGCCGCTAAAAGTCAATCAGATTAGCATCAAAAAGTGGTGAGAATGTGTAAAATAATTGCGTTATATATTTGCACCATTCAGCAAAGCTTGAAATCGCTTATTTTTGCGAAGTGAGTCTAAATCGGGGTCGGTTTTTGCTAAGGGTAGGTATTTAGCAGAGTTCATTTTAATTGCTTGGGCAAGACAATCTACGGCTAAAGTAACTTTACCTTGCATAGCATAGCAGTAACCTTTATTATAAATTGCATTGGCATGATTTGGGTTAACTTCAAGGGAACGGTCTATACTGGCTAATGCTTCCCGATATTTACGCATTTTGATCAGACAATAACCACGATTGTCCCATGCTTCATAATTAGTGGGATCTACTGTTACTGCTTGATCGTATGAAGCGATCGCTTCTTTTGGTCGTCCGAGTCTCCGTAGCACTAATCCCCGATTATTCCAAGCATGAGTTGCTTTTGGGTTAATTTCTACGGCTTTATCGTAGCAGAGCAGAGATTCTTTTTGTTGTCCAATTTCCGAGAGTAAATTCCCTTTATTGATTAAAGAACTGACATGATTAGGGTTAAGTTCTAAACATTTATTATAGCTATAAATTGCGCTATTAATTTCTTCTGTAGTCATAAAAATACAGCCCCGATTATACCATACTTCTGGATCATCGGGATTAATTTTTAGGGCTTTCTCATAACTAGATATGGCTGCTTTATATCGACCTAAGTTAACTAGCGCATTACCGCGATTACTTAAAGCTTTATAATAGTTAGGATTAAATTCTAAAGCGCGGTCATAGCAGATGATCGCTTCTTTATTACGTCCTAAATTGATTAAGGAATTACCTTTACTAGCTAAAGCTTCGTAATTATATGGTTGCCAAGTAATGATCTGTTCAAAACTAGCGATCGCATCTTCATAACGTCCCATCCGATCCAAGACAATTCCCCGGTTAAACCAAGCATGAGTAGCACGGGGGTTAAGTTGGACTGCTCGATCAAAACTAGCAACTGATTCTTGATCACAATTTAAGTGTGCTAAAGCTAAACCCCGACAACTCCAAGCTTCACTGTGGTGAGGGTTAATCGCGATCGCCCGATCTAAATGGGCGATCGCAATTTCATAGTTTCTGGAGTCGAAATTTTCTATCCCTTGACGAAAAAAGGTTTCTGCTTCTAAATTGTAATTTTGGTTCATGGTCTTATTCAAGCAAGTGAGAATATGGGGGTGGTCTGTCCATCAACGCTCAAATCAGATCAGGATCGATTCCTTGCGATCGCAAATAAGCAGCCAATCGTTCTTTCTGTTGCTGTTCGCGATCAGCCCGTTGACGTTCAAGTTTAGCTTGTTCACTACCAGTGAGCAACAAATTACCTTGACTATCCCACCAACGTAACCAATGATTAGTCTGATTTTGATAGCTACCTTCCCACACTCCTAATTCTACTCCCATCCGGTCGATCGGATAATGTCCGCGCTGATTCGGTTGCAAACGGTGATAACGAGTATTTACCCAGTTATAAACTTCCAATTCCCTAGTTTTGATGATATATATGGCATAGTAAGGAATCCGAATAATCTGCTCATATACCCAAAACTTCCCAGGTTTTTGATTGCTCCTTTCTGATGAACGAGATAGGGGAGTATAGTCTCGTTCTTCGGCACCATTTCCACTGGCTAATTCGATCGCAATTAAGGGCACACTATATTCGCGCCAGATCACATAGGAACGACGAACTTGACCGTCTAATAGGGGTGGAACGTTAGGAACATAGAACCAATCCGGTGCTTCCGCTCCCCGTTCCGGAGGCTCAGTTTCCCGCCAGTATATCCCACTATCTTGTCCGATCGCATATTGACCATCTGGATGGAGAGTTTGTAGGGTAGTTTCCAAGGAGTCGGTCAGCAAGATACATTGGGGATGTTCTTGAAAGTTTTTCACGAAGGTGCCGTCGGATTCAGGGAGTTGGGTATGATCGGGAAAAGGAGGGGGTAATAGGGTAGGATCAAGACTTTGGACCATAATTCTTAGCTATCCATAACAGGAATGACTAGATGCTTGATTTAAGTATAGCAATTTGAGATTAATCAGATTGATCATGTTTAATAGGTTTTTGGTCATTCAAAGCTGGAACATCAATTGACAATTATTAAGATGATAGTTGGTGGAGTCTGATATGGAAACAATCAAGCTGCGATCGCATATTGGGACAGATGGGATCTTGCAAATCCAGATGCCCACTGATTTTAAAGATACTTCTGTTGAGGTGGTGGTAGTTGTCCAGTCGTTATCATCGGAGGAAACTACACATAAGTATAATTCTTGGGGAAAACTTACTACTAAAAAATCAATTCAAGCAGCGATCGCGAGAATGCTACAATTACAACAAGAAATTGCCTTGGATCAAACTTCAATCCATGAAATGGTTGAAGAGGAGCGGAGATTTTAAGGTTCTACCGAACTATCTATGTAAAAATATTAGTTATTAGCTCGTAAAACTCCCAATTAAATAATTAATTTATATCTGAAAAATTACTGACGTGATTGACTTTGGGCGATTTTTATGTTTAAATTGGATTAGAATAATTAAGTACATCTAAGTAAAAATTGACAGCTATGGCATCTTCTTCTCAACTTCATCTAATGACTTCATTGCTGAATAGTCAAGAATTTAAAGTAGTAGATTATCAATTTCAAGAAGGGATCGGGATATTTTTACGACTAGAAAAACGAGAATTAAAAGTTAAATGTCCTTGTTGTGAAAGCCTCACAGATAAATTACATCAAAATCATTGGTATGTAGTAAGAGATTTGGCTTTTGGTGAACAACAAATATATTTAAAAGTCAATCGTCGTCAAATGAGATGTGACCAATGTGGCCACAAATTTAGTGAAGAGTTAAATTTAGTGAAGAAGAAAAGAAATTATACTGAAAGATTAAGAAATAAAATTATTAAGGAAGTTTTGTCAAGTGACATAAAAAACGTGGCGATACGGTACGGATTTAGCGAGCAAGAAGTAGAGACAATGTTAAAAGAATTAGGCGCAGAATTAATGAAAAAAAAGCCCGAAAATTTACAGCGGTTAGGAATCGATGAAATTGCCGTAGTAAAAGGGCAAAAAATTATTATGTAGTGTTAATAGATATTGACCAAGGAATTGTATTAGGAATTATCGAAAAACGCAAAAAAGCCGAGATAGAAAAATACCTAGAAGCTTGGGGAGAAGAGGTTTTGGGGCAAATCCAAGAAGTAAGTATTGACCTCTGGCAAATGTATAAAAATATCGCCGAAAAATTGATACCTCAAGCAGAAGTAATCGCCGATAGATTTCATGTAATGAAGCAAGTACAGGATGAACTAGATCAAGAAAGAAGGAAAACGAAAAGAACCGCAGAGCCATTGAAAAATAACCAAAAAAAAGAGCAAATATTAGGCGGATTAACTAAGAGTAAATATGTCTTACTTAAAAATGAGAAAGATTTAAATGATGATGAATCTCAACGACTTAAATTAGTTAAAAAAGTTGCTCCAAAATTAGGAAAAATGCATGAGCTCAAAGAAAAATTTAGAAATATTTATGAGTCCAGTAAAGATTGGGTAGAAGGAATATTTAATTTCGCTGATTGGTTAAAAGAAGCTCAAGATTATTTCCCTCATAGTTGTGGGACAATTATCCGATGGATTGGAGAAATTATTGCCTATTTCGATCACCGAACTACTCAAGGAGTAGTCGAAGGAATTAATAATAAGTTAAAATTGATTAAAAGGCGTGGCTATGGCTTTAGGAATTTTGATAATTTTCAGCTCAGAAGTATTTTAACTTGGCATTTTGCTAGTTAGTTTTACATAGATAGTTCGGTAGAACCGATTTTAATGCAGTTTGTATTGGATTGTTCTGTAGCAATTAGTTGGATTACTGAACGACGTAAACTCAAAGAATTTCCTCGGCTAAAAGCCGACCATCACATCGCTCATATTCATCTTCCAAAAGCCATGAATGAGCCTCATCATAGGTTGAACTAAAAAACAGCGCCTGATAGTTAGCTGATGGGTCATAAATCCCAAATCCTCCCTTTTTTCCACTCACTAACATCAAAATCCGAGGGGGAAAAATAATTGGATCTACCCACAATTCCATAAATTTCCAGTCATTAATTTGTTCGGCGAGGTCTAGTGCGTGGGATAACATGGTATGTATCTGTTCCTTTAAGAATTTTTATTTCAGCGTAATAAAGGGGTATTTGACTACCATCTGCTCTAATTTGATAGCCGATTGGATCATCAAAATAGAGTCCATAACGTTCATAGCTATCTATTTTATCCTCAACTCCTGTTAGATACCCTCTCTCTATAATAGCCTCCTCCACTGCATCTAGAGTAGTTCTGTCATTAAAAACATGAGCTTTTCCCTCTTTCCTTAACAGTCGTTCCACTTGTGATGTACCCGGAAGATGTTTTTCAAATAAACTACTTCTGGGATCTCGTGTTAGTTGGCGATTAATGCCGCTCATTTCTGATTATAAAAACTGGGGAGATGAATCGCTAAAGATAGTCCTGTTGATCTTTATAAAGTTTCATTTTCCTTGCCACTCTTTGGCATAGCGAAGGTTGCTGAACTTACCGAAATCAAACCGAGATAAGGGATTTAAGCTATTTCTAAGTTTTTCTAATTTTTTTAGACTTTGACCTAGTTCTTGTCCGATCGCTCCCAGTATAGCTCGCACTCGCGGTGGTTCCTCATCTGCGATTGCTACTAACCGTTCAAAGCGATCGCTTGATCGAAAATAGTCCAGTAACCGTTGCTTAGTCTCTTTTGGAGACAACTCACTCAAATTCCCTCTAGATCTTAAGAAATCAAGTATTGCTGCATCAGTAGCTTCTAGGTTGTTCCATGTTTGGGGTCTGCGGGTGTGGACTCTGGCGCGATCGCCGATGATGGTGCGAGGGACACTATTCGCTGAGGTGGCAAACTCACCTTGGATTGTATTTTGAGTCGTAAATCCTAGTAAATTAGCAGCAGTCAGCCCCGCTGGATGCAAATTTTGTTTTGTGAGTAGCTTTTGGATATCGCTTTGAGATGGACGGCTCCGACCAAATCGAGTCTGACGCGAATGGTAGTAAAGTCCCTTGCTGACTCGCTCCAAAACTCCTTCTTCTGCTAGTCGGGAGAGAGTTTTACTCACCGCAGTTGGGGGCAAATTGGAGAAATCAGAATGTCGCCAGTAGGCTTCTCCCCTTTCCTCAATCTGTCTGCGGATTAACTCTGCGGTATTAACTCGACTCCTCTTCATCGCTTGAATCTCATGTCTAGTCTTAGTTCCATTGTCTAACCTATGGCGCAAATGTCAAGTCTTTTTGCAAAAAAACTTGACATAAAATGCTGCTTTACTTTCCCCTGGTAGGTTTCAAGACTTTAGCCCTATACTGGTAATTTGACTTTCAAACACGAGAGTCCAAATTGTAAAGGTGTCCATACAGAAAAACAACCTGAAATGGTTAGAAAATCAATTGAAGATCATCAATGGGAGGTGATACCAGAAATTAAAGAGAGAACCAAACGTTTTTTTGAGAATCATTGTTAAAACACACAAAGCAATACTAATTTCTATCCTATCCACCATACTTTAATCAAAGAGGAGCCAACAAACATGAAAAAGATAATTTTAAAAATTATTAGTGTAGGATTTATCGTTTTGGGTGTTTTATTGTTTGTATTTGGTTTGATCAAGTTAGCTCGCGCTCAAGAACCAGCACAAAGTCCAACTATAAGAAGTGGGATTCCTGATGTTGAAGTCATAGTACCTTCACCAATAAATACTAACCAGGCTCAACTTATTATTGTAGGTTCTTTAGCAACTATAGGGTTAGGAACTGCCGGGCTTGTAATTTCTTCGAGAATAACTGAAGTGAGTCAAAATAATTAAGTATTGTAGCCCAATGGTCTACTCTTGTCCACGCTCATCTGCGATTAGAAGTGATGCGATCGCGCCCCATAAACTGGAATCGCGATCGCGTAGCGTGCTGTAGGCATAAGCATTTCAGCAGATCAGTTATTGGTTAGAACCCAATACAGTTCAGTTAAGCGTAGGGGCGTTCGCGTAGCGTGCCGGAGGCATAGCATTCGGGCGACAATTGAACAATAAAAATTTACCCTGAGTGTTCCCTGAGCGCCCTTCGACTACGCTCAGGGACAAGTCGAAGGGCGGAGTCGAAGGGCGGTTTATCTTAGATCCGAATGCTTCGCCCTTCTTCGCCGAGATATCCAAAAAAAATCTTACCTGAACTGTATTGCACTCTACCATGAATCAACCAGCCCAAATACCCGACTCCCAAACGAGAGCGCGAAGTGTGAGCAAATGGCGTGAAGTTAACCAACAAATTGACTTGCTGACCCGATCGCTTGATGAATTAATCGCAATCCTAGAAACTGGTTGGCGATCGCAATATCTAGGACTTAAATATAAAGATCAAGGATATTTTGGGGGATCTCGGCGTAAAAGAAGGGCGAAGCATTCGGGGATAAGATTAACCGTTTTATTGTTTAATTGTCGCCCGAATGCTTCGCCCCTACAGGGAAAATTACTCTCATTTGCGATTGGAAGTGATGCGATCGCTCCTTCGATCCCAAAAAACAGCATTCCTGAAGTTAACCAATAGCTTACCCGATCGCTTGATGAATTAATCGCAATCCTAGAAACAGGGAGAGCGATCGCAATATCTAGGACTTAAATATAAAGATCAAGGATATTTTTGGGGATCTCGGCGTAGAGCTGGGCGAAGCATTCGGGGATAAGATTAACCGTTTTATTGTTCAATTGTCGCCCGAATGCTTCGCCCCTACAGGTAAAATTACTCTCATCTGCGATTAGAAGTGATGCGATCGCCTAAAAAGTGGATTAAAATCATCTATAACAAGCGGAGTCAAAGATGAATATATCGTTAGGTTCAGAAATTTCGCAGTTTATTCAAAGTCAAGTAGAAAGCGGTAAGTATGCTTCTGCTGAAGAAATGATTATAGCAGGAATTAGGCTTTTAGAAGAACGGGAAAGCATTTACAAAGGACGATTTGAAGAATTGAGAAGGGAAATTATGATTGGTGTTGAAGCCTCGGAACGGGGTGAAGTAATTGATGGAGAAATAGTTTTCTCCCAACTCCAACAGAAACTAGAACGACATCGCCAAAAAGCTGGTTTATGAGTAATATTTGTCGGTTTACTGTCCCAGCTAGTCGAGATATTGAAACCATTATCGACTTGATTGCTGACAATAGTGGTTTTGAGCCAGCAGAGCGTTTCTTGAAAAAAGTCAATCAAAAGTGTAAGACTTTAGCAAGTTTTCCTAACATGGGGCGTCAACGTGATCAGCTTTTTCCTTCATTGCGAAGTTTTCCTGTTGATGATTACCTGATTTTCTATCTGCCAATTGAAGAGGGTATTGAGATTTTACGAGTTGTTAGTGGATACCGCAATTTGGAAGCGCTTTTTGAAGAACCTTTTGATGAGTGATAGAGGTTGTGAGAGGTAAGATGTCAAGTATTATTTTGGCTGCTCTCTTTTTTGGGATTGGATTCTCAACATCTGAGCTACGAACGATCGCTCGTTGTCGTTTTAGGCTGCTGGTTAGCAGTTTGCTTTTGAATTGATGTAGGAAGCTGATCGAGTTTCTGGCGAAATGCTTTCGTGACACTTGATTTCATGGTTGAGACTCAGAGGGGAAAACGTCGGATAAAGGAGCGATATCGCCAACAGCAATTTCTTGACGCACCATCTGGGCTATCCGATCCCACTGCTCATCAGTTGTAGATTCAAACTTAGTTTTCCATGTCTGCTCTTCTTCCATTTCTGCCAAGAGACGAGTCGCGATCGCGTCTTGCTCATCCGTAGGCAAAGTCTTCAACTGGTTAATTGCACGTTCAAGCAACTCAGTCATAGCTACTACACTCTTAAACTAGGAATTACATCTGATCTATTATGGCAAAAACTCAGCCTATAGCGCCAGTCCATTAATCGTTATTGACTGCCATCAATATAATGTGAATGTTTATTGAGGGGCGAAGCATGAGCAAGGATCGTTCTCCCTGGTATTCTCAAGAAAAGCGATCGCCTGCCCCATAAACTGGAATCGCGATCGCATCACGGAATGATATATAATAAAAAACAATATCTTTATTATCAACCCTGATTTTTTTATGTTTTCTGCTATATCTCTTTTTTCAGGTGCAGGTGGAATGGATATTGGTGTTCGTCAAGCTGGTTTTGAAATCCAAGCTTGCATTGAAATAGCTCCTCACTGTTGCCAAACTTTACAAAGTGCTATTGAAAGAGAAAACACGAAAACTGTCCTTTTTGAAAAGGATATAAAACAAATTAACCCATCTCAACTAATGAGAGATTTAGACTTACAGATAGGTGAATTAGATTTGCTATTTGGTGGTAGTCCTTGTCAGAGTTTTTCTCAGGCTGGAAAACGGGCTTCATTAAATGATGAGCGAGGCTTACTTATCTTTGAATTTATTAGATTTGCTAGGGTTTTAAAACCTAAAGTAATCGTTATTGAGCAAGTTAAAGGTATATTGACAGCTCCCGATGAGTCTGGTTGTGGTGGTGTTTGCAGAGCTATTGTAAGTCAGTTCAGGGAACTAGGTTATCAATTAAACATAGAAACTATAAATTCGGCAAATTATGGCGTAGCTCAAGCCAGAGAAAGGGTTTTTATCGTTGCAACAAGAATAGATGGCCACTTCAATTTCCCATTACCAACTCATGGAAAAGCAGACCCTCAATTTTCCTTATTTCCTCTTCAGCCCTATATTACAGTTGGTCAAGCTTTAAACGGATTAGGTAGTCCATCAAACAATAAAGATAACCAACCTGAAGATAGCCATATAGACATTACACCAGCAGGAGATAGAAGGCGTATTCATGGAGTACCTGAAGGTTCTTTTTTAGCTAAAGAATTACATCTCCCAGAGAGTCAGAGAGGTAAGCTCACAAAAAAGGATACAACGAAGTTTCGTCGGCTTTCTTTTTCTGAACCTTCACTAACTCTCAGGTGTGGAGAAATTTTCTTTCATCCTGTTGAAGATAGATACCTAACTCCACGGGAATATATGCGGATTCATGGATACCCTGATGATTACTTTCTAAAAGGTCCGATTCGAGGTCGTTCAGGTAGAGTTCGGTATTTAGATCAGCATCGTCAAGTTGCTAATTCCGTTCCTCCACCTGTTGCTTATGCTATAGCTCAAGCGATCGCTAAATTTATCACCCCAGGAAAAGTTATTAATGAATCCTTAAAGAAAAAATTTCTTAGCGTTTAGATCCTATTCTGCTCGAATCAATAATTACTTATGCCTAGAATTTTTGAACTATTCGGTTTTCCCGTAGATGATCGCAGTGAAGAGGTGGAGAGAAGCCGAAAATCTCATCAATGTCCATTTATGGGTGTAATTTGCGATGGTGGTGGTAATCGCTATCAAACCAAAATTAAGCTCACACCACAAGAACCTCTAACTCACTACTTTAATAGTGATGTCACAGAAGTTATACCTGGTGTATGTTCAATTCAAGCAGGTGAGGATATTTGGGTTGTCTGTCCACGTCGATTATTTGCAGCTAAGTTTGACAGTCAGGGGATGCCTTCTATCAATCATACTTTACAGCATTATGAACGTGATTTATTAGTTCGTGCAGGTTTACCACTTGAAACTGAGATTGGTGTTTGGGCAGAGGTATATTTAAAACATCGAGTAGCTGATGCTGAGATTAACTATCACTTTGACTACATTCTATGCAATATCTTACTAATTTATACGGCAAAAAGGAAATATCGCTTCAAGCTACTATAAATGCTGATGCAGGTCTTAACTTTGATGGAAATAATACTTTCACTGATATTTTGTTGCCGAAATTTACTCCTCTAAAAGTTGAGTTACTGAAAGCAATCCTGAGACGTAAAATAGATGCAATTTTCAAGTTGTGAAGCGGATTGAATAGAAAGATGTGTCTCTGGTTTAATCGCGATTCTTGCGGAAAGATCCGCTACCATAACCACTTTCAATGCTCAAGATAATATCCTAGACCGGAGCAATGATGAGTGATATTATTGGTTGATGCGGTGAATTGTAGAATATTAGAGTTTAACCAGAGGGGTTTTGCCGATCGCTTCGAGAATATTATTATATATTGCCATAGTGATAGTAAAAAGTTACGCTTTAGGTGATCCCAAGTTGCAGGTTTAGCGCCAAGCTTGTTCAAGCACTTACTAAATTAAAACTATCTGATCTCAATTTACCATGAAATTGCAATTTTTTCAATATTGGTAATTTTTCCATGAGAAAAAATAACTAATTCACCCATCTTCTGCTTTAGACAAAATTAAATTTAGTACATTCAATTCATAGGAATTTAAAATATATTGATCTTGAAAAATCTTAGTCCTAATTTCTGCTAAATTATAACTTCTAAATATCACAAAAGGAAACTCACTATATCGATGATCAATGGGAAGAATATTACCGACTGGATAGAGTTGACGAATATACCCAGCGAGAATATCCCGAAATCGTTTGTCTTCAGGTTCTTCGGGGTTTTCAGCAAAATATTTTTTCATTGCTGTTGCAGCAATAAATGCGAATAATGGTAAAGCATAATATTGATCAAAATGCCGACTATATTGTTCAAATCGTTGGGATTTATTAGTAGGTTCTCGGAGTTTCTCTACTAATTCTATTGCATCTTTAATTGCCGATCGCAAGTTGTCCGGGTAAGATGGACTTTTACTGATTAGATACATTTGCTTAAAGATATGATCGGGGGTATACTTAATAATATCTTCGAGAGCAATAAGATAGTTTTCTTTTAAGATTTTATCAGTAATTGGTACTATTAATATTCCTCCTATTATATATCCTGGTTGAATTTTTCCTAGTTCGAGTAATCCATCAAGAGGATTACATTTTTGGGAAAATAATTGATGGAACGATTCCCGGATTTGGAGATAATTAGTTTCCGTTGTATCTCTAATGGTAAATTCTGCTCGACTTAATAATTGTTGTAAACTGGTGTATATTTGTTTGAGTTTGGTATCACTAGGATTGCGATTGTGTTCTTTCTTTAATTCTCTAATCAGGTTTTCCATTTGAACAGAAAATGTTTCTCCTGCTCCCGAGACAGATTTTCCTCCGATCGGGATGATCATAAATTTATCTCGACCAATTTTCCCATAACCAAAGATTCTGGTCATAATTGATGCTTTTAAAATTAATAATATATTTAATATATTTAAAACGCTTTCTTGTAAGGATAACTGGGATTCTTGGTCGTAATAAATTGAGCGATCGCTTAAATAAAAAACCAGCTCTTTATCTTGTTTATCTATCTGATCATCACCTCGACCTCGATAAATTACCTGGATAATTTCCATCAAATTTTGCTCAATTTCAAATCGAGGGATTTCTACTAAAATATGTTTAGCTTTTGGAAATGATAATCCTCGACTACCGGAAGCAGTCATAAAAACTACTTTGACTTGATTTTTGCATTGAGCGATTTGCTCTTTTTCGACTTCGGAGATATTAGCATGAATTTCCAAATAGTCCACAAATTTATTAAATTCTTCTAGGTGTTTAGTCAAATAATCAATTAATTCAGCTAATCGCGATTTATTTTGAATATAAACGATCACTTGTTCACCATCAGTCTGTTTTAATCTGGTAGTTAAATCAGTTAAAATTTCTGACTGTACTCTTGTTTCTAAACTAGAATTGGGTGGGAGGTTAGCTTTTTCCCGAAATTTACAAGATTCGATGAAAATTTTATATTGAATGGTTAAATTTCCAGCAGGATAAGAATTAGTATTAATTGCAATTGCTGGGAAGTTTTTAAATCTAAATTCCTGTAATGTAATTGGTTGAGATTCGATTTGGGAGGTACGACGAAAATAAATTTTATCTGGTTCTGCTGATGAATTCTGAAGATGTTGACAGATCACATCTTGATCGACAATCGAAGCATCTGCAACTATAATTTTAGTATTAAAACCAGATTGAGGATCGGTTAATTTATACTCAGTTAAGATTTCGCTAATTCCGTTTAAAAATTCTACCCCACCATCAGAACCAGTGATTTCGTCGATCATAATGAATAAATGCTTAATTCGACGAGATATTTGTCTCATTTGACTGGGGATGACTGTTCCTGTACTTTGATTGTAAGCGTCACGAAAGATTTTGCGGAAATGTTTGAGAGTATCACTGGTATCTGTTTTCTTTAAAGATTGAATTGAAACTGTAGCAACAATATTATTAGAAATATTGCGATTGACTAAAATATAGATTGCTTCACTAATACTGCTAAGAACACCCTTAGTTTTTTGTGCTGCTGGTTTAATTAAATCTATTGCAGATCGATTTAGTTTTTCCGAACGATATCCGGGTTGCTGAATGACTCGACTATCAACAAAATTGACACTATAATTACCTTGGATCGGTTGATTAGCGACATATTGGACAGTATAGCGACCAAGTTTGTCATTGTCGCGGATCAGATTATAGTTAGTGTTAATACAGATCATCCGATCGCTACATAGTAAGTTAGTTTGAGGATCTTTAAATTTCTCAATGATATCTAAATTTACTTGTTTCCTGGGACTAGCATAGAAAAATAGGAATCCTTCCTCTAAATGAACTGGAGATTTCAGAAAGTCTGCGATCGCGGTAGTCTTGCCAATTCCAGGATTACCTGTTAAAAATATATAAGTATGATCAGAATTAAGTGCTTTTTGAACTATTTCTGTATGGACTTGTCGGAGATTTTTTGTCCCCGTTAACCCAAGTTGATCAATTAATCCAGATGGAACTTCACCCACAGAATTAAAAAAATTGGTAATCTTTTCTTGATGAGGAATAAAATTAATTTGATTCGGTGTAATGGTGAGCAGAGCATCGACTAATTGTTTACCATTGTCAAAACTGGTGTAAGCACTACGTTTAATCCGATTTAAAACTAGCTGTCGAGCATCACTAATTTCCTTGGGACTGAGATCATGTTTGTAAATTTCATAACAAGTCTTCAGGATGATTAAATTTTCTGGACGTACCGACATTGAACTAATTGAGCGATCGCTATATCCCACAGCATTAAAAACCACAGAGTTAGATTCAGTTAATATCCCCCGTTCTTGTAAAAACCCATAAAAACTATAAACATAACTAGCAGCTTGAATAAACTTAGCACTTTCCTTATCATCATATTTAAAAGCACTAAAATAATTTTGCAAATCCTGAGAAAACTCAAATCCTAAATTCCCAGCATCAATTTTAAGATTAGCAAATACACTCTTACTTCGCAAATAGTTTAAATCCCGTACTAAAATTTCCCGGATCAGTTCAATATAATTCAAATCTTTAACATCAGCACTGGTATTAATTGAAAAAATCGATAAATCTACACATAAAATTCTATATTGACGACGATAACGCAAAAGCATGAGCATATCTGCATATAAAAACTCTCCTGATTTTCCTTTTCCTGTATATTGGTAGATAATTTTTCTCCGATCCTCTTCTTCCAGATTGGGAAATTGAGTTAAGACTTCTTCTAACCATTGGGAATCTGTTTTTTCTTCATAAGTCCCAATACTATTGTCTCCATTAAAGCGACATTGATAATAGACAATTTCTAAATTCCTTAATTGCTGAGATTCATTCCAACCTGTTGCTTGTAGATATTCTCCCAAAAAATTTAATCCAGATAAAAAACCTTTCTCAAGAAAAAATGTACTCCAGGTTTCTGCTATTTTCCGTTGGACTGGATCAGTAAATTTATCGGTAATTCGTTTTAACATCTTCGGGAATTTTAGCTGTTGTAACTCCTGAAGATATAAGTTACCGAATCTCTGCTTAATTTGGTGTTGCTGAATATAAGCAAGAATTCCAATATTAAACCCTACTTCAAAAATCCGACCCAAATCTTCCCCAATTTTATATGTCATTTGATGCTGAACAGTAAATAGATTGTTAATCATAGCATATAAGTAACCTCAACCCGAATTCCCTTTTGGGACTTTGCCCCATATTGATGTTTGGTCTGGAGGATTGAATTTATTGACTTTAGTGATAAACTTGAAATTGTTAAATTCAGTAATCCAGACTTTTGGGAATTTAGAATGGCAAAATATATGTGTACCAACTGTGGTTATATATACGATCCGGAAATCGGTGATCCCGATGGTCAGATCCTCCCTGGAACTATCTTTGAAAAAATACCAGATAACTGGTTTTGTCCAGTTTGTGGTAGTTTATCAGGAAGTTTTGAACGTTGTGAAGAATAAATCAATCATAGGTTTCAGCAGTGCGCGAAGAAGCAAAAAAATTATTAATTACTGGTGCTAGCGGTTTTTTAGGATGGAATTTGTGTCTAGTAGCAAAACCAGAATGGGATGTATATGGCACATTTTTTTCCCATTCTCACCAAATTCCTGGAATTACCCAAATTTCAGTTGATCTAAGAGATTTTCAAGCAATCAAGGATTTGTTTAACGACATAAAACCTGATGCTGTAATTCATACTGCTGCTGCATCTCAACCTAATTATTGTCAAAATTATCCCCAAGAATCCCAGGAAATAAATGTCGCAGCTACGGTGAATTTAGCTGGACTTTGTGGAGATTATTCTCTACCTTTTGCGTTTACTTCGACGGATTTAGTTTTTGACGGTTTAAATCCTCCCTATCGGGAAACAGATCCCACCTGTCCGATTAGTGTTTATGGGGAACAAAAGGTGATGGCTGAAATTGGAATACTAGAACGTTATCCATTAGCAGCAGTGTGCCGAATGCCACTAATGTTTGGTGATGGTGGTTTGGTAGCTAAAAGTTTCCTCCAACCAATGTTAGAATCGATTAGAGTTGGCAAAGAATTGCATTTATTTGTCGATGAATTTCGCACTCCAGTTAGTGGCAAAACTGCTGCTCAAGGGCTATTATTAGCTTTAAAAGAAGCTCATGGAATTATACATTTAGGAGGAAAAGAGCGCATATCCCGTTATGATTTTATGCGCTTAGTAGTTGAAGTGCTGAAGTTAAAGAACACTAATCTAGTTCCTTGTAAACAAAAAGATATCCAAATGCTTGCACCTAGACCACCTGATGTGTCTCTGGATATTTCTAAAGCGATCGCTTTGGGTTATAAACCTTTATCATTAAAATCCGAATTAGAACAATTAAAAGACTTACTTTGGCACCAAAATTTAAGTTCTGATCCTAATTAAACCACTAAGGTGCAAAGCAGATAAAAAGATGAAAATAGTTGTAATTGGTGGTGGTGCTGCTGGTTTTTTTGCTGCAATTAATTGTGCGAAGAATTATCCTGATTCTCAAGTGACAATCTTAGAAGCTGGAAAGCAATGTTTGAGTAAGGTTCGGATTTCAGGAGGAGGACGTTGTAATGTTACTCATGCTTGTTTTGAACCAGCACTTTTAGTCCAAAATTATCCTCGTGGTGCCAAAGCATTACTTGGTGCTTTTAGTCGTTTTCAACCACTAGATACTGTAGCTTGGTTTAGCGATCGCGGTGTTAATTTAAAAACGGAAGCAGATGGAAGGATGTTTCCGGTTACTGATGACTCTAGTACGATCGTAAATTGTTTAATTCGTACTGCTGAAAATGCTGGAGTAAAAATTTATACTGGGATTTTAATAGTTAAAGTGTCGGTGAATCCTGCTTTTGCTAAGGGAGAAAGTAAGAGCAAATTTCTGATTAAGGTAAAAACTGGTGAATGGTTGGAATGCGATCGCATTTTGATCGCGACTGGTAGTAATCCCATTGGTTATCAAATCGCTAAATCTTTTGGTCATCGGATTGAGTCACCTGTTCCCTCTTTGTTTACTTTTACTATTTCTGATCCTCGTTTAGCAGGGTTATCTGGTGTTGCTGTTCCTCATGCTAATGTACGTTTATTAAATACTAAATTAGAGCAGACTGGTCCGGTATTAATTACCCATTGGGGTTTAAGTGGTCCTGCGATCCTGAAACTTTCTGCTTGGGGTGCAAGAGTTCTCTATGATTGTAATTATCAAACTAAATTGGTAATTAATTGGTTACCTCAATATACTTTAGAAGTTTTACATCAACAATTAGTTGCAGTTAAATCTCAGTTGTCTAGACGTGCGATCGCGAATAGTTGTCCGGTTTCTATCCCTCAAAGTCTGTGGAAACAATTAATTGCTGTGGTGGGGATAGGTACAGAAACTCGCTGGGCTGAAATATCTAATAAGGTTTTAAATCAATTAATTCAGGAACTTACTCAAGGGGAATTTTTGATTAAGGGAAAGGGAGTTTTTAAAGAAGAATTTGTTACCTGTGGGGGGATTAATTTAAAAGAAGTAGATTTTAAAACAATGGAAAGTCGTTTATGTCCGGGTCTTTATTTTGCTGGAGAAATTTTGGATATTGATGGTGTTACAGGTGGATTTAATTTTCAAAGTGCTTGGACAACTGGTGCGATCGCGGGTTAAGCGATCGGTAAGTAAGCTAAACTTACAGAATATAGAGTTTTTGACGTTTTGTTAAAGTATACCACGAGTTTATAAATCAATACAGTTCAATGAATTGTAGGGGCGTTCGCGTAGCGTGCCGTAGGCATAGCATTCGGGCGATAATTTATCACTTAAACCAGTTAATTTTATATCCTTCTTGAGCATCTAGTTCATCGTCAGCCCATGCAGTTTCGACCATATTAATCATGGCTCCATAACGCAACGTATCATCTGCGCTACTTAAAACCCTTAAGCACCCAAAAAATTTTGGTGGGTCAATGATGTATTCCTGTACTTGTTCTTTGGCTTTGTCAGACATTCCGTCTAAATCCATAATTTCACAGATCGAGTTCATTTTGTCTTTGTCAAGAACGTCCGTCAACTGAAGCGAGTACAAATAACGCGCCATAAAAAGCCAGACGTTGCTCATCTGAAAGGTTGGATTTCAACAGAGTTTGGTTAGACATAATTTTGCTTGCCACGAGTATTTTTCCTGATTAGCTATGTCCATTCAGCTAATTACTTTAGCGAATAGAGAGCATTATCGTGAATGCGGTATACTAGTATCGCTTTAACGTTAAGACACATTTTCATTCAAACAATTTTCCCAGCGAGTAGGAAACATTTATATTAAAACATTTATCCATCCTAATGTCTAGAGGGCGGTTGCAAGGCTAAAAAGTTGTAGTAGCTCTGAAATTTATAAAAAAGGGGGGTTCTTGATAAAAAATGGCCATAATCCTTTACCTAGAAGTGTCATGGTAATATTTCGAGATATTAATTTTTGTCAACGATTGTTTATTTATTCTTAATAGTCGTCAAATATTCAGATTTTACCGAATTTGATATATAATAAATCGCAGAAACCCTTATGTAGTAAGCTTTAGTAGGAAAATTTATCAAGCATAAAACTATCATAATCGAAAACTTATGCCAAATCAGGCTTTCGGCTGTTTCACTTGGCTCTTAAGCCGCGATCGCGTTGGGTAGTGTGTTGGATGAGTAATAAGTTTCCAATTTATGAGGTTCCAGATGATGCTGCTGAAGCTGAAGAACCGATGGGTAGTAGATTCAAATTTTGGTTTCAACATCCAGAACTAGGTAACTGTCTCTTCAAACAGGTTCGTCCTAATACGGGTGAAGATTGGTCAGAAAAAATTGCTGCCGAACTTGCCCAGTTATTAGGCTTGCCCCATGCAGATTATCAACTTGCTACTTGGCACAATTATTATGGGGTTATTTCAACCAATTTTTTACCGAAAGGTACTGCACTGATTCACGGTAACGATATCCTTGCAGGAGTAATATCTAGTTATCCTAGAAGTCAGATGTATAGAGTCTCACAGCACACATTAGATATTGTTCTTGATCTGCTCAAACGTCCGGATTTGAAAGTCCCCTTCGATTGGATTCCTCCTACGGGCATCAATACGGCTGTGTCTACCTTTGTAGGATATTTATTACTAGATACCTGGATTAGTAACGGCGATCGCCACCATGAAAATTGGGGCTTTGTTGTTCAACTACCAGAGTCGATCCCGCATCTAGCGCCAACTTACGATCACGCTTCCAGTTTGGGGCTGGAATTGCTTGATGTGAAACGACAAGAACATTTACAGAAGCAAACTGTTAAAAATTATGTCGAAAAGTCGAGGTCATCTTTTTATCATCAAGTCGGCGATCGCCGCTCAATGCTAACCTTTGATTTGTTTCGCGCGATCGCCCATAAATACCCAAACTCAGCCAAAATATGGTTAGACCAACTAGCCAATGTGCCTATACAAGCGGTAAAGTCTATCTTTGAGCAAGTTCCAGAGCATCGGATCTCATCTGTGGCTGTCGAATTTAGCTTAAAAATGTTAGAAATTAATCAGCTGAGACTACTGAATTTACGAGATAATCAGAATTGAAAACTCTATTTTTAGCTTGGCAAGACTCAATCTCTCGCGCTTGGTTTCCGGTTGGGAAACTCACCCAAGTGGATGGGATGTATCATTTTGACTATCTTCAGGGAGCGATTAAAGCTAAAGAAATCGCAAATTTTCAGCCGATCTGGTCTTTTCCTCATTTTGAGCATCACTATAGTTCAATTGAACTTTTTCCACTTTTTGCCAATCGGCTGTTGCGTCCTTCGCGTCCTGACTACAAAGATTTTGTCCAGTGGCTAAATATTCCTGCACATCAAGACGATCCGATCGCTTTGCTTGCTCGGAGTGGTGGTAAACGTCAAACGGATAGTTTTGAGGTTTTTCCCTGTCCAGAGCGCGATGAAAATGGTATTTATCACATTCACTTTTTTGCTCACGGACTGAGCCATTTCCCTATTGAAATAAAGCAATATGTGCAATGTCTAAGGGTAGAGACAAAGTTGCTTGTTACTCATGATATTCAAAATCAATTTGACTCACGCGCCCTAATTTTACGCACAGAAGATTTACATTTTGTTGGATATTGCCCACGCTATCTAAATCAAGATTTCTTTGAGCTAGTTTGCCATTCTCCTCAGCAGGTTAATGTTACTGTAGAGCGGGTTAATCCGCCACCAACTCCAATCCAATTTCGGTTGCTATGCAGCCTAACGGCTAAATGGTCAGATAATTTTCATCCCTTTTCCGATCCAGCTTTTCAAACTATTAGTACCGATTATCCAATCTCATATCTAATCGAAACAATATGCAAGTCAAACTCAACCAAATAATCGTGCCCCCTGGTCAACAACTTCTCCTCAATAATGTCAGTTGGCAGATGTATGAACAACTGCTAGAGGAGTTCGGCGAAAAACGAGGAAGTCTAATTAATTACAGTCAGGGAGCTTTAGAAATTATGGTGCCCCTACCCGAACACGAAGTGGGTAAAATAATGATTGGCGATCTCGTCAAAGCTATTCTTGAAGAACTCGATCTGGAATTTTGGAGCTTGGGTTCAACTACTTTTAAAAGCGAAACTATGAATCAGGGAATCGAAGCTGATGATTGTTTTTATATCGAAAATGAAGCAGCAGTTCGGGGGAAGAAGCGAATTGATTTAACTGTAGATCCACCGCCAGATTTAGCGATTGAGATTGATATTACTTCCCGCACACATTTTAACAATTATGAAGCGTTAGGAGTAGGAGAACTATGGCGCTTTAACGGGACAAAATTAGAAATTAATGTATTACAATTCGGTCAATATATTCAGGTAAATGAAAGTCCTCATTTTCCAGGATTTTCTCTGGTTGAGGTAATTCCTAAATATTTAGAACGCAGTAAAGTTGAGGGTAGAAATAAAACAATGAAAGCTTTTCGAGCTTGGGTAAAAATGAAGAAGGATTCGATTGAAAATGCAGATACCAACCCTAGCTAAAACATGAAAATAGCCAGCGTGATTCGCAAGAATCAATTCATGACTAAATATCTGAAGATTTTAACCTTGTTGTTATCCTTACAGTTAAAAAAGTTAATTAATTCCTAGGTTGTATTCATATTCTATAATTAATTATCATCACAGGTTTTCACCTTTAACTTTTCACAAAAATCCTGATATTTTTTACAAAATGCTGGATCATATTTAGCTTTTTTCCAGTTATTTGCACTTTCAAGCTGCTCTGGTTTTAAACCTTCAACTCCCTCAAAATTAGCTCCCGATAAATCTGCTCTTTCAAAGTTAGTTTTATATAGTTTAGCCCCAGAGAAATCACTGTTAGTTAGCAAAGCGTTCGATAAATTTGCGTCTGAAAGATCAGCTTGCTGAAAATTTACATCTGAAGCATAAGCGTTGGATAGATTAGCTCGCATTAAGTTAGCTCGTGATAGATTTCCGTTTGAGAAGTTCGCTAGGTGGAGATCTGCTTCCGTCAAATCGCTGTTTACATTCATTTTTAGTGCTGGCTTTTTAATGGCTTCTTGCAAACTCTGACGAGACATTGGACCAAGTTTGATATCCGCATAAGATAAAGCGTATCCTAAAAAATCAGCCCGTAAAGTGAAGATAAAGTGAAAATTTGGGATATTTTTAACGGCTTCTAAAAGCAGAGCTAAAAAACTTTGTTGTTGCTGTTCCTATAATTTTTGCTGTTCTTCTTTCTGATCGGAAATATAAATTTCTTCAAACTGATCACCTACTAATAGTAAGTGATTACCAACATTGCGTTTTAGATTGACAAAAACTAATAATTAGTATATAGAGAGAAGACTGAGAAATTTTTTGTGTCCTCACCCTAGTCTAAAAATAGTTTCTGACTATATATCAGGTGCAAACCTTACTTACTATGCAAATTACCTGATTTTGTAATAAAACTTTATATATCCACTAAAAATTATATACCTGGAGAACTAGGTTGAGCTGATTGGTATAATGATCACAATAGCAGCAGTATCATTTGGTCGGAAACTTCCAATTATGACCGTCCAATTAATTAAAAAAACTGATCCCACAATTAATGAACAACGTTTAACCTTACCTGGTTATTACAGTTGGGCGCAATTTCTGGAATTAGAGATATGGTTGACCGATACACCAGGTTTACGGGTAACTTATTTAGATAGCACGATCGAACTAATGACATTAGGGGAAACTCACGAAAGGATTAAATCTGTTTTAAGATTTTTATTAGAAGTTTATTTTGTTGAAAAAGGAATAAGATTTTTTCCGATCGGCAGTACAACTCAGCGAGATCAAGATAAAGATGTTTCTTTTGAACCTGATGAGTCTTATTACTTAAGAGAAAAAAAGAGCCATCCTGATTTAGCAATTGAAATTATTATTACCAGTGGAAATATCAATAAACTAGAAAAATATCGTCGCTTCCTATTCTTTGAAGTTTGGTTTTGGCAAAACAATCAATTGTCTTTATACCATTTGCGGGAGTCAGGTTATGTGCAAATTTCTCGCAGTGAAATTTTACCAGATTTGGATATAAATTTACTGTTACAGTGTTTGCAAATACCAGATATTTTAGAAGCAAGACTTGAATTATTAAAAGGGATTAGTCAGAATTAGGTTATACCAATTTAATGTGAAGTTGCACAAATTTAGATCCCCCTTAAGAAGTAGCAGGGCTGTTTCATGCTCGATTCTCATATAATCTGACCTAACCCCCCAACCCCCTTCCCTAAGAAGGAAGGGGGAGTAATTAAGATGATTAAATTGATGGGAGGAAGAATCGATTTATTCTTGCTCCTCTTGACCGTTAGGAGAGGGGTTGGGGGAGAGGTTCTGCTAGCATGAAACAGTCCTGGGGGGTGGGGGGATCAATTCTATACAGTTTCATCAAAAATTGGTATTAGTAGCACCCCAATTTTGGAAAAAGTTAAGTTAAACCAAAGCACCACCACAGCTAGAACCACAACCAGCAGTACAACCATAGCAAAAAGGAGCAGTCTGCACTTCCTTAATTAAATCTAAACTTTCCGTAGCTAACAATTTCGCAACCGTCAGGAGTTCACCATTAACACTTTTTGCACCCAACCCCACCATCTGATTAAAATCACAATCATAAACATTACCTAAATAATCGATCGAAAGTTGCTCTCGACACATTAAATAACTAATGGTACTGGAATTAAAATTATCTTCTAAAAAACGTAAATAAGACTCATATAATTGTCTACGCTCTAGACTAAACTTAGTCCGACCAATTGGTAAATTAGTAATAGTAAATAAGTGATTAAATAAAATATCAAAATGTTCCTGCAAGAACACTTTATAATCTCTTTCTAGTCTACCTTGTTCAGGGGGAAGAGTAAATTTTTCTGAATTAGGAAGTGGGGGGTTATACACCAAATCTAAAATTAAATTAGCACTTCTTCCATAACCAAGATGATTGAGATATTGTAGAGCCCGAATCGAAGCATCATAAACACCATTCCCTCGCATTTGATCAACATTATCTTGCAGATAACAAGGTAGCGACGCAACAATTCTGACCTGATTTTGCTGACAATATTCCGGAATATCCTCAAATCCAGGTTCAAAATAAATAGTCAAATTAGATCGAACTATTACCTCTTTACCTGCTAATCTTGCTGCTGCTACTAATGGTTTAAACCCAGATAACATTTCTGGCGCACCACCAGTAAGATCCACGGTTTTAATTTGGGGAAATTTGTTAATTAACTCAATTAATTGGTGGCAAATTTCTGGGGTTAATTCTTCAGTTCGTTTTGGTGAAGCTTCCACATGACAATGATTACAAACAAGATTACATCTTTTACCTAAATTAATTTGTAAAACCCTAATTGGACGTTTTGTTAAAGAGTTACCTATTTTTTCGGTAAAAAGTGTAATGGGGCCGACCTCAACAGAATTAGTCTGAATCATATACTGGCAAAATTAATAATAGGAAAAAAAAACGAGGGCAAGCCTCGATCATAACATTTCCAGAATAAGTTGGGAAAGATATTATTTAGACTCGACCACGCAACATCTGAGCCATTTCGTTGGGAGTAGGAGATTTTTCCAAAGCTTCTTCTTCGGTAATGCGACCTTCACTATAAAGATTATAGAGAGCTTGGTTCATGGTTTGCATCCCATCAAAACTGGATCTTTGCATGATTTGAGTAATTTCCTCATACTGCCCACGCAAAATATATTCCTTGATCGCATCGGTACTAATCAAGATATCGTGATAGGCAGCCCGCTTACCATCCGTTGTTTTGCACAAACCCTGAGCAACGATCGCCATCAAAGATTCAGAGATCGCAACCTTCATCGATTGCTGTTCTTCAGCCGAATAAAGGTTTAGAATCCGCTCAATCGTTTTCACCGCGCTATTAGTGTGCAAAGTTCCCATCACCAAGTGACCAGTTTGGGCAGCTTTAAGCGCAGTATTCACGGTTTCCTTATCCCGCATTTCCCCGACCAGAATCAAATCTGGATCTTCCCGTAGTGCAGCTTTCAAAGCATTATCAAATTTTCTGGTATGCTGTCCAACTTCTCGGTGTTTAATCAAAGACTGTCGGCTGGTATGCACAAACTCAATCGGGTCTTCAATAGTAATAATATGTTTGGGCATATTTTTGTTAATGAAGTCAATCATGGCAGCCATTGTAGTAGACTTACCAGATCCCGTTGGTCCTGTCACCAAAACCAGACCTTTATGATAATGACAGATGTCTCTGAATACCTCCGGCAGTTTTAACTGCTCCATACTTAAAATATTATTCGGAATCAAACGCATGACCATTGCCGGACCCTTCATCGAACCGAACACATTAATCCGTGCCCGTGAGAATTCGTATTGGGTAACACCGTCAAAGTCTAGATGATCCTCAAAGTGATTAATTTCTTCGTCACTCATTACCTCCCGCAACCAACTCATAAAACTGGGATAATCTGTTTCGGGAAAATCGGTGTTGATCATGTCACCCCGTTTGCGAAATCGAGGAGCTTCCCCTACACCAACGTGGATATCAGAAATACCATCATCAAAAGCTTTACGGACAATTTGAGCTAAAGTTGGTTGTCCTGGACTTGGTCCATTACCACTAACCATGACTGGTGCTGTCGGTTGAGGTGCTTTTGGGGCACTAGATTGAGGTGTTGGTGTCGTCGGATTAGTGGGAGCTGTCGAGCCAGCAGGCGGTCTTCCGGGCATTGGTGGTGGTGCAGTCGGATTACGGGGAACCCCTGTACCTGGTGGTGGGGGCATAGTGGGCGCGGGCATTCTTTGCCCCGTTCCTGGAATAGCACCATTAGCAGGAGGTCGCCCAGGCGGTGGTGCAGGGGGAACTCCACGAGATCCAGGAGGGGGTGGAACCGGAGGACGAGAGTCTGACATAAGAAAACTGTGATTTTACAAAAAGACTTTGATCAGTTATCAACTTAAGTGCTGTAGTAATTCCCATGGATACAGTCCCAACATTCAGGTTCATGCTATTCCTGATCAATAATCTGCCTAAGTTGAGGGCACCTCATCGATGGCATTCTCTGACTGATGGAGTACAGCTAATTTAAGATTAAACTGATTATTCCTTACTTGGCACCAAGAGCGGCAAGTTTTTTTTAAAATAAGAAGAAATATTGACTTACTCCTTACTTACAATCAAGCTTTCCCCAAATTGCTCAGAAGGTATCAGAACCAGAGTAATTATTGGGCCAATGACCGTCCCCAAAATTGTCTGGTTTTCTACTTGAGACTCTTAGCCAAGTTTGTTTGTCCAATTTGTACTTTTCCAGAGAATAAAGTAGAGGACACTAGAAACCAAAGCACCAATGTTCCATTTTACTGAATTTTTCAGTAAGAGCAGACGCTGATTTGAACGCGTTGTCTTTGCTTGTTGTGGTACTTGAGTTTTAGCAGTATTTAGTCTTTCGAGAATTTTGCTTCTTAGTTCATCAGGTTTTTGACTATCTACTGCTATCCCGATCCGGTTTAGGTCTGCTCCCAGACTTTTAATCTCTTCATTTGTCCCCTTATTGACTTGGGTTTCGACACCACTTAGCTGGTTGAGCTGTTTTTGCTCTAAGCTGGTAATTTGGTCATTATTTTTGGCATTAATTCGGATTGTATCAACAATCCCTAGGGGTACTAATCCCAGGAAGATTAGTGCCAAAATTAGCAAAAACCATCTCCCGAATTTCAACAAAAAATCTTCGATTCTAGTGCGATCGAAATCTTCTCCAAAAAAAATTAACAAGAGTCCAATCAAAGGAACAGGAACTCGTTCCACTAAAGCTCCAATTGTTTGTAATTCCCACACCGGGTCCATGAAATTTGGTGGGATCAAAATTTGAATAACGTCAAATAGAGCAAACAAGACTAAACCGTAGCCGACCCAACGTAGTCTATAGATAGACTGTCCCTGGTTTTCTTCCATGCCATTCATAAATTATGATTTTTGATATTGTTGTCAATAGTAATAGTACAAAAATTTTCCGATTTTGTCTGTAGTTTTTGCAGATTAAGAAGGTGGAAAACGTGGTTGCCACCACTGATACCAATCACTCCATACTGCTGCTAAGATTTTATAAGCTTTATTAAGATCAGTTTTTTCTAAAGGTAAAGAAAGCTGAGACCATAAACAACGGTTATCTTTTAAGCTTTCTCGACCCAAAATCCAAGCTAATATCCGACTAAATTGCAGATCGTAGAGATTCCGATTTTGGCGAAATTGGTCAAGTTCAAATGTACTCAATCCCCTGGGGTTGATACAAGAACTCAAATAGGCTCTTTCTTGATACTCTAATAGTCCATAGCTACCTACTCCGGCTTGATTACCATAGCTTAATTTCGCCGCAGAAAACTTCATTCCTGCAATTTCCTGCATCCATTTTTCGACTTTACCATCAGTGTTAACTAAATAACGCATATCTATATCCAATTTCCACGAATTAGCATCAAGATTTTTTTGATATTTATATTGCCAACTGGTCAAAACATCTGGATAATCTTTCGATTTTAAAGGTACACTATCGATCTGCTCCCAGGTCGATAAGGGAACGGTTTTGGGAAATTGAAATGGAGTAAAAGTAAAATTATCAACCGGAGGATAAAAAGTTAATTTTCCCAAAATAAAAAGGACAGCAATCAAGGTTACAGTCAGCAGCCCGATCCTCACACGTTGCCAATTGGTCATTTTGTTAGCAGTATTTTTTACCACAACCATGATTAAAATAAATTATAGCACAAATAGTTTCGTTTTTCTTAAGTCAGATTCTGCTTACCTACATCATCATCCCGCAGTAGCACAAATTGGCAAAATAATCCAAATATGGCCACAGCAATCATGGAAAAAATCAGAGAACCAGTTCCTTTGTGCCAATATTCAAAAGATTCTTTATTAGAATAAGCGACCAAAACAGCTAAGAGTGCAACTCGGATGGAGTTAACGATAAACGCTAAAAAAATTGCCACAATTGGTGCAATGATTTTTTTGTTTAATTTGAGTTCGGGAAACATAAATAATAAAATGATTGATAGTCCCAAAAGTTGCAAAATGACACTGACACCTGAACAACCTTCCTCGACTACTACTGTTCCATTAGGTAGTTTGAGACTCAGACCTTCTCGAATTACGTGAAAGCCTAAATACCAGAGGATAAAACCAGTAAATTTAGCTGTTATTTGGGCGACATCAATAAAAATTGCGGGTAATCCTGGCGGAATCATCAGAAAGCACAGAATTGCTAACTCTTGCCAATATTGCTTTAATCCTTTCCACCCAGACGCCATTAAAGCAACACTGAAAGCGGCAAGAAAAGGTAAAAACCGCAGGAAAATATCATACCCATTAATAGAGAGACTTCTCAATAGGATAAAAGTGATCAATGTCGCACCAAAAAAACTGGAGAAAACTCCGCTTTCCCAACGGAGTTGCTCTTGTTTGTCTGATACCAGAAAAGCAACTGCTCCCCAAAAAAGCATACTGCTCCCCAGCAGATCCAGGTTATTGGTTCTTCCAATTAAGGTAAGATGAAGTGCAATTAAACCAGTAGCAATGCCTAATACCAGATATTTAGGCTCTTGGATGTATTTGGCCCATTCCATAAATTTTACTTTTTTGCCTTTGTCAACTGATCCTTAAGAAGTTGAAATGAGTCATGCTTACCATGCTATTCTATCCCTGGTTAGTTGTCTATGTTGTTTCCACTATTTTAGGCGATCGCCAAGACTAGATCCACACCTTTTTCTACTTGCCTTAATTTTCCCAACCACAAAAAAATATGTCCTCATCAAGCTGGCGATCGCCGATTAGCACAGATAATTAAGGAATGGAAAAACCGACCAAACTATTACTTAAATTAAGTCAACGACTATTTAGTGACTCAACGGAACAAGAAAAATTTGTTCATGCTTTGGTTCAACCTAGTCTATTTGCACCTAGTATCCTCTGGTGTCAGCAAAAACCAACCAATTTTTCCCTACCAGTATTATCTTCCTTACCCTGGCAACCTACTTTTGTAGATCGTCTTGAAATTGGGTCAAGACCAGGCCAGCATCCTGGCCATGTCATCGGCCATTTTTATTGTCTGGATTTCTCTTCTGTCTTTGCCGCTTCAACCTTATTAACAATCTCAACTCCTGTACATTTAATTTGCGATCTCTGTGCCGCTCCAGGAGGAAAAAGTATCTTTGCTTATCGAGCTTTAGCCCCGGAATTACTGGTCAGCAACGAAGTCATTGGTAAACGCATCGGGATGTTAATTTCTAATTTAAAACGTTGCCAAATTAGTCCAGCTTATGTTTTCAGTATGGATGTCAAATATGTAGCAGAATTAATTAATAAAACTGCTAACCTAGTCATAGTCGATGCACCTTGTTCGGGTCAATCTTTATTAGCAAAAGGTGAAAAAGCAGTAGGCTGTTTCCATCCAATAAATATTAATAAAAATGCCAATCGACAAAAAAGAATTTTAGGAAATTCCGCCCAAATCGTCGCTCCACAAGGATATCTAGCTTATATGACTTGTACTTATTCACCAGAAGAAAATGAAGAAGTGGGAGAATGGTTTCTGACCAAATTTCCCCAGTTTGTACCTGTGATAATTCCTGATTTAATTAACTATCAATCACACTTGTCGGCTATTCCTTGCTACCGGATGTGGCCCCAAGCTGGGATGGGTGCAGGTGCTTTCACTGTTTTATTCCAAAATACTGAAGAGGGACAAGTGCAGAAACGATCATCAAACTTTTGGGATCGTCCTGGTTTCTACTATATAGGAAAAGCCTAATTTTTGACTCAAAGTAATCAGCACATTTTGATAAATTTAAGGTTTATGGGGTTGATTCAGACTCGAAAAGGAATGATGATAAAATTAGAAAACTGAAGTTAAATAAATTTGCCTAGTTGAGCTTGGGTGTAAACTGAGGTAATACCATTATAAAAATTGGCCGATCGCCCAATGGCTAGTCTCAAAAAAAAGCATTAAAGTTAAAGATTAAAAGGAACTTCTCCTTGAAAAAAGGGCTCCCCATATTTAAGCCCTGTGTCGTCTGGGTTTTTTTACTTTAGATCTGATGATTATGATTCTCTCTTACTCTGGCTTTTCCCTCAACTGGCTCCGATCGCGATGGTTAATAGTCAGTATCCTGGTTGGGATCGAGTTGTTTTTGGGCCTTGTCCCTAATTGGTCGGGACATTTTGCTAAATTAGAGTTTAATTCTTTAGTCTATGCTGTAGATTCTATTACCGACCAACAGATCACCGATCAACAGATCAACAGTTATGCAAAGGCAATTTTGCAGATAGAACATTTTCGTCAAGAGGCATACAACACTATTAAAAAAAAAATTGGTAGTGATATTCCAGAAACTTTCTGTACAACAGCAAGCTTGAACCAACTCACCACGACTGATGATGTCCGTAATACTGCTAAAAATTTCTGCAATCAGTCTACGAATATTATCAAAAGTAATGGCTTGAGCGTTGAACAATTTAACCAGATTACGGCGGCCATGGCCACAAACTCAGATCTAAAACAAAAGATCAACAATGCTTTGCTCAATTTGCAACAACACCCTTAACCATTGGGCCTGATTCGATCTGATTAAGCATTAGCTTGGCCCAAATCAAACCCTGAGAAATCCCGCGATCGCTAGTACCGATCGCGGGATTTGTCCATTTTCGGGGTTGGGCCGATCGCCAAAATTTGGTTCACTTTGAGCATTTTGACGGATTGCAAATTGATACAACTTGGTTATGACCCTCTGGAACTTGCTTTGTCAAGTTTTGAAAACAATCCTAATTACCATAGTGGTAATTTTGTCAAACCATTGTTATAATCTGTAACAGAAAGGAAACGCGAAGGAAATTCAAGGGCATCCTAAAAGTAATCAGAATTGCAAATCGCGTAACCTGATGGCAAACATTCCTACTGGAATAATAAATTAGAGGTAGTTATGAACCAACCTATGGACCTTCCCCTCGAAAAACAGTTCAATATTCGGTCCTTTGAAAGCCAAGTAGACCGGATGACTTTAGAACAAGCCCAGCACTTCCTCAAGCAGATTTACACTCAAATGATTTTGAGGGAAACAATGTATCAAGATTTCTTAAAACATAAGTGGGGCTTAGAGTCAGGACCTAGCCTTGAATAAAGGTAAATTTTCCCCACTCCAATCACCCTCTATCTTAGTGGGCGACCTCCGTCTCTTGCTTTGTTCTCAGTTGAAAAAAGCGCGGGATGATGGGGCGTCAACTTTTCTCTATTAGAGCTAAAAAATTAATAGTTAAAGTTAGTCTTAACGTGATTGCAGCTAGTATCGAGAAATATTAAAAAAAAGCAAAATTATCCAGCTATAAATCGGGTTTCTATCTAGATATCGGAGATCAACCGAGAATTTGGCCAAGAAACTCGATTTTTGTTTAATTACTTAAATGATAAAATATCTTTTAATTCCTTACCACTAATACCAATTCTTGATCAAGCTGCATAGAATTGATCTCCCCAACCCCCTTAATAAGGGGGAGCCAGAATTTAAAGTCCCCCTTAATCAGGGGGATGCGAGGGGGATCTAGACCGTGCAACTTCACATTAAATTGGTATAAGCGAGGAAAATTAGTTAAATCGACACAGGAGATTATATGAGCAAACCAATTCAGCAGTTGGTGGATGAATTGCCAACCAATAACTTAACTGTTTCTGCTTTGAAGGCCCTCGATTTTATTGCTCCTGGTGAGTGGCAAAACACAGTTGGTTTTGTCAATACGATTAAAACTGTGACTGGGGAAACTGATGAAGATTTAATTCAGCAAATCGGGGAACGTGCGATTTGGCTATATAATGATAAGTCTCAAGGATACCAACGAGCAATGTGGCTCTATCAAACTGTTGATGCTACAGATAAAGCACTTGGTGCAGCAGTTTTGGCCAACAAAGTGGGAGAGAAGATTCCCCTACTGGGTTTTTTAAACACAGTTACCCCCAAAGCAGAAAAAGCCCAAACTATCGATTTAGTCCTGAAATTAGTGGCTGAAATAACCGCTTTCTGCCAAATTAATGGTATTCCCGGAGACAGTATTGGGGATTTTCTGGCAGCTTTGGGTGAATATAGTGGTGAGTCGTCCATTCGCATGACAGCATTGGTTTGCTTTGATGGCTTGATCCCGCTTGGTGCGAGCTTCCTGGACAGAGCATTATCATGGATTAGTCAGACTAGTCCCAACGAGTTAGAACAAAACTCAACTTTCCAAGCCATCAAAGACGAAATACCTGGTCATAATTCTGATAGTAAACTAAGCTTTATAGGCGAAAGTTTTAACTCAGTGACAGGCTGGATGGGTAGTCTAGTTGGTGACCATGATTTAACTCCTGAAAAAATAGTTAGTCAATTACAAGGTTTTATTGATTTTAGTGGAGATAAGTTAGACTACTTAGGAGCTTTCCTAGATGTATCAACAAATTACTACGAACATACAGGCACACAAACTTTAGCTCGTCGCTTAATTGAAAGAGCCGTAGCTGAAATTTAATAATTAATTGTAGGGGCGAAGCATTCGGGCGATAATTTATTACTTAAATCGGTAACATTTAGATCCGAATGCTTCGCCCAGCTCTTTGTCGATCCCTCCTTAACTAGGCATCATAAAAATCATCTTCTTCATCAATAAGATCATCTTCTTCAAAATCCTCCTCATCTTCGTCATCAAGTAAAGGATCATCATCCAAACTAGAGACACCGATCGCGGGTTCGCTTAAAACAGTCAAACCGTGATCTAAATCATCATCCTCATCATCATCCTCATTGCGAACCACCATCCCTGGTGCAAGTCCACCTTCAGCAAAAGCACCATAAGTACGAGCAGAACGATCATCTACTACCAGATCTTTATAATCATCGTCCTCATCAAATAAGGTACTTTCACCAGTAATGTCAGGATCAAGACTACCCGGTTCTTCATAAGCATTAAACCCAGTCCCAGCTGGAATCAAACGACCGATAATTACGTTTTCCTTCAAACCACGTAACCAGTCAGATTTACCTTCGATCGCAGCTTCAGTCAACACCCGAGTAGTCTCTTGGAAACTAGCTGCAGAAATAAAACTATCAGTATTCAAGGAAGCTTTAGTAATCCCTAACAAAACCGGAGTATACTCAGCTGGGGCACCTCCGGTAATTGCCATTGCTTCATTTACTTGTTCAATTTGACGCAATTCTACCAACTCTCCTGGGAGCATGGTTGTATCACCACCATCATCCACCCGGACTTTAGAAGTCATCTGACGTACAATGACCTCAATGTGTTTATCAGAAATATCAATTCCTTGGGATTGATAAACCGACTGAACTTCATTCACCAAAAAAGTCTGGACCCGTTGAAAACTATCTAAAGCAGCTTCATAAGTACCCATCGACTCCCGATCGTGAAGAAAGAAAACTTCTAAAATTTCATGGGGATTAGCAGGTCCATCCGATAGGGGTTCAGCAGTTTCTACTACCTGAGTATCAGAGACGATCGCATTTTGACCCGGACCAATGGGATAATCCGCGATCGTACCATCAGCTTCAATGACTTTAATTTCGACTGATTCATCATCAGCATAAACCACCTGTGCAGTACCAGGATGTTTAGCTAACACACAAGCTTCTTTGGGTTTACGTGCTTCTAATAACTCTTCAATCCGAGGTAACCCTTGAATAATATCTCCAGTTTTGGCTCGTTCAAATACCAACAGCACTAAATTATCACCACGTTGGACTAATCCACCATCATCAACATGAAGAATCGCACCAGGAGAAACGCGATAAGGTCGAGCAATTCGGAGCCGAATTTTGGCACTCGGTTTATGGTCAGAATTCTCCTGATTGTGAATAGTGACATTCACCACCTGACCAGATTCTTCCAACCGAAATCCTGGAGCAATTTCCGTATTTGCTACTACTAAATCACCCGGACGGACAGTGGGAGTACCAGGACAATCGATGGTAACTAAATCAACATCACGCATCAGCAAAATCCGTCGAATTGGTTCTGTACCCGATCGCACCCCCCGAATTTCTCCTGCGTCTTTACACTGAATTTCTGTCCGAGCTACCACTGCATTAGGCTCAATTTTATCTCCATTTTCTACTAACAAGCGAGTATTAGTATTACCTTGTAAAGGATCAGCAGTCAACTCTCGACGAATAATCAGCGATTCCAAGATTACCAATTGCAATCGATAGATATCAGCATTATTAATATCAGGTACTAACTCAATATCTGCTGCTAATTGAGGTGCATCTTTACCAATTTCTAAAATGAGCTGAGTGCGTAATAACTCCAATCCATCAACCGATTTTACTCGTTCCCCATCTTTATAAGGTATCCGTTGAACTGAACGTAACCGAATATCACGTCCTGCTTCATTAATCGATTCTTGACTAGGAACGGTTGGTTCATCAGGAACAGGAAATTCAATCACCGATCGCAATAATAATGCTGGACCTTCTGGGGTTTCCACATATTCAATATAACGCAAATCATTAAATACTACCCCCGGAATTACCTCATTACCTGCTGGTGCTAAAGTACCATCCTTCCCGATCGCTTCATCGGGATGATCAATAATATGTAATTCCCCAGGTTTGATCACAATTTCGCGTAAGATATCATTTTTTTGAGTTACCTCAACCACACCATTATTTTGGCAAAAGATATCCTTAACTACTTCTGTACCTGCTTCCACATACTGACCATCTTCAACCAACAACAAAGATATATCCTTATTCACTTCATGAGCTTCTTCCGGAATCCACAATAAAGTGCCACCCTTGACTACTTCATATCCTTGTTTAGCTTTCCCTTTTTTCGCTACTTCCACCCCAGCATATTTAATAATCCCACCTGTATTAGTGCGATAAGTATCATCAATTAATTCTGCAACTACTTGATGATTTTGCACCTTAGTTCCAGGAGTTGCTTTCAGAGCAAATTGCAGATTATTTGCAGCAATTAAATACTGATCGCGTCCTTGCTGATTTTGAGTTTGCACTGTGGCTTGATCGAGCAGTACACTAGCAGTAATAATTTCAATCTCGCGGGGTACATTTCCATCGGTTTCCGGAATCCGAACTACTCCCCCATGTTCTGTAATTAACTTAGTTTCTGCTAAAACATCTCCACTTTTTACCTGTTGACCATTAGAAACTACCGGTTCTGCTCCTGGTGGTAAATTATAAACTTCTCCAGACAAAATCCAAATTAATCCACCCCGTTGAGCTGTCCGAGTGGTATTTCCTTGACGATCGGTTTTTTCTTCTGGGATTAAATCCGCAAATAATACTTCCCCAGCTAAATCTGAGGATACATCTTTGGTAGCTTTTTCTGTAGAACGACGTACCCCCCGAGCTGCAAGAGGAACTTCTGCAATAATTTGTCCTGCTTTAATTTGCTCTCGATCTTGAACAAACAAAATTGAACCTTGGGAAATCGAAAATGTCTCTTTTTCTCCAGTCTGTGATACTAACACTAAATCCGCATTACTTTCTGCAATTAATGCTTCTTCTCCGTGACGAGTTCGGAAAGAACGCGATCGCAAGTCTTTTTCAAACTGAATTTGACCATCAAATTTCGCCCGATCTTGACGAGCAACTTCTCCAGTAAATACCCCCCCAGTGTGGAAAGTCCGCATGGTTAACTGAGTACCGGGTTCCCCAATACTTTGAGCTGCAATAATTCCTACTGCTTCACCCATATCCACCATTTTCGCATGAGCTAAACTCCAACCATAGCAACGCTGACAAACCGAACGTGCTGCTTCACAAGTTAGAGGTGAACGAACAAATACTTCTTGTATCCCTACTGCTTGAATAGTCTGGGACATTTCATCCGTAATCGGACTATTCCGGGGTACTAAACATTCTTTAGTTTTGGGGTGAATAATATCTTCCGCTGCAACTCGACCCATTAACCGATCGCGTAAGGGAATCAAAACGCGATCGCCATCTGTCATACTTTGTAAAGGAATTCCCCGTTCTGTACCACAATCAATTTCCCGGACAATCACATCTTGGGAAACATCAACTAACCTTCTGGTTAAATAACCCGAATCTGCTGTTCTTAATGCAGTATCAACTAACCCTTTCCGCGCTCCATAAGAAGAAATAATGTATTCAGTAACTGTTAACCCTTCCCGGAAATTGGTTTTAATAGGTAAGTCAATAATTTCCCCTTGGGGATCAGCCATTAACCCCCGCATTCCTACTAACTGACGCACCTGGGATAGATTTCCTCTTGCTCCACTAAATGCCATCATATAAACGGAATTTAAGACATCAGTTGCTTTAAAATGACGTACTACTTCATCTTTTAAAGCTTCACTGGTACTATTCCAAGTATCAATTACTTTTTGAAAGCGTTCTACTTCGGTAATTTCTCCTCTTGTATACCGACTTTCTGTAGCTCGAATTTCTTCTTCTGCATTGAGTAACATATCTTTTTTAACTGGGGGGACCATTAAGTCATCTACGCTAATTGATACCCCAGCTTTGGTCGCATAACGAAAACCCAAATTTTTTAATTTATCAGCAATTTGTGAAGTTCGTGCTGTGCCATAATTTATAAATGCCCAAGAAATTAGTTTCTTGAGTTGACCTTTATCTACTGTGCGATTGCGAAAAACTATTTTTTGTTCTGACATAGTAATTATTTCGGGTTAGTTGGTAGTTAAGTTGGTAATTAGACTTTCAAGTTTTTATTGGGTCGGTCAGTTGCGGTTTTTTGATGATAGAAAGACTAGTAGTCCTCGTTCTTAGTCAGAAGAGGACTAAAGTCCAACTACTTACCTTATTTCAAGGTTTCTTGAATTGTCTTATTAAAAATAATCCGTCCTGCGGTTGTTCGTACTAATTGAGAAATGATCTTTCCAGTTTCATCTTCTTTTACTCGTCGAAATTTATAGGTTTTTCTGACTATTCCATCTGGGAGATTTTCCACTTGGATTGGTTCATTATCTGGTTCTTCTGTTTCCACTTTACCTTCATAACGCACCCAGATATATGCGTGTAAATCGATCTGTCCCCGATCGTAAGCGATAATCGCATCATCTAAATTAGCAAAATAGCGATCGCTGACTTTCTGTTTCGGATTTTCCGCAGTTAAATAATAACAACCCAATACCATATCTTGACTGGGAGTTACAATTGGTCTACCCGTAGCTGGAGAGAGAATATTATTAGAAGCTAACATTAACATTCGTGCTTCAGCTTGAGATTCGATCGACAGGGGTACATGGACCGCCATTTGGTCACCATCAAAGTCCGCATTAAAAGCAGGACAAACTAAAGGATGTAATTGAATAGCGCGTCCTTCTACTAAAATTGGTTCAAATGCTTGTATCCCCAATCGGTGTAATGTCGGAGCGCGGTTTAAGAGAACTGGATGACCCTCAATTACCTCCTCTAACACATCCCAAACACTTGCATCATTGCGTTGGATTAATTTTTTCGCGGCTTTAATATTATTCACTAATCCCGCTCTAATTAACCGATTGATCACAAATGGTTGAAACAGTTCAATTGCCATTTCTCTGGGTAATCCACACTGGTGAATTTGCAATTTCGGTCCAACTACAATCACCGAACGTCCAGAATAATCTACCCGTTTTCCTAACAAGTTTTGGCGAAAACGACCCTGTTTCCCTTCAATAATATCGGACAAAGATTTTAATGGTCGGTTATTTGCTCCTACCACAGTCCGACCGCGACGTCCGTTATCAATTAATGCGTCTACCGATTCTTGCAACATCCGTTTCTCGTTGCGAATAATAATTTCTGGTGCCAGAATTTCTTGTAAACGAGCTAAACGATTATTGCGGTTAATCACTCGACGATAAAGATCATTTAAGTCGGAAGTCGCAAATCTACCCCCATCCAATTGCACCATAGGACGTAAATCTGGAGGAATCACCGGAATATAACTCAGTACCATCCAGTCTGGTTTAGAACCAGTCGCAATAAAGTTATCAATTACTCGTAAACGTTTGATTAACTTCGCTCTTTTTTGTCCCTTCGCGTGACCAATATCTTCCCGGAGTGTTTCTGCTTGTTCTTCTAAATTTAGATCCTGTAATAATCGTTGTAATGCTTCAGCTCCAATTCCGACTTCAATTCCTTCTAGTTCCGAATCATCGCTATAAATCTGCTCTTCAATTTCCATCCATTGGTCTTCGGTCAGCAATTGTTTATAGCTGAGTTCACTAAAATTACCCGGATTTAAAACTACATAAGCATTGAAATAAACTATTTGTTCTACATCTCGCAATGGCATATCTAACAAAATTGCCATGTAACTTGGTATTCCTTTCAAATACCACACATGAGCAACTGGTGCTGCTAGTTTAATAAATCCCATCCGATGTCTTCTTACCCGGGACTCGGTTACTTCTACTCCACAACGTTCACAGACTATTCCGCGATGTCTTACTCGTTTATATTTCCCACAATGACATTCCCAATCTTTTGCTGGACCAAAGATCCGTTCGCAAAATAACCCATCCATTTCTGGTTTCAGGGTGCGATAGTTAATTGTTTCTGGTTTAGTTACTTCTCCCACAATTATCCCATTCGGTAAGGTTCTTTCTCCCCACTGACGAATCCGATCTGGGCTAGCTAATCCGATTTTTACATAATCAAAACGTTGTTCAAGTTTTGCCACTTTTTTACCTCTATGTTTGGCATTTACCGATTGCGATCGCCCAGAATAGAACCAATTTCTATTCCGAGCGGAGCCGATTAAATCAATCACTACTGGCTAATTTGACCGAGCCAGAACAGCCGGAAAACTGGCGATCGCACTGATCCCAAAACTATTCATCCACTTCATCAATTTCATCCCGAGATAGAGATTCATAAACTGGTTTCATGGGAGTTCGACGATTCGCAATTTCTGCCATTAAATCCACCTCAACATCACGACTAGTGCCATCATCTTGAGTTTCTACTTTATGCACAGCTATATCCAAACACAGAGACTGTAATTCCCGCATTAACACCTTGAACGATTCGGGAGTTCCTGGACGGGGAATGGCTTTACCTTTGACGATCGCATTGAGTGCTTCATTCCGTCCTTGCATATCATCTGATTTTACTGTCAACAATTCTTGGAGGGTATAAGCTGCACCAAATGCTTCTAGTGCCCATACTTCCATTTCTCCAAAGCGTTGACCACCTTGTTGGGCTTTTCCACCTAATGGTTGTTGAGTCACCAAGGAATATGGTCCAGTTGACCGAGCGTGAATCTTATCATCGACCAAGTGAACTAATTTCAGCATATATGCTTTACCAACTGTCACTGGTCTGTCAAAAGCTTCCCCAGTTCGACCGTCATAGATCAAGGTTTTCCCAGCATTATTAATGTGAAATAACCAATCTTTTCCAGTTTCCTCAGCAGCTTGTTCTAATTTGGCATGAACGGTTTCACGGGATTTTTCTTCTCCGTGCATTTCATCAAAAGGAACCACTTTAAACCGTAGGTCTAAATTTTCTCCAGCCCATCCTAAGAGACATTCAAAGATTTGTCCCACATTCATCCGACTCGGCACCCCTAAAGGATTTAATACTAAATCTACTGGTGTTCCATCTGGTAAATAGGGCATATCTTCTGCTGGTAAGATCCGGGAGATGATCCCCTTATTTCCATGTCTTCCAGCCATTTTATCGCCGACTTGAATTTTGCGTTTTTGGGCTACATATACCCGCACCACCATATTGGCTCCTGGTGGTAGTTCATCCCCTTGTTCACGGGTGAACACACGCACATCTACCACCCGTCCTTTTTCCCCATTCGGCACTCGGAGAGAATTATCACGCACATCTCGTGCTTTTTCTCCAAATATTGCCCGGAGCAGTTTTTCTTCTGGTGGTTGATCTGATTCCCCTTTTGGTGTTACTTTCCCCACCAAAATATCACTTGCTTCTACCCAAGCTCCAATCCGAATAATCCCATTTTCATCCAATTGGCGTAAAGCATCTTCCCCCACATTGGGAATTTCACGGGTAATTTCTTCTGGACCAAGTTTGGTTTGTCGGGCTTCGATTTCGTATTTCTCGATGTGGATACTGGTATAGATATCGTCATAAACTAGACGTTCGCTGATTAGGATCGCGTCTTCATAGTTATATCCTTCCCAAGGCATATAGGCGACAAGAATATTTTGACCTAGTGCTAGTTCTCCACCTTCTGTGGCTGAACCATCTGCCATTACTTGTCCCGCTACGACTTTATCCCCGACCCGGACAATTGGACGTTGGTTGAGACAGGTGTCTTGGTTGGAACGTTGATATTTGCTGATTTGATATTCAATTTCGTGTATTCGCGGTGTAGCAATAGGTAATCCAACAATGGGACCAGGTACGATCGGAGTAGCAATGGGACTTGCGATCGCCTTGACAGTATCAGCAATAACCTTACCGACTGGACCATCTACTACCACTGTTTCATCTGCTACCACTGTGCCCCCAACCGTCACCGTACCAGATACAGCAACTGTGCTATCTGTTGTGGCGATCGCTCCACCAGCAGCTAGATCGCCATCCGCTAGAGCGATCGCCCCACCCGCAGCTATCACATCACCATCAGTCACCACATCACCAGTCACTGCCACAGGGCCACCTGCCGCCGTCACCGCATCGATCGCCCCAGCTACCGTCCCACCAGCAGCAGCACTAGTGATAATAGCGGCAGGACTTTTAGCGAGTGCACCACTAACCTTTGGGGCGATCGATAAATTACCTGTTGGGTGAGTCGGACGTACCCGAATCCGGGTAGCATCAACAAAGGTAACTTCCCCATCAGTACGACTAACAATGACCATCCCTGAGTCTCTTGCAGCTTGTGCTTCTAATCCGGTTCCTACGAGTGGTCGTTCTGGACGTAGCAAGGGGACAGCTTGACGTTGCATATTTGAACCCATTAGAGCTCGGTTAGCATCGTCATGTTCTAGGAAAGGAATCAGAGATGTAGCCACCGAAACGATTTGAATTGGGGATACAGCTACATATTGCACCTGATCTGGGGTAGTGGTAGTAAAGTCCTGACGATGTCTGACTGGTACTAACTCTCCCTGAATATCTCCGTTTGCGTCTACCCGAATATCTCCTGGTGCTACTCGGAGGTCATCTTCTTCATCAGCAGTCATGTAAACTGGGGGTTGATCTCTTAATACCCGCCCGTTTTTGACTGGGTAGAAGGGGGTTTCAATAAATCCATACGCATTTACTCGCGCATGGGTAGCGAGAGAGCCAATTAATCCCGCATTTGGTCCTTCTGGAGTTTCAATGGGACAAATCCGACCGTAGTGAGATGGGTGAATGTCACGCACTGCAAATCCAGCTCGTTCACGGGTTAGACCTCCTGGTCCTAATGCGCTGAGTCGTCGTTTATGGGTCAATTCCGCGAGGGGATTGGTTTGATCCATAAACTGAGATAGTTGACTCGAACCAAAGAATTCTTTGATCGCAGCAACTAGTGGTTTCGGGTTGACTAAGGAAGCTGGAGTTAAGGTTTCTGAGTCAGATACTGTCATCCGTTCCCGGATAATTCTTTCCAGACGGTTTAAGCCAACTCTTACTTGGTTCTGTAATAATTCCCCTACTGACCGAACTCTTCTGTTTCCTAAGTGGTCAATGTCGTCGGTTTTCCCGATGTCAAATTCCAGGTTGATCAGGTAGTCTACTGCTGCCAGAATATCTTGTGGGGTTAGCACTCTGACTAGATCAGATACACTCAGACTGAGTTTTTTGTTCAGTTTATATCGACCAACTCGTCCTAAGTCGTAGCGTTTGGGATCAAAAAAGCGCGAATTTAATAGTTGTTCTCCTCCGGATACGGTCGGGGGTTCTCCTGGTCGCAGTTTCCGATATAGTTCCATTAGGGCTTCTTCTTCGGTAAATTGCCCTTCTTTTTCGATCGTTTTTTGGAAGTATTCTGGATGACGCAGAGCATCGAAGATTTCATTATCTGCTAATCCCAATGCTTTCAGCAAAACCTGAGCTGAGAGTTTCCGCGTTTTATCGATTCTGACCCAAACCAAATCGTTTTTGTCGGTCTCAAATTTTAGCCATGCTCCTCGGTTCGGAATCAGACTAGCGTTATAGGTCCGAACGTCCGTTTTTGTCGATTTCTGATTTGTAATATACTCCGGGCGATCGCACGATTTGATTGACAATGACTCGCTCGGCTCCATTAATAATGAATGTGCCTCGATCTGTCATTAATGGGAGATCACCAATAAATACTTCTTGTTCTTTGATTTCTCCGGTATCTTTATTGATTAAACGGGTTGGAACGTACATTTGCACTGCGTAGGTAGCGTCCCGTCGTTTGGCTTCGTCTACATCATACTTAGGACGTTTGAGTTTGTAGTCTTTGCCCAAAAAGTGTAGTTCTAGTTTGCCTGTATAATCAGTGATTGGACTAAATGAGTTTAGTTCTTCGATTAATCCTGCTTCTAAAAACCAACGAAAACTCGAACGTTGGATCTCAACCAAATCCGGTAAGGTAAAGTGGTTGGTGATTGCTGTGGTCATGCTTCTCCTCAAAAAAAATATCCCGTTCGATGGGGCAAAATCTTATATGTACAAATAAATCAGATGGCAAAATTCGGGTTCTGAAGTTGGAGAACCCTTTTCGGAGCCGTGGATGAAGCTGGTCGTACCCGAAAGACGCATTTATGGTTGCCTGTTGGTCAAGTATGTTTAATCAGTACAAGAATAGCTAATCTCTAATGGCTACTAATTATTATTGATTAGCATATAGCAACTACCAACAAGTTTGTCAAGAGATTTACCAAATTTATGGGAATTTTTGATTTTAACACAGGCCCAAGGTCTTGAGGATGCCAACAATTTTCTCTGGCGGGGCGGTTTTAAGATCTCCGTCGGCTGAGGGAATAATAAATTGAACAATATATCACACCACCATTATTATACTATGATTTTAGTCTTTTTTCAGCCAATTCTCACTTTACCTTAGTTTACCGATCCGGTGGGAACCGAAATCTGAAATAGTCGGCAAGCATTTTCTGTGGTTTGGGCTGCTAGGGAGGAAAGGGAAACTCCACGGACCTTAGCTAGTTGTTCAGCCACATAACTAACATAAGCCGGCTCGTTGCGCTGACCACGTTTGGGGGTAGGCGCTAAGAAAGGGCAATCGGTTTCAATTAGCAGTCGCTCAGTGGGCACTATAGCGGCTGAGGCTCGAATTTGGTCGGCGTTTTTAAACGTGACTGTGCCACTGAAACTAATATAAAATCCCAAATCTAAAAACCATTGAGTTTCAGCTGGCGTACCTCCCCAACAGTGCATTACCCCAGTGATGGCTCCATGTTCCTGACTCCATTGCGTGATTAAGGCAGCCATTGGTGCGGCAGCATCACGACAATGGATAATTACTGGTTTGTTGAGCTGACTGGCGATCGCTAACTGAGCTGTAAATACCCGGCTTTGTAGCTCTGGATTATCAGCTTTATAAAAGTCTAACCCGGTTTCTCCGATCGCGACCACACGCTGATCTGAGTTAGCTAGAGTGAGGATTTGGTCCGCCAAATCATCTGTCCATTTGTGGGCATCCAGGGGATGTAACCCCACTGCTAAGGATAGCTCTGGGAATTGGTCAGCTAAATTTTGCATACTGACAAAATCCCCTGGCTCGACGCAGGAATGCACCAGATGGACAACTCCTGCTGCTTGCCAACGCGATCGCACTGCTGCTAGCTCGGCTTCAAACACTTTAAAGTTGATATGGACGTGGGTGTCAATCAACTGCATGGATGGTTATCGATAATTTGAGCTGGTAACACTGGAATTAGCTGTTAGGAAGCTATTTCTGCTGGTGTCGATGGGCCAGATATGACCCGGTTGAGAGCCTTAGCCAAACGGGATTTTTTCCGAGCGCCATTATTGCTATGGAGAACCCCAGATTTGACAGCTTTATCGATTTTGCGGTAAGCCTCAGCCATTTGGGTATTCACGGTAGAGAGTGCTTCTGGGCTAGGATTAGCTGCATAAGTAGCGAGGGCTGTCAAATATTTTTTCATGAGAGTTTTGACAGCAGATTTGTAAGATTTGTTACGCAAACGGTTGCGTTCAGCAATTTGGACGCGTTTAATCGCGGATTTAATATTGGCCACAGTTAATCAGGGTGCTGCTAAAGAACAACGTTAATAAATAACCAGATGAAGTATCATAACACTTATTTCGATGAAATCGTGCTAGTCAACAGAAATTCAAGTTAAGCTATAAAAAAGATCAAAGTCAATATGCTTAACGTAGGACAGTGATCGGGATCGGCCATAATTGCAGTGGAAATGCTCAAGCCAGAAATCTAAATTGAGATTACCATAATCAATGGGAGGCTAGAATAATTACAACTATAGTCTCGCCAGCGAATAGCAAAAATCCATACCCAATTACCTAATAAATAGATTAGCATATAGGCTATTTGACGGGACACATTCCTAAAATTGGCATTCCGACTCCATGCTGCGAATAATTACTCAGCGGGCTGAAGCAGAAATAGAATTGCGTCGAATCTGCGATCGCACCCATGACGACTATGTTGTTCACAAAGAAGCAACTGTTCGAGAAGTGCTTCAGGCAGTGAAACGTCAAGGCGACCGGGCGATATTGCATTATACATCTGAATTTGACCAGCAAGATTTAAGTGTCAATGAATTGCGGGTCAGTGGGTCAGAATTAGATGCAGCCTATCAACAGGTGTCCAAAGATTTATTAGACGCGATCCAGCTAGCCCGAAAAAACATCGAAGCATTTCATCGCCAAAGAGTGCCCAAAAACTGGGTGCAATTTGGAGAAGATGAAATCGTATTGGGAAAACGCTATACACCCGTAGAGCGAGCAGGGCTGTATATACCTGGAGGTAGAGCAGCTTATCCCAGCACAGTATTGATGAATGCAATCCCAGCTCAAGTAGCTGGGGTGCCGAGAGTGGTCATTGTCACACCACCGGGACCAGGAAAAACGATTAATCCAGCCGTATTAGTAGCGGCCCAGGAAGCCGGCATCCAGGAAATCTATCGGGTAGGGGGGCTGAGGCGATCGGTGCGTTAGCCTATGGAACCGAGACTATCCCCAAAGTCGATGTGATTACAGGTCCGGGGAATATTTACGTGACCCTGGCTAAAAAACTCGTTTATGGGACAGTAAATATAGATTCCTTAGCTGGTCCGTCAGAAGTATTAATAATTGCCGATAGCAACGCTAGTCCTGTATATTTAGCTGCGGATTTGTTAGCCCAAGCTGAACATGATCCGATGGCAGCAGCAATTTTACTGACAACGGATAACTCGATCGCTCTGAAGGTAGTAGCAGAGATCGAAACCCAGTTAGTTGATCATCCACGTCGGACCTTAACAGAAAAAGCGATCGCCCATTATGGATTAATAGTAGTAGTGGATTCGCTAGCAACAGCGACAGAGTTGTCTAATGGATTTGCTCCAGAACATTTAGAGCTAGAAGTAGCCGATCCTTGGGCTTTGCTAGAACAGATTCGTCATGCTGGGGCAATATTTTTCGGGTACTCCACCCCAGAAGCGGTCGGAGACTATATTGCTGGACCAAACCATACCTTGCCCACATCGGGAACAGCTCGTTATGCTTCGGCTCTAGGAGTAGAAACCTTTATGAAACACTCGAGCTTAATCCAATATTCCCCCACAGCCCTGCAAAAAGTCGCCCATGCGATCGAGATTTTAGCCCAAGCTGAGGGACTTCCTTCCCATGCTGCATCAGTCCGACTACGAACCCAACTAGAAACAGATGGAGGGGGGAAATTTTGAGAGGGCAATTAGAAATTGGTAACTCCCAGGTAGAAATGAGGAGAATTTAATAGTGTTCAAAACAATTTTGGTGGCGATCGATGGCTCGGAACTAGCAGAAGAAGTGATGAATACTCTGATAGATTTGCGGGTCCAGGTGGAAACAAAAATAATTCTTTCCCATGTGATTAATGCGATCGGAGATGAAGCACACCTAGCTGTAGATCGACCTCAGAATTATGCCGAAGAAATTCCCTATCGGCACATCGAAAAACAATTAGAAGCTTATCAAGCCCAATTACCTTGTCCCAGTACCTTAGAAATAGTTAGTGGCGATCCAGCCGAAGAAATCATCCGATTAGCTAACATCTATCACGTCGATTTAATTGTGATGGGTAGCAGAGGATTAACAGGTTTAACCCGGATCTTGCAAGGGTCAGTAAGTAGTCAAGTAGTGACAGATGCGCCTTGTTCGGTATTAGTAGTCAAGCCAAAATAGTTAATCAAGAACTTGGTCCGGCTAGAAATTGCCGTAAATTAAACAAACTTACAGTCTGACCTAAATTAAGTGGAAGTACAGAAATTCCTTCGAGTCGGGACTGGACCCAACCATCGCCCCAATACCATTCGTGAAACCCATCAATACCCTGACTTAATAACAGTCGTAAACTATTAGCATTCACCACATCGACGTGATGGGCGATCGCGATCGGACCAATCCAACTGGTAAAAGTTAATCCTGGGGAGAATTCTTCAGGCAAACCAGGGGAAAAGCGTTGTGGCCACAGCCATTTTTGCAGTTGAGCAGGACGGACAAGACTATTTTTCAGATCGACTGCTCGAGCATTGACTTCGATCCGGAGATGACTTTGTTGAAAATTTCCAAACATAGTTAAAACAGCGATCGCCTGGGCTAATTTTCTCTAGTATGGCAGATCGTAACTAATTCTAGGTCTGCCTAATTACTGATTCGGAGTGTCAATTAAAATAGATCAAAAAAAGCAGGTTTTTTCATGGCAGACCAGCTCATTCGCGCCACTGCGGCTGATGGTGGAATTCGCACCGTTGGCATTATTACTACCCGCCTGACCGAGGAAGCAAGACGGCGTCATCAACTCTCATACGTGGCTAGTGCAGCCCTAGGGCGGACTATGACTGCGGGATTATTACTAGCTTCTAGTATGAAACGAACCGGATCGAGAGTGAATATTCGGATCAAAGGGGATGGACCGATGGGAGGAATTCTGGTTGATGCCGGTTTAGATGGAACTGTCAGGGGCTATGTCGATCATCCCAAGGTGGAACTACCACCCAAACCCAACGGTAAACTAGATGTAGGTCGGGCAGTTGGTCAAAATGGTTATCTTTATGTAGTCCGCGATGTGGGGTATGGTTATCCATACTCAAGTACAGTTAACATCGTCTCGGGCGAAATTGGCGAAGATATTGCCCATTTTCTGGTTAATTCTGAACAAACACCTTCTGCTGTGATGTTAGGAGTATTTGTGGAACCTGATGGTGTCAAAGCATCAGGAGGATTGCTATTGCAAGTCATGCCAAAAGCTGCTCACGACGAAGCATTAGTCCAAACCTTAGAATCCCGTGTCGCTGGATTAGCTGGTTTTACGCCTTTGCTGCAATCGGGCAAAACCCTACCAGAAATTTTTAACCTATTGCTAGGAGATATGGGGTTAGAAATTCTGCCCGAAAATCAGTTAGTGCGTTTTCATTGTGGTTGTAATGGAGATCGGTTTTTAGGAGCATTAAAAATGTTAGGGGAAGCAGAATTACAGGATATGATTGAAAAAGATGATGGTGCTAAGGCCACTTGCGATTTTTGTGGTGAAGTATATCAAGCCACTAGCAACGATTTAGCTGAGTTAATTGGCTGTTTGCGAGCGGAATCTTAGCAAAAATAGGCTTGACAGGCAAGATGCCTGTCCCACAAAAGTTATTTATTCTGGTGGGACAGGCATCTTGCCTGTCCTATTTATTTTGGCTTTCTTGTCTAATTTACCAAAACTTTAAACTCCGGATTTGGATTTTTTGAATTTGAAAGATACGATAACAAGAACTGCATTATTTAAGGGTATTGTCAAACCATAGCTGTGTCAACAGCCAATAGGCAGACCGAGAAAGCAGCCGAAATAAAGGTGTGACTTTTGTGGGGTGGGGAATGACCAGAAATCAAGAGATGGCAGAGTCGTGGCCCGATCCAAGTTCGGCCAAACCGGGAGAGATTAAGAAATTTCCGGTAGATTCATCTGGACCAAGTCCGAAAATTGCTCAAGCTAATTTAGCTAAATGGTATTTGGGTTTGGGCGCACATCGGAATACTCGTCTGCTAGGAGAACCAGCAGATAAAACCAGAAAAGATGAGGTCGAACGCGGACGGAAACAAGGTGGTCGCTGGGGTTGGCCAATGCAGTTGTTTTGGTGGAGCCTGATGTTACTGATTCCAACGGGAATGGGAGTGACCGCAACGGCGCTATTGTTAAAATTACCAGCATTACCAAACTGTCCAGGGATTTTCTGGCCCACAGCTTCGGCCTCTTTACGTCTTTATTGTGCCCAAGTTGCGGCCAATAAACAGACAGCAAATGATCTGTTAGAAGCGATCGCCTTGGTAAATGAAGTTGCACCTGATCACCCGTTACGTTCATCAATTAATGCTGAGATTAAACAATGGTCTCAGGATCTGTTAGAACTAGCGGATCATGAGTTTCAAAGAGGAAAATTAGAGGAAGCGATCAAAATTGCTCACCAAATTCCCACGGATATCTCTGATCAAGATGGAAAAAATCATCTCTTGGAATTGATCCAAGACCGGGTGAAAAATTGGGATTTAATTTGGTCAAAAGCTGAAAAAAATTATCAAGAAAGTCAAAATTCGATCGAGCAGGGAGATTGGACTGAAGCATTTAGAATCGCAGTTCGTCTGCTTGATTCGGGAAATGAATATTGGGCGAAAACTAAATACAAGGAACTGAGTCAGCAGATTGAAGCAGCTAGAGCGGATGGGAGTAATTTAGATAAAGCTCGGGCGATCGCTGAACGGGGTGGGGTGAAAAATATTTTAGAAGCGATCAAAATTGCCGAACAAATTGATCCAAAAAGTAAAACCCATGCAGCAGCTCAAAAACAAATTAAAGAATTTGGTCGTCAGTTGTTGGATTTAGCTCAAGCAGCTTTAGATAAAAATGATTGGCAAGAAGCTATGGCGATCGCTAGACAAATTCCTGCTAGTGCTAAATTAAAGGAAGAATCGGAGGACTTTAGTGAGTTAGCCAGAGCTGAATCAGTAGCTTCCTTGGGGACGGTGTTTAGTTTGGAAAATGCGATTACCCAAGCTCAAAAAGTTGACGCGAAACGACCTCTATATGACAAAGCACAAACATTAATTGCTCAGTGGAGAAGGGAAATTGCCGATGTGGGGAATTTAGATCAAGCTCGTCTCTTTGCTCAAAAGGGAACGCTCAATGATTTAACCGCAGCGATTACTAGAGCGCAAATGGTATCGGATAATACTCCCAAAGCTAAAGATCGCGATCGGGAAATTAGCAATTGGAATCAGCAAATTGAAACCATCCAGGATCGTCCCAATTTAGATCGAGCAGAGCAGTTAGCGAATTTTGGTGATATTGCAGCTCTATCTGCAGCAATTGAAGAAGCTAATCAAATTCGAGCAGGTCGCGCTCTGTATCAGGAAGCTCAGGGGAAAATTCAGACTTGGAGACAAAAAATTGAACTTCAGGAAGATCGACCAAGTTTAGATCGAGCTGATCAATTAGCGAGTTTTCATGATGCTTCTTCTTTGGTAGCAGCGATCGATGAAGCTAATCAAATTCGTCCTGGACGCGCTCTGTATCAGGAAGCTCAGGAAAAAATTCAAGGATGGAAGGGTCAGTTACAACAGTTACAACAGGTACAAAATAGTCCCTCCCCAGATCAAGTTCGACCTGCGACTAATCAAAATAATTTAGCAGAGGTGGTTAATCATAATGAACAAGTACCCCCAGTTCAACCAATTTCTGATCAATCCCAAACAGATATCAATAGTTGGCGATCGCAAATTCAATCACAGCAAACTTTTGATGAAGCCCGTCGTTTAGCAGCTCAAGGAACTCCTGAATCTCTATCCGCAGCAATTCGCAAAGCTGATGGGATTAGCAGTTCAAGTCCGATCCGTTCTCAAGTAGAATCTGCTATGAATGACTGGAGCCAACTAATGTTAGCACAGGCACAGCAACGCTCGACTGCGGATGTTTCTGGTGCAATCTCGATCGCCGAACAAATTCCAGCTAATACCTCTGCTTATATTACAGCGATCGGCCAAATTAAAGCTTGGAAACAGTTACTTACTCCAGATACTTCTTCTCCACCAATTCCGAAACGATAAATTTGGTTATTCTGGCATAGTAGAGCAGAGACTTGCTAATAGAACCGCGATTTGATTACTATAGGATTGACTATCTAAAAATTTGGGAGTGTTTGACATTTTTTCCTTAATCCGATCGCGGCACTTTTGACGTAAGTCTGGTTGAGTAGCTAGGGCTATACTTAACTGAATATAATCTGTTTCATTTACAGTAATTAATTCGGGTATTTGTAAATCCCGAAGTAGAGCTGAACCCATTTTAGAACGTAAGGAGTTACCATCCATGATCACGGTTGGTAGTCCTTCTTCTAAAGGATCAATTAAGGATGTACTTCCTGTATATGGATAAGAATTTAGATAAATATCTCCTAGTTTTAAAATTTCTTTAACATCAGTACGACTGGGTAGGGTATTTAAGATTTTTAAGGTATGATCAGGAAGATGATATTGGTCAAAAACTAAGCGCATTGTCTGCTGAAAAGTCATGCTAATGTCACCTTGACACCAACTAGAACCAAAAGGTAGTAGTAATAGCATAGAATTAGGAACTTGACTAATAATTTTTGCCCAGGTTTCTCTAACTTCCGGAATAATTTTATAAAAATTAGCAGCAGAAATAAAGACAATTGTGTGATCTGATATTCCTAATTTTTGGCGATCGCAGGTGATCGTAGGAGGGGGATCTGCTATATAGGAAAAGCAAAATCCTGTACCATCTAGAGTAATTAATTTTTCCCGATAGTGTTGTTGAGCTTCGGACAGTGGTTCAGATAGTTTACCAGAAATATAATAGTCGATATAACGCATTCCTGTAGTTACGGGAGAAGCAATGGAGGTGATTTGGATACGTGCTAGTCGATGGAGAGCTAGAAAAGAGATATTATTAGTAGCATTGGTAACCAGAGTCGCGATCATCAAAATATCTAAGTCATCGTTTCGGATTGTCTGAACTCGGTTGGGTAGTTCTCGAGGTAATTTAACTAACCGATCTGCTCGACTGAGAGCATACTTTTCTAAGGGGTGTCCAGTCACATAGATCACATATAAAATAATTTCAAATTGATCGCGATCTAAATGTTCAAACATCGGAAAGGTAATAAAAGTTTCTGGGTGTGGTTCAAAATCAACTTTCAGAATACCAAACCGAATTTTTTTACGATTTACCGGACGTTTGGGAAAAGTATAATCAATTTTATGACCACTAGATTTTAACACATATTCTTGAATATTAGCTCGTTTAGTATAAATATCTCTTAAGTTACTATTACTAAATTGAATTGGGGTAAATTGGGTAGTTTGAGTGAAAAACCAAGCGACATAATTCCAAACTTGATCATCTGGGTTAGTAAAAATATTTTGATGAATATAATCAACAAAACCTTGGAGATATTGATAATAGTTTTCTACTTCACCTTTGGTCTGAAAAACTAAAGGTAAATCTAACATAAATTGGAGGTAATTATTAAAAAACCAAGCTGGAATATGCAGACTTTGATATGGGAAAGGTAAGTGATCAGCACGTCGATATAGGGAAACAGCTAGGAGATATTGAATAATCTTTGCTTTGGGAAATCCTGATTTAATTTCACTGATTATTTCTTGTAGAAAATTTTGTTCTTGTTCAGTCAATGGTGCATATTTGAGCTGACTATCAGACAGCATTTTATGCGCTTTACCCAATTCATTTTCATAGGTATTCTGTAATTGTTCTGTGGGTAAATTGAGCCAAAATTCAGCCAGTTTTTGTCTAGTGTGACGGATGATGATAATAATTGGTTGATTTTCTGGGTTTTTTTGATATTGGAGGAGAATAGTTTCGATAATTTGTCTAATTAGTGCTGTTTGCATAGGTTGGAGGGAAGAAAAAATTAATTGGTAACTACACTCTGATAAAATGATTCTAGTGCAGTAATGCAGGTTCGATCGTCGTAAAGAGACGAATGATTTTGAATCATTTGTTGGACAATATTTTTTCTCCATTCTGGATTTAAAGCTAATTTGACAGCAATTTCGATATATTCGACTTCATTGTGAGCGATCGTTTCAGTTACTCCTAGGGATGTTAAGATCCCATAAGCATGACGACTACGCATAAATTCTCCTGGACAAGTGACGATCGGGAGATGACAAGCGATCGCTTCTAAGGTGGTCATTCCTCCTGACCAACTAAAGGTATCAAGAAAAACATCAGCGACTAAGTTTAGATTAAAATAAACATCTAGTTCTTGTCGAGGTAAAATTACACAATGTTCTCTGATATCTAGGTTAGATTGAGCGAAGGTAGATTGGAGACGTTGATAAAATTGTTGGGTAATATGGGGACGTTCGTGCGCTAAGAAAACAAATTGCGATCGCGTTACTTGACGAGCTATTTCGACAAAAACCCAGTCATATTGAGGTAAGTATTTAAACAGTGATTGACAACTGAGATAAATTACACTATCTTCTCGGAGTTGGAAATCACGACGAAACATAGTTTGGGGTGGAATTATTGGTTGAGGATAGGAAATCCCGATTTTAGGTAAACGAATTAATTTTTCGGAATAGTGTTGTTGTCCATCCTCTGGTTCCATTAAATCACTGGAGAGAAAATAATCCATGGTAGGACTACCTGATGTAATGGGATGTCCCCAAGTTACACATTGAATTGGTGCTAGACGAAAACCGGAAAATATATTCATATATGGTTGCATTCCCACATCTAGAAAAACTAAGATATGGAGCCGATCGCTAATAATTTTTTGAGTAACGTTAATGATATAATCTTCAGTGATTATACCTGGATGGGGGAGAGGATAAAATTTATCTACACAGCGTTGATAAGCAGTGGTAATATCATCGCAGGTTTTACTGAGGTGATAGCAAGAAATTTCAAATTTTTGACGATTATGATAATGTACCCAACCTAAAAATAGTCTTCCCACCGTATGTCTGTGAGTAGACATAGAGATATATCCAACCCGAATTTTTTCATCTGTTCCGATGGTCGGGAGAGGGATTGGTTTAGTTAGTTCTGGATAATTAGCAGCGACAATTTTATTCCAAAATTCTCCATACCGGGTTTGTAAATCTAAATCATTTTTTCCTTGATAAGCAAGAAAAAAGTTGGTTTCTAAATTTATTCCTAGTAAAGCTTGTTTTTTTGCTTCCGGAGTGGTAAGGTTGATTTCCTGAATTAATTTATCTAATCCTTGGGTAAATCTTTGTCGATAAAAATCAATTTGGGTTGGGTGATCATAGAGGATCGGTAACATTAAGTATTGTTGACGTTGAAAATAAGGATAATTTGGGAGTAATTGGAATGCTTCTTTAGCAATTGCGATCGCATCTTCTGTCCTCCCACACTTATGTAAAGCATCGATATAGCTAAAATATCCTTGATATAGTTCCGTGGTAGTAGTACATAGTTTAGTTAATTTTTGGCAAATTTCACTAATTTCTTGATATTTTTTTAGATTTAGATAGCACTGATAGAGGATTTGATAAATTTCTTTTATTTCTCCAGTATTTAATCTATCTAGGTGCAGATTAAGCAGTTCTTGATAGATCTTAATTGTCTCTTGATATTGTTTTTGCTGATATAGTTCTAATCCTTGTTTCCCTAAGATCCGAAGTTGCTCAGTTTTGGTTTTCAGCTCAACTACAGCTTGTAATTGATGGTGGAGATTTGGGTCATTGGGGGTTAATTGTAATGCTTTTTGATACATCTCGATCGCTTCATTAAATTGATGACGTACCCTCAAGATTTTTCCCATCCGTTTATATAATTCAACTCTTGGGATATTCTGTGCGATTAGCTGACGATAAATCCATTCTACTTTAAACAGATTACCAGCTTCTAGAAAAACTCTACCCATGTTAATATAAGCATCAATTAACTGGGGATTAAGTGCGATCGCTTGCTGATAAGCACGAATTACGACTGTAACCGAACCAATTTTTTCTAGGATTAATCCTAATTGATAATAATACAGAGCTATTTCCGGAGCAAGCTTCAAGCATTTAGAGGAAATATTTAATGCTTCAGCATAGCGTCCATTTTGATAGTATAATACTCCCAGATTATGCCAAATTTCTGCATTATTTGGTTCTTGCTGGAGAATTTCCTGATATTTTTGTTCAGCTGCGGTAAAATTACCTTGATGATGAAGATTAATTGCTTCTTGATCTAATGGGTTTTGATTTGACATCTTACTTAGTGAGGATAGGAGATTAGATTTCTAGGATAAGCTAGATTGCAAATAGAGGATAAAATTGGTAGGGGTAGGTTCACCAATCAATTCTGTCACTAACAGATCAATATGATAAACCTACCCTGGTCTAACAGATCAATCTGAGATTAAATGCAATTTTATGTGTTATTGGTATTAGACAACTATACTTTCATAAAATTGTTCCAAAGCAGTGACACAGGTTTGCTCATCATAAACATATTGATGACGCTGACTAATCCGTTTGACAATCTGTTCTCTCCATGCTTGATCTAAGCCTAATTTGACCGCAATTTCAATATATTCAGTTTCATCCTTAGCAATGGTATCAGTAACACCTAACATTTGTAAAATTGCATAAGAATGTCTTCCACGCATAAATTCACCGGGACAAGTAACTACAGGTAAATTACAAGCGATCGCTTCAAAAGTTGAATTACATCCAGACCATTCAAAAGTATCTAAAAATACATCAGCAACTAAATTTAAGTGCAAATAATCATCGAGATGGAGTTGGGAAACAATAGTACAATAGTCATCAATATTCAATCCATAAACTGCAAAGGAAATTTGCAAACGTTGCCAAAATTTATTGATCACATGAAAAGCATTTTTTTGTCTGATAAAGATAAACTGAGCTTGGGGAACTCTTTTAGCAATTTCTGGCAAAATATAATCATACTGAGGTAGATATTTAAACAGTGATTGACAAGTTAAATAAATGATGCGATCGTCTTGAAGTTGAAAATCAGCACGAGATTTAGGGACTAAAGGGACGGGTGGTTTAGCAAAAGGAATACCAATTTTTGGTAAACGCACTAATTTTTCTGAATAATGAGATGCAGCTGTTTCTATTTCCATTAAGTCTCCTGATAAGAAATAATCAATTGTTGGGAAACCCGAGGTAACGGGATGTCCCCAGGTAGCACATTGAAGGGGAGCTAGACGTAACCCCGCAAATAGGGTCATATAAGGTTGCATCCCAATATCAAGAAATACTAAAATATGTAAGCGATCGGCAATAATTTGTTTACCAACATTTTGGATAAAAGTTGGATTTAAGTCCCCACCATGAGGTAAATGTCGAAATATATCACTGTGAGCTTGGAACTGAGCAGTAACTCCATCATAATTTTGACCGAGATGATAGCAATATACTTGAAATTTCTGGCGATCGCAATATTTAATCCAGCCCAAAGATGTTTTAGCAACGGAATGAATTTTCATATAAGCAGAAATATACCCAACTCTAATTCTTCCATCTTCTGTCCAAGGAGGTATCGGTAAAATTTGGGTAAATTCTGGATAATTTGCAGTCATAATTCTATGGATAAATTGACCATACTGCATTTGCAAATCCCGATCATTTCTACCTTGATATTGCAAATAAAAGTTGGTGCAGATTCCGATCGCTTCCAATATCTTCAAGTCCTTAGAGGTGATGGGTATTTCTGCAATTAAATTTGCTAATCCTCTGGTAAAACGATGTCGGTAATAACAAATTTCTTCAGGACTATCATAGATAATTGGTACTAAGAGATGCTTTTGACGTTTAAAAAATAATTGATTGGGAAATAATTGTGCTGCTTCAGTCGCAATTGCGATCGCTTCTGTAGTACGTCCACACCTATGTAAATTTACCATTAATTCTTCATAGATCCAGGTTAATTCTCCTTCCTGCTCAGACAAAGTTTTTAATTTTTGATAAACTTCGATTTGTCCTTCTGCTTGATTTAATTCCTGAAAACATTTCAGTAAAAATATATAAACTCTTTTGATATTACTAATATGGAGTTTTTTGTCGGAAATTGCTAAAAATTTTTGATATTGCTGAATCGCTAGTTTATATTTACCTTTTCGGTAGAAGGAAAATCCCAGATAAAAAGATGCTTGAATTTCATAATCTTTCCCTTTCTGAGCAAACGCATTTCCTAAACCATAGAGGAGATCCGGGTCATTATTTTTTAAACCTAATGCTTTTTGATAACAGCCGATCGCTTCATCCAGATTACCCACATCTGTGAAGATTCTACCCAAATTAGTATAAGCGGAAATAAACTGGGGATGAAGTGCGATCGTTTGCTGATAAGCAGAAATTGCAGCATGGAGCTGATTAGTTTTTTCTAGAATTAATCCCAAAGTATAATAGGAGAGATATTGGGACTTGTTTAACTGTAAACAGTGGGTCAAAATATTTAATGCTTTTTCATATTGCTTCATTTCATAATAAAGAGTACCAAGATTATGCCAAATATAAGAGTTATTTTGCTCTTGAGCTAAAACCTGTTGATATTTCTGTTCTGCTGCTGCAAATTTTCCTTGTTGGTGCAGATTAATTGCTTCCGCGTATCCGATCCATAAATTAGACATATTCTCTCCAATTTTTCCTCTATTTTTCTCACCACCTTAACTATGTCTTAGAAACAACTGTTCCAAGACTTCTCCCATCTGTCCAGAATAATATTGACTATCCAAAAATCTAGGTTTATTCTGCATCTTCTGCAAAATTATTTCTCGATAATGTTGACGTAATCCCCGATCTTTCCCTAGTGATATACTTAACTGAATATATTCCTCCTCAGTATCTGCAATTAATTCCTCTATTTTTAAATCTCGTAATAATGCTGCACCCATACGCGATCGCAAAGAATTACCATCCTGAACTACAGTTGGTAATCCCACTTCTAGGGGATCGATAATGGAAGTTGACCCTCCATAAGGATAAGCATTCAAATACACATCACCTTGTTTAAACAGTTCTTTTAATTCTACCCGACTTGGTAAAGATTTTAAGATGAATAACTGACTACTAGCAATACCGTATTTATGAAAAATTTCCTGCATTTTCTGAGTAAAGGGTATTTCTGGATAAGAGTTACTCCAACTCGGACCAAAAGGAAGTAATACCAAAACTGAATTGGGAACTGTAGCGATGATTTTTGCCCAAGTTTCTCGAACTTCGGGGATGATCTTATAAAGATTTGCACCCGAAATAAACATAACTGAGTCTTCGGGTATACCCAAGCTGTGACGAGTAGGTATCACTGTCGGTGGATGGGTAATTGGATAAGAAAAACAAAAACCTGTCCCATCTAAATTGATTAATTTTTCTCGATAATGGTCAGCGTAATTTTCTAATGGTTCCGATAACTTTCCCGAAATAAAATAATCAATATTTCTGATTCCTGTGGTGACTGGAGAAGCAAAAAAAGTTAACTGAACTCTTGCTAATCGATGTAGGGATATTAACAAAATTCGATGAATTGCATTACTCAAAATTGAACCAATAAATAAAATATCCACATTATCGTTCCGAATCATTTGGACTTGTTCAGGTAGGTCTTTATTTTTTAAAATAACCACCCGATCGGCACAACTATAAGCATATTTTTCCAGGGGATAGTTGGTGGGATTAAGAATATATAAAATGATTTCAAATTTATTTCGATCTAAATATTCAAATACGGAAATAGCGGCAAAAGTCTCTGGACCAGGAGCATAAGTAATTTTGAGAATCCCTAACCGAATCTTTTTTCTATCTTGAGGTCGTTCCGGAAAAGAATAATCGATTTTATTACCTACACCTCTTAAGGCAAATTCCATGATATCAGAACGTTTAGTATAGATATCTTTTAAATTTTGCGTGCTAAAATAAAGCGGCACAAAATTCACATTATTACTAAAAGTTAAAGCAATTTCTTGCCAATTTCGCGAATTAAAATTACGAAAAATATTATCATGGAGAAAATCTACTAATTTTTTCATATAGAGATAATATTTCTCCACTTCTCCTAACTCTTGAAAATAAGCAGGCCATTGGATCATGAATCTTAATAAATCATCAATTAACCATTTGGGAATTCCTGCTCCTTGATATTGCAATGGGAGTTGATCTGCCCGACAATATAGCCAACCTGCTAGCAAATATTGAAGTGCATTGGTAGCACTAAATCCTTGGGAAATATGGGCAATTAAATCCTGGACAAAAGCTTTTTCACTTTCAGTTAATGGTTCGTCTTTAATGCCACTATTGGCTAATATGTGATGAGCTTTACCCACATCCTCTAAATAGGTGGTTGACAAAATTTCATCGGGTGTTGCTAACCAAAATTCTGCTAGTTGTCTCCGAATTTGACGGACTAAGGTCACAACTGATTCATTAGCACCATCTTTTTGATACTGCTGAACAATAACTTCAATGATCGGGCTAGTTAGGGATGGGGTCATGGTCAAATTCGGGTGCGAAGTGGTGGTGAGTTATGAGGGAATTCCCTTTCAAAACTTACACTAAAATTGTTAAAAATCTGCACCAATTTGTCGAACTACAGTCAAAGCAGAATAGCTCACCCCTGCGGTCCCTTCCCCCGGATGGGTTGAGTCACCCACTAACCATAAAGATTTAACTGGAGTACGATTCGCAAAACCAAATGGTCCAAAGGTGGATACTCGTTGACCAATCCCCCCGACCACACCCAAATCCCGACCGGTAAAATGAGCATAAGTCCGTGGTGTAGCAGCTTCAGTATAAACAATGTTCTCTGGTTTGAGATCAAAATATTGTCCAAGTCTAGCGATCGCATCCTTGGTATATTGACGTTTCATCTCTTGATAATCTATCCCATCCCACCATTTTTTCACATCGGTAAAGGAAGATGCGGTAATAGTTGCTTTTCCTGCTGGAGCGCGACCATCGACCGGATGACTGACAGAAACAAATAAAGAGTTATTTTCGCCAATTTCGCGATCGTAATCATAAAGAAATTGCAAATGTGGTGGACAGTCAGGAGGAATTGCTTGGTGATCAACTCCTAAATATAGGACAAAAGATCCTGATGCTGATGGTAATTGTTCTACCCGTTTTCGATAACCGCTTGGTGTTTGTTCTCCTAATAATTTCACCAAATTTTGGACAGTGACGTTAGCAATAATATGGTCGGCTGATTCTGTCCAAATTTCATCAGTTTTTTGATTGCGAATTACTACACCTGTCGCTTTACCATTCTTAGTTTGAATCCTTTCTACGGTATGACGCATCAGGAGTTTTCCCCCATCTCGCTCTAAGCTAGTTCTTAAGCGATCGCTCAATACCTGCATACTACCCTGAAGATGGTATAATCCCTGGGGTGCTTGGGAAATTCCCAAAGCTGTTGCTGCATAAAGTAACGCGGTCTCATCTGCATTTACTTGGGAATACAGTTTTAATTGTAAATCTAAAAAAGTCTTTAATCGTAAATCTTGATTTAATCCATAACCTCGTAAAGTATCACCAACAGTTAAAAAAGTAAAGGGTAAGGTAATTAAAGTATCCGGACGTACCGCTTTAATTAATTGCTCTAAATCCCATAAATTTCGAGGTGGTAAGATCGGATCGCGACTTTGAAACTGCCAACTTGCTGTAAATAATTTTCCTAGTAATTCCCAAAAAGGTTCACTCCCAGGAAACTGTTGCTGTCTTTCTATTTGCCATTGTTGGGGATGATGCCAAACATTAATTGGTTTAGTTTCACCAGGTAAATATACAGCACAAGCTGGATTACAAATTGTTGCTAATGGTGGTATAATGTCTAACTCTGAAAAAATTCGATGATGAATTCCACCTGGTTCTAATCCAGCAACTTGAGTAGCACCCACATCAAAGGTAAATCCTTTTCTCGTAAAAGTTGAAGCGCATCCTCCCGGAACTAAAGCTTGATCTAAAATTAAAACGCTATAACCCCGATGTGCTAATAGTGCTCCTGCGGTTAAACCACCAATTCCAGCTCCAATGATGACGATTTTTCCTAATGGGCGATCGGGATAATGATGGATTGACATTGATTATTGCTTCATATTAAATTGGGATAAGATGCAGTATATTCCAATCCGGTTCAGTTAACTGTAGGGGTGAAGCATTCGGGCGACAATTAAACACTGAAGTTTTACCCTGAGTTTACCCTGAGCGTAGCCGAAGGGCGTAGTCGAAGGGGAGTAGCATTAGACCCGAATGCTTCACCCTTCTTCTGCGTCGATATCTCCCAAAATATCCTTAAACGAACCGTATTGGAAGTCGAAGGTCCGTTAATTTAGATCCGAATGCTTCACCCTTTTAAAGCCGAGATATCCCCAAAAATCTTAACTGAATGGATTTTAATATATAGTTGATCTGTTGGCTGCATAGATGACAAGGGCAAAGCATTTCGGTAATATTATTCTTCACTTAAGCTATCATTTATGCGCCGAAATGCTTTGCCCCTACACCGGATTGCAGTATCTTCTATGTAGATGCAGGTTATTTACTATTAAATGGGCAGGGATATTATAAATTCTGTCCCTACACCAATTTCTGAATTAACACTAATGCTACCTTGATGTTTTTCGACGATAATTTGCCGCGCGATCGCCAATCCCAATCCTGTCCCTTTTCCGACTTCTTTGGTTGTAAATAAATGCTCAAAAATCTGGGACTGTACCTCGACATTCATCCCAATTCCATTATCTTGAATCCTAACTATTACCTGTTTTTGTTCGGTTGATAACTCGGTTTTTACAGTGATTTGATTGGCAATTTCTGCATATTTATGCCCTTGATTTGAGTCTTCTAGGGCATCAATAGCATTACTGAGTAAATTCATAAATACCTGATTTAACTGTCCAACATAACATTTGATTTGAGGTAAATTTCCATAGTCTTTAACCACTTTGATTTCGGGGCGATTCTCCTTAGCCTTCAGGCGATGTTTCAGGATCATAATGGTACTATCAATCCCATCGTGAATATTGCAGGCAACCGGATGGTTAGTATCCCCACGAGAGAAGGTTCTTAAGCTAGTGCTGATCTCTTTAATTCGGTTCACTCCTTCCCGCATCGAGCTAACTAATTTTGGTAAATCTTCCCGAATGTAATTAAGATCGATATTTTCCATTTCGGCTTGAATTTCTGGATGTAATTGAGGATATTTCGCTTGAAATAGATCGAGCAATCCAAAAAGACTATTGATATAATCTAAGGCAGGTTGAATATTACCGCCAAGGAAACCTAGGGGATTATTGATTTCGTGGGCAACCCCCGCTACTAAATTTCCTAATGCCGACATTTTTTCTCCTTGAATCAATTGAATTTGGGTCTTTTGGAGTTCTTGGAGAGCTTGTTCAAGTTCTTGAGTCTTCTTTTGAGACTGTTGATACAGACGAGCATTTTCTAAGGAAATAGCAGCTTGAGCGCAAATTAAATTCAGAACTTCCACGCGATCGCTTGTAAAAGCATCCACAATCAGATTATTTTCTAGATATAAAACTCCAATTAATTGTCCTTGATACAAAATTGGGCTGCAAAAAACGCTTTTAGGCTGTTTTTTTTGGATGTAACTATCAGCCGTAAACTGAGAATTTATCCGCGCATCTGCTAATAACACAGGTGCCAAATTTCGTTTAACCTTATTCACCAAACTAATTGGCACATCTAGACTTGATTCTAGGGGAATTGATGGTAATAGTTGCGGTGACTGTGTCTCGGCTACCAGAGCTACCACTTTTAACGAACTATCTTGTTTAAGGAGCAAAACACATTTACTCGCCCCAGCATTGACAATGACGATTTTCAATAAGGTAATCAGAAGTTTATTGAGTTCAATTTCTTCAGAAATTGCTTGAGATGCTTTCAGTAAAGTTGCCAAGTCTAGTGCTTCACTGACACTGGTAGAGGTTTGTTGAGAAGTAATCTTTCCGAAGGCAAATGTTTTCTTGAAAAAGTCAGTAGCGTCAGGTTGTTGTAGAATCGGTGCAAGGAGTTGGGGATAACGTTTTTCTAAATCAATAGCTTTGGCTTTAGCCCCCCAGGAAGCATAACAATAGTATGCTTCTTGCATATAACCTGCGGCAACTTTTTCTTTACCCCAGTTGAGGTAGAATTTAGCAGCAAGTTCATTAGCTAATGCTTCTTCTTGGATATAGCTGTTTTCTTTGGCTCCTGAAATTGCCAGATCATAGAAGTCGATCGCTTCGCTTTTATCTCCCAGAACTCGGCAAATCTCAGCTTTGACTAAATAAAATTTGTGTAGAAAATTACTTGGGGCATGATTAGCCCATCTTTGTAATTGAGCTTGATTCTCTTCAACTTGATTGAGAGCTACCAATCGCTGCTCTGGTTCTAACGTTTGGGCAAGTCCTAATAATGCCAGAGATAAATAAAAATTATTAAACGTAGGATATATTTTACCAACTACAAAGTTGATATAATTGTTAGCATTGTTACCATTTTCAACAGCTTCTGCATAATCACCTTTAAAGTAATAAAGCTGACATTTACCAAAGTAAGCACCAAACAAAGCCATATTGTGGTGTTTTTCTTGCAGGTACTGAAAGGTATCTTTATCACTAAGATTTGGCAGGCTAATCAAGATATCTCTCTCATGGAAATTCTTTAGGTTTAACCCTATTTGTTGCCAGATTACCAGATCATGATATACTACCTCCATGCTGCGGCTTAGATTTTTATATTTTTCGTATATTGCATCTACATCATCAAGAAATGCACCCGTGAGAAAATAATAATTACAGTAATCTTTTAAGGTGTACATAGCATACTCTATATCTCCGGTTTCTAATCCGCTTTGAACAGCCTCTAGCAAACCATCAATAGTAGCGGAAACTGGCTCTTTCCAAGCACATATATGTGCATAGAAGTGATGATATACATTACTTTTGAAGCAATGAGCATTGTATTTATCAAGGATTTTGAGAGAAAGCAGACCAAATTGGTAACCCAATTCAATATTGCCCATAAACCCACAAAGCAAGAAACCATAGAAAGCATAGACCGTGGCAGCAATTGGCGAATTGCCATACTGAATACATAGTTTAAGCATGGTAATGGTTATAGGCAACATTAGTTCGGGTTGGGCCTGATAGGCAGCACCAAGGACCGAAGCTAGAATTTCTATTCCTTTGAGCTTGGTAGGATCACCGATATCCGGTAGGTTCAATAGTTGATCGAAATCAATACTGATAGGAGGTTCGGATTCTAGGGTAATATCTAATAGGTTGAGCGCAACTAAGGCTATATCGATTGCTGTCTCATGTTCTCCACAGAGAATATTCATCCGGATCTTTAGCTCATAAGCTGCACATTGATCGAGTAAGTTATCTGTTTCCTTCAGAGTTGTTTCAATTAAATTAGATGCTGATTCAAAATGACCCACAATAGTTTCAACTTCTGCCCTTCCTAGAAATAATTTCAGTGCTAGTTGATACTGTTTTTTCCAATAATCTGGAGCTAATAAATTAATACCATTAGCAAAGTAATTAGCAGCAGATTCATAAGCGGTAGAGTTTCTAGCTTTATTTCCTGCGGTTAAATTTAACTGGGCTAGTTCTTCACGTTTAGATGGGTCAACCAGGAAGGAACTGCCAATATTAAGATGACCGACAATTTCAAAAAAAAGCTGTCCTTGATCTACCTGTGATAAATTATCGAGGAGCAAGTTTCCAATTCGATTATGAGTCAGCTGTTTCTGGTCTAGCGGAATTAGTAAGTAGGCGGCTTGTTGAATGCGATCGTGCAAAAATCGATAAGCTGCATTAGCTACTAAATCACCAGTCAACCCCCGATCGGATTCGATAAAGAATTTATAGTTTTCCGTATTCGGAACAATTAAACCCTCTTGGAGAGCGATCCACAATGCTGTAGCTGTCATCTCTAATGAACTTTCGCTGATGATTGCCAAAGTCTGCAAATCAAACTGTGCCCCAATACAAGCAGCTAGTTTAAGAACATTCTGAGTTTCTTGGGGTAACTTCTGTAGTTGAAGTGCCATAAACTGTACAATATCATCTGTAATAGTCAAAGCTTGAACTTTGGCAATATCACACTGCCAATGACAAATATCCGAATTAAAAGTAATTTGCCCATCTTCATGGAGTACCTTAAGAAATCGCGTTGCAAAAAATGGATTGCCCTTGGTTTTTCTATACATCAATTCTGTTAAAGGTTGGGCGAGAGATGATTGACAATTAAGGGTATCTGCTACTAACTGATTCATATCCTTTAGCTCTAAAGGTTGGAGGTAAATTGTATGAACCACTACTCCAGTTTTAACAATTTCATCTACTGTCAATATAAATGGATGCACGCTCGAAACTTCATTATCTCGATAGGCACCTAACACTAATAAACTCCCTGTATCCTGCATTAATAGTTGCAATAGTTTCAACGATGCCGAATCAGCCCACTGCAAATCATCCAAAAATATCACTAAGGGATGCTCTGGTGTGGTAAAAACCTCCACAAATTTTTGAAATAGGAGATTAAAGCGATTTTGAGCAGCAGTTCCTGATAGTTCTGTAGCTAGTGGCTGTTTACCAATAATATTTTCTAATTCAGGAATCACCTCAATCAAAACTTGTCCATTATCTCCCAATGCGGTGAGAATCTGAGTTTTCCAAACTTCTAATTGAGTATCCGATTCTGCTAGCAATTGTCCGATTAAATCTCGGAAAGCTTGCACAAAACCAGAAAAGGGAATATCACGTTGAAACTGGTCGTATTTACCTTTAATGAAGTAACCTCGCTGTCTAGCAATGGGTTTATGTACCTCATTTACCACCGCAGTTTTCCCAATCCCTGAGAACCCTGCAACTAACATCATTTCTGTACTAACCGTACTCACTCTTTTAAAGGCTGTTAATAGTTGGTTAACTTCTGGCTCCCGACCATAGAGTTTTTCGGGGATCAGGAAGCGATCGCTAAGATTCTCGCTCTCCTAGTTTAAATATTTCGATTTGACCTGTTGTTTGCAATTGTGCTAAACAAATCTTTAAATCATGCTTGATTCCCAAGGCGGTTTGATAACGGTCTTCTGCATTCTTTGCCATGAGTTTGCTAACTATTTCTGATAAGCTTAAGGGGATTTCTGAATTAATTTGATCAATGGGAATTGGGTGTTTAGCTAAATGACAATGCACCAATTCCATGGCATCTTCTGAGCTAAATGGTAATTTTCCTGTTAATAATTGATAGCAGGTAACTCCTAGAGAATAGAAGTCACTGCGATAGTCAATCCCTCGATTCATTCTCCCAGTTTGTTCTGGAGAAATATAAGCTAATGTTCCCTCTAAGACATTGGGATTTTGGATTTCTTGAGTTTCTCGTGGCAGCAGGGAAGAAATACTAAAGTCAATTAATTTAACTTGTTTCGTATCTGGGTTAATCAGAATATTCGTGGGGTTGATATCTTTGTGAATCACCAGGTTTTGGTAGAGATAGTGAAGACTATCGGTAATTTGAATGGCAATGTTCAGAAATTCGGCTAAGGATAAAGATTTATAAATTTGGCTTTGAGGGGTTGTGTTCTGGACATAAGCAGATAGGGAAACTCCACCAAAGTCTTCCATAACTAAGGCATAGTTATTGTGATATATTTCTAAAGTTAGATGCTGAATAATATTAGAAAAGTGAAGATTTTTGCCAATTGTATATTGATTGCGAAACTGGAGGAGTTCATGAAAGTCGGGATATTTATTTCGTAATAATTTGATCACAACAGGCTGTTGATCATTGTTTCGTAGACCACGATAGACAAGAGTGCGCGTACCCTGATAGATTTTCTCTGTTATTTTGTAACCGGATAAATTGCTGATCATTGTCATAACTTATGTCTCCTGGATTAGATATTTTTGAATATTGGAGCGACTATAGTACGATTACCTATAGACAATTACTCTATTATTTGATATAATCACAAGTTTGCGATCGGATTCATAATTTAATTAATCATCCTTGTTCAGTTGATTCTAACTATTTTAGTATTTAATCGGTAAAGATAAATTCAGTATATCTAATTCTTATTTAACCGAAGTATTGAAGTATACCTTCATTATGAATTAGGATCAGTTTTTGATAATTTGAATTTCGGGATGATTGGCAAAATTAAGTATATCATAATCTATGTAAAGTATTCTGTATGCAAATATGCCAATATCACATTTATTAGAGATCTGCGAATCTTATCTACAAAAATCGGTGGCTCCCTTAGCGAATGAAATTGATCTTAACTCAGACAGCTTAAAATCTGCTCTGGAAGGACTGGGTAAATTAGGCTTATTAGCTGTGCAAATTCCTGAAGCATTAGGTGGTTTAGGTGTTAATGATCCTTGGCAAAGTTTTACAGAATTATTAGCCAAATACTCAGGAGCTTTAGCTTTCTTACAAATCCAACATCGGAGTGCAGCGAATATTTTGCTAGAAAGCACAAATTCTGCACTTCAGTCTGAATATTTGCCGCGCATGAATAAAGGTGAAATATTGATAGCTATTGGTTTTTCCCAACTGCGACATCAGGGAAAAGTAGCTGTAAAAGCTGTACCTGTAGATGGAGGTTATTATCTAGATGGAATTGTGCCATGGTTAACCGGTTGGGGTTTATTTCATAAATTTATTGTTGGTGCATATTTACCCGATGGTCAGGCGATATTTGGGTTAGTACCATTTACTCAAACCACTCAAAATTCAGGAGGAATACTCAACTTTAGTGAGCCAATGTTATTGGCTGCGATGACCTCAACTAATACGGTTACTGCTACTTTTAACAACTGGTTTTTATCACAAGAAGAAGTAGTTACAATTCAACCTATAGGGTGGATTCATCAAAATGATCAAAGGAAAGTTTTACAATCAACTGCTTTGACTTTAGGATGTATTTTAGCTAGTATTAATATTTTAGAAATAACAGCGACTCAGAAATCTTTATCTTTTATTGATGGAGCAGTACAATCTTTCAAAGATGAATATATTCGCTGTAAACAGGCAATTCGACAAGCGCAAAAAAACACCAATATGAAATTGACAGACCAGCTAGAATTGAGAGCTTGGACAATTGAATTAGCCGTCCGGTGCGCTCATGCTGCTGTTACTGTTTCTAGTGGTGCTGCTCTTTCTCAATCTCACGCTGCTCAACGTATTTATCGAGAAGCTTTAGTATTTACTGTTACTGGTCAAACGAAAGAAGTAATGTCAGCTACCTTAGCCAAATTAACTTGTTCTCCTCCCAAACAAAAAATGATTAGCTATTCAAAAGTAATTCATTTAAGCCATATAATTACCCCAAATATTCCCCAATGGGCAGGAGATCCACCCGTAGAATTTACCACGATAGCAAAATTAGAAAAAGATGGTTATTATTTGCAGCAATTTACCATAGGAGAACATAGTGCTACTCATATTAATGCACCAAAAAGTTTTCATAGTACAGGAATAGGAATCGAAGAATATGCTGCCGATTCATTGATTTTACCAGCGATCGTCATTGATATTAGACAGCAATCAGCCGCCAATCCTGATTATCTCCTTACGATCGCTGATATTATGAATTGGGAGCAGAATTATGGGTTAATTCCTAGGGGAAGTTTAGTGTTAATTTATACCGGATGGCAAGATAAATGGACTGATCAAAGTACATTCTTTAATCAGGATAAATTAGGGGGATTACATTTTCCAGGGATAGAAAATTATAGCACAGAATTTCTGCTCCAAGAACGCCAAATCGCTGGGATAGGAATTGATACTCATGGGATAGATGGAGGACAAGATTTAACTTTTATCAGCAATCGTTTAGTATTGGCAAAACCTCGTATTGTTTTGGAAAATTTAACTAATTTAGATCAGCTACCTACTCAGGAAATTACCTTAGCGATCGGAGTTCTTCGTCTCTCCGGTGGTTCGGGTTCTCCGGTTGGTGTATTAGCATTTGTTCCTTAAGTCGATTTAATCCCGATGCTCAGAGCACAATTAATTTAACAGGAAACGGTATGATAAGATACAAAAAATGCCAATAGTTTTATGCTTTAATTGCATCTAAGTGTTGTCTAAATACATTTAGAAAAATTTTCATCCAAATCAAAAGTCTGATTAATCATTGAAATTTATTGCAATCAGCAACTCTTGGTTAGAACATATTTGCTCTACAGGAGGTAGAAAAATAGTACAGGTGGAAGTTCGTTGACAACACGAGTAATTAAAATTATGGTTCAAGTTTACTCAGTATTGCTCTTTTTTCTATTATGCCAAAAATATTACCCATTGACACCTTAGCATCAAAATTGTCACTCAATCAAAATTCAACCTATCAAAGCTCGTTATTGCGGAAAATAGTTGACCGCATTCGGAACTCATTAGAGTTAAAAGTTGTGATCAAAACAGCTGTCGCAGAAACAGCCAGCTTATTAAATTTAGATCGATGCAGTTTTTTTTGGTATTTTGCGGATACAAATCGAGTCCAAATTGCCGATGAGGTTATCCATAAGAATCCACTTTTAAACGTAATCGAATTAAAGGATTTAGCAATACCAAATCATCCCCCAATTAACAGCGATCAAGAAAATTGGAATCATGGGCACCCAGCTCAACCAAAATATTATCCATTAGCCCTATTTGGGAGTGTCGCACCAGCGATCGCGCAAGGAGAATTAGTAATTAAAAATAGTGTTGATCATCAAGATGGGGAAAATCTGCAAAACTTAGAGAGAGTCAATCCGCAACTTTGGGAATGCTTGGGAAATTTATCCCGGTTAGAAGCACCAGCTTATTTATTAGTACCAGTCAAAGCTCAACCGGATCAAATTGGATTTATATCTTGCTTATCTAACCATGCTAGGGAATGGTCTAGTGGGGAAATAGAATTTATGCAATCGATCGCACAACAATTAGAAATCGCGATCCATCAAGCACAATTATATGAACAAACCCAAAAACAAGCAGCCAAAGAAAAACTAGTCAATCAAATTACCAATCAAACTCGCCAAAGTTTCGATCTAGAAACGATCTTAACCCAAGCGATCGCCCAACTCTTACAAGCTTTACAAGTAGACAGATGTTTAGTGCATTTAGTCGAAGAAGTCAATGAATTATCAGAAGTTTTTCGTCGTCAGCACCTATTTGAAGTATATCAAGAACCTTTTCCTTCCACCATCAATGATTTTGATCCTCACGGACCAATTACTGAATGGGTAATCGAAAATCGTCAACCAGTAATTATTTCTGATATTACCCAAGATCCGCGCATTGGTCCAAATCAACCAGAATATCAAAAAGCGCAAATCCGTTCTTCTTTAGTCCTCCCAGTTCAAGCAAATGAACAACTCCATGCTATTCTTTATCTGAATCAATGTTCTCACGTTCGCTACTGGTCAAAAAACGATCAAGAACTAGCTGAAGCAGTAGCAGATCAACTAGCAATTTCCATTCAACAAGCAAAATTATACGCTCAAACCCAAAAACAAGCTGCTGCTAGTGCAGCTCAAGCAGAATACCTCGCAAAAACACTCCGGGAATTACAACTAACTCAAGCACAGTTAATCCAAAGTGAAAAACTCTCCAGCTTAGGACAACTCGTAGCTGGAGTTGCTCACGAAATTAACAATCCAGTCAGCTTTATTTATGGCAATATCCCTTATATTGAACGCTATGTGAATGATTTAATCCGGTTACTCGTAGGATATCAAACCTACTATCCTCAGCCCCAACCGGAATTAGTTAGTATTTCCCAAGAAGTAGAAATAGATTTTTTACTCCGCGATCTGCCTTTAATCTTAAAATCAATGAATACAGGTGCAGAGCGCATTCGTGAGATTGTTTTAGCACTACGAAATTTTTCTCGCTTAGATGAAGCTGAACATAAATCGGTTGATATTCATACCGGATTAGAAAGTACCTTGCTAATTTTGGAAGGGACAATTAAAAAAAATATTCAGATAATTCGGAATTATGCAAAATTACCTCCAGTGGAATGTTACCCCAGTCAGCTTAATCAAGTATTTATGAATATCCTGCTCAACGCGATCGAAGCTCTCAAAAATTACCCGATTGAGCCAAAAACCTTAACGATCCGTACTGAGATGATCCCAGGGCTCGAACCAAATAGGGATTGGGTAAGAATTGCGATCGCGGATAACGGTCCGGGAATTAATCAGGAAATTCAATCAAAAATTTTCGATCCTTTTTTTACGACTAAAGGGATTGGGAGCGGGAGTGGATTGGGCTTAACAGTTAGCTATCAAACCATCGTCAATCAACATCAAGGAAAATTAATCTGTAACTCAACACCACAAAAGGGCACGGAATTTATCATTGAAATCCCTGTAAATTATTACAATCAACCAAATCCCTAATGTTAGGATGGGAATAAAATGGCCGATCCTCTAGACAAAAAATAAATCTTGCTGTCTGGAAATTAGGCTAAATACCTTTATCTGTGAAATTTATGTCAGTTGCTCTTAACACTTCTCCCGGGACTAGAAAACCTCAAAGTGGCTCCTCAAGTTCAACCAAAATCACATCGATCAACGCTAAAAATCGTACTAGCAGACCAAATCAGTCAAAAAACCAACAAAATCTCAAAATCATGCCATCACCGCAAATTATGCCGTGGTGGTTGCGATCGCTACAAAAAATCGAACAACCTACCTCTGGAATTACCTTTCTGGTCATAGTGGTGACCCTGACCATGTATAGCTGGACTGTATATTCCCAAAGGTTATGGAGCCAAGAATACCAGAAATTAGAAAGCCTCCAACGACAAGAGCGACAATTAAGCACTGCAAGTGAACTACTGAAAAAACAAATGGCCCAAGAAGCCGAAAATCCTCATTCCGGGTTAGTACCGCAAAAACCTGACCATTTGGTCTTTTTAGCTCCAGCTCCCCCGCGTCCAGTCCCACCCAATCCCGATCGCCAAACCAATCATAGAGCGATTAATCCTGCTACACCTTTGGGATACTAAGGAGATTGATTATGACCAAAGGTTCAACCTTTGACCGTTTCCGTCGTCGTTCTCGACCCCTTCCCCCCAAATCTCCTCGGGGAAATCCTGCTAGTCATCCCCAAATTAAGCGATCTCCACCTTCCCAGGTATCCTCACGCGATCGGCGCTTAAAAACCATCAATATTAATGCTCAAGCATCAAGATTCAGATTAGCCTTAGTGGGAGGAATATTATTGGTCGGAGTATTGGGACTGTGTCTCAATTTATTTCGATTACAAATACTTCAGGGTCGGGAATTGCGAGAACTGGCTAAAAGTCAGCAGCAAACTACCATGCGTCCCTTTGTACCTCGCCGACCAATTATAGACCGCAATGGCAATGCTTTAGCGATCGACCAACAAGTTTATACATTATATGCCCACCCGAAACTATTTAAGAAAACACCAGAAGCGATCGCTAGCCAAATCGGGCCAATTTTAGGTCTGACCGTGACCGACTTAGTCAAACAATTTCAAACTAGGGATAGTGGAATTAGAATCGAATTTTCTTTACCAGAAAATCTGGCTAATCGAATTGCTAATCTCTATTTAGATGGATTAGAACTAGTACCCGAACAACAACGGATCTATCCTCATCAAGAGATCGGTGCAGAAGTTGTGGGTTATGTGAATTTAGATCGAAAAGGTCAAGCCGGTTTAGAATATAGCCAACAAAATATCCTAGAAAGAGCAGTACCCGAAATTAGTTTTACCCTCAGTAGTCTGGGTGCTTGGATACCAGATCAAATGCCCGGAGGGTTTCTGCATTTAGACGATCTGCGTTTACAACTTACTATTGATCATCGCTTACAACGTGCAGCACGTAACGCCTTAAAACAGCAAATGCAACTGTTTCATGCCAAACGTGGCACAGTTATTGTCATGGATGCGAAAGATGGTTCGTTATTATCTTTAGTTTGTGAACCTACCTACGATCCAAATTACTATTTCCAAGTCAAAAATGCCGAGAACTTTAAAAATTGGGCTCTATCGGATACTTATGAACCGGGTTCGACCTTTAAACCGATCAATGTCGCGATCGCACTAGAAGCAGGAAAGATTAAACCTGATAGTGTATTTAACGATGAGGGTCAAATCTATATTGATGGTTGGCCAATTCAAAACTATGATTTTGATTATGCTGGAGGTCATGGACCCTTAAGTGTGACGGATATTATCAAATATTCGAGCAATGTGGGAATGGTGCATATTGTGCAAACCTTGAAACCAGAAATTTACCATGATTGGTTAGAAAGATTAGGACTCGGACAAACATCTGGGATTGATTTACCCTTTGAAGCTCCAAGTCAGCTCAAATCTCGTGAGCAATATCAAGGATCACATATTGATGCTGCGACTACTGCTTTTGGTCAAGGTGTTGCTTTAACGCCAATCCAGATGGCTCAACTCCATGCTACTCTAGCTAATGGAGGCAAATTGGTAACACCCCATGTTGTTCAGGGTCTGTTTGACAGCGAGGGACAACTTTATTGGCAACCTAATTTACCAGCACCAAGACAAGTTTTTTCCCAGAAAAATACTCAAGCTGTATTAGAAATGATGGAAAAGGTGGTAACCGAAGGTACTGGGAAACCAGCTCAAATTCCTGGTTATCGGATTGCTGGTAAAACCGGAACCGCTCAAAAAGCTAATAATGATACGGGTGGTTATTCTGACTATGCTAAAATTACCAGTTTTGTGGGCATTTTTCCCATCAATTCTCCTCGTTATGTCGTTTTAGCTGTAGTCGATGAACCTCAAGGTGGAGCTGGAGCAACTGTAGCAGCACCAGTAGTTAAATCAGTGATGGAAGCTTTAATTGGTTTGGAAAAAATTATCCCAAGTCAAAAAATTAAGGAGTAGTTGATCAATTTATTGAACAGAAAAGATGTCTGTCCCACAACAAAAAAGTTAACCGTAGGGGCAAAGCATTTCGGCGAATAAATGATTGCTTAAACGAAGAATAATATTACCGAAATGCTTTGCCCTCGCCATCTATGCAATCAACAGATCAACTAGATATTAAAATACATTCAGTTAAGATTTTTTTTTGGAGATCCCGACGAAGAACCGGGCGAAGCATTCGGATATAAAATTAATGGATTTAAGTGGTGAATTATCGCCCGAATGCTTCGCCCCTACAGGTTACTGATTTTTTGCACTTGTTCCCATTAGATATTAAAATACATTCAGTTAAGATTTTTTTTTTGGAGATCCCGACGAAGAACCGGGCGAAGCATTCGGATATAAAATTAATGAATTTAAGTGGTGAATTATCGCCCGAATGCTTCGCCCCTACAGGTTACTGATTTTTTGCACTTGTTCCCATTAGATATTAAAATACATTCAGTTAAGATTTTTTTTTGGAGATCCCGACGAAGAACCGGGCGAAGCATTCGGATATAAAATTAATGGATTTAAGTGGTGAATTATCGCCCGAATGCTTCGCCCCTACAGGTTACTGATTTTTTGCACTTGTTCCCATAATTGCTCATAACTCAGAGCTGGTTCTTGACAAGTTAATCCTTGACAGACTAATCCAACTGTATCTTTAGGTAAGTTAGTTTCTAAAGCTAAAATAGCTGTGGGTAAATAGTTACGACTTAGTTGAGCGATCGCATCACTTGAAGTCTGGACGAGATAATGATGATGATACCAATCTAGAGCTGTAAATAGACTTGGACAAGCTTGGGGAGAACGATTGATGATACTGCTAAAAGCTTGTAGTCCTTGTTGAGCTTGGTCTAGATATTTGAGATCATTAGTTAAGATTGCTAATCGAATTAAATTAGCGATCGCGACTCCATTAGGTGCAGGAGTAGCATGATCGATATAACTACGTTCTCTGACTAATAAATCTTGACTATCTTCATTATTATAGTATCCACCTAATTCCTGATTCCATAGTAATTGATCGAATTCGGCTTGGATTGCGATCGCTTTTTCTAACCAAAAACTAGCGTGGATTCCAGAAATTGACTGATCGCTATTGACTAAGGATGCTTGCTGTAAATCTAACAAAGCTTTCATAAATAAAGCATAATCTTCGGATTGAGCTAACACCGCAGGATGACCGTCATAATTGAGTCGATGAAATCGTTTTTCTTGCCATTGATTAGCTAAAATAAAGTTAGCTGCATTCACTGCTAATTCTAAATATTCCCGATTACCAAAAACACTATAAGCTCTAGCTAAACCAGAAATCATCAAACTATTCCAAGCTACAATCATTTTTGGATCTGTCACGGTCGGAATTCTCCCTAACCATGACCTAGTTTTAGCTTCTTGACTATTATAAGCTGGAGGAAATGTTAATAAATCCTGTGGAGCTGTCCCATAGCGAACTTGAAAAAGTTGAGCGAGAATAGCTTCTAGATTCTCACTCAGTTTACCAGGATGTAACCGCTGCAAAACATTAAAATTTTCAAAATTACCATGAGGAGTAACTGTAAATTGAGCTTGGAGTTCAGTCAATTCTGCATCATTGAGAATTTGGGCTAATTCTTGATAGCTCCAGACATAAAAAGCTCCTTCTTCCGGTTCCTTGGCTGTTGGTTGAGTGAAACTATCAGCATCTTGAGCAGCATAAAAGAAACCTTGAGGAGAAGTCATTTCTCTTTTTAACCATTGAACTGTTCCTAATACTGCACGCTCCAAAGCTGGTTCATGGTATCCTGTACTCCATAAATTTGCCAAATATTCGAGAATTTGACCATTATCATAGAGCATTTTTTCAAAATGGGGTACAGTCCAATTCTCATCAACTGTATAGCGATGAAATCCACCCGCAACATGATCATAAATTCCCCCTAAAGCTAAAGCTAAACCTCGTTTTTTACTGACTTGTTGAGGATCATATTTAAAGGGTTTTTCTCCCCAACGACTACCAGGAAGAAATCGACTTGCTCTTAAACTTACTTCCGCGTAAGGAATCATGGGAAAATTCGGTCCACCCTCTTCAACTGCGATCGCACCTATATTTACTTCTAACCCACGTTTCCATTGCTCAATTTTGATCTCCTGATGGGTTGATTCAGTTATTCCTAATAATGCTGCTTGTTGGAGGGAGCTAATAATTTCGACTTTGAATTCTTGGAGTTTAATTTTTTCTTGGTCGTAATAACGACGAATTGCTTGGAGCACTTGTAAAAAACCGGGACGATTGTAGCGGGGTTCGATCGGAAAGTAAGTACCACCATAAAATGGTACTCGATCTTCCGGAGTCAGAAAAATATTTAATGGCCATCCACCTTGTCCAGTCATCATTTGCAACGCTTGCATATAAATACTATCTAAATCTGGACGTTCTTCCCGATCTACTTTAATCGGGATAAAATTAGCATTCATATATTCAGCGATCGCCCGATCAGAAAATGCTTCTCCTTCCATCACGGTACACCAATGACAGCTAGAATAGCCGATCGACAGGAAAATCGGTTTATTCTGTTGATGTGCAGTTTCTAAAGCTTCCTCACACCAGAACCACCAATCAATTGGATTTTCCGCGTGTTTGCGAAGGTATAAGCTTTGGGATTGGATTAAGCGATTGGTCATGGTTAATATTGGTTAAGCTTCTGCTGATGATTATAGTTTACGCTAAAGTCTTTTTTGATCAAAATTTAGCCGGATAAAAATTGCTATTGATTAAAAATTAGCGAAATTTAATCCCATCCTAATTAATTGGGTTGATCACCAATAAAGATAATCGGGCAATGATTAACCAATGCGCTCCATTCCTTTAACACTTGCTAAAGCATTAGCTTTGATTCTTGTTGCAATCACCATCAGGAGTAATGCTAATTGGTTATCTGATAATCCATCAACTAGATTTTGAATTTCCCACAGAGACTCTAATTCTTTTGGAGCAGACTTTTGGTTAGTAATTTCTGCATCATTCCCATTTGCTAATCTAGAACAAAAGTAAGCCCGAGATCCTGGTTGGATTTCTTCCATTGCATCTAGTAGTTTTCCTAATACTTCCGTCGAAATTCCAGTTTTATGACGACGAAACTCAGATATATGATTTTCACTAACTCCTGACACTTTTGATAGCTGTTTAGCAGATATCCGATAGCGTTCCATTGTTACTCTAAATATTTCAGTAATCATTTGATAAGTGTTGTAACCAGAGTTCATGATTAACCGTTTGATGATACTATTACAATTGTACTGTTGTCCAAGTCGTCAACTAATTTAAAGTAGCATTAAGTATGCTATATTATAATTAGGCTGAACTAGCATGGGGTAGTGCTAATAGTTGTTTTTTTTTATCTGTAGATACTAAGTTAACATAGGTCGATAACTAAAATTTGTGAACTAGATCACATTGAAAATCTCTATTCCAGCCAAAAATAGCTAAAAATAGCTGATGTCTAATTTGCACATCTAAATCAATATATGTCACCAACCCAAACTCAACCCTCCCATCGAAAAGCTTGGTCAAAAGCTATATCCCAATCTGCGTCCGAGTTTCCCCTGACTCCTATAGAAATTATTAGCGGTATAATTCCCTTGGGATTACGGGGAACTCTTTATCGGAATGGACCGGGACGTTTAACCAGAGGAACAACTTCTGTGGGACATTGGTTTGATGGAGATGGGGCAATTCTGGCTCTCCATTTTACCGATGAAGGAGTAACTGGAATCTATCGTTATGTGGAAACCGAGGGTTATCTCAAGGAATCGAAAGCGGGAAAATATCTCTATAGTAATTATGGCATGATTGCGCCAAGTATTTGGGAACGCTGGGGTAAACCACCCAAAAATTCCGCTAATACTTCTGTGATGGCTTTACCAAATAAATTGTTAGCATTATGGGAAGGTGGTAAACCTTATGCTTTAGATTTACAAACTTTGACGACTTGGGGAGAAGATGATTTAGGGGGATTAAAGAATAACTTTTCCTATTCTGCTCATTATAAACGCGATCCAGTTACTGGCAAAATATTTAATTTTGGGATGACTATTAAAAACAGCAATAGTCAACTCCATCTTTATCAAAGTAATCCTGATGGTAAAATTGTCCAACAATCAGCTTTTTCCCTAAAAGGAATTCCCCTCTGTCACGATTTCGTTTTAGCTGGACCATATTTAGTATTTTTTATATCCCCCATCCAGTTAAATATACTACCACTCCTAGCTGGATTAGGTTCTTATAGCCATTGTTTAGAATGGAAACCAAGTCTAGGAACAAGGATTTTAATCTTTGATCAAGAAAGTCTATCATTAGTTAGTCAAATAGAAACAGAACCTTGGTTTCAATGGCATTTTAGTAATGGTTATGTGGCACCAAATGGTAATGTGATTGTGGATGTAGTGCGTTATGAAGATTTTGCCATTAATCAACGTTTACAAGAGATCGCTACTGGACAAACTCATACTAAGGCTTTGGCTACGTTATGGCAAGTATGTTTAGATGTACAAAACTCAAAAGTAATCAGAATTGAGGAAATCTTAGATTATTCTTGTGAATTTCCCGTTGTGTCGCAGTTAGAAATAGGGCAATATGCTCGCTCTACTTATTTGTGTGTACATACGACCGAGGTTGATGCTACTCATGAGTTATATAATACGATCGCTCGTTTTGATACCCAAACTCAGACTCTGACTATTGCTAAATTTGGAGAAAATTATTATCCAGTCGAACCAATTTATGTGATCGATCGTTTAAATCCTAGTCAAAGTTGGGTGTTGACTGTGGTTTATAATGGTAATCGAGATGCTAGTGAAGTTTGGATTTTTGATCGCGATCGACTAGATGATGAACCTGTTTGCAAGTTAGGTTTACCTAGTGTTATTCCGATCGGATTTCATGGGGTTTGGAAAGCACAGTAATAGACCAAATTAGTCAACGGAGAAATACCCCATTATACTACATCAAATATATTTGAACTTCGCCATCGTGGTAACGAATTATACCAGGTTCACCGCATCCTTAAAAATCTTTGCAAATTAGTGATTAACAAGAGTTATTGAGATTAAAAAAACCCGTATTCTCAGAAGAAACGGGTGATTAAATGATTTAACTCTTAGTATAACTAAGGGTTTCTAGAGACTTTTTAGCTTGATATCCTTGAGGTGTGGAATTGGATCAAGTTTCGTGACTGCTAGCAATCCATTCTGTATGGAAAGAACCAGGTTTATCAATCCGCTCATAGGTATGAGCCCCAAAATAATCACGTTGTGCTTGAGTGAGATTTTGAGGTAAGCGATCGCGACGATAGCTGTCAAAATAATCGAGGGAAGCACTGAATGCTGGAACAGGAATTCCCAATTTAGCTGCTTGAGCTAATACTTCTCTCCAAGCATCTTGACGATCTAAGATGGTCTGTTTAAACTCGGGAGCTAACAATAAATTCGGTAAAGCTGGATTCTCATTAAAAGCGTGTTTGATTTTATTCAAAAATCCAGCGCGAATAATACAACCACCTTTCCAAATCCGGGAAATTTCGCTCAGATTCAGATCATAGTGATAGACATTGGATGCTGTGCTTAATAGAGCCATTCCTTGAGCGTAGGAACAAATTTTCGAGCAATAGAGCGCATCCCGAATCATATTGATAAAAGCTTTACTATCCCCTTGATACTGACCACTCGGACCAGTTAAAAGCTTAGACGCAGCTACTCGCTCTTGTTTGTAACTAGAAATGATCCGACCATTTACTGCGGCAATAATAGTCGGAATCGACACACCCAATTCTAAAGCACTTTGCACCGTCCAGCGACCAGTCCCTTTTTGTCCAGCCGCATCCAGAATCAGATCAACAATGGGTTTACCCGTATCTGGATCAATCACCTTAAAGATATCAGCCGTAATTTCAATCAAATAGGAATTGAGTTCCTCCGTTTGATTCCATTCTGCAAATACTTCATGTAACTGATTATGATCCAATCCCAGGGCATTTTTGAGTAGGTCATAAGCTTCTGCAATTAGTTGCATATCACCATACTCAATCCCATTATGGACCATCTTCACATAATGACCCGCACCTTCAGGGCCAATATAAGTCACACAGGGACCATCATCAACCTGAGCCGCAATCTTGGTCAGAATTGGTGCTAAATATTCATAGGAACTTTTGGTTCCTCCGGGCATTAAACTGGGTCCATAGAGAGCCCCTTCTTCACCACCACTAACACCCATCCCGATAAATCTGAACTTAGCAGATTCTAAAGCACGAGTCCGACGGGCAGTATCTTCATAGAGAGAATTACCCCCATCAATGATAATGTCACCCTCATCGAGCAAAGGTTTTAATTGTTCAATCACCGCATCAACTGGAGCCCCCGCTTTCACCATAATCAAAATTTTGCGGGGACGTTCCAGGGATTGGACAAATTCTTCGATCGAATAGGTTCCTTTAGCATTTTTGCCCTGGGCCCTTGTTGCCATAAAGGCTTCAGTTTTATCACTTGAGCGGTTATAGACTGAGATGGGAAAACCATTGCGCTCCACATTTAGTGCTAGATTTTCGCCCATAACGGCTAGCCCAATTACACCAAAGCTCTGCTGTGTCATAAGATTTCTTGGGGAATTGTGTATTTTTCGTAAATGATAATTGACTTAAGGTTAGCCCGATCCCGCAAATTGTCTTGTAAAGAAGATATTAAGATCGGAAAGATGCCAATCTTTTTTTGCCGATCGCCTGCTCTGATCTGGTACTCATCCCTTTACTCAGAAAGACTTTTAACATATTTATGAATAAACTGCTTCTGGCTAGATTAGGTCAATCTTGTACTGCTACGCTTCTGGTTATTTATATGGGCTTATTCCCACCGTTGGCAGTAACGAAAGTTACATTAGCTGCATTGAGTGGGTCTCATCCTAGTTGGTTAAGTCAAGATCATCGCGATCGCGTTTCAGTGGTCAATCCTGAGCCAGTTCTGGGAGATCCATTGGGTTATTCTCTCGGAAGTCAGCACGTCCTTTATCGAGGTCCAGATAGTCACATCCACGAAATTTGGTTTGATGGTGGGAAGTGGAAACAAGCTGATTTGACCCAGGAAAGTAACGCTCCACCAATCATTGGGAATCCTTATGGTTATTCCCTCGGTAGTTTGCACATAGTTTACCAAGGCATAGATCATCACATTCACGAAATCTGGTTTGATCATGGTAAATGGATTCATGTTGATTTAACCCAAGCAGCTCAAGCACCCTTGAGTAAAGGGGAACCTGTTGGTTATGTCCTGAATAGTTTGCACGTTATTTATCGGGGAATAGATGATCATATCCACGAAATCTGGTTTGAAGGGAATCAATGGAAACATGAAAATATTACTGAGGAAGCTAAAGCACCTTTAGCAGTAGGTAATCCATCGGGATATTCCTTAGGGACTTTGCACGTTGTCTATCGAGCTGTAGATCATCAGATTCATGAAGTTTGGTTCGATCGAAATAAATGGCAACACTCGAATATTACAGCAGAAGCTCAAGCACCATTAGCAGCATCAGAACCAATTGGATATGTGTTAGAAAATCTGCACGTAATTTACCGAGGAATAGATCATCATATCCATGAACTTTGGTTTAATACTCAAGGGTTTAGTCAAAAGTGGCGTCATACTGATTTAACCACAGAAACTAAAGCACCTTTAGCGATCGGACAACCAAGTGCTTATTCGTTGAGAAGTTTACATCTGGTTTATCTTAGTGCCGATGGCAATATTAATGAATTATGGTTTGATCATAGTCTGTTTAATAGTAAGTGGCGTTATGATAATTTAACTCAGTCAGCCAAAGCACCAGCAGCAGCAGGAAATCCTTTTGGTTATGTATTGGGAAGTCAGCATATAGTTTACCGAGGTACAGATGGGCAAATTCACGAAATTTGGTATGAAAATAGAGGGTTTAATCAGGGTTGGAGACATACTAATTTAACTGAAGCATCTCAGATACCAGTAGCTGGGAGCAATTAAATATTGTAGCGAATCACCTCGAAAAACCACCAAAAAATCTCCAGAAAAAAATCAGCAGAATCCCGAAAATATAGTCCGAAAACCTCGGAAAATCAAGAGGATAAAGCTACAAGAGTAGATCAGGTTCTTTTTTTTGTAGGAGTAAGTTGCAGAACCATTGGTTAATTCCTAGCTATTGTAACGAGTCTATTTTATTAGAAATAACGGGTAAATTTAATGGCTAAACCTGTCGTCCTTACAGTTGATGATGATCCAGACGTTTTGCAAGCGGTCTCCCAGGATTTGCGGTATCAATATGGCGATCGCTTTCGCATTGTCAGAGCTGAGTCTGGTATTGTCGCTTTGGATGTATTGCAGAAACTAAAATTGCGAAATGAACCTGTTGCCCTATTTCTGGTCGATCAACGGATGCCTTCGATGGGTGGGGTGGAGTTCATTGAACAAGCAAAAGAGCTTTTTCCCCTAGCAAAACGGGTGTTACTTACTGCTTATGCTGATACGGATACAGCGATTCAGTCGATCAATAGTGCCCGACTAGATTACTACCTGCTTAAACCTTGGGACCCACCTGAAGAACGGCTTTATCCAGTTTTAGATGACTTACTGGAAGATTGGTTAGCCAATTTCCGTCCATCTTTTGAGGGGATTCGGGTAGTAGGGCATCGCTGGTCTCCCTCCTCCCATCAGATCAAAAACTTTTTGGCACGGAATCAAATTCCCTATGAGTGGTTAGATCTGGAATTGGAGCCAGAAGCCGGAAAACTGCTGGAGGATGTGGAAACTGACGATCAACAAAAGTTGCCCCTAGTTTTATTTCCCGATGGTTTCCGTCTCCTTCAACCATCTAACATGGCGATCGCCGAAAAGATTGGCTTGAAAACTCATGCAGAGCAACCATTTTATGACCTAGCGATTGTCGGGGGTGGTCCAGCTGGACTGGCTGCTGCTGTCTATGGTGCCTCTGAGGGCTTAAGCACAGTTTTAATTGAGCGCGAAGCACCAGGAGGACAAGCTGGTTCTAGTTCCCGCATTGAAAACTATTTAGGGTTTCCCGTGGGCTTAAGTGGTAGTGATTTAGCTAGACGAGCAGTCACTCAGGCTAGACGTTTTGGAGTAGAGATTTTGACCCCTCAAACCGTCATCGGGATGAGGCTTAAAGATCCATACCGAATTTTACAATTTGCAGATGGCAACGAACTGAATTGCCATGCTCTACTTGTGGCCACAGGTGTTTCCTACCGTTGGTTAAATATACCTGGAGCTGAGAAACTTACAGGGGCAGGTATCTATTACGGTGCGGCGATCACCGAAGCGATCTCCTGTCGTAATGAAGATGTCTATCTCGTTGGCGGGGCTAACTCCGCTGGACAAGCTGCGATGCACTTTGCCAAATATGCCCGGAAAGTCATCATGCTGGTGCGAGGTGAATCCCTTTCTGCTAATATGTCCCAGTATTTGATTGACCAGATTGCTGCCACTGAAAACATCCAGGTTTGCACTTGTTGTAGTGTGGTTGAGGTAAAGGGAGAGCAGCACTTGGAAGCAATTGTGATTGCAGATGGCAGACTAGGCACAACTGAAACCGTCCCAGCTCAATCACTTTTTATCTTTATTGGAGCCATTCCTAAAACTGATTGGCTAGAGGGTATCGTTGAACGAGATGCTCAGGGGTTTATCTTGACAGGATCTGATTTGATGCAAACTGGAAAAGTTCTACGAGGCTGGAAACTCGATCGCCCTCCTTTCTTGCTAGAAAGCAGTGTTCCAGGAATTTTTGCTGCTGGAGATGTGCGTGCTGGCTCCATCAAACGAGTCGCATCTAGCGTAGGTGAAGGCGCGATCGCAGTGCAACTTATCCATCGCTATCTGGCTAAAAGTTAGCATCAGGAGACGATCTGAATGCTTTGTACAGAAGATTTAATCAAACTGGAACCCTTTAATCAACTTCCACTGCATCGACTAGAGTGGCTGTGCGATCGTTCTCAAGCGATCGCCCTGGGTCCTGGAGAAATTCTCATCCAGGAAGGTGATGCACCCCGGGGCATACTGATCTTGATGGCAGGTCAACTGAGTATTACCCGTCGCAGTGGAGGTAATGACATTCCCATCGGACAACATGAAGCACCCTCATTCTTTGGCGAAATTCCCGTTCTTACTGATGAGCCTTGGCTTGTAACTTTCCGGGCTATTAGGGACTGTAGACTTTATGAAATTGTCGGCGATGATTTTCTGACTCTACTACATGAGTGCCGAGATTTTGAGCGCATCGTCTTTCGGATTATGCAAGATCGCACACGCCGACTAGAATCATTTATTCGTGGTAGGGAGAAAATGGCTGCCCTAGGCACCCTGGCTGCGGGTCTAGCCCATGAACTTAATAATCCTGCGGCGGCATTAGTTCGTGCTTTGCGAAAAATGCCTGCGGCTAATCAAGAACTTCAGCGCATCAACCTGGTTTATGGGCAACGCCAAGTTGAAGCAGCCCATACAGAGCAATGGGTACAGACGCGCGATCGGGGATATGATGTTATTCTCAACGATCGCCTCGATCCAGCGACCTTAAGCGATCGGGAAGATGAATTACTCACCTGGTTAGAAGACTATGGTGTGGAACAAGCATGGAAACTAGCCCTACCCTTAGCGGAAGGGGGCGTAGCGATCGCCACTTTAGATCAGCTGATGGAACGATGGCGAGATGATCCCACTGAATTGCGGGAAATGGGTTTGCACTGGCTAGCGCTCTCCTTTGAAGTGATGTCGATGATTAAACATGGATTGCATGGTGCCGAACGGATTGCAGATTTAGTGCAGGCTATGAAGTCTTACTCCTATTTGGATCAGGGCGTACAACAAGAGGTGAACCTACATCAAGGACTAGAAGATACATTAAGGTTATTGACACACAAACTTAAATATGGTATCCAGATCCAACGCCATTACGATCTCCAGTTACCAAAGTTATTTGCCTATGGCAGCGAACTGAACCAGGTGTGGACAAACTTAATTGATAATGCGATCGATGCTATGGCAGGAAAAGGGTTGCTAGAAATTACAACTCAGCATTGCGGTCAATTGGCTCGAGTAGATATCATTGACTCTGGCAGTGGCATCCCTCCGGAAATTCAAACCCGAATTTTTGAACCTTTCTTTACTACTAAACCTGTTGGTCAGGGATCTGGACTAGGACTAGAAACCACCAGGCGAATTGTAGAGAATCGCCATCATGGCACAATTACCTTTGAGTCGAAACCTGGCAGAACGCGATTTACCGTTTGCTTACCATTGACAAATTCTTGAGCATTCCATACTCTTAATAAAAATTTAGACTAGATTAAGTATTTTCTCAACAGGTGCGCGGGCTTCTATTTTATATTAATATTTTAAGAAATACCTTTCCGGTAATATATATGATTACTGCGCTTATTCTAATTGGGCTTGGTATACTTACCCAGATTATGGTACTGACGACGACTCGAAGTGTAATGCCTCGGTTCACAAAAACTTGTTTAACTTGTGGAAATCAGTTACCACCGATGGAGCGTCCGCCAACTACCTATGACTGTCCAGAGTGTGAGCGGTTGATTGGGTTAGGAATCGATCTTAATGATTTAATTCCACGTCCCTAAATCTATCAAAGCCATAGGGTTAATTTAATGCCCAACAGCTCCTCCGGTTGGCTTCACCTTCTTGAAGCATAATGTTAATAGGGCCGCAGCAACTAAAGCGCAGCCCATAAAGAAAAAGCAGTCGTTATATGCCATCACATTAGCTTCTCGGCGTGTAAGTTTGTCGAGCATTGAATAGGCTTGATTTTGAGCCATAACCGGATCGCCGTTCTTAGTTAGGAAAAACTGGGTGAGTTGATCTAGGCGATCGCGAGTAATTGGGTTGCTCAAAGAAATTGCTTCAACTAATCTATTGGAGTGAAAGCGTTCCCGGACAGATTGAAGGGTGCCTAAAATAGCAATGCCGAGCGAACCTCCCAAGTTACGAGAGACGTTAAATACAGCAGAAGCAGAACCAATTTGCTTAGGCTCAATCCCAGCAGTAGCTACACTGGAAAGCGGAGTAATAACAAACGGTTGACCTAAAGCTCGCACAATCTGAGACCAACGTAATTGATCCAGTCCAGTATCGTAGGTCAATGATGAATTCATAAAACAACTAATCCCAAACAAGATCAGTCCCATAGCGATTAGGATGCGTAGATCGAATCGCTGCATTACCCGAGGCATGAAGGGAATAATAAACAACTGAGGAATACCTGCCCACATGATGGTTTCACCAATGGTCATGGCATTGTAGCCTGCAATTTGGGCTAAGAATAGGGGCAAGATATAAACAGAACCGTAGAGACCCAAACCAGTTGCTAGATTAACTAATATAGATATGCCAAAGTTCCGTTGTCCTAGCAATCGTAAATTGAGCAAGGGTTGCTTCCGGCTAAACTGAATCCAAATAAAGAGGGGTAAAGTCAAGCTAGTAATGATCCCAGCTTGCTGGATCTCTTCAGAGCCAAGCCAATCCTTGCGATTGCCCTCCTCTAAAAAAAACTCTAGCGAAGCCAGACCGATCGCCATAGTGGCAATGCCCCACCAATCGCCACGTTTCAATAATTCTAGTTGCATGGGTTTGGATGGAATTGCATACCAAACGCCTGCAATCAAAGCCAATCCAGGAATCACATTTAGATAAAAAATATATTGCCAGCTATAGTTATCAGTTAGCCAACCTCCGACTGTCGGACCAATTGAAGGGGCAAAAGTTGCTGTAATTGCAAACAGTGCTAAACCGATCGGCTGTTTTGCAGGTGGTAGAGTAGTCAAAATAACCGTAAATGCCATTGGAATCAGCACTCCACCGGTAAATCCCTGGCCAGCCCGGAATAAAATCATGATTGGCAAACTGCTAGCCCAGGCACAAGCAACAGAGAACAGCAGAAACAAGATCGCATTTACCAGCAAGTAGCGTCGCACAGAAAATATCTGGGATAGCCATCCAGTCAGAGGAATCACTATAATCTCAGCGACCAGATAGCCTGTAGAGATCCAAGACCCTTCATCAATGGTGGCACCTAAAGCTCCAGTAATATCATTCAAGGAGGCATTCGTAATCTGGATATCCAGCACTGCCATGAATGCTCCTAAGAGCGTAGATAGTACACCAATCCAGTCTTTGGTACTTAATTGGGGTGATAGCTTAGTAGTGGATCGATGGGTTAAATTTGTAGTAGTCACAGGTATGGGAGAGAATGATGATTTGTTAACGTGTCTCGACCGTTACAATTGCTGACATACCAGGTGTAATACGCGCCTCATAGCCCTTGATGCTCTCAGGCTCAAACACAATTTTGATCGGGATACGCTGGACAATTTTAGTGAAATTGCCTGTAGAATTATCAGGTGGCAGTAGGGCAAATTTTGCCCCTGAAGCTGGAGCCATACTATTTACCTTGCCTTTAAATATGTGTTGAGGGAATGCGTCGAGCTTAATCTCAACTTCTTGATTGGGCTGCATCTTCTCTAATTGCGTTTCCTTAAAGTTGGCAACGACCCAGGGCTGTTCCTGAACCACAGACAGTAGAGTTTGACCCGGTTGTACGCGTTGACCAATTTCTACCGTTTTGTTGCCAATTATGCCAGCTACTGGTGCAGTGATGATGGTATAGCTCAACTGTAGTTGAGCATTTTTTACTTGAGTTTGGGCTTGGGCGATCGCGGCGAGAGCTACTTTATACTGCTGCTGGCTGGCTAATGTCTGCTGGTTGGTCGCGTCTGCTTGCTGTAAGCCACCTTTGGAAGATTCCAGCTTTGCTTGGGCATTAGTCAGGTTTTCTTGTGCTTGGGCTACCCTCGCCCGGGCTTGATTAACCTGTTCCTTCATGGCATCTCGTTGGGCGATCAATGCCTCATAGGTGGCTTTGGCTGAATCATACTGTTGCCGTGACACTGCTCCTTCCTCAACAAGTTCTGCATATCGTTGATAGTCCAACTGCGCTTTGGTAAGATTAGCTTCCACCCCAGCTAACTGTGCTTGCACCACTGGCACCCCTGCTTGGGCTTCTGCTAGGGCAGCCTGATTCGTTGCTATAACTGCTGCTGCTGCATCAATGTTTCCCTGAGCAGTAGTTGTTTGTCCTTGAGCATTAGTTGCTCCTACACCAATATTAGTTTTCGCCACGTCTGCTTGTCGAACCGAAGCTTCTAATGCTGCTTGAGCTTGCTGCAAACTTACCTGATAATCGTTGGGATCAAGCTTTACCAAGAGTGCCCCTTGAGAGACTGTCTGATTGTCATCCACCAAGATTTGGGTCACAGTACCGGAAATCCTAGCAGTTACCGGATTTATATGTCCCGTTGTATAGGCATTGTCTGTTTCCTCATGAATTTGGGCATAATGCCACCAGCGAAATCCGAAAATGACTGCAATTACAACTCCAACTCCTAACAGACTCAAAATGATGAATTTGCCGGGAGAGAAATGGCTCGGTTCAGGTTGGGTCCTAGGAGAAACTACTGGAACAGCAGGATTCTCAAGTTCAAGAATAGCCTTAGTATTATGTCCATCTTGCTGGGAAATTTTTTCGGTTTTATTGGGTATATTGGAAGATTCCATAGGCCAAACCTGTAAATAAAATATAGTTGAGAGTTGCAGTTTACTACTTCGGGTTCTTTAGCAAAGATTTTAAACAGGTGAGCATAATGTTTTGGATGGAATATTTTTCAAGAACTTCCTGTTTTTCAGATTCCACGAAAAAATGGTCTACTCAGCGAGTAAGTCATTTTCTCTATTTGCCATAAGTATACATATTACTTTTGGCACTATAATATTATATTAAATTTATTTAAATATCACTAATCAATATTTACACCTAACATTAGCTAAGTTTTAATCTATATCGATCAGCCATCATGATATCTGATCGAAAGTTAGGATACTAGGCTCGAAAGACATTAGTGGCAATCGTTTTAATGGGAATTTAATGTTTAATAGCTCCAGAATTTAGCTAAAATTCCTTCTATGTAATCGGAAAATAACAGGTTCTTTTTTTTGGGGGAGAGTAAGTTGCAGAACCATTGGTTAATTCCTAGCTATTGTCATGAATCTATTTGATCAGAATCTACCTGAAAAATGTTATACTTTAGTTATGAGACCAAATTTCTATATGTACAATAAGTAGTGTTTGTAGTGACAAAAAAATATCCAAAGATTGATCTCCAATCTGCAAGTACCAAAGTCCCTACTGAACGACATTCAGATCCCAATTCTGAATAGTTAACCTTTATTACAAATTGCAGAGATCAGGAAAAGTGGTGATAATCTCTTTTGGTGTGCCGATTTAAGGAAGGAGAACGCTTTGAAGTCCCGTTCAAATCAATATCCATCTTGTCCATTGCGTGAAGATATTAGTGAGTATGTGGCCCATTTACAGCTTCACATGGCTCTACAAGCTCGCAACTTGGTTCCTACACTGACTAAGACAGCAGATAGTCGTGAGCAATTGTTACACCAAACACAAGCTCATTGTGAAAAACTTGTTTCTCGTCATATCAACAGATAGCGAAAAATCGTAGTAAAAGGTAGCAAAAAGCAGTAAAACTTACTAATATAGAGATCTGCAATTACCTTTCGGTCAGACGGCAGATAGTAAGATTCGCTCTCTATTGGCTTGTAGGAAGTTGACCGACTAATGAAAAAGCTTTTCAAAGCCTAGAGTAGTAATACTCAAGGTGTGCTAATCAAACTAGAACGGCTAACCACGCCACTTTGATTGTACTAGGCTAGGGTAGACTGCCTAATAGATTCCTACTGAACTACGCTCTCATTGGTCGGATCTAGCATCCAATTGGCTGAGGGAAGCGACTACAGAGGAGTCTCGGAAAATGAACTAATTACGCTGTTTAGCTCCGCTTTACTACGTTTTTAGGCTACTCAACCAATTTAGTTAGCTGTAGTTAAGCTATTTTTAGCTAATCGGGCAGGCTGCTCGTTGGCCACTTTTAGCAATTATTCAATTAATCCAAATTTCTGGAAAAGTCAGAGCTACATAGCTCTGATTTTTTATGTAAGCTTTTTATTTTCTATAATTATATTATGACCCTTGATTGGTGAAGCGTTGATGAGTAAATTTTTCTAAGATAATTTTGCCAGGGGTTAGATTCGCCCTTAGTAATTCCCAATCAGACCAGGGCCAATAGAGTATCACATAGTGCAATAGCTAATGACTATCACCACCCAGCAACTTATTCAATGGAAACAGCAAGGACGCTCGATTGTAGCACTAACTGCTTGGGATTATGCGATCGCGCAATTATTAGATCGAGCAGGTGTTGACTTGATTTTAGTTGGAGATTCTCTCGCGATGGTAGCGTTAGGGATGAAAACTACCTTACCCTTAACTCTCGAAGAGATGCTCCACCATGCTAAAGCAGTTCGACGGGGAGTCAATCAGGCATTATTAGTAGTAGATTTACCGTTTTTAACCTATCAAGAAAGTATTGAACAAGCTAAACATTCCGCCGGTCGAGTATTAAAAGAAACTGGCGCACAAGCAGTAAAATTAGAAGGTGGATATCCCGCGATCGCCGAAACGGTCAATCAGCTAGTAGAAGTTGGGATACCTGTGTTAGGACATCTGGGATTAACTCCCCAATCTGTCCATAAACTCGGTTATCGTCAACAAGGAAAAACTAAAGAAGCTGGAGAACGAATTTTAACCGAAGCGATCGCTTTAGAACAAGCAGGTGCTTTTGCGCTCGTTTTAGAACATATTCCGGATGAATTAGGATTAGAAATTACCCAAAAATTAACGATCCCGACGATCGGAATCGGTGCTGGACCCCATTGCGATGGTCAAATCCTAGTTACCCACGATTTATTAGGGTTTTCGGATCATCTACCTCCCTTTGCTAAAGCTTATGCTAATTTACGAGAAATAATTGAGCAAGCGATCGCCCAATTTGCGCTCGAAGTTAGAACCGGACAATATCCTGAATCTAAGGAAAAATAATAATGTCTAAGATGATAATTAGTAATGATTTCCTTCCTGGTTTAGAGAAATCTCTTGGCTATCTCAGAGGTTTTGTAGCTAGTCAAGTAATTTACGATCTGCTCAAAGAAGGAATTTTTTCCATGTTGAAAGATGGATTAGATATCAAGACTATTGCAGAAGAAAAAGGATTTGACCCTAACCTATTGCGAGCCTTGTTTGAATATCTAGCACTAGAAGGAATTTTAGAGAAAAGTACCTTAGAAAATGACCAAATCAGTTTTCGTATTTCTCATTATGGTGACCAAATTAGTATTTACTATCAGGGATTTTTTCATCTGTTGGTCGGAGGTTATTCACCGATATTTTCTAATATTTCTAATATTTTAAAACATGGCACAAACTATGTATCAAGAAATGGTAAATGGGTCGGAATTGGTGCTTGCCAAATTTCTCAAAATGATGTCTTTCCTTTGGCTAAAAAAATGATGGCGGAAATCAAACCTACCACCAGTTTGATCATTGATTATGGTTGTGGTAGTGCCTTGGGATTATGTGAATTTTGTCACCAAAATCCAAATATTAAAGCAATTGGTATTGAGCCTGATGAGGGAGCATATCAAGCTGGACTCAATTTGGTGATCGAAAAGAAAATGCAAGATCGGATAATTTTAGTGAATAGTGCTGCTCTTGATTATGAAATGAATGAGATTCCTGACTTTATTTTATTTTGGTTTGTTCTCCAAGAAATATATGGTCAAGCAGGAGAAGATATTTTGATTGAATTTATTCGCAATATTGGCAAAAAGTTTCCCCACAGCTATCTTCATGTAATTGAGGTTGATTATGCAATTGATAATGAAGAAGTGATGAAATCTCCAGTAGGGCTAGGATTTTATAACCCTTATTTCTTACTCCATTCATTCACCAACCAAAAACTAGCTACTGATCAGAAATGGACTGAAATTTTTACTAGCGCTGGATTTGAAATTATTAAAAAAGAATCTGTTGATTTCCAAGTCGATCCGACAAATTTGGTAATTGGATATGTCTTGAAATATGTTAGCTGTATGGATGGCAACCCTTGAGTATACTCAAGGGAATTCTACTTGAATAAGAGGATTGGGAAAGCGATTAAACCTTAAGTGCATATTTGCTTAAGGTGGTTATATACATCCCTAACAACACGATAATAAAACCTAAGAGATTATAGGAATTTAAACTTTCTGAAAAAATTGTCCAGCCAAGGATAGCAGCAATAGCTGGATCGAACAGAAAGGCTACAGCAACAAAACTTGGCGATAATCTTTTTAAGCTATAGATGACTAATCCTTGACTGATTACAAGGGTTAAAGCTAAACCAATTACTTCGCTCCATCCACTCCAAGAAGAAGGAAAGATTTCATCTCCAATTAGGATAACAAGAGGTAGATTTAATATAGTTCCAATTGCACAAGACCAGCTCACTATTGTGGTCGTGTTTAATTTTTTTTGCAGTTGTTCTGCAATTAACAGACATAAGGCAGTTAGTAAAGCTGACATTAACGCAATCGCATCACCTAGGAGTTTGTCAGGGTCAATTTGCAGATCGTTGAGTGCGACACCGAAAGCTCCAGCGATCGCAATTGTTGTGCCCAGGGCTAAGGGGCGATCTAATTGCTGACTGAAGAAAAGGATACCAATTGAAGCAGTGAACAAAGGAAGTAAACTGTGCATCAATGCTGAATTAGCAATACTGGTCTGAGTGAGAGACCAAGCCCAAACTATTTGATAGCCCGCAATACAAAATCCTAGTGCTAGTAATAGCCATATTACCTCCTTTGAGTATGATTGTTGGGTTGCTTCTATGGGCTGATTGCCTAAAAATTTACGACCGATCTTAAATAAAACATTCCACAGCGCTAACAAGGCTGTCCCAATCAGTAGTCGGTTAAAAATAGTCGCATTTGGGCTAATTTCATCTTCTGATAATCTAATGAGAACTGGCACTGAACCGATCGCTAGCTGTGTAATCGCTAAAGCAGCGATCGCTTTTATTGTTGTTAGGGTAAGCCAGGAGTTTTGAGACTTGTCTACTAGATCGTTCATCGGTATTGCTCTGAAAAAAAAGGTGGAAGAAACTGGGACGAGCTCAAGCAAGTCCAAAACCTTGCTAAATAATCATAACAAGCGTCGCAGATGATCAGGTGCGTTAACTGCATACAATGGCTGTTCTCCTCGGATATAGCGTTTAATGTTATCAACTACCACAGCCGTTATTCCTTGGTCAGCCAAGTCAGTAACACCAGCAATATGAGGAGTAACAATGACGTTGTGTTGGAAAAGAGCATCTGTGGGAGAGTCAACTAGATCAAGACCTGCACCTGCCAAATGACCCCTTGCTAGTGCCGCTGACAAAGCATCTGTATCTACTAAACCACCACGAGCCACGTTGATCAGAAATGCTCCTGGTTTCATGGCTGCCAGGGTGACACTATTAATCAAATGATGATTATTTTTTTGATAGTAAGCACACAAGATTACATAGTCAGCATCTGATAAAGCTTCGGTCAGAGCATCAGCTCCATAAACTCGTTCTATTCCTGTTTCTGGAGATGCTCCGCGTTCGGAGTGTTGTCGAACAGCAACTAGACGCATTCCAAAAGCTTTTAGACGTACTGCTAGTGCTGTACCAATATCACCGAGTCCCACAATGCAGGCTGTTTTTTTAAATAAGGCAATGCTTTTTTGTTGACTCCATTTATTAGAGTTTAATCTTGGCCTCACTATGGTTATTGGTCGTGATAGCATTAACATTAGCATGATGGCGTATTCAGCAACGGAATCGGCATTGCCAGAAATCTTTCCCGGTACTCTTGCTACCCATACCCCTGCATGGGTAGCAGCTTCAATATTTACAGCATCTAAACCTACACCAAACTGCTGAATTAACCCGAATTTTCCAGAATTAATCATTAAGGCATCAATAGTAGCAAAGTATGGAATGATTACATCCACACCATCTAAATGCTCGATCGCGGTGTCAGTAGAGCAAGCTATAATTTGACAATCTGATAATTGGGATGCTAGTAAATCTACTAGAAAAGAATCACGCTTCGTACATAAAAGGATTTTCATTTTTCTCAATGTCCTCATCAAATTTTCATATCTATCGTCATACCCAAAAGCCCGATCACCCTTTTTCCTTTGCTGAACTCTATCAACACCCAAATTCTCTCAAGGCAAAAGACCCTGGTGGCGATCGCTTGCAAGTTGGTATTATTGGGGGTGGTATTGCTGGGCTGACTGCGGCTTATGAATTAAGTCAACTGAGTTATGAGGTAACCATTTTAGAAGCTTCTCATCGTTTGGGAGGGCGCATTTATACCCATTATTTTTCTGATGGAAGCTATGGGGAACTCGGAGCGATGCGTATTCCGATCAATCATAGCTGTGTGCTACATTATGTGGAAAAATTTAATTTATCCAAGGGTAGTTTTGTCAATTACAATCCCAATGCTTTTTATTATTTGCGCGGTCAAAAAGCTCGTCTTAATCAGTTTCAAAAACTTTTTTCAGTTTACCATCTCGACCCAGCCGAATCTATTGATCCTCGAGTTTTGTATGAAAATATTTTAAAGGAATTATTAGATTGTCTTTCTGATCGAGAAAAGTGGGAAATATTTTCGCCAACTTTTACCAGTGGTAAATTAAAGGAATATAATAGGCTAACTTTTAGCCAATATTTTCGCGATCGCCTTTCTCCTGATGCTTTTGAACTGGTAGGTCGTGCGACGGGAATGATTTATTATGACGAAATTTCTGTCTGGAGTGGATTAATTGATTTCTTTGCTTGGTATCAGGCTGAACAATATCAGCTTGTTGGTGGTATGGAAACCTTGGTAAAAGCTTTTGTAGAACGTTTACCAGGAAAAATTGAGCGTAATGCTAAGGTAAATCTATTGCAGATGACCGACCAAGGAGTTCGAGTTGGTTGGGATAATTTGGGTAGCAAGAAAGAGCAAGAATTTGACTATGTGATTTGTACAGTTCCCGCTACTGCTCTAGCAAGAATAGAGTTCTATCCTCCTCTCCCAGCAAATAAAATACAGGCTATTTGTGGTCTGGGTTACAGCAATGCAGCTAAAACAATCTTTCACTGTACTGCTCGTCCTTGGGAACTTTACGATCATATTTATGGTGGGGGCAGTTTTACGGATTTGCCAATGGAAAAATGCTGGTATCCTTCGGATAATGCTATTTTAGCAGACTCCCAGACAGAAAAGTTGTGCTGGGTAGCGCAAGATCCGGAAATTTCCCATCAACCAACAGCTTTTACTGCTGCTTACCGTTGGGATAGTAATGTACGGCATTTTCTATCTCTTGAAGAGGGTAAACGAACTGACTTGACTTTAGCTGAGGTTAAACAACTACATTCCCAAATTGATCGTTATGTTGATGACGTGATTCATTGTATTTGGGATGAAAAAACTCAAGTAGGTTCAGGAGCTTATGCTTTTTTTGCACCTGGAGAACAAGAGCGCTATCAAAGTCTGCTATGTCAGTCTTATCCTCTAGAAAAGCCTCGTGTTTTTTTTGCTGGAGAACATTTGGCTATTAATCATGCTTCGATTCAGGGTGCAATGTATACAGCAGTTGCAGCGGTGATTGAGTTGCTGGAAGGACTTGTTCGTTAGATTTAACTAGACAGCTTTTCTCTCAAAATCTTTCCCATCGGGCTCTTAGGAATTTCCTGACGAAATTCAACTATCTTAGGAACTTTGAACTCTGCTAACTTATCCTGACAGTAGTCAAAAATATCTTGTTCTCGGCAATCTCCTTTAGCAACAATAACCGCTTTTACCAATTGTCCTGTATGAGGAGTAGCAACTCCGACCACAACCACTTCACTAATTTTGGGATGCTCTATTAAAACAGTTTCTACTTCTAAGGGATTGACTTTATATCCTCCTGTATCAATTAAAAACTTTTTGCGACCTGTAATGTAGAGATAACCATCTTCATCTTTTTTACCTAAATCGCCTGTCAAAAAGTAGCCATTTTTGAATGCTGCTTGGCTAGCATCGGGATGATGATCATAACTAAGGGTCAGGGTTTGACTTTTGAGCGCTATTTCTCCTACTGTTCCTGTTGGTAACTCCTGTTCGGCTTCATCCATGATCTTGATTTCTACGTTTTTCATCGGCAAACCAATGGAATCGTATTTAATATTAGCTCCATTCTGCATATTAATGGCAACAGCACCAGCTTCGGTACAGCCATAAAGCTGTCGGATCGTAATTCCAAATCGGGTATAGAATCGATCGAAAATATCTTTGGGCAGAAAATTACCAGCTGAAATACATAATCTTAAGGTCGATAAGTCTGTTGGTGTACTTGCAGGGATTGCTGCTAAAACACTATAGATATAAGGAATAGCAGGCAAAATTGTAATTTTCTCTTGCGCGATCACCTCCAATACCCGAGCTTGTCTAAAAATAAATGGTTGCTCTATGATCTTGCCATTTTGCCAACATGGTTCTAAAATTACCAAAGTTGCTCCTGAATAAGTGGCTGCTAGTAGGCATTGTCCAAATCCGTAAGCATGATAAAAGGGTACAAGGCAAAAAATATTGTCAAATTCAGTAATTTTTTGGGTCAGGAAACAGTTATTTGCTTCATGGAAGATGTTTTTTTGAGTACGACAGACTCTTTTGGGTTTTCCAGTCGATCCTGATGAGTATTGGTAGAGAACATCACCTTCATGGAACTGCGGTTGCTCAAATATTTCTACTTCCCGGACAAGCAGATCATTAAAGGTATGACCTAATGGATGCTCTCCCCCTACTACAATTAAATGAACTTGGCGATCGAGTTGAGAAATTAAATGACTGCAAATGGCAGCTCTAGTAATATCAGTAATGATCGCGATCGGGTTACTATCGCAGATGTAATTTTCGAGTTCATTTTCTTTGCAGGAGGGATTAAGGAACAGGGCGATCGCACCTATTCTGGCAATCCCATAGAAACTAATCACGAACTCTGGGCAGTTGGGTAGAATTAAAGCCACACAATCAGAGTGCTTAACTCCTATTTCAGTCAAACCCTGACTAAATCTTTCAACTTGATTGTCAAGCTCTCCATAAGTTATCCTTAACTCCCCACAAACCAACGCAATTTTTTCGGGAAACCGAGCTACGGTCTTTTTTAACATTTGATTCAGCACAATAATTTCCCCAATATCTAATTTTTTTCCTCGATTTATTTGTAATTACCTAATCTTTTGTTTTTGCTCAACCAAATTTACCATATTGACTATAGTTTTAAAGTCTTCTATATTAATTTCATTGGCATCAAATTGAATCCCAAATAAATTTTGCAATTTTACCACCAAGCTCATCGCATTGATCGAAGTTAATCCTTGACTAAAAATATCTAGTTCATCTAGATTTTCTGCATCTTTAACTTGGGGCAGTATTTCAATCACTATTTGGCGAATTTGGGCTTTTATTTCTGTCATATTGTTCCTCTAGAATCAATCTATTACAAGTCAAAAATTAAAATTTAATTGTCATTGCTCCCCAGGATACTCTATTACCACTACTAGCTAATACCACCAAATTTCCTGGTTTTATTTGATTAACCTCGATCATTTTTACCAAGCCAAACAAGGGATCTCCTGCTCCTAAATGACCGTATTCTCTCATAGACAACATTGTTTGTTCAATCTTTAATCCCATCGCACTTATTATTTGCTGAGATAAATTGACAGAAATTTGATTAGTAAATAACCAATCAATATCTGCTTTTGTATATTTACTTTTCTCAAGAACTTTTTGAATTACCTTAATGTAATTTAGTAAAAAAATTATCCCAGTTTTTATTTCATCTGTTTTGACCAGTTGTTTTAGGTAACCACTTTTGTTGTTGTAATCTTTCCAATTAAACTTAGTTCCTCCTAACTGGATACACTGTCCATCAGCATATTCTCCCTGAACGATCGCAGAGTAACCAAGAATTCTATTATTTCCTTCTCCTTTTTTTAGGATAACTGCTATAGCCCCATCAGCACAGCGAAACTGATCTAAAAATTCTAGATCAGAATAATCAATCATGTTATGGGAAAATTTATCACTACAAATGACTAGAGCGCAATTTATTTCAGGATCTGCTAGTAATAGATTCTGACAAATATAAATACCTAATATCCCACTTTGGCAACCATTTCTGATTTCAAAAGCATGGACAGCATTTTTGGCACCAATTTCATTCTGAATTTTAGCAGAGGGTGACCAATGTCTATAATCATAGTCTCCTGCACCACAATAGGCAATTAGATCGATTTCTTCTGGTTTAATTCCCGCTTTTTTGATCGCATCCTGTGCTGCTTTGACCCCCATATCACTGGGATGCTCATTTTCAGCAGCAATTGGTTTTTTTTCTACCCCCACCTCTTCGATTATCATAGAAACAGGTATATTGGCTAACTTGGCAATATCTTCACAAGTCATTCTTTTTTCAGGAATATAGTAACCAATTGCGGAAATTCCCACAGTTTCTGCTTGAGCTAAGATCACAATTACCCTCCTTTTTTAATAAAAAATTAATTGTGGCTTTTTTCCATGCTGATCAAGTTGGTTTTGACAGATTTATCCTCAAACCTCTCAGAAAAAGAGCATTGATTGAATCAGTAAACGATCAAGTATGAGCGTATAGCAATACGCCCCTACAAAAATATCTGTCAAATTGAACATTCGCGTCACCGAAGTTTTTTGAATACTAGCTTAATGGTTAAGTTTTGGTTAGCTTATACAATGGATCAAAGCTTAACCATTATGCGAGATTTTGACAAGTAAATTGTTATGGCTCCAAGGATATCATCAAGTTAAATTATTTAGAGGTTTAATGTTTTCTCTTGTGGCGAGAAATTCAGGTCTTGGTTTGAGTCCCCCAAATGGTTTTTGCAACGCGTTCTCCAGACTATTATAGATAAAGAAAAGATTAGTACGCGGATAGGGGGAGATGTTGTTATTTGACCCATGTAGAATGTTGCAATCGAAAAAGATGAGGGAACCTGCGGCTGCTTTTATGGCTACAATACCATTTTCTTCAGCCAGTTGTGTGATACTAGCTTGGTCGGGAACACCATAATCTTCTCGTTTCATCGACTTCAACGACTCTTTATAGTATTCTGCTGGTGTGGCTCCCACACAGCTGATGTACTTTTTGTGAGAACCGGGAATTACCATTAATGGAGCATTAAGTTCTGTATTTTCGGTCAGTGTAATCATCGCACTCACTGCACGCATTTTTGGCATTCCATCCTCGACATGCCAGGTTTCAAAATCCGAATGCCAGTAGAAATTTCCACCTGAAAAAGCTGGCTTGAAATTGATACGTGACTGATGAATATACACCCGATCATTGAGAAAATAGTAGACAATATCAAGGATACGTTTATCTAGGGATAACTGCTTGAATAGGTGACTAAGTTCGTGGATCCAATAGATAGACCGCAGGATATCGCTTTCACCTTCAGTAAATCTTATTCCTGCCTTTTTGATTTCCTCACAAGTAGCTAGTTGCTCCACTTCTCGACGGAAAATCTCTACCTCTTGAGAACTAAAAAAACCTTCCATCAAAAGGAATCCGTTGTCAGAGTAGAACTGGACTTGTTCCGGCTTTAACGATGCAGGTGGTAGATTATTGCTGTAGATAATTGGCTCTTGGCGATCGATAATGGTAAATTTTGAATTGACGCGCGAGGCATAAATATTTTCTATATTTAGGTTATTCATCCTACCTCCTTATTTAAAATTAGTTTCACAGACTAGACAAAGCCGAAAAAAAAGCTGAGACTAGATTTGATGAATTAGGACTCAGCCCTTGACATCATATCACACCTTGATTATCCTCGCAATGTTGCAGTTTATGCCTTGGTACTTGATGCTGTTATAGTTTTTGCTGAATCTTAGGCGATCGCCCCATTGATAAATACATTGTTCTCAATCCTGGCTCAATTCATGAAAACGTTTAAAACTTGGTTGCAAAATCTGAAAATTAATGCAAAAATAGAACCTAATAATAGAAGTGATTGCTCCTTAGAAAAAAATTCAAGCTATGACTTTAACTTAGAGGGTATTAGAGGACTTGCTGCATTATCAGTGGCATTATTTCATGTTTTATTTCTCAAAAATTTTTTAGACCCTACCTACCATCCCAATATTTATTTTGGCTACTTACCAGCAGCACATAGTGCGGTTTTACTATTCTTTGTTCTCTCCGGCTATGTCATTGGCTTAACGACCACAAAAGAGTTCTCAATTCAGCAGGTTCATAATTATATATTACGCCGTGCCATGAGAATTTTACCAATTTATTTCATTGCTATTTGTTTGGCAGTATTAGCTAAACCGAATGAAAAATTAAACCTAGTTTTAGGAAATTTATTTTTCTTACAAAATTTTGATAAATACTTTTCTTTTTCCCTACCTCCTTTAGCAAGTAATGTAGCTGTATGGAGTTTAAATTACGAAATTCTATATTACTTTGTCTTTATTTTAGTCTGGTGGTTGCGACCTAAAATCTTAGATTTATTTTTAGGTACTCTTCTCATCAGTGTTATTGGCTGGTTTCTGCCGTCATTTCCACAATTTATTTCTAGTTATGCGTCCGGATGGATTTTTTGGTTGAGTGGATTATTATTATCATGGAAAGTACCACCTTCTAGTCAGAAAAAATCCTTTTTTCCTCTGATTAGCTATATTTTATTATTTCATGCTACCAATCATTTTTTCACATGTAAATTGATTTTAAACTATCCAGTTTTTTCTGGTATGGTCAGTCTGGCTGACCTCACAATTCTACCAATCTGTATATTAATAATCTGTGAAATCACAGGTCGCTATTTTTATGGTTTTATTTATTGGCGTTTACTCTGTTTCTTGCTGCCTATCTTTTACCTGGTTTGGATAATTTGGAAGGGATATGTTTTTCAAAGTCCACAATTGGTAGTAGCATCTTTGGCCACTATACTTGCAATTATATTGGTTAAATATGATACATCAGTTAACAGCTTAAAAAAAATGACTTTTATGGGTCGGATCTCTTATGCTTTCTATCTATTACATATGCCGATCGCGATCCTAATGAATAAATACTTGCCTTGGCAGGGAACAGGTTTGAGTTTTTTACTAGGTTTATTAATTTGGATTATGATCACAATATCATTATCAAGTTTTCTAGAGCTGGTTATCCAACCTAAGATTAAATCATATCTAAGCAGATACTTGTTATTAGAAATGATTGAGCGGAGAACAATGGCTGTTGATAGCGCATCAGGAGTAAACCCTAATTAGACAAAGATAGTTTTATAGATAATATAGATCAATACAGTTCAGTTAAATGTAGGAGATGGGAGCGTTTCGGCAAGTAAATAATTGCTGAAACGATTACCCTGAGTTTACCCGCTCGTTTACCTGCTCGCGTAGTCGAAGTTTGCCCTACAGAAAAATTTGGTTTGGGCTTTACTAATCCCGGCGAGTCGAGTTAAGATGTTTTCTAGAAAATTCATGATTATCGGTCGGGTCGAATTTACATGGGTTTATTCTCTCACGATCGATATTTTTTTGGTGATCTCAGTGGCTCAAGTCTGATTTTTGACTATTAGCCAAAAATCATTGGTTGGTCAATTATACCTATAAACCATTTTCTCTCAGCAAAGTGTCCGGAGTATTGTATAACTACTAATAATGGATTTGTCGGGAATATTAATTTGCCAACAAATTATTCTGCCGAAATTAAAGTAACAGGTTTCACCCAGAAACTGCCGATCGTCAACAGTTATAACGAATGGGATACTCTCCAAGAAGTAATTGTTGGTCACGTTGAAGGCGCTACTATACCTCATTTTGAAGCCAATGTTAAGGTAGATGCCCCTTCTAAATACTGGGAGTTTTTTCAAAAGCAAGGTGGGCGTCCTTTTCCTGAAGAACTGGTAAAAGCAGCGTCACGGGAATTAGATGAGTTTTGCCATATCTTAGCAGAAGAAGGAGTTACGGTTCGACGACCAGCTCTAATCGACTTTTCTCAAACTTATCAAACTCCAGATTTTGCTGCTACAGGAATGTACGCAGCTATGCCCCGCGATCTGTTAATTGTGATTGGAAATGAAATTATTGAAGCACCAATGGCATGGCGATCGCGATTTTTTGAATACCGAGCTTACCGTTCTTTAATGAAGGAGTATCTTTTAACAGGAGCTAGATGGACAACTGCACCGAAACCTTTGATGTCTGACGAACTCTACGATTTTGAGTTTGCCGCCATGTCTCCAGAAGAGCAAGAATTATTAGTGAGCAAAGGTAAGTATGTAACTACTGAGTTTGAACCCTGTTTTGATGCGGCTGATCTGGTCCGTTTTGGGCGTGATATTTTTGTCCAGCGTAGTCATGTCACTAATATGATGGGGATCACCTGGTTGAGACAGCACTTAGGTAAACAGTACCGAGTACATATCATCAAGTTCAAAGATTTCAACCCGATGCACATAGACGCTTCCTTAGTACCACTTAAACCGGGATTAGCTTTGATTAATCCGATCCGTCCTCCTGAACATAGTGAACTGTTTAAGAAAGCTGGTTGGGATTTGATTGAGACAGCACCTCCAGCTACTCCAGACTATTGGCACCTTCCGATCGCGAGTAAGTGGGTGAGCATGAATATTCTCAGTTTAGATCCAGAACGGATTATTGTCGAAAGACAGGAAGAAGCAACTCAGAAGCTTTTGCAAAAGTTAGGATTTCAGGTTATTCCGGTTGATTTCCGACACTTTTATAGCTTTGGTGGCTCTTTCCACTGTGCAACTTGTGATATTCGACGCAATAGCAAGCTGGAAGAGTATGGGTTTTCTGATCATTGGGAGCAAGAATACTAATTTACCAGAATTAATATTTTCAATAAGAACATAAGCCATAAGGCAAAAGTGTTCCCTGTAATTTAATAAATTCGACACTGTTCTGATTAGAATCAAAAATCCCGTAGCGAATAAATTTTCCACCTCCACGAGGATAGCCGATCGCTCCAAAGGAAATGATATAGCGATCGGCTGAATTTAGATGGTAATAACCTTGATCAACTTCGTAGGAACGGGATTCTCCAAATTCTTCATTTTCAGCTCCAAATAGAGCTGGAAAATGAATATGTCCAATAAAACATAATCGGTAATCAGTCTCATCAAATATATTCCAAGCTTCGATATTATTAGTAACTTTTGTTTGCTTAACTCTTGGAGAAATATGAGTAAAGCAAACATCATTTTTCACAATTATTCGAGGAAGATGACTTAACCAATCTCTATTCTCTGGTGACAGACGACAATCATAACTCTGATCGTGATTTCCTTGGACAGTAGAGATATTATTTGCTTTCAACCAATCCACAACTGTATCATTTTCATCTCCCCCATCAACTACATCACCTAAACAAATAATTTGCTCGATTTGACGTAATTTAATATCATCTAACACCGTACTCAACCCAGACCAATTTCCATGAATATCAGAAATGATTGCAATTTTCATAAATTTAACAAAAACTTAGTTATTCACAAATACGCTGTATTTTAACCGATCGATGCTGATCAACGAGCAAAAGGTACAAGTGACTTAGCTTTCCAAGTTGTCATACTTACCCAAGCAAGTCCTTCTGTTGTTCCTACCCATAATTTATTACCTGTATCTGGAGATAAAGATAAAACCCGACTAGAAGGAAGATTAGGAATTTGACCAACTACTTTTTTCACACTGGGGAAAAACCGAAATAAACCATTATCTGTACCTACCCAAAGACTATCAGCACTATCAAAACGGAGCGATTTAATATTACTACCTGCTAATTCATCTACTGATTGTAAAACATTGCCGGAATTAGGATCAATTTCTAGCAAACTGTTAGTTGTTCCCACCCAAATTGTACCTTTAGGACTTGTTACTAAAGCTTGGACTGTCACCCCAGATAAGTTAGTAACCTGATCCAGAATTAGAGCATTACTACTATTAATCTTGACTAATCCAGTTAGAGTACCAACCCAAACAGAACCATTACGATCTAATGTGAGAGCATTAGCACTGACACCAGGTAATTTTTTGACCGTAGTCATCGTTAAACCTTGATCTGGACTAACTAAAGCTAACCCCCGATCTCCCCCTACCCACAAATAACCACGTTGATCAATTAAAAGTGACAAAATCCGTTCTGAAGGTAAGTTAATATTTTGGGCTGTCACCTTATTAACTCGGGGATCAACTCGTAATAAACCCTCAAAAGTTCCTACCCAAATTCTCCCAGATTTATCTTGGGTTAATGCTCCGATCGTAGTATTAGGAAGGGTAATTCTTTTGATGATGTTACCAGTATTTGGGTTAATTTGCGCTAATCCTTGCCAAGAACCTACCCAAAGATTTCCTAAAAAATCTTTCTGTAAAGCTGTAATCCGATAATCATTTACTTCTGGGACGCTTTCCTGGGGTAGAGGACTGTTTTGAGGTGGAGCATCATGTCCATATTTGGGGGTTTGGGAAGTAGGAAGTGACTGAGCTAGTCCCAAAGATGGGGAAAATATGATCCCAAATAAGCTTAAGTATAATAGTATGGTTCGCATTGTGACAGATTTAGAATTTATTCTTATTATGGCTTAACTTATTATTTTTTGGCGATCGCTTAAATTTTCCAGTAGACCAAATTTAACGGAAACCTAAAAAACTCAGGAAAGGGATAAAAATATAAGAACTAATCCCAAGACTAAGACCAATACTGCTACCTAAGACAATCAAAAAAGTCATAGCGGTTAAAATTTGGGGTGAATCAAGTCCATCCAGTGGACAGGAGATGACCCACCAATCGAGATTCAACCCGATTCCTTGGCTTAAACCTAATAAAATTATGGTGGTAATTATGGTAGCAAAAACAGCATGGATAAAATTATGACTAGGTAAACCTAATCCTAGGGTTAAAGAACCGATCGCGAAGGATGTAAATGTTAAATATTTGGTCGGTAAATCAGCTATTTGTAAAAATAAAATTAATATGCCAAATAAATAGCCAATGCTACCCATAAATCCGGATAGCCAAAATTCTCGCTGTTGACGAAAACTTCCAGAAAGTGTTAAACCGTAAGCTGTCCCTAATCCAGCAAATCCAAACAAAAATATTTCTGGTCCAAAAGAGATTTGGTGATGGGGAAGCCAAATATTAAATATAAAATTAATTTTACAGCTCAAAGAATTTAATTTTAATAAATCTGATTCATACTCAGAATTATTTAAAAATTCCCGGCAAAATTGAAAGACACCAAGTCCAATTAAACTTCCTCCACCAGCACCTATACCACCTAAAATTGTCCCCCATAAAGTATCAGTACAGGAAAAAATAATACCGAAGATAAATTTATAAATAGAAATTACTATAGAAAAGATTGATTTGATGATAGTTGCGATCGCATATAACAATAAACCCAACCAATTTGTCAAGGATTGCTGGATTTTAATGCTGGGGAAAAGACGATTTTTTTTAGCTCTAATTAAATTCCGAGAAATTCGGGCAAGACGATTTTGAACTTCAGCAGCATTAGTCGGTCTTTTGCTAAGATTAGCTTGGACCATTTCATCGAGTAAATCAGCCAAAGCTGGGGTAACTTTGACTAGCGATCGCCATTCTAACTCTCCTGTGCGTGGATTTTCTAAGTCAACCGGATAACGACCTGTTAACAAATGAATAAATGTCCGACCCAAAGCATAAAAATCTGCTCCAGGAGTAATTGTACCACCCGCAAATTGTTCCGGTGGACTATAACCCGGAGAGAATAACCGAGTTGAACTAACATCTGTTTGAGGTTTCAGGGAACCAAGCTGTTTCACTCCACCAAAATCGATCGCGACTAATTGACCCCATTGTGGACCTTGATAAGAACGAGGGGACATCCGCAGCATAAAATTTGCCGGTTTAAGATCACGATGAATAATGTGACAAGTATGTAACTGACGTAATATCTCTACAGCTTGTTTTAACCAGTCAATCACATCAGATTCTGGACATCCTTGGGGATATTGACTAAGAATATCTTGTAAAGTGGGACCATTAATTTTTTCCATCACTAGACAAGGGAGAACTCGTCGAGGTGGATAACCAATGGAAATCTGAAAATAATTATCTGCTTCGACTTTAGGTATTCCTGGATGTCTTAAACTCGCTAAAACCCGAGCTTCTTGCTCAAAGAGTTCGAGGACTTTGGGACTACTTTCGACCAATACCTTCAGCACTCGCTCAATTTTGCTGTGCATATCATAGACCGTATAGGTGACAGCAAAACCTCCCGAACCTAAACGTTGTAAGGGTACATAGCGATTATTCAACCGCAAGGGTGCCCCACAATTTTGACAAAAATTATTGCCCCAATCTGTCAAAATCGGAGAGGGACAATCTGGATTAATACAGTGAATGGCACTCACAGTAGATTGAGGCACAATCGTTACAAATTAATATGTTTAGAGTAAAACGGCCATAGCTTTTAGATTTTAACTTGACACTGGAACTTTTTGGTAGTTAGAAAAAAGCTGTTCATTAATAAATAATGGTTTGTTACGAAAACGTAACCTGCAATTATATTGTTTTTGTGACATCTTTTTTCCCATAATTTGCGGTTGCTCTTACGTCTACTTTTCTGATCCCTAGCTAGAGAATATCAGTTTTTCGTTGTTTTTAGCCCCTTTCTGTGACCTAAATCACCAAAATACCGATTGATAAAAATTAGTTATATTTACCTATAGTATATTTGAAATATAAATTATCGCTTTCCTGTTATATTTGAAATTGTCCCTAAAACTGGGACAATCGCAGTAACTCCTCAGGAAGGAAAATATGTCATACGCTCAAACTAAAACTCAGAGCAAAACTGGGTATCAAGCCGGGGTAAAAGATTATAGGCTAACTTATTACACTCCAGATTACACACCCAAAGATACAGATATTCTGGCTGCTTTCCGTGTCACCCCTCAGCCCGGAGTTCCACCAGAAGAAGCAGGTGCTGCTGTAGCTGCTGAATCTTCCACCGGGACTTGGACAACTGTATGGACTGACCTCCTGACTGATCTAGATCGTTATAAAGGCCGTTGCTATGATATCGAGCCAGTTGCTGGTGAAGATAATCAGTATATTTGCTATGTTGCCTATCCTTTAGATCTATTTGAAGAAGGCTCTGTTACCAACATGTTGACCTCGATCGTCGGTAACGTGTTTGGATTTAAAGCACTACGGGCTTTGCGTCTAGAAGACTTGCGGATTCCCATTGCTTATTTAAAGACATTCCAAGGACCTCCTCACGGTATCCAAGTTGAACGCGACAAATTAAATAAATATGGTCGCCCTCTCCTCGGTTGCACCATTAAACCCAAATTGGGTCTATCTGCAAAGAACTATGGTCGCGCTGTATATGAATGTCTGCGCGGTGGTTTAGACTTCACCAAAGATGACGAAAATATTAACTCGGCACCATTCCAACGGTGGCGCGATCGCTTTTTATTCGTAGCTGATGCGATCGCTAAATCGCAAGCAGAAACTGGAGAAATCAAAGGTCACTACCTCAACGTTACCGCTCCTACCTGCGAAGAAATGCTGAAACGGGCTGAGTTCGCTAAAGAACTAAAAATGCCCATCATCATGCACGACTATCTGACCGCTGGTTTCACCGCTAACACAACCTTAGCTCGCTGGTGTCGTGACAATGGTTTACTATTGCACATTCACCGTGCGATGCACGCTGTAATCGATCGTCAGAAAAACCACGGAATTCACTTCCGGGTATTAGCCAAATGCTTACGGATGTCCGGTGGTGACCACATCCACACTGGTACAGTCGTAGGTAAACTTGAAGGTGAACGCGGCATTACCATGGGATTCGTGGATCTGTTGCGGGAAAACTATGTTGAACAAGACAAATCTCGCGGGATCTACTTTACTCAAGATTGGGCTTCTATGCCTGGTGTGATGGCTGTAGCTTCTGGTGGTATCCATATCTGGCATATGCCCGCGCTGGTCGAAATCTTTGGTGATGATTCCGTACTCCAATTCGGTGGTGGTACTTTGGGACACCCCTGGGGTAATGCTCCTGGAGCAACTGCTAACCGCGTCGCTTTGGAAGCTTGTGTCCAAGCACGTAATGAAGGTCGGAACTTAGCCCGTGAAGGTAACGACGTGATCCGTGAAGCGGCACGTTGGTCTCCAGAATTGGCTGTTGCTTGCGAACTCTGGAAAGAAATCAAGTTTGAGTTTGAGGCAATGGATACAGTTTGATTTAAGCTTTTGAGTGTTAAACCCACTCTGCACTTAAACTCAACTGGGGTCAGATAGGAGGATCGGCTAACTATTCACAAATCTTGACTATTTTTAGCCAAATTCTGTGCATTAGGCTAGCTTAGTATCCCCAATAGCTGTTTTTTGAGGTGATCAAAGATATGGTGTTGTACCTAATAACGGCTAGAACACCCAGGATCTAGAAAGAATTTTGGTAGCAGACAACTGTTAATATCAAAGATTCACAAAATGGATTTAAAACAAATCGCCAAAGATACAGCTAAGGTACTCACTAGCTATCTGACCTATCAAGCATTACGCACCGTAATGGCCCAGTTGAGTGAAACTAATCCTCCCTTAGCTTTATGGCTAAGTCGCTTTTCCGCTCCGGAAAAAATCCAAGATGGAGAAGTTTATCTCCAAGAGTTACTTCAAGAACAGCCAGATTTAGCGTTTCGACTGATGATTGTGCGAGAACATTTAGCTCAGGAAGTAGCAGAATTTTTACCGGAAATGGTTCGGGCTAATATTAGTCAGGCAAATATTAGTCATCGAAAGGATCATCTGGAACGAATGACTCAACTAAATTGGGCTGAGTCCACCGACCATCCGGAACGCGAAATTAGCATTGAGCCGAACTTGGATAACTGATTAAGTTAATTTAGATCCATTTAGAACGAGACAAGACATGAAAACTCTACCGAAAGAGCGTCGTTACGAAACCTTCTCCTATTTACCCCCTTTGACTGACGCTCAAATTGCCAAGCAAATTCAGTACATCATTGATAAGGGATATATTCCAGCGATCGAGTTCAATGAATATTCTAAACCCGAGGAATTGTATTGGACAATGTGGAAATTACCTTTGTTCAATGCCAGAACTACTCAAGAAGTTCTCAGTGAAGTTCAAGCTTGTCGTTCTGAATACAATAATCATTTCGTTCGTGTGGTCGGTTTTGACAATATAAAACAGTGCCAAATTCTCAGTTTTGTTGTCCACAAACCAAGCACTAGCCGCTTCTAGTCGGTCGGTTCTAGGACAGTTTAAACATTAAGTAGGGGCAATTTAAAATTGCCCCTATTTTTATATCATCAGTTGACAAATTTTTTAGAGTTGAGTAAAACAGAAAAATAACTAGAGCTAAAAAAAATAGTTTGAACCCAATCAGCTAATTTAGGCAAATCAAGTTTTCGCAAAGCTTAATCCCATCAATACCATCAATATTTTTTTCATTAAAACGAGAGAAGTATATGGCCATGACAAAAGAAAAATTTGATCTATTGGTCAAGCAGGTTGAAAATTATGCTCAACAAAATCCGGTTAGTTATAAATTGTATCTGAAGCCACCCCAGCCCTAAAGGGCTACGGTGTACACACAACCATACCTAGAGCGAGTTTCCAGCCATCAAAAAAGGATTGAAATTGGCTTAGTCCGCGCACTAAAGTAGTAATTCCTGGCGGTTTTTGAGACCGATAGCCAGACCAACCACCCAGTCGAGCAATAATCCAAGTTGCCCAAGGTAAAGAATGAGGTGGATAAGGATTTTGTTGTGCTAAAGTTGGTCCGGAAACAGTGGGAGCAATCTGGGATAAACATTGCTGTTGTTCATCATTGAATGCGTAGGTTGCAGGTAATTCAGGCTGGTCACGCCCGACAATTAACTGCAAAATTCTGACAGCTACCGATAAAGCTAAAACACACAATTTTTGAATAGATTTAATTGACTCTAATTGAGTTGCTTCGAGATCTAAGCCAACGGATTTGAGGGTAGCAAACAGTTGTTCAATCCGCCAGCGCCATTTGTACCATTCAATTACTTGTAATGCTTGTTCAATACAAACTACTCTATGTGTAGTGAGTAATCGCCAGTGAATCGGTTGTTGACCTTTTGGTGGATTGACTTCTACAGCTTCCACTGCGTAAAGATTGACACTTTCTGGATAATCTGCGGCAGATAAATGCTCAGGACGCTGAATTTGAACGAGGGCACAACGTACTAACATGAATGCTTCTCTCGCTGTTCGTCCAACCCGTGAGTCAGCCTGGACTTCAATGGCATAAGTTCCTTCACAATGTTGCTGACTTAAATAGGTATACAGAGACTCAGACTGCTCTTTGAGCCGACGGTTCTGTCCGACTCTAATTAAGAGATGATGCTGTTGATTAGGTACTCTGACAAATTCTTCAAATATATCGCTTTCCCGATCGCCTATATGAGTCACCATTTTCACATTAGACCAGCTGAAACAGGTGCGGGTTTGAGCGGCTGACTTGAGCCATTTATAGGATTCTTTTTCTTCAATCGGTAAGTTTTTATATTTTCTTTCATGCTGATCCTGATGGTCAGGTTCTCTTGTCCACAATTGCACTGTACTTAATCCAAGTGGGAATCCATTTTCTGCATCTAATACCAGTGTGGGATGAATATAAAATCCGATATCTTGATTGTTTCCTACTACTCCAATTCCCTCGGATTTCAATCTCCCTTTGTGAGACTCTAAGTTAATTTCACTACTATCACTTATCGCTAAGACGTGGTGTTTTCCATCTACCTGTAAGGCGCAATGCTCTCCTAAACTTACGACTAATTCTCCAGTTTTTACATTCTCATTCCCTAAAAATCGGTAATATCCAACTTGCTCGGCTCGATTTTTACTGATTTTCCGAATATTTACTGATTGATGTTGTGCCATTGCTGCATACAATGAAGCCCCTCTTTTTCCCAGTCTTGGATCTCCGAATGCTGTTCTCTCACATTGTTGCACATGAATTAAAATTGGATTTTCCACTACTTTTTTCTCCTTACTTCCCTTCTCTCCTTACTCTATCTCAACTTGTGTGTACACCGTAGGCCCTAAAGGGACGGGGGTTCAAAATGCAATAATGCCTCTTCTTGGCTCTCCCAATTTGGTACAACATCCAAGACCTTAGCATCAGAATTTTGGTACGGGCGTATTGCAATACGCCCCTTCGCTGCGACTCGCTCTGACTCTGGGAATTTCCTTTCATGAAGAAGGAACTCGTCCTTCTACTCGCAAGTTAGTTTCTTTTTTAGTGTCCTGTTCCCAAGCCGCAAACAGGATCGGTTCCGAACCTGACCAAGCTAATTGAGCTAGGTCTACTTGGAGCAGTTCATTATCAACAAATTTGGCAAGAAACGCTGAATATAAATCTCTCTGACAAAGGATTCCACAATCACATTGATGGATTCTGTCGGAAAGCTTTTTTTTCTTGACGTTGCACGGACAAGTTTGCGACAGTTTAGTTGAAAAAGTTGAGAATTCAATCACCTTAGCACCAGCACTTTCAGCCCTGCGCTTTAGATGCGATACAAATTCCCCTGGTGCGCGTTTTCCTACCGACTTGCCGAATAATTTCTGAAAAGCTTTGTAGGAAAGTTTTTCTAATTTAACAGTATTACCTTGACGGAGAATTTCATTAACTAATTTTCCATGTAACGACTTTCGATGAGCCGCTAATTCTCGTTCTAGATTCCCCTTAGATGTTCTGGTTTGAAGATAGGTTTTAGAATTATTCCACCGTCTACATCCTTTTTTGACAGTTCCTTTTTTCTGTTGTCCTTTTTTATCAAAAAAATCCGGGTTGTAGTTGTGGGGATTATTCACCCTTCTAGACCTTTCCATCTTTCTTTGTAATCGGCGAATTTCTTTATCCTTCGACTGCAATTCTGATGCGAACAAGGTTAATTTGGCTGAATCATCTCCCACAATAGCAATGGTAGAGGGTCCTATATCTAAACCAACAGAACCATTACCAATTTTGTTCTTAGGCTTTTGAAATGATTTACCTTCACAAACTAATTGAGAGTAGTAAAAGGTTTTACCATTAACCCGACGACGCACCAATCTAACGTATTTAACTCGACTGTTTAAGCCATGAGTTATTACTGGGTCGTAAGTGGTTAAGTATGGTTTGAGTTGGATATTTCCCCAAACCAAAGTTTCTTTTACCCATCTAATCCCCGTCTTATTTGTCTTGCCTTCTAAGGAATCAAGTTGATTTTTACCTTTAAACCTAACTTTCTTGGCTTGGACCGAAAGCTACACGACTAGAAGCATTGAAGGCACGGGTCGCTAATTTTTGCGCGGTGTTTGCGTCAATATGTTCGCTCAACCAAGAATTACGAACAGTCGTACAATAAGAATGCAAATCATATTCGCTATATTTATATGTCTGATTTGCTTCTTTAAATGCTGCTGTTCTGGCTTTGCCCTTGGTAGGGGCGTATTGCAATACGCCCGTACTTCTGGCTTCTTGATATTTCTTAGATTGTTTAACCAGCTTTAGTCGCCGCATTGCCTCCCCCAAGCAGGCGTTATAAAGTTGCCGACCCGCTTCAAATCTAGAATTTAAAATCCCAGCATCTTTGTCGGATACTACCAAAGGTATCTCAACAATAAATGATGGGGTCTTAGTAGGTCTAGATTGGCGAGGCATTGACTTATTAGTTAAACAATGTCACTATTATACAGTAGGCAAGTACATACTAGCAATGGCAAATCACTTTAAATCAAATAACAATATCTTATATGTTTGTCAATATCACATTGTTTGGTGTCCCAAATATCGACGCAAAGTGTTAGTCAACGGTGTTGATACTAGACTGAAAGAAATTATTCAGGAAGTAGCTCAAGAAAAGAAATGCGAAATCATTGAGCTTGAAGTCATGCCAGATCATGTTCATTTATTGATTAGCATTGATCCTCAATTTGGTGTCCAGCAAGTTGTTAAAATCATGAAAGGTCGATCATCTCGCTATTTGAGACAAGAATTTCCTTGGCTCAAAAGTAGACTACCTACCTTATGGACTAATTCTTATTTTGTGGTCACCGTTGGCGGTGCGCCATTAGATGTGGTTAAGAAATATATTGAAAATCAGAAATGGAAACCAGGGTACGGGCGTATTGCAATACGCCCCTACGGCGATTAAAATCGCCTGGTCCATTTCCTCCCCATGTCTAAAGCCAGGGGCTGACCTGTACGTTTTTCGGTGAGATTATTAGCAATTCTTGGCTATGGTTATATTTTTTTAATATTAATCCTATTGTTAGCACTTGGAATAGTGGTGTCTCTAGCTATTATTTTTGATCTTATTCATCACCATCGGTTATATATTGGGATGATTAAGTTAGCTATTTTATTACTAGCACCAGCTTTGGTGATTTTGCAAGCGCTCTCGATCAGGATTCCGATTCCTCATGGATTAGAATTAACTCGACAACAAACACCTCAGTTATTTTCTCTTTTAGATAAAATCCGAAAAACCCTTCAATCTCCTCCATTTCACCGGGTTATTTTAAATACTGAATTTAATGCAGGAGTTATGCAAGTTCCCCGTCTGGGTTTGTTAGGGTGGCAACAAAACTATTTGCTGCTTGGACTTCCTTTATTGCAAGCTCTTTCTCCCATGGAATTTCAGGCTGTTCTTTGCCATGAATTAGGACATTTATCAGGAAATCACGGTCGTTTTGCAGGTTGGATTTATCGAGTCCGAAAAACTTGGGAGCAGATTTTAGTCAGGCTTAATCAAAGCGATTATGCGGGAGCTGGTATTTTATTTAATAGATTTTTTAATTGGTATACACCTTTTTTTAATGCTTATACTTTCGTTTTAGCCCGCGCTAATGAATATGAAGCCGATCGTTGTGCTGCTGAATTAGTAGGAAATCAAGAAACCGCAAGAGCCCTAGTCAGTTCCCGGGTTAAAACTCAGTTTTTAGATCAAAATTTTTGGAATAAAATTTATAAACAAGCAGATAATTTGCCCGATCCTCCAGCTAATATTTTCAGCACATTAGAGCAGGTACTAAAAACAGAGATAGAACCAGAAATTATGCAAAAATGGTTAGATGATGCCTTAGCTATAAAAACTAGCAATGCTGATACACACCCTTGTTTAGCAGATCGATTAAAGGCTTTGGGTTGCGATCGCATTACTGCTAATACTACAACTCTAAAAATTACTGCTGCTCAAAAGTTTTTAGGTAAAGAATTAGCAAACATCACTACCCAATTAAGTAAAGATTGGCAAACCGCAGTTAATTATCAGTGGAAAGAACGATATAATTAGACATCTCCATAATATAATGAAAAACCAAAAATATGGTATAATGATCTAGAACATTAATGGAGTAATTACTAAAATGAGTAATTATACTTGGGAATACATCCAAAAAAACCAGAAGGAAACTAAACGATTATTGGGAATTAATTATAACCAATTAGAACAGTTGATAGAATATGCTTTAATTTTGCATGACCAAAAAGAACAAGAACAAGAAGAACAGAAAGTAAGAATAATTAAATCAGGAGGAGGGAGAGAATCAAAACTAGAAAAAAAAGAGCAAATCATTTTAACCTTAGTCTATCTTAGACATCATCTAAATTTTCAATTATTAGGATTGATGTTTCAAGTAAGTGAATCAACTGCTCATAAGATTTTTCACTATTGGCAACAAATATTAAGAGAAGCTTTGCCATGTTCTCTATTAGAACAAGTAAAAAAGTTTGAGGAAAATTCATCAGAAATCCTGGAAAAACTTACTGATTATGAACTAATAGTAGACAGCGAAGAACAGCCAATAGAAAGGGCTTTGTCTTATGAGGAGCAGAAAAAATATTACTCAGGTAAAAAGAAAAATCATACTTTTAAAAACCAAGTGATCAGTCTACCAAAAGCTAAAGATATTGTCGATGTAGTAGCAGGAGAACCAGGACCTACAAGTGACATAAAAATATGTAGAGAAACTTTAAGTAAATTTTCAAAAACCCAAAAATTTAGTGGAGATAAAGCTTACATAGGAGAAGAACAAATTAAAACACCAGCCAAAAAACCGAAAGGGGGTGAATTAACTCAATCACAAAAAGAAACAAATAAAGAGATCTCATCAGAGAGAATATTTGTCGAACATTTAATTAGAATTATCAAAATATTTAGGATAATGCAAGAGAGATTTAGATTAAGTAAAATCAAATATAAATCAATATTTTTAACGATTTGCGGGTTAGTAAGATTAAGAATAAATGCTTTACTTATTAAAGTAGTTAATCCGTCAGAAATAGATAAAGAAATCGAGATCATAGTGAGTCATAGTTTTAACCTGAAATTGGATCAATGAAGTAAAACTACGAAAAATATACGTTTCAGCGATGATAAATTTAAACAGGAAAAACGCTAAAATGCTTACCATAACTAGCTTATAAGTTTTAGGAGATGTCTATTATATTCAGAATTCTCGATTATCGTTGCAAGCTTTGGAGCAAAAAGCTTTAAATCAATCACTTTCTCTTAAAGAAGCTTGGGATCAGGCTCGTTTAACCGCAGAAGTGATCGGCGATCGCGAAGCTATTCCTTTGTTAGAGTCGGTTTTAAAAACACAAGGAGATCATGTATACGCTAATTATCTACTCGGATCAATTCTCATAGCACAAAAAGATATTACAGGTATTCCATATTTAGAAGTTGCGATGAAAAAAGATTCAGATGTATTTTTAAGTGGATGTGAGTTAATTTACAATTTTTTTAAACAACAGCACAATGAGAGCCAAGCTAATCGGTATATTCAGCGGGCCGAAGAACATTACAAATGCTTGGCTAAAGCTCAGGAAGAACGTTCTACTATTAGTGTAAATGATCAGTTTAAACATCATGAACTTGCGGCAAAAGAAGTAACCTATTTACAGGAACAATTTCTTCATTATCCCGAAATACAAGAAGTATTTTTAGTCCAAAAAAAAGTCAAATATTTCCCAGAAAAACCTTTGTATGTTTTAGGTGTGATCCGTCGTATTAGTTTTTGGGAGACTGATAAAAAAGAGCAAGAAAACAAATTACTTAAGCGTTTATTTGCTGAATTAGATTGCCCAAAATCTACTATTATTATCATCTTAAATAATAACCAGCCATTGCAAAAACTTTTGATTAAAGTAGCCGATAGACCGATTTACCAAGGTAAAAAATAATCAATATTCTCGCTTATTACTAGAGCTACCTACTTATAATTCAATTCGGTTCAGTTAAGACAAAAATGTTACTTCGACGCCATTTTAATCAATTTATGAGACAGACAAAATGTCTGTCCCACTAGAAAAAACCTCTTGTGGGACAGTCATCTTGACTGTCCTAGTTATTTTTGCAAGAGTTCTCTTAACTGAACCTGATTGGTATATACTGGAGTTTAGACTAAGCAAAATTAGCCCAGCAAGGTGCTGAGAGAAAAACCAGGGTAGGGGCGTATTGCAATACGCCCCTAGGGAAAATCGTCGATCTGGCTAGCCTTGTTTGGGTGTTGAAGAGTACGAAACTATTGATTTTTCGTACCTGCACTATCTTGCAGGCACTACCGGAAATTTAGGGTCAAATCTGGTAAAATTAGACCCATATTAACACCTCCCATCAAAATCAATTGAATCTGATCGGGCTTTGAAATATTTGTTTCTCATCAAGCTGTAGCAAATTCTGTGAAAGGTCGTTTACTAGGATGATGAAATCCTAAAACAATATCACTCTTAGGAATTTCTGCTGCTAATAAATCGTCAACTACACCCAAATCAGTCCAATCTTCTTCAACCCAGATTTTGCCATCTTTAATGCGAAGATACATAGTAATATAGCGTATCCGTTGTTTGCCTTCCCAGCCAGAGTGAAACCATAGATATTGATCTCGTTCTTCGTCAAATGCAAGGCGATTATCTGACTCTAATTCATCTAACGTAAGCGATCCCTTGATCGTCATTTCATAATATCGAGTTAATATTTTTTTAATTGTACTGCGATAATATTCTAGTTTATCCATTGCCTAATTTCCTCTTTTTCCATCTCAACTACTATTAAAAGAAGCTGATTCTGATGAGTAACTATTTGTACAGACTTACGTTGAAAGAACTCTTTGTATACAACATCATCAATTGCCAAATATAGCGTGTATTCGGTCGCGGTGAGTTGAATAAGATTTCGGTATACAATGTATTGACCGAGGGCAGCATGAAAATCATGCATGAGCGAACGTCCAACAAAGCTCTTAATTTCAACAACTATCTTTTGTCCCTGACGTTCGGCTGCAATCGGCTTTTCGGCTGCTAAATCCGCATACAACCCAGCATCCTCATATTTGATCAAGTAGGGGTCAGCCGTAATTTTCCAACCATCTTTAATTAAGGCATTTTTAACGGCATTGTGGTAGATATCTTTGGCAGACATACTAAAAACAGTGAGTGCAGAATTCACCCAACAATTAATATAAACCGCTTTTGTTTGAAATTCTCTTCTGGATTGTAGCATAGGAAAGGATAGCGATCACCGCATTTTGAGTTTCGTTGCGATCACCCCCTAAAACCCAACCACTCCCACTCGACTAAACCATTTCCAATTCTCTCGGTTGCGATTCATGCTGACATACATATATCCCACATTCCGCACCCTGAACTGTCACAATTCGTAATTACTGAAATAAACCTCTATCAAAGCTGAAATTTTGGCCCACTATCGTCAAAAAAGAGGTTTTTAAACCTTGATGGTCAGGTCATCAATCTCTAGTTTATTAATAATTATTAGCAATAAGTAGAAAATGAGGATTTCGGCCCGTTTTTTCAATAAATTTTGGTGTTGACTAGCTCTCTTAACTCAGTTTTGTTAGTTAATAACTGAACAATCTCTAGTTAAGATAGGTTAATTCTTAGCTCTTAATTAAATTCAAGAACTCATTCAAGCTAAATATATTTATGCTATATTAGCAAGAGGATTAAGTGATAAATTTATAGTAGCGCCGACAATCTTCTGGTAGCAGGGTCAGGATAAATTCACGTTCATTACTCCAATTAGATACTTGTTGTTGTTGTTGAAATGTGACCAGGTGAATTGCTTGAAAGCATTGAAATATCCATTTAGCTGTTGGACGGTCTGTTGCTTTCCCTAACTGATTTTTTATGGTTGATTTTGCTGCTGATAAAGCGGCTCGTATTTGTCTTTGTGCTAGGGTATAAACCAGTAAACCTAGCCCCATAATTGCTGCTAATGATTCGATGCGTTCGGGACTTTTCAGATAAACACTATCTGCAAAAAATGTGGGATCTTTAAGAAAACCAAATCCTCTTTCACAGGATTGCTGTGCCTTATACTCAGTCAGCATTGCCTCATTACTAATTTCGCTTTCTGCTAAAACGTTCGTCGCAATTATGAATCTACCTGCACTGTTAGTTTCTTGTTCAATTTGGCTTTTATCCTCGGTAAAACTGCCGAGAATTTGATAACACTTTTTTTGACTTTTATCTAATTTATCTGGTCTGATTTCCCTTACTTCTTTTGGTTCAATTTGATGATATTTAAAGGATTTCGATAGGTGAGTTAATGCCTTGACTGCATCAGCTTTACAGGCAAATCTATCTTGGGATAATTTTCCTAATTCGCTGTTCAGTTTGGTGGCGGATTTACTAATTTTCTGTGATAATTTCCGTAAATCTGATTCTCTTCTTTCTTGACTTTCCACAACTAGCCATCTTTGCTTTATCCCACCATAAGTCTGCTCTTTTGCCGCCCATGAATATCCAACTAATTTGCTTTTAGTAAATTCTGAATCTGGCAAATTTGCTACTAATTCTTGGGCTAATTTTATCTTTAACGGTACTCGGCTTAACCACTTAATTTCCGACATTAATTTGAGATTATCTTCTGTATATAAGGCACAATCAGCTACGATTAAACTATCTACTTTTATTTGATTTTTATAATCAATTGCTATCTTCGCAAAGCATGATGAGTCGGCTTGATTTCCTGACGCTGCTTTTAAAAATATTGGGATATCTCCATCCCCGGTACATACTAATTCTATTAAAAATTGTTTTAAATCAGGTCTATGGTCACGGGAATAACCGTAATTTATTTTGATTGGTTGTCGCGATTTTATTTGGGGCTCTCCTTGGTATGACAATTCTGGCTGACTAAATATTATCTCTGGTAATTCTTGATGATATTCCCCATGTACGTGAATTGACGATGAGTCTAGATGGGATGTATTTAAAGATATATCAAACTTTTTAACTGCATTTAAAGTAATTGCTAAAAATATTGTATCCAGTCCTTTACTATATAGTTTATCCATCACTCTTCCCAGTTTATCGTCATTTAAATATTCGGGCTTTACCCCGGCTCCTATTAAATGTTCACAGGGAATTGATTCAAAAAATTTCGGAAACATATATAATGGTTTAGAAATAAATCCTAACCCATTGATAATCATTGCTTTAACTGCTTGTCCAGCAGTAACTTTTTCTCCCGATTCTATCCCGATTAAATTATTAATTATTTCTACTATTCCAATCGTATCTACTATTCCTGCTACTAACCCCAGATGGTCGATATTCTGAATTTTAATATCGTTTATGTCTACCATAGTTACCCAATTTAACGAGCCAATTTTTGGTTCAATTATCGCATTTTTAGGCTCGATTGCAATTAATTTTTTTACTCTTTCATTTTCCGGACTTCTGCTACGGTTAATCTCTCAATAACCCATGATCTCTTTCTGCTCATAAATCTAGTTTAATAAAATTTATTCTCATTAATCTCATTTATGATCTTTTTGAGCCAACTTTCTTCGTCCCCAATTTTTACCCTTTTATTAAGATGTGCCAGTGAGGGTGCGGAATGTGGGATATATTGATAGGGTCTAAGGATAAGAATACTATTGATGTCTGGGCGATCGCTCTTCTGTCTGCTCAAAGAAATTTTTAGATGTTTTTGTTCGACTCAGTATATATTATAAGTATTGCCCTCAGATGCCAAATAGCTAAGGTACACTTAAATGTTGGTGTTGATCATTTTTACCTTGCCAAGCCAGCAAATTGCTGTGTGATCTGGGGTGGTGGGGTTCAACAGGGCTAATTTTGCTTAGTCTAAACTCCAGTATATAAGTTGTCCTGTTCATAAAAATTCACCCTAACCCAATTTACCTTTCTACCGAACTTGCGATATTTTGAATAAAGGTTTCAGCAATTTATTACATTCCGAATTCGGTAGATTCCAATTTACTGATTTTGCACAATTCTAAACCCAGCGTGTTGATAAAAATGAGGACGGAACCAGTTGCGGTAATATTTTAATGCTTCGATGCCGTTAGTAATCCAAGATCCACCTAACATCATATTGTGCTTAGTATCAAAATAAATCGCCGAATTCTCTTCATACAGAAAATGAGGTTGATATCCGGAAAAAGGAGTTAAGTTATCACTTAGCCATTCCCAAACATTCCCCCGTAAATCATACAATCCACACTCACTTTTGGCTGTTTCTAATAAACCCACTGGATGAGGTGAACCAAATTTTAAATTCAAATTGTAATTATCTGGATCTGCTGCTAATCCATGAGGATAAGTAGCTAGATGATACTCAGCTTCAGTCATTAATCGACTCTGATTACCTACCCACCGACAATAAGCGATCGCTTCATACTGATTGACTTCAACGGGCCAATCAAATGGTAAGTCAATTTCGTCAAACATGGCACGATATTTATAATGATCATTTTCTGGTATCCAGAATTTAGGATGTTTAATCTCATATTCAGTTTTCCAATTCCAAGCTTCCTCATCCCAATAGCTGGGGTTTTCATAACCCTGATCTTTGACAAAGTTAAAAAAATCTGCATTCGTAATCAGATATTTGCTGGCTAAAAAAGATTTTACCTCTACCGTGCGATCGCCATAATCAATATCCCATCCGTATGTTAAATCATCATTATTTTTGCCAAGTTTTACTACTCCCCCAGCAACTTCAATCATTTTATTTTCACGAGTGTAACCATTACCAGGAGCATACTCCCAGTTCTGGGGATGGGCAACTTTCTCAATCGGAAGTTGTCGGATCAGCATCGAAGAAGTTTCGATATGAACTCGCTGATGTTCGATCACCATCATTAGAGCCCAAAGAGGATGATTTTGATGAATTGGTAGATCCAGGGTGAGATTTTTAATTAGCTCAGAAACTATTCCATAAACTTGATGACGATATTCCCAAGTCTGAGCTAAACTGGGCCATTTAATTTTAGAAATAACTGTATTTAGTTCCTTATAAGTTTGTGGATCAACGCCAACTCCAAACAATCTTTCATAATCTGGATTAAGATGTTTTGCTAACAAATTAACTCGGATTAATTTGTTAATGTAAAAAGCAGCAGAATGACCTAAATAAAAAATTAGGGGGTTTCTTAATAAATCTGGGTTAAGATAAAACGCTTCTTCTCCCACGATGCTGTTCATTAGTACATCTTCCCACTCCCAAGCATTTTGAAAGTAATTGAAAATGGTTTCTGTTGTGCAATTATTCAGTTGAATCGGTGATACACATTTGCTACTATTATTCATGGTTTTTTAAGTAAATTTGGAATAAGAACTTAATCTCATTAGAATGATTGACAAAGAATTAAACCAAACCAATTTCGTGGATCTGTAAATACTTTTAAGGGTTTTAATCCTTTTAATTCTAGTTCTTTTTGCACCGCTTCTAATTGAAATTTACGCGAAATTTCCGTGCGAATGTATTCCCCAGCTTGAAAATTTACTTTCAAGTCAAGGTTTTGCAAATGTACTACCTGGCTTTCTTGGCAATGTAAATACATTTCAATTTGATTTTCCTGTTGATTATAAGTGGCTTGATGGGTAAATGAATTAATGTTAAAGTTACCCTGAAAACGCCAGTTTAAATGGGAGAGTATATTCAGGTTAAAAGCTGATGTTACTCCTTGACTGTCGTTATAAGCTGCTTCTAAAATTTCTTTTGGTTTTTGCAGGTCAATCCCTAGCAAAAAATAATCTCCTGGGTTGAGGACATCATTAATTTGGTTTAAAAAAGTATCGTATTCTTGGATAGTAAAGTTTCCCATAGAACTCCCCAAGAAAAAAATCATTCTTGCTGGTAAAGCTGTAGGAGTTAATTGTGCTAGCGCCTGTTCATAAGTTCCAACTAATGCTTTAATATGTAAATTGGGATATTGCTGTTGTAATTGATTAACGCTATATTTCAGAATACTTTCACTCACGTCGATCGGTACATATTTACAGTGATATCCTTGGCTTTGATAAGCATCTAACAGAATCCGAGTTTTAGTAGAACTCCCACTTCCTAATTCTAATAATTCGCAAGTACCTGTGATCTGAGCAATTTCATCAGCAGATTCGCTCAAAATAAATGCTTCGGTTCTGGTTGGATAATATTCTGGTAACTCACAGATTTTTTCAAATAATTGAGAACCATCATGATCATAAAGATATTTTGCTGGTAAAGTTTTTGGATTTTTCCTTAAACCTTGAATCACATCTTCAGCATCATTATTGCCAGCTTGATCGCGTTCCTTAAGAATCGTTAAAGGTTGGATTAACATATTGCCATATTCAAGAGTACCTTATTAACTATGGCAGAGTTAGGTATTTAGATCAATACTTTTTTCTAGAGATTATTTTTTCTTATGAGAAAAAAGCTGACTAATTCAGTAATATCTATGTATCATATTAGATTTATGCAATCTATTCAATAAAATTTAGATTAAATTTATTAATGATTTATGGATTTACTCAATAGATTTTTGTTGATGGTAATCATCTCAAGGCATTAGGGATCAGCAATCTCAAGATAGGGATCAGGGAAATATCCGTAATTACTATAACTTTTCTATCCCCTATGATCCAATCTGTCCAAAGCTCACCTCTCTCAAATGGGACAAATGATGGGTCTAGTTTAGGCAGCGGGGATGATTTAACCTAATCCAATCCCCGTTGTTTATAAATATAGGTTTAGTTTGCTTGAATTTGACCAGAACTGATCATTTGACGGACTAAATTTTGACAGTTAGCACAAGCACAACCAAACTTAGCTAAGGCAATCAACTCAACTTTTTGGTTAAATAGGACTTGTGATGATTGGGGTTCTTCTTGAGAAATACTATTATTAGTGCTTGGTGCTTCAATCTTGTTTGCTTCAGGGAAAGCTGCATCTTGGGCGTTAGCCATTCTAGCACTAGCACTATTACCTGTTAACAGGAGCAAAGATAAAGAACCAGTGCAACCCAATAAAGTCAAGACATTTTTATTCATAATCTATTGCCACAAGTAGGTTTGAGCCGAATTTAGTTACAACACTTAACTGATTTAAGCATTGACTAACCACTTAATTTTTTATTCAGGTGAGAAAAGACCCAATGTGATGGTAATTTTCAATCCAACATGGGGTAAATGTACCCCATCTAGTTAACCGTTCTCATCAGAAAGACTAACGAGTAAGACTTATTTTCCCTAACTGAATCATTTGGAGTGCTTGGTTCCGACAAGCTGGACAATCGCAACCAAATTTGGCGATCGCGATATCTCCAATTGTATCACTATTCACATCCAGTGCGGAATAGGGACCAGATCCTTGGACTTTTGCACCGATTGTTTGGGTATCTGTTACCGTTGGTACTGATAATGGCACCGATGGTGATTTTACTTCACTAGCATTGGCTATAGTCACGGTTAGCAGGACTAAAGCCATTGAACTAGAATAGCTGAACCAAGTTAGTACATTTTTGGTCATAGTTTATCTTACCAATTGGCAAGTCAAAGTTTCATTAGCCATTAATCTAACCTAAAAAAGGGTTTTTGTCAAAAATTTACAATTACTTTATGCTAACTCATCAATCTGAGAATATCGAGAAATAAAATAGGGCGATCGCTGGTCGGAAAATCCCATTAGAAAAAGTTTAATCATTTTTCCATTAGCATACCGCCATTTATTCTAAAATCCGGTAATTATAGATAGATATGGCGGTATTTTTGGGCTGAAACTAAGCTGTTAAACCTCTTCAGTAGAAACTGATCAGAAGTTCTAGCTAGAGAAAATTTTAGAAGGTAAATGTTGTCCGGATAGCACCAATCACAATACTACCGTCACTCTTATTATCATCAGCAGAGGTAATCCAGATAAGTCCAGGAGTAATCGCTATATAATCAGAGACTTTATACTGGTAAAAACCTTCAATATGAAAAGCAGTATTTGGATCTTTGCCGATCGTTCCTTTTAAAGAATTGCTAACACTGGTTACTTGTGGTTCCATCCCCACTACAATACCCCCTAAACTACCGGCTTTCAACAAATCTGGAAATCCTAAAGTAACTCCCCAATTCCAAATACTCAAATCCCCTCGATTAGTTGCTCCACTCAAAGTAGATAAAATGCGTGTAGCCGTATAACCACCCCAACTATTAATCACAAACTTAGGGCTAATTTGCCAGGATGCTTCTACACCGTATGAATTGCGAGAATTTGATAACAATGAACCTCGCAAAGGTGCTAAACTGCTTGGTAAACCACCATTATCGCTGAGTAAGGCTGAAGTGATATTAGCACGATTGCTACCACTGCTACCATTGGCAGTGAAATCGTTATTATACGAATTGACGTAGGTTAAACCAAAGGTAAATTTTTCGTTAGGTTTAACAGTTAATTGCGCGATCGCACCATAAGCTCCATTGAATAATCCTCCATTGTTACTAGGATCATTAGCATTATTAGCTAAATATCCCAGACTAAGTTCTAGTTTGTCATTAAATTGATGCCTAATTCCCAGTCCCGTACCATTAACTAAATAATAAATGGGATTACGGGTGCCAAATTGCGATAAAGCACCGTTACCTCCATCACCATCAATATAAGGATTAATGGTATTAGTAAAGTCATCAGCAGCTCCAGCGTTACCTTCAAGAACTACAGTAGTTTGTTTCCCAATCGGAAAAGAATACAAAAGAGCATCTAAAAGGATCTGATTACTACCTTTTTGATAAGGGGTAGGAGTGGTAAAGCGTAAATCTCCTTCTGTCGTCTGGGTGGTATTATTAGATAAAGCATCTAAGTTAGCAACTTGGAGTCGAACTCTGAGGTTATCTTCACCAACAAAGCTAGTATCAAAATTGAGACGAGTTCTTGTTCCTAGCACCCCAGAACTATAGATATTTTGACCACTAGCATTTTTTCCACCAACATCTATGAAGGCAAAAATTGATTCAGCATTTAATTTAGTGCTGGGAGAAAATTGATGGGCGGCAATTTCAGCGGTACGTTTTTCTAAAGAATCTACTCTTCCCCGCAAATTGGTTAATTCTGTGGCAAATTGTTCTTGGAGTTTTTGCAAAATTCCTAAGTCTTCTTTCCTGATTCCCTGACCACCGTTAGCTGCGATTAATTGTGATACTTTATCCATACAAGCGTTTAAACCTGCGGCAAATTCGTATCGAGTTAAAGCGCGGTTTCCCTTAAACGTACCATCAGGATATCCTGCTATACAACCATAGCGTTCTACTAATGATTGGATTGCTTGAAAAGCCCAGTCAGTTGGTTGAACGTCCGATAATTCAGAAACTGTGGTAACTTTACCATCTGAACTTCTCCCGATTAAATCCGGTTCCTCTAACAGACTAGCTGAATCTGTTTCGCTTCCTAGCATGTCATCGTGATCTTGATTCCCGATCGCTTCAATCTGAGCAATTTCGGGTTTCGGCAATTTTGGTTTACCCTGAGCCTTGCCCTGAGTGTTCCCTGAGTTTACCCTGAGCGTAGTCGAAGCTTGCCCTGAGCGTAGTCGAAGGGGGCGAAGTCGAAGGGCGAAGTCGAAGGGGGAGTCTAAGGGTTTTTCTACCCCCATTGCATTTAGACTCGATAAGAGGACTACTCCTACTATTGCTGGGGTCATTACTAAAACAGTTCGTCCAATCTGTAACATATTTTCTCCTTCACACCCATATAGTTTGTCATTAAGAATTACTCAATAAATATGTAACTTTGACCCAAAAAGCCTGTAAAATAAGCTTTTCAAGCCAAATATTACTCTTTTTTTTGGCCATTTATTGCTAATTCTCTTCTATAGTATAGAGTTTATTGCTTACTTTATCGAAAAAATTTATCATTAAGTTTAGAAAAAAAAGGTATTATTTTTAAATAATCGTGGTTAAAATCCGATTCGGCAATTATATTAGTGCTACGGTTGAGAAGTCAAGAGCTGATCTTCGGAGAAAATATGAGTATTATGACTCAGAGTCGTGATGAGTGGGTGGGTTAGTTTGACGGGGTTTGCGAAATATACCGGTCATATCTAAACCCGTTATTAAGAGGGCGATCGCCCCTAATCCCACCAATAGTACATAAACTACCTTCAAGAAATCGCCCAGATATTCTCCCTGATGAATAATCATAAAAATTTCTACTTTTTCATCATCTATTCGTAACAAACTGTGTCCCACTTGATAGGCTACACCAGTGATGGTACTAATGGTTAAAGGTAAAAAGAACACAGGTGCAACCAGACGATGAATTCGACGAAAATCGAGTTTAGCACCTGGTCGTTGGGGACGTTTACTGGGAAATAACTTAATCATAGTTAAACCAGTCACAATCATCCCGATTGAGCCTAAACCAAGTAAAATCACATAAGCTGATGATAATTGATAGCCGAGATATTGACCTTTATGAATTTTCATCAAGATATGTGCGGCGCTTTCATCTATCCCCAGCCAATTAGTGGCTAAACTGTAAAGAATTCCTGTAATTGCAGCAAGAATTAAAGGTAGGAAGATAAGGGGAGCAATTTTCCGGTGTAATTTCCGAAATGCAATTAGATTTGTCATCAGTTTAGACCATTTCCGCTAATTATTTACTTGGTTAGTGAGTAACTTTTGTGAAAATTTCATTTTAGCACTCAATTATTTTTCCATCAGGGAGACTATCGCACCCTCGGAATAGTCTCCCATACAAATTACTAGGATTGTTTTTCTTTAACTAAAATAGAATCACCAGCAATTTTTACTTCATAAGTAGCCAAAGGTTCTTTAGCCGGTCCTTTAACTATTTTGCCATCAGCGGTAAATTTAGCATGATGACAAGGACAATCAAATACTTTACTATCTTTTTTCCAGTCTACTGTACAACCCTTATGAGTACAGATCGGATTGACCGCAGATAAGCGATTAGGGTCATCAGGGTGACGAACTACTAATACTCCGTGACTAGAAAATTGTTTATTGAGAATTTTTCCTTTCTGATCTAACTGAGAAACAGTACCAATCACCTTAAATCCATCATTGTTTGGGGGGTGAGGAGGTGTTGGGGTCCCAGAAGTTTCGGTTTTGGTCTGATTAGAACAAGCAGCGATCGCAATGGGTAAAGAACTAGCTAACCAACCAACACCCACCCAACCAAGAAAAGTACGACGATTCATTACCACCTCAACACTCTTATTGAACTAGATTTTGCCTTTAAACTACTGTAGCAGTCAATAATTATATATCTTTTTTTTATAGACAGCTACTTTAGCTCAACTAGAAAATTTGTTTTGCGAAATATTCTCTATAACTAGGACTGATATTTGCGACTATTCCAATTAACAATAATCTGGACAAAATTTATTGGCGATCGCAGTAACATTTTTATGCCAAAGATTGATTAAACAAAAAAACAGCCCTAAGGATTAGGACTGTTTTTCGATCAAAATCTAGGATGATTTAACCTAGCGATAAATTAGCCGAGGTTAATTTTGACAATTTTGTTTTTCTCTTCTTCCGCTTTTGGTAAGTTGAGAGTCAGAACACCATTTTTATACTCCGCCTCTACTTTGTCATTCTGAATTCGGACTGGTAGAGGAATTACTCTTTGAAACTTCCCGTAGCGAAATTCAGTCCGAAAAACACCTTTTTCTTCTGTCTTGCTTTCCGAACGACGTTCACCACGAATAGACACGGCTTCAGCCGTTACTTGAACATCTAAGTCTTTTGCTTCTAAACCAGGAATTTCAATTTTCAGATGAATTGCATCCGAAGTTTCTTGAAGTTCCGCTGCTGGTGCAAAGACAAGGTTATTAGAAACTCCATCGCTACTCGGGTTCATGGCATCAAAAAGACGGTTCATTTCCCGTTGTAAGCTTTCAACTTCCCGGAAAGGTTCCCAACGAATCAGAGCCATAATTGTTGCCTCCTTTAACTAGAATTTAAGAGATGCAAAGCTGTTCTTTCAGCTTGCTTCTAATATACTGGAGACTCAAAAATTAAGAGATTCGGTTGTTTTCCCAACAGCGATCGTAATTGCCGTACTTTTTTGATCAAAACAATTCGATTGCTAATATCACAAACACCAACATTGAATAGTTAAACTCAGGTTATTGTCCCCGCAAATTCTGATACCTGTAAAAAGCGTAGGTATCAAACATTGCTCCCACTAAACTACAAGTTATCCCAATAATTAACAACCCTTCCCCTGGATGTCCACTGCCAAAAGTGGACAGAAACTCCAAAATTTGTTCAGCCCCAGATTGACCCAACAATTCCAGATTTGGTATATAACTGAGCAAAAATAAACTGCCCAAAATGCCCCCAATGAAAAGTAGGGGAACCGTAAAACTGAAAACAGTAGTCAATAACAAGGAGCAAAGAAAATTGGGTAAAATACTCATAAAATCTAGATTAAGTCCAGCTAAATGGCCTGAAAGCAGACATAATGGACAACGTAACCTTGATCTACAATACGAGCGATCGCATTACTATAACTAAGTTGTCAGAAATCTTAAAAATTCATTAAAAAATCTTGGTGAAGATCTGTAACCATAATTCATCTAGCCGCAATCCCACTCCGAGTTAATCAGGTTTTTTTCCCAAGATCAGGGATTCGCAGAGTAAATCGTAGATTAAAATCATTATTAGAAATACAAATGAGTTCAAAAAGCCATAACATAACTTCACATTGAACCAACCCACTAATCGTCCTAGTCTGGAAGTATGGAGTCAACGTCTTCTCGCCGCTATTCTTTTAGGTGGTCAAGTTTTAGTCCATTTACTAGCAGGTAAGATCCATCGACGGAACACCATTGAGCAGATGATCATTGTTGGCCCAGAATCTCTGTTTATTGCCCTATTAACTGCTAGTTTCGTGGGGATGGTCTTTACGATCCAAGTAGCAAGAGAATTTATTAGCTTAGGTGCAGGTACTGCGGTGGGGGGTGTATTAGCCTTATCCTTAGCGCGGGAATTAGGACCAGTTTTAACCGCAGTCATCTTAGCAGGAAGAGTAGGATCAGCTTTTGCTGCTGAAATTGGCACCATGCAAGTTACAGAGCAAATTGACGCTCTATATATGCTCAAAACTGACCCGATCGATTACCTAGTAATTCCCCGTGTAATTGCCTGTTGTGTACTGCTACCAATTTTAACCATCTTCTCCCTCATGACCGGGATAGCAGGAGGATTGCTAATTTCTGCGAATATTTATCATATCTCCTCGGCCATCTTTATTGACTCAGTTCGGAAATTCTTAGATGTATGGGATATTAGTAGTTGTCTAATTAAAGCCTGTTGCTTTGGCGCATTGATTGCAGTGATTGGGTGTAGTTGGGGTTTGACCACGACAGGTGGAGCCAAAGGAGTAGGACAATCCACCACCGCAGCAGTAGTAACTGCTCTGTTGTCTATTTTTGTTGCCAACTTTTTCCTTTCTTGGGTGATGTTTCCTGGAAATGGTAGTGCTGTGCTAAAAAGTCTCTGATGGCTTGAGCCTTTAAAATATAGAAGATATTAACTTAACTTTCGGGCCTCAAGGAGATCAAAATTTGTGACCACTACTACATCTTCTTTTTCATCAACACAGACAATTGAACTCTCTCCTAGCTATATCCTACCCATTGCCTTGGTAGGAGCGGCAATTCCACTATTATTTTGGCAACCCTGGTTAAGTTTTGCGATCGCGATATTTGGCTTATTCCTACTCTTCCAAACCATCACCATTCGCTTAAAATTCACACCAACGGACTTAGATATCTATCGTTCTGACAACTTAATTCGGCGCTTTCCCTATCAAGAATGGCAAAATTGGCGAATTTTCTGGCATCCTGTGCCCATCTTGTTCTACTTTAAAGAAGTAAAGAGCATTCATTTTGTGCCCATGCTATTCGATCCGAAAACACTACAAAGCTGTCTAGAACAACGCTGTCCCAGGATTAATTAACCAATCCCTTCTCTCCCCATCTCAGGATTTCCACAATTTGACTATGAACTCAGATGAATCTCCCACCCCAGATTCTGCAACAGTCTCAGATTCTTCGGAAAAAAGCGAAGAGACATCAGAATCAGTAATTGCTCAGACTCCCATTGAGTTAGAATCACCCCCAACCGAAGTAAAATCAGCTCCCGCAGTGATTGACCACCAAACGACTGAGCTAGAATCACGGGTTGTCAAATTACAGCAACAAGAACAAACTCTCAAAGAAGAAATAGCTAGGCTCCAAACTACTGCTACTATTTTGCAAGAACAGATGGCCAGAACTCAAACGGCAATGGGACGATTGATTCAAGAAGGATTGAGTGAGTTAGAGCAACGTAGACAAACACTACTAATTTCGGTCGAACAACTTGAACGTCGTCAAGAACGCATCCGTAAAGAAATGCGGACCTCTTTTGCTGGAGTTTCTCAAGATTTAGCAATTCGAGTCCAAGGATTTAAAGATTATCTGGTCGGGAGTTTACAGGATTTAGCTAATGCAGCAGAGCAACTTGAATTAATTCCGGCTAAACCCGAAACTGAGAAACAGATTCCTCAAAATGAAGAAAAAACTAGTCGTTCCCCATCATCTCCCTTACCAACTCCGAAGTTTGCAGAACAGGGGTTTCACGAACAAGTCAAACAAATTCGCAAAATTTTAGATCAATATCGAACTTTGCCTGATTATTACGGTCCCCCTTGGCAACTACGTCGCACCTTTGAGCCCAGTCATGCTGAAAAAGTTTCTAACTGGTTCTTTACCCAAGGTGGTCGAGGAGCATTACGAACTATGGGTAGTCGTTTGCAAAATATTCTGATTACTTCTGCGGTTATTTCTGTATTAAGAAATCTCTATGGCGATCGCCAGCGTACTTTAGTTTTAGCAAATAGTCCTGAACGTCTAGGGGAATGGCGTCGAGGATTGCAAGATTGTTTGGGAATTGCTCGCGCTGATTTTGGTCCGGAAGGAGGTGTTGTTCTCTTTGAAGCACCGGAAGCTCTAGCCCAAAAAGCCGATCGTTTGATTAAAGATGGACAATTACCATTGATTGTGATTGATGAAACTGAAAATCAAATTAATCTTTCCCTGTTGCAGTTTCCTCTTTGGCTAGCTTTTGCTAGCGAACCTAATATGTCTTCTGGGTTTTAAAAAAACAGCTAGCAGCAAAGATTTTTTAACTTTTACTTTCTGCAACATTAGGTTTTTTAGAGCATCTGGCCAGTTTATTTTTATCATCACCTGTATCAATGAGGGACTACCTCTTCTCTTAGTCAGGGCGAAGAGGTAGAAAACTTCAAAGCAAATCTAGTTGGATATGAGAGATATCAGGAAACTCATACTAGGCGCAAAGAAATACTCGCCACCTTTGAAGTTTACCCAATGAGAAAAATCTGCTTTAATGCGTTCTTCAGTTTTTCCCCAGGTAGCTGGCCACTCATAGGGTTCTTTGGGCGGAGTATTTGTTTTTTGGAGTGGAATCTGACCAATGACTGGATCACTCCCTGTGCCCTGTTTAATAAAGTCACGGGAATTAGACCAGTCTCTCTGCATTAAGGCAAATTGATTGTTAATGTCAGCTTGAAAGCACATAAATAACAATCCAGAATCAGTTTCTAGGGGTTTTGTCAAATCATGTTCGCCATAGCTAACACCACGACGGACTATTCGCTTCATTTTCTCTTGTTCTAGAGGTACTTTCTCTGATAATAGGTTACCAGTATCTCCCCGAGGATTTGTTTTGCGAATGTGGGCATGAAATGGACATTTCGCTCCCTGCGTATCCTCTTGAAAATTAAAGTTATCAATAGCGGCTTCTGGACTTTGTAGTTGCTCGTTGCTTAACACAACCGGTGTGCCATCTTGAAAGCGTCCCATTACATAAGCACCTGCGAGATCGGGTTTAATATTCAATGTCTTGGCTAACTCTTCTACGTCTTTATTCCAACCTTTTACATTTTGCTCAAGTTTGCGATAAACCAGGTAGCTGCCATAACTTTCAGGTGTTGTACCAAAGGGGTCTTTCAGTAGCACCAGACTTAAGGGCGCACGAGGGTTCCAATTGGTAAAATTGATGGGATTATATTTTCTCTCTTTTTCAATATCTCTTTTGTAGAACAATGGCTGACTAACCCCATCCCGAAAACCAAAATGTTCAATTACCTTCTTGTCACTATTGCGAAGGACAAAGCCATAGTCAACATGGACAACCTGAGCAAGAGTTATGAATTGATGGAATTCCTTGATCATAATCTGAAGCAATTTTCCCAAGTTGTCATCAGCCAGCAGAATCATAGCGTGAATAGTGTCTTGGAAGCCATGTTCCCATTGCTGAATCGGTGGATCAGCCAACTCCTGTAGATTTTGGGGATCTTTCATTCCGTGAGCAAAAAATTTATCCTTAAAGGAGAACTCTTCTTCCCCTTGTTTGACAAACTCTAGGTACTTATAACCAGATATGGTTAAAAAGACATTGGCAAAAATTGTGCCCTGGTGCTGTTTTTGAGAATCTCGATAATCCTGGGATTCTTGAGCTTGTTGTAGAGCTGAGGTAACGTATTTTTTGCTAAATTCACCCAACCATTTTTTAGCATTGGGGATATTAGTAAATCTCAGAAACAATTGAATACTGTGGTCTCGACCATGACCTTTGAGGATATTTCCTTGTAAATTGTTCAGTAGCGGCTCATACGTCTTGTCATTAAGAGGATCAATTTCCACAACTTGATTAATATCTATCTGCATAAACAACTCTCGTTCAGTTAACATGATTATTTTATTTATGACTGACTCACTTAATCTCTGGCGATCGCAAAATTTAACAAATGTTTTCTGACCCAGATGGAATATTGATTTTTTGTACCTGCACTATATTACAGAGTTTCAATTACCAATCTTAGTTTTTTGGGAACTAAAAGCATAGTTAAAATAATCTTTAGTGGCTTTAACCCATCCCTTTAAAGGGATGGGTTAATAACATGGTGAAAATTAAGGAGCGCTTTCTACTTCCTTGGAGATTGTAGGTGTTGCTTCTTCATTATTCTGAGAAGAATCTAATGCTGGAACTACTGAGGAAGGTACAGTTTCTTTTGTGACTTCCTGTAATTTTGGTGATGATGTAGAGAAAGGTTTCAATTGACCACTAAATCTATCTTGAAACCAACTAAATAATTGACCAAACTTGTTTTTTTCAGCTTTCTGAGCTTGTGGTTGAGATAAGGATTCGACGGTCGTTGGTTCTTCTACCGTTGGAGTCGAGGTTGATTCAACCGGAGTTGGTTCTTCCACTGTTGGAGTCGAGGTTATTTCTTCTACCGTTGGAGTCGAGGTTAATTCAACCGGGGTTGGTTCTTCCACTGTTGGAGTCGAGGTTGATTCAACTGGGGTTGGTTCTTCCACTGTTGGAGTCGAGGTTGATTCAACTGGGGTTGGTTCTTCCACTGTTGGAGTCGAGGTTGATTCAACTGGGGTTGGTTCTTCCACTGTTGGAGTCGAGGTTGATTCAACTGGGGTTGGTTCTTCCACTGTTGGAGTTAATTCAACTGGGGTTGGTTCTTCCACTGTTGGAGTTAATTCAACCGGGGTTGGTTCTTCTCCTGTTGGAGTTGACTCAACGGTCGTTGGTTCTTCTACTTCTATCGTTGGAGTTGATTCAACTGGGGTTGATTCTTCTACCGTTGGAGTTGATTCAACTGGGGTTGGTTCTTCTACCGTTGGAGTTGATTCAACGGTCGTTGGTTCTTCTACCGTTGGAGTTGGAGTTAGTTCTTCTCCTGTTGAAGTTGGAGTTGACTCAACCGGGGTTGGTTCTTCTCCTGTTGGAGTTGGAGTTAGTTCTTCTCCTGTTGAGGTTGGAGTTGACTCAACTGGGGTTGGTTCTTCTCCTGTTGAAGTCGGGGTTGACTCAACTGGGGTTGGTTCTTCTCCTGTTGAAGTCGGGGTTGATTCTTCTACCGTTGGAGTTGACTCAACCGGGGTTGGTTCTTCTACCGTTGGAGTCAATTCCGCAGGGGTTGGTGTAATAGTTGGACTAGAAGCGGGTATTTTGGAAGTATAATTAGGATCTACGATACCACGAGCATCAGCCGCAGAAATCTCACCTTGAAATATTCGAGACAAAGGTCCTTTTTCATCGGGTTCGTAAGTAATCAGTTTGACGGTATCGTTAAAAATGTTTTTGATCGAAGTTCCCTTTTCGTCGAGAAATTCTAAATGTATCCAATTGCTTCCAGGTTTAAAGCCTTTTAGATATATAGGCTCCCAACGATCGAGAAAAAAAGTTTTGTCATTAATCGTTACACGAATGCGCCAATCAGCAATCTGATCATCGGAATTCTGTTGGGCTACTAAATGAAGTGGGGCATTGGTCAGATAAAAATCGAGTAGAATGGGTTCGGCTCCATACTTACCTGCTGGCTGGTTATATGTCAAAAGTGGTAAGGCAGGATCGGGATTGTGGTCGCTAGTTTTCGTAAAAATATGAAAAGTTGTTTGGGCATAAGCACCCTCGTTTTTAAAGCTTTCATCCCAAGGACGAACTGCAAAAACTCGCAAGGTGTGGGTTCCTGGAGATAAATCATTAAAGGTTAAGGGTTCGTTGAGATCGTAAACCTTTTGTTCTGGTTCTTGATCAAGGATAACGTGCAAATGGGGGCCTAAGCCTAAGTTGGGATCTTTAAACAGTGGTAGATCCTTTACATCTAAGCGCACCACAATATTAGTGTCTTCGATAATTTGGTCTGGCTGCGGATTAATGATTTTTACTTGCGGTTGATAGGATTCTAAAACTGAACTCAACTCTTGAATTACCTCCGGAGGGGATACTTCCGAAATTTTTTCAATTGGTTGAGATGGTGCAACATTGGAGATCGGGGAATCGGAGTTGACCACAAGGCGATCGCTGCAACTGGCCAAGCTAATCATTAAACCGATTGTCACTAGGGCACTAATTAGCAATCGAGTCGCAGACTGAAGATAATTTTTAGTAAACACTCAGCAACACTCCTAAGTTAACTACTGATATTTATTTTTAGGGACAATCTCGCTACTATGACACGATCGCCCAAAAGTCTTAATTACTTTTCCTCAAATTCTCTCACCCTGGTTTATTGTTTAGTATTGTAAAGTTAATTGCCATAACTCTTGACTTTTATCAGAAATTATGAACCTCCAAGCTAGGTTTTAATAGTAATTGAATCACCTTGAAGTTTTGTTAACTAAATTCCCATAATCGATCAGCAAGTTTATAATTCTCCAAAGAGAACTCTCAAGACACAGTTTTTCTAAGCTGAGGGTCTAGATTTTAGATCAGGAAATCTTTTTACCTGATCTAGATCAAGAGAGAGTTGATCGAGTGTTTATGGCTCCGTTTCGGCATTATCGGCACTAAAAAACGGGCCTGATGGAAAGAGGGCAATCCAGTACCACTTTCCGCCTCACGAAAATAAATCTCGGATGAGGCATGTTTGGTTTCTTGTCTTAAGGAGAGGGGAGAGTCTTCATGACCATTAGTCCTCCAGAGCGAGAGGCAAAGGTTAGGGTTGTAGTCGATAAAGACCCAGTTCCCACTTCCTTTGAGAAGTGGTCAAAACCCGGGCACTTTGACCGCACCCTAGCCAAAGGACCCAAAACCACCACTTGGATTTGGAGCCTCCACGCGGACGCTCATGATTTCGATAGTCATACCAGCGACCTAGAAGATGTATCGCGCAAGATTTTCAGCGCTCACTTCGGTCATTTGGCAGTCATTTTTGTCTGGTTGAGTGGCGCATATTTCCACGGTGCTAAGTTCTCAAACTATGCTTCTTGGTTGAGCGATCCCACCCATATTAAGCCTAGCGCTCAAGTCGTTTGGCCAGTTGTGGGGCAAGAAATTCTGAATGCCGATGTGGGCGGTGGCTTCCACGGGATTCAGATCACTTCTGGACTATTCCAGATTTGGCGGGCTAATGGCATCACCAATGAGTTTCAGTTGTATTGCACCGCGATCGGCGCTCTAGTGATGGCAGCTTTAATGCTATTCGCTGGCTGGTTCCATTATCATAAACAGGCTCCCAAACTGGAATGGTTCCAGAATGTGGAGTCAATGATGAACCACCACCTAGCAGGATTGCTGGGTCTGGGCTGCTTAGGTTATGCAGGACAACAGATTCACGTTTCCCTACCAATCAACGCAGCTTTAGATGCGATTGATGCTGGTAAGCCTTTAACCATCGGCGGAAAAGTAATCAACACCATTGCTGATATTCCATTACCCCATGAGTTTATTCTCAACCCAAGCCTGATGTCTGACTTGTATCCCAAGGTAGACTGGGGTTATTTTTCTGGGGTAATTCCATTTTTTACAGGTAACTGGGGAGTTTATTCAGACTTCCTGACCTTTAAAGGTGGTTTAAATCCAGTAACTGGGGGATTGTGGCTATCGGATACAGCTCATCACCACTTGGCCTTGGCTGTATTGTTCATCATTGCTGGACATATGTACCGGACTAACTGGGGCATCGGTCACAGCATGAAGGAACTCCTCGATGCTCACAGTGGACCATTAACCGGTGAAGGTCATAAAGGTCTCTACGAAGTCCTGACCACTTCTTGGCACGCCCAACTCGCCATTAACTTAGCGATGCTGGGATCTTTGAGCATCATCGTGGCGCACCACATGTATTCGATGCCTCCGTATCCTTACATCGCCACAGATTATCCGACCCAGTTGTCCATCTTCACCCATCATATGTGGATTGGTGGCTTCTGTATCGTGGGCGGTGCAGCTCACGGCGCAATCTTTATGGTGCGCGACTACGATCCAGTCGTAAATCAAAATAACCTGTTGGATCGGGTGCTGCGTCACCGAGATGCAATCATCTCTCACCTTAACTGGGTGTGCATGTTCTTAGGCTTCCATAGCTTTGGTTTGTACGTTCATAACGACACCATGCGGGCTTTTGGTCGTCCTCAAGACTTGTTCTCCGATACAGGCATCCAGCTTCAGCCAGTTTTTGCTCAGTGGGTCCAACACCTTCATGCTTTAGCCCCTGGCAGCACTGCCCCCCATGCGCTCGAACCCGCTAGCTATGCTTTTGGTGGTGGGTTGGTAGCAGTAGGTGGCAAAGTGGCCATGATGCCGATCGCCTTGGGAACAGCGGACTTTATGGTCCACCATATCCATGCGTTCACGATTCATGTCACTGTTCTAATTCTGCTCAAAGGCGTTCTCTTCGCCCGCAGTTCTCGTCTAATTCCCGATAAGGCGAATTTAGGCTTCCGCTTCCCCTGTGATGGCCCCGGTCGGGGTGGCACCTGTCAAGTTTCTGGATGGGACCATGTATTCTTGGGCTTATTCTGGATGTATAACTCTATATCTGTCGTAATTTTCCACTTTAGTTGGAAAATGCAGTCAGATGTATGGGGCACAGTAGATGCCGATGGAGTAGTATCTCACATCGCTGGAGGTAACTTTGCGACCAGTGCCCTCACCATCAACGGCTGGTTGCGGGACTTCCTCTGGGCGCAAGCATCCCAAGTAATTCAATCCTATGGGTCAGCTCTGTCTGCTTATGGGTTATTGTTCTTGGGCGCTCACTTTATTTGGGCATTTAGCTTGATGTTCCTGTTCAGTGGTCGTGGCTACTGGCAAGAACTAATTGAGTCGATCGTTTGGGCTCACAACAAATTGAAAGTTGCTCCAGCAATTCAGCCTCGTGCTTTGAGTATTGTTCAAGGTCGGGCAGTTGGTGTAGCACACTATCTGTTAGGTGGAATCGTCACCACATGGGCGTTCTTCTTAGCCAGAATCATTTCAGTAGGTTAAGCTAAACTAAGCGATCGCTCAGTCACAATTTCCCTGTCTGCTACGTAGTTAAGGGTGTTTCTCCAGCCCGGAAAATCTACAAACCCATGATCGGTGGGTGCCTGAAGAAGGGACATGTTGGCAGGGAGGAACCGGAGAGATCTTCACAGGTTTTGTCGATTTCCTGGCTAAATCAGCAAGAAAAAATCGGCATTAACCAAACTTTGGTGGAGGGGACACCCTCCTGCCTCAGCGAGGGGTTTCTCAGCGCAGGTAATAAAATTAAGGCGTTGGTGGAGCTTTTCCGGTAGCTAAGTGTGGCGCGATCGCGTCATCGGAAATAGCCCTTGCACAGCAAGTGGAGGATCTAGTTAGGATTTATGGCAACTAAATTCCCCAAGTTTAGCCAGGACTTGGCTCAAGACCCGACAACCCGTCGGATCTGGTACGGGATTGCCACGGCCCATGATTTTGAAAGCCACGATGGCATGACCGAGGAAAATCTTTACCAAAAGATTTTTGCCTCGCATTTCGGCCATTTAGCAATTATCTTCTTGTGGACATCCGGCAACCTGTTCCATGTAGCCTGGCAAGGAAACTTTGAGCAGTGGATTAAAGATCCCCTGAATATCCGTCCGATCGCCCACGCGATTTGGGACCCTCAATTTGGCCAACCAGCCATTGATGCTTTTACACAAGCTGGTGCCTCTTACCCAGTTGACATCTCCTATTCCGGTGTCTACCACTGGTGGTACACGATCGGGATGCGGACCAATAATGACCTGTATCAAGGGGCTGTGTTCCTATTGATCCTGGCTGCTGTTGCTCTGTTCGCTGGCTGGTTGCACCTACAACCTAAATATCGGCCCAGTTTGGCTTGGTTCAAAAATGCCGAGTCTCGCCTGAACCACCACCTCGCTGCTCTGTTCGGGGTATCTTCCTTGGCTTGGGCTGGTCATTTGATCCACGTTGCTATCCCCGAATCTCGCGGACAGCATGTGGGTTGGGATAACTTCCTGTCTACTCTGCCTCACCCAGCGGGATTGGCTCCCTTCTTTACCGGAAACTGGGGTGTTTATGCCCAAAGCCCTGATACAGCCAGTCACGTTTTTGGGACTTCTCAAGGGGCAGGAACTGCAATCCTTACCTTTTTAGGTGGCTTCCACCCTCAAACTGAGTCTTTGTGGCTCACAGACATGGCTCATCACCATTTAGCCATTGCTGTGCTGTTCATCATTGCTGGCCATATGTACCGGACGAACTGGGGAATTGGCCATAGCATCAAGCAAATGATGGACTCTAAAGATCGTCTGTTTGGGGCGAAGACTGAAGGGCCGTTTAATCTGCCTCACCAAGGTCTGTACGAAACTGTTAACAACTCGCTGCACTTTCAGTTAGGTCTAGCCCTGGCAGCTTTAGGGGTAATTACCTCTCTAGTAGCTCAGCACTCCTATTCTTTGCCATCCTACGCATTTATTGCGAAGGATTTCACCACTCAAGCCGCTTTGTACACCCATCACCAGTACATTGCTGGATTCTTGATGATTGGTGCTTTTGCTCACGGTGCCATCTTCTTTGTACGGGATTATGATCCTGAAACCAACAAAGGTAATGTATTGGCCCGGATGCTGGATCACAAAGAAGCGATCATTTCCCATTTGTCTTGGGTCTCCTTGTTCCTGGGCTTCCATACCCTGGGCTTGTATGTCCATAACGATGTAGTAGTCGCTTTTGGTACTCCAGAAAAGCAAATCTTGATTGAACCAGTATTTGCTCAGTTCATTCAAGCTGCCCATGGTAAAGCGGTCTATGCGATGGATGTACTACTGTCTAATCCAGATAGTATTGCTAGCACCGCTTGGCCAAACCACGGTGACGTTTGGTTACCTAATTGGTTAGCTGCCATTAACTCTGGCACTAATTCTCTGTTCTTGACCATCGGTCCTGGTGATTTCCTGATTCACCATGCGATCGCTCTTGGTTTGCATACCACCACTTTGATTTTGGTCAAAGGTGCGTTGGATGCTCGTGGATCGAAGCTGATGCCCGATAAAAAGGACTTCGGCTATGCTTTCCCTTGTGATGGCCCTGGCCGGGGTGGCACCTGCGATATCTCGGGTTGGGACTCTTTCTATCTTTCTACTTTCTGGATGCTCAATACCATTGCTTGGGTAACTTTCTACTGGCACTGGAAGCATCTGGGAGTTTGGGAAGGTAATGTAGCTCAGTTCAATGAATCTTCTACCTACATTATGGGTTGGCTCAGGGATTATCTCTGGCTGTATTCCTCCCAATTGATTAATGGTTACAACCCATTTGGTACTAGCAATCTGTCCGTCTGGGCTTGGATGTTCCTCTTTGGACACCTAGTTTGGGCGACTGGTTTCATGTTCCTGATCTCTTGGCGCGGTTACTGGCAAGAGTTAATTGAAACCCTGGTCTGGGCACATGAGCGCACTCCTCTAGCGAACCTAGTTCGTTGGAAAGATAAGCCCGTTGCTCTCTCCATCGTTCAAGCTCGTTTGGTTGGTTTAGTCCACTTTAGTGTTGGCTATATCCTCACCTACGCCGCATTCCTCATTGCTTCAACTTCTGGTAAGTTCGGTTGATCCAATTGCTAGTTGTTTAGGTAATTAATGAAAATCCCCTGTTTAATAACAGGGGATTTTTTTTGGGAAGAATTTTAGTGATGTTTAATGATCTGGATTTACAGTATAATAATCTCGGCAAGAAATAATTCATGCTGCTTCCACTAGACATAATAAAAGTAATATGACTATCTACTACGTTTCCAACCAAACTGGTGCCGACAAAAATTCCGGAACAACCCCTAACACTCCTTTTAAAACTATTCAAAAAGCCGCTCAAATTTTAAAACCTGGGGATATTTGTAAGATTTTTGGTGGGATATACCGTGAAACTATTTATCCTGCTAATTCTGGAACCGCTCAAAAACCAATTATTTACGATCGCTACAACCAAGAAGAAGTAATTATTACTGGTACAGATTTAATTACTAATTGGACTGCTTCAGATTTGACCAATGGTAAGAATATATATCGTGCAACTTTAGGAAATATTTTAAAAGATGGATTTGACCAAGTTTTTTATCACCAGCAAATGCTCCCGATCGCTCGTTGGCCAAATGTTCCCTTTGAGCAAGTAACTCGACTGACCAATGATTTAAAATGTCGCGCTACGGACGGGAGTGGCTATGTATCATCTAAGGATGGATGGTATGAATCTCCAGACCTAATTAATGCACCTGATTTGACCGGAGCAAAAATTACCTTTAGTCCTGGTCCAATGTGGGATACTTGGTGTGGAATGGTTGTTAGTCATGTTAATAATCGCATTAACATCAAAATTCCTTATGATTATTATTCTTTTGATGGCAATTATTATCCCCAAACAGCTAACGTTTTTTATTGCTGGGATAGCTTGAATTTACTTGATCATCCAGGTGAATGGTTCCTCAATCAATCTACTAAAGAGCTATTTTTATGGTTTCCTGACAATGCTACTCCCAATGATTTTCAAATCAAACAAAGATTTTATAGCTTTTATTTAGATGGAATTTCTAATCTAAATATTCAAAATCTAACATTGCACGCTTGTACAATTAAAACTAATGAGAATAGCAACAACCTGATCTATGATAATTTAAAGTTTTTATATCCGGTACATCTAGATAATATATCAGTTATTTACTATACTGCCCCCGATAATCGCGGAATTTATTTTCAAGGGAATAATTGTACCATTAAAAACTCAGAAATTCGTCATGTAGCTACCGACACAATTATTCTCAATGGCACCAACAATAAAGCGATCAATAACTATATTTGTTGTGTAGGATACTCAGGTCGTGGTAGTGCAATTGATGGTGGTCAATTAAGCAATGGGGGAGAAAATCCAGGTGGTACAGCCAAAAATCAAGTTATTCAAAATACGATTCATTCCTGTGGTTATCAAGCTATATCGATCGCTCCTGGATTAGATATTATGTATAATGATGTGTATGATACACATCTCCAAAATACAGATACTGGTGCAATCACCGGATGGAAAATCGATGGCAAAGGTGCGGAAATATCCTATAATTTAGTTCATGATGCTCAGGGAGACTTTAATGTCGATCTCAGATTCTATGGTGGACATGGGATTTATTTAGATCACTTAACTAAAAATTTTCTTGTTCATCATAATATAGTTTGGAATTGTACATCCGCTTGTATTGGTCTGATGCCTTATGATGCTAGTAATCCAGATAACGCGATCGCTAATTGTAATCGCAAAATCTACCACAATACAACCCTGGGTATAATTGGTTACGATGACAACACTATTACTCCCGGTAATGAATTTAAAAATAATATTTGTTTGTCGATCGATAAACCTAGTAACGATAAACAAAATTTTTGGGTTTGCCAAAATAATTATGAATATGGAGATCACCAAGAACCCAACTTTTTCCAAAATAAATACCCAGGTGATTATACTTTATTAGCTACCGCTGAAGCTGTAGGTTATGGGGTTTATCTTGAAGGAATATCCCAAAGTCAACCCGTAGATGCTGGTGCAATTCAAGGAAGCTTAGACTGGATAGCTGGTGCTACTATTACCGATTACGACTTAGCTAATCTGCAAATATCTAGTCAGTTAAATAAATTAGGTGAATTTGAAGTCATTATTACCGGATTACCGGAATCGAGAAAGTTACCAGCGAATTTTCATCTCCTGATCGATAATGTCAATGTAGCTGGAAAAGTAGTTAATTTCATTAATTATCAGACCAAAGTTGTTACAGCAAAGATCATCAAAATTAAGACCAGCGGAATTACAGGAATTAAACCGATATCTGTTCAAATTGGTAAAGGAACAGTAGTAGCAAAAGGGACAATTAACTTTGATATAGCATTAAATATGATTTCCGGAGTGCAAGTGAACAGCGATAAATCCTTACTCATTCAAGGACAAGCATTTCCTGCTCCTAATTATCAAGCTATATATAAAATCACCAATCCTAACAATCAAGCTCTTTATAACTATCCCATCTTATTGAGTTTAGATACTAAAACACCAATCAGCGCAAATCAGATGCGATCGGATGGTGGTGATATTAGATGCAATGATAATTCATCAGAATTAAATTATTGGATACAGCAAGGTTTAAATACAACATCAACAAAAATTTGGGTAAATATTGGCAAAATCCCGATCGGTACTTCTCGGATCTATGTATCCTGGGGTGACTCTAGCTTAGTTAGTCAAAGCAATGGTAGTAAAACCTTCTTATTTTTTGATGATTTCACCGCTCCAGAACTAGCTGATTATTACGATATTTGTCAATCTGGACAAGTAAAAGTTGAAAAAATTGGTCAGCAAATGGTAATTTCCGGAACTTTTGATCCTGATAATTTATATAATCAACAAGGATTCTCCTTAAACTGGAAATTCAAATGGCCAACTGGAAAACCTTATGCAATTGATTCGATCGCTTCGATCGAACAAAATTCTTCACCAATTTGGGGATTTTCTGTCGGTGGTTTTCAAGAAACTATTTACTTATTTCCTGGAGATGATCAACTACCCAAAATCGGATATTATGTAGATGGAATCAACATTGTAGGTTCTAGCAATGTATCCTCACCAACATTTAGCCAAGAACATTTTTCAGTCGGATATACAGATAATCAAGTATTTTGGCTTGAGCATAATATCCAAAAAGCAGTGAGGACTGGATATTCTACCACAGATCAGTATCGAGGAGTCTGGGGATTTGCACCTAATCAAGAAAATGTAAATGTGAAAGTTACAGTTGATGCTATTTGGATCAGACAGTTTACTCCAACTCAACCTCAAGTTATTTTTGATCAGCAGCAAACACAGAAAATGAAAGTATTTATCGATGGAACAGAGAGCAACTATACTTGGAAATCTAATACTGTGATCGCAACAGGAGTCCTGTCTTTACCACCAGGAAATCATGTCGTCAAAGTGCAATACCCAAATAATACTACTTATGAAAAAGCTGTAAATATTCCAAATTAAGTGTTTTCTGTGGAAGTATGGGAAAGATCAGATGTGGTAGCAGTGAAAATGTCAAAAAAACTGCAACTGTTCGATCAATAAACTAATCTGATCTTAACCATCTAAATTGATTTGAGCAATCAAATCTTTTAACAAAGCTTCAGACTGACTATTTTCAACTTGACAAGTCCCAGCATTGACATGACCACCACCACCATATTTCAACATTAATGCACCGATATTAGTTTGAGAAGTCCGGTTAAAGATTGATTTACCAACAGCAAAAACTGTATTCTGTTTTTTCAAACCCCAAATCACATGGATTGATATATTGCACTGGGGAAACAACGCATAGATCATAAATCTGTTACCAGGATAGATAACTTCTTCATTACGCAAGTCTAAAACTACTAAATTTTGGTAAACAGTTGAACATTTCTGGATTTGTTCTTTAAACTGCTTTTGATAGAAAAAATACAAATCTGCTCTTTCTTTGACATCGGGAAATTCTAAAATCTCTGTAATTGTATTATGATTTTTGCAGTGATCAATCAAATCCATCATTAGTTGATAATTAGAGATTCTAAAATCCTTAAACCTTCCTAATCCAGTTCTTGCATCCATCAGAAAGTTTAAAAGTACCCAATCAGTAGGATCTAAAATTTCCGACTCAGAAAATTGGGCTGAATCCGCTTTATCAACAGCGACTATCATTTCTTCCGAAATTTGGGCAAATTTATCTTTACCACCATAATACTGATAAACTACTCTAGCCGCTGAAGGTGCGTTAGGATCAATAATATGGTTAGACTTGATTTCCACATTGCGTGTAGTTTCACTAGCATGATGATCGAAAGCTAAGTATACTCCTTCTACATAGGGTAGATTAGTCGTAATATCTTGATTGGTTACAGCAATTTTGCCATCTTGCATATCTTTAGGATGGACAAAAATAATCTCATTTAACAGGTCTAATTCTTTCAAAAGAACAGCACATACCAGTCCGTCAAAATCACTTCTGGTAACTAATCTATACTTTTGGCTGGTTGACATAAAAAAACCTCACGTTATCTTCTAGTTGTCGCTAGTTTGACTAATGCTGCCCGCATTATCCCATGAATTTAGCGCAAGTCATATTAAAATCTTTGACCAGTACGAACATCTATTCTAATATCTCCTCCATCACTAATACCAATATCACCACGAAGTAGTCCAACGGGAGATTTTACCCGAACTCCAATCCCATAACCAAAACCACTTCCAGGTTTTCCTCGTATAATCGCGGGTTTTCCCAACACACTATCTCCTGATCCCAAATCTGAAGCAAAGTCAGTAAACACTACTCCTCCTAACCACGATCGAACCGGAAAACGATATTCGACAGAACCTAAAATATAACTACGACTACTACCAATATCTCCTGTATTATAACCTCGGACTGAATTAAAACCACCTAAAGTAAATGCTTCGGCTGGAGGAAAATCACCCAGAATTGTACCACTCTGCAAATTAAACGCGATCATTTCTGCTAATTCTGGATTTTTGGCAGGATCAATAATACCAACAAACTTCACAGGTACATATTGGATATAATTAGCTAGGAGTCGATTTAAAGAAATTTCCCCGAAACCAATTGGTAGAGCTTGTTCAGTGCTGAGGGTAATAATTGCACCTTTGGTCGGAGTTAAACGTCGATCGCGTGTATCTCTGATCAAACGCAAAGACACAAGAAATAGATCATCAATTCCTTTACCACTCAAAGATAAAGGATTACCTAAAAAATCTCTTCTTCTGACATTAAAACTGCCATCGCGAATACTTAATCTGGTATAATTTAATCCCAATTCTCCGTGCCATTCATCACTAAAAGCACGCAATAAACTTGCGCCCGCACCAATTCTACCTTCCCTGACTCTATTACCATTATCTAAATTAATACCTTTGTTAAAAATATCAGATAAATTGCGCTCACGAAAAATCGCCAAACTATAACCTAATCGCTCTGGTTTTGTAGCAGAAGCAGGATTAACAAACCGCGCTTGAAAATTGACATCTTTGGTACTCAAATTACTATCAAATTTTAATTGCTGATTCATCCCACCAATATTTTCATCAGCATAACCAAAAGTTGTAAATATACCGACATCTGAATCATTACCAACTCCAAAACTAAGCGAAGGAAATTTACGTTCACTTACTGTATAAATAAGATCAACATCATGATTACCAACTTGCTTGACTGAAACTTTGACATCTTTAAACAATTCTAATCGCAATAATCGCCGCAAATCTTGCTGAAGCAGACTTTCCTGAAACAACTGTCCTGGTTTGAGATTTAATTGATCTAGTAGAAAAGATTTCTTGGTTCTCCCTTGAATAAATTCATCTTTTTGATCAATTGATTCACCTGCTTTCTTAATAAAACGAATTTCTATATGTCTGACAAATCTCCCTCCATCCGGAGCAGATTGAGCTGGGGAAATATTAGTAGTATCAGCTAACTGCGGGGAAACTGAAAAAAAATTTGCTTCGATCGGCAGACCAATAACTGCTGCTTTATTCGCCGAAGTTTCGGGCAAATTTAAAGGTAAATTATCGGTTCGTAAACTATGAGCAGGTAGCTGAACTAGAGAGGAATCATCCGCGATCGCTCGGTGAGTTTCCCCAATTCCAAGAACCATCCAAATCAAAATCAAGGCGGTTTGAAAACGCATAAATTCAGTCAACTTGCCAGAAACTTCTGTGGTAACATTGCTAACTAAAAAGTTCCTTTTAGTGTATCATACCAATGGATGCGAAAATCTGAAATTTTTCGATAGCAACAAAATTTTGATTAATCCCAAACCAGGAGCCTGAAAAAGTAACCATCAATATTATGTGTGAAAACCCAGAGGTAATCGATGAATAGTATTGCATCAGTTTCCCCAGCAGAATTAGTGGGTCGGCGCAAAAAATTAAGACAAGAAAGACGGCGAAAATTCGTGACAACAATGTGGCGAATTTTAGTGCTAGGAGGATTGACAAGTGGCTCAATCTGGGCAATTACCTTACCAGGTTGGTTAATCCGTAAACCAGAACAGGTCGTGATTGTTGGTAATCAATTTTTGTCAGAACAGGCAATTCGCTCAATCCTACCACTATCTTACCCTCAATCTCTCCTGCGGCTCCAACCAGTCGCGATCGCCAATCAACTAGCATCACAAGGACCGATCGCTTCAGCTACAGTCACCAGACAACTATTTCCTCCAGGTTTAACCGTCAAGGTCCAAGAGCGACATCCCGTCGCGATCGCTCAACTAATCACCTCAGACCAAAGCGCGACTAATTCTCCCGAGGTAAAATTATTAGATGCTCAGGGAATATGGATATCCTTAGAAGCATATACATCCCTCGAAGGAAAACGAGGTTTGCCCAACCTCAAAATAATTGGGATGCGAGAAAATTATCGGCCCTATTGGCCCGGGCTTTATCAAGTAATTAGTAGCAGTCCAGTAAAAATTTCTGAGATTAATTGGCAAGATCCAGCCAATATGATCTTAAAAACAGAAATTGGTCTGGTACATTTAGGACCATACAGTACCAAATTTGCTTTGCAAATCAAAGTGCTTGACCGAATGCGACAATTGCCCCAAAATATCAATCCCGACCAAATTGCCTATATAGACTTGAAAAATCCCGATCTTCCACCCAAAATTCAGATCAGACCAGCACATGAAGCAGTAAAATCCAATACCTAAATTTATCTTTAATAGTGAGAGAAGCTATATTAAGGTACTAAAACCCCCCTCGTGCTAGGTTGTTGACAGCCAAGTAAGTATAGTTAAAAAAACCATCTCTCTATAGTTGGTTTTTTTGGACAATTAGCCTATATTGGACTTTGATCTGCCTGGAGTTGAAAAGTTGTTGATCTACCAATCCCAATTCTAATGGCTATAGCTATGGATTCTGAAAAACTACTTTTTACTCCGAATTACTCTGAAATTCCCCCATCTAATAACTATGACGCTTAATCATAACTGGGGGCTCACCCATAAAAGCCCTCATCCTGAAGAACAACCTAATTTTCCAGTGGCAGTGGAACCCGCCAATCCTTTTGGCAATTCTGGGTTATATTTAAACCAAAATCGTGATATCACAGGCATACCGGGCGAAGAATCGAGGAGTAATGACATCGTGCCGAGTAGTATAGCCAGAATCAAAGTGATTGGCGTCGGTGGGGGTGGGGGCAATGCGGTTAACCGCATGATTGCAGGTGATCTTTCGGGAGTTGACTTCTGGACTATCAATACTGATGCCCAATCGCTAGTCGGTTCAGCAGCCTCTAAACGTCTCCAAATTGGTCAAAAATTAACTCGCGGTCTGGGGGCAGGAGGTAATCCTGCTATTGGTCAAAAAGCAGCCGAGGAATCTCGCGATGAGATTGCTAATGCTCTAGATCATGCTGATTTAGTTTTTATTACCGCTGGGATGGGGGGCGGTACGGGCACTGGAGCTGCGCCGATCGTCGCGGAAGTGGCCAAAGAAGTGGGCGCTCTCACTGTCGGTGTGGTTACTCGTCCTTTTATTTTTGAAGGAAAACGCCGCGCTGCTCAAGCCAAACAAGGAATAGAAGCTTTACAAAGTCGGGTAGATACCCTGATTGTGATTCCTAACGATAAATTACTACAAGTAATTCCCGAACATACTCCAGTTCAAGAAGCATTTCGCTATGCTGATGAAATTCTCCGTCAAGGGGTGCAAGGTATATCAGATATCATTACCATCCCAGGCTTAGTTAATGTTGATTTTGCTGATGTGCGAGCGATCATGGCTGATGCTGGTTCGGCGATGATGGGAATTGGAGTAGGTTCTGGTAAATCGCGAGCTAGGGAAGCAGCGATCGCAGCGATTTCTTCTCCCTTACTTGATTCTTCCATTGAAGGAGCAAAAGGAGTTGTCTTTAATATTACTGGTGGCAATGATTTAACTTTGCACGAAGTAAATGCAGCCGCAGAAACGATTTATGAAGCTGTCGATCCCGATGCTAATATTATTTTTGGGGCAGTAATTGATGAACGACTGCAAGGTGAAATCAGAATTACAGTGATTGCTACAGGTTTTACTGGTGAAGCTCCCCCACCACCACCTGCGACAACTTCTACCAGAACACCGACTGGTAAACGGTCAACGACTGCACCTGTCACACCACACCCATCACCAATTTTTGAACCTCAGCACAAATCTGAATCAAAACCAGGGTTGGACATTCCTGATTTTCTCCAAAGACAACGTCCTAATAAGTAGGTTAATTTAGATCGGGGAAAGTCATAATTTATATTAATTTCCCCGATTAGCCATTCACTAAAATTTTATTTAAAGTTTTTTCCAGGCTGTCACCGAGAGGAGCTTACCTGCGATTACATACAGCGGATGACCTGTTGATGAAGTACAGTAAGATTTGGCATGAATGGTGGGACAGGCATCTTGCCTGTCCGAGATTGTGAGTGATCTGTGTTGGTTGGGCAGGTTTATGATAGTTATCGGTTTGGAGCAGAATTGATTGGTGAACCTGCCCCTACAAATCCCGGTTGATTGTGATCATAAATTCATTCACCAGCCCCTACGAATCCTGTTAATCTTGTCATCCTCTAATCCTGATCGATTTTTTGGTGAATCTCTGTAGATACTGTCTTGATTTGTCAAGGGGTGGCGATCGCCAAATTGCCTAATTAGGGTCAAAGAGTTTAGCGGATGGGAAAATCGCCAAAATATGGGTAGAAATTTTACCATTAAAGCACTAATCTCCTGGATTTTTACCTGACCCACGCAGCCATCATCTCTCACTCATTAATGGGAGTAATGGGTGGTGAAGCATCGTGACTGTGGGCAGAAAGGCGAGCATTTTTGGCACTGGAAACCCGACGGGTTGACCCTAACTATAGAGCCACCGTTTGTTCACCAATACTGGGAATAGAAGTCAACCAGTTCCGTAGTTGTTTAAGCGAGATCCTCCCGATGCACAGTCGTCAGTTTTGTCTGTTCATCTCGGTTGAGGGATGAACAGGTTCTGGTGGCAAGATTTCGCCCGCCAGATCCCGTCTAGACGGGTAAAGGGGTAGCGATCGCATAATTGGGATCGAAAGGCTGTTGGGATTTTAAAATGCCAAAAGCTAAATGTAAGAGTTTCCGCATCAGGGCACCAATTACCTGCATTTTGACCTTGCCACGACCTAATAATCGCTCACTCATGGCTTTGAGTAACGGGTTATGACGCATCGCTACTACCGCAGGCAGATACAACGCTTTTCGGAGTCGAGTATTGCCTGTACAAGACAAACGAGTTTTGCCATGAACCGAAGTTCCTGAAGTCCGTTCGCACGGGTTTAACCCAGCATGAGCGACTAATTGGCGGGCATTTTTATAATCCGTAATCCGACCAATTTCAGCTAACAATACAGCCGCAGTTTGTTCGCCAATTCCCGGAATTGAAGTCAACAGCTCACGCTGTTGTTTTAAATGGGGATGTTGGTCAAAATGGTCGCGAATTAATTGTTTGATCTCTGCTTGTTGTTGGGCGAGATATTCTAGATGCTTTCTCGTTATTTGTGCGACAGGTTCACTCTCGGTTTCGAGCCGATTCTGTTCCTGTTGCGCGATTTCGATGAAGGATTCTAGTCGTCTGAGCAGGGCTTGTAATTCCTTAACTTCCGGTGCTGTTGGTGTCCACAGTGACGGCTTCATCGCCGCACAAAAACGGGCAATTAAGCCTGCATCTACCGCGTCGGTTTTTGTTCGCAGGAGTTCACTTTTGGCAAATCCTTTGATTCGCGCTGGATTAACGATACTTACCTGATAACCACTCTGGTAGAGAAATTCAGCTAATGCTTCCCCATAAATACTGGTCGCTTCTAGGCAAGCATGAAGTTCTACCACACCTTGTTGTTTTAGCCATTGTGCTAAACTTCCAAACCCTGAGAGATCGTTGGTAAATTTTTTGGGTTTTGGCTTTTTCCCACAGTCCGGTTTGAGTAAAACGACATAAAAGTCTTTTTTACTAATATCAATTCCTAAGACTGTAGATGTCATAAGTTTCTCCTGATGTCTCTTGATCTCTTTCATATGTGAGAACTTGACAGACATTAAACTAACCTTGTTAATACAGGCTATCTCGTGACCACGAGTGCCTTAGATACTGTCGAGCTTTCTGTGCGTCTGTCATCAGCGACTGGGAGCTTATCTACAAAACAGACTTATGAGGTCTAAGGGGCAGGCCAACTTCACCACTTGCTGATGTTCTTCAGCACACTTTCTCATCTCTCTTGGGCGGAGGTCGGAAACTTTTCTAGTTTCTTTAGATTTCTCCCTGATCCTTGATGTACCTGTATCTGGTTAGTCCAATTATCTGTATCCTTTAAAGATACAAGGGGCGGGTTCACCGTTGAATTTGCCACACACAAATAACCCTTGTGCCGAGCGTAGTCGAGGTATTAATGAACCCGCCAGGAAACCACAGATCACCTTGATGAACTTCATAAACCTGGAATAGGCTGTAATACCAATTCTCTAAATACCGACTACAGATAGTGCCTCTAATATATAGGCTCGTCCCGTAATTGAGGCAATGACTTTTGAATTCATCTTTTCTAGTTCTTTACTAATTAAAAGTCTTAATTCATCTAAGTTTCTTGGTAATTCCCATCTCAATCCCTTTTTGAGATACTGCCATACCTGTTCGATTGGATTTGATTCAGGACAATGGGATGGTTGAAACATTAAAATAACGTTTTTAGGAATTACCAACTTTTTAGCTTTATGAAAACCACCATTGTCTAACTGAATGATCAAAATACTATCCGAAAAATGCGCGGCTACTAAGTCTAAAAATATCTGAAAGCATTGACTATTGAGATGAGTAAACTCGTAAAAGAAATGTTCCCCTGTCTTTGGCTCTACTACGCCATAAATATAAGTCGCTTGAAATTTCCACTGCACTTTACCAATTGGTTTTACCCCACGAATGGTAATTTTTCTCCCACTAATCGTTTTCATGCCGATCCGCGTTTCATCTTGACATAAAAATCTGACTTTATCTCCTAAACTCATTACTGTTATGGCAAACCAACTCAGCATAGCTAGGTCCTCTGCCAAGTGATTTCTAAAATTATCTAACTTTTTTTTTGACTGTTCTGTACTTTTCGGCCTGGCGATTTTTGGTGAGGCTTTTAGTTTATAATGCACTAATTGATGAACGGTTTTATATTTAGCTTCTATCCCAAGGGTGGATGATAGCCATTGACAAATTTCCCCATAACTATTAAATCCTTCCTCTTCATTTAGTCGTTTTTCTAAACTTTTTACCGCCCAGTCAGGAATTTTTCTCGGTCGGCCTGTACCCACTTTTTTCCCCAGATATTTGGCCAATCCTCCTTGACGGTATTTGGCTAACCAATCTTGAACGGTAACTCGATTTCTGCCCAAGATTTCAGCAACTTCTGTGACTGTTTTAGCTTTGTTTATCTTGAGTAGATATAATGCTTGTAATCGTTCTTTTCCTGGACCAGTTTTTTCCACTGCGAGCAATTTCTTCAGCTCGGCTTCACTTTCCTTAATGTCTAGGTGATAAACTCCTGCCATATTTTTCCTTCAACTCTACTCAAATTATACTCTACACTATCTGTAGTCAAAGTTGCAAGAATTGGTATAAGGTACACTACCTGAACGCAATTTAGAATAAGAATTAGTGGATAAGATGGTGAGAAAGATGACCGCAGTAGCAACCACACCAACAAGAAAGAAATTCACGGTAGAGGAATATTACCAGCTAGGTGAGTTGGGGATGCTGGGAGATGGTAGGACAGAGCTAATTGATGGGGATATTATTTATATGGCACCAATGGGGCGTCGTCACGCTGGGTACATAATTCGGCTGGATAGAATTTTTTCTGAAAATTTAAGAAAGCGTGCCTTAGTTGCAGTTCAAATCCCAGTCAGATTAAACGGGGGATTACAACCGGAACCCGATCTATCAATTTTGAAACCTTGTAAAGATGATTACATAGAATCAGATATCCAAATCCAAGATGTTTATTTACTAATTGAAGTAGCGGATACCACCATTGATGATGACCGTAATGTTAAGTCAGTGTGCTATGCCAGAGCAGGAATTATTGAACTTTGGATCGTAGACATTAATGCCGAATTGATAGAGGTTTATCGCAATCCTGGTCCGAACGGTTATGAAAGTATCCAACAATTTAGACGCGGTGAAAGTATCTCACCCCTGGCATTTCCAGATTTACTAATTAGTGTTGACGATATGCTTGTAGACCAATAGATACGATTATTAATCACCCGAATTCGATCGCGCTTACCGTTTAACTAGCAATCGTTTTCAGCTTCATATCCGTTTGATTTGTCAATCAGGATAATTTGTGTGAAAATCATCAGCTTCCCAATCCGGACAGTTGTTGGTTTCCCAACCGTAGGGGTGCATTCCACAAACTAGCAAATTGCCCCCATAAACTTGACCGTGGTAGTGTTGACAACCTATACAAGCAGGATGCTTTTGTGGAGTTGGTTCTAAATAGGTAACGATTTGAGGCAAATTATCGATCGGTTCTTCACTTCCGGGATCATCATCAAAAAGTGGTTCAATTAACTCTTGCAGACGCAAATCTAATTCGGGGAAAATATTCTGATGCAGTTCTTCGGTAAATTCTTCAGAAGCTTGCCATAGAGTTTCTACTATAACGGTCACATCTTGAGTGACTTCTAGGAAAAACTGTTCCACCTCATTAGCTGCTGTTTCTAGCATCACCAAAAAGTCTTTTGACCACTCATCCATAGGGTTTGGGAACATATCACCTTGTCATTTAATCGCGTTGAAGACGACGAAGTTCTGCTTGCATAGCTTCTACTTGTCTACGCATTTTTTCAACATCATCGGGAGATTCTTGCTGAGTTGGTTCTTCTTCATCGGTAAGAATCTCAATTCGACGCGGTTCGGATGGTTGAGATGGGGATGAAGATGCTTCAGTTGGTGGTTGTTGTGCTTTATTAACCATATCCTCAACCAACCGACGTGCTTCTTCGGCTGCTCATTTCTCCCCTTGCTACGAGTTCATCTGCTAGTTTTTGAGCTTGGATGCGTAACTGCGCGATCGTAGTACCTGCTTTTTCACCAGCTAGAGATGCTATTCCTACTCCTAGGTAGAACGCCTTTTGTACAATATCTCCGAAACCAGGCATATCAACCGAGGCTCCTTCAACAGGTAAATTATTTTGATTATTCCAGGATATGTGGTAAATCAGCTAAACTTCCACTCACTGATCCCCGGAAAAAAAGTGACCCGGATACCACGCCTATCTCAAGCATCCCGTATTGCTGCTACCTTCCGGTCCTGACAAGGTTTGGGCGTTGCGATCGCATGGGTCCAGATCAACATTTACTATAACATGACTTTGGTTCTTTAACACAATGAATTAATAAATTCAAAACAATTATTTTGCCATCCTCTTAAACCACTGCGGGTTCGAGCATCCGAATTGTGCCGACACTAGCATCTACTTCTACATCTAAACCAATAGGTAGGGTCAGAATCGGTTCAGTATGACCAATCATAGCACCAGACCAGGCGGGAATGCCAAGGGGTTGGATATGATCCCAGACCACTTGCTCTAGGGTCAGAGAGCCATAATCAGCATCCGGGGCACAATCTGGACATTGCCCAAAGATAAAACCAGCGAGTCGGTCAAATACACCTGCTAGTTTGAGATGAGTCATCCAGCGATCGATCCGGTAAACATTTTCTCTTACTTCTTCTAAAAACAGGATCGCACCGTTTAAATCAGGAAGATAGGGAGAACCGACCAGAGTAGAAAATACCGAAAGATTCCCACCAATAAGTCTACCGCGTGCTTTACCAGGATTGATGGTTTGGATGCGATATTTGACTTGCATCAAACGATCTGCATCCTCCCCATCTTTGAGATTTTGAAAAGTCGGGGTATCACCAGCGAACAAAACCCGACGGAAATAGTCGGTTTGGACTGTTCTCCAGGAGGTCAGTCCATTGGGACCGTGAAATGTGACTAGATTAGTTTTCGCATTAATTGCCAGGATTAAAGCAGTTAAATCACTAAAACCAACAATAATTTTCGGATGGTGGCGAATTTGTTCGTAATCCAGATAGGGGATCATGCGACTACAACCCCAACCACCAGTTATTGGTAATATAGCTGCTATGTCTGGATTAGCAAAAAACAGATTAATGTCTGCCGCCCGATCGCGATCTTTACCTGCCAAATAACCATATTGATCAAGAAGATGGGGAGCAAGTTGAGGGACAAGTCCTAAAGCCCGCACAGCATCTTGCACAATCTGGATATCTTCTTTAATAAATACAGCACCAGCAGGAGCAACCAGTCCAATTCGATCGCCTGGTTTTAAGCGTGCAGGTTTGATGGGCGATCGCTTGGTTTCTTGTGCTGTTGCTGACTCAAGACCGGAAGTCATTCCACAAGTCAAAGCAGTAGCAACAAAGGTTTGGAGAAACTGACGACGGTTAGACATCTAGGAAAAAGGACATCATAGGGAATTAATTCTGTATCAATAGGACGGAAACTCAACCTATTCCGATCTCTTATACCAATTTTTGATGAGGGTGCATAGAATTAGTCCCTTAACCAGCAATACGGTTCGGTTAAGTGTAGGGGCGAAGCATTCGGGCGACAATTGAACGCTCTAACGAGTAATATTATACCCGAATGCTTCGCCCAACTTCCGCCGATATCTCCCAAAATACCCTTAAACAAACCGTATTGCCTTAAAAAGGGGGAGCATGAATTTCAAGTCCCTTAACCAGCAATACGGTTCAGTTAAGAATTTTTTTTTGGATATCTCGGCGAAGAACCGGGCGAAGCATTCGGATCTAAAATTAACGGATTTAAGTGATCACTTATCGCCCGAATGCTTCGCCCCTACAGTTAACTGAACCGTATTGCCTTAAAAAGGGGGAGCATGAATTTCAAGTCCCCCTTTTTAAGGGGGATTTAGGGGGATCAATTTTATACAACTTCACATTAAATTGGTATTACATACAGAAAGATTGATCAGTTTCTGGTGGTGCCAAACCAACCACATGGGGAACAGGGCGAGGAGTATAACCCACTAAAGACTCTCCCTGATAAGCTAAAGAAGTGCTTGCTCCAGAATCTAACATCACAGCATCTTGATAGCCAGCCTGTTCTAAAATTTTCCCTAATCTAACAGAATCAACCATTTCCGTAGATACCCCAATCATTGGACGACCGTCTTTACCTATTCCCCAGAAAGTCCGATGACGTTCAGCATCAAAATCAAACAAATTACCGAAAGCTTTAGCCGGTTGAGGTTGACCATCCCGGACTAACCATGCTGCTGCGACAAAAGCATCAGTCACATCAGGTATCTCTGCTTGTACACCACTCAGGGTATTGTGTTTTTTGTAGTCAAAGGGAATAAATTTAACCTCTTTAGGACTAATTAGCACTAAAGGACGGTTTTGGAGACGCACATTGTCCCCATTATTACCAGGAATAAATTTACCTGTATTGCTACCCATGACCGGACCAATCATTTGGTTAGAATCCAGAAATTCTAGGGAGAAAAAGCCCCCAGCTACCCCAGCGATCGGTTTATTATTAGCTAGAATCTCCTGAACTTGATAACGGCTGTTGGCATGAATAGTCATAGGCCGACCGCCAGATACTATAATTAAAGGAATATTGTCAAAGGTTTGACGAGTCAGTTGAATGGGAGACCTAAAGTTAAAACTACCATTACCAATTTTCGGCAAAGGTGGACCGCCCCAAGCTTTAGTAATCGCTTCGGTTAAGCGAGATTGTCCCCAGCGACCGATCGCTAGCAGATTATCAGATTCACCAGCTAACTGTTCTTCGGCTGGATCTTCGTGCATAGTCAAAGCTGCTTTATAACCTGCTTCCGCAACTAGCTGACGAATATGATCATTATTTTTGCCCACTGGATAAGTAAAATATTTAATCGGTACACCTAACTCCTGTTCCAGGATTTTCTTCGATTCACCCAGTTCAATCCTGAGCTGGTTATCAGTCATCCCAATCAGATCCAAGGGATGGGTAACCGAATGAGAAACGATCTCCACAAGCGGATTAGCGATCATTTCTTTAATTTGTTTCCAACTAATATGGGTACGACCTTTACCCTGAAGAGGAGCAGAAGGGTCTCCATTATTTATGCCAACTCCGTTGGTATATATAGAGAAAATAGCGGGATAATTATATTTTTTGAGCAATGGGTAAACATACTGATAGTGACCTTCATAACCATCATCAAAGGTCAAAACGATCGGCTTTTCTGGTAAAGGTAATCCTGTTTGTAAATGGATAATTAATTTCTCCATGCTAATGGGAGTTAAGCCATTCTTTTGAATTAATTGAAAATGTTCTTCCAATTCTGTGGGTGTAACATCCCAGGAAACCTGCTTTTCATTAAGAATATCGTGATACATCATGACAGGGACTTTTGCTTGTCGAGCCCGTTGATTGATTTCTGGCCAAGGACTCGCCTGACTATATGCTTGCATTGTACCAACCAAGGAGGAAAATATATCCTGCCACTCTTGATCAGCTTTTGTCAGAAAACTTATCCCTTGAATCACGGGGTCTTCTGAACCTTTCCGTTGTGAATTTAGACAGACTGAATTAGCATTTTCAGTAGTTGGTTTTTGGGCTAAACTACCCATTACTCCCCAACCAACTGTAAACAAAACCATGAGATGGAAAATGACTAGGGGTTTAATGAATCTGGCTGGTATTTTTAAAACCATGACTACTCCTATCACAAAATACTTGGTTCAATATTTTTCTTCCCAATGACCAATACATAACCACATTTCCTGGACAATTTATTACCCAAAAAAAACTTACCTAAACAATCGCAGATTATAATTCAATAAGGTTCAGTTAAGGATGTTTTTGTGGATCTGGGCTGAAGAAGGGTTTACCCTGAGCGTAGTCGAAGGGTGAAGCATTCGGATCTAATATTGCTGGTTTGAGCGCTCGATTGTCGCTAAACATACTTCACCCCTACACTTAACTGAATCGGATTGGATTATAAATCATAGTCGGAGGTAGTTAGGTATTGAAGATTTCAATATTGAAACTAGTTTTGTAACAGAATTAGCTTTCTAAATGCTACTCAGTTGTACATCTTTTTAGTCAGTTCAATTTGTGTTTGACTAAATCCAGCTTGTTGTAGATCATCTACGGATGAGGAATCACTATAACGAGAATCTAAACTAACAGCCCGTTGGTAAGCTTGTTTTGCTTTAGTTGGATCTGATTTACTCCAATAAGCGATCGCTAGTGCTACCCAAGGATGGGGATTGTCCGGTTCTAAAGTAGTTGCTCGTTCCGCATTGACGATCGCCAGCTCATATTTTTGCAAGCGTTGGTAAGCTAAACTCAAGTTATAGTAACCAACCTCATCGTCAGTTTGTAAAGATACAGCACGAGTGTGAGTTTTGATAGCTAACTCTAATTGACTACTGACTAAGTAGACAATACCCAAAGCGTTCAAAGCGGGAACATAAGATAAATCTTGAGCTAGTGTTTGTTCTAACACCTTAGCAGCATTTTCCTCTTTGCGAGCCAGATGAAGAGTCCAACCTAATAGCACTTGACCGGAAAGATTTTGGGGGTCAAGACTGACAGCTTTTTGGAAAAAGACAATCGCTTGTTCATAATTCCCCTCGTCTCGATATTTTAAACCTTGCTGACGATTCTGACTAGCTTCTGCTAGAGCTTGAGGAGCAGGTTTAGATAAAGGTGTAGTCTTAACTAAAGGTGAGGGTGGAGATAGGGATGGAGATGACTGAATAGATCGAGATTCCTGCTGACAACCGATCAAATTTAGAACCAGCAGAATCATCGCGATCGAGTTCCCCCCGCTACTTTTGATCATGCTAATTTGAGCTTAAATCTGGACGGTGAATTATCTTTTCCATGACTCGTTTTTTATTACTAGGCTCAATCCCGACTAAACGGACATATTTATCACTATGTTCATTCAAACAGAGTTTCAGGGTAGCGATCGCTTCAGATTGCTCTTTTGCGGTAATCACTGCATAACAGTTCCAAGAATTCATCGAAAAACGTCGCTTGTCTACATATTCTATTCCAACCCGATAACCTCCATTCAACAATTGTTGTACTTGTTGAAGCACATCTGAATTTAATTCTGGTTTAGGGGGAATAGGATTGATACTAATCGATTCGCTGCGATCGCGAGTTGGGGTATTACTAGCAGCATTTACTGGATTGGGATGCTCAAATTTTCGTAATGTATTATATTCTGCCACCAGTCGCATATCTTGAACTCGATTTTGTTCTTGAACCATAAAATTTCCTACTTCTACTAAATGAGATAGATGGAAATCTGGTTTTTTAAACTCTGGCGGTGCCTCAGTGCTATTTACCACACGCAAGGATATTTTGTCAATCCCAACTTCGTGGATAAATTCACGTACTTGTTCATCATAAAGACGCGATCGCAAAGCTCCAAAAAAATCAATGGCTTGATTAGCAAAAGTATCAACTAACTGCTCAATTGTATTTCTAGTTAGTCCATCAGTTGCAAAAATTCCGCCCACAATGCCAATTTTATCATCGCGATCGGGTTCCCAATAAAATTTATCCATCCGACCATCACGAATTAATGGTGCATAAAGAGTAGAAAGATCATTACCAGTGACAATAATAGGAACACGATGGAGCGGGGTAGAGTCATAACTACCAGGAAGTTGCACATCAGTGGGATGATCGGCAATATTCATTAATGTGCCATTTACCAACTGAGTATTAACAGTATATTGAGTACCACTATCAAAACGTCCAGCTCCAGCATCTAAATCATTAATCATTAGTACGACCATGGTTCCACGTACCCGAATTAATTCTGCTGCTTCCCGATAACGAAGACGAATTAGTCGCGCTGGATCACCCGCGTCTGGACTTTCTAATTCTCCTGCTGACATATGGATCACTTCAATCCCCATGCTTTTGAAGATTAGTTCACATTGAAAAGATTTACCTTCTCCTTTCCGTCCATGAACTCCTAAAATTAAGGGTACGCGCACATTGGGAAGGTCAAGAAAATTTTTGGTGATATGAACAGCAACTTTGTCCAGAAAACGTGGAGAAATATAATAAGTCATTGGTATGGAAACGCGATCGGCTTTTACTATCCTTGAATATGATGATTATATGATAGAAGTACCTAATTGGTCTTACCACATCAGGTCTTTAAAATTATGAGTAACCTTATTAAATGTCTTAACCCTAATTGTCCCTAGGAAAACCCCCCTCAATCTAAGTTTTGCCAGGGTGGTGGGACAAAAATGTGCTGGCGCGATCGCGGAAGCGAGCCGTAGGCTTATCGTGGCAGCGAGCCGTAGGCTTATCGCTGATTAAATACCAATCCAGTTCAGTTCCTCGTAGGGGCAAAGCATTTCGGCGAATAAATAATTGCTGAAGCGAAGGATAATATTACCGAAATGCTTTGCCCTCACCATCTATGCAACCAACAGATCAACTAGATATTACAATACATTCAGTTAAGAATTTTTGGGGAGCTCGGCACAGAAGAAGGGCGAAGCATTCGGATCTAATATTGCTGGTTTAAGCGGTAAATTATCGCCCGAATGCTTCGCCCCTACACCCGATTGATCGGCAAGCGATCGCTAATTAAATACCAATCCAGTTCAGTTCCTTGTAGGGGCAAAGCATTTCGGCGCATAAATCATGGCACAAACGCAGCATAATATGACCGAAATGCTTTGCCCTTACCATCTCTGCAACCAACAGATCAACTAGACCTTAAAATCCATTCAGTTAAGAATTTTTGGGGAACTCGGCACAGAAGAAGGGCGAAGCATTCGGATCTAATATTACTGGTTTGATTGTTCAATTGTCGCCCGAATGCTTCGCCCCTACACCCGATTGATCGGCAAGCGATCACTAATTAAATACCAATCCAGTTCAGTTCCTTGTAGGGGCAAAGCATTTCGGCGCATAAATCATGGCACAAACGCAGCATAATATGACCGAAATGCTTTGCCCTTACCATCTCTGCAACCAACAGATCAACTAGACCTTAAAATCCATTCAGTTAAGAATTTTTGGGGAACTCGGCACAGAAGAAGGGCGAAGCATTCGGATCTAATATTACTGGTTTGATTGTTCAATTGTCGCCCGAATGCTTCGCCCCTACACCCGATTGATCGGCAAGCGATCGCTAATTAAATACCAATCCAGTTCAGTTCCTTGTAGGGGCAAAGCATTTCGGCGCATAAATCATGGCACAAACGCAGCATAATATGACCGAAATGCTTTGCCCTTACCATCTATGCAACCAACAGATCAACTAAATCTTAAAATCCATTCAGTTACCATCATTTTTGGGGATATCTTTTTTAAATCATCTAAAGCTACGTTTGTGTTATTGGTACTTATTTTAACAGCTAACTAGATTGATTTATCAATAAAAATCAGCTCAGATGATCAAGTATTTTTTGCGCTCATTTTAACTGATAAGATGAAAATGCTCGTTAATTTTGACATCTAATTGTGACCATACAGATTCCCTATCCTCTTGACTCTAATTTATTAGCAGATTTAGTCTGTCTAGGAATGCTACTACTTCAAGTCCCAGCTACAGCAATTCTGCTATCTAGACTGAAAGAAGGTCCAAGTCGTCGTCCTCCTTTAGAACCTCAATCTCCGACAGTAGAAATCTTGGGTAGTGTGAGTGTGATTGTACCAACTTTGAATGAAGCTGAACGAATTGAACCTTGTTTAACTGGTTTGAGTCGTCAAAGTTATGAAGTACGTGAAATTATAGTTGTCGATAGTAATTCTCAAGATGGAACACAGGAATTAGTCAAGACAACTGGTGCTAAAGACCCACGTATCCACTTAATTACTGATGACCCCTTACCAAGTGATTGGGTAGGACGTTCCTTGGGCTTTACATACAGGTTTTTTACACTCTGCTGATCAGAGTGAATGGATATTAGGTATTGATGCTGATACTATACCTGATCCGGGATTAGTAGCTAGTTTAGTTACTACAGCTAAGTCGGAAGGCTATGATCTGGTATCACTTTCTCCCCAATTTATTTTGAAATATCCGGGGGAAATGTGGCTACAACCAGCATTATTGATGACTTTGGTGTACCGATTTGGTCCAACTGGAAGTACAGCCCCAACACCAGAACGAGTCATGGCTAATGGTCAATGTTTTCTTACTCGTCGCCAAGTTTTGCAACAATTAAATGGGTATAGTTTGGCAAAAAGTTCTTTTTGTGATGATGTAACCCTAGCAAGAGCCGCAGCCAAGTTAGGATTTAAGGTCGGTTTTCTAGATGGAACCAAGGTATTAAAGGTCAGAATGTATGAAGGGGCAATGCAAACTTGGCAGGAATGGGGTCGATCGCTTGATCTGAAAGATGCTTCTAATTTAGCCCAATTATGGGGTGATCTGGGGTTTTTGTTCGCTCTTCAAGGTTTACCAATACCGATTTTACTCGGTTTTTGGTTGGGTTTTCCGGGAACGAGTTTTTTTGCTTCCTGTTTATGGGGATTGAATTTATTTTTGGTAATTGTTCGTTTTGCTTTGAATTTCGCGATCGCTGGTGCTTATGATCGATCTCAAGCTAGTGGTGCTTGGTTATTTTGGCTGTCTCCTTTAGCTGATCCTTTAGCTTTCTGGCGTATATTACTTTCAACTTGGCAACAACCTAGACAATGGCGCGGTCGTAATTATAATTTTTCTAATTGATCCTCCCCGGTCTAAAGATACGGGGAGTGTCAAAATAGAATTTTTGACTGAATTTTTTTGGAGATCAGTCACAATTTTCCACATGGGCAGAAAACTGCGATCGGGGACAAGACCAATTATTAGGTAATAAAGCGGGCCAGCCCATGCGAATCGCCTCTGGGCAGATAGTATGGATGGTCAATTGACAATCAAGCAATTGTAAACCGCTCTTTTCTGCCTGTTTCAGACCCATTTTTAAAATAGAATCATTATTAAATTCTACGGTTTTATTGCACTGAATGCAAACTAAATGATGGTGGTGATGGGGATAAGGTTGATTAAGTTCATAATGTTTATGACCTTCTGCTAGTTCCAATTCTCGCAGAATACCCATTCTTGCCATCAACTTGAGACTCCGGTAAATGGTAGACAAGCTGATCCCTTCCCCACGACGTTCTAGGACCTGATGTAGATCCTCCGCACTCAGATGATTACCCTTGGGAAGATTTTGGAAAACCTGTAAAATAGTTTCCCGTTGGGGGGTCATCCGCCAGCCCCTTGAATTCAGTTCAGCTTTCAGCGAATCGGCTGTATAGAGAGCCATAATCATTTTCTCAAAAAGACTCTTTATTGAAAATGATAGTCTTTCTTGATGCCAATTATCAACAATCTGAGACTATTGAGAATATATTGCATTATTGGGCTAATTGTCCAGAAATTGCGATCGCATCTAAAACCTAAATATTTTCATCAGAAATGAAGAGACATAATTCTCACCATCCTATTAATTAAATGGATGCTACTTTACAGCTGGTGTCTAATTAAGTGCCTTAGCGATCGCATCCCCTAGTTCTAGCAATACTTTTTCTCTGGCAAAATCTGCTGCTGCTCGTGCAGATTCTGCTAAAATAGTATCGGTATTAGGTGTCAATTTTAGGGCACCTCCTAGATATCCCAACGCTCTACAATAGTGATCGGATAAATTAGTTGAGGCTAGTCGCTTCACGGTCTGATGATCACCATGACTAAACGCTGTATGGGCTTGGATATGTAAATCATTTTCCGGATTACCTAAAACATTAAGAATTGCATCAATGGCTTGATTTACTCGCTCGATCGTTAGTTCTGGTGTTGCCACGGGTTGCATATTTATCTCCAAATATTAGGTCTTTACTTATGCCATTAAATCATATCAATGGAATTGCGATCTTTATCATCATGTGGAATAGAGGTTTTCTTATATATTAAGACTTTTATATATAGTTATACTCTAAAAAAATGCTTACAGTCAAAAGATCACAAGCGATTTTAGTAAAAATTATTAATTAAATGTTAAGAAGTGCGGAATGTGGGCATCATATATTAAACAGAGTATGGCTTTTATCCCTCTTGTGACCCCGTGAACTCCCTAGGGACAGATTAGATAATTTTAGATTATGTTAATATCATCGACTACTCTTACCCAAACTGAATTACAATCTGCCATTGTCCATAATCCTCTAATTGTTGCACCCAATACAACAGTGAGAGATGCGATCGCGCTAATGAGTTCAGTACATTCTATGTGTTCGACTTCTAGCATAAACAATAACCAACTAGAAGAATTACATATAGAAGCTCGATCAAGTTGCGTCTTAATTGTCAAAAATCAGCAATTATTAGGCATTTTTACGGAAAGGGATATAGTACGAATCTGTAGCCAGAAACGTCATTTAGATAGTCTGCCCATCAGTGAGGTAATGACTCATCCGATTGTCACCCTCTATGAATCTGATTTTACTGATTTGTTTGTGGCGATTAACCTGCTCAAACAACTTAAAATTCGCCATTTACCCCTGCTTAATGAGCAAGATCGCATTGTCGGACTGCTAACCCACGAAACCTTAAGACAAACATTGCGTCCGGTAGATTTATTAGGGTTACGCATGGTCAAAGAAGTGATGATTGCTGATGTGGTAACAGTGTCTTCCCATACTTCAATCTTAGCGATCGCTGAGTTGATGGCGAAGCATCGGATCAGTTCAGTCGTGATTGTAGAAGCACAAGAAGGTTTATTGATTCCCATCGGCTTTGTAACAGAGCGAGATATCGTTCAATTTCACGCATTAGACCTCAATGTAGAAACCTGTCAAGCCCATGTTGTAATGAATAAGTGGACTGTCTCAGTGAGAAAGGATGATTCTCTCTTGAGCGCACAGCAGATTATGCAGCAGCAATTGACTCGGCACTTGGTCGTAACAGGGGAGCGAGGTGAACTACAAGGAATTATTACTCAGACCAGCATTTTACAGTCACTCAACTCACTAGAATTATATAAATTAGCCATAACTTTACAAGAAAAAGTAGCACAATTAGAAGTCGAAAAAATAGAATTACTGGAAAGTCGGGCGCAGAAACTAGAAAGGCAAGTGGAGGAGCGAACCGCTACCCTCAAAGCTAAAGCTGAACAAGAGCGATTAATCAAGAATATCGCTACCCAGATTCGCTCATCCCTTAATTTAGACGAAATTCTGAAGATAACAGTAGAAGAATTACAATCATGCCTTAAATGCGATCACGCTGTAATTTGGCAGTTACAGTCAGATCATAGTTTCGTTATTTGTGCACAAGCCATCACCGAACAGATATTTACACGGGTTGAAGATCCTTGTTTTCTGGAGTGATCATATTAAATATCAAGATGGATACGCTCGAGTTGTGTCTGACATCTACACCATTGAAATGAGCGATTGTCATCGGGAGTTACTCGAAAACTTGGGAATTCGGGCAAAAATTATCGTTCCCATTCTACAAGGTCAAACCCTTTGGGGCTTGTTATGTACTTCCCAAACCCATAGCCCACGCCAATGGCAACCTGAAGAAATAAACTTTTTACAACAAATTTCCACCCAACTAGCGATCGCTATTAAACAAGCAACAGCTTACCAACAAATTGAAACCGAACTAGCAGAAAGACGCAAAATCGAAGCAGCCCTGAGCGAGAGCCAAAATCTCTATGCCACCCTAGTCAATTCCGTCCCCGTTGGTATTTTCCGCGTCGATCCACAGGGCGACAGTATTTATGTGAATGAATATTGGTGTTTGCTCACAGAATTTACCCAAGAAGAAGCCCTCGGTAAAGGTTGGATTCAAACCATCCATTTTGACGATCGAGACAAATTTGTTTTTGAATGGGATCTTGCGGTTCAAGAAAATCGTCTTTTTCAGTCAGAATATCGCCATCAACGCCCCGATGGTTCAATAATTTGGGTGTTTATGCAAGCGATCCCAGAATATAATACTAACGGTGAATTTATCGGTTATATTGGCTCTATCAACGATATTACTGAAAAGAAACAAAGTTATAAAATTCTGGAAAACCTGATTGCAGGAACATCCAGCGTCACCGAAAAAGACTTTTTCCTATCCCTGGCTGAACATATTAAAAACGCCTTTGACCTAGACCGGATTGTGATTACAGAATTTAATCATGGAGTATTTTGTAAAATAGTTGATTTGTCTAATAATCAATTTCAAACCGATCCGATCGATGAAGATTTAGATTATCTTTATGCCAAAAGTGATATAGGTATAGCCCTCCAAAATCAAGCAGGAAAGTCTTTAGGTTACATTGCGCTCTGGTATGAAAATGTCAGCACTTCAAATCAAATAATCAATATTACTGATATTTTACGGGTTTTTGCCTCAAGAGCCGAAGTAGAAATAGAAAGAATCAGAGCAACTGAAACTTTACAACAACGAAATCAAGAGTTATCCCAAGCAAAATCGGCACTAGAGGAATTTAACCAATCCCTTGAAGATATGGTGCGACAAAAAACCCAGGAAGTCCTAAAACTTAATATTATCCAAAAAGCGATTCTGGATGGGGCTGATTATTCAATCATTTCCACCGATCTTAACGGCATCATTCAGAGTTTTAATCTGGGTGCAACTAAGCTCCTCGGTTATAGTTCTGAAGAAATGATTGGTAAAGTCACTCCAGAAATTATCCACGATCGCACAGAAGTAGCCAACCAAGCTCAAATCCTCTCCCAACAGTTTAATCGCACTATTGAACCGGGATTTGAAGTCTTTGTTGCACCTTGTCGAGAAGGAATCATCTATGAGCAAGAATGGACTTACATCCGTAAAGATGGCTCGCGCTTTCCCGTATTGCTATCAATCTCCCCCCTTAAGGATATCAATCAACAAACTATCGGTTTTTTAGGTATCGCTAAAGATATTAGCCAACGCAAACAAACCGAAGCGAAACTCCAGCAATTATCCCATAGTCTCACCTTGGCACTCAAATCTGGAAAGATGGGTTATTGGGAATGGGATATTAGAACCAATATAATTATTTGGGATGAACAGATGTATGAACTTTATGGACTCCCTAAACAAGCTGAAACTCTTGTTGTCTATGACGTTTGGGCAAATGGAGTCCATCCCGATGACCGCATCCCTACGGAAACCCTACTTCAGCAAGCCGTCTTAGAACAAGCAGAATACAATACCGAGTTTCGGGTGGTGCATCCTGATGGCAGCATTCACTTTATCAAAGCGTTCGGATTATTGGTAAAGGATACTCAGGGTAATCCTGAAAGTATGCTTGGGGTTAATTTTGATATTACCCAACTCAAACAGACACAGGAAAAATTAAACACAGAAAAAGTAAGGCTACAAGTAGCTTTGGCGGCGGCGAAGATGGGAACTGTGATTGATAATCTGACCACAGATGAACTGATTTTATCCGATCGCACTCAAGAAATATTTGGTTTTGTGCAGGGTAATTGTCCGAGCGATCGCGCTACATTTATAGCAATGATCCATCCAGAAGATCGAGAGCAAGTCATCCAGGCGATCGCCGATAGTATAAAAGCAGGAAAAGTTTTTCAGACTGAATATCGAATTTACAGATTAGATGGTGAAATACGCTGGGTCACATACTGGGGCATGATGTCCCCCCATTTATACATGGGAAAGCAAGAAATAATTGGCGTTGTGGCTGATATTACTGAACGTAAACAGGCAGAAGAATCCAGCGCTAGGTTAGCATCAATTGTAGCATCCTCAGAGGATGCTATTATTAGTAAAACCTTAGATGGAATTATTAACACTTGGAACTTAGGCGCAGAAAAAATATTTGGCTACACTAGTGAAGAAATAGTAGGACAAGATATAACGACACTTTTCCCGCCCAATCATAGGGACGAGGAAAATCATATTCTGTCCCAAATTCGAGCAGGAAAACCCATTAAAGACTACGAGACAATCAGGCGGCGAAAAGACGGTAGCCTAATCTATGTTTCGATTTCTGTTTCTCCCATTAAAGACAAATATGGCAAGATCATTGAGATATCGACAATCCTCCGGGATATTAGCAAGAGCAAAAAATATGAAGAACAATTGGAAAAAACCAATCAAGAACTTGCCCATGCCACCCGCCTTAAAGACAAATTTCTCGCCAATATGAGCCATGAATTGCGAACTCCTCTCAATGCCATTTTAGGGATGTCCGAAGCGCTTCAAGAGGAAGTTTTTGGCACACTTAACGAAAAACAACATAATTCAGTCCAAACCATTGAAAGTAGTGGCACTCATCTCCTGTCCTTAATTAATGATATTCTCGATCTGGCCAAAATTGAATCAGGAAAGATCGAACTCGATTACACCCATGTTTCTATTAAAAATTTATGCGATTCTAGTCTGGTCTTTATCAAACAACAGGCAATGCAAAAGCAGATTAAGGTTCACACCGACATTCCCCCTTATTTGCCCGATTTACTCGTAGATGAACGGCGTATCCGTCAAGTCTTAATTAACTTGCTCACAAATGCTGTTAAATTTACTCAAGAATGCGGTAGAATATCCTTAAAAGTCCGGATTGAATCAAACAAACTAGATTCCTCTGTACCCACTAGCCAAGTTTGCTTTGCCATCACCGATAATGGTATTGGAATTACCCAAGAAAATCTTGCTAAACTCTTTCAACCCTTTGTCCAAATTGACAGCGCATTAAATCGTCAATATGCAGGTACAGGCTTAGGTCTGATCCTTGTTAAACAGATTGTCGAAATGCACGGTGGTCAGATTAAAGTTAATAGTGAATTTGGTGTCGGGAGTTGCTTTGCCTTCAGTTTACCATATAAAGATTTTCTCGGACAAAATCTTAACTCTGACTATCCCACAACCTATTATGACCAAAATTCCCTCACCTCATCCACAGAACCTACTCTGATTCTGTTAGCCGAAGATAATCAAGCCAATCTTATTACCATTTCTCGTTATCTGAAGGCAAAAGGATATGAAATTATCTTAGCTAAAGATGGTCAAGAGGCTATTGAGATCGCCAAATCACAGAGTCTAGACTTAATTTTAATGGATATTCAGATGCCCGGTATGGATGGTTTAGAAGCGATTAAACGGCTTCGTCAAGACAGCGATCGCCAAGTAGCGAATATTCCAATTATTGCCCTAACAGCCCTGGCAATGAAAGGTGACAAAGAAAAATGCTTAGAAGCAGGAGCAAACGACTATCTCAGTAAACCGCTCAAACTGAGTCAGCTTGTAGTTGTAATTCAGGAAATCTTAGCAAAATCGAAAAAATCATGAATTTACCCTGTATTTTAGTTGTTGATGATGAGACTGCTAATTTTGATGTCATCGAAGCCCTTTTAAACGAGGAAGATTACGAATTACAATACGCTTCCAGTGGACAAGAAGCTTTTGAATCCCTAGAAGTTATACCAATTGATCTCATCTTATTAGATGTCATGATGCCAGAAATGGATGGGATTGAAGTCTGTTCTAAGATTAAAGCTAACCTCAAATGGCAAACAATTCCCATTGTCATAGTGACAGCACTAACCGCAAAAGAAGAGTTAGCCCGATGTCTCAATGCAGGTGCAACCGATTTTCTCAGTAAACCTGTCAATGGGCTGGAACTTCGTGCTAGAGTTAAGTCCATGCTACGCATTAAGCAACAATATGACGAAATTCAGAAATTTTCCGAATTGCAAAGAGATACCATTAATATTTTAGAAAGGAATTTACAAGAGTTAAGCGGTAATATAGCCTCTAGTGTCCCCCATGAATTCAATACTCCTCTCAATGGAATTTTAGGCGGTCTAGAATTCTTAATCGAAGACCATAAGAATATGGACGCAGAAGAAGTCTATGAGTTCTTACAATTATCCTATAAATCAGCCATCAGACTCCACAAGTTAACTCAAAAATTCCTAACCTATACCCAGTTAGAAATCAAAACTCAACAAATCAATACTCCTGACAGTAAGGAGATTAAACTGCTGGAAATTCCTAACAAAATATTCATTGTCGATCTGATTGAAAATAAAGCCAAACAATCTGGTCGTCTAGATGATTTGATCTTTGATTTAGACAATGGTGAACCAGCTATCAATCAAAAAGATTTCCAGAATATCCTCAATGAAATCATTGAAAATGCCTTCAAATTTTCTCAACCAGGAACTCCAGTGACAATAATCAGTAAAGCTATTGATCATAGCTTTTATCTGACAGTTAGCAATCAAGGTAGAACGATGACTGATGAAGAAATTGCTAACATCGGAGCTTTTAGACAATTTAAACGTAAACTATATGAACAACAGGGCATTGGCTTAGGTTTAAAAATAGTGGCGACTATACTAAAAATATATGGAGGTATATTATCAATTTCAAATCTTGATCAACAAGGAACTACTGTTGAGATTAAATTACCATTAGTGGACTAGATCATACAGCGTTTTCAAATGAGACATGAAAAAGTATCATAATTTATAATACTAAGGATCAAAAATGAATTTACCTTGCATTTTGATTGTTGATGACGAACCTCGTGATAGGATAATTTAAAAGAGATCGTGCAAATAGCAAGCCTAAATGCTGCCAGCTAATTTAGCTTTTAAGGAGATCCTGTTATGATAGAATTAAGTGTTACTGATTTTCAGGCTAGGATGAATCAAATTCTCAATCAGGTGGAACGGGGAGAAGAAGTGATTATTACTCGTCAAGGAAAGGCGATCGCTAAATTATCCACTATTATACCAATTCACTATGAAGATACATTGATAAGATTGATCTGTGGGTGAGGGTGGGTTTTGATGATTAGTAGGTAAATGTCAAACATCTCGGTGAACCCACCCCTACAGAAATCCGCAAATTGAGGATAAAATTGGTAGGGGCAGGTTCACCAGTCAATTTTGCCACCAACAGATCACCATTATAAACCTGCCCTGACCTAACAGATCAACCTCAGATTAAGTGCAATTTCATAGTTAATTGGTATTAGGCAAGAATTAATCGATCGTTCAACCATTAACGATCAAATTAAGGGAAAGCTGAAATCCCGCTCTCATCTAAGGAGAAACCAACCAATAGCTGCTACCAGTAGCCTAGAAACTTTGCAAACTCTACGCAGTGAGGCTAGGTATTGATTTACTTAGATACCAGCTTTATAGCTCCCTTCTACATCCACGAAGCTACTAGCGAAGACTCACTTTACATCCCCTGGGTATCCAGGGTAAGAGCATCTCAATTAGGCTTGACACAAGGATTAAGAAGGATCTAATGTAGACTCAGAGAAACAAGAAAGGAGGATTTGGAGCATATAATTATTATCCATAGCAGCGCGTTTACTTTTCTGGCGTAAACTGCGTTTGTAAGTTGACTCGCGATTAAGAGCGTTGAGAGCTAATCGTCTGAGCAGAGAAAAGTTACGAGGACTGTGAAAAGAACGAATGCGACAGCTATCTTCAAAAAAAGTACAATCTAAAGTCCAGTGTGCAGAATTTTCGATTTCCCAATGTTGACGAATAGCTCGACCTATGAATTCAGCATTGTTGTCTAAAGAAGTAAGATAGTATTGAGTCTCGCAAGTAGTTTTGTTCCAAAGATGACGGATACGATGAATGATGACAATACTTTTTAAACCTGCCCATAATTTGGGTTGGTAAAGGTCAGGAATGGCCGTAATAGGGAGCACCCAAACTTCACGAATTTCCACCCGATGATGCCCTTTCTCAATCCGTTTGTCATGAGTGAAATCAATTCCTGAAAAATTATTTTTCTGTGCAGTTTGGAAGAATTGTTGTACCTGATTATGTAAAGTTGGATGATTGGCTTTAAGTGTCAGAATATAATCAGCTTTTTTATCAATAATCTTTTGAGCAATTTCGGTTTGGGTCCCCATCGCATCAATAGTAATAATTGAGCCAGCGATATCAAGTAACTCTAGTAATGCTGGAATAGCTGTAATTTCATTGGATTTATCTTGGACTTTCATTTGTGCTAAAACTAATCGTTGTTCACTAGCCCACGCACTAATCAAATGTAATGCTGATTGTCCTTGATTTCGGTCATAGGAACCTCTGACAGTCTTCCCATCTATGGCAATTACTTCTCCTCCCATTTGAGTAACTAAGGTGTTTACCCAAGCTTGAAAACATTGCTCCAATTGGTTGGGGTTAATACTTTCAAATACTCGACGAAAGGTATCATCTGAGGGAATACCATTGGGTAATTCTAAAAACTCTTCTAGCCAAATTTGTTTACTAATCCCATAATTCTCAATGTCTTCCCAGCCTTGTGCTCCAGCTATTATGGCCAGAATTGCCATCACTAAAATGTCTATCAATAAGTGTTTTTTTGTTCGGTTTACTCTCGGGTCTTCAACATCTTCAAAATGCTTGACTAAACTCTGTTGTATTTCCATCAAGTCAGCTACTACTTGGTTTTTCCTAGCAGAATGGGAGTTTTGTTTAGCATTAGCTATATTGATATCGAACCCTTGAGACATTTGAATATTCCTGGAGATTATGAGTTGGACGGTATAGTTTTTCACCTACCACTCTCTATGCTCTTTTGTCAACTATTTTCTCTACCAGATTTGTGATGTTCTGATCTCGATGGCTATATTTCATATTTGATGAAAATATTCTGTATCCTCGGTGACAAAATTAGATGCGCTAACCCTGCCTGGGTATCAAGTTGACGGTAATAAGCTGCCAATTCTGCATCCCGTTCTTGACGAAGGACTTTGATATCTTCTAGCATTTCATCGAAATACGGATCGTCTTTATATTTACCAGCAAATTTCATCCAAGGATGTTCAGGTTTTGGTAGTTCGATTTCTAAAGAAACTATTTCCGTTTTTTCTAAACGCACTATTAAAAGCTGATGAATATTTTTCAACGCTTCCTCACGAGTCACACCACTAGCTTTACAATCAGGTAAGCCCCACACTGTCGCACTATACAATCCGGCTTTTTCTTCAATCAGGACTAAGTAATTTAACTGATCCAAATCACCTGATTTATTAAGTAAAGACTGGATATTCATAGAATTTGTTCTGGTAACTATTGTTTTTATTATAACTATTTCTTTGCTAAATCCTTAGCTGCTCAGGAAGTTAAAGTCCATTTTTTCAAACCACATGCTGCACGCTGAAAGGTCACAAGTTATATTATTTATCTTGAAATATGTCTCCTAATAAAATTAGCCCTTTCTTAATTTGAGCCAGTTGATTTTCTGAAAGATGAGTTAAAGCACTAGCAATGCGCGATCGGGTCGCTTGTCGGGCTTGCTGAACAATTAAATTACCAGAATCAGTCAAGGTTAAAATATGACGACGACGCTCTTGAGGATTTTCAATCCGATGAATCAAATCTTTATGCACCAACTTATCTACTAAAGTTGAAGCAGTTGCTTTAGTCACACCCAAATGCTCTGCAACATTAGATAAACAAGAACCAGGAAACCTGTTTAAAAAAAACATGGCGCGTAATTGGGGCACTGATAGCACTGATTGTCCCTGACTCCTCATCTCAGCGCGGATAAAACGCATAATTAGGGGAACCACTTCTAAAATCTCTCCAGCACATTCTTCGGGAGTTACTTCCGAAGCAATTCTTTGCATTTGTGCACTCTCTTCGTCAAAATTTGGTATGCTAATAGTTAGTATATCTAACATATCTCGATTCATGCTTTCCTTAACGTCAGTAAGCACTGCTCACTAATCGCCAAAACCTTGTCTGATCAAGCTTTTGCATCTTAAGGAAACCTTGTTTATGTTTAAGCAAATCAACTGGGGTATTTCCCATCAGCCATTTTTTTTCATGAAACCTCGCAGTTTAGCCATTATTGGTTTGACCTTTCTCTCCGCTTGTGGCACATCGATCGCCAATACCAAACCCATAGCACCAAAAGAGGCTGTACCTGTAGTTGTGGTCACGGCTAGTCAAAAAACGGTGCCATTGCAGGTGCAGGGAATGGGCACAGTCGAAGCTTATTCTACTGTATCAGTGAAATCTCGAGTAGATGGGGAAATAAAAAGCATTTATTTCACCCAAGGGGATGATGTCAAAAAAGGAGATTTGCTGTTTAAGATGGATGCGCGACCGTTTGAAGCGGCTTTGAGTCAAGCCCAAGCCACTCTAGCTAAAGATTTGGCTCAAGTCAATCAAGCAAAAGCTAAATTAGCTGCGGATAAAGCCCAAGTAAATCAGGCTGAAGCCAAAGTAACCGCAGATATGGCCCAAATTAAACAGGCTCAAGCCAAAGTAACCGCAGATATGGCTCAGGTTAAACAATCAGAAGCTAATTTAATCAGGAATAAAGCCCAATCTGCTCAAGCAGAATCAGAAGCGCGTCGTTATGCAGAACTCGTTACACAGGGAGTAATTAGTAAAAATCAATATGACCAATATCAATCGAATTCGGAAGCTTTAAATGCTTCTAGTTTAGCAGGAGAGGCTGGTCTAGAAAATGCTAAAGCGACAGTAGGACAAAGTTCAGCAGCAGTGGAAAATGCTAAAGCTGTGGTGGGACAAAGTTCAGCAGCAGTGGAAAATGCTAAAGCTGCGGTAGAAGCAAGTGCGGCTGCGGTGGAAAATGCCGAAGCAGTAGTTCAAGCAGATTTGGCGTTAGTAGAAAATGCGAAAGTAAACCTGAGTTATACTTCTATTTATGCTCCTGATGATGGCAGAGCTGGTAGCATTTTAACTAATTCAGGTAATGTGGTTGAAGCTAATAAAACACCTCTGGTCGAACTCAAACAAATTAATCCAATTTATGTGACTTTTCCTGTGCCTCAACAACAGTTGCCATTAATTAGACAATATATGGATAGCGGCAACTTAAAAGTCAAAGCAATTATCCCTAAAAGTGAAAAGAATCCCTTAGAAGGAACTCTCACTTTTATTGATAATGCCGTAGATAGTTCCACCGGAACAGTCAAATTGAAAGCGACTTTTGATAATTTAAACTCTAAACTTTGGCCGGGATTATTTGTGAATGTTATCCTTGATTTAAGTCAAGAACGTAATACTTTGGTAGTGCCAAGTCAAGCAATTCAAACTGGACAAAAAGGTCAGTATGTTTTTGTAGTTAAACCAGATTTAAGTGTAGAAAATCGCTCTGTAGTTGTTAGCAGAACTGTAGCCGGAGAAGCGGTGATCGAAAAAGGAATTGAACCAGGAGAGAAAATAGTTATAGATGGACAGCTGAGACTGAAACCAGGTTCAACGGTAAAAATTAAAGAACAAACAGGTGGTGATCAATCATGAAGTTATCGGAACTTTTTATTCGCCGTCCCGTCATGACTACCTTGATTATGATGGGGATTTTGCTGTTTGGTTTAATGACTTATGGGTTATTACCTGTCAGTAATTTACCTAATGTAGACTTTCCAACTATTCAAGTTTCAGCAAATCTACCGGGAGCCAGTCCAGAAACCATGGCATCTGCGGTAGCAACTCCTTTAGAAAAGCAATTTTCTACTATTGCTGGTTTAGATTCCATGAACTCTAGTAGTTCTTTGGGAAATACATCGATTACATTACAATTTAGTCTAAGTCGAGAACTTGATGCCGCTGCTCAAGATGTGCAAGCAGCTATTACTAAAGCAGCAAAACAGTTACCTCCTGATCTGCCTAGTCCTCCTTCTTATCAAAAAGTAAATCCTGCGGATCAGCCGATTCTTTATTTAGCTTTTACTTCTGAGACTTTACCCCTTTCTGTTGTTGATGAATATGCGGAAAATTTAGTTGCTCAAAGACTTTCAATGGTTGATGGGGTAGCTCAGGTACAGGTTAATGGTTCCCAAAAATATGCAGTACGAGTTCAACTAGATCCCTTAGCGATGGCAACTAAGGGAATTGGGATTGATGAAGTTAAAAATGCCATTAGTGACAGTAATGTTAATTTACCAACAGGTACTCTTTCCGGAGAAAAACGGAGTTTTACGATTCAAGCAAACGGTCAATTAACTAATGCTGCTGCTTATAATCAAAGTATAGTTGCTTATCGCAATGGAGCGCCAGTCAAACTAGAAGAAATTGGTCAAGCGATCGATGATGTTGAAAATAATAAACTAGCTAGTTGGTTCAATGGAACTAGATCAATTGTTCTGGCGATTCTCCGTCAACCTGGCACTAATACAGTAGCAGTAGCTGATGCAATTAAAAAACTGTTACCAACTTTTCGTGAACAATTACCTCCAGCTCTAAATCTAGAAGTGATCTTCGATCGCTCCGATACAATTCGGGAATCAGTTAATGATGTTCAATTTACTCTGGTATTAACGATTGGATTAGTTATTCTCGTCATTTTTCTATTTCTGCGTAATGTTTCCGCTACTATTATTCCCAGTCTAGCACTGCCTATTTCCATCTTAGGTACTTTTTCAGTAATGTATCTATTGGGATATTCCTTAGATAACCTGTCTTTAATGGCACTAACTCTTTCCGTGGGGTTCGTAGTTGATGACGCGATCGTGGTTTTAGAAAATATTGTCCGTTATATAGAAACAGGAGAAAAATCTTTTTCTGCCGCAGTTAAAGGTACAGCGGAAATTGCCTTTACTGTTTTATCTATGACGATTTCTTTGATTGCCGCATTTATCCCGATGTTATTTTTAGGCGGTATTTTAGGAAGATTATTCCATGAGTTTGCTGTCACTATTAGCGCCTCGATTTTGGTATCAGGATTTGTTTCTTTAACCTTAACTCCAATGCTATGCAGTCGTTTTCTGCGGGTTCCAGATCATCATGAACAACAAAAGAATCGTCTTTATATGATTTCGGAAGCATTTTTTAATGGAATGCAAAATGCTTATCAAGCAACCTTAAAAAATGTTTTATCTTTCCATCGTACTACTTTAATTATTTCCATATTATTAATTTTCCTGAGTGGATATCTATTTAGTATTACTCCCAAAGGATTTATTCCTAGTGAAGATACTAATCAATTATTTGGTACTACCGAAGGTCCTGAAGATATTTCGTTTGATGAAATGGTAGTGCATCAGAAAAAATTAGTAGAGATAGTGAGTAAGAATCCTAATGTGGAAGTTTATGCCTCAACTGTAGGTGCAAGCGCAACTAGCTCATCTTTTAACGCGGGGCGGATCTTTATGAGATTAAAACCCCGTTCGGAACGTCAACAAAATGTAGATCAAATTATTCAAGATTTACGTCCTCAATTAGCTCAAGTACCAGGGATTAATATTTTCTTGCAAAATCCACCAACAATTCGTTTAGGAGGACAACTAACTAAAAGTTTGTATCAGTTAACTCTCCAAGGACCAGATACTGCCGATCTGTATCCAGCAGCAACAAAGTTAGAAAGTGAAATGAAAGGTTTAACTGAATTGCAAGATGTTACCAGTGATTTACAAATTAAAAATCTGCAAGTAAAAGTTGATATTGACCGCGATCAAGCTGCGGCTCTAGGAATTTCTGCTAGCCAAATTGAAAATGCTCTGAACAGTGCTTATGCTTCTGAGCAAATTTCCACGATTTATACACCTAATAACCAATATCAGGTGATTATGGAATTAGAGCCTAAGTATCAAGGAAATCCAGAAGCTTTATCATTGCTCTATGTGCGATCGAGTAGTGGACAACAGATTCCTTTAGAAGCTTTAGCAAAATTAACTCAAACTGTTGGACCTTTAACAGTAACTCATGCTGGTCAATTACCTGCTGTCACTATTTCCTTTAACCTTAAACCAGGAGTTTCTTTAAGTGAAGCGGTGAAAAAGATTCAAGACCTGGCTCGAAATACCTTACCACCTACTATTACTAGCAATTTTCAAGGTAGCGCTCAAGCTTTTGGTGCTTCTTTACAAGGTTTAGGATTTCTCTTAGGATTGGCAATTTTAGTCATTTATTTGGTGTTAGGAATTTTATATGAGGATTTTATTCACCCTCTGACGATTCTTTCTAGTCTACCTTCGGCTGGTTGTGGTGCTTTATTAACATTGTTAATGTTCCATTGTGAATTAGATATTTATGCTTTTGTCGGTTTAATTTTGCTGGTGGGTATTGTGAAGAAAAACGGCATTATGATGATCGATTTTGCCCTAGATGCTCAACAAAATGAAGGGAAGAATCCCCAAGCAGCAATTTTTGAAGCTTGCATAGTACGTTTTCGTCCGATTATGATGACCACAATGGCTGCACTGATGGGAGCTTTACCGATCGCTTTAGGTTTTGGTGCTGGAGCAGAAGCAAGACGTCCTCTCGGTTTAGCTGTAGTTGGAGGTTTATTATTTTCCCAATTACTGACTCTTTATATTACTCCCGTGGTTTATATTTATATGGAAGCTTTCCGGACTAAATTAACCCAAAAGAAAAAGAAAAAAGAACAGATTATACATCCTGAAACGATTGATATGGTTGAGCCGATCGATGCTAATGTAGTCAGAGATTAGTTAGCTTTTGGTGGTGCATAAACTCTGCCTTTCCAAGCTCCACCTTGACCGCGCCAATAACGTAAAGCTGAATCAATGGTCATGAGGGTATAGAGAAATGCGATCGCTGGTAAACAAACCGCAAACCAGGGAGAACATTTATATAGTCTGATGGTTGGTAAATAAGCAATAAACATTAATAACCATCCCATAATTCCCGCGATCGCCATGATCAAATTTCCAGTGATGAAACCAACTATTAACCCGACAGGACTAGCTAAATAAACAATACTCATTCCCACCAAAGTACCTAATAAAAGCCCAAGGGAATAATTTAATTGAGTAAAAGCAGTTCTTGCGACCATATCCCAAATTGTCGTTAAGGATGGATAAGGACGTAAACTCCGAGTTAATTGACTAAGTCCTAGCCAAATTTTACCTTGAGACTTAACTACTTGAGCTAAAGCACAATCATCAATTAAAGCAGTTTTAACTACTTCAATTCCACCAATACGATTTAAAGCTTCTCTCTTAATTAAAATACAACCACCCGCAGCCGCAGCAGTGGATTTTTTCGGATCATTTACCCAACGAAAAGGATAAAGTTTTGCAAAGAAAAACACAAAAGCTGGGATTAAGAGTTTTTCCCAGAAACTTTCACACCGTAGTAGTACCATTAAAGAAACTAAATCTAAACTTTCTTGCTCGGCTTTAGTAACTAACTGACGTAAATTTCTGGGATCATGTTGAATATCTGCATCAGTGAGGAGAAAATAATCTGGTAGTGGGGAGAGAGTTTGAGCTTTACTAATTCCCTGATCTAGTGCCCAAAGTTTACCACTCCATCCAGTCGGTAATGACTCACCAAAAATTATATCTAATTGGTCAAATTTATCTAAAGCATAAGCAACTCCTCGCGCAAAATCGGCTGTCCCATCCGTACTATTATCATCTACTAAAATTACATGAAAATCACCAGGATAGTTTTGTAATAGAAGCGATCGCAAGGTAACTGGTAATAATTCAGCTTCATTTCGAGCGGGAACTACAGCACAAACAGAAGGATAGAATTCTAGATGAGGTAATTTTCCATCTAAAAATTGATCGGAGCGCCAAAATTGACCCCAAAAAACTAATAATACGATCCAAATTACTAAAGATAAAATTGTCAGAGCTAACCCAATTGCAATCATATCAGATTCATTAAATTTTGATGGTTATGGGCCAATACAGTTGAGCTGACTTTTCCCACTAAGTCCTAGGATGTTTTACTAGCAATGGTTTGGGTAACTGAACTGGATTGTAATATCAAGTATATAATCAAGTTATCTGCTTCTGTAGAATGCGCCCATAATCTTGCTACTTAGGCTAGTTTTAATTCTATTATTGGTCAGATTAATTTTATTGTCAATACTCGCTAGCGATCGCTTCCCCGATTCCCGATAAAATTACTTTCTCTACAGATTAAATCATCGCGATCGCATAAGTGGTTCAAGGACTTTGATAATACCAGCATCATTGAATTCATCAGCAAGTTGGATTAGATGAGCAACAAAAGATTTATATTTAGGGTTTAACTGTTCTAACCGAGTAGCTTCATTTATCACTATATCTATATCGCCAATTCTACTAGCTTCATAGATTTGCTCAAGTTCTGCTGCTGGGGGAAAGATAAATTCTTGCTGACTCGATTTTTGGGGATCTGTTAAATTTTCAGATTCCTGATACACCCACTCTAATTCCAGATATTTTTGTAAAGTAATGAATAATTGTTCTAAATCCACTGGTTTGGGTAAAAAATTATTACAACCTGCTGCTATTGCCAAACTTTGATCACTGGAAGAAACACTCGCCGAACAAGCAATCATGGGGATTTTTTCTGAATATGATTGGCGAATTTGTCTGGCAAATTCATAGCCATCCATCACAGGCATAGCAATATCAGTAATAATTAAGTCTGGTTCAAAAGATGAAGCTTTTGCTAACCCTTCTGCCCCGTTTTCTGCTTCGGCGATCGCAAATCCTAATGGGGTTAATATTTCCACTAAAACCTCTCTATTTACTTCTTTATCATCTACTATTAATAGTTTTCTTTCCTGTCCACTATGTCCGATGATTTTACCTCTACTGCTATAACTAGCGGCGCTAATCCATTCGTCAGAAATCGGTACTTTTATATCAAACCAAAAAGTGCTACCCTGGCCTAAATTACTCTTAACTTGGATTTTGCTATCCATCATTTCGATAATTTTGGTACAAATTGTTAGCCCTAATCCTGTCCCTTCAGCCCGCTTAGATGCTGATCCTACTTGCTCAAAGGGTAGAAATATTTTTTCCATTTGTTCTGGTGTCATTCCAATCCCTGTGTCACTAATGCTGAAGCGAATTATCACAGTTTTTTCTTGTTGATTTAATACTTTTATTTCTAAAGTTACATGACCGCGATCAGTAAATTTTACCGCATTTCCTACTAAGTTGATTAACACTTGACGCAATCTTTTTTCATCTGCTATTACTCCCATTGGTAGTGCTGGGTCTGGAAGATAATAAAAGTTAATTTCTTTGGTTTCAGCCCTAATACGGTTAATTTCTGCAATCCCATTTAGGAAGGAGGGTAGATGGAAATCTTTGGAAATTAATTCCATTTTTCCAGCCTCGATTTTTGACAGGTCGAGGATGTCATTAATTAAATTAAGTAAATGAGAACCTGCTTGTTCAATAGTATCGATACCTTTGCGATGTTTTGAGTTCAGATTATCTGCTCTTTGGAGGATTTGAGCATAACCTAGAATGCCATTAAGGGGTGTTCTTAATTCATGACTCATATTAGCAAGAAATTCACTTTTGGCTTGGTTAGCTACTTCAGCTGCGACCTTAGCTTGTTGGAGTTGGGCTTCAAATTGTTTACGTTCGGTAATATTTATACATACCCCTAAAACTTGCGGAGTTTCCGATGGGAGCAAGATTTTAATGGATTGGAGATAAGATATTTCTCCAATTTTACTGGTAAATGTGTATTCTGAGATTTTGGGAACTCCTGTTTGCATTACTTGTTGATCAGCGGCGAGGTATTGGGCGACTTCTGCGGAATTGGCATTGAAGTCAGCATCAGTTTTACCGATTAATTCCTCAACGGTTGTTCCTAATAGTTTAGCGTGGGCTTGATTGGCAAGAATATATTTACCGCTCCAATCTTTAACAAAAATCATGTTAGGATCGGTATCAATAATTGTCCGGAGAAAGGTTTGTTGTTGTTGAATTTGAGTAGTCCTTTCTTCTACTCGCTGTTCAAGCTCGTTGTTAATATTTTGCAAAGCATTAAATGATGTTTTCAGTTGAGATGCCATGCGGTTAAAAGCATTGGCAAGCAGATCGAGTTCTTGAATTCTTTTTACACCAACTTGTTGATCTAAATCACCGTTGGCAATGGCAATGCTAGCACGTCCTAAATCGAGAATCGATCTGGTGATTAAACGAGCAGTAAAAACTCCCAAAAGTGCAGCTACTGCGAGAGCTAACAAACATAGGAGAATAGTCGTATGAGTATTGGCATCAATTTCTGCCATAAAGTCAGCTTCAGGGACAACCACCACAATTAACCAGTCAAGACCGAGATGATTTTGATAGGGGACTACTTGCAAAAACTCTTGCTGACCAGCAAGACTAAAATCTAGTTGTTGCTTCTGGCGAATATTTTGAAGGTCTCCAAAGCGATCGCTCAGATATTCTGCTGTGCTGCGAGTTAAGATGTTGCTGCTCTTCCTTGCTGCAAGTCTGAGATTATTTTTGGCTAGTTTCTCAGAGGTGGAATAGGATAAATTTTCTACAACTGAACTAGCTACCAATAGACCAGAACGCTCCATAATGAAAGTCTGTCCGTTTTTGCCAATCTTTAAGTTTCTGAGAAATTTACTGATATCTGACAAAAGAATATTTGTACCAATAACTCCAATCAGCTTGTGATTTTTATCGTAAACTGGAGTTGAATAGGTAACTGCTATTTTATTACTATATCCAAAATAATTAAAGATGTTCCCCCAGGTCGAGCGACCATTACGAACTGCGGGAGTATACCAAGGACGAATCCGAGGATCATAGTTGGGAGTTGTTTTCAATAATTTTGTAGTTAAGTGGCCTTCTTTATCTGTATCATAAGTATTAAAACTATAATCGGTATCCTCATCATCAATATTAATATTAAATATTCCATCTTCTAATCTTTCAAAACCAAAAGATTTCCTTTTTTCATTACCAAACACCATATCACTAACAGTTGGAAATAGATGCAGTTGTTTCCAAAAATAGCGTTCCATGCTCCGAGGATTTTCCACATCTAACCAACCAAATTCGATCGCATCAATAAAGGTTTTATTGACGATTTCAGGAAAAGCCAAGAAACTTTCTAGATGCTGTTCAATGCGATTGCTAACTTCACTTCGTAGTTGACTGGCTAAATCTTTGACGGTTTTTTGACCGTTGAGTAATGATAACCAGCCAGTCAATCCAACAGCAGCAAATATTTCCAAGAGAAATGGAATGACTAAAATTAGACTTAGAGTAATTTTTCGGACTTTTTTTTGGGGGTGGTCAGTCTGGTTATGTGAAGTATTCATAAGCAAAGTATAATAATTGACAATTGACAATTGACAATGATCAATTATGACTGTATCCAGATCGGATTTACATAAGTTTTAGCTTAATCAGCTAATTTTAATAATTAGATTTTGATTTTTTTCGCTCTATCCTAACCTGATTAGATTACTTGATAGGTTAAAAATTGGTTAAATTATGGTATAAGTTTATAGCGATCGCCGAATCGGTTCAATAAATTTCAGAATACCAGCATCATCAAATTCATCAGCCAAATCAATTAAGCGAGTAACAAAAGGTTTATATTGTGGGTTCAACTGTTCTAACCGATTAGCTTCATTTATAACCATATCCATATCACCAAGTTTAGTACCTTGATAGATTTGCTCTAGTTCCGTTGCTGGGGGAAATATCATTTCTTGCTCGTTGATCGCTTCTACTTCTTCATAGTTCCAAGTCAGTTGTAAATGATGGGCTAAGAGATTAAATAAATCTGGGGCATTAACTGGTTTAGCGAGAAAATCATCCGCACCTGCATCTAGACTCATTTGTTGATCTAGTTGCGCTACTGAAGCTGAAGAAACTAATACTTTCAAATGTTTTAATTTCGGATCATTCCGTAATTCTTTAAGAAATTCAAACCCATCCATGACGGGCATTGCTAAATCTGTGATTATTAAATCTGGATGATTTTCTCTCATTTTCTCTAAACCTTCTTTTCCGTTTTCCGCGACCCTAACTACAAAACCAATAGGTTCTAACAGATTTGTAATTACCGCTCTGTTTTCCCAGCGATCGTCTATAACTAATATTTGCTTTTGATCACCATTAAGTACGGGCGTATTGCCATACGCCCCTACAATATTTCCAGCCTGACTTTGTTGTTGTTGTACCCATTCGACCTTCAGTGGTAATTCGATTTCAAAAAAGAATTTACTCCCTACTCCCAAGGTACTCTCAACTTTAATCTCTCCTCCCATTAACTGGACAATTTGCTGACTAATGGCTAATCCTAATCCGGTTCCTTCAGCTTGACGAGAGCGATCGCCTACTTGTTGAAATGCCTGGAATAGTTTCTGAATATTTTCTTCACTAATACCAACTCCCGTATCGATCACAGAAAAACGTAGGTAAATAAAGGAATTTGGCTCAATATTTGAGTTTAATCGCTTGACTTGCAGAGTCACACTACCCTGATCAGTAAATTTAATTGCATTACCTAAAAGATTAATTAATACCTGTCTCAATCGTTTCTCATCAGCGATCACCCCACTAGGTAAATTAGGATCTGGTGTGTAATAAAAATCAATTCCTTTTTGTTGAGCCCGGATTTGGGATATTTCGACAACACCTTGCACTAATGATGGTAAATGAATGGCACTGGGGACTAGTTCAAGTTTACGAGCTTCAATTTTGGCAATATCTAGAACATCATTAATTAGAGTAAGTAGATGAGAACCACATTGGTGAATAATATTAACTCCATGTTTTTCTTTCTCAGGAATAGCTTTAGAACGTCCCAGAATTTGGGCATAACCTAAAATACCATTTAGAGGTGTTCTTAATTCATGGCTCATATTAGCTAGAAACTCACTTTTAGCTTGATTAGCGTTATCTGCTATTTGTTTTGCAAATTCTGCTTCTTCCTTAGATTGTTTCAACTCTATAGTACGTTCTTCTACCCGTTTTTCTAATTCAGTATTAGTTTGGGATAAGGCACAGAAAGACGCTTGGAGTTGGTTACTCATTTCATTGAAAATTTCTCCTAGTTGATTTAATTCTTTAATACTTTCTGGTTGAATTTCTTGGTTAAGATTGCCCCTAGTAATTTCTTGAGATGCTTGATTTAAACGATTAATTGGTTGTAAAATCCAATGGGATGTATAAATCCCAGAAATTATGGCTAGGATTAAAGCCAAAATACATAGAAAGATTGTAGTGCGAGTATTGGCATTAATTTGCTCCATGAAATCAGATTCAGGGACTACTACTACAATCAGCCAATCTAATCCATACTGGTCCTTAAAAGGAGTAACTTGAAGAAATTGGCGCTCTCCTTCCAAATAAAACTCGTGTTGAGTAGAAACATTAATTGCCGAGAGGTGCTGATAATAGTTTTGCAAGAATTTAGTAGCTGCTTGAGTGGCAGGATTGTTACTGGAGGTAGCAGATAAACGTAGTATTGGTTGCTTAGGGTCATTAATTATGAAGGGTTTTTCATCAGTAGAACTAGCTACAATATTGGCATTCCGCTCAATAATAAAAATCTCACTTTTTTTACTGATATGAACATTTTTGAGAAAAGTAATGATATTTTCAATATTTAAATTTGCTGAACTTACAGCCAATAAATTATTCTGGCGATCAAATATTGGAGAACTAGCAGTAATTATTGGGAGAAAATTATTAAAATCAGGATAAATATCTGACCAGACAGGCTTTTTAGCTTGAACTGCCTTTTTGTACCAAGGGCGAGTACGAGCATCAAATTTATCAGTGCCAGCATAAACTAATGCAGTCCGTTGATCTTGCTCATTGACTCGAAATCGGCAGCTTTTAAATCCTGTACTTTGGTTATCAATTGCAATAAGTATTTCTTTTTTATTATCACGTCTTCCTCCTAAAATAGAACCATGTTCAGGAGTTCCAATAAAAACACCCCCTATTTCATTGAACATTCGCATCGTTTGTAAGAAAAATTTATCATTTTGTAGATAGATGTTCTCTAGATCGAGATTCAACTGTTTTCGATCAACTGCATCTGCTATAAGTTGGTTAACCATCCAAGGTTTTTCTAGATAGGAAGTTATATGTTGTGCAACTCTAGCACTAACGTCTTGTCGCAAATCTTTAGCTAAGTCATTGACGGCTTTTTGCCCATTGCTAATAGATAAATAACTTGTCAATCCTACAGCGGCAAATATTTGCATGATAAATGGGGCAATTAATATTAGTCTTAGCGGTATTGAGCGACCAAGTTGTAGTTTGGGGGGCTGTAGTTTTGGTTGCTCTAGTTTGACTGGCTTTGAGGCTGGCTCTGATGTAGTTACTTTAGGGGATTGCTTAGTTGGCATAGCGAAATTTTATTTTTCAATGGATATTTTGGTTAGGATATCTTATTATTTAACATATTTTTTATATATAGTCCAAAATCAGGCTATTTTTTTGTTGAAGATAGTTTAAAGTAGCATCTGTAACATTTTTCATGATTTTTAACTTCTCTATGATCCCTTGATACTTTAATTTCCGTTAAGAGCACTAGCAAATGCTACTAAGAGATTAAAGAAAATTTTCAGAGACTACCAGCAGAAATCTGTTTCAATTGTTCCAGCAGCGCCCGTACAAGGCAATTTTATGGTCAATTTGTTAGCTGAAATGACTGCTTATACCAAAATTGTGTTTGAGCCAGTGCAGAACTGATAGAATAGGGAGAGTTAATCATCAATTTAGCCCCCAAATCAAGCAGGATTAGTAGCATGGTTCAACAACTCCAACCAGAAATTATTTACCCGGAGAGCGACGGTCAACCAATGGCTGATAACACTGAACAATTTCACTGGATTGTCATTATTAAAGAGAATTTAGAACGCTTATTTGCTGGAATAGCTAATGTCTTTATCGCTGGTAATCTGCTCTGGTATCCAGTCCAGGGAAGTTTACAATCAATGGCACCCGATGTTATGGTCATCTTTGGTAGACCAAAAGGTAAACGCGGTTCTTATCAACAATGGCTCGAAGCAAATATTCACCCTCAAGTCGTCTTTGAAATTTTGTCTCCCAGCAATAGCGCTACCGAAATGTCGAATAAATTCCTATTGTATCAACAATATGGGGTGGAAGAATATTACATTTATTATCCCCAACGAGTGGAATTGAGTGGCTTTTTGCGTCGAGGAGATATCTTAGAAGCGATCGACCAGATGCAAGGGTGGGTTAGTCCTAGATTAGGGATCAGATTTGAACTTAAACCAGACACCTTGGAGATTTATCGTCCCGATGGAGAGAAATTTCTCACCTCGATCGAACTTGATCAACTCACTCAACAAGAACGTCTTCGTGCTGAACAAGAACATCAACGTGCTGAACAAGAACATCAACGCGCAGAGATCGCCATGACCCAGCTTGAGCAAGAACGTCAACGTGCAGAGATCGCCATGACCCAGCTTGAGCAAGAAAGACAAAATTATCAAGCTTTGCTGGCACTATTGCAAGCCAAGGGTATTGATTTAGAACAATTATAGGAACTTAAGATGGGGTTTGGAGCAAGTCTATGAGATAACTCGAAAAGACTTGTGGATCATGGAAATAGGAAATAGGACAAATTAAATTTTCAAACCTGATTTAATAGTGTCCGATAACGTCCTAAAGCCGTCAGGGGAAAATGTTGTTGATAAAAGTGGTATTTTAGGTAAAAATGTCCAGGAAAACCAGTACCAGTAAATTCTGACTCATCCCATTTTCCATCTGATTGCTGGGTTGCTAACAGATAATTTACTCCTTGTTCAATTGTAGTCATTGCTAAATTGCCAGTTGCTTCCCCAGCCGCTATTAAACCAATTAAAGCCCAAGCAGTTTGAGATGCTGTACTGTTTCCTTTTCCTTTTAAACTAGGATCGTTATAACTTAAACAGGTTTCGCCCCAACCACCATCAGGATTTTGACAACTAATTAACCAATTGGCACCGCGCTCAATATTACTACGATGAGATTGTGGTGCAATTAAAGATAATGCGGCAAGAACTCCACTGGTGCCATAAATATAATTTACTCCCCAACGACCAAACCAACAACCTTCAATTTCTTGTTCTTTGACTAGATAATCTAAAGCACGAGTCACCCGACTCTTTTCCATCGTCACATTTTCAATTTTCCCTAACATTTCTAAAACTCGAGCAGTTACATCTGCTGTGTTAGGATCAATCATGGCTTTTAGGTCAGCATAAGGTAACGCATTCAGCCAAGCTTGATTATTATTTAGATCAAAAGCAGCCCAACCACCTGCTTGACATTGCATTGTCCCAATCCAAGCAACAGTACGGGCGATCGCAGCTTGTTTTAACTGTTCATTTGGTAATTTTATCCCACATAAGGCCATTACTACTACCGCAGAATCATCAACATCGGGATAAAACCGATTTTCAAATTCAAAAGCCCAAGCACCTGGTTTTCCTTGCTTATTTTTAACTGCCCAATCTCCATAATCTAAAATTTGTTTACGAAGCAACCATTCACCACCTCTAATTAAAGCGGGATGATCTGGGGCTAAACCTGAATCAACTAGCGATCGCATTACCAAAGCGGTATCCCAAACTGGAGAAACACAAGGTTGCATTCGGTAACTATCAATCGTTTCGATCGCAAAACGATCGACCGCTTCCATCCCTCTCACAATAATCGGATCAGCCACATCATAATCAAGACAACGTAACCCCAAAAGAGAATTTAACATCGCAGGAATAATCCCACCCCAATCTCCACTTGCTTCCTGACGTTCTAAGACCCATTTTTCCGCAGCTTCAATACTTTCCGATCGCCAAGGTACTAAATTAAAATCTTCGGCAAATTTAAAAACCTGATCAAGCACTAGAAATAAATCTGTCCAATCATTATTTCGGGGCAATTCAAACTTGACATTACCAGCGGCTTCAACATAAAGTTCATCTAGACTAATCGCTGGATTAACTCGAAAAATCGGTTTGCGGTCAAAAACGATCAACAAAGGAACCGTGCTACCTCTGGCCCAGCTAGACATTTCGTAAATTGTGAAGGGGAAAGACTCTGGTAGCAGCATAATCCAAGGTGGCAAAGCCGGAATCCCTTGCCAACTGTAGCAACCAATTAATGCTAAGTGTAACTTAGTAAAAATGCGCGATTTGCTAATTCCGCCTTGTGCTAAAATAAAATCTTTAGCCTTAATCATGGCCGGATCAGTGGACGATACACCCAGCAACTTCAAAGCCATATATGCTTCGATCGAGGTACTTAGGTGTCCACCATCACCATAGAAAAGTTCCCAACCACCATGACTCCGCTGTTCCCGACGGAGATAATTTTCCGCTTTAGCTAGAGGTCTCGTTCCATCTGTACCCCAAATTTTGTGGAGGAGAATAGCTTCTGCTACCATTGTCACATTAGATTCTAGCTCTGTCCACCAATAGCCATCAGGATATTGGGTAGAAAGTAGATAGTTCTGGCTAGCTGCAATAGTCGCATCTAGTTTCGATGTAGCAACGCGGTCTTGTGTTTGCATATTTTACCACTTACCCTCAAAAATGCCTGCACTAGACAGGATAAAGAAATATTTCCACGTTTTTCGATTCTAGTCAAAAAATCCCTGATCAACCAAGCTGGTTAAATTTGGCTAGAGCTATTTAAAGTTAAGCCTGAAAAATAATTGGCTAATCTGAAATTTTCTCTTTCTCAATGCTAAAATATCTCTAAAGCGAGTTATGTAGGTTCTCAAGTAATATTTTACTGGAAAAATAAATTAATCTGGGGCGTAGATCGGTTGAATTAAGTTTAGTTTTACTGACTAATTGTTGCCAAAGCGATCAGCTACTGATATTTAACCTATTCCCAACTATGACCAGTTCTACACCTGCAACTACATCAACCAAACTCAACTATAAAACTTGGATTTGGCAAGGTTTCTCCATTGGTTATCAACACCAGGGTGATGAAGGTCCAGCAGTGATATTAGTACATGGCTTTGGCGCTTCATCTGGACATTGGCGTCATAATATCCCAATTTTAGCGGCACAAACTAGAGTTTTTGCGATTGATTTGATTGGTTTTGGTGCTTCAGCTAAACCCTTTCCTGGTAAGATCTCCTATACCTTTGAAACCTGGGGACAACAAATCGCCGATTTTTGTCGAGAAGTGGTCGGTGGACCTGCTTTTTTAGTCGGTAATTCGATTGGTTGTATTGCGGCTATGCAAACCGCAGTCAGTTATCCCGATCTAGTATTAGGAATAGTGATCATTAATTGTTCCCTAAGACTATTACACGATCGCCGACGAGAACAACTTTCCTGGATGCGCCGCATTGGTACACCAATGGTGCAACAATTATTAGCAGTAAAACGGATTGGTCAGTTATTTTTTCACCAGTTAGCTAGACCAGCTACAGTCCGGAAGGTTCTTTTACAAGCTTACAAACGTTCCGAAGCAGTAACTGATGAACTGGTTGATCTAATTATCGAACCAGCACTTGATCCTGGTGCAGTGTATGTATTTTTAGCATTTACTCGTTATTCCCAAGGTCCGCTTCCAGAGGATTTATTGCCAAATTTAGCTTGTCCAGTAATGATTTTGTGGGGAGCAGAAGACCCTTGGGAACCGATCGAATTAGGTGCCCGATTAGCCAATTTTCCCTCTGTAGAAAAGTTCCTTCCTTTAGAGGGATTAGGTCATTGTCCCCATGATGAAGCTCCAGAAATTGTCAATCCAATTTTATTAGGGTGGATCAAAGAGAAAAATGCTAGCTGATGGTGGGACAGCCATCTTGTCTGTCTTGATCAGGTGGTGCCGATCGCCAAATAAACATAAAAATTTTTAAGCGATCGCTCCTTCATTACCACAGGTAAAAATCTGATTAGCAGTGAGATGTAATTCTGGAAAAATTTGGGAAACAATCACATCTTGATTTTGAAACTTACTAATCTGATATTCTCCCTCAACTAAGTTACAAATAGAGATAGTCTTTTGTTTAGGGTTACCAACAAATTTACGTCCACCTAATGCCCCATAATCGATGATCCAGTATTCTTGAATACCCATCTCTTCATAATCAGCATATTTCAAATAGTAATCATCTCTCCAATTAGTTGAAACTATTTCAACTACTAAAGGTATAGAAGCAGCTAAACTAAGAGTGGATTCTTTTTGCCAAAGTTTTTCATTGCCCAAATTAGCACGATTGATTACTAAAATATCTGGAAAATACCCAGAATCTTTGCCAATCGGCTTAATAATAGATTGGTTAGCAATAAAATAAGGGAGATTTAGTCGGTCAATCGTCACACTAAGTTTGATGGTTAAAAATCCTTTAACTTCCTCATGTTCACCTAGAGGTTGTGCCATTTCTATAATGTTACCGTTGTGCAGTTCATAGCGTTGATCAGAATTTTCAGGTAGCCAATTGATAAATTCCGTAAAAGTTAGGAGTTTTGATAAAGTTTGGATCATGGTTTAGAGAAGGGGTGTATGGAAAATACGCCCGTACAGGGGCAATAATTGATTTATACCAATTCACCATGAAGATACATTGATAAGATTGATCTGTGGGTGAGGGTGGGTTTTGATGATTAGTAGGTAAATGTCAAACATCTCGGTGAACCGGGGCGGGTTTTTCTAATTAATTGGTAAATTTCAAAAATCTGGGCGAACCCGCCCCTACTACAGAAATCCGCAAATTGAGGATAAAATTGGTAGGGGCAGGTTCACCAGTCAATTTTGCCACCAACAGATCACCATTATAAACCTGCCCTGGCCTAACAGATCAACCTCAGATTAAGTGCAATTTCATAGTTAATTGGTATTAATTGGATGGAAATTGCTCGATATAGGCATGAGCTTGTACTATAATTGTACCTCCTTCCATATTAAATTGTTTGTTTCCAAAGGTACTACCCTGATTAGCTAGATCATTTAAACTTAAAATATCACTTACTTGGGTGAGGGCAGTTTTGACAACTTCATTTGGTAATTCATGGGCTTTAAAACTATCTGGAATGAGAGTAACTGGATTGTTGCTAGTCTCAATTTGACAGAGGATAATACAAATTTCAGAGTTATTTAATTTAGGATTCATCCAGTAGAAATGAAAGGCGATCGCCCCATCTTCCCTAAATTCACACTTTACCTGTTCAAGTTTAAATTCTTGTTGATTCTCTCGAAATAAATATCCTAATTTTTGATTAAGAAAAGTGGTTAATTGTGCTTGAGTAATTACCATCCGGATTGAGCCTTCTGCGGGATACAAAAGTTCAATTTTACGATGTCTTATGCTTTGCAAATTAACAGCAGAAGCACCAATCTGAAATTGAAATTCTGTGATGCGGAGATGACTTCGTAGCAGAAAGCCGAACATTTGAATGGTGAGAGCATCCAATTTTCCAGCGAGTAAATCTTTGAGATTAGCTTTGATCTTAACTTGTAAGTGTTCTGCATCAACCAATCTTGCTAACACTAGCTCAATAAATTTGTTGACTGCTTGTTCTAAAAAATTACCTTTTACTTGTGTCAAAAATAAACTCCATAGTTATAGGATAGGGATAGATTTTAATCTACAGTAGACCTCTTGCAAAAGTCATGTTGATCGATTTATTGGACAGGCAAGATGCCTGTCCCACAACAAAAAAAGACTCTTGTGGGACAGGCATCTTGCCTGTTTTAATTATTTTTGCAAGAAGTCTAGTTTCATTCATCAAAATTTATCAATTTAGGAGATAAATATATTGGCGATCGCCAACCCCTAATTAATAATAGGTAACAGATAATAAGTTAAGTTACTAACCTCTAACCAACTACCCATTACCTATTAACAATTTTAGCGATTAGCCGAAGCAGCAGCACGAGCTGCGGCTGCTTCATCGGGGTGAATACCCAAACGAGTCAAATTAATCCGACCCTTTTGGTCAATTTCCCGGACTTTGACAATCACTTCATCCCCAACAGCTAGAACATCTTCTACCTTACCAACTCGATAATCAGCTAATTGGGAAATATGAATCATCCCTTCCTTACCAGGAAGCACCTCGACAAAAGCACCAATGGGAATAATGCGAGTGACGCGACCAGCATAGACATCACCTTCACTTAGTTTCCGGACTAAGTTTTGAATAATGGTTACAGCGCGTTTAGCTTTATCCAAATCTACAGCAGAAACGGTAACTGTACCATCATCAGAGATTTCGACTTTAGCACCAGTTTCTTCGGTAATGCTCTTGATCATCTTACCCCCAGGTCCAATGATCATACCAATAAAGTCTGGATCAACTCGCAACATTAACAATCGAGGAGCATAAGGTGACATTTCTGTACGGGGTTTATCGATCGCTAACATCATTTTTTCGAGAATATGTAACCGCGCTGGTTTAGCTTGATAGATCGCTTTAGCAACTATATCCATCGACAAACCAGTCAGCTTCATATCCATCTGTAAAGCGGTAATCCCACTATCAGTCCCAGCGACCTTAAAATCCATATCCCCCAAGAAATCTTCAATCCCTTGGATATCAGTCAGAATCCGAACTTCATCACCTTCTTTGATCAAACCCATTGCAGCACCACTAACTGGTTTGGTAATTGGTACTCCCGCATCCATTAAAGCTAAAGTAGAACCACATACCGAACCCATCGAAGTAGAACCATTGGAAGAAAGTACCTCTGACACTACCCGAATCACATAAGGAAACTCTGCTTTGGGTGGTAACACTGGTACTAAAGCACGTTCTGCTAAAGCTCCATGACCAATTTCCCGACGACCAGGAGCCCGCATAGGTTTAGTTTCACCGACGGAATAGGGTGGGAAATTGTAATGATGGAGATAACGCTTTTCATCATCAGGATGTAAGTCATCAGCTAGATCCTGAGCATCTCCAGGAGTTCCCAAGGTGACAACTGATAAAACCTGAGTTAAACCTCGGTTAAATAAACCACTACCATGCACTCTTGCTGGTAAAAGACCAACCCGACAAGAAACTGGACGTACTTCATCGAGTTTACGACCATCAACTCGTACACCATCTTCGATGATTTGACGACGCATGAGTTCCTTAGTTACTTCTTTGAAAACCATGCTAATCGTCTTATCATTACCTGTGGCGGCAACTCGGACTGGATCATCTTCGGCTAATTCAGCGATCGCAGTTACTATTTCTGTTGCTTTAATCTCGTCTAACAGAGCATCACGACTAGTTTTGTCCAGCTCAAATCTGGTTAAAACCTCTTTAATCTGGGCTGTAGCCCGATCGCGAATAAAGTTTTCTAGGGTCTGATCGACTGGATCGGGATCTTCCACCGTCAGATCAATCCCTAAATCTGCCATCATTTCTGCTTGGGCTTTAATTAAGTCACAGACTGCTTCATAGCCAAAGTCGATCGCCTCGATAATATCTTGTTCTGGCAATTGATTAGAACGAGCTTCTACCATGATCACTCCTTGGGGTGAACCGGCGACCACCAAATCTAAATCACCAGACTCGACTTCGGAGTAAGTCGGATTAATCACAAAATCATCTCCAACCAATCCCACCCGGACTGCTGCCATTGGACCATGAAAGGGAATTTTTGCCAATAGCACCGCGACCGAAGCACCCGTAACTGCGAGTACATCTGGTGGTACTTCCTCATCCATTGATAATGTCGTGGCTACGATTTGGATATCATCCCTCAACCAACTGGGAAATAACGGACGTAGGGGTCGATCAATTAAACGACTGGTCAGAGTCACCTTTTCTGGGGGACGTCCTTCTCGTCGTAAAAAACCACCAGGAATTCGACCAGCTGCATACAGTCTTTCTTCATAATCGACCAATAAGGGTAGAAAATCTATCCCTTCTCTTCCTGTCGAACGGGTTGCAGTTACTAAAACTGCTGTATCTCCCGATTGAATAAATACTGAACCACCTGCTTGAGGAGCGAACAGGCCAACTTTCAACCGAATTTCCCGTCCATCAAATGATATTGCTTTGTCTATCTCTGTCATTCAGGGCTTTTTCCTTCACTGTTATTCTTTTCTTTCTCTGTGGCAATCCTAGCATTTACCAAAAAATTCGCCATTTACTCCCTTTTGCTCGGGCGGTATGGACATCACATCCCAGCTCCCGGACAGCCAGCTTGATGCCTTTTTTTCTTGGTTATGTGTTATAATATTAACCTTTCAGGACTTCAGGAATCTCTGTTTAGATGTTAAATAACTCGCTAAAACATCTATTTTTGTCAAAATCTAAAGTGCTAGGGAAATATAGGAATTGAGCGGATGGCAGTTTTACATGGAAGTTGGCTTTCTCAAAATCAAGGTAATTCTTTCTTTATTTGGGGAGAAACTTGGCGCAGAATTAGTGGGACTGGATTTGCTCAATCAGGAAATATCTTATCTCATCCTTTGGCGATGAGTCAAGTAGAATTAAGCACTTTTTTAGCATCTCTACAAAAATCAGAAACTTTTTCTTGGCAATTACCAGAAAATGGCAAATCTCAACTTAAATCACCAAAAGTAATCACTAATTCCAGCTTAACTCAGTGGCAATCAGTTGCGATCGCTATCCCCACAATTATCACTAATGCAGATGAATTAATTCCTCAACATTCTGCGGCTGAATTGACAGAAAATGATGATTTTTATCTCTACACTTGGCAAGTTGAGGGGATCAGTTTAGCACCTTCAGAAGCAATAAATTTTTTGCAATCTATACCTTTAGGAACCATCACAGAAAATTCCTTTGTCGGTGCAGATTTACGGTTTTGGTCACACCTAGTCCGATGGAGTTTAGATTTACTAGCAAGATGTAAATTTTTACCAGCTCTAATCGTTAAAGATTTAACTGTTGCGAATTGGCAAATTTTACTTGATAGTGCTGTAGATCAAAATCGGTTTGAACGTTTTACTAAATTAATGCCCAGCATTTGTCAAACTTATCAGGAAATTAGTCAAACTTCAGAAAAAATCTCCCATTTAAAGGTAGATTTACCCGCTAATCCCCAGGAATTATTACGGAATTTTCTTAGTCATGTTATTGATACAAGAGTCAGAAAAGTAGTTAGTGAAAATCCTTTAGATCCAAAAATAGCTACATCTGTACCACCCCAAGTAAAAGAATGGTTACAAGGATTAGGATCGACATCGGGAATAGTGAAAGCGATCGCACCAGTAGCAATAAAAAGTTTAGCAACTGCTTTAACTACTTGGACAGCACCATTACAGCAATATCTAGATACTCAAAACCGATTTCGAGCTGGTTTTTATCTCCAATCTCCCCTACCTGGGAAAACTGAGTGGATGGTAGAATATGTTTTACAGTCAATCGCGGATTCCGAATTTTTAATTGCTGCTCAAACCATCTGGAATAATCCGGGAGAACAGCTAATGATTCGGGGAATAATAGTTGAACAACCCCAGGAAACTTTGCTGAAAGGTTTAGGTTTAGCGACCAGACTATTTACCCCAATTGAATCTAGTTTAGATCAACCCTGTCCGACTTGTTGTGTTTTAACACCGATCCAAGCTTATGAATTTATTAAAACTGCTGCTTGGCGTTTTTTAGATAGTGGATTGGGTGTGATCTTACCATCAAGTTTAACTAATCGAGATGCGATCGCTTCCCGTTTGGGTTTAAGCATTCGAGCTGAAACTCCCAAATTAAAGAAAAATGACCGTTTGGGACTACAAAGTTTACTTAATTTTCAATGGGAATTATCTATTGGTGGACAAAAAATATCTAAAGCTGAATTCGATCGATTAGTAGCATTAAATTCTCCCTTAGTGGAAATTAATGGAGAATGGGTAGAGTTGCGATCGCAAGATGTGAGAGCAGCTCAAAATTTCTTTACCAGTCGAAAAGAACAATTATCCCTTTCTCTTGAAGATGCTCTTCGGTTATCGACAGGAGATAACCAGATGATTGAAAAATTGCCAGTAGTCAGTTTTGAATCATCGGGAATGTTGCAAGAATTAATGTCAACTTTAACTGGAAATCAACAACTAGAAGAAATTACACCTCCAGCTAATTTCCGAGGTGAGTTAAGACCTTATCAAGCAAGAGGTGTGAGTTGGTTAGCTTTTCTGCAACGTTGGAGTTTAGGTGCTTGTTTAGCAGATGATATGGGATTAGGTAAAACTATCCAACTAATCGCATTTCTCCTCTATTTAAGAGAAAAAGGAGAGTTAGAAGCACCAGTATTATTAATTTGTCCAACTTCCGTACTAGGTAATTGGGAAAGAGAGGTAAAGAAATTTTCTCCCACTTTAAAATTAATGGTACATCATGGAGATAAACGTGCTAAAGGAAAAGAACTGATTAAAGCCATAAATGGGAAAGATTTACTAATTACCAGTTATCCCCTAATTTATCGAGATTTAAAGGATATTCAAAGTATATCTTGGCAAGGAATAGTTTTAGATGAAGCTCAAAATATTAAAAATTCAGACGCAAAACAATCCCAAGCAGTTCGACAAATAAACGCATCATTTCGGATTGCTCTAACTGGTACTCCTGTGGAAAACCGACTATCAGAATTATGGTCAATTTTAGATTTTCTCAATCCTGGATATTTAGGACCGCGGAATTTTTTCCAAAGAAGATTTGCTATTCCAATTGAAAAATATGGAGATACAGATTCTTTACAGATATTGCGATCGCTAGTACGTCCTTTTATTTTGCGTCGGTTAAAAAGTGATAAAAGTATTATCCAAGACTTACCAGAAAAACAGGAAATGGCTGTATTTTGTGGACTCGCAAATGAACAAGCTGCTTTATACCAAAAGTTGGTAGAAACATCCTTAACAGAAATTGAATCATCTGAGGGAATTAAACGTCGGGGGATGATTTTAGCATTACTGGTAAAATTAAAGCAAATTTGTAATCATCCGGTACTTTTAAAAGAAGAGGGTAAAAGTAAACAAACTAGCATTAGCACTAAAGATTCGGGTAAACTCCAGCGGTTAGAAGAAATGCTCGAAGAAGTTTTAGCAGAAGGTGATCGGGCTTTAATTTTTACCCAATTTGCCGAATGGGGAAAATTACTTAAACCCTATTTAGAAAAGCAACTAAAACAAGAAATATTCTTTTTATATGGTAGCACTTCTAAAGCTCAACGGGAAGAAATGATCGATCGCTTTCAAAATGATCCCCAAGGTCCACCAATTATGATTCTCTCTCAAAGCTGGGGGAACCGGACTGAATTTAACTCGTGCTAATCATGTATTTCACTTTGATCGATGGTGGAATCCCGCAGTGGAAAATCAAGCTACAGACCGAGTATTTAGAATTGGGCAAAGTCGTAATGTTCAAGTCCATAAATTTGTCTGTACAGGTACATTAGAGGAAAAAATCCATGACTTAATGGAAAGCAAAAAAGCTTTAGCTGAACAAGTAGTAGGTGCTGGAGAAAACTGGTTAACCGAATTAGATACCAATCAGCTGCGGGACTTATTGTTATTAGACCGCGATGCAGTTATAGTTGAATAAATTACTAATGAAGGAAATTAAATCATGGTGAATGAACCAGCGCAAATTAAACGAGAATGGTGGGTAGAAAGATGGTTAGAGTTATTAGATAAATATCGATTTAAAAAAAGACTCGAACGTGCCCGCAACTATGCTAGACAAGGAAATGTTCTAAGTATTGATTTTGCCGGGGAAAAAGTTATTGCCCAAGTGCAAGGTACAGAACCAGAACCCTATCAAGTTTCACTGTTCATGGCACCATTTAGTGATGAACAGTGGCACTATATCATTGAAAGTATGGCACAAAAAGCGAGTTTTTCAGCCAGATTATTATCTGGAGAAATGCCCGCAAATTTAGAAGAAGTTTTTGTCAAGAATGGGGTGACCTTATTTCCCTATACCTTAGAAGAAATCCACAGTCGCTGTAGTTGTCCCGATAAAGTTAATCCTTGCAAACATATTGGCGCAATTTATTATTTATTAGGCGATCGCTTTAGTGAAGATCCTTTTGTCCTATTTCAACTCCGAGGACGTAGTAAAGAGCAAATCTTGACAGCATTACGTCAAATTAGAAGTACGGGAACAGGAGAACAGACAAGCAAACGAACGAAATTAGAAAAACAGGATTTACAAGCAGAAATTTCCTGTTATTCTTTAAGAGGGAAAAAATTTTGGCAATATAATCAACAACTAGAACCGGGGCTAGTTGTGATTGTGCCCCCACCGAGTAACGGTACTGTTTTAGATGTTTTAGGAGCAATTCCTTTAGCAGTTGATTTAGAAGCAGGGACTAAGTCGGCTTCGATCGCAACGATAATGGAATACTTAAATAAAGTTTATACCAATGTTAGTCAGCAAGCGGTACTATCAGCCATGGCAAAAGATACCTAAAATGCTATATTTAAACATGGAACTTGATTTAAGTAAAGTCCCACAAACTGCTGAACTAAATCCGGATTGTTTAGATCAACTATACTAGCTTTTCAATCAAAGTAATTGTTAACGGCAAATTGCTTTCATTTGCTAAATTTTAGGTTGATTGTTTTATGAAGCAGATTTGCGATCGCCTGATCCGTTTATTAATGATGCCCATTCCCTATAAATTAAAACCTATTCTGATCAGGTTTTGTGTACTGGAATGGCCAATAGCGGTTAAAGTTTCCACTATATTGCTAATTGCAGCCTTAGTTCCGATGACCAGTATTGCCTATTTTAACTTACACAAAAGTTTAGTAAGTTTACAAATGACTGAATACCGTAATTTAGAGCTATTAGCTACTATTACGGCTAGTCGTCTAGATCAATTAATTATCGATACAAATAAAGTTGCTGGTTTAGTAGCTGAAAATAGTCAGGTAGTGGCTTTTCTCTCTAGTTACACCTCGGCTAAACATCAACAAGCTTTGCACGCATTAGCTTATCAAGCTTTAGACAGTATTAGAAAATCTAATTCGGATTATGCTAGTGTTTTTCTTTTAGATCCGACTGGTCTTTGTCTGATGTCTACCAATCCCAAAAATGTTAATAAAAGTTATGCTTTTCGAGATTACTACAAGGGTGCAATCAAAGGAAAAAGTTATATTTCTGATCTCTTAATTGGCTCAACCACAGAGCAAGCTGGATTATATTTTTCCGTACCAGTAAAATCCGAGGACAAACAAATTGTGGGTATTGCTGTTCTGAAACTTCAAGGAGCAAGAATTAGCAAAATTGTCGATCATTTACAGGTAGGTGAAAAAGGCGATGCTTTTTTAATTGATCAATATGGAATTATTATCAATGATCGCAATAAAGATTTATTATACAGTAGTTTAGCTCCTTTATCACCAGCAGCGATAAAGGAAAGTAATTTTGTTGATCGGTTTGCCAAAATCGATATTTATAAACCCACGAGTTTAAATCTTTTTCAGTTAGCTAATGTCATGATCAAAGCCAAAAATCCAGGACATACTAGCTATCTTGACCCCAAATCAGAAATATCACAAATTGTGGGTTTTGCACCTTTGAGAAATAAACCTTGGGTAGTTGGTGTGAAAGAGTCAGAAGAACAGTTTGCTAGTTCCTTAAATCAGTTAGCGAAACAGACCGATCGCAGTGTTTTTATCGTTGGAGCGATCGTGACTATTTTAGCCTTGCTATTTGCTCGCACCATTGTAAAACCAATCCAAGCTTTGACAAAAGCAGCTCACAAAATTGAAAAGGGAGAGCTAGAGGGTCTCCATATAAAAGTTTATCATCATGATGAGTTAGGGGTATTAGCTCAAGCTTTTAATACCATGATTGGAGGATTACGCGATCGACAAAAAGAAAGAGATATTTTTGGGAGAGTGGTATCACCAGAAGTCCGGGAAAAATTACTTAATGGTAACTTAGAATTAGGAGGAGAAACGCGAATCTGCACCGTATTATTTTCGGATATTCGGGGATTTTCAACAATTTCTGAACAAATGGTTCCGCAAGCAGTAATGTCTTTATTAAATGAATATTTGACCGAAATGACTGCGGCTGTCCGTCCGTGGGGAGGTTATATTAATAACTTTATTGGTGATGCAATTATTGTCATCTTTGGTGCGCCGATCGTCCAACCAGATCAAGAATGGTGTGCTGTTTCAGCTGCTTTAGCAATGCGCGATCGACTAGAAGCACTCAACCAAAGACGAATTACTCGTGGTGAAGTACCAATTAGAAGCGGAATTGGGATTAGTACAGGAGAAGTAGTCGCAGGTCAAATTGGTTCAATGGAACGTTTGTTATATACAGTGATCGGAGATGCAGTTAATGTCGCTGCGAGATTAGAAAGTTTAACCAAAGAATATCCTGAGTATCCCATATTAATTAATCATACCACGGCTGAAGCGATTAAAAACCATGACCAACATGATGAAATTATCCTCAAACCTCTCGGACCGCTCCATGTTAAAGGTCGTGTCGAGACGGTAGAAGTATATGGTGTAATCAAGGGGCGAAATCAAGCATAAATATTAAATTAAGTATAGTCAAGTTGGTGTTGTTTAATTAAGGGATGAAAATAGATAACTTGAAAATTTAGGGGCGTATTGCTATACGCCCCTATCACCCCTACTAATTTGGGTTCTGACAGATTCAGTAGACTTCTTGCAAAAATAAATAGGACAGGCAAGATGCCCGTCCCACAAAGGTGATTTTTTCTAGTGGGACAGGCATCTTGCCTGTCAATAAATTGATCAATAAGGACTTTTGCAAGAGGTCTAGTCTTTCATCCCGTAAATCAGTAACGCCTAAAATTTTTTGGAGGTAATGTGGTTTTTTCCACTAGAATATAATGATTGCCAATGAATCAGGAGGGTAAATTTATGCAGGTATCCATCCTTATACCAGCTTACAATGCCGAGCGTTACATTGCAGAAACCATTGAGAGTATCTTAGTTCAAACATACCCAAATTTTGAATTACTGATCATTGATGATGGTTCTACCGACAATACCCTAGCTATTATCAAATCTTATGCCGAAAAAGATCAACGAATCAAGGTAATTACTCAAGCCAATAGTGGCATACCTAATACTTTGAATAAAGGAATAGAATTGAGCAAAAATGAATGGATTTGCCGGATGGACGCAGATGATCTGATGATGCCCAACCGAATTGAAAGACAATTAGCTTTTATTGCCGAAAACCCCGATCTTGCTGTAGCGAGCAGCTATGTTTATAATATTGGTGAAGATGGCAAAATTATTGGTCAATTTCGAGCAAAGTTCACCAATAGAGCTGTGGTGGAAGAGTATGTCCGTAAAAATCAACTCATCGGATTCCATCAACCAGCGGTAATTATGAAAAAATCGGTAATTCAAGCAGTTGGAGGTTATCGGAATTTTAGCTATGCTGAAGATTTAGATTTATGGAACAGAGTTGCTGAACAGGGTTATCCGATTTTAGTTCAGCCAGAATTTTTGGTAAAATACAGAATCCATTCTACTTCAATTTCGGTAACTAATGCCAAACAAGGGATCGAAAAAGTTAATTGGGTTACAGAATGTATGATTAGACGTTGTCAAGGAAAGCCAGAACCAACCTGGTCAGAATTTTTAGTGATTCAATCGCAAAAACCTTGGTGGGAAAAATTAGATCAAAAACGAAAAGATTTGAGTTATGTTTTATATAAAGCTGCTGTTACTAATGTTTCTAGACATGAATATCATTGGCTATTACCGAATTTGCTAGGAGCATTATTACTACGTCCTACCTACGTTTTAAACCAAGTAATTTCAAAATTAAAAATCTAATTAATAGCCTAATTCTTCAAATAAGGGTTGAGGGTATTTTTTTCAGCTTTGTCTAGTCCATCAAACTGATTGAATGAGGTATTGGATCGTGGATTTATCAAGAATTAGTTTTTTACTACCTGCTTTAGCTGGTTATGGTTGTGAGCGATCTACTCTGAGAATAGCAAAAGGATTAATTGCACATGGGATCGAAGTAGAACTAGTATTGATTGGTTCAGTGAAGGAAAATGCACCAGAAATTCCGGCTGGAGTTAAAGTAGTTACCTTAGGAATTGAAAACCAAGAAACTCAATTTATTTTCCAAAAATTATTCGCGATCGCTAATTATTTAAAAAGTTCACGCCCTCAAACTTTGATTACCATTTATGATAGTATTAATTTAGCATCTTTGGCTAGATTTATTTCAGGAGTTAATTGTCAAATTATTATTTCCGTAAGAGTCAATTTATCTCAAGATTTCCAGAAAAAAGGGATTAAGGGAAAGCTGGAAACTAATCTATTGCGCTTTACCTATCCCTGGAGTGATAAAATTATTGCAGTTTCTCAAGGAGTTGCTGATGATGTCATCAAACTTACGGGTATATCTTCCTCAAAGATCAAAGCGATCTATAATCCGATCATCCCTGAAGAAATAGCAACTAAGCTAGAAGAACCAATCAATCATCCCTGGTTAATTAATAAAAATTTACCGGTGATTTTAGGGATTGGGAGACTTGAATATGAAAAAGATTTTGTGACTCTAATCAAAGCTTTTGTGATTGTCAATCAGTCATTGAAGTCTCGTTTAATTATTCTGGGAGAAGGATCACAGCGAAAAGAACTGGAACAGTTAATCGATGAATTAGGTGTAAAAAATCAGGTTTCCCTCACAGGTTTTGTCCCTAATCCATTTATCTATATTAAAAAATCTGACATTTTCGTTTTAAGTTCTAGATGGGAAGGATTATCTAATGTTATCCTAGAATCCTTAGCAGTAGGAATACCGATTGTTTCTACAGATTGTCCAAGTGGTTCAGCGGAACTTTTAGAATATGGAAAATATGGGAAACTAGTCCCGATCGGTAATGAATACGAGTTAGCTCAAGCAATTTTAACCACGCTCAAAGAGCCCCTAGATAGAAATTTATTACAAAAGCGAGCAGCTGATTTTTATATAGATAAAATTGTAAATCAGTATTTAGAATTTATCAAACAATAGTAAATTCTCTATACTAGGTGGTAACGGGGCGATCGCCAAATGAATTAACGCACCGATCCTGGACTAAATTACGGAAATGGGACAAAAGATATTTCTAGCTCAATCTGGATCACCAGGATTTAGGTAAAATTGGCTCGCTGGAAAGTAGTCCTCAATCCCTTCCTGCCAGAAAAAAAGCGATCTGATCTTTTTGGCAAGTTAAAATCAAACCAAAATCTCAAATCTACACTAAAAATTGTCCCCTGCAAGCCTTAAACTAAAAAGTGCTTTCTGTTCTGAAGTTTAACTGAGTCACCTGTGCGGAAAATTGTTATTGCTGGTAACTGGAAAATGTACAAAACCCAGTCAGATGCACTGGAGTTTTTAAGGGGATTTACACCCAGTCTGGAAGAAACTCCCAACGCGAGGGAAGTAATTTTGTGTGTTCCTTTCACTGCTTTGGGCATCATGTCTAACAATTTGCATGGTGGTCTGGTGCGACTGGGTGCCCAAAATATTCACTGGGAAGATGCTGGTGCCTACACTGGTGAAATTTCTGGTCCGATGCTGACGGAACTTGGTGTACGTTATGTGATTATTGGACATAGCGAACGACGGCAATATTTTGGGGAAACTGATGATACCGTTAATCGCCGACTAAAAGCAGCCCAACGGCACCACCTGACACCGATTCTTTGTGTGGGTGAAACCAAGCAACAAAGGGACAAAGGTGAAACGGAAGCGATCATTAGTCATCAATTAGCCAAAGATTTGGTGGATGTTGATCAAACACAGCTAATTATCGCTTATGAACCAATCTGGGCTATTGGTACGGGTGATACTTGCGAAACTAAAGAAGCTAATCGCGTGATTGGTTTAATTCGTGAGCAATTGACTAATCCTGATGTGCCCATTCAATACGGTGGTTCGGTTAAACCGGATAATATTGATGAAATTATGGCTCAACCAGAAATCGATGGGGCTCTTGTTGGTGGAGCAAGTCTAGAATCTGCTAGCTTTGCTCGGATTGTCAACTATAAATAGCATCATGACTGCTCATCCATTGACTCTTCGCGATCGCTCTTTTGTTTGGGGTGTTCGCACTTATTTAATGGGTATTTTGAATGTCACCCCTGATAGCTTTAGCGATGGGGGTGACTTCTCTAGTCTCGATGCTGCTTTGACTCAAGCTCAAGCTCTAGTTGCTGCTGGGGCTGATATCCTGGATATTGGTGGTCAATCAACTCGTCCTGGGGCTAAACCTATTTCTGTTGTTGAAGAAATTAATCGGGTAGTACCACTGATTACCAAATTACGACAGAATTTAGGTTTAAATGTACCCATTTCGGTGGATACTACTCGTTCAATAGTAGCACAAGCCGCAGTGGAAGCTGGAGCTGATCTGGTGAATGATATTTCTGGAGGAATTTTTGATCCAAATATGTTGTCGGTTGTGGCATCATTAGGAGTACCGATCGCCTTAATGCACATCCGCGGTACTCCTGAAACAATGCAACAATTCATTGATTATCAGGATTTAGTCGGGGAAATTTATCAGTTTTTAGCAACTCGGATTCAAGCGGCGATCGCCCTAGGTATTGATCCGGCTAAAATTATTATTGATCCTGGGATTGGTTTTGCCAAGACTTATGCTCAGAATCTAGAGATTTTGCAGAAATTACCGATTTTTCGCGCTCTTAATTGTCCAATTTTAATTGGAGTATCTCGTAAGAGTTTTATTGGTCAGATTTTAAACCAACCTGATCCGAAATTAAGAATTTGGGGAACTGCTGGTGCTACTAGTGCTGCGATCGCTAAAGGTGCAGATATTTTGCGAGTTCATGATGTCCAACAAATGCAAGAAGTTTGTCTGGTTGCTGATCTAATTTTGCGGGATTAATCACTTTGATTCTGGATTAGGTGGAGGATTTGATGGTGGTTCAGGTGTTTCCTTGGGGATAGAATGGATTAAGGAATCTAGGGTTTCTGACCACATTTTCGGGTCCATAAAAAGAATTTTTGCATTAGGGCTCTCACCTAATTTTTGAGTTGCTTCTAAATATTTTTGAGCAAGAAGATATTGTAATACTTCTTTTCCATTTGGTTGATTCATCAGAGCTTTAGAAATCAGTTCCAATGATTTAACAGTGCTTTCAGCTGCTAAAATTTCAGCTTGTTTTTTAATATCCGCTAATCTAGCTTGCTTGATTGATTCCAAAATACCAGGGGGTGGTTTAATATTCCGAAATTCTACTCTCAATACTTTAATTCCCCAATTACTGGTCACGGGGTCTAATATTTTTAAAAGCTCTTTATTGATTTTATCTGTATCTGCTAATATCTCCGCTAGTTTCTTTTGGTTGATTACAGGACGAAGCATTGTTAAAATTGCTGTTCCCAAAGTTTCTTCAATATCAGGAATATCATAATAAGCTCTTTCAATATTGAAAATCCGCCAATAGGCTATTGATTCTATTTCTACATAAACATTATCATTAGTGATAAAATGCTGGGGTTTAATTTCTAATATTATTTCCCGTAAGGTATCTTGAAAGACGATTTTTTCAACCAGCGGAATAACTAAATGAATTCCTGGTTTTAGGGTACGGTTATATCGATGGAAACGTTCTACTATAGCTTCATTACCTTCGTTAATAATTTTCACAGCACTAGTACTGCCAAAAATTATGCTCATCGTTAATAAAATCAAAAATACTGCTAGAATTAACTCCATAATTTTTATAATCGAGGCTGGTTTTTCCTCAGTAATAGGGTCAACTGGTTAGTTTGAACTAAGGATAGTAGTGGAAAACCAGCAGTAATTTGGAGCCAATTATTCAGACCTTGTGGTAATTCTGAATTTAAACGTAGCGGTATTTCTGGGGTTGATAGAGATTGAGCATAAGCAGAGGTTAAAAATGGTTGATAAATTTTTGCTTCTGGAGTTAATTGTTTGATAAATGCTAAACTCACACCTCTGAGTAGTTGACGTAATGGTTCAGTTTCTTGTCCTCTACGTTCATTGAGAACCATATTTTCCACCACAGCAATCTGATTGTTATCTGTAATTTGATGATCCGGTTTTAAGGGTGTACCCACACTCAAATGGGTGCTACCGATCGCTGTTAATAGGTATTTATTAGCTTTCAATTGAGCAAAAGGTCGTAGTTGATGGTTTAATGCTGGTGTAACTACATCTTCAGTTCCTGATAAAATTAAAATTGGGATATTAATCTGGGCCATGCCATGGGCACCAAATAAGTTTCCAATGAGCGGATTAAGTGCGATCGCACTAACAATTCGTTCATCTCTAAGATTAACTTTCTCTTCTGGTAATTGAGCTGCTGCACATTGAATCCAATCTCCGACTGCTTGTCCGATGGGTAAGGGCTTTTGACAAAACTGTCGTAATTCCTTGAGATCTAACTCAGCTCCAGCTAAAGCTAAAGCTGTATAACCACCCAAAGAATGACCGATCACGCTGACTTGTTCAGTATGAAGTTTTCCTTGTAATTCACCTGGTTGTTGATTTAATTTTGCCAGTTCATCTAATAACCAGCTAATATCTTTGGGTCGATCAATAAATTCATTGGTGGGGACGAAATCAGTTGGTTTACCGCTAATTCCTGCGGAAGATAACCAAGAACCATTACTACCGGGATGTTCAATTGCTGCTACGGTAAATCCATAGGAAGCTAAATGAACTGCTAAATAGCTCAGAAATTTTCGATCGGCAGCAAATCCATGGGAGATCACAATTAAAGGTTGAGTGTTTTCCCGGGACGGTTCTGCTTTGAGTGCTTGACGATCACTACCCCAGTAGATATCAACCGGAAGCGATCGGTGACGTTTTTGATCTGACAAAATCAGTGTTTGTTGCTGGACTACCATTGGACCAGGGGCAGCGGGGTCAAAGGTGGGATGAAAAGGAGGACTAGATTCAACCAGCTCGCGCTGGAGTAAGGGACTAAGTGCTTGGGTTTGCCAGTAAGGAAGGTTGAGTCGAGAACCAACAGCGATCGCTGAAGAGATATCAATAGTAATATTTTCTGCTGGATAAGCTTTGAAAAAGTTAATCGCGTTCAGACCATTAGCTTGGCGCATTGCTAGGGATATCCCTGCTTGGATTTGCTCTATGGTGCTATTAGGAATTACCACACCGAGAGTTTTCACTAGGCGATCGCCTGTAGGAGAATGGAGTAAATCAGCAACCAGTTGGTTAGTGCGTTTTGGGTCTAGTTGTAATTTTCCTCCCAACATTTGGCGCACTTGTGGGGTGAGTAGAGATGAGTAGGGTTTGAGTTCACGGGAAATTTTACCAGTTAAAACAAAATCTTCTAAATCGCTAATCGAGACCGACTGTTCTAAAAAACCCACCCGCAAGATCAATTTTTGAGCAGCTAAGACTGGTGCTGAGGATAAGATCGCACTCCCCAGCGTCATGATTAAGAGCACCTGTCTTAGCGATCGCCATTGCGGTAATCCTCTTTGATATCTAGGCATTAGGGTTATACCCCTTAACGCCATTAGCTACTATACCTAAAACTGTGGCACCAGAAATTTTTAATCCCTCTAAAGCACTAATTAACATGGAACGATCTGTAGCTTCGAGTCCTACGGTCAGAATAATCCCATTGGTATGGGCAGCTAAAATACTACCATCAGCTAAAGCTGCTAGGGGAGGGGTGTCGTAAATTACCAAGTCGAAAAAGGCTTGAAACTGTTCCATCAGATAGAGCATCTTTTTTGATGAAAGTAGTTTCACTGGATCGGAAGGAACAGTTCCAGAAGTTAAGACAAAGAGATTATCTTCCCAGGTCGATCGCTGGATGGCATCATTAAGACTTAAATCTGTCGCGATCGCATCACTTAGTCCTTGATTATTGGGTAAACCTAATTTTTGATGGACTTTGGGATGACGCAAGTCTGAGTCTACCAATAATACCCGCTGACCAATCGCGGCTGCGGTGAGAGCCAAATAAATGGCGATCGTGGTTTTACCATCTTCCGGACCAGCTGAACCAATCACCAAGGATTGGAAAGGACGATCTGGACTTAATAATCGGATATTGGTATGGAGCGAGCGGAAAGCTTCCCAAAATGATGGTTTATGACTGGGGGGGGGATTACTAATTGCATTTTCCTGTACCATTGTCCGACTACTTAATTTCGGTAATCCGGTTACTGCTGGGACTGAAGTAGCTTTTTGACGGGATTGATATTTTCTGAGTTCTTTCGCAAAGGGAATTACTCCTAACAACGGCAATTTCGTGGTATTTTTCACCTCTTCTGGAGTGTGGAATACGGTGTTGAGAACTTCCACTAAGAATCCTACTCCTATTCCCAATAGTATGCTTAATACCGCGACGATCGCTAAATTTTTCTTCGTTTGAGTTTGGGTAGTAGGAATTAACTTACCATGTAAATCTCTTCTCAGACTTGGTTTTTCAATTAATTCCCAAGGTGCTAGCTGTTGAGCTGAATCGAGTCTCAACGCTGATTTCTTGGTTAAAAATTCTTTTAAGTTATCGGTAGCAACACCTAATTCTCGTTGGATATCTGTATATTTTCGAGTCACTAGGGGTAAGTCTTCTAGTTGTTGATTCAGTTTATTTTCGCTTTGCTCAATTGTTTGATAACGCTCTTGTAGCGATTTAATTCTGCCATCCAAATTTTTGAGAGAACTTTCTGCTTGTAGATCAAGCAATTTTTTCATCTTTTCTTGTTTAGCCCGCAGAACTTGCATGGGAGGACTACTTTCCCGGAATTGCGCTGCTGTAGCTGCAATTTGAGTATCTAGTCGCTGAATTTCTCCCAAAGTTGTTTCATTAAGTTTCATTACATCTGTGGAAAAAATTGAGTAAGTATTTCCAGCTTGTAATTCTTTTTGCATATAATCATAGAGATTTTTATTTTGGTCAATCTCTCCTTTTACCTCTAAGCCTTTCTCTTTAATTGACATCACTCCATCAGCCAGAACGCGCCATGCTACTGATGGATCATCTATATGATATTGTTCTCTTAATATCTGCAATTCCCTTTGTAGTGTATCTACTTTTTGCTGAAGGGTTGGCAATTGCTCATCAATAAAATCAATCCCATTTTTTAAATTTTTTAGACGTTCTTGAAAACTATAGTCTAGATAAGCATTGGCAATAATTTTCAAAACATACTCGATCATATCTGGGTCTTTATCTCGGTAAGAAACTTCTAAAATTTTTGTCCCAATTGTAGCAGCATCTTTAGTAAATGTAACGCGCTGAATATTTAAAGATGCCATCATCATATCATAGGTAACAGTTGGATATTTAGCTTTTATTTGATTAAATATTGGTTCCATTTGCTGCGGACTTTGTAAAACTCGAATTTGAGTTTCATAGTCTAACGAACTTGATCTTTCTACATCAATTTTTTGAATGTCTATTCCTTGACTTTGAGCATTAACAAATTGTTTGGCGGCTAAATTATCAGCAGTTACAGGTTCAACTAATAGGCCAAAAAAACCTTCATATTCTGGTTTAATGCGACTAGCACTCCAGATGATGATCGCTCCTGATGACACCAAGATCCCGATCATCACTCCTAGCATCACTAAGATCCGACGGCGAAAAACAGCAAAGACCCAAGCAATATCGACGGTCTGTCCAGCATTTTCATCTGTGCCCCCTTGGTAGGTAGCAGGTAGAGTCTGGGATAATTTGCCGCTATTTTTATTGGAAAATGATTGAAAATCGTATTCAGTATCCATTTTAGTTCAGAAGATTTTTGTAGTTGACTTGTTTCCCAGAAATACTGGTCAAATTTTCCATCTTAGCTAGGTGTTGATCGGTATTGGTAAAGTCTCCAAGTGTTTACTAATAATTTGGGTCATGGAAGACTCAGATGAGCAACTTGACTTCTTTAATTGGGATATTGGCAGATTTCCTTATAATTTTAATCGTATTTTCCTGAGATTGCATCAGTAATAGGTTAATGGTTTTAAGGAAAAATCAGGCCAAAAATGGTAAAAATATCCTCTACACCTTGGAGTAAGGGACGATATAGACCAATCCCATTAATGGTTAGTGATGCTTGATCATAAAAAGCAGCTTGAGTGGAACGGGAAACGAGGATAATGTCGTTACTTTGCATGATCGGATTGGTTTTCTCATTAATTCCTTGGCTAAAATCAACTTTTACCTTGCGTCTAGCCACTGTCCCATTGGGGTTAAGCCTAATTAGTTCTACCTCTTCTCGGTCAGCGCGAGTGTTAAAACCCCCTGATGCTAGTAAAACTTGGTTGAGGGGAGTATTAGTCGGTACATCTAAGGATATCTGGGCATAGGCAGCTCGGCCCGCTTCTCCGACTACATAAACTGTCATCTTACCTGAAGCAAAAGTTGATGCTGCGGTGGTCGCTGCTTCAACTGGGTTGATTTCTTTAATCGTAGGAACGATGATGGTATCCCCATCTTGTAATACTGCATCTTGACTGAAATCTCCGATTTGCAATAGTTGCCAGAGATTTACGGTAATAATTTGTTCAGTATTAGCTTTATTGATGCGACGCACTTGAATTTGGCGCAGATTTGCTAATGGTTTGACTCCTCCCGCTAGTTGTAGCGCTCGGGTTACGGTTGGTAAACCAGCCCTACTTTGATCGTTTCCGGTATTACCTCCTACGATCACATAGGAACCTGGATGAGTAACCTCTCCCACTACAGCTACGGTCCTGGGTGTATCGGGTCCGGCTGAAAAACTAGAGGTTGCTACTTTGCGGGTTTCGGCGATGTTGACGTTAGTTAAAGTGGGAATGAAGATCGAGTCTCCATCTTGGAGTAAAACGTCTTGAGTGCGATCGCCTGTCTCTAGCATTTTCCTTAAGTCAACCTTGATGATCAGCGTCCCTGATAATCTCTGTCGTCGAAGTTCAATTTTTCTCATCTCTGCTGTCAGGGTAATTCCTCCAGCTTTTTCGATCGCTTGTGTAATCGTCGGATACTGAACCCCAGGAGCGTTTCCGACCCCTGGATTCAAAGCGATCGCGTAAGAACCAGGACGATTTACTTCTCCAGCCACTAAAATATTAATCGGACGCGGTGTAACTAAAGTTACGGTTACTACCGGATAGTTGAGAAATTCCTTATAAGCATTAGAAATAGTTTGGGATGCTTGCTCGATGGTTAGCCCTTGGAGTTGAATCCGACCAACTAAGGGTAAAGATATTGCCCCATCAGCGGGAATTAGATAAGCTCCACTATATTGAGGTACTTCTAAAATATCGATCCGAATATTATCTCCCCCTCCTAAAGCATAGGCTGTTGCTGATGAATCCACTGGTGTGAGCGGTTGGGTGATTGGTGTCGATGCGGGTGATAGTCCTGGTGGTAAGGGTGGAGGTAGCAACCCTTCACTGGATTGCTGCGCTTGCATAACTGATGGACAAGTAATCACTATTGTCCATGCTATGGCGATCGCTCTGACTAGCTGATTACTTTTTCCCAAGCAAACGGTCAGTTTCATGGCTTCCCTAATTTCTTAATCTACTTTTAATTTAAGCTGGCTGATCACTGATTGTCACTAGCAGTTTAACCTGGATCTAGATTTTAGATTAATATTGGTTTAGCGCCATTTTTGCCCGCTTTTTTAATTTTTTTTTCGTTAACTTTATCAAATCTTTACAATCTGCCAATTTGGTAAATTTATTTGCTGCTATATTGAACAAATAGAGGAGTACCAGCATTCGTCCACCGTGCGGCGCTAGCTGTTAAATTTATCATAACATAATTTAATGAGCTAATTTTTTCCAAATATCCTTGATTTAAACCTGATATGCAAGAATTACTGGCTAATCCTTTTATACTAATGTTCCTGATCTCGTTTGGGGTCATTTATTTTTTACTATTTTTTCATACTTTTAATAAAAATAGTAAAATGTCAGCCTTATTAGAATTCATATATGTAGTGCTGTTAAGTCTAGCAATCAGTCATGTTTTGGTCTGGTCCTTACCTAAATTCGATCCAGAAGTTATTTATGATCGGGCGAAAAAATTGCCATCGCTCGTCATGCAATTAGGGGTATATGCACTCTGCATTTTATTTACCTATTCCCGACTGCGCTCTAGCATGAAAGGATTAATATATACGATCTCATTAATTATTAAAAAAGATCCTTTTTATTTTCTATTGATTTTAGAATATACCTTATCTTTTATGTGGGCTACCGACTTGGAACTAGCTCTCAAAGGTGGAATAGTTTTATTATTAACAACAATATTTTATATTTATGTGGGAAAGCAATATAAATTAGATCAACTGTTTGATTTATTTTTCTGTATTCACGCAGTGATGATTTTAGGGAGTTTATTTTATGCAGTTGCCAAACCATCAATCGGAGCGATCGCTGGACCTTGGAATGGGGTATTTGGGCATAAAAACGCCTTCGCTTTTGAGATGGGTTTAGGTGCCACATTAGCCTACATTCAATCAGTGCGAAAACCACAACAAAAATTCTTTTTCCTAATGATAGCTTTGATCGCAGCCGCTTCAATCACTAAAGCTAGTAGCGGGATGGGAAGAGTATTATTATTGGTGATGATTGCTCTATTAATATTTATCCAATTTGTGAAACGTTTTAGTCCGAGATGGGCGTTTGCAGCGATGGCATTTTTCCTAGCAATTGGAGTTAGTTTAACCATTGTAATTGTCAATAATGCCGAATATATTATTGTCGAAAAACTCGGCAAAGATATGACATTAACTGGACGCACATTATTCTGGCCACTAATTGTCAATGAGATCAATCGGGAACCAGTGCTAGGATATGGATATCACGGATTTTGGCAACCATGGCTAGGTCCAGATAATCCAGCAGCACCAATTAGAGTACCAAAACTCGGCAAATTTATTCCGATGCACTCTCATAATGGTTTTTTAGATCTATCTCTAGATCTAGGTTGGCTAGGATTAAGTTTATATATTATTTCCATGGTAATTAGTGTTTATCAAGCTACCCAGTGTTTGATTCGGAACAATAACCCAGAAGCAGTCTTACCCATAGTTGTTTTAGTCTGGAGTGTTCTCACAAATATCACTGAAACTGGACTCAGTAACCTCACCAACTATTGGATTTTTTATGCTATGCTCAAAGCCCGATTATGCTTGGAAGGAGAAAAATTTGATGAGCAAAATCAAAAACCCAAACCACCACCAGTCAATTCACTCCAAACCTTACAAGATATGCGATCGCAATGGCGCGATTAATTCACAGTGATCACGGGCCTGTTTTTGGCCAGCTAATCATCAAGAGCCAGGAAAATCAAAAAATACCGTTGTAGTTTCCGGAAAAGTCTGGCTTGATGATGAGTTATGCAAAGATATATAGATGAAGTTTAGTGAATCAGGTTGATCTTAGCTACTAACTGGGTTAAAAAGGGAACAGCTTTATGAAAAAATTAAATCCTGCTAATGTTTAAAAAACTAGCTGCGCTCAGGGAAAGGATTGGTCCTGGATTACGCCAAGTAATGGCTAATTCAGCTTGGCTGTTTACTGACAAAATGTTACAGCTAGCTCTAGGCTTATTCATTGGGATTGCTGTTGCGCGTCATCTGAAAGCAGCAGAATTCGGTAAGCTTAATTATGCCTTGACTTTTGTATCTCTATTCACCGGAATTACCGGGTTAGGAGGAATAGATGTCCTAGTAATCCGTGATATTTCCCGTGATCCTAATTGCAAAAATGAAACTCTCGGTACAGCTTTTGCACTCCAAATTCTGGGTGGACTTTTAACAGTATTTTTAACTATTTCGATAATTTCTTTGCTCAAACCGGATGAGCAGGAATTAATCTGGCTAGTCGCAATTATCGCTGGGGGTAGTATCTTTCAAGCTTTTAATGTAGTTGACTATTGGTTTCAATCCCAGCTCCAAGCCAAATATACAGTTTTTGCCAAAAACGTTGGTTATTTCTTCAATGCTTTTGTCCGAATTGGATTGATTGCGATTAAAGCCAAAGTCAGAGCCTTTGCTTGGGTAAGATCAGCAGAAGTAGTTTGTAGCTCCTGTGGATTAATTTTTGTTTATCGAAAAAAAGGCAATAGTTTTCAAGATTGGTCTTTCAGTCTGGCAAGAGCGATAGTATTATTGCGGGAAAGTGTGCCGTTAATCTTAGCAGGATTAGCTAATTATATTTATGCTTATATCGATCAAATTATGTTGGGATCTTTGCGAACAGACTTAACTGAAGTTGGTATTTATGCAGTAGCTGTCAAAATATCTGAGATTTTTGGCTTATTTCCCATGGTCATCGCTCCATCAGTTCTACCTAAACTCACAGCGTTGAAAGAAAAAAGTAGACAAGAATATATGGAACGATTCCAAATCTACTTTGATATTATGTCATGGTTATGGATCTTAGTAGCTATTCCCATTACATTTTTGGCTCCCTATATAGTCCTCCCTTGGGGACACTCATTTGTGGATTCAGCAAATATATTAACCGTCTATATCTGGTCACAATTTGGCGCTAATTATGGTGTAGCTAGACATACTTACTTAGTGATCGAGGGTAAATTACCATACGGAATTTACTTAAATTCAATTGGGGCAATTCTGAATATAGTTCTCAACTATTTCTTGATTCCTACTCATGGGGCAATGGGGGCAACGATCGCCACCCTAATTACTTATTTTATCGTCAATATCGCCCTAAATTTTGCGTTTCCAGAATTGAGACCTGTGGGAATGTTAATATTACGTTCCCTCAATTTTTTCCAAAGTGCAATCAGAATTAGAGGATTAGTAAAATGATCGAAATCAAACCAAATATTCAACATCAACCGACTTGTCCTTATTGTCACAAATTACTAAAAACTGAACAGATATTATGGCAAGGAATGCACGTTTGCGCTCAAGCGAAATGCGACCAGTGTCAAGCAGAAATTGTCGATGATTTAAGAGTCGGTCACTTTAAGTTTTGGCCCTATACAATTGATCCAGTCAAAGGTAAAGTGTTTGGTGATGAAGCTGGCAAAATGTGGTGGGGAAATCCGTTTCTCCAATCAATTCAAAACCCTAAAACTGAAGCAGTAAAAATTTCTAAAGAAGTTTTTAAAGATTGCCAAAATGTGATCATCATCAGTTGTATAGATTATCTGTATGGTGATGCACTCCTAAAACTTTTTACAGTTCAGGAATATTTAGATAAATACCCAGAATATGGGGTGATAGTCCTAGTCCAAAAATTCCTCAAATGTATGGTGCCCGATGGTGTAGCAGAAATCTGGACGGTGAATCTTTCCCTCAGAGATGGTCAAAGTTTTTATCCAAATCTTAACCAATTTATTAGCACAGAATCAGAACGTTTTGATAAAATCTATGTCGGTGAAGCTCGATTACGGGCTAGCAATTTTGATATTAGTCGATTTAGTAAAGTACCCAAGCATGATTTTGAAAAACCCAACTTCAAGGTAACTTTTATTTGGCGTGAGGATCGGTTATGGTGGGGAGGAAATTTTCTATTCCGAGTCCTAAAAAAACTGCATCTGGTCGATCTGGGCTTATGGGTGCAAAATTGGAAAATCCAACAGTTTTTAGCGCAAGTGCGATCGCAGTTAGGGACAGGAACCTATACAGTTGCTGGTTTAGGAAAACGAACTAAATTTCCTGATTGGATCGAAGATGCGAGAACTAAAATGATGACTGATGAAGAAGATCGACGACTTTGTCAAGTTTATGCTGATAGTCGTTTAGTGATTGGGATGCACGGGTCAAATATGCTCCAACCTTCAGGACACGCAGGATTAACCATTAGTTTAATGCCCAAAGAGCGCTGGGGTAATAATGCCCAGGATATTTGTTTCCAAGAACCCGATCCCCGACTATCTGCTTATCGTTATCAACGGATTCCTGCAAGTACCAGTATTAGCGAATTAGCCAATATTGCGACAGAAACAATTGTTAGGTATGCCGAATTTAGTTGGATGATTGGAATTGGAAAAATGCCCAACTTAAACAACCAAAAAAATCTCTCTTAAGTCGCCGATCGCTCACCCGATTGTTAATTGTCCAATTTCTCTCACCCAGACTCATTAATTAACCAGCAAAAACCATGAAAGTTCCTGTAGCTTTTCTCATTTTTAAGCGACCAGACACGACCGAAAAAGTATTTGAAGCCATCCGTCAAGCCCGACCTCCAAAACTCTTAGTAGTTGCAGATGGACCCCGCGCTGACAAACCAGGTGAAGCAGAAAAATGTGCTGCTACCCGAGCCATCATCGATCGGGTCGATTGGGATTGTGAAGTGATCAAACACTATGCTGATGTCAATTTAGGCTGCAAAAAGTGTGTTTCCAGTGGTATTACTTGGGTGTTTGAGCAAGTCGAAGAAGCAATTATTCTGGAAGATGACTGTCTACCTCATCCAACTTTTTTTCAATTCTGCGAAGAATTACTTGCCCAATATCGAGATGATCAACGCATTATGTCAATTTGTGGTGATAACTCTCGCGCTACCTCCAAACGGACAGAATATAGTTACTACTTTTCTCGTGCCCCTTTAATTTGGGGATGGGCTACATGGCGCAGAGCCTGGCAATACTATTATGATGTCAATATGAAATTATGGCCGATGATTCGCGATGGGAAGTGGCACCAAGATTTCTTACCAGATGAGAAGATGATGCAATCTTGGGAAAAAACTTGGCAAGCTAGTTATGAAGGTAAAATCGATACCTGGGATTATCAATGGTCTTTTGCTTGCTCGATTCAAAGTGGCATGAGTGTTATTTCTAATGTTAACTTAATTTCTAATTTAGGATTTCACGCTGAAGCTACCCATACGACCTATACTGAAAGTTTTCGGGCCAATAACGCGATCGAAGCAATGAGTTTTCCTCTCAAACATCCCCCGTTTATGATTGCCGATCGGATGTATGAAGAATCTGCTTTTAAAAAAGAACATCCGAATTTGCTAACTAGAGCCAGAAAAAAAGCGGGTCGGCTACTTGGTAAGTTAATTAAATCTTAAATTATGCTCAATTATGAAAATTTTAATCGTTAATACCACCGACACCGAGGGAGGTGCTGCTCGGGCAGCTTATCGACTACATCAAGGATTACAGGGGATAGGATTAATTTCCCAAATGTTAGTCCAAGATCGGCGCAGTAATGACCCAAATGTGATGGTAGCTCACCCCAAGTTAACAGCAGAAATTGGGAAATTACGCAGCACTTTAAATAAGGTGCCTACTTTATTATATCCTCAGCGCGATCGCTTGATCTTTTCGAGCCAATGGGTGCCGGATCACCTAGGTGCCCAAGTCAAAAAAATTGCCCCAGATTTGATTAACCTACACTGGTTTTGTGATGGTTATATCCAGTTAGAAACTCTGAGGAAGTTAAACCAACCTTTAGTATGGACTCTCCATGATATGTGGGGGTTTACTGGTGGATGTCATTATAGCCAAGAATGCGATCGCTATACTAATTCCTGTGGTAGTTGTCCCCAATTACATAGTGCTAAAGACTCCGATTTATCAAGATGGATTTGGGAACGTAAAGTTAAAGCTTGGCAAAATATTGATCTCACTATTGTCACTCCGAGTGTTTGGTTAGCTGAATGTGTCAAAGCGAGTTCTTTGTTGAAAAATCGACGGGTTGAGGTGATCCCCAATGGGATTGATCTCCATCAATATAAACCCATTAATCGGACCGTTGCTCGCGAAATTTTGAATTTACCTCCAGATAAAAAGCTGGTAGTTTTTGGTGCAATGAGTGCTACTAGCGATCGTCGGAAAGGATTTCAATATCTTCAACCCGCATTTTTGAGTCTGAGTCAAAATGGTTGGGCTGAACAAATTGAATTATTGATTTTTGGTTCTTCTGCACCACCTAAACCACCTGATTTCGGTTTTAAAACTCACTATTTAGGGTATTTAAAAGATGATATTTCCTTATCTTTAGTCTATGCTGCTGCTGATGTTTTTGTCGCACCTTCAATTCAGGAAGTCGGACCTTTAACCGTGATGGAAGCAATGGGAACTGGTACTCCCTGTGTCGGGTTTAATATTGGTGGTGTTCCCGATATGATTGATCATCATGAAAATGGATATATAGCCACACCCTTTGAAAGTGAAGATTTAGCGCGTGGGATTGCCTGGATTTTAGCAGATTCAGACCGATTTGTCTCTCTATCCCAAAAAGCCCGAGTAAAAATTGAACAAAAATTCACGATGGAACTGCAAGCGCGTAGCTATAGTAAATTATACCAAGAGGTGCTATCAAACTCAACTCTTAACCGTCGGATTTCGTAAAGAAAATAACCTTTTACTCGCAAACCTAGGATTTAAAATTAAAGCTGCTAATAAATAAATTACACCTTTAATTAGTTGGTTCTCACCAATTAACTTTCCTGCTTCTCGGAAAAATAATTGCCCCAGTTCCTGTCCAGACCTGATTGCTTGTTGTAATGGTGATATTTTCTCTAAAACTAACCATTCATCTAGGGGAATTTCTGGTTTTTGAGCTTGGCAGTCGGTGGTACATTTCTACTACATATCGACTATAAGTTTGCATTTTCCAAAAAACTTTGAAAGTAGCTGATTCCCCGTGAATCCGATATTTAACCAGTGGTTTATTAATAACTGCTACTGGGAATTTTTCCGAAAATCTTAATAATAAATCATAATCATCAACTGGATATAGAAATGACCGATATCCACCAACTTCGATAAACTTTTCTCTTTGAAAAAAACCTGTGCTATGAATAATCGAGCCATATTTTTCTAGGTGATAATCTGTGATTAACTCGGTCGAGTTAATTTGATAATAACCAAATTCTCTACCACTTCCTCCGATCCGATAAATTTGGCTAAAGACACAACTATAATTAGGATTTTTAATCATAAAATTAACTTGTTCTTCTAATCGATTAGGAAGAGCAATATCATCGGCATCTAAACGTGCTACCCATTCCGTTTTTACTTGGTTGTAAATTGCATTATTTAAAGAATTACATAGTCCTAAATTTGGTTGATTGATAATTTTAATCCGGGGATCAGTAAGAGTTCTTAAATAGGTTAGAGAATCGTCAGTAGAACCATCATTTATCACTAATAATTGAAAATCTCTGTAAGTCTGGGTTAAAATTGATTCGATCGCCTCCTGGAGAAAAGGCATATTATTAAAAACCGGAATAATCACAGTTAATCGGAGTTCCATTTTCTTCTAATTAAAGCGAAGGTAATTAAATTTTTGCCATCAAATATTGTCAAATCATCAAATTCGGACAATTGCACAGCTCAACCTCTTTAGCCGCCCCAATTACTTACTTATTCACTCAAATTTGCGCCTAATATTTGATCTGATCCAACTTTAAAGGTATTGACACCTGATATCCCAATTATATTATAATCAAATCACCTAGTTTTGTCAATGCACTATAACCTTTTCAGGAGGTGTTTGAGAAGTTATATTGATCACTTCGGATCAAAAAATCAGCAAAACCCGAAACGGGATGAGCTGGTTGAGGTTAAAAAACTGCTAATTTCATCAATCTTTGCTCATTAAATGATCAATCAGAGAAAGTTTTCCGGAAAAATCAAGCCCTAATTGATTAGATCATTAACTCATTTCAACTTGATTTTGTTTACAAAAATTTACCTTCACTTAAATTTATGAACCGTAATGCGATCGCAGTGCTTATCACCTGTCATAACCGGAAACCAAAAACATTAGCTTGTTTAGCAGCACTGTTCCAGCAAGTCCTGACCACCGAGGTAAAACTTGACGTATATTTAGTCGATGATGGTAGTACGGATGGGACTGCGGATGCAGTTCGAGAGAACTATCCACAAGTCAAGATTGTGGTCGGGGATGGTAACTTATTTTGGAACAGAGGTATGGGCAAGAGCTTTTTCAGAAGCACTCCCTCAAGATTACGAATATTATCTGTGGCTAAATGATGACACAATTCTTTACCCAGAAGCAGTTAATCTCTTATTAACAACCTTGTCCAATTTAACCCAACTAGGTCATCCACCAGGTATTATTGTTGGCTCTACTCGTGATCCCCAAACAGGTAAATTTACTTATGGAGGGATGATCCGCCAAACTTGGTGGCACCCACTAAAATTTCTGGATGAACCACCTAGTAACGAACCTAAACTATGCGACACGATCACTGGTAATTGTGTTTTAATTCCAGGCTCGATCGCTCAGGTAGTGGGTAATCTCGATGCAACTTTTATCCATAGTTTTGGTGATGTTGACTACGGTTTAAGAGCAAGACAGCATGGTTATTCCCTGTGGATTGCGCCAGGTTATATCGGAACCTGTGAAGCAAATCCTAGTTTAGTAAGTAGCTGGGAAGATCCCAACTTAACCTGGAAAGAACGATTCAAAAAGGTAAATTCACCTAAAGGTTTACCAATTCTACAATGGCAAGTATTCGCCCGTCGTCATGCTGGTTGGCTATGGCCATTTTATTGGTTATTACCTTACCTTAGATTAGTATTAGTCAATCTCAAATTTAAAAGCTAATCTTAGGTCAGATCAAGAATGGGAATAACCTGTCACCAGCATAACATCTATCTCAGATCATTCTACCGGAATACTTAATGTATCTTCATCGTGAATTGAGCTAGACTAAATACTAAAATTTCAGCTACTATCTTGGTAGGTAACGAGCAAATGAATTCTCCAGAAAAAATCCGGCTGGCCATCATAGTTCCCTCGGTAGAATTAGGAGCCTATTGGCTACCCGTTGTCTATGAACTGACTAAATTGTTTCCTGATACAATTTTTTATACTGGTAAAATTTGGCCTGGATTTAATCCCAATGCTCCAGGAGCATCAGCTATTCAATTGGTCGGAAAAGTAAGTTTTATTGAAGCCAATAAAATTGCTACTGGTTATAGTCAAGGTTTTATTTATGCTTCTCCTAGCATTATTCCTTATTTACTAAGGTTTAAGCCAAGTCTAATTTTTGCCAGTGCTTTTTCTATCTGGACTTTGCTAGTGCTAATGGTTAAACCGATCGGGGGGTGGAAAGTAGTAATTATTTATGATGGTAGTTCACCAAATACAGATTTCCGCGACTCAAAATTTCGCTCATTTTTTCGCCGGATCATGGGAAGGTTTACTGATGCTTTTATTGCCAATAGCCAAGCTGGAAAAAAATATATCTTAGACATCCTAGGTGTACCTGAAAGTAAAATTCTGGTAAGACCATACCTAGTGCCAGATGCTAACTCACTTTTGAAAAATCTCGAAAAACATCAAATCAGTGAAACCGAATTCAAACGTCCGGTATTCTTATTTATTGGGAGAATTATTTCGCGCAAGGGATTAAAAGAGTTACTCGCAGCCTGCGATTTGCTTTGTCAACAGGGATATCAGAATTATACAATCTTAGTTTTAGGAAAAGGGGATCAACGTCAGGAATTAGAAGAATTTGTCAAAGAGCGCAATTTATCAGATTATATCAAATGGATCGGTTTTGTTGACTATGGATTACTAGGGAATTATTTTCAAGAGGCTGATGTTTTTGTTTTTCCTACTCTGGAAGATGTGTGGGGGATGGTTTTACCGGAAGCGATGGTTTTTGGTAAACCAGTGCTTTGCTCAAAATGGGCAGCAGCTTGTGAATTAGTGGTAGAAGGGGAAAATGGATTTATCTTTGATCCCTATAATGCCCAGGAATTAGCTCAAAAAATGGCTTATTTTATTGATCATCCAGAAGCGATCGCCCCCATGGGAGAGAAATCCCAGCAATTGGTCGCAGAGCATAACCCCCAAGCAGTCGCAAAATTTTTTGGTGATATCGCTGTTACTCTGGTGCAGGATGATCATCTTACTTTTAAATCAGGAGCATAATTTATGCAAGTATCTATTTTGATGCCAGCTTATAATGCTGAACGTTATCTAGCCGAAACGATCGACAGTATTTTAGCCCAAACATACCAAAATTTTGAATTGCTAATCATTGATGATGGTTCAAAGGACAATACCCTCGCGATCGCCAAATCCTACGCCAAAAAAGATCAGCGAATTAAAGTAATTTCTCAAGCTAATAGTGGTGTATCTAATACCTTGAACAGGGGGATTGAACTGATCGAAAATGAATGGATTTGTCGGATGGATGCAGATGATTTAATGATGCCCAACCGGATTGAAAGACAATTAGCATTTATCCAAGAACATCCAGATATTGCTGTGGCTAGTAGCTTTATTTATAACATCGATGAACATGGCAGAATTATTGCCCAATATCAGTCGAAATTCACTACTAAAGCGGTGGTAGATGAATATGTCCGTACCAATCAAATGATCAACTTTCATCATCCCGCAGTAATTATGAGAAAATCCATCATTCAAGCAGTAGGAGGTTATCGAGGTCAGTTTTTAGTTGCCCAGGATTGCGATTTATGGAATCGAGTTGTAGAACAAGGATATACAGTTTTAGTCCAACCAGAATATTTAGTAAAATATCGCATCCATTCTAGTTCAGTGTCGATCGCCAAAACTAGAAAAGCGACAGAACAAATGAATTGGATTGAAATATGTATGCTCAAACGTCGTCAAGGAGAACCAGAACCAACCTGGTCAGAATTTTTAGAGATGCAAGCGCAAAGACCCTGGTGGGAAAAATTAAATCAAGAACGCAAGGATAGGAGTCATATTTTATATAAAGCCGCAGTTTCCCATTTTTCCAAACGCGAATATCACTGGCTAGTGCCAAATTTGGTAGGCTCTTTATTACTGCGTCCTGTCTATGTCTGGGGACAAGTAACTTCCAAAATGAAAAAAGTCGATGTGCCATTAAATTAAGATAGAATTACTCAAGAAAAGGGAGCCAAGAGATAATGAAGATATTGCTGTCTAGCTACGTTTGTGAGCCCGGTAGTGGCTCGGAAGAAGGAATCGGTTGGAATACAGTACGCGAGCTATCTAAATATTATGAAACCTGGGTATTAACTCGCAGTATTTTTCGCACTGCTGTAGAAGCAGAATTAGCTAAAAACCCCATTCCCAATTTACAATTTTTCTACTTCGATCCATTTAACTGGACTGAAGATTGGCGGGGAAGACAAGGATGGGTGCAACTGCACTACTTTTTATGGCAAATTCAAGCTTATTTTATTGGTCGATCGCTCCATCAATCAGTAGGCTTTGATTTAATCCGTCATGTCACATACGTCAAATATTGGTCTCCTAGCTTTGTCTCCTTACTTCCTGTTCCTTTCGTCTGGGGTCCGGTCGGAGGTGGAGAACAGGCACCACTAACTTTTTGGCGAGATTTTACCTTTCGCGGTAAAGTGTATGAAGCCGCCAGGTATATAGCCCAAAGAATCGGAGAACTTGATCCTTTCACTCGTCTCACAGCCCAGCGCAGTATCTTAGCTCATGTTACTACCACCGATACAGCCCAGCGAGTCCAAAAAATTGGTGCAAAAAACGTCCAAATATTCTGCGAATCTGGTTTATCTCAAGCTGAAATCACCCGTTTAGAAGAATGTGGCACTCCGACTAATTCCCCGATCCGGTTTGTCAGTATCGGTAGATTGATTCATTGGAAAGGGTTTCATTTAGCGATCCGTGCTTTTGGTCATGCTAAACTTACCGATGCTGAATATTGGGTCATTGGTTCTGGTGCAGAGCTGGAAAACTTAAAATCTATTGCTGAAGAATTAGGGATTACCTCTCAGGTTAAATTTTGGGGAAAATTGCCAAGACAAGAAACTTTGCTGAGGCTAGCAGAAAGTCATGTGTTAGTCCATCCTAGTTTACATGATTCAGGTGGATGTACTTGTTTAGAAGGAATGGCCGCAGGACGTCCAGTGATCTGCTTAGATTTGGGTGGACCAGCTGCCCAGATTACTGAAGAAACTGGGATTAAAGTACCTGGGTTAAATCCAGAACAAGCTGTAGAAGGTATGGCTGAAGCAATGATTCGTTTAGCTAAAGACCCCCAACTGCGGGCAACATTAGGACGGGGAGGACAAAAAAGGGTAAAAGATATATATGAATGGGAGAGGAAAGGACAATTTTTGGTTAACCTATACACAGAACTGCTAAATGCTAAACCCAGTTTGGTAAATTAATTAGTTCAGTTAAAATAAAAAAAAGGACATGGAAGATGATTGCCAGTAATAGTTTCACAATTTCTGCTCCAGAAGGGAAAGAAATCGATATTCCCGTACAGGTTGATGATAGTGCTGATCCCTATTTACACCTAAAAGATCCCGCTGATATTCGCAATTATTACGATCAGGAAGGTTATGTCGTGATCCGTAATCTGATTCCTGGAGAACTGTGCGATCGCGCTAAAAAAGCATTTGAACAAGAAGTCAAAACCTATCCAGGTTATATATATCGACAAACCACCGCTAACCCAGAAAAAAATACTTTCACTGACCAGGGATATGTGATTAATCCTGTCCTGAATATTCAAGATTTGAGCGATCGCAACTTACCTGAATTTAAAAATGCGGGTTTGGCAATTATTACTCATAGCAATATGAACCAAGCTGTGCATAATCTGCTGGGGGAAGATGGTGTGCTGGTGCAAAGTATGTATTTTGAAGGTAATCCAGCTACTTGGGCACATCAAGATACTTATTATTTAGATTCAGCCGAAATTGGGAGAATGACCGACTGCTTGGATTGCAGTGGAAGATATTCAACCAGGTGCTGGTCGTTTCTATATTTATCCCGGTAGTCATAAAATTGATATGGCGAAAAATGGTGGGGATTTTGATATTGCTTTTAATCATCAGCGCTATAAAGAGCTGGTCTTGAAAGTTATTGCAGATTATGGACTAGAATGTCGCGCTCCTGCTTTACGGAAAGGTGATGTGTTGTTTTGGGCAGCAAAAACAATTCATGGTAGTCTAGAAACTCGTCAGCCAAATTTCTCGCGTTGTTCATTTACCTCTCACTTTATTCCTGCATCAAAACCCTATCTCACTTTCCAAAAGAAGATTAAACCCCTGAATCTAAAATCAATTAATTCCCTATCAGTTCACTGTCCTAAAGACCAAAATACTTGGAAAAATCAGGCGATTTTATCCATAGAAACTCGCTTTCCGAAAACGTTCCAATCTGTAAAAAAAGTAGCTATGAAAGTATTGCTTGGTTAAGTTTAGGGTCTGGTCAGGGTGCATCTTTTCTGTTGATGAAATATTTTTTGATGATTGAGAAAGATTACAAAAATGAACTTACCCCTATCATTAACACCCCCCCATAAAACCAATGTTCTGGGAATTGGTGTGAGTCGAACTAACTATAAAGACTGTACTGACTTTATTATTAAATGCGCCCGTATTTCTCAATCTTGTACAGTAGCAGCAACACCAGTTCATGGGATTATGACTGGTTATCTTGACCCAAAAGGACATGGTACTTATATCAAACAATTTACCATTGTTACCCCTGATGGGCAACCAGTACGTTGGGGAATGAACTTATTAAAAAAACCGGAAGAAGAACCTCTGCGCGATCGCGTATATGGTCCGACCTTAATGTTACATATTTGTGAACAAGCAGCCGCAGAAAATGTGAGTATATTTCTTTATGGTTCTAAACCTTCGGTGTTAGAAAATTTGCAAATAAACTTACAAAAGAAATTTCCTAATTTAGTAATTGCTGGAGTAATTTCTCCCCCATTCCGTCCCTTAACTCCAGCGGAAGATGATGATTATGTGGAACAAATTCGTCAATCAGGAGCAGGAATCGTCTTTGTGGGATTGGGTTGTCCCCGTCAAGAAGCATGGGCGTTTGAACATCGCGATCGCTTAAACTGTGCTTTAGTATGTGTGGGTGCTGCGTTTGATTTTCACGCGGGTAATGTCGCTCAAGCTCCTCCCTGGATGCAAAATTTAGGTTTAGAATGGTTTTTTCGTTTAACTAAAGAACCCTTTCGTCTCTGGAAACGCTATGTCTTGCTGAATCCACTTTATTTAATTTTGTTATTTTTGCAGATTACTAACTTAAAGAAATTTGACTAAAAAGGTTCTGAATGGAATAGGGCTAGTTTTTTCCTCATTCATGCAACCCTTAATTTAGGAAAATTATATGGCAAAAGTAAACCAGTTTCATCCAAAAAACCTCTCCAGAAAAGAAGACAAATTAATTATTACTATGACTAAGAAAACTTTTACGGAGCCATCTGCGGTCTTCTGTTATTGATAAAAAAAAGCTAATATATTGCCAATGAATTAGGAGTATAAATTTATGCAAGTATCAATTCTGATACCAGCTTACAATGCCGATCATTATATTGCAGAAACCATTGAGAGTATCTTAGTCCAGACATACCCAAATTTTGAATTACTGATCATTGATGATGGTTCCACGGACAATACCCTAGCCATTATCAAATCTTATGCCGAAAAAGATCCGCGAATCAAGGTAATTTCTCAAGCCAATAGTGGTATACCTAATACTTTGAATAAAGGAATAGAATTGAGCGAAAATGAATGGATTTGCCGGATGGACGCAGATGATCTAATGATGCCCAATCGAATTGAAAGACAATTAGCTTTTATTGCCGAAAATCCTGATCTTGCTGTGGCTAGCAGCTATGTTTATAATATTGATGAAAATGGCAAAATTATTGGTCAATTTCGCTCAAAATTTACCAATAAAGCTGTGGTGGAAGAGTATGTCCGTACCAATCAACTCATCGGATTTCATCACCCAGCGGTAATTATGAAAAAATCGGTAATTCAAGCACTTGGAGGTTATCGAAATTTTAGCTACGCTGAGGATTTAGATTTATGGAATAGAGTCGCTGAACAGGGTTATCTAGTTTTAGTTCAGCCAGAATTTTTGTTAAAATATAGAATCCATTCTACTGCAACTTCGGTAGCTAATGTCAAACAAGGAACACAACAAACTAATTGGATTCAAGAATGTATGATCAGACGTTGTCAAGGAGAACCAGAACCAACTTGGTCAGAATTTTTAGTTATTCAATCTCAAAAACCTTGGTGGAAAAAGTTAGATCAACAACGAAAAGATCTGAGTCATCTTTTCTATAAAGCTGCTGTTACTAATTTTTCTAAACATGAATATCATTGGCTATTACCTAATTTGCTAGGAGCATTATTACTACGTCCTCGCTATATCGTAGATCAAGTAACTTCAAAAATTAAATTTAATTAATCAAGAGATAAACTAATTAAAAAAAGCTAGATTAATTACTGTCGCGCGATCGCATCTAGTCCTGTCTAAAATCTAGGCTTAGATCAAGTCGGGGCAATTTATCAATTGCTCCGACAGCATACAGCTAAATCTCTTTCTACACTCTAGCTACATCAGCAAAGCGAATTTTCAGATAATCTTCTTCCATCTTTGCTCCGGACGGTTGCAAAGCTGCCAAAGCTTGTGGTAAAACCATATTACGGCGATGATTACCAATCCGAATATTCAATTCATCACCAGTTTTAGTGAGCTGGATTTTATCTTTTGGCATTCCCGGTAAATATAGTTCCAAACTATATTGGTCTTTATCTTGTACTATTTTAACCGTTGTTTCCTGATAATAAACCTGGGCTGGATCTTCATCTTTATAAAGAGTTTCCTTCAACCGATCTAAAGCTGCTAATCCACACATTTCCTCTGAATATAAAGGCACCTCTTTCACTGGTAAAGGTCGGAAATTTGCATGAATTTCCTGACGATATTCTTCTTGATTTTCTTTCCATCTCTTAAAAAATGGATCAGTTACTTCTTCGGGAATAATGCGATTAGCTACAACTAAATCTGTAGCGACATTATACAAACTCAAATAAGCATGGGCACGCAGGGACTCCTTAATTACCATCTTTTCAGGATTAGTAATTAGTCGCACCGAAGTAATTGTATTATCAGTTAATACCTTTTCTAACGCCTCAATTTGCTCATAAAATTCATAAGGTGCATCCATCACTTCTTGATCAGGAAGAGAAAAACCCGCGATCGGTCGAAATAACGGTTCAACTAATGGTCTAAGAACTACAGACATCTGTTGTAATGGCTTATAAAATCTTCTCATATACCAGCCACCAACTTCTGGCAAACTCAACAAACGTAGTGCCGTCCCCGTAGGAGCTGAATCAATAATCAATACATCGTACTCACCTTCATCATAATGGCGTTTCATTCTCACTAGACCAAAAATCTCATCCATTCCTGGTAAAATAGCTAATTCTTCCGCTTGAACACCATCTAATCCCCTAGCTTGTAAAACTTGGGTAATGTAGCGTTTGACAGCACCCCAATTTCCTTCTAATTCCATTAAAGCATCTAATTCTGCGCCCCAGAGATGGGAGCGAACTAAACGGGGTTCATGACCCAATTCCAAATCAAAACTATCTGCGAGAGAGTGGGCTGGATCGGTACTCAATACTAACGTCTTATAGCCTAACTCAGCACAACGCAAACCCGTAGCCGCAGCGACAGAAGTCTTACCAACGCCCCCTTTCCCGGTCATCAATATTAAGCGCATGAATAGTCAAATCCTGTCTCGCAAGTTATTTCTACTATTTTAGCTGTTTCTTGGCAATAGTTGCTTAATTACATCCCAGATCGAACAATTCCATTAATATATGGCTAATAATTAATCCTGCTAGATTCCTGGACATATTGATTCTGGTTTTACCCGTTTCAGTTATTTATTTGGCTCTAAATCTAACTTGTCAATTAATGCTAAATTGAACTAACTTCAGAGATACAAACCAGAGGAATATTGGCAATTTAAAGAACAGGTGATATCAAGGCGTGATATAATATCAAGGATAACTGAGTCCTAATTCTTCAAATCTAGTCTTAGCCTTTTTTTCAGCTTTGTCTAGTCCATCAAACTGACATTAAACTTAATCACCCAATCGTCATGGATCGTCGCACTTTTTTAGCCTGGATGAGTTTGGGAGGGTTAGCAATCAAGCTTTCAACCACTGCCCGTGCCAGTCTGGCATCGAATCTCCAAAGCAATGGTATTGTGTTTTATATTGCGCCGGAGGGTAGTGATACTTGGTCAGGCAAATTGGCTAATCCTAATGAGACCAAAACAGATGGCCCTTTTGCGACTTTTTGGCGATCGCGCGACGCTATCCGTGAACTCAAACGTCAGCAAGGCGGTATTTTAAAACAACCCGTGACGGTTTTTGCGCGGGGTGGCACTTATTATTTAGAACAACCTTTATTACTAGAACCGGAAGATTCCGGAACTGCTGAATGTCCGGTAATTTTTGCAGCTTTTCCCAGCGAAATTCCCATTTTCAGCGGTGGGAAGCAGATCAAGAATTGGCGAAAACTTAACGATCACCTTTGGGTGGCAACATTACCAAATGTCAAAACTGGGAAATGGTATTTTCGCTTACTTCGTACCAATGGTGAGTGGGCACTCGGGCACGTTATCCCAAATTCGATCCAAAACAACCTATCCTTGGAGGTTGGTTGTACGCCCAATGGTGGGGCAAACCTTGGGAAAAGGGGGCTTTTAATAGCAGCGTCAGCCTCAATAATGCCAATGATAGATTGGAATGGAAAATCGTGATACCGGAGGCGGAGGACTATAAAATCTGGGTTCGCTACTCTCACAATCTTGGCACTAATCAGGATGACTGGGCTATTCTGCGATCGGAAAGTAGCCAATCGCGGCTGAAAAATTTGCCCGCTACAAAAGAAGAGGGAAACTATCAGTGGGCAATGACCTCGACAATTCGTTTAATGGCTGGTGAACAAACCCTAGTCTGGGAAAATCTTCAAGATGGCAAATTTCAACTTGACGCTTTTTGTTTGACAGACGACCCAGATTGGCATCCAGAAACGGCTATTCGCATCCTTACTTGGTGGTCTAAATACGAACTGCAACCGCCAACAGCCAATCACCATTTAGTATTAATTCAAGCAGAAGCCTGTCAGCGTGCAATTGGCAAAGAAATTAAACTACCTAAGCCAGATATCCCTGGTTTGCAGGATCGCATCTTCATCGATCAGGCTAAGTTTCCGCAATGGCAAAATTGGGAGGGGGCGGAAGTACATATTTTTCCTTCCTGGAGTTGGCTTAACACGATTTTGCCCGTTACAAGTGTCAACAAAGAAAGTCAAACGCTGTTTGTCAATAGTCAGCAAGATATCCGACCCGGCAATCGCTTTTTCATCGCCAACCTGCGAGATGCGCTAGACAGTCCTGGTGAGTGGTATCTAGATGCAAAAACAGGTGAATTAATTTACTGGGCTACTCAGCCTGATTTCCCAAATGTGGACGTAGTTGCACCACACCTTGATCGCCTCATTGTCTTGCAAGGTGACTCGCAAACTGATAATTTTGTCAAGTACGTTTATTTTCGAGGACTAACTTTTACTGATACAAACTATACAGTATTAAATAGTGATTTTGATAATCAGAAAGTCGATAATAACCACGATTATACTCTTGCCAATGCTGCGATCTGGCTCAATGGTAATAGCAGCTATTATATGTTTGCTGATGCGGCGATCTGGCTCAGTGGTACGCAACAGTGTGTGATTGAAAATTGTACATTTTTTAACCTAGGTGGCTATGCAGTGCGATTGGAGAAGCACAGTTCGGAAAATCACATTATTTGCAACCGAATGTCTCAGTTAGGGCAAGGTGGAGTCGTACTTTTAGGAACGACAGAAACCCAGCCTTTTAATAATTTAATTGCTGCCAATGACATTCACGATTGCGGGCTAATTTACAAGCATATAGCGGGAGTATATGTGACTACAGGAAGTGGCAACCGGATTATTCACAATCGCATCCACCGCTTGCCTCGTTATGGGATTTCTTTAAAAACTTATGACGAGATTAATTTTTCTCACAACAATTTGGTAGAATTTAATGAAATTGTAGATACGAATCAGGAAACTAATGATACCGGAGCGATTGAAACTCTTGGACGCGATCGCCAATCAAGTGGTAACGTGATTCGATTCAACTTAATTCGTCGCACCCCTGGTCTGGTAACTAAATCGGACGAGGAAATTGTAACACCTTATATGAGTTCAGGGGTTTTCCTTGACGACGATAGTAGTGGTACGACGATTTATGGAAATATTATCCTAGACATAGCAACGGCTGCGATCTTATTTTCCAACGGCAAAAACAATACTTTTGAAAATAACATTTTTTGGGTGAATGGGGCAAAAGAGCAAATCAACTTTCTCCAGCGCGATGATTTAATGAAAGGCAATATTTTTCGACGCAATATTGTTGTATTTGACGCTCCCAATGCTAGTCTTTGGAAAAGTGGTGGGAGCAAGTGGCACCATGATGCTTTTGCACAGATTGACTTCAATCTTTACTGGCAAGTTGGAGGTTTAAGCTTAGCCAATACACCAAAAAATATTACACCAGAAGGTAATTTTACTCAATGGCAAGCAGCAGGTTTTGACCGCCATTCTCTGATCAGCAATCCGCAATTTATTAGCCCGGAAAAAAACGATTATCGTCTCGCGCCTAATTCTCCTGCTTTTCAACTGGGCTTTCAGCCGATTCCCATCGCGAAAATTGGCCCAGAAGGATTCATCAACTAACGTTAATAAAAGTGAGACAACTCAAATTATCTTAGTGTATTGAGAACAAGTACAGTTGCCATTGGATCGAGTGGCTGGGCAGGTAATTCAATATCGAGACCATCACCATTTTGGGTCAGTTTGAGAGGCTGATGGGCTGGATCGGCCAATAAGTAAGCACTACTCACTCGTCGCGGCAGTTTGTTTAGATGGAAAGAACCTTTCGGATCAAACGAAGATCTCAATATAAATCTTCTCTGGGGTAGTGGTCGATCGCCAGTTCCAGGTTGGGATAAATTCTGGTTGTCCATTTTCTTTTTTTTCAGTTGAACTGAAGAAACCAGCTTCTGGGCCAAAAAGAGTTGCCTGAGTTTTATAAATAGCTTCTCCATTTACACTCAGCCATTTGCCAATCTGTTGCAGACGCTCGACCTGCGGTGGCGGCACAATACCATGAGAGTCAGGACTAATATTAAGCAGATAGTTACCGCCTTTACTAGCAACATCAATCAGACTATGTAACAGAGTTGTGGCTGACTTGTATATTGTATCGGTAGAACTGTAACCCCAAGAAGCGTTCATCGTCATGCAAGTTTCCCAGTCGTGCCCGGGCAAACCTTGCGGTGGGATTTGCTGCTCTGGTGTCTCCGTGTCGCCCTGGTATGTGCCGCCAAGGCGATTGTTCCAAATGAGTTTAGGGTATTGATTTAGAACTTTGACTATCTCCGCCGCACTTGCTGAGGTCATTTTTTCTGGGCTATCAAACCAAAGAATATCCGGGTAATCTCCGTAATTAGTAAGTAGTTCCTTGATCTGGGGAATAGCCTTGTTTTTGAGGTAATCGTCGAAGCTACCATCCTGAACCTTGTCCCAGTGATTAGTATCTTTGTTTCTGTTATGGCAGCTATTATCTAATGCACCCCCACCAGGAGCCGTCCAGTCCTGAAACTGGGAGTAGTAGAACCCTAGTTTCATGTCCTGTTTGCGACATTCTTCTGCCAATTCTTGCAAAGGATCACGATGGAAAGGTGTAGCGGCGATAATGTTGAAGGGATCAGCTTTGGAGTCAAACATCGCAAATCCGTCATGGTGTTTGGCCGTGATCACAATGTACTTCATCCCTGCTGATTTGGCGAGAGCAACAATGTCATGAGCACTGAAACTGGTTGGATTGAACTGAGGAGCAAGGTTTTTATAGAAGAAAACTGGGATAGAAGCATTATTCATAATCCACTCACCACCAGCGGGAAAAAGAGAATATATTCCCCAATGAATGAACATCCCAAACCGAGCTTCCCGCCACCAGGCCAGGCGAACATCCCGTTGTGTCTTCGTTTCGATGTCCTGAATAGAGGGTACGGGGTGGTTGATCGAGATATTATTGGGCTGGTAGTTTTTTGGTTGAGCTTGTGTCTGGTTAGTCACGAAAATGTTAGTAGCTATTACCAGAGTTGTAACGACAGCAAGGCGGGTCTTGTTCACAAAATTTTCTCCAGTTAATCTGATTCTTGAGCTAATTTAATCGCTGCCATTAATTTGATTGGATTTGCGTTTAGTGATTTTATAACAAATATAGGATTAACCATCCATTTTTAATCTGCGCGATCGCTAAAAATATGGGCGATCGCATAGCAGCGGACAGAAAAAATCAGATCAGACGCAATAAAATCATAGCCGATCCTATTTAATTACCACAAATAGCTAAGGAATAGAAATTAAATAATTCGCTCGCTTGTAGTAAGCTTTTGAGAGATATCATCGCTTACTACGAACCAAACCATCAAGTTATTTATTTTTCATTCCTAATTATTAATAGCCTCTATTTTTCAGGATGGCTTTTGACTGGCCATAGTTGCTTAATTACATCCCAGATCGAACAATTCCAGTAATCGATATGGCTAATAATTAATCCTTCTGGATTCAACTTCAACTCACTCCAACCAGTAATGGTCATGCGTGGTTGCCAAGGTACAGGTGCTGTCCAGCTTAAAGTCCATTTAGTGATAATCAAATTTTCTGATTGATTAATATCATGTAAATCTAATTTGGTTTCCCGAAAAAAAGTTTTGATTAGTCCAATCATTTTTTGATATTTTTTAATCCCCCAAAATTGATTGAGAGGATCTTGAAAATAAACATCTTCTGCATAAATATGATAAGTCTGGTCAATGGGAAATCTTTGGTAATCGTCTTGAAGAATTTGAATAATATTCATAACTATTGAAACCAAGAGGTCGATTGATTCTTAACCACCGGGATGATGAGAGCCTAGTCATTACTACATCCCATCGCTCAAAGATAGCAGATCAGCGCCGGCTTTTCCTAGCAATCTTTGAGCGAGTACAGGAAATTAGATCATCTGCTTCACACATAATCATGATAATGTCTATATTTTACAACCAGGTAATCTAGACCCAAAAATTTTAGTTAAACTGATGAAACCTTATCTTGCCGCAGCCATTCAAATGACCAGTGGACCTGACCTAGACAAAAACTTGGTTCAGGCTGAAGAATTGATTGATCTAGCGATTCATCGAGGTGCAGAATTAATTGGCTTACCAGAAAATTTTTCTTTTCTGGGTGATGAATCCGTGAAAATACATCAAGCTGAAGCGATCGCTCAAGGAAGTGAAAAATTTTTGAAAACAATGGCCCAAAAGTACCAAGTGACGATTCTTGGTGGTGGTTATCCCGTACCAGTCAATCAAGACAAATTTTACAATACAGCTTTGCTGATAGACTCTACAGGTCAAGAACTAATTCGATATGAAAAAGTACATTTATTTGACGTTGACCTACCCGATGGTAATACCTATCGCGAATCAAGTAAGGTGCAAGCGGGTCAAAAACTACCTACGGTTTATGATACGAACAACTTCGGTAAGTTAGGTCTTTCCGTATGCTATGATATTAGGTTCCCCGAACTGTACCGACACTTATCCCAACAGGGAGCGGATGTGATGTTTGTCCCTGCGGCTTTTACCGCTTATACAGGCAAAGATCATTGGCAAATATTATTACAAGCCAGGGCAATTGAAAATACCTGTTATCTGATTGCTCCTGCTCAAACAGGTTTTCACTATGGAACGCGACACTCCCACGGTCATGCGATGATTGTTGATCCTTGGGGAGTAATTTTAGCCGATGCAGGTGATCTTCCTGGTGTGGCGATCGCAGAAATTAACCCAAACCGTTTAGAACAAGTTCGTCGTCAAATGCCCAGTCTGCAACATCGAGTTTTTGGTTAAATCTAGCTGTGTAGTAGCATCAAAATAGCGAAATGTGTGGATTTAATCACAATTTTAGCTATTATTAAAGTCCTGACTAAGATTAGGCCATAACGATGCTACCAACTATACTCGCCTCAGAGAGCAAATTACTGTGATTGAGCTGGAATGTTTACCATACGGTGTCAACCATAAAGACGAAGGTGTTTGTCTGTTGATGCGAATGGGACCACATCGGATTATTCTCGATTGTGGTCTAGAAAATATTTCAGCACTGATAACATCAGACCCAGACAAGATCCCCGCAGATTTAGTCTTATGTAGTCATGCACATCCTGATCATGCGCGGGGTTTACTCGCACTAAACGCAGCCTTTCCCCAATTACCAATCTATGCTAGTGAGATTACCACTCAATTATTGCCCTTAAATTGGCCAGAAATCAACCGCGACCAGATTGGGATCAATTGTCAACCCCTATCCTGGCGATCGCCAGTTGAAGTGAGAAGTGGATTAAGGGTAGAATTATTTCCTGCGGGTCATTTACCCGGAGCCGCAGCTATTTTGCTCACCTATACAGCTCCACTCCGCACCTATAAATTATTTTATACTGGAGATTTTTTTCTATCTAATTCCCGTTTAGTTGAAGGATTACATTTAGAAGAATTACGAGGTTTAGAGCCAGATGTTCTGATTTTAGAAGGTAGTTATGGTACAGCACGTCATCCCCACCGGAAACAGCAGGAAAATCAATTAGCGGAACGGATTAATCGGGCGATCGCAGAACGACAATCAATCCTTTTACCAGCACCGACCTTGGGGTTAGGTCAAGAACTACTAATGTTACTCCGTTCTCATCATAGCTTTACTGGTCGCGATATCGATATCTGGGTAGATGGGACTCTCATTGCTGGTTGTGATGCTTATTTAGAACTTTTATCAAGTTTTCCAGCTTCTATTCAAAATTTTGCCCGACATCAACCTTTATTTTGGGATGAAAGAATCCGTCCTCGTGTACGTCGTTTAAATCCGGAGCAACGTGCTACGGTTGGTCGATCTCCTTGTATTGTGTTGACGGACAAGCATTATGATCTCAAGGAATATTGTCAACCTGAAACTGGTCCTTGGTTGTTATTGCGATCGCAAAAACCGGGTCGTTTATTTACTCCTGAACCCCCCTATCCTTACCCTAAACCCTCTAGTTTAGCGAATATGGAAAGTTATTTATTAGCCCAGCATTGTGATGGACCAGGCACCACCCAATTAATTCATAATCTCCGTCCTCAACATATCATGTTTATCCATGGCGCACCTACCTATCTCGCTGATTTAACTAGCTTAGATGAGTTGAATAATCGGTATCAGTTGCATTGTCCATCCGCAGGAACTTTGGTAGAATTGCCAATTGGTGAAACATTTTTGCAACCAGCTCCACCAGAAACCAACTATGAAGGTGAGTTAATCGAACAGGAAACGGAGGTAATGATGAGCTTTTCTGCTGCGATCGCAGATGACCCCCGTTGGCAAAATTTTGCGGATACAGGTTTATTATTAGCTAAATGGCAGGGTGAGGAACTGGTATTACGAGGTGTATCTCAACGAGAACTTTTAGAGCGAGGTAGTGACTCTCGAGTTCCAGTTGGGTTAGATTGCTGTGGAATCTGTCAACATTATCGCGGACAGCGTTGTTGGAACCAAGCTTCATCTTTGTTTGGGTTTAAGGTGACAAGTGAAGGTTACTGTCCAGCTTTTGCATCTACAGAAAAATAGTTTTGGAGCTTCCTGATCAGGTGATCTTTTTTTGAGCGATCGAAACAGCTTGTTCTAAAAAGCGCCAAACAATTAACAATTGAGCAAATTCTGTTGCTGAAACTCGTTCTTGTTCACGTCTGAGAGTTGTTTCCTGAATGGGAATACCAGTAAAATCAACAATATGTTGTTCTAATTGGGCAATAGTTGATTGAGACAAGACTCCATCAAGATGAATAATCATCACCTGTCTTCCCCAATAAGTACAGGGAACAGCTGCTAGCATAAAAGGAGGTTGATTAGCTTCTAGTATTGAAGCTAAATCAAAAGGTAGAGGTAAAGTTGGTAACGGATTTGGAGCGGGAACTACAATTAATTCTACCTTATAATAACCTGATGGTAATTGTCCTGTAAATTCATGACGGGCCAATTCTTTGAGGTGACTGGTGGAAATTTTGATCACCACATCAGCATTAGTTTTCTGGAAATCTAACCAACGCTTATAACTTGCTTCCCTTTTGAGCATTTCCTCGACCAGGGATTCAGCTCGATGTCCTCTTTTTTTTACATCTCGTTCAAACTTCCACTCCCATTTCACATCATGATCTGGATCTACATAAAGACTGAAATCTAACATTCCTAATAATTCTGGGTAAAGAGCATGTAGTCCCTCAACGATCACAATTGGTTTGGGAGAAAAAGGTATGGGTGGGTCAAATTTCCCAGTTGCGTGGTTATAAATGGGAACTTCGATCGACTTCCCTTGTTTGAGAGCTTGTAAGTGTGTTGCTAATAAATCTAGGTAGTTAGCATCTGGATCAAGGGGTAAACGACCACTAATCGCACGTTGTTCTCGATCTTCCTTGTGATAACCGTCCATCGCGATCGTATCTACCAGATCAAGACCAATGAGACGACGAATTCCATCACTGTAAGTCGTTTTACCACTACCGCTATCTCCTGCAACTCCCACAATAATTGGTTCAGATAGTTGTGTTAGTTGCTGGCGTAAAGTAATACAATCGATCAGCAGATTTGAATCAGAATTAAAGCCATCTAGGTTTAACATCAGATCACTCTGATCCTCAAAATACTTAAAAAACCAAAAACATTATAACCGCCCTAGTGCCAGAATGCAGGGGAAGGGATCGAAAAATCTGGCACTAATTGCGAGCGGTGATCAGGAAAAGGTCTATTTTAGATATTGAGAATATGGAAGTAGATCGCAGCAACTAAAAAGTTGACGGCTAACAGAAATATAGCCCACCCGGTGCGAAAAGGATAGGCACGACCAGTTGTGGTAGGTTTTTTAGATTGGGCAGTCATGGGGGAAACTCCTAAATTTTGTGGCTTTATTTAAAGTTATCAAACAGCAGTCTATAATTAACACTCGATGGGAAGGGATTTTGGGAAAATGTCGGCTGGACTTGATCCCAGAGCGAAAATTGGCCAAAATTCCGGCTCTCCCGGATTTATGGTTATAAATAAGACTTATATTGTCTGAACAGCAAGTATTTCCGCCCTCATTAACCAAAAGATTTGGATCTCAAGATACTTTTTGACCACAGATCCAGGAGAGCCAACTCCACCTTCTTGACAAGAAGCAGTCCGCTTCGATCGCTCTGGTTGGGGGGATTTTTCGGTCGGAGTATTAAACTGGTGTAGGAACTGGAATTTGATTCGATTCTGGTTTCAAAATTTCTGTGAGAATTGATACCGGGCGATCGCTATAGGGCCAAGCAAACGCATGACGAAAAGCGGCTTCCTGACAAATTTGCAACTGCTCGAAATCAATAATATCATAGGTCAGCAAATTTTCATATTCAAACGGCAACCGGACATTGTGCAATCCAGCATTATCCGTACAGATAGCAATATCTACTCCTGCCTCAAAACAGCGATCGAATACCAATTTTAACTGATTAATATCCTGTAAAGTACCTGTTTTCAAGTAAGTTGTTGGACAAACTTCTAAACACTGGTGACGATTAGCTACCTCTGACAACAATTCTGGATATAACAACGGAATTTGGATTCCATGTCCAATCCGCATTAAATAAGGTAATAACTCGGGATAACAACCATTAGGAGTCTCATACAGATGTCCAGTAGTTTTCAATCCTAGAGAAAGAGCGTAAGCATATAATTCGACAAACTGATCCAACTGTTCAACATACTGAGCATCACCCCCAGCTAAATCTATTGCACAAACATACTCTGGATTAGCCGCAGCTAAATCAATGATTGCTCGATTGACTGGTTCGGGTAAACGAGAGTGCATACATAAAATTTGGCTAGTCACAATTGGACAATTAGTTAACTGACTTGCTCGACCAACAATATTAACAATTTCTGCCATTTGCTCAATTCGTTGAGATTGGGTCAAATGGTGAGATGTACGCAGATAAGGAGTATAACGCAACTCCAAATAAGCGAGATTTTCAAAAATATAAGCACCTCGAATCAGACGATAGATAAAATAAGGCAAAGACTCGGGCGTTTGAACACTTTCTACCAAAGTATGTAATTCTAAATATTCATCAAGAGTATTGCGAGGACGGGTATAAAAATCCTCAAACTCTCCATACTCTGGAAATCTAGCAGATAATTCAGCATCATGACGCTGAAAATAGCGCCATAAAATCCGAGGTACAACCGAGCCACCAAGATGGCGATGTAGTTCAGCGTGTAAAGTCACAAATCCCTCTCCAGCAATAGATTTTAAGGGTTGATAGCGATCTGTCCCGACCGGACAGCGATTGGTGTCTACAGCAGTCATCGGACTTAGATATAGATTGTAACAAAAATTAATTTGACAAATACTACCCTAGGTGAACATAATTAGAGTTTGTGTAAACTCTAATAAAAAAAAACCCTTGGCTAACGTAGTTGTGATCGGTGCCCAGTGGGGCGATGAAGGAAAAGGAAAAATCACAGATTTGCTGAGTAAGTCAGCAGATGTCGTTGTACGTTACCAGGGGGGGGTCAACGCCGGTCACACGGTAGTGGTGAACAACCAGACCCTGAAATTACACTTGATTCCTTCTGGCATCTTGTATCGCGATACTCAGTGTATTATTGGCTGCGGAACTGTAATTGATCCGAAGGTGTTGATCGAAGAATTGGATCAGTTAGAAGAGCTGAAAATATCTACCCATAACTTGATGGTATCTCAGACTGCTCATGTGACGATGCCCTATCACAGATTGATTGATCAAGCATCAGAAGAAAGACGGGGTAACCATAAAATCGGTACAACGGGTAGAGGGATCGGTCCGACTTATGCAGATAAATCCGAACGGATTGGGATTCGGATTTTAGATTTAATGGACCCAGATGAGTTGCGGGCTCAACTCAAATGGACAATTAGCTACAAAAATGATGTGCTGGAGAAACTCTATAATCAACCACCTCTGGATGCAGAACAAGTAATTACAGAATATTTAGCATATGCAGACCGTTTACGTCCTCATGTGGTTGATAGTTCTCTGAAAATTTATGCAGCGATCCAAGGAAGACGGAATATCCTGTTTGAAGGCGCTCAAGGTACTCTGTTAGATTTAGATCATGGTACTTATCCCTATGTAACTTCTTCTAATCCAGTTGCTGGTGGTGCTTGTGTCGGGACTGGAGTTGGTCCAACCATGATTGATCGGGTCATCGGTGTAGCTAAAGCTTATACAACTCGGGTAGGAGAAGGTCCATTCCCAACCGAGTTACATGGAGAAATAGGAGAATTACTCTGCGATCGGGGTGCGGAATTTGGGACAACTACAGGTCGGAAACGTCGTTGTGGTTGGTTTGATGCGGTAATCGGTCGTTATGCAGTGCGGATTAATGGAATTGACTGTTTAGCCATTACTAAATTAGATGTTTTAGATGAACTAGATCAGATCAAAGTTTGTGTTGCTTACGAAATTGACGGACAACGATGTCAAGATTTCCCTAATAGTTCCCGTGTGTTTGCTCGTTGTCAACCGATTTATGAAACTCTTCCTGGTTGGAAAAGAACTACTACTCAATGTCGGAACTTAAAAGATTTACCTAAAGAAGCTCTAGATTATCTGAAATTTTTGGCAGAATTAATGGCAGTACCGATCGCGATTGTTTCTTTGGGAGCAGAACGGGATGAAACTATTATTGTGGAAGATCCGATTCATGGTCCTAAACGGGCTTTATTGCACCCTAATGGTAATCCGGTTAATTCTTAAATAGATGTCAGAAATCAGGTTTCAGGTGTTAGGGTTTTTTGCCAAAATAAAAATTTAGATCAAGGAAAATTAGAACTATGGAACTCACAATTGAGGGTCAAAAACGGGTAGAAGGAAGCAAACCAAATAGTCTACGTCGTCAAGGGTTGATTCCGGCAGTTGTTTATGGTCATAATGGCTCAGAATCTCTCAATTTGACTCTAAAAGCTAAACCAACGGAACTACTAATTAGAGATGCTTCACTCAATAATACTCTGATTCAACTCAATATTCCCGATATTCCTTGGAGTGGGAAAACTCTTCTCCGGGAAATCCAAACTCATCCAGCTAAAGGTACTGTATATCATCTCAGTTTTTTTGCGGTATCAGCACAAGAAAGTCTGGAGGTAGAAGTTCCTCTCCATTTTGTGGGTGAACCGATCGGTGTTAAACTAGAAGGTGGAATGCTTGATCTAGTTTTGAATGAGTTACAGGTAAAATGTAAACCAAATGCTATTCCCGCAAATATTGAAGTTGATGTTTCTCAGTTGCATTTGGGACAATCTTTACATGTACGGGAATTAAATTTACCATCAGATGTTGTCGCTCTTGGTGAACCAGAACGAGTGGTTGTATCGGTTCTGAATTCATCCGGAGATCCGGACAGTAAAGAATCAGCATCAGCTTAATTTTTTTTCTGTTGAGCGATCGCTATAATTATGTGAGCGATCGCTATTTTTTCGATTTCCCCAACTAATTATTACTAATTTTATGACTGATTTTACTTTACCTGCTTTAATTCAACAAATGTTACAACCGGATTTTTATCCCCATCCGGTTACTGAGCCGATCGAACTCATGCAAACTCATGTTTCCTATGTATTACTGACAGGAGATTATGTCTATAAAGTCAAAAAACCTGTTAATTTTGGTTTTTTAGATTATTCTACCTTAGCAAAAAGACAAAATTTTTGTCAAGCAGAATTCCAATTAAATCAACGAGGAGCAACTGAACTGTACCTGGAGGTTTTACCGATTAGTCAAACGGGGGATAAATTTATCCTCGGTGAGAGTAGTAATCCAGTAGAATATATTTTAAAACTGCGGCAATTTCCCCAAGAAGCTCTGTTCAGTAATATGTTTGAACAGGGAAAGCTAACTGAGCAAGTGATGGAAGAACTCGGACGAATTGTGGCTAAATTTCATCTCGAGTCACCTAGTAATGATTATATCCGGACTTTTGGTACAGTTGCTCAAATTCGGTTAGCTTTTGACGAAAATTATCAGCAAACGGAAAAATATATTGGTGGTCCTCAGACTCAACAACAGTTTGATGAAACTAGGGAATTTACAGATAAATTTTTTACTGAGCGTGAAGATTTATTTAAGAGCAGAGTTACACAGAACTGGATTCGGGAATGTCATGGAGATTTACATTTAAGAAATATTGCCTATTGGTTAGATAAAATTCTGTTATTTGATTGTATAGAATTTAATGAACCTTTTCGCTTTGTCGATGTGATGTTTGACATTGCTTATGCGGTGATGGATTTAGATGCGCGATCGCGTCCAGATTTAGCCAATGCTTATCTAAATACTTATATTGAAACTACGGGAGACTGGGAAGGATTAGCAATTCTCCCTTTATATTTAAACCGTCAAGCTTATGTGAGAGCTAAGGTAATTTCTTTTCTCTTAGATGATCCAGCAATTCCGACTCCAGAAAAAGAAAAGGCAACTATAACTGCTGCTCAATATTATACCTTAGCTTGGCAATATAGTAAACAACGTCAAGGTAAAATAATCTTGATGTCAGGAGTATCGGGTTCAGGAAAAAGTACAACAGCAAGAAAAATAGCAAGACATTTAGGAGCAATTCACATTCGCTCCGATGCGGTGAGAAAGCATTTAGGTGGAGTACCTTTATATGAAAAGGGAGGAGATGATCTTTATACTCCAGTCATGACTCAAAAAACCTATAGTCGTCTGTTAGAATTAGGACTAAGTTTAGCCAAACAAGGTTTTCCGGTCATTTTAGATGCAAAATACGATCGTCAAGCTTTACGAGAACCAGCGATCGCAGCTGCTCAAACTCACCAAATACCGCTCCAAATTATTAACTGTACTGCTCCGGAAGCAGTTTTACGCGATCGTCTAGTTAAACGTAGTGGTGATATCGCTGATGCTACCGTTGATTTATTAGCGGGTCAACTTGCAACTGCGGAAAGTTTTACTCCCGCTGAAGCTGTTTATGTCACAACTATAGACACTACTCAAAATTTAGACTTAAATCTGATTTGAGATATTGACTGAGTCGAGAGGAAGATGATGACTATAACAATTAGTTAATAGATGTTAGAGCTTGATTTTCGCCATTTTTTATTAATTTCTACCTAGAGCAAATCAAGATTTTTGAGGTGTTGCTTAATTAGGACTTCCTCAGCTGAATCTAGTCAATTGGTAAAAAAGTCGGATGCTCCTCCACAAAATAGACTACTGGTGCTGTATCCAAAAATAAGCGTGTCACTCCACTCAAAGCATCTTCCAACCTCATAACTCTCCCCGGAGCAACTGATCCCGATGCTCGTCACCCTCTCGTCGAGTTCTAGACACCCATTGTTGAGCATCTTCACCTAACAGGGGATACTTGACAATACCACGAAACTCACTCAACTTGTGCTTAAGTTTTGCAGGCACAGCAATAGTTTCAACAGATTGCTTCATCTGCTTTACCAAATGCTCTAACACTTGCATCTACTCTACTAGAGTCAATTGATCAATCTCCCTCAAAACAAGTTCAACTAAAAGGCTCATTATTTTTCTCTCGCTCATCTAATCCTATATTTTAAACTATTCCAATCTCCAAAGGAATTGGGGGCAATCTAGTAGATTTGGCGATCGCCCGGAGCCACGAACTGGGTTATCAGGGTAGGATCGGGTTACACGCTCTGCCAGGTGCGCTAGGATTTTATAGAAAGCTCAGAATTGGACTGCTTGATAGCGGTCCTGATCCTGAAGAACCCGATAACCTGGTTTATTTTGAGACTCTACGGATGGCAACCTATGACCCAATCGATTCCTGGTAAGTCGAAATCTACATCTGATGAAGTTGCTCGCTATCAACGTTTGATGGAGTTAGTTGAAGCAGAAGATGCTAGTCAAGGAGAAGTTGGTTGTGGAGGAAATAGGGGAAAAAGGATTTCGGAATATTTTAGTACCAGTGGAATCATTTTTGATGATGAAAAACTAACGAGTTTGTTGCGAGAGCATTTAGGGCATATTTTGAACGAGCCGGATTTTGATTCAATCACAAGTCAGATTCAGCGTCAAATTGAATCGGTGATAGTTCCATCATTTAGTCATCCATTAAGTTCTTCGTCTCTGTCAGCTTCGGTAGAAGTAACAGAACATATTCCAACTGACAAACTTAAAGCTTTATTTCAGTCCCAAATTGCCGAATTTTGTTCTGAAAATATTTTAGAACAACTGGTTGATTTTAGCCATCATATCATCAATAAAGCAGCGCTAAATCCTCGACATACCTGGTCTAAGCCAATTTGGGTGTTCAGAGGTGAAACACAGATTTATATTGTTCAGGCAGCAGGAATGGAGGAGGCGATCGCTAAAGTTAAGCTTCAGCATCCCCAGGAAATAGGGAATTTGGAAGTGATCAGAGTCGGGGGTGTTTTAGCACCCGATCAAGTGATCGCTCTAGATAAGTCACTTTTATGATTTATAATGATCACATCAGTTTCATGCAGGTGACTAGATTGAGGAGCTTGCTGATGATTATAATGGCTATCCGCTAAACACTGGATATATCTGGAAACCAGTACATAAAGTGTAGAGATGGCCAGTCTCAGTCAATCGCCAAGCGAAAGACTACGTTATTTGGGTCATGGCACCCTTCGACTACGCTCAGGGTAAACCTGCGAGTGCTTTCCAGCTTGTAGCTCTGCCGTTCAGTTTTAAACATCTCTATTTAGCTAAGGAAGTGAGCTGAACATGACAAGCCTAAGTAACATTGACGAGGAAAAAATTACCATTCGACTACGCTCACGGCGAGCCTGAGTAATCAGAGCTTTAAACGCCACATCGAGGCGGGTCTGAAAAGAACAATATCGTAGCTTCTATCTGTAATGCCAGCAGATCTGCCAGAGAGAATCACCACTTTTGAGGCGCAAAGGTGTTCTTTTTTTGATTAAGGACGCAAGAGTCCATATTTGTCCACCTAATCGGCAATTAGAGGTGATCTGAACAGAATTTTGGCCGGGTATGTAGGGGCAAAGCATTCCGGCAGATCAGTTATTGCTTACAACCAGATAACTATGACCGGAATGCTTTGCCCTCAGCCATTTATGAATCAAATAGATTAACTATAGCAAGGTTTTTTTTATGATGAAGCAACATACATTTAAACTTGATGAATCTAGCATCAAATTTCTTGATCGCTGTCAAGAATATGGATTTCAAGAACCAAACGAAGTTGTCATCACCGCCCTGCAAAAGTTGCAGTTAGCATTGGAAGCGGATAAGTTGCAAGAATCGGCTAATCTCTATGCTGAAATTTACGAAGATGATCAAGAGTTACAAGAACTGACAGAATCAGGTTTAGAAGAATGGCCGAAGGAATAAAAATAAAACGTGGTATAATTTTTGATGTTAATCTTGAGCCAACAAAGGGGTCGGAAACTGGAAAAATTAGACCTTGCATTGTGGTGACTAAGGATACCTATAATGCAATAGGGTTCAGTTAACTGTAGGGGCGAAGCATTCGGGCGATGATTTATAACTTAAATCCAGCTAATATTATATCCGAATGCTTCGCCCAGTTCTTTACCGAGATATATCTTCTTGATATATTTTTTAATCAAATTCATCTTCATCAACATCTGCTAACTTTATTTCTTCGTTTAATATTTCGGTTCTAAGTTGAGGGTTATCTGCTAATATTTGAAAAGGAATATCAAAAGCCTTATTAAAAGTTACTTCCGTTTGTGATATACCAAATTTTTCAAACTCATCACATAAAAACTTATAGATTTTTTTTGATGTTTCTGGGTTCCATTTGTTTAAGTCATCACAACCAAGCGTTGTCAAAAATCTTCTAACATTACGTTTAGGAAGAAAACAATTTTCTAAAATATAAGGTGTTGGTTGAATAACCTCTAAACGAACTAACTCTCTAATAATAAAGTTAGCACCCATTCCTAACATTAAAGGAGGAGCATCTATACCAGTACCATCAAATATATAACTTGATCTGACTTGAGTTATTTGGTTGATGTTGAAAGATTTTTTAAGTTTGTCAATATCAGTAAAAACTTGTCTATATTCATCTAAATAACAACTAATTTGATAGATTATAGGAAATTTTTCCATCCAGTAAAGCCATTTAATTTCTTGAACCCAATTTGGATCATCAAAATATTCATTTAAAACCTTCATCCACTCTTGCGCTTTTTCTTTAGGTTGAGAACTTGAAAAAGTATTCCACCAGTTTTTATCTTTATTATCTCGACAAAATTGAATAAAATCTCGATGCTGTGTATAATTAGTTCTTCCCATTCTATGAGTTACTCCTAAGAAAAATAGAATCAACCAGTAACTTCTACTAATTTTATCCTGTTTTAATTTTCTCTTCATATCCTTAATTTTGACAGGATAAACCAAATCATCATACTTTTCTCTAATAAATTCATTATCAATACCTTGCCACCATTCATAAATTCTTTTTAATGTTTCTGGAGTGTGATGTCTTGATATTTCTGGAGGCTGAGATTGAGATTGTGATATTTCTGGAGGTTGATCTGGTAAAATATTTGGATCTTCATTAACATTAATAGGAGATCTTTTCAATTCTTCTGATTTCAATTCTTCTAATACTAAAACTGCGTTAACTTTATTATTGAGCCATGAATTATTGGAGCCCATTCTGTTTAAATAATTAACTAAGCTACTAGACATTGCTCCTTTGGATAAATAATTTATTACAGCTTGTTGAGACTCAATATTAGCATTAGAAGCCCATGTTGCTAAGTCTTCAATAGAGATAGCTTTTATAGATTCTAAGCTACATCGACAAAGATAGAAAAATTTTAAGGCTTGCTCTTTATAATTCTGATGTAAAAGTCGGTCTTCAGGTGCAAAATTAGCTAGTAATTCTTCTTCTGTTGTTCCGTTTCCAGACACTATTAACTGTTTACAATCATAATAGTCTCCATTTTCCGCTTGAAACTTAACTATTTTCAAAAATCCTCTTAGTTCTATCAGTTCTGGATCTTCGTGTTTTTGCGAGAATTGACATAATTGACTTAACATTTTCGCTGTAGTCGGACTAGCTTGTGGGTTCTGATCTCCTAATTCCCATTTAAGGATATCTATCAATTTTAGTTCTTGTGTTTCATGAAAGGGAAAATTATCATCCAGTTTTTTCCATAATAATTTAACATTTTCCCAAACCGATTTACTAACACATCTTTTTGTAAATTCAGTCCAATTCGTAAATTCAGGGTAATTTGTAAATTGAGTCCAATTTGAAACCTTCTTAAAACATGATTTAGTAGCTAAAATACCTGTGATGATGTAACGAGTTTCAGTAGGAGAAATAAGTTGTCGATAGTTTACCCATAAACCGTTAGGTAAACTGGGATATGTAGTGATAAAGTGTATCATCCCACCACCTAAAACTAACTGAATTATTTTTAAAGCAAAAGAATTATTATTTGTAATTAACCATTTGACGGCTAACTCATCCCAAATAAATTCCCAAAAATCATACTTATTAAAATCACAGTAATCTTGTATAAGCAATAATGCGATTCGATGTAAACCGCTCTCTACAAACAGATGAAATGCGATGGCAATAATTACTACACTATTATCATCACTAATTTTCAATTGATTGGAAGTTTTATCCCATTGTTTTTCAAAAAGTTTGCCAAGGTTTTCTCCAAGTAAAGTACCTAATCTTTTGGCAATATGAATGTTATCTTCATCTAATTGATCTAAATTAGGTTGAGATTGAGGCTCAAGGAGTTTTTGACGCCCTGTTGTAATCTTAAATGCACCATTAAGAATAAAACCTAAGCCTAATTTTTCAGTGGTAGGTGCAGTTACCCATATAGTGGGAATATCTGCTGGTAAAGATGCTTTAAATTTACCAGAATATTTCTTAAAACATATCAATAAAGAGCCGATTATTCCCAGTCTTAAACATAGGCAATTTTTTTGACCTTCTGACAATTGTAATTTACCAAACTCAATATCGGGGATTTTCATTACTATTTCTCCCTGCCATGATAGTTCTTGGATATGACTTGGAGAAATTAATCGACATCGTTTAATCTGTTTTGCAAAAACTAAAAGTATAGCAGCTAAATTTTTAAATTTATCAACAATATTTATAGCATTTGACTGATAATTACTATCTAGGTTTAATCTAACTATTGTTCCTATATTTAAGCTATTATTGCTGAAATTATTTCCTTGCTGATCCTGAAGCGACTGACTTAAAGAATAGCTATCTTCAGCATCTAGATTAGACGGTAATAACCCGCCAACTACCTTAAAAGATATGTCTCTACCACTCAAAACATGAGGTTCTTGACATACCAAATAAACGCTTTTAAAACCTAAGCCAAACTTACCAGTTTCCCCTTCACCTTTATCCGAATTATTAAACAGAAGCATTTTCGTTAAATCGATGTGATAGCCATCATTTTTGTAGTCAACTTCTGGATATTCCAGATACCAATAACAGTTAATTGGACGCCCCCAGTGCATAAACTCTATCTTATTTTCATCCCATTTAAGGACGAATAATTTACTTTCTGCTGATAGGTTGCCTCGCGAAATTTTGTTCCATTCTACTACAGCATCGTCAGCATTTTGAAATAACTCAAAAGGAATATTTTCTGGTAGATATCCATGCTCACTTATTTTATTTTTAACAGCATTGATAACATCTTGAGAAGGTGCTTGATTATCTCCTTCAAAAAGCTCTAATATTTCTTTTCCAATTTTCGTTCTATAATCTTGATTTACAGATTCACCACTCTCTTTTTTTTCATGCCATTTCTTATCTATTTCTGCTAATTTTTGCTTAATATCGTTATTCCGTAGTTTTAATTGTCTCATTAAATATACAAATCCTTCCAGGATATAATCTCTGCAAAATTTAATATCTATCTGTCCGGAATTAGAAATTTCTTGCCAGATTTGTTGTAGATTTTCGAGAGTCTGCGGATAAATTTTGTCCATCAACCATTCCGCCGATATTTTTAATAACTCCACTATTTGATCAGGGTTAACAGCGTTTAATTTTTCTGATGGAATAAGGGTTAAGTTAATGTTAGTAATATTGTCCGTATTATTTATTTCCGGTTCATAAAATAATAAGCATGGTAACTCCGAGTTTTTGATTTTAGCTGGAAAATAATTACCAGTAATCGCAGGAACATCAGTAGTTGATGCGTCTAAATCGTTAACATTCAAAATGAATCTAAATAAAGATGGTTTAATACATAGTCTATCGATAGTAATATCAAAATATCTACTTCCTAGATAGTATTGAGCTAATGTTTTTACTTTCTGGTCGTTTCCTGATAACAAACAAAGGAAAAGACCTATTAGCGCAGCAGGTTTATTAAAATTATTGGCTAAATTTTTGGAGTAATTGCTTAATATATCGGAGTTAGTTTTGGCTAAATGATAATTTGTCAATTTTTTACTGACTTTATTCTTGGAAACATTAATCTTAGATAAGATAGGACTTAAAATTGTTGCTTGTTCATCGTCAAGAATATCACTATCATCAATATTAGGTTTAGAACCATCACACAGTTCATTAGTTGATTTCCATTCTCCTCTGCGATTTAATAGGTTAATTTCAGGTATTTTCAGATTAAAATCACTATGCTCAGTAGCCAGTTTCAAATATTTGTTATAAACTGTGATAACTTCTTCAGCTCGTCCTGAATGATTCTTAGATATCCAGTTTAATAGTTCAACTAAAATATTAACATCAAGTTCATTTAAAACATTAGGTAGGATGTATTTTTTAAAATCTTCTTCCGATATTTTTGGTACTAAAAACCAAATAGGTAAGATATCAGTATCAATATTATGAAATACCCCCGGTGTTTCTTTAGAGCCATAACAATCTGTTAAAGGAAAGTCAGCAGCATCAAAATTTCCTAATCGATATTTAGGAATATTCCGAACCATTTGACCAATAATCTTTAAAACATTTGACTTGTCTTTAATAAAAAGGTTCTCATGCAACCAGTCAAAGCTAGGATGGTCTTTAATGATTGTATTTAAGCTAGATGAATCAATATAATCTGAGTTATTAGTATCCTCAATAATTTGACAAATTTGCTCTTTTAATTTAGGGTAATGAATAACATTTTCGGGTTTAAGATTAATACACGGTTCTTGAAAATTAATTAACCAGGGTATTTGTTTCAGAAGTTCACGATTAGCATCAGAAGGTTCTTTGCCACGTTTTTGTAAACTATCAATAGCATTTAAAACTATTAAATAATGTTGAGGTTTTTTAGATAAAACAATTTTAATAATTTTATCTTCTGTAAGTTTACTAAATAAACTTTCTAGCCACGAATATCCCTGATTATGTCGGCTTATGTCTCTCAACAACTTCAAATGGTGAATAGAATCATTATTCATTATTTCAATGATTGTTGATAGGTCTTTTTCTTGGAAACTATCCGCTAAATCTTTAGAAAAACTGATTACCTGATCAGGTTTTTTAGGAACACCATCTTCAGTAGGTAACCAATATATTTCTTTAGCTAATCTATCTTTTAAATCATCGGGGATTTTTTGATTTAAGCTACAAACAGCATCTAATATTTCTTTCCAATATTTCTGTGGATCATTTTGACATAAAATTTCTCTGATCTGGTGTTCAGCATCCCATTTAGTAATCCACTCTTGTCGCAAGTTTGGGTTAATTTTAATAATAGTTACCAGGTATTTTAATTTTTCATTAAATGGAAAATCACAATTTTCTAAATAAGTATTCTCACTAATAGGGACTAAGCGATCTTCTACAGTTTCAACAGTTTCATGCAAAGGAAGGTCTTTCCATAATTTTTCGTTGTTAGGTTCTTGCCCTATTTCTTTAAGTAAATCAGTTATGTCTTCAGGTGTCAACTCTTTAAGACCATCAAGTGATGATTGATTTCTTTGTTCTATCTCGTTTTTCATGTAATCTAATATTGGATTACGACTCAGGGGCTTGATCCCTAGTTCGATTTGTTTATCCTCTGATATTTGCTTGACCAAAATACTTGGAACTAAGCACCATAATTTGTTTGTTTTCTTTAACATTTGTTTAGCGATTTTTTCCCATAATTGGTTTTCTTGGGAAGGCATATAGCAATACTCCGGACACTTTGGTGAGAGAAAATTATTTATAGGTATAATTGACTAACCAATAGTTTTCGGTCCAATAGCCAAAAGACAGACTGGGACTAGCCGAAAACCTGATTTGGCAGATATTTTCGATTCTGAATCGTTTTCTACTTGAACAATTTTCTGGCCAAATCAGGCAACCGAACGGATTGGGCGCAATTTTTTCCTTACTGAGATCACCAAAAAAATATCGATCGTGAGAGAATTTACATAGTAAATTCCACCCGACCGATAATTATGAATTTTCTAGAAAACATCTTAACTCAACTTGCTGGGATTAGTAAAGCTCAAAAAAAATTTTTCTTAACCTTAATGACAACTATCTTGTTAGTCTATGGTAAAGTCAATTTTACTAATTTAAGTCGTTACTCGCAGTTAAACGAAAAAACTTATCGACGCCATTTTCAGCGCTCCTTCAATTTTTTGGAGTTAAATAAACAACTCCTGCAATTAGCCCTAGCGGTCACGAGTCGAAAAATTTTAGCAATGGACTGTTCATTTATTCAAAAAAGTGGTAAAAAAACCTATGGAAAAGATTATTTCTATAATAGTAGTAAGAGCCAAGCAGAACGGGGGTTAGAAATTTCTCTGCTCGCACTTATTGATTTAGATATCAACACGGCTTATGCTTTATCTGTTCAGCAAACATCACCATCTTTGCCCACAGAATCACCAAGAAAAACCACCAAAAAATCGCCAGGAAAAAATCAGAAAAAATCCCGAAAATCTAGTCCGAAAACATCGGACAATCAAGAGGATGAAGCTACAAGAGTAGATCAGTATTTAGAGCAACTAAAAAGAGCTCAAAGCTATATTCCATCGGATATACGCCACCTAGTAGCTGATGGGTACTATAGTAAAAAAAAGTTTGTTGATGGGGTGATATCTGTCAATTTTCATTACCTAGGTAAATTGCGGATTGATGCCAATATGCGTTATTTATATCAGGGTGAACAAAAAGAGCGTGGTCGCCCACGTCTCTATGCAGGAAAAGTCAATTTCACTAATTTAAGTCGTTTGACTTGGGGCCAGGAAGTTGAGAAATCAGTTAATATTTATAGTGCGATAGTTAATCATGTCTCCTTAGAGAGAAACATTAAAATTGTCGTGGTTGTTGATCAGCGTCAGCCTGACAAAACTGGTTATCTAATTTTGTTTTCAACAGATTTGTCGCTGACCGCCCTGGAAATTTACGAGTATTATCAGGCTCGTTTTCAGATTGAATTTATTTTTCGTGATGCTAAACAGTTTACAGGATTAGTGGATTGTCAAGCCCGTGATGCGGCCAAATTAGATTTTCATTTTAATGCTAGTCTGACAGCTTTGAATATTGCCAAATTATCAGCCAGATTAAACCATCAAGAAGATGAGCCCTTTATCTTTTCTATGGCTACTTATAAACGCCAAGCCTTCAACGCGCATCTTTTGGAACAATTTATTTTGAAGTTAGATTTGGAGCCGACTTTGATCAAAAGCCATCCCAATTACTCAGAACTACTTTCCTACGGTGCGATTGCAGTTTAATTTTGTCCGGAGTATTGAGCATCTAAAGATTGCAAAAAATCTAAAATCTCTTGAGATTCCCATTTATTATTATTTTCAGGAACAAGATTAGGTTTATTAGGAAGAGTAAAATAAGCACGCTTCGATAATTCTTTCAGATAAGAAAAAACTTTCCAATCAGGAATATCAGGAAGATTTAAAATTTTTTCACTAATATTTACCAATTCCCAGGTTATCCCATCTGGTTTAATACGACAAATATATTTATGATCACCATAAATAATCTTGAGATTTTCTTTATTAAATAGGTCAGACTTTTTAAGAGATTGACAAATTGCTTCTGTTTCTGAAGATAATAAATTTTGCTGAGATACAAATTGAGATAAAGAATCAAGAAGATTAGACAATAAATAATCATACAAAATAGAATTCCATTCTATTTCTAATTGTTCTCGTAAACTACTATCCTGCTTTTTATTAAATCTTAATAGAATATGTTCCCATCCTTTTATTTCCGTTCTGCTAGAATTAACAAAAAAATAACCATGTAAAGTTAAATCGTAGCTAACTTGTAATGGTGACAAACAAGAAATTATAATCTCATCTGTATTTTGATGATTTTTGCTAATAGGAATTGGCAAAAAAGTAGCAAGACGTAACTTAAAGTATGATTGACTGTCTGGTTCTTGACAAATACGACTAAAAATGATGGCACAATGAGATTTTATTTTTTTAGTATTTTCTACTAACTTTAATTCATTGTTATTAAGAATCTCCAATAAACGTTCACCTTCTAAAATAATTTCATTACCAAAATAATAAATTCTTTTACTATTTTTATTAATAGTTATTTGACCTTGAAAATTTCTTGATTGATTTCGTTGTTCTTCAAGTTCTATTAATGATACACGAGTAGCAGTTGGGATATTAGTAGCTTGATATTTAATCTGTTTGTCTTCCCAATATCTAACTATTTTCAGACTATGTAAATTGGGTAATAAGCTACTTATTTGATCAAAGTAATTATATTGTATTAAAAAGTCCGGAATTTGATTTTCAAAAAATTCAGGTTTTATTGTTCCTAAAAGTGTCCCATTTTCATCTTTATCTTCTTGAGTTTTATGACATTCTTGTCGGAGTGGAATCCATATAATAAACCATCTTTCTTGATATTCAGATGTAGAAAGAAAAGAGTTTAAACATTTTTTTATAGCTTGCTGATCATTTTCAGTAAATTCGTCCCAATCATTGTGACAATCTGAACCTTCCCAAGGATTAAAAATGTTACAATTTGGCTTTGAACCTTTTGGTAAGCTGGGAGCCAAATAAAAAAATGCTTCGCATAAATGGAATACACTTTTTAACCCTAATCCAAACTTTCCTATCGTACCTTCTTGATCTGATTTTCCACTAACGTCAAAAAAGAAAAGAGACCTAGCATCATCTTTATCAAACTTACCATTATTAATAAAGAAAAGTGCAGGGGCTTTTAGCAAAGGATGGTTAGCGTTAGATAAACCTTCTAACCAACCATAGTCTAAGCAAGTTGATTGAGCATCTTCTGCATTTTGTACTAACTCTTTTAAAATTGGAAAACCCTCACGATATGAATCTAATAATCGTCGGAGTTCTCTAATTTGCTTAACAGGATCACCTCTAGTCATAAAATTATAAATTATCAGAATCAGCTATTTTTTGCTTTCTAGTAAAAATTAACAGATGACTATTATGATCTTAGTTGGAAATGTCCATCAGAAACTGACTTTTGCAAGCCTATCTTCAATAAAGATAATATGGCCATTAGGAAGTGCTTCTTTCACTCTGATCACAATCTTCTCTGTTTTGCCTTAATCTTTAATGATATTATATCCTTTACTGTCTGCTGAAAATTTAATAAATTCTTCATAACCATCGGGAAAATGGAATGAACTTGCAGATAGACAGACTTCCAGTCAAGATGCTGATTTTATAATAATACGGAATGGCCAAATAATGCCTAAATCTTATATGGTCTAATGAGAATGAGGTTTTCAAGTATGAATATCCACTTTAACCGAGGCGATCGCGTCTCCCATCCCAAACACGGTATCGGTCAAATCCGCTCAGATGAAAACAGCACAGTGATCGTTCGATTTGAACATGGGTTGGAAGAGTGTCCAAAAGCAGAACTAACCCGTCTCATTTCGCTCCAGGAAGCTATCAACTCTTCTGACTGGCACAATCCCCTAGAAGCGATCGCTCATGTACAAGCTCTAGCGATCCGCTCAGTGAATGATGTTTGGGGCATATTTTCTCTAGCACGTATTGCTCTACTCCCTCATCAATTATGGGTATGTCGTCGTGTCGTTCAAGAACTACCTACTCGTTGGTTAGTTGCTGATGACGTAGGGTTGGGGAAAACCGTTGAAGCAGGTCTAATTCTCTGGACATTGTTGAATAAAGGAGCAGTTAAACGCATTCTAATTGTTTGTCCTGCTTCTCTAGTCGAGCAATGGCAACACCGTCTGCGAATAATGTTTGACATTCGCTGTACAAGATACACAACTGAAGCCGATACTTCAAAAAGCGATTTTTGGAATACCCACCATCAAGTTATTGCTTCATTACCGACACTCCGCAAAAACAGCCGCGATCGCCACAATCGACTCTTTGAAGCAGAACCTTGGGACTTGCTGATTGTTGATGAAGCGCATCATCTCAATGCTAACGAACAGAGCGGTCCGACGCTGGGATATAGCTTTATCGATCAGTTAATTAATAAATATAAAAAAGTCCGCTCCGTCGTCTTCTTCTCAGGAACACCCCATCGAGGTAAAGATTATGAATTTTTCTCTCTCCTGAAACTACTACAAGAAGACTTATTCGATCCAAAAAAATCCGGCGAGAGCCAATTACCGTTATTACGAAAAGTAATGATTCGTAATAATAAGCAATCAGTTACAGATATGAAGGGAAATAAATTATTCTTGCCCGTCAAAGTCTACTCAGAAATCTATGAATATTCCCATGAAGAATCTCTATTTTATGAAAAACTAACTAGATTTATCACTACCGGAAAAGCTTATGCTTCTAGACTGGATGACTTTAACCAACGGGCAGTGATGTTAATTTTGATTTGTATGCAAAAACTCGCTTCTAGCTCAGTAGCAGCGATTTATAAAGCATTATCAGGTCGTCTGAAACGGCTTGATACCAAACGCAAAGCATTGGAAAAAGTCAAGCACCGAAAACGAGAATTAGAGCAAGAATTAAAAAAATTTGATGATGAGGAAAAACTTGATAGCGACGAAATCAATCAGTTAGAGGAGCGAATCTTAGAACTGACTGAATCTATTAGACTGATGGAAGATGAAGAACCCCGCTTGCAAGAACTGATCCAAGCAGCTAATACTATTAAGCAAGAAACCAAAATTCAGAAAATATTGGAGGTAGTTGTCAATCAATTTGTTGACCGTCAGGTGCTTTTTTTCACTGAGTACAAAGCCACACAATCTCTATTGATGTCTGCACTGATTACTCGATATGGTGAAAATAGCGTTACTTTCATTAATGGTGAAGAATTAGCTGAAGGAGTTATTAATAAAACTGGTCAAGTCTTGAGCTTGAAAGAGAAACGGGAAACTGCTGCGGAAAAGTTCAATCAGGGAAAAGTCAGATTTCTGATTTCTACTGAAGCAGGTGGTGAAGGTATTGATCTGCAAGAAAATTGCTACTCTCTCATTCATGTAGATTTACCCTGGAATCCCATGCGTTTACATCAACGAGTTGGTCGTTTGAATCGTTACGGACAAAAACGAGGGGTAGAAGTGATTACACTACGCAATCCTCAGACTGTAGAAACACTAATTTGGGATAAACTCAATCACAAAATTGACAATATCATGCAATCTCTACAGCAAGTAATGGATGAACCAGAAGACTTGCTCCAACTTGTTTTAGGAATGACATCACCTAAATTGTTTCGAGAAATCTTTAGCGAAGCAAATAGACACCATGAGGATTTACATCAATGGTTTAATCGCGAAACTGCTAAATTCGGTGGAAAAGATGCGATCGCTGCTGTCCGTGAAATAGTCGGTAGCTGTGAAAAGTTTGATTTTCAACAGGTTTCTCCCTTACTTCCACAACTAGATTTACCCGCTTTACAACCATTTTTCTTGACCATGTTACATCTTAACAAACGTCGAGTCAAACTTACAAAACTTACCGATGAAGTTTTCTCATTTATCACACCTGAAAACTGGAAGATTGAGCCAGGAATTCAAAGAGAATACGAACAAGTACACTTTAATCGCGATCGACGTGATCAAAATGTTACACATCACTTGCTTGGTGTTGGTCACAAATTATTTAATGCAGCTTTATCACAAGCTATCGGTTTCTCTGCTTCTGTATCAGTCTTACCTGATTTGAACCAAAGCTTATTTATATTTATCATCAGCGATCGCGTCACTGGAATCAATTCTCATATTCGTCAAGCGGTTGCAGCAGTAAGTATAAATTCATCTCACCAAGCAATTATATTAAAAGATTGGGAAATTATCGCACAACTAAATCAATATTTATCAAACTTCAAAAAGATCCCTGAATCTTCCGCATCTCCTCAATTAAGCTCAGAGCAAATTTGTCAATTGCTGACTGATGCAGAGTCTTTTTTAGAAAAACATCTAAATCTGTTGGATATCCCATTTAAAATTCCCGCTATTCAAGCAATTAGTATAATAATTCCCTCGGATTAATTTGAGGATTTATTTGACAGGTTGAAGGAGAAGAGTTATAATAAAAATAGATAAAACTCCAACTCTTAAGTGGGAGACAAAAAATGCAAATTCAAAGCAACAAAGAAATGGGAAAAGTTTTCACCACTCTGACAATTATTAATCGAGCTGACCACAGCAATGGGTATTGGTAAAGCCCGAATTTTCCAAGATGCCAAAATATCAATATTTGAGCGGGAAGGAACCTTTGAGTGCTTGGAGTTACCAGGAGGAAGAGATGCTCTTTTAGGAGTGATTCCTTTAGAATCCTTGGGGTTAGAAATAGACTTGAACAATCAAACTTTAAAACCCTTACCCATCAGTCCAACCGAAACCTATTTGACGATTCTGTAGCAAGATGAGAGAGAGCGTCATCTTCTCGGAAAATTGCCCTTTAGAAATAGTTGGGCGATGACGCTCAAGCGTGAATTGGGATCAGGTCGCGGAAATTGAGGAGGCGATCGCTTGCATTTAAGCTTCAGCCCCCCAGGAAATACGGAAATTGGAAGTGAGCAGAGTCGGGGGGATTTTACATTCTAGCAGATAAACTTCGCTCTTTAATAATATTCAAGCTAACATTCGAGCGTGAGCTATTTCTCTGTCACCGCTCAGACGGACTTGTGAACTAAAGAGCGAGACAATAGCTACTGTTTTTCCCGTTAAGGTAACAAATTCTACCTCATATCCTACGCCACCTTGATGCACTAAAATTACGGTGCCAATATCACCTTTGCTTAAGTTTTGTTCTGGGATATCAGTTGTTAAAACAATACTGTCAAGTTCTTGAATCATTTGGGTTTTCAAGTAATCGGATTAGCTGTTGCCTTCGTAATATACTGGATAATCGCGTCAAAATGTTTACGGATTTCTACCAGTTGTTTTACCCAAGTATTGGCAGCAGAAATCGATTCCTCTTGCTTCTGGCGAGCGGCTGCAATTTGCTTTTCAATCTCTCCGTAAACCTGTTGCTCAAATTCCCAAAGTTGGATGTCTATTTGATTTTCCAAGTCTTTTGCTATTGATTGAAACTGACTCGTAATATCGAGACGGATCTCAGCCATTTGCTTTTCTCGTTTAATTTCTTGGTGTATTTGTAAAATATCTACTCCTACAGAAGCAATTGCCATAGCTGGTCCCAGAAATTTAGCAGCATTACCAATATTTTTAGCAATACCTACGGCTTGCCAAGGCTTAAACTTGAAACCGATAAATTTCCCCACCTCCAAAACACCCTTATGTAGTCCACTTCCAGCTACATCTATAGAGCGTAGAAATCCTTGTGAAGTACCGGTTTGCATCAAACCCCTCGTTGCCAAAGTGTTTAGATGCACTCCTGCTTTCTTACCGATTTCTTGCAGACAATTAACTTGGCATTTAATCCGCTCCACGTCCATGCCCGATTCTGGATTTTGGGCTGATATATTTTGATTTTTCTCTAAGCAAGCAACAAAGGTTTTGACTAGATTACCTTCTAACACTTCTTCAACTTCTTGCCGAATATCCTCGACTGCTACATTAACAGCTTCTTGTAATTTTGTTTCGGCTTTTTCATAATGTTTTTGCACATTTATTTCAGTTTTTTTGTTAAGTATTTCAAAGTTTTGCTCTCCACCTACTGCTACGGCAAGAATATTGCCTTCATTAGCAATTCCTGATGACATCTCTAAGGCTATATTTTTCACCTTAATTCGTAAGTGATCGCGTTCTTTACGCACTACACGAGATAACCGGTTCAGCACTTCAAAAAAAGTAGAGTCTTCGCTAGAGTTACGAGTAAAACTCAACTGAGCATCATCAATACAGCTTAGAGCAATTCGGACTGGTGGATCAAAACGAGCAAGAGAGCTTCGACGCTCTACAAACTGATTTAGAGTATCAATAAAAGTTGCAAATCGGCTAATTTCTATCAGAAAATCATCTTGATCATCAATGCCTTCACAATAGTCTTTAGCATCGATAAAGCAGATTGGAAATTCATCAAGACTGTAAGGGTTCAGTGCATCGGCAAGACTTTTGCGGTAGTTGGTAATCTTTTGCTCTTCGTCTCCCGCTTCATCAGACATTTTGTTTATAACCAGCATCATTTTCCAGCGATAGCCTTTTTCATAAGCTAATTTCTTAAAATTCTCTGCTGTCCATGAGTCAAAGAGCATATAGGTAAGGCAAAAAACCAACAAGTCAGATTTGTTAATGGCATCATAAGTAATGTCATCATGATCTTTGCGGTCTGTAAAAAGTCCGGGGGTATCAATCAACTTGATACCATTCCAGTCATAATTGGTCGTTTTATCAGTAGCAATATCAGCATCAATGTGGATATCACGTCGTCCTGTCAATGCCGAAATAATAGTTGATTTCCCTGCACTATATTGACCCACAAAAGCGACTCCGAGAATTCCCTGCTCTCGATATTCTTTTAATTCATCCCGCAGTTTTTTGCGAATCGCCGTTAGTTCAGCAGTATTTCCCTCAGCCAGCAAATTGTCAAATTTTACTAGCGCTTTCTTCAAATAAGCACCGATATCAGCAGCTTTAAATTTTGGGTTGTTCTGAGTCATGGTATTTTAGTCCTTTTTGGGAGATTTGAGATTACCAAAGGAGATATCCTCTTGAAGAATGTGTTTGATATCCTCTAATAATTTTCGTCTTTGAACTTTAGATTTAGTTACAATCTTCATACTGCATCCAAAATCTCTTTCAACTTTAGCAATAGTTTTTTTGATACCCTCAATAGTCAAGGGTTCATGCTGTTCAGTAGACCAGTCAATAATTCGCTTGGCATAAGCACAATTTAGAGAATCTGTTGTAACTAATAAATTCTTTTTTGCTGCTCCAAAATGAGTTGCGATCGCATCTAGTCCTTGAATTAGCTCCTCAAAGTAAGCATCAATATTTACAACTACAGAATCAAAAAACTTGTCAGTGTTAGCATCAGCTTCTTGGAGCGTAGTTTGCTTATGTTTATTCAATTCCTCAGTTAGTGAAGTGGAAATCTTTGCAACAGCTTCACGACGTTTCTGATCTTTTGATTTAAAAATATTGGTCATGAGGCTAAAAACAGTACCAATAATACCAATAGCAATGCCAACAGGCGGAGCTATTAAGCTGAAAAAAGTTAAAATTGTTCCTACTACCACTATAATACTTCCACCTATCCGAGCAAAATTTCGCGCAAAAACAGTGGAATCCTGCTCAGTAAAACTAAAATTTTTACCTTCTAGTTTAGCAATCAGTTGTAATTCATTTCCTACTTCTGAAAGAACTTCCTGAACCTCCTTATTAAATTTTTGGTTTGTCTCTTCATAAGCTGAATTTAAACGTTCTTCAAATCGGATCGCTTTTAATTTTTGTTCCCATCCCAGTTTCATGGCAATTTCTTTAGAATTCCAATGATCTTCAGCAAAAAATGGTATGGCATTCATGGTATCTTGAAAAATTTCATTGATTGCTTGTAGTAAATATTCCTTAGCATCCTCAGCTGACTTTCGGATGTTTTTTGAGATTTCCTCACGCTTATTTTTCAACGTATCTGTCAATTTTTCATAGATTAAAGTTTGTTGATTCACCCATTGGTAAGGATTATTAATTGCACCCACTGTAGAACCAAGCAGAGTTTGAGAGCGACGGATTGCCCCATGATTAACCAGAGATTCACGAATTGAATCAAGAAAATCCTGCATCCGACTTGCCTTAAAAAGCTCCTTCTTCTTCCCTTCGTGTTTTGGTTCGCGGGAAAGCTGCGCCGCCAACAGCATCACTGGAACAATATCGAAGTAGCCATTAGCATAATGGTCTTCAGCATAGCGGCGAATACGTTGAATATGCCCACCAATACCACTTTTACCCTCCATCATAAACTCTTTATTAGGGTTCTGTAAGAAATGCTCCAACCGTCGAGGATCACTCAGATTTTTCTTGATATTAAGCAGAATAATTAATGGCTTGGATTTTTCCTTTAGTAACTTTAAGAAACCAAACTCACTCTCTTGGATACTGTCATTTGTCACCACATAACAAATCACATCTGACTCGTCAATAACACTTTGAGCAATTTCTTCATCACTTTTGCCACCCGGAGCGCCAATTCCAGGAGTATCAATGATGCGGATATTTTTCCACTCGTACACCCGATTAAATCGAGTTGTGCGCTGCTTACCTACACCGATCGCATCCCATCCATCATCTGTAACTATGGCGTGAAGAGTGCTTTTTCCCGCCTTAGTTCTGCCCATAAAAGTGATGCTGAAATGATTGAGAGCGCGTTCCTTGGCACGAAGCGAAGACCCCACGTTCTTCATTTCTTTAATAATCTCGGCACTCAGAGCATTTCTAGTATCCCCAAGTTGCTTGGCGACTTCTTTAGCAGTGGTAGCTTTACCTTTATCACCTGTTTTATGCTTGATATTTTCGATAGCATTTTGGATATTTTTGTCCAAATTGGAAAGTGCTGATAACGCTCTTTTAAGAGCCAATTCTGCAAACTTGTAATCTTGATCAGCGATGACTGCACAATGACGAATCGCCTCATCATAATCTGGCCCAGATAACAGGATTTCCCGTCGTAGTTGCTCAACTTTTTGCTCACTTCCTGTAAGCTTTGCTACATTATCCACCAATTCCCGTGAAAGAAGAGAATCAGCCCCTTGAAGTACACGCGCACTGATAGAGAGTTTCTGTTGCTGCTGGTCTTCGTCTAAGACTTTGGTATTGCTTAATGCTTCTGCTTCTGTAAGCTGTCGCTGTACTTGTCCCGTTGGCCAATTCCAAATCTTTGCTACTTGTTCCGCCATTTGACGTTCTAATGCTGAACAGAAACCGTCAATATATGCGATCGCTAACATTTGCGACATAGCCTCACTTTGCTGACCAGGCGGAACTTTCCGAGCTAAATCCGATATCGAAAGCTGGTTTTCCTCTTGAGCCAGAATTTTTTCCATCTCAGCGATCGTCTGTTGAGAAGCACTAATATAGGTAGCTAGTTCGCGTAGTGCTTTTAACTCTTTATTATGAATTTGCTGATCCGCACATACCATGTGCGTGGCCAATAGGAATGGGTAGTCTAGGTGTTCAGTGATTGCCTTAGACATTTTACCATAAAAATTACATTACACCTATTCTAAATATAAAGTACACTAAAGTCAATCAAAAGGATGTCTGATTCTATAGACATGGTTGAGTTAAGGAGAAGTTAAGAAGTTAAACGCATTCTAATTGTTTGTCCAGGGATTTTTGGCAGATCCACTATCATGTTATTGCTTCATTACCGACACTCCGCAAAAACAGCCGCGATCGCTAGGAGGGACTATTTGAGGCAGAACCTTGGGATTTACTAATTGTTGATGAAGCGTCAATGGTTTAATCGCGAAACTGCTAAATTCGATGGAAAAGATACGAAAAACTTATTTATTTTTAATCAGCGATCGCGTAACTGGAATAAAATAAGATTTGACAAGCTGTTACCGCAGTAAGTATTTCCCTTCAAAATTTCCGCTATTCAAGCAATTAGTATAATAATTACTTTTGATTAAATTTTAATTATTCATTCCGCTTTTAATCGGGACTAAAATAATAAACTTATTTGGGTTAAGTTGACAGATTAAAATAGAAAATGTATGATTATAAAATCAAATAAAAGTACAAATTTTGGGTCGAAAAATGTCAATTAAAAGCGATAAAAAAATGGAAAAAGTTTTTACCACACGGACAATCATTAATCAAAATATCTTAGTCGATACGGGAGCAACAAACTTGAACACTTTTGATCAAAGAATCCACTCACGCTATGCCGATGGTACAACAGTATTGGAAGAACAAAAGCCAAACCGCCTAGAAGCTAGTAACAGACCCCAACCTGATCCTAACGCTAGTGGCCCTCATTCGCAACTGCGATGGGACATAATTAACAATAGAATCTATCAAGCTCGTGAATTTGACGCTAATGGCTATCCAATCCGCGACATTGACTTTACCAGTCCCACCTATAGAAACGGCAACCCACGTCCCGATCATGCACCACCTCCTCATCAACACCTGTGGCAATTCAACGATCCCCAAATCGGTCCAAGATCAGGTTTCAAGAGACAAGCTGGTAGGGGTTTTCCCTTAGATTCACCTAACTAGATTGGGAATGTCACAAAATATTTGGGTGATGTCCGGGTGTGATATGATGTTTGAAATAGCTGAGACATATTGCTTCAAATAAGCGTCTCAGCCCAATCTTTAACTTTTTTCTCAGTCCTAGAACTGACTTTAAAAAATAGGAGTTTAAACTATGCAAGGAATTACAATTACTGACCAAACTACTGATGGGTTCTTAGCTGTAAATCTGATCGATATTTTACAAGCGATCGCCCCCGCAGTCTTAACAACACAATGGCAAATTTCTTACCTAGAATGTTTAGGAACAACAGCAGAAAAACTCTATCAAATCGCTGATAATCAGCAATGGATATCCGGTGCATTATTGTTAGAATTAGCAGCCGAAATTACCCAAGTGATTGACGGCAAATTTCAAAGCAATCGTTTCAATGAAAATCAGCCTTGGTTAATTATCACCGCTGTAGATAGTACCGCTTATGATGTTGAAAGTGTAGATGAAAGTATCCTAGCTCAAATTCGACAAAAGTTTCAGCAAGTTACTGAATTACCAATCCTGATCACAGCCTAGTTAAAATCAGCGATCGCTCTGGTTATATAAGTTATAAGGAAAGCCGATAAAACTCCAACTCTTAAGTAGGAGACCACCGATGCAAATTCAAAGCAATAAAGAAATGGGAAAAGTTTTCGCTACTCTGACAATTATTAATCGAGCCGACCAAATTCGGGCAGAATATGGGATAATTTCCCAAGAACAAATTCGCTCAATAACCCTTAAAAATGTCTTAGTAGATCAGGGAGTAACTACTTTGTGTTTACCATCAGATGCGATCGCTAAACTAGGATTAAAACTCCTGAAAGAAGTAGACGTAGCAACAGCAATGGGTATTGGTAAAGCCCGAATCTTTCGAGATGCTACCATATTTATATTTGAGCGGGAAGGAACCTTTGAGTGCTTGGAGTTACCAGGAGGAAGAGATGCTCTGTTGGGAGTGATACCTTTAGAAGCTTTGGGGTTAGAAATAGACTTGAACAATCAAACTTTAAAACCCTTACCCATCAGTCCAACCGAAACCTATTTGACGATTATGTAGCAAGATCTAAAAAGTGTCATCTTCTCAGAAAATTAGCAATAATTGAGGGTAATGGTTAGAAAATATGAAAAAATTAATCAAAAAATTACTGTTCGATTTAATCACAGGTGGTTTATTAATTTCTCAAACTGCTAATGTGAAAGTATTAGCTGAAAACCCCCAAAAAGACAATGTTGTTCCATCTCGTCAAGAAGCGATCGCACTTTTACAAAATATTTGTCCTCATGGAGAAATTATTCAAGACTCAAATGCTCAATTAGGATGTAGTAGCTGTCCATCATTTACTACCGACGGGTCTCCTGAAAATAGCTTTCATACTAAAGAAAATTTTGTTCTTACTAAAGTTATCTATGGAACTTTTACTCAACCTGATACTCAAGAAGCTTTAATTGATTTTTCTGGATGTGAACCCCATGTTTATAGCTATGGAGGTAGTGTATTAGTACAAAATGTGAATCAAGAGTGGCAAATGATTTACTATGCTAAAGGAATACGTTCAACTAAATGTCTAAAATTTAAACCTCAAGATAGTAACTTTGTTTTAGTCTGTGAAATTGGTGATGCTAGTATGGGAAATATTTATAATGCACTAAATTTTCTCCAAATTGATTCAGAAAAAATTAAAGTCACTCAATTATTATCTTTATTCTCCAATATTGGTACAGGAAGACTCCCATTTTATGAGAACAGAATTGAAGATTGGAACTTGGCATATTTTAATAATTATGATATCCTCAATTTATTAGTTGATGTTAGAGCAGCAAAATCTGATACTATTCCTGATGGAGTTGGTAGGAATTCACATGGTTTTCCCCTTCTTGATTACAATAGTCATCTTCCCCATCCTAATTTCTATCACCTCCAATTTTCCTTTGATGGTCAGTCCTTTTCTCCAACTCCAAAAAGTACCGAATTATTAGAAAAAATCAAAAATAATAGTAGTTTTCACAAAAGCTAGCGATTACACTATTAATTCGATCACTAAGACTACTGGATAGCGACTCAATCAAGTTTCATTAATTGCGATCGCGCTCAATCCAAGATTAGAACTTCGCTCTTTTTTTTGGGGATAGAAATTCAATGTTTGTAGTAAGCGCTTTAGCGCTAAAGCGCTTACTACGAACCAAATCATCAAGTTATTTATTTTTCATTCCTTATTGCGATCGCATCGCCATCAATAGCTTAAGATATCTGTAATTGTTCGAGACGAGCTAAAACTTCTTGACTATGAATTGCTGGATTTATTTTGACAAATTTTTCCCGTAATATTCCTTCCGGATCAATAATAAAACTATGACGTATGGATAGATAACCCAGCCAAGAGCCATAGGCTTTACTAACTTTACCATCTGGATCGGCGAGGAGGGGAAATTTTAAACCCTCTGTATCACAAAATTCAGCATGGGAATCGACGGAATCTGCACTAATCCCAAGGATTTGGGTATTTTTTGCCAAATATTTTGGTAAATCTTGCTGGAATCGTTGTGCTTCTAGGGTACAACCGGAGGTGAAGTCTTTGGGGTAGAAATAGACAACTACCCACTTACCACGGAAATCACTCAAAGATATTTCTCCATCACCCGTATTGGTAGGAAGAGTAAATGCTGGTGCAGGTTGATTTAGAAGGGGTAATATACCACCAAGTGCGATCGCTGATGGAATAAAATTTATCCAAGTAAATAAAGCCACAAAGCTAGCTAACAGCAGACTGAGATAAGTACGACGAGAAATCATGTTTGGTGAGCCGTATTAAAATATAATGAAAACTTGTGACATTGGCAAGATATATTCTAGAGCTATTATCTTGTGCCTTAGCGTAAGAATATCTTAAGTTAAACTTATTTTTTACCTTTTTGGATTCTGTGCCGAAAACTGAAAGGTTTGGCGATCGCAGTTTCTGTCTGGGTCGTCTGCTTGGGAGTTGGTTTGGGAACTTCCAGAATTTGCCAATATCCGGCGATTAACCCACCAGCCAAACCACCAATTGTCCCCAAAAAAATACTCCAGGGAATCGGATACCCTAGTGAGATCAAGCAGAAGAGAAAGAATAAGCACCATTTCAACCCTGCGAGAAATGCCTTGACCATCATACAACTTTTCGGTAGAGTACAAATTCGGGATAGAGAATGCGAAAATTAAACATAAAATAACTATTCAGATCAAGTCTTATGCCAGAACTTCAAGTTTCCATAGCTCAACACTACCATGAGCGAACTAAGTATGACCCGGAAACGATCGCCTCGAAAAATCAGGGCTTAGATTGGGCAACCCAACCCATCCCATTTAAAGAATACAAAATTGGGAAGTCTTTTGACTTAAAACCTTATCTCAAAGAAAAAGTAGACCAATCAGTTACTGAAACTAGCAAGCAATGGGAACGGTTGTCTAGACTCCTGTTTTGTAGTTACGGTTTAACAGCAAAAGTACCGACGATGACTGGGGATAATCTATATCTACGTGCGGCACCTTCAGCAGGTGGACTATACCCAGCTGAGGTTTATCTAGTTTCTCGGGGAACGGCACTCTTACCACCAGGATTATATAATTATCAAGGGCAAACTCATTCCCTGCTCCAGTTTTGGGATAGTAATATTTGGTCAGATCTACAAGCTGCTTGTATCTGGCACCCTAGTTTAGAAAATACTCGCATCGCGATCGTCACTACTGCGATTTTCTTTCGTTCCGCATGGAGGTATCAAGATCGGGCTTACCGACGCATTTTTTTAGATACTGGTCATCTGCTGGGCAATCTGGAATTAGCCTGTGCTATGAATGATTATCGTCCTCATTTAATTGGTGGGTTTTTAGATGATCAAGTGAATCAGTTACTTTATTTAGATGCTGAACGAGAAGGTGCGATCGCGATTATTTCCTTAGCTGATTTATTAGATGCTGAACAAAATTTACCTCCAGCAAGGACAGCTTTACCTTCACCAATCCAAACTAATTATCCCCAAATTCCTGATGGAGAATTGCTAGGATATTTCCATGAGGCTACGAAAATTAAAGCTGATCCTACCCAAACCCAAAGCTGGCAACCAAGTCCAGATGATGGTAAGCTGGAAGATAAATATAATTTACCCTTTTGTACAAAAATTTCTATGACTACCAGACCAGTTGTCTGGGGAGAAAATCTGGGTGATTTAGAATCTACGATCATCAAACGGCGTTCAACCCGATTTTATAATGGAGCTAACCTGTCTTTAGATGAGTTAAAAGCGGTGCTCGATTTTACCTATCAACCTCAACATTATATGTATCAAGGTATAGATCGAGAACCCGACTATTTTGATTTGAGTTTAATTGAAACTTTTATAGCAGTATCTGGGGTAAATGGGTTAGATGAAGGTTGTTACTATTATGCTCCCAAAGCTGAAGAGTTAAGACAAATTCGGTTTAAAAATTTCCGCAGAGAGTTACATTTTTTGTGTTTAGGACAAGAATTAGGACGTGATGCTGCTGCTGTATTGTTTCATACGGCTGATCTACAAAAAGCGATCGCTAAATATGGCGATCGGGTTTATCGGTATCTCCATCTAGATGCGGGACATTTGGGTCAAAAACTTAACTTAGCTGCGATTCACCTAGGTTTAGGTGTGAGCGGGATTGGTGGTTTTTTTGATAATCAGGTCAATGAAGTTTTGGGTATTCCTGCGGATGAAGCTGTTCTTTATATTACCACGCTAGGGCGTCCTCGCTAAGTTAGCAGGCAATTTTCCAAATCTTCAATTAATCAGGTAGGAAAGATTAAATAGTTCAGCGGAATAGAAAAAGTAGGCACTGTAGTTATATAGCGGAGCGAAAAAAATAACTTTTTTAACCCGCTCTTAATATACTCTACTTGTTTAACTTTATGAATGTTACCGACAATAAACAAGAAGCAAATAAACCATTCATTCTGACAGCGACACCCGCACCTGCGTCCACACAGCCACCGAAAAAAAATAATGGATGGAATTCGCTCAATGAAATAATCACTTGTTTACTGATTGGACTTGCTTTTGCCCTAATATTAACCAATAAACCATCGACTACCGTTCCATCTAAATCTTCTGCACTCATTACCTCTCACTTCACTTGCTAATAGGATAATATTGCTAGTGATTGCTAGCTCAAGGAAAATAAAAGTGTGATTTAACTAACGCGATCGATTTCAGAATTTTATGTGAAAAAAAGGTAGGAGCAATTAATTAATTACTCCTACCTGTAATGATGATGGAAAAATTAGGCGATCGCCGCTACTTTCACATCATTATTAGCTAATAGTTCTTGCAATTCATCAGCATCAACAGTTTCTTTTTCAATCAACATTGCTGCTAATTTATCTAGAACGTGACGATTATTCACCAAAACATCTTTAGCGCGATGATAAGCTTGGTCTACTAAATTATGTACTTCGTCATCAATAGTGGCAGCGGTTTCTTCCGAAAAATCCCGTTCTGCCATAATATCCCGACCGAGGAACATACTTCCTTGTTGACGACCTAAAGCAACCGGACCGAGACGTTCGCTCATCCCAAAACGCATCACCATTTGTCTTGCGACACGAGCTACTTGTTGTAAATCGTTTGATGCACCAGTGGTAACTTCATCTTCTCCAAAGACAATTTCTTCAGCAATCCGACCACCTAAAGTTACAGCCATTTGATTTTGCAGATAGGAACGGCTATATAAACCAGAATCCATCCGCTCTTCACTGGGCATAAACCAAGTTAATCCCCCAGCACGACCGCGCGGGATAATGCTAATTTTCTGTACCGGATCATAATCGGGCATTAATGCTCCCACCAAAGCGTGACCAGCTTCGTGATAAGCAACTAAGGTTTTCCGCTTTTCACTCATTACACGGTCTTTCTTTTCTGGACCAGCTAAGACTCGATCGATCGCATCATTCACTTCATCCATGGCAATTTCAGTCAAATTGCGACGAGCAGCTAAAATTGCTGCTTCATTGAGCAAATTCGATAAATCTGCACCAGTAAAACCAGGAGTCCGACGGGCAATTTTCTCTAAATCCACGTCTTTTGCTAAAGTTTTACCCCGAGCATGGACTTTCAGAATTTCCAAACGACCTGCATAATCAGGACGATCGACTACTACTTGGCGATCGAAACGACCGGGACGTAGTAACGCTGAATCTAGCACATCAGGACGGTTGGTGGCTGCAATAATGATGATACCTGTATTACCTTCAAAGCCATCCATTTCCGTCAGTAACTGGTTCAGGGTTTGTTCCCGTTCATCATTACCACCACCTAACCCAGCACCCCGCTGACGTCCAACCGCGTCAATTTCATCAATAAAAACAATACAGGGAGCATTACTTTTTGCTTGCTCAAACAAGTCACGCACGCGGGAAGCACCTACCCCCACGAACATTTCTACAAATTCCGAACCAGAAATAGAAAAGAATGGTACACCAGCTTCTCCAGCTACAGCTTTCGCTAATAGGGTTTTACCTGTTCCTGGTGGTCCTACTAACAATACACCTTTAGGAATTTTTGCCCCCACTGCGGTAAAGCGATCGGCATTTTTGAGGAAGTCTACCACTTCATTTAGTTCTAGTTTGGCTTGATCAATCCCAGCCACATCGCCAAAGGTAACTTGGGTTTGGGGTTCCATTTGCACTCTCGCTTTGGATTTACCAAAGTTCATTGCTTGGCTCCCTGGACCATTTTGAGCGCGACGCAACAAGAAAAATAAGCCTACTAACAGCAATACTGGAAAAAATAAGCTGGTTAATGCCCGGAACCATAATCCGTCATCGTTTGGAGGTAAAACTCTGACATCTACACCGTTACTGGTGAGGACACTAATTAAATCTGGGTCAGGAGGAAGGTTGACTAATACCTTTGTTCCATCAGGAGCGCTGAATCGAGCTTGAGTCCGATCTGCGTTGATGTTGATTGTTCCTTCGATTTGCTTGTTTTCGACCGCTTGAATAAACCGACTATATCGCCACAAATCGCTTCTGGGGCTGGGTTTTTCAAAAAATGTGGCTGCTAAAGCAATGACCACGATCGCTAATAGGGCGTATAGCCCTACATTTCTCCACCTTTTATTCACCTTGATTTTTTCCTCCGGGGTGTAAGGGGTTTTTCTGTAGATTTTAACTAATTTCTCTATGTTAACTTATGTTAAATCATTTTCAGAATTCCTGGTGGAACAGTTCACGTAATTCGTCCAATCGGGGATGGGCTGGATCGTATGTGAGAGTTTGGCTCGGGGTGAGGATCGTATGGATCGGGATGACTTCTACCACACAGTTACTATAGGCGATCGCTTCAAACTCTGTCACTAATTCCGGAGTCCATTCTGTTTCTTTAATTACCCGATTATTTTGATGGCAAAAATTAATTAATTGCGATCGCGTTACTCCTGATAATATTCCTGCGGTTAAAGGGGGTGTCCACCAATGTTGGTCATACCATCCCCAAATATTACCCGTACTGCTTTCTAACCAATTATGGTTGCTATCAACTAATATAGCTTCTTTTGCACCTTTAACCAGAGCAGTTTGCCCAGCAATCCAAGCAGCTAAATAGTTACCAGTTTTATAGGTAGGTAGCGATCGCACGAATAAGGGATCATCTGCTAACCAAGCGATAATTCCTAATTTTTGACGTTCATGCAGATCATCTGGGATAATTCTGCCCGTAATTAGTTCTTTACCGTCAGGAAAGATCACCATTCTTAAGACTTCCCAAGAAAAGTTTAAAATTTCTGCTCCTTGACGCAATCTTTCCCAATTGGGTTGTGACCAATTAAAGGTATTTAAAGCATTTTTGAGGCGATCGCAGTGACTATTCCAATTAGTGAGAACGTGATCAAGCGATCGCTCATAAATCCGCATGGTCGTGAATACTGTTGCACCATAAACAAATCCAGGATCATCAAGTGCTAGTTCAATGGTATTACCTTCCCTGAGTTCTCCATTATACCAAAACATATAGACTTCCTCAAAATCGCTAGATTCCTCTGTCAAAATTAATCTCCTAGGTTAGTTGTAAAACTTGATTTAATTTACCACTGCGATATCCTTCTAAGTCTAAGGTTACATAAATAAAACCAAATTCTTGAAAAGTTGATACCAAAACAGATAAATCTGTAGTTAAGACAAATTCTTTAATTTGTTCGGTCGGTAATTCAATTCTTGCTGTTTCTCCTGCTGATCGCACCCGCAAATTAGTTAAACCCAATTGACGTAAATAACGTTCAGCTCTTCCTACTCGTTGAAGTTTAGCGATCGTAATTTCTTCACCATAGGGAAAACGAGAACTCAGACAAGGTTGAGCTGGTTTATCCCACCAGGGTAAATCAAGATATTTCGCAAGTTGACGGACATCCATTTTGGTCAGACCAACTTCAGCTAAAGGAGATCTAGCTCCACGTTCTTTAGCTGCTTGAATTCCTGGTCGATAGTCCTGTAAATCATCCAGATTCACACCATCGACTACATAAGAATATCCCCGCGCGATCGCTAAGGGTTTGAGAGTGTTGTGGAGTTCACTTTTACAAAAATAACAGCGATTGACTGGATTAGATGTATAATTGGGATTAGCCATTTCTTGAGTTTCTACTTCTTCATGGGTAATCCCAATTGCTGCTGCTTGAATCCTAGCATCTTCTAAATCTTCGGGTAGTAAGGAAGGAGATACAGCAGTAATCGCGAGAGCGCGATCACCCAGAACATCGTAGGCAATTTTTGCGACTAATGTGCTATCAATCCCACCAGAGTAAGCAATCAATGCTCGCTCCATTTGCAGAAATAGCTGTTTGAGTTGCTCTAGTTGCTGATTTATGTTGTTCATTGCTTTTCCTCAAAATTGCCGGACTAATGATTATATCTTAAAACTGTTTTTTAGAAAAGATGAATGTAGCGATCGCTAAGATGAGGACAATATAGATTAAAGCATAAACTGCATTAGCACCCAAATCGCTTGGATGAGGTAATACTCCATAAACTGCTTGATTTTTCAAATCCAGTCGTGATAAGTCAGGTAAAATCAGATAAAGAGCTGTGGTTAGACGTTCAATCACCACATTGTCCGCTTTTTCAGCTAATTGGATCACATCTCCACTCAGATGTCCCATGATATAAATTCCTAAAGACAGGACGATCGCTAAGACTGAACTGGTAAAAATCCCAAACAATAGAGCTACAGCAGTTAGTAAGGATAGTTCAAAAAATAAATAGAGAGTTGTCAGTAGGATACTAACTAAGGGATATTGAACTTGATTTAAACTGAGAATAACTAGATAAATAGTAGTCATTGCACCAACTAAGACCGCTAAAACTGCGGATAACCCTAGATGTTTACCGATGATAAACTCAGCATAACTGACTGGTTTGGCGATTAATACTAATACCGTCCGTTTTTCAATTTCTTTATTGACCAATCCTGTCCCAACAAAAATCGCAACTATTACACCTAAAATTGTCATCAATCCTAATCCTAAATCTACCATGATTTTTTTGTTGGTAGTAATAATTGAAACTTCTCGGAGCCAAGGAATTGCTAAAATCATAGTCACCGCGAATAATCCGATGATATAGAGAATGCGATCGCGAATTACTTCCCGAAAGACATTTTTGGCAATAGTAGTAATGCGCCCTAAAATAGCGAAAATTGAATGAGAAGTATTCTGAGCATTGAATTTTAACATACCCATACCTTATTTGACTTGAATTTTAATTACAAAAGCACTTTTGCGGAATTCCTCAGTTGGTCGATTTAGTTGGTATTTTGGCCAAGTTTGAATTAATGTATAAAATTCTAACCAACAACTAATCATCAGATGACTGAGTAGTAAAATTATAATTTTTTGTCGCACTGTCGCATCAGGCAACTTAAATTTACCATTTTCACGCAGCAAATGCAATGTAGCAATTAAGCCACAGATAGGTGGACAAATAATCAAGGATATTGATCCAGCATTAATAGTATTAAGTTTAACCACATCTTTTAATAGTGCAAATAAAAATACAGATAATAAAATACCCATCACCCAAGGATTCAGGGAAAATCCTTTGATCATCAACGGATTTTGGGTAAACAAGCCAATAATTGCGATTAGAAAAAATATCCAACTGCAAAAAGAAAATATTTGTCGATAATTATTAAAATCAATTGTCGGATTGTGGTAATTTTTGGCTAACATATAGGAAAAAAATGCACAAAAATATAAACCTATACTTACCAAAAATAAAGTCTGCCAAGAGATAATTTTGGTAGGTTTTAGTTTAGCCCATAGCCAGGAGAAAAAGTTAAAATTTACGTCCATAGTACCCAAAAATTCTCCCAATTAAACGGGAGAATCCCATTTGTTGATTAAGGAGAAATTTATAAGGGCGCAAGAGCTTTTGCGCCCCTACTGAGTTTTTCAATTATATCATGTCTGGAAGAGACGCAAGAACTCTTGCGCCCCGACAAATAAAAATGCCTGTAACCGTTTTTGTGAAATCATTGCAATGAATTGCCAAAGTACCACCGCGATCGCATTAAGGTTTAGTTTTGGGGTTGGGGAAGGCGATCAAAATTAATTTAATCAGCTTTGATCAGATTAACAGCGCCCCATCCTGTAGTTGGGATATTACCATGTTTGGTCTTACCATTTTTTATATGCTAGAAACTTACCATTCATAATTATTTTTACCCGATCACCTTTAGGGTCAATTTCTTTTTCTACGTCCAAAGTAAAATCAATTGCACTCATAATGCCATCTCCAAATTTCTCATGTATAATGGCTTTTAATGCCATTCCATAAACTTGGATAATTTCGTAAAAGCGATAAATTAAAGGATCTGTAGGAACAATTGGCCCTAATCCTTTAATAGGATAATCACTCAATTGAGAAACGATTTCTGATTCTAATTCCAATGCTGCTCCTAATTTTTGTGCTTCTTCTTCAGAAGCGCTGGCTTGACCATAAAATAAAGCGGCAATCCACACTTCATCACGATTAAGGATTTTTTCTAAATCAACAAAACTTAGTCCTTTTCGTTTCTTGGCAGCGAGTAACTTGTTAGTAATTTCTGGAATCTGCATAATTGATATTAATCCAATGTACCTATTCTTTTAGATTATCCTTCATTTCTGGATTATGGCGGCAAAACAATAAATTTAATTTTTGTTAAGCGCGAGGTCAACAGCTTTAGTACCTTTAACCTTAGCATCTTCAATACGCCAATTTCTGCTGGGGTAAACTTTTTTTAATGGTCTGTGCCAATAAGTAATTGTTTCCCCAAGTAATCAGTAGAAAAGCTGTTAATGCGATCGCGAGATCATGCCACTAATTTACTTAATCCCCCATTGAGATAACAACTCTGCGAACTTTTGTGGAGTCAGGTTTTTCAATTGCTCAATCTGAGCGTTTAGCCTTGCTGTTTCTTGGCGCAATTTTTCCATCTCTATTTGACTTTCATAAAAATCGGTAAGTTGAGCTTTTACAAGAGCCGCAGATTTAGCTCGCTTGGAAATGTTTTTCATTTCTGCTAGATCGATTTCTTCAGGATCTGGAATAAATTCTCCAGTATTTATAACTTCTTTTTCTGCTTGACTATGGGTGATATTAGTAGATGGGGTGGTAGTAATGGCGAGATGGTTTTTACCATTCTCTTGATTCAGCTCATCCTCAATCTCATTCTCAATCTCATCCTCAATCTCATCCTCAATTTCTAGGGTGCCATTAAGTGCTTTAGTCAGATTAATTTTCCCACTCTTGATCTTGTCCAGGTTTTCCTGGTTCACTTCTAAACCTGCATTTACCAAAGCCCGACGCCATTTGTAGGCTCTGGGTCGTTTAATTTGGTATTGCTTCTGAATGTCTGCAATGGTCATTGGATAAATCTCCTGATAAATTTGCGGGATTTTATACGCTCATTTGATGCTTGTCAATAGGTTGTGTAAAAATATTGTATAAACCGTATAAACGCTAAAACAACGCAATATCAATATTTTCAGCCCGTATCGTATAATTTTTCTATGCTCACAAGATAGAATTTTCTATGCTCACAAGATAGAATTTTCTATATTTTCTTTGTTGGTAGTATATAAAATATCAAGGGCTTGAAACATTTTCTATAATTACTTTCGACAAGGAAAAATGGTGATCGGAAACCCGTTCTGGTGATTGGTCTTGGTTGTAGCCAGAAAAATTAAACGTTGTATCTATTAAAAATAAATACCAGAACTAAAATGGCGGTATAACTAAAAGCATGAGCAAGTAAGATGGTAGAATAGGGAGTAGCGATCGCCAAAAATGATTTCCCCATCTGGTTACCAAAAGCAAACCAACGTCGATGAGGATAACTAGATAAGTTAGACTTAGATGAGGGATCGGGTTGGTAGACTTTATGATCTGCTAAGAAAGCTTGCAATCCACTAAACCCAATGAATTTGACCAGTAACGTTAGAAAAAATGTCAAAACTGCAATAAAAAATAATCCCACTAAGGTATCGAGTGAATATTTATTAAACAGAATAAAATTAATCAAAGCAAATTTAATTTTGGGTAATTTGAGAAGAGAAAAACTGCAATAGAAACCGAGCCAGCCCACCACAGTAGCTAACAAAGTCAGAGAAATAGCGTATTCAACACTTTTTTTAGGAGGGAAAGCCAGTTGTTTGGAGAATTGAACGGTAAAAATATGTGATTCAATCGCAATTTCAATTAATAATAAGAGCAATTGAAAGATAATTGCCTTGAGCGGAAAAATCAAGGAAAATTGGAAGGGGTCATGGGTCAGGGAGAGCAGCAGTGGGGGCATTTTGCACTTCCGGTTTCCGAGTCGGCTATAGTAACAGATATGGGAATAGATGATATCTATCTTTCCATCCTATATATAAAAATAGCGATGAACAGAACTGGGATTGGTATTCGCACAGCTCAAGTGCGTCAAGAACGGATAGCGGGCCAAATTCATGTTTATGATGGAGCAAGTAAAGGTAAATCTCAAGCCGCTTTGGGAGTAGTATTACGCTCAATTGGGTTGGGAATTAATACACCTCAGCAAAGTCGTGTCCTATTATTACGCTTTCTCAAAGGTCCGGGACGTGCTTATGATGAAGATGGGGCGATCGCTGCTTTACAACAGGCTTTTCCCCACTTAATTGATCAAGTTCGGACCGGGAGAGCGGAATACTTCGGTCAAGAAGAGATAACTCGGTTTGACCGATTAGAAGCACAAAGAGGTTGGGATGTAGCCAAAGGAGCGATCGCATCTGGGCTATATTCAGTAGTCGTATTAGATGAGCTCAATCCCGTGCTGGATTTAGGATTACTTACCCTAGATGAAGTGATCCATACTCTCAAGCATAAACCAGAAGAAGTAGAAATAATTGCCACAGGGAGAGCTGCACCTCAAGCACTACTAGATATAGCCGACTTACACTCAGAAATGAAACCCCATGATCATCCTACCGCAAGGGAAAAAGGAATTACTGGGATTGAAATTTATACAGGTGCTGGTAAAGGTAAATCTACTAGTGCTTTGGGGAAAGCTTTACAAGCAATTGGTCGGGGAATTAGTCAAGATAAATCCCATCGGGTATTAATTATCCAATGGCTCAAAGGGGGAAGCGGCTATACTGAAGATGCAGCGATCGCTGCTTTACGTCAGAGTTATCCCCATTTAGTCGATCATCAACGTTGTGGTCGAGATGCAATTGTGTGACGTGGACAACAACAAGAATTAGACTATGTGGAAGCAGAACGGGGGTGGGAAATTGCGAGAGCTGCGATCGCTTCTGGTTTATATAAAACCATTATCCTGGATGAACTTAATCCTACCGTTGACTTAGAACTCCTCCCGGTTGAGCCAATTGTGGAAGCTTTGTTGCGTAAACCCCGCGATACAGAAGTGATTATTACTGGTCGATGTCACAATATTCCTGCTTATTTTGACTTAGCTTGTGTTCACTCAGAAGTTTTTTGTCACAAGCACTATGCTAATCAAGGGGTAGAACTTAAGCGTGGAGTTGACTTTTAGTCAAAAGCCGAGATGGGGATATTTTCCCATTAGTCCCCATCAAGTATCATTAAACTAGAAATATTTTGATTACTTCCATGTTCAAAAATTTTAAAATTCCTGCCTTGGTTCTGCCAGTTTTGAGCATATTGACTATATCTCTCAATGCTTATGCACAACTCACCGGAAGACTAACTATTGAGATCGATGGACTGAGAAACACAAATGGTCAGGTTTGTCTTCGACTGTTTAATAGTAGCCAAGGATTTCCCAATAATGGGAGTATTTTAAAAAAATGCGTTAAAATTCCCGAAGACAATTCACCAGAAAATCCGTTGATAATTCCCCTAGATGGAATAAGTTCTGGTAGCTATGCAGTTGCAGTTTACCATGATGAAAAGGGAGATGGAATATTCCATAAAGATGATTTCGGAAGACCACTCCAAGGGTTTGGGTTTTCTCAAAATCCCCCAGTAAAGACTAGCGCTCCAGCATTTGGGGACGCAGTGGTCTTAGTAGCAGGAGAAGAGACAGCAATCAAAATTTCTATAAAATATAAACTTGATTAAATTAATAAAATTATCATGATGAAAAAACTCCGCGGCTTAATTAAGAAAAGATCCTGGTTAGGCACCAGTTTAGGATTATTGACGATCGCTACAATTACCTGGACTTATAATGCGATCGCGGTGGGAATATCTAATCAATTAGAATTAGATCATGTCCAGGAAGTTAAAGTTTCCGGAGGAGAATTAATTGAGCGTGGAAAAGCTCTATACGAAAGCGGAAATTTTCTGGAAGCAGCAAAAGTTTTGCAACAAGCAGTAACAGTTTTTGAACAGCAAGGTGATCGACTAAATCAAGCAATAGCTTTAAGTAATTTTTCCTTAGTTAATCAGCAATTAGGAGAATGGGAGCAAGCAAAAACTGCGATCGCTACCAGTTTAAATTTGTTACGAAATGATAAAAGTATGGGTAGCGATCGCTGGAGATATTTAGCCCAAGCTTTAGATATTCAGGGTCGATTAGAGTTAGCTACAGGACAAACAGAACTAGCTCTGACAAGTTGGCAAGAAGCGACAGAAATCTACAAAAAAAATGGAGAAACTCTCAATGTTGCTCGGGGTATTTTAAACCAAGCTCAAGCATTACAAACCTTGGGACTTTATCGTCGAGCTTTAACTACTCTTAAAGAAGTTGAACAAACCCTACATCATCAACCAAGTTCTTTATTAAAAGCAGTTACTTTAAGAAGTTTAGGTGATGGATTGCGAGTAGTTGGTAATTTAGACGAGTCAGAGATTTTTTTACAGCAAAGTTTACAAATAGCCAAAGAATTAAAATCAGCTCAAGCTATTGCTGATGCTTTACTCAGTTTAGGGAACACTCTTCGGAGTCAGCAAAAACCAGACCAGGCTTTAAAACTATATCAGGAAGCAGCAAATATATTTATTTCTCCTTTGGGGCAATTACAAGCATTACTAAATGAATTTAGCTTATTGAGCGATAATAAACAATTTTTAGAAGCTGAAAAACTCATCCCCATCATTCAAGCTCAGTTAGAGAAAGTGCCCGAATCACGCTCTAGTATTTATGCTCGCATCAATTTTGCTCAGAATTGGTTGAAAGCAGAAAATAGCACTAATTCGATTAATCATTACCAAGAAATTGGTCAACAATTAGCTACATCAGTCCAAGCAGCTCAGAGGTTAGGAGATCAGCGCTCAGAAGCTTATGCTTTAGGAAATTTTGGTTATCTTTATGAAAAAACTCAGCAATGGGAAGAAGCCAAAAAATTAACTCAACAAGCTCTTAATCTAGCTCAGATTATAGAAGCACCAGATATTGCTTATCAATATCAATGGCAAATGGGACGTTTGTTGAAAGCAACTGGAGATAGGAAAGGAGCGATTACTCTTTATACAGAAGCAGTAAATAATCTCAAATCTCTCCGCAGCGATTTAGTATCAATTAACCCAGATATTCAATTTTCTTTTCGCGAAAGTGTTGAACCTGTATATAGAGAATTAGTTGCTTTACTATTGCAAGATGTCCCCATTAGTAATGTCAAAGAAATTTCTGGAAAAGATCAATTAGGTTCGGGTCAAAATCAAGAAAATTTGATCCAAGCTCGAAGTGTCATTGAATCACTCCAACTAGCAGAACTAGATAACTTTTTTCGAGAAGCTTGTTTAGATGCTAAACCAAAGCAAATTGACCAAGTTGATCCAAGTGCAGCCGTTATTTATCCAATTATTTTACCCGATCGCATCGAAATTATTCTGTCACTTCCAGGTAAAAATCTGCGCCATTACAGTATCAATGTGTCCCAAAAAGAAGTTGAAAGTCGGGTTGATGAATTAAGAAAAACTCTCCCAGCACCTTATTTAGGAAAATTACTGATATTATCTCGTAGTCAAAAAGTATATAATTGGCTAATTCGACCACTTGAAGCAGAGCTAACCAGTCAGAATATCAAAACCTTAGTCTTTGTCCCGGATGGAGTGTTTCGCAATATTCCCATGGGGGCACTATATGATGGGAAAAAGTTTTTGCTAGAAAAATATGCGATCGCTGTTACTCCAGGATTACAACTACTACCTTCTCAAGGTTTAGCTCGGGGACATTTACAAGCTATCACTGGAGGATTAAGTGAAGCTCGATTAGGTTTTTCAGCTCTACCCTATGTCAAAATCGAGCTAGACCAAATTAAATCAGAAATTCCGACTAAGTTACTTTTAAATCAAAACTTTACCAAAACTACCATCCAAAATGCGATTAACTCAGCTTCCTATCCAGTCATTCATCTCGCGACGCATGGACAATTTAGTTCTAAAGCTGAAGACACCTTTATTCTCACTTGGGATAGTCGGATTAATGTGAATCAGTTAAATGAATTATTACGAAGTCGAGAGCAAAATGAAGGTAAACCAATTGAATTATTAGTTTTAAGTGCTTGTAAAACTGCGGTGGGAGACAATCGAGCAGCACTAGGATTAGCTGGAGTCGCAATTCGAGCTGGAGCCCGGAGTACGATCGCTACTCTTTGGAGTGTGAGTGATGAAGCAACTGCTACTTTAATGACTCAATTTTACCATGAATTAGAAGATGCTAAAGTCACCAAAGCAGAAGCACTCCGTCGAGCGCAAGAAAAACTATTACATAATCCCCGTTTTCAACAGCCCACTTTCTGGGCACCTTATGTATTGGTAGGAAATTGGCAATAGGATTAAATTACCATGTAGGGGCGAAGCATTCGGGCGATAATTTATCACTTAAATTTTACCCTGAGTTTACCCTGAGCGTAGCCGAAGGGCGTAGTCGAAGGGCCGTTAATTTTATATCCGAATGCTTCGCCCTTCTTCGCCGAGATATCCAAAAAAAATCTTAACTGAACCCTATTGCTATATATAGTTGATCGGTTGGCTGCATAGATGGTGAGGGCGAAGCATTCGGATATGATATTGCTGCCCTTCGACTACGCCCTTCGGCTACGCTCAGGGTAAACTCAGGGTAAAGTTTGATTGTTCAATTGTCGCCCGAATGCTATACCTCCGGCACGCTACGCGAACGCCCCTACAGTTAACTGAATCCTATTGAATTAAATTATAGTTTTAGGTAGATTGCTGTTTGCAGGGGATTTCAATTAAAAACTCTGTACCTTGACCGATCGCAGAAAGACAACTTAATTTTCCCCCGTGTTTCTGGACAATAATCTGATAACTAATTGATAACCCCAACCCAGTTCCTTTACCCACAGGTTTCGTCGTAAAAAATGGATCAAATAGACGATTCTGTACTTCAGCTGATATTCCTGGTCCATTATCACCTATCCCGATCGTTACATAACCAAGTTCGGAAAGTTCTGTCCGAATCGTAATGGTACTCGGTACATTTTTATTTGCCAGATCAGCCTGATCCCTATATTCATCGATCGCGTCAATTGCGTTATTAATAATATTCATAAATACTTGATTTAATTGACCGGGATAGCACTCTACTAAAGGAAGATCACTATAGTTTTTAACTATTTTAATTTCGGAATGACCAGGTTTGGCTTTTAATTTATTTTCTAATAATAATAAAGTGCTATCAATTCCTTCATGGATATCAACAGATTTCATATCTGCTTCATCAATTCGAGAAAAGTTTCTCAAAGAGAGAACAATTTCCCTGATCCGCTCTGTACCAATTTTCATCGAATTCAAGATTTTTGGTAAATCCTCAATCATAAATTCTAAATCAATGTTTTCACTATAATCTTCTATTTTCTCCGAGGGAGAACCTAGTTCTTCATTATAAAGTTCAACTAACGTTAGTAAATTATGAGTATATTCCTTAACATGGGTAAGATTACCATGGATGAAGTTGACAGGATTGTTAATTTCATGAGCAATCCCAGCTACCATTTGACCAAGGGAAGACATTTTTTCACTTTGGATGAGGTGAAATTGGGTTTCTTGTAATTCTTTTAAAGTTTGAGCAAGTTGTTGAGATTGTAATGCTTCTTTTTCAGCATAAATACGGGTGGCGTCAAATAGTTGGATTTGTCTCCAAGTTACGATAATGGCAATAATTAACAGTAAGCCAATAAATAATGCTAATAAATTGAGAATACTTAATCCTTTTTCTAGCGCAGTTTGAGGAGTGACTAAGGCTAAAAACCAGTTAGCTTCATGCAGCGGTAAATAAGCAACATAAACCCATTCATTGTTTAATTTGACTAATTCTACATTAGAATTGTGATGAACCATTGCTTCCACAATTCTTCCTAATTCAGGATCTTTCGTTTTCAGCAAATTATGTGGTGTCTGGAGAAAACTTTTATCAGGATAAGCTAAAGGTTGACCTTGATTGTCAATTACAAAAGCATAACTATGATCTTCATCAGCAATTTTATCTACTAGCTGTCCGATTCGTAATACAGGTACCGCTGCGGTTAAGACTCCGATTGGGTAAGGACGATAGTTAGGATTATTAGGAAGCTGAAAAAAAGCTAAGGATTGGGAACGGATTAATTCTCGTTCGGGAGAAAGTTTCTGACTAAAACAGCAAGGTGCAGAAAATATTGGTGTGGCAAAAATAGAAATTAAATTATTACTGGTGCGGGCAATAATCGGATTATTAATAATTGATTTTCCAGCCATCGCTTGCTGAAAATAGGGGCGATCTTTAATATTAATCACCTCTAATCCGTTATTCGAGGTAAGATACATCGACCCGTCTGGTTTGATCAAAGCGATTCCGTTAAAATCTGGATTTTGATCTAGTTCTAACTGTAAATAAGGTCCAGCTTTTGACCAATCTACAGTTCTAACCATCGGGGTATCGAACCAGGAGTTTGAGTTTTTCTAACTTGCTCGCAAGTAAGTTATCAATTTCATTACCTGTCGTTTCTACTTTTAAGTGCATATTAGCTTTTAAGTTGTTTAAAATTACATGGTAAAGTATCTTATAGCTGAGTAATGCTGTTACACCTACCAGTAAAATGACGCTACCGAGTAGTACCGCTGAAGTTCGTTTTGGTTTGACTGAGGATTTAGTAGGTAGAAAAGACATAAGTGGGGATATAAATAACTAATTAGATCACAATTAGACTGTTAAATGAGCTAACTTTGAACCAGGTAAAAATCAGTCTTGGAAACTTTTTATTTTCAGAAAATTAAAAGCCAACGATCGACTAATTTATTTGATCCACAACCCGATCACCTTAGTTGGGATATTTTGATCACAATCTTAACTCATCATGATTGCCAACTATTTTCTCCGGAGAATAGAATTTTATTGGTAGCATTTATGCTATAATACCATGTTTGGCATTAAAGAGGATACCAGGGGATGACTCGAAGTGAAGCAGAAGTCCGCTCACAGAAAGTAGCAGAATTGCGATCGCAAGGGATAGAACCATATCCCAGTCAAGCTTATCAGCGATCGCATACCAGTCAAAAAGTGGAGGAATTATTTACCCAACCAGGTAAAGAACTCCAAAATGGAGAAACAGATCCCGAACAAATTAATATTCGGGTTTGTGGTCGGATCACATCCAAACGGGATAGTGGTAGCATCTGCTTTATGGATGTCAAAGATGCTGCTGGAAAAATCCAACTCAAAATTGAAAAAAAAATCGTTAAAGGTGAACCTGGATTAAGCTTTAAACAAATTCAAAAACTCCTAGATGTCGGAGATTTTGTCGGAGCTGAAGGAATTGGTTGTCGAACTAATCGGGGAGAATTATCGCTCCAAGTAGGAGAATTACAACTTCTTGCTAAAGCTACGATTCAGTTTCCTGACGCTTATTATGGAGTTAATGATCCGGAAACTTGTCGTAGACATCGGGAAATGGATTTAGCCGGAAATCCAGAATCATTACAGCGATTTATGATCCGCAGTCGGATTATTAGTAGTATTCGTAATTATCTAGGTAATGCCGATTTTTATGAAATTGAAACTCCCACCTTACAAGCAATTTATGGAGGTGCTGCTGCTAGACCATTTATCACACATCATAATGCTTTAGATGTAGATCTATATCTACGCATTGCTCCCGAGCTATTTCTGAAAAGAGCAGTTTGTGGTGGATTTGAACGGGTATTTGAACTAGGGAGAGTATTTCGGAATGAAGGAGTAGACAGTACCCATAACCCAGAATTTACTTCCTTAGAAGTTTATCAAGCTTATGCCGATTATTTTGATATTCTTACCTTAGTGGAAGAGGTGATTTGTTATGCTCAAGCTACAGTAGTGGGCGATCGACCAGAAATTGAATATCAAGGACAAACCATTAGCTTAGAACGTAAATATGATCATAGTAGCAAATATCCGAGTCTGTCTGGTCACCATTGGCAAATTAAAACCATGGTAGAAGCAGTTAAAGATGAAACCAAGTTAGATTTTGAGCAGCTAGAATTAGCAGCAGCTATTGTTCAAGCTGAACAAATTGGAGTACCATTATCTAACTTAGACAAACAGAATTTGGGCTACCTACTCTATGCAGTATTTGACAAACAAGTTGTACCAACTTTAATTCAACCTACCTTCATTATTGACTTTCCGGTTGAAGTTAGTCCCCTCGCTAAAGGACATCGGAGTAAACCAGGATTTGTCGAACGATTCGAGTTATTTATCAATGGTACAGAATACTCCAACGGATTTTCTGAGTTGAACGATCCACAAGAACAACGTCAGCGTTTTGAAGAACAATTAGCACAGAAAAAAGCTGGAGATGACGAAGCACATCCCATGGATGAAGACTTTATTGAAGCTTTATCCTTGGGAATGCCAAATTGTGCAGGTATGGGAATAGGAGTAGACCGAGTAGTAATGTTACTCACCAATACTCAAAGCATCCGTGACGCAATCATGTTTCCCACGATGCGTCCCATTAAAGAAGCTTAGTTTGATGGCAGATTTTAACAAGAAAATTTCTGTAATCTGCCCCAATACGGTTCAGTTAACTGTAGGGGTGAAGCATTCGGGCGACAATTGAGCGATAAGCACCAATAATATTATATCCGAATGCTTCACCCTTCGACTCCGCCCTTCGACTCCGCCCTTCGACTCCGCCCTTCGACTCCGCTCAGGGAACACTCAGGGTAAACCCTTCTTCTGCCCAGATCCCCAAAAATGGTAAAAAAGATAAGAAAAATAGATATGATCGAGTAAAGCTCAATTTATCCCAGTTAGACCATACTTAATTTTAACTACTTTCATGCCCTTGCCGCGCCTACTGACGCTAATTATTGGTATTAGCCTAATTCTAGGGCTGATGCTATGGTTGATTGATTCCCTATATCGGCTTTACTGGCAAATTTCCTTTGCCACACCTCTGCTGGCGAATCTGCTACTATTATTACTGATTGGAATATTAGGAATTTTAATCGGAGCGTTTGTCTATTACATCATGTTATTGCAACGCCCCCAAAAGTCACGTCAGCGTCGTCCTCAGTATCAAGTGTCTGCTCAAAAAACTGAAGCTGCTTCCGAAACTCTCAAAGCTGTCAGACAACAAGTAGCTCAAATTCACGATGAAGTTGCTCAACAAGCACTGCGATCGCGAGCTAGGGAAATTGAAGCTAGTTTGTCTCGTGGAGAATTACAAGTAGTAGTATTTGGTACAGGTTCAGCTGGCAAAAGTTCTTTAGTTAATGCGTTAATTGGACGGATGGTTGGTCGAGTTTCTGCACCAATGGGTACTACGGAAGTGGGAGAAACTTATCGTCTCAAACTTAAAGGTTTAGAAAGAGAAATTTTGATTATTGATACCCCAGGAATTTTAGAAGCTGGTGGAGCTGGAACGGAACGAGAAAAATTAGCAAGAGAATTAGCAACGGAAGCAGATTTGTTATTATTTGTGTTAGATAACGACTTATCTAATTCGGAATATACGCCGTTACAAATGTTAGCAGAAATTGGCAAAAGATCCTTAGTTATTTTTAATAAAATTGATCGATATTTTGAAGAAGATCGATCAATAATTTTGGCCAGATTGCGAGAGCGAGTGCGGAGTTTTATTAATACTAATGATGTGGTTGCGATCGCAGCTAATCCTCAACCTGTCACCCTAGAAAATGGCAAAATTTTCCAAGCGGAACCAGATATTATGCCCCTGATTCAGCGGATGGCTGCTATTTTACGATCGGAAGGAGAAGATTTAATTGCTGATAATATTTTACTCCAATCTCAGCGTTTAGGAGAAGAAGCAAGACGTTTAATTGATGCCCAAAGACGACGTCAATCAGAAAAAATTGTCGAGCGGTTTCAGTGGATTGGTGCTGGGGTAATTGCAGTTACTCCTTTACCCATAGTTGATCTCCTTGCAACTGCGGCTGTTAATGCTCAAATGGTAGTAGAAATTGGCAGAATTTATGGTTGTGAACTGAATATGGAGCGCGGACAAGAATTGGCTCTTTCCTTGGGCAAAACTTTGGCTAGTTTAGGGATTGTGAAGGGAGCAATTGAGTTAGTTTCGGCAGCACTGCAATTAAATTTTGCTACTTTAGTAGTAGGGAAAACTATCCAAGGAGTCACCGCAGCATATTTAACTCGGATTGCTGGTAAAAGTTTTATTGAATATTTTCGTCATGACCAGGATTGGGGTGATGGAGGAATTACCGAAGTAGTCCAAAGACAGTTTCAACTTAATCGTCGAGATGAATTTGTCAAAGCTTTTATTAAAAATGCGATCGCTAAAGTCGTTGAACCTTTACAAATCAAGTCACCACCGGAAATAGAACCAGCAGCATCCAGCTTAAATGAACCGGAAGCAGCACCCCAATTATCTGAACGTGATGACTGGGAACCTAAACAACCTCGACACAATGATGACTGGTAAACAGATATTTCTGATTAGATATTGAGCTGATTAAGAAAAATTAATTATTGCTGCAATCAATTTTGATGATTGATCCCGATCCCATTTACTTGTAGACTTAACCTAATTAATTGTTTTCATAGATGAGGAATTATGAACTATCGACCCATTATTCTGGGAATTGTCGGTGACAGTGCTGCTGGGAAAACCACCCTAACTTCAGGGATTGCTCAAGTGCTGGGCGCTGAAAATGTTACAGTTCTTTGTACAGACGATTATCATCGTTACGATCGTCAACAACGAGCCCAACTTGGGATAACTGCACTCCATCCTGATTGTAACTATTTAGACATTATGCAGCAACACTTAATCTTGCTGCGAACTGGACAACCCATCCTCAAACCCGTTTATAGTCATAAAACCGGCACATTTGAAGCACCAGAATACATCAAACCAAATAAATTTGTGATTATCGAAGGTTTGCTCGGTTATTCGACCCGTGGTTGTCGGGATTGTTATGATATAAAAGTCTATTTAGCACCACCAGAACCTTTGCGTACTTATTGGAAAATCAAGCGTGATACGATGAAACGCGGTTATAGTGAAGAACAAGTTCTCGCTGAACTCCAAAAACGTGAACCAGATTCAGAAGAATATATCCGTCCTCAGCGACAATGGGCAGATGTCATAGTGACATTTTATCCACCTGATGATATACCTTTGGAGCATAATCCTAATCTCAATGTCCGTTTAATTCTCAGACCGACTATTCCTCATCCGGATTTTACCAATATTTTAGCTCAAACCAAAGTTGATTCAACTCAAACCATCCGTCTCGAATTAGATCGAGATATGGGTAAACCAGTTGATGTGTTAGAAATTGACAATCATGCTACTAGCCAACAAGTCAGCAAGCTAGAGAAAATTATGTGCAATGAATTACCTGACTTGTTACCCTATTGTAGTTTGGAAGGTAATCAAGAAATCGGTAATATTACCGGTACAACTGGAGAAGCGATCCAAAGCTATCCCTTAGCTATTACTCAACTATTGATTGCTTATCATATGTTGATGGCAACCAGAAATTATCATTAAGCAAATTTACCTTAACCACCCGAATTGACGAAGATGTCAATGGGTGGTATTATTTAGCGATCGCGTTCTGAGAAATCCTGACTTGATGGCTAAAACTAAAACCCTACCAGAAAGATAAATTGCTTACTGATAGGATAGGAAATTTTGAACTATGTTATTTAATTAATTTCTCATCGCGTGGGGGTGTTCGTGGGGGATGGAGAAGCGTGAATACTTAACCTCACTGACGGGGAGAAATTCTTCTGACACGGCAATTAACCCAATTTTTATATCCTCGAAATAAATCACACCGCCAATCTGTCCTTCTACTTGGAAAGGTCCATGAAAGAGCTGATATTCTGCAATGTAAATCAATAAAAAGTCGGTAATTTTTATTGCCTTACCAAACATTTGCTGACAACATTTGTGGAGAATAGCACTTAGATATTCACTACGGGCAGGCTTTCCTAGTTCAGTAAATTCCGGATAATCTGCAAAATGATCCATGTAAAATAACCAGATATCGGAAAGCTCTTTTTCAACGGCCAATTTTTGCTTGAGTTCCTGTAACCGATCGATTTTCATAGTAGTGTCCAGTTTATATTCAAATAATTTCCCTAGCAAGTGGGGAGAGATTCCATTAAAACCCATATCCTATCTGATTTCTAGAGACAGTTTACCAGGCTCACCATTCAGAATACAAGCATCTGATTTTTATAATGCTTACTGAATCAGGGTTTCAGCAATTGTTAATTTTTGTGATTAAATCATGAAAGCATTACTGGGTAAGGTTTCCATGATTTAGATGCGTTTACCGTGAATGGGAGGGGGTATTTTTTCCGTCAAGAGCGCTCTTATCGCTACTACATACCGTTCGACTGACGCTCACGGCGACGCCTAAAAAATCATATATTTTCTGATCTCACTGAACTGGATTGACTTGATTATTGGGTGATTAATCAAAATCTCTGTTGATAAAAACTATTGCATTCGATCGATAGTCCGATATTGAATGGCTTCAGCAAGATGGGGAGATTGGATCTCTAATTCACCAGCTGAGATCTGCGATCGTCCGTGCTACTTTTAAAATGCGATCGCTAGCTCTAGCTGATAGACCTAATTTGCTAATTGCTGCTTCTAATAATTTGGTGGAAGTTTGATCTAATTGACACCATTCTCGCAAATGAGAACTTTGCATTTGAGCATTACAACGCAAATTGGGTTCGGATTGAAAACGCTCATAAGCGCGATCGCGAGCTAATTTTACTCTAGCTCTAATTGGTTCAGAATTTTCTCCGAGTGACTGCTGGGTAATTTCTTCGGGTTTGAGACGATTTACCATTACTTGTAAATCAATCCGATCCATCAATGGACCAGAAAGTTTTGCCCAATATTGTTCTCGATGACGGGGAGAACAAGTACAAGGTTGAATGGGATCACCAAAATAACCACAAGGACAGGGATTAGTGCTAGCAACTAATGTAAACTGAGCGGGAAACATGACTGATAGACGAGTCCGAGAAATTGTCACTTGACCATCTTCTAATGGTTGTCGCAAAAACTCTAATACATCTCGTTTAAACTCGGTTAATTCGTCTAAAAATAATACACCTCGATGAGCTAGAGAAATTTCTCCTGGTTTAGGAAAACTACCACCACCGACTAAAGATGGACCGGAAGCAGAATGGTGAGGACTGCGAAATGGGCGATCGCTAACTAAAGAACCTTTATTTTTTAATAATCCTGCGACTGAATGGATTTGAGTAACTTCTAAAGCTTCAGCAAAAGTTAAAGGAGGTAATATTCCTGATAAACGACGAGCTAACATGGTTTTCCCACTTCCTGGAGGTCCAACAAAAATCAGATTATGTCCCCCAGCAGCAGCTATTTCCAAAGCACGACGAGCATGGGATTGACCTTTCACATCTTTGAGATCGTAACTGGTAAAATAGTTTTTATTTAGTTCAGCGTGAATATTAATTTTTAAGGGTGAATAATTTTCAGGAGCATTCAGAAAATTGACAACTTCACATAAGGAGTTAAACCCATAAACTTCTAAACCTTCTACTAAAGCAGCTTCTTGGGCATTTGCCGAGGGAATAACTATACCTGTAATACCTAATTTTTGGGCAGCCGCAGCGATCGCTAATACACCAGCAATTGGTCTTAAACTACCATCAAGAGAAAGTTCTCCTAAAAATAGATAATCTCCTAGTAATTGGGCATTTACTTGTTCTGAAGCTGCTAGCATTCCAATACTAATTGGTAAATCAAAGCTTGGTCCTTCTTTGCGTAAATCTGCTGGAGTTAGGTTAATGACAATTCTTTTCATTGGATAAGCAAACCCAGCATTTTTTATTGCTGCTTTTACTCTTTCCCGTGACTCTTGTACCGCAGTATCAGGTAGACCTACCATTACTATAGCTGGTAATCCACCAGCTACATCAACTTCTACACCTACCTTAACAGCGTCAATTCCGACTAATGATGCACTCCAGATTCTTGCCAGCATAGTAATTAGCAAAAAATATACGATAATTAATCCGAAACTTGGACAGTACCTTTGGCGATCAGACCAAGTACAATATCTATCACTTTACATTCTTCCTCTGTAGTTGATTCATCTAAAAGTGCTGTCGCGATCATACACCAATCAGATTTGGTTACTTTTTGGGTTTGGTTGATATTGGCCACAATTTCCTTAATTGTACTGGAGAATTGAATCATCACTATTTTATTTAACTCGGTTTCTTGATCATCCCGTGATTACCTTTGGTGGTAAGTGATGATTGTTGAGTCTTTTGGTGATAGTGTTGGATATTTTTTGTGAGCCATTTTGAGTTTTAGTGTGATTTGCGTCACTGATTTCTTCCCCCAAATCTTAATAACTCTTTATGACAGACATCCCAATAATAAATAGCAACATTTAGTGCCCCAAAAACTTTGGGTATACCTGCTAGGAAAATAGCGATTGTATTTTCTCCAAAAGCATGATCTATTTTCATCGCCAAAGCTAATAAAATTATCCCAGTTAATAGGATAATATAGCTCGTTAATAAAATTTATTTCCTGCATAATAATCCACAAAAAGTAAAAAAAATCGCATATAGTCCAATGGGGAACACTTCAGGAATACCAGCATTTGACAGCATAATGTGAATCCGAAAAATTTCGTTGATAAAAAAAATTCCGAACATGATTGCTGACAATAAAATCAACTTACCTTTAGCTTGAATCGTTCTGAGAACCCCCCAAGTAAAAGTACAAACTATAAATGGGATAGAACACAAAATTTGAAATGTATAAGTTAAAATTCTCTCTCCTGGGTAGTTAGGAGAAACGGGATGAAGAAATAATGCTGATGCTGGTTTGTCGATTAAGTGCATATAAGCAATTAACGCCAACACTAAAAACATAATACCCAGGTTGATTAAAACAGTAATGCGATATTTTTTCATAACTTCTCCAATCTATATCTAGGAAGACATTGAAAAGGTTATTCTAGCCATTTTGGATATCTTACAGATTTTTTTATCTGGGCTAATATCAATAATGGGACGCCTATATAAATATAGCATATAGCACTTGGTTAGATCGCGATCGCATTCTCTATTCAAAAAATATTTACTATCACTTTGGCATTTTAGAATCAGCGATTATCCTGCTAAATGGACTAAAACTTCATCTTCTTTTAAGATAGCCATGGCATATTCACATCCTTGTCTGTCAGCAAATTCTACTAAATATTGATTGACAATTTTTGTTATTAGGAGTATAGTAATGGTGTTGACTTAGATACTGTTCTCAGCCATTCCTCAAAAATCTGGTTTTCCAGTTCTAGCTTGAGTTGTCCTTCCAACTTGGCAGGTAGCACTTGCTCTACTTTTAATAAGCAGATGAAAAGAAGATTATTTTTACAAGATGGTTAAATAGGTATCGATCGAGGTTTCGGGTAAAACTTTTAATTGCTGATTCTGTAAGTCCAATTCAATTCCTAATGCTTCGAGCGGAATCACTCCCAAAAGAGCATCTCGTCCACCAGGTAATTCTAGACATTCAAAGGTGCCTTCTCGTCCCATTAGTAAAATACTAGCATCTCGAAAAATGCGAGCTTTACTGAGTCCGGTCGCAGTGGTAACATCAACTGATCGCAGCAGTTCTAAACCTAGCTGGGCGATCGCTTCTGGGGGTAAACTCATGGTAGTAGATCCTGTATCTACTAGTACGTTCTTTAGGGTAATTGAGCGGACTTGCTGGGTTGGAAAGACCTGGTGATTTGCTAGAATCTGATCAGCTCGGTTTGTCATAGTCAATGTAGTGGTGATTTTGCCCATTTGTTCTGTAGACATGATTTTGGTTCATGCAAAGATTACACCCTTTCCTCTAAACAGATAGTGCCTTTTCTTTGAGATTACCAGCAATCGAATTAATGGTTAAATTATCACCAGCGATGGTTTTAATTAGCAAATTTGTGCCGACAATTGAGATTTCTTCTGGAATGTCAGGCAGATCGCAATTATAGCGGATTGCTCCACCAGGATTAAAAACCAGTACCTCATTTTCCGTTATTGCTATCGTTACCTCCTCCAAGATGAGGATTTCCACAATATAACAAGTTAGGGGCATGGCTTTTAGGTTTTCTAAATTATTTGAGGATCTCTTCGCATTGCGCGGGGTAGATGTAACAAAACCAAAAAGTAGTCCAATTTGCTTTTTTTGACTGTAAAACCTTCTCCCTGAATCACAATGCTTATCCTATCCCTTTAATAGGTGTTGCTGATTTACAGTATGAATGACTAATGCAAAAATTGGTAGGAGCGTATTGCAATACGCCCCTAATGGCCCATACTGTGCCCCTAATGGATTTTCCCATTACCTATTTTCATACCCTAATTAAGCAACACCTAAATTTTGCCTTAATAAACATCATCGTGGTCGCCAATGTTCAGGAGTAAAATTGCATCTTCAGAATCATTTGTCATAAATTCAAATAAAATTCTATAACTGTAGTCAATTGAAGCTGACCAAATGCCATTCAATTCACCAGATAGTTTGTGAGTTTTGAGTGTAGGATGAAAAGGATCAATTGCAAGTTGGATGAGAGTTTCTTCCAAAGCAGTTCGCAATTGAGGTTGTTGACGAATTAGGCGTTTGTATGCTCGTAAAGATTTGGGAGTCCAAGCAATTTTTTTCACTCATCTAACTCTTTGAGAAAATCTCCTACAGAACCAAATTGGATTATACCTTGAGATACTTCCTGGCGCACTTCTGAAATTTCTTGCAGTAGTTGTTCTCGACGTTTTCTCTGGAGTCGTTTCAGCAGAATTTCAATGACTAGGTTTTGTTCTTCAATCGATAAAGATTCTACTGTATCGAGCGCTTGTTGGAGTCGTGAGGTTTGGACTGATTCTAGCATAAGTGGATTATGGTATATTTTTTCCATTATATCAAAAATCTGGCTACAGGAAAAGCCATTTTTCCTGATCATAAACTTCAAGGATAGTTCGCACTTGTCCAGTAGGTAAGCTAGGAATTGATCTGTATTCTGGTTCTACCAGAGTTAATCTCTCAATAGAAACTGGTTTAAGAATCTCTACAAAATCTAAAAGTTTAAGATTTTATGGTTATTTAATCAAAATTGGCTCGCTTATTATATTTTATCAATGGCGATCGCTTGAGATTTTATCCTCACCTAAATAATAGAGGTAGTTTTGTCAGTTAGCGAGATGGTCGATCGGGGCGATCGCTTTTCTATAAATAGGGAAATATGATTCTTCTTTGGAGATCTGCTAGCGATCGCCATAGGCATCTCAAACAAGCGATATAATATCAGTTGATTGTAGGGGCGAAGCATTCCGGCAGATCAGTTATTGGTGATCACCAGCAATTTATGACCGGAATGCTTCGCCCTTCTTCTTCTTTTGTTGATTCGGACTGCGATCGCTTATTTAGCCACTGATCATGCTCCTTCAAGTCCATTCATTGAATCCGGTACAGTGATAGATAAGATATTTTCCATCAAATCAAATATTGTTTGCTTTGCTGTTAAAATTAAGGCTAAGTTTGCTGGGTTTAATATCATATTGTCTAACCATTGATGGCAAGTTTCGCTCATAGCTTCTAGGTGATGACAAGTTAAATGAGGAGCTATTTCCTTGGCACTTTGTTGAATAATTTCGGGAACTGCTTGTAGTTGAGTTGCTAGACTAGCAGCAAGAGGAGAATCCCAGGTATATTCTGTTAAAGTAAGGAGAGGTGGAATGATTTTCCAATTAGAGCGCGATCGCGGATCTAACTCAATTAAACCTTGCTGATCTGCTGCTTGTAATAGGATACAGCAACGAACATGGGCGGATTGAATCCGATATAGACTATTAGTTGGACTTGGTTCGGTAGCAGTGCTAATATCGATGGGAGCGATACTGGTGAGAGCAACGCGCAAAGAATACCATTAAAGGACGTTCATGCCAAGATTAGTGATTAATTCTTGTGAGGAAATATCGGGAATAGGCTGAATTTTTTGACTGGATTGGTGGAAAGCATAGAGTTTGAGCGGTTGAACAATGATGAATTGAAATTGCTCTTTGGTATAGCCTAAGCATTGCATCGCGGCAGTCAGTTGGATATCATAACCAGTGTAGATGGGGGGACGTAAGAGGATGATTTTGTCATAACCTTGTTCGTAGATTTGATGGTAACGAGCAATGTCTTGTAAGAGTTGGGTAAATTTGCCATCACGGTGTTGGATCACGCGATCGTTATCATCACCGAAATCTGCGGTTTTGATAAACCAGTCTTTGGGATCATTGTTGGAGGAGGTTTGCTCAATGTTGGAGGGGAAACCTGCTGCTAATTGACGAGAGTAGGATGCTTGGTAAACCTGGTTGCTGGTTTGAATTGAGTTAAAAAAGACTTGAAGATCAGGTAAAGGTTTTTGATTGTTTACGCTTTCTGGATTAACTAAATTGTTGCATTTTTCTAGGAGATTTTTAACAGAAGTTATCAGGGAACAACGAAGATAAGCTGAGGAAGGAATAGTTGCTAAAGGATATTCGGGAATGCTTAACCAAATTTTCGCCGATTTTTGGGATAATGCGATCATCATTTCACTCTTTAATTAGGGATGATATTTGATGTCTGAGTTTTTTGAATGATTAGGAAATCACGGCTAAGGATTGTTTGGCTAATTGTTCTATTACGATCGACTGACAAAGGGCTTCAATTTTGTTATTTCCACCAATATCAAAAAATAGATGTAGCCATTCATCAGGGGAAAGAAAGAGATTTTCTAACCAAGGGGAATGGGTGACTTTACCCCAGCCGATAATAGTACCAAGATTCGCGGGAATTTGTTCTAAGTCGTCAGGATTGGAATTGAGTTGTATATCGAGCCGAATGCAGGATTTTAGGATGAGTTTTAGGGGTTGTTCGGTGGTGGCAATTTCAGAATTTGTGTGAGTGGGATTGAGTTCCCAGTAATAGTTGAGATTGAGGATGTAGTTATAGGGAAATTGCCATCCCATTGAGAGTAATTCGGCTTCGGTAAAGTCGTATTGTTGCCAGATTTCTTCAAAGTTCATAATAGAGTTTGGGGGTTAGACTAGGGAAGTAGGTTAAAGTGGGTTTCTGCACGAGTTCCAGGTTTTCCTAATGCGTTGAGGGGTTGTTCTCCAGGTGCGCCACCTCCGGGGCCATTATAAACACGGCTATAGGATGAACCATCGGGCTTAGTCATAATTCTGATGCTATATTGATTGTTTGGGCTAGTCCAGATTTCGCCACTACCACTTATTGAACCGCCTCTAGCTGTGGTGGATATCCAACCTGATGCGGTGAGTTCAGTTGCTAAGGTGGTTTTGTCGATTCCAGTAATGAGGAAATTCAGGACATCGGAGGCAGTTATTATGTTACCTGATGGCATGAGTTATGAATGTTGGGTTTTTGGTGGAGAGGCGATCGCTTTTCTATAAATAGGGAAAGGTGATTTTTCTTGGGAGATCTACTAGCGATCGCCATCAACATCTCAAACAAGCGATCTAATGTCAGTTTATTGTAGGGGCGAACGCGAGAGCGTGCCGTAGGCATCAGCATTCCGGCAGATCAGTTATTGGTAATCACCAGCAATTTATGACCGGAATGCTTCGCCCTTCTTCTTCCGAATTGTTTAAGCTAATCGCATTTCTTCACTATCACCATTTTATCCAACAATAGATGAATTTAATATTTGACTTGATCAACATTTTTTGAGCAGATTTTATTAATGGCGATCGCTTTAAAAAGAACAACAAACTGCAATAAATTGTCGGAAAAGTAATATTTGCAGATTTATATGCTCTCCCTGTTATCTCGCTCTAAAATTTTATCCAATTTGTTCTCAATTAAACTTAGCTTCCTCAGAATTGTCCGGCGATCATCGTAAGCAAGCAACCAGTAAGTTAGCAATACCCTCTTGAAGAGTTGTTAAGCGGATCACAGCATTTTGCAGTTGGATCGTCCCATCCCGGAGTTCTTCCCGTTCCTGTCGAGCTTCAACCATTGAGTCTAGAATAGATTGAGCAGTTCTAGCATTACTTTCAATCAGTTGCTTGATTTCTTCGTTAGTCATGGAAATTAATTTTATCTTATTTGGGTTCTCCTTGATTATAGCGGACTTGCTGGGTCGGAATGACCTGGTGATTTGCTAGAATCTGATCAGATCGGGAAATATTAACGGGTGCATCTCATATTTGCAAATCAATTCTCAGGCAACGAAAAACCAAGCGTTTCAGCCTCATTTTGAGCATGTTTTTGCAAAACTGAGATGCTCCCAATATTAACTACATTTATCAAGTTGGGCTAAATGTTGCTTGCCCTCAACTCTATGGGACTTGTTTTTTGAGCAAATACTGTGTATGATCTTAAAAATAACCTCAAAAAATTTGCTGCAAAAAACCTGTAAAACTTTCAAAGGGGATCATAAATAAAATGTATAAAGTTCTCCAAGCAACTTGTAATAACGGTAATCTTATACTTGATGAAAAATTGAGTGATGAGTGGGAAGGTAAAAGCTTTCAAGTAATTGTCTTTGAAACTGAGGAAATTGCCGTCAAAAAGAAACGTTTTTTTGATTTTGTAGAACGGTATTCTTTTACTCTCCCTGATAACTATCAATTTAATAGAGAGGATATTTATGAAAAATAAGGTATTATTAGATACCAATATTTGGGTTTATCTTTATGCTCAAAATCCACCAGATAAGTCGGTCAAAGTGAGAGAGTTAGTTAATAATAACTTTACGTCAATTATTATTAGCACTCAGATTTTAGGCGAGTTTTATAATGTTCTGACAAAAAAGAACCTGAAACCTAAAGATGAAGCGAAACAGATTATTTTAGAGATGGTAACAAATTTTACTATTGTGGAAATAGATGTTTTAAAAGTGATGACAGCTTTAGAGATTAATTCAACCTACGGTTATACTTATTGGGATAGTCTGGTTGTTGCTACGGGTTTACAACATAATTGTGATATTTTATATTCAGAAGATATGCAGGCTAATCAACTGATTGAAAATAAAACAAGAATTGTTAATCCGTTTTAAGTGACAAAAATATGGTCAGAAAATTCAGCAAGCGGATCAATGCGATCGCTTCTGGGGGTAAACTCATGCTAGTAGCTCTCGGATCTACTAGCACATTTTTTAGGGTAATTGAGCGGACTTGATCTGGGGGAATATAACCGCGTGTTGGAGCAGATTGATCGGTTCGGTTTGTAATAGTCAATATGGTGGTAATTTTGCTCATTATTGTAAGGATAGAGATTGGGAATGGATGCGATCGCTTTTCTATAAATAGGGAAATATGATTCTTCTTTGGAGATTCTGCTAGCGATCGCCATCAACATCTCAAAAAAGCGATATAATGTCAGTTGATTGTAGGGGCGAAGCATTCCGGCAGATCAGTTATTGGTAATCACCAGCAATTTATGACCGGAATGCTTCGCCCCTCTTCCTTTTGAGCATATTTTATCAATGGCGATCGCTTCTGAGAGTAAACATAGAGATTGGAAATAGCGGTGATCGCTTTTCTATCAATAGGGAAAGGTGATTTTTCTTGGGAGATTTACTAGCGATCGCACTTTCTATGGTAAAAAGGCTAATTGTCTTTGTAGTCGGAAGTTAATAATTAGCTGGTCAACTGGAGCAAATTCAATGTTATTTGAGTGTTATCTATGATAATAACCAAGATTATTTTTTCCTTACTCAATTTGGATATTTTGAGGTAATTCAGTGAATCCCTTAGTAACGAAGATATTATTGATCGTGTCTTTCTGGAAACCAATTATAGTTGGTTGACGAAAATTTGGGAACACTTGCACATCAAACAACTCTGTACAGCCAGATTGAAATTCCAGAGAACCTACAGGTTTACCTGTTTTGATATCAATAATGCAAACACCACATTGTAATTTAGAAAATTTTTCCTCTATTGGTAATCCACTAAAGATTTTTTTCTCGCGTATTTGAGATAAACCGATGAAAGCATAGCGATCGTGAAAAGCTAAACCTCTGGTAAAACCAGGTAACTCAACAACGACGGTACTACTACCTTTGTCTAAATCTACTACTAATAGATGACCATTACCAGAATCCAGTAGCCACAACTTCCCATCATAAAAGCGAGGAGAATGAGGCATACATAAACCGCGTGCCACTATTTCGCTGGTAGGGAATTCGATTAGACATCCTCCTTTTGCTTTATTTTCTCGCCAACCTTGGGCATGATCAGTTTCTCCTAAAGCTGTAACATATTTGATCTGACCATCAACCAGTGCTAATCCATTTAAGTGACAACGATCCTCATTTTTTAAAGCAGTAATAAAAGAAGGTTGCCAACATGGAACAAAACTATAGTATGGATCAAGGGTACATAAACAGGAGAAACGAGTATTAACTATCCAAAGTTTTTCTTCTACCCAGGCAATTTCGTGAACCTGAATATCTCCTGTGGTTTGTGAAGATAATGGGATAAAGCAGGCATCATAATCGTTAGGAGTTTCTAATAGAGGAATTATTTCTGAAATGTTACGAAAAAACCAAATACTGTTAAGAACTCCTATAGCTAGTTGCTGAGATGACAAAGCGATTCCTTTTACTTGCTGAAAGTTACGCAATAAAGTTGTTAACCGGTTATTTTTAGCTCTTATTGCCATTAATTTACCAGCTTGATAAGTAGAAACTAATAAGGATATTCCTAGTTGTTGTAGTAATTCTGGAAAACTAGAAGAATGAATGTATTCAATTTGACTATCTATATTTGAATTGGTATTAATAACTGTATTTTGAGTCATACTTTTTAACTTCAGTTTTAGCTATTTTTAGTTATTGAACTAATTCCAAATTTATTCTGGCTAGATATAATCTAAATATCATCTGTGTAGTGGTATTATCTAAAGCCAACTATATTAGACTATTTAGTATATAATTGGCTTTTATTTATGTCATAGTTAATAACCACTAGAATAGCTACTGCTGTAGTTATTGCTAGAATAATTATTAGAGGAATAACTACCACTATCACCAGTAGTTGCGCCACTAGAATAGCTACTGCTGTAGTTATTGCTAGAATAATTATTAGAAGAATAACTACCACTATCACCAGTAGTTGCGCCACTAGAATAGCTACTGCTGTAGTTATTGCTAGAATAATTATTAGAAGAATAACTACCATTATCACCAGTAATTGCGCCACTAGAATAGCTACTGCTGTAGTTATTGCTAGAATAATTATTAGAAGAATAACTACCACTATCACCAGTAGTTGCGCCACTAGAATAGCTACTGCTGTAGTTATTGCTAGAATAATTATTAGAAGAATAACTACCATTATCACCAGTAGTTGCGCCACTAGAATAGCTACTACTATAGTTACTACCGGAATAATTATTAGAAGAATAACTACCACTATCACCAGTAGTTGCGCCATAATAGGCACTACCTAGGCTAGAACCAACATTAGAACCAACATTAGAACCAATTAAACCACCAACAAAACTACCAATAGCTGCCCCTGGAATTGCTCCTACTCCACCAAAAAAAGACCCAATGGTAAAACCAATTGCCTCTCCTACTTCTGCACCAATATCCCCACCGATAACCTGACCAGCTACACTGCCTGCTGTTGTATCAAAGTTTTGTCCAAATTGTCCACCATCTTGTTGATATGCGTTTGCAAGATTGAAGGAAGAATCAGCGATGAAAATTGCTGACATAGCTGTATTGGCAACATCACCCAAAGTTGAAGCACCCAAAGAATTAGTATCTGAAGAAATACTAGCAGAATCGCCTTCACTGGGAAAATTAGTATCTGAAGCAGTATTGCTATCCACTGAATTACTTGTTCCAGAACCAAAATTACCACTATCATTTGGACTAACTATCCCGGAGTCAGGACTATTAATGTCAGTTGAAGTTGGACTGTTGACATCACGGCTAACACTAGAGTCATTGGCACTAGAATCACTTGAGCTAGAAGTATCTGAAGTAGTATTGCTATCCCCTGAATTACTTGTTCCAGAACCAAAATTACCACTATCACTTGGACTAACTATCCCGGAGTCAGGACTATTAATGTCAGTTGAAGTTGGACTGTTGACATCACTGCTAACACTAGAGTCATTGGCACTAGAATCACTTGAGCTAGAAGTATCTGAAGCCGTATTGCTATCTCCTGAATTACTTGTTCCAGAATCAAAATTACCACTATCACTTGGACTAACTATCTTGGAGTCAGGACTATTAATGTCAGTTGAAGTTGGACTGTTGACATCACTGCTAACACTAGGGTCTTCACCAATAGGGAAGTCTTTAGGAAGAAATTTAGAACTTGGACTCATAGGGTCAATATATCTGATCTCTAATTGTGTTACTATCTGGATTCTGAATTTCAATAGTAAGCAAGTTTCCAGAACTAAAGTTTCGACCGATAGCTTTACTTCCATCAGGAAGCTTAGTCACCCAAAGAAGACCATCCCTAGTTTCTTTTTGTATAGGGTTTAACCCTTCTGTCAAGTTTTGATAATCTTCCCAAATTAATGACCATCCACCATTCTTTTCGTATTGTATTACTGGATCAACTCCACTCTTTAGTGGTAATCGCTGGGCTCCTTTCAACAAATCATCAATAGAGCCAGAAGAAACTTTTACTATCCCTGGTAATTGTAGGATATTGTTGTTATATGGTAATTGTAGGATTGTGCCAACATCACCAATCAAGTTAGGAGTGTCACTAGTTAAATTACCAACATCACCAATTAAGTTAGAACTTTCACTAGAGACATTGTTAATACCATAAATTATATTTTGCTGTGGTTCTGAACTTGGTATATCATTAATACTTGCAACAGGAACTCCATTTGCGCTATCATAAGTTACAGCTTGCTGACCATCCCAAACGATTGAACCATTTTCAAAATACTGTGTTTGAAATCCATTCTGATCTGTATATATAGGACTAGTAGGAACACCCAAATTTTGCAGTGAGTTTCCATTAAGTGCCCCATCGTTCAAATATTGTTGACTAATCGGTCCATACAGAGGAAAAGTTCCATTCGGACTATTTATAATCGACCCATTTTCAAAATTCTGATAGCTGATCCCATTAGATAAAGATTGAACATCACCAATTGGATTACCAAGAGAGTTTTGATTTTGTTGATAAACGTTGAAAAAACTTTGACTGATAGTATAGTCGCTAATAACTGCTGAATTGGATACTGAATTGGATGAAATCGGTCCCCAATTACTCCAACCACCTTGGGAACTGTACCAACTATGGATAACTTGATTATCTGTGTTGATCGCAAAAGCTTCTAAGTGACCATCAGCATCTTGACTTACAGTTAAGTCTTGAGCATCAACACTATTAGCCAGAATGCCCCAGTTATCCCAACTACCATTAGGAGTTGTTTGCCAGTTGTGATAAACATTACCATCTGTACCAATTGTAAATAGTTCCAAACGACCATCTGGATTGCGACCTACGGTAATACTTTTAGCCGCAACACCTGACATCGGTCCCCAGATACTCCAACCACCTTGGGAACCACCTTGCCAAGTATGAATAACTTGATTATTTGTATCGATTGCAAAAACTTCTAAATTACCAGAGGCATCTTGTCCCACAGTTAAATCTTGAACATCAGCTCCATTAGCTAAGGTATTCCAGTTACTCCAAGTACCATTAGGAGTTGTTTGCCAGTTGTGATAAACATTACCATCTGTACCAATTGTAAATAGTTCTAAACGACCATCTGAATTGCGACCCACCGTAATACTTTTAGCCGCAACGCCTGACATCGGTCCCCAGTCACTCCAACCACCTTGGGAACCACCTTGCCAAGTATGAATAACTTGATTATTTGTATCGATTGCAAAAACTTCTAAATTACCAGAGGCATCTTGTCCCACAGTTAAATCTTGAACATCAGCTCCATTAGCTAAGGTATTCCAATTACTCCAAGTACCATTAGGAGTTGTTTGCCAAATATGGTCAACCTGATTATCTGTGTTGATCGCAAACACTTCTAAACGACCATCTTGGTTTTGAGCTACAGTTAGACTCTTCGCAGTTTCTCCAGGCAGCTCACTCCAGTTAGACCAACCACCATTAGGAGAAGTTTGACAAGCACGATAAACTTGATTATCTGCACCAATTGTAAATGCTTCAAGACAACCATCTTGATCGCGACTAACTGCAATTTGTCCGACTCCTTTTGCCGAACTACTCATCTGCCAAGATTCTGGAATACTACCTTGATCTGAATCAGCCCGTTCTAACGGTGTAACTTGCCCTTCACCACCCCAAGTTGTCGGGGTTAAAATCGGAGGTGTAGCCTGTACCTCTGGCGTGGTATTCTTTGCTAATTGTACTGCTGCTACTACATTTAATAGTCCAAAACCTGTATCTTGATTCCATCCGGGCGTTCCTAAATTATTCGCCGTTTTCTCCAAAATATCAATCACTTGACTGTAACTTAACTCAGGATTTGCTGCCCATACTAATGATGCTGCTCCTGTTACTTTGGCAGTCGCTCCTGAAGTTCCAGCCATTGTTCCTAACCCATCTCCTACGGTAGATTCAAGGGGGTTTGCTGTGGTGCCACCATCAGCTAGGATATCTAAACCATTACCGTAGCTAGAATAATCATACCTACCATTACTATTTCCAGAACCAACTGTAATCACATTGTCAAATTCTTGGGAAGATTGACCTAATGCAGACATTACACTGCCATCATTTCCTGCGGCTGTGACAATTAAGACATTGTTTTCACGAGCATATTCTAAAGCTGCTCTTTCTTCAGGTGTGAATTCATAGCGTGTTGTTACCGTTCCATCAGAGTTTTTCTGAGTTAAATCTAAACTAAGATTAGCGATCGCATTCTTCTGCCCAGATGCTTTAGCCGCATTCACAAAATCTATTAAAGACTCAGCCCATTTACCAGAACCGATCGCATCTCCTACCCATTTTGGTGCGGTTTGATTAATTGAATCAATAATCCCAAAGGTAAAAGTACCGTGTTGATTACCTGATTGAATTAAGGAATTATTAGTATTATCGACATAATTATATCCTTCCTTAATATTATTGTAGTTAAAATAGGGATTATTGGCATTTAATCCTGTATCAATATCACCAACTAATGGCTGAGAAGATAAAGGAAAATCAAACTGTTTCGGATCTAATGTAACAGGATTATTTACATTACCTGACCCTGTTCCTGGTGGATCGATCGGTAAGGTAGTGGGAGGAGGTAGAGTGGCGATCGCACTATCAAGATTAAATGGTGTCTGAGGGGGAACTCCATTATGTCTTAATCCTAAAGGGTCAAAATCTGGTAACGGGACTCCTGGGTCATTGGTTGATGGGGTGGTGGGACAAGTACCACCGTCTAAGGCCAAAAAATGTAAATTAATTGGTAAATGTAAACCTAAGTGTGAGAATGTTTCGAGGATATGCTTGAGGGGATTCCATTCAGATAACCCACCGGGAATCAGGGCGCTAGGGGTATTAATTTCCTCTAAAATGAAACTCCGCCGTCGAATGTGGCGTTTTTTGGTTGATTTTCCCAAACCTTGACCTGAAGATGCTTGTTTACCCTGAGATGAGAATGCCATATCTACCCCTAATTTAAGAAAATTTGGCCATCCAGTGGGCTGTAATTTGCTCACACAACTGGATGCCGCTATGTTAGAAAAATTCATTTGTAATGTCAAGATGTTAGCTGAATATTTTTAGGAACTTTACATAATCTTTATAATAGGTTTACAGAAACTTTATATTAATTTGCTGGTTTTCTGCTCATAGTTAGGTTATTCTGTATTCGGATGATAAGTTTTGGCCAAAAGCTTTAACTTAATAGTTTGGATAGTTTTGAGATCCTAGTGGCAATCCCTTGATTTTCAGGGGATAGATTGATTTTGAACATTCTACCTTTTGAACTCAAAAACTATCGGAAATATTTGAACGATTGACTAAGTATTCCTTTCCCCTCCAAGTAGTGAATAGATGATCCTAAAATATCTATTTTCTCACTCAGTAAAGGATTACCGCAAGTTATTTTTTTTTGGACAGTACACCAATACAGTTACTTCAATGGATAACCTAGAACTTATTTGTCCCGATCTATCTGCTCATTGGCAAATAGATGACCAACTATACCATTCAGGTCAAGTAATCTTACAAGCGAAAATCGGAAATCGTCGCTATCAATTTGAAGCGATAGAAGGCTATGCTTTAAAGCACTTTACGGGAAAATATACGGCTCGTCAAGTTTTAAACCGTTGTCGCTCTCATTTCAATAAGTTTATTCCTGCCGAATTTATTGTCAAATTGCTTCAGCAATTAACTGATTGGGAAATCTTACTAACTACCCCAGAAATAGAAGGAGAAAAACCTGTATCCGATGCGGTTTCACCCCAGGTAACTAATAATGGTATTCAATTAAAATCAAGCTTGGAATGGATATATCACCCCGAGGATTATTGGATACTTCGCAATCCGGAAAACCTGACTAATCTGCAAATAGATAATTTTGATAAGGAGATAATTTCCCAATTGCAGCTAATATCAATTCCCGCGATCGCGAATCAATATGACATTACCTTAGAGGAACTGCAATATCTCCTCCAAATGTTAGCAGGAGCGGGGATGCTGGAAGGAATAAATCCACAAAAACCTCCGAAAAAATTCAATTTAATGCAACTCTTCTATTATCAAATTCCAGTCTTTAATCCTGATGCTTGGCTCACCAAACATATCGACAAATTACGTTGGATTTGGACTTGACCAATTGGATTTATCCTTTGTGCATTTATTACCTCCTCGATCGCCGTATGGCTAGATTCGGCTGAGGAAGCGATCGCATCGAGTCAAACAGTTTGGGCCATCGGCGGCTCGACCACGGTCTTGACTTTGGCGGTTTTAATCATGCTAGTGACTTTTCTGCACGAACTGGGTCATGCTTTTACCTTAAAACACTATGGGGGGATGGTGCGTGAGATAGGATTGTTATTCATGTGCTTGATGCCAGGATGCTATACTAACACTACCGATCAATACAGTTTAATCAGGCGAAAAGAACGCATTTTAGTAGTAGCAGCAGGAGTTTTAGTCCAAATAATTATTTGGTCGATCGCTGTGTGGATTTGGCTGTTTTCTAGTGCTAATCCACTCATCCATAATACAAGTTATTTGCTGATGACAGCCGCTTTAGTAACAGTAATGCTTAACCTTAATCCGCTGAATAAATTTGACGGATATTATCTGTTAGTAGCTTGGTCAGGAATTAATAATCTACGCGATCGCTCGTTCCAATTTTATGCCCAATTGTGGCAAAGACAAGAAATCATAGAAGCACCAAGCGATCGCTGGATTTTGGCGGCTTATGCTCCTTTGAGTATAGCCTATACCATCTGGATTTTTGGGTATCTACTATCTTTACTAGCCGTTTGGATTATGCAACATTTACCAGGAGGATTTGACTTGACTAAGTTACCGATCCCACATTTTTAAAATGCGCTCAATCATCAAGGGTAAAACCATGCTTAATCAGAAAGTCAATCTCACCTTTTGGAAAAAATATTAGGAGCTAATTGTCATGAAATTTAATCAAAAAAAAGGACTAATACTGATCAGCGGAATAGTTGGTTGTGTGATTTTTAACGAACAATCCTTACCTACTCTTGCTACTCCTCTCACTGACACAATTCTAAGTTCCTACAGTAATGGTAATGGGAGCAATCAGAATACGGATAATCCTCTATTGACTGGGAGTGTTGTCCCACCTGCAAATAATTCCCAAGTTGCAGTTAATTTATCTAACACGGATAACCCAGTTGCTACTCTCAACTTGCTCAATGCTCCAGAAACTAATAGTAATAATGGTAACTCCCAACCTTTTACTGGGTCTAATTCTAATGGAGTTAAAATTGCCTTTAATGCTCCCATTGCAAGTAGTTCAAATGGTTGCACAGGTAGTAATACTAGTGCCAACAATCCTGACGGTAATAAATCTACTGGGGATGAATCAGTACCAGAACCAACCACTATTATAGGTGGAATTTTAGCTGCAAGCTTTGGCTATTACTGGAAACAAAAGAAAATCGCTGGTTCTCATTAAACCATAGGATATCTTTATCGGTTTTGAGTCATACAAATTACAAAAACAGCCCTAGAAAAATCTGGGGCTTTTTTATGGCGATCGCCAGCTAATTAGAATCAAGATTTGGACTTTTTAGTTTTCTCCATAGCGATCGCCATTCTTCCTAATTTTTGAGCTGATTACATTTCTTGGCTATCACCATTGTAAAGCTAGAGATGGTCGATGGGCGATCGCTTTTCTATAAATAGGGAAAGGTGATTTTTCTTTGGAGATATAGCACGGCTTATATCAGCTCAGCAGATTGATCAGCTCGGTTTGTCATAGTCAATGTGGTGGTGATTTTGCCCATTTGTTCTGTAGACATGATTTTGGTTCATGCAAAGATTACACCCTTTTCTCTAAACAGATAGTACCTTTTCTTTGAGATTACCAACAATCGAATTAATGGTTAAATTATCACCAGCGATGGTTTTAATTAGCAAATTCGTGCCGACAATTGAGATTTCTTCTGGAATGTCAGGCAGACCGCAATTATAGCGGATTGCTCCACCAGGATTAAAAACCAGGACCTCATTTTCTGTTATTGCTATCGTTACCTCCTCCAAGATGAGGATTTCCACAATATAACAAGTTAGGGGCATGGCTACAATAATACGACCTGTTTGGAGACAAATAGCTGCCAACTGTTGATCTACTCCAATCCAAACTGTATTTTTGTCAGAACTAATTTGAACAATTGGCTCAACTAGCTGACTTCTCCAACTAAGACCGTAATAGCCTAGATTTTCGCCAAGATTGAGCAGCGAAAAATAGTGAGAATAGTCATGGGCAATTATCTGGCGGGGGCTTTCAATTCGGTTGAATTCTGATTCATTAATGGGTTGAAGTTTCATAAATTTTCCTATTTATAGATGAGGGTAATAATTGAGGAAACTTGAGGGATTACAGAGCGATTACCACCAGGGTAGTAGTAGCTAACAATGATCGCACCGACTACATCCGGCCCACTTACTTCAACTTTCCTGGCTATACTAGTTCCGTATTCGTTGTCTTTCCTGTACGCTATAATCTCAGGAGCATTTAAGCCTTCTTGAAATATTTGAATGAGTCTTGCTATGCCATCAACAGTCTCATCAATTCCCAGTTTTTTTAGGTTTTCTAAATTATTTGAGGACCGCTTCGCATTGCGCGGGGTAGATGTAGCACGACCAAAAAAGTAGTCCAATTTGCTTTCTTTGACTGTAAAACCTTCTCCCTGAATCACAATGCCTATCCTATCTCTTAACAAAATTACGAACTACGCAAGTGTCGTGGCTTTGTAATATAAAGTTTCCTCCTGGATAAAGTTTAGCTTATTTCTGTTGCGATTACACGCCCCATCCTCAAAAAACGCGATCGCCCCATTCCCCTGACGAGTAAATTCAGGACATCTGCGGCAGTTAGGATGTTACCAATGTAGTGGTGATTTTGCCCATTTGTTCTGTAGACATTATTTTGAGTTCCAATACTAGATCACCATTGTAAAGCTAGAGATTGGATCTAGGCGATCGCTTTTCTCTAAATAGGGAAAGGTGATTCTGCTTTGGAGATATGACGCGATCGCCATCGACCTCTCAAACAAGCGATATAATGTCAGTTTATTGTAGTAGGGGCGTTTGCCTACGGCACGCTACGCGTTCGCGCAGCGTGCCGTAGGCATCAGCATTCCGGCAGATCAGTTATTGGTGCTCACCAGCAATTTATTCCCGGAATGCTTCGCCCTTCTTCTTCTCAACTGTTTTTGAGCGGATTTTACCAATAGCGATCGCTTCCTATTTCCAACCCTATTGATGAGTTAATAATTGCGATCGCTCTCTGGGATTTGGAAAGAAGATTATTTTTACAAGATGGTTAAATAGGTATCGATCGAGGTTTCGGGTAAAACTTTTAATTGCTGATTTCGTAAGTCTAACTCAATTCCCAAAGCTTCCAGAGGAATCACTCCCAAAAGAGCATCTCGTCCACCAGGTAATTCTAGACATTCAAAGGTGCCTTCTCGTCCCATTAGTAAAATACTAGCATCTCGAAAAATGCGAGCTTTACTGAGTCCGGTCGCAGTGGTAACATCAACTTCTCGCAGCAGTTCTAAACCTAGCTGGGCGATCGCTTCTGGGGGTAAACAAAGGGTAGTAGCTCCTGTATCTACTAGCACGTTTTTTAGGGTAATCGAGCGGACTTGTTCTGGGGGAATATAACCGCGTGTTGCAGCAGATTGATCGGCTCGGTTTGTAATAGTCAATGTGGTGGTAATTTTGCCCATCTGTTCTGTAGACATGATTTTAAGTTCCAATACTATACCACCATTGTAAGGTTAGAAGTTGGGGATGGGGGCGATCGCTTTTCTATCAATAGGGAAAGGTGATTCTGTTTGGGAGATTTACTAGCGATCGCCATCGACCTCTCAAAAAAGCGATCTAATGTGAGTTTCTTGTAGGGGCGAAGCATTCCGGCAGATCAGTTATTGGTGCTCACCAGCAATTTATTCCCGGAATGCTTCGCCCTTCTTCCTTCCGAATTGTTTAAGCTAATCGCATTCTTCGCTATCACCATTTTATCCCAATATGGTTCAGTTACCATCTTTTTTTGGGGGATATCGGCGCAGACCGGGCGTTCGCGTAGCGTGCCGTAGGCATCAGCATTCGGATATAATATTAACAGATTTAAGTGCTAAATAATCGCCCGAATGCTTCGCCCCTACAGTTAACTGCACCGTATTGCATTTTATCCAACAAAAGATGAATTAAATATTTGACTTGAGCAACTGCTTTTCATCGGATTTTACCAATGGCGATCGCTTCCTATTTCCAACCCTCGCTTATGAATTAATAATTGCGATCGCTTCTGAGAGTAAACATAGAGATTGGAAATAGAGGCGATCGCTTTTCTATAAATAGGTAAAGGTGATTCTTCTTGGGAGACCTACTAGCGATCGCACTTTCGATGGTGAAAAAGTGATCGCTTTCTCTAGTCAGGTGCTAGTTTACAGTCTAAAGAACCAGATTTATCCACGATAGATAGGCTTTCCTTTAACTTTAAAATAGATTCTAAAGTCTATTATCTGGACGAATGATATGGATTAGCATTTCAAGAGAATCCAAATTAACATCTTTAATCGAATCGCCCTCATAACCTTCATCTGTATTACCACTATGATTAGCAACTCTAGGTACACCGTCTGCTCCATAATCAAGATAAAAATTGAGGTGATCTATATATTGACCAGGATGTTCGTCATAACCAAAAATATCTCCTGGTATCATGAATTGTTCAATTTCCCTAAGCTTCTCTTCAACTGATAGCCCTTTTAAGCCTCTCTTAATAATAGCCATTCCGTGAGATTCAAGATATAGTGGCAGTTTATCTGCATTGATAAAATCATTTTTTAAAGTAGTTTTACCAAAATGCAAAAATGTCATTAAATTGTTTTGAACTACAGGTAGAAATAAAGCTCCACCTGCAATTAAAGCTTGAGAGACGAAATTTGTACAATCACCACCATTATTGTATTGATCCTGATATTCTGGATTAGGGTAATCAGCATATTTTCGAGCATAAGCAACCGCAGCATTTCTGTCATAGTTTCCATCGAAAGGATCAGGTAGATTATCCGGAGGTGGTGTAACTGGTATTCCATTTCCACTGTAGTAAGCTACAGCTTGCTGACCATCCCAGAAAATGTATCCATTATCGAAATATTGTATGCTAGTGCCATCTCCTTGAACAATCACTGAAGAAGTAGGATTACCAAGTAAATTTTGATACTGTTTGAAGACTGAGTAAAACGGACCACTGATATCATAGCCATTAATAGTAACAGAATCAGGTGGAACGAATGACGCGCTATTTCCACCAGTTATGTGCAGCAGTTTGATTGTACCATTAGGATAGTAATTTCCTACTCCTAGTTTCCAATCCCAACCATCTTCATCGGTAGTATTACCAGCCACAGTGCCGTTACCAGTATATACAGCAACGTGATCCATGACTGGACCGCCATCCCAAGAATAGGCAATTACATCCCCAGGTTCTAACTGATCAATAGAGCTAACTTCTGTCGCAAAACCGTTATTAAGCAAATAGTTGGTTAATCCATCAGCATTGATATATTCGTAAGGATTTTTACCGTTGCTATCTGCCTTGTCTGGTAAAAGTCCACCATTAACTAAACATTGAGAAACAAAGTTAGCGCAGTTTCCACCTTCGTTTGAATAGTCGTAATATTGAGGATTGCGGCTGTTAGCATATTCATGAGCGTAAGCAACAGCATCTTGCCTGTTATACCCGCTATTACTACTCCCCGAATTATTATTATTGCTAGAACCACCACCTGGAAGAGGACTAGAATCAGGTGGATTCCCATTAATATAAGCACTAGGAACCCAATATTTATTCCCATCTGGGCCAGTTACGCGGAACCAGCGAGCATCGGGCGTTCCTTGCCAGAAATCGGGGAGTGTATCGCCATAAGTCCAAGCATCAAAATTCAACGTCTCATTATAGGGATCATTATAAGGGCTGCGATTATCCTTGTTCGGACTATAACCCACATTCCGCACCCTCACTGGCACATCTTAATAAAAGGGTAAAAATTGGGGACGAAGAAAGTTGGCTCAAAAAGATCATAAATGAGATTAATGAGAATAAATTTTATTAAACTAGATTTATGAGCAGAAAGAGGCCCTGGGTTATTGAGAGATTAACCGTAGCAGAAGTCCGGAAAATGAAAGAGTAAAAAAATTAATTGCAATCGAGCCTAAAAATGCGATAATTGAACCAAAAATTGGCTCGTTAAATTGGGTAACTATGGTAGACATAAACGATATTAAAATTCAGAATATCGACCATCTGGGGTTAGTAGCAGGAATAGTAGATACGATTGGAATAGTAGAAATAATTAATAATTTAATCGGGATAGAATCGGGAGAAAAAGTTACTGCTGGACAAGCAGTTAAAGCAATGATTATCAATGGGTTAGGATTTATTTCTAAACCATTATATATGTTTCCGAAATTTTTTGAATCAATTCCCTGTGAACATTTAATAGGAGCCGGGGTAAAGCCCGAATATTTAAATGACGATAAACTGGGAAGAGTGATGGATAAACTATATAGTAAAGGACTGGATACAATATTTTTAGCAATTACTTTAAATGCAGTTAAAAAGTTTGATATATCTTTAAATACATCCCATCTAGACTCATCGTCAATTCACGTACATGGGGAATATCATCAAGAATTACCAGAGATAATATTTAGTCAGCCAGAATTGTCAGACCAAGGAGAGCCCCAAATAAAATCGCGACAACCAATCAAAATAAATTACGGTTATTCCCGTGACCATAGACCTGATTTAAAACAATTTTTAATAGAATTAGTATGTACCGGGGATGGAGATATCCCAATATTTTTAAAAGCAGCGTCAGGAAATCAAGCCGACTCATCATGCTTTGCGAAGATAGCAATTGATTATAAAAATCAAATAAAAGTAGATAGTTTAATCGTAGCTGATTGTGCCTTATATACAGAAGATAATCTCAAATTAATGTCGGAAATTAAGTGGTTAAGCCGAGTACCGTTAAAGATAAAATTAGCCCAAGAATTAGTAGCAAATTTGCCAGATTCAGAATTTACTAAAAGCAAATTAGTTGGATATTCATGGGCGGCAAAAGAGCAGACTTATGGTGGGATAAAGCAAAGATGGCTAGTTGTGGAAAGTCAAGAAAGAAGAGAATCAGATTTACGGAAATTATCACAGAAAATTAGTAAATCCGCCACCAAACTGAACAGCGAATTAGGAAAATTATCCCAAGATAGATTTGCCTGTAAAGCTGATGCAGTCAAGGCATTAACTCACCTATCGAAATCCTTTAAATATCATCAAATTGAACCAAAAGAAGTCAGGGAAATCAGACCAGATAAATTAGATAAAAGTCAAAAAAAGTGTTATCAAATTCTCGGCAGTTTTACCGAGGATAAAAGCCAAATTGAACAAGAAACTAACAGTGCAGGTAGATTCATAATTGCGACGAACGTTTTAGCAGAAAGCGAAATTAGTAATGAGGCAATGCTGACTGAGTATAAGGCACAGCAATCCTGTGAAAGAGGATTTGGTTTTCTTAAAGATCCCACATTTTTTGCAGATAGTGTTTATCTGAAAAGTCCCGAACGCATCGAATCATTAGCAGCAATTATGGGGCTAGGTTTACTGGTTTATACCCTAGCACAAAGACAAATACGAGCCGCTTTATCAGCAGCAAAATCAACCATAAAAAATCAGTTAGGGAAAGCAACAGACCGTCCAACAGCTAAATGGATATTTCAATGCTTTCAAGCAATTCACCTGGTCACATTTCAACAACAACAACAAGTATCTAATTGGAGTAATGAACGTGAATTTATCCTGACCCTGCTACCAGAAGATTGTCGGCGCTACTATAAATTTATCACTTAATCCTCTTGCTAATATAGCATAAATATATTTAGCTTGAATGAGTTCTTGAATTTAATTAAGAGCTAAGAATTAACCTATCTTAACTAGAGATTGTTCAGTTATTAACTAACAAAACTGAGTTAAGAGAGCTAGTCAACACCAAAATTTATTGAAAAAACGGGCCGAAATCCTCATTTTCTACTTATTGCTAATAATTATTAATAAACTAGAGATTGATGACCTGACCATCAAGGTTTAAAAACCTCTTTTTTGACGATAGTGGGCCAAAATTTCAGCTTTGATAGAGGTTTATTTCAGTAATTACGAATTGTGACAGTTCAGGGTGCGGAATGTGGGCTATAACGCAAGTTAACCCCAATATCCGGCCCAACAGAACCAGAGAAATTAACATAATGAATATCAGAGGAATTATTGCTATTGGAGTTATTAGAAGGCAATGAACTGGATGAAATCGGTCCCCAATTACTCCAACCACCTGGACCGTACCAAGTATGGATAACTTTATTATCTGTGTTGATCGCAAAAGCTTCTAAGTGACCATCAGCATCTTGACTTACAGTTAAATCTTGAGCATCAACACTATTAGCTAGAAGACCCCAGTTATCCCAACTACCATTAGGAGTTGTTTGCCAGTTGTGATAAACATTACCATCTGTACCAATTGTAAATAGCTCCAAACTACCATTTGGATTGCGACCTACTGTAATACTTTTGGCACTACCACCTGCAATCGGTCCCCAGTTACTCCAACCACCTGGACCGTACCAAGTGTGAATAACTTGATTATTTGTATCGATCGCAAAAGCTTCTAAGTGACCATCAGCATCTTGACCTACGGTTAAATCTTGAGCATCAACACTATTAGCTAGAAGGCCCCAATTATCCCAACTACCATTAGGACTTGTTTGCCAGTTGTGATAAACCTTACCATCTGTCAATACTCCGGACACTTTGGTGAGAGAAAATTATTTATAGGTATAATTGACTAACCAATAGTTTTCGGCCAATAGCCAAAAGACAGACTGGGACTAGCCGAAAACCTGATTTGGCAGATATTTTCGATTCTGAATCGTTTTCTACTTGAACAATTTTCTGGCCAAATCAGGCAACCGAACGGATTGGGCGCAATTTTTTCCTTACTGAGATCACCAAAAAAATATCGATCGTGAGAGAATTTACTATGTAAATTCGACCCGACCGATAATTATGAATTTTCTAGAAAACATCTTAACTCAACTTGCTGGGATTAGTAAAGCTCAAAAAAAATTTTTCTTAACCTTAATGACAACTATCTTGTTAGTCTATGGTAAAGTCAATTTTACTAATTTAAGTCGTTACTCGCAGTTAAACGAAAAAACTTATCGACGCCATTTTCAGCGCTCCTTCAATTTTTTGGAGTTAAATAAACAACTCCTGCAATTAGCCCTAGCGGTCACGAGTCGAAAAATTTTAGCAATGGACTGTTCATTTATTCAAAAAAGTGGTAAAAAAACCTATGGAAAAGATTATTTCTATAATAGTAGTAAGAGCCAAGCAGAACGGGGGTTAGAAATTTCTCTGCTCGCACTTATTGATTTAGATATCAACACGGCTTATGCTTTATCTGTTCAGCAAACATCACCATCTTTGCCCACAGAATCACCAAGAAAAACCACCAAAAAATCGCCAGGAAAAAATCAGAAAAAATCCCGAAAATCTAGTCCGAAAACATCGGACAATCAAGAGGATGAAGCTACAAGAGTAGATCAGTATTTAGAGCAACTAAAAAGAGCTCAAAGCTATATTCCATCGGATATACGCCACCTAGTAGCTGATGGGTACTATAGTAAAAAAAAGTTTGTTGATGGGGTGATATCTGTCAATTTTCATTACCTAGGTAAATTGCGGATTGATGCCAATATGCGTTATTTATATCAGGGTGAACAAAAAGAGCGTGGTCGCCCACGTCTCTATGCAGGAAAAGTCAATTTCACTAATTTAAGTCGTTTGACTTGGGGCCAGGAAGTTGAGAAATCAGTTAATATTTATAGTGCGATAGTTAATCATGTCTCCTTAGAGAGAAACATTAAAATTGTCGTGGTTGTTGATCAGCGTCAGCCTGACAAAACTGGTTATCTAATTTTGTTTTCAACAGATTTGTCGCTGACCGCCCTGGAAATTTACGAGTATTATCAGGCTCGTTTTCAGATTGAATTTATTTTTCGTGATGCTAAACAGTTTACAGGATTAGTGGATTGTCAAGCCCGTGATGCGGCCAAATTAGATTTTCATTTTAATGCTAGTCTGACAGCTTTGAATATTGCCAAATTATCAGCCAGATTAAACCATCAAGAAGATGAGCCCTTTATCTTTTCTATGGCTACTTATAAACGCCAAGCCTTCAACGCGCATCTTTTGGAACAATTTATTTTGAAGTTAGATTTGGAGCCGACTTTGATCAAAAGCCATCCCAATTACTCAGAACTACTTTCCTACGGTGCGATTGCAGTTTAATTTTGTCCGGAGTATTGCATCTGTATCAATTGTAAATAATTCCAAACGACCATCTGGATTGCGACCTACGGTAATACTTTTGGCACTACCACCTGCAATCGGTCCCCAGTCACTCCAACCACCTGGACCTTGCCAAGTGTGAATAACTTGATTATTTGTATCGATCGCAAAAGCTTCTAAGTGACCATCGGCGTCTTGACCTATGGTTAAATCTTGAGCATCAACACTATTAGCTAGAAGGTCCCAGTTATCCCAACTACCATTAGGAGTTGTTTGCCAGTTGTGATAAACCTTACCATCTGTGTTGATTGCAAACACTTCTAAACGACCATCTTGGTTTCGAGCTACAGTTAGACTCTTAGCAGTTTCTCCAGACATCTCACTCCAGTTAGACCAATCACCATTAGGAGAAGTTTGCCAAGCATGATAAACCTTATTGTCAGAGCCAATTGTAAATGCTTCAAGACGACCATCTTGATCGCGACTAACTGCAATTTGTCCTGCTCCTTTCGCCGAACTACTCATCTGCCAAGATTCTGGAATATCTGAAGCAGCTCGTTCTAACGGCGTAACTTTTCCTTCACCCCCCCAAGTTGTTGGTGTAAAAATTGGAGGTGTAGCTTGTACTTCTGGTGTAGTATTTTTTGCCAATTGCACTGCTGCTACTACATTTAATAGTCCAAAACCTGTATCTTGATCCCATCCTGATGTTCCTAAATCCTTCGCAGTTTTCTCCAAAATATCAATAACTTGACGATAGCTTAGATTGGGATTTGCTGCCCAAACTAATGATGCTGCTCCTGTTACCTTAGCTGTTGCTACAGAAGTTCCAGCCATTGTTCCTAAGCCACTTCCCTCGGTTGAGTAAACGGGATTTTCACTTGTGCCACCGTCTGCTAAAATATCTAAACCGTAACCGTGACTTGAATAAGAATCGCGACCGTTAGTATCTCCAGAACCAACTGTAATAATATTGTCAAATTCCTGGGAAGCTTGTCCTAAAACAGACATTACTCCACCGTCATTTCCTGCGGCTACTGCGATCAGAACTCCATTTTGACGAGCATATTCTAAAGCTGCTCTTTCTTCAGGTGTCAATTCATAGCGTGTTGTTACCGTTCCATCAGGGTTTTTCTGAGTTAAATCTAAACTAAGATTGACGATCGCATTCTTTTGCCCAGATGCTTTAGCCGCATTCACAAAATCTACTAAAGAATCAGCCCATTTACCAGAACCGATCGCATCTCCTACCCATTTTGGTGCGGTTTGATTAATTGAATCAATAATCCCAAAGGTAAAAGTACCATGTTGATTACCTGATTGAATTAAGGAACTATTAGTATTATCGACATAATTATATCCTTCCTTAATATTATTGTAGTTAAAATAGGGATTATTGGCATTTAATCCTGTATCTATATCACCAACTAATGGCTGAGAAGATAAAGGAAAATCAAACTGTTTCGGATCTAACGTAACAGGATTATTTACATTACCTGAACCTGTTCCTGGTGGATCGATCAGGATAGTAGTGGGAGGGGGTAGAGTTACGATCGCACTATCAAGATTAAATGGTGTCTGAGGGGGAACTCCATTATGTCTTAATCCTAAAGGGTCAAAATCTGGTAACGGGACTCCTGGGTCATTGGTTGATGGGGTGGTGGGACAAGTACCACCGTCTAAGGCCAAAAAATGTAAATTAATTGGTAAATGTAAACCTAAGTGTGAGAATGTTTCGAGGATATGCTTGAGGGGATTCCATTCAGATAACCCACCGGGAATCAGGGCGCTAGGGGTATTAATTTCCTCTAAAATGAAACTCCGCCGTCGAATGTGGCGTTTTTTGGTTGATTTTCCCAAACCTTGACCTGAAGATGCTTGTTTACCCTGAGATGAGAATGCCATATCCACCCCTAATTTCAGAAAATTTGGCCATCCAGTGAGCTGTCGTTTCCTCACATAACTGGATGCCGCTATGCTAGAAAAATTCATTTGTAATGTCAAGATGTTAGCTGAATATTTTTAGGAACTTTACATAATCTTGATAATAGGTTTACAGAAACTTTATATTAATTTGCTGGTTTTCTGCTCATAGTTAAGTTATTCTGTATTCGGATGATAAGTTTTGGCCAAAAGCTTTAACTTAATAGCTTGGATAGTTTTGAGATCCTAGTGGCAATCCCTTGATTTTCAGGGGATAGATCGATTTTGAACATTCTACCTTTTGAACTCAAAAACTGTCGGAAATATTTGAACGATTGACTAAGTATTCCTTTCCCCTCCAAGTAGTAAATAGATGATCCTAAAATATCTATTTTCTGGCTCAGTAAAGGATTACCGCAAGTTATTTTTTTTTTGACAGTACATCAATACAGTTACTTCAATGGATAACCTAGAACTTATTTGTCCCGATCTATCTGCTCATTGGCAAATAGATGACTAACTATATCATTCAGGTCAAGTAATCTTACAAGCGAAAATCGGAAATCGTCGCTATCAATTTGAAGCGATAGAAGGCTATGCTTTAAAACACTTTACGGGAAAATATACGGCTCGTCAAGTTTTAAACCGTTGTCGCTCTCATTTCAATAAGTTTATTCCTGCCGAATTTATTGTCAAATTGCTTCAGCAATTAACTGATTGGGAAATCTTACTAACTCCCCCAGAAATAGAAGGAGAAAAACCTGTATCCGATGCGGTTTCACCCCAGGTAACTAATAATGGTATTCAATTAAAATCAAGCTTGGAATGGATATATCACCCCGAGGATTATTGGATACTTCGCAATCCGGAAAACCTGACTAATCTGCAAATAGATAATTTTGATAAGGAGATAATTTCCCAATTGCAGCTAATATCAATTCCCGCGATCGCGAATCAATACGACATTACCTTAGAGGAACTGCAATATCTCCTCCAAATGTTAGCAGCATCGGGGATGCTGGAAGGAATAAATCCACAAAAACCTCCGAAAAAATTCAATTTAATGCAACTATTCTATTATCAAATTCCAGTCTTTAATCCCGATGTTTGGCTCACCAAACATATCGACAAATTACGCTGGATTTGGACTTGGCCAATTGGATTTATCCTTTGTGCATTTATTACCTCCTCGATCGCCGTATGGCTAGATTCGGCGGAAGAAGCGATCGCATCGAATCAAACAGTTTGGGCCATCGGCGGCTCGACCACGGTCTTGACTTTGGCGGTTTTAATCATGCTAGTGACTTTTCTGCACGAACTCGGTCATGCTTGCTAAATCTACTAGATTGCCCCAACTTCTTTGTAGATTGGAGCCAAAGTAAAATGATCATATAGTAATTGTTTGTCAGACGGGATGAAAAAAGCTTATGCAACTGACCGAACACCGTGCCGATCGCGTGATTTTACAAGATATTAGTTGGCAGCAATTTGAAAATTTACTAATTGACTTAGGTCAAACTCGTGCTGCACGAGTTGCTTACGATAACGGAACTTTGGAAATTATGACCCCATTACCTGAACATGAGTATTACAAAGAATCCATTGGGGATGCAATTAAAGACATATCAGAAGAACTAGCAATCAATTATGAAAATTACGGATCGGCTACTTGGAAACGGGAAATTAGCCAAGCCGGAATTGAACCCGATAACTGCTTTTATTTTCAAAATGAAGCCAGAGTACGAGGTCAATTAAAGTTTGACTTGAATCAAGATCCACCTCCTGATTTAGCTTTAGAAATCGATTTAACCAATAAATCTTTAAATCGCTTTCCCATTTATGCCCGTTTAGGTGTACCAGAAATTTGGAGTTACAATTCTGGCAAATTGAAAATTTATCAACTTCAAAATGAGCAATATGTAGAAGTAGAAACTAGCTCAATTTTTCCTATGTTGCGAGTGCAAGAAATTCCCTCCATAATTGACCAATCTCGTCCAAATGGAAGACTAGCAATTAGACAAGCTATCCGAAATTGGGTAAGACACAGGAGATGAAATCAGCAACAGTTAGTAATTTTTGTTTTTTATGCAGGAATATACCAGTTAAACAGCTACTTCGGCAGTAACATTACGAGCAGGAATATAATCAGAAGAATTTCCTTGGACAATTTCCCAAGGGAGGGCGATTCTTTCAACTTATCTGCTTCCAATGCTAACTGCAACTTTTGCAGGGCGGTGATGACAACTTCGTTTTATTGGATGTTTAAGCTTTCGCCAAACGGTTTGTTAGAATTTGCCTTTGAACAATGGATTTCCGATCCTTATTTTTATGATAAACTAACCGACCAATCAGAAAAAGAATAATAATTTGTTTTTTACCCCAACTAATTCAAAGATTTTAGTTAGGGTAGGTTCAAGACCAGTTGCTGCATTATGCAGCGATCGCAGCTCTCAATTTGGGATTGCTATACCAACTCCAAACTCCTTCAGTCACAGGCACAATATTCAACTCAGCCCAGCCATTGATCAAGGGGACGTTCTAATCCCTCCTCAAATTTTACTGGGAACAGAGGCTTCGCTTGTCGTGCAATACGGATTCCTTGGGTAACTAGGTCAAAGTTGAATTCCAATGGGTCATCGACGCCTTCTCGTGGACGGTCGATCGCAAATGATAATAATGAGCCAATTAAACAAACTAGCTGGAATGCTGGATATTTAATCTGACCAATTGTGACAGAAATAACACCGAACTCACCACGATCATCAAAGCTAAAACCCGTCAAGATGTGGTGCAAGTCATGGGTTTTGCGAATACGGTGGGTGATATAATCTACATCTGATTTAATCTCCCGAATGCGATAGAAGTGGAGATCGTACTCCATTGCACTCAAAACTTTTCCATAGGTCCAACCCAACGAGCCTTTGGGTAATTGGAGCAACGATTCCAGATTGAAATCTGGTCCCAGATAACGCTCGTTCAGCAATTTAACGGAATCAGAGTTTTGACACACAGTTTGCAAGCATTTTTCCATCTGTGGGCCATTAGTCAAAACATCTTCAATATCGAATACATTTTGTGGATCAACTCTTGCGCCAGCAACCATATCCACTAAAGATAGTAGCTTATTAACGTTCTCAGCGGTTGCCAGTCCATCAATGTATTTAAAGCCCATTCTTGTTACCTTGTGGTATATTAGTGTTTACCCGTATTATTGTAAAATACTTCACCATAATCGAAATACCAAGTTTTGCCTTTCTTTTCGATCATCTGAAATTGGCTCGGATCAATAATTGTAGATTTAATGTGGCTTTAATTCGGAATATTGGCAGCGATCGCATTCAAGACTAAAAACCAAATATTGGTGTATTTTAGTCATAAAATACCCTAGTCCAAATTACTATGGAAACTAAATAATCAAACGCAGCTAGTACATCAGACATGGTTAAAGTGAAAAATTCAGACTCAGAGCTTAATTCTACTAAACGATCGCCTAAATTTCGTTTAATTCCGCTAAGACTAATACTAATTGCTCCATTTATTATTCAAATCTTTGCTGCTGTGGGATTGACTGGATGGTTATCTTTACGCAATGGGCAAAAAGCTGTCAATGAGGTTGCTAGCCAATTACGCTCAGAATTATCGCAGCGCATTGAGGAAAAACTAAAAATCTATACAGAAATTCCCTATGCTGTCAATCGTCTTAACACTTCTGCTTTTGCCAGAGGTGTAATTGATGTTAGTGGAGCCAAAGGTGAAGCGCAAATGTGGGAGCAAATGCAAATTTATCCTCATCTCAGTACCTGATAGTGCTAATCAAGCTAAAAGTGAATTTCTTGCTAGTATGAGTCATGAATTACGAACACCCTTAAATGGTATTTTAGGTTATGCTCAAATTTTAGGACGTTCTAAATCTATTCCAAATCAGGAAAAACATGGAGTTAATGTTATTCATCAGTGCGGTTCTCATTTATTAACTTTAATCAATGATGTTCTTGATATTGCCAAAATTGAGAGCTTCCGTAAACTTGAACTTGTTCCTAGTGCCATTCATTTACCCTCACTGGTACAAGGAGTTGGAGAAATATCTCAAATCCGTGCCCAACAAAAAGGTATTGATTTTTATTACACACCAGATCCTAACTTACCTAATGGGGTTATTGCTGATGAAAAAAGATTGCGTCAGGTATTAATTAATCTCTTAGGTAATGCGATTAAATTTACTGATCAAGGTAGTGTTACTTTAAAAGTAGAGCGATTAAACTCAAATATTGATCCAAATTCTTTTATTTACCTACGTTTTTCTGTGATCGATACGGGAGTTGGTATTAGTGAAGAAAATATCCAGAAATTATTCCAAGCTTTTCAACAAGTAGGCGATCGCGCGCGTCAAGCTGAAGGTACAGGACTAGGGTTAGCTATCAGTCAGCAAATTGTCCAATTAATGGGAGGACAAATTAAGGTTGAGAGTATATTGGGAGTAGGGAGTAAATTCTTTTTTGAAGTAGAATTACCCTTAAATGTCGAATGGGTACAAAAACAAACAAACCCTGTTGGTAATATTATTAGTTATAAGGGGGAGCCAAAACAGATATTAATTATAGACGATCGCTGGGAAAATAGGGCGGTAATAGTCAATTTATTAGAACCGATTGGTTTTATAGTTATGGTCGCTGAAAATGGACAAATAGGTTTAGATAAAACCAGAGAAAACTTACCTGATTTAGTAATTACAGATTTATCAATGCCAATAATGGATGGTTTTGAGTTTCTTAAACAGTTACGTAACGATGAAGATTTAAAATATACAAAAGTATTAGTTTCCTCAGCTTCAGTAGCTCAAATAGATCAACAAATGAGCTTAGACGCGGGTGGTGATGATTTTCTCGCCAAACCAGTTAATGCTCCAGATTTACTTAATCTCTTAGCAACTCATTTACAACTGACTTGGAACTATGAAGAAGTAGAAGCAGTAAACGAACAAAAAATGATATTCCCATCAGCACCGGAACTAGAACAAATCTATCAAGCTAGTCGAATTGGTGATATGGATATGGTATTAAATGAGGCTAATCGGTTAGAACAGTTGAACCCTGACTATAAACCTTTTGTTACTCGGTTGATTGATTTAGCCAATGAGTTTGATGATACTGGTATTATGGAATTTATTAAACCGATTCTGTGATCGCATTATATCACGCATTGATATCACCCAAATATTTGGCGATCGCGGCTATATTTCCCAAGATTTGTTTGAAGAGGCAAAGTAAAATTTTCCAATGTTGCGAGTGCAAGAAATTCCCTCCATCATTGACCAATCTCGTCCAAATGGAAGACTAGCAATTAGACAAGCGATCCGAAATTGGGTAAAACACAGGAGATGAAATCAGCAACGCCCAAAAGTCAACTATTCCTGCATAAGTTAGTAATTTTTGTTTTTTATGCAGGAATATACCAGTTAAACAGCTACTTCGGCAGTAACATTACGATCAGGAATATAATCAGAAGAATTTCCTTTGACAATTTCCCCGCGTTCACCATTAATGCTAACGGGAATATCTCCTGCGATCGTAACTCGTTGGACTCGACGGGGTTGATCACCGTAATCAGCGATCGCATAATGTTGGGTAGCGCGATTATCCCAAAATGCTACATCTCCAATGTGCCACCGCCAGCGTACCGTATTTTCTAAACGAGTCACATAGGACTGCAAAAGTTGCAAGGTTGCAAAGGAATCAGTAGAAGAAAGTCCCTTAATTCGACGCGCAAACCTACCCAATAATAGTGCTCGTTCCCCTGATTCGGGATGCACATGAACCGCTGGATGAATGGTTTCATAGATAGTAGATTGAAAAATCTTTGCGTAAGCTCTAGCAGCGTCAGATACATCAACTGTAGATGCTGCATAGTCGGAGTCGTTGGTATGTACAACCCACAGTTGATCTGCTAGAGCTTTTAGGTACGGCGGTAAATCTTGATAAGCTGTTGCTGTATTAGCCCAAACTGTGTCTCCACCGTAGGGAGGAATAACCACAGCTCGTAAAACTGAACCCAAAGGAGGGCGATCGACAAAAGTTACATCGGTATGCCAATGATCAGTGTAGGCTTTATATCGTCCGTAGTCTAAATCAAAAACTTCGGGATGCTCCGGAAAATATGCTGGTACTGTTGGATGAGCAATTGTGAGCTGACCAAACCGACCAGCAAAAGCAACCTGACCCTTTTCATCTATGGTTTGGTTACGGAAAAAAATGACTTTGTATTTAATTAGAGCTTTCCGAATTTCGCTAATTATACTATCACTTAGTTGACTACTCAAATCAACTCCAACAATTTCAGCTCCAATCCGACCTGCGAGGGGTTTGATCTCAAGATTTTCAGAACTCATAGATGTACTCTCCGCTAAAATTAGATAACCTCTCAATACGGTTCGTTTAAGGATATTTTGGGAGATATCGACGGAAGTTGGGCGAAGCATTCGGGTCTAATATTACTCATTTGAGCGTTCAATTGTCGCCCGAATGCTATGCCTCCGGCACGCTACGCGAACGCCCCTACACTTAACCGAACCGTATTAGATAACCTCTGATCCCATTCAAGATCAGCTTTCTGTTCCAGTTTTATCGCTCCGAATGCTATTAACCAGAAATTCTCTTGCTTCCACAAATTCCTTAGAAATTCTTAAATTGGTAGCAGTTTCTTCTGCTGGTCGGTGAGCAAAGGGATTGATAAATTCTTTGACAATCCGTCCTGGACGAGCGTGCATGACAATAATTCGAGTACCGAGTAGTAAGGCTTCTTCGACATCATGGGTAATAAAAAAGATCGTTTTTTGGGTACGTTTCCAAATGTTTCTCAGATGGATTTGAATTGATTCACGGGTAAGTGCATCTAAAGCCCCAAAGGGTTCATCCATTAAAATGATTTGGGGTTCTGCTGCTAAGGTGCGGGCGATCGCAGCCCGTTGTTGCATTCCTCCTGATAGTTGATAGGGTAAATAATTGGCAGCGTGGCTCAAATCCACAATCTCTAAAGTATTAGCAACTCGCTCTCGACGTTCCCATGGATTGATTCCTTTCATTTTGGGACCAAACTCGACGTTACCCGCGATCGTTAACCAAGGAAACAAATTAGGACGTTGAAAGACAACTCCCACATCAGGATTGGGTTTAGTATGGACTTTACCTGCTACTGTTACTTTTCCCTTTGTTAAAGGTTGATAGCCCGCTAATACTCTTAAAAGTGTGGTTTTACCACAGCCCGATGATCCCAAAACACAGACAAAATCTCCTAAGTTTAGGTCTAAATTAATATCATGTAAAACTTCATTGGTATTACTGCCCCTCCCAAAAGTTACTCCAATTTGAGTAAGAGAAGCGATCGCGTTTTGATTTTGGTCTGTTTTTTGACTAACGAGGGTTTGAGTAGAGGAAAAAGCAGTCATAGGATTAGGGATTTTTGAAACAATAACAGAGGATAAAAAAGACATTACAGAACCTTAGTATAAAGACTCTGTTGATAGACAGCTAAATCAGGTGCAGAGGTAATTTTTTTCTGAGCAACGGCAAAATCAGCTTGATTTTTTAAGATTTTAGCTAAATCACCTGGTTGATCAGTAGCACCTAAATATTTGGGATCTTTTTGTTCCGTTGAATCTAACCAAAGTAATTCTTTTACCGATGATTCTGTTTCTTCTGGTGTAATATTTAATTCTTTAGCTAGAGATTGGGTCGCGGTTTTAGAATCACTGCGATAGGTTTTAATTGCTTCATCTAAAACCCCTACATAGCGTTTCACTACATCGGGATATTTGTCAGCAAATTCCTTACTAACCACGTCTAAATCAGCAGTTACAACTCCTTTTTTAGCTAAATCGGCTGATGTAATCAGAACCGTCCCCTCGGCTTTTTGTAATTTACCGAGATTGGGTTGCCACAGGTAACTAGCATCAATATCTCCCCTACTCCAAGCTGCTACAATATCAGGAGGTTGCAAGTCTAAAATTTGTAAGTCTTTCTCAGAAATATTTTCCTGTTGTAATAAAGATTCCAGGGAAAAATGGGCGGTTGAACCAAAGGGAGTAGCGATTTTTTTACCTTTCAAATCTGCTAGATTTTTAATGTCTTTCTTAACAACAAGAGCTTCGGCGGCTCCGATCACATCCTGAATGAAATAGACTTGGTATTTTAAACCTTGAGCAATACCGACACTAGCAGGAACTGAACCCAAAACTCCAAAATCAATTCCTTTAGCGGCGATCGCAGTATTTACATCTCTTCCTGAATCGAAGCTAATATACTCAACTTTGGAATTAGGAAAAGCCTTAGTTGCTAACCCCAATGCTTTTGCTAATAATGCGGGATTCGGAATTACTTGATAACCAATGCGGATTTGATCAGGAACTTGCCCAGTATTATTAGCTGGTACAGAGGAAGAGGAAGGAGAAGATGTATTGCTCCCTTTTGTTGGATTAGGTGTTTCTTCCTTTTTTGCTCCACCGCAACTAGCCAGGATAATGGGTAAACTGGCACTAGCTAAACCTAACAAAACCTCTCTGCGTTTTAGACCCATGATGTTTTTTCTTCAGAAATTAAATTTGATTTAATATGCCAAACTGATTAAAGGCTCTTTAAGTATCTCGACCAATCCAAGGCAATTGCGTTTTTTGAATCCAACGGATGACTGTATCGATTAAAATAGCAATGACTCCCATGATGATAATGCCAACGAAAATGACATCACTTCTGAGAAACTTACTAGCATCTAAAACCATCCAGCCAATTCCGGAAACAGCAGCTACCATTTCGGCTGCGACTAAGGTTGAATAAGAAACTCCGATCGCTGTTCGTAATCCTGTAAAAATTTCGGGTAAACAGGACGGAAAAATGACATAAATAAATAATTGCCAACCTGATGCTCCTAAGGATTTCGCTCCATTAATGCGATCTAGAGAAATCCGTTCCACCCCAGAAACTACGGCTAGGAATAAGGGTGCAAAAGCTGCTAGAAATAACAACGCTATCTTTGAGGGATTTTCAATACCCAACCAAAGGACTAACAGCGTGTAATAAGCTAAGGGAGGTAAGGGTCGATAGAACTCAATGATGGGATCAAATGCTGCCCGTATCGGTTTTGAGAAACCACATAACATTCCTAACGGGATTGCGGTGGTGATCGCTACAATTAACGCTATTACTAACCGCAACATACTTTGAAAGATATGGTATCCCAAGGAATTACCCTTATAGCCATTGTTGAAGATTTCAATAAACGCTGACCAAACGGCAATCGGAGAGGGCAAAAATAGAGGATTGACCCAGTTTAAGGTGGTAATGGTGTACCAAAGTAAAAGCACCACCAGCACCGAAGCGAAAGAAATCCCCTTCTCTGAGCTGAAAAATCGAGTAATGATTCTCCCAGGTTTTCCTCTGGGATGAGGTGATCGGCGCGTTTGATCTTGTCCTATCTTTGACACCATAACATTTAGAGCCTTGCAACTGTTTGATCAGGATGGCATTTTGGCTGCGAAAAAGTTTCTTATGCAACAAAATACTGTATGTCGATAAGGTTTATGTACTTTTGCAGCATCATAGCGTAGTTAAATATCAAAAGTCAATGCCATAAATCCCACAAAATGAATCTAAAAAAATTTCTGACAGAGCTTGTTTTCCTTAAAAAGATGTGTCATAATTCAGACCTTACCGCTCAAACTACGCAATGTCTATCGAATTACAGTATTTATGAGTTTGAGTAACTGATCAATCAACCTGATTGGTCAAAAGTTTTGTTATGACTATGCCAAAGTTTTGTGCTTTAGGTATAGCAATACTTTGGTGTGTGAGGAGTCTATTTAACTGTGAAAAATCAAATTTATAGGCAATTACTGACTAGAACAGTTATCTTTGGCATAGCATTATTGGCGATCGCCCCCGCTCAAGCTGAGAACTCTCCAAATCTATTGTTAACACCCTCAAAGTCAACTTCTATTGCTCAATCATCAGACCCCATCAATCTGACTCCAGGGAATTCATTAGACCAAATAAACTCTGTATCGCAATTACGCGATGTGCAACCAACGGATTGGGCTTATGAAGCTCTCAAGAGTTTAGTTGAACGCTATAGGTGTGTTACTGGTTATCCCGATCAAACATTTCGAGGTAATCGAGCTCTTACTCGTTGGGAATTTGCGGGTCTTTTAAATGCTTGTATCGAGCCCCTAACCAAGTTACTGCAAGAAAATAATGGGGTACGGCGAGAAGATATTGACAAATTAAATCAATTAACCAAGCAATTTTCCACTGAATTAGCCACCCTAGGAAAACGGATCGACAATTTGGAAAGCCGTAATGCTTACCTAAAAGCTCATCAATTCTCAAGCACAACAAAACTAACAGGAGAAGCAATCTTTGCTTTCACAGGTGCATATCAAGGTTCCACAAAGGGAAGTATTCCTGTTTTTCAAGATCGATTACGTCTTGTTCTAGAATCGAGTTTTACAGGGAAAGACATTTTAACCATCCGACTCGCAGCAGGTAACGGTCAAAGACTACAATTTCCTGGCTATCCCTCTAACGCGGAGGGTAATCAAACATTTAATCTACCACCAGGTAATAATAGTATTAATCTAGATTGGTTATCCTACGAATTTCCTATTAACGATCGGCTTTATGTTTATATTCCTGCCTATAGTGGTCGTTGGTGGGATTTCGCTCCGGTTTTTAATCCTGTTCTGGGTGGTGGTACAGGAGGTAAAAAAGCACTGAGTATTTTCGCACAATTTAATCCAATTTATACCATTGGTGGTGGGGAGGGCATTGGACTGAATTATAAATTAACCAAAAAATTAACCTTGAGTGGGGGTTATTTTGCAGGGGATGATGTTGCTAGTAATCCGAGTTCAGGAAACGGTTTATTTAATGGTGAATATAGTGCGCTCGGTCAACTTGCTTGGTCACCTAATGATCAGTTTGGGATCGCTTTTACATACATAAATGCTTATCAACCTAATGGACCGATTTTTGATTTTGGGACAGGGGGAACAAAAATAGGAAATGCCCCTGCTAACACTCCTTTTTCAGGTCGAGCTGCTACGAATTCCTATGGAACATCTGGATTTTATCGCTTTAGCCCTCGCTTTACCGTTAATGGCTTTTTTGGCTACACTGATGCTGAAAATCCTAAGACTCATGCTAGTGCCGATATTTGGTATTATGGTTTAGGACTAGGGTTACCGGATCTGGGCAAAAAAGGGAATCTTGGTGGGATTGTAGTGGGAGCAGAGCCCTATCTCAGGATCAGCTCGTCCTAACAATTTGTCGCTTCATCTAGAAGCTTTTTATAAATACCAAGTTACTGACCATATTTCTATTACACCAGGGATCATTTGGATCACTTCTCCCAATCAAAATTCGGCTAATTCTGATGGTGTTATTGGGACGATTAGAACAACTTTTGCTTTCTAAAATAGAATCATAAAAGTGACTTATCTAGAGCGATCGCCTGATCTGGTGCTAAAACACCCCCGACTCTGATCACTTCCAAATTCCCTATTTCCTGGGGGTGCTGAAGCTTAACTTTAGCGATCGCGTCCTCAATTCCTATTGCCTGAACAATATAAATCTGTGTTTCACCTCTGAACACCCAAATTGGCTTAGACCAGGTATGTCGCGGATGTAGCACTGCTTTATGGATGATCTGATGGCTAAAATCAACCAGTTGTTCTAAAATCTTTTCAGAACAAAACTCGGCATTATGGAACTGAAATAAAGCTTTAAGTTTGTCAGTTGGAATATGTTCTGTTACTTCTACTAAAGCTGACGGAGACGAAGAACTTAATGGATGACTAAATGATGGGACTATCAGAGATTCAATTTGACGCTGAAGCTGACTTGTGATTGAATCAAAATCCGGCTCTTTCAGAATATGCCCTAAATGCTCTCGCAACAAACTCGTTAGTTTTTCATCATCAAAAGTGATTCCACGGGTACTGAAATATTCCAAAATCCTTTTTCCCCTATTTCCTCCACAACCAACTTCTCCTTGACTAGCATCTTCTGCTTCAACTAACTCCATCAAACGTTGATAGTGAGCAACTTCATCAGATGTAGATTTCGACTTACTAGGAATCGATTGGGTCATGGGTTGCCATCCGTAGAGTTTCAAAATAAACTAGGTGATCAGGTTCTTCAGGATCAGGACCGCTATCAAGCAATCCAATTTTAAGCTTTCTATAAAATCCTAGCGCACCTGGCAGAGCGTGTAGCCCGATCCTACCATGATAACCCAGTTCGTGGCTCCTGGCGATCGCAAAATCTACCAGATTTCCCCCAACTCCTTTGTAGATTGGAGGGTTTGTGATCAAAGATCGGTTCCAAGGGGCAGTTGCCAAGGCACTAATATATACTAATCGATGTCGTAATTGAGATTCTATCTGACAGCGTTTTTTCAAAACATCAAGCATCATCAATCCTTGGGTCATGCCATTACATTCAATAGCATACAACTCATCACCAGGAAGTAACTTAGCCATACGGCTCTTGCGAACCCAGTTCCAATACTCGTCATCTTGGCCACTGCCATCTAGAATAGGCTCCCAAAGACTATTGGCATCCTCAAGATGTTTATCCGTTACTTCAGTTAGGATAGCATCTACTAACTGCTGGTTTTGAACCTGAAAAAGCTGAATAGTGTGATTCAACAGAGTAAGAGGAATTAAACAACATTTTATTACTCTAGATTACTGTGTAATCGGCAATTCGATCGCAAATTCTGCTCCTGCTCCTGGTGTGGAAGTACAATGTAATTCTCCACCGTGTTTATCAACAATAATTTGATAACTAATTGATAATCCTAATCCAGTCCCCTGACCGACAGGTTTAGTTGTAAAAAATGGATCAAATATGCGTTTCCGAACTTGTTCTGTCATCCCTGGACCATTATCACTAATCCGAATCACGACCTTATGATTATTGCTAACTTCAGTCTGAATTTTAATGGTCGGAGTTGGTAAGGTGGAATTGACTCCTGTACCTTGAGTATTTTTGCCATTTACAACTACCAATTGATGATTTTCTGTTAAAAGTGCATCAGTAGCATTTGATAAAAGATTCATAAATACTTGGTTCAATTGACCAGCATAACATTGTACTTTTGGTAAATTACCATATTCCTTAATCACCTCAATCCCAGCAGTACCTGGTTTACTCTTTAAACGATGCTGCAAAATTAGCAGTGTATTCTCAATTCCTTCATGAATATCAACTGTTTTCATCTGGGATTCATCCAGACGAGAAAAGTTTCGCAAACTTAACACAATATTCCGAATTCTTTCTGCTCCGACTTGCATTGATAATAACAGTTTTTCTAAGTCTGCAAATAAAAAGTTTAACTCCATTTCTTCGATTTTGGTTTGGATTTCACTACTTGGATGAGGATAATGCTGTTGATAAAGTTGCAATAAATTCCGCAGTTCTCCAATATATTCTTTCGCGGGAGTCAGATTACCATAAATAAAGCTAATTGGATTATTAATTTCATGAGCAACTCCAGCAACTAATTGTCCTAAACTGGACATTTTTTCAGTCTGAATTAACTGCGCTTGTGTTTTTTGCAACTCTTTCAAAGTCAATTCCAGTTGTTGAGTTTGCTCTTGAGCAATTCTGGCTGCGTCTGTAGCTTGAGCTTCTGATTTTCGTAAAATTTCTTCTGCTTCTTTCCGATTAGTAATATCCGTGGCAATTCCATCAATCCTGATTGCTACTCCTTCAGAATCATAAACTAATCTCCACCGATTACGCAGCCAACGTAAAGTACCATTAGGCTGAAAAATTCGATATTCTATATCAACTGTATTTGTTTCTAAATAGTCTTCAGTCATCTGTTTAACTACGGTAATATCTTCAGGATGAATCACCTCAATCCACAGTTGATCATGCTCAAAAAATTCCGATACTGTCCGACCATAAATTGCTTCAGCTGCTGGACTAATATAGAGAATTTTAAATGTATTTGCAGCTGCTGACCAAACCACATCATTGAGGGAATTGAGAATCCCATTTAGTCGTTCTTCACTTTGTCGCAATGCTTCTGCTACTAAGCGACGCTCTGATATTTCTTGCTGTAATTGCCCAAATGCAAACATTACTTCTCTAGTTCTTTCTTGCACTCTAATTTCTAGTTGTTCATTTGCTTGTTTTAATGCTTCCTCTGCTCGTTTCCGTTCCGTAATATCTGTGGAAATTCCCTCTAAACGGATCGCAGTACCATCTTGATCACGGGTTACTTGTCCTCGTTCATGAATCCAGCGAACTTCTCCATCTGGTCGAATTATTTTATATTCTAATTCATTGGCACCTGTTGTTAATCTTTGTTCCCAAAAATATCTGATTCTCCCCCGTTCTTCTGGATGTACTACTTCAAACCAAAGATTGGGATTTTCTAAAAATTCTGATACTGCACGACCATAAACTATTTCTGTTGCTGGATTTAAGTATAGGATCTCCCACGGTTCCACCGCAATTGACCAAACTACATCATTGAGTGATTCTAAAATACTTTCTAATTTCTCCTCTGATGTTCTTAATGCTTCTTCGATTTGTTTGCGATCGCTAATATCTGTCCCAATTAATGTAGCTGCAACTACTTTTCCCTTATTAAAAATCGGTCCAATCCGCACTGAATACCATTCATTAATCCCATGACTACCAATTCCTCCCATTTCACATTTCTGAGCTAATCCTGTGCTAAATACTTTTTCGATTACTTCTTGTAATTCCCCACAAGCTTCCGGTGGTATATAGTTATAAATACTGCTATCAATTGCTGTTTCGATCGCTAATCCCGGAGCATTCCGATTGATAAATAAAATTTTCCCAGTTTCATCAAGGGTTAAAATAATATCAGGTGCATTTTCTACTAATGAACGCCATTTTGCTTCTGAGGATCTCAACGCTTCTTCTGCTTGTTTACGTTCTGTAATATCGCGGTGTACCCAAATCGCTGTTACCATAATGCTTCGTTCATCTCGCATCGGTAATACTGTTGTTTCACTAATTCCAATACTACCATCTTTACGAATAAATTTGTTTTCTCCAGACCATTTTCCTGTACGTCTTAATCCATCTAGAGTTAATAATGTCAATACATTTGCTTCTTGGGGACGATAAAATATTGCTGTACTTTTGTCTAATAATTCTGCTTGTTCATACCCAAACATTTTTTCTGCGGCTAGGTTACAATCGATGATATTTCCTTCCATATCTGTCAAAACTACACCATCAGAAATATTTTCAAAAGTTAGTGCTTGTCTGCGTAAGACTATTTCGGATTGTTTGCGTTTCGATATATCTTGGGCTAAACAAACTATTCCCTGAATTTTCCCATCGCTATCGCGCATAATTGAAGCTGCAAAAGATACCGGAATTTGCTTACCATTCTTTGTTAATAATGTGGTTTCTTTTCTCCCAATAAAGCTGTTAATCATTAAGGTCTGATTCTCAAATTGCTTGAAAAAATCTTGCTCGGCAAAAATGATGTCGATCGATTTATCTGCTAATTCCTCGTCTTCATATTCTAATAGTAATAATGCCGCAAAATTAAATGTCTTGATCTTAGCATCTGGAGAGAGGACGATTAAAGCGTCCATCATTGATCTAATAATATTATCAACATAGTATTTGGAGACTGTTGTTCTTTTTAAATTATCAACCATCTGATTAAATGCTTCTGCTAAAACTCCAATTTCATCGGTCGATTTTATATCTACTTTTACATCTAATTTTCCTTGTCCTAATTGACTAGCAACTTGCTTGATTTTGGCAATTGGTCGGGCAATATTTGCCGCTAAAATTAACCCGATTAAGTTGGCAATTAATACTACTCCAATCACCCCAGCAATATTAATATATATCGCTTCACTTGCTTGCTGATTAGCTAATTTATTATCTGCTTCTATGGCAGTTATTTCTTCAGCGATCGCGTTGTCGATAATTTCAATCAATTTGGCTTCAGCTTGGGCTAAATCAATTATTTTGGCAGTTATATTTTGGCGATTAATTTTATTTTTATTAGCTTCAATTAGAGATTTGCTAGTTAAGTAAAGTTCGGCTTTGGCTATTTCTAGTTTACTAAAAATCTCTTGCTCATTGGCCAAATCAACTAATTCTTTAAAATTATCTAATTCTACTTGTAAATTATTTTTGGCAATTTCTAAATTTTTGGTTTGAGCTATAAAATAAGCTGAATTATTTCCAGATGCAGATTCTAAAATAATTTGATTGTTAGAAATAGCTACTATTTTTAAACAAGCCACTTTCAATTTTTCTAAAGTTAGCATTCTGGGAGCTTTAATATTAGAAATGTCCTGGAAGTGTTTATTGATATTTTTTTCAGTATTAATATTGATTAATCCTAAAATTCCTACTAAAGAAGCAATGCTTAAAAATCCAATTACTAGCTTAGTTCTAATTTTCATCTTTTTGCTCGAATTTTAACTCCAAGTGGAAAAAATAGTGGCCTCAATAGATAATTTTTATCGATGATCAAATAATCAATCAATAAAAGTAACCAAAAATATGATTTTTATCTAATTATTTGAGTATCTCCTGAATTAAGTTCTCCAAAAAGTAGGATAATGGCATATATGTAGATTTACCGAAATGGAAAATTGGCTAATTAGCAAATCCCAGGTAAATTAGACCTGTGTATAGATTAACTCTAGAAACGATAAATCTGCAATTTCTGAATTCAGAATATATAGTTGAACCTAGCTAATGTTTCTGTTTCTGTCCAAACTCCTGCCCCTGTTCCTCTATCCCTTGGGACTTACCTGTCTGCTCTTACTGGTCGCTGTGGTGATGTGGTGGAAACGACCCCAATGGGTAATCCTACCCGTTCTCCTCTCCCTAGTCTTGTTATTACTCGGTAGTAATACCTTTGTCTCTACTGCATTAGTCCGATCGCTCGAATGGCAAAATCTACCCCCAACTACTCTCCCTCATGCTGATGCGATCGTAGTTTTAGGTGGAGGAATCAAACCAGAGTCTCCACCTCGTCCTTGGGTCGATGTGACTGAAGCGGGCGATCGCATTATCCACGGTGCTAGACTTTATCTGACTGGTCATGCTCCCCTCTTAATTCTCAGCGGTGGACGCGTTGATTGGCACGGTGGTGGTCCCCCTGAGTCGAGCGATATGGCAAAAATTGCTCGAGCCATGGGGGTGCCCAGCGCGGCGATTTTAGAAGACCCAACTTCTTTTAATACCTATCAAAATGCGGTTAATGTGCGAAAAATCCTGACCAATAAAGGGATTAACCAGATCTTACTGGTAACTTCCGCTTTACATATGCCGCGATCGCTATTAATTTTCCGACATGAAGGTATGCAAGCTATTCCTGCACCGACAGATTTTTTAATTGCAACACAAGATCTCCAAGAATTGGACAATAGTCCCCAATATACACTTTTAAATTTGCTCCCTGATGTTGATCAACTAGCCAGAACTAGCAAAGCTTTAAAAGAATATGTTGGGTTATTTATTTATCGTCTCCGAGGCTGGTTATAATTCCGACTAATGAACCGGAATCATTACTTGCTGTCGTAAAGTCTGACGAAATTCTGGGTTAAGATATTGCTGACGAACTGGTTGCCATTCTTGCCAAAGTTGCAGTCTTTCGGCTTGCAATTGTTGTGCTACAGTTGGCATTACTTGGCTTAAATCAGCTTCCAGTTGCACTACTAAAAATTCTCTTAGTACCCAACTATCTTGCATCCCACCCAAAATTTCTTGAACATTTTTGAATGCTTGAATTTGAGCTTGATACTCTGAGTTGTAAAAATCTACAAAAAACTCAGTTTGATAGCGCACACGCTTCATTTGCTTGCGGAGATCATGGAGTAGCTCGCTTTGCTGTTCTAAACATTCAATCCCATTATCTGCGGTGATTACTGGGGTATTTTTTCTTTGACCATTTGATGCTGTTACTCCCACAAACCACCCAGGATGTAGGAACATTTCTCCGATTAAAGGTAGCATCAGATCGGGGAGAACTTCTCTAATTGGTAAATAGGCGATCGCTTTGTAGGTCGGTGCTACTAACCATTCACTGAAACTGCTTTTAAATTTCTCATACAGCGAACTATTCAGCATTTGTTTTAATTGGTCAAAATCTTCAATGCGCTGCTTTTGTAAATTTTTGCCGATCATCTCGAAACGCTTACGTTCTTTTCCTTGTAACTGCGAACGATAGCGATTTAACAGTGCTTCTTTGAGGACATCTAAATCTCGAACTGCTCCTAAACAACGAGCTATTTTCCCAATTCTCTGATCATCTACACATTTAGGGAGATCTAGTGCTGGTGCAAATACTTGTAATACCGTCCGTAAGCGTCTCATTCCTACTCTCATTTCATGGAGCGCTTCGGGATCTTCATCTTTGAGAACTTCAGCTTCGTATTTCACTGACTTTTGAAAATTTTTCTCAATTGTCTGAGTAGCGAATTCACCAAAAGTGAAATCATTAAGGGATTTTGTCTTTTTCATAGAACTTCTTCACTTGTAACAACCTGCCTTATTAATTCGGATGACGATTAGGCATAAATTTATTATATACTAAAAAAATTATTTGCACACTCATTTGATGATTTATGCTATCGTCAGGGTAGATAGCTCTTCCCTGGCTAAAAATCCCAGTTTTCGGCTCTCTTTTGTAACAATACTTAAATTTTTTTAAATTTAGTGAAGTAAATCGACTCCGTTCTCTACTGCTGGCATAATTTACCAGTCACCAAACCTTATGAAACCTAACGAATTACGTTGGATTGTCCCTGTAGCACCCCAACCAGAATTAGAAATCTTAGAAACCCACCAGGTGACACAGGAATTTTATCAAGAAGTTACCGATCGGCGTGAATTTGAACGCTACTGCCAATGGTATTATGCCGCAGCTCAACGTCATCAACAAGAATTGGTACAAATGCGGAGCGATATTAACCTATTCGGTTGGTTTCTGCGCGGAGGTAACTAAAAACAGAAAACGGCGAAGCGATCGCCATTTTCCGTTAGTTTTCCGTTACTAATGCTAATTCTTCCGCTTGGAAGTGGGCACGAAACTTTGACTCAAACTTAACTTGAAAAGGTAGATTAGCACTTATGGGTTGACCATGCCAATCATTCACGATCGCTGCAATTTCTCCTTCTTTACCATGGAGGTCATAAGGTTGATTGCGATGATCAGGATGATGATAAACAATGACAGATTTAGTAACACGAACGCGATCGCCAACTTTCATCAATCTAAACCTAGGATTCTGTTTCCAACAAGTTGCACCGAGATTGGCACAAAGACAACTTTCCTATTTTCTCATAGAAGATGACAGAAAAATTATTTCTGATTCAAGGTTTGAGAATTTTTCCAGGTACATCAGATCCTTGAGGATTGGAGATTTGCCAAGCGGTAAACCCAATCACACCTAGGACGAACAGCATGGCTAACAATAAAATTATCCCCCCCCAATTATAGTTACGACGACGCCGTTCCCGCAAATTTGGCAATTTGACCAGGGAGTTTTGTTCCAGTATTTGTACTGATTCATCATAGAGGAGCGATTTAGAAGCGTCAGTCAGCTCCGATCCTAAACTCTCTTCTGTCTCAGGAACAGGACTGGTGTCAAACAAAACTAGAGGCTCTGTGGAAACCCGACAGTAAGTAAGAACTACCGAAGTATTATCGTGACCATTTTTTTCATTAGCTAATTCAATTAAAAACTTAGTGGCAGTTTCTAAAGAAATTTCTCCATTTAAAACTGCCGCAGCATAATCAGTCCAGGAGCGTTCTACCCAGTTATTATCACTTAACCCATCCGAACAGAGCAATAATAGACCATCTTCTTCAATTATAAATCGTTGTAGATCTGGATGGACAAATTCGCCATCTCTAGTTCCTAATGCTTGGGTTAAAGCACCAGCATCTCTTCTTTGGAGAGCATGACGATAGGGAGATCTGCCTAATTGTACTTCCCGGGTAGCTACATCGTCATCGATACTCAATTGATGGCAATAATCAGCCGTAATCCAGTATGCTCGACTATCTCCCACTGTGGCTAAATACATTTCATGGCTATTACCGATATTTTCCCCGATCGGTTGAGGTAATTGCAGCGTCATGACTAGAGTTGTCCCCATCCGCTGTCTAGCTTCTCGATTTTGAGTATTATTCTGAGCGGCGATCGTGTTATTCACTACCTTGACAATTTCTTCGATTTGTTTGATTACTATTTCCGGAGAGGTAGGTTCCGTTTGTGCTGTGATCTCTTGGAGCAGGGTTTGGACTAAAGCTTTTAGAGACTGCACCGCTAACAGACTCGCAACTTCCCCACCTTCATGTCCCCCGACTCCGTCACAAACAATAGTCAGGTAAGGAATTAGTCGGTCATGAGGTGGGAACCTTCGATTTTGGATATCTGATAATGTCGGATAATAACTATCTTCATTTTGTTGACGACTTGGACCAGTATCTGTCCCACTCGCAATTTGGAAGCGCAATGGCAATTTCGCTGCTGTGGTGATTAATAGTTGATTTAAGTCCTTGGCGATCGCTTCTAAACTAGCTTCATTCTGGCGCATTTGCCGACAAATTTCTTTTAATTGGGGTGCTACCTCGGGTTGGGCTTTAGTAATTAAATTAAACCAGCAATAACCTAAATCCTGGAGTCGCAGATTACTGGTAACTTTAATCACATCAGCTTGATCAACTGGGTCTTGGGTTTCTGCACTCAAAGCCTGATCTTTAGGTAATGGATCAGTATAAAGTTCTCTTAACCACACTCTCCAACCCTGGACTCGAATATTCTCTAGATCGAGTAGACTCGAACCTACTCCGATTAATAATAGCTGTCTCCACAATTCGATTAATTGCCATAACCAATATACTTGACGCACCCCAGTCACTGTTGGCCAAGCTGTGGCGATCGCGGGATATAGGTTACCATCTGCATCAATGGGGACATTTTCTAACAACAGGATCTGATCAGATCTAACCGCTTCATTTGCACCGCAAAATCCATAAACTTCTGGGATATGTAACCGATGAGAATAGAGACAAAGGTAAGGAATACTTATCTCTGGTAATACTTCTGGTACTTCCGGTAGCAGTTCCGGTTGGGTATCTAACCATATTTGGGGTGCAATTACTTTGTATCGATCGGCTACTTGTGTGCCCGGTGGAATTTTGACAGCATCAGAGCCAACAGCCCAAAGATAGCGAGAAATCAGCGGTTCGGAACTGCTCATGGGAGAAAAATACTCTACAAAATTATTCTGGAATTATGATTAAGCTATATGCTAATTCTGATCAAATTAGCATATTTTTAGACTAGGACTTTATCCCTAATCTGGGTGGTGCAACTGCTGAGATTTGACCAAGCATTACGAAATTTTACAATTATGATCAGCCAAGTAGTTGTAAAAATCACTATCAATTCTAGCTTGGATCTGACAAAACCAATGTCACCCCGGTTGCACCGGTTTTGCTCAGGATAATTATTTGGAGGTTGATATGTGGTATGATGATATAACAAAATTGTTCTTAGCGCAAACCCCTCTCCCCCATTCTTCCCTGACAAATTTAACTACCATCTGGTTACTCCTAGGGGTGATTCTATGTGGACTAGAGTTTATTCTCCCATCAGCGTTTATTGAGTTGGTGATGGGAGTAAGTGCTTTGATTCTAGCCGGTCTGACCTTATTGTTACCGATACCTTTACCTTTAGGTTGGCAAGTAATATTGTGGATGGCATTTTCAGGAGGTGGTATTTTTCTATCACGTCGTTTTGCACCCAAGCACAAAGCTCATATTCTGGAGGATGCTCAGGAAGCAGAAACTTTGACGGAAATCCCGATCGGAGTTGCTGGTCGTGTGCGTTATCAAGGAAATTCCTGGAAAGCTCGTTGTGAAGATCAGACGATCGCGATCGCTCCTGGGCAAAAAGTTTTGGTGATTAGACGAGAAGGTACTACACTGATTGTCATGCCTGAATATATTCTCCATTCTTAATAATTGTTAAAAATCGGATGTTAATCAAATGGGCGAATTAATTGGATTCCTAATTACGATCGGCTTTGGAGGAAGTATCCTTTTAAGCACTTATAAAACGATTAATCAAGGTAATGAAGCATTAGTGGAAAGATTAGGTAGTTTTAGCAAAAAACTCACACCCGGTCCGCACTTTATTGTTCCGTTTGTAGATCAAGTAGTTTTCCGAGAAACGATTCGGGAAAAAGTGTTAGATATTCCACCCCAACAATGTATTACCCGTGACAATGTTTCCATTACTGCTGATGCGATCGTTTATTGGCGGATTATGGATATGGAAAGAGCTTACTATAAAGTCCAAAATCTTCAGTTAGCGATGGAGAATTTAGTCCGGACTCAAATCAGATCAGAGTTAGGAAATTTGGAATTAGATGAAACCTTTACAGCTCGTGCGAAGATTAATGATCTTTTACTCCAAGATTTAGACGAGTCTACTGAACCTTGGGGAGTAAAGGTAACCAGGGTTGAACTTCGAGATATTATTCCTTCCCAAGCAGTCCAGGAGTCGATGGAATTGCAAATGTCTTCGGAGCGAAAAAAACGGGCAGCAATTTTAGCTTCTGAAGGTGAAAGAGAAGCAGCAATTAATAGTGCTAGAGGTAAAGCAGAAGCACAGGTATTGCAAGCTGAATCCCAAAAAAAAGCCCAGATTTTAGAAGCTGAAGCACAACAACAAGCGATTATCTTAAAAGCGGAAGCAGAACGTCAGCAACAAATTTTGAAAGCACAAGCATCAGCACAAGCGATCGAAATTATTAAGAACACTCTCAAAGATGATCCTCATGCTAAAGAAGCACTCCAGTTTCTCTTAGCACAAAATTATCTGGAAATGGGGCTAAAGATTGGTGGAAGCGAGAGTAGTAAGGTGATGTTTATGGACCCTCGTAATATCCCAGCTACCTTTGAAGGGATTCGCTCGATCATTGAACCTGCTAAGAAAGCGGATCACAGTACGTTTTAAAATTGATTGGGTAAACGCGCTCGCTCGCTCACTGTCATCCCACAATTTTAGTCTGGTAAAGCAAATCCGGTGCGAGGATCGCGAATATACAAACCTAGTACCAAGGAATTCATCACCAGATCCCAAACCGGGGTCAACTTTTCCGCATCATCGACCCAATAGTCAAAAGTAATCAAACATTGTACTCCCGAACCTAACCCAATACAAATCCGGGAATAAGCAGGACGGTTTTCTTGGGGATCAATAAATTTTAATTGAGTCCACACCACACGAGCAGTTTGTCGATTGAGCTTAATCACTTCACCGATTTCGATCGGATTGCGCTCATCTTCTTCAACGACTTTTTTTAATAGTGATGTCAGGGGAAAATCACTCCAATCAGCAGGGGGTAATAGATTATAAGAAGCTTCTAAACGACAATCATCATCGGGTGGTTTTTTGTCTAAAAACTTAAATGACTTGGGTTCTGGTTCAAAATGCCAATTTTCCGGAATATCAAATCGCAATGCTCCTCTTCCCGCGACAAAAATCCGGGTATTTGGTGCGGATTTCCAATTATGGTCTTCTTTTAGCTCTAGAGTTTCTTTAATCCACCGCAGATCGTGTTTTTTGCGTTTAGACATAGCCCCTCTCCAATTTACTTTGTGTCTAAATTTTAATTTGAACGGTACATATATTACCCGCACAATTGGACTAAGATTTGCTCTATTATAGATCAAAATCTAGATCGGCACCATCTATCTAATCAAAAATAACCAACAACCTCCATTTAATAACGCTGTGATCACTGCACCAATAATTACTCCTTTCATTAAACCCCATCTTTCTCGCTTTTTCAGCCATAAAACTAGGGGAATTACATATATTAGCTGGGTTAAACCTGGAACTGCTAGTAAAACTAGATAACGATAATCAGAAATAAGAAAATTTAATAATGGACTATGGATACTCTCACTAACTGCTGATATTAAAAAAATTAATGCAAATAAAACATATCCAGCAATAATATTAAGTCCGATTAATAGAAAAAATCCGAGCAATACTCCTTTTAAATCTGAATTGTTCCTCATAGTTTCCTCAATCAATAAAGGCTCAAACATTCATGTCTGAGCCTCATATATTATAATAAGTAATTTTCAACTTATTATAAACTTAACGATTGATAATTTTGAGGATCTAACGTTAAAGATTAGTAGCGATTACGAGAGTTACCACCACGATTACCACCACCAAAAGAAGAATTGCGATTTTCCCGGGGTTTGGCTTTGTTAACTTTTAGATCACGACCCATCCATTCGGCTCCGTCTAAAGCTTCGATCGCAGCCGTTTCTTCAGCATCTGTGCCCATTTCCACAAAACCAAATCCCCGTAAACGACCAGTTTCCCGATCGGTGGGTAGCTGAACTCGTTTCACTGCACCGTATTCGGCAAATACAGCTTCCAGATCTTGCTGGTTAACTTCGTAGGAAAGATTACCAACGTAGATAGACATAGTTTATCTCCAAAACCTAATTGATGTAGAAGTTGAGATTTCGGAGAGAAGCCTGCCAATACCAAAAGGAAAGAGCCTATCAATACTAAAAACAAACACTGCAACCGAATTTACTCTGTACTCTCGTATCTTAACACTCTTCAACCCAAATGGGTGACAGAGATCTATAACTGTTACAAAATTTAATACCTTCCCCGGGAATATCCACCGCCGCCGCCGTCCCGCCTGCCGCCCCCACCGCCATCGGTTTTCGGTTTAGCTTTGTTAACTTTTAGATTACGACCCATCCACTCAGCTCCATCTAAAGCTTCGATCGCTTTCTGTTCGTCAGCTTCTGTTACCATTTCCACAAAACCAAATCCCCGCATCCGACCAGTTTCCCGATCTGTTGGTAGCTGAACGTTTTTCACATCGCCATATTCGCTAAACACTTCCTTCAAATCTTTCTCTTCAACGTCGTAGGAAAGATTGCCAACGTAAATAGACATAGTTTATTTTCCAAACCTAATTGATGTAGCAGTTGAGATTTCGGAGAAAAGCTTGTCCATACCAACAGGAAAGAGCCTATCAATATTAAAACCAAAACAGTGTCCCCGATTTTACTCTCTACTTTTAGATTCTAACACTCTTCAACTCAAATTGGTAACATAAATCTATGATTTACAAAACTTAATATTTCCCTAGGGGACAATCTCAGTTTTTAATTAATGGTGAAATTAGGGTCGATTGGTAACTAAGTGATGTCCTATACTACCAGAACGATAAAACATATTGAAGGTGTCGAACGGGATAATTCTACCATCTGGATGAACAATGTGTATACAGGAACGTTTAACGGAGCGGACATCAAAATTATAGGAGTCCATAAATTGGACAATCATCACCCTAAAGATATTTTCATAGGTAATCCCCTCCGGGACTGGTAACATCGGTAAACAACATAATAACTGTTTTAATGAAATTGCGGACGATTGGGGAGAATGACTGGTGGAAAATAATTCAAATATTTTTTGTTTTAATTCCTGATCTTGTTCATATAAAATGCTATTAGGCATAATTTTGACAAATGTATCGGGATTAATTAAACCAGTAAGGGGAATGATTTTACCATTTAATTTGAGAGCATAAGCCATCGTCAGTGAATCGGGATGACAGGGGACTGGAATTAAATCTTCTGGTTGAAAATAGTTGCTTTGTGCTAAAATAGCACGTCGAACCTCGGTGAAAGTATATCGGTCTTGTTGAGGATTAAATCCCTCTAGTCTTCCCACTGCTTGGATTGGTTGAAATGTTACTCCCCGAACCGAGCTTTGCTGGAGTGCATATTCAATGATTTTACCAATTTCTTGATCGTTTAGTCCTTTTTTCAAGGTGACGACTAGAGTAGTCGAAATTTTAAACTCATTCAAATTAGCGATCGCTTGTTCACGAATTTCTCGTAAATCTGCTCCTCTTAATTCCTGAAGTGCTGCTGCTTCAAAGCTATCAAATTGTAAGTATACCTCAATTCCGGGCATAAATTGGCTTAAGCGATCGCAAAAATTCCGATCCTTAGCAATTCTTACCCCATTGGTATTAATCATGATATGCTTAATGGGCTTACTTTTGGCTAAAGCTAAAATTTCAAAAAACTCTGGATGAATAGTTGGTTCTCCCCCACTCAGTTGGACAACTTGGGGTTCCCCTTCATTTCTGATGATCGCATCTAACATCATTTCAATTTGTGCTAAACTCCGATGACGACGGGGTTCATTGTTTTGGGAAAATATTTCTTCTACCCCAGAGTCAGCATAGCAAATTGGACAAGATAGATTACAGCGGTCGGTTAATTCGACTAAGGTTAAACAGCTATGTTGTTCATGATCTGGACAGAGTCCACAATCATAGGGACAACCATATTTAATTGGTGTATTAAATTTTAAGGGCATATCCCCAGGTTTAATAAATCCCAGGGATTGTTTATAGTATTCAATATCATCAGCAATGAGGACTTCCTGATGTCCATGGGTAGGACAATGTTTGACTAAATAGACCCGATCATTTTGGAAAGTTATTTTTGCTTCGACTTTGACTAAACATTCAGCACAAACACTATTAGTCAAAGCATAAAATAAATAGGGTCTAGTGGACATAAATTCTCCTCAAAATTGGGATGAAAGCTTAAGAGCGAAATTCGACTCGTTTAGACCCAAAAGCTATTAGTCGAGGGATAGTTTTACGGTAATATAATAGAGTCAGCAAACAAGCAATTTGAATGGCACTTAGTCCGACCAATAGGTGAAAATCAGGTTTAATGAAATCAATCAGGAACCGAAACCCTAAATAAGCAATCATATAAAACTTAAATAAATCTCCTTCTTGACGCTGATCGTGACTCCGAATGCGTAAGAATATCAATAAACTCAACAAAAACATAATCTCATAAATTTGAGTTGGATGTCGGGAAATTCCATCACCAAAATCCACACCCCAAGGTAAATTAGTCGCAATTCCGTAGGTGCGATCGCTTAAACCAGTCAAAAAACAACCAATTCTTCCGATCGCAATCCCCACAATCAAAGGTTCGACAAACACATCTCCTGTCGAACGTTTCACTCCAATCATCTTTTTGGTGATTTCCACCCCAATTAACCCACCAATTAAAGCACCAACGACGGTTTTTCCTTGGAAGAACAGCCAAATCAAATCTTGCCAATTTTCTCCAGCTAAATTAAGATGCTGTAAGACTACCAAAATCTTGCTACCAAGTAAAGCACCTACCATTGCTCCTGTGATCACCGAAGTGCGATCGTGGGGAGCAATTGGATCTTTCCGTTTCTTAAATATCCCTAGACCAAATGCGATCGCATAAGCTAAACCTTCAAAGAAAAGATGAGGATGAATTTTCCAAGAACCACACCAAATATAAACTGGAAATTCCATAAAATTTACTACTCAATATCCTAGGATTGACTGTGACGACGAGCTAATTCATAGACAGCACCAGTCATACAAAACAAGATTCCTAAACTAATTGCCCAACTGCGACCTAAACTAATATTTACACCATAATTACATAACCATCCCACCACTAAAAAAGGCACAATACTAAACAACGAAGCATAAAAAGCATTTTGATTTTCTCGAGCTACCCGAGTTTTTTCAAATTCTTCCACTGAAAAATAAAACGATCGCTCCGCAAAATTAAACCAACGAATTATTTTTTCAGTAATCCACTCTCCGATCGGTGAAAAACCTAAATATAAAGCTAAAGACCATAACCCCACACTAGCGATCATAATCGCATCGAAGCCAAATTGAAATGGTAAAACTTCCACCATCATCCTCATATCTATCCTATTATCCACAATTAGGGCTATTCCGAGCCCAACTAGAGCAACCAATCAGCTTAGTTTATCGTTTAGACCCAACTATAGCTAATCAAAGTTTACAGTTACATAACTTTGCTGATAATATCCATCCCAGCATGATATTAGATGGGGAGAAACCTAGACTAAGTATTTTCGTCCCAAAAAGTGACCAAAATTAGGTCAGCATTCTGGGAGAATCTTAAACTGGAAAATCCTGACAATGCTAAAGTCAACTTGTAATTACACCAGTCCACTTGAAAGGGTAAAAACTCCAGCATTATCACCTTTAATTAAGGAAACGAAGCAATGAAGCAAAAGTTTAGACCGATGGACACCTCCAAAAACTTGATTAGATCTACTAAATTACTGCTATTGACCGGATTAAGTTTAGTATTTGTACTTAGCATCCCTGCTCAAAAACAAGTTGTCAATGCTCAAGAAGCACAAAATTATCAAGTTTCGACCCGTAGTAGTTGGAGAGGTGCGTCTTTTCCAGTCGAAAACTTTCAAGAGTATACATCTCCCTTTGGTCCAAGGGGTTATGGAGAATTTCATTATGGATTAGATTTAGCTGCACCAGAAGGTAGTTATATTCGTAACTGGTGGAGTGGTAAAGTCGTTGAAGTTATTGAAGACGATCGCTGTGGTAATGGATTAGTAATTCAATCTGGTCCGTGGGAACATATTTATTGTCATATCTCTGGACAGGTAACTAAAGCTGACGGTAAACTCGCTCTGGTCGATCGGAATGGGGGAATTCAAACTTGGGAAGGTGAAGTGGTCCCAGCTGGGACGAGAATTGCTCGTGTGGGAATGACTGGTCGGACTACTGGACCTCACCTCCACTGGGGTTTAAGATATGCTAGTCAATGGGTAGATCCAGCTATGGTTCTTCGTGCTATGTACGCAGACCAAATTAATTCTGGATCATCAATTTCTAGACGTTAGGAAATTAGTTAAGAATATTTTGGGGATATCGGCGAAGCTGGGCGAAGCATTCGGATATGATTTTATTGGTTTGATTGTTTAATTGTCGCCCGAATGCTTCGCCCCTACGGTTGACTGAATCAAGAATTAAGAGTATTTTGGGGATATCGGTGCAGCTGGGCGAAGCATTCGGATATGATTTTACTGGTTTGATTGTTCCATTGTCGCCCGAATGCTTCGCCCCTACGGTTGACTGAATTAAGAATTAAGAGTATTTTGGGGATATCGGTGCAGCTGGGCGAAGCATTCGGATATGATTTTACTGGTTTGATTGTTCCATTGTCGCCCGAATGCTTCGCCCCTACGGTTAATTGAATCAAGAATTAAGAGTATTTTGGGGATATCGGTGCAGCTGGGCGAAGTATTCGGATATGATTTTACTGGTTTGATTGTTCCATTGTCGCCCGAATGCTTCGCCCCTACGGTTGACTGAATTAAGAATTAAGAGTATTTTGGGGATATCGGTGCAGCTGGGCGAAGCATTCGGATATGATTTTACTGGTTTGATTGTTCCATTGTCGCCCGAATGCTTCGCCCCTACGGTTAATTGAATCAAGAATTAAGAGTATTTTGGGGATATCGGCGCAGCAGGGCGAAGCATTCGGATATGATTTTACTGGTTTGATTGTTCCATTGTCGCCCGAATGCTTCGCCCCTACGGTTGACTGAATTAAGAATTAAGAGTATTTTGGGGATATCGGTGCAGCTGGGCGAAGCATTCGGATATGATTTTACTGGTTTGATTGTTCCATTGTCGCCCGAATGCTTCGCCCCTACGGTTAACTGAATAAAGAATTAAGTTGCTTTTCCGGTAGTTCTACATATTCTGCTGCAATTTTCCGAAATTGATCTCCCTCAATGGTTTCCTGTTCTAATAATAGATCGACTAATGTATCTAACAGCACGCGATTCTCCCGAACTAACTGACAAGCTTGTTCATAACAACGAAAAGCGATCGCTCGTACTTCTTGATCAATTTTAGTAGCTACTTCTTCAGAATACTCGGAACGAGCCATCCAGTCTTTACCTAGAAATACTTCCTGACCCGATCCTTCTAAAGCAACTGGTCCTAAATCAGACATTCCATAACGAGTTACCATTTCCCGTGCTAAAGTCGCTACTCCTTTAATATCACTACTTGCTCCTGCTGTTACTTCTGCTTCCCCAAATACTACAGTTTCTGCGGCTCTTCCCCCTAATAAAATGGTAATTTGGTCTAAAATCCAAGCGCGACTATACAGTCCACTATCAACCATTTCTTCATTAAAGATTTGTTGAGCAAAACCACCCACACCTCCGGAACGAGGAATAATTGTTACTTTATTTAAGGGATCAGAGTTTTTCAACAAAGTCATTAACAAAGCATGACCAACTTCGTGATAAGCAATTAATCGCTTTTTCTTACTATCCAATAAGGGTGTCAAAGTTAAACCAATAGTCACCCGATCGATTGCATCGTCAATTTCCAAAGGAGTAATTGCATCTTTACGACGACGAGCAGTTAAAATTGCTGCTTCATTTAGCAAATTAGCTAAATCAGCACCGGAAAATCCAGGAGTTCTTCGAGCGATCGCTTCAATTGATACATCTTCAGCTAATTTTTTATTCCGAGCATGAACTTGTAAAATTCCCAGTCTCCCTTTATACCCTGGTAAATCTACCATTACCTGTCGGTCAAATCTTCCTGGACGTAATAGAGCTGTATCCAATACATCGGGACGGTTGGTTGCTGCAATAATGATAATTCCGACATTCCCTTCAAATCCATCCATTTCGGTGAGTAACTGGTTGAGAGTTTGTTCTCGTTCATCATTACCACCACCAATTCCAGCACCCCGTTGACGACCCACAGCATCAATTTCATCAATAAAAATAATACAGGGTGAGTTTTCTTTAGCTTTTTTGAACAAATCCCGAACTCGTGAAGCTCCCACTCCCACAAACATTTCGACAAATTCTGAACCGGAGATACTAAAAAAAGGTACACCTGCTTCCCCTGCGATCGCTTTTGCTAAGAGGGTTTTTCCGGTTCCTGGTGGACCCACTAACAAGACTCCCTTGGGAATTTTTGCACCGATCGCTGTAAATTTTTCGGGTTTTTTCAAGAAGGAAACTACTTCTTGAAGCTCTTCTTTTGCTTCTTCAATTCCAGCGACATCATCAAACATGACCCCAGTTTTTGCTTCCATCTGGAATCTCGCTCGGGATTTACCAAAATTCATTGCTTGATTAGAAGCATTAGTTGAGCGACGTAAAATCATCATCAATGCACCAATTACCAGTAAGATCAGCAGAAAATTAGCCAAATACTGAACTGCTACACTGTTATCAGCAGATGGTCGCACATCAACTTGAATTTCTTCTCCATTGCGATTTTTTTCGCGAATTTTTTGTAATAGCTCGGAGTATTGTTCAAACAGTGTCACCTCTTTTAAAGGTTCACTTTTCTTTTGACCTTCTAACTGTACTCTCGCGATTCTGGTTGCTGGGTCAATCTCAATTTTCGCAACTTTACCAGCATCAATTTTTTGCAATAACTCACTATAACTCATCCCCGTCCGAGGTGGATCAGCGATCGCTGGAGCTAAAGGTAATATTCCTTGAGCGATAATCCATGCTCCGGTCAGCATCCCGGTTACTGCTGATCTATGCTTAGATCTGGCTATCCATGCTTTGATCCCATCACCTATCATAATTATTTTTACCTGTGGTCTTCACCTAATTATTTGCTGTCGCTGCTTTTAACTTGACCCAAATCCTATCTGTGCATTTTTGCTTTTTCAAAAGAATAGATTAATTCGGCAATAATTCCTGGGTCTGTGGTATAAAGTCCAATTTCCGGTTGTCCACTATCCCCATCTGCTCCTAGTAAACTATGGGTCCCCAACCAAGCAAAAGCATGGGGAGAGCGAATTCCGTTTTTCGATGAATCGCAAATTAAAAAATTCTCCTTGGTCCCTAAAAGTTTCAGCACTAGTTGATTGGGATAAGTTTGCTTTAATTGTAACAAATCACCCAAAGCAGCATATTTAAGTAATTCATCTCGATTTTTGTGATAAAACCACTGACGATTATTGATGGTAATTAATTTTTCTTGGTCTGTTTCTAACCCAATATCTTCCCCATAACCCCAACCAATTCGCACCCGAATATTCCGTTTTAAAGCTGCTTCAATTTGGTCGAGTAAATTATCTTTTTTAAATGCACGCTGTTTCAACCAGGGACTAACTATAATTACTTGCTCTTCTGCATTTAAAAGAGCTTCAATCATCAATGCTCTTGAGCGATCGCGTTCCAGAATCAAATCATAATTATGAGTTTTAATGTCCTTTAATTGTTGACTAATTTCTTCTACCCAACCTTGGACTGATTCAGCCACTAAAGCTTCTATTTCCGTGGGTGATCCGGCGGGATTTATTGTAGCACGTTGTTGTGCTAACTCATCTAATTCTTGACGTAATTTGGCGATCGCATCTTGCAAAGAAATAGTTGACAATTCGGAAGTTTTTTGATATTGTTGTAATTTATGAATCGCGGTTCCCATTTTGACCAAATAGGGCATCACGGTCTGACGATTTTCCCGTTTGAGATGGGCGATCGCTTTGCCTAATTTTACAATGGATTCATCAATTCCACTCAGATCAACTCGCTCAGACAGAGACAAAGTTTGCACTTGGACTCGCAAATTTTCAATTTCTCTACTTAGTTGCTGACGAACTTCCAATATTCCAGCTACTGTACTTTCGCGGTTATCTGCAACGGAACGCTGAACTTCTCCCAGATCCGTATGATCAAAGTCTGCTGGATCGAAGGTTTCTACCGGATGAAATAAGACTGGAGTTTTGGGGGGAGATGGTGGTAATACCTGTTCAATTTGAGGACGGGGAGGCTGATTTTTTTCTGGCTTTTTTTCCCAACGATAACGATTAATTAAATTCAGTGAGAGTGCTACGGTAAGAGGTGCAGAAGCATAGAATACCTGTTGAGATAACAAGGCAACTAGGGAACCAACCGCAGAGCCAGCTAGAGAAATATATTCAGTAATTTCTAACCAATGATGTTGATTTAAAACAGTTTCTACCTCTTGCCATAGCTGATTTTTTTGGTCATCATGAATTCTGGTTTTCTCGGTGGCTTTATACATTTTTTATGATACTCCCTGCATTTTTTATATTGTCTAGTGCTGAATTTCACAACGACAACAAAACTGCAATTTAATCTGAAAACGCGATCAGCACGCTTAGCAGTAGGTCAGAATCAGCAAGATTAGCTATTAAAACCGGATTTTATCATCTAACAGCCAAAGTGTCGAGCAATTATTTTTGAGTTCGATCGCGTTGCATTGCACGACCAACTGTCACATTGAGCTGGGCACCAATCAGCATCACTAACGCACTAAGATAAAGCCATAAGAGTAAAATAATTACCGTACCGATCGCACCATAAGTCCGATTATAGTTAGCAAAGTTCTCGACATATAAACGAAATAAACGGGAAATTCCGGCCCAAGAGATCGCGGCTAAAATGGCTCCGGGCATAATCGGAGTTCCCCTAAGACGACGACTAGGTCCCCAATAATAAATAAAAGCAAAAGCCACAGCCACAATCCCGAAGGTTATGGGCCAAATCCAAAGTTGCCAGACAGCCAGTAATTGTTCTGCTAAATCGCAATGGTGAACTATTGCGGGATGGCAATTTTGAAGTGACATTAACTGACATTGCGTGAGAGAGTCTACTAAACAACTTTTACGGGCTAAGATTTTGACGATTATATCACTAATGAATACTAGAGCTGAGGCCGAGATCAGGAGAACAATTGTGCCAATACTTAGTCCAAGAGCAACCAGTTTCGATTTCCAAAAAGGACGACTTTGGATGCTAGGGACTTGATGAATTTGATCCAATGCTGCCATGGTGGCACTAATTGCACTGGAAAAAGCCCAAAGGGAAGCAATAAAACTTAAAGAAAATAGTCCTTGGTTACTATTGCTGGTAATTTCTGAAAAAAAACTTTGAATGAGATCCTGAATTCCTTCGGGGACAACATCAGTAAAGGGATCAGCTAGTTGGTAAAGAGCAGATTGCAAATATTCAAATAGACCGATCGCTGCTAAAAGAGCTACTAGGGCCGGAAAAAGGGCGAGAATAGAGTTATAAGCGATCTCGGAAGATAACCCAGATAAGCGTTGCTTATTAATACGATCAACAACTTCCCGCAGTGTCTTCCAATTAACATAGAGAAAGAAACGGAAAAAGCGGAACAGAAATTTCATGATCTGCATGAGCAAAATTCTGATTACGATAAAAATGACTCAGCATTGTCATTTTGGATAGCGGGAAAATAGGGAGCAGTAATCAATGACCCAAGAAGTTATTCAATGGTTGGCAGAAATTAAATCCTTACAACAACAATTAGCCCAAGCTTATCGCGATCGCGATGCAGCCAGAACAAAGGAGGCTGATTGGCGGGAACTTTATAATAAAGAAGCCGAGCAGCGTCGAACCGAGACTAAGTTAGCCAAAGATGCTATTGATGCGCTCAAGGTCGAAATCCAACAACTGCGAGGTCTGACTCCAGCGACCCTAGAGGAAACCAATCAACCTGAGTCAGAGCTAGCATCATTGCTCACGGTAGAAGCTTTACAGGCTAAATTAAGCACAGTTTTACAAGAGCGCGATCGCTTAGCTCAGGCTTTAGTGACTGAACAACAAAATCACGCTCAAACTCGGACTAGCTTAACCATAGCGTTGGGAGATGCGATTGAACAGTTTGCCAAGGGACGAGGTACTCGTGAAATTAAACCCGATGATCTCCTCCCCACACCTACTCCTCATTCAACTCCGCTCCCAGAACCCCATCTTTCTCCCAAACAACTGCCCGAAGCTAAAACCCCATTGCTCCAGCTACCGCCAATAATTCCGGGGCAATCCCCTGCTTAAATTGGTTATGACTATGTGTAATTGCTGTATCTGGGTCTTTCAGACCATTACCCGTCAAGACACAAACCACCCTAGCATTACTGGGAACTTGATCTTTAACTTTCAGTAATCCAGCGATCGAAGCAGCAGAAGCAGGTTCACAGAAAATCCCTTCTTTACTAGCAAGGAGACGATAAGCGTCGAGAATTTCCTCATCAGTTACCGCATTAAATTCCCCTTGACTAGCTTGCTGGGCTGCTACAGCCAATTGCCAACTAGCGGGATTACCAATCCGAATCGCTGTCGCGATCGTTTCTGGATGGGCAACGGGATGTCCAGTCACCAAGGGGGCAGCCCCAGCCGCTTGAAATCCCATCATCCGGGGTAAGCGATCGCATTTTCCCACTTGATGGTATTGACAAAATCCCATCCAGTATGCTGTGATATTGCCGGCATTACCAACAGGAATACAAAGCCAATCAGGAGCATTACCCAAAACATCGACAATTTCAAAAGCCGCAGTTTTTTGACCTTCCAGACGAAAAGGATTCACTGAGTTAACCAAGGTAACGGGATAACTCCCAGCCATTTCTTGCACAATTTCTAAAGCTCGGTCAAAATTATCCTTAATTGCCAGAACCTCGGCTCCATACAGCAAAGCTTGAGCTAATTTACCCAACGCCACATAACCATCCGGAATCAGCACAAAAGCTCGCATTCCCCCTCTTCTAGCATAAGCCGCAGCAGAAGCTGAGGTGTTGCCGGTACTGGCACAGATGACCGCTGTCGCTCCAGCTTCCTTGGCTTTAGAAATCGCCATCGTCATGCCCCGGTCTTTAAAACTACCCGTGGGGTTAAGACCATCATATTTAACAAAAACTTCCACATTTCTCCCCACCAGTGCGGCGATCGCGGGCACAGGAATCAGAGGAGTATTACCTTCTAACAGAGTTACAACCGGTGTGGTGGCACTGACTGGTAGATAAGGACGATAGGTCGCAATTAGACCTGACCAAGGGAGGCGATCGGCGCGATCGCTCTGATTCATATTATCTACCACAACAGCCTCAGAATTGGACAGATGAAAAGGCACAGTAATTATATCTCAGACATCTAGACTTTCGCTGCACTCTAGTTTATCCTGACATACTCAGATCGCTGATCCTCCTTTGGGGAGATTGATGTCCATTTCTGCCAGTAAATAAACCGACACATTGTTTAACCTTAAATGTTAAATTAGGTTTACAATGGCAAAAAGGTTTAAGTAAGCAAAAATAACTATCTAATTAAAGATGTTGATTAGTTCAGTGAGTTTATCTAGTTCCCAGGAGTTACCCAGTGAATCAAAAGACTGGGCTACTGCTGCCCCATCATCAAGCAACCATAAATGCCCGATGAAATCAATGAAATCTGTGTACCCAGCTGATCAGCAAGTTAAATTCTTGCATCTACAAGCAGAAGTGGAATCTTTATTGCACCAATTGCAAATTCTGAAGCAAAATCGTCAAGAATCAACCTTTCTGGATCAATAATCGTGAAGCAAAAGACGAGAATCAAGTTTTAACACCAACCGAGATTTACTGTTAAATCGCCCTCACTTTGATTTTGACCAAGTTCATCATCGGGATTTTTGTAGTTAAAGAAAGCAAAAACCCCTGCCCTGATGATGTCCTGTGGGTCAAAAATTTATCTAACCTCTTGCAAAAATCTCTATTTAAGTCCAGTTTGAACCAGAAATGCTCAACCTTGTGCTATAAAAATTAAGGTTTTGTGACAGTGCAGTGTTGTGATGACCACAAGTGCTAGCAGTTAATCTGCTAGACTAGCTTACCGATAGATTTAAAACAAAACCTAAACACACTGCCTGCTACTTAAATCTTGGCAAGCAGTTTTTTAATGCGTCAACTTAACCCGATTAACAACTGGAGAGCTTGTAATTCGACATGACAGTAACGAGCGTCACGTCCCAGAATTTGGTATCTGCCCCCAGCGCTGACCAGTTCCAACTCAAGGATATTTTACAAACTCTGCCCAGAGAATGTTTTCAGAAGCAGAGACAAAAAGCCTGGGCTACAGTATTAATTAATGTCTTACTGGTGGGCTTGGGCTATTGGGGGCTCGCGATCGCTCCTTGGTTTTTGCTCCCGATTTTATGGATTTTTACAGGAACAGCATTAACTGGATTCTTTGTGATTGCCCACGACTGTGGTCATCGTTCTTTTGCTAACCGCAAATGGGTGAATGACTTAGTTGGACATCTAACCTTACTACCATTGATTTATCCTTTTCATAGCTGGCGTCATCTACATAATATCCATCATGCTCATACGAACAAGCTAGATGTGGATAATGCTTGGAATCCTCCTGCACCAGAATTTTATGAAACTGTAACACCAATTTTACGGCCATTATTTAAATCTGTACGGGGGCGTTTCTGGTGGTTGGGTTCGATTGGTCATTGGGCGATGTACCATTTTGATTGGTCACAATTTCAAGGTAAACAGCGATCGCAAGTCAAGTTTTCCGTCTTAGTTGTGATCATATTTGCGACGATCGCTTTGCCATTGTTATTGCTCACCACAGGAATTTGGGGTGTCATTAAATTCTGGGTCATTCCCTGGATGGTTTATCACTTTTGGATGAGTACCTTTACCCTCGTTCACCATACAGCACCAGATATTCCCTATTTTCCCGCTGACCAATGGCACGAAGCCAAAAATCAGCTAACTGGCACAGTTCACTGTGATTACCCCCGCTGGGTAGAATTCCTCTGTCACGATATTAATGTTCACATTCCTCATCACATTTCCACAGCTATTCCTTGGTATAACTTGCGTCTAGCTCACCGCAGTTTGCAACAAAATTGGCAAAATTACCTTTATGAATGCCGTTTTTCTTGGGCGTTAATGAAGAAAATTACTGATCGTTGTCACATTTATGATCCAGAAAAGTGTTATATATCCTATAAAGAATATTACACTCAGCTAAACCGCCAAAAGTAAATTTTCGCGCTTAATTCTGCTTCTACTCAAATTGGCTATGAGCAGATGACCAACGCAGGAGACGATAATTATCGCTTCCTGCGATTACTAAAGCTGGTAATTTGCCATCCTCTAAATCAGCAAAACCAGTCAGCGATCGCCCTGAGTCTGTCGTAAATTCGCTGTATAGCAATTTTCCGGTTGCAGAAAAAATCACAGTTCTTCGACCAGATAAGGCATCATTACCTGAAGAGCGATTAAACGGATTCCTCAGCGTGATTAAATCTTCAGTTCGCAGAGTAATGGCTAAATCCGCTGATTTCTCACCAGTCAATCCAATCGGTAGCACAGCCAAATAACCAATTCGCTGAAATATATCTTCCCATAGAGGGGTTGGACCGGGAGGCAATTGTCCGCTCGCTTGCAACTCTTGCCACAAAATGGGTAAGATGACCTTAATTAATTCGGGTTGTTGTTGAGATAACCCAATAATTGTAGCTGTATCAGGTTCTAACCATTTCAGTGCAGATGTAGTCATCCCAAACAGTCGAGATTGAGTCAGGCTAAGATGAGGAGGTTGGGCGATCGCTTCACCAGAAGCTAGTAATTCTAGGGAGCCATTGAGCAAACGAATTGCTTTAACTGTAGCGCTCGTGGTTTGGGGTTGACCATCAACTGTCCAGTTAGTGAGCTGAAGTTCAGCATCTTTATCTAATCCCAGGAGTTTCCACAGGATTCTCCCAGGAGAGATTTTGGGGATGCTTAATTCGGTAAAAGGAGCTTTCAGCCAACGTTTTCCATCAGCAAAATTAGACACTTCAATTAGATACCAAACTTGTCGTCCTTCTAGTTTCAATAGTTCACTCTTTTTGGGACGTAACCAATCATCAGGATTAATTCCACCAATTATTGATCCCGAACCAACGATTTTACTCATAGAACGATTAGCGGTTTGCAGATCAACAAAAGCAAATTCCAGTTGATCTAATAAATCTTGAATCCGATCATTAGTTTGAGGAGTATTTTTTGGTTGTTTTTGTAACCAAGCGATCGCCACAGATTGTCCTTGTTGAGCTGCGAGCATAATTGCTCCCCAAGCTTTGATCTCCATTTGACTGGAATCGACTCGGAGAGCTACTTCGACTCGCTTCATTACCCGTCCGGGATCATTTTTGAGGAAATTGGCTAATTCACTATTTCCCTCATCTAAAGCTTTGGTAAATGCTTGTAAAGCGACCGACCACTGACCATCAAATAAATCAGCGAGAATTTTCTGACTAGAACTAGACCAACTAGCTTGAGCTTGACCTTGAGTAATTTTAGCGTGCAATTGAATTAATTCTAGCTGGGTTTGGGCTAGAGTCGGCCAATCTCCTACCTTAGCTTTGACAGATTGCATTAATTTTAAGGCAGGAGACCATAATCCCCCTTTAGCTAGGAGCAGAGCATTTTTATAATCGCGATCGTCCAAAGCGAATTCAGACAGAGAAATTGGTTCAAGCTGGATAGGATCAGGGAGAAAATCACGAGGTTTAAGTTGAGCAATCAGATATTTTGGTTCTAGTCCTACGGTTTGATCAATTAATAATTCAGGGAAACCACCCTGAGTCAAGTTTTGCCAAACGGGGTCTTGACCGGCGGGACTGGTCCAAGATAACATCATACTCAGATGCGATCGCCCTGGGTTATAGTGCAGCACTTGTCCATAGGTAACGTTTTTACCATTCATCATTTTTTGACCGCTCAGATTCAGCCAAATTCCTACTTTTGGTGCATCACTCTCAAAACGATTAATTTTGGTTAAAGGTAACGGGGTAGTTGATCCTTGGGCTGATTTTTCCGTTACTAGAGGAGCGATGACGAATGATTCCGCTGGTCCAGCTACAGACATTTGGATCGCTAACCGATAAAGTTTCTCTCGATCAGAACGCTGATAAGACTTATTAATTGCTTGGTAGATGCGAACTTCAGCAATATACTCTACCTGATTTTGTTTGGATTCTGGTCTTGTCCAAACCGGAACTAGGATTTCATCTGGTTCTACGGATGAATTTGGTAATTGAGGTGTTGTTTCCAGAGAGATAAAATTGCTAGGAAACATACCTTCTTTTTCAATACTGGCCAAAATTTGAGTCAGATTTTGCGGTGGATCAATGCTATTAATGGGAATTTGTGTCCAGTTTGGTAAATATTGATTTAACCAAATCGCGATATCAGGATTAATAATCAGTTGAAAACTCAACCAAGCTCCCCCAGCAAGTCCACCGATGACTCCCACTATAGCCGTAGTAATGCCCAAGGAAATTAAAAATTTTTTCCACTGAGTTTTACCTGTTGTCAGAGGAATATTGGTGAGGTTGGTTAAATGTCCTGGTCTAGTTGATGGTGGTAAAGCTAGAGGTTGAGGTCGTTTAGTTAATTTATGTTTGCGTTGTAACCCTAGATGACGAGGTTCCTGTTTCATAAAAAATCTGATGGGACAGACATCTGGTCTGTTTTTTGTCTATTTTGTTTGATTGTAGATGTCTGAGATTAATTATCTCCAGGAAGATCATGCCAAAACTGATAAGCTGCATAAGCTAGGGTGATGACACCTGCGGCAATACATTCCTCATTAACTGTAAATTTAGGATGATGCAATGGGTAATTGGGGCGATCGCGATCGCCTACACCTAGACGAAACATTGTGCCAGGACTATAATCCAAATAATGTGAGAAATCTTCTCCTCCCAGAGATGGATCGGGGATAATTTGCACCTGATCCTCTCCTAATGCTTCCCGAGCGGAGGTTTCAATCAACCTGGTTAGTTCATGATTGTTTTGAACTGAAGGCACCCCCCATTGATAATCAAACTCATATTCAGCACCATAGATTTGACATATTTGTCTAATGAGCTGTTCAAGTTGTTTGGGTAGCATAGCACGAGTTTCTGGGTAAAGAGAGCGAACTGTTCCTGAGAGGGTGACTTGATCAGCAATCAAATTTGCTCCCTTACCACCGATAATTTTGCCAATAGTGACAACTACTGGCTTGAGCGGATTATACATTTGGGGAATTGTCTGTTGAATCCCAAGCACAATTTGAGCAGCCACAAAAACTGCATCCACTGACTCATGACGACTTCCAGCATCACCCGTTTTTCCGATAATTTTGATGTCGATCCCATCTGAAGCTGCTGTTAATGCTCCATAGCGAATACCAATTGAACCAGCTAGAATTGATGGGTAGACATGGAGTCCGATAATTGCGGTGACCTGCTCTAGCACTTTGTCTTGAATCATCCATAAAGCACCCTGAATAATTTCTTCTGCGGGTTGAAATAAGAAACGGATTTTTCCTGGTAATTTTTCTGATAGTTGGGCTAAAACGATCGCTGTGCCCAAACCGATGGTAGAGTGAACATCATGACCACAAGCGTGCATCACTTGTGAGTAACGAGAAGTATAGGGTAAATCGGTTTGCTCTTGGATCGGTAGCGCATCCATATCAGTGCGGATAGCTAAGATTCTGCGATCGATTCCCTCCCCTGATAATTCAGCTACTACTCCAGTTTTACCTACTCCTTGGCGAACTTCAAGACCATTTGCAGATAAGATCCCAGCGATATAGGTTGCAGTTTGATATTCCTGGGCACTTAACTCAGGATAACTATGAAGATGGCGACGAATTTCGATCAGACTAGGATTTATTTTTTGGACTAAGGCTCTAATTTGAGCTAGCATGATTTTTGATCAGAAAAATTAAAACTTTTACGATTTAATTGCAATAAACAAGAACTACTATAGCAATCTTTGCATGAGTTATCATTTACACTTTACCTAATTATGAATTACATCGACAAGATCGACCATCTACTCAAACCAGCTATTTCTCAACATCCCCTAGTAGTTGACTTATTTGCTGGATGCGGTGGATTGTCTCTTGGTTTTGAAGCCCAAGGTTTTCAAACGCATGGTTTTGAAATGGATGCTGATTGCTGTGCAACCTATCGCAAAAATTTAACAGGTGAATGTACCCAAGCTTTTTTAACTATAGATACTAATCTGCCCTCTGCTGCCATATTAATTGGTGGACCGCCCTGCCAACCTTTTAGCGTCGGAGGAAAACAAAAAGGATTAAAAGATACAAGAGATGGATTTCCTATATTTATTAATGCTATTGGGAAAATTCAGCCTGAGATTTGGCTCTTTGAAAATGTTCGAGGTTTACTTTATAAAAATAAATGGTATTTTGAAGAAATTAGTCAATTGTTGCAATCTTTAGGTTATATTGTTGAATTTCAGCTACTTAATGCTGTTGATTTTGGAGTTCCTCAAAATCGCGAACGAGTCATTGTAGTAGGACATCGAGGTAATTTTACTTTTCCCAAAATACGAACAAAAAAAATTAGTGCTGGGGAAGCTTTAGGGGAACTAGCGTTGCAAGTGCCCCCCGAATCTAAGTTTCTCACAGCTAGCATGGATGAATACATAGCTAAATATGAAAAAGCATCTTTTTGCAAGCGTCCCCGCGATCTTCATCTATATTTACCTGCAAGAACTTTAACTTGTCGGAATATTTCCGCAGCTACGGGAGATATGCACCGAATTAAACTTGCAGATGGACGACGGCGTAGGTTACTTTTAAGGGAAGCAGCAAGATTACAAAGTTTTCCAGATTGGTTTGAGTTTGTGGGAACAGAAACAAGTTGTTTTAATCAAATAGGTAACGCGGTTTCGCCTTTATTTGCTTTTCATCTTGCCGCTAGTGTGCGGACTTACTTAGAATCTCATCAAAGATTTTCTTTAAAAGAAATAAAAATGCGTAATCTGCCCATTCAGCTATCATTACCCCTTTAAATGAAGTCATGGAAATAATACAATATATTACTAATTCAAATAAACCAGAAGCATTAATTAAACTATTTAACGAAGCTCTTTGTATTCTGGCTAAATTTGGTATACCTGTTGATGGGATTAGCTCTCGTCGTCAGGAAAGAATGGCTATGGCTTTTCTAGCAGTTGCTAATATCAAGAAGAGTGGCGATTGGCAGAATATTGATGATTTTCATGCTTTGCGAACACGAGACATAATTAGATATTGGAATACTCATTTTTATGAAAAAATTTCAGAAAGCTCTTATGATGATATACGCAGAAAAGATTTAAAATTGATTGTCTTAGCTGAAATCATTCTTCCTAGCGCAGCTAATCCCAATGCTGCTAGAAATGATGGTACTAGATCCTTTGCGTTAAATGCTGAATATATTCCTTTCATTAAAAATTTTGGCTCTGAGAAATGGGCAACTATAGTTGACAATTGTTTAGCTAATAAAATAACTTTAGAGAAACGGATGTCTAGCCATCGAGAGATAAACTTAATTCCAGTAATTTTTTCTTCTGGTAAGATATTAGAATTTAGTCCTGGAAAACATAACGAACTACAAAAAGCAATTATTGAGCAATTTTTACCTCGTTATGGATATGGAGCAGAAGTTTTATATGTAGGAGATACTGCCAACAAATTTCTTCATTTAGAAAAGGAACGTCTGAAGGCTCTAAATTTTTTTGAACTATCTCATGGTGAACTACCTGATATAGTCGCTTATTCGCTTCAAAAAAATTGGATTTATCTCATTGAGGCAGTTCATAGTTCGGGAGCAATTTCTCCTGTCCGTCTTTTAGAATTGAAAAAATTAACAGAACAGTGCCAAGCTGATATAATTTTTATAACAGCTTTTCTTGACCGGAATACTTTTCGTCAGTTTTTACCTAATATTGCTTGGGAGACAGAGGTTTGGATTGCTGACACACCCGATCACCTGATTCACTTTGATGGAGAGAAATTTTTAGGTTCGTACTCCCCGAAGAGCCCTACTTGTTAAAGACAACAAACCTTAGAGGGCTTGGATTTAATTCTGTTGGCAGAGTATGTGGTGCAATCTGATCCGTTGGAATCTGTGTTGGAGTTTCGGGAGAAAATCCGAAATTCATTATTTAGTTAAAGGGCGATCGCCCTTTAATTGTTATGATGATACAGTAGGTAAAAGTGATCGTCTTTAAGAGTTCCAAACCATGAAGGTTATTTCCTTGTCCGCACATTTTGATGGGCAGTCTATTCAGCTAGATGAACCATATAAGCTTGAACCAAACACAAAACTCATTGTCACGATACTCCCGGAACAGTCAGCAGAATACGAATCTTGGTTGTGCTTGTCAAAGGAGCAACTAAACAATGTCTATAATGAGGACGATGATTACCCCCTCAATGCAATTAAAACAATAAATCCTGACTATGCAGGAAACTGATATTCCACCGCTTAAAAAAATCTAAAAATTCTGAGTGATTATCTTGTGAATTAGCGAGAGGGGCTACTACAAATTTTTCCAAAAGTCAAGCAGGAATTAGAAAGAGCATAAAAGGGAAAAGCTGGGCGATCTATACTTGGTATTCTGTTTGACTTTATAAACAATAATACCTGTAGAGGCTTTCGCATTACCCACGACAATTTATGATCTAAGTGATAACTGAATTTGGATAATGCTTCGCCCAGCCTCCGCGACAATTTTCAAATTGGTTGATCTAGTCAATCTATTTGATTCATAAATGGTCGAGGGCAAAGCATTTCGGTAATAGCTCTCTGCGTCCAGGCAATAAATGCTCCGCCGAAATGCTCCCATCCCTACGAACACGGACAAAACTTGCCCTGAGCATGTCGAAGGGTTCTGTTCACGTTTCATTTAGGTTCGCTATATAGCAATCCTTGCCTGAGTTATGAAAACTCCTCATTCTCTCTCGCTCTGTGTTCGGTCGCGTCCTCTGTGGTTCAAAATAACTTAGTCTTTATAAACCATTTAGAATCGCTATATGGAATATGAACAAATCAAGGATGAATTAGAAAGCTCTACCATACTAAAGCTTTTACGAAGTCGAAATGCTGCTTTGATTTTGAGTTTTTTGTATAAACAGTTTAAGGTAACTCCGTGTCGTGTTTCCATTGCTCAAATAGAGTTAGAAACAAAACTGGGTGATGCTCTGGAGTCTCTACAAGATATTTATCCTGATATTTATCCTCGATCGCCTAAAGATTATCTGAATGAATGGTGTGATGATCAGTTTTTGAGGAAAACATTTGATAGTAGTGATGAGCCAGTATTTACCCTAACTCCAGCGACGGAGAAAGCGATCGCTTGGATAGAAGATCTAAAGCACCGGGAAGAGTTTGTGGGTACGGAATCGCGTTTTTTGCAGATTTTTTCACTGTTGAAGGAGATTCGCGATCGCAGCACAACGGATGTAGAGACCCGGATTGCTCAGTTGGAGGAGGATCGCGATCAGATTCAGCAGGAAATTGACCAAATTCGTCAGACAGGGATGGTCGATCGCTTCAACAAGACCCAACTCCAAGAGCGTTTTCTGCTAGCAAATCAAGTGACCCGTCAGTTGATTGCAGATTTTCGAGAAGTTGAGCAAAACTTTCGTAAGCTAACTCGTACTGTACAAGAAGTCCAACTTCAGCCAGATACTCGCAAGGGTGCAGTAATTAACCGGGTGCTAGATGCAGATGAGGAATTGAAAAATTCCGATCAGGGACGCAGTTTTTATGGGTTCTGGAATTTCCTGATGTCAACCAATAAGCGTCAGGAGCTAAAGTCTCTGATTCAAACGATTTATGGTTTAGAAGAATTGCAGCCATTAACTAAAGAGAATGGGTTATTGCGCCGGATTGAGCGCAGTTTGATTGATGCAGGAGAATATATCGTGCAATCCAATCATCAACTAGCGGAAAAACTACGTCAGATGTTGGATGAACGCAATATTAGGGAAAATCGACTTGTGGCTGAACTGATTGCTGAAGTACAACGTCTTGCATTAGAAGTTGTGGATCATGCACCACCAGAGCCAGACTTTTGGATATTGGAATGTGAACCAAATGTAAATCTGCCCATGGCACGTCCTTTGCATGAACTGGATGAGTCAGATACACCAAAATTCTCAATGGATTTTAGTAACTTACCAGAAATTACACTAGATCAGGAGGAAATTGCTGCGCTTTATCAACAATTTTATGTGGATGAAGATGAATTAGTACAACGGATTGAACGAACCCTGGAACAGCAAGCAGAAGTATTGCTAACGGAATTGCTCCAACTTTATCCAGTCACCCAGGGATTGCCAGAAATTGTTGCCTATTTAGCGATCGCTACTCAAGGCGATCGCCATACTATTAATAACAGTATAATTGAATCAATCATAATTACCAGCCTAGAACCAGAAAAACAGTTCCGGCTGACTTTACCACAAGTAATCTTTCACCGCTGACTGTCAATCATGCAACCTCAGCCCTATGCACCTGTCATTCTCAAACTCTTACGGGGAGCTATTTATTATGATGATCCCCATTGGAGTCGATTGCAAAGCGATTTAACCCAAATTAAGGAATATTTTGGCAAAATTGGTCTGCAAGTCCAAAATTACGAAACAGAAGGATTTGCCTATCTGGAACAGCCCGACTCTGATGCAGAAGATGGTGAACATCTGCCCCAGCTAACTGTTCGGCGTAAGTTAAGCTTTAACGTTACTGTTTTATGTGTATTGCTGCGTGAGCAACTGCGACAGTTCGATTCTAGCGATATTACAGGGCGATTGATTCTTAGTATTGAAAAAATTCGAGATTTGTTAGAATCTTATCTACCGGAAGGGAATAATGAGGAAAGATTTCGGCGCGAGGTGGATAAACTGGTGAAGCAGACAGAGGAATTAGGTTTTCTCAAACGTTTGTCTGGACAGGATGAAAATTACGAAGTACGTCCCATTCTCAAAGCCAAAATTGATGCTGATACCCTCGAACTCCTAAAACAAAAGTTAGCAACTCATGCAATTCGTTCTACCGATTGAACAAATGGGTGGTTCCCATGATAATGCGCTGGGGGGCTTTCGCCTCCAACGGTTTGAAGTGCTTAACTGGGGAACCTTTGACCAACGCCCCTGGGTGCTGGATTTGCAGGGAAATATTTCCTTGTTGACTGGGGCAAATGGCTCAGGAAAATCGACACTGGTGGATGGATTACTAACGTTATTGGTTCCGAATAGAAGCCGAAATTATAATCAAGCTTCCACTATGACTGGCAAAAAAGAACGGGATGAGAAAAGCTATGTTCGTGGAGCTTACGGTCGCACTCGTGCTGAAGAATCATATAGTTCAAAACCCAAATTACTGCGAGAAAAGGGAAAGTTTTCGGTACTGCTTGCTTATTTTAGCGATCGCGTGATTAAACAAGATGTGACATTAGCACAGGTGCTATGGATGCAAGATGGTTCAGTACGAAAGTTTTTTGTTGTTGCAGATATTGAGTTAACAATTACCTCCCATTTCACCCAATCTAATGACATTCCAAACTTAAAGAAACAACTGAAATCGCTCGGTGCAGAAACCTTTGATGAATTTGTGAAGTATAGCCAGCAGTTTCGCAAACGTTTTGGTCTACAATCCGAAAAAGCATTAGATTTGTTCAATCAAACGGTAACTATCAAAGAAATTGGTGGATTAAATGATTTTGTTCGTAATCATATGTTGGAAAAAATGGATGTGCAAACAAAAATTCGTGAGTTGCAAGAAAGTTATGAGAACTTAAACATTTCCCATACTGCAATTCAGAAAGCACGAAAACAGTTAGAGGCACTTTTACCACTGACAGAAGAAGCAGAAAAACATACAAATCTGAAAAATACAGTTGCAGATTTTCAGCAATATAAAAATGCTGCTCCTGCTTTCTTCGCTAGAAAGAGGCTTGATTTATTAACTCAAGAACTGCAAAAAATTGAACAATATCTGACTGAAAAGCAACATGAGATAGCTGAAAGGGAGAACCGCATATTAGAACTACGTGAACAGGAAAAACAGTTATACTCTGCTATCAAGCAGGATAGTGTTGGGCAACGCTTACAGGAACTTACACGGGAGATTGAGCAACGCCAAAAGGAGGTGAATGGTAAACAGCGTCAGGCAAAGGATTATGATCGCCTCACCCAACTCCTGAAACTTACTCATTACAATGATAGTACCACATTCTTCGCTAACATAACACAGGGGGAGAAACTTAAGGATGAAATTGATACAGCGTTACAAACATTAGAAGAACAAAAAGATCAACAAATTCCGCGACACAGTGATCTGACGAAACAAGCGGCTACATTTAAGGATGAGTTAACATCACTGCGTAATCGCAGAAGCCAAATTCCTAAAGCTGATTTAGATATCCGCGATCGCATTGTCCGGCACTTAAATTTGGATGAAACTAAACTTCCATTTATTGGTGAACTCTTACAAATCCGTGAAGAAGCACAGGAATGGGAAGGTGCGATCGAGCGATTACTCCGAAGCTTTGGGTTAAGAATTCTTGTGCCCAAAGAACATTATCAAGCAGTGAATAAGTATGTAAATCAAACTTATTTCAAGGGACGACGTTTAGTTTATTATCATGTTACTACTTCAACTCCCAATCCAACCCAACGCGCTCTTGAATCCAATCGGGTTCCCTCCAAATTAGAAATCAAGAAAGATAATGGTATATTTTCCCATTGGTTACGCGATCGATTGGTGCATGATTTTAATTATGTCTGTTGTGATTCAGAAGAACAGTTACAGCATGAGAGTCGCGCAATTACGAGCAATGGACTAATTAAACATGGCGGCGATCGCCACGAAAAAGATGACCGATCTGCGATTGACGATCGCAGTAAATATATTCTAGGTTGGAATAATGCTAGTAAAATTAAAGCGTTAGAGGATCAATTGAGTCAGGTTAATCAACAACTTGCTCAAATTGACAACGAAGTTAAATTATTGAAGGGTCAGATTAATCAGCAGTATGAGAAAAGATCATGGTTGCAAGATTTAATGAAATTTACTGACTTCAGCGAAATTGATTGGCGATCGGTAGAACTTGATCGACTTAAACTTCAGGAGCAAAAGCAGCAGCTAGAAGCTAGTTCCGATCATCTTAAGCAGTTAGAAGCACAACTTAAGTCAACTCAGGAAGAAATTGCTCAAGCTGATCAACGACGCATAGCATTAATTAGAGAAAGTCAGACTCTTAAAGATCGACAATCCAAAGCTCAAACTGAGCAGAAACATTGTGAAATCAAACTGCAATCAGTTAGAGATTCAGATATTTATGAATTTGCGAACCGCATGGCACCAAAACTTAGACGATATAAGATGACAATAGAAACGATTGATCAAGATGAGAAAGACTTGTCGGAATACATTCAACAACAACTTCGCCAAATCGAGCGAGAGCTGAATGAATCCCGTAGTGCATTGACGATGCGAATGCTCAATTTTAAGAAAGATTTTCCTGAAACAACGGTAGAATTAGGAACAGCGATTGAATTTCTGGATGAATATCTTAAGTTGAAGACCCAGATAGAGCATGATGATTTGCCGAGCCATGAAAAAAGATTTAAACAATTGATGAACGAGAAAGTAATTATGGCAATCTCAATGTTTAAGAGTGCTTTAGAAAAAAAACAAGAAGAAATTCAGGAAGGAATTGATGAGCTAAATGAAGCTTTACAGAAAATTAATTATACGGATTCTACTTATATTAAACTATGTTATGAAAATACCCGTCATCATGAAATTAAAGACTTTAAACAAGATATTATCGCTTGTCTTGGTGATGTTGCTCGTTATAGTGCTGAAGATAATGAAGTGCGATTTAAAAATATTCAAACCCGCTTAATTGAACGCTTTAAAACAGACGAACGATGGACATTGAACGTAACTGATGTGCGAAAGTGGCTAGAGTTTTCAGTGAGTGAACGCTATCGTTCAGACAATACAGAAAAAGAATATCATACCGATTCATCCGGGAAATCTGGTGGACAGAAAGTTAAATTAGCCTATACTATTCTCGCATCAGCGATCGCTTATCAGTTTGGTTTAACCCAAGACAATGTAAAAAGTAGATCCTTCCGTTTTGTGGTAATTGATGAAGCTTTTAGTAAATCAGATGACCATAATGCTCGTTATGCAATGGAACTATTCAAGAACTTAAATTTACAACTTTTAGTTGTTACACCAAAAGATAAAATTCATGTAGTTTCCAACTATATCTCTAGCGTACATCTTGTATATAATAACCCGGAGGGAAGTTATTCACAGATTGTCTCGACTGACATAGAAGAAATTAAAAAATCACCAAATATGTTAATTACAAATTATGATTAGTCCTGAGCAAATTCAACAAAAAGCAGAACGTCTTTATCCATCATTTCTTACTTCAGTGATTACTGGAGATCAATTTTTTCCAAAGAAGTTTGAGATTGGTTCTCGTCCTAAAGATTTTCTTGATCTACGAGAAGCTGTTACTTTGTTAATCAGTAAGTCCAAACAGGATTTAGGTTATGGTTACACAGTGGAACTAGAAACTCGTAATACTCACAAGTATGGACAGCAGTCTTTACCTCAACGGATTAGCATTGAAACAGAACAGGATTACTTAAAACTGCTCAAGAAAGAGAAAGAATTTTCAAAATTCAAAACAGATCTAGAATTAATTCGCTCACAAGTTCCTGAACTGAATCACTGGGTTTACCAAAACCCTAAAAAAGTGATTGAATATAGCGATCGCTGGAATGACTTACTTAAAGTTTGCCAATATTTTCAGCGTCATCCAAAACCCAACCTTTATATTCGAGAATTACCGATTCAGATTCACACTAAATTTATCGAACAAAATAAAGGAATTATTCGCAATCTTTTAGAAGCAATTCTACCTAATGAATTACTTTTATCAGTAGAAGATGAAAAAGAGGATGTTTTTGAAAAGCGATTTTCACTTAAATATCGTGAACCTTGCATCCGGTTAAGAATTTTAGATCAAACCTTAAAAGCTAAATATGCGTTTCCAGTTACCGACATTAGTACCCCAATTTCCGAATTCAGACAGCTTAACTTAAACAAACATCAATTCTTTATTACTGAAAATCTAATGAACTTTCTAACTCTACCTAATTTAGAAAATAGCTTTGCTCTATTTGGTAGCGGATACGCAATTCAAATCCTAAAATCTATTAAATGGCTGACATCCAACCCGATTTTTTATTGGGGAGATTTAGATATTGATGGATTTAAAATTCTCTCTCAACTTAGACACTATTTCCCTCAAGCTACCTCCATAATGATGGATCTAAAAACCTTTGAAACTTTTCAGGAATTTGCGGTCAGTGTTCCAGAATCAAATCCAGAAAACTTACCTAATCTAACTCCTGAAGAACAGGTTTTATATTCCCATCTATCCCTTCACGGAAAACGGTTAGAACAGGAACATATTAGTCAAGATTTTGCCAATCAATACCTACAGAAATTAATATATAACTACAATACTCCCAATCATGACTGAACCCTATTGGATTGCAAGGACATGACCAAGATCCGGAAATGGAAAATTTTAAAATCTCAGTCTGTGATTGATCATCAATGGGTCAAAGTTAGACAGGATCAATTAGAGTTACCTAATGGATTGATAATTGATGATTATTTTGTCAATATTAGACCTGATATTGCCTTAATTTTAGCCATTACACCAGCACAAGAGATAGTTTTTGTGCGTCAATATCGACATGGAGTAGCAGAAATTTTATTAGAGCTTCCTGGTGGTACATTTAATCCAACTCAAGAAAATGGAGAAGGTGCAGCAGCGAGAGAACTACAGGAAGAAACTGGATATGTGGCTGAAAAAATCATTAAACTAGCGACGTTATATGATAATCCAGTAAAAGATACCAATCAAATTCATTTATTTCTGGCTGAAAATGTGCAGCAACAGACAGTCCAAAAACTTGATCTGACTGAAGATGTGGAAATAGAATTAATCGCGATCGCGACAGTAATGGAAAAAATATCATCAAGAGAGATTTGCGTTTCTGGTACAATTGCAGCTATATTTTTAGGATTAAATTTTTTATCTAATCGTTAATGATCTTTTTTATGAGAGTGATTTTTCCCTTTTTTTAATTTAATCGATAATTTGTATCTCACCGCTTCATGCACTACTTTATAGGAAGCATCCACATCATGTTCTTCTTTCAGCCAAGATTTAATTTCACCATAACTTTTAAAAGCTTTCGGATCTTTCAGACGATGTTTAAGTATTTCCATCACATTTTTAGGAATCGCAGGTTTTCGACCTTGACCTCTTTTAACTTCTAACAGTCCATCGATCCCTTCAACTTTATACTTGCGAAACCAACGATAAATGGTTGCTTGATCTCTACCTAAGACAACAGACAGCTCTTTAAGAGTTTTGACTTGACCAATTTTCAGTAAATACAACGCTTGAATTCTTTCTTTACCCCTAGCAGTTGTTTGTTTGATCAGGAGGGTTTTCAAGTCTTCACTCGTTTCGATAATATTGATTTTTAAAATCCCTGCCATGAGTACAATCTGAACACCAAGATTACTATACTATCTAGAATCAGTGAAATTTAACTGGTTAAGATCAGAGGCTAATTTTATCGTGATTTCTCCAAAAATAGAAAAAGCCGGCTTCTGTTCGGAAGCCGACTATTTTTGTGGAAATTTTTGCTACTTTAACGAGGTAGAAAAGCGATCGGGTTAACTGCACCCTGTCCTGGTGGATGGACTTCAAAATGGGAGTGGGGACCGGTACTATATCCAGTCGTGCCCATTTCCGCAATTTCTTGACCCTGTTCTACTGTTTGACCTTCCTGGACGAGAATCCGGTCATTATGGCCATATAGAGTCGTGCTACCATCTGGGTGAGTCACTTCCACTAGATTGCCATAGCCACCATCATTCCAGCGGGCATAAGTAATCACCCCTGGAGCTGATGCGACCACAGGAGTACCAATCGGAGCTGCGATATCAATTCCGGCGTGCAGTCTGCCCCAGCGCCAGCCAAAACCAGAAGTCAACACCCCTTTAGCGGGCCAAATATAGCCGGTAAAAATTGCTGAGTTTTTGGGTAAATAGGTATCAGCAGGAGCCAAAGGTGGTAAATTTGGCGCTACATTTTGGCCTAATAAGGGCTGACTAGCATCGTAATTACCCACACCTAGAGGACCAGTCGCTACCAATGGGGCTTGGAACTGATGAGATGTTGAATTTGGTGCTTGATTGGGTAAAGGTTGTAATTTTGATGCAACTCGAGCTTGTTGTCTGGTTTTTTCAACAGATAAAGTGCGATCGTAATTTTTCAGATTTAATTCTGAGTTCACTGGTTGCAGTGGGAGGTTCGGCTGATTAGCCGACCCATCCTTGGGTACAACCACAGAAACTCTAGCTGGATCTAAATCGGTGCGATCGCTCTTACGTTGGGCTCGATATTTCTCCCGCAGTTTGAGGATTTCACCTCTGAGGTTTTCCACGTAAGGATTGTAAGGAGCTTCAGAGTTAACTGATCCAGTCTGGGTTAGGGAATCTTGGCCAATAACTCCAGATTTTACTTGTGTGGGGATAACTTGAGGTTCTGTACCAGATTCTGCTAAGGACTTAGCTGATGCTGATGACGTTCCTTGCTCATTGTCGATCGCCTGGGACAGTTTTTGACTGTTGATTTCTCGGCGATCTGATTTTTCTGGGTTGGCTACAGTCGCTACTGTCGGTACAGTTACACCATAATTCGAGTTCCGGTTGACTAATTCAGGGACTAAGGCGATCGCCTGGGTTGTTCCTCCTGCTACATTCGCCATTGGCGATGGAACTTTTGGTGCAGACTGAGCCGGTGATCCTAAACGCCCTAAGGATTCATCTTGAGGTATTTCCAAAGGTTGATTAACTTGGAGCCAGTTTGGATCACTCAAATGATTTGCTTTGACCAATTCTTGTGGAGAAACGCCATAATTGTTGGCGATCTCATCAATCGTATCCCCAGAACTAACTTGGTATTGAACCAAGCTCGGTACTACTACTGCGGCTGTTTTTTCTAGTTTTAGCCCAATTGCTTTCGGACTGCTTACTGTTGACAATGACCGATCGGCATTTGGCGCTTGATTTTCCGATTTGGTTACGACTGTGGTCGCTGATTCTACTACAATTGGCTGGATCGCTTCTGGTGTAGCCGCGGGAGTAACAGGTTTTGGTTGTTCTATGGCTGTCGGTTTTCCCCCTAACTGAGTGGAGGACAACCTGGATGAACTGTATTCCTCAGACCTCAACTCCGCCAGGCTATTTTTTAACCGGTTGGATGATTCTTTCAATTTATCAAGAGCAGCGTCTTGCTTGGTTTTTAATTGCTGATTGACGCTTGTCGCTCTGATTTCGCCTGATTGTGGCGGTTCGGTGGCAAATAGCTTCAGATTCGGCTTGACGTAACTTTCACTTTTATTTGCAGGTAATGATTGCTGTTCGATGAGCAATTCAGTTTTTCCTGCGGCACTTGTGTTATTTTCCGGAGAATTTTTTAGCTGCTGTTGCTCAGGAGTGACAGATTCAGACCCGAGCTGGTTACCATTGGCGATCGCCTGGGGTAACTCAGGTTGAGCTAGTTTGGCTACTTGCGTTTTAGTTGTTTCTAATTGGACTTGGGCTGAGACTGGTCTCAGCTCAGGTGTACTTTTATTGGTAACTTCTTGATTTTGAGCTACCTTTGGGCCATTAGTCTCAGCTACCTGTTGGCTTTCCGCGGCGATCGCCGGATCAGCTTGACCAGGAATTAGTAGACTAGAGGTTCCCATCGAAATGGCCAATCCAATCATGGCCGCCGAGGTGCGAACCCTGCGATAATTTGCTTCTGGAAGCGACTGTCTAATCTGTCCTTCCATGCCATCGTAGGCTCCGGCACAGGTAGGAACCGGCTTAACCTTGTATGGAAATGCTCGTTTCAAAAAACGACCTCCTAAAATGACCAGCGATTAACTGTCCTTGAGTTCATCACTTTATCACACTTGTCAATGATCTCAATCACATCCTCGAATATATCTACGTCATCGATGACGACGGACAATATAGTTAGGCCAGATTATCCCGCTTTCTTTAATTTAGACAAGTTTACACTCCTCAAAAAAAATTAATCACACCTGGCTTATGAATGTAAATGCCCCACTAAAATCTAGTTTCTAGCTTGGGATAATATAGCTGGGAAGTTGGATATCAACAATAGTGAGTGATAACTATTGATATTTTTAGACCCGATGAGACTGTAAGCGAATTCCTAGCAGATCAACAACAGTATAAGTATGTACCATGAGCCAGTTTTTACTAAAGCACAGATCTTTGCCTGAAGCAATAAAAGTTGCTGATATGCTTAGTACAACGTCTTTTTACCGATTCCGGACAGTAAATAAGAATGATATATACCTATAGTTCCCATTAGTTCAGCCTAGTCAGTCGTTAATATAAATTTCTTATCATACCCCACTTTGGTTTTGATGAGTTTGCAGCTTTTTTTGGTCATTTTTCGGTGGAGACACCGAGTTTTTGGTACTGATGATTAACTCCAGAGCGATTAATTTAGTAAAAATACTTAATTATTTTGATAAGTAAAAAAAATCACTGATATTAGCCTAGATGGCTGTGGCAAATAGCAATTAGGCATAACTAGGTCAGGGGAAAAATCGGCAAATTCAGCGTTGGGAATCTATATTGACGATTTAGGGTTAGATGGTAATTTTGACCAGGACTTGGGAAAAATTCGCTCCTTAATTTATGGCTAAAAATCTCAATCGCGAGCATTCCCCAGAGGGCTAATTTTCGGAAAGTTATTACTGCTCAGTAATTAATGTCATCTAGAATTTATCCCTGGCTTGGGTAGATAATTGCATTGTCAGAAGTCAAATTTTAGTCAAGTACACCTAATTGACGTCTTGCTTCAAATAGTCCTACAGCTACACTGACTGAAAGATTTAAGCTTCTGACTCCTGGTTGACTCATTGGTATATAAAGGGTAGCGTCACATTGAGTCAGAACTCCAGCAGGTAAACCCATAGTTTCACTGCCAAATAATAACCAGTCATTTGCTTGAAATTGAAAGCGAATATAACTACATACTCCACTAGTGCTAAAACCGATCCAACGTCCACCTTGCTGTTGATGATAACTTTGAAAGTCTGCCAAGCATTGATGGTGACAAAAGTCAACATAAGGCCAATAATCGAGACCAGCTCGTTTTAAATAGCGATCGGTAATTTCAAACCCCATCGGTCCGACCAAATGCAATTTTGTGCCTGTAGCAGCGCAAGTACGGGCAATATTACCTGTATTCGGTGGAATTTGGGGATGAATTAAAACAACGCTTGGCATATTCTGAAAGAGTAAGAAAATGAGAATTTGGCCTAAATTTTGGTCATTTTCTCAAAAAAAACCTGGCGATTGATATAAATTTTTAATCAGACTTGGGAAATAAAAATTGATAAAAAATTCTTATCACCCAAAAGCAGTGACCCAGGCAGACTTTAGTAGCAAAAAATACACCTGATCCCTCAATACCTGGGTTCACGCTACCAGCAACTGACATAATTTATCTTCTAAATCCAGTTCTTGTTGAAACATACCCTGAATTGCTTCCATAATAATCGTGCGGTGGTCAAAACCTGCTTGATTTTGCTTTAACCATTTTTGGGCTTCATTTCCTTCCCGTAGAATTTTTTTCAATGGGGAAAGGAAGCAACTAAAACCACGTTTTTTGGCAATTAACCAGACTTCTTGATAAATTTCTAAAATCCAATCCCGCGCTAAAATAGTTCTGCCATCTTGCCAATGAATTAAATGGGCATCTAAGCTAGCTTTGGTCGCAGCAATTTCGTTGTGCTTGGTGATGGCAATCATTTCTTCAGCCCGCGTGCTGGCTGGTAATTGACTTTTTTCCAAAGGATCTAAACTCGGATCGTCAATTAATTGATGAAGTCGAGCTTCTAACAAAGCCATGATTGCTAGTAAAGCGATCGGGTCGGTGACTAAATCGGTAATTCTCAGTTCCACTCGGTTGAGATCATAGGGACGGCGATCGCCATTGGGTCGAACCGCAGACCAGAGATGACGAACATTTTGCATGGTGCCCAATTTTAGTTGCTCTTCTGTCCATTTAATATAGTGGGCATGGCTTTCAAATAGTGGCACATGGGCAGGAGTTTGGGGAAATAATTGCCAACGGGTGGAATGATATCCAGTTGTTTGACCATCAAGAAAAGGTGAAGCAGCACTGAGGGCTAAATAAAGTGGGGCTTCCACCCGGACCAGCCGAATCGCCCGCATCAGGGTTTCTGGGTCACTAATCCCAACGTTGATATGGATACTCGAAGTGACCACTTTTGTCCCGTAGGTTTGCTCAATATAGGTGTGGTAAGGATTAGCTGGATCAGAGCGAAAAAAGCGATCGCTCCCACCTAAAGACATGGTACTGCCGGGAATTAGGGTATAATTGCCTAAAGTTTTGATATATTCCCGCAAACGCAACCTGGGACGGACTAAAGCACACAATAAACGCTCGTAACTAAATAAGGGTGCTGTAGTGTATTCGACATTACGGTTGTCAGGTTCACGCACAAATCCTGCTAAATTAGCGACAATCCGGTCAGACAGTCCCACAATATCTCCCTGGGGTGTGCCGGTATACATTTCGACTTCAAAACCTTTTGATAACAGCATGGTTTTTCCTGTTCTGAGTTGATTGATCTATTTTTCAGTATGGCGGCTAATGGTTCATGTAATAATTTAGCCATCGGTAGAAAAATACCGATGGCTACTTGAAAATTATTAAGGCTGACTAACCAACTAAACTTTTGACACTTAAGGGAACCATATCGCCATTGATCGTCAATCCTAAAAACATCGGTTCTTGTGGTCGAATTAACTGCCCTGTCAGAACGCAATGCTCCTCTCGTTGGGCTGTAGCCGCTATACTGGCCCGGATATCGGTCCGGGAAAATTGAGGTCGATAGTCGCCCGATTTCTGTTGTACATAGTTCCAGAGAATATCTCGAATTAGAGCCTGATAACCTTGACCACCTGCGATGTCCTTGAGATTTTCCTTCAGTTCTCTTTCCAGTCTGATGCTAGTTACTTCCATTTCCGTGGTTGAGGTGCGATTAATGGTATACATGATTTTTTCTCCTTTTAGGGGTAGATAGAGTAATAATACAAGTGTAGTATATATAAAGTTATATTGAAATTATAGCTTTCAATGTCAGTTCGACGAGACTAAAAGATAGCAGTATCAAGGGGCGTATTCAATCCGCCCCTTGAGTCATGGCGATGTTTTAATCCACTTATAATTTCATCATCATTCCATTGGCCAGCGATCGCCTCAGCGAACCCATGTCACCTACCATAACCTAACTACCAACCAAACCCTTAAACCCACCTATACATAAGGTTTCCGCCCTCTTTGCTGCCAATCAAAAATTTTTTTGTCTAAACCCTTGACAATTTTGTAGTATGATTGTAGTATGTAAATATAGGGCGAGAGGGAAAGAACCGAAAAGCTTCACCCTAGCCAGAAACTGAACCTTGAAAACTAAATAAATAATTCTTCATATCACACACTTTTGGACAAAGGCGGTTTTCACTCAAAAGCGAGCAATCACCGACCCAGGTAATGCCCTATTGGGTAGACCGCCAACAAGTCCAAATTCCCAAAAAGTAAACCTGATCTAAATGGGGCTGTAGCTCAATTGGGAGAGCGTCTGTCTGTCGAACAGAAGGTAGCGGGATCGAAACCCGTCAGCCTCGTGAGCTAGATTAGGTTGGGAAAACAGTTAAAAGAGATTGCAGTGTAACTTAACGGTAAAGTCCTCGGCTCATAACCGAGCAAATGTGGGTTCAAATCCCACCGCTGCGACCATAGGGGGGAGTGGTGTAACTGGCAACATATCGGTCTCCAAAACCGAAGACTTCGAGTTCAAAGCTCGACTCCCTTGCCAAAAGGCCCCATCGTCTAGTGGTTAAGGATTTCTGAATTTCGATCAGAAGACACGGGTTCAAATCCCGTTGGGGCCGTGTTTTTTTCTGGGTCGGCCCACCTATTGGTGTAGGTGACGGTCTGTAAAACCGCGGCTTAACGCTTTGCTGGTTCAAATCCAGCTCGACCCATAGCGGGCTAGAGTAGTGGTCACGCACGAGTCTAGTCAGCTCGTTTAGGAAGGTTCAAATCCAAGGGGTATTTGATCATGCAGGTGTGGTGTCAATGGCAACACAGCAGTCTTGTAAACTGCCTATGCGAGTTCAAATCTCGCCTCCTGCTTGGACTTTAAAAAAGGAGATATGTATCAGGAGTTTTAAACACATGAAGCGAGTTGCGATCGCGCAAGATACTCTCAATATACTAGCAGCAGGTTATTACCAATCCCCTCAAAGCGAACGGGTGGATATAGCGCCAGATTTAGCATTCTGTGTCGCTCAAACAAAATGTTACGATCCTGCTGATCTTGAGCAAATCCAAACCGAAGTTCTCGCTAGTGCTGCCACCTTCACTAATACTGAATTTACCATCAGGAATGAGACGACATTGAGCGGAGCAGAAATGATGACGAAAACTCAAAAATTTGCCAAAATTGGTGTTCTCAATTTTGCTTCTGCTAAAAACCCTGGTGGTGGATTTATGAGAGGTGCTCAAGCACAAGAAGAGAGTTTAGCACGTAGTTCTGGACTTTACCAAAGTCTATTGAAATGTCCTAAATATTATGATTTTCATCGGTCTACTTCCTCACTTTTATATTCCGATCATATTATTCATTCACCAAGTTGTCCAATTTTTCGCAAAGATGATGGAACTTTACTGTCAATCCCCCATCAAGTGGATTTTTTCACTAGTCCAGCTCCTAACGCTGGTGAAATTAGAAAAAGACCATCTCCGGCTCAAGGAAAAATTCGCGAAGTTCTCTATGTTCGCGGTGCTAAGTTGTTAAGTTTAGCTGCTTACCATCATTGTGATGCTTTAGTTTTAGGAGCTTGGGGATGTGGAGTATTCAGAAACGATCCGGCAATGGTCGCTCAAATGTTTGCGGATTTTTTATTAACAAAAGGACAGTTTTGGGGAAGATTCAAAAGCATCCTATTTTCAGTTCTGGATCTAAGCGAAGAAAGAAAGATATTTACAGAGTTCGATCGGCGATTTCGGCCAGATAAATAAACCAAATCTGATCATTTTAATCGGCGGATATGGTGTAGCGGTAGCATCTGATTCTTCCAAATTCTAGGTACGAGTTCGACTCTCGTTATCCGCTTTTAAAAGTCCTGTAGCTCAATGGTGGAGCAGTTGTCTTACAAACAACGGGTTGCAGGTTCAAATCCTGTCGGGACTATGTGAATTGAATTTGATTTAAGGAGGTGTGTTAAATTCGTTTGATCATGTTTGGTAATCAGTGCGATCGCGTCCTCAGCGTGCCCTAATAGGATAGAGCTTACATACTAAGTACGAGAGGAATAGTAACCCTATCAAATATCGGGTCGCGTTTGCCAATGGGGAGTACAAAGAACCCGATAGGTAGGCTTAGAAGTAGCCATCCTTGAAAGAGTGTGTAATAACTCATCGGCGGAGTCCCTCTAGTAGCTGAGAAAACGCAAAATGCTCTGCTAACTTGCACGCCCTTACGCGATCGCCTGAACTGAAAAATTTTCACAATTGTTGATGGGAATGTAGCTCAATCGGATAGAGCGCCGAGTTTCTACCTCGGATGTTGTGGGTTCAATTCCTACCATTCCCGTCTTGGTTTGGGTCTGTAGTTCTAATGGGAGAATGCCTGTCTTGCAAACAGGAGGTTGCGAGTTCAACCCTCGCCAGATCCACTGATGGTGTTTGAAGTCGAAGCGATCGAGACGCTAGTCTGTGAAGCTAGTTAATAGCGGGTTTGAGTCCCGTCAGACACCCCTCAAGGGAAGATGCCGCTGAATGGACAGCGACTGGTCTTGAAAACCAGGGTACGGGTTTCTGTAGGGGTTCGATTCCTCCATCTTCCTCTATTTTTCTTTCACTATTGGAATAGACTTCTTGCAAAAATAACTAGGACAGGCAAGATGCCTGTCCCACAAGAGTTTTTTTTGGTTGTGGGACAGGCATCTTGCCTGTCCAGTAAATTGATCAACATGACTTTTGCAAGAGGTCTAAGGTAATAATTTTTCCCCGCACCCTGACAGATAAAGCTTACACACAATCCGCTTGAACAGCGGGAATTGTAGGTTCGACTCCTACCAGATCCACCTCAAAAAGGGTCTGTAGAGTAACGGTAACTCGCCAGTGCAAAAGCTTTGTCAACTTGTGCGGGGTATAAATTCCACTGCAATACACAGGTATTTTTTATAACCCAACTGTTCGATCGGGAAATCCTGCCACATCAAAATAATTGTTGTTACCAACTTTTTGATATTTTAAAATAGTTGATAAACCATTAGTTGCTGGATCGGATTTTAAAGTTTCGGAAGAGGATGATACGGTATTTGGTCCTCCTACTAGAGATTCCTCACTAATTCGACCGAGTAAATTTCCTTTCTTGGAAATTGGTAACCCAAGCACCTTTGCTAGAGTAACTGCGATATCAGCGTTACTAACAGGAGCTTGATTAACAAAATTTTTCTTAAAATCAGGACCGATCGCTGCCATATTATTGTAGGTATCTGCCCGACTAAATGAACCGTGCATCCCCTGTCCCTGTTGTAATCCTGTATCAGCGATTTGGATACCACTCAGAAGCGGATTTTTGGGATCTAGAGAAAAAGTTCTAAAGTTAACAACAATCCCAGGGATAGGAGTCAGTGCTGATCCTTTTAATCCCACACTACTTAAAGGTAATGCTCCAGGAAGTTTCCCAAAAATATCATCAGCAAAAATCCCGCTAATATAATCTTGTTGGGATAAAATATCTACTATTTTTTTAGCGAGATTTTTATCTCCACTAGGTAAATAAATTAAATCTGAACCTCCATTAGCTGCAACGACTACTTGAGCATCAGTTTTGTTGTTGGTAATTTTCCCTGTACCACCAATTAAAGCATTTCCCGATTTAAGTGATTGTCCTTTAGTTGGATCAATAGGAGTATACTTTATTTCCTCTTTAGCTGAAGTTGTAATTACCTGATTCGGATCAAATAAAGGTTGCTTTAGTGCTTTAGCTAGATCAATCGCAACAAAACCATTTGGGAGAAATCCAGCATTAACATTAGGGTAGGAAAGAGATGCTGCATAGCTATTAGTTTTACTACCTTTAGCATCTATAGATTGCTTACTGATAGTTGAAAATCCATGATCTGAGGTAACAAATATATCTGTAGTATTTGTTAAACCTTGATCTTTTAAAGCATCAATGATTTGCTTGAGGTTATTATCTGCATTTTTAATTGCAGCTTTTGAGGTCGGACCATTAATCCCAGGAGTCAGACTATTTAAACTATCTCCATGATTGTGCTGAGTTCCATCTGGATCACGAGACCAATATACCATGACAAAAGGCTTTCCCCTTTCTTTAAATAAGGGTAGGATTACTTTAGTGGTGACATCGGCAAAATATTGTTGCTGACCAATATTAGCTTTAGTAGTTCCTGGTTTTTGATTATTTCCCGGAGGTTGATCACGAGGAGTTGTCGCTAAAGGTAAACCTACAGTTGGTAATTTTGCTGTTAACTCTGCGCTTAATGGTACTCCACCTTTAGAACCTGTACTATCATCAATAATAATGGTTTGTGGTGGTAGAATATTGCCATTGACTCGATTTCCTTGGGTAACATCTTGAATTAAAGTCGGACCGAGTTTACCGATCGCAGCGGTACTATATCCAGCTTGACGCGCGATCGCTAGTAAAGTTTCTTCATCTAAGAAATTCAAACTAGGAAATTTTTCATCTATATCTGCTATAATTGGATCATTTTCAATAAACGGGATTACACTATGATCAGCATGAGCAACAGGAGAGTCAATATAAAGGTTATTACTAAAATCTCCGGTATCTCCTAAATAATGTCCCGTCGCGATCGCTGAAGCATTAGGAGTTGTAAAAGTCGGGAATAGGGAATGACTATTAACATAATCAACTCCATTTTCTCTAATTGATAAAATCGTAGGAGCATCTGTTTGGTTAACCGCATCTCTTCGTAAACCATCAGCAATAAATATGACGACATTATTATTGTGCTTTGGTGGGTTTAATGCGGTTTGGTTATTTGTAGTTTGCTGTTGCAATGTATTACACCCAATCACCCCAAAGAACCCAATGATTAAAGATAAAATTAAGACCTTTATTCTTTTTTTAATCATAACTTAACCTGATGTAAAGTGATAAGGAACCAAACTGAGTCAATCGGACAAGGGCTAAATTAGCCTAATCTGATTAAATCATATTTTTCAGAAAGTGACAAAAAATTTGTTGATTTAATCAAATCAAGGAATTCGATGCGATCGCATCGAATTAAAGTTGACCAATGCGATCGCTATGAAGATGAATAAATTTAGAGTTACTTTTGATGGATTAATTATCTTTTGTCACTCGAAAATTTTTCACAGCCTCAAAAGCCGCGACTAATTTAGTATTAAAAGTTCCAGCACTGTCTAAATTTGCTTGTTTAGCAGCCAGTTCCAGTTGCAGTGCTAGAGAGTGCATCATATTAGCACCCATATTGATACTGGCACCTTTAATGTAATGAGCTTCCATTTGCAGTCGGTCAAAATCTTTTTCTGCTAATGCTCTAGTCAGATTAGCTAAATGAGGCTGAGTATCCTCAATAAACAGCTCCAACAGTTCTTTTTCAAATTCTGCATCACCTCCAGAAGTTTGATACAATCGCTCTATATCGATAGGAGAGGGGGTATTCATAGGTTGGTCTCTTTAGCTTGAAAAATTTTATTACTCCAGTGAGATAGCATAACTTGGAGTGCTTCTTTGCGGACTGGTTTACTTAAATAATCATCCATACCCGCAGCGAGACATTTTTCTTGATCTTCCTTCATCGCATTGGCAGTCAGCGCAATAATAATTGGTAATTCTGGGCGATCGTTGGCTCGGTTAGACTCTTGCATCCGACGACGAATTTCCCGAGTAGTTTCATAACCATCAAGAATTGGCATTTGGCAGTCCATTAAAATTAAATCATAGGGAATTTGGGCCAAAAGTTGGAGAACTTCCTCACCATTTGCGGCTACATCTGCATCATAGCCGAGGTTTTGGATTTGTCTAATTGCTACTTTTTGATTCACCAGATTATCTTCAGCCAGTAAAATTCTCAGTTTTGTATATAAATGGGGAAACCTTGGTTCTCCTCCTCCAGCTTGTTGTGCAGTCAGTGCCAGATTATTCTCCTGGGAATCTGATAAATATAACTGTAGATCCAATACATTAATTAAACTATCTAATAACCGATATTGTTTAATCGGTTTTACCAAATAAGCAACAAAACCTAATTCCAGGCATCGTAATACTTCATCTCTTTGATTAGTAGCCACTAAGATAATCAAGGGAATCCCAGCAAACTTCGGGTTATTCTTAATAATTTTGCCGAGGGATATTCCATCCATTTCCGGCATTTTTAGATCGATTAAAATGACATCATAAACTAGATTTTGGCGATCAGCGTTTTCCAAAAATTCTAAGGCTTTTTCGCCCCGATCAGCTTCATCAATTAGCATTCCTAAAGGACTAATTTGATAACGAATTAATTGGCGATGATTATCATTATCATCCACTACTAATAACCGTTTATCTTTGAGACAATTAGCCGGAAAAATACAACTTCTGCTTGGCAAACCCGGTGGAGAATAGACCGGATAATTTTCACCAGGATACTCCCGTTTAGTGGGAGAAAAATTATTATTTAATTGCTTGGCTAACCTAGCTGTAAACCAAAAGGTTGAACCTTGTCCTAACGTACTTTCAACTCCAATTTCTCCTCCCATTAAGTTGACAAGTTGTTTACATATTGCCAATCCTAATCCAGTCCCACCATATTTGCGAGCAGTCGAAGGGTCTACTTGAGAAAAAGGTTGAAAAAGTTTATTTTGATCTGCTAAAGCAATCCCAATTCCTGTATCAGTGACAGAAAAACGCAAAATTATCTGATTAGTTAGTTCTAATTCAGATATTTCATTATTTTTATGCTCTTGTACTTCTACTTTAACTACAACTTCCCCTTCCTCAGTAAATTTCACAGCATTCCCAGTCAAATTAGTCAGAATTTGTCGGAGACGACCAGCATCACCTTTAACTTGGGTCGTCACATTAGGTAAGATTAAAGCAGTAATCTCTAGTCCTTTAACATGAGCATTGGTAGCAAATAAATCTACCACTTCCTCAACACAGCTAGCTAAATCAAAATCTAAAATTTCTAATGCTAATTGTCCAGCTTCAAGTTTAGATATATCTAAAATTTCATTAATTAAACTTAAAAGAGCATCCCCACTGAGACGGATTGTTTCTACAAAATCCCGTTGTTCAGAAGTTAAAGAAGTTTCTAGCAGTAAACCTGTCATTCCCAAAACAGCATTCATTGGAGTCCGGATTTCGTGACTCATATTAGCTAAAAAATCGCTCTTGATCTGGGAAGCTGCTTCCGCTTGACGACGAGCTAATTCCAAGTTATCACGCTGACGAGTTTCTTCTTCTAAAAGTTTAGCTTGTGCTAAAGCAATACCTACTTGATTAGCTAGTTGTTGTAATAATTCAGTTTCAAAGTTATTCCAATTTCTAGGACTACTACAGTGATGGGCAATTAGTAATCCCCATAATTGAGTATTTTGTTGTAAAATGGGTACAACTAAATTAGCTTTAACACCTAAAGCACGTAGGAATTCTAAATAGCAACTTTGCACGGGCATTGTTTCTATATCATTTACAATAGCAATACGTCCGTTACGATACTGTTCTATATGTGTTTCTCCAAAGCAAGGATCGTGAATAATTTGTCCGAGAATACCTGGATATCCTGGAATCACTGCTTCGGTCACAACTGTACCTGAACCATCATCCCAAAATCTATAAATTAAGACTCGGTCAGATTGCAGAATTTTTTGAATTTCTGTAACTGTGGTTTGCAGAATATCTTCTAGTTGTAAAGATTGACGAATTTTTAAAGTAATTTCTGTAAAAAGTTGCGATCGCAGATTTTGTTTAAGTAATTCTTCTTCAACCTGTTTACGTTCGGTAATATTGCGCTGGATTGATACCCAATGGGTAAAAAATCCTTTTTTATCTGCTGCTGGAAAAAGATTTAGTTCTACCCAAAATTCTGACCGATCTTTGCGATAGTTAATCACTTCAACTTTAACAGGTTTCCAGTTAATGAGAGCATGACGAATTTTATTTAACTCAGAACGATTCGTTTTTTCTCCTTGCAAAATTCTTGGTGTTTTTCCTATTACTTCCCCAGGTAAATATCCCGTTATTTTGGTAAAAGCTTCGTTCACATACACAATTTTTGGACCTAAGGGATAATCGATTGAATTAGCTGTAGCAATCATAATTCCATCATTAGCATTAATTACTACCGATTCGAGTAAATGTTGCCATTCTTCTGATTGTTTACGTTCGGTGACATCTAACCAATAACCAACTATTTCTAAAGGATTTCCAGTTTCATCTCGAACTAATTTCCGTTCGTCATATATCCAGCGGTAGTTTCCATTTTTGTGTTGAAAGCGATATTCATGGTGATCATTTTTTTCGATAAAGATATTAGAAAATTCCTTCAGAACACGGTCCACATCTTCCGGATGAATTTTTTCTATCCAAAACTGAGGATCTGCTAAAAATTCCCTAGTTTCATAACCATAAATTGAGCTAATATTTTCACTGATAAATGTAATCTGAGAGTCATCTGCAACTTCGCGGTTATAAATAACAGCTGGACTCACTGAAAGTAAAAATTGTAAGTGTCGTTGTGTCAATAGCAAATTTGCTTCTGTTGCTAATTCTTGGTTAACTTTTTCGGTTAGTTCTAAAGCTGTTACCAATTGCTGAGGATGATTTATTACTCGTGATTCTAAGGTTTCGTTAGCTGTTTTTAGAGCTAATGTTGTTTGTCTTAATCGCATCAATAAATAACTTATATAAATCAGTAATATCAAAAATCCCAAATATAAATAAAATTGATGAATATTCATCATGACGATCGAGTCGGTCAGGATCAAGAAAATTTTAATGAGCGAACCTAATAAAAAACTGAACATAATCATTTGCGGTCGAAATAGTTCTAGTCGCTGACGTAATATCTTGAGCAAATTAAGCTCTTATACCAATTTAATGTGAAGTTGCAGAGATTTAGATCCCCCTAAATCCCCCTTAAAAAGGGGGACTTTTAATTCATGCTCCCCCTTATTAAGGGGGTTGGGGGGATTGCTCCCCCTTAATAAGGGGGTTGGGGGGATCAATTCTCTGCACCTTCATCAAAAATTGGTATTACCTAAGAGTACCGATTAGATTTATTTGATTAAATCCTGGTTGGGTTGAAGATTAATAAACGGTAAAGCTCCATTACCTCCCATTACCATTGGAAAATGACCATCCCACTTATCGATCGCTTGTTTTTGCAGAATTTCTGATGTTAAGTTAGCTCGTAATAATAATTGGGCTTCAGCTTGACCTTTAGCACGATTAACATCTGCTTGTGCTTCTTGTTCGGCTTTTAAAGCTACAAACTCAGCTCGTTTTGCTTCTTGTTCAGCAATTTGTTTAGCTTCGATCGCTTTACTGAACTCGATGGAAAAAGTGACATCAACTAAAGACACATCATCAACTAAAATCCCGTAGGAATTCAACCGAGTCTTTAAAGTATCATCTATTTCTGCTTTCAAATCGGTTCTTTTAGTCACAATTTCTTCAGCTGTTTTCTTCGCGACAGATGCTTTCACAATTTCGGAAACTGCTGGAGTCATAATTCCATTCACAATTTGCTCGCTATCTCCAACCCTTTGAAAAACCATATTGACCTGCAAAGGATTGATGTGCCAGTTAACTGCGACATCAGTTTGAATCTGTTGCAAATCCTTAGAAGCTGCTTGAGCGAGGATATCATTTTTTTTAACCCGGACGTTAATTTTTTTCACCGTTGTGACGATCGGAATGATTGGATGTAGTCCCTCATCTAAAACTAGATCAGAAACTTTGCCAAAATTCATCACGACACCTCTTTCCCCAGCATTGACAATCACAAAAGGATTAAACAGGATTGCTAACAGTAAAAACCCCACAATTACTATGGCAAAAATACTAAGCGATTTATTCAGTGTATTGGCAAATTTCATTGGTATTTAATCTCTTTTTACTTAAGGTAAACTGCAAACCTGTTTTTTCAGGGGCATCACTGTTTTGGTGATGACGATAAATTATCAGGATTAATATTAATAAATGGTAACGCACCATTACTACCCATCACCATCGGAAACTTACCATCCCATTTTTCTATTGCTTGCTGTTGCAATAGTTCTGAAGTTAAAGTCAAACGTTGCAATTTTTGGGCTTCGGCTTGACCTTTAGCCGTATTAATTGTAGCTTGGGCATCTTTAGCAGCTTTTAGGGCTGTAAACTCTGCTTGTTTGGCTTGTTGTTCCGCAATTTGTTTCGCTTCGATCGCTTTGGTAAATTCTGGAGAAAAAGCAAAGTTAACTAAAGATACATCATCAACTATCAGCCCATAATTTTTCAGACGGTTTTTGAGAAAATCATCAATTTCATCTTTTAACTCAGTTCTTTTAGTAATAATCTCTTCCGCAGTTTTTTTGGCCATTGATGCTTTTAGCACTTCTATAATCGCGGGAGAGATAATTCCGTTAATAATTTGTTCCTCATCACCAATTGTTTGGTAAACTTTATTAGCTTGGCTCGGATCAATATGCCAATTCAGAACTAACTCTGCGGTGATTTGTTGTAAATCTTTAGAAGCTGCTTCTCCTTTAATATCAGTTTTTTGGACACGGACACTCAGGGTTTTTACCGAAGTAACGATGGGAATAATCGGATGAATTCCTTCATCTAAGACTTGATTCTCAACTTTACCAAAGCGCATAATAACGCCCCGTTCCCCCGCATTAACAATTACGAATGGTTTGAAAATAATTGCAGTCAGGATTAAGATCATGCCTCCCGTAGCATAAAGTCCTATTTTCAAGTTATCAGTCGTGATCATTGATTGTTACCTCGAGGGATGAGTAGTTATCGTTCATTGTTCAGGACATTGATCAAATAGGAAAATGCTGGATCTTTGTTGAGCCAGAGCTGCCCCCCAATGGAAATTTGTGATCATTTGAGTACATCTTACCAAAATTTATCTGATATTATTTTATACCCCCCCATGTCATCTATGTCTAATCCAGATTAGGATATTTTTGGCTCCTTAGGGGTAGTAGGAAAAAACAACGCAATTAACTGAATTTTGATGCAATTGATAAGTTAAAAGTATGAGAATTCACCCTCGGCACTCTTGGCCCACTACGGTTACCGCAGCGATCGCGATCCAACAAGAACTAGCCCATGAAGTAATTATCTCCGATCAACTAGAAACAGTAGAATATGTAGCTGGAGTTGATGTGGGCTATGAAACTCCTGATGTGGCTAAAGCTGCTGTGGTAGTATTAAGTTTTCCTGATTTACAATTAGTAGATCGGGCGATCGCTTATCGTCCCACAACTTTTCCTTACATTCCTGGTTTTCTTTCTTTTCGCGAAGCACCTGCAGTGCTTGATGCTTTAGCCAAACTTTCAACTATTCCTAATTTAATTTTATGTGATGGTCAGGGAATTGCCCATCCCAGTCGTTTTGGGATTGCTTGTCACCTTGGTCTGTTAGCAGATGTCCCCACCATTGGAGTAGCTAAGTCTTGGTTAATTGGTAAATATGATCAGGTCGGAAATCATCGAGGTGATTGGCAACCAATGCAAGATCAAGGTGAGACAATTGGTGCAGTTTTGCGAACTCGAATGGGAGTTAAACCCATTTATGTCTCTAGTGGTCATCGCATTAGCTTGACAACTGCCATAAATTATGTTATTAGTTGTACCCCAAAATATAGACTTCCCGAAACAACTCGTTTAGCTGATCGATTAGCATCCCATCAAAAATAACCAGATGAAAATTTCTAGATTAGAGTTGAATGAGGTGAGCGATCGGGTCTTTCCGTAAAAATATCACTTCAATATAAAGAAATGTAAATAAGGACATGGTAATTCAAAATTCCGTAAATATTCCCTTGCTTTTTTTTTGATGATGAATTATAAAAAAAATTATCACTCATACCCAATTTCTGAGCGAAAATTACAGGGAAAGTTAAAGAATTAGTAAAAAAAGCATAAAGCTTTCCAAAAAAAATACTTTCGCTGGATAGCTAAAGCTATGATTGAAAAAGAGGAGTAACCAGGGTATTTACATGAGGAAAAATCTATGGTGCAGACAATTAAAATTTCCGACCGTCTCGTTACTATATGTAATATATTTGGCATTAATGTTCAGCAGTTGAAACAAAGTTTAAAAGCAGAAAATAGCTTTAAACAAGGGATAATCTTACATTTCAGTGCAGAGAAATGTAACGAGGCAATAATTGCTTATGACCAAGCAATTCAAGAATCTAAAAAATTATGGGAAGCTTGGTTATTACGAGGGATAGCAATGTGTCAAATGGGCAGGTTTCAAGAAGCAGTTACATCATTTGAAGAAGTCACAAAATTCCAGCCAAATGTAGTGGCTAAATTAGCAGCTTTAAACGGAAAAGGATTCGCTCTCACCCAATTAAATCGGAAAAAAGAAGCACTAGATGTCTATAATCAAGCTCTAGAAATTCAGCCAGATGATTCAGTAACTTTAACCAACCGGAATCGATTAATGTGTCAAATGACATTGTGATCAATCAAACTTAATTAATGTCAAATCAACTACATATTTGGATAAATTCAGGTGTGCTATTTACTTATCATAGAAGGGGCAGTGATCAGACTGCCCCTTCTGTGCTTAAATGGATAAAGATTAAAGAGTAATTGCAGCAATTGAAAATAGTTAATATTGGTGGTAGTATTTTTGCTCAAAATCAAAGAAAGAGCTGGGTTGTGAGCAGGAACAGGTAAACTAATACCAGCGATCGCTCTGCACTCCCCCACATCCCCCAAGAGGAAATTATGGAAATAGTCGTGAGAGTATTGGTTCAAGTGCTGATCGTGATTGGGTTGTCTCGACTGGTCGGTTTAGGTTTTCGCTGGATTAAGCAACCCCTAGTGATTGGGGAGATCGTCGCAGGAATCATGCTCGGACCATCTTTATTCGGTTTAATTGCTCCAGAATGGTCTGCTGGGTTATTTCCTGTAGAAACTATCCCTTTTCTGAATGTCTTGTCTCAGATTGGGTTAATTTTTTTCATGTTTTTAATTGGATTAGAACTTGATCCAAAATATCTCAGTGGTCAGATTGAAGTAGCAATTTTAACGTCCCATGTCAGCATTTTAGTACCTTTCTCCTTAGGTAGTTTATTAGCTCTGATCCTCTACCCACTCGTTTCTAATTCTAGTGTTTCCTTTCTGGCTTTTGCTTTATTTTTAGGTGCAGCCATGTCAATCACTGCTTTTCCAGTTCTAGCCAGAATTATCACAGAAAATAACCTGCAAAATAGTCGCTTAGGTACATTAGCTCTCAGCTGTGCTGCTGTCGATGATGTCACCGCATGGTGCTTACTTGCGCTAGCGATCGCGGTGACCCGGACTAATAGCATAGTTCAAGCTATCCCCACCATTATCTATTCAATAATTTACATTGCCATCATGGCAACAGCAGGACGTTGGTTACTCAAACGACTTTCTACTCACTATAATCGCACAGGTAGACTTACTCAATTTGTTTTAGCCGGTATTTATATGGGAGTAGTAATTTCTGCTCTCATCACCGAATGGATCGGTATTCACCTAATTTTTGGGGCATTTTTGCTTGGTGCCGTATTGCCAAAAAACCCTGGTCTAGTTAGAGAAATAGCACAAAAAACGGAAGATTTTGTACTCACGTTTCTCCTACCGGTCTTTTTTGCTTATAGTGGTTTACGCACAGAAATTGGTTTACTCAACCGTCCCGAACTCTGGTTACTTTGTGTGATGGTTGTCGCAGTAGCAATTATTGGTAAATATGTCGGTACTTATGGAGCAGCTCGAATTTCTGGAATCGAAAATCGAGAAGCAGCTGCTCTAGGTTGGTTAATGAATACTCGGGGATTAACTGAATTAATTGTCCTGAATATTGGTCTGAGTTTGGGGGTGATTTCACCGTTGCTATTTACCATGCTAGTAATTATGGCTTTAGTCACCACATTTATGACTTCCCCACTATTAGAGTGGACTTATCCGAAAAAATTAATTCAAGCTGATGCTTTAGCTTCCATTCACAGTCAAGAATCTCTTGTTTCCGCAACTCCCGCATCAGAGTCAGCTGAGTCAGAAATAATTGCTCCCTCTTATCGCATTCTCGTCCCGATCGCTAATCCTAGTACCCAAAAAGAATTAATGGAGCTAGCGGTGGCGATCGCGGGTAATCGTTTACAAACGGTCTGCTGTTTATCCCTTGAGTTTAATTGAATTAGAGGAAGATTATCTATTTCAAAGTACCCCTGTTGAAGCAGCTCGATTAATCGAAGAGCGTCGGGTGCATATCCAAGAATTAATTCAAAGTCTTGCATCCCCAGAAAGTTGTGCTTATATCAATCCAATTATTCGTATTTCTAATGATGTTGCCCAAGAAACTGTCCAAATTGCTCAACTTGACTTAGCTAATTTAATTCTAGTAGGTTGGCACCGTCCAGCTTTTAGCCATAATCGTTTAGGTGGAAGAGTTGGTCAAATTCTCTCTTCTGCACCAGTCGATGTAGCTGTCTTTGTCGGTAGAGAAAAATATCAGCTTGAATCTTTATTAGTGCCTTACTCTGCTAATATTCATGATGATTTGGCATTAGAGCTAGCAATCCGACTTTTAGTTAATAGTGATACTCGTCAGCTAACTGTACTCCGAATTGTCCAGGATTTAGCAGCTCCTCCTGACTTAAGTTATGAGTTTCGAGTCCTGATGGAACAATTACCGGAAAAATTGCGATCGCGGATTGAAATCAGTTTAGTCGAAGCAGCAGAACCAATTCAAACTGTGGTTACAGCTTCAGCTCATGTTGATCTTACCATTGCTGGTACTAGCCGTGCTTGGGGAATTGAACGTCAAACTTTGGGACGTTACACCGATGAATTAGCGAGTAAATGTCAGTCTTCTCTCCTAATTACCCGTCGCTATTCTCAAGTTACTTCTCACCTAGCTTCCCTGCTTTCTCGTCAACATGATCAAGTGGAAATTTAGCTAAATTTTTTTTCATGTCCAAGAATTGGCTATATACTTAAATTATCCGTGGGAGCTAGTATGTTAAAAAATCTTCGCTTCAAGACTCTATCGTTTTATGTATTTTCGATTATTTTTGTGTTAATTTTATTTAAAATTGTGACTAATTATGGTGAAAATCATCTGGAAGCTCCTCCCCCAATCAGTGGAAATTATTTACTGAATAATTTACAACTCTGTCCTAAGAGTCAAACAATGACTTTAATGATCCAACAATCTGGAATTTATTTAAGTGGCTCTTTATTAGCAACTGAGGATAACATTAACCCATCCAGAGAAAAACCTTTTTTATGGGGAAAATGGCAACATCAAGAATTAAATTTAGTCGGTCAGGTTTCTCATCGAAAACTATGTGGTCAATTCTCTGATCAATCTGATCCTAATGAAATTCAAAATATCAAGCTTAAAGCTAGTTTAGCCAACCATAACTTACAGGGTAACCTCGATTTTAATCCCGCTAATCAGTCCCTTACCTTTACAGCTAAACGAGTCGAATTGCTAGAACATTCCCAAAGGAAAAATTAATGTACGTCATTACAGGTAAAACTAAATTATTAGGGGTAATCGGTGATCCAGTTACCCATTCACTGTCTCCAGTAATCCATAATGCAGCACTGAGAGCTTTAGGATTGGATTATGTTTATTTACCTTTACCCGTGAAATCTACAGATTTACAGGTAGCACTGGCTGGTTTTACCGCCATTGGACTGGTAGGATTTAATGTTACCATTCCCCACAAACAAGCAATTATTCCTTTACTTCAGGAAGTTTCCCCGATCGCTCAAGCAGTCGGAGCAGTCAATACGGTGTGGAGAACAGAAAGCGGTTGGAGCGGTACTAATACTGATGTGACCGGTTTTCTTGCTCCATTACAGACTGATCCGCGTGATTGGAGTCAAACGATCGCTTTAATTTTAGGTAATGGTGGTGCTGCTCGTGCTGTAGTTGCTGGATTAGTCCAACTTAACTGTGGGGAAATTCATCTGATTGGACGTAATCTTGATCATTTAGTCATATTTCAGCATAGTTGGTTAAATTCACCCCAAAAAATTTACCTCCATATTCATCTCTGGGAAAAATTACCAGAGCTTATATCACAAAGTTTGTTAATTGTCAATACTACACCCATCGGGATGTATCCTCAAATTGACGATAGTCCAATCAGTCGGACAATAATAGGTAAAATAACTCCAGGTGCGATCGTCTATGATCTAATTTATCGTCCGAGTCCGACCCAATTTTTGCAACTAGCTAGTGCCCAGGGTGCGATCGCGATCGATGGAAAAGAAATGTTAGTGCAACAGGGAGCTACTGCTTTACAAATGTGGCTCAACCAACCTGTCCCCATCGATATTATGCGTCAAGCTTTACAGGAGCAGTTAAATAGATCCTAAAATTGCTCTGACAAATTCAAGTTAAGCTGAAAGATGAAGTCAAGCCAGGAAAAATTCATGCGATCGCGAACCTTTGCTGTCATCATCCTCTCATTTCTGATCACAATCATCACTTGGATCTTCACCCCGAATGCTTGGGCATTAGTCCAGATTAAACTATTCGACCTGACTTATCACGATTGTCCCGCCGAAGTAGCCGCAGGTACAGTTACCAGTAATGGTACTACCCGTGCTGCTAATTGTTTTATCATCACAGGCAAGACTGAAAATAATTCAGGTAAACCAGTAGTCAACGCTGATATTTTTGGTCGAATTTATGATGCTTATGGTAACTCAGTCATGGAAAACCGCACTCGCTTGGGTTCTATCGATGAAATACCCATTGGAGTAGGTAATTTTGATCTGAGAATTTCCGTTCCCGCTAATCAACCCACTCCTTTACAACTTCAGCAATTTAAAGCTGCGGGATTTACTGGTACAGTTCGACGCTAATCTTTGGCTATTTAAGCAAGGGTATGTCGGAGACTAGCGAGAATGTTCATTAATACTTGGAGCAGAACCAGAGCTAGGGTGGGACCAATAAAGTCAATTCCACCCATCGGGGGAATCAGGGCCCGAAAGAGATTGATGTAAGGATCGGTTAATTGGCTGAGAATAGAAAAAGGTGGATCAAACCAATTGATATTCGGGAACCAACTTAACAGAAAGCGCAGAATCAGCAACACCGAATAGATTTCAACAGATGTAATCAGGGTATTAAGTAATAGCTCAACGGGACTCATAGGCTTTATCGACTTCTTTTGCAACTCAGCTATGCTCGAAAGCATTTCCCTTAGTTTAATCCATCTGCTCTAATTTGGAGTGTCTGACCCGATCGCCAAAATTGACGTTAAGTTTCGTCGGTTAGCGATCGCTCACTTTCTAATCCTTGGTTAGCACCATTAACATTACCAATTTGCAGCCTGACATCATCGATCGTCTCATTTAATTGAGCAATCTTTTCTTCTAAACTGCGTCTTGCTGTTTCAATCGTATCTTCTTTGATCTGACGTTTTTTCGTCCCTTTAATGGATTTAGCTTCAGCGCGATTAGCATTGAGCAAGGGCTCTTCAGTCGCTGCTGACTCTTCGGTTTGGCGAGCGAGCAGAACTCCTAACAGTCCACCAATCACACCACCGACTACAGCTCCCGCGAGAAATCCACCAACAAAACTATCTCGATTACTCATGTTTCAAGTCCCAAAAGTGCGATCGCCTGCATCTCCTAACCCAGGCACAATAAATCCTTTACTATTAATCCCCTCATCTATGGTAGCAGTGTAGATATGTAAGTCGGGATAAGCCACACTGAGTTTTTGCAAAGCTGGGGGAGCTGCGACTACAGAAATAATCCGAATCAGAGCCGGGTCAGCTCCGCGCTGAGTTAACTCTGCCATTGCTGACATAATTGTACCTCCAGTTGCCAACATTGGTTCACTGATTAGCACCCTGGTTTGGGGAGCAAAACTGGCTGGTAATTTATTTAAGTAGCAGCTTGCGACTAAAGTTTCTTCATTCCGCACTAACCCTAGATGATAAATGGATGCTAGAGGTAACAAGGTCTGGGCACCTTCTAACAATGCTAATCCAGCCCGCAAAATTGGGATTACTACCACGGGTACTTCTGGATTAATCACAGTCGCGGGACAGACAGCTAAAGGAGTTTGTACCGTTGTCTCAATGGTTGGTAACCATTCTCGGGTAGCTTCATAGGTTAACCATCGTCCCAATTCAGTCATGGCACTACGAAATAAGACAGAGGGTGTCGTTTCATCGCGGGCCACGGCTAACCAGTGTTGAATTAAAGGATGAGGTGGAACATATACACGCAGTTGGATAGTCATAGCACAAAAATTTAAAAATGATCCTGGCTGACAGCTTTGTCTGATCATACTTCTTTATGATCCCAGGAGCGGCAGTGAAGAAGATCAAACTAGGATGAAGATTTTGTCGAGCAATTATCGGTAGCACTCACCTCAAAAAATTAGGAGTAAATCAAAAAATGGTTCAATTACTAACTACCACTTATTCTTTTGAAGAATATCTAGTTTATGACGATCGCACTGACAACAAATATGAGTTAGTGAATGGAAAATTACAACTTATGCCTACTGCTAGTGGTTTTCATGCTTTGATTCTACATTTGATCTTTACAATTTTAGAACAAGAAATTGGCCACCTTAAACAGCCGTGGAAAGTGATGCCTGGGACAGTAGGAGTAAGAACTGCTAAAAATAAATCAAGAATTCCTGATTTAGTCATCATATCAGAAAGTCAATGTCAAGAGATCCGAAAAATGTCTACTGCTGTTTTGGAAACACCTCCTCTTTTAGCTGTAGAAATTGTTAATCCGGGTAATGCTGATGATGACTACCGTTATAAGCGTTCTGAATATGCGGTTAGAGAAATTCCTGAATATTGGATTATTGATCCAGAAACTGAGAAAATCTCGATTTTGTTATTAGTTTCTGGTTTTTATGAAGTGACAGAATTTACAGGTGAACAGGAAATCAAGTCTTTACTTTTGCCTGAATTAAAGTTAACACCTAAACAGGTTTTTGATATTTTAAAATTTTTTATTGGTGGCGGACAACTCGAAGGTAGATCACCAAATGTAATTGAACCTGGGGAAGCACTGTGTTAAAATCTAAGTAAAGGATTGGTAGAAGTGGTAATGAAACGGAAAGATGTCCTAGCAATTTTAGCAGCCCACAAGGATAAATTAACAGACTTGGGGGTAAAGTCTTTAGATTTGTTTGGTTCAGTGGCGCGGGATGAAGCGCGACCGGATAGTGATGTAGACTTTTTAGTCGAGTTTACTCAACCGGGAGGGCTATTTCAACTGTTTAGGGTAAAACACTATTTAGAGGATCTTTTGGGATGTGCCGTAGATTTGGGCACTGAGGATGCGTTGAGGGAACATTTGCGGGAACCTGTTCTCAAGGAGACGATTCGTGCCCTCTAGAAAATGGCAACTTCGGATTCAGGATATTTTGGATGCTATCGCTCGCATTCAAAAAACTACTGGTGGGATAAATTTTACCGACTTTGAGAAGATAGAAGAACTCATATTGCAAGGGCTTCTTTACAACTTTATTATTATTGGCGAAGCTGCCGTCAATGTTCCTCATACTATTCAATCTCGCTATCCAGAGATTCCTTAGCGTTTGATGGGTGACATGAGAAATGTGGTAGCTCATGAATACTTTCAAGTCAATTTGGATCGGCTTTGGAGAACTATTTCTGAGGATCTACCTCCTCTTGTACCGCTATTAAAGGAATTGTTGGTACAGGAAATGAGGGAAGATTAGGATTTTTTTTTTGGAGATGGGTAGAGAAGCAATACCTACGATTCTTTCCACAGAGATACCTGAATGAATGTTTAAATAACCTGGAATGTTTGGTGTTCTGGTAATAGTTTCCCTATTTGCTCATAGCCATACACTAAATCTTCTAAAATTTCCTTAGCATTTAAGAGTGCTTCTTCATAGCTTTCACCATGAGTCCGGGCATATTCTCCCCATTCAGGTAAACTAGCAATGTAAACCTGATCTTCTTCAGACCACTGAATCAAAATACTATATTTCATGGTTCATCATCTGCTTCTAACTGTTCGAGTTCTTTGATGATTGCTATTATATCCTTTTCCTGATAAGGTTTTGCATCTTTGCTATCTTTACCAGAAAGGACAACGGGTTTAGGTAAAAGAGGATGAATCCAGTAAGAATGGCTACCTTTACCTCGTTTGGGTAAGAGCGTAAATCCCGCTTTCTGTAATATTCGTTTTAATTCTCCAATTTTTTTGGGCATTTTTTGAAAGTCACTAAAGGTACGGGCATAAATCTAATCCTGGTTAACTAGAGCAAAAATGAAATCAGAATTAATGACATCTTCAGGGGAAAAAAGAGACTCACTAGGAAAAGCATTCACAGGCAATTTAGTTTCGGTGCTAGCATTGCGAATTGCTTTAGAATAGCACTGCTTAAATATTTCTAGATAATAAGGTTTTAGACTGGGGCTATCTTCTAACAGATATTCAATTTGGTCATGCTGTTCCAAAATTGTGCTGACCCAACTTGAGGAGCGTTTTTCGATTTGATATTGATATTTGAGAATATGTATGAGTAGTACCACCAATCTACTTTTTAACTCACGTCGTTTATCCTTACCCATCTCTTCTATTTCTGCAATTAGATGTTCAAAATCAATTTCTTCCCAACGGCGATCGCGCAGTAAATTAGCGGTTGTTACCATCCACAAATAGTAATCTTGTTCATAAAGCTCTAGATTTTCAACAGGGACTTGTTGTAAGGGAGTAGTCATAAAAACTCCTAAACCAGTTTCTCAACAAATTATAAATGTTCAGGTATTCCGAGTATAGAAAAGGAATTGATGCGGAAGTATCTATTTCTGCGGTTGCAATTGCTCATTTACCCAGACCAGATCAAGTTCTGACAAGGTAGGAATCGGAGGACGGCTGTAATTAATTCTTAAGTCATAACTGCCTTGGTCATAAATTTCATTGAGTAATAGGTTTAAGTTGATTATAGGTTCAGGTTCGCCACACCTTAGTGGGATCAGAAATTCAGGAATCTGATCTTGCAAATTAAACCCATAAAGTTTAGCTTTCGGACGAGTTTCGCTCCGGCTAACTAGAATTCTATAGTGACTTTGAATTTGTTCGATCATTGGCATGGGATTTCCCTGACGTAATAAATCAATTTCCACCAAGTGAGTCGCACTACCCAAAATCTTTAAACGTTTTGTTTCATATTGCAACCGCCCCACTCCTACTTGTTTATTTTTGGGAGAAAGCACCTCAATAATAGTAATAACTTCCTCTGTTTCAACAGCGCGAATTTCTAAATATCCCTCTGTCAAAATCTCTGGTAATGGTAAGATCACATCAATTGGCTGTGTACTTGAAGAAACCACCGCCAAATTAGATGGAGTTGTTAGTGATAAAGAGAGTGAACTTTGGACGGAAACATCTGGCACACCCACCATGACTGTGCTTCCATTCATCTCATAGACTCTTTCTTCAATAGCAACAATGTATTTGGGGCGAATTTGCGGTGCTAAGTCATTCGCGATCGCCGTAATCAATCGATGATGAATTCCTGCCCAGAGTGAGGGATGCTCCAAATAAGGATTCATCCCAGGAAACACAAAAGCCATGCTCAAAACTCCCAATCCGATCCATAAAAACTACAAACCTAACCTATCTTCCATCATAAAAGTCTGAGCCTCAATTTTGGGATTTGTGGTGATTTTTAGAGCTGAGATTTGATTAAATGATCCTCCAAGCTCTGCCAAAAATCTGACTGTTCCAAAATCTTGCCAAAATCATGTAAGTCATCCTAGAAGTCCCTGAACCCCTCGGTGAAAGACTACAACTATTGGGCGATCGCCTTCCGGAAGCCCATTCGTCCCACGCCCGCCTGACGAGCTAGGATGAGTGAGCTACTGAAACGTAACAAATCTGGCACCCTTGAGCGCCTAGAGGAAATCGAACTTGATCGGTACTTGCTCCTAGAACATTGGGTACGTCTAGCCAAAGCTTATACTTACAAACACTTGACGTAATAAATCAATTTCCACCAAGTTAGTCGCACTACCCAAAATCTTTAAACGTTTTATTTCATATGTAGAATAAAACCATATTTTTAATTACAGGAGATCAAGACCTTTTATCACTCAAGATTCTAGCTGAATATCATTCACCAGATAATTACTCCTAGGGAATTCCTAACTCTCGATTAATTCACCTTTATACTTCATAAATAACGCCCAGAGCGATCGCCTCAAAATTTTTCGATAAATGATTGATATAAGTTGGAAGTGCGATCGCTAAATATAAAACTTTAATGAGTTGCTCGCTTCTTTCGTACTAATATAGTTATTAATCTCGCGATCGCCGTCAACCCAATCAGAACTGAATGCAGGAAGGATTGAAAATTAGCTTGCACTTGAACACCCAGACTTGCCCAACAAGATGAAGAATAAACTGAAGAAATTTACTAACCAAACTGAGATGAACAACTTGACAAATCGTCCAGTACCTGAATATGATCCCGTTATGTCAATGACGCCGAGTATTTCCCTTAATTCTAGCACGCACATCAAACACTTTAAATTATGACCATCCAACTAATTGAAAAAGCCGATCCCATCGACAAAAATAATTCAATTGATGAACAATGTTTAACCTTACCTAGTTATTACAGTTGGCAGCAATTTCTAGATTTAGAAGCATTGCTAGCGGCTCCACTGGGTTTGCGAATAACTTATTTAGATGGCAAGATAGAACTTATGACATTAGGGGAAACTCACGAAGGTATTAAAGGTATTTTAAGATTCTTATTAGAAGTTTATTTTGTTGAAAAAAGAATAAGATTTTTTCCTGTCGGTAGTGCGACTCGACAAGATCAAACTAAACAAGTTTCTTTTGAACCCGATGAGTCTTATTATTTAGGAGAAAAAAAGAGTCATCCTGATTTGGCAATTGAAATTATTATTACCAGTGGAAGCATCGATAAACTGGAAAAATATCGTCGCTTTCTTATTCCTGAAGTTTGGTTTTGGCAAAATAATCAATTGTCTTTATACCATTTGCGAGAATCCGGTTATGTGCAAATTACGCGAAGTGAACTTTTACCAGGTTTAGATATAGATTTACTATTACAGTGTCTACAAATACCTGATATTTTAGAGGCAAGACTTCAGCTATTAAAAGGGATTAATCAGAGCTAGGGACTATTGAGATGCTAACTATTAAACCTCGATTTGAAAGCTTTACCGACTATCTGCGATCCGACAATAATTCAGAAAAGTTCTATGAATTATTCAACGGAGAATTAATTGAAATACCGCCAGAATCGGGTGTTAATATCCAAATTGCCAATTGTCTCTTTCTATTTTTTGCTTTTTGCTGTTGGTTAAAATCTGTTGCTAATTTCAGGTAATGGTAATACTCATCAATGAGTTCAATATCTTCTGTCCAATAGGGTTTAAACTGAGTAAAATTTGCCCATTGAAAACAAGCACGATCTAAGTCAGCAGCACCATCAAGAATAGCAATTTTAATTCGGGAGTCACCTTTGGTATGAGTCCAAAGTTCAGGTATTCCAGGTATAGTAATCAGATCTGGCATGGTAGATTGAATCCTTGGATCATCTCTATTTTATCTTAAATAACCAGCATTGCGAAGAGAAGTCTGCAAATTAATCAAATATTCAGAGCGATCGGCACCATCATAAACACGCTGGACATCACTCCAACCTTCCTGACTTTGACCTAACAGACATTTATCTGCTAAATAAGCAGCTAAAACTCCTTTTACATCCTGTTTTGCTTGAAGTCGCTGTTGATAATTTTGCCACAACATGGTCGCATGACTGCGAACTAAATCAGGACGTTGACGGGTAACATCAAACATCTGACCTTGACGATATTGCCAAATTTGACGTGGAAATACCAAATCAGTTTGATTTTCTTCAGATGGGAGGGCAAATTTATAATTAAAACTATCAAATTCTGGTAAATTATCTTGATTATTTTCCTTCAATTTATATTTAACATTACCCCAATTCTGTTGAATTGAAATATAACTATTGGGATGACGTAAATAACGATAAATTAAAGAATAGGAACAGCACCCTTCTCCACGGGTAAATATATCAACTAACACTTCCGGTTCTCCATCCCCATCTAAATCTCGCACGGTTACACCAACAGAACGGTTGATACTACCTTGAACTGGGATAATTTGATCTAGTAATGTTTGACCTTGTCGAATTATTTTTAAACGCAGATTGCTTAAAGCATAGTTTTGTTTCTGATAGGAAACTTCGGCTCGAACATTACCAAAGGTTTGAACATCTGTTTGAGCATCCTGGGTGGTTGTTGGTATATCAACAATATACTCAAGGGGTACTCCTGATGGTTGTGTAGAAGTTGCGGTTGCTTGACATAAAAAAGTTGCCACTTCTGATCGGGTTACATTCTGATTAGGATTGAGTAATCTAATTTGAGGATAATTAACAATTAAACGTTTCTCTATTGCTGCTAGTATTCCGATCCGAGCATACTCAGGAATATCTTTTGCATCATCAAAAACTTTATTTAAGTCATCCACAGTTAAAGTTGTCGGTTTATATTTTAATCCATTCGTCAAACTAACTAAAGCTTCCACACGGGAAACTTGCTGGTTCGGATTAAAGACTTGATAGGAAGATCCAGATATAAAACCTCTTTCTTGAGCAGTTTGAATCGCATTAGCTGACCAAGATTCGGGAGGAACATCCTTAAATGAGATGGTGGGACGGACCTGATTCGCACCAGGAAAAGCTTTCAGTAAAATAGCCGCAAACTCAGCCTTAGTCAAGGGTGCATTTGGTTTAAAAGTCCCATCTGGGTAACCCGTTAAAATATCCCGTTGTGCTAGCTGTTCGATACAATTTTGAGCCCAATAACCCTGAATATCCACAAAAGTATTCCGAGCTAAGGCTTTTGGTCCAAAAAATGCTAGGGAATCAACGGTTAATAGAGTAATTCCGACCGCAGCGATCGCCCCATGGTGAACAAATTTTTTACTTGGGTGTTCTTTCATATTATCTCCTCTTGCTTAGTGCCACTCAACCAGATTAACTAAAATTTACAATTTATTTGCCAAAAGAAAAGATTATGAGCTTCAAAATGTTATCCCAGAACATGATGCACTGATAAAAGCTGATAAGGTCTAGATCGTCAATTAAGCAAAACCAGTCTAAAGTGCGATTTGATAATTACGACCCAGAAGATTTTTATGATGAGCTATTCATCACGAAAGGGAAACCTCGTCCTGAAGTAAGTCCCCTGATCGAGAAAATTCATGCTCTCGGAGATGGAGAACTCTTACAAAGACAACAAGCAGCACAAATTGCTTTGTTTAAACTCGGGGTGACTTTCAATGTTTATGGGGACAGTCAGGGGACGGAACGGATATTTCCCTTTGATATCATCCCTCGGATTATTGCTGCTCAGGAATGGGCTACGATCGAACGAGGTCTAAAACAGCGCATTCATGCCCTTAATCTATTTTTAGCAGATATTTATGACCAACAGAAAATTATCAAAGACAAGATTATTCCCGGAGAAATAATTTATTCTGCTAAAGGATTTTTACCACCCTGTATGGGTTTAAAACCACCCCAGGGGATCTGGTGTCACATTACGGGTACAGATTTAGTTCGCGATCGCGATGGTAAATGGTACGTTCTGGAAGATAATCTGCGTTGTCCTTCTGGAGTTTCCTACGTTTTAGAAAATCGACGGGTAATGAAAAGTACCTTTACCCAAGTTTTTACTAGTATGCCCATTCAACCAGTGGATGATTATCCGAGTCATCTTCTGGAAACTTTACTCAACCTTGCTCCACGGACTTTACAAAATCCAAATGTGGTCGTTTTAACCCCAGGAATTTACAACTCTGCTTACTTCGAGCATTCTTTTTTAGCCCAACAAATGGGAGTCGAACTGGTAGAAGCAGGAGACTTAGTAGTAGCAGATGGTTATTTACAAATGCGTACTACTAAAGGTTTACAGCGAGTTGACGTAGTTTATCGTCGCATTGATGATGATTTTATCGATCCTTTAGTATTTCGTCCCGATTCCCAGTTAGGTATTCCTGGGTTTATGGAAGTATATCGTTCGGGTCGAGTTGCGGTTGCTAATGCTTTAGGTACGGGGATTGCTGATGATAAAGTGATCTATGCTTATGTACCTGAGATGATTCGTTATTATTTGGGTGAAGAACAAATTTTAGCGAATGTACCTACTTATATGTGCTGGGAAGCCAAGCACCGAGAATATGTCCTTGCCAATCTGGAGCAACTGGTAGTAAAATCTGCTAATGAATCAGGTGGCTATGGGATGTTAGTTGGTCCCCATGCGACCCCAGCGGAACGCGAAAAATTTGCCGAACTTATTCAAGCTCATCTCCGCAATTATATTGCCCAACCTACTCTTTGTCTGTCCCGAGTACCGACAATCATCGATGATCATTTTGAAGGATGTCATGTCGATTTACGACCTTATGTTCTTTATGGTCAGAATACTTATGTTAATCCCGGTGGTTTAACTCGGGTAGCTCTGAAAAAAGGTTGTTTGGTAGTTAATTCCTCTCAAGGTGGAGGGAGTAAAGATACCTGGGTACTGACTGAATAATTTGTGAATATTTAATTATGCTAAGTCGTGTTGCTAATTCGATCTATTGGCTCAATCGCTATGTTGAACGAGCTGAAAATGTTGCTAGGTTTATTGATGCTAATCTCAATCTGATTTTAGATTCTCCTAGTGGGATTACTCAACAGTGGGAACCTCTAGTGATCACTATGGGTGATCAGGTATTGTTCAATAGTTGTTATGATCAAGCAACAGCCGAAAATGTAATTCAGTTTCTAGCTTTTGATAGCAACTATCCTAATTCGATTCTATCTTGTTTGTACTTAGCTCGGGAAAATGCTCGTTCTATTCGCGAAATTATTTCCTCGGAAATGTGGGAACAAGTGAATGCGTTTTATCTGATGGTAAAAGAATTTACTTCTAATCGATCGCTGCGATCGCTCCCAGATATCCATGATTTTTTTAGTCAGGTAAAAATGGCTAGTCATTTGTTTGCTGGAGTAATGGATGCTACCATGACTCATAATGAGGGATGGCATTTTGGTCAATTAGGACGGTTGTTGGAAAGAGCTGATAAAACTGCTAGAATTTTAGATGTAAAGTATTTTATTTTGTTACCTTCGGTTAAGGATGTAGGTACGACATTAGATGAAATTCAGTGGATGGCTTTGCTAAAATCAGCTAGTGCTTATGAAATGTATCGTAAACGGAGCAGTCTACATCGAATTACACCTCTGGAAGTAGCAGATTTTTTGATTTTAGATCGGGATTTTCCCCGCGCAATTCGCTCTTGTTTAGTTGCGAGTGAATTATCATTACATCAGATTACTGGAAGCGCAATGGGAACTTGGAGAGATCCGGTAGAACGTGCGTTAGGTCGTTTACGGTCAGAACTAGATTATTTAACCATTGATGATATTTTTCAGACTGGTTTACATGAGGTTTTGAATCATTTACAGCAGCAGATTTATGAAGTGGGGGATAAGATTTTTGCAACTTTTTTTGCAGTTGAACCGATCTGCTCCTAGAACTCTAGCAAAAATCATTTTATTGGACAGACAAGATGTCTGTCCCACCAGAAAAATAACTTTTGTGGGACAGTCATCTTGACTGTCCTAGTTATTTCAACCTAGCAAAAATCATTTTATTGGACAGACATCTTGTCTGTCCCACCAGAAAAATAACTTTTGTGGGACAGTCATCTTGACTGTCCTAGTTATTTCAGCTTTCTTGTCTACAAACCAAATTTAAAAATCTCGAATGCGCTATCAAATTGTTCACCAGATTGAATATAATTATGACCGGACTGTTTTCCTAGAACCCCATATTCTCCGGTTGCGATCGCGTTGTGATAGTACCCAATCAGTGCAATTTTTCTCTTTAAAAATTGTACCGGAACCCAGGGGAATTTCCCAAATAGTTGACCTAGATGGCAATTCAATTGTAAAAATTTGGTTTAGGGATGCTACCGATAGTCTCCAAATTACAGCCACAACAGAAGTAGAAACTTATCGTGATAATCCTTTTAATTATATCCTCGATCGGGGAGCAACCAAAATCCCCATCGATTATTCTATATCTTTGTTGGCTAAATTGCAACCTTATTTAGGATCAAGTCAAATCGATCCAGCAATTTTCACCTTAGCTCAAGAAATCAGTCACACTGTCAAGGGGGAAACTTCCGCTTTTTTGACTCAGCTCAATCAACAGCTCTACGAAAATTGTCAGTATCAAATCCGAATAGATGGTGATCCCTTACCACCCGGAATCACCTGGAAACAAAAATCTGGTAGTTGTCGTGATGTCGCAGTTTTATTTATGGAAGCTTGTCGAGCAGTTGGTTTAGCTGCTCGGTTTGTCAGTGGTTATCAAGAAGGAGATCCGGACCAAGAAGAAAGACATCTTCATGCTTGGGTTGAAGTATACTTACCTGGAGGTGGGTGGTGTGGTTATGATCCAACTCAAGGATTAGCTGTAGCTGATCGTCACATTGCAGTAGTTGCAAGTCCAAGTCCCACTGATACTACTCCAGTTTCTGGTTTTTTGCGCGACACTAGTGCGAAAGCTCAAATGCAATTTAAGATATTGTTGGAATCCTTATCAGAGTTAGATTCAGCTAACTGAACTAGAGATGGAAGTAATGGATACACCAGTCATAATCGCTTCTCCCCATCATAATTCTCCTAATCTATCTAACCTACCCCTGCAAACTCTCACCCAGATCCGTTTAGACTTAGAAGATCTAAAATGCTTTGAAGTTGTCGATCGTCAATTTCAACGTTGGGGAGTAAATTTTGGTAACGCGATCGCTCTTCATCCTTCCAATCCAGCTTTTCCCTGTCGTTCTGGGATGACAGTTCTCATGGGAGCTCCAAAAAATGGTTGGTTAGAGGTAACTTTTACCTATCCGATTACTTGGATTAGCGCTTTTGTCACGAGTTCCCGTCGTACCGTTTTATCTGCTTACGATCGCGATGATAAACCAATTGCTCATGCAGAAATTCCTGGTCCCAATTTAGCTGGTTCTGATTCCCCTATCCCTCCCAACGCGGAACTTACCCTCAAAACTAACAATATTTACCGACTAACTTTTTATGCTTTTGATGGTCAATTAACTATTGATGATTTTAGTTTTATCTTCCAATAAACTAAAATCAACATCCTGATTACCTCTAACTAGCAATGACTGAATGGGAAACAGGAATAGCAACAAAATTAGCAGTAGATACATTTTGAGCTGGTCGGATCGGAATTTCGATCAAAAATTCAGTTCCTTGATCCGGTTGAGAAGTACATTTAAAAACTCCACCATGTTTTTCTACTACAATTTGATAGCTAATTGATAGTCCTAATCCCGTACCTTTACCAACAGGTTTAGTCGTAAAAAAAGGATCGAAAATCTTTGCTTGGACTGATTCTGGCATTCCTTTCCCATTATCTGCAATCCTAATTACCACACGACCTCCACTACCATTATTTCCCATAACTACCGCACTCCGGATGGTAATTTTACTCGGATGTGCTTTAATTTCCTCTAGCGATCGCTGTGCATCCCGTTCTTCTAAAGCATCTATTCCATTACCAATCACATTCATAAATACCTGATTCAGTTGACCCGCGTAGCATTCAACTAGCGGTAAATCACCATATTCTTTAATGATCTGAATTGGAAAAGTCCCAGCTTTATTCTTTAACCGATGCTGTAAAATTAACAAGGTACTATCAATCCCCTCGTGAATATCCACAGGTTTCATTTCTGCTTGATCAAGACGGGAGAAATTCCGTAAGGATAGCACTAACTGACGAATCCGATCGGCTCCAATTTTCATGGAAGATAAAATATTCGGCAAATCTTCGATCAGAAATTGTAAATCGATCGCATCACAAAGATCACTAATATCTGAATCCGGATTGGGGTAATGTTGTTGATATAGTTCGATTAATCCCAGCAAATCCTCAATATAGTTACTAGCATGAGCAATATTGCCGTAGATAAAGTTAACTGGATTATTAATTTCGTGAGCTACCCCTGCAACTAATTGACCCAATCCAGACATTTTTTCGGTTTGAATTAATTGGGCTTGTGTTTGGCGCAGATCATCTAACGTTTGAGCTAATTGTCGTGCTTTATCTTCCGCAATCAAAGCAGTATTACAGCTTTGTTGATAAAGTTCTGCTTGTTGAATCGCGATCGCCGCTTGATCAGCTAGTTGTTTGAGTAACTCCAATTCCTTATTTTGCCAAATTCTGGGATAACCGCATTCATGGGCAATTAGTAACCCCCACAATTGGGACCCAATCCCGATCGGTACAATTAACTTAGCTTTGACCTGAAGAGTCTCCAAAAATTCTCGATAACAAGGAGATATTTCTACTTCAGCAGTATTATTAACAGCACAAACTTTTCGCTCCAGATAAAAATTGTTATATTGAGCGGGAAAACATTCCCCTGATGCTTTAATTCCCAAAGCTGAAGCCCATGTCCCATTTACTGCTTCCACAATTACTTCTCCAGAGCGATCAGGAGCAAGTTGATAAATTAATACTCGGTCATTATTCAACAAGGATTGCACTTCTCGGACAATAATTTGCAACGTGGTTTTTAAATCCAGGGTGCTACGCATTTGCTCGGTCACTCGTCCCAAGACCTTAGCAAATTCCAAAGATTGCTGCAATTCCATAGTGCGTTTTTGCACTTGTAGTTCTAGGTTAGCATTTAGTCCTTGAACCTGGTGATACAATATATGTTGCTGAATTGCCATGGAGAAATGATTACCTAAAGCTTTCGCCAGTTCAATATCAGCACTAGTCCACCGATCAGCTTGACCTTTTTTTAGCTGTCTCCAAACTTCAAAAGATTGACGAGGACGACCTTGACGTTGATCTAGGTCGAAATTACCAGCCCATAATTTTTCTGTATCAATTTCACGACGAAAAATTGTTAAATAACCAAAAAATTGTTGACGGTATTGTAAGGGAATTACCAACATTCCCCGAATTTTTGTATTAAAAAAGCTAAAGGATAGTTTTCCTAGTTGTGCTTCTTGATAAATATCGGTCATTGCCCAAATTCCGTTGACTCGACAAGAGTTTTGGACAGTAATATCAAAATGTTTGCACCACATAGGATGTTCTTCCAATAAGCATCCTTGTAATTCTTCTGTTATATTTGGTTGAATACCATAGTAATAAACTTCTCTTCCCTGATCAGCAGAGGGTGATATATATAAACGTCCTCCCGCACCATTAAGTAGGGTAACTGTTTCGCTAAATGCTGATTGGAGATGGATGGTTGGTAATTCATGTAATAGGGTAGCAACTTGGTTGATGGTTGCTTCTCTTTGAGCTCGTTCTCGTTCCAGAGCTAGCAAATTTGACTGAGCGATCGCGATTGATACTTGATCTGCAATTAATTGTACTACTTGTAAATCTTGTTCAAGCACATAATGAGATTCGGAATGGTGAGATACCAATAACCCCCAGAGACGATTTGTTGCTGTTTCTTCGCGCACATTCCGTTCTAAAATTGGTACTACTAAGGAAGAAGACACTCCCATCGTGCGTAAATATTGGATATGACAAGGGTCTACTGCTCGATAGGTAATTTCTCTAGTTTCTAAGGATTTACCGGTTTGACTACAATCTAATGGACTTACTCCAATCATCCCCCTGGTCACATCAACAATGGAACGAATTCTCGCGTTGAGTAGTAACTCTCGATAGGATAGTGGAATATCATCAGCGGGAAAATGCAGTCCGATGAGGGATGGGAGACGATTTCCATTAATCGATTCCGCAATTACTTCACCAGAATTGTCCTGATCAAATCGATAGATCATGACTCGATCCGTACCCAAAAAAGACCGAATTTCTTCTACTGTTACCTTGAGAATCTCGGACAATTCCAAAGATTGACGAATTTGGTTCGTCATCCGATGTAACAAAGTTTCTTGATCCAGACTTTTTTGATCTAAATTCTGTGCTATTGATTGCATATGATCTGCCATTTTCATAAAACTCCACCACCAAAGCTTTATCCCAATTTTGCTGTAGCAAAAGATACTTATTTCTGAATTTAATCAGAATTAAAATATTAACTGTATAATTACTTACTTAACTATATAACAGTCTGCTCTGGCGAACTTGTTGATCAGTAAGTATAGAAAACAGTATTGTTAATCCTTAGCAAGTCCAGAGTTATTCATCCTGATAAAACATTTTTACTCAATCTCTATTACTCCACTTTTGTGATTTAGAATTGAGTGAGGATCAAATAGCTAGCTCAATTTGCTGTGGCTTTAACAAAACTCTGTTTTAGCTGATTAGTCCAGCTTTAAGTCCAGGTCAGTTATTCCTTACTCAAATTCTTAAATTATTCTATAACATTTTAGCAGATTCTACTCAAAATTTGTAAAAATTTTGAGGAAATTCTTAATATAACTTATTTAAGTTTATAAAAAATTAACAACTAGGTCTGAACAAGATAAAAATGCCTGTTGAGGTTTTGGGATCAACGAGATCAGGAAATCCCAGGGATAAGCTCTCCATCGAATCTGGATGATTGGACAACCTTGATTGGTCACAAGAAAAAAAAACTTAATCTCCTCAATCATTAATTATAAATCCGATCAGATTGGGCATCTAATTGATGACGGATTTGTTCACGAATACTCACCAAAAGTTTACCCAAATAATTTTTCCCAGTTTGATTTAAGCCACATCCCCAATAATAATCAGTGGGCGAATTTTCCACGATCAATTCATCTCCTGTAGACAGCAGAATCGCTTGAATGTCGAGATGAGTCAAGAATTTGGTTAAGACAGCTTCTCTCATAATCGGTTGTTTGACTAAGTCCCAATCAGAACGTACTGAACGACGACAATCACGTCCTAAAACTGTAGCTTCTACTGGAGTTTTCGCAACCTGGATAACTTTGATGAGTGAATCATCAATCGTATTGACAAATTTTTGTGATTGATAATAATGTTCTACTGTTGGCCAATATTGACCATGTAAACTAATCCCATGGGGAGAAAAATTAGAAAAGCAGCCAAAAGGATCGTCAACTTTATAAAAATAGATGGTCATTTGTAACTGAGCCTATTCCATTACTAATTTTCAACCAGTCTCCTCAATCCATTCCAGATTACACAAAAAAAAGCCCGGATGAACGGGCTACTCTGTCTATCTTTAAATTTGTTAACGCGATCGACCAGACTATTTATTTTTTTGAATTCCCTTAGCTTGTTCGATCGCAATTTCTTTAAATACCTGAGATGAAGTAACGCTGGAAGCACCTTCGATTGCTTTTACTGCCAAATCTTGGACTTGCTTCAAGGTTGATTCTAATTGACTAGATAAACTTTGAATGCGATTTTGTTGACTTTTAATTGTCTCTTCCAATGATTGCAATCTTAATTCATAGAAACGTTTTTGACCTTCCACTTCTTTAGCTAATAAATCAGCTTTAACTTTAGCTTGGTAAGTAGCAATTCCCTTACCTTCTTCCTTCGCTTTTTTAATTGCTGCTTCTAATTCTTTGGGAAATGCTTCGACTTTATTTTTAGACTCATGGAAAAGCTGTTCTCGTTCCGCGATCGCTTTTTCTCGTTCTTCCCAAACTTTTTCCTGTTCCTTGCGAATCTCTGCTAATTCTTGCTCTAGGGTTTTTTTCGTCTGTTCATAGGTTTCATCACTTAATTTCCGTTGCAGTTCTAAATCATAATGATATTCCTCACTATTGCGGTGCATTGCTTTCTGTTGATTCTCATGACGTTCTTTAATAGCACGCTTATATTCTTCCTGTTCTTTCTCCCAAGCTTTGCGTAATTGAATTAACTCTTGGTCTAAGGTTTCTCGTCTTAAATTACTTTCTTCTTCAGATGTTTTAGCCTGATTTTCATATTGTTCAATTAAAGTATCCAAGGTATCATCATTAATTTGCTTAAGATCATGCAATTCCTCTAACTGTTTAATTTCCTCTGCTACAGATTTAGTGAGGTCTTGTAATTGAGAAGCTTCCGAAGTAAGTTGTTCTGACAACTCACTAATAGAACTACCAAATCCTAATTGTAATTGGGCAAGACTTTCAATCGTATGAGCCATTTTTTTCTGGGCGATCGCTGGTTGAGCCATAGGGGTTTTCACTTCCTTCACTTCCTTCACTTCTTTCACTTCTGATGGTTTTTCAATACTGACATTTGCTTTTTGTTTTTGCAGTTGCTTGAGTTCTGTTTCCAACTCTAATTTTTCTTTTTGAGCTTTTTCATAAGCTTCTAAAATTTCCGCTTTGGTACTTTTTGCAGTTGGTTTTTTTGCCATTTTGCATTTCCTCAATTATTGATTATTGCTGATGAATTCTAGATTTAAGATTGAGTTGAACCAATAGCATTAGCAGAACTAGAAAAAGCTCTCATCGCCAAATCTTGCGCTTGTTTTACTGCGGATTGGAGCTGAGTAGCAAGCTCATTAATCTGTTCATTTTGTTTCTGAATTGTCGCTTCAAGAGATTGAATCTTAAATTCATATCCTTGTTTACTAGCTTCCCATTCTTTGTCAAACAAATCAGCTTTTACTTTAGCTTCTTGGAGAGTCTCTTTAATTGCTTCTTCGCGAGCTTTTTTGATAGCTTCCTCTAATTCTTTAGGAAATGCTTCCACTTTAGCTTGATTTTCTGTAAATAGTTTTTGTTGACTATTTAAGAATTTCTCTCTCTCTTTCCATTGCTTATCTTTAGTTTGATTAAGTTCCTGTAACTCCCTTTCTTGATTACGCTTTCTTTCTTCATAATCATCCATTTCTAATTTGCGTAATCGTTCAGTTTCATATTGATAATCAGCCGCTTCTCCTTGTCGTTCTTTAGTAGCAAGTTGGGTTTGTTCTTGGACTAAAATTTCATATTCGGCTTGCTCTTTTTGCCAAATTTTGCGTTTTTCAGCCTGATCTTTTTCAAGTGCTTCTCGATGACGAGCTGACTCTTGTTCTAGCACTTTTAACTTTTCTTGATGTTCTTGAGTCAAAAGATGGAGGGCATCTGCTACAATTCTAATTTGTTGAAGTTCTTGCCATTGCTGCTGTTGGGCTTCGATCGCTCGTTTTAGTTCATCTAATTTGGCAGTTTCTTTAGTTAACTTCTCTGACAACCCATTGACAATTGTGCCAAAATCTAATTGCAAATCAGCTAAACCTTTGACAATGCTATCTACGGTATAGGTAGCAGCAACTAGCAGAACTTGTTTATTTTTCTCTTTTTCTGCTTCTTGTTCTTTGGTGGCAATTTTTGAATCAATCTTTTTTCGTTCAGATAGAATTTGCCCAAATGCTGCAAATATTTTAGCCTTATTGTCTTTTACGGTAATTTGACTGACCATTTTTCTGCTCCAGTTGCTTGACAATCTCTTCTTAGTATCACTTTTTTGTTCGATCGCGACCCCAGCTCTAATTACTAATCTCCTCTAACTCTTTAGTCAACCAGGACTATTTCATCCTCAATGCTCGTATTCTTGACCTAACCCCCAACCCCCTTCTCTAGGAGGGCAGGGGGAGCAATTTAGATGATTAAATTTAGGTAAGATTTAATCGGAGTCCTTCTGCTCCCCTCTCATTTGAGGAGAAGGGTTGGGGGAGAGGTCCCAATAGCTTCCCTCTCATTTGAGGAGAAGGGTTGGGAGAGAGATGTTCTCGTAAGTTGAAACACCTCTGTTTTAACCAACTGAATCAATTCTATCTTATGTTGATTTTTTCGTCAAGAGGCTAAGTAAAAAAAATCATCTCATCGAGCCGACCGATCGACCAATTCCAGACGCGATCGTCACATTTTCCGATCAAAATTAGGACTCAAGTCAGCTAACACGGATAAAAATTCACAATATAAAGATTAAAACAAGTCATTAGTGATCCCCAAAAAAAAAACTAGGAGTCAGTATCTTCGGGGTTGGGGGATGATCGGACCAATACCAAGCTGAATTTTTGACTCTTTTAACTCATGTCCAGAGTAACTTAATTTCTTGATAAGCATCTTCCGGAGAAATTTTTCCATTTGTCTCTAACGCACAGATATAGTTAATCCGCTGGGCAAATTCCTGAAGATTAGCATTAAAAGTCAAGTTCTGGGGGTTAAATTGACCGTAATAACGGCTCCGGGGATATAAAAAATCAGATTGATCTGCCATTTTTTTTTGCTCAAGATAACCGTGTTTTTCTCATCCTTAATTTAATTAAGTATTATATCAGTTAGATAAAATTTATTGCCATGATTCAAATAGTTATTAATTCCTAGTGATTGCTGCTACCGATCGCGTCGCTATGGCATGATTGAAGTTCCCACAAGAGAATTTTTTTTTCTAGTGGGACAGATATCTTACCTGTCCGATCAATTGCTCAACATCATCTGGTGTTGAGCTTGACATTGAGCATTTTGTTGGGTAGAAGAAAAAATCTTGATCAGAATTAATTCTCATTAATCGGGTGAGAAGCAATTGCTCAAACCCAAGTAACCAGATTAAATTACTGTAGTTATAGTCAGCCACTTCCAACCGGATTAATACAGGTTAGGCTAGAAAGTAGAATGGAAGAACAGCAAGGGTGATTAAAGGAGTATCCAAATTTTGGCTCAAAAAAGGTTTATCCTGAGCGTAGCCGAAGGGTTTATCCTGAGCGGAGTCGAAGGGTTTATCCTGAGCGGAGTCGAAGGGTTTATCCTGAGCGGAGTCGAAGGGCAGCAACTTTCATTGCCACAGTTACCTTGGCTTTCCGGTACAATAGGTATTAATCAAGAATGAGTGTTTAGATCCATAGCAAATATTGCGCCAAAAATCCAACTCCTAGCTTGGCAATGTCCCAGGGATTGTCAACTAGTTAAATACTCATAGCTGGTCTAGCAATAAAAACAAGTACATTTTCTGAAAAGATATGCAAAACTTACAATCATTGCAACTGGGTTGGATAGCATAGACTTTACTGAGGTATAAAATCTTGCCCATAAACCAACATGAAAAATCCTGCGGTCAACATCCATGTCTAGTATACAAAACCAATTTACCATCCACTTCTGGGGAGTTAGAGGTAGTATTGCCTGTCCAGGTGCCCAAACAGTAGGCTATGGAGGTAATACACCTTGCATTGAGATGCGCTTGGGCGGAAAACGCCTGATCTTTGATGGGGGCACAGGTTTGCGAGTGTTAGGGCAATCTTTACTATCGCAAATGCCTCTAGAAGCTTATATGTTTTTCACCCATTCCCACTGGGATCATATTCAAGGCTTTCCTTTCTTTATCCCAGCGTTTGTCAAGGGAAATCGCTTTCGGATCTATGGCGCGATCGCCCCAAATGGCTCCACCATCGAGCAACGTTTGAACGACCAGATGTTGCACCCAAACTTCCCGGTGCCATTGCAAATTATGGCGGCCCAACTGGAATTTCACGATATCTTAATCGGTGAAACCATTAGTATTGGGGACATCATGGTCGAAAGTGCCCTGCTGAATCATCCTGGAGAAGCAGTCGGATACCGAGTTCAGTGGCAAGAATATGTGGCTGCTTATGTTACCGATACCGAACATTTCCCCGATCGCCTTGATGAAAACGTGCTGAAATTAGCCCGTAATGCCGATGTCTTAATTTATGATGCCACATACACGGATGAGGAATATAACTCACCCAAATCTCCAAAAATCGGTTGGGGACACTCAACTTGGCAAGAAGCCGTAAAAGTTGCACAAGCAGCTGGGGTGAAAAAATTGGTGATTTTCCACCATGATCCACTCCACAATGATGAATTTTTAGACCGGATGGGCGAACAAGTCGCAGCTATATTTCCCGATAGTCTGATGGCGAAGGAAGGATTATCAATTCAACTGATCCCGACTTCTACTGCCATGCCCGAACCACTAGCAGAAGCAAAAGTTTCTGCCTAGCTAGTGGTTGATTAGCGATGCTTATATTTCAAAATGTAAAATGTGTGGGTAACATCTTCGCTGGCAACAGTTCTAACTCCAAATTATGTAGCTCTGGGCAATTTTGATGGTGTGCATCAAGGACATCAAAAAGTTGTGCAGGAAATTATTCCACCACAAAAAATGGGCAACCCTTATGCCACAGTGGTGACTTTTAATCCCCATCCGCAAGAATTTTTTTCAGGTCAGTCATGGACTTTACTGACACCTCCCCTGGAAAAAGCCACCCAGTTGCGATCGCTAGGAGTGGAGCAACTGGTACTCTTACCTTTTGACAATGAAGTAGCAAATCTGAGTCCGACGGAATTTGTCGAAAAAATCCTAGTACAACAATTACAAACCCAAAAAATTAGTGTCGGGGCTGATTTTCGGTTTGGTTGTGGTCGTCTAGGTACAGCGGAAGATTTACAAGCGATTGGCGCTCATTACGGAATAGCAGTTACCATTGTCACACTCCAAAAAAACTCAGATGAAAGAATTAGTAGTTCGAGTATTCGTCAATTTCTCAGTCAAGGAGATATTAAGCGAGCTAATCAATTACTTGGACGTGCCTATAGTTTGAGTGGTAGGGTAGTAACTGGACAACAACTCGGTCGAACCATTGGCTTTCCCACCGCTAACCTCCAAGTACCTCCAACCAAATTTTTACCGAGACTAGGAGTTTATGCAGTCAGAGTCCAATTATCGGCCCAATCACACCAGAATCGACTGTTAGGAGTAATGAATATTGGCGATCGCCCGACCATTAATGGTACTAATACTCAAGTGGAAGTCTATTTACTCGATTGGTCAGGAGATTTATATGGACAGAATTTAACTGTCACCCTCGAAGACTTCTTACGACCAGAAATAAAATTCGCTTCCTTAGATGATTTAAAAGCCCAAATTCAACTAGATTGTCAGATGGCTAGGAAAATTCTCCTGAACCATCAGCCATAAGCCCAAATTTTGCCTCTCTTGACATGGCTAATCATCTCTTCTTGGTCAACTATTCCTGAGTACATCAGCCACAATGAACCAAAGCGTCGAAAAACTAACTCAAAATCTTGGTCATACCATCGTTGGTAAAAATGATGCGATCCGTCTAGTCTTAGTTGCTTTACTTTCCGGTGGTCATGCTCTGCTAGAAGATGTACCAGGAGTAGGAAAAACACTACTAGCCAAATCCTTAGCCCGTTCCTTAGATGGTAAATTTCAACGCATCCAATGTACCCCCGATCTTTTACCCAGCGATATTACTGGCACCAATATTTGGAATCCGAGTCTGGGCGAATTTCAATTTCTGCCCGGACCAGTTTTTGCCAACATCTTACTAGCTGACGAAATTAACCGTGCCACTCCCCGGACTCAATCAGCTTTGTTGGAAGTAATGGAAGAGCGACAAGTCACTGTGGATGGAGTTTCTCGCTTTGTCCCCAGTCCTTTTTTTGTGATTGCTACTCAAAACCCGATCGAATATCAGGGGACATTTCCTCTACCCGAAGCGCAAATGGATCGTTTCGCTTTATCTCTATCCTTGGGATATCCAACCGAATTAGAAGAAATGCAAATGCTCCAAAGAATACCTACAGAAGTTTCTGTGGAAAAACTGCAACCTTGCCTTTCCTTAACCGAAGTCGAAGAATTACGACATCTGTGTAGTAATGTCACAGTAGACAAATCATTGCAACAATATATTCTTAATATCGTTCGTGCCACTCGTGAAGATGAAGAAATTACTCTGGGAGTTAGTCCGCGTGGGACAGTAGCACTCCAACGCTCTACCCAAGCACTTGCTTTTCTGGCTGGTCGAGATTATGCTATCCCAGATGATATTAAATTTATGGCACCCCACGTTCTGTCCCACCGATTAATCCCCGCAGGAGGACGCAAAGCGAAAGCGATCGTAGAAAGATTACTACGCTCTATCCCTATCCCTTAACTGGGCACCATGCCTTTAACCCAACTTACCACACTTAAATATTTAATTTAGTTTATGTCTGATTTACTTAGACAAAAAAAACGTTCACCCCTAGTTTTGTTATTGTTGATTTTATTGTGGAGTATTGGCATTGGTGTGGGATTAGCACAAGCGCAAAACAATTTCCCACCCAGCCCACAACTCCCTCATCCCTCACAAATAGCAGAAACAGGGAATTATTTAGAAGGAATTCCATTCCAAGCTTCATTAGGAGAAGAAACTTACCTGGAAAACTGCGCTCAGTGTCATATCGCTATACCACCATCGGTTTTACCCACCGAAACTTGGAGAAGGTTACTCCTAGACCCACAACATTATGGCACTCAAATTAAATTACTCGTCGATCCCCCTCTACAATTGGTTTGGGCTTATTTGCGTAACTACTCCCGTTCTCAAGGAAAAGATGAGGAACTTGCTTATCGGATCGCTCAATCTCGCTTTTTTAAAGCCCTTCATCCCGAAGTTCAATTGCCAAAACCCCTTACACTCTCAACTTGTGTTAGCTGTCACCCCAAGGTCAGACTATACAATTTTCGAGTCTTAACCCCGGAATGGGAAAATCCTCCAAATGGGTCTTAGACCAGGTCGAAATCCTGAATATTCAAAAATCTGCTTGAGTTATTGCCCGAACTAATAATCTATATTTCTTTAGCTCTAAACACAATGATAGGATAAAGATTAAGTCAGCCAAATCTTGAATAGAGTTAAGGCTGATTTGCCTATTAGATTACCTTTAGGTAAATAGGGCAGCAATTTAAAATCCTGTTAATGCAATTCCCTTTCTCTAGCCATGCTTAAGACTTTGCTCGGCGATCCGAATACACGTAAGCTCAAGAAATATCAGCCCTTGGTCGTGGACATTAACCTCTACGAAGAAGATCTGCAAAAGCTCTCCGATCCAGAGCTGATCAGCAAAACAGCAGAGTTTAAACAACGGATTGAGAAAGGGCAGTCCCTTGATGAGATCCTCCCCGAAGCTTTTGCTGTAGTTCGGGAAGCTGGACGTAGGGTATTAAATCTTCGACATTTTGAAGTGCAATTACTCGGTGGCATAATTCTTCACACCGGACAAATTGCCGAAATGAAAACTGGTGAGGGCAAAACCCTAGTGGCAACTTTACCCTCTTACTTAAATGCGTTGACTGGTAAAGGAGTCCATGTCATTACAGTTAATGATTATCTAGCTCGTCGCGATGCGGAATGGATGGGACAGGTACATCGGTTTCTGGGATTGAGTGTCGGGTTAATTCAACAGGGCATGGGACCGATCGAACGCAAAAAGAGCTATGACTGTGATATTACTTATGGCACAAATAGCGAAGTTGGGTTTGATTATCTGCGGGATAATATGGCCACTGCCATGCCCGATGTGGTGCAACGTCCTTTTAATTTCTGTGTAGTTGATGAAGTAGACTCAGTCCTAATTGATGAAGCCAGAACACCGCTGATTATTTCTGGTCAAATCGATCGACCTGATGAAAAGTATATTCGAGGGGCAGAGGTAGCAGCCCAATTACTCAAAGAAGAGCATTATGAAGTTGATGAAAAAGCCCGGAATGTGCTTTTAACTGATGAAGGCTTTGCTCAAGCTGAGGAATTATTGTCGGTCACGGATCTATATGATCCTAAAGATCCTTGGGCTCACTATATCTTTAATGCGATTAAAGCCAAAGAATTATTTATTCGAGATGTCAACTATATCGTTCGCAATGATGAAATCGTGATAGTTGACGAGTTTACAGGTCGTGTTCTGCCCGGACGTTGTTGGAGTGATGGCTTACATCAGGCGATCGAAGCCAAGGAAGCAGTATCGATTCAACCAGAAAGTCAAACTCTAGCAACAATTACTTATCAAAATCTATTTCTGCTTTATCCGAAGTTGTCGGGGATGACGGGGACGGCTAAAACGGAACAGGCTGAATTTGAAAAGATTTATAAGTTAGAAGTAACCACAATTCCCACTAACCGCAAATCAGGTCGGGTTGATTTAGCCGATGTGGTTTATAAAACAGAAATCGCGAAATGGAAAGCGATCGCCGCCGAATGTGCTGACCAACATGAAAAAGGACGTCCGGTTTTAGTTGGTACGACTAGCATTGAAAATTCCGAAACCCTATCCAAACTGTTAGATGAGCATGGTGTTCCCCATAATCTGCTCAATGCTAAACCAGAAAATGTGGAACGGGAATCAGAAATTATCGCCCAAGCTGGTCGTAAAGGTGCAGTCACGATCGCGACAAATATGGCTGGTCGTGGGACAGATATCATTTTAGGTGGTAATGCTGATTATATGGCGAGGTTGAAGTTACGGGAATACTTTATGCCCCGGATTGTTCAGCCTGAAGATGAAAGTCGTTTTGGGGTGACCCATGTCCCGGGAGCGAAAGAAATCAATAGTCCTAAAGGTTTCGAGCCCAAAACAAAAGTGAAAAGTTGGAAAGTATCTACCCAAATATTCCCGACTTCCCTATCTTCCGATCTGGAAAAAATGTTGAAATCAGCGGTCGATTTTGCTGTAAAACAGTGGGGAGAAAGGAGTTTACCGGAACTAGAAGCAGAAGAAAAAATTGCGATCGCTTGTGAAAAAGCACCGACTGATGAGCTAGTGATCCAAAAACTGCGGGAAGTATACAACCAACTCCGTCGGCTCTACGAACAATTTACTACTCGTGAACATGACGAAGTGGTACAAGTGGGAGGATTATATGTAATTGGGACAGAACGACATGAATCCCGTCGGGTGGATAACCAATTACGTGGTCGAGCTGGTCGTCAAGGTGACCCGGGATCGACCAAATTCTTCCTCAGTTTGCAAGATAACTTGTTACGGATCTTTGGGGGCGATCGGGTAGCTAATATGATGAATCTCTTCCGGGTGGAAGAAGATATGCCGATCGAATCAGGAATGTTGACTCGTTCCCTAGAAGGTGCCCAACGCAAAGTAGAAACCTATTATTATGACATCCGCAAACAAGTATTTGAGTATGATGATGTCATGAATAACCAACGTCGGGCGATTTATGCAGAACGACGTTGCGTTTTAGAAGGTCAAGATCTGAAAGAAATGGTGATTAAATATGCTGAAGATACCATGGATGATATTGTTGAAGCATACATTAATCCTGACTTACCTTCAGAAGAATGGCAATTAGATAGTTTAGTGGGTAAAGTAAAAGAATTTGTTTATCTACTAGCAGATCTAGAACCGAATCAACTCGAAGAATTATCGATGGAAGAAATTATTACCTTCCTGTATGAACAAGTTAGAATTGCTTACGATTTGAAAGAATCGCAAGTTGATCAAATTCAACCAGGTTTAATGCGTCAAGCGGAACGATTTTTTATCTTACAACAGATTGACATTCTTTGGCGCGAACACTTACAACAAATGGATGCGCTCAGAGAAGCTGTAGGTTTACGAGGTTATGGACAGAAAGATCCTTTGATTGAATACAAGAGTGAAGGTTATGAATTGTTTTTAGACATGATGACTAACATTCGTCGTAATGTAGTTTACTCTTTATTCCAATTCCAACCTCAAGTTCAGCCATCAGTCCAACCGGAGATAGTTTAATTAATGATAGACTTCTTGCAAAAGTCCTTATTGATCTATTTATTGACAGGCAAGATGCCTGTCCCACTGGAAAAATCACTTTTGTGAGACAGGCATCTTGCCTGTCCTATTTATTTTTGCAAGAGATCTGATGAATGAGTTTAAGTTTCCGTGGCTAAGGGAATAATTAAACGGCTGACAACCCGACCATCTTCAAGTTGGTAAAGATCAAAATCACCTCCCATCTGCTTCATTAATCTTTGACAAATGAGCAGATGGAGACCAGGTGGATGATCAAGAGTGGAAGGAACTAAGGAATCACTGGTATTAGCGCTTCTAAGTTCAGTCAGTAACCGGGAGTCAATTCCACCATTATCAGTAATCGATATCTCTAAAAACTGAGAGGAAGACTCAACAATCAGTAAGGAATCAGCTTCGGGTTTATTGCTGACAGCATTAATACTATCTATGGGACGACACCAAATATCAATTCTACCCCCAGGTGGAGAACGACGAGCAGCCATAGTTAAGATTTCATAAAGCACTAATTCCAGTTTGATCATGTCTCCTCTGACACTTAAATTTCCCTCCCGGTGAATTTGAGCCCAGAGACGCAGTTGTTTAATCAGACGATCTACTCGTTCGAGCGATCGCCTGAGTAAACTAGCTAAAGAAATAATTTCATTATTATGAACAAGTTGCCATTGTTCATGTTTTAAAAGAGGAGTAACTGTGGTTAACACATTACTAATTTGCCGGAGTAATTGCTGATAACGTAGTCCAGTCAGAGCATCTTTTTGATTACTCAGTTCTCCAAGCTTTTTCACTCCTCCAGTGACAGAACGATAAAGTTCTTCAATTCTTCTTTGTTTATACCAATTCAGTCGTTCTAGTTCTTCGCGCTCAGACTGAAGAGTTTGGCTTAAAATCAAATAACGGCGTGACCAAGCTAACTGATAGACAAAAGTTTGAATTGCCAATAGTTCATCTTCAGACCAACGACGTTTGCTGACATCACCCAACAACATAATTGCAGTGGACTGATATTCAGGGACTGTCCGGAGGGGAATGACTAATACCTGACCAATTCCAGCTCCAGATAACCATTGTCTAGTGAGAGATGGAAGACCACTCACTTTCATCGGTCCAGTCATTCCTTCATTGTTCAAAGCTGAGGTGATCAATGGATCTTGACTAATTTGAATTGGTATAGTCGTATTTAAACCAAATTGGGGATGAGCCACCACAGGTGCCACAACTCGACCAATTAAACGAGCTGGTGACCAAGTGATTAAACTAGCCAGAGAACAGTTAGTAATTTTAGCGATATTGTCTGTAGCTAAGTGTTCGAGCCGATCTATATTCTTAGCTTTGTGTAGGATATTTAATCCATTCAGAGTTAAATTATATAGTTCCTGTTGTTTGCTCTGATAATTATTTAGTTGCCACTGACGCAAAATTACCCCAATTTGCTGGCTGACGATACATACAAGTTCTTCCTCAGCTCGGTTCCAAGTGCGAGGTTTTTCGTGACCAACAATTAATACTGCGGTGAGAGAATGACCAATCGCAGTGTTACACAAGACAATTGAGCGGATACCTACCTCTAAAAAATTATCCTTCCAGGCGGCACACTTAAAATCTTCTGGCCAACTTTCAATACTAATTGCTTGGGGACTCTGTTCGAGCAATTGTCGATCTAAATCATTTAATAGATTAAACGGATTAGTAATAGGGCGTTTGCTGGGAGGTTGACGCTGATGGATAATTTCAAATTGTTCTAAATCTCGGTTATGTGCTAACAAGACAAATCTTTCTGCTCCCAAACGGGTACATAACTTTTCGGCAGTTTTGTCTAAAGTAGCTTTCCAGTCAGCATCAGTATAAATGGCACGAGTCACCCCAGCCGTTAATTCTTGGTCTAATTTAATTTGTTTAATCGTATCATCTCGTTCAGCTAGGGGGGCAAAGAGGGCAATTAAATGAGCTGCTCCTCGGACATATTTTTTTTCTTCATCCTGCCAAATTCTGGCTTCGTTACCTTCTACAGCTAAAAAACCTAATAGTTCGTTTTTAAAGCTAATTGGTGCAGCTAAAAGCGATCGCGCCCGAATTAATTGCATCAGACGACCAGTAATATCAGCTTTTAAAGAACTATGGGCTTCGCCGATCGAGACTACTTGATCGGATATTAAGGCTTGGTAAAATCCACTGACATCGGCTACGGTAATTCCTGACGCTGATTGGGTGGTATCAGTCAAACCAATGGCTTTGGCCCGATTGCTAGCTCGACGCCAAAAATAACGTTTTTCCCGTTCAAACCAATAGATATTAGTGCGTGTGGGTTTGACAAATTGGTGAGTTTCCTCCGCCAGGGTCTCTAAAAATTGATCGAGGGTAGGGAGCGATCGCAACTGACCCAACAACGAGATCAAGGGTTCATGGGGACGTTTGGCTAGTTGTCTTTGCCATTCCATTTCGATCTGAAACAAAGCTGCACCTAGTCCGCCCAAAATAGTGCTAAGTCTGGCTTTTTCTTCGGAACGGGGGGATACTCCCCACAAGGTCGAGCCCAATAAAGTCACACCAAAACAACGATCTTTGTAGCGAATGGGAAACATGATCGTACCTTGGATATTAAATTGTTGAGCTGCCTTACGCCATTCACCTCCGCGTGATTCTTCGCGCAAATCTGGGACTCCCACAGCCCTTTGCTGAATTACCACTTGCTCCATAATATCTCCAGGGTTGAGGATAAATCGCTGGTGCAAGATGGGCGCATCACCTTGGGGAGTTCGACCTCCTTTCCCTAATAATTTATGTTCCAGGCGATCGTAGAGACCAATCCAAATTAAGCTATATTCAAACTCGGCTTGAATATAACTCAGAGTAGTTTCGATTAAGACATCAACATTTTCCTCCTCCCTCAGGGTCTGGAGAACACGCCCCAAGGCAACGAGTTGTTTATCGTAGGCCGTCGATTTTTGCTGCTGACCCATGCTAATCAGAATTTGTTAGTTAATCTTTAGTATGTATTAATAGCTAAGGTCTAATAGGGAAGAGATTATAGACAATAAATAATTGGGAGATGAAAATCTACCAAGCTCTGGCTCCCGAGTCCAAGAATGAGTAATAATGCGGGAGGAATGAATTTTATTTCCCTAAAGTTCGTTAGACACTTGAATTTTCAGTCCTGACTACCTTTTATTATCGTTTAATAATTACTTTTTGAGAAAAGTGGATTTTTATCGAATCTTTGTCCGTCCGATTTTGCTCTCTGGAGTCCCAACTGATCCGGAATGGTTACACCAACAAACGATTAATTTTTTGCGTTGGTTAGATCGATCGCCAACCAGTCCGGTCGCCAGGTGGGTGCAGTCCCAATTAGAGCAATCCTGTAGTGTGGTTGATTCTAGGTTAACCCAAACTTTGTGGGGATTAGAGTTTAAAAATCCCCTGGGATTGGCAGCAGGTTTTGATAAAAATGGCGATGCAGCAGGGATTTGGGCAAGTTTTGGGTTTGGTTTTGCCGAGTTGGGTACTTGTACTTTCCATCCTCAACCAGGTAATCCTCGTCCGCGGATGTTTCGATTGCCCAAAGATTATGGGGCTTTGAATCGGATGGGATTTAATAATCGTGGCAGTGCAGCGATGGCCACAGAATTAGCCCAGCGTTGGCCAGAGGTGGCTCGACCCATCCCGATCGGCATCAATATTGGTAAATCTAAGATCACACCCTTAGCTGAAGCAGCACAAGACTATTTGGCTAGTTTTAAATTGCTTCAGCCTTGGGGAGATTATTTTGTCGTGAATGTATCATCACCGAATACTCCTGGATTGCGATCGCTTCAGGATGGGGCAATGCTCAGTGCAATTTTAGAAGTTTTACAAGCAGAAAATCGGACTAATAAACCAATATTCGTGAAAATTTCTCCTGATCTGGAATGGGAGGCGATCGGAGATGTAATTAAAGTGGCAATGACCTACCAGCTAGCTGGAATCATTGCCACCAATACTACTATTCGTCGAGATGGTTTAAAAACACAGATAATTTCTGCGACGGGTAATCTGATTACTGAAGAAGCAGGGGGGATTAGTGGGACTCCTTTGAAACAACGTTCTACGGAAATTATTCGTTTTATTTGGCAACAAACTCAAGGACAAATCCCGATTATTGGCACTGGAGGGGTTTTTACAGCTGAAGACGCTTGGGAAAAGATTACAGCAGGAGCTAGTCTGTTAGAAATTTATACCGGATTAATTTATGAAGGTCCATTGATCGTTCATCAGATTTTACAGGGATTAACTAAAAAATTAGAGGAATCGGGATTATCTAAAATTTCTGAAGCTGTGGGGTGGAAAAATTAACCAAAAATACCCTGGGTAGATTTTAGCCGATCCCAACAGCACCTAAATATTGCACCTCGGTCAGAGCAACTTCAGCAATATCAGCTCCAGCTAGATTGGCTCCTTGAAGATTAGCGTGTAACAAATTAGCTCCATTCAAGTTAGCTCCTCTTAAATCAGCGTTTCTCAGATTAGCCCCGACTAATTGGGTATTACTTAAATCGCTATTGGATAAATTAGCTGCTTCGAGTTGGGCATAACCCAGATTAGCACCAGCTAAGTATGCACCACTTAAATTAGCACCGCTTAATTGGGCTCCAATTAGATTAGCACCATCGAGAATTGCACCAGCCAGATTTGCTCCTTTAAGATCGATCTGAACTAAATTTGCAAACCCTAAATCAGCTCCACTTAAGTTGGCATTTCTTAATTTACCTTGTAATAAGTTCACTCCTTGAGCAGCAGCACCTTTTAAAATTGCATGACCTAATTCGACTGCTACTAAATTAGCAAAACTGAGATCGGCACCACTTAAATTAGCTCCTTTCAATTGAGTGCCATTCAAATTTGCCAAAAGTAATTTAGCACCATTCAAATTAGCACCATTCAAATTAAATTGAACCAAATTTGCTCCACTCAATTCACCCCCTTGACATTGATTAGTTTCCAGCAATTGTTTAACTTGGACAGTATTGCTAAGAGCTAAAGAGTCGCTATAGTTGTTGCTAGAAGTTGCCAGAATGTTCATTCTTTACGATACCCCTGCGTAAGCAATCTTACTTTTACTTGGTTTGGTGATTAGCGATCGCTAGATAAGACGATAAAAACTAACTTATGTTGCAATCTTTTTAAATCTTATTCACCTCCTAATTAAAAGTCACTACCGCTAACTAAGACAAGAGAATTTTATTGTGCCATATCAAAGGAATGCCAAAATTATGATATTTTTCTTTTAAAGAAAAGAGTTTTTTAGTTAAAATTTGGATGAATTTCCTCAATCTGATTGGCTTCATAGGCAAAAAGAAATATAATTGAAACAGCTAAAAGCCTTGTCCGATAAAGCTTTTAGGCGAAAATAATAATTTTGATATTTGCCTAAACCTTGTCCAATGAACCCAAAGCTACAGATTATACTAGAAGAGAATTGTGTCTTATTTGAGTGAGATGAGATTTGATGCTGGAACAAAAATTTATATTTTACGGAAGGATAATTTTCTGGGTGGTACTTATAGGCATGATCATGCTATTACTAGGGCTAAACTATTATGTCAAAATTACGACAAATCGACATTGCTATCATACTCCAATTCAAGTACCGCTCCAACCGATCGCGATTGTCTTTGGTGCTGGGATCTGGGAAGATGGTACTCCCACACCAATGTTAGCGGATCGGATCGAGGGTGCGATCGGGCTCTATAAATTAGGACGAGTAAAGAAATTATTAATGACTGGAGACAATAGTAGCGAGGACTATAATGAGGTCAAAGCAATGGCACAATATGCTCAAGCAAGAGGAGTACCTGCTGGAAATATTGTTTTAGATTATGCTGGTTTTAGTACCTACGAAAGTTGCTATCGTGCCAAGGAGATTTTTGGCATCAAGCAAGCAGTTTTGGTGACTCAGCGTTATCATTTACCTAGAGCTGTTTATACCTGTGAGCATTTGGGTATAAATGTAGTTGGTTTGGGAATGGCTGATTGGGGACAATATCCAGACAGTTCGATGAGATATTATTCTTTCCGAGAATCTTTTTCTACGCTCAAAGCTTGTTGGGAGGTACATATTACTCATCCCCGTCCAACTTTTTTGGGTCCAATTGAAAAAATCCAATATTAATGCGATTAAATAGACCTCTTGCAAAAGTCATGTTGATCGATTTATTGGACAGGCAAGATGCCTGTCCCACAACAAAAAAAGACTCTTGTGGGACAGGCATCTTGCCTGTTTTAATTATTTTTGCAAGAAGTCTAATTAATCAACTTGCTGAACTTGATTAAGACTCGTTGTCTAAACAAATGATCACTGATTTAACCGAGCGTCCAATGGGATTACCATTTTCATCGATTTTTCCATAAAAAGTTTTGCCTTGGTAGTATAAAGATGAAGAACTACCTCCGTCTAAGTTCATCGCTTTTTTAACTCCCATGGTTGTCATCAAATTTCCTAACTCTGTTAAAGTTATACCTGATGATGCAGTAACTGATGATTTTTGCCCTACCATGACCCAGACAAGATTATTCTGATCATCAATTCCGATCGCAGTTCTAGCATTAGGTTGATTATTTCCCAATGGATCACGCAGGATTTGACCATGGTTTAGATCGAAAAAACCTTCTTCCTGTAAAGTTAGTTGAGGTAATAAACTCGGTCCACCACCGATCGCATCGATCAATCGACAAGCAGTGGGAACCTGTTCTTGATGTGGCACAATATCATAACGAATAGTTTCTCCACAAAGATAGCGTCGAAATTCTGTGCGGTTGAGGATTTTTGTTAAGTAAGGTGTTAAATTAGGATTGGTCATCATGTCCTGATTTAATTGTGGATCGGCAATAATATTTCCTTGGTGAATCACAAAAGAATTAGATTGTTGATTATTGGGATCAAAAAAACCCCCATTGATCACAGCGATCGCTTTTTTTTTCGGCAATAATTTTCCTGGATATGTTTGAGCAAATGTTTCTAAGCTATCTACTGTTTGTGATACTGCGGTAGTGATTAAAAATTGTCTAGCATTAGGAATTCGGAGAACATAGACAATCCGATTAGGTAAAGTATAGGAATTAAATTGAATCAATTTTTTGGGAGGGATAAAAACGGGTACAGTTTTTGATGGTAGTTGAACGGGACGGGGAAAAAATACCCAAACTGCTAAACTAATAAAAATAACGCTCAGGAAACTCCAGAGATAAATTTTTTTCATCATTGATAAATATATTTAGTATAGCTTGATGGTGAATTGGGATTAGAGCCAATTTTAATCAAAAAATTTGTGATCAAGGTTAAGGAGAAATTAAACGCGATCGCCTCCAAATATTCACCCTAGACCAGGGAGTGATCAAATAACCATCAAGCGTTTTTGATTGAAGTTAATCATAATATAACTTTGATCATCCTCAAAACCATTACTTTTATCATGCTCAAAACCATTACTGTTTACACTATTATAATACAGTTATAATCAATAGGATGTAAGTAGGTTGAAAGACAACCACAACAAACCTAATCAATAAATTCTCAACCATGAAACTCAAAGCTGCTTTCTTGTTACCTGGTGTCATTGCTCTTACTCTTGCTGCTGCACCGATTATTGCTCCCTTGATTGCTCCAGCAAACGCTCAAGACACTCAAAACACTCAAGATCATCATCAATGGAAAAAGGGAGGTTTCTGGGATAAATTAAACTTAACTCCTGACCAAAAAAACCAAATTAAACAAATTCGGGAGAGTGCTAAACAACAAAGAGACGCTATTTTCACACCTGAGCAAAAAACAGCACTACAACAGGCTAGACAACAGCACAAACGTCCCCAGTTGAATCTCTCTTCTGATCAAAAGGCTCAACTCAAACAAATTCATGAATCTACCCGTTCTCAAATTAAAGCACTTTTAACACCTCAACAACAACAGCAGTTAGAGCAAATGAGAGCTCAGTGGAAACAAAACCATCCTGGACATTCTGGACATGGTGGTCAATCTAACTAACCATAAGTATTTTCCTCCTCAAGTGACGATCGCTTTTTAGAATTCCATGATTGATTTTACCAGGCTAAATGCCTGGTTTTTTGATTTACTGCGCGATCCTTTTAATATTTTAGAGAACTTGCGTAAACCAGAGAGTAATCCCTTCCGCGATCGCATCAGCTAATTGCTGTTGTGCTTGGGGATCTTTTACCCATTCAAATTCAAAGGGATTCGTCATAAACCCTAATTCTAACAATATTGAAGGTGCGATCGCTGGACGAGTGAGGGCTAAATTATCCCAAAAAACGCCATAGTCGGGACGACCAAGTTTTTGAATCAGATAATTATGGAGAAATACTGCTAGACTATGAGCTTGGGGTTGATACCAAAAAGCTCCTACACCTTTAGTATGAAAAACATCTCCCTGATCAGGTAAAGCATTATAATGAAACGAAATTGCGATCGCTGGTTGTTGTTTTTCAATTAGAGCAACACGGGGGGGTAAATCTAGATCTACATCGGTTTCTCTAGTCATATATACTGTTGCTCCCTTTGCTAATAAGCGATCGCGGACTAATTTACTAATAATTAAAGTAAATTGTTTTTCGCGCTCACCTGTTGGTCCAACTCCTCCGAGATCCTCTGGACCACCATGTCCTGGATCGATGACAATCCGAATTCCACTTAAAGGTAAAGAACTTTTTTGATCAAGCTGAATTTTTGGTGGATGACGTAAGGATAACACCAAAGTTGTACCGCGATATTCCAGATGATAACCCCACTGTTGAGCAGTTTTGAGATTAAATTTATATTCGATCGTTTCTGGTGCGATTTGGTGCCAATCTAGACGAGAAATTAAGGGATCATCATTTAAGCGAATAATATCAGTTTGAGCAATAGTATCATAAAGAGTGAGAGTAAAGGTATTAGTTCCCTGGGAGATTGCTACTGGTACAGGAACTTCTAAAGGAAATAAAATTTCTGTCGCACCATCCACTTGACGAGATGTAACTCCCCGAATGATCGAACGGAGGGGAATTGCACTGGAGAAAGAGCGAGTTTCCTGACTTTTAATCCAAGCACCATAATCTAGACGTAACCAGTCTCCTTCACGACCAGTTATTACTGCTTGAGTACCTTTAGGTAAAGGCGTTAAACGCGAATAATCACTACTTGGTCCAGTTCTAGTCGTACCGGATTCAGCAGTTACTTCAGCAATATTAAATTGCAGTGGAGAAAGAATCGAAATTTGTCCCGGAGCAGTTTGACTAATCGTTTGATTATTGAGGGTCAAACGATATTCAGGTTGTCCTAAATCTCCGGAGATATTAACTCTTGTACAACCTTGATAAACTGAATTAAATTGCCGATCGCGATTAATCGATCCAGAATCAATTGGTTGGGAATTATTCGTCAGTACCCCAGAGTTTTCTGGGAGCAGAATTTGAGATTGAGGAATTAAGGGAATAGTTTGACCTGAGAGTAATACCGAAACATTAGATTGATTGGGTGCGATCGCATTAAAACAAATCACTTCCCCTGGTTTTCTGACTAAATTTACTTGGGGAGTTAAAGAATTTTGGGCAAACCCTAATCCGACAATTGGTGGATCGGTAATAGGTTTACGAATTACTTTTAGGGAAATATCTTGATTTTGGTAGTGAAAATTAAAAATATTTTCTCCTAGTTGTAAAGGTAAACTAGGACCAAAATGTCCAGCTTCACTACGTGCGATCGGTTGACCATTTAACAATACCTCTCCCGTGGGTGGTGCTGTCCCCAGTAAAAATATTTGGTTTGCTGTGGTTTCATAGTTTTGGGGAGGATAAGCGATATAAAGAGGTTGCTCATTAGCCCAAACGGGAGATGACATAAAAACTGCTAGAATCGATAAGCGGAAAATTTGGTTCATTGGAAATTAAAAACTCCCTGCACACTGTCATTCAGTATATCTGTTTTTCAAGACATAATGATTTCGCCGACAATTTTAACATATTTTTTCAATATATATTGAATCGTGAACACTGTTTCAGTTTCATTGCTAAATTTTGCGATCATTCCCCGTCTTGCTAAAGATTGAATTGCTGTCAATAAATTCGATTCCCCTTGATATTTTGCCAGAAATTGAGTCAGCGAGATCGTTTCATTTTCCTGACTAAGTTGCGTGATCGCTTGTTTTTCTCCCTCGGATAACCGCTGATAATGCTGATGTAATATTGGTTTCAATTCGTCGCTTAATAATACTGATTCATAGTTTAAATATTGAGATACTCTACCGCTAAATAAGTTATTAATAGTTTGAGCAACTAATTTTAACCAGAGGGGATTACCTTGATAAAGGTTAATTAATTCTGGAAAATATTCTTGATCTAATAAACCTTTTTCTTGGAGAAGTTCAGTAGCTGCTTCACCTAAACCAATTAATGGTAATAAACGTACTGCTGAATGATCTTCGGTGAAGGTGAGAATATCTGAAGGTGGTTCCCAACTATTGAGGATGAAGCAGCTATGATGAGGGATTTCACCGATTAGTTTAAATAGGGTTCCATAATTTTCATATCCAGGTTTATAATTGCCTGCAAGTTGTTCACTGTTGAGGATTTGTTGTACATCATCTAGGATAATTAGAGAGGTGCGATCGCGCAAATATTCGATCAGGATTGCGAGCTGAGAGTCGGTGTTAGTGGGTATGTTAATTTCTGGTTGATTTGAGAGAAATTGAATCAGGTTTTTGAGGGTAGTTTCTAGGGGTGGAGATGTGCGGAGACTGCGCCAGATGATACAATCAAATTGAGTTTGAATTTGGGGGATTAGGTGACGAGCGATCGCGCTTTTTCCGGTGCCACTCATACCTGTGATAGTTATGAGACGAGAGTTTTGAGCGATCGCACTTTCGATGGTGGTAAGGGATGGATGGTGATAGAAAGTTTTGAGATCGTCGGGTGCGTCTCTTAAATCAAGTCGTGGTTTTTGTTCGGTGTTGGCTTTATTTGAGGTTTGTGCTGGGGGCGAGTTTTGTGGAGTTTTGGGAGGATGTGAGGTTTCCGTGCAAACTCTAATGTTGCCTTTTTGTACTAAATTAAGCTGACCGAAATTTGATACATTAGAAACTTGATATCTTTCAATTGCAGACTGAAAAGTAGATTTACTGATATTCTCTTCTAATATTTCTGACATAATTTTCCATAATTTTGAGGCGATATTTCCAACATGACGTTCAGTGCAATGAAAGTCTTTAGCAACTTGGGAATATCTTTTACCTTGCCAACTTGCGAGCAATATAGCCTGTTGTAGGTTATCTAAGTGTTTGCCAGTTTTGGCTAAAACCAAGTCGTCGGCGAATTTTAACACTTCCTTAATGTCCATAGTCAGATAAATTGGAGTAATTTCCTTATTGTACCAAAGCTTATGACATTTTATGAGATTAGGGAAAAAACATGAATTTTTATGATATGAATTCCTAAGTTTAATTAGTGATAATTTATGAGTTTTGATGATATTAAATTTTAAATATTTAAGTTATCATATAAGTGATAAAGCTAAACATTAGTCGGATACCTTTAGTTAGTAATAGGTGCAGAAATGAGTAATGAATGGAAAGACATTAAAAAAGATTTTGAAAACAAGGAAACAAGTCTTTTGTTGGGCAAAGGCTTTAGTTGTGCAGTGTGGGATCGTTTCCAAAATTCATCCTTGTATCAAGAGGCATCATTAGAAAATAATGGCGGCAATTACTTGTCAGCAGAAGATCAACAACTTTTTAAGGCTCTAGATACTAAAAACTTTGAAAAAGTCCTAGCAACTCTTTCGACTACCAAAATGGTAGTCGATAATCTTTTAAACATACAGGCAGGTTCAGAGATTCGCAAGATAATAGACGAGCGTTATCAGAATATCCAACGCTCTCTAACCCACGCTATCAAACGAGTTCATATTCTTTGGGAAACAATCCAACCAGACTTATTAATCAAGATTAAAGAAGAACTATTGAAGTATCAAAACCTGTTTTATACAGGTTATGATTTGCTGATTTACTGGAGCCTTATGTCAGATGAAAGTACTACGGGCTTTCGAGACTATTTTAATGTTGACAAATTCGATGAAAGCTTCAGTCAAGAGGATAACTGGTTAAGGGTTTTTTATCTTCATGGGGGATTACATTTATATTCTCAAGGAGAAGAGATCCGAAAAATTGCCTATCAACGAGAAAAAACCATCTTAGAACAGTGTGAAACACTCTGGAGAGAGCGAACTATTCGACCATTGATCATGGCAGAGGGTACATTTAGAGACAAGCGCAAATTTATTGATAAGTGCACTTATCTGTTGTTTGCTTATAACAGATTTAAACAAAACACGGGTAAACTTGTTATACTTGGCAATCCACTGAATCTTGAGTCAAACCAGGAAAACAATTCTCCTGATTTTAATAAACACCTTTTAGACGCAATTGTTGAATCAAAACCTGAGACAGTAGCTATTTCCATAACCGCAGATGACGGAGATATAAAGCAGCAAAAAATCTATTGGGAAAGCGTAATGAATCGACAAGACATAATTTTTTTTCGCGCAGAATCTCATATTTTATGCTCTCCTGATATCAGAATAGCAGCAAACTAATAGAGATTGATTGTCCCTACGGCTTTCCGTGTTTGTTGAGATTTAAACAGAATACGGAACGCGGCAGAGATAGCAGAACTTAAATTTGTAATGATGTACTAAATTAATATTAAGGGTTAATTTATTGCAAGAGAAAATCTGGAATTTTTATCAGATTAATAGCCAACCTGTCTTAAAGCTAGATATTCCTGGCAAAAATCGTAATTAGAAATGCTTTTTGCACGCTACTGATTAACTTACTTTCTTGAGAGAATCTTAAAATGTGTATAACACTTGATTTATCACAAAGGCAATTTTGTGAAGCACCCGATGAAAATATTCGGCTTCTTGCTCCAGCAGGATGCGGTAAAACTATTTCGCTACTGTTTCGGTGTGCGTATCTTGCAGAAAAAGCGAACCCTCAGCGTCTACGATTTCTGATTCTTACATTCACGAGGGTAGCTCAACAGGAACTTCGTTCACGACTAAATGAAGACAACAGATTTGCATCGCTCCGAGATCGGATTGAGATCATAACCCTAAATTCATGGGGATATCGAAGAATAAAAAATATTGCATCCAGCACCAAGCTAATTACTACTAACGAAGACCTTTTTTTTACAATGCGTAATCAGCTTCGACCGATTTGGATAAGGTCTGAATATGAAATAGTAAGAACTGCATTAGAAGGCAAAAAGAAGAATACTAGACCAAAAAAACTGATGGAAATAATAGACTCATTCAAGTCTATTGGCTTCGATCATATCCGTCAAACAAACTATGAAGAGTTTGTTAAGCGACTCGATGAACTTCGTTCACAAGGGCTTACTCATAAGCTCAACGAAATATGTAGTTTACTTGTAGGATTGGGAATTATATCTAAAAATAATAATAACCGTGAAATTTATAACAACTTTTTCCGATTTTGGCGAGATGCAACAAAACACTTGATTAGTAGTGAAACATTTACAATCGAAGATCAAAAATACTTTGCTTATCTTAATGAACGTCAGAAGCTTGATGAAGATAGCTATCTTTCGGGGGCAGCTCGATACGATCATATACTTGTAGATGAATTCCAAGACATTAACCCGCTCGATCTTGCACTGCTAAAAGCGATTGTTCAGCGAAATCGAGCAAACATTACTATTGTTGGTGATGACGATCAAGCACTTTTTGAATGGCGTGGAGCGACTCCTGAATACATCCTGAGACCACAGGACTTTTTTGAAATGGATTTCTCTACATATACATTGGCTACAAACTATCGCTCTCCTAGTAATATTGTCGAAATGTCGCAACGACTAATAGCTAGAAATTCTAGGCGGGTTAATAAAACGATCTATGCTGCTAGAACTGATGTTGCTTTAGTAGAAGTTCAAGTGACTGAAAACTTGAACAGAGCGATGGAACGAGTACATACTGAAATTCAAAATCTCATTGCAGGAGGGAATAATCCAGCTCGTGTTGCTATTATTGGGCGAAAACGTAGCCAACTGATCCCATACCAAATATTTTTTGCATCGAATAACGTACCATTCTGTGCAGCTGAGGATCTTCAAGTATTTATGAGTAAGGCTTTCGAGCGCATAATTAGCCTCATTACAATTAAAACCCGATATGACACTAAGCCGCGTAGAACAGAAGTAGTAAATGATATCTTGGAACTTTGTGATCTTGTTCAAAGATACCCTCTAAGTAAACCTGATCGGCAAGCACTTCGCAGGCATTTAAATAACTCAGAAGGTTTGTCAACAGTATTAGAGGCAGTGGAATCTCTCGAACTATATCGTGGCTCATTGAGGGGGGAAAAGGCAAACAGCAAGGGCAGGATTAGTTCAGTTATGGCTGATTCCATTCGGTGTTTTCTTCAGGCAGAAACTGTGGCTGAGTCAATTCGTCAATTGGGGGAAAATTTTAGCGGTTTACAGATTGATCTTGGTAAAGCTGAAGACGATATATTCTACGTCGATCCACCATTTTTACACTTAGCAGAATATGCGATCAGATATGAAGACGATTACAACCAATTTATTGATGATATTGAGCGGGCAAAGGAACAACTTGCTCATATTCCTCCAGTTGATGATGATGAACCTTCATCATCGGATGAGCTTTTGACAAGACCAGTTCATTTGATGACAGCAATTCGTTCCAAAGGTAAAGAATTCGACTCCGTGATCCTCCTGGATGTGAATGATGATATCTGGCCGAATAGAAACGCAGAAACACCAGAGGAGCAGGAAGCGGAACGACGAGTTTTTTATGTTGCTTTTACACGCGCAAGGAGAAAGGTTTTGATCCTTGTGAGTAGGCAGTTTTGCAATCGGGATGCTATTCCCTCTCCATTTCTAGCTGAAATGGGGCTGAATGTAACACAGTAGTAAGGTGGAAAGCGTCAAATATTTACTGTATAAATATTACAGAGTTTGCGATCGCTTTTCATTTTTGATATAACAACAATCAGGTGTGCGATCGCGCTTTATAAGTCAATCCGTTTCAGCTGATCGCGCTTTCTACCAAACTGCTTGGGCAAAGCATTTCGGTCATAATTTTCTTCGTTGAGCCGATCGCGGATCTGCCGAAATGCTTTGCCCCTACGAATCCGGACAAAACTTGCCCTGAGCCTGTCGAAGGGTTCTGTTGATGTTTCCTTGCTGTTCGCGATCGTTTACCCTGAGTTTACCCTGAGTTTACCTGCTCGCGGAGTCGAAAGGCGGAGTCGAAGCAATACGGTTCAGTTAATTGTAGGGGTGAAGCATTCGGGTGACAATTGAACGCTCAAACTTTACCCTGAGCGTAGTCGAAGGGGAGTAATATTATCCCCGAATGCTTCACCATTCTTCGTTGATATCTCCCAAAATATCCTTATTACCTCAGCTTGTTTTGCTAAAATATTGCGCTTCTCTTCTAGTGGCAATTTTATAAATTCTCGACGATTGGTATAGTTGGTGATTGTTGGGATTTCTAAAGCCATATCGGTTGCCATTGTTTGAATCTGATGCTCAGAAATCAGTGCTTCTATTCGCTCCACTTAATTTTTTTCTCGCCAATATCTGAGTTTTCTCTGATCTAGAATAGCATATAAGTCAGATATTAATTCATGACCTCTTGTTATAACCCGTCTGAATATTTTGCGATTTTAGGCAGATTACCATCCTGAATAGCTTTGATTAAATCTTCCCGTAGTGCTTCTAAAAATAGCGATCGTTGCTACAATCTGATGCTTCATATTACCAAATCTTAATTTTCTGGAAAATAACGCTCCAAAAAATCCCTAGCAGTAATAATTGGAATCTCCTGATATTCCTGCAAAATTAGCAAATCGCGATCGCCAGTCACAATCACATCAACTTCAGCAGCGATCGCTGTTGCTAAAATCATCTGATCATTAAAATCTCTTAACTCAGGCACATTGATAGTAGAAATCGGGTAAACTTCCACTAACTCTCGTGTTCCGCTCATTAAACCATTAATGGTAAAACTCAAAGATTGTAATTTAACCTGTATTTTTTGTTTACCCAATGTAGTTTCTAATTCTGCTAGTATTGGTTCAGAAGTACAAATTATGAGTTGATAATTTCTTGCTAACCTAAATAAACGAGCAGGGATACCTCCCCATAACCAGCCTGACACAAATATATTTGTATCCACTACAATTTTCATTGTTGTGAGTCTCTTTCCAAACGTTTCTCGCGACGTACTTCCCGCACAATTTCGCAAATCTCTTCTATTGTTAACTCATCGGGATCGGGATTAGCTGCTTCTACTCGTCGTTCCCATTCTTCCCAGTCGAAACCTACTACCTTCTGAAAAACAATCCGATCTGCGGTAACAATTACACTATATCGATCGCCAGGATTGAGTTGAGCTTCGATTTCTGGGGGAATTTCTAACTTCCCCTCTGAACTCACAATAACAGTAATATTTGCTTTCATATTTTGAGGGAATTTATCTCAATGGTTGACTAATATTATCACATCATAGCCCAAAAAAGTGATTATTTCTAGTCGAGGATATTTATTACTGCATTTAATTGATCGCAAAACCTATGTACTGCCGAATATTCGGAGAACGAAATCCCAAAACAATCTGTTCTTTGGCAATTCCCTCGGCTACTAATTCATTGGCAATTCCTTGTTCAGTTCCATCTCTTTGAATCCAAATTTTTCCCTCAATAATATCAACATGAACTAAGCATCCATGAACTCTGATATCGTTTTCACGTCCCAAGATCATGAGCAAATAATGGTCGGAATTGCGATCGAAAACTGTTTGAATCTGAATATCTCCATAAGCATAAGGTATTTGAGCATATTCAGTCAGAATTTTTTGGATAATGTCACGATAATTTTCTAATGTTCCCATTGTAATATCTCCTCATTTTCTTCAGCAAAAACGACTAAAGATACTTGATAATCAGCTCTAATAATTTGACCAAGTCAATCTATTTGATTCATAAATGGCCGAGGGCAAAGCATTTCGGTCATAATTTTCTGCGTTGAGCCGATCGCGGATCTGCCGAAATGCTTTGCCCCTACAAATCCAGACAAAACTTGCCCTGAGCCTGTCGAAGGGTTCTGTTCATGTTTCATTTAGATTCGCTATATATCGATGGCCAGGATTGAGTGTGATCGCGCTTTATAAGTAACTAATAATACTCTACTAAAATAGCGATCGCTCTGGCAATTTCCTCTATATCAGTAGTCGAAATTTCTCCGATTTTACGAATAAATCTTTGTACATCCATGCCTCGCAATTGCAACACATCAACTGCTGAAACTTTCGTTAAACCATTAGCAATATCTGGGTCAATCTTAACGTGCCAGATATTGCCAGCATAATATTCTTTCCAAGCTGTTATCGGTGCAGCCAATTTGAGTGGTAACTTACCAACACTATCAGAACTTACCACTACAGATGGACGGATTTTTTTGATTTCTACTCCCACGGTTGGATCAAAATTAGCAACCCAAATATCACCCCGTTTAGGAGAAGGAGAATTAGTAGTCAATTAAATCTCCTGCTTCTAATTCTTGCCATTCTCTATCTTGTTGGTAATGCTGCAACATGACCTCAGCTTGTTTTGCTAAAATATTTCGCCTATCTTCTAGTGGCAATTTCATAAATTCTCGGCGACTGGGATAGTTTGGTAAAGACTCTCTACGTCGTCGTAGTTCCTCCCAGTCGAAACCAGCTACCTTCTGAAAAACAATCCGATCTGCGGTAACAATTACACTATATCGATCGCCAGGATTGAGTTGAGCTTCGATTTCTGGGGGGATTTCTAACTTTCCCTCTGAACTCACAAGAACAGTAATATTTGCTTTCATATTTTTAGGACATTTATTTCAATAGTTGACTAATATAATAACACAATAGCCAAAAAATGAACAACATGACCCAAAGTAGCCAATTTTATAACTGCTCAATATCTAATGGCTGTGCTTTTCCTGCGGCAATTTCCTGTTTGGCTCGTTGTGCAGCCATAATCAGGGATTTTTGTGTATTCTGAAAAGATAAATTCCATTGCTCTTCGTCCCTTAAATCTTCAATATATTCTCGCAAATACTGAACTACTTGGTCTTGGAGAGTTTCGGGCAAAGATTCCATAATTTTGACCAAGGTCGCGATCAGATCACCTCTAATCGCCGAATAAGTGGACATAAGTGGATTATGCGGCATAATTGTATCCATCAACCCGATGAACTATTTGGCAGTATTTAGCTCTGACAGGGCTAACTTTGCCCTTGACTGTCACCATTTCAAAAACACCTGTGGCACGAACAGTTAAGCGCCCGATATGTATTCCTGCGAATTTTCCTTTTGGTAGAGTAGCGCGAACTATATCCCCAGTTTGAAACCCAAAAAAAGCTTTCTGTCTGGTGCGATGTCTTATAGGAAAACCATATTGGTTGGTAGTAGACATCTGGCGAGTACCCCAACCCTTAGCAGTAATCAGTAAGGGCTTAGTAGTTTTCAAAGTTAATTTCTCAACTACGCCCACACAAGCCGCATCTAGATAGTGACGCTTTTCAATCCCAAACTTAACGCGGTTAAATTTGGTTCTGCCACCAGTTCCGGTTTCAACTGGTAATCCGGTTTCCTTGAGTCGGTTGAATAATGCCCATCGGGTAGAGTTGACAGCAGCAGCGTCTTTTAATGGTGCTTTGGCTTGTGCTAGAACCCGTCTCAAAACATCTGGTTTGTTGTGGAGAAATTTCTCAATTGACTGATTACCTTTTCTCTGATTACAAGTATGACAAGCTAGGGTAAGATTGCTAACTCTATCCGTCCCACCTCTGCTTTTAGCCAAAATATGTTCAATCTCTAGGGGCGTATTTTCTGCTCCACAATAAACACATTTTCTGCCCCACTTATTCAGTAAGTATTCGCGAACTTCGTAGCCTTGTAGCTCTCCTTGTTGGTACTCAATGCCCGATATTTCAGGAGCCTCTAACCGTTGCAGATCAAACCTGACCAGTTCTTGGGAAATAGAACTAATTGGTGCAAATTTCCTTAGCCTATTTACCCAGGTTAGAGTAGTTTCTACTCGGTGTTCCATGCTGGGAGCTAACCAACCTTTGCAACGAGTTCTATTTAGAAACCGTAATTGGCGATAACGAGTTTTGCGGTTCCGCCGATTACGACGCAGCGCTCGCCGAGACTCAAGATTAGCTTTAATTGCTTGACCACGGTGAGTTAATTCAGCACCCCAAATAACTGCATCATTAGATACTAATGCCAGACCAGTTATTTGAGAACCTGGATCTATTTTTAACTGAATCGGTTTTGTTACTTGTATTGATGCAGTTTTTAAGATGATCGTAAATGGAAATCTCCGAAATATAGCAGCTTTCCCCTGATTCAACAACAATCGAGCTTGTGCTGGATGAACAGGATTAATAGGGCGCTTGTTGGTGTCGATCACAAAAACAAAGTTAGACATAGTTGAAACTCTGATTTCTCAGGTAATTTTTTCCTCGTCAATGTTACTTAGGCTTGTCATGTTCAGTTCACTTTCTTAGCTAAATAGGAATGTTTAAAACTGAACGGCAGAGCTAAAAGCTGGAAAGCACTCGCAGGTGCCATGACCCAAGTAACGTAGTCCAATCAAGAACTTAGACTGGCCATCTCTACACTTTATGTACTGGTTGTCCAGATCTGAAAGCGTGTTTAGCGGATAGCATTTGATGACATATTATAATCCTCCCTTGTTAAGATTGATTTATTCATCAGTAGAGTTTTCTAATTTTATCCCAATTTACGATAAAATTGCAGGCTTATTAGCGATCAGGATGATCTGATGCTTCATTCTTTTTCCAAACGTTTTTCGCGACGGACTTCTCTAACAATTTCGCAAATTTCCTCCATTGTCATCGGATTAGGCTCGGGTGGTAAAGACTCTCTACGTCGTCGTAGTTCCTCCCAGTCAAAACCAGCTACCTTCTGAAAAACAATCCGATCTGCGGTAACAATCACACTATATCGATCGCCAGGATTAAGTTGAGCTTCAATTTCTGGGGGAATTTCTAACTTCCTCTCTGAACTCACAATAACAATAATATTTGGTTTCATATTTTTAGGAAATTTATTTCAATAGTTGACTAATATAATAAGACAATAGCCAAAAAATGAACAACTTGAGCCAAAGTAGCGGATTTCATTTCCGACCAGATTACCATGGCTATTTAGTCAACACTCTCAGACTATATTCCCACAGCAAATCTAATCACCATCATGGTGGGACAGGATCAACTCGCCAACAATTTGCCCCTAGTTCCTAGAGCAAGACCCAATCTTGAGTAACCATGAACGGTTCGGGAAAATATTCTCCCCGACATTGGTTTCAACCTGTAGCGGGTGGGGGATCTACAAAAGCGGGATGCTCCGGATCTACAAAAACGGGATGCTCCCACAGATGTCAGAGCGATCCCGTTTGTGTGATCCGGATGCCGATCACCGCATTCACCGCATTTATATGCTTTTGAGAGAGCTGATACTAGGGGCAAAAAAGTATTCACCACCTTTGAGGGTTACCCAGAGGCTAAAGGCACATTGTTTAACCTTCGCTTTCCCCCACTTCACTGGTCACCTATGAGGGCTAGTTGATGGGTTACTAATCAGGGGATCAGGTCCAACATCGATCTTGACAAAGTTAGGCGAATTAGACCATGCTGCTTGGATAAAATTGAACTGATTTTCAATATCAGCTTGAAAACACAAAAAGAGCAATCCTGAGCCAGTTTCAGGTTCCTGGTTCAAGTCATCTTCTCCAAAACTAAGACCGCGACGAACGATGCGATGGCGTCTTTCTAATTGCAAGGAATCTTCGTAAGTTACCGAAGATTCTACACGTCCTGTGTCTCCTCGAGGGTTAGTTTTACGGAGGTGAGAATGGAACGGGCACTTTGTTCCCTCGGTATCATCGCTGTAATCGAACTCATTCATCGTATCCAACGGTCGGATCGGGTTGGCGTACAGAGGTTGATCTTGGAGAGTGACTGGCGTTCCATCGAAAAACCTACCGACAACCAGGGCACCGGCTAAATCTTCGGTTACACCTAGTTCTTCAGCTAGTTTGCGCTGGTCTTCACGGAATCCTTTGACATTTTGTTCCAGTTTGCGGTAAACTAGATAACTACCATAGCTATCTTCTTTCTTACCATTGGGATCTTTAGCTAAGATAGTTTCTAAAGAAGCCCTAGGGTCCCATTTGCTAAAGTTACCACCTTTTTCTTTGGCTAGTTGAATTTCCCGTTTCAGAAATAGCGGCTGACTGATATTATCTACAAAGCCAAAATGTTCAACAAATTGCCCTCGAGAATTTTTCAAAATAAAACCATCTTCTCGGTTAAGAACTTCAGCAACATGGTACATCTGTTGCATCATTGTGTTAACTTTTTGGAGTAAGGCTACTAAGTTATCATCTGCCATTATTACTAAAGCATGAATTTCTTCTTGATAACCGGGCTCCCATTTTTTAACTTCTGGGTCTCCTAACGATTTGGCGATCGTCGGGTTTTTCATTCCGAAACGAAAAGGTTGATTGCTGGGGATTTTTGCTGGAGAATAGCGGAGATACTCATAACCCTTAACTGTTAAAAAAAAGTTACTAAATACCCCACCGTTAATGTGTTTTTCTCTGTAGAGACTTGCGCTTTCAGCCTGTTGTTTAGCAGATTTTACATATTGCGTGGCAAAATTTTGAATCCATTTTTTGGCATCATCTACTTTACCAGCCTTGAATTGCAAAAATAGATGGACGCTATAATCACGTCCGTGAGAATTGAGAATATTACCCTGTAAATCTTCAAGCAATTGTTCGTATTTACCAGGGTTATAGGGATCGATACCTTCTCCATCTCCTGGTAGGTTTTGTAAATCTTTTTCTGTGAGTGTCATTGGATTGAGTCCTTATTTTATAGTTGAAAGTAGAGTGTTGCTGTTAGGATTACTCAGCAACACTGATCACAAATTTTGATGATACTTTTAAGCAGCTTCTAACTTCACCATTTGGGCATGGGAAGGCTTGCCGATGTCATTGAGGTAGAACATCATGTAGTACCCTGGTGGGTAAAGATTAGCGTTGGTTGGTGCGGTAAATTCAATTTCAGCGCGATCGGCTGAAGTTTGAATTTTCAATTCAACCAAGCGTTGTCCAAAATCGAAAGAGTGTGTTACTGAACCAGGTTTGACCAGCACCAAAGAACCGTTTTGAGTAGCATCTTTGACTGATAACTTGCCCGATAAACCGTATTTAATAATGCTAGGAGCCTCGAGAATTTCTGGTCGAGCACCAGGCTTGAATAGATAGGGGGGACTAAAGATTTCCGGTTGCCAAATTTCCGCAGGTACGAAGGGTTCCTTATCGCCCCTAGCGAAATAACTTTGTGGCGCTTCGTAATAAGATTGAAGAGAGAATTCCTGCTCCTTGCCTGTGTTGTCCGTCAGCTTGGCTAAGATAAAATTATTTTTATTATCTCGCCCTATATCAACGCGAATTTTTCCATCTTTTTCCACTGCCGCTCTATTGCCATTGCCACCAATCGTTAAAACACGAGCATCTGGTAGCAGGTACTGCTCCATTATGATAAAGTCTAGGTAATTTAGCCGGATTCATCGGCTTAGTGCTGTAGCCTCCTGGAACCGCCGCATCTTTAGTCGGAGTCATCAATAGAGGCTCGTACACAGGCAGGTATTCTGGATATTGACCACCATTGAGTACCAAAATTTCTTTACTCGGCAGAATCACGGCTTGAACATTGGCGCGTGGTTTGTCTAGAAACGTTTGAACATATTCCCACTTGCCGTTCTTTTCTTTACTAAGACTGGGAGCCACCCAACGCTGTAAACTACGGGATACCCTAGTCCCTTCTGCATAGCTAGCTGTCTTACCCCCTCTACCAAAGTTGATATCATTGGTGCCTATCATCCCACCAATTAATAATACATCTTCAGAGTTAGGAACTTGTAAACCAGTTCCGTAAGCTTTATTAGTTTCAAATCTTTCAGGACCGACTTCAAAGCTGACTGAAAATTGACCATCTGCCTGTTTTTGGAGAGACATTAAGTAGCTTTTCTTGCTTTTATTCTGAACGAAAACATTGGCAATTCCCGCTTCATCTCCCGTAATCAAAAGTCTACCGTCAGTAGTTGGGAAGACCCGAGGATAGAGGTCAATACTATCATAGCCATCGGCATCACTGATTTTAGTATTGAAGGGACTGTCTTCGATTCCTGTCAAGTCAATATATTGAAATTTTTCGGTTTCAGGGTCGTAGATTTCAATACTTGGATTAATTTGGTTAGGAGCATTGATTTTTAGACCCGAAAAAATCACTATTTTGCCATCAGATAGTTCCACTAAAGTTGGATACCACCGTCCCTCCTTCATTTGAGGTAAAGCAGACCACTTACCTGTTTTCCAATTATAAAGGTTGGCTTGCCTGGAACCTGTAAATCTTCCCCCGGGATAATAACGCCCAGTTCCACTGATCAACAGGATTTTACCATCGGCTAGTTGTAAATGACCAGCGCAAAATAAATCGTTGCTCTCCCCATCTTGTATGGCTGGTGGAGACTTAATGCGCTCAAATTTATTAGTTTTAGGGTCAAAAAGTGAAGTATTGTCAATCAGCTCATACTTTCCGATTGAAACTCCCTCGACAAAAGAGGTTTTCCCATTGTCATTAACTAGGGTGTTGCGAAAGCTGCTACCGTTAAGACTCATCACTTTTCCATCGGGCAAAACTATGGTATGAACTGATTGCATCCACGGCAATTCAGGGATGGGAACAGTTTCCCATTTTCCCATGGTTTCGGGAGTCCCGACATCTGCCATTGCTGATTTCCACCCGCACAGGGTAAAAGCTACAGCTAAGATAAAAATCAAAAAAACTGATATAATGGTATTTCTAATTGGTTTTTTGACGCTCATAAAAAAAAACCTGGTAAGTCGAAGCTAGGGTTCTTTAGACCTGAGAGGGAAACGGCCCAAGTGGTTTTAACCACCTGAAAATATTTCCTGATTATTTCGATAATTACTTTAATTATCGAAATAGTTGCGTTAGCATAGGAGTAACAACGAAGGGGCGTATTGCAATACGCCCGTACTGGCGAAATACCCGACAGTTGTTAATCCAAAACCAAAGTAGCGGTGGATCTTAGGCTGGTCCTAAGTGAAATCAGTAGAGGTGTCTTGTACGCGCCTTTGAAGTTCAGACTCTGGACTATTCAAGAATCTCATGGTCTTTAGACCTGAGAGTATCAACTTATATTGATTGAGGAAACTTCCAGTTCGGCGTCCTGGCCATTAATTTCCTGCTCTGTTTGGCCCAGAAAAAATAGAACTGTTCCAATTATCACAACAGTTCTATTTTTTATGTGTATTGCTAAGGTTTGGTAGCGATTTGACTTAATTCTTGACGAGTAACTTTCAGCGCTTCCTCCGCAATCTCATAAGCACTCGGGTATTGATTCGGAGTATCTTCTCCTGGTATCCAAAACTTACGGCGACTCAAACGAAGGGAGTTAGCAAAAGCTGGGATAGCATTGAAAATCTCGATCGCGATTGGACCGTGATAGACTTGCAGAATTGGTTGAAATATATGCTGCCAAGGAATCCAACTTGTATGAACGGCACCGCGATCGGGAGGTCGAAGCTTGAACATAATGAAGCCGTCCGTCCTGGGCAAGTTCTTGTACTTGTCTAGCAAAAACTTCCGGTCCATCCCCATCCAAGATTTCGTGGGCACTATCAATCACAACTCCAACTTGTTTACTGTGAACCCCCTTGAGAAATTCCAGTAGTTGTGATAACTTATTAACACCGGGAGTTTCCCAGTGAGTTATCGGTTCGATCGCCAATTTGACCTTTTTGCTCTCTGCATATTCACCTAACTGATTGAGAATGGGTTTAGCATTCTCATAGCGAACTGCCAGATAGTCTTGCAGTTCGTCGCTCCAGATGGGAGTATTGCCATCTGTAACTGGAAAAACACCGTAAGGGAAAATCAGGGGACCCATCATAATTTCACCCCCTAGGGCCGCAGTGATGTCAACCCGTGACTTAAGATACTCCAACGCTCCTTGTCTTTGCTCTGGGTAAGGTGAGCTAGGGTCTAATGTCCGAGTTGTACCTACGTTTGTCGCAATTTTTACACCAGTTAATTCTTCCTCATCGTCTATATCACGACGCAGTTTGATGTAATTCTTCAGCTCTTGGGCGTAATTGTAAATCCCGGGGGGCGCGATCGGAAACTCGAAGCCAGTATAACCGAGTTTCTTCAGCTCTTTCATGTGCTTGATGACAACTTTCTTATACTCACAGTCATCCGGTTTCAAATTAGTTGTGAACATGAAAAAGCTAAGATATATATCTTTAGGAACGAGCATATGGTCGCTCATCTTACCATTCCTTAGTTTATAATTAGGACTAAATAATCAAGGTGGTTTGAAAGTAAAATCCTTGTTGCTTGTGTAAGACTAAGGTTTTACATTCCAAATCTGACGGTCTATTTTCCAGGTCTCATCCTTTTTTTTCATTACCCATAAAGCTCTATATTTGACAATTTTAGGTGGGTTGCCATCTAGCGGGGAAATCCTGGCTTCAGACATACCAACAACATAGCCTGTCTCACCCATAACTTCGATTTCGTCAGCAGTGAATGTTGGATCGATATTTTGATTGGCAATTTGCAATGAAAAGCCTTCTTTGATATCAGGAATTCCGCGCCGATCTGCGACATTTGGTGACATCCAAAGAGCATCTTCTGTGTACAGTTCTCCGTAACCATCTAGGTCGCGGTTTCTAACACAATTAGAATATTTTTCTTCAAATACTATTCTAATTTTCTCTTGATCTTCATCGTTGTAACTCATCTTGAGATAACCTCCGCGTATTGCTCAATTAATTGGGAAGTAGATTTTCAGTAATTCTAGATATCTTTTCTATCTTTAAATACCGTCTACTCCCCATTCATTACTCAGTCTTTAAGTAAATTCCAACTAGGGGATTAAAACCCTATTTCATCTCGTAGATATTTACGAGCTATAAGAGCGTATTGTAAAGGATTACCTTGGTTAGGGTCTTGTTCTGCTTCTACCATCAACCATCCCTCATAGTCATGGTTAGCCAACTCTTGTAGAATCGGGTGAAAATCAATTACACCAGCCGGGTCTCCCGGTACAGTAAATATTCCAGCCCGGATTGAATCTAAAAAGCTACGACCAGTTTTTTTGGAGTCATTTAAAACTGACTGACGAATATTTTTCAAGTGAACGTGCTTGATGCGATCTGAATATTTTTTTGCTACTTCTAAAGGATCCACTCCTGCGTAGTACAAGTGGCCAGTATCCAAAAGCAGATTCACATATTCCGGGTTGGTCCCTTTCATCAAGCGATCTATATCAGCTAAATTTTCTACTCCTGTACCGATATGGGGGTGATAAATCAACTGCATATTGTTGTCCTTGGCTAATTGACCAAGGTGGTTCAGTCCTGCCAGCAAATCTTCCCATTCAGCATCATTAAACTTTGGTCTGGCAACTAAAGGATCTAACCAGTTTTTTTGATGAACAGCATAACTCAATTCAGCTACTACAATATTTTTCCCACACATTGCCTCCATAAATTCCATTTGTTTTTGGAAATCTGCCAAGGTCTCTGGATCGTCCTTTCCACGCAAAGTGAAATAAGTACTCGCCCAAGGTTCAGAAATCCTCAATTTACGAAGATTTAACTCGTATTTCAAATCCTTGATGTTTTGTGGATACTTATAGGATTTTTGCGAACCTTCAAATCCAGCTAAAGCCATTTCACTGAGCATCTGTTGATAGGGAATAGGAGGCTTAAGGTCAATGGTGCGATCGTCCTCATTGCTCCATCCTGTTGGTGTAATCCCCAAATCGACTGTTTTCTGGTTAAATGTCGGGTTTAACTTATGAGTAGTAGGTTGAGAAGAAACTAAAGGTACTAAATCGTAATTGGGATTGGAATTGAGTCTGTAGCCGGAACTGCCCAGGTAGTTATACCCAGGAAAACCAAGAGAAATAATATAGTAATCCCTTTAATTTTCCTGAGAATTGATGATTTATTCATGTGGGGCTGATTATTTGTCAACATGGCTATGGCTTAGTGATTACTCATCGAGCGAACGGTGATCAAAGGAGAACTATCCACCAGTTAGCAATGAGTCAAAAGCTAAATCAAACTGATCATCAAACTCATTGCTAGCTGGTGTCATAAACTTATTAACGCTGCGTGTAACTTTATTATCTGTAAGGATTCAGTTCTTACTGATAGGCCCCAAACTGGACGACTTTTCCGTTATAAGTAGTCCCGTCAGGCATAGTCGAATTCAACAGATCAGCACCATAGAAAATAGCTCCATCAAGCTTGGCATCTACCAACCTGGTATTTCTCATGGAACTATTGGAAAAATCTGCCGTCAATAACTTGGAACGATTAAGACGTGCTCCGCTTAATTTGGCACTTTTCGCCGAAGCATTAGACAAATCTGCATCAGAGATAATAGCGCTAGTTAAATCTGCGCCGTTAAAATTCGTGTTTAACAGCTTGGTCTTACTCATCAAGGCATTATACAAATTTGCCTTAGAAAGATCAGCCCCCGTTAGGTCAGCCTCGGACAAGCTGATCCCCATCAAGATAGCTCCCGTCAGATTAGCTCCCGTCAGATTAGCTCTGTTAAGCTTGGCATCATTGAGTAGGGCATCGGAAAGATTAGCTCCAGAAAGATTGGCATCATTGAGTGCGCTGCCATATAAATCTTTCCCAGATAGATTTACTCCTGATAGATTGCAGGAATTACAGGCATTAGTATTTATCAACGTCTGCAAATTAGCATCGATCAACTTCTGCAAATCTGAAGTAACAAAAGCGTGAGCGGGCAAACTAAATAGCGTTAAGCTAATGATCAGAGACAGGGCAACAGTAGAAAGTTTACGAAACCAAGATGTAATCTTCATATTCAGTCTGAGAATTAGGAATTTTGGGCAATTGGGTCAGGAACAAAAATGGGTCTTTGTTGAGAAGTTCAGTGTTAGTCTTGATTAAGGCTGACTAAAGGGTCTTTGAAAGGTTCTTTGCTCCAACTCCCATATCCAAAAGGTTTCGCGCCTCGTGGGCTAACACCAACCGCCGGCCATACAAGTCCTTCTGGATAGGCTGCTGGACTGGGAACAAAGTCTTTATCATCTACTTTATTCCCAAAATCATTTCGCCAATCTTTTGGTAGTTTGAACCAAGTGGCCAGATACCAAAGCTTGATTATATTGCGGGCGATCGGTCCTAATTTTTCAGATCCCAGAATTTCCAAACGAAGTCCTTTAGTCAAGATCGTCTCTTCATTGAGTTTTTGGGTGGTGTGTTGGTCTTGGTGATGAATTTTATGAAAGGTTTCTAGCAGTTCCGTAAACAACTCTTTACCAATGACGTCTTTAATGGTTTGAAAGTAAAGATCTGCTTGTCCGGTTCCCTGGAGATGAAACTTAGAAAAACCAGTTAAGACCACTGATAAATCGAGAAAATACTCCATTGCTCTAGGATCTATAGGCTCTATTGGTTTAGTATCCTGTGCTTGAGTGTTCATCCGTTGTTGACCTCCATAAATAAATTTAGATCGGCAAGTAGATTATCAGTTTTAGAACACTAAGTCATCGCTCATCAGGCAAATACTTGCTATTAATGAGCGATATCTTGCTTAGTCTAGACGGAAGATCGGAGCGGCATTCAGCCCATCATTACCCGGAATAGGATTACGCATTAGAGAAATGGCTAGTTCCTTAAGACGGAACATTCCCCCGATCGCGGGAATTAACAGTTGGGGATTTCCATTAAAAGAGTTTTGAATCTCTTGCAGGAAGTTACGGTAGCCATCATGGAAATCTTTAGCTGCTTGATACACTTCTGAGCCTTCAGGATAATCGTGCAGGTGGGCATTCTCTTTGATCGGATAAACTGCATTCCAATCTACGGTAAATGTTTCCCCCGTAGGATGATGAGGTTGATCGGATTTTTCAGGATCATCCTTATTTACTTCATAGTATTTCTCTAATTCTATTTGCTCAAACCGAAAGTCATGGCCCAGTTCTCGTTCTGCGTCATAAATCGCTTCGATTCTTGACCCCTCACCCTGTTCTTGAATTACTTTTAAGGCTCGTATGGCTGAATTGATATCCGTCACTGTAATGATATCTCCGCCACCACTATAGTAGTATTCCGGGGTGATTTGCCGGTCACGCTCGCCACAAAACAGCTTATCACCCATTTCTTTATGGAGCGCATACAGGCCACGAATTATTTCGGCATAAAATAAGCCAATAGTGTCGAAGATATTGACCTGATCCCAGCCGTGAGCAGCCAAAAATTCTTGTTTGGCTCGAGACTCAACTAATGTGTTGCGTTCGGGAACATGTGCAGACCGTTCAATCTTCCGAAAAGTCGCTACTGTCTCCTTAGAAAACTTGCATAAACCTACTTGAAAGTCTGTCTCTCCTGTAGGGAGAAAGGTAGGATATGTGGGAATAAAATCATCTGCCGTCAGTATCCCTTCTTCCCAACTTCCTCCCACGGCATTAAAAACATTTGCTACCAGAGTCAAGTGTAGCATTTCTTCTACAGCCACCTGCCGGATAATATGAAAAACCTCTAAATTTTTTCCCGGTTTCAGGGAGTAAAGAGCTGTAAGGTAAGGGGGAATAGTTGCGTGTTCTATCTTCATTGCCGTTTTGAGATAGACCTGCAATTTCTCAACCGTTGTAATCAGTTTTAAGCTTTCGTCTGTACTCATAATAAGTTGGCTCGTAATGTGTTGGCAATTCTTTAATGTGGATGACGGTAGTTATCAACTTAAAGAGTTATAAACTTAAAGAGTTGTGAAACTCTTTAAGTTTATTTTTTAAGTTAATCCTTTCTGTTCAGCATATGTTCAGCAGCCTTAAAACTCAACGCAGCAATTGTCAATGTTGTATTTGAACTGCCGATACTTGGCATACTCCCCGCGCCAATTGCGTAGAGATTATCATGCTCCCAACAACGCAGATTTTCATCAACAACTGAGTCGCTGCTTGAGGTTCCCATGATATGAGTTCCGGAAAAGTGGTTTCCCCCTCGGTAAAAATAACCTTCACCCTCATACTCAAAATAGGCGTGGTCTTGAGGACTGTATTCGGTATAATCTTCCGCTCCCAAACGCTGAAAGATTACACGCGAGAGTTTTCTGGTGTAGGCAAGAGTTCTGATCGTGTAGTCAGGTAGGTTGAAGTTAATAACAGGACGATAATTATCCAGTTTATCCTTGTACTTTGGATCGATGGTTATTCGATTACTGGGTTCGGGGAGTAATTCGCACATGAAAGCCAGCAGTAGTTGTCGGGAAATCCGACTAATTAATGTCTGGCGCAGATCGGCACCATATTTATTTTTCTTGTCAACTGCATCCAGCACTTCATTAGTGGAAGGCGATCCTGTTGCCCATCCCCAACCATCATTGTGAATATCTACCGCGAAGGCGGATTGTTTGTTACGAAATTGACCGTCACGAAATGTGGTGATTCCTGATGTAACCAGGGGACCCCGCAGAGTGCCAGTTACTTCCGGCATCAAAGCCCAAGCTAAGGTGAAAGGGTGATCCATTAAATTCCGCCCGATCATTGTGCTTTTGTTAGGCAAATCAGAAGCCAGCATCAACTTAGCGTTTTCGATCGCCCCACTAGCTAAGACAAATAATTTCCCTTTGGCTTGTCCTGTCGTGTATTTGGGAGATTGAGGGTCTTCATAAAGCTTATATTTAATGGCAGTGACTCGACCTTTTTCAGGCTCGAATTCTATCTGATAAGCTACTGCTTTAGCGAGGATATGAACATGACCGGTGTGTAAGGCTTTAGTTAAACTTCGACGAGCATCATATTTGGCTTGTACGGGACAGATAGGAACACAATTGCTGTTTCCTTGGCAACGTTCCCCATACTGAACAGGATTAGTACCAGTAACTCCGTCGGGAACAAAGAGGTTACCCTTATCGTACTTAGGATTAGGTACGCCGTTGCGGGCTTGAGGAAAAGAACCAAAGTTTAATTTATAAGGTTCGTCATAAAGTTTAACTTCAGTCCCAGCAACTTTTTCAATAACTTTCTGATCCAAGAAAGAGGCAGGCATCTTTTCCATTGGAAAAACATAGTCTTCTGGTATAAATTTGATGCCTTGTGATTTTTGGTCTTCTACATCCCCAGAAACCCCCATTTCATACTCCGCTTTGTTATAGTAGGGGATGATCTTGTCATAAGCAATTGGCCAGTCACGACCTTGTTTATATTTAGTGTATAACTGGAAATCTTCTGGTAGCATCCGTGGGGTCTTCGCTTCCCAGTGGAGGGTTGTCCCACCCATGACCCGCGTATAGGAACCTGCCAGGGGCATAGGACCCTTCTCGACAAAATAGTCATTGTAATCAAGGGGGCTTAGAACATTGGGGTTTTTGGGATACGGGGAGTTGTCATCTTTAGCTACCGAACTGTAGTATGCGTCGATGTAACTTTGAAATTCCTTCAGATTTAAACCTTTTCCTTCTGTCGCCTCAATGATTAAAACCTTTTTTCCTTGTTGACTCAATTCTTTGGCAACAATGGCTCCTGCCACTCCCGATCCTACGATGACAGCATCATAGGTCGTTTGAGATACCGTCTCAGACTTGATAAAAGATGCGTTAATTTGCTGATTTGGACTGATCTGATTTTGACTCATTGGTTACTCCTTTTGGTTACTTGTAAGATGAGGGGGATGACTTGAGCATCTCCCTTCTATTTCATGGAGGGCATCCCGTTTTAGACTCGGTACACACCACCAGTTAAAACTGGCGGTTAGATGAGGGGCGTCCCTGGCGAGACGCACGCTCCAGCTAAAGTGGATAATTTGTGTGATTCAAACTATCGACGACTATTCCATATCTGGTGTCTTATTTTGAGCCGGATATTCTCCCCAGGTCTGAATTAATGTCGCTATTACTCCAGTCCAGCCAGTTTGATGGCTGGCACCAATTCCAGCACCAATATCTCCATGAAAATACTCATAGAAAAGAATCAAGTCGCGCCAATGGGGGTCGTTTTGAAATTTGTCCGTGCCACCATAAACTGGTCGCCACTCATTTGTGGAGGAGGATTGAAAGGGATTGGGAGCAGGTTTTTTCAGGAAGATACTTATCAGCCGGCGAGTTAACTCTATTGATACTTCCCACAAGTTCATCTTTACTATTTGCCCTTGGGCATTAGGACAGTCAACTTTTATTTCATCTCCCCAGTAATAATAGAACTTTTGGAGAGACTCAATCAGCAGAAAATTCACCGGCATCCAAATCGGGCCGCGCCAATTAGAATTGCCCCCAAACAATTGATACTTTGATTCGCCTGGTTCGTATTCTACACGACTTACCTGACCATTTGTTAATCTCAATTCGTAAGGATGCTGGTGGTGGAATTTTGACAAAGCCCGAATCCCGTAATCGCCCAAAAATTCCTCGGTGGACAGTAGTCTTTTCAAGATATCTTGAAGCCGCTCTTTATTCACTAGGGATAAATACAATCCTTTTCCCTTTTGACCTTCGCTGGGAGAAACGAGTTGGATATTTTGGTGAGCTGTCAGTTGGGGGCGATTCTTAATAAACCAATTCATCCGGTCTATAAAATCGTCATTCAAATAAGATCCTACCAAATCTTGTGCAATTGTTTCCACAGCAAATAGTGGAATTAGCCCTACCATCGATCGCACTTTCATTGATAAGGCACCGGTGTTATCGGCACCTACTACTTGGCCCGGAGGAGCCTTCAAAATGTCGTAGTAAAACTTGTCACTGGAGTCCCATATATCGACATTTTGGCCTCCCACTTTATTCATAGCATCAGCTATCAACAGGAAATGCTGAAAATATTTGGATGCCATGTCTTCGTAGTTGACTCGGTTAGACTGATTGACTAGTTTTTGATAAGTTTCGATCAGTTGTTGATCTTGTTGTTCAAGGGCAACGGTCTGATATTTTTGACGCAGCTGTTCGTAAGCTTCAGCCAATTTCTGATCTTCCTGGGCTAGTTCTGCGGCTATCTTCAGCATATTCAGGCAGAACATTGCCATCCAGCTAGTACCATCAGACTGCTCGATCACTGCCCCTTGAATAGTAATGTTACTGCGATCGATCGCGCCAATATTGTCTAATCCTAAGAATCCTCCTTCAAAGATATTGTTTCCTTCTGAATCCTTCCGGTTAATCCACCAAGTAAAGTACAGAGATAACTTTTGAAAAACATCTTCGAGGAAATTTGTATCGGTTATACCGTACACCTTTTGTTCTATTTCGTAGACGCGCCATGCAGCCCAAGCGTGAACAGGCGGATTTATATCCCCAAAATTCCACTCATAAGCTGCCATTTGACCGTTAGGATGTAGATACCATTCCCGCGTGAATATATATAGTTGCTTCTTGGCAAATTCCGGATCTATCAGTGCAAAAGGAATTGTATGAAAAGCTAAATCCCAAGCAGCAAACCAAGGATATTCCCATTTATCTGGCATGGAGATAATATCTTCACTAAATAAATGCTGCCAATCACGGTTTCTACCTCTTTTACGTTGCTCTGGTGGCTTCGGTGGGTTGGGATCGCCATTGAGCCAGTCGTATACTACATAGTGATAAAATTGCTTGCTCCACAACAGACCAGCAAAAGCTTGTCGCTGGACTGAACGCATATCTGGTGAAATTGGATGGGGACAAACAGCCTGATAAAATGTATCGGCTTCCTGTTGACGCTGGGTGAAGATATTATCAAAATTAGCATCGAATGGCCCCGCTAAATTCTCTAGATCACTCAAGCGGAGGTCGAACAATTTTTGTTTCCCCAGGACCAACCGTTAAGTCATAATGAGCTGATGCTTTGGTTCCTATTTGATCAGGATTTACTGCATTTTTTTGACCGGACACAATATAATTATCGATCCCATCTTTGACGTATTTGGATGAATTATCTCCCCAGCCAAATTTTTGTTTATTAGTTTCGTTTTCTGTGTAGAGCAGCTCTTTGGGCGCTTCGCAATAAAGCCATCTTTTTCCTAAATGCTTCTGGTCGTTACACGAAGCTTCTATTACACTTAAATTAGATGTGGCACTAACGGTCTTTAAGTATTTATCTTCTTTCTTCTGATTTTCATATCCCCAAGCCCAAGTATTGCGGAACCAAATCGTTGGTAAAAGATGTAGTTTGGCTGATTCTGGACCCCGATTAGTTACAGAAATTCGGATCAGAATATCTTCTGGTGAATTTTTGGCGTACTCTATTGAAACATCAAAGTAGCGATTATCATCAAAAATTTTTGTATCTATCAACTCGTATTCAAGAGCTGATGAATTCGTCGATTTTCGATGTCCATTTGTGTTAATTAAATCGCTATAAGGAAAAGCTTTTTGAGGATATTTATACAGACAACTCATGTAGGAATGAGTCGGTGTATTATCAGTATAGAAGTAATATTCTTTGACATCTTCTCCGTGATTTCCTTCGCTATTAATTAAACCAAATAGCCTTTCTTTGAGAATCGAGTCTTTCTCATTCCACAGCCCGATCGCGAAACAAACTCTCTGCTGATTATCGCAAATTCCAGCAATCCCATCTTCGCCCCACCGATAAGCACGGGAACGAGCTTGGTCGTGGGAAAAATTGCCCCAAGCTGAACCATCATAGCTATAGTCCTCTCTGACCGTTCCCCACTGGCGATCGCTTAAATATGAACCCCAACGCTTCCAATATTTTATCTTGTCCCGATCCTCTGCTAATCTTTTTCCTTCAGCTGTTTCTTGAATTGATGTCATAGCTTTTTCCTTTGTGTAACGCTCTTGTTAGTGTGACAACTTCCGTCTCTTCAACAGGCTATCCGTACTGATTAACTTTAGTGTTTGTACTTGCAGTCATAATACGGTTCGGTTTGTCTTTACATCTTTAAGACGCTTGCCCAAGTGAATATCTGAATTTTTAGAGGGAAAAAATTGCTGTGTATTACAGTAGATATTCTTTTTCTCAGTACCAAGTCAGCTTGGAAACGGATCTCCTCTAAGGAAAATCAGCAAACGATAAAAATAATTTCAGTATTGATGCTAACGCTGTCAAAAATTTGACCTATTTCAATGTACTTTTGTGTGAAGCACAGCCTAAGTAATAAACGAACACACGAGGAGTGGCCGAAACTTTTAGTTAACTACTTGTTTAACAAGTATTGGCTATTGGCTGTTACTTTTTTTTTGACTTTACAGCACCTTACAGCACCATCAGACAAGCTGTCAATGATGTTTTATGAAAATTTTTTTTATGTGATAATTAATTAATGTAAATAATTAAAGTTTTTTGTTAATATCTTTGACTATTAAGTATCTAGTATGCTAAATTTGTATTCCCGAATTTGTGCAAGCTAGCTGGTTCAGATTCTAGATAAAATAAGATCGCTGATCTGACTGGCTTTATTTTTCTGTCAATGCCTTGCCCCGTAATGGTTAATCACTCATTTAAAAGAATTTGGATTGATAAAGTGGATATTTTGGAGAATATTGCCAATCCTGGTACGGACTTGTAGACATAAATGATATTTTTGGTTAATGCGTAAGTCCTAGAGAGTAGGCTGGGGCGATCGCTCATCACACAAATTTTCGGCAAGGCCATGTGGCCGCGGGCGATCGGTCAGTTAAATAATCACTTAAGTTAGGATGTTTCCTCAAATCTAAACAAATAACCGCAGGGTAACTGTATGACTCTTTCATTCCAAGAAATTCTCCGTCAAGCAAAAGAAACTGCCAGCTTAGAATCAAACTTTCAGCCTCAAAACAACCACCCTCAAACAGCGCCACTTCCTAACCCTAGAGTCTTGTACCTACGGGACGGGCAACCCTCCATCACCACGAACAACAGAATATTTGATGTACTGTATGCTCTTGCCGTCATTGAAATGGAAGAGGACGCTGTTTCTGAAATTAAGGATCAAAGTTTTAACAATAATCAACCAATCGACTGTCGGCCCGATGGTTGTTTTCAGGCTGGGGCAAAATGGAATTATGTCTGGACTCGCGATACTTCTTATGCTGTTCACCTGGCATTTGCCGCGCTAAAGCCTAAAACTGCCCTCAAATCCCTGAAGTTTAAGACCTCCGACTTGAGATCCAAGTTGGGAAAAAAAACCAATAAACAAATCGTTCAAGACACAGGTACAGGAGGGAGCTATCCGATTTCTTCGGATCGAGTAGTGTGGGCTTTGGGAGCGGCAAAACTCCTACATTATCTATCGGGAGAAGAAAGGCAAAACTTCCAGCAGGAAGCCTTTGAAATCATTAAAAACACCATTAACCACGATCGCCAGGTGGTTTTTGATAAAATTGACGGTCTATACTACGGGGAACAGTCTTTTCTAGATTGGCGGGAGCAAACCTACCCGGCTTGGGTCGCTGAAGACGTTATTCATGTGGGTATGTCTAAGAGCCTATCCACAAACCTGCTCCATCTAAGCATTCTAGAGTTAGCCGCTGACTTAGCCCAGAAGGTCGCACCGTCCGATTTGTCCCAAAAGAAAGAGCTATCTGATCTGTCTACACAGTATCTGGAGTGGTCACAAGCGCTTAAACAGGCGATTCGCGATCGCTTTTATTTAGAAGACACTAAACTTTACTCCACATTTATCACCACGTTCCTAGATCAAAATCCGGCCCATCAATTTGACCTACTCGGATTGAGCCTGGCAATTTTGTTAGAGGTGGCGACGCCACAGCAATCAAAAGAAATCATTGAGAAATATCCCGTCTTGTCTAGTGGCCCTTCAGTGATTTGGCCTCAACAGCAAAAGACAAAGATCTATCATAATCGTTCTATATGGCCTTTTGTCACCGCCTATTGGGTCAAAGCCGCCCACAAAGTTGGGAATGTTAATGCAGTCAATCATGGCATTAAATCCCTGATGCAGGGTGTAATCCGCTATCGCTCAAATATGGAAAATTTTGAGATGGTGTCGGGAGAAACTTACATTAAAGAAAACGGAACATCTGGCCCAGAGGTAAATTCTCCGGCTCAACTTTGGTCGATCGCCGGCTATCTCTCGATGGTGAACGATATCATTTTTGGTCTTGAAACCAACGATAAGGGCATTCGTTTTCTTCCTTACATCACCTGCGAGCTAGGTAAAGAAATGTTTGGTGATACTCAATTACTCACTTTAAATAACTTTCCCTACCAAGGAAAAACTATCTCTGTCAGGGTGAAACTGCCTAATACTCGCCCTGCAAGTGGGGGAGTATATAGTATTTCCAGTATCAAACTGAATGACGAACTGGTTTCAGATCAAAAAGCCTTCATTGACAGCAATAAACTTCAGAGTAGTAATCAAATTGAAATTGAATTGTCAGCCCCTTCTCAATCGCAACTCAGCAACAATGAAGGGACAATTAATTTGATTTCGGCGACGAACGAATGGCAGAACTTGTTTGCCCCCAAACATCCGATCGTTAAATCTGTTAAGTTGGTATCAAACAAAATTGAACTAACCTTTGACTCAAATGGAGAAAAGCATGAGGATATTAAATTTAATATCTATCGTGATAATAAACTGGTACAAGGAGGATTGTCAGGTTCTACAAAGTCGTGGGTCGATCCGGACACGAGCGAGTCTTCCCCAAGTTATTGCTACACTCTGGAGAGTTATTACTGCAAGGACAGTTTAGCTATCAAAAATTACTCCCAAAAGTCATCTCCTGTTTGTTATTGGGGAGCCGAAAGTAAACGAGTGCAAGTCTTTGAGTCTATTACAGCTTTGCAGTATGTTGGTAGCAATAAGGAAGTTAAAGAATCTCACAACCATGGATACCCTCATTACCAAAATTGGGGTAAACCTGAAGACACCTTAGTTCTTAAAGAGTTTAAGCCAACAACAACGGGTCGTTACCTAATCCAAGTTCGTGCTGCAAACGGAGCTGGTTCCTTGAATACGGGTGTGACCTGTGCGGTGAAATACATTGAAGTTTTTGAACTAGCTAACCACAAGGAAACTTCTGTCGGCAGTGGATATTTGATTTTGCCTCATACTACGTCCTGGGACAACTTGAGAGACTCTTCTTTTGTACGGGTCGATTTGGAGGCAGAGAAAACCTACAAAATTGTTATTAGCGAAAATGAATATGCTTTCAATATGTCTTATTTTAGCCATTTTGAAAAGTATACGCCGGCAAACCCTATAGTAGGGGGAAGCGCAGGAGCCTATAACTTTGCCAATATTACTTCCCTAAAAATTCTGTCGATGAACAGTTAAATACCTGTTGCTTTGATCCGAGCGCGTATTGAATCTATTTGGCTTGAGGATAACAGCGCTCAAAAATGCCTGTCCCAATCTCGAACAATTCTGCATTAATATTAAAAATGGGAATAGTTCGGATTGGGGTGTCGTAAAGGACGGAAAGAGTGTGACCAAGGAGATGGACGCCCCAATCAGGAGAAACTCTACCATACTTGATGATGTCGGCTTTGATGATAAATTCGCTTTAGTAATTTAGCCGAAAGGGGATTGATTTCTGGCAGAAATATCATTGTTTAGTAGGGGCGTATTGCAATACGCCCCTACTAAACACATTATGTTATTTTTGTAATTAATTTTGTCGAATTACTTATTATTGCTTTTCCTGTAATTGTCTGTGATAAAGTTGATAAAAAGCTTCTTTTTTCTCAATTAATTTACTAAAGTTTCCTTCTTCGACGATTTGTCCATTTTCCATGACAATAATTCGATCGGCATTCTGCACTGTGGAAAGTCGGTGCGCGATAATTAAAGTAGTAGGTCGGTTCTTTAATTTTTCTAATCCTGTCATAATTAAAGTTTCGGTTAATGCGTCTACTGAAGAAGTTGGTTCATCTAAAATTAAAATTGGTGCATTGCGTAAAATTGCTCTTGCGATCGTTAAACGTTGTTTTTCTCCTTCTGATAAAGTTGTACCTCTGGCTCCGATTAAGGTATCATATCCCTGGGGTAGTTTCATGATCGCTTCATGGATACAAGCTAACTTTGCCGCCTGAATGATATCATCTAAATTAGCATCAGTACGACTATAGGCAATATTTTCTCGAATGGTAATGGGAAAAATTAGCGGAGGTTGTAGTACGATCGCAATCTGTTGTCGCAAAGATTTAATTTGTAAATCTTTTAGATTAATTCCATCAATAGTGATTTTGCCCGATTGGGGATCGTAAAAGCGAACTAATAAACTCACTAAAGTAGATTTCCCAGCTCCTGTCGGTCCAACGATCGCGACTTTTTCCCCTGGTTTGACACACAAGTTAATTTTTTTCAGTACGGTTTGCTCAGGATGATAAGAAAAATTAACTCCTTCCCAAACTATTTCTCCTTTAGCACCAACTAGGGGAAAAACTTTACTACCTTCTTGAATTTCTGGTTTTAACTCTAAAATTTCTAAAACTCGCTTGATTCCTACTTGGGCACTTTGAATTGTTGCCCAAGTTTGCGTAATATTATTAATTCTGCTATAAAAGAAACTAAGATAGGTAATAAATACAATCATTTGTCCGATCGTTAGTATCCCAGCTAAAACGTGATTTGTCCCGATCCAGATAATAATAGCTGTGGAAAATGCGATCGCACTACTACTCGCTCCTCCATAAATTGTTTGGAGGATATATAGTCTTAAACTAGCATCTAAGCTTTTCTGACTAGCAGAAATAAACCTTTGATGTTCTTCTGTTTCTTTAGTAAATGCTTGAATTACTGGAATTGCTGATAGATTTAACTGGACTAATGAATAAACTGCACTTTCTTGTTGACGAGAATATTGAGCCGCAATTCTAATTTTTTCTTTTAGTAAGGAAACAGTAAATAATAATACTGGACAAACTCCTAATGCTAATAAGGTTAATTGTTGATCTAAACTTACCATGATTATTACCACTCCGATCGCTAATAGGATCGAGGAAAAAATCCGGAGAAAACTATTCATGGTGAGGGTTTGAATTGTATAGGTATCGCTAGTAACTCGATAAATTAAATCTCCAATTGACCAATGATTGTGCATTGCTAAAGAAAGATGTTGTAAATGGTGAAAGAGTTGCGATCGCAATTCATTTACCATTTTTTGACCTAACCGAATTGTCAGATAATTGTATAATAGTGATAATAACCCTGAAATAATATTAATTAACACTAATCCCACACAAGCACCGCTCAGGATATTTTGAGTTGACCAATTATTTACTAAATCCCAATCTAATACTTTTCCACCTAAAATATGATCAATAATTACCTTCATGGGCCAAGGTTTAAGTAATTCGCACCCATTTAATAAAATAATATTGCCTAAGATCCAAAAAAATTGTCCACGATATCGCCAAAAATAAGATAAAATCATGCTGATGCAAAATTAGTAACTCAATGTAGTTAATTCTAATTTTTCGGCAACTCCTTGACATATTTGTACTATCATCATTCTCAAATATCTATGGGTCAACAGGATATAAGTTAAAGTTACTCCCAATATAAATATTATTGCCATTCCTAGATAAAAATTACCTAAAATCATACTAGCGATCGCCAAACCCATAGCTCCAGAAAGCGCGATCGCGGTTAATTGTGGTATTTTCAAATTGATCCGGACTCGAAACAGTCTCTGAGATTCTCCGTGATTTTCCATACAGACCTGAATTTGCATTTGAGACCAAATTCCCCAATAAATTTCTAGATCCCAATCATCCCAATTATGTTCCCCAACTAGAATATATTGACGCTGGTACATTTCGGTGCGTAAGATGTTAATAAATTTTTCTTTTTCTAATCCTGATTTCGTCCAAAAAGCCATTTTCCGGTTAATTTTGCCACTTCCTCTCAGCCAAAATAACCACGGTACTGGTATAGTTTTCGCAGCATAAAGTTGGTTAATTAACCAGCGATCGCGTTCAAAACTACGACAAAGAATCCCTAAATAACTCAAACCAGCTACTATCAATAAACGACGCGGATCGCTAATTGCTGTAATTAAACAGCATCCAAACGTAAGTAATAATGGTAATAATCCGATCCATTGCTCACGACCAAGTAGCAACATATAAACCAACCAAACGTTTCCAATGAAATTCCATTCTAAGGAAAATAATAAATAGGAAAAACCGATGGCAGAATTTTCATAAATCCGCGCAAAAGTACCAAAATAGATCAGAGGTTTCCCTAGGGAAAGTTTTACAGGAGTATGACTATAAATTTTACCTAACCAACTAATTTGTCCAAAACTATTAAAACGCTGGGGATGTTTAAAAAACAAAAAAGCTTCAGCTTTACCATAACCACGTTGCTGTTTTAAATAAGCACCGACCGTATTTCGACAAAAATGCCATACTAACGCACCAGGAGCAAAACCAATTTGTTCACCCTGATCTTGTAACCTCCAACAAATATCAACATCATCTCCAGCTGCATGAAATTGAGGATCAAAACCACCAATTGCTTGTAATGCTTCCCGACGAAATGCCATATTACAACCAGGAATATGTTCCGCAATTTGATCATTTAATAATACATGGGTTGGTCTACCCGGAGATACTGCGACACAAGCAGGTATAGAATTAATCTGATCATTTAGAGGTGGTAGATTTACTCCACCAATTGCAACTAAACCAGTATTAATAAACTTAGCAATTAAATAAGTTAACCAATCGGGGTCAACCATACAATCAGAATCAGTAAAAGCGATAATTTCACCTTTTGCGATCGCGATTCCCACATTTCGAGCTGTAGCTAATCCTTGATTTTTTTGGTTAATTAAAATAATATTATTAAATTCTTTGGCAATTTCCCCAGTGCGATCGCGACTACCATCATTAACCACAATTATTTCATAATTAGGATAATTTAATTTGGTTAAAGATCGCAAACAATCTTTAATCGTTGCTTCAGCATTATAAGCACAAATAATCACAGAAACTAAGGGATAATCAAGCAGAGGAGGGGGTAAAGTACCTTGATAATAATCTTGAACAGTTGCAAAAGCTAATTTTTGATGGCGATCGCGATCAACTAAGCCAAAGTGCCAATCAGCGATCGGTAATCCATCTTTAAACCATTCATCAGTCCAACTAAATACTACCGTACCAGCCACACCCATTTCCCAACTATCTTGTAATTGGGTACGGAGTAATTGTGCTTGAGACTCATTTCCATGTCTGAGGGAATCTAATCCTAACTCAGTTAACACCAGAGGTTGATCTTGAGCAAGATTTAACAACCGGGATAAATAATCGTGGTAAGCAACAGGTGTTTGTAAATAAACATTAAAAGCCAAAAAATCAATAAAATCTACTTGTAAATATTCAGTTGAGGGGAAATTAGCATAACTGACTAACGTTCGGGGAGCAATAGATTTAACGATCTTAACTAATTGACCCAGAAACTGACCAACTCGTTTGGAACCATACCAACGGATAATATCTGGGGAAATTTCATTTCCGACTAGATAACCACATACCGCTGGATGACCAGAGCTTTTCTTTACTGCATTAGCAATGGTAGTGCAAATTTGCTGTTTCAGAACCGGAGAGTCAAGAAAACAGATATTTTCAGCCCAAGGAATCCCAATCAACACCCTCAGACCATATTCCCACAGCAAATCTAATAACCATAAGGGTGGGACGGTATAAACTCGTAAACAATTTGCCCCTAGTTTTTGGAGCAAGACCAAATCTTGAACAACCATGGATGGTTCGGGAAAATATTCTCCCCGACCATTAGGAGCAAAGGAACCATAACTAATCCCTTTGAGGAAAAATTTTTCTTCTCCTTGATACAAAAATTTACCTTTTACGCTAATTGACGCTGAATTAGGATGACGCATCTGGTTTTTGATCGCCCGATCTTCCACGGTTTATTAAAAATATTCAGACATTTAATTTGCAACGAAAATAGATCAAGTAATTAATCACAATAGACAAGGGCAAAAATCTTGTTTGTAGTAGGGACTGAAGTCCCTGATTAAATCATCTCATCCGAGGGCTAAAGCCCTTACTACCAACAAAAATTTTATTATTTTTATGCAAACTAGATGAATTATAATGAAAATAGCAACGCTTTAGGTAACAAAACTTATCTTTTTTCTCAGATTGGATACCGCAATCCACTATGATCTCACCGTGAACTATTACGCTAGGCTCTAAACAATTCTTAATAAACCAATGTCACGAGCCAAAAAGTTCTAATCTTAGAAACTGGGTGGATTGTTTCCAGACAGTTGCCTAGGAGTTCTCTGGCCAAGTTTAATTCAGTCGTTATTTTGAAAGGAGCTTTTGAGATCCAATGAGTGTTAAGGCAAGTGGTGGAAGCTCAGTTGCGCGTCCGCAACTATATCAAACAGTACCTGTTGCTACTATTTCCCAAGCAGAACAACAAGATCGGTTTCCCGGTAAAAGTGAACTAAGCGAACTAGAAACCTATTTTAATTCTGGGACGAAGCGGATCGAGATCGCCGAAACTCTGACCAGAAACTCAGAACTAATTGTGTCCCGAGCTGCGAACCGGATTTTTACCGGTGGTTCACCCATGGCTTTCTTGGAAAAGCCCAAGGAACAAGTGCGGGAATTATCCACAGTTGGGACTGGAGAAGTCAAAGAAGGGATGAAACTGGGTAATCTCAGTTACAGCGAAGGTGGTGGTAGTGGTCTTTTATCCAATTTCCGGTCTCTATTTACTACTAGCACCAGCGGTCCAATTCCCGCAGGCTTTCGACCAATCAACATTGCTCGTTATGGCCCAGGAAACACGACCAAATCCTTGCGGGATTTAAGTTGGTTTTTACGCTACATTACTTATGCGATCGTCGCAGGTGATCCAAACATCATTTCTGTAAACGTCAGAGGTTTACGGGAAATTATTGAAAATGTTTGTTCAGCTGATGCCACGATCGTCGCGATGCAAGAAATGCGGGCTGCTGCGTTGGATTATTTCAAAAAAGCTGATCAGCAAGCCAGAGCGATCGTTGCCCAATATTTCGATGTAGCTATTACCGAATTTAAAGCTCCCACACCTTCGGAAAAATTACGTCAACGTCCTTCGGGCGATCAACAAGGGTTACAACTACCCCAAATTTACTTTAACTCCGCCGAACGTCGTCAAAAGTTCGTCATGAAGCCAGGTTTGTCTACCTCAGAAAAACAAGAAGTAGTCAAAGCTGCTTATCGCCAAATTTTTGAGCGGGATATCACTCGTGCTTATAGCTTAAGTGTGTCGGATCTGGAATCTAAGGTAAAACGGGGTGAGATCTCAATTAAAGAGTTTGTCCGTCGTTTGGGTAAGTCTCCCCTGTATCGTCAACAGTTTGTCCAACCTTTTGTTGATAGTCGTGTGGTAGAGTTAGCCCACCGTCACTTTTTAGGTCGTGGGTTAAGCAGTCGTGAGGAATTTCGCAAATACTTCTCCATCATTGCTAGTGGTGGTTTCGGGAAGTTAATCGATGCTTTAGTCGATTCCCAAGAATATTCAGATTACTTTGGTGAAGAAACAGTTCCTTATTTGCGCGGACTGGGTCAAGAAGCGCAAGAATGTCGCAACTGGGGACCGCAAATTGATTTGTTCAATTACAGCGCTCCCTTCCGCAAAGTTCCCCAGTTCATTACCCTGTTTGCTAGTTATAATCAACCCCTAGCTGATCAGCATCCCTACGGGATTGGTAATGATCCTCTGGAAATTCAATTTGGTGCAATTTTCCCCAAAGAAACTCGGAATCCTAAAAATCGTCCTGCTCCCTTTGGGAAGGACACTCGTCGGATTCTGATCCATCAAGGTCCAGGAATTGATAACCAACTCAGTAATCCTGGGGCTCGCGGTAAGAGTCCAGGTTCCCTAGGTCCAAAGGTATTTAAGCTGGAGCAGTTACCTAGCTTTAAAACTAGCAAAGGTAAGCTGATTAGTAGTGCTAGTGTTAAATTCACGGAAATCTCTACCCAAGCGGTAATTAATGCTGCTTATCAACAAGTTTTTGGACGTGGTCTTTATGAAGGTCAGCGTTTAAAGGTAGCAGAAATTAAACTGGAAAATGGAGAAACCTCTGTTCGCGAGTTTATCCGTGCGATCGCTAAGTCGGATGTGTTCCGTAATTTGTACTGGACTTCGCTCTATGTCTGTAAAGCGATCGAGTATATTCACCGTCGTCTCTTAGGTCGTCCGACCTACGGTCGTCAGGAAATCAATGCTTATTTCGATCTAGCCTCTAAAAAGGGTTTTTATGCTCTAGTTGATGCCATAATCGATAGTCTGGAATATAACCAGGCTTTTGGTGAAGATACAGTTCCCTACGAACGTTATCTTACTCCTCAAGGTTTGGCAATGCGATCGCTGCGGGTCGGTTCAATTGGTGATACGAACCTGAAAGTAGTAGTCCCAGAAACACCTCGTTTTGTCGAATTAGGTACTCCTAGTAATCATCGGACTGAACCAGATATTCAGTTCCGTATTCTCCAAGGAGTTAACAAACGTCGTGAACAATCCAAGGTGTTTAAGCTGACCAATACTGCTGATAAACCTGCGATCGAAACCCTGATTAAAGCTGCTTACCGTCAAATTTTTGAGCGCGATCTCAATCCTTATCTGCTCAAAAATGAATTTAGTGTACTAGAAACCAAACTCCGGAACCGGGAAATTACCGTCAAGGGATTTATTGAAGGTTTAGGTTCTTCCAAACTCTATATTAAGGAGTTTTACGCACCTTATCCCAATACCAAGGTAATCGAACTTGGTACTAAGCATTTCTTGGGACGCGCACCCCGTGATCAAGCTGAAATCCGGGTATTTAACCACATTCTCGCATCGAAGGGATTACGTGGTTTTATCAGTGCTTTGGTAAATAGCGTTGAGTATATCCAAGCTTTTAACGAAGATACTGTTCCTTATCGTCGTTTCCCAACTCTACCAGCTGCCAATTTCCCGAATACGGAAAAGCTATACAATCAGCTAACTAAGCAGAATAGTGATTTGGTAGTTCCTAGTTTTGAACCAATCAACCCTACTGTGGTTTTTTAAGTTGTTTTTAGGCAACTTGTAGGATGTTAACCAATTGGTTTCTAACTTAGGTGTTTAACAAAAAGGGTGGAACTAGAAATCCACCCTTTTTGGACTAGTGACAAGTTAAGGTTTTGGTTCATTTGTCATTAATGGATGGTGCAACGGCAAATCCTCGACCATATACCTTTTGTCTATTTTGGGGTTATCTTAATCACTAGCTACTGGAATTTATAGTTATTTGGGTTATGAAGAAGATAAATTTGATCGTTTCAGTTTTGGTGATGGAGAAGGTAAACTTATTCAATTTGGCATGGATGATGTTATCGGCAAGCTTGATCATATTAAAACTGCTATTAAAAACTCAGCTCTTAATCTTTTTTCAAAGGTTACGGGTGAAATATTAACTCAATTTATTGAGGGCATTAAAATTACCCAGGAGATGAGAGATAGTATTCAGCCTGAAACGCTGAATATAGTTTTGAGTCGTGTTGGTGAAAATAATATATCGAAATCTGACAGGAAAAAGATCGAAGAATTAGTGAATTCTGGAAAAATAAATGATCCTCAAAATGATCAACTAGTATATTTTCTATCGAAACTGGTTGGCTTATATGAACAGCAAAAGGAGAAAGATAACTCAATCAACCAATTTGCTAAAATATGCAATGGATATTTGGACAAGAAGCACATTATTTATGATGAAGCCAACGTAGATATATCCATAATTCAAACTAGAAATAATAGTACAATTGACTTGAGAAATCTCTCATCTGGCGAGAAGCAAATAATATCACTTTTTTCAAGTATTTATTTGGAATCATCTCATACCAATTCACCATGAAGATACATTGATGTATATTGATCTGTGGGTGAGGGTGGGTTTTGATGATTAGTAGGTAAATGTCAAACATCTCGGTGAACCCGGGCGGGTTTTTCTAATTAATTGGTAAATTTCAAAAATCTGGGCGAACCCGCCCCTACTACAGAAATCCGCAAATTGAGGATAAAATTGGTAGGGGCAGGTTCACCAGTCAATTTTGCCACCAACAGATCACCATTATAAACCTGCCCTGGCCTAACAGATCAACCTCAGATTAAGTGCAATTTCATAGTTAATTGGTATCAGGAATTTATTCTTTTATTTGATGAGCCAGAATTATCACTTTCCATTGAATGGCAAAGGCTTTTACTCCCTGATATTTTGAAATCAGGAAAGTGTAAACTGCTTTTAGCCGTCACTCATTCCCCATTTATCTTTGATAACGATTTGGATTTGAATGCTAACGATCTGGATATTTTTGTGCGAGAGGGATAAATGTCAGTAGATAAGTTGAGGGCTTCTCGTGATCAAGCTGTTATTGTGTTTACGGAATTTACTAGGTTATATAAGCAGTATGAATCGGCACTTTACTGCTTTTTTGAAGGAGAAGATAGTAAGTATTATGGAATCAGAATAAAGAATATTACGAGAGCGGAAAAAGATATATATCTCGATTGCAGCGGTAAAGATGGAGTGCTAGGAATTTATAGAATGCTCTCATCACGTCAGCATTATGTAAATGCTAGAATAGCTTATTTTGTGGATAGAGATTTTGATGAATCAATTTATAACAAGGGCATCATTAAAATATATGAAACTCCTTGTTACTCAGTAGAAAATTTTTATACATCAGTTGAGGGCTTTTCTGAAATTTTAAAAAATGAATTTAACCTAACAGAATCAGATGAAAATTTTGAAAGATGTATTTCTCTTTATACAAAACGACCAGAAGAATTTCATAATGCCGTTGAGTTATTGAATGCTTGGATCGCCTGTCACCGAGATAAGTCTAGTAAACTTAATATTTCAAATTTGAGCGTATTTAATTTTGTCTATTGTGACTTAAACCAAGCGATCGCAAGATATACAATTGACGATTTATATGAAAGGTTTCCTGGTATACCTGTCATCTCGCAGCCGGAATTAGATGCTAAGAAATCTCAGTTGAAGGCTAACACACAACAGAAAAGTTTTAGAGGAAAGTTTGAGATTGAATTTTTGTTTAATTTCCTTCAAAAACTGATAACTGAAGCTAATGAGGGTAATTATCCATATTTCACTCGTAAGGTAAAAGTTGTATTATCCTTAACAAAAAGAAATATAATTTCTGACTTATCTCAATATGCTGATACGCCAAACTGTCTTTATAGCTACCTTGAATCTCTTTGACTTGCTTTGTAAAACAAATGTCAGTTTGATGGACTAGAGCGTCAGTCCATTAATCACGATTGACATACTTTGTTTTCTTGTCAATACTTTCTACTGGACTGGCACTCTAGAACCCAATACGGTTCGGTTAAGCTAAAAACCGGGTAAAATGAAAGTGTCACCTAAATGGACTGAAGAGGAATGCAGCTCATTGAAATATCCATTTGGCTGTTGGACGGTCTGTTGCACTTATACTCAGTCAGCATCGCTTCATTACTAATTTCGCTTTCTGCTAAAACGTTCGTCGCAATTATGAATCTACCTGCACTGTTAGTTTCTCGCTCAATTTGGCTTTTATCCTCGGTAAAACTGCCGAGAATTTGATCACACTTTTTTTGACTTTTATCTAATTTATCTGGGGTGATTTCCCTGACTTCTTTTGGTTCAATTTGATGATATTTAAAGGATTTAGATAGTTTAGTTAATGCCTTGATTGCATCAGTTTCACAGGCAAATCTATCTTGGGATAATTTTCCCAATTCGCTGTTCAGTTTGGTGGCAGATTTACTAATTTTCTGTGATAACTTCCGTAAATCTGATTCCCTTCTTTCTTGACGAGAGTACAACTAGCCATCTTGGCTTTATTCCACCGTAAGTCTGCTCTTTTGCTGCCCATGAATATCCAAATAATTTACTTCTAGTAAATTCTGAATCTGGCAGATTTGCTACTAATACTTGGGCTGCGGAATGTGGGATTTGGCGTTGCTTAATCAGGGTATGAAAATCCTGTAGGGGCGCATGGCCATGCGCCCCTACAAATTATTTATTCATACCGTAAATCAGCAACGCCTGTGGGATTTAATCACAAGTTATCTGGGTGTTTAAAGTTGATCGGCAGTCTGACAGTCTGTGATCAACGGTTACCAAGAAAAATTTTCGACAAAAAAAATTCAAAGATTAGAAAAAAGGTCATATAGCCTGTCCAATTATGGCTAAAATCATTTAATCTAACTATTACTAAAAAAAAACCTAAAGATAATCAAATTATCCGTTTAAAACTCAAACAATGCACCAGAATCCAGAACAGCCAATCCATTTACAGCGAACCCTGAGTACGATCGAAACATGGGGATTTGGTTTATCCGGGTTACTTTTATGGCTAGGAGTAGCACCAGGAATGCAGTCCGAATTGGGAGCAGGAGCAATTTTAGTTTGGCTACCAGGAACCATTGTTGGTATAATCCTCAATTTGCAGGTAAAACGCTTAGGTGAATATTGGCCAGATCTAGCTGGTGGTACTCCTAATTATGCCGCTCGCTTACTGAAACATTATCCTGGTCTGGCTCGTTATGGTGCGATCGGCTATTGGTTGGGTTGGGTATCAGTCCCACCGATGAACGCGATTATTTTATCTGATTTAATCCAGGCTAATTTAGAACCTGTCGGGATTTATTGTCCTGATTTAATTCTGAAAATCGGTTTTACCATTATCGGTTATATAGTTGCATTTAGTGGCACCCGTGCTTTAGGAATTTTACACTTATGTTTTGTGATTCCAGCCATTGGTTTCCTGATCATTTTTTGTTTACAAGGAATGGGCTGGCTAATTTTTGCACCTTCTAGTCCCGGACTATTTCCTCCTAGTTGGGCAGAAATACCCACATTAACATCTCTGGGTTTTGGCAATTGGACAAAGTGGTATTTTCTAGCAGTTTATGCAGTTTTGGGATGCGAAACAGCTTCCTCTTTTGTAGCCGATAGTCGTAATCCAAATCGAACTTTGCAATGTCTTGGTTTCGCCGCATGGCTAATTCCACCAGTATATCTCGGTGGTTCTTGGGTACTCATTCGGTTGGCTACTGATCCCCATCTCGGGGACAACACTTTTTTAAACCTATTAGCCGCAGCAACACCTTTTTGGGGTAATTCAGCTTCGTTTTTAGTCACATTTTTGATCACTGCGGGCTGTCTGCTTAGTTCTGCTACTGCTGTTTCTAATTCTCCTCGGATTTTATATCAGTTGGCGGTGGATGGATATCTAGCCCCAGTCTTTACTATGGTTTCACGACGAGGTGTCCTTGTTCCCAGTTTGATTTTTAGTCTGTTGATCAGTTTTCTCTGTCTGACTTGGGGTGATATTTCTCGTCTGGTGATGGTAACTGGTACAGGCTATCTTTCCTCCATGATTACTATTCATTTCGGACTTTGGCTGGGTCGAGGTCAACCACAAGTCAGATGGCCATGGTGGTCGGGATGTTTTTGTTTAGTTGAATTAGTAGTTTTGTTAATAGGAGGTTTGGTTTGGGGTTGGTCAGATTTATTAATCGGTCTATTATTACCGATCGCTGTTTGGACTACTGATGTTGCGATTCGGCGGATTCCCTGGGCACCTTTTCACCTATCCTGGTGGCATCAACGTCAGCGCGGGCGATCGCTAGTCCAAGTCAAAGATTTTGTGGCGCTTCAGGTTGGGGTTTTAATTGTATTGTTGTCAATTACTGTGGTGATTGGCTGGTTAGTGGGAATCAACTCAGTTAAACTCAATTCCACTACCAGTGGGGATCTGTTGGTGGTGTTAATTTTTAGTGTGGCTTTTATCGGAGTAGCGATCGCCTGTTGGACAAGTTTACCCCAAGTAGCAGCGATCGTGGAAGCCAGAGAACAAGCTGAATATTTATTTATGATCGCCCTTGATGCTATTTTGGTTTTAGACGAAAATGGTGTTATTTGTCAAATTAACCCAGCGACGGAACAACTTTGTCAAGTCCAGCCTAAGTATCTGATTGGTCGTCATCTCCATCAATTAGTTTCCGGTTTGACTGGTGAGCCGGATAATTGGCCCAGACGTAGTGAACAAAATCTAAATCAACCTGATCAAGATGCTCGGATTGTTGAGGTAGCGATTTCGGCATCTTCTCATCGCGATCGCCAAGAATATGTAGTAATTTTACGCGATATTACTGACAAAAAAAAGGCGGAAAAAGAAATTTATCAGTCTTTACAAATCCAAGAAAAACTGACAGCGACAGCAACTGAACAAACTGAACAATTAAAACAAACTGTTGCGGATCTCCAACAAGCTCAAGCACAGCTAATTCAAAGCGAGAAAATGTCAAGTTTGGGACAGCTAGTTGCTGGTGTTGCCCATGAAATTAACAATCCGGTTAACTTTATCTACGGTAATCTTTCCCATGCTCAGAGTTATATTGAAGATTTATTATCTTTAATCGCTATTTATCAACAATATTATCCTGATCCCGAGCCAGCAATTGTAGATTTAATGTCTGATATTGATTTTGAATTTATCGCGATCGATTTGCCGAAAATTCTCGCTTCGATGAAAGTGGGAGCTGAACGGATTCGTCAGATTGTGCTAACCTTACGGAATTTTTCTCGTCTTGATGAATCGCAAATGAAACCTGTTAATATTCACGAAGGAATTGATAGCACTTTGATGATTTTGCAAAATCGTTTAAAAGCTAAACTAGATTTTCCCTCAATTGCGATCGTTAAAGAATATAGCAATTTACCAGAAGTTGAATGTTATGCAGGACAACTTAATCAGGTATTTATGAATATTTTAAGTAATGCGATCGATGCGTTACACGATCATATTAACAAAACTAATCCAGAATTTTCACCAAGAATTTGGATTAGTACCCAAATGATCAACGCTCAGGTAGTAAGAATTATCATTAAAGATAATGGTCTAGGAATCAAGTCTGAGATTCTCCCTTATCTGTTTGATCCATTTTTTACGACTAAACCTGTCGGTTCAGGTACTGGATTAGGATTATCAATTAGCTATCAAATTATCGTGGAAAAACACAAAGGTAAGCTGGAATGTTTGTCGCAAGTTGGAGTGGGAACTGAATTTTGGATTGAAATTCCTATTAAACAAATAAGTAGTCGGACATAAATAAACGTAAGTATGTCATTGCGAGCGAAGCGAAGCAATCGCAAGGTTTTGAGGTAGTTCCGCAACCCTCGTATGGCACTGTTTATTTTTGTCCAGGTACTTAGTAGCTAAAGGAAGCACAGCGATTTCATTGAACTTAAAGGAAACGTGAACAGAAATTTGTCCATATTCGTAGGGGCTTTCGCATTGAGGCAGATCAATTATAGCTTAAACGCAGAGACTATGACCTCCGTAAAGCCCTCGACCAATTATGAATCCAATCGATTAACTGGCGTTGCTTAATCAGGGTATGAAAATTCTGTAGGGGCGCATGGCATGCCCCCCTACAAATTATTTATTCATACCGTAAATCAGCAACACCAAATATCTCATCACTAACCGGGGATTTTGTAGAGAAACCCGGTTTTTTTGGATCAGTCTTGAAAACGACAGAAACACTCAAGCCATATCTGCTGAGTGAATTTCTCTAATGATTTCTTTGATGTGGAGTTGCACTAAATTAAAGTATTTAGTTGGTATAGCTCCCGATCCATCTAAAATGAGAAAAATATCAGCTTTTTGGTTGAGTGTTACTGTTGTTGGATGAGACAGATTTGAGTTTAAACAGCGTTCTTACTCCTTTAAAACTAACTTGAACTTCGCTGTGGATCTGTCGAAGAAGCTTTTTAAGCTTCATACTATTACTTTAACAGCATTCATTCTAAATGCAAGTAAATGATACTAAACTTTACTAAATCAGTGACTAATACTTATGATCATATTAACTTAGATTAAATTATTAGGGCAAAATCTTCCTACTTATCCCTGATCTGTGATAAAAAAAGGACGGGATTTAGGCATAAAGACCTTTAGCCGTCCTACTGAAAGGGTGCGCTTGGAAGCGCTATATTGTTTTTAACCTCTTTCCTCTGTGAAAACAATCTGGAAGGGATTCGGGGGTGATCTTGAACCTGATGTTGCACTGGTCTAACTTGCTGCTCCCTGCAATCACCATAATTTTAGCTATTCCCGCTCATCCTAGTCCGAGCGCTGCTTATCATCAAATTATTCAAGAAAACCCATCATCCTTTGCTGGACTTTCCTGGGGACTAGCTGGGAAACTAGAAGAAGCTGGACGTGAAACTGAAGCGATGCAAATTTACCAGCAAGAGATTCAGCAAGGAGCAGGAGAAGCTTACCCTTATCTAGCTTTAGCTAGGTTATCCGAAAAAAACCAACAGCCCGATCAAGCAGTGCAAATTTACCTCCAAGCAATCCAAAAATTCCCGGACGATTGCCCCAGTGAACCTGGTTGTCATGTAATGAAGCATACGAGTTATGACAGTCTGGTGAAACTGCTTTTCCAACAAAAACATCTCGATCAGATATTAACTACTCTGGAGCAATTGCATCCCCAACCCAGTGTCGAAATGTATGAAAATCTATTTCTGGCTTTAGAATATCGCAATCATAATGACCAGGCTAAAGTAGTTTTGCGTCGTTTAAATCAGCTTTATCCTCATGCAGAACTTTACGGGAAAGGAGGTTGCGAGTAGGGTGTTAATTTTGTGGATGATAGTCAGGGAAAGAGTTTATGCAGGTTCTGTGTCAGAAGTAGGAGCTAATTAAACGTCAGTTTGACTTAGTTAAAAGATGGTAGGAGGTAGAGCTGGTAGAAGAGGTAACTTGTTAGCTAGCTGGCGCAATGCGACTAAAATTATATACACCAAGTTTAGTTAATTATTACTGGATTCCTCCACTATGTCTTTTTTTGAACTCAGCCAATCTCTTACACTAGCCACATAATCATTCCATTCCTCAGCCAGACTAATTAAATCAACAATTTTTGACAAACCGACCTTTCTATCCCAATTGAATTTTCTTATTATCGCGTTTACATATTCGTGTTTATCTTCAGGAGATTCAATCTCTTTTGCTACTTTAATAATTTCATTATATTCTTGATTTTCATTATTTGGTAAACTAATAATAATACGATGAATATACTTTTCCGGGGAAACATTTTCTGGAAGATTTAGACTTATTATTTTCTCAATTGCTAATTGCCTCTTGTCTTTGGCGCTTGCATCATCTCCAGTCAAAACATTTTTCAATTGTTTTTCTTGTTCCTCTCTGGTTTTATGCACATCGCCATCTAAAATAAAAATACTGTTTTCACAACTCTCACCAGTAAGAAAAAGTCCAGCTAAGACTGTAAAACAATTTATAGCTGCTCCAAATCTTTGGATGGCAATATGTCTAGAAATACCTAATTGACCTGCCACTTTGTTTACTATTGCTGCTGCTAGATTGTCCTCAACAAAAACCTCAATAGGTGTGAGCTTTTTTCCCGTCAGACGATTTATTGCATCTGGTTTTGTTTCATTAAAGCAAAGAGTTTTCTCTGGTGTTGCACAAATATGCCTGATATTAATTACATCAGAAAGTTCAAGTATAGATTCCCTATGAGTGGTAAATACTACTTGTAGATTTTTATCTTCGCATCTCTTCACAATAATTTTTAGTAAATTTCGCATTGCTAAATCATGTAAGAGAAGATCAATTTCCTCTATTAGTATTAGGCTATACTTCCCAGCTCTAAAGATTTTCTCTAGTAGCATAAATACTTTTTGTTCACCTGCACTCATACTGAGAGCGGAATATCTGACACCTTTGGATTCAATACCAATAAATTTCTTGCCATTTTTTAGATGATTGATATAATAAGCTGTATATTCTTTATTTAAGCAATATGAAGCTTGAGCTAGGATTTCATTTATAATGTCTTCTCTTACTTGGCTAGTTGAATAATGAATTCTTGTAGTTTGTTTTTCTGATTCAATTAGTGGGACGCAACTATCAACACCAATGTAACAAATATTTATGATCGGTCTATTATTATACCTCGGCTTCCAGCGATCGCTTTTCTTTTCATAGATTTTCTCTTACTTTTCGTAAAGCGAGATTTTTTCCCGATAAGTATGAACTATTTTCAGCTCACTACCTTGCCATAGCGTTTCTGAGTGTGGCGGAAAAAAATCAGTAAACTTATAGTTTGCTTTTTCTTTGCTTCCGATTTGTGGTTGAAAACAACAAGCTAAAGCATGAAGAATAGTTGATTTACCAGAACCATTAGGACCTAGAATTGCTGTAACATTTTTGCTTTCAAAAGAAATAATAAGGTCTTGAATATTTTTCAGCTTTTTTATTTCTAGTTTGTGTAACCTTTGTTGAGAAAAATTCATAAATTAAATTCTATGATTTAGTTATTGGGTAGTTCCGTAGAGTCTAAGAGCATTTTATTCCAATACGGTTCAGCTCATGCTTGCCCTGAGTTTACCCGCTCATTTACTCCATAGCAGATCCGATCAAGACTTTTTTCCTTATGATATCTTCCATAGACTGAAGTATATCCATCCTATGACAAACTCCGGTTCAAATGACAATCCTGAATTACTCTCTGTAGCTCAAACTGCGAAACTACTTGATGTAACTCGTCAGCGGGTTCATGATCTAATTAAAAATGGTCAGATTGTAGCTCGTAAACTTGGACGTTACTACTATATCGAAGCCCCTGAGTTGGAAAGGTATCAGAATCAACCTACTGGAAAACCTTATCAACCAAGGAGTACAAGTTCTCCAGAAAATTCTATTGACAAATGTAAATAGAGTTTATAATCTCAAGTTATATTAACGTACTAAAGGCTAAGTAAATGCTCCCGTTTCAAGCGATCGCTTCTAATGCTGCAAGTCAACCAGGATTGCAACAAGTTTATATGAGTAAGCATGGTATCCTCTATCAAGGAGATTGTCTTAAACTATTATCAGCCTTACCTAATGAGTCTGTGGATCTTGTATTTGCCGATCCACCCTTTAACCTCGGTAAGAAATACGGTGAAGGTGTCAATGATCAGATGGAAGTTAATCAGTATTTAAGTTGGTCTAAACACTGGCTTGATCAGAGCATTCGAGTGCTTAAACCAGGTGGAAGTTTATTTGTCTTCAACTTGCCCAGATGGTGCATAGAGTATGGTGCATATCTTAATCAGAAAGGAATGTGGTTTCGACATTGGATTGCTTGCAGGATGCCAAAAGCTTTTCCCAGAGGCAAAAAGATGTCTCCTGCTCACTACGGACTAATCTATTACACAAAAGGGGAGCCAACAGTATTTAATAAAATTTATACACCCATTCAGGTATGTCGGCACTGTGGTGGAGAAATTCGTGATTATGGCGGACATCGCAAAAGTCTTAATGAAAAAGGGATCAATTTGATGGATGTCTGGGATATGCCAGAGGATGTTTGGGAAGATACTCCTGAAGCTGACTCTAATGAAGTGTTATGGACATTAACTGAGGAAATGTGGACTGATATTCCACCTGTTCGCCATCGTCGGCATAAAAAACGGGTTCCTAACGAACTTGCTCCAATTATGCTAGAAAGGATCATCGCTATGGCATCTAATCCAGGTCAAATTGTAGTTGATCCTTTTGGGGGTTCGGGTACTACATTTTATGCAGCAGAAAAACTACACCGTTATTGGATTGGTTCAGAAATTGGAGATACAGAGTCAGCAATAGAACGATTGACTGAGTTAGCTAACGGAATCATTGAGCAATGGGAATCAGCAAGAGGAAATAAGAAGTTGAAGCAGCGCAAAACAGCTACATCACAACTTCCCATTCCTTAATCTACATAGTTTTGATCCATAAACATTTAGACCAATGCACGACCATCTGTTCCTTTAGAGATTGTTGGTACATTGCTATCTACTTCATCGTGTTCAATCACAAAAATAGCCAAAAAACCCTCTACGAGTTGAACTGCTCGCCAAACATCAAAATACGGCTCTAGCTCTTCATAGTTGCCAATCCGATCAGTTAGATAAGCATAAAGTTTTCTACTTGGCAGTACTAGAACAGTACCCAGAAAAACACCTCGTAACAAGCCAAGAACCATCTTATTGACTGATCGATGACTTGAGGAGATATTTCCCGTCTCCCACTCAAGCGCAAAAAGATGGTTATCAACAACTTTTGTTGCATCCACCTTTCCTGGTGATCGAGTTGCGTAGTGAATCGAAGTTTCCAAGCTCCAACTAAACCTATCCCTCAAAGCAATCATACAAGCTTCTTTAATCGGCTTGACACCATTGCCGTGTTTCATTGGGTTGATGGTAAAGTTTGATGTCCCAGGAGGATAAACGATCAGGGAAATAGCCTCACGGATTTCAGCTCGAATAATAGACCAATCACTTGATTCTTCAAAATTTCCAATGCTAATCAGAGAAATCTCTTGAACAATTTTCATACTGACTACTCATCGACATTGCTACGCAAGAGTAGTGCAGTTTTGCGTGTTTACTATGGTAATTCAGCATTCTTTATTACATCGCCCCTCACAATCAACCTCATCGGGTGCATCTCAGTTTTGCAAAAACCTTGAAACAGGAGGCTGAAATGCTTGTTTTTCGTTACCTGATTGATAAATTTGCAAATATGAGATGCACCCAACCTCATCGGTAGTGTCATCCCAGTCAAAACTTGGGCTAGTTTGGATTACATCCTCGAATTCTCCCAAAAGTAGCGAACTTGATTCTTAAGAACAGCGCCCAGTGTTATGAACTCGAATAAACTCTCCCCACCCACACCCAATACGGTTCGGTTAAGCTAAAAATCAGGTAAAATGAAAGTGTCACCTAAATGGAATGAGTAGGAATGCAGCTCAAAGAATTCACTGTAATATCACCTGTGGTCGAATCAGGGATGATCCTCAAAGCGTTAGAAACAGCGATTCCATCGACAGCAATTGAAAAAGCCATTGAAGATACCAATAGAAAAGAGGAACGACAAAGAGCATTACCAACGCATCTGGTTATCTGTCTAATCATTGGGATGAGTCTATGGTCTAGGGGGTCAATGAGGACAGTGTTGAAAAATCTGGTTGATGGCTTAAATGAAGCATGGGTCAGAGTTAGTTATTATTGGCGAATACCATGTAAATCATCAATTACAGAAGCTAGACAGCGAGTAGGTGCAGGGGTAATGCGGCATCTGTTTCACATAGTAGTTAGACCACAGGCTACTAGGGAAACCCCAGGGGCTTTTTTAGGTGAAAAGCGAATTATGGCTGTAGATGGAACAGTGTTTGATGTGCCAGATAGCGACACAAATGCCAGAGTATTTGGATATCCAGCTAGTCGTCCTGGAACTAGAGCCGCGTTTCCCAAGGTGCGTTTGGTTCTATTGATTGAAGCAGGAACACATTTAATTGTAGATGCCTTGATCTGCCCTTACCGAATCGGTGAGCGAGTCAGAGTGAAAAGGTTACTACGGTCAGTCACCACTGGAATGTTATTAATGTGGGATCGTGGATTGCATTCTTATGCAATGGTGCAAGCCACCTTGTCCCAAAAATGTGATTATTTGGGACGCATCCCCAAAAATGTTAAATTTCCTGTGGAGCAGGTATTGGATGATGGTTCCTATCTCTCCTGGATTGCTCCCGACGGCAAGTCGAAAAAACAGGGCATGACCAAAATTATGGTTCGAGTCATTGAATACACTATTGATAATGGCGAAGCACAAACTTACCGTCTGATTACCAGTTTGACGGACATCGCTTTATTTCCAGCTTTATTATTAGCCACAGAATATCATCGTCGTTGGGAAGTTGAAAATACTATCGATGAATTGAAGGTTCATCAATTGGGACGTAAAACTCTGATTCGTTCTCTTCATCCCCGTGAAGTGGTTCAGGAAATTTATGGTTGGCTCCTCGGACATTGGGCGGTTCGTTCTCTCATGTTGACCGACGGTCACCTCTGCTCACATCTCCCCTTTACGATTGAGTTTTACTGGTACTCTCAATGTTGTCCGTCGTGCTATTCCCAAATTTCAGCGCCTTCAACCAGAAGAATTTCCCCTTTTTTTTAGTTGGTTGATCAGGGAAATTTTGGATGAACCAATTCCCAAACGTGAAGGTAGAAGTAACCCTCGTGTTATTAAAAAAACTCGCGCCAAATTTCCATCCAAGAAACCAATTCATAGAGGTCAGGGAGTTAAACATGAAACCCTCAATTTTTCTATCCTCAATACTGCTTAAAGCTTAACCGAACCGTATTGCACCCACACCTAGCAAAATCCGAGTGATCGTAAAACGGAGAACAACCACGCAGGGGGAAGTATATTGATAGCCCCATAGCATGGGAGAGATTCTTTCCTAAAGTCACATTGGCCAAAATAACCTGATGTTCATCCTCAAGCTTCAGTAAATCCATTACTTTCTTTAAAAGGATAGTTAATTCTGTGTTGCTGCCCTGATATTCATCCCGCAGATTCTGAAAAAAATTAACCAAATCGATAAAATCTTTATCCTAATTTATTTAAAACTTCTTTTACAAAATCTTGCGATTCGCTAGATATACCTTCCGATGCGCTAAATGTATGCTCAAGGGTTTCTCTTAGTTCCCTTATGCTAGACATACAATCAAGTACTTTAGTAGCTTCCTTAGTAGCTTCATCTTGTTTTTCTGGTGTAAGTTTTTTTTCTTTTACAAAATCTTGCGATTCGCTAAATATACCTTCCGATGCGCTAAATGCGCTAAATGTATGCTCAAGTGTTTCTCTTCTTACAATAGTCTGGACAATTTTTAAATCGTAGCCTGAAACCTTTTATTTTTCGTTGGGAGATCCAGATCCCTATGGCTATAAAATCCCTATTCTACCGTTTGATATTTATTCTCAATCAGGAAGCGTGTAATCCACTTTCTTCGTTAAAAAATTGGGTGTAGTATGTTTGAAATGCGGAAAGTGGGATAAAAATATGCGACATATTTTGGACATGAAGTCTTATGGGATAAAGGGTTCAGAATTAACACCCTAGGTTGCGAGTAGTGCTGAAGATTATTTTTGCTGATTAACTTCCTGGATTTGTTTTTGCACCGATGCTTCAACTTGAGCGGGAATAGCAGCGATCGCTAATTCAATTTTTGCTTGAATTTCGACTAATTAGAACGTCAGTTTGAATATCTAATCGATAGAGCATGGTCTCAGGAAACCGCAAACTCTGTCAGTTTACGGCGTTCCATTGATTTGAATCCCAAAACAATCGCGTTCTTAGAAATGCCTGCTGAGACGAGTTCTTCTGCGACTCCTGCTTCTGTGCCATCCTGCTGAATCCAAACTTTGTCATGAACAATGTCAATATGGAGCAAGGTGCCATAAATGCGATAGCCATACTGCCATCCCATTTCAATCAATAAATAATGATTGCGTTCTCGATCAAACACCAGTTCGATTTGTGCATCATCGCTCTTAAGAAATTCGGCATACTTGATGAGTAATTTTTCCACAATTGAGCGATAGTTCGAGTCTAGGGTATCCATTTCACAATCACCTCCTTTACTGGATCAAATGTAACCAGGCGGATAATGCCATCTTCAATCAGAATTTGACCGGCTTTTTCTTCAAACACTGATTTCCGAATGTCTTCTGATACGGCAAGATGAAGCGTGCGATCAGGTGCATAACGCTTGAGCAATTGGCCTCAGAGTTAGTGAATGGTGGATTAGGAGAAAGGAGTTTGAATGAGACCAATCAGTATTTGGGTGAGTTGTTCCAGGTCATCGGGGACACGATACAGAGCGATATCTTGAGTTATTTGATGGCTCTGGGTATCCAAATAACCAAATCGCCAGGTGTCTCCAATCGTCACCGCACCGTAGAGAACGGTCTGAGCTTCTGCTTTCGCCAGAGCAATTAACTCCACGGCTAACTGAGTAAATCCCCGCGCCAGATCAGCATTTTTAGCTTCAATGACCAACAAATCTCCATTTCGACGCAGAAGATAATCCAAATTTCCCTTCAGCCAATCATTGACCAGGAGAGGATACTCAATCCGAATTTGACAATGACAGAACCGGGCTACTTCCAATAATACTGGAAATACCAATGCCTCTCGACGAGCAGCCTCATTACTGAGGCTAATTAACACCAGTGTCTCTTCTAACCGTTGTTTTAATTCGGGTAATCGCTCTAGAATTGTCGGAACAGTAGGTAGCAACAGACGCGATCGCCGTAATTCATAGCCAAACTCCGCCAGAATTTCATCCGCTTCGTAGGGCATTTCAAAATAGGAGCGAAAGGTATAGGATTGTCCTTCTCGCAAAATTTTGTTTGACATCTGGAATTCACTCCAAGTTTGCAGCTAGTTCAACCGCTCTTGATAATTTACCTATCACCTTAACTTATCACTAATGGACAAAAACTGATTTTGCCGTTCTTTGGGGCATCTTCTTACCAATATTATTTTTGCTGATTAATTTCCTGGATTTGTTTTTGCACCGATGCTTCAACTTGAGCGGGAATAGCAGCGATCGCTAAGTCAATTTTTGCTTGAATTTCGACTAATTGTTTTTGTTGTAAACTTCCCCACTGGGGTAACTGATTAATAAACTGTTGGAGATCAATAATAATACTCATTAAGCTGTCAATTTGCCCTAATTCTGGTCGTTTTTTAAATTGTTCAGTGAGCAAATCTAACTGCATTTTTAAGGGCTGAAAAGATTGTTCAATTTCAGTTTGATGTTGGCGCAATTGCATCATCGTAGAAACCAAAAAATTGAGATCCTCCGCAGCACCTAAAGCTGGAGTTTCTAAAGTTAAATAGTTCATTTGGTTTCTTAATCCCTCTAACTGGTTCGCGATCGCGGTGGTATCTTCACCAATTAGAGCGATCGCCTCAGTCGCACTAATTTTGGTTTGTTTCTCAAAGTTCTGTCGATTCAGCAAATTCAACAGCAAGGAAATGGAAACTGGTATAGTAGCATAAGCAGCTTGCTGTAATAATAGGGAAGCAATTGAGCCAGCAACTGCACTAAAAACCGATACATACTCCGCTATTTGTAACCAGCGACGCTGATATTTCATTCCTGTTGCCAAATTTTAATATTACCATCTGCTCTGCCACAAGCTAGAGTCTGGCCATCAGGACTAATTGCCACCGATAAAACTGAACTAGTTGCATTTTCATCCAGAGTAGCTAGCAATTTCTCTGTCCCTAAATGCCAAATCTTGACTGTTCCATCAGCACTACCACTAGCAAGTAGATCCCCATCTGGACTAATCGTGACCGCATATACCGGACCAGAATGACCGTTCAGAGTATGATGGGAAATGGTGACGATCGGACGTCCGAGTTCATCTGGACTGAGCTGCCAAAATTTAATGATTCCAGTACCACTACCAGCAGCTAAGGTATAGGATTGAGAGCTAAAATTCAGGGTACAGATGGAATCTAAACTACTAGCGATCGTGGCGATCGGGTGTCCGACATTGATTTGCCATAAAGCAATTGTACCATCACCACCACCACTAGCCAGGATTTGGCCATCTGGACTAAACGCGAGGGCATAAACTGGACCTCCCGTATCTACAATGTTAGCACTTAATTCCCCTGTAGCTAACTGCCAAATTTTGATAGTTTCATCAAAGCTACCACTCGCGAGAATTTGTCCATTGGGATTAATCGCGATCGCTCTGATTGAACCAAGATGACCAGTGAGAGTATGAACTGGTGAGGGATTAACTAAACCTTTTTCATCATAATTGAGCTGCCAAATTTTGATGGTCTCGTCAAAACTACCACTTACCAAGGTGTTTCCATCGGGACTAATCCCGATCGCATACACTCCTTTGCTATGACCAGATAAAGTAAATAGGGGTTCTGGGAGAGGAAGTCCATCGACCGTCATTTGCCAAATTTTGATCGTACCATCAAAACTGCCACTAGCTAAAATATTGGCCCGGGGACTGATGGCGATCGATTTGACCCAATCCCGATGTCCAGCGATATTGTAGACACAATTCCAGGTCTGATTGATGGGTTCTGTGACAGCTACAGCTACTGATCTGGGTAAGGGAGCAACATCCGGATTTAATTGAGCATGATGGTTTTTTGGTGTTTCAGCACTTGGCGATCGGGTCATGTACGAGGTTTGGTCTAATTGGTTTTGGACTAATTGAGAAATTTCGTTGGGTAAACCGGAGAAAATTTTTTCTAAACGATCTACACGAGCGGGTAAAGAAGCACTATTGAGATAATGGATAATATTTTCTAAAGATTCCTGCAATTTGATGTATTGATCTTGCAATTGGGAGAGTTCCTGTTGCACCGCAGGTTGGTCAATTTGATGAGTCGATGGGGAAAGACGGTTTTGTAGTTGTAATTGAAGGGATGCGATCGCATCTTTAACGCGCTTGATTTCTCCTAATGATTCTGTACTCATCAGCGGATTTGGTCGGGTTTGTCCAATATATCCACCGATAGTTTGCACGGAATTAATTTGCTGCAATAATTCCTGTCGCATTTTATTAGTATAAGCGATCGCTCTTCCCCCAGAGCGTCTTTCCCAACGTTTACGATTGATCAGATTGAGCCACAGTGCAATCAGCATGGGAATAGCAATATAAGCGATCTGTCCCGAAACAGTCGCGGCGATTGACCCCAGGAGGGAGCCAAAAAGTGCTGTGTATTCTGCAATTTCTAGCCGATTACGGTGGTTCAAAAAGGCATCCCTCTCTTTTGTCAAATGCTACTGATTAACTACTAAGACTATAGTAACAGTTGATACTTCTCTTGGGCTAATCGGTAAAGTGGACGCCAAACTAAGCGATTCGTGAGTACCACTAAAAAAGACATGACCATTGTTGATGCTAATAAGACATCAAAATTTCCTTTTGCTGTTGCTTCAGAAATTAGCGCTCCCAATCCTGGTGCAGCAATGGTTTGTCCTTGAAAATTGACGTATTCACTAACAATACTAGCATTCCATGCTCCGCCTACAGCGGTAATTATGCCCGTGATTAAATAGGGAAATATTCCAGGGAGAATAATGGTTTCCCAACGCTGCCATAGAGATAACTTATAAATCCGAGCAGCTTCTAACAAATCTTCAGGAATTGATTGGGCACCAGCAATCACATTAAAGAGGATATACCACATTGTGCCTAACATCATTAGTGCCACCGAACCAATTTCTAAGCCACCACCAACCTTAATTAATAATAATAGTAAAGGTGGAAATAGGGCAGTTGCTGGTACAGAAGCAGCAATTTGCACAATCGGTTGTAATAATTGAGATAATTTCGGATTTCTCCCAATACTTACTCCCACTGGGACAGTCCATGCTAGGGAAAGAATTAAGGCAATAATTACCCGCAAAGCTGTGATGATTGCGCTTAATACTATGGTTTGCCAATTTTGGAGGTTTAAGGTTTGCAGCATTTGCCATGCTTCGCCCATTCCCCAAAAAACGAGAATACCAAATCCAAATAAGCACACATAGGTTAACCATTTTCCCCATTCAAACTCTGCGCTTTTAGTTGATCCAGCTCGGAGGGGAAAAGCTTCAATAAAAACATGATCCATATTTTTTTGTAAAGGCTTGAAAAGCTTGTCACTCAAAACTCTTAAAGTTGGCGATCGGCGCAGAAAATCTAATACAGAAGATTGGGGAGTATTTTGGGCTTCTACCATTTCCATTTTAAATTTTTCTGCCCAGCTAATCAATGGCCGCCAGATGAAGAAGTCAATGGCAATAATAATGCCAATTAAAACTGCTAATCCCCATCCAATTGCTCCATAGTCTCCCTTATCAGCCGCTTTAGCTAAATAAGAACCTAATCCAGGTAAATTAAACTTCTGTTCTCCTAACGTAAAAGATTCGATCGCCATTAAAAAAAACCAACCACCCGCAACTGACATGACACTATTCCAGACTAAACCAATGACACCAACGGGTAATTCTAAATTCCAAAATCTTTGCCAAAGATTAAGTCTATAAATACTAGCTGCTTCTTTTAATTCGCGTGGGATACTTCGCAGCGACTGATAAAAACTAAAAGTCATGTTCCAAGTCATCCCTGTAAAAATTAGCACAATTGATGCTAATTCTACCCCGATTCTTTGACCTGGAAATAAGGCAATTAAAGCTAGAACTACGCCTGGTAAAAATGATAAAACCGGAATTGATTGCAATATATCCAATAAAGGAATTAGAATCATTTCTGCGGCCCGAGAGCGATAAGCTGAATAGGCATATACCAAAGTAAAAACTAAGGATACTATATAAGCACTCACCATCCGCAACAAAGTTTGAGCTGCGTAGGCTGGTAAGACATTAGGAGTAGTTTCAATTTCGACTAAATTAGTATCATAATGACCACCAAAATTAGAAGCAGTTTTGATAATTGCCAAGATCACGAGAAATAAAATCAGCAAAAAAACCAAATCAGGTACACCCCACTGAGGGCGAAATTTGACTTTGGAATTTCGAGATGGTGGATACATTTTAAACCTCTACTTTTTTAATCCCAGGTAAAGCGGCTAAATCTTCTAGCAGGACAATTAACATCCCCGTCGGCATTCTTTTCATCAATGACAGTGTGATTAATTGGTTTCCCTCTTCATCAAAAGTAACTTCAATTCTTTTGAGGATTAAAGGAAATTTATCTAAATGCTTTTGGACTACTTCTAAGCTCGTCTCATGACGATTGGTATAAATCCAAATGCGATGACCTCCTGATCCGATTTCTAGTTGGGACTCCAATCTCTCCAAAGGTCTGAGAGTAATGATGACTAATAGAGTAGTCACGATCGCTGGTAAATAAAAAGCAGTCCCACAAGCAATTCCAAGTCCAGCAGAAGTCCAGAGACTCGCGGCTGTAGTTAGTCCTCGAACTGACATCCCATAGCGTAGAATCGCACCTGCTCCTAAAAATCCAATGCCCGAGACAATTTGAATCGAGAGACGAGCTGGATCAGCATTACCAACCTGATTAGGTGGAAAACCATAGATAGAAGTCAAGGTAATCAGCGCTGAACCTAATCCTACTAGAATGTGAGTCCGAAAACCACTAGCGCGATCGTGGGTGGAACGCTCTAACCCAATTAATCCCGTCAGCACGAACGCAGACATTAAGCGCATTAAGATTTGTGGGAAGCTAATCATCCCATCTCCTTTGGTGCGATCGCCAGTAATTAATAGCACTAGGTATGTAGTAGCGCTTGTGCGCCAACTTTACCACTTTATGTACATGAGAATTCTGGCAAAAGTTCACCGTAGCACTGTCCCACCATCAACCCAGACTTGCGGTGGGACAGACAAGATCTCGATCTACCGTGATTTTGGTCAGGGGTCTAATTTTTAGTCAAATCTAAATTCTTGGTTCATTTTGGCAGAAGAAACATTAGTTAGATCAGCCCAGATTTCGATCGCCTTAATTAAAATGTGGAGAGACACCACACCAGAAACGAGATTTAGATTAGCATTAATTACTTGATCATCAAGATAAAAAGTTGCTGGTGTTACTAAACAATAGCGCAATTCATTTTTCCCAACTATCAAAGAATTGATCAGCTCAGATAATAAATTTACCTGTAAAGAAGGCACAGTAAAAGACATTTGAATTTGCAACCAATTAGTTAATATACCCAAATAATTATTTAATAAGATATTGCCGATTTCAATCAGCATATCACGCGCTGTTGTATCGATATAATTCCGGGGTAACTCATGATTTTTGTCAATTAAATTGATCAGTCTGAGCGCATTACAATAATCAAATATCAACAGGGCATCCCCTGACATATAGCCAGTAAAACTTTGGTGGACACTAATGATCTCTTCCGGAAACAACAGGGCAAATTCTTCAGTCATTCTGCTGACTGGACAAAGGGAAATTTCCGACATTTTAATGACAATAGGAGCACCAACTAAATCAGCCAGTGAAGTTTCATTAACTCGAGAAAATGCCATTTTAATTAGCAGGGTAAGAGCAGATTTTTGGCGATCGCTAATTAACATGAAAAACTCCTTTTACCATGAGCTTGAATAACAACAACTGTCAGAAAGCACCACTAGCAAATCTTCGAGATCAACAGGCAATGCTTTCCATGGCAGCTGGTTATTGAAACTATCCCTAGATCAAATTGCTACAATGACAATTGGGCGAGAATAGCTGATGTGACTTCTTGTAAGGGCACAATTTTGTCACTCAAATTGGCTTCGACTACACAACGGGGCATTCCATAGACCACACAAGTTTCCTCAGCTTCGGTAAAAATTGTACCACCATGAGATTTAATCCAAGCCGCACCCTGTTTGCCATCTGATCCCATTCCTGTCATCACTACACCTAAAACTCGATCGCCGAATACTTCTGCGGCTGATTGAAACATGACATCAACACTAGGACGATGCAGAGTATCGAAGGGACGAGCATCGAGATGAGTGATCACTTGACCATTTGCTTGACGGATAAAAGTTAAATGTCGTCCAGCAGGAGCAATAAATACCGTTCCCGGACGTAGTACATCACCTTGACTAGCTTCCACTACCTCCAGATTTGACATTTCATTTAATCGATGAGCATACATTTCTGTATAGCCCACCGGCATATGTAAAACTATGGCGATCGGAATCGGTAAATTAGCTGGGAATTGGGGAATTAGATAACTCAAGGCTTGGGGACCTCCTGTGGAAATACCTAAAACCACTAGATCGATTTTGGGACGGTTAGTAAATAGCAAAGCAGCAGGTAATTTTGGTTCCGGTGGGGGCATAGTAGGTAGACGCATCAGAGGCACCTGAGCAGCAGCTTTAACTTTTTCGATTAATTCATCGCTAATTTCAAAAATCTTTTCGGTTGCTAATGCGGTTGGCTTTTGGACAAAATCAACTGCTCCTGCGTCTAGAGCAGCTAACGCTTGTTCACCACCCTCACTCGCAATACTTACTACCACAACTGGAATTGGTTGTTCTGCCATCTGCTTCTGCAAAAACTGCACCCCATCCATATTGGGCATAATTAAATCTAATGTTACTACGTCCGGTTTGAGCTGTGACACCAGTTCTAATGCTTCCTGCCCATCACGAGCAGTACCCACCACTTCGATAAAAGGACTACGAGATAGCATTTGCTTGACTACCTTACGGATATATGCAGAATCATCTACTACTAAAACCCGTAAAACTTGCTCCATTTTTTTATCCTGGTTATGTTTTTACTTATTTTTTCCTTATTCTGTAGGGTACTTTACTAACAAATTAAACCCCACATTGCGGCGATATTAGAGTTGATTTTTAGTTTTGGGTTAAGCTAGTATAAACTAGAGTCACTCAAAAAACTTTACCTAAGTTAATTATACAGATTAGTCAACCAAATTCACATTAATTTTTGAAAAAAATTCATTTTTAGTTTTTTACATATACAAATGCTCCATTAATTTCTTGTAAGGTAAAATCATTGCTTAATTTTAATAGAGATTCAGAAGCACCGACAAATAAATACCCCGGCACAGGCATTTTTTCAGCAAATAATTTGACCGTTTGGCGAATGGCTTTTTCCGAAAAATAGATAAAGACATTTCGGCAAAATATCATCGATGAATTAGCAAATAGATTAACTTGAGATGGGACAATCAAATTCACTGTTCCCCATTTAATTTTATTGAATATTTCTGGGTATATTTGCCAATTTCCTGGTTCAATTTCTTGAAAATATTTTGATCGTAATTCCACCGAAAAATTGCGAAAAGAGCGTTCACGATAAATTCCTTGTTTAGCTTTTAAAATGGCTTTATTACTAGCATCAGTCGCATAAATTTCAATTGGAAAACGATGAAAATAGCCTGCTTCATTCAGTGCTATAGCGATCGTTAGGGGTTCTTCTCCAGTCGCACAAGCAGCACTCCAAATCCGTAAAGTTTCTTTACTGTTACGAGCAAAATATGCTGGTACTAATACATCTACCAGAGCTTGGATTTGATCAAATTCTCGATAAAAAAAAGTTTCTAGTACCGCCAGAGCATCGACTACATATTTCCATTCTTCTTCAGCTTTTAAATCGTATTTGAGCAAATAGTAGTAGTCTAAAAAAGAATCAAGACCTTGTTCAAATAAACGTGGGGAAAGTCGATCTGCTAAAATATCATGCTTGCTGCTATCATAATATACTCCTGTGCGTTCATGAATCAAATCTCGCAAGATCATAAATATATTATCAGATAAATTAATTCGTTCCGGAATTCGCATTTTTGACTCGCATTTTTAAGGTTTTTAGAAATCCAAGTTAGTTTTGGGTAATGAGTGATTAATTAACCAGTCATTAGGGAACATTCGAGCATTAAAATTGCGGCAGGCTTACTAACTACTCAGAGTGATCAAGTCAAGAGAGAAATATGGCATTTTCAAACTAGCATCAGTAGCCAAAGAAAATCCTTAATTTTCTTGACTAGAGTTGCACTTTGCCGATTTATTCTTGCTCATATATAATCAATTCAGCGTTAACAAGTGAGGAATCCTAAATCCTCATTTGCTATGATTGATTGAAGGGGAGAAATTGCGTTTGCAGCACCTTTTGGGCGGCACGACGAACAGCAGCATCGGGGTCATTTCGGGCTAAGGAAGAGAGTTGCTCTTGGGCATAACGATTGCCCAAGTGTTTGAGAGAGCGCACCGCATAGAGACGTACAGAAGCATCCTGATCTCCAAGAGCAGAAATCAGTAATTCGGAAGCATGGGGATGTTTGAGACGGGTGAGAATTTCGATCACACCACAACGCACTCCAGCATGGGGATGATGTAAACCCCGCCCAATCCATTCGATTTGCTGTTCCAAAGCCACAAGAGGTTGACTATTGAGACGCACCAGCACAGCAATACAAGCATTAACACGCTGGTGATCGGCAATCAGTTCGATTAGTGCAGCGATCGACTCGGAACTACACATTTGCGCTAACGCTTCGATCGCCGCTTGCACCACTTGGGGATCGGGATCAGAGCCGGCGATCCATTGCAAAGCATCCACAGCTTGTTGTCCACCTCTTTCTCCTAAAGCAATACAGGCATCAATGCGGCGTGGGCCAGAGGTGATCGCAATACATTCAGTAATAATGGCACCGCATCGGGATGTCCGATATTTCCCAGAGCGCGAATTGCTGTCCGAGTTAGTTCACCATCATCGCTACCTCTTTGGGCCAATCCGAGGACTAATGGAGCCAGAATCGTGACCGCCCGGATACTCCCAATGCGCCCCAGTCCTTCCACAGCAGCGGCTCGGACTTGATGGGCTGGATCTCTTTGGACTAGATGCGCCAAATCCTCCAGAGCTTCCGGATAGCCATGTATACCCATGGAACGAGCTGCATAATAACGAACCCAAGGATCAGCATCGGCGATCGCGGTTTTCAGATAGGGAAAAGCCAGATTAGCATTAATCTGAGCTAAAACTCGGGTGGCGGCGGCTCGCACGTTGGGAGTTTCTCTGGCCAGGGCGGCGGCCAAAATCGGGAGAATTTCCTGTTCGTCTTCAGTCACATAAGGCAAATGTTCGATCGCTGCCCGTCGGACTCGTTCATCCGGATCTTGACAAGATTGTAAAAACAGTTCTAAGCATTCTGTAAAAGCAAAATAGCCAGCTATTTTCACCGCTGACTCGCGCACATAAGCACTTTCATCCCGCAATAGGGTCTGTAAATGTTGGGGCATATCAGGATGCCCGAGAGAATTCAAAGCAGCGATCGCTGCTTGACGGACTCCCGCATCTTGGTGTCCCAATAAATTTAAGAGGGGGGTAAAAGCGGAACGATCGCCAATCCGGGCTAAAGCATTAGCTGCGGCGATCGATAATTCTGGATCTACTTTTAATAATTTGATTAAAATCCCAACTGAGCGAGTATCGCCGATCCGTCCCAGGGCAACGATGGCGGCTGATCTGGTTTCTAAATCCTGGGATTCTAATTGCTCTATTAATAGTTCGCTGACACCTTCGCCATAACGTACTAAAGCTTCTACTACTTCTTTACGAACGGCGGGTTCACTGAGTAAACGGGTGAGTGCTTTGGCACATTCCTGGTTATCTACCCAGCCCAATAACAATACCAGACTTTTGAGTTCTTCTGGATTTGCCACAGATAGGCTATCTAGGAGATTTTGGCAGCCATTCAGGGTCACACTTTCTTGAAATAAATCACTAATATGAGGCCCTTCTCCGTACAAGTTTTCATAGCGGTGATATAAAGCAGCTAAGGATTGGGCGATCGCTCTGGTCGGTGCATTGACTTGATTGAGCAACTGGACTAAAGGCTGAACGACTTCTTGATCACCTAGTAATCCTAAAGCGACTGCGGTCGGGGAACAAAGTAACCGATCTGCGAGTAAGGGGACTAACCGAGGGGCAATGCTAGTATCACCAATTTGCCTTAAAGCATCTAGCGCCGGAAAGCCCAGGAAAAAATCTCGGGATAGGGCGATCGCGAGTAAAGCTTCCGTAGCTTCGGGTGGGTGTAGTTTACCTAAAGCTTCGATCGCGTGATAGCGCACATTTATATCTGGATCGGATTGGACTGCGACAATCAGAGCAGGAACCGACCGGGGATCTTGGCGATCGCCTAAAGCCAAAGCTGCGTAAGTTCGCAATTCTTCATCGGGATCTTGCAAAAATTCAATTAAGGGTGCGACTACATCGATATTACTCAGGGCTAATACTTGCAATGTGCTATTTAAAACACTGAGATTGCGATGTTCTTCCCGTAGGGTTCGCAGCAACATTGCCGTGGTGCTAGGATCGGCTTTGACTGCTAGGTTATCTACCACAATCTGACGCACTCGCCAACTTTCGTTTCCCAAAGCTAACATTAACGGAGATTTTTCTGGAGTTGTTGGGACTTCAATTGGGTCTGAGCTTTGGGTATTAGCCAGTTCCTGAGCGGCTCTGACTCGATCGCTTTCGTTCGGGCTAGCCAATTGTGCGGCTAAATCCCGTTCTTTTTCTAACCGAGCAGTGACATCTTCGATGGTAACAATGATGCCAGTAATACGTTTGCTGGAATTATCCAATAGATCGTTTCCCTCTCGCAGGGGGGTAATAGTTACCCTTTGTTGCATTTTGTCAAAATATTTAGCTCCGGTTGGTGGGAGACAGGGAATTAGATAATGATGAAATGCTGGTGCTAAAGTTTCTATGACCCCTTGGGTCAAAACTCGTTCAAATCTTGCCAGTAAACCTCGCTGTGCTAAGTCGGGAATCAGTGCTGTTAGCTGTTGACCACAGGCGACCTGAGTTGGTATTTGTGTTACTTGGGCTAGATTGCTATCCCAAGATAATACGAAGAGATGAGCATCAGTTGTAAAGATATATATTCCAGGTTGGTTAGTCATGGTGATTAATGATATCGGTTTTAATTGGCGATTAGGCTAGATCATTCCTAATTTTTTTAGCTCCTGTTACCGTTTAAGCGATCGGTAATTGCTGTTAATACTCGAGCCCGTTCTAGTAAATCAACGGTATATTGCAAAGTGGTTTTTACTCCTTGAAAGTTCCGCTCAGTGATCACCCGAATCTCGGCGATCGAATTAAGTATCTTAGCTGATATACTAGAGTGTTCACGATTAGAACGAGTAATCAAAGAAATTTGTTTGGCTACATTTTGCACGACATCATACATATCCTTAACTGCCCGACTTTGTTCAGTCATTGCCCGGGCAACTTGTTGTGATTGTCGGCGCATATTGTCGGCTGATTTAGTAATCTGATTAGCGTTAGCAGCTTGTTGGTCTATTTCTTTACTAACACTGTTAACTAACTTAGCCATCTGATTAGTTGCTTGAGTAATTTGTTCTCCAGCTATAGTTTGTTCTGCCAAAGCTCGACTAGTAGTATTTGCCCCCTTACGCATAATTTCCACAGCTTTCATAATTTGGTTAATCCCATTAGCTTGTTCGGTGGTAGCTTTGCGAACTTGACCAGCTAAATTGTTCGTGTTTTGGGCGGCTTTCATGACATCTCGAACTGCTTTTGCTTGCTCATTCATGGCGATAGTTACTTGCTGGGTTACTTTCCGGGTTTGTAAGGTCGATTGAAGGATCATGTTGGCAGTTTTTGCTTGTTCATTGGTAGCAAATGCTACTTCTTTGGCCTGATTGGCTGTAGTATTGACCGCATTAACTACATTAGTACCCGCGAGTAATTGTTCTTCAGAAGCACGGTTAATTTGAGCTACTAATAGCGATGTTTCTTCGATCCCATCAAGAATTTTTTTCAAGCCATTTACACCAGCTTCGGCTAAATTACCGCTTTCTTCTGCTACGCGCACACCTTCATTGGAAGTAGATACCGCTTCATTGACTACTGATTGCAATGATTTGATAATACTAGCAATATCTGTGGTTGCTTGGGCAGCTCGATCTGCTAAGTTGCGAATTTCTTCAGCTACTACGGCAAAACCGCGTCCAGCTTCTCCAGCTCGAGCCGCTTCGATCGAAGCATTTAAAGATAATAAATTAGTGCGCTCGGAAATTAGGTTAATCGCATCGACGATACTGCTAATTTCATTGGTACGCTTACCCATTTCCCGAATTACTTCTGCTGATTGAACCATCGATTCTCGGACTCGACCTAAACCGTTAATGGCTTTTTGAACCGTTGCTCCCCCTTCCTCCGCATCCCGTCTGACTCGCTGGGTAATATCTGTTGCTTGTTTGGTCAGATTGGTCACAGAACGGATCGAGCGATCGAGTTGGGTAGCACTAGTAGCAGCATTAGTAGCAGCGTTGGTAATCCGATCAGCATTTTGCGCTACCCCCTGGACGGAGGAAGACATTTCTTCCATTGAACCTGCTACTTCTTGCACGATCCCAGCTAAGTTTTCGGTAGTAGCTGATACTTCTTCGATCGAGGTAGCCATTTCTGTCATCGAAGCTGTTGTTTGTTCTGAAGCTGAGGTTAAATCATCAGCATTGTTAGCTACTCCTTGGATCGATCGCGTCATTTCTTCTACGGAAGCTGCTGTTTCGTTAATGGAAGTAGCTAAAGTTTCTGTATCGCGATTAAGGTTTTTAATTGATGCAGCAATTTGGTTAATGGAAGTGCTGACTTGGGTGGAAGAAGTTGCCATTTCCTGGGCACTGATTGCCAAGGATTTAATTGATAATGATGAGGTTTCGATCGCTGTGGCAGTTTCACTGATCCCCATAGCTAAGTCGGTGGTGTTTTTGGTCACTTCTTCGATCGAAGCTCCCATTTCGTTGACTGCTGCGACTAATTCTTCGGATAAGGTGGTGACTGTTTCAGCTTGAGCTGCTGTTTCTTGCAGGGATTTGGTCATTTGGCTAGTGCCGTTGACGGTTTCTTCTAGTGAGCGAATTTGTGACTCTCCACCGACTTTTACTTCATCAGCAATCCGAGCAATTTCTTGGGCTGTTTTAGTTAATTGTTTTGATTCTTCTCGCATTTGAGAAATTTCTTGATTAACTTTGTTGCGTAAATTGCCTACCGTAAATATTCCCATTCCTAAAATGGCGATGAAAAAAATTCCAAATATGATGGCCATAGTTAATGATTCTCCTTAGTTTGAGCTGATTTTTATGCTTGATGATATTGGCTCTATAATATTGATTAATTCAGCCGGATTGACAATCAAGATTAGACGGTCAGATAAATTAGCTACTCCGACTAAATATTTGCTGCTTAATCCAGAAATTCCTTCGGGAGGTGGCATAATAATATTACTAGAAATGGTCACAAATTCTCTAGCTGTATCGGCGATTAATCCAACAGTCCGGTTGCTGGTATGAATGACAATTAACCGCGATCGGGTATCGTAAGGTATTTTTTTAAATCCAAATCTTACCCGCAAATCAATCGCTGGAATTACTTGACCGCGAGAAAAAACTAATCCTTCCACAAAGTCGGGAGTATTAGGAACGGGGGTAATTCTCTCTACCATTTCCATTTGTTGGACTATTTGGGACTGAATTCCATAGATGGTATCTGCTAGCTCAAATAAAATGAAAGTTGTTTGTTCAGTTTGGGCATGGTCAGGATTTAACATAATTTGACTCAACTGTATTCATCGTAATTTACCCAATCTTTTGATAAAAATATCCAAAATTAAAGCGGAGGCAAAAATGATTTTTCACAGTTAATTTTGGATTTTAATTTTGCCAATTGCCCCAGGATCAAGGATTAAAACTACCTGTCTATCTCCTAATTCAGTAGCTCCAGAAATACCAGGAACTTGCACTAGAGGATCGGTGAGAGGAAGTACAACTATTTCCCGCATTCCGAGAATGCGATCGACTCCGATTCCCAGCAGATGATGACAATAACGATCATTATTGTTTCTAGTACCAACCACAAATACATAACCTGGTTTTTGGGCAGTTGCGTTGATGTTAAAGAATTTACTCAGACTAATTATGGGCAAAACACTATGGCGATAGGAAATGATTTCGTTATTTTCTAAAACCACAATTTTTTCAGAGCGAATATCGATCACTTCTAAAACTAATGATTCAGGTACAGCAAAGGTTTGTTCACCAACAGTAACTATTAAAGCATCAGCTATGGCTAAGGTTAAAGGTAATTGAATGGTAAACCGAGTACCGAGATCGGGATGAGTATTGAGAGTAATCATTCCTCCTAATTCTTGGACTGTATTTTTAACGATCGTCATCCCCACTCCCCGTCCGCTAGTTAAATCAGCTTTTTCCCGAATTGAAAAACCTGGATAGCACAAAATATCGAGGATGGTTGTTTGTAATAATCCTCCTAAAATTTCCTGATTTCCATCTTCAGTTAAAACGGTTAGAGCTGCTTTTCTTTCAGTTTCATTCATTAACCCCAATTTCACCGCACGTTCAGTGATCTTTTGAGCATCAATTCCTCTACCATCATCTTCAACTTGAATTATGACTGTTTCTCCAGCGGTTAAAGCTCGTAAAGTTAGTTTCCCTTCGGGGGATTTACCACCACGCACCCTTTCTGCTTCTGTTTCTAACCCGTGACCAACTGCATTTCGCACTAAATGGAGGAGCGGATCAATCATCCTTTCGACTACAAATTTGTCGATTTCTGTTTGTTCTCCACTCACTTCTACCACAACTTTTTTGTGATTTTCTCTGGCTAAATCTCGCACAGCAAATTGCATCCGCGCAAATAATTCTCCGATCGGCACTAGACGTACTCTCATGACGCTCGATCGCAAATCTCGCAATTGTCTTTCTATGGCTTGGTTGCTTTCTCGTAAGGGTCGTAATTGTGGTACATTGAGAGTTGCTGCGAGATTTTTAATGTGATCTTCTAAGCGAGCGCGACTAATTACTAATTCCCCAACTATTCGCATGAGTTCATCTAGTCTCGCTAAATCTACTCGAACTACGTTGCTTGCTACTGAAGCAGTTTTTTTAGTAATTTCAGTAGTAATTGTGTTGGTGGTAAAATCTGTTTCTGATGCTAATTCTCCGGTGGTTTTTTGGCTGTTTTGGCTGATGTTTTCGGGCTGTGCTTGGGGTGCTATTTGCCAAATTTCATAAAGTAATCCGTCTTGTTTCCAATGGGCAAAATCGGTTTCTTCTCCTGAAGTTGCTACTAAAAAATCAAACACTATTCCATCCCCAGATTTGACCCGAGGTGCTGCATGAATAATGGTGCCGATCGACTGTAACCGAGCCCGAATATTGTTGACGTTTATCCCTTGTTCAACTCGCTCTGATATTGGTGAAAACTCAAAGTGAAAAATTCGTTCTTTTAGGGCGATCGCTGCTTCGATTTTCTGGGTTTCTTGGGGGGAAAGTTGAAAATCAATTTCTGGGATTTTTGGGGTAATAGTTGTTAGCACATCCCTGAGTCCAATTGCATCAGCATCAGATTGATGACTAGCTATTGGCTCTGAGCGCATCAATCCTGACTCTTCTGCTGGTTTTGGGAACAGTTTTTCTAGTTGGACCAAAACTGGGTTAATATCGGGAGCAGGTTGGTTAGCGCGACGATTATTGATGACTAATTCTAGCATCTTGATGCCCGCTATTAAAATATTAATTCCCTCAGTATTTACGATGATTTCTTGCGATCGCAGTCCTCGTAAATAGCTTTCGATTTGATGGGATAATTGCTCGGCTTCTTTAACACTTACCATCCCTGATAATCCTTTAAGCGAGTGAAAGCTTCGCAGCATTTCTTCGAGAGTTTGTGGTTCTATCTCTCCTTTTTCTAGTTGGTGATCAATAGCAAGTAAGTTGCGCCGGATTAGGGTCAAATGTTCGTCGCATTCCGCAAAGTAATCATCAAGAAATTCAGCAAAAAAATTGTTTGTTTCCGCCATAGCTACTACGATAAATCCTCTGCATTCCACAAGTTTTTGCTGTCTAATTACTTGGTGAACACTCCCAACCTTGTTTTGATTCAGCAAGAACTTGGATCTACCCAAACTCAAGTCACCGATTTTGGCATTTTTATCTGCGATCGCTTCACCTCACTTGCTGGTCATTGGCGTGATGATGTTTGAATTGATTTTGTTTATTCTAATAAAGCCTTGACCTGTTCCGCCAGAATTTGTGGCTCAAAAGGTTTAGTCATATAGTGTGATGCCCCCGCAGTAATAGCCGTGATCTGGGTAAAGTTATCTCCTTTTGTGCTGAGTACAATAATGGGAATTTGCTTAAAATTATTATGCTCACGCACAAACTTAAGCACATCCATACCGTGCATCTCCGGCATATTTAAGTCGAGAATCATCAAATCGAATACTTTCATGGCCAATTGTTCGACTGCTTCTAAACCATTGCTAGCTTGATCAAACTTTACATCTTGCAAATTTTGCAATGATGCCATCACCATGCGACGCATGGTCGATGAATCATCTACCACCAAAATCTGTTTCATATTTATCTCCTGCTTTGCGGATTCCTTTACTTTTGGATTAAATATTTTTGCCATCAATATTCTTTACAAAAGTAAGTAATTAGCAATCATATTTAACTTTTTTTTAAAATTTCAAATTACCTCAACTTACTTTTACGAAACTTCATTTTTGGCAAGCCCTGACTTTAATTTCATTGCTCTTCCAAAAGTATAACCCTATTTTAGCTATTATTGCTACAATAAAGTCGATCAGAATTTATAAATTTTTATTTAATTTTTTGGTTTCGATCCATTAACTAAAGTTATGCTAATTTTAGTCTTGATCTGAAATATAATATGGTACTAGACTCTTATTCATGATTTAAATAACTTAATATATCCGTATTTTTACGAGAGTACGCTGATCAAAAAAAATTGACAAAACTCTCACTTTGTGCATTCATAAAAAATTTATGCGTTTACATAATGTATCCAGACAGAATCAAGTTGAGAATAAGTAAAAGGGCGATCGCGAGAATGTATGATATTTTAAATAGGTAAAATAATAAACTGAGAAAATCATGACCGGATCACAACAGCAGACCCTAGCAATTGGTCAGCAAGCATTTACTCACTTTACTCATGGGTTAGAAACAGGAAACTGGAATTTGTTTATAGATATGCTCACTGAAGATTTTACCTTTTGGTTTCCCATGGGTAAATATCATGGTTTAAACGTTGGTAAAGATAAATTTCGTGAATTTGTAGGTTTTGTTTCGGAAACTTTTAGTGGGGGACTATCGGTAACTTTAGACCGAGTTACTAGCAATGAGACTACAGTTGTTTTCGAGTTTCGTGACGAAGGAAAAATGAGAGGAGAACTATATAAAAATCGCATTGCTATTTCTTTTGATATTAGTGGTAATCAAGTTTCTGCTTATCGGGAGTATTTTGGTAGTGATGGTAAATCAAATTAATAACTTTTAGATTTTAATATTTAGTAATATACCGATCGCTACCAAAGATGATGAGCGATCGCGAGCATTCTCACCAAGAGCCAAACTTACTGATTAAGTACATCCCGACGATGGCTCGGACTCCCAGCAATTGCTGCTACTTCATCAATTAAATTCTGAGGGATTCCTAACTCTTGGAGAGTTGCGATCAAATCTTCGGCGATCGCATCAAAATGTTCTCCACTTAGACCTTGTTCTTCTACTAACTTTTGATGAGCTTTACGCATGGTATTTCCATCATATTTCCCCGCTCCTCCAAAAGCATAGGTCAAAAAAGCCCGTTGATGAGCTTTTTGTTTAGCCATGTCTACCCCTACAAAAAAGTGCTTCACTCGCTCATCATTCAATACACGCTCATAGAACTTATCTACTGCTAGGGTAACAGCATTAGACCCACCGAGCTTTTCAAACAATGTTGACATAATTTATTGATCTCTATTACAAGTCGTGAACATTGAGCTTGCCATCTTATTCTATTTACCTATACCACAACTTGGAGTAGAAATTAGATTAATCCGTATAAATTTGGTAAAAACTGAATTATTTTTACAAAATAACATTTTTTTGCCTAACTCACAAGTGTTCACGTAAGGTTTTTCTGACCGACATTAAGATTTCTCCTAACCGATTTTTGCCACTTCCATCTGCACCACAACCCCAATAATAATCAATGGGAGAATTTTCGACAATTTCTTCATCTTCTGTCGATAACAGTATTTCTCTAATATCTGGATGAGTTGCAAATTTGCGTAGCACTGCTTGATACATGATCTGATCTTTTACTGCTTCCCAATCAGAACGGAGAGGTCTTTGTCGATCGCGTCCCATTTGGGCAGCATCTTTAGGGGTTTTTGCTTGTCGAATTTTTTCCAAATGAGGTGTTCCCACAAATTTTTGGGCTTGAAAATAGTGTTCACTCGTTACCCAATAGAGTCCATCTAATTCAAATCCGTGGGAGGAAAAGTTAGAAAAGCAACCATAGCGATCGCGGGTACTATAGAAATAAATAGTCATAATAAAGTGGTAATGTTAATGTAAATAAGATAGCTCTTTTTGATGATGATTGTCAACATCATGACTGGGGCTTTTTTGGGTTTGCTTGATTGGAATTTGGAGCCAAAATTCTGTACCTTTTCCTAATTCTGACTCACACCGTAATATTCCTCCATGTTTTTCGACAATAATCTGATAGCTAATTGATAACCCTAATCCTGTCCCTTTACCCACAGGTTTAGTAGTAAAAAAAGGGTCAAATAGTCGGTTTTTGACTTCTTCCGTCATTCCAGCACCATTGTCTGCAATGATCACAGCAATTTCTGTAGAATTTACCAGTAAGGTGCGAATTTTAATTTGCCCAGAATAGTTGTTTTCTGCTTTTGAAAAACTGCGATCGCTCTCTAAAGCATCAATTGCATTATTGAGAATATTGAGAAAAACTTGATTTAGTTGTCCCGCATAGCACTCTACCTCTGGTAAATTACCATATTCTTTAATCAGTTTAATTTTATTACCTTCTTGTCGATTTTTCAAGCGACTTTGTAAGATTAATAATGTACTCTCTATTCCGGTATGGATATCTACTAATTTCATATCTGATTCATCAAGACGAGAAAAATTTCTCAGACTCAGCACAATTTGACGGATACGTTCAGCCCCACCTTTCATGGATTCTAGCATTTTGGGCAAATCTGCGAGTAAAAAGTTAAATTCGATCTCTTCTGTATGCTCCTGAATTTCTAAAGGAGGTTGAGGATAGTGCTTTTGATAAAGCGCAATCATTGCTAATAAATCTTCAATATATTGATTAGTATAATTGAGATTGCCATAAATAAAATTAACTGGATTATTGATTTCATGGGCAATACCTGCTACTAATTGCCCCAAACTAGACATCTTTTCAGTTTGAATTAATTGGGATTGAGCTTTTTTTAATTCATGCAAAGTTTGTTCAATCTGTTTATTTTTATGACGTTCCCTTTCTTCTGATTCCCGGAGAGCATTTTCCATTAGCTTACGTTCGGCAATTTCCGTTTCTAAATTTTGGTTCACTCGGACTAGTTCAGCAGTCCGATCTATTACCTTTAATTCCAAAGAATGATAAAATTCCGATAGTTTTTTTGCCATCTGATTGAATTCATCAGCAAGTTGAGCAATTTCATCTTTGGTATGAATATCGAAACGATAATCTAAATTACCGGCTCCAATTGTGATTGCTCCTAAGTATAATTTTTGAATAGACTTAATAACTGGTAGTAAGATAAACACAAACTGACCGATAAAAACTAATAGGATAATAATTAAGCCTAATTGGCTAATAAAGCTAGTATTTTGTTTAACTATTTCTAATTGTTTTTTAGCTAATTCATCTTGTTTTTGAGCATTTTTAGTCAGCAAATCTAGATAAAAATCAATATCCTTATTAAAAGAATTAATCGCCCGGAGGTCTTGTTGGGATTTTTCTAAAGTAGTAGGATTATTACTAATTTCATTAGCTAACCGGACTAAAAATTGATGACGTTTATCAATAATTGCTAAGTCAGTAGAATCTGGTATCAATACTTTGAGTTCATTGATATTAGTCATAAACTTAGACAGAGATTTTTCATACTCTGCTAAATCTAAGCTATTCCGATTTAATAAAATAAAATCTTTTAATGCTAAAGTCTGGTCTCTTAAGTAAAGTTGCAAATTTAAGGAAATAGTCAGCGCTCTAATCGTTTGATCTCGACTAATTTCTGCGGATCTTTCTGCTTGTCTGCTGATCAAAGCACTACCACCCATTAGACCAGATACTAATCCAGCTACGATTAAAGAAGAACCAATAAATTTTTGCCAAATTTTCATTTTTTTTGACCGGATGTGGTTGCAAAACTCTGTTGAAGTTGTCTAATCGGTTCATAATCCATATCTTGGACTAATGTATATCCTGCTGATTTAGTACCTCCAATCTCTAATAATCCTTCTGGTGCATTAATTAATGATTTTTTCAGATCAGAAATTAGCTGAGGATTAAGTTTCGTGGAAATAACAATTGGTGATGTTGGAATTGGTGTAGATTCCCAAATCCGCTCGTACTGTTCAGACTTAATTTTATCTTTTTTACCCTGATTATAAGCTCCTAAGTCAATGGAAATTGCATCGACTAATCCTGATGCTAAACCATCAACTGATTTATCGTGACTACCAAAATATTTAATTTCGCTAAAATCTTGTTCTGGTTCAATCCCGCTCTTTTTTAAATGTACTGTTGGTACTAAGTAACCAGATGTTGACGATTTATTCACAAATCCAAAACGTTTACCTTTTAAATCTGCTAAAGTTTTGATATTTTTATGAGTATCAACGACAATTATACTGGTATACCAAGGTCTACCAGTATTTTGATCAATCGGAGCTGCGATCGCTTCTAATTGAGGATTTCTGGCTCGAGCTTTCACGTAGGTTAATGGTCCTAAAAAAGCAATTTGAACTTTTTCTGTCACCAGTAAATCAACTCCTTCATCATAATCTTTGGTAATCTGAAAGCTCACTTTTCTTCCTAGAGATTTTTCTAAATAGCTAGATAAAGCTTTCATTTCTTCTTGTTGTTTATCTGCACTTATTGCCGGAATAATTGCTAATTTTAATACTTCTGAATTTGGTTCACTCTGCCCGGTTAAATTATGACTATTTACCGTAGCATTAGGCTGAGAAATGTTCGTTGTGCAACCAAAAATCATGCTATAAACGATTAATAAAGAAGAAAGATTTCGATAAAAACGGGGGTTAATTGTCCTTAATAATAGTTTGGACATAAATATTTTCTAATTAGCTATATTTGCTTAGACAACCAGTAAACTATTATAACACATTGATCAAGTTTGCTTTAATCTCCTGGGAAACTTCTCTATAAAATGTTAAAATAGTGATTAAGCATAATTATATTTAATTTTTCCTATGATTAGATTAATATAAGTTTATCATAAAATTAAAATTATGATCATGAAAAATATATCGTCAGGATCATTTTTAGAATTTGATCTTAACTCCCTTGATTTTTGATGGGAAAGCAATTACTTAATCATGATTATTCTATCTTGGCAATTCAAAAATTTGTTAATAGTATTGTGATCTCTACTGTGCTATTTATGACTATGTTATTGATTTTATGACTCATCCCAATTTTTGATGAAGCTGCATAGAATTGATCCCCCCAACCCCCTTTTTAAGGGGGAGCCGGAATTCAAAGTCCCCCTTTTTAAGGGGGATCTATATCTGTGCAACTTCACCGTAAATTGGGATCAACTAGACTAATTTAGAGTTGCTCAGTCAGGCTTGATATAATAAAATATTTAATTGAGTATTAAACTTAGAGTTAGGAGCAAAAAATATGAGTACAGAACGTTGGGATGATGAAAGACTAGACCGTTTAGCAAGTTTGACAGAAAATAATGCTCGTGCAATAGAAGATCATAATCGTCTGTTTGAAAAACATGATCGTCTGATCGAGAGTAATGCGCGAGTCATTCAATCTCTAGCTAATGTAGCAGCAGAAGCAAACGAAGAGCGATCGCAGTTATTCCAAAGCATGACCCACTTCCAGGAAATTATCGCTCAACATCAGGAAAGAATGACCCACCTCCAGGAAATTATCGTCCAACAGCAGTCTGAGATTCGCGGAATGCAATTAGAGAATCGTCGTATTCTTGATATTCTGCTCAATCAGCGTGATCAAGGTGATCACCCAACTACTTAAGCAGCTTGTTTTTTCTTTAATCAGATCTAGGATCAATCCCCAGTTTTATTAGCACCAGGTCCCTGTGACAACTCTCAGAAGGAAGACTAGGAAAAAACAGATTATAACCTGAACGAGGACAAATTTTCCATCTGGACTAATATATAATCAGAGATTGTTGAGATTTGTATCAAATCTGAGGCCATAAATATAACTATGACAACTACTATTTTCGTCCAGAACCTGCAAAAACGTTACGGTAATGTAGAAGCAGTTAAAGACATATCCTTTGAGATCCAATCTGGGGAAATTTTTGGATTACTTGGACCTAACGGTGCGGGAAAAACTACTACGATCCGCTGTATATGTACTCTGACCAGCCCAGATGCTGGTACAATTCAAGTATCTGGAATTGATGTGGTCAAAAACCCTAAAGCTGCTAGACAACGTTTGGGTTATGTCGCTCAAGAAGTTGCTCTAGACAAAGTGCTGACTGGCCGAGAATTGTTAGAATTACAAGCAGATATATATCATATACCTAAGCATCTGTCAAGAGCAAGAATTGATCAAATTCTATCTTTATTAAATCTTCAGCAGTGGGCTAACCAACGCACGGGCACCTATTCGGGAGGACTGCGTAAACGTCTTGATTTAGCTGCGGGATTACTACATCAACCGGATGTACTAATTTTAGACGAACCTACGGTGGGATTAGATATTGAAAGTCGTGTAATTGTCTGGGATTTTCTGCGCCAATTGCGGGATAATGGGACAACAGTATTGATTACTAGCCACTATCTTGAAGAAATAGATGCTCTAGCTAATCGAGTCGCGATCATTGACAAAGGTGTAGTAATTGCCACGGGAACTCCCTCAGAATTAAAAGATCAAGTTGGAGGCGATCGCATTACGTTGCGAATTCGCGAATTTTCTCCCCTTGCTGAAGCTGAAACAGCAAAAAATATGCTCAAATCTCTACCTTTCGTCCAAGACATTATTGTCAATACAGCTCAAGGTAACTCCCTCAATTTAGTTGTTCAAGCCCAAAGTGATGCACTATTAACAATTCAACAAGCTTTGCGGGACAAAGGTTTACCCATGTTTAGTGTAGCTCAGTCTCGTCCTAGTTTAGATGACGTTTACTTAGCGGCTACCGGAAAAACTCTGTTAGATGCAGAATTAGAAGCAAGTAACAACCGTGATTTGAAAGCAGAGAAAAAGAAAGCAATGCGTGCTTAAACTATTAGATATTTTTTTCACACCAAGGATGAAATCAAAAGATGACTACTACTGTAACTCCTCCTCAACTAGATCTTACTTTGCCGCCAGCAGCTAACACCAATCAGATCGGGGAATTGGTCCAAGAGACTCTCGCTTTAACCAAACGTCTGTTCATCCAACTCCAACGACGACCATCGACCCTGATTGCAGGAATTATTCAACCCCTGATGTGGCTAATTTTATTTGGGGCACTATTTGAGAATGCACCAAAGGGTTTATTTGGCGAAAGTAATAATTACGAATTATTCTTAGCCGCAGGAGTGATCGTGTTTACTGCTTTTGCGGGGGCTTTAAATGCTGGGTTACCCGTAATGTTTGACCGAGAATTTGGCTTTCTGAATCGATTGCTAGTAGCACCCCTAGCTTCTCGGTTTTCCATTGTCCTAGCTTCCGCCATCTTTATTATTACCTTAAGTTCGATTCAAACCGCAACTATTATTATTGGTGGTACTTTTTTAGGGACTGGATTACCTGGAATTACCGGATTACTGACGATCGCACTAATTATTATCCTGTTAGTCTTGGGTGTGACTGCGCTGAGTTTAGGGTTAGCGTTTGCACTTCCTGGTCATATTGAATTAATTGCGGTCATTTTTGTTACCAACTTACCCCTTCTATTTGCCAGTACAGCTTTAGCACCACTAGCTTTTATGCCCAATTGGTTACAAATTGTGGTCACACTTAATCCTTTGAGCTATGCGATTGAGCCAATTCGCTATTTGTATCTGCACAGCGATTGGTCTTTCAGTAGCATCGTAATGCAAGCACCTTGGGGTTCAGTTAGTTTTGCTGGTGCTTTGTTCGTATTGCTCGGTTTTGACCTAGTGGCACTCTTGGTCATTCAACCTTTACTGCGCCGGACTTTAGCTTAAGTAGTAAAATAGTCTTTAACATAGATTGATTCTGTGACTATGAAAATCAAATTCTCTCTTCTCACCGCAATTACTGTTTTTGGAGTCACCCCCTTGGTGCTGACTCAATCTAGTTTTGCTCAAGACGTTTACGGTGATCCTCAAGCTCAACCAAATCTTTCTACTAATGAAAGAGACTCTAGTAGTAATGGCTTTTTGCAAGGATTCGATATCCTTCATCGAGCCCAGCTAATTGGTCGTCCTGGATATGTGTTCAATGAGGGACTAAATAACAACGTTACTAGTGCTGCAGATAAGTTCCGACAGGCGCAATTACAACGCCTAAACTCACCAACTCAGGCTGTTCCAACTAATGGCACGATCGCACCGTCCACTCCTACTGACCCTATTCCCACTGGAAAATAAAACTGGAACAGCAAAATATCTAATCTGAAAAAGCCTGGATTAACAGGCTTTTTTATTTGATCGAAAAAACTTAAATCAAGCATGGCAGTGGTGGAGAAGTAGCAGTTACATTAGAAGATAGCTAAAAAACGAACTATCCTGTTACAATTGTGGCCTACGAACCTCTACATCACAAATATCGCCCCCAAACCTTTGCTGATTTAGTGGGTCAAGATGCGATCGCGACTACTCTTACTTATGCGATCCAACAAAATAAAATTGCCCCAGCTTATCTATTTACCGGACCAAGAGGAACTGGAAAAACCTCTAGTGCCCGAATTTTGGCTAAATCTCTCAACTGTCTCAATAGTAAAGTCCCTACAGAAAAACCCTGTGGTCAATGTGCGGTATGTACTGATATTACCCAGGGTAAATCCTTAGATGTAGTAGAAATTGATGCAGCTAGTAATACCGGTGTCGATCATATTAGAGAATTAATTGAACGCGCTCAATTTGCCCCAGTTCAGTGTCGTTATAAAGTTTATATTATTGATGAATGTCATATGCTGAGTACCGCAGCATTTAATTCTTTATTAAAAACCCTAGAAGAACCACCCGATCGAGTAATATTTGTCTTAGCAACCACCGATCCCCAAAGAGTCTTACCCACAATTATTTCCCGTTGTCAATCATTTCCCTTTCGTCGGATTCCGATCGAAGCAATGGTAAAACATTTGCGACATATTGCGACTCAGGAACATATCAATATTACAGATACAGCGGTATTAAGTATTGCTCAAACTGCTCAAGGAGGACTTAGGGATGCAGAAAGTTTACTAGATCAAGTGAGTTTAATTACCGGAGAAGTAACCGTCGAAAAAATCTGGGATTTAGTCGGTGCAGTTCCTGAAAAAGATTTGATGAGCTTATTACTAGCGATCGCATCTGATCAACCTGAAACAGTTTTACAACAAACTAGATATTTGCTAGACCGAGGGAGAGAACCATTAATAGTTTTCCACAACTTAGTTAGTTTTTATCGAGATTTATTGATTGCCAAAACAGCCCCTAGTCGCAGTGACTTAGTGATGCTTACACCACCAACTTGGGAACAATTATGTCAAGTAGCTCTTAGTTGGGAGATGACCACAATTTTAGCCAGTCAAAAACATCTAAAAAATAGCGAAACCCAAATTAAAAATACTACCCAACCCCGATTGTGGTTAGAAGTAACTTTATTAGAATTATTACCTTCAGCACTGCAAATTCAGCACCAACGAAATTCTTCAGCTCGTCCAAATTTGATTCCCCAGGAACCATCTATCCCTCAATCATCGACTCATGGAGTAGTAAAATCACAAACTACTCATCAACCAACTGAATCACCACCAGTTCCTACTAATAATCCCGAACATTCTGCTGCTGTTAAACCAGAGCGATCGCTTGACAATGAACAACTTTGGCAACAAGTAATTAGTTTAATTCATCAAGGTTCTACTCAAGCTTTACTACGTCAACATGGACAATTGTTAGATTTTCGGAATGGGGTAGCTTCGATTGGTATCCGTTCCCAACCTTTATTATTAATGGTGCAGAAAGGATTGTCAAGTATCAACGCAGCTTTTTTAGAAGTTTGTCAAGGTGAAATCAAAGTTAATCTGCAAGTGATTAGCACAGGAACGGAACGTCAGAATATTAGTAAAAATCAGGTCGAGACTAATAAAGATGCCACAATTTTTTCGGAAAATTCTGAACGGGAAAATGAGCCAAACAATCTCCAAAAAAAAGAACCTGAACCCAATTTAAAGGGAGAAAATTTAGTAATTCAAACCGAACCAAAAGCTTTAGCAAATGGCAGCAAACAATCATCAGTAATTAATAATCCATCTCAAATAATTAGTGAGCCAACAGTTAATTTATTCAATGAAGAAACTGAGAGAAAAGAAATAGCGATCGCCAGCCAAAAACTTGCCAATTTTTTTGACGGGGAAGTTTTAACCCAGACCAAAGAATTAGAGTGGCTTTATCAGGTTGCGGCTGATTGGTGCGATCACGATCGCTCTGCTCACAGTTCTAACAGCAAAGACATTCAGACACCACCATCTGAGTTAAATATTGAGCCTGAAAATGAGGAAAATGAATCTGATTGGGAGGATATGCCTTTTTAAAAGGGATTTAGGTCAAAAAATCATTAGTCAAAAGTTCCTTTATGAACAGTTTTTATCCATTTCAAACGTTTAGAGCGAATGGACATTCGGGCAGTGGTACTGGAGATGACCAGGAACCAATGGAGCATATAAAAAGAACCGCGCAGAGTTTGGATCAGAATGTCAAATCGATCAGTTAATCCTAAAGATTTAGTTTTTTTCCGGATCTGACTAAGACCAATAAACATCCCAATCAGACTAATCGAGAAACTGAGACTACCTAGAGGAACTAGGATCGGGAAACGACGGAGGGCGATCGCCATCAAGAAATCTGGGATCATGGCTGTAGGCAGAATATACTGAATCAGAATAAACGCCCAGAGATCTAGAGTTTTCCGAGTACCCAGACGATTACTAAATATTAACCGCCAATAATCGAGATAGCGTTGATAACCACCTTCACCCCAGCGATTGCGTTGGTGCCAAAGGGAGATGGCTCCAGTTACTCCTTCTTCTTCCACAGGAGGAGAAGCAAGTACCTGAATATCCCAACGATCGAGATGGAGACGTAGAGTTAAATCTAGGTCATCAGTAATGGTAGCTTCATTCCAACCACCACAACGTTCCAAAGCTGTACGACGCACAAACTGACCATTACCACGTAATTCACCAATACCCTTAATCGCAATGCGACGCTGTTGCAGAAAAGCATCCAGAGCCATTTCTGCGGATTGAGAGCGAGTCCAGAAATTAACTTCTGCATTAGCGATCGCTTTGCGGACTTGGACAGCACCCACTTGAGGAGCAGCAAATAGGGGTAATACCTGTTGGAGCAGATCCGGTGTCACTTGGGCATCAGCATCAAATACTGCGACAATTTCCCCCTTAGTTAAGGGCAAAACTTGATTGAGAGCGCCCGATTTGCCACCTCTAGCACCAGCACCACGTCGGAACACTTTTAAATTAGAGTATTCCTGCTGTAATGCTTCTAACAAAATCGGTGTG
>CAVUSO010000001.1:0-792500 GCA_963744145.1 uncultured cyanobacterium | reverse complement strand
ATACTTCTTAAGTGTGTTTCTGCTAACTCCTCACGAACTTGTCGGTGGGTATCTGGATCGATATATTCATGTATTCCCGTTGGTGAATCTTGCCGCACACCAACCATTTTATTCTCAGCAAGTGATGCAAATATTATGTTTAATTCAGGAAACAAACTAATTACTGATTTGTAATATTCTATTGTTTGAACAATTGTCTCGTTTTTGAAATAATTATGATCATTAATGCCTACACAAATAAATCCTTTTGAATGGTAATAGCTGACTGCTTTTTGTGAACCTGATAAAGGGTTTAAGCTTCCTGGCTCTACCAGAGTACCATCAATGTCAAAGATAAAAAGTTTAGTCATTTTCTCACCTTGGCTCTAATACCGATAAACCTAAATTCTGTTCTTCAGAGTAAATTAGTGAATCCAACTCACCAGGGTATTAATCACAGATTCATCAATATGTCCAGGACTTTGATATTCAGCAGGGGTACTTTTACCAGTTCCTGGAATAAATAAGTGATTTAGAGGAGGATAGCTCTTAAACATCACATTTGGTTGACCAGATAAACTTTGTTGCCAACCTTTAAAATCTTCTAGGGTAACTTGATAATCCCGTTCACCCTGTAATATTAATAGAGGTTGTTTTAATTGTTGAGCGACTTGAACAGGTTGGTATCCCCTTAAGTCTAACCAATAGGATACAGGTACTCCTAATAATTTTTCAGTGGTAGGGGCACTCGCTAATTGAGGATCTTTGATTTTGGTAACTTGTTGACGAATTTCATCTAGTTTAGTTTGGATTTGAGGAGAAATTGGACCACCTAGACCAGCGAGGTAAAGAGTTTGTTGAAGAAACAAATCTTCAAAGGGTCGAGTTGGTCCAGCCATGATAATTAATCCGGCTAGATGAGGATCGAGAGTCCCAATTCTTGGAATTAACATTCCACCTAAACTATGTCCTAAAACATAAATTTTTTCAGAGTTAATTTGTGGGTTTTGTCTGAGTAAAGAAATGGCTGATAAAACATCATCAATTACTTCTTCTTTAACTGTAAAACTACCAGTAAATTGTCTGGGATACACTCGAGTGCGTTTATCATACCGCAATACAGCAATACCCTGAGAAGCTAATCCTTCAGCTAAGATCTCGAAAGGGTTTATTTGGTCCGATTGTTTCGTCCTGATCGTTTGGACCAGAACCATGTACTAAGAGAACGACAGGAAAAGGACCTTTTCCGACTGGAATAGTTAAGGTTCCGGGTAGAGAATTATGATCAGAACCAATTTGAACTTTTTGCTGTTGAAAATTAGCTGGATTTACATAGGATGGAGATTTATAAAAAGCAGCGCGATCGGTAGGAATAAATTGTAGACCTGTAATTTTTTTATCGCTGTTGAAAACAGTCTTAACTGTAACTGTTCCTTTTTCAAACTGACAAGGTACTAAAACAACATCATCCTGTTGAGTTTTTAGAGTCCGAGGGGCTAAGTGACGCTGGAATTTACCTAATATAGTAGTAAGGTCTGCCCAAAAGGATTGCAATGCTTCGGGAGAAACCTTAGTTTGCATTGTACTATCAAACTGCTGAACAGCACTTTTAAAGTCTTCCCGAGCGAGAGTTTCAACGAATTGAGTAGCTAAAGTAGGAACCTCTAAATTAGTTTGAGGATCGACAGACAAAATCAACTCAGGCAAATTTGGTTTTAGAGATTTAATTGGCTCAAAATTAACCTGAACTTGGGGATAGGATTGAACGGGAAGAGATCCTCCTAAACTTATAACTCCGACTGATAAAAATGAAACATAGTTATTCATAGATTTGGTTGAGGGAGTAAACATCAATTTTACCTCTGTAGAGACGTTCCGGTGGAACTTCTGCCAATGTAACTGCTGCCGATAGAATTCTCTATTAGGGGCTATTGCCCTGAGTCTCAGGGCACTCCTATTATATCCGAAAGGTCTATCCAGATATTAGAGCGACAAGCGATCGCTCCAACCCTATCCTCTTTTGACCCGAAGTTTAGTTACCTGACGTTGACTCAACCATTTCCGGAAAGCTTCCATATAAATATAAAAAACAGGAGTTAAATAGAGCGTTAAGACTTGGGAAAACAATAATCCACCTACAACCGCAATTCCTAAAGGACGACGCGCTTCCGAACCCGTACCTGCACCTAGAGCAATAGGTAATGTCCCAATCAACGCTGCCATGGTTGTCATCATAATCGGGCGAAAACGAAGCAAACAGGCTTCATAAATAGCATCAAAGGTACTTTTTCCGTATTTTCGCTGTGCTTCAATTGCAAAATCTACTAGCATGATGCCGTTTTTCTTCACAATACCAACTAGCAAAATCATCCCGATAAAAGAATAAAGATTTAATTCAACTTGAAAGATGATCAGCGTTAATAATGCACCAAAACCTGCTGAAGGTAGTCCCGAAAGAATCGTAATGGGATGAATGAAATCTTCATAGAGAATACCTAGAATCAGATAAATTACTATAATAGAGACAAGCAACAACAAGCCTAAATCATTAAAGGACTGAGCAAAAACCTGTGCTGAACCTTGAAAACTGCTAGTGATACTTGCAGGTAGAATATCATCTGCAACTTTTTTGATCGCATCGCTCGCTTGACTTAAAGACACTCCCGGCATAGTATCAAAAGAAATGGTTGAAGAGGGAAGTTCGCCGAGGTGAGCAACGGTAAGTGGACCAACATCCTGGGTGATTGTGGCGATCGTATTAAGGGGAATAGCTTTTCCATAGTTTGATGAAACATAGATCATTGATAAAGCACTTGGATCACGTTGATACTTCGGGTTCACCTCTAAGATCACATAGAACTGATCATTTGGAGTATAGATAGTGGAAACTTGACTAGAACCATAGGCATAACTTAGGGTTTGCTCTAATTGTTGGGCACTAATACCAAGGATTTTAGCTTTTTCGTGGTTAAGCTTAACTTCCACTTGGGGAGTGCTCAGTTGTAAGTCACTATCAACACCTCGCAAACCTGGTATGAGTTTGACTTGATCCAACAGTTTAGGAACATAAGTACGCAGATCCGCTAAGTTTAAACTTTGTAAAGTGAATTGATATAAAGAATTGGTTTGTTGACCACCGATGGGAATAGCAGTTGGGGCACGTACAAATGCTTGAATTCCTGGTATATCTCTCAACTTCTGAGTTAGTCCTTGCACAATCTGATCAATATTGAGTTTCTCTGGACGTTCAGAAACAGGTTTCAACCGGACTGTAATTCGTCCTGCGTTAACTGATGCGTTGGGTCCAGCAGCACCGACTGTCGAGTTAAGTGCTGCGATGTTGGGGTCTTGTCGAATAATATCTACAACTTTCTGCTGATGAATCAGCATATCGTCAAAAGAAATATCTTGCGCTGCTTTGGTATTTATCATCAGTTGTCCAGTGTCTTCATTAGGAATAAAACCTTTGGGAACAAGGATGACAAGAACAACAGTAAGTAACACAATAATCAAAGAACTAATCATCGTGATGCGATGATGTTTCAAAACTGGCTTGAGAGTCCACTCATATCCTTGGAGTAGTAGATCAAATCCCCGTTCTGACAATTGAAATAGACGATTTTGATGTTGCTGATGAAATGAACCGAGAAATCGGCTGCACAACATCGGGGTGAGACTGAGGGAAACAAAACCCGAAACCAAAATAGCGATCGTTATTGTTACTGCAAATTCATGAAATAATCGACCGATTAACCCTCCCATAAACATAATGGGGATAAACACTGCTACCAGGGATAGGGTCATCGACAAAATGGTAAAGCTAATTTCTCTTGATCCCTTGAATGTAGCTTCTAGTTGATCTTCACCTAATTCTCGATAACGGACAATATTCTCCAATACGACGATCGCATCATCCACAACAAAGCCAACGGAAAGCGTTAATGCCATCAGGGAAAGGTTATCCAGGGAATAACCAAAAAGATACATGGGAGAAAATGTACCAATGATCGCGATCGGCAGTGCCATACTGGGAATCAGCGTAGCAGTTACGTCACGCAGAAATAGAAAGATCACTAGGACAACCAGACAAATTGATAGAAATAGACTAAATTTAACATCGGCAATTGAAGCCCGGATGGATTGGGAGCGATCGTATAGGATATCCATCGTGAGCGATTTCGGAATTTGCTCGCGGAGGATGGGTAACAATTCCTTAATGTCATCAATGATCTGCACTGTATTCGCACCAGGTTGGGGCTGTACCGCGAGAACAATTGAAGGGTGATTAGCAATATTCTTGTCACTGTAGAGGTTTAAGACTTTGTTGTTCTGAACATCGTCAATCACGTTTCCCAAATCCTGGAGTCGCACTGGAGCGCCTTTTTTATAGGTGACGATCAGCGATCGATAACCAGCCGCATTACTTAGTTGACCATTCGCCTGAATCATGTAGCTTTTGTGGCTGCCAGACACAATTCCGGTTGGTAGGGTTACATTTCCTTGCTGAATTGCTGTTCGTACCTGATCTATGCCAATTCCCTTTGTAATCAATGCTGGCGGGTCAATTTGAACGCGAACAGCATATTGCTTTTGACCATAAACCTGTACTTGAGCAACACCATTAATCGTAGAAATGGGTTGAGCAATCGGGACTTCTGCATATTCGTCTACATCATATATGGGCAGGGTGTCAGAATAGAGATAAATATAAAGGATCGGCGCAACGGAGGGATTAATCTTGCGATAGCTGGGTGGTTTAGGCATTACAGGTAATACCCCTGCGGCAGCTGAAATCGCGGCTTGTACGTCTTTAGCAGCTTCATCGACATCGCGGCTGAAGTCAAATTGCAGAGAGATGTTGGTGCTACCGGTTGAACTAGTCGAGTTGAAGGAATTGAGTCCAGCAATTTCAGTGAATTGTCGTTCTAGAGGGGCTGCAACAGAAGATGCCATTGTTTCTGGGGTGGCACCGGGCAAACTAGCGGAAACACTAATAAAAGGATATTCGACGCTAGGAAGGGCACTGATCGGTAACAGAAAATAACTCATGATCCCAAAAATTAAGATCCCGATCATCACCAGCGTGGTCATGACAGGACGACGGATAAAAAGTTCTGAAATGTTCATGAGTTTTTTTTGTTTCCCAAAAATGTGACTAACCTACATCAAAGCCCTAACCAATTTCTTAATGAATAAAAACATCTTGAGAAATATGTGGTGCATTTATAACAATACCAGGTCTAACTTTGACGCTAGATAGATCTGAAAAAGGATATCTGACTAAGATAACATCATTTTTTGAGTAACTGGGCATAGATATCATCCTCTGTATTATCCCAAATACTATCTATAGAACTTTGACTTGTATTGAGCCAGAAGTCATCTTCTTCATCAGGCAAAAGAGTGATAAGCACCCTTGTTCCTTCAGGAATATTGACTTTTTCTAGTAACTCAATTTTGCCTTGGTTAACTATTGCCCAAATTGTTTTCAGCATAAGTATTTTTGTTCAGATCAGCGTATTTTTAGTATACCTAAAAATGTGAATTTTTTCTGTAAACATCTGATGTTTATCGCCCATTTATAAGTGAAAAGATTTGACTAAATTTAACCTGACTTAGTTGTTTGCGCCATGATTCCATGTAAATGTAATATACTGGTGTAAGATAAAGGGTCAAAATCTGCGAGAACACTAATCCACCTACAACCGCAATACCTAGGGGTCGGCGAGATTCTGAACCAGCTCCAAATCCCAGCGCGATCGGTAATGTCCCCATTAATGCTGCCATAGTTGTCATCATGATTGGACGAAAACGGACTAAACAAGCTTGATAAATCGCCTCAGCAGGTTTGCTCCCGTGATGATGTTGAGTTTCTATGGCAAAGTCTACCATCATAATCCCATTTTTCTTGACGATACCCACTAACAAAATTACCCCAATAAAAGAGTAAACATTAAGTTCAACATTGAAAAACATTAATGTTAACAATGCACCAAAACCTGCTGAAGGAAGTCCCGAAAGAATCGTGAGTGGGTGAATAAAATCTTCATAGAGAATACCCAGAATCAGATAAATTACCAAGATGGCGATCGCTAACAACATCGCTAGATTCGGTAGTGAACTTTGAAACACCTGACTCGCACCCGTAAAGCTAGTAGCGATACTTTTAGGAATAATGGTATTAACGAGATCGTCAATCGCTTGAGTAGCATTTCCTAGGGATGCTCCAGGAGCCAAATTGAAGGAAATTGTAGCCGCATTCATCCGACCTAAATGATTAACAATTAAAGGTGCTGTTCCCGAAGATATTTTGGCAAATGTACTTAGGGGAACTAACTGTGTGCTACTAGAGTTAGGTACTACCTGTGTACTACTGGAGTTATTGCTACTGGAGTTGGTAACTACCTGTGTACTACTACCGTTACTGTTACTAGAAGTAATATAAAGCTTCAGCAAAGCATTGGGATCTTGTTGGTACTGGGGGTCTAATTCTAGGATTACCTGATACTCATTAGTTGCAGCATAAATAGTCGATACTTGATAAGCACCATAAGCATCTCTGAGGGCATCTTCAATTTGCTGAGCAGTAACACCAAGGGCTGAAGCTTTATCACGATCAATATCAATTTTGAGCTGGGAAGTAAACTGTAAATCACTGTTAACATCCTGGATTTCTGGTAACATTTTCATTTTGTTAACCAGTTGTGGAACATAGGTTTGTAAGGGTTGAAGTTCCGAACTCTGAAGTCCGAGTTGATATAGTCCTGTAGTTTGCTGAGCACCAATAGGAATGACCGGAGGATTCTGAAGAAATACTTGAATACCAGGAATATCAGCAAGTTTAGTGCGTAAATCTTGAATAATTTCATCAGCACTTTGATGACGTTCCGATATCGGTTTCAACCGAATAAACAAACTCCCGGAGTTACTAGCGACAGCTGCTCCACCACCAGTTGAACTAGAACCAGGTCCAATATTAGAGTTAACTGCATCTACATTTGGATTTTGACGAATTAGATCAACAACTTGCTGCTGATGACGTACCAATTCATCAAAGGACGCATCTTGTGCTGCTTGAGTAATAGCAGTAATCTGTCCAGTATCTTCGCTAGGAATAAAGCCCTTAGGAACAGCTACCAATAATAGCGCCGTAACTACTAGCAAAGCAGCTGACAAAATCATCGTAGTGCGGTGATATTTTAAGACTATTTTCAAGCTCCAATCATAGAGAGCTAGAATTCGATCAAACACATATTCAGAAGCCTCATACAAGCGACTTTGATGAGCATTATGATCAACCGGACGCAAAAAACGGCTGCATAACATCGGAGTAAGGCTAAGAGAAACAAAACCTGATACTAGAATTGATACCGCGATCGTCACTGCAAATTCATGAAATAATCGTCCTAATAATTCATTCATGAATAGCATCGGAATGAACACTGCCACCAAAGAGAGTGTCATTGATAAAATTGTGAAACTGATTTCTTTTGACCCATTCAAGGCGGCTTCTAGGGGAGCTTCTCCCATTTCCATGTGACGAACGATATTTTCTAGCATCACAATTGCATCGTCTACCACAAAGCCCACGGAAAGGGTCAATGCCATTAAGGATAGGTTATCTAGAGAATAATTGAGTTCATACATTACAGCAAAAGTACCAATCAGCGAAACGGGTAAAGCGAGACTAGGAATGACCGTTGCTGAAAGATTTCGCAAAAATAGAAAAATTACTAGAATAACTAGACCAATTGTCAGCATTAAGGTAAATTGGACATCATCGACGGAATCGCGAATTGACTGAGACGCATCATAGAGAATGCCAATTTCAATCGAAGCAGGAATCTCGTTCTTTAACGTCGGTAGCAATTTTTTAATTGTGTCTACAATCTTGACTGTATTGGTTCCAGGCTGTCTTTGGATGGTCAAAATAATCGCCCGGTCGTTATTATACCAGCTTGCTACCTTATTATTTTCTACACTATCAATTACTCGACCTAATTGACTAAGATAGACAGGTGCTCCATTTTTATAAGACACAATCAATTTGCGATAAGCTACAGCATCTTCAAGTTGACCGTTGGTCTGGACTGTAAAGTTTTTATGAGTTCCGGAAAGACTACCAGTAGGTAAATCTACATTTCCCTGTTGAATTACAGTTTGGACTTGATCAATCCCGATTTGGGCACTGGCTAATAGGTCTGGGTTAAGCTGAATGCGAGCAGCATACTTTTGAGAACCATAGATTTGCACCTGTCCTACTCCAGTAATGGTAGATAACTTTTGGGCTAGAAAAGTTTGAGCATAGTTATCTACCTGGGATAGGGGTAAAGTTGGTGAGTCTAGGTAAAGATAAAGAATGGGTTGATCGGCAGGATTAGCTTTACTGTAGGAGGGAGGATTAGGTAAGTCGTTGGGAATTTGTCCCGATGCTGCGGCGATCGCTGCTTCTACATCCTGTGAAGCATCATCAATATTACGACTGAGGTTAAATTGCAGCGCAATTTGAGTTTTACCTAAGGTACTGGTTGAATTGAGGGAATCAAGTCCAGCGATGGTAGTAAATTGCTTTTCGAGGGGACGAGCAACTGATTCTGACATGGTTTCTGGACTCGAACCTGGTCGCGATGCACTCACCTGGATGGTTGGATAATCCACATTGGGTAGATCGCTGATCGGTAACAACCGATAACTCATCAAACCAAAGATCAAAATCCCTACCATCACCAACGTGGTCATGATGGGACGTCTAATAAATATCTCCGATAGATTCATTAGTTCCCTCCAGTTGATGGTGAGGATTGGTCTTCTTTGGCTTTTCTCTTTCTCCCTGATTTCCAAGTCTGATTGCCACTTGGATTTGCATCATTACCGCTTACCTTATTGTTCCCAGGATCATTTTGTTTACCCGCTTTCTCTTTACTATCTTTGTCATTATTACCCGCTGAATTTGGAGTATTATCCTTAGCAGAATTTTTCCCCGTATTAATGCGAACGGAACTAGTTGAATCATCACTATCAGCAGCACCTGCTCCAGTTTTGATGCTAATGGAACTACCTGATACTAGATTTGCTTGTCCGTCTGTTACTACCTGATCACCAGGTTGCAGTCCTTTTTGTACTACATCTAATCCATCAACACTGTTGCTGACAACTACGGGCACATTTTCCACGGTCATGTCAGGTTTAACGACAAAAACAAACTGTCCATTTGGTCCATTTTGCACAGATTGGTCGGGAACTACAATCGCATCCGGTTCTTCAGCTAGCGTCAGGGTAGTATTGACAAATTGACCAGGAAAAAGTTTTCCCTGAGTATTATCAAAATCGCCAATTAGTTGGATTGTCCCTGTAGTAGGATCAACTGTGTTATTGACAAAAGTCAATGTACCGGGTATTGATTGAGTGCTGTCAGGGAAGGTGACGTCAACCTTAAGTCTGCCATTCTGAAGACGTTTTTGCACCGCAGGCAGATTGGATTCAGGGATTGAAAAGGAAACCTGAATCGGGTGAATCTGGGTGATGGTAACTAGGGGGGTGGTACTGTTAGCTTGAACTACGTTACCTTCAGTAACTAGAACGTTTCCAGCTAGACCATCAATTGGTGCATAAATTTTGCTATAGGACAATTGCACTTGGACGCTTTTCAACGCAGCTTGGTCACTACTGACAACAGCTTCAGCATTTTTAATCGCTTCTTGATCACCTTTGACGACTTGTTGAGCATTGTCGATCGCTACTTGATCACCTTTGACGACTTGTTGAGCATTGTCGATCGCTACTTGATCACCTTTAACGACTTGTTCAGCATTAGCGATCGCTTCTTGATCTACTTGAAGTGTTGCCTGACTTGATCGATAGTTGGTAGCGTACTGTTGAGCTGTATCCTGGCTAATTTCACCTTCATTGTACAGATCACCATAACGCTTGTTCTGCGCCTGAGCGTAATCTGCTTGCGCTTCATCCTTTGCTAAAGTTGCATGAGCTTGTCGCACCATCGCTTGATCTTTAGCTAAAGTAGCTCGAGCTTGCTCTACTTGTCCTAGGTCTTTAGCTAAAGTAGCTCGAGCTTGCTCTACTTGTCCTAGGTCTTTAGCTAAAGTAGCTCGAGCTTGTCCTACCAGAGCTTGGTCTTTAGCGATCACCCCTTGAGCCTGCTCAATCGCAGCACCTTGTGTGCGATCGTCAAGTGTAAACAAAAGTTGCGTCTTTGCTTACCTCCTGACCTTTCTGGAAATACACTCCAGTGATAATTCCACTTGCTTGGGGTGTAACTGATACTGTAGAACTGGATTGAACATTACCAACTGCTTGTAATTGTAAAGGAACTGTTTTTTGGATCACAGTTGCTACTGTTACAGGTGTTACTTGTTGTCCCTTCGCACCGTATCTTCCAGCTTTTTCAAGTTTAGGAGTAGCTAGGTTGCGGATCACCAGAAACCCCACCGCGGTAAGTAACAGCACACCAATGAGCGCTAAACCAATCCTTTTTTTTCCCCCAGAACTGCGGATTGGTTTCTTCCCGTTCTCCACTAAGTCATCATAGGGAATTTCCTGGGGAATTTCCTGGGGAATTTCATCAACAACTTCTGGAGAAATTTCATCGGAAACTTGATGGGTCATGATCTCCTCTGGATTTTGAACAGATAATTTGCCAGCATGGATAACTAGATAGAGCCTTTATTTAAATTGTCGTCTACTTTTATCAGCTTATCTTAAAATCTAACTATCAACTTATGGATGAAGTAGGATTCCTAACTTAATCAGTGAAAAAGTCCTAAAGGTTATATGACTTTTTTCCTAGTTGAGGAATTGTTAATTAGTCCCAATGACTCTATCAATTTCTGAGATATATTGCTATAGAGAAATAAGCATGGGAACGGTATACCAATACTATTCCCACATCTAGGGCAAATTGTCAATTCATAAGGGCTAAAATGTTGTTTGATTATTTGATTTCTTCGCGAAAAATAAAAAATCCGCTGGGTGCTTTGCTCCAGTTCTTTATCGGTAATCAGAATGCTATGATTTGCCTACCTTATCAATCTTTTCGTTTTTTACTATACCTAGAGTGGTTGTTATTAGTAATGGCGATCTTAATGGAATTATTACAACCATTACCATTATCCTGGTCTTTACCATTGCGAATTATGGCGATCGCTGTGTTTGGGGTAATGGGGTTAAGATTACCTACGGGTCAATTGATCACAAAATTATTTTATACAACAGCAGAATTCAGTTTGATTGTGTTATCAGCGATTGAAAATGGCTTATCGACTCGCGCTGTTTTCCTACTTTGTTTAGTATTACTAATGCGAAGTTGTCTGATTTTTGAGCGGACAGGACGCTTAGTGGTTTTGGGGTTATCGCTTTTCTCCTATGGGACATGGCTATTATCCAGACCGATTGTCCCCGAAAAGTTGGTAGTCACGATCTGGGATTGGCGGTTAAGTAATGTATTATTGTATGGTTTAACCTTAGTATTTGCCTTATTATTAATTAATGCTTTATTAGCAGAAAGACAGAGCCGATCGCAATTAGAAAATGCTCATCAAAAATTAGCGATTACTTACGAGCAACTAAGACAATATTCACTCCGAATTGAAGATCAGGCAACTTTACAGGAACGTAACCGAATTGCCCGGGAAATCCATGACGGACTGGGACATACTTTAGCTGCTCAAACTATTCAGCTTAATAATGCTTTGTTGTTTTGGGAATCAAATAATAGTAAAGCACTGACCTTTGTTAAACAAGCCAAACAATTGGGAGCGGAAGCATTACTAGAAATTCGTCGTTCAGTTTCTGTATTACGTTCAAATCCATTATATGGTCAATCGATTGAATCAGCGATTAAAAAACTACTCACGGAATTTCAGCAGACTACGGGAATTGAACCTTCGGCTAAAATTGATTTACCAGAATTATTACCGACAGAAATTAACACTAGTCTGTATAGAATTGTGCAAGAATCACTCACGAATATTTACAAGCACGCTCAAGCCCAGTCTGTCATTATTAAAATATACGAACAACTAGGAATGGTTCATATCTTGATTGAAGATAATGGTCAAGGATTTAATCCAAATCAGAATACCACAGGGTTTGGACTGCAAGGAATGCGTGAACGAGCCACAGCGATCGGTGGGATGTTTCACATTGACAGTGAAAGCGGAACAGGATGTCGGATCTCGGTTTCTTTACCCTTATCAAAAATAATATTATGATTCAGATTTTGTTAGTTGATGATCAATTTTTAATTCGTCAAGGAATTAAAAGTCTGTTAGAGCCTAATGCTGACATGGAAGTGATTGGGGAAGCTGAAAATGGACAACAAGCACTAATCCAAATTGGGCAACTCAAACCTGATCTAGTATTAATGGACATTCGGATGCCCGTCATGGATGGAGTAGCTGCGACTAAAGCGATCGCAGAAAACTATCCCCAGACTAAAGTGTTAATTTTAACAACTTTTGATGATGATGAATATGTTTCCCAAGCCATGAGACTAGGTGCTAAGGGTTATTTACTCAAAGATACAGAACCAGATGAATTAGCATCAGCAATTCGAGCTATATATAAAGGACATACTCAACTAGGTCCAGGATTATTTGAAAAAGCAATTATGTCCCCTCCTCCAGCTACTCCATCGATGGAACAATACCCAGAATTAGCCCAACTAACTCCTAGAGAAATGGATGTATTGCGCTTAATTGCTTCGGGAGCAAATAACCGTGAGATTGCTCAAGCACTTTTTCTCTCAGAAAATACGGTGAAAAATTATGTCACTAATATTCTGAGTCACTTGGGTTTACGCGATCGAACTCAAGCAGCATTGCTAGCTCATTCTTTGTTCAAAAATATCAACCATCGGGGCTAGATTTCTGGATCAGCTTGTAGAAGAAGATTATCTATGATTTGGGTATAATAAGGATCAAAAAGTCAAGCTACTTCTTACTATACAAGTTAAAGTCTTATGAAAGTTCTATCCCAATCAGTTGCAGTTAAATCTGCTTTCCAAAATCAAGTCAATGATAAAAAAACTGCCAACCGTCAAGCTACTCAAGAATCATTAGGTGGTGGTTTTTTTGGTGCGATCGGTGCATTTATGTTTGATTTTAAGCAGGTGAAAAATCAGGTCACCGGAAGCTTAGGAGAATGGGGGATTTCTCTCTTGTTAAAATCTTTACCAGACACCTGGGTAATGTTTAACAATGCAATTATTCCTACCAACCGCATCGGTACTTTTACTGAAATCGATCATTTAATCATTGGTCCAGGTGGGATATTTTTAATCGAAGTTAAGACTTGGAAAGGATCATTTAGCGCGTACAAGGACAACTGGAAACGACGGGAAGGAGAAAACTGGGTGAAAGTTACTAATAGTCCAACGAGTCAAAGTGCTTATCATCAAAAAATGTTTCGACAATGGATAACTACCCAAGTTCCTAATTTACCTCCAGATTGCATTATGGCTCCGGTAATATTTCCAGTAGCTAAATGGTTGGGAATTAATCAATGTTCTGTTCCAGTTTTTCAAGGTGCTATTCCATTGTTAAAGCTCATCGCTGAATCTCCACTATATCTTAATTCAACGCAAGTTTTAGAATCTTGCCCAAGCTGTAGAGAATTTAGATATTTCTATCCCCAGCACACCAAAACCTAAACCGATAATTAAACCAAAAAATCCTCAAAATTAGCGTTAAAAATAATTGGTAAGCGATCGATCGGTATCAAACTTTGTGGTACTAATAGCAGATTCTGCTTGACAATCGACCCAACCTAAACTGTGAATATTACCAAAAAAACAGAATTTTGTCCATCTTTGTAGGGGCAAAGCATTTCGGCGAAAAAACATCGTCATCACACAGAAAATTATGACCGAAATGCTTTGCCCTCAGCCATTTCTGCATCCAATAGATCAACTATATCAACAAAAATATCGATCGCTGATCTTTATCAATTTTAGGCGATCGCTAATTTTCTCATTAGCTAAACATAGCTATATCTTTGACCAAGTTCTCGAAGCATTTGCATCAAAGAATCTTGGATACTTTGATAAGATAAGGTATAGATTAAATCTTTTAACTTAGATAAGTATTGTTTGTAATTATCATCAGATATTAGTGAGACTAATTCCGGTGATAAAAAGATTACTAAAAAGATTACTAAGTTATTTTCATGATCAGATAGACTATCTACTACCTCTTTTAATTTGTACAAATCTCTTTGGTAATTATCATCAGAAAATATATATATTATATCTTTCAATTTAGTTAATTGGGTCCTATACCTATCGTCTAATAGAAGTGGCTTTATATCTGGGTAATTAGATAATATGTCAACTAATTTTTTCAACTTAGATAGATCTGACTTATAATTATCATCAGATAAAATATCTACTACCTCTTTCAAATTAGACAATTTTGTCATCTGGTTTTGGTCAGATAACAATAAGGCTAATTCTGTTTCCCTCTTGAAAAACCTGACTAAATCTTCATAGTTGATCAAGTTATTTGTCCAGATGAGCCGACTTTCAGTAAAAACAGCACCGTAAGTACCAAACCATCCACTCGTATCGATTAAAGCGATTACCTTTTCGTTTGAATCAATATCTAGCCATTTAGATAAAGAATTCGATAGCTTATCCAAGGGAATATTAGGAGCATAAAAGGCATTAGCTAAACTGTATTTTTGGCCGATATCTTTTTGGATAAATGAGCCCACATTACTTGAAATTATATCTTCAGTATAGGTGTAAGTTCGAGTTTCTAATTGATGCAATAAGGACTGATCTCGTTGCTTTTGTCCTTGCAACAATGACCAAATTAAAAATGCTGTACCTGATGCAACCAGCGCAGCACCACCAGTAAGTATACTGAGTCCACCAAGAGCCGAGATGGTAGTAGTAATAGCAGCAGCACCGGACAATGTGCCTGCTACTCCCAAAGCACTAGCAGCAGTCCAAGCACCTAAAACCGTAGCAGCACCAGCTATGGTTCCTGTACCAATTGCAATCCCTAAATTCTTTCGATCTTCGCTGTCCATTTCCTGGACTAACGCAATCGACAACAATCCAGCAGCTCCAATTAGTGCTGCTCCTCCTGTTGCTACTGCTAATCCACCCAGCATTCCTAAACCACCTGCTGCAACTGAACCACCACCTAAAACGGCTAAAGTTGCGTTGGTAGCAGCTGCTCCAGACAAACTACTAATACTGACACCTGTTCCTGCTTCTGCTCCCAGTGTACTCAGGATTTTAGTAGCTTGTGGAATAATAGCAAATCCTTGGCCTTTAATGTCCTCTAGCTGCTCTTGAAATGTTTGAGCATCTTGCACAAAACCAACTACATTTTTGGCAAAATCTTCTTGGTTATCTAAATTATTTATTCTGGCGATTGAGTAAACAATTTTAGCGTTTTTTGAAATTTTAGCATTTCTTATGAATAAGTCTAGGGACTTTAAATTTGCTTCATCCTCAACTGTCTTGCCATCGCGGACCTGTTGATAAATTGATAGGTAAAGTGTCTTTTGTTCGGAGTTCAGTTGTTGGCTGTCGTTAATCAGTTTAACAATAATAAAGTCAACCGTTAACGCTTTTGATTTGGCACTAGCTAAAAAATAACTCCGCTGAATTTCTAATGGTAGGGTTGAGTTAGTCACAATTGAGTCAATGTCTGTCAGTGCTTTAAAATTAGGAACTGGTTCACCAGCTCGGACATAAGCGTAAGTTCCTCTAAGCAGTTTTTTGTCTGATTCAGTCAATTTAGATTTAGCTAATGTAGATTCAATACTTTCCTGAATTCCGATCAGACGCGAATTAGTGCTGGCAATTTGGTAACGCTCTTTAATTTTGCTATCTAGCTTTGAAGTGGATATCACATAATCTAACAAGTCTAATGAGATCATATTGTCAATATATTGACCATCTTCAACTTGCTCGTACACTGATTTACATTTAGCTTTACTTGCTTGTTCAAAAAATTCCGTATGTTTGTCAATTTCTTGATAAACTTGATCCGCTACTCTAAGTTGTTGATCGTATAAGGTATGGAAGACTACAATCATATCTTTACCATCTTGACCATACCCTTTAATAGTAATCTCCTGATTCTCTTGAGTTCGAGGAGAAATTTTTATCTCAAAATTATCTCCTGAACGGAGAGGTACTGTTTGTTTACCCCCCCGCAGCGCCGTTATATAAGGAACACAAATATGATACTTTTCTAAGATATCAGAACTCTTGACTAATCCCTCGCTATTAGCTCTAGCACTAACTGGATAAAGAAAGTCTTTTGTCAGCAATCCAAAAGTAGCTAAAGCCACATGACCAAGAAAATGGCGACGACTAAGAAGAGACATAATTAGTTTAGACATGACTTATATCTGACGCTTCCTTATACTAAAGTATTCTAACCATTTACCACTATAATGTCTCCCTGATCAATTGTAAATATCGAAAAACACTGAACTTTCTAAAATTTTTATAAAATTTTGAACTATATTTTTTATTAACCTGCATATAATCCGATCTCCCCAGCCCCCTTAAAAAGGGGGAGCAAGAATTCTCGCGTCCCCCTTTTTAAGGGGAATTTAGGGGGATCTAGCTCTATGCAACTTCACATTAAATTGGTATTATCCCTAATAGATAAGTATTACTTATTATCCCAGATGGAAAGAAGCAGAAGCATGATAAATATCCTAGGATACGGTTAAAGTCAAGTTTGAATTGATCCATCAGTAATACGGTAAAATTATCAAAGCGCGATCGCTCAAAATTTCAAAATATTGGCTAAAATCATAACATCAGTAATCTTATGTAATTTTCGAGTGGGTCATAGTTAGATTTTCAGCAAGTCAATTTAGGGAGGAAAACTGATGATATTATCAGAGTTAGAAGATCAGATATTAAAATTATCACTCTCCGATCGCTGGCATTTAGTTCAGTCAATCTTAACATCAATTCAACGGGAAACCACAATTTATTCCCCACCTATTTCTTTTCTCCCAAAGGAAAAATCTTTAACAGAACTCGCTGATTGGACTCAAAGTCTAATTGGTGTAATTCAGCTTGAATCGGCAGATTTAAACGAATCTTATATCAATTATCTAGAGGAGAAATACCGTTGAAGAAAGTCTGATTTGATAGTGATGTATTACTAGATGTTTTCACAAGTTAAAGTCTTATGAAAGTTCTATCCCAATCAGTTGCAGTTAAATCTGCTTTCCAAAATCAAGTCAATAATAAAAAAATTGCTAACCGTCAAGCTGTAGAGAATTTAGATATTTCTATCCCCAGCACACCAAAACCTAAACCGATAATTAAACCGAAAAATCCTCAAAATTAGCGTTAAAAAGAATTGGTGAGCGAATCGATCGGCATCAAACCTTTGTGATCCTAATAGCAGGTTCTGCTTGACAATCGACCCAACCTAAACTGTGAATATCACCAAAGAATGGAATCGCTCCAAATCGACCATTCAAATATCCTTTCTCAATTTTGAGATCAGGTCTAATCTTGAATTCTGCTAAGGAGTAAAGATGTGAAACTCCCTGCTGATTTTTTTCGACAAACCAAATTTCATCTCGACGTAGTATATCTAAGTCAAGTAAGTTACTGTCATGAGTTGTAAAAATTAGCTGACTTCTACTATTTTCCGTTTTGCATTGTAGAAAAAACTCCAAAAATTGACGTGATAATAAAGGATGTAATCGACGATCAAGTTCATCTAGCAATATAACTTTCTCAGGATTTTTCCTTAAAACAAATAGAACTGGAATTAGATTAATTAAACGTTGTGTTCCTTCTGATTCCTCATCGATTGAAAAATCGACAAGTTGACCGTTTTCATGGCGATGTTTAGTTTTAATCTGCATTAAATTTATTTTCTCTTGTTCTCCTTTCATCAAAAGATATCTTTTTTTTCTGAGAGAATTCTCAATCATTACAACAGAATTTGCACCAGCTTCAGCAAGTTGCTGGTTAAGTTTCTCACGCATACTTTTGGGCATCTCTGGAAAGTGAGAATCAAAATCAAGTGTGACTTCATCTAATCCGATCGAATCAATCCCTGTACCAGCAAATTTTAAAAAGTCGCTCAGAAAAGTAGTAAATTCTATGCTGCCTAATATGCCAATTTCTAAATCTGTATAATCAGATTCAGCCGGAATTATAGTCAGAACTTTTTTGAACCAGTCAAAAATAGGTATTAATAGGTTAACATTGCGTTCTACAGCTTCCGTTAAAAAGAGTTGGTTAGAGCGAGTTCCTTTGCTAATAAAATCGAGAAACTGCTTATTATTTTCACCTCTACCTCTGAGGGTTGCTCCATATTCTACTATGGTTTCTTTCTGCTCAGAAGTAGTTCGTTCAAAGTAAAGTATCTCTCTCTTTTTTTCAGGAGGAGTGCCATAAAGCCACTCTTCTAATATTTGGCTGGAATTAAGCTTAAACCCGTATGAATAAAGCGTGTTTTGATAAGTAAATATGAATTCAAATTGGCTAGGTTTCTGACTGTAATCACCTAATTTGAATGGGGAAACAGGGATAGATTGTCCACTACGGGTTCCTTCAACGATTAAATCCTTTGCAAAATCAATGGCTTTAATGAGGTTAGATTTGCCCGCTGCATTTGCACCATAAATACCAGCAACAGGTAGAAGAGACTTCCCTTTACCTGCTAGATTCACTCCCAGATGCTCTAGATGATTCAGATCATTGTTCACACCTAGCATACTAAAGGTCTTTGCTTCCCTAAATGATAGGAAATTTTCTATTGTGAATTGAACTAGCATAGCTTTTTGTCTAGTTAAAATACTACATCCTTATTCTATTAACTTACCTTAACCAGGTTGTGAAAATCAAATCAGAGAGATTTTTTCTCCTAAAACGAGACTTCAGTATGCTTATATCCTCTAATTATGCCATAGTAATGCTGATGCTACGGCACGCTAAACGATCTATAATATAGAAAACCAGGAGATTGTCCAATGGATAAAATAAGTTTATATCGTCAGTATATTCAGGACTTACTGACTCAACGAGCCAACCGACGCTCACCTCATGATCCGGTTGTCAGCGAAACAATTTTTGATCCGATCAGCGATCGCTATCAGCTGGTAAATGTGGGTTGGAAGGACAGCACTACTCGGATCTATGGTTGTATACTTCATGTTGATATTAAAGATGGAAAAATTTGGGTGCAACATGATGGAACAGAAGAAGCGATCGCTGATCAATTAGTAGCCCTGGGTGTGCCGAAACAGGAAATTGTACTAGCCTATTATGCACCTTATGTGCGACAGTACACAGAGTTTGCGCTAGGCTAATCTTGTCATTTTTATTCCTCATCGCTCAATCGATTTCTATCAATTTTAGGCGATCGTGCCTGCTACTCCCAAAGCACTAGCAGCAGTCCAAGCACCTAAAACTGTAGCAGCACCAGCTATTGTTCCTGTACTAATTGCAATTCCTAAATTTTTTCGATCTTCGCTATCCATTTCCTGGACTAACGCAATTGACGACAATCCGGCAGCTCCAATTAGTGCTGCTGACCAAGAAAATGGCGACGACTAAGAAGAGACATAATTAGTTTAGACATGACTTATATCTGACGCTTAAAGTATTCTAACCACTTATCACTATAATGTCTCCCTGATCAATTGTAAATATCGAAAAACACTGAACTTTCTAAAATTTTTATAAAATTTTGAGTGATCGATAATAGATAAGCATTACTTATTGTCCCAGAGGGAGAGAAGCAGAAGCATGATAAATATCCTGGGATACGGTTAAAGTGAAGTTTGAATTGATCCATCAGTAATAGGGTAAAATTATCAAAGCGCGATCGCCCAATATTTCAAAATCCTAAATAAAATAACCATCTTACTAAAGTAAATGATAATATAATAATTGTTTGTCAGACTGGATGAAAAAAGCTTATGCAACTGACCGAACACCGTGCCGATCGCGTGATCTTATACGATATTAGTTGGCAGCAATTTGAAAATTTACTAATTGACTTAGGTCAAACTCGTGCTGCACGAGTTGCTTACGATAACGGAACTTTGGAAATTATGACCCCATTACCTGAACATGAGTATTACAAAGAATCTATTAGTGATGCAATTAAAGACATATCAGAAGAACTAGAAATTAATTATGAAAGTTACGGATCAACTACTTGGAAACGGGAAATTAGCAAAGCTGGAATTGAACCAGATAACTGTTTTTATTTTCAAAATGAAGCTAGAGTCAGGGGTCAATTAAAGTTTGACTTGAATCAAGATCCTCCTCCTGACTTAGCTTTAGAAATCGATTTAACCAGTAAATCTTTAAATCGCTTTCCCATTTACGCTCGTTTAGGTATACCAGAAATTTGGTGTTATGATTCTGGTGAATTGAAAATTTATCAACTCCAAAATGAGAAATATGTGGAAGTAGAAACTAGCTCAATTTTTCCCATGTTGCGAGTGCAAGAAATTCCCTCAATAATTGACCAATCTCGTCCAAATGGAAGACGAGCAATTAGACAAGCTATCCGAAATTGGGTAAGACAGATCCGATGAAATTAGCAGGAGAGCAATCGCCAAGAATTAAGTCAATAAAAAGACTTGGACTACTCTCCTGATTCAATAAAACTTCTTAATATACCCATTAACTTACCGATATGGTTGAGAAAATATTCATTAGGGTCAATTTCAACTATGGTATCAAGTAATCGCATAAACTTCCAGTTAGTTCCAGTAGTTACAGAACCATAAATAGTTGGATGGGAATTATTCTGACGCTGATTAAATATTTGTGCTGCTACCATTTCAGCAATACACTGACCTAACCCAGATTGAATATTATCATTTTTAGCTTTTACAATTACAGCGATCGGTGATTTAATTAGCAATTGAGATGGAGATTTACTAATAAGAAAATCACAATAACCAATTAATCTTTGTTGACTATCCACATTAAATTCTCTCCCTGAGAATAGACTAATTTTAGACTCAAACTGCTGTTTCAATTCAATTAAAATTGGTGTAATAATCATCTCCGATCGCGCTTTCTCTGTAGCAATTTCCAATGCTAAAGGAGTATTATATTGCAAACACTGTGTTAAGAAATTACTAATGGAAACTTCCGATACTGTCGCAAAAATATCCAACTTTTCAATAATACTTAGCCCAAAAACTTGTTCAACTGTCTCTAAAGTAAACTGACTATAAGACATTTTATGACTTCCTCATACAAGTTAATCTTTCTCCATTTTTACTATTGGTCAAAACTAACCCCTTCATACAAAACTTCAATCGGACACTCAAACTCGATACTGAAGAATGCGATCGCATCTCCGGTTGCGTATTCATAATAATGCCACATTTTACCTTCCCCTCGATGATAAACCTCAACAGCTATTTCTTCTGAATCTACTAAAACATACTCTTGTAAACTGGGAATCTGACGATAATATTTGAATTTTTTAGTGCGGTTGTAATTTTCGGTACTAGGAGAAAGAACTTCAATAATAACTTTGGGATATTGAATAAATTTGTGAGCTTTCAAGTCTTCAGGGGCGCAAGTAACAACTAAATCAGGATAGAAATAACGACTGTTTTTACTATCATGAACTTTCACATCTGATACATTAACTCGACAACCCCTCTGACGCAAATGAGGTCTTAGTGCTGTATATAAATTGAGAGCAATGTCATTATGAGGAAGGGGACTTCCTGTCATTGCCAAAATTTCGCCATCAACATATTCATGGCGAAATTCCTGCTTTGCTTCCCATTCTAGGTATTCTTCAGCTGTCATTTTTTGAGGGTATTGAGGATTAGCAATCATAATTTGTTCCTTAAGGTAATCTGAAAATATTAACAGTGTACAAGTTTATCTAACTGGAAAATGCCCTGTTGAAAAATGTAGTTAACTGCTGCAAAAAGTTGATCTAATTCATAAATTATTGGACTCCTAAATCAAGTCTGAGTCTAGTTTAGCAGAAATGGGACGGACAGATCAAATTTAATGAAATTCTTAATACCTATTTTTGCGCTCACTCTTTCTCAAAGCTAACTCCTTCATACAAAACTTCAATCGGACACTCAAACTCAATACTGAAGAATGCGATCGCTTCTTCGGCTGTATAAGCATAATAAAGCCACATTTTACCTTCTCCTCGATGATAAACTTCAACGGAGATGGATTCAGAATCGACTAAAACATACTCTTGTAAAGTCGGAATCTGACGATAATATTTGAATTTGTCACCGCGTTCGCGTAGCGTCTCCATAGGAGAATCGTAACTTGCTGTACTGGGAGAAAGAACCTCAACAATAATTTTAGGATATTCAAGAAAATCACTAGCTTTTAAATCATCAGGGTGACAAGTGACAACTAAATCAGGATAGAAATAACGAGTATTATTACTATCCTGAACTTTCACATCTGAAACATAAGCTTCACAACCTCTCTGACGTAAATGAGGGTACAAAGTCCTATAGAAGTTGAGGGAAATCTTGTTATGAGGAATAGTACCCCCTGTCATCGCTAAAATTTCCCCATCAATATATTCATAGCGAAGTTCTTGTTTAGCTTCCCATTCTAGGTATTGTACCGCTGTCATTTTTTGAAAGTTTTGAGGATTAGCAATCATAATTTGTTCATTGATTTAATCTGTTCTTATTTTAACTGGTAATTTTTATTTTTTCAACTCCCTGACAAAATCAAGGTTGATTTCACGTCGAGAATAAACTTAAAAATAGAAATTAAAAGCGATGAGAGCGCTCTTGGTGCTTACTACAATAAATCATCAAGTTATTTAGTTTTCATTCCTTATCATAGTCTGTCCCATTCCTAAACGGGTTTTGATTCCCGTACCTGAATACTGGCTATACTGAATCAATAAATTAGCTACATTTACCAGTAAAGCATCTATTCGGTAAGGAATTTGTAAATTTACATTACCAATAAATCCATTGATGTACCCTCTCGATAGTTGAAACGATCGCGTTTTGATTTGGTGCGATTTAATCACCACTGTATTCTCCAAATACCCAATTAGTTCATCCCCTCCTAAATAAACTGGTGCAAATTCATTCCATCTTTCTAACCAATTGCGAAACATTAAACTGGGAACTGGTAATGGTAAGTGAATTTTTTGTTGAGCAAAAGCTGTGGGAGTAATAAATTTTAAATTAAAGCGATGAACTGGTTCTGGTTCGTTAGCAACTAAAGTAGTATAAAGTTCCTCGTAGCTGGTGATTTTGTCTTGGCGATCGCAGACTTCAAATTTTACCCCCAAAAACTCTAACCCAGAAGATAGGTCCAAAGATGCGATCGCTTGAGCAGTTTCTCGGTGTAAACCACTGAGAGAAAGCTGATAAGTTTCCTCTGGCAAAAATGTCAGAAAATCCCCATTTCCTATATAATATCCTAGCAAACCAGAATAGGTTGTTGAAGGAATTCTTTCATTACCGATGTCCCAACCTAGTTTTTGATGCAGTAGTTTAGTAAGTTCTAAACCGTGCGATCGGGGTAGACTTGTCGATTCCTGTACTTTTAGTGTCCAAGTTGAACGAATCAGCATAAGCAATAACTGGATTAATAAAAAAATTAAGTATCAATTCCCAATAATTGAAAAATTTCTTGAGGATATTCACATTTTCCATCAAGTGCTTTTACAGCCCAAATGTTAGCAATACCATTGATTTTAATAAGTTCCTTTGTTTTGATATATATTTTATTCTCTAAATCATCAATACATTTTGCTAACTTATCAATACATAAATCATAGCTTAGGCATATTAATTTTATACCTACACAACTACGACAAAGATATCTAATAATTTGCAAATCTTTAAATAATGTGATTATGGCTTGAAAATTATTGTATAATTCTCTAGCATATTTTTCAAAATGTTTTGCCAACTCATCAATACATAAATCATAACTTAAGCATATTAATTTTATACCTATATGACCATGACAAAGCCATCTAATAATTTGTGGATCTTTAAATAATGTGATTTTATCTTGAAAATTAATATATTCTCTGTAGAATTCTTCAGCTTCTTCTAGAGTAAAATCATTCTTACTTTTAATTAAGTTTTCTTTAAAAAATTCTAACTTTATCAGAAATTCATTATTAATTATTTGAAAAAAATCTTGAATGATTCTATCTTCAATTTTTTGAATTTTGCCAATTTCTTTACTAGCAAGAGTAACAGCACAAGCTATTTTCAGAATAGATTCTAGAAATTGACTACTGAAAACTTCCAATGCTTCACTAAAATAGTCTAGAGCTAGACCCCGAAAATGTTCGCGAAGGATTGAGTATTCAAAAAAGTAATTTTCAATAGAATGTCCTCTTGACCATACAAGTCTACCTTCTACTTTATGTCCTTTTAGGTTGTCTTCAAAAGAAGAACTATATGCAAATTCATTAAACTCTCGATCGATAAAACCCACTAACTTATAATTATAGGGTTTAGTTTCAATACTTTGGCAAATTGCCTTGACGCGATCGCAATTTCGGGGTACATCAATAAAGTTCAAACCTTCAGCAGTATCTATCTGTACTTCTAGGTTTACTAGATTAATATTATTTTTCTGTTTCTGTTCCCATTCATCAAAAAGCAGATTAAAAATTCGTTTATCAGTCACTCCCTCTACTAACAAGTGTTTCTTTTTACTGAACTGTATATAGTTCAAGTAGTCCTGTTGCGTATAGTTAGAAATCGCCATAAACAAAAATCATCCTGTTTTTATTCGTCAGTTTCTTGAAATTCATCAGAATCCATTACATCATCTTCATCTTCTGAATAGGGAAAGTCATCTCTATCAATGCTATCATCAATCCATAATTGCTTATTAGTTGGAGTTAAGTTAATCTCAGTCATAGATTCATCGTAATCTCCAGCAATAACTGGTGAATGAGTACAAACAATAATTTGACAATCTGAAGACTGTTTAGAAATTGTCTTAAGAAGTTCCCTTTGCCAGTCAACATGAAGAGATATTTCAGGTTCATCTATCAAGACAAGTTTTTGTTTATTCATGCGATTAACAGCATAGATCAGCGTGACAATTTGACGTTCACCTGATGACAAACCACTAAAACCTCTTAGGGAAAAAGCATCATCAAATTTTAACCCAACAAATATTTCATTAAATCCTTGGACTTCAGTCATTAGCTCTTTTCCTTTTAAAAAATAATTGACCGCATCCAAATACTGCTTAATCTTTACAAAAGACTCCTTTCTAATTTGAAACATTTTTTCTAATGAATCCTGATAGACACCTAAGATTTCAGTAGCAAGCTTGAGTTCATGTTGGTTAGATGCTACTGATTTCAATATATTCTGAATTGAGTAAATACCTCCACCTAACACAGCAGCTTTTTGGAATGGATAATTATTAATTTCTTCTGAAAGTTTTTTGATGTTTTGGATAATTTCGTTCGGGTTATTTAGATCCTCATTAATATGGGAAGTAGCGGGGGATAATTGGGAAAATACATCGATAAAACTTTGATCTAAAACTTGGCGATCGCTTTCAAAGACTCGATCCCCTGCTTGTTTCATTTCATGCACCAGTTCTTGTTCAATTTCCACAGGTGATGGATAATTTATTTGGGGAGTAAATTGACCGTAGACATTGCGAACAAATTCAGTAATTTCTTGTTCTCTAACTTTATCTAGTTCATATTTATTTTTACGATTTTCTACCATAGCCCAAGCTTCTATAATGTTTCTAAAAGCTGGAAAATAAACTACTGGTAGTAAAGATCCATAGTGTCGTCGATTCCAGCTTTGCAACTCGTAATCATTTTCTTGGCTTTCTTTTAAGATTGACAATCTACTTCTTGCTTTACTTGACTGTACAATGAGACTATTATATGTGTTATTTTCTGGCTGATAATCTGCTTTGCGTATCTTTAAAATTGTTTCATCATCCATAATGGCTTTTATGTGATTGAAATCAAGTGCAAAAAAACGCCGATAGTCAGCATTTAATAAATTAGCTAAAATATGAAGTAATGTTGTTTTACCTGTGCCATTTTCACCAAATATAATTTGTGTATTGGGATAAAAATCTTGGATGATATCAAATCGATGATGAAGACCTACTACTTCTAATTTTTTAATATAATTTATCATTGTTTTTATCATGCTCCTACTAAATTTCTGATGATGAAACTAAACGACACCTTTTAACATATTAAATTTTACCCATCCAAGAGGAAACTTAACATCTCCTTTATTGTTAATTACTGTACGTCTAGATTTAGGTGCTTCAAACCCAGGAGCCATAATACCACAGTTATCCCGAATTTGTTCAACTACTTCATCACTGAGACATAAATTAACTGTAGTACCTCTCATTCCACTAGCCCAACCTAACCGCAAACTGTAAGGAGATTTAATAGTTTCATAAAATTCACGAATTGCTTCAAAGTATAAATTTTTTTCTTGATAATGATTATCTTTAATATCTTGCCAGTAATCATGTTCAGCGTCCCACTGATGTTGAGCAAATTCTTGGCAAATTCTTAAGAGTTCATCAATATTTTGAAAAGGAATTTTTAATCCTTGAATATGATGAAAACTGTCTAACATTTTTTGGTCTAAGCTGATGGTAAAGGTCGTGCTGACATTTCTTACCATTTCAGCATAAATAGACGCCCGATATTTTGCTTTGTGATCAGCTAGTTTACTAGAAACCATTACTTCAGCTACTATTGGTGAGTTAACTGTTATTTTTTTGCCTTCTTTAATGGTTTTAGTTTTCTCTAGTAAAAGCTGAGAATCCGTCACTTTGATTGCTCGCATAAAATCAGTATTCGGCCCAAATTTTAGATTGTCTCGATCGGCGATTTCAAATTCAGTGAATAGAGAATCCATAAACAGTTGATCGTCAAGAGCTATTTGTTTAGCTTTCCGAGCGATTTCTCCTGTTTTAATTTTTTCTCTCAATTTTTTCTCTATTTCACTCACTCGAACAGAGGAGGGAAGATTATATTGATTGGGATGGGTGAGCAAATGATAAGCGATCGCTGTCCGAATAGCACCCTTAATTGAAGAACCGGGAATATATAGTTGTCCGAATCCATTGCGAATCATTGGACGTAAATCGGTAATTTTTTCTGCTGTCCACTTATGACTAATTTTAGTTTTGGGAAAAATCGCTGCTCCATTAAGTTTTTCATTTTGCCAATTATCTCCAAACGCTTCTTTTAACAAAGGAGTAATTTCTTGTCGATTTTCAAGTCTGTGAATATATTCCTGTAACTTTCCTCTTTGGTATAATGCTTTAGCTAAAGCTTCCTGGTTTGGTAGGTAAACTTGACTATCGGTTTGTACATATTCAAACGGACTGAGTTTAGAAACTTCCGAACCTATATGCAGAATTGGACTGGTAAGATGAATGCGTTTTGTTTCGTAAATCTCTGGTTTTACCAGAGCATCTTCAGAAGTAGAAATCATAATTTTACTCAACTAATACTTTAATTGGTAAACTCAAACTAATCCCACTGCGATAAACACTATGAGCTTGAAAATGCTCGGGTGTTACATCAGCAAGCTTACCTTTAGGTTTAACTGGAAAAACTGAACCTTCAGCAAACATTTGTACTGACTTACGACGACGCTGATTTCCTGAAGGAGAAGAGGAAATCCATCCCCCTCGACGCAGTAATTCATAACTAGATTCTTGAGCTAGCAAGTCAGGATCAAGAGGATTTTCCCAAAATAAACTGATCAAACTATACAAATTTCCCTGATCAAACTTAATCAGTTGTTGCCAATCAGAAATTTCGCCAGATTCAACCTCAAATTGTCCTGCACCGCTAGAACGTTCACCACCAATTCCTTCATCACCTAGAAAGTTTAAGACACTCAAAAATTTATGTTCAAATTCTGTGTCATGGAATTGAACCAGAAAATATAAACCTGCATTCTCTTGATATTGAACAAATGTCGTGTGGTAGAGATTAGTTGCTCTGGTAATGCGATCGACTGCAATTTTAGGAACTTTACTCTTTTTGACCGCTTCACTATAATCAAAAGTACCTACTTCTTTCAGTTTTCTAGGCTGGATTTCTCTCTTTTTAGCTTTAGCTTCAAGTTCTTGTTGATCCGTATTTATCCATCCTTCCCCTTGATACCAACGTTGCCATACTTCCAAGGGTAAGTAATTCAGTTTTTTATACTCTTTAGCAAATTCAAAATCTTGCTCTGGATAGTTTATTGGACGTTTGAAAGGACGAGGTAAATAATAAATAGTTTTCTTGTCGATCTGCTGATAGATAAAAGTAGAACTCAATCGAAATAGTGGTTCTTTTTCATTCTGGAATTTTTGCAATAGTTCCTCAACAGCAATTTGCCCGAATAACCGAGCGTAAGCACTCACCCAAGCACTAAATAGCGTGTCTGAGTGGATGCGATCGCTTGTTTCTTCCATCCCAATTCCCAATTCGCCAAAGTGAACGGGAGTGCGTCCAAATTTCAGCTTAAATAATTTCCACTCACTCATTTTTTGCTTTACCTTGGTAAAAGTTTCTGAATTTCATTAAATTTATCTGGTAACTGCGTAGTATCATTAATTTCTGATACTTTATTTGATGATGGTAAACTGAGTACACCACTTCCTGCTTTGTGAATTCCTGCATAATCTCGATAACAAAAATCTAGATTTTGAAACTTAATTTTTCCGTAACCGCGAGAACCATGTCCACCTAAAGCATCATCTTCTAAAACTAAAACTGCACGAAGAATATTCCTCAAATCTTCTAGTGCTTGACTAGCCTCTTCAACAGTATAAACCAGCTCAAACTTGAATTTTGCTCCTTTGGGAACTCGCTCTACTTGTCTGGGATTGGCTAGTGCTGTGATGCGATCAATTCCATTTTCAAACTTCCATTCAGTCATGTACAAACCAGTATCAATATTTTCTAGTTGTTTGGCTGAATCTTCCTCTAAATGAGCATCCCTGACAATTAATCGTCCTGGGAAATTACGACCTATAACATTGACATATTCTTTGTTATTGATCAACTTTTTCTCACTCTTATTATCAAGTAACCCCTCTTGACGAGCGATCTCTGTTTCAATATAACATTTTACTCCTGTAGAACCAAAAATGCGTGATAATTCACAAGTTCTTGCACCTTGAAAATTGATATATTGTCCGCCTAGTTCTACAATTCCATCAACTAAATCACCGCTTTCATAGCGATAAGTTCCGCTACCACCGGGTCGATTTAGAGGTTTGTTTAGTAACCTTTCTAAAATCGCACGCAGTTTTCCCTTAATTGATGAACCAGGTAAATAGGGGTGCCGAGTAATTGGATCGCGTATAACAGGTTTATCGAGTCCACCAATGTTTAAAGTTTCACTACCTCCTCCAATATGAAGTCCAGTTTCAACTAAGATAATACTTTTAAAGTGAAGCTTTCCGAGTAATTGTCTCTGGGGTTTATCAATCGTTGATATGGTCATTGGTCTTTTCCTCCTGCTGCTTTATGATATGCAACTACTGATTCAATAAGTTGAACAAGACGGTTAAAGTTTTCTAACTCCTTCCCTTTTACTTGTTTAATCGCTACTTCTAAGACTTTTTTTAAAGGTTCGACTACCTTTTGCTGTCGAGCCGCAGCATAGGCTAATTGGTATCTTAAGATGTGTAATTCATCTTGACTTTCTTCGGAAAGTTCAGATTTGCCCGTTTGTTTAATCTTAAAACGGTTGACAGCATCTAAAAATTTGCGAATTTGATTGGTTTTTAAGCCATTATCAGCGAGTTTTTTTCCTAGCTTTTCTGTATGGTCAACTAAGTCGCGAATTTTATACTCTTTTAAGCCCAATTTCAAGTTATCAATCTTGTTGACCATTACTGCTACAATATCATCATCTATCTTCGGTATAGGTTTAGAGTGTTTATCTTCTGGTCCCATATTTATTCCTGGTTAATATCTTAAGTTCTGTTAAAAATTGCTTTGCAATACCTGTTCTAAATTTAACACCAATTCGGGGAAAGTCTGAGAAACAATTCTCTCATTTCCTCGAAATTCTATCTGTTCATAAAATCCCTCCACTAAATTCAGAACAGTAACTTTTTGCTCGGCTGGATCGACAATCCAATATTCAGGAATTCCCACTACACTATATTCAGAACGTTTAAACCGATAATCTCTAGTTTTGGATTCAGGACTGACAATTTCCACTGCTAGCAATGCAGCAGATTCAATGACTGCGGGTACGTCAAGGTTTTCTAAAATTTGTTCGCGGGTAATTACGCATAAATCGGGAATCCTAGAGCGATTGATCGATGTTCTGACTCCTATACCCTGCAACGTCAGCCAAGGTAAATTAAGCCGCGTAATTTCTGACTCAAACTTATTTGCCAAAAATCTAATAATGAAAGCATGATGAAATGTTGGTAGGTTCATTAAAATTAATTCTCCATCTTCCAATTCATAGCGGTTATCTGTACCATCGTCATAGCTGAGGTATTCTTCAAAAGTGAGTTTAGCTTTAGTTGTTGTTTGAGTCATGGCTTTCCTTGCGGTTAAGTAATTCTATCCAAGTGGCGATCGCCCGAAAATAAGGTGCATTATATGGATTCTTTAATGACTTACGAAACTCATCATCATCCAGAACTTGTTTAGGAAGTCGTGCCAAAGTATAAGCAATTTTGGGTAAATGTAAATAGTAGCGAATATCTTGCTCTTGATCTATATAATCTCGGTTTTTTCGTTCTTCTTTAATCTCCTTAATCATTTGATCTTGTAATTGAGCTGTAACCAGTAGGTTTCTGACAAAGCTATGGGAATGATTATTGTTTATATGGTAGAGTCTTACAAGAGGTAAGATACCAAATAAGCTAGGCATATTTTCAGACTTCAGATAAGTTTTAGTTTCCGAAGCGATCGCGTTCACATTATTCATTCCAAGCCATTCATCCCATTTAAACACCTCTCCAAATAATCCTAAACTATCTCGACCATTTCCTTTAGCTTTTTTTTCAGCATCCCCTGATTCATCTGCTGCTTGATAAAGAGGAAATTTGAAATCTGCTAGGCTGATTCCACCGGAAAGAGTAATATCAGTATTATAGCCTGTATATGCTCGAAATGACTGATAAACATCAAAAGCAAAGTCTACTACTTCATTCCAAGAGCCACTGATAAATAAATCATCACCTCCTGCATAAATAAATAATAAATTTGGGCGATCGCCTGAGTCTAAACTTTTTGCTCCTTCGGGTAAATTGGCACAGCGATCTTTTGCCAAACTATTCAGATAAACTTTAAAGAAATAGGTCATCAAACGAGAAAGTCCTGTTAGTCTAAGTAAAGAGTGCTTATTCCCTAACCCTTTCGCAAAAATTTTACCTAAGTTGTCTACATCCATCCGTAAATAACCAACTCGCTTAATCCCTTTTGCTTTTTTTGCCATTTCATTAGCTCGGATAAATTTTGGTTCTTCTTCTTCACTTTTTTTACCATAGTTACCCAAAAAGAAAGAAACTGAATTTTGAAAATGATAGTTTTTAGTCTCCCAATTATTTATAAATAATACTATTTCTTCCTCTTGTAATTCTGGCAAATTGTCTTGATTCTCAAAAAGATAATAGTGAGCAAATTGAAAAGAGATTTTTCCTAATTTACCTGGTATGTCTTTACGACGCGATCTTACAACCACTTTTGTTTGAAATAATTGGCTCCCCAATTGAGCCATTTTTTTGCAAATTGGACATTGGACTATTAACTCACCTTCATCATTTTCAAATTCTTTTAAATTTGTTGTATCATCACGATGACAAACCCGACATTTTTGTTCGTAACTTACCTTAATTTTAAGTAAAGTATCAATTTGATTTATAAATTTTTGATTTTTTTGCTGATTAACTTTTTTAATTGCGTTATTCCAATGTTCTGCAAATTGATTAGTAGCTACATCTTGAGCAGAAAAAGGAGCAGAAATAGTAAGTGCTAAAAATATTTTGTTTTGAAATTTGTTTTTCAACCATTGGTTGAAAGTTGATTGTAATTGGTCAACAGTGTTTTTAGTATTCTGATTCGCAGGTGCTAATATATATAAATTTCCTCCGCCCGCATAGATAACACTGGTACGGGGCAATTTCAGACTATATAAAAGCTGCTGGACAATTTCCTCAGCAACTAATTCTAAATAAAAACTTCTCGCTCGTAACGACTTGAGCGCACCATCAGAAGAAATAGTGTAGATAAATTTCTGAATTCCTGATAAGTCACCAGCAATTAAAGCAATTTGATCGGCTTCAGGATTATCGACCAAAGCAGCAGCAACCGCAGCGGTAGATCGAGCCATATCAATTAAGGCAATATCTGATTCACCAAAGCTCAGACAAGAACCATATTTTTCGATAAATAAGCTGAGAAGTGGCAAGTTTTGCCAATCTGCTGAGTTAAGTCTTTCTAATTCAGTTTTGACAAGTTTTTTGTACTCCGTTAAATCAGGTTTTTGTTCTAAGGGATAGGGAATGACAGGATCAGAATCGGCGATCGCACACACAGGATAGTAATTTTCTGGTTTTGTCTGCTTTCCCCCATCTTGAGGAAAATAAACAAAGTCGAATAGTAGACGTAAAGGTTGAATCTGATCTTCTCCCATTTTTGGCCAATTCAGATAATCTTTTGCTTTTTCTACCGCTTCAGATTCTTGGATTTTTGGAAAGTCCAATTTGATATTTGTCCATGTAGCTAAAACCATTACAGATTCTTGCATCACTCGTAAAGCTATATCGTGAGATCCCATACCCATTTTTCCTCAATTAATCTAGCAGACCGGATTGGTAAAAAGTAGGTCTTAACCTTTTTCTTTAATACCTTGATCACGCAATTGCGATCGCAGTTTGGCTAATTCTTGTTCAGCTCGATCAGCTCTTTGCCGTTCCTGTTCTATTTGTTGCTGCATTTCTTCTGGCAAAATTATCAATTCCCCTTGCTCTTGGAAAAAACGCAACAGAAACAATGTCTAAAGCATCAATATACACTTCTGTAAATATTTGGGTGAAGTAAGGTTTTAAACTGGGAGAGTCTTGCCATAATCCTTTAATTTGTTGGCGTTGCTCTATAATAGTTACTTCCCATCCATTGAAATTTTCAGAACTGTTAACATACATCCGCTTCAGGATATGAGCTATCAACACGCTTAACCTGATGGACTCACCGAACTAGGGGAAGTCCCCCGTCTCAAAGCAGAATTTGACAAAGGTAGCGTCAAAACTATCGCGGTTAGTGTTGATGATGAAGAGTCCCATAAAGGTTGGATTAAAGACATCGAAGAAACCCAAAAATTTAGCTTAAATTATCCCATTTTAGCCGATCCAAATCAAAAAGTGTCAGACCTCTATGACATGATCCATCCGAACTCTTTGAATAACCTAACTATCCGTACAGTTTTCGTTATTGATCCCCAAAAGAAACTGCGGTTAACAATTACCTACCCGGCGAGTACAGGTCGTAACTTTGATGAAATTTTGCGAGTAATTGACTCCCTACAACTTACAGACAAATATAGCGTTGCTACCCCCGTCAACTGGAAAGACGGTCAAGATTGCGTAATTGTCCCCTCCATCAAAGATCCCGAAGAACTGAAAGAGAAATTTCCCAAAGGTTATGAAGTAATTAAACCTTATTTGCGGATGACTCTTCAGCCGAATAAATAGCAACACCCTTGTGTTAAACTGAAGTAGAGGCGCGATTAACACTAAATCCTCCACCATTACCCCCAATATTGCTCTTCCTCTTCCCTCTGCGTCCTTTGCGCCTTAGCGGTTCGTTCCAAAGGCGGTAATAGAACCAGATTTAGTATAATCGCCTCTCTCAAAATTTTAATTGGAGAAAATCACCATGTTTTCATCTCCGATAGTATTACGAATGCCGCCAAAACTGCAAATGACAGCCGATGAGTTTTTTGAGTTCTGCCAAATTAATCGCGACTTACAAATTGAAAGAAATCAATTAGGAGAAGTGCTAATTATGCCCCCCACAGGATCAGAGACAGGAAACCGAGAATTCAACATATTAGGACCGCTGTGGGTGTGGTCAGAAGAAGATGGCACAGGTCTAGCTTTTAGTTCCAGTGCCGGATTTACCCTATCAACAGGTGCAGAAAGATCCCCTGATGCTGCTTGGATTAAACTGGAAAGATGGAATACTTTATCCCCAGAACAACAGAAAAAATTTGCTCCCATTTGTCCCGATTTTGTGGTAGAACTCAGGTCGGCTTCTGATAACTTGAAACCTTTACAAGAAAAGATGGCAGAATATATGAGGGAACCGGGAGTAAAGTTAGGCTGGTTAATTGACCGGAAAAATCGGCGAGTTTATATTTACCGCCCAGGTTTGCCAGAGGAATGTTTAGAAAATCCTGCTACAGTTAGCGGCGATCCAATTTTACCTGGATTCGTTCTCAATATGAGTAAGATTTGGTAAACAAATCATGCTCAAATAAAAATATTTTAAAGGAGGAAATCACCATGCTCTCATCTCCGATAGTATTAAGAATGCCGCCGAAACTGCAAATGACAGCCGATGAGTTTTTTGAGTTCTGCCAAATTAATCGCGACTTACAAATTGAAAGAAATCAATTAGGAGAAGTGCTAATTATGCCCCCCACAGGATCAGAAACAGGAAATCGAGAAGGCAATATCTTTGGGCCGCTGTGGGTGTGGTCAGAACAAGATGGGACAGGTATAACTTTTAGTTCCAGTGCCGGATTTACCCTATCAACAGGTGCAGAAAGATCCCCTGATGCTGCTTGGATTAAACTGGAAAGATGGAATACTTTATCCCTAGAACAACAGAAAAAATTTGCTCCCATTTGTCCCGATTTTGTAGTAGAACTCAGGTCGGCTTCTGATAACTTGAAACCTTTACAAGAAAAAATGGCAGAATACATGAGGGAACCGGGAGTAAAGTTAGGCTGGTTAATTGACCGGAAAAATCGGCGAGTTTATATTTACCGCCCAGGTTTGCCAGAGGAATGTTTAGAAAATCCTGCTACAGTTAGCGGCGATCCAATTTTACCTGGATTTGTTCTGAATATGAGTAAGATTTGGTAATCTTAGTTACAGTCAAATCCCCAGATGCAAAATGAAAAAATCCCCGCGGCAAGTTTTATCAGGTTATTTGTGACTACTGTTGGGGTTGAACCCACTAATAATGCGGCAGAAAGAGCTATTCGTCCGGCTGTGATCTGGCGATTTACTTGAAAATTGCTGGAATTCCATTGGGGGGTATTTTGCTTTCTTTTTCCACTCCGTGAACGCTTACTAAAATTGTGGCGATACTGCTTCCAAACTTCCTTTAACACTGGATAAATCAGATTTTCACAAATTGCAAATTCGGAATAGTTCACTGCACCGTCTTGCATCACTATTTCTAAATCTTCTCGAAAATAGTCAGAGATATTAAATTCAGCTTCTATAATCAAGTTTGCTTCAATGTAAGTAACTTGAAATTCTTTAAGAACTGCACTGATTGTTTTATAAGTGCTAAAAGGCATAATCACCTCTGATTTTGCTAATTTTGACATAGCGGATAGAGAGCGATCGCGGTCATCAAGGAAACTCCTTGGAAAAATTTCCCCACATCGGTAATAATTCGGAGCTGCTTAGAAATCATTTATTGCTGCTCCCAGTATTTTTTAGATAGAATTATATCAATTTCAAGCTCAAATTGCCAGGTTTTAGGAAACTCTGTTTGCTGATATTCAACAGAAACAATGTCTAAAGCATCAATATACACTTCTGTAAATATTTGTATGAAGTAAGGTTTTAAACTGGGAGAGTCTTGCCATAATCCTTTAATTTGTTGGCGTTGCTCTATAATAGTTACTTCCCATCCATTAAAATTTTCAGAACTGTTAACATACATCCGCTTCAGGATATGAGCTATCAACACGCTTAACCAATTTCTCAATTCCCGTCGTTCCCTTCTTCCCAAGCTTTCTATCTCCTCAAGCAGATTATCAACATCAAGATGATCAAAATCTCGTGCTTTTAATTTTGCTGCCACATCCTCGATCCATAAAGCAAAATCCTGTTCGTAGAGGGATACTTTAGTTTCAGTTTGCATTGTCTATCAATCTCCTATATAATATTGAATTAAGCTGAATATATTGCTTGATTTAGGCGATCGCATATTCAGTATATTGTCGCATATCAGGATGACGAAAACCTAGAACTATCTGTTCTTTGGGAATACCCGCTTCTGTTAAATCAAGGGCTATTCCTTCCTCGGTTCCATCCCGCTGAATCCAGATTTTGCCATCAATAATATCAAGGTGAACGATACAGCCATGCACTCGTTGTCTTTCATCCCATCCAATGGTTAAAATTAAATAGGAATCGCGATCGCGATCGAACACTACCTGTCCTTTAATATCTCCATAAGCATAAGGAACAGCTACATAGTCAGTCAGAACTTTCTCAATAATTTGCCGATAATGTTCTAGGGTATCCATCTCAAAATTACCTCCGTTATGGGATTAAATATAACCAACTGTATGCGGTGGTTGTCTAATAAAAGTTGGCCAATTGGCTCCGTAAACAAATCATTAAAAATGTCCTGATGGACTGCGACATACAGAGTTCGCTCAGGTTCTCGTTTAGACAAAACATCACGATAAAGAACATACTGTCCTAAAGCCTTTTCCAGGTCATCAATTTCAGAACGACCCACAAAGCTTTTGACTTCTACTGCTATTTTACAATTTTCTTTTTCGGCGGCAATCAGTTTCTCTGCACCTAAGTCAACATATAAGTCTTTTTTCCCCCATTGCAATTTTAAAGGATCGTGCGTAATTGTCCAACCATCCTTAATTAAGGCATTTTTAACAGTTTTATGGTAAGTGTCTTTTGCTGGCATAATCTTAATGGTAAAATAACGATATGGTTGCGATCGCTTTTAGGGGAATGAGGGTAAGGGAAGAATGCGATCGTCGTTTCCACTTTCCCCCATAGTTCCAGAACCATACCTCACCTGGATAACTTTTGTTTTTATACTCCCTGCCAAAAAATATTATTGAGGACGTTATCAAGCTCACTACTAAACTGCCAAACTTTAGGAAATTTTGTCTTTTTATATTCTTCCTAGACTTCCAACATTGCTGCTTGCCAAACGCTCTCAAAGACTTCTGTGTAATATCCTTTCAAACTGGGAGATTGTTCAAACAAAAGTCTTAATTCTTTGCGCTGTTCTCGGATGGTTCGCTCCCAGTCGTTATAGTCTAATGGACTGTCAACATACATCCGTTTTAAAATATGTGCCAGTAAAGTTTGTAAACGGCTTTTCACCTCCCGCTTTTGTGATTTCCCCAAAGCTTCGATCTCCTCAAGCAGATGATCAACATCAAGATGATCAAAATCTCGTACTTTTAATTTTGCTGCCACATCCTCGATCCATAAAGCAAAATCCTGTTCGTAGAGAGATCCTGTAATTTTAGTTGGCATTGTCTATCAATCTCCTTAGTATTTTATGAGTGCTGTTTTAGATAGATTGACAATCAGGGATTAGTGGTACAACCCTGGATCGAAGTAATTTCTGTTTGTAAAATTTCTTCATCTCGCTCAGAAATATCTGTTTCTCCAGAAGTACCGAATCCAGCAATAGACATTAAAAAGCTAGAATCACTTTCTTTTATTGTTTGAGATTGACTAGATTTATAGCGAAGATAATCAATAAAAATCGCCAATTCAGCTAAATTATTGTCAGGCATTTCATGGATAAATTTAATGAGTTTATCTCGTTCAATTTTAGGTTTATTAATCACGATATTGCCTCCTAATTTCCTCGAATATTTTCTAATGATAGTGGCATCACCAACCATCCAGTTGTAACATCAGTTAAAGCTTGAATGAATCGCTGTAGTGCCTTGTTTTACCTCCAATTGGATTAATTTATTGATCGTTCCAATACATCTAAAAGGGAATCACATTGTTGAAATAGATAATTGATTGCTGCAAAAAGCTTATCTAAATTATCAATTAAATAAGAATTTTTATTCAAAGTAAAAGTATGAATTTTAAGTTTTCCAAATTGCCATAATTTTCCATTGGATACAATTCCGAACAATTCTTGATCTGGATTTTCATTCAGCCGTTGAGCTGCGATCATTTCTGCTAAACACTGCGCCCATCCCGCCTCAAAATTATCCTGCTTTGCTTCAATGAGGATAAAGTAAGGCTGATCAAAAACTACGTTTCCTAATGGTGATTTTTTCGCCAGTACATACTCAGGAAATCCGGAAAGCTTCTCGTCGAATGTGAGAGACTTGTGACTCCATAAAATAAAATTTTGGCGATACTGCTTCCAAACTTCCTTTAACACTGGATAAATCAGATTTTCACAAATTGCAAATTCGGAACAGTCTGCTGCACCATCTTGCATCACTATTTCTAAATCTTCTCGAAAGTAGTCGGAGATATTAAACTCTATTTCTTGGATAAAGTTTGATTGAGTATAGGTAATTTGAAATTCTTTGACAACATCATTGATGGTTTTATAAGAACTGAAAGGCATAATCACCTCTGATTTTGTTAATTTTGACATAGTGGATAGAGAGCGATCACGGTCATAAAGGAAACTCCTTGGGAAAATTTCCCCACATTTCCTGACGAACTTCGGCAATATCTACCTCGGTAATTTCCATATCTAGATCGCTCCATAATCCATGCAAATTACGGTAGGGTTGTTTCAGGAGTGACTTTTGCTTGGGAGATTGAATAAAGTTTAGAACTTCTTGCTGTTGTTCAGGAGGTAATTCCCGTAAGTTTTGTAATACAGCTTGCTCAATTGTCATTGTTTAATCTCCTAGTGAATTGTTGAGAATTTTTGCGATCGCATTTATGTTTGGAGTTGTAATTAGCAATAAAGTGTGTCTGGTGAAGCTGTGTAAGTCCTGATTAAGAAAGAATTACACTTTAAGACTTCCTTTTTTGCGAGTCAAATTTCTATTCAAAACGCTTCACCTTTCTAATACTTTTTCCTTCAGCTTTAACAATGCTGACTTTCAGACTATTACCCACATCTAAAAAAACCTTTTTTTTATAAACTTCTTCTTTAGCTAGGCAGTCTGAGCATTGAATTTCGTAAGTGATAATTGTTTTTAGCTTCTTGCCTTCTTCTACTTGGATATCAACTACCTTAGCATCAACGATTTGATCTACCAAAAACTCTTGTGTTGTTTGCTCAGTGTATTTTTTAGAGAGAGATGTATTAGCATCAACGATTTGATCTACTAAAAACTCTTGTGTTGTTTGCTCAGTAGATTTTTTAGAGAGAAATGTAGACGGGCGATCGCACTCTATCTTAATGCCCATGACATCTAATGGATTTGGCAAAACTGGACGTTCTTTATACTCATTAGTTTTTTTATCTGTCTGCTTGCATTGACCAATATGGTGCTTTTTGCAATCCCGCTCAATTTCCATATATCGAGTAGTTTTTTCTACATCTTCTATCCCAGGCCACTGTAACATCACTAATAACATTTGAATTCTACATAAGTTATTAAAATCTCCATTATGATCAAGTTTTTTTAACATATATTTTTCAAAATTATCTACATAAATTGATATATTTTCGTTACTGGTTATCTCTTCTTTTTCCCAGTAATTATTATCAAATAATTTTTGGTAACGTTGCTTACGACGACTTAAATATAAATTAGGTTCAATCTTTATTGCCCCTAATCCTAAAGGTTTACCCATACCAATCTTAAGGCGATAGGCATCATCTTTAGCGACTTTGAGAACCCACAACAGTACACCAAGTTCAACATCACTCAAATTTTCAAAGTGAATATCAAATTTAAAAGTAACTCCTTGGCTAATAGGTTTAATTAGAGTTGTTTGAGTATCAGAATCTTTTTTAGAGGAATCAATAACTTTTTTCAGTTTGAAGTTTGGGTTATTCCCTTTATGCCAATACAGTTTATGACCACGAATTACTGTTTCTGTAACAGGTTGACTGGTATAGTGTTTAAGTTCTGATTTATCTGCACTCTGCTGAACTAGATAGTGTGGAAAGCAGCTTGGTTTTGGCCCAGATAAAATTTGAGGAGTTAACGGTTTATCTTCATACCAGATACCGTTTTGATTGTTTTGATATAAGGCATCTGTAACACAAACTCTACCTGCTTTTTGTTTATCAAAATTTTGGGGTAGTTTTTCTGATTCAGATTCTTGCTTGACCCAACCGAAAATTGCATCAGCAAAATCAAGTGATGCCAATTTTCTCAAATTTTCGGGAATAAAATCTACTACAGTTGTTGCATGACCGTTACTTTCAGGAGAGTAGGGAATACGAAAGTTAGGGCTTTGACCGAAAAAAGCTACAGTATCATCATCATTTTGGGGAGGTAGATAAAATACAGGTCTATTCTCTGCTAACATTCCCCAATCTTTATCAAAGGGTAATTTTTTCTGAAAATCAGTCAGAGCATTACTGTAATGCTCAATTGCTGTATTATCTACTCTTAGCTTACGAGAGGTTGAATTTGCTTCAAATACTAAACATTCAAAAATAACACAATGATTACGACGAGGTGAAGGTTCATTTCCTTGTTTCATGTTTCCACTTGTAACAAGCACGCCTTTTTTGGGATGGGTGTCTGGTAACTCGACATTATTAGCAAATAAGCGTTTAGCTCTATCTGTATTATCTACAGCTACACTTTCATAGCTAACAGGAATATACTGAGATTCATATTTATCATCATTGAATTTTTTTAAGTTTGGCAAGTTAAGAGTTATTTCCCTAACCCAAGCAAATGTTGCACCTTGTTCAGCTTCTTGAGCAGGTTGAATATACCATCCTTCTCTATCTTTTTTTAGATAACCAGCTTTAACTTTTTTAGGATCGACATATCTTTTGTAAGCTTTACCTAAAGAATCTTTCTCAGGATTTGCTGCTACTGCACGGAAAAATAGTCGATTTTCATTTGAAACTCTATTAATTTTACTAAAACTGATAATTTCTACTAAATTCCTCAGCATCCCCCGTAAGCTGCTACCAGGAATAACAGGAAGAGTATCGCTTTGGTATGTAAAAAATGGAGAAAGAATTGTTCGTCTTTCCGTATCCCATTCTTTTTTCTCTTCTTCCCACTTTTTCTTCTGTTCTTCTGTTGCATCTTTTGCTAGGTTTGAATATTCCGAATATTTAGTAAAATTAGCGGGAGTCAGTCCGCAGCGAATGTAGAGAGGAGAAGAAGTTGTTAAACTACATTCAATTCTACCTGTGTGGCGATCAAGGTGATAGCGATCACTACTGGGTAATTCTTCTGCTTCCACTTCAACAACTTTTTCAGGAAGTTCGACAAAGTTATAAGGTGCAACTGCACGACGAGGTATATTTTTTCCTTTGTCATCTTTAATAAATTTTGGAACTTCATCAATATGTTTAGGATTCATTTACTGTTCCTCCCAGTATTTCTTAGATAGCATTACATCAATTTCAGGATCAAATTGCCACGTTTTAGGAAACTATGTTTGCTTATATTCAACAGAAACAATATCTAAAGCATCAACATAAACTTCTGTAAATATTTGTGCGAAATAAGGTTTTAAGCTGGGAGAATCTTGCAATAATCCTTTAATTTGTTTGCGTTGCTCTACAATAGTTACTTCCCATCCATCAAAATTTTCAGAGCTGTTAACATACATCCGCTTAAGGATATGAGCTATTAACACGCTTAACCGATTTCTTAATTCCCGTCGTTCGCTTCTTCCCAAGCTTTCTACCTCCTCAATTAAATTCTCAAAATCTAAATAATCAATATTACGTCTTCTGAGTTTAGCAGCAGTGTCTTCACACCAAGCTACAAAATCGCGATCGTAAAGAGGATCAGTTTTTGATCTCATTCTAGTCATTATCTTTCTCCTGAGTAGTTAAATCAACAAGACGACTGAGATAAATTCTAGCTAAACCATCTTGATCATAATTGATATAATGATGAACAATTAAACGTACTGGTTTATCAAGTTTGCAATCACTAACAGTAACGATATTCATCAAAGGTACAGCGTGTTTCAATCCTTGTGACCCATCCCACAGTAGAGTAAAATTATCTCGTCTTTGTCCATGCGTTCCCCAGAGAATTTGTCTTTCTTCTATTTTTTCATCGGCTAATTTCTCAATAAAACGCCATTTCCATCTTTCGCCATACTTCCACAGTAATACTTCACCTTCTCGTCCAAAAATACGACATTGTTGCAGAGTTTGTAACCGCAACTCAGGAAAGTCAAACTCTGGCTTACGAAATACTTTATTAGCTGTTGTCAATTTTCCGTCATCAAAACGACCCCAAATCACACCATCTTCAGCATGAGCTAGTAGGTAAGGTGTTTGATCAGATACTGATGGTGCTTGAGATTTTAACCACTCACATAATTTATGATCATCTTGAAAATCTATAACTGGCGATCGCTTCACATCTTCACTCATACTTCTACCTCATTTCCTAATTCTTTTAGCTTTAGCAAATTCTTAACAAACCCTTCTAGCTCATCTTTAACTAAATCTTCTGATTGGTTTGGATCTACTAAATTCATAACTTGTAAATTTCCATTGGCTTCAGAAATTGTCCATCCCTTTGGTTCTTTTGGATCATGTCGGATCAAATCTGCCTTGATTCCCTTTAAGCGTCCGCGTCCAATACTACTTTCACCCCCTACAGGTAAATCGCTCGTCCACAAATCTTTGATTAATAGGAATAGTAACCCAATTTCATACTCTTTTGGCTGACGCAACTCTAGTTCAATAGTTACGCAAGTTTCATCTCCACTAAAAATTGGTTGTTCGTCAAATAATGCTCCATGATACGCACCTCCTGTAAATCGATCAATCGCAATTCGAGTTTGTACTAAGTCAGTAGTATCCTTGATAACACTTTCATGGACAATTAGACGACTTGCTTTAGCTTTCTTAGTTTTGTCCTTACTAAAATCTGGCCCAAAAATCTCGTCTATAATTGTTGTGGGCTTTTCCAGAGTATTGACAATCCGTTCTGCTCGATGGCGTAATACTCCTGCTAAACTTGTACCTGATAAAACTGCTACTGGTTCTGTTGATTCATCAGGTCGATTAGACTTCAAATGTACAACATCAGGTGCGCGTCCAGTTTCAGCTTGACCAGAACGGATAAGTAAGGGACTGGCTAATTGAAAAGTAGCCTGGATGATGAAGCAATCACGTTTATCTTCCCAAATTTCTGCTACTTGAATACCAGCCTTTTTCATTGCTTCGACAATTGAAAGATCAATAGCAGATGATTTAGTACAGGGTGGGTCACTTAACCAAGAATGGTCAAGAGTTAACCAAGCCATCCGATCATCTGTATTTTCCAAATTAAAATTCCAAACTTGCCATTTTTGAACATGACAGCGGCCAAACCCACGTCGTTTTTTCATACCAAGGCTGATTTCACCACTTGTTGAACCATTTTTAGGTTCTAAGCCTTGGAGAGCGATCGCAAGTCCTTTGCCTAACTCAGCCTCATCACTGTCCTTCTCAATCAACAATTCAAAACACAAAGGAAACTCACTTCCGGCTTGTAGTAACTCTAAGTCATACTTAGCTTTATCAGCAGCAGTACGAGTAATACTATTAATTTTTACTCCATCTCTGAGTTCTGATTGTATTGGTTTAGTGCTAATAGCGTCGTTAATAATTAGGGAACTTTGAATATTTCTTTCTCTGAGTTCTATCTTTTGGTCTTCAGTTCTATCCGTTTCGTTCTCATACGCAAACAGATCGCCAAATAATTTTGTTGTTAAATCATCCCGTTCTTCAATATGTCCATATCTCTTGTTATATTCCCGTAAATAGTTCCGTAAAGCACCTGCCAGAGAAGATCCTGTTAGTAATGCCCTATTCGTTTCCAGATTATCCCGTGATAATGGCATATCAGTAGGACTATCTTTATCTCCTGTTCCTAAGCAAGTGGGGGTATCTAAAAATAGAGTTCCGCGTACAATCACGCGCCGAATAATATGACGATGATCGGATCTGTAAGATAGTTTAAGCATTGCTTTTCTCCTTCATAATTTTTTTGGTAATTGCTAAAATCAGACGCAATGTATATTCTTGGTATAACCTAGAGTCTAGAGTAACAGACTGATTGCTAATCTCAATGGTTGGTTCTTTATTTTCAGTGATAAAGCCACTATATTCAGGTTTACTCAGCCAAGCTAATTTAATCCATTGATTTGAATAATTTAGCCAGTGTCGAATTTGCTCATCAAATGCCTTACCATTGCTCATTTTAATTTTGCTAAACTGTTCTTTCCCTGCTTTGGTCATTTGACTAGATTCTCGATTTTCTCCTAAAAAGACATCCAGGTCATGGGGATGATTATCAGGTAAACCAGCTTGAACTTGATTTAAAGCATTTCTAGTGACAATCATTAACCGTGAAAGTTGATTGTTTTGAACAGAATTTAACTGGTTTTTATCTGGTGTATTATGGCTGACTTGCTCCATCAATAGCTCATCTAATTTCTGCCGCAGTATTCTTTCTGCAATGTCTTTAGCAATTTGTTCCTCTTGATAATTTAATGGCTGTGTAATGACATGGTACTTAATGTTTTCTTGTTTGGCACTAATTTCATTCTCTTCTTTGAGCCAATTTAAGACCACTCTACCAAAACCATCGACTCTCCTTTCTCCTATTCCTTGAGTTTCTAAATCTCTAACAGCTTGAGGATCAAGTGAATTTTCGGGACATTGAAAAACAAAAACGCTACCTGCTGCGATCGCTTGAACTTGCGGTAACGGTAAACCCCATTTTCGATTAAATCCACCAACTATTGTGCTGCTGGCATAGGTATCAATTAGCTTGAGTTCAGTTTTTAGGAGTTTTGAAATTAAATCCACTAATTTTTGAGGTTCAGTCGTAATTTGACCGCATTCATCTCGAATAATTGTGTCACTCAGAAGAGTAATCGTTAAATTATTTTGACGATCGCTTCTATCTTGCCAGTCAATGGCAATTTCATTCCAACCATCCGTTGAGTTAATTGAATTAATAGTGACATGACCATAACCTGCACTTTGAGAACCACCAAGCCAAGCGTTAATCTTTTCTGTTTCTTTTTTTAGTTGCAGTAAGGATTTAATCATCTTAGCATCTTCGTCACTATGACATAAAACTACAGCTTCAAAAATTTGTCCTGCATCAATGGCATCATAGTGAAATACTTCTCCAGTAGCTTCTGTTCCTCTACCTTTTTGACGATTTCGTTTGTTGTGAATATTAATCCATCGCTTAATTTCATAAACAGAAATATTTGAATACTCATCAATCCAACAAAATGCTTTTTCTAATCGCTTTGGAGATTCGGGTCGATCTTCTATATTTGTTTGACTAGAATCAAAAACAGTTTGTAAAAATTCATCTCCTTTTTCCTTGTACAAACATAAAGGAGTCGGCAAAGTTCTATATTTTTGCTCTGAATCGAATAGATAAGCATTTAAGTAACGAGTAGTATCTTCAAAAAATAGCCTTCTAATTGTTTGATCTAGAATATCCAATTCTTGAATTTTTTGTTGGCGACAATAGCGACTAATTAACATTCCTCTGATCATGCTACCGGGAATATAGGGATAAGACACATCACTATTCGGATCACCTTGTAAGGAAGTGGCTAAAATAGGTTGTTCAGTGTGTAATAAAAAGCGAATAACTGGCATTAATTTTCTCCTAACCAATCGAGATATTTGGCACTAATATTTTCCTCTTGATAGTACAAACTACATTGCACATGACCCCGCCCTCGATTTCGATCGCTCCCAATACGTCTGAGGGCTAAAGCTCCTGCACCCAGTAGCCCTAACATTTCTGATGTAGGCTTTACATCAAAAAATAAGGGAGCTGTGTAACTGGGTTGAGCATCATAGCGATCGCGGATGATAACACGCGCATTCCGTAAACTATGGGGATCAGCTGCTCCTGTATCTGAATTAATTGCAGTTTGTTGACGAATTCCAGTTAGAGAATTTAGAACATCTAAACGAGTCGGAAAACTATTTTCTTGTTGTTGTTGTGCGATTGCGTTTCTTAAACCTGAAGGAAGGCAAGCATCACCAACGTGCATCTGAGCCATTGTTTCTTGAGTGCTTCCTGCTTGTCCAAACAGTTGATATCTAATCTCAATCCATGTTTGTTGTTGGGACTCTGGTAACAGCAAAATTAGATTATCACACTCCTCACTCAGTAGTCCTTTGAGGGTGCGTCCTCGCAAATAAGGAAAACCATAGCGATCATGTTCAACTTCAGCATCAATTAATCCTGCAACACCATCTCCTCGCCCAAAAGTAGTATCGCTGAGTAGTTTAATCTTGATTGAGTACATCATCTCCTCCTAACGGGATATAGAACTTCATTGCTTCAATAGCATCAAAGTAATAACACTTATTGTTTAACCAACCTTGTTTTTTAACTATTGAATTTGCTTTTGAAAATTCTGGTAATTCATCACCACAGGCAATTAAAAACTGCTCGGTAGCTTTATCTCCTTCTCTTAACACTTGACGCAAAGTTATTACTTTATTTTGCTTATCTTTCCAAGCTACCCCCTCCTTAAATTCCTGAATAACTTTTGCCATATCTTCCCACATAAACCAGCTACCTGCATATTCATGCGATCTCATTGGACGTGCTGTTAACTTCCCACCCTGATATTCTCGCTCTCGAACCTCATTAAGTTTTCCTAAAACACCACTTGCTGCAATATGCCAATCTATAGCTGAAAAAGATGCTTCAGGATTTTTTTCAACCTCGTCTCTAAAAAACTTTTTAGCATTACCACATAATGCTTCGCATAATTCATAAGCTCTAACAAATGGATAATGAGTTTTGACAATAGCAATACCTGCACAAGCTGTTACTTTCCCCTGCTGATCAGGTAGATTTTCAGTATTTTTTTCAAATCGCTTTAAGAACTCAACTGCTAATGAAATACCAATTCGACCATCACCAATAAAAATAATATCATCCCCGCCATAAACAATTGGTCGAAAAGGAAAATAATTCTCTTTGATATTAACAATTTTTCGTTCAATTGCATGGTTGAGAAATTTGCCAACTTCTTTTATAGTTGTCTCTCCGGCTCTGTTTACAGACCAAGAAAGATTTCGCATAGCTACAATATAATTTTTATTTTCCTCTGCAATTGAAGAACATTGTTGGCAATAATTTTCAGCATATTTTTCAAATCTTTTACCCATTCTATTCCCGTCAGCATGAACAATAGCTACATAACTACTTTCTCCTTCCGAACGGCCCATATCATCAACATCACGAGCAACTTGATAAGTACCTTTTAGAGACAGTAACTTTTCCAATTCCTCATTAGCTTTTTCTGCGGCTTTGAGTTTGGTCACAATTTCCCGAGAAGCCAAATATCCTTCTCCGTTCCGGATTCCATATTGACCATTAGTATCTTCTACTGCAACTAACCCTGTCGAATTACAAGTTGCTGTTACCCCCAAACCCAATAATGGAACTGATTCAATTGGGTTTCTTTTTTTTGGGTCTAGTTTCTGCTTAATTAATTTTTGATCAATAATGTCGCTTAATAATTCGGTTTCCCAGTTAAAGCTTTGATGAGCAATAATAACATTCAATCCTGGTGCATATTCAAGTATTTTTCGGGTAAGATATTTCGTAAATTCTTTTGCTTTTTCTTCATTTTCATTTTTAAATAAAATAACTGCGTTTCCACCTCCAGCATAGATCAATTCTCCAACATAACTAGAACCAACATCAATAATTTTAGGTTCTAATTCATTTTCACATTTTTTAGGAATATGAACATGACCTATTTTTTTGAGACAATCCTCAACCCATTCAGTTGTAGCTAATTTAACCAAATGAGAAGCACCAATATTTTCTCTTAATCGGTTACTCCCAAAAATGTACTTTTGGATACCTGTTGTATCAATGATAGTTGCCGTATAATGACTCATTATTTTTCTACCTCTTTAATCCATAACCGAAGTTTTTGTCCGAGTTCAGGTAAATCTTGAATACCGAACACTTTAACTTTTTCATCTTTAATTTGAGCCAAAAAGTCATCACGAATTTTTGAGGAATTATTGGAACAACAAATTAACGCGACTCGTGCTTCATCTCCTCCCATCTGTTTTGCTCTCCGATAAGCTTCAAATAGTTTTAACTTACAGAGTCCAAGAGTATCATCTGTAGTACAAGAGAGTGCAAACAATTGATAACCTCGTAAAAAAGCCACATCAAACTCAAAATCAGCAATGTTATCTTTTGGTGGAAAATTAAATGACATTCCAAATTCATCAATTATTATTTCTCCTTCTTGCTTAATTTTTTTGATTGTTTGTAAAACAAAATCTTCTAACCAAATTCCATCAAGCCATTTACATATTTCTTCTGGATATTTTTCATTCTTACTGGGTTTAGGTATTTTTTGTTTATCTATTAACTTGCTAACTGATAATTTGTCATTATTTTCAGTGATATCGTAACTAATTAAGATATTTTTGATTTCTTCTGGTAGTTCTTGAATATCCAAAAATAGAGAGTTGAGTTCATTTTTCTTTTTCCAATTACCCAATTCAACTATCTTTATTTCTTTGTTATCTTTTGTCATAGTTGTTATTTCATTTTGAACTTTTCCATAAACTTGTAAAATCTTTCGACACCAATTTTTCCATGCTTTTAAGTTTTCCGTCTTGATTAAAACGCTTATAAGTTCAGGATAAACAACTTCAGGTTTTGGATCTTTACTCAAAGATAACCCATGTAGCTTAAAAAGCTGTACAAGAGAAATACTGGTTTTATTTTTGACGGAGACAGGAGGAAAAAGCTTATCAAACATCATTTGCATAGTACGAGAATCTAAATAACTAAAAACAACAGACTCTAAGTCTTTTAGTTCTAAAAATGCTTGATAAGAATGAACAGCCATTGCTTTAGTTCCACCCGTATAATTCAAGCCAAAACGCAATTTAGGTTCTTTCTGTTTCTTTTCTTGTTCCCGGATCTCTGTAATTTTACCATTAATACGCTGGCGAATTTCATGAGCATTAGATTCATAGTTTTCTAATGCCACAGTTAATTTTTGTCTTTGTTCTTCAGGAATCTCTAAAATTTCCTGTAAGCGTTTCATTGCTTCTTGAGTATGTTTTGTGTAAATAAGGTAAGGTTTACCACCTTCTTTACCTTCTTCACCTTCTCTAAGTAATGTCTTAGCTGCTACATAATTCGGTAACGGATTCTCACCAACCAACAAAAATAGATGATCAACTTGATAATCTTCCCAATCATTAGGATTTGTACTGGTCATAAATTCTTCCAAATTTAGGTTAACTGGTCAACAGAATTGAAATAGTAAAAAGTGCGATCGCCCCTCACCCCCCAGGTAAATCCACTTTAAACACCTCCGCGATCGCCACCGCATGAGTATGAGTCGCGACCACCACCACTCCTAAACGTGGGTCATAACACCCAACCCATGCAGCGGGATGGCACTCATGCACCAAATACCCATACAGCCAAATCGGTGCTTTTCCTTCAATAACAATACCTTGACTAAAATCGATCCCTGCTGGTAACTTGACCCCCTTGAGATCCTCTGGTGTAATAATGCCGTTTTCATTCGTAATTTCGACGCGCAGGTGTTGATACGGTACACCAGACTGGGTTTGATGGGGAATGACTTTTAGTTGTACTGTACTCATAATGCTCTTGGTGAAATTATTGCTACTTTATCACCCTAATGGAATAGGCGTCTTCCGTAGCGGCAATTTGCCTCTAACAAGCCAACCTGGGACATTTTTACGGAGAAAGTCTCGTTATTACAAGTGAGATTAGTAGCATCACACATAAAACTACTACTAATCTAGCAGACCGGATCGGCAAAAAGTAACTCTTAACGAAACGTAATTTTAAATTAATCTTTCATGTCCAGATCCGCTCTCAAGGTAAATCGATCCATCACCGATCGCGAAATTATTGAAGAATCATGTAGCTTTGGATCATTTCTTTACCAAAGTGCGTACTTGTTCCATTAATGTGCTAGGAATTACTGATTCTTGTCCGCTAATCCAAGGACCACAAGTGATCTCTAAGTAAGGTTGTTGTTGGTGCATAATTTCCTGCTGCTCTAATGTACTGTGAATCACAGCGACAGGTTGGAGATTACCCCGATCGCGACAAAATTCGTGCCATTTTTCTACTTCTTCTGGACGTGAACTAATGATCAAATAATGAGAACAAGCTTCTAAAATCGGTTGTTTTTCTGGCTGTACCATCCCACCTACATCAACAATTACTAAAGATTTTTGTCGTCTTAATTGGAGAATTGCTTGCGCGTGGTAGGGAAAGAATTGCGGTGTTAAACCTCCCTTATTATCTGCTTTAAACCCTTCTGCATCTTTACTAGCTTGTGCTGTTAATTCCAATACATAATTACCTTCCCCATCCCAGTTAGCACGTTGTAAATAAATATCTGGAAATTCTGATAGCAAAGCTTTAAATAAAGTATATGACAAAACGCTTTTCCCACTATTAGGAGGTCCGACAATCATCAAAGCACTACCTAAAAAACTCACTTCCAGGGGTGTTAAGGGAATCACTTGACCGACTTTAACTGAACTCGTATGAGTAGCAACGACGATCGCAGAATTAAACCTCGGTTCAAAACAACCAATCCAAGCTGTTGGATGTAGCTCATGGACGAGATAGTCATGTAACCAAATTGGCCCACGACCGGAAATCACTACCCCCCCAGTTGTATCTATTCCCTGGGGTAGTTCAATTTCGGCTAATTCCTCTGGGTGAATAATTCTGTCTTTCCGAGTTAATTCTACGAATAACAGTTGATACTTTAATCCTTCGGGATTACAATGACTAGATAGGGTAAAACGCATACCGGGCGCAGTTGTATAGTTCATGATTCAATACCAAATTTCGACTCTGCTCCTATATTAATCCCGCTTGGAATAAGGGGTTTCCATTATTGTCTACTTTTATCTATCCTCCCAGTCCCCAGATTCTGCAATGGTTAGCAGGTGGTCAATTGGCCAATCGGTTGCTGCGATCGCTCCGTTTATGGGTATTATTGCAACGGTTTTATAGTTCGGAGTCTCCCATTCGAGCCATCTTATCCCAAACTTTTATCTATCCGGAACTCCGGGATCTCCTATTTGCACCTACCCATCCGACCAGTGATCTGCTGACGGCTGATCAACTGCTAGCTAATTGTCGAGATTCAAGTTGTATTTGTCATCAATCTTCAAAAGAATTACTCTTTACTCCGAATACAGCTCAATCTGAATCTGAATGGACGAAAATAGTCATGCAAATGACAGGGATACCCAAAGCAGAATTAGCTAAAAAATTACGAGAGCGTCCTTTTGCTACTGTCCATCGCTCGATTCGGGATGACCTCAAAAAATTGGTAGAACAGGGATGGTTGCGATCGCCCCGTCGTCAATATTACCAATGTATCCCCAGTTCTAAATTCCCACCTCCCCCAACGGAAATTATCCCCAATCAGAACGGTGATGAACTATCGAAAACCCAAATTTCGGAAATATTACAAGTATTAGAATCGATCGCATTTGTCCAACCAAATATAGAAATCCTGATCGACTCGCTCCGGACCCAAGTCAGCGATCGGGCAATTTCCCAAACCGCACAAACACCTAGTAAACGGATTTTTATTCATCTAGATTATATTCTCTCCCCAGACCAACAAGATCAAGTCGATGATTATCAAGCACAACTCGAATCCTTATGGCACAAACATGAAGGAGGAGTAGTTCAATTTCCCTATTGGTCAGTTTCCCAATCCCAAGAAATCTTAATTACAGTATATCCAGTTTGCTTGCATTATATCCGACGGGCTAAATATCTGAGTGCCTATGGCAAAGATCCAAAAGGCAAATTTGGCTGGCATAATTATCGTCTTGATCGGATTACCTCAAACCAACTAAAAATCTTAGCATGGGGAGATCCGGATGTACCTAAACCCCTCAAAAATCTGTGGCGCTCTGGTCAATTACCGACACCAACAACAGTGCAAAATGAATTAAATGAAGCTTGGGGATTTGATTTTTATCGACCAGCAGAATTATTCATTGTCCGTTTTCCTACTGAATTTGCACGTTGGTATGTTCAAGATACATTTAGACATCCTACCTTTCAAACGATCGCCCATCAAAACCTACCTCACCTGATCCGTGAGCAGATCAAAGATCTACAGCAACAGCAACAATTATTACAAATAATTGCTCAAAAATCTGAGATTGACGCCTATTACCAAGGTTGGATTCGGACTGGAGATGTTAATGTTTTGATGCGCTTGCGAGATTGGAGACCTAATGGTGAAGTGATTGCCCCCTTATCAATCAGACAACTTTTGCAAACTGAAGCAGCACAAGAATTAGCGAACTATCAGTCGGAAACTAAAATCAGCATCAGTCAATAAAATTGTTGCAGTCATTTAGGCAGAATTTTTGGTGAAACTTCCGCAATCCGAGGTAGAGCAGTTGTGGTTAAGCTTAGTGGATTTAGTCATTCCCAAAATTTAGGAGTGTTAAATATGAACATGAGAGAAATTTGGCGTCGTGAAACAGATAGTTGGTCTTTGATTGAATTTCAGAAACCTGCTAATTCTCTAGCTATTCAAGTTCAATATAAAAAAGATAATCTGATCTTGTATTTTGGTAGTTTGGGTGTATCAAAAAAGAAATTAGAAAATGTTAATAGTGAACTATTAGATAATGCTCTGGCAGTTTTGGCTAGTGTGATTTGCTTTAAGTCTAATATTTCAATGGCAAGTTTGTGGAAGAACTTGCTTGAATATATACCCCATCCTAACGATTGGCATGAATTTGGGATTGATGAGGTAGAGTGTTTGCAAGATATTTGGGAATTCATCAATAGTTAACCTCACTAGCAATTGCAGGGCTGTTTCATTCTAGCAGAAGGACCTCTCCCCCAACCCCTCTCCTAAGAGGAAAGGGGAGCAAGAATGACTCTGATTCACTCCCATTAATTTAATCATCTTAATTACTCCCCCTTCCCTTCTAGGGAAGGGGGTTGGGGTGTTAGGTCTAAGCATGGGAGCGACCTAGCATGAAACAACCCTCAATTTATTAATTGGTGTAATTTTATTTTTTGCTGCTTTTACTCTAACATTTACTGGTGTACAGATTATCCCTGACTGAACGCTTTTAGCTTCACTATTCCTGATCTGCTGCTTCTGAACCAATGCGATATTTTCAGATTTTCCTACCATTTCATAACTTTTTTTTAACAATCAGTTTGCTATTTGGTATGATATCACCTAAAATTAACCCAGTCATAACATTTTTAAAGCTGAAGGTTCTCATACCGATTCAGTCAAGACTTACAAATTAGTGAGGTGAGTTATGCTGTTTTTAACGAGCGATCGCACCGATGACAAGCAGGAGATCAACTATGAAAACCAAAAGATCCTTTTCAATTCTAACATCCATTTCTTTAGCCATAACCTCGTTCCTATTTGCTCCCAAGGAGAAAACTAGCAACCATGTCAATTTGATCCAAATCGAACCAGTTGCAGCTACAACGGTCAAGAAGACTCCCGTGGGACGGATTCTTTCTGTTCAAAACGATCGCAAAATTAAAGCTGGTACATTAATTTATAGCGATGATATCTTACAACCTAGCCCAGGTGCTGATATAACTGCTCTCTGCTACGCTTCTGGGGAAACTTGGCAAGTATCTCCTGGGAATTCACCTGTTGGCGCTCACTGTCCACAACCTGCATCAGAAGTAATTTGTCCCGAAAACAAAAATTGTTATGATCCTGATCCGCGTGGTCCGGAAAATGATCCTAATTTACCTTATATTATTAGTCTCTACGAAACAGATATCATCAATGCTCGACCAAGAATTTCTTGGCACGCTGTGTCAGGAATAACCAGTTATAGTGTAAGCATCATAGATATAACTGAGGACGGACTCAACTGGGAAAGAGCTGTGACCAATCCACCTAAATCAGTGGAAAATGAGATTACATGGGACTATCCTAGTGATGTACCAGCTTTAGTCCCTGGACATGAATATAAATTAACGATTGAGGTCAAAACTGAAGGATCTCAAAATTATCTAGAAGCCAGCGAATCAACTTTTGCTATGCTTAAACCAGAAACAATTAAGCAAGTGCAAGATACCATTAATTTGATCAACTCTTTAAACATATCGAAAGAGGAAAAATATCTGCAAGACTTGTATAGCGTTTACCAAAAAAATCATTTAATCTCTGACATCAGAAACATCCTCGAATCATTGGTAAAAGATGGTAGTCAAATTCCCCAGACTTATCGAAAATTAGGAGATATTTACTTAAAGCAAAACCTGTGGCAATTGGCTAAAACTCGCTATAAAACAGCGGTGAAGTTAGCAAAGATTAATGCTGATGAGCAAGAATTAGAATTAGCAGAAACTAGATTGAATCAAGTTAACCAAGAAATCAAAAAACTTGGTTTATCAGATGATGTAGTAAAAAAATTATAGCCAATTACCGACCAGAATAAAAGGTGCCCAGTAATATGGATGTTCGTAACCTTGATAAGCTAGGTCGTGATGAGGATTTTTCAAAAAAGCTATTTGTGCTTGACGTAGGGCTTCTGCTTTGGTCGCACCTGCTTTTAATCTTTGGTAAAATTCTTTCATAAACCAGGCGGTAGAGCGATCGCTTACACTCCAAATACTTGCTACTGTACTACGAGCACCTGCTTTTACTGCCACCCCTGCCATTCCTAACCCTCCTTCGCGATCGCCTTTTGCTGTCTCACAAGCACTCAATACGAGTAACTCAAGTGGTTCAGGACTACCTTGAGTTTTATTTCTCAGCAAATAGTCTAATTCTCTGACATTAATTTGCCCATTATAAGCAACGATAAATGTTTTTTCTGAGTCAGAACTAAATTTTCCATGAGTAGCTAGATGGATGATGGGAAAAGACGAAGCATGAACTGTACTTTGGAACTTTTCTTTAGTAAAGTTTTTTTCAAACAGGATTTCGTGGGAAACTGTATTTTTCTTCACTTCATCTAATTCAATTTTTACGTTAGTTAGTGGTCGAAATTCAGGTGAACTACGTTCACTTTGATTGAGTCCAGCAATTAATGCCCTCGATTGCTTCCAAGAGATTTTACTTGGTTTGCGGATTTGGGAACCCGGACTAAGTGCAATACTATAATCCTCAATTAAGTAGCGCTTATTTTCATCTTGCAAAAGTGCCATTGGAATGTTTTGTAATTGACTATCCAGTACAAATACTAATGTTCCTTGCTTAGGTAAGTATCTCTTGAGTGGTGCCATCAATAATTGATAAAGTTTCTGATACCGAGGCATAATTTTTTCCTCAGCGTTTAAGTTTCTAAAATTTGGCAGTTGCAGATTATTCCTGAGCGCATTAACGTTCTCATTTACTTCATCCCAAGGCGTGCTATAATGATATAAATTCGGTTGATCTTGGTTAGGTAAACTAAGAATTACTTCAACTTTATTCTGCTTTTCTAAAATAATTGTATAAATAATGGCAACTGCTGTTTGCTTAAGTTCCTTCACAATTTTTTCCAGGGGTTCAAAACCTGATAAATTACATTGAATAAAATTCTCCAGCTCGATTAATTGGAATTTCTTATTTACTTCTAGGACTTTGGCGAGATTTTCTTGATTTGGTGATTGTAGATATAAATTAATTAAATCTCGATAAATAGGTTCTAATTTTTCCCGAAAATAAAATAGTACATTGGTATTCACTGATAGTAAGCTATGACGGACCACATCAAGAGTGTTAACTGCTGCATTATAAGCAGCGATCGCATCGGGAATTTTTCCTTGACGTTCATAAATACTGCCTAATTGATATTGCCATTTATAAACAATATCTTCAGCCAGAATCGATTGAGTAATATAGACAGCCTTTTTAGTCAAATCTTCCGCTTGCTCTAAATCATTAATTTGTTCATATAAACTACCCAGTATTCCCAGCACATAACCTCTTACTTGTTGATTTCCTAAAACCAGAGATTTAGCGAGAGCATCTTTTGCATATTGGAGCGCGATCGATACATATTCTTCTTTTTCTGGAGAGAAGCTAATCAGACTTTCGGCAAAGTTTAAACGACTATAAATTGCGATTATCGGTGGTAAATTAGCAAACAGGAATGGCTCTTTCCGTAACTGATCAACCTGAGCTTGCAATTGCGCTTTAACTTGCTCTAGTTTTTCCCGAATATCTGGTGAATCTATTTTGGTTTCTTGCTCTAACCAATTCTGATAGTCTAATAATAAACTCAGACCATTCAATTGTGCTTGAATTAGGGTAGTTTGAGAAGTAGGTAGATCACCGGTTGCTGATTGAACAGCTTTTTTATAGTAGTCTAAAGCACCTTCAGCTCTTTTGATAGTATCGTCTCGACCATGGCTTGATTCCATGCGATAATATAAATCTTTTTGAATTGTATACAAATCTCGTTCATCATTACCTAAACTGAGAAAGTTAGCACTTATTTTTGAGGGAGATTGTAATTGAATAGCCATCATTAAACTTTGGTTTAATATTTCTTGTGATTCTTCTAAATTGCCAATCAATCTCAAAAGATCACCTAATATTTGCAATCCAGTTAGTTGCATTAATGAAGGTTTTTCAGACCAGAGAGATTTTTTTAATACCTCAATTTTTTCTTGACTCAATAGGTCTGTTTCTGATGGTTGTTTACATAGTAAATGATCTTGATAATTCAGATGTAATGGGGTGAGTAATTCCACACAAGCATGTCGGTATTGACCTAGACTTTGTAAAGCCATACTCTGATTGATTTGACTTTTAATAATACCTTCGGAATCAGCTAACTTTTGGTAGACTGATTGAGCTTGTTTCCAAATGTCTAATGCTTCCGCTGCTTTTCCTTGTTCTAATAATTCATTTCCTTGATCAACCAAACTTTGAGCATATTTTTGCAATTGGATGTGATCATTTTTACCGATCGCGACCAAATGATCCCCCGAGATATGATTCACTGGGGTACTATTGAGCTGATCAGGAATTAAGATGATTAACAAAGCTATGCTTACTGCGCTCAATATATACTTGCGAAGCAACCTAATTGTCTGATAAAACTCGAGTAGCTTTTTTATCATTTTTGAACAAAGATTGTAAAAACTGATCAAAACCTTAATCAGCACTGGTAGAATCTGAAGAATCTAAAGGTATAGATATGACCAATACCTGATCAACTCGATTACCATCCATACTAATTACCTCAAAGCGCCAACTCTCCCAATCAAAATGATCAGTAGGTGCGGGAATACGACCCAAATGAGTAATGATAAAACCACCCATTGTATGATAGTTACCTCGTTGTTCTTTTGGCAATTCTTCGAGGTTAAATAATTCAAAAAACTCTTCAACTGGTAACATTCCATCTAATAGCCAAGAGCCATCTTCTCGTTGCACAGCTTGAGGTTCATCATCCTCATCAATCATAGGCAAATCACCCACAATTTCCACGAAAATATCGTTCAGAGTCACTAACCCTTGAATAATTCCGTATTCATCTACCACTAAAGAAAGATGGGTACTAGATTGTTTAAATGATTCCAATACTTTAAAACCGCGCGTACTTTCTGGTACAAACAAAGGACGACGTAAAGAAACTGTCATATCGATCGGTTGATTATTCAAACAGCTACTTAATAAATCAGTGACAGTTATAACTCCTAAAACTGTATCTAACCCCCCCTGACATACAGGAAATCGGGAATAACCACTATCGATCATTTTTTGTTTATTAGTTTCCCATGGATCTTCTAAATCGAGCCAGACAATATCAGGACGAGGTGTCATCAATGCGCCCACCCGGCGATCGCCCAACCGAAACACCCGTTCTACCATATCCTGTTCTGCTTCTTCAAAAGTTCCCTCCTCCGTACCTTGCTCAATTAAAACCTTAATTTCTTCTTCAGTGACTTGTGGTTCATTAGAAGGTCTGATCCCTAAAATTCTGAGGCTGATTTCGGTTGAGGTACTCAATAATTTCACAATCGGTGCGGTGATTTTCGCTAACATTCCCAAGGGAATTGCCACATTCATAGCAATTGGTTCTGGATTATTTAATGCTAATCTTTTCGGCACCAATTCGCCAATAATTAGAGTTAAATATGTAATAATTACAATGGCAATTCCTGATGAAACTGTACTCATACTTATGTACTTTTCCAATCCCGGAATCAGGCTGACAATTGGTTCGATTTGTCGAGCTAATACATTTTCACCAAAAGCACCAGATATAATCGCCATCAACGTAATTCCGATTTGCACCGTCGGCAAAAATTGATTCGGGGCATTGGCCAATTCTAAAGCAGCACGCGCTTTGATACTACCATGATTGGCTAATTGTTGTAATCGGACTTTGCGGGAGGAAATGATCGCCATTTCCGACATCACAAAAAGAGCGTTGCCGAAAATGAGCAGGAGCAGAATTAGAAGTTCGCTAGTTGGAGACATTGTCTAAAAGTTGCCACTTATCTGAGCAAAATAAACCTAACAGTTCATTCTTAGTATCGACAGTTTTCCAGATTTTGCAAACTATTCATCAGACTGGCTGAGATGGTTGGATTTAATGAATGCTGAAACTCACTAAATCTAACACTCCATTGATCAGATAAAATACGGCGACAATTTTGATTTCAGTCCATCCCGATAGTTCTAAATGATGGTGTAAAGGTGCCATCCTCAACAACCGTTTACCAACTCCATCCGGTCCTTTTGTAGCTTTGTAATAACTGACTTGAGCAATGACTGAGATAGTTTCCACAAAGAAAATCCCACTCACTAGAAATAAACTCCAAATACTATTACTCAGTAAAGCTACCCCAGCTAAAGCTCCTCCTAGTGCTAGGGAACCCGTATCTCCCATAAACACCAGCGCAGGATTACGGTTATGAGTCAAAAACCCTAAATAACTACCACTTAAACTCGCACAGAAAATCATTAATTCTGGGGAACTTGGCGCAATTAAAGCTCCTAATCCAAACAGAGCGATCGCTCCTAATCCTCCTGCTAAACCATCTAAACCATCGGTCAAATTGGTAGCATTGCTTTCTGCTACTAATAAAAATCCCGCAAAAATCCAAAAAAACCATCCTAATGGTAAGGATAAACCCATTGGTAAATCGATGTTAGTAATACTCTCTGGTTGACTCCATGATAACCACAGACAAAATAATCCAGCAAATCCAATTTGTAAGCCTAATTTTAATCGTGGTGAAATGCCTTTATTGGATTTACGCACCAGAATTTGCCAGTCATCAATCCAACCGATGATTCCGTATGCTAACGTTAAGGTAGAAATAGCGATTACTTGGGGAGAAAATCCCGACCCTAATAGGGCGATCGCGATTCCGACTGGTACAACAAATATTCCTCCCATGGTGGGAGTCCCAGCTTTTTTTAAGTGACTCTGCGGTCCGTCTTCCCGAATAATTTGTCCCGTTTTTAGTTTTTGGAGTATGGGTACAGCAACATAACCAATGACCGCAGTAGCTACAGCGCTAATTACTAATGGTATAGTTAAAGAAGGGTTGAAGTTAGTCAATCGACCAGCATTTAGATCCAAACCGATCGCTGCTACAATTAGTAAAGTTCCTAGAACCACTAAGATATTGGTTCCTGATAGGTATGTTGTTTTGCTAGTTGTTAGTTTACTATCCACGGATTTTTTTCTCTGATGAAAATATTTTTGACCAGATGTTCAGATGGGAATAAATTTGCGCTCAAATGGTGGCCAATAGTGGGGGCTAGTCTGGAATGAGGTCTACATCTTCTTCAACTAAATCGTCATCATCATCATCGTAGGGACCATCATCGACGATTAGTTCGGAAATCTCTTCTTCGTCTTCTTGGTAATTATGTTCGGGATCATCTCGTGATAGCAAACGTCCGGTTGCTTCTAACCAATCTAAAATAGAGTCTTCTTGTTTTAAGGGGATTACCCCTGCTCTCTGTGAGCGAGGTTCTTCACGTAAAGAAGGGTTATATATACTCATGGCTCCTGGTCAATAGTGGATAGGTTTGTTTAGTTTTTCAGTATTGATATTATACGAGCAGATTGAGCTATGCTACGAAAGTTATTCAGATTTATAAAGCGTGTTTCCGCACTAATCTCCTTTGGCAATGGGTAAAACAGCAGCAATTTTATACAAACGGGATGCTTATGACACAAGTGGACAAAGACTTGTGGGTCGTCAAGCCGCAGGAGAAGGTTTTCTTAAAGGTTTAGTCCAGCATGGAACATCGGAATTTCTTTATTGTTATGCTTCCACTACTGAAGAGTTTGATGAATTTTGTCAACTGATTCAACCTTGGGTCAATCAAGACCACCCACGAGCTGTAGAATGGATCTCTACCTCTACACCAGAAAAAATTGCCATTGCTGGTACTCTTTATCGAGCTGATCCGGTGATTACTCCTTTGGTTTGGCAACGTCGATTTGGTGATCAGCGAGCTTATAGTGTGTGTGGAGTGACTCATACAATCTCAACTAAAGGGCCAATGGAAGTAATGTGTGAGATGTTAATTGCACCTGTTCAACCTTGGGATGCGTTAATTTGTACTTCTAAAGCTGTGAAAACTGGGCTGGAAAATGTTTTAGGTAATTGGGCAGAATATTTGGCGCAACGGTTTGGGTCGAGAACGAAAATTCCCATCAATTTACCAATTATTCCCTTGGGAGTAGATTGTGATGCTTTTGATCATGCTGATCAGAAGATGGAAACTCGCGATCGCTTACGTCAGGAACTAGGAATTGCTGCGGATGATCTAGTTATTTTATATGTCGGACGATTGAATTTTTATGCTAAAGCTCATCCAGTACCGATGTATATGGCGATCGAAGCAGCAGCTCAAGCAACTGGATTAGTGAAGCAAGACGGGCGATCGCCTTTACATTTTATTCTAGCTGGTTGGTTTGAAAGTCAAGAAGATGAAGAGCGTTTTCAAACAGCAGCTAACCTTTTATGTCCATCAGTCAATCTGATTTTTTTAGATGGACGCAAACCCGAAATTCGTTCTGATATTTGGTCGGTAGGTGATATTTTTATCTCTTTAGCAGACAATACTCAAGAAACTTTTGGATTAACACCGATTGAAGCAATGTCATCAGGATTACCTGTAATTGTTTCTGATTGGAATGGGTATCAAGAATCTGTTCGTGATGGAGTGGATGGGTTTAAAATTCCCACAATTATTCCTGATCCCGGTGCTTGTGTCGATTTAGCTGAAAGTTATTGGGCTGACAGAATTAATTATATTACTTACAGTGCTTTTACTGCTATGGTGACATCTGTTGATATTCCTGCTTGTACAAGAGCTTTGGCGATTTTACTTACTAATCCTGAGCTGAGACAAAAAATGGGAGAAAATGGACGTCAACGTGCTAGAGCAGTTTATGATTGGCAAGTTGTGATTACTACTTATGAACAATTATGGCAAGAATTAGCCGAAATTCGTGCTACTGCTCCTCTGTCTGTACCCCTTGATGCGGGTAGACCACCTATCCCTTTTTGTGATGATCCTTTCCGGATGTTCACCCATTATTCTCATCAAGTTTTACACCAGCAGATCATGCTGAAAACTGGTCAGATGTCAACAGCACAAGCTTTAGATACTCTTGGACAAGTTTGGTTAGTTAGATTTGGTGGTATTAGCAGAACACCGATCGCGACCCTGAATGAGATTTTAGTTGCTATTAATCAAGCAGGGGGATTATCAGTAGAAACTATTTGCAACCACTATGCAAATCATCCCCAAGAGAGAGATAATTTAATCCGATCGCTGGTTTATCTTTTAAAATTTAATATCCTGGAAATAGCCAATAATTAATATGAATAATACTGCGGCGATCCGATATGTGCGTGAGTCTTATAATAATAATTCTGAACAACCTGCTGGTCGGAAAGCAGCGGGGGGAGGTTTTCTCAAGAGTTTGGTTAAGTATGGAAGGGGAGAACGTTTATATTGTTATGCAGGAACACAACAAGACTTTTCTGATTTTTGTGAATTGATTCAACCTTGGGTAAAACGTCCCCGTAAAGTTCGTTGGTTACCTGCTAATGATCTGCGCTTTATTGCTCAAGCTGGAACCATATACATTGGTGATCCAGGATTAAATTATTTTGCATGGCCCAGACGATTTATTGATCAAAGAGCTTTTAGTATTTGTGGTATTACTCATACAATTTCCACCCAACAAGCAATGACCACAATTGGGAATTTATTACTTGCACCGATTCAACCTTGGGATGCGCTAATTTGTACTAGCGTTGCGGTCAAAAAAGCTACCGAAACGTTACTAGAAAATTGGGCAGATTATTTAGAAGAAATTATGGGGAGGAAACGGCCACAAAAATTAATTTACCAATCATTCCTTTGGGTGTAGATTATCATGATTTTCCGCAAGGAGATGCTCGAGCAAAAACCCGCTTTCTGCTCCGTCAAGAATGGGAAATTGCTCCTAATGATATTGTAGTTTTATATATTGGTCGGTTGACTTTTATAGATAAAGCTCATCCAGTACCAATGTATATAGCTTTAGAAAAAGCTGCACAATTAAGTAAGATAAAAATTCATTTAGTCCAAGCAGGAGGTATCCAAAATCATCGAGAAGAAATTTCTTTCGTGGAGATTGCTAAAATATTTGCACCATCAATTAATACGATTACCATACCTACTCCTCCCAGGGAAAAATTATTAGAAATCTGGTCAATTGGTGACATTTTTATATCTTTATCTGATAATATTCAAGAAAGTTTTGGGTTAACACCTATAGAAGCAATGGCTGCTGGTTTACCTGTAATTGTCTCGGATTGGAATGGGTATAAAGAATCGATTCGTGATGGAATTGATGGATTTAGAATTCCCACGACTATACCTCCAGTTGAAGCTGGATTAGAATTAGCTTTAAAATATGTACCAGAACGAGCAAGTTTTGCTAATTATAGTGCTTTGAGTGCGATGGGATGTGCTGTTGATATTGAGCAATGTGCTAGAGCATTAATTACATTAATTAGCGATCGAGAGTTAAGACAAAAGATGGGAGAATCTGGACGAAAACGCGTTCAACAAGTATATGATTGGCAAGTAGTTATTCCGATATATGAGCAATTATGGCAAGATTTGGCAGAAATTAGAGCTACTCAGGAAATATTTGCACCTGTGTCTTCTGGTAAAGCACCTTATCCTTTAGGAGATGATCCTTTTCGGATTTTTTCCCATTATGCGACTCAAACTTTAACAGACAATGTAATTTTAGAATTGGTCACAACATTAGCATCGGTAAAATTAAATGAATTACAACAAATCTGGATCACCGAATTTGGTAGTGATCACAGAATACCTGTATATCGGTTACAGGAAATTATCCAAGCGATCGCTTTATCAGGTTCGCTATCTGTGGGAGAAATTCTGCAATCCTATGGACATAATCCTGGGGAAATTAAATGTCTCCAACGGAGTTTAGTATATTTATTAAAATTTAATATCCTCCGGATTAAATCTAATTAGAGCAATTATGAATAAAACTGCTGCAATTTTCTATCGACGCGAAGATTATGATACTAGCATTAACAACCTGTATGGAAGACATATTGCTAGTGCGGGATTTCTCAAAGGTTTAGTCGAGTATGGAACAGCGGAACATTTATATTGTTATACAGGAGAACAGCAAACTTTTTCAGAATTTTGCGATCGGATTCAACCTTGGGTAAAATATCCCCAGAAAGTGCGATGGTTAACACCAGAAAATATCAATGGTTTAGCTCAAGCTGGTACTATTTATAAAGGAGATCCAGTTTTCGCATCTTTACTTTGGCAACGTCGATTTACTAATCAAAGATATTATAGTATCTGTGGGATAAATCATACCATATCACCCCATACCTTACTCAAAGATATTGGAGACCTGATTATTGCTCCATCTCAAGCTTGGGATGCACTAATTTGTACCTCAGTTGCTGCTAAAAATGTGATGAAAAATGTTTTAGATAATTGGGCTGAATATTTAGCAGAAAGGATGGGGGGAAAACCTCAGATCAATTTTCAACTTCCAGTTATTCCTTTGGGGATAGATTGTGATATTTTTGATCAAGGAATAAAGTCTAACAATATCCGTAGTCAAATCCAAAAAGAACTAGGAATATCACCAGAAGATGTAGTTATTTTGTATGTGGGAAGACTGAATTTTTATGCAAAAGCTCATCCAGTACCGATGTATTTAGCACTAGAACAAGCAGTACAAGCAACAGGAGCTAAAGTTCACCTAATTCAAGCTGGTTGGTTTAAAAATCAAACCGATGAAATGGTATTTAAAGCAGCAGCAAAAGTTTTTTGTCCTTCAGCTAATCATATTTTTATTGATGGACGTAAACCAGAAATCCGGACTTCAATCTGGAGTGGAGTTGATATTTTTATTTCTTTATCAGACAACATCCAAGAAACATTCGGGATCACACCAATTGAAGCAATGTCAGCAGGATTACCTGTAATTGTTTCTGATTGGGATGGATATCAGGATTCTGTCCGCGATGGGATTGATGGATTTAGAATTCCCACTATAATTCCTCCACCAGAAGCAGGATTTGATTTCGCTTTCAGTTATTTTAATGACACCTGGCAGTATGGAAATTATGTTGGTTATACATCAATGTCAACCGCAGTTGATGTTGATGCTTGTGCCCAAGCATTAGCAACTTTAATTAGTAATCAAGAATTAAGACAGCGTTTAGGAGAAAACGGACGGAAACGAGCTAGAGAAATTTATGATTGGCAAGTTATTATTGCCAGTTATGAAGCTTTATGGGAAGAATTAGCCGAATTACGAGCTAGAGCTGATCTATCTGTACCTTTAACTGGGGAAAAACCTGCTTATCCTTTTTGTGATACACCTTATCGAACTTTTGCTAATTATTCAACTCAAACCTTAAGGACAGAAATGGTGTTAGGATTAGGGACAATGGCAAAACCTGCAAATGTAGAGAAAATCCGGAAAATTTGGATTTCTAATTGGGGAGACGATCGCAGAACATCAGAGGTAATAATCGATGAGATAATTGTGGCGATCGCGAAAAATGGTTCTCTGACAGTCGGTGCGATCCTGAATCTGTTAACCGACAAAAACCCCATCGCGATCGCTCGTCTTCAGCGCACTCTGGTATATTTGTTAAAATTCGACATATTAAGAATCCAGCATTGAACCAACTTACTGTCGCAACTGGATCAGGAAAATCGCCCGTCGGAGCATCTCCAAAATCATAGTAATCCTTTTCTTTTTAACTTCGCGATCGCATCTTCAGCAGCACGTTTTTCCGCATCTTTTTTACTGCGACCTTTTCCTTCACCGTATTTTTTTTCATTAACCAACACCTTAGCCTGAAATTCAGGAGCATGATCTAAACCACCGATTTGGTCTGTAACATATTTAGGTGGAGTCGGACCAATATTTGCCTGGACCCATTCCTGAAACTTATTTTTAGAATCAATACTAGAACGAAGTTCAACTACAATATCAGGAACTGAAGCAAATAATTTTTCCACAAAGTTACGTACAGGTTCAATATCTGAATTATGATCCAGATAATAAGCACCAACAAAAGCTTCCAGGGTACTACTGAGTAAATTAGGATTAGTAAAACCACCGTCTCGAATCGCACCTTTACCAAGACGCATTTTGAAATCTAACCCAATTTCGATCGCAAACTTGGCTAACTGTTTTTCATCTACTAACGCTGATCTCCTCCTGGTTAATTCATCTTCTCCTAAATCTTTATGCAGTTTATAGAGATACTCCCCACTAATAAAATTTAGTAAAGCATCACCTAAAAATTCTAACCGTTCATTATTTTCACATTCACCAGGGTTTTCGTTGATATAGGAGCGATGGGTAAGTGCTTGACGTAATAATTTCTCATTTTTGAATTCGGGCAGGATCATTTCTGGTTTTCCGATTGTTTGATTAATTGAATGGATATTTTCCAACTATTATTGTTGGTTTAACGTATGGGCAAACCGCAGGAGCAATAAAATCTGAGAATTTTATCAAAAAAGATATAATCGATTGTCAGCACTATTTTTTAGAGGACAGGGAACATTAATCCACTGCAAAGCAGGACTAATTAAAGCATTTTTTCGTGAAACTTGATTTTCCGATTCGTCATTGTAGTAAATTTTTACTTTTCCCGTAACACACTTGGTAAAGCCCTTTTGGGATCAGTGTCAAGGAGAAGATTTGATAATCTCCCAAGAAGCTTCTTGAGAACCAAATGACCGAGAAATTCACAAGGGGCAAATTCCAGTCAGAAGGTAAACATGAAACTTTTCGATAGATTGAAAAATCTTCTGTCTGACACAACAACCAAAACGCATAGGTTTTAAGCTAGTTTTTCCTGCATACGATATTATACGCACTTTTTCTATAAGATGTCAACATTTATTACTTCTATACCTTTGTGCCCTCTGCATCGATCGCCGACACAAGGGTTCATTCAGGTGATCTGTGGGGTTGGGCGGGTTCATCAAGGTTATTTGTGTGTGGCAAATTCATCGGTGAACCCGCCCCTACGAGGGATCTAATTGCCGATGCTTAAACAGATTTTCTGCTCGTCAGATTCATCAAATCTGCTCGGTTGGGCGGTAACTAAACCCAGACAATCAAGATTAAATTAGATCATCAAAATCGATGGTCGATGAATTTATGATCACAATTAACCAGGATTTGTAGGGGCGGGTTCACCAATTAATTTTGCATCAAATCGATCACCATCAAAAACCCGCCCAACCAACACAGATCAATCACAATCAACTTTAACTGATGAATTGATCGGACAGGCAAGATGCCTGTCCCACAATTTTCCTGTACTTCATCAATATAAAATCCGCTGTATAATCATAATCCAAGCAATTTGTCAAGATCAAGAAAAAACCAAAAATGTCTGAAATCGCCCAAAAATGGCAAATAGAGTCAAAAATCGATCTACCTGAGTGGTTTCTCGAAGTAATTAACCACTATGCACCTGATTTACCCGGACATTATGCAGCCCAACTATTAGCTCAACGGGGAATTCAAGATCGACAACAACTAGAAGGATTTTTAAATTCCGAATTATATCAACCCGCTAGTCCCTTTGCGTTTGGACAAGAAATGGAATGGGCTGTAAAACGCTTACAAACAGCTTATGAAATTGGTGAAAAAGTTGCAATTTGGGGAGATTTTGATGCGGATGGGGTGACTGCGACATCAGTGCTTTGGGATGGATTAGGACAGTTTTTTCACCAAAATACTCAGTTAATCTATTATATTCCTAATCGGATCACTGAATCTCACGGTCTTAATAATTCCGGAATAGACAATTTAGTTAAACAAGGTTGTAGTTTAATCGTTACTTGTGATACTGGTAGTACCAGTTTGAGTGAAATTGAATATGCTCATCGGTTAGGAATAGACATTATTGTTACTGATCATCATACCTTACCAGATCAGCGTCCATCGGTGGTAGCAATTATTAACCCTCGCTATTTACCTACTGATCATCAACTATATCATCTTGCTGGTGTTGCGGTCGCCTATAAATTAGTAGAAGCTCTTTATGAAATCATGCCAGATATTCCCCAGGAATCGGTAGAAAATTTATTAGATTTAGTGGCGATCGGTTTAATTGCAGATTTAGTTAAACTTACTGGTGATTGTCGGTATTTAGCCCAAAAAGGAATTGCTAAATTACAGGAAGATTTTAAAAAATTACCAACGATGCGACAACGTCCAGGAGTAGGAAAGTTATTAGAATTAGCCCGGAGAAATGGCGATCGCCCGACGGATATTTCCTTTGGAATTGGTCCACGAATTAACGCAGTGAGTCGGATTTATGGTAATGCTGCTTTTTGTGTGGAATTACTCACCAGTCCTCATCTCCAACTGGCTGAAAAATTAGCATTAGAAACCGAATTAGCTAATACTCGTCGCAAATCATTACAAAAAGATGTCGCTCAACAAGCATTAGCTCAATTAAAACAATTAGACTTATCGACTACCAGTGTAATTGTGCTTCAAGAAATTGAGTGGTCCGTTGGTGTTTTAGGCTTAGTTGCGGGTCAAATTGCTCAAGAATACGGTCGTCCGACCATTTTATTAAGTATTGAAAATACTGCTTCCGAATCAGGACAATTATTAGCCCGAGGTTCGGCTCGATCAGTTAGTCAAATTGATCTATATCAATTAGTTAAAACCCAAGCTCATTTATTACATCGTTTTGGTGGACATCCCTTTGCGGCTGGGTTAAGTTTACCCGTGGAAAATATTAACCTATTTACGGAAGCATTAAATCGACAATTGCGCCAACAAATAGGAATGGATAGTGTTAATTTAGCAATGATTGTCAAAGCTGATTTAGTTTGTACTGTGCAAGAATTAGGACAAGATTTATTTCGAGAGTTAAAATTACTCGAACCTTGCGGAATGGGTAATCCTGTCCCCAAGATTTTACTGCAAAATTGCTGGTTTGAAAAATGCTGGCACCAGAAAGATCAGGATTTAACTGGTAAAAAAGTTGACTATATTAAAAGTGATTTTATGATTCGGGATGATTCTACTAATAAAGGTTTTCCTGGACTTTGGTGGGGACATTACAAAGATGAAATTCCTTCAGGTCGTTGTGATGCTATTGTTGAGCTTGACTATAATACTTATAAAAATCGCCATGAAGTACGTTTAATTACGGTCAGACAATGTTCTCTAACATCAGTGGGAAGTTCTCCGCAATTAGATTGGATTATCGATGGAAGAACTATGACAGAAGTTGAGAAAAATTTTCCAGATGACTTGATAATTATTGAAGAATGTCCTACTAGTTGGGATGAATTACAAGTATGGTTTCGTCAAGCAATTCATCAACAAAAGAAAATTGCGATCGCTTTTGCACCACCTAAATTAGTACCTCCATCAGAAATTGGTAAACAGTTAGTTGGACTTGCTAAATATCTGAGTCGCACTGGAACAAAAGCAACTCGTTATCAATTACTCCAAAAACTCGGAATTAGCGATCGCACCCTAGAATTAGGTTTTCAAATTTTAAAATCTTTAGGTTTTCACATTAGTTTTCAAGACCGAAGATTTAGATTTCAAGTGAATTTGACTAAAAATAATTCTGAGCAAAATTCTGATTTGGCTGAACTAGAAAAACAATTTTCCTTGGCAATTATTGAAGAACAATTTCGACGACAATATTTTTATCAAGTTGATCTAGAGACAATTCAAGCGATCGCTACTCGCACAACTTTTAATGAAAATTTATCAACTTTGGCTGATTTACCATTTTAAAAATATTCTGAAAAAACCAGGGTATATGGGAATATTATTGTCTCAGTTATGGTACAATATCAACAACTAAATTGAGGCAAAAACTCATGCAAAATCGACCACTAGGAAGTCAAGGACTAATGGTTTCGGAACTGGGACTAGGATGTATGGGAATGTCCGAGTTTTATGGAACTGGTGAGGAAACAGAATCGATCGCTACCATTCATCGTGCTTTGGAATTAGGCTTAAATTTTCTAGATACTGCTGATATGTACGGTTTAGGTGAAAACGAAAAATTAGTTGGTAAAGCGATCGCTGATCGACGATCGCAAGTTATCTTAGCAACAAAATTTGGGATTGAACGTAGTCCAGATAAAGGTTTTCGGAGTATTAATGGTAGTCCTGAATATGTAGTCCAAGCTTGTAACGCTTCACTCCAGCGTTTGGGGATTGATTATATTGACCTTTATTACTTACATCGAGTTGATCCAAAAGTACCAATTGAAGAGACTGTGGGAGCAATGTCAGAATTAGTCAAAGCAGGTAAAGTTCGTTATCTTGGTCTTTCGGAAGCAGCACCGGAAACAATTAAACGAGGTCATCTTGTGCATCCAATCACTGCTTTACAGTCAGAATATTCATTATGGAGTCGCGATCCTGAAGATGAAATTTTACCTACTGTCCGCGCATTAGGAATCGGTTTTGTACCTTATAGTCCCTTGGGAAGAGGATTTCTTTCGGGACAAATTACGACTATTAATGACTTAGCTGAGAATGATTTTCGCCGACTTTCACCTAGATTTCAAGGTGAAAATTTTGCTAAAAATTTATTAGTAGTTGAACGAGTTAAAGAAATTGCTAAGGACAAAGACGTTACCCCCAGTCAATTAGCATTAGCATGGTTACTAGCTCAAGGTAATGATATCGTACCAATCCCTGGGACTAAACGCAGAAAATATTTAGAAGAAAATATCGCTGCTACTAAGATTGAACTGACCCCAACAGATTGTCAACGGATTGAGGAAGTTGCACCTAAAGGTATTGCTGTGGGCGATCGCTATCCAGATATGAGCAGTGTAAACCGCTAAGATCTTGGCTGATTCTTTCTATTCTGGGAGTAAAGCGCGATCAAATCTAGTCTTTACTTCCAGGTCGTCGAGCCAACTATTTTTCCATGAGTGCTGGTGGTAGAACAAAGCGAATTTCTCCATCTTGAGTCATTTCAATTTGAGCACCCAACTTCAGCATTTCTTGTTTAGCCCGTTCTTTGGTTTTTTGATCTATAGCTTGCTGGTAAATCTCATTCCATGCTAAAAACCGCACAGATATACTATGAGGATTTTTTTTCAGAAAGTTTGCGGATAGTTGAAAATATTTGGCTAGGTTTTCATCTGGTGTTCCTTGTAACCATTTAGCTGCCATTTCATAGGATTTAATTGCCCCAGGAATATCACCTAACAATAATAATTGATCTAGACCCTTGTATACCCACAATACATAGGATTTGGGAATTAATCGGGATGAAACAACTAAACTGCGATCAATAAACTTGATTGTTGTTTCTGGTTTACCCAAATAAAAGGAAACAGCTGTGGAAAAAACAGGGTAAACTTCAATAAAATGAGGATCTAATTTAGTTACTAGGTCAAAGTAGTCAACACTCAAATAATAGCCCGTTTGCTTTCTGGCATCATTATCCCCAAAATATTGGACAAAACCCAAAAATGTCCAATCCGCAATTAAATTACCAAAACCCAAGCTAGGAGAGCGACTGAGTAATCTAAGACGGATGGATTCTTGTTGTTCAGCTTGTTGGGGAGTGAGATTGGATAATGATTTTTGCTGTAATTTAGTCCATTGCATCGTGATCACTCCCGTCAAAGCTAGAATGGCAATGCCCAAATTTGCTAGCAAACCCAATGACTTTTTTGGTAATATTACAGCAGGAGATGTCAGGGTAATCACACAAAATCCTTACAAATAGCTGTCCAGAATCTTTAATTGAATTATAGCCTAATTAAGCTAGGATAAATTTTTAATGAATTTTTCTCTCCTTACTGAGCTAATTTAATGGAATTTGGTTAGACTAACAAGTAGTAATCTTACAAGCACTCGCTAGTCAGTCATTTTGCTCAACCCAATCTATGCCTCTGGCTCTTCTAGTTAAGGACGGGGAGGTAACTGTCACATAGTTTAGACAAGCCCATAAGTTGGCCAGCTAAATTAAAATCAGTTGCTTGGAAGTAAATATGACCCGATTAGGAGTCCGAATCATCAAGGGGCATTCTGCAATTGTTAAAAAAAACTGATTAAATACCCAGTTCCTGAACGGAATTTAGAGTGGGTGCATTGGTTCAGTTTTTAACTTACTAAAGTATCAATTAAAGATTCAACTGTCGATATCAACCTCACTTGCCAACCATCAATGAACCGATCCCCAAAACGCTTTAGTCCACTTCAAGTTGCCTTCCTTGGCGGTGCAATCGCTACTACTGCTACCCTAACGGTATTAGGTCCACTGTATACCAGTTCAGTTCGTGCTGCCCTACAGGATAGTCCGAAAACAGTTTTGGATGAAGCATGGCAAATAGTTAACCGTGAATATGTAGATGGCACATTCAATCACGTTGATTGGCGAACTACCAGAACTAGTCTGTTAGATAAGAATTATGCTTCACGAGAGCAAGCTTATGACGCATTGCGAGCCGCACTGAAGCAATTAGGAGACCCCTACACTCGTTTTCTTGATCCGAAACAGTATGAATCCTTAACTAACCAAACCTCCGGAGAACTTTCTGGAGTTGGGCTGCAATTAGAATTAGATGAAAAAACTCAGATGCTGACCGTCGTCAGACCAATTGATAATTCTCCTGCTATTAAAGCTGGAATTAAAAAAGGAGATCGAATTTTGGCGATCGATGGTAAGTCCACGACCGGTTTAAGTGTAGAAGCTGCGGCTCAATTAATCCGTGGTCCATTAGGCACAAATGTGACTCTGCGGATTGGTCGTGATCATAGTAATGATTTTGATCAAACCTTGAAGCGTGAACGGATTGAACTAGAAACCGTGACTGCTTCGCTCAAACAAGAAGGTAATCAACGCATTGGCTATATCTATTTACGAGAGTTTAGTTCCCATGCTGCGGATCAAATGCGTCGTGCAATCAAGGATCTGGGTGACCAGAATGTAGCTGGTTATGTATTAGATCTACGGGGTAATCCTGGTGGACTATTACAAGCAAGTATTGAAATTGCCCGGATGTGGATTGATACAGGTTCAATTGTCCGTACTATCGATCGTCAAGGGAACAAAGAGGATCTCACTGCGAATCGCACCTCAATTACCAATCTACCTTTAGCAATTCTGGTTGATGCTCACTCTGCTAGCGCTAGTGAAATTTTAGCAGGCGCGATGAAAGATAATGGACGTGCTAAAATTATTGGGACGAAAACTTTTGGCAAAGCTTTAGTCCAATCAGTTCATCCTCTCTCTGATGGCTCTGGAGTGTCAGTGACGATCGCTCATTACTATACTCCCAATGGCACTGATATTAGCCACAAAGGAATTACTCCCGATGTCGAGGTAGGTTTGACTGAGGAGCAACAGCAAATATTAGCAGCAAATCCAAAGTTGATTGCCACTCTGCAAGATCCCCAGTATGCTCAGGCGATCGCTACCCTCAAATCCGAAAATCCTACTCATTCCTTAGGGACCAACTGATCTTTGGTCTAGTTTGTTTATGGTTCGTTATTGCTGCTAATGAACCATGAACTTGTTTTTAAGTCGATGTCGTCCGCAGTTGGCTAATTAAATGCACTATTTCCGGTAAGATCAATTTTTCTAATGCCAGTTTAACTGCACCGGTAGATCCGGGCAGAGAGAAAATTAATTTAGATTGATAAATCCCCGCGATCGCGCGAGATGCGATCGCTCGTGAACCAATTTCTTGATAGCTTAAAAATCTAAAGATTTCCCCAAATCCAGGTAAGGTTTTTTCTAGCAAAGCAGCGATCGCTTCATAAGTAGTATCTCTCGGGGCAATCCCAGTTCCTCCATTAAAAATCACAGCACCCAGATCCGAATTTTGACACAGGATCTCTAACTGGGTCTGGATTTGGGCTAGATCATCTTTAATGATAGCATACGCTCCCACGTAGTGACCTGAATTTAGCAGTAACTGTTGAATCAGTTGACCACTTCGATCGGTTTCGAGGGAACGGGTATCACTAACAGTTATGACAGCACAATTCACTGTCATAACTGAAGCATCAGGATGAGGAAAGTACACCATAGAGGTTTAGCATAGTACAGACTAGCTAATAAATTATGCCTGATTAAATCCTAGACCATTCTCCTGAGCATACCGATTCATGAAGCGCATAAACCTGTCCCACTCTTCCGGAGATTTAATCAGGTAAATAGCTTCGATCGCTTCTGGTTTACCATTGACAAATTTGGCGTTGACTTCTCTAGTTGTCAGCTCCCCTTCTTCATCAATGAGATACATTCCAGTAATATCTTGCTTAACTTCATTACTGAGTGCCTTTGGTTGTTGAAACTCAAACGTAGCAGTCCCATTACTACCATCCCGTGAACGGGTCAGGCGAACATTTGGTACTACTTCTTCGGTCATTCCCTTAATAAACTGAATTTCGGCCATGATTATTTAATTAAACGATATCCAGTAGACAAGCTACGGTAATTTGATCATATATCTTTTTGTCTTGGTTAAATGATGAAGCGAATTGTTTTGATGGCTGGGTTTGAATCTTTTAATGCTGAATTATACCGCCAAGCTGCTCAGTTGGCTACTTGCCGTTGTCCAGAGTTAGATATTCGGGTATTTAGCGATCGCGATCTGAGTAGCAAACGAGCCAGCGTGGAAACCGCACTAGTTGGTGCGGAGGTTTTTTTTGGGAGTTTACTATTTGATTATGATCAGATTCTGTGGTTGCGCGATCGCGTTTCGGCAATCCCAATTCGGTTAGTTTTTGAATCAGCCTTAGAATTAATTAGTCTGACTCAAATTGGGAAATTTAAAATTGGCGATCGCCCGAAAGGAATGCCCAAACCAGTTAAATTTATTTTAGATAAGTTTAGCAATGGGAGGGAAGAAGATAAATTAGCTGGTTATATTAGTTTTTTAAAAATCGGACCGAAATTATTAAAATTTATTCCCGGAGAAAAGGTACAAGACCTGCGGAATTGGTTAATTATTTATGGTTATTGGAATGCTGGGGGAGTGGATAATATTGCTGCGATGTTTTGGATCATTGCGGAAAAATATTTAGGTCTGAAAATTGGCGATATTCCTGCACCGATTGAAACTCCTAATTTGGGATTATTACATCCTGATTATCAAGGATATTTTACCTCACCTCGGGACTATTGGGAATGGTATCAAGAGAAAAAAAGTCATCTGAAACATTTGCCCGTTGTCGGCATTTTACTATACCGTAAGCACGTTATTACCAAACAACCTTATATTTCCCAATTGATTTCTGATTTTGAAAAAGGAGGATTAATTCCTGTACCGATATTTATTAATGGGGTGGAAGGTCATGTAGCTGTAAGAGATTGGATGACGACTAGGAGTGAAATTCAACAAAGACAACAAAATCAAGTCAAAATTCCTTCTTTATCTCCAGAAGCAATTACAGTCGATGCGATCGTCTCTACGATTGGATTTCCTTTAGTTGGTGGTCCAGCTGGTTCAATGGAAGCTGGTCGTCAAGTTGAAGTTGCTAAAACAATTCTTAGTGCTAAAAATGTACCTTATCTAGTAGCAGCACCTTTGTTAATTCAGGATATTTATTCTTGGACAAGACAAGGAATCGGAGGATTACAAAGTGTGGTATTATATGCTTTACCAGAATTAGATGGTGCCATTGATACAATTCCTTTAGGTGGTTTAGTTGGAGAAGATATTTATTTAGTTCCTGAGCGAGTTAAGCGGTTAGTAGAACGTTTAAAGAATTGGATTAAATTACACCAAAAACCAGTAAGCGATCGCCAAATTGCCGTAATTTTATATGGATTTCCACCAGGATATGGAGCAACGGGTACAGCAGCATTATTAAATGTACCGCGATCGCTATTAAATTTCCTCCATGCTCTGAAAGCTGAAGGTTATACTGTCGGGAATATTCCTGAAGATGGTGAAGAATTAATTCGGATGGTAAAGGAAGCAGATGAAGATCATCATCACCATTCAAGTACGAAGGTGAATGTAAAAACCTTAGAAAAATGGCTAGGTTATTTACTAACTACCCGCATTGAAAAACAATGGAAATCGCTGACGGGAACAGGGATTAAAACTTATGTTGATGAATTTAATCTAGGTGGAATACAACTAGGTAATATTTGGATTGCTGTTCAACCACCTTTAGGAATTGCAGGTGATCCAATGCGTTTAATGTTTGCGAGGGACTTGACACCGCATCCTCAATATGCTGCATTTTATGAATGGCTCCAACATGATTTTCAAGCTGATGCTATAGTTCATTTTGGGATGCACGGTACAGTAGAATGGTTACCGGGATCTCCTTTAGGAAATACGGGTTATTCTTGGTCAGATATTTTATTAGGTAATTTGCCTAATTTGTATATATATGCTGCTAATAATCCTTCGGAATCGATTTTAGCTAAACGTCGAGGTTATGGAGTAATTATTTCTCATAATGTACCACCTTATAGTCGAGCTGGGTTATATAAGGAATTAGTAACTTTACGAGATTTGATTGGGGAATATCGGGAGGATCGGGAAAAAAATTATATTTTGAAAGAAGCGATCGCGAAAAAGATTTTAGATACTGGATTAGATGCAGATTGTCCATTTACTGATGCTAAAAAATTAGGTATTGCTTTTACTGTAGAAAACTTGCGACTATTTAGCAATCAGGTTTTCGATACTTATTTAGTCAAATTATATGAATATTTGCAAATTTTAGAGCAACGTTTATTTTCATCAGGATTGCACGTTTTAGGAGAAATCCCGACAGCAGAGGAAATGGAATCCTATTTAGATGCTTATTTTAGTAATAATAATTCTCTAGTAGAACCAGAATTATCTCAACAAATTCGTAATTTACTAGCCCAAAATACCGATGAATTGACCAATCTATTACGAGGATTAAATGGAGAATATATTCCCCCAGCACCAGGAGGTGATTTGTTACGAGATGGAATCGGGGTATTACCAACAGGAAGAAATATTCATGCTTTAGATCCCTATCGAATTCCTAGTCCTGGTGCTTATGAAAGAGGAAAGGAAATTGGTCAGAAGATTATTAATCAGCATCTTCAAGAACAAGGTAAATATCCGGAAACAGTAGCAGTGATGTTATGGGGTTTAGATATAATTAAAACTAAGGGAGAATCTATTGGGATTTTATTAGAATTGGTCGGAGCAGAACCTGTTAAAGAAGGAACAGGACGAATTGTGCGTTATGAATTAAAACCTTTAGCAGAAATTGGACATCCTCGGATTGATATTTTAGCCAATCTTTCCGGGATTTTTCGAGATAGCTTTGTCAATATGATTGAATTACTTGATGATTTATTTCAACGTGCTGCTGAAGTAGATGAACCAGAAGAGCAAAATTTTATTCGGAAACATAGTTTAAAATTGCGATCGCAGGGAGTAAGTAATCCATCAGCTCGTTTATTTTCTAATCCTGCTGGTGATTTTGGCTCTTTAGTAAATGATCGAGTAGTCGATAGTAATTGGGAATCTGGGGATGAATTAGCGAAAACTTGGAGCGATCGCAATGTGTTTAGTTATGGGAGGGAAGATCAAGGTCAAGCTAGACCAGAAGTTTTGAATGAGTTATTGAATCAATGCGATCGGATCGTCCAAGAGATAGATTCCGTCGAATATGGATTAACAGATATTCAAGAATACTATGGGAATACTGGGGGATTAAAACTAGCAGCTCAAAAACAAAGTGGTAAAAAAGTAACAGCTAGTTTTGTGGAAAGCTTTTCTAAAGATACTACACCTCGAAATTTAGAAGATTTACTCAGAATCGAATATCGGACGAAACTCCTTAATCCAAAATGGGCTCAGTCAATGGTCAATCAAGGTAGTGGAGGTGCTTATGAAATATCCCAACGGATGACAGCATTAATTGGGTGGGGTGGTACTGCTAATTTTACTGATACATGGGTATATGATCAAGCTGCTGATACCTATGCTTTCGATTCAGATATAGCTCAAAAATTACGAACAGCAAATCCTGAAGCATTTCGGAATATTGTGGGACGGATGTTAGAAGCAAATGGACGGGGTTTTTGGCAACCTGATGAAGATAAATTGCGGAAATTGCAACAGTTATATGAACTTACAGATGAACAAATGGAAGGTGTATAATTCAATAGGGTTCAGTTAAAGATATTGTGGTATGAGCGGTTTCACCAGTAACTCGCAGCGCTACCAACTAATTATAAAAACCCACTCTCACCCACAGATCAATCGTCAACAATTCAATCTTAGATTTAATATATCTGACCGAGTAAATTGGGATTAGCTCAAAAAAGCCGAGAAATTAAACTTTCTCAGCTTTTTTAACCTTTCAAAATAATTGTCAGACTGGATCAAAAAATATGTAAGCTTGTAAAGCACCGATAAAAGCTGCTAACAATACGATCCAAGCAGAAGAAAGTAAACGCTTTGTCGTTAATAAAACAGTAACACCACAAACAACAACCAGGAAAATATTATTGAAAAACCCTTGGCTGAGATTCCAGGCAATAGCAAAGAGTATACCAATAGTAATAGGGTTTAGCACCGTATTAAAATTATTAAGCCATGCCGGAGAATTGGAAATTTTTATGAATCTGGCAATTCCATACACTAATAAAGAAGTAGGCAAAAACATTCCCATCCCCACCGCGATCGCACCTGGTAAACCAGCTACATGATTCCCAATTAGAAGAATATGAAGCATATTTGAACCAGGTACTAATTGGCCTAATGCGTAGATTTCAGCATAGGTCTTATGATCCATCCAATTATGGAGTGTAATCAATTTTTCTATTTCTGGAATAGTTGCCATAGCATTACCAAAACTTAACAATGCTATGTACATGAAATTAAAAAACAAGTCAATTAGTACGTTCATTTACTTCTACCTTCTGCAATTTATTCCAAATAAAAACAATCAGTCCTGTAGATAAGATAATCAAAGGAACTGGTAATCGATAAATCCCTACAAACACAAATGTGATTAAGGTAATTATTAATGAAAATTGCTTCTGCTTCAGTGATAATGCAAATCTAATTGCTGTTCCTAACCACATCCCAATTGAGGCCGCTGCTGTGGCGGAGAGCGCTCCTTCAATAATAGTTTGTTGGGGTAATACAGCCAAAATATTTGATACTATGAGGATAATTATAGCCCCTGGTAATAACAAAACAAAAGGAGAAACTAAAGCTCCAATCAAACCTTGAAAACGCCATCCAATAAATGTGGCTAGATTAACGCTAGTAGCACCTGGCAAAGTTTGACATAGATTAAGTGCCTCTAAACACTCTTGTTCATTTAACCATTTGTTTCTCAAGAAATTATCGCATAAGTGTACAGGTACTCCACCACCAAAAGCTGTAGCTCCTACTTTGGTAAAGAATTTGATAATTTTCAGGATTGAAGGTTTTACAATGCTTGAATTGCTATTTTTCCCTGGACTATTTTCGTTATTTTCCATAAAAATGCACCCATTGAACCTAAATTAATCAAAATTCAACGTACTAATTTTTATTTGTACGTAACTTAATATTATTGTATGTAGATTTATTAATCTGTGACTAGAGTATTATTTATGTGTGATGCCCAGCATTGACAAAAATACATATATGTGATACAAGCAATTAACTATAAAATTCCACTTAATCTAGATGTCAGAGTGAGTTGATGATCGAAGAAGCATCGGTCAAGAGTATTTGAGATGCAATTACCCTGGTGATCAGAGAAATATTGTATTGTTAGATTTTGTCAAATTGATGATTGCTTAAAATCTAACTACTACTTTGCCATAATTTTTACCATTCAGGAGATATTCAACAGCATCAGGGATAGATTCAAGACCCCGAAATTCTGTGGGATCAACGATTACTTTGATTTTACCTGTATGAAAAAGATTTAACAAGCGATCGCGAGCTGCTGGGATATATTCGGAATAAATGGGCATCAAAAAACCACGAATTGATGCAGCTTTCCATAATAATTTACTATAAATCCTTGGTTGATATACTTGTTCTAACTGATCAGTATAATCAGAGATAAATCCCATTACAATTAAACGTCCCCGAGGAGCTAAGTGATTGACACAGATATCAAAGATATTTTTACCCACACACTCAAATATTAAATTAATTCCTTGGGGATATTCTTGCTGAAGCACTTGATCTAAATTTTCAACTTTATAGTTAATCACCCGATCGCAACCAAGTTGTTGAAGTAATGCTGATTTTGCTTCCCCACCACAGACCCCTATTACATGATTTCCTGCTAATTTCGCTATTTGTACTGCAATATGTCCCGTTCCTCCAGCAGCAGCTGTGACTAACACAATTTCTTGACTTTTCATCTCTCCTACTTGTTCTAACGCAACTAAAGATGAAACCCCAGTGGGCATAATTGTTAAAACTTCTGGAGTTGCTTGAGGAATTTTTACCACTAAATTAACATCAATAACTTGATATTCGCGATAACCTCCACCACGAATAGTAGTAGCTACCGGATCACCAATATGAAGATGAGTAACCTGATCTCCAAGTGCTACTATTTCTCCGACAGCTTCTACTCCTAAATCAAAAGGTGGAGTTAGCTGTATATAAGGTACTTTACCTTGAGTAATTAAGGTATCAAAACCAGCATTTATTCCCGCAAACTTATTCTGAATTACTATTTCATGAGCAGCAGGTTTAATTAGATTAACTTCGACAATTGCGATCGCTGATTTAAAGTCTTGACTAAACTGTTTAGCAATTAGTTTTCGATAGGTTGTTAATCTTTCCAAATTTACCATCTTGTTTATTGTGATTGCATCCGTTCTTCTTGAATTAATGTGCGCTGATAAACTTTATTGTTTTTAAACCAGTGCCAAGTCCGACTACGATAGTTACCACAGGGACTAAGCTGAATCATTTCATATAAATATTGATCTGGGATAATTTTATAAGTCCAAGTCAGAATAATGGTCATGGGGTCTATTTCCCAAGCATATCCTTTTATGCGTTCCATATCAAACCAAAGTTTTTGATCTTTGTAAGTGCCGGGAAAATGAATTTCTTCTTTTTTATCATCATCCCAGATATAGCGATTAATCTGATAATAGTCATGGGAACCATCTTCCGGAAATTGACAAGTTAAATGAGATTTATGTTGATCGATGATGTTACCTCTGATATCGATCAGAATATATGTACCTAACCAATCTCCTTCATGTCGGGCAAGTAAGGGCATTTCAGTACGAATAGACATGGTGTATCTCCTTAATTTATTTGATTATAAACCACCAGGGATCAGAAATAGACTCAGTTTTAATTAAAAAAGCTTTTTTTCGCATAAATCTTTTTAAAGCTGCTCCTCCCATCCGCGAACCTCCTATCCCAGAAAATTTAAAGGCATTTTTTTCTCCTTCATGGATAATCGCTGTTAATGCTGCATCATTAATGCTAATGGCACCTACATCTATTTTTTCTCCTACTGCGATCGCTTCTGTTTCCGTACCAGCAAAAACAGCAGCACTGAGTCCATAGATAGAGTCATTGGCTAAATTAATTGCTTCTTCCACATTACCAAATCTCATCACCGGCATCAATGGTCCAAAAGTTTCCGATTGCATCACTTTCATGGTATGATTTACTTCGGTCAGTACCGTCGGTTCACACCATAATCCTCCGTCTAATTGTTTAATTTTACCTCCACATCTAATAACTGCTTTTTTTGCAACTGCATCATCCAAATGGTCAGCAATAATCTGGGCTTGACTTTCGGCAATTATCGGACCAATTTCCCCACTTTCAAGAGTCGGATAAGCTAATTTTAATTTCTGTGCTTTTTTGACCAATTCTGTGATAAAATTTTCAAAAATAGACTCAGCTACATAAATCCGCTCGATCGAAAGACAGGATTGACCAGTATTAACAACCGACCCCCACAATATGGCTGAGGTTGCTAATTCTAAATCTGCTGATGCTAATACTATTGCTGGATCTTTACCTCCTAATTCTAAACAAGCTGGAATCAAACGTTTAGCTGCTGCTGCTGCTACTTTTTTTCCAGTTGTCACACTACCCGTAAAACATACTAAATCAACATATTCAATTAAATCTGCACCTGTATCTCCCGCACCTTCTACATAAGTTAATATATTTGCTAATTCCGGAATTGCCGCAATAGTTTGACGGAGTGGTTGGATAAAACGGGGAGTAATCTCACTGGGTTTTACTATGACAGCACATCCCGCTAATAAAGCTGGTATAGTATCAATAGTAGACAGCAATAGAGGAAAATTCCAAGGACTGATTATCCCTACTAAACTATAAGGAACAGTTTTACTTTGGAGTTTAATAAATGGCACTGTGGTTATTTTTGATTCTTCTTTTAATAATTCTGGTGCTAACCGACACCACCGTTCTAAACTAGCAATAAATGATTCAACTTCCAGAATTGATACGGACAGTCTACCCGTGTCAGTTACTAAAGCTTTAATCAGCTCTTCTTGATGATCTAATAAAATTTGTCTCCAAGCTTGGATGACTTGAATACGTCCTACTAATCCTTGGTGGTGCCAATTAATTTGATTTTGACGTAAGCGATCGCATTGTTCCGCTAATTCCTTTTGATTTGGTGGGGTAATCTCATAATCAATTTTTCCAGTTCTCGGATTGCGAACATCAATTTTTGCCGTCATATTTTAAATTATCCCCAGTTTAGATAAACGTTCAATAGTTTCTTGCTGAGTTTGGAGAAAGTGTTTTCGATCTACATCACCCTTACTCATACTATTAGGTGGATAAAATTGAAACTGACGATAACTTTCTGCATATAATTCAAACCGTTGTCGAGCGAGAAGATTATTTAATCCCGGACGACGACGATATCTTCTTAAAGCTAATAGATCAATTTCTGCAAATGCTGCCATACTTTCTCCAGTAGCAGTTTCAGCCAAAACTAAACCGCGATAGTCAATAATTTTAGAACCACCATCAGCCGAAGCTATTGGTATCGGAATATTAGCGATTCCTGCTGTATTCGCTGATACAATATATGCCATATTTTCGACAGCACGAGAAATTTTGGCAGCTTCTTTAGGCAATCGCTCTTTCCCATAGACTTCTGAGGTAGAATGGAGAAAAATTTCTGCTCCTCGCATCGCTAAACATCTGGCTACTTCTGGATATAAAATTTCTTCAGATGCGATCGCAGCTAAATTACCGATCGCAGTTTTAGCTACGGGAAAAACTCCCTCCAATCCATAGCATTCAAGATATTTATCCCAGACATCACCGGGTGTTGGTGCAAAGAGAGAATTTAATCGTCGATAGCGCAAAATAATTGAACCACTTGGATCAATGACAAAGCAAGTTTGGAAATATAACCCCGGAAAATTTGGATCAGTTTCGTAAGCATTTCCAGCTAAAAATATTTGCTGTTGCTGGGATATTTTACCAAGAGCTTCATATTCAGGACCATCCATTTCTAACCCAGCTTTTTCTCCCCAACCAGCTAGAGATTCTCTCATGGGAAAACCAGTGAGAAAATATTCTGGTAAGACTATTAATTTACAGTCAGAACCAATAAACGCAATACTAGCAGCGATTTGTTGAGATAATCTAGCGATCGCTTCTTGCATAATTATGCGAGCTTCTTGGCGATCGCGAGCTTGATTAACTGCATAGCAGGTAATCTGGAGTGCTAAGACTCGGAATGATTCTAGTGAGTTGGAGATCGATTGTGTCATTTAAACTTTTTCTCTGGTTCCCGATTCGATGACAATAGGTTGACTATAGGATCTAGATTAATTGCGATTAACAGTATATATGAAATCAAGGCAGTTCGGAAAGATTGGCCCAAGCATATCAGCAATCTAACTAGGTTGTGTAGGGGTGTCTATTCATTGACACCACCAGAAATAGTAGTGGGCGATCGCTATCCTACAGTAATCATGCGTTTGTCTAATAGTTGACATATTTTTGATAGTTGATCCTGAGTTAATAGATTAAATATATCCCAATCCAAGCGTAGAGACATTCCGGTGGAACGACTGGACAGGGATTCAACCTGCTTCGCTCCTATAAATACGGATACAATTTGTTTCACGTTTCATTTAGGTTAACTATACTCACTTATATAGGGGAAAGTTCAGGTTATAAATTTTTCTTTAAATTCACAAATTATTCACATATTTTTTCTAAGGTTAAACTTGCTAATTAGTCAAATTGTCACAATAACTAGATTATGAATACAATTTTAAGTATATTAGGTTACCAGATTACCGAGCAACTTTATCTAGGTACTCGCACTATAGTATATCGAGGACTAAGGGAAAGTGATCAAGCACCTGTAGTAATTAAATTATTGCGAAATGAATATCCTACTTTTAACGAAATAGTCCAGTTTTGTAACCAATATACCATTGCTAAAAACATTAGCTTCACTCACATTATCAAAACCCTGACTTTAGAGCCATATCGCAATAGCTATATCTTAGTGATGGAAGATTTTCAGGGAATTTCGCTGTCTGATTATCTAAAGATCGGGATAGAGCAGAACCAAAAACATACATCGTTACCATTAATAGAATTTTTTAATATTGCCATTCAACTCGCAGATATTCTCAACTATCTTTACCAAAATAGAATCATTCATAAAGACATTAAACCTGCTAATATATTAATTAACCCAGCTAGTAAAAAAGTCAAACTAATTGACTTCAGTATTGCTTCCCTGCTGCCACGAGAAACTCAAGAAATTGAGAATCCCAAAGTTTTAGAAGGAACATTAACTTATATCTCTCCAGAACAAACCGGGAGAATGAATCGAGGGATTGACTATCGAAGTGATTTTTATTCACTTGGGATCACATTTTATGAATTGTTGATAGGAGTATTACCATTTGATTCAGAAGATGCAATGGAATTAGTGCATTGTCATCTAGCCAAACAAGCGACTCCTATCCATCAAATTAATTCAAAAATTCCCTTAGTCTTGTCGGAAATTGTCAGCAAACTAATGGCAAAAAATGCGGAAGATCGCTATCAAAGTGCCTTGGGATTAAAGCAGGATTTAGAAATTTGTTTAGCACAATTAGTAGCAACAGGTAAGATCGAATATTTTGAAATTGGTAAGCGAGATATTAGCGATCGCTTTACCATTCCAGAAAAACTCTACGGTAGGGAAACAGAAGTTACCCAACTATTAGCAGCCTTTGAAAGAGTCTGCACAGGTAGCACCGAAATTATGCTAGTAGCAGGTTTTTCAGGAATTGGGAAAACCGCAGTTGTGAATGAAGTGCATAAACCGATTGTGCGACAACGAGGTTATTTTATTAAAGGTAAATATGATCAATTTCAACGTAACCTTCCCTTCAGTGCATTTGTGCAAGCTTTCCGCGACTTAATGAGACAATTGCTGTCCGAATCAAATCTCCAACTCCAAATATGGAAAACTGAGATTTTAGTAGCATTAGGAGACAACGGACAAGTTTTAATTGACGTAATTCCTGAACTAGAAAACATCATTGGTAAACAGCCAAAAGCACCGGAACTATCAGGAAGTGCTGCCCAAAATCGCTTTAATTTACTCATGCAAAAGTTTGTGCAAGTGTTTATTAATGCTAAACATCCCTTAGTAATTTTTTTGGATGATTTGCAATGGGCGGATTCAGCTTCGCTAAATTTGCTAAAATTATTAGTTCAAGATAAAAGATATTTATTAATATTAGGAGCCTATCGAGATAATGAAGTTTCCAGCGTACATCCATTTATTTTGACAGTGGATGAGATCAGCAAAAATGGAGTAACAGTCAATTCAATTACTTTGCCATCATTAAGCGAATCAGATGTAAATTGGTTAGTAGCAGATACCCTGAATTGTACCTTATCCCTAGCAGAACCTTTGACCAAATTAATCTATCAAAAAACTAATGGGAATCCCTTCTTTGCGACCCAGTTTCTCAAAGCATTACATCAGGATCAGCTAATTACCTTTGATGGGAAAAGTAGACATTGGCAATGTGACATTGCTCAAGTTAAAGCCCTAGCAATTACCGATAATGTTATGGAGTTCATGGCTTTGCAATTGCAGAAATTGCCGACAGAAACTCAGAATATCCTCAAATTAGCGGCTTGTATTGGAGCCGAATTTGATTTGAATACCTTGGTAATTGTCAGTGAGAAATCTGCGGTAATTACGGCTAGACTTTTATGGAAAGCATTACAGGAAAATTTAGTAATTCCCACTACCAAAATCTATAAGTTTTTTACCCAAACAGAGAGTGAAGAAGCTTTCCCAGACTCAGTTAATCCCACTTATCGATTTTTGCACGACCGTGTTCAACAAGCAAGTTATTCTTTGATTCCTGATGAGCAAAAACAGCATACTCATTACCAGATTGGACAACTCCTATTACAACAAATTTCTTCAGAAGAAAGAGAAGAACGTATTTTTGAACTAGTCAACCAATTAAACTATGGAATTTCTTTAATTACCAAACAAACTGAGCGAAATGAATTAGTCGAACTCAATCTTATAGCTTGTCGTAAAGCTAGAACAGCAACAGCTTATCAAGCAGCGCGTGAATATGCTTTAGTGGGATTGTCGCTGTTGGGAGAAAATGCTTGGCAACAGCAATATGAAATGACCTTAGCTTTCCATGAAGCAGCAGCTGAGGTGGCTTATTTGTGCGGCGATTTTCAGCAAATGGAAGAGTTGATTAAAACTGTCACTCATCAGACACACTCTTTACTTGAACAAGTCAATATTTATCGATTGAGAATTCAAGCTAATGCTGCTCGCAATCAGCTAGTCGAAGCACTCGCGATCGGTCAACAGTTTCTCGAACAGCTGGGAATAATATTAACTGAATCAAGTACATCCCTTGAGCAGGTAACGGAGGAAATCAGGAGACTAATTGGAGACAGACAGATTGCAGAATTTGTAGATCTACCAATAATGACAGATCAAACCAAATTGGTGATCGTTCAGGTTGCTAATAGTATGGTGCCCTCTGCTCTAGTGACTGGATCATATTTATATCCCTTGTTAACTTCTTTGTCCGTCAATCTATCTATTCAGTATGGAAACACATCTATGACAGCTTATAGCTATGTTTCCTATGGCATGATGTTGTGCAATACCTTACAAGATATCGATCGAGGAACACAATTTGGACAGTTAGCACTCCGAGTTAACTCAAAACTAGAAAATAAAACGATCAAGTCGCAAATATTACATGTGCTAGGAATGTTTATTTTACATCGTAAATTACATATTAAAGAAACTTTATCTGTCTTACAAGATGCTTACATAACCAGTCTAGAAGTTGGCAACCTGGGCTATGCGGGATATGCAGCACAAATCTTTTGTATCAATTCTTTTTGGTCTAGTCAAGACCTGGTATTCTTGGAGCAAGATGCTAAAGCATACTGCAATCAATTGGTTAAATTGAACCTGTTAACAACAAGCAATTACTGCCGAATATGTTGGCAAACTATTTTAAATTTGCTGGGTTTTGGAGAAAATCCCTGTGTTTTGTCAGGAGAAAACTGTTTTCAAGAGACAGAATTTCTACATGGGTTACTAGCTGGTAAGGACTTATATGGGCTGTATTTCTTCTATTTGCATAAACTGACCCTTTGCTTCTGGTTTGAGGAAATTGAGCTAGCTAAACTCTACAGGATTGAATGTAGAAAATATTTAAGGGCTGGTGCCGGAACTGTTGGTGAACCTGCGTTTTATTTCTACGATTCTTTAATTGCTCTGGCACAGTTAAATCTTGATTTAGATCCAGCCGTAGAAATATTAGAGCGAGTAGCACAAAATGAATTACAGCTCCAGCAATATTGGGCGCACTATGCACCAATGAATCACCAACATAAGGTTGATTTGCTCAGAGCTGAAAAGTATCGAGTATTAGGAAAAAACCATGAAGCGATCGATCATTATAATCGCGCGATCGCCATCGCGAAAAAAAATCAATATATCCAAGAAGAAGCCTTAGCTAATGAGCTAGCAGCCAAATTCTATCTTGCTGTGGGTCAAGAAAAATTCGCCACAAAATATATGCAAGAAGCGTACTACTGTTATGCTCGTTGGGGTGCCAAGGCTAAAGTTGCTCATTTAGAACAAAAATATCCAGAATTACTGAATACTATTCTTCAACATGATGGCAATATGATTACTCATGGAGTAACCGTCAACTCAACCCTAATGAGAGGCTTAATTAGCACCACTAGCACCGATAATTTATGGTTAGACTTTCCCGGAGTGATGAGAGCAGCACAAGCGATCTCACAAGAAATTGAATTAGATCAACTATTAGCAACCTTGATGAATATTGCGATCGCTCATGCTGGGGCACAAATCGGTTGTTTAGTTCTGCGTCAAGATGAACAATGGTTTGTGGTTGCTCAAACTGCCAAAAAGCACACGAATATCTTAGAAATTTCCCTCGAACAATACCAGGAAATTCCCCATAGTTTGATTTATACTGTGGCTCGGACTCAAGAAACGGCTGTGTTTGATAACTTAAGTACCACACCGCAATTTGCTCACGATCGCTATGTGATTACTTATCAACCTAAATCAGCGTTAGGTATTCCGATTAGTAAACGAGGCAAAGTAATGGGGATTTTGTACTTAGAAAATAACTTAACCGTGGGAGCATTTACCAGCGAACGGGTAAATATTCTTCAATTGCTTGCAGCTCAAGCCGCCATATCTATTCAAAATGCTCGTCTGTATAAACAAATTGAGAGTTATTCTCAAACTCTAGAATCCGAAGTAGCTAGAAAAACTGAAGCTTTAAACCAAAAAGCTTTTGATTTAGAGCAAACTTTGATTAATTTACAACAAACTCAAGCACAATTAATTCAGAGTGAGAAGATGTCATCTTTGGGTCAATTGGTAGCGGGGATAGCTCATGAAATTAACAATCCAGTGACGTTTATTAGTGGGAATATTAAACATACGGAAAATTATATCAAGAATTTGCTAAGTTTACTAGAGCTTTATCAGCAGGAATATCCAGAAACCAATCCAGTAATTCAAGCCAAAATCCAAGAAATTGAACTCGAATTTATCTGGTCAGATGCAACTAATATTCTTCAATCAATGAAAGCAGGAAGCGATCGCATTAGCCAAATTATCCTGAGTTTGCGAAATTTTTCCCGCTTAGATGAATCGGAGATGAAAGAGGTAGATTTACATTCCGGGATTGATAGCACTTTACTAATTTTACAAAACCGCTTAAACCGCGATGGTGGACGACCAGCAATCCAAGTTATTAAAGAGTATGGAGACTTGCCGAATGTCACTTGTTATGCTAGTCAGTTAAATCAAGTATTTCTAAATATTATCAGTAATGGGATTGATGCGATCGAAGAAATTAGTCAACCTGGTAAAGATCCGTTAATTCGGATTCAGACTGAGGTAATCGGAAAAGACCGAGTCAGAATTGCGATCGCGGATAATGGGATGGGTATTCCTCCAGAGATTCAATCCCGTATATTTGATCCATTCTTTACCACTAAAGCTGTGGGAAGTGGCACAGGGTTAGGTTTATCAGTCAGCTATGCTATTATCAAAAAACATGACGGTCAATTAACCTGTAATTCAACCATTGGAAAGGGCACGGAGATAGCGATCGAGATACCTATTCATCATAGATAGGTCTAGCTAACGGGGTCTGCGACTTGGGGAACAAAAAAATAAATACAGGGGGGAGTTTTTTCCATCCAATTACCCAGCTAATGACGCGGGTATAACTTACATAGACTTTTTTCAATTTGATCCAATGAAAAATACACGCAAAGGAATTATTGCAATAGATTTACAAAGGTGGGACCCATGATAAAAAATGAGCAACAATACCAGAACTCTTTAGATTGGTTACAGCGATTTGAAAAGTCTGTAGCGGAATTAGATAATAATGAAAACTTGAAAGCTGACCAACTGCGTTGGCAACTTCATCGAGACTCGTATCAAAGTCAAGTTGACGAATTAAAGTCAGAAATTGCTGAATATAAAAAATGATTAATTGTGATACAACTCAGCCAATTCACATTAAAGTTGAGAGCATAAATAAGTTGCCAGATGCTTTAATTAAAGCTAGGATAGCAGCCAAAATCAGTCAGCAAGAACTAGCTCAGATACTAGGAATTGAAGAAAAGCAAGTTAGGCAGTATGAGGATACAGATTACCAATGTGCAAGTTTTGTAGAAATACTCGAAGTTAGCACAGTTTTGGGTGTAGAATTTGAAACGGCTGTGATCCGGGTAGATTTTGAGGAAATAGAAGCGGTTAAACAAAGTGCAGAAAAATGGCGAAAGGAAAAAGTGAGTATGGCTGCTAAAACCTGAGAAATCTTAGTAAGTTGCTCTAAAATAGATGATGAGAACAACAATTGAGTAATCCTAGAAATCGGGTATCTTTGGTTTGCAGCAATGAAATGTCAAAAGTGTTGACATAGAACTGACAACAGATGAATTGGCATATATAGATCAAATGCTACCACCAGGAGTAGCTGTGGGCGATCGCTATCCTATAGCAATCATGTGTTTGTCTAATGGTTGACATATTCAGTGCGTGCAACGCTAGAATAATTCTAAATGTATTGCTTGTTAAACCAGCTTTGCCAGAAATTAGGATTACTCCGTGTAATTACTTTTCACTGCCACACCAACGATACTATTGCCTTCTTTTCCCTTTGCTAGCCGCATAGCTATCGCAGCTTCTCGTAACGTACTTCCATAACCAATACTGCAATTGAGACCTGTTTCATCAGTATAAATTTGTTGTAATTTATTTAGTAAAGCTTGGTTATATGGGGCTTTAAATAATATGTTGTCACCTTCAGCAAAAAGAACAGACTTATTATTTTTTGTTTCTTTAAATATTACAGTCTTTAATTTTTTGATTGCTTCTCGAAGTTTTTCACTTCTACTCAAAACTTCAGACTCATCTTGAGCTAAATCGCCAAAAGCTATTTCCAAATAATCTCCCGTGGCATCTCCATCAAACCCAAAATAAAATAAACTTTGATCATCTTCTGCTGCTTCAAGTACCAAAACATCAAGAAGTTTTCCTTGCTCATCCAAGAAAACAGACAATGCCTTGATGGTAAACTGAAGAAAAGCAACAGAAAGCTGTGATGAAAGATATGACTGAATTGCTGTTGTTTCTTTGTCTCTTTCAATTCCAGATGTTGGGTGTACCACATCATTACGAACTTCTGCTATTCAACGATTAAGATGTTCTAAAACTTTTGTATTAATAAAATATTTAGGATTATTTTTAGCAAAACTATATATATCATTAAGTTTGTTTCCAAGAGTTTTATTTTCTAGATCAGCACCTTGTATAATGCTGAGTAGAATATTTGCCATTTCTTCAACACCAGCCGAGGATGAAAATACAGAATGGCGATAATTATATGATTCTCCTGTCACTTCTCCCAATAATCGTGAGTTAATTCCAGAGAGTAGAGAAGTTTGTAGATGCTCTAAATCAAAGCCAACTGGTAATAACGCTGTTAAACTTTGAGTTAGACAGTCAATGTCCGACTGCCAAGAATTAGACTTTGCCATCATAGCTTGTAGAGATTGCTCTGTATGAAAAATATGTATTTGACGGAATATTAAACTAGGGTCTTTAGCGTTTTCTCTGGCTTCAAGCGTCGCTCGAATAATAGCGTTAATCATTGCCGGAACATTTATGTTGCCTGACATAATTAGCTTTAAAATATGTGAGGATGTGTTCATAAATTTTTCACTAAACTTTCCTGAAATTAGAGTCTAACTATTAATTGTAGAGCAAGGACAATTTCACATATCATTGCAACACATAAAACCGCAAGTATTTAATCGGTAAATTTACGCTTTTCCACAGGTTTCACCAAAATCATTATACAGAAGGCATTTCAGCTATTTCTAGAGTCGCCCCATACACTTGATATCCTTTCTAAGATTTGTATAGTTAAAAACTGCCTATTTGACAGATTTAGACAATTCTTCAACATTTCTTAATATAGCAGTTTCTATCCTCATTTTTGAATCTTCTTTAAATATAAAAAGATTATATAAAAAAAAAGATTATATAAATATGATTTATCTGCCAGCTATATTCTTTAATATTTTCTTTGAGCGATCGCCAAATCTTGATATCATTAAAACATCATTATCCAAACTCGTCAAGACCAAATTGACAACAGAATACCCACCGCAACCACCAAAGAAAGTCCAGAAGTTGCCACCCTACCCTAATCAATTTCGTCTGATCCAGAATTCACAGTTTCAGTAATATGTTCCTCTTGCGTTTCAACCGCCATTCGGAAAGCAAGTCACCATCGGTAGATAACTTTTGTATCCCCACCAATATCTTCTGTTTATCCACTCCATCGACGGCTTAGATTATTTGCATATACACTTAAATAACTTGATGAATGCTCTCAACAACTTGCTCAATAAAATTAACTGCATCGTTAACTTGACTTTCATCAATGTTCCAACGATTTCCGATCCCAAAAGTCGGATCTATATCAGCTTCATGGGCAATTTTGTTTCTTCGATCAACAATTACACTGAGTTGTTGCTTAACATCTTTTGCAGATTTGCCCAGTTTCACTGCCACCTCATCCCACAATTTCTGATCTGAAATCAGCCTAATCGCATCAGCTATTTTTTCCGGTTGCTGAAAACTCTGGTATCCAAGGCGATCGCGAACTTCATCTTCTAGCCAAGAGGTATTGTTTAATCTGTTGTGAATACTACTTGATATCAATGGAAGTAAAGCTGAGACTGTATAGGACTGTTGTAAAAATGAGTAACCTTGACTTTGTTGGATTTCATTCTCTAGCCAAGAAGCAATATCTATAGCTATTAATCTTTCTTGTCTTGCGCCACCCAATGAAACTTGAAAACGAGAAAATGCGGATTGAGAACTGTTGGGCGGAGGATTAGGCTCAGAACGTTGTCCTCTATGAATCTCTATTATTCCTAATATTACAACTTCATGCACATAATAATCCAAAGCACTCACCGCCAGAACTAAAGCAGCTCTCAAAATATCTGACAAATCTAAGACCGGAGTAGACTGAGCTTTGACAGAATTATGAATAGAAATCAAGTCTCGAACACGAGCAATACTGATTTGGAATTGATTAAGCGCAGACAGCATAGGCAGCAGATGTTAATCCGATAATTTTATCTGCAAGGTCTGAAAATATCTCTCGAAACTCAGCTTGCTTTTTCTGGTTATTTTCCAATACTTTTCCTACCTGCCCTAATTGCTGAGGGGTCAGATCGTAAATTGGAGTTCCATACTCTTGAGAGCGCGGAATTAGGCTATTAAAGTTGGAAATTTTTGTTAGACAAAAATTTTGATTAATACCCTGTTGGTCATAAACTTGATTGGGCAGCATCATATTATGCTCACGTAGAATTGGCACCAATTTAGAGGAAACATTTTCCTCTATTTTCTGAATCCAAGTTTCAAAAGCAGCAGTTTCTTTGCCACCAATGATTCGGTAATTCTGAATAATAATCCCTAAAAAGCGCAGAGTGACATCAGGAAATGGATAGGCAGCATCTTTCAGGATTGGAAGTGAACTAGCTGCCTTTGCCCAGGCATACCATTTTGGCAATACTTTTGCTAAAGAATCAATTGCCATTACGGAAAAGAAATCAGCAGTCGTCGGCACTATAAAAAAGTCGCTAGTCATCAATAAATTCTGGTTGATTGCTCCCAAACTTGGACTCATATCAATCAATATGTAATCCGCATCAAACTTCTTGGCAGTTTTTTCCAACAAATCTGTAATAGAACCTGGTAAATTTTTGAGAGCTTGAATTGAGGCACTGAGTTCTTGGGCAATACCTAGGGTTACTTCATATTCTGCAAAGCCCACATGACCAGGTAGTAAAAATAATCCCTCTCGACCTTTAATCGGAATACAGTCCACTGCCTCAATAGCTTTTGGTTGCGATTCAAAAGCTGGCGCTAGACCTATTTTGATATTTGAGTGTGTATTGAAGATTTTTTCTATTCTGGCTTCATTATCCTCCGTTCCCTCTCCCAACGCCATGCCAGTTAGGTTACATTGTGGGTCAGCATCCACAAGAATCACTTTTTTCCCTTTGTCAGCAAGTATCCAACCAAGGTTAAATGTAGTTGTAGTCTTGCTAACTCCACCTTTATGATTAAAGAGGGCTATTTTTGTAACCATTCTACTCACTCCTGCTTAGTTACCCAATTTTAAATTTCAGTCTAGCCTGCGGTTACACTCTAACAACCGATGATATATAATCCTTTCAATAAAAAAAGATTATCTAAAGATCGGATTATATAATTATATCTTTAGATGAGCTATATTTTTTGATATTTTCTGCTGGCGATCGCCAAATTTTGATATCATTAAAACATCAGTATCCCAACTCGTCAATAGCAAATTGACACTTGGTTAATAACTTAGATCCAATAGTTCTTTTGTATATATGAATCATCCCCAAAAACTACGACAGTTACTCGATCGCCCTGAAATCTTGATTATTCCCGGAGTTTATGACTGTTTAGCTGCTAAATTAGTAGAACAGATCGGGTTTGAAGTAACAGCTACAAGTGGATTTGGAATTGCTGCTTCTACATTAGGATTGCCCGATTATGGTTTTCTGACTGCCACAGAAATGCTTTATAGTGTCGGACGAATTGCTCAGTCAATTAATATCCCTCTAATTGCGGATCTAGATACAGGTTATGGTAATGCCTTAAATGTGATTCGGATTATCAAAGATGCAGTACAATTAGGATTAGCGGGAGTAATTCTGGAAGACCAAGAATGGCCAAAAAAATGCGGTCATTTTGAGGGTAAACGAGTTATTTCTATGACAGAACAAGTCGGAAAAATTCAAGCAGCAGTTCAAGCTCGTGGTGATAGTGGTTTGGTAATTATTAGTCGTACCGATGCTCGAGCCCCCTTGGGTTTAACAGAAGCAATTCGTCGAGGTAAAGCTTATCTAGGAGCAGGAGCAGATGTACTTTTTGTCGAAGCTCCCCAATCGGTTGAGGAACTAAAAGCGATCGCGACTGCTTTTCCCGATATACCATTAGTCGCTAATATTGTTGAAGGTGGAAAAACTCCACAAATTTCGGCTACCGAATTACAGCAACTAGGTTTTAAGATCGTATTTTTCCCGCTATCTGGATTACTCGCAACTACTCATATTATGACAGCTTGTTTCCGTCAATTAAAAGATCAGGGAACAACTATTGGGTTTGAAAATTTTGTTAGTTTCCAAGAATTCGAGCAACTTATAGGTGTTCCCAAATATCGGCAAATTGAACAACAGTTTACTGAAAACAAAGATAATTAATAATCACCTATTTGGAGGAGTTTGTCAATGGTTGGGTCAATCAAAGAATTTGATGCTAAAGACTGGGTAAAAGTTCGCAGTTCTCTAGATGGTACTTCAACATTTTTATCATGGGCAGGTTCAATTTATGCGGTTATTCCAGGGGAAAAAAGAAAGCTCCTGTTTCAAATATTAGGATTAAGCGTTGGTAGATGTATTGCTGATCCAGAGGGAGGATGGGATTTTACATCAAGAGAATTAAATTACTATCTTGATCCGAAGACTGGTGAAATCATTCACAAATGGCAAAACCCTTGGACAGAAGAAATTTTACCTGTAATCCATGTTGCTAATAATCCTGTTCAAGGTTATTTTAAAGGTGTTTTTCCAGCCCGAGTCGATGGGGAAAATACCACATTTGTGTTTGATTTATTTCCCACTTACCCTAACCCCCTTGGTCAAGATGCTAAATTTAGCGAATATAGTCCAAATCCCATCTATCAAGCTGCGGAATTATTTAAACTCACAGTTCCGACTGAAGAAATTGAGAACCCAGATTTAATTTCTGTGTCTAAATTACTGCTAAGTTGGGATAGAATCGGTCCTTGGTTACCCTGGATGAAAATGGGAAATCGAGCTGGTTATCTTATTTATAGTGCTACTGGTAGAAAAATTAGCGGTTTACATGAATTACCGGAATTTATGCAAAATGAAATCAATACTCGTCTACCTTTGTATAAAAATGCACCATTGGCTAAATTAGATACAGATGATATGAGTTCTTGGCTTTACTTTCAACAACATTTTGATGCTTATTTAGCTGGGGAGATTTTTCCTATTCCCCAATCAGAAGCATAAAACAATACGGTTCATTTAACTGTAGGGGCAAAGCATTTCGGCGCATAAATGATGGCTTAAACGTTTACCCTGAGTTTACCCTGAGCGGAGTCGAAGGGCGTAGTCGAAGGGAAGGATAATATTACCGAAATGCTTTGCCCTCAATCTATGCAGCCAACAGATCAACTAGATATTAAAATACATTCAGTTAAGATTTTTTGGGAGCTATCGGCGCAGACTGGGCGAAGCATTCGGATATAATATTAATGGATTTAAGCAATAAATTGTCGCCCGAATGCTTCGCCCCTACAGGTACTGGTGAGAATCAATCTGAGAGCTATCGGCACAGAACTGGGCGAAGCATTCGGATATAATATTAATGGATTTAAGTAATAAATTGTCGCCCGAATGCTTCGCCCCTACAGGTACTGGTTAGAATCAATCTGAGAGCTATCGGCACAGAACTGGGCGAAGCATTCGGATATAATGTTAATGGATTTAAGTAATAAATTGTCGCCCGAATGCTTCGCCCCTACAGGTACTGGTTAGAATCAATCGGAGCTTGCTTGATGATGATTTTGCTTACGTTCTTCGAGTTTGAGCAAAATTTCTGCATGGACTTCACGGCTAATTGGATAAAAATAAGCCATAACTAAACCACCAATTAGACAGATAGTTGGTAATGGTCCAATTGCTAAACGAATTGCTAGCAGTGCTGAGGATGGTTGGATGACTTGTTCTCCTCCAGTTCGAGGAATAAAACCAGCACGTTCTAGAGCTAATCCTACTAAATATAACCCTAGGGCTAAACCAACTTTTTGCAACAAAATCATAAACCCATAAAATATCCCTTCTCGACGTTGTCCGGTTTGTAATTCATCTAAGTCGATCACATCGGGAATCATTGACCAGGGAATCAAATAAGCAGTAGATACCCCAAATCCTGCAACTATTCCCAAGCAATATAGTAGTCCAATTTGATTAGGTTGAATGAAAAATAATCCAGCTTGAGCGATAATCCAGAGGATCATCCCCATAAAATAAACTATTTTTTTACCATAGCGATCGCTGACTTGTTTCCAGACAAATAACATTAACAACGCTGTCCCTTGTACGGCTAAAGCTACTTGAGCAGAATCTTTTGCTTGCAGTTTCATCCAATCGGTGACAAAGTAAGGAATAATAGTAGCTGTAACTTGAACTCCTAACCAAGAAAATAGATAAATCCCAGTCACAAATAAAAAAGGACGATTCTGGAATAGCACTCGTAACTGTTGAAAATAACCTAATGATTCGGAACTCTCTGGTTCTACCTTTTTCTCAAACGCTAATACGCGATCGCGAGTTCCCCAGATGCACAAATAGGGGCAAACGATGCAAAAAACTGCACCAATTGCACCTAAGATTAGATATTGTTGAACTTCATTTTTAACAGTAGCAAAGATAATTCCTGCAAAGATTAAAGAAATAATACTACCGCCAATAGAGAAGGTAAAACGAAAACTATTCAAACTGGTGCGTTCATTGTAATCTTGAGTTAATTCTGGGGTGAGTGCAGTGTAGGGTAAATTAACACAACTAAAAGCGGTATTGAATAGCATCGTAATGACAACATAGTAGCCAAATAAAGCTCCTCCCTGTAATGGTGGGACTAACCAATGACAGAAGAAGAAAATTCCTAAAGGAATTGCACCAAAGATCATCCAAGGATAGCGTCGTCCCCAGGGAGAATTAGTTTTATCAGTCAATATTCCGATAATTGGGTCATTGATCGCATCCCAAAGTCCGCTGACTAATCGCACACTTCCCGCAGTTAGCGCACTCATTCCAGCAACATTGGTGAGAAAAATGGATAGATAAAAAACAAAGATATTAGCGGAAATAGCAGTTCCTAAATCACCGACTCCAAAAGATAGTTTAGTCCAGAAACTGAGTTTTTCACTTTGGGGAATTATGGGGGGAGTATCAGCCGAGGAATGATTAGTCATGGGATCTAGTAGTAAGTTAATGCTCCTACCAATTTAATCACATATTTTCCGATCAATTTTATCCTCAATTTGCCGATCGCTGTAGGGGTGGGTTCACCCAGATTTTAGCAATTTACCCATTAATTATAAAAACCCACCCCCACCCACAGATCAAACTCCGAACATAGACTAATTTATTTCCTCTTTTGGCTGAAAACCTAAATATCCTCGCGGTGTAATCATCCAATTTTGATAAATACAAGTGCTGTGATTACCAATGATTACTGTAGTTAACATATCAATGGGTATTTCTAAGAATTTGTCAAGGGTAGAGAGAGTAATTTGTTCATCCTCTCGATAAGCAGAATGAACGATCGCTACTGGAGTTTGAGCCGGACGATGTTGGAGAAAAATAGTTTGAGCGATCGCGATTTGTTGAATCCGGGTTTGCGATCGCGGATTATAAATTGCTACCACAAAATCTGCTGTTGCTGCGGCAATTAGACGTTTTTCAATTATTTCCCAGGGTGTTAATAAATCGCTTAAACTAATTGCACAAAAATCGTGCATTAAAGGTGCCCCTACTCGTGATGCTGCTGATTGTAAAGCACTAATTCCTGGAAATACTTGTACTTGCGGTGTTTTCCCATCCCAATCTAATTGTTGTAGTTGCTCTAACACTAATCCAGCCATTCCATAAATACCACAATCTCCCGAAGAAATCACCGCGACTGTTAAACCCCATTGCGCTAATTCGATCGCTCTTTCTGCTCGTTGTCTTTCTTGGGTAATTGGTAAAGCTTCGATTATTTGTCCTGGATGGATTAATGGGGAGATTAAATCTATATATAAAGAATACCCAATAATCACATCAGCACTACTAATCGCAATTTGTGCTGCTGGGGTCATTTGATCTAAATTTCCTGGTCCTGTACCAACCAATAATAATTTACCAGAATGTCCAATATATTCTTGTTCCGCTTGCGCGATCGCGATCGTTACCGCTCCTGATTGATTTTCCAGTCTAAAGATTTGCTTAGAAACTAACAATTCTGCACATTTAGCCGCAGCTAAAGCCGCAGCTTCTGCTACACTAGGAGTGCCGACTTCTGCTGCTACAATAGGGGAAGGATTGGGAACTGGGATATGGCGTAAAACTTCAGCCGGAAAAGTTAAGAAAGCATAATCGCGATCGCGACATAATTCGATTAATCCGACTTCATCAGCTTTAATATCAATGGTCGCAATCCCAGCGATCGCATCTTCAGCCAAATGATTACTCTGACAGATTTGTTTAATTGCTTGAGCAATTACTATTTGAGAAGTTCCCCGTTCACAACCAATTCCTATCCACAAAACTCTGGGGTGCCATTGGACTTTTGGGAATTCTGATTTTAGGGCAAATTGTCGTTGAGTAGCACTAATCCAAATTCTTGCTTGAGGTGAAATTAGTTCTTGGTGATCAGGACTAGGATATTCTGGAAATCCAAAAGTAAAAGGATGGGATAGAGGTAGATGATTTTGCCACAGAGTTGACCCTACTTCTTGAATTACTTGGACTGATTCACCACGAGCGATCGCCGCACTTACTCCTGTCCAATCTCCTAAACCTCTTTTCCATCCAAATGGTAACCCAAAAATATCAATCCCTGGTAAATTTAAGCTATTAGCTGCACCAGTGAGAATCGGTGTGGCTCCTAATTTTAAAGCAATTAGTCGGGCAAATTGATCAGCTTTTCCTTGATGTCCACTACATAAACTAATCACAAACTTGGCATTTTCATCAATGACGATTACTGCTGGATCATGGGATTTATCTTGTAATAAAGGTGCAATTAACCGGACTACAGCACCAGTCGCTAAACAAAATATAAAACTGCGATGATTTTGCCAAAGAAAAGCTATGTGATCTTTGAGAGAACCTTGATAAATTTTAGCATTCCTAGCGCGATCGGCTAAAGCTGGGGGTATCCAGAGGGGAATATCTAGAGAGTGACAGACCAATGCTAATCTTTGGTAGCTGTTAGGAGTGGTCGCGATCGCGGCAATGGGTTGAAATTCGCTGAAAATAAATGTCATCTGATTAGATTTTTTAATAGTTGATTCTGAATCTGTTTATAGTTCAATCCAGTTCAGTTAAACTTCGCAATTGATAATAAGGATAATTGAGATTGTTCTTTATCGCTCAAAATATTAGCACATATACAGCTTATTCCAGGTTGGTGAAGTATACCACTTGTGTCGAGCGTAGTCGAGACATTGTTGTCTGAGATGTGGATGGGGTGAGTTCAGCCCGGTGATCTGTGGGGCAGGGCGGGTTCATTAATACCTCGACTGCGCTCGGCACAAGGGTTATTTGTATGTGGCTGATTCATCGGTGAACCCGCCCCTACAGGTGATAAACCGATTCGGATCTGGTCTGATTTACCAAAAAACCTGAAATTCAAGATGAATTTCGCTCATAAAAATGTCTGGTCGATGAATTTATGCTCACAATCAAGCAGGATTTGTAGGGGCGGGTTCACCAATTAATTTTGCTCCAAACAGATCACCATCAAAAACCCGCCCAACCAACACAGATCAATCACAATAGACTTTAACTGATCGCCATTCACGCCAAATCTTACTGTACTTCATCAACATAGAATCCGCTGTATATATAACCTACAATCTGTCAGCATGAGTATGACCTATATGAAATTAAAACAGGGAAACTAGAAGTCTATCGACTGATCAATAAAATGTATCAGCAGTTAGCTCCTAATCCTTGTGGTCGCTATGTAATTGACCCTTTAAATGTAGAGTTAGGATTATGGCAAGGTAGGTATCAAAATCAGGAAATGTTGTGGTTGCGATGGTGGGATTGATTCGGGAAATTTATTACTTACAGGTATAGTCAGTATTTTTAAAGGTAATAATCAGCAATATGTCTTCTCAGTTCTTCAGGAGTACGCTCACCTAATGTAACATCTTCCATTTTACCTAAAAACTCCACGAACTCATCTTTATTAATTTCTTGATTACTATAGGATTGAAGGAAAATTTTCTTGACATCTTCCATGGCGATTTGAGATAGCTTTAACGTTTCTCGTAATAAGTCACTGCTATAGTGATTCACGATAAATAACTGATCAAAAAATGGCAGACAATAGAATCCCATAGCTGCCCAAAAAACTTGATAGTTTAAAGATGTTAGATTGCCATTATCAATAGTTACTCCACTGAACAGAGCAGCCCAAAGTAGAAAATTTGGATTGGTCAGCAGTATATAAATATCCTGTGCTTCCGCTGCATTGAGCCAGCGTTTAGAAACGATCGCAGTTAACATAGCTAAGATCCGGAGCAGGAGAAATATAATAATTGCGATGATTAGCTGCTTCAAACAAGCTCCTGAACCACGAGGATCAACTGATAAGAATATATCCGAAATTAATGTTGATTTGGTAAATTGAAATCCGATCGCAATATTAATTAACCCGATCGCCATCACTCCGATAAATTTCCATTCGTTACTATGATGATGTGATTGAACAGGAGATTGGGAACGCCATAATTGAGCTATTAATGCTGGGATCGCTAATCCCAATACTAGAATCAAATAAAAAAAGTTCAGACTTTTAACACTAATTGGTAATTTCGCCATGCTCAAGATCGCAATTAGTGCTAAGGGAGCAATCATCGACAATGTTCTTGACAATATCGCAGCTGGATAAAGATTGCCACCCCATAGAAGAGATAAAACTGGGGATGTTAATGCAGGTGGCATCATCCAAAAAATTACCCATAAAATTTTATCCAAATCTTCATAGTTCTGATCTAAAATTCCAGAAAATATCAATAATAATCCGATTAAATATCGAGCTAACATCCAGAAATAAACTATATACTTAATCTTAGGATTAACTTGTTCTTTACTCTCTTGAAAATCAATACTTAGATAAGTATAAAACGTGGCAATAGCCAGACCAGTAACGGTTATTGCTATAAATATATTTGATGGTATTTCTGCTGATCTACTCACTACTTTTACTAAACTACCAAGCAAAAATGCGATCGCATATAAGGGAATAGCCCACATAGTTAAAAGATCATTAATCTTTTTCCGTAATTCTGCCCCTTGACTAGATTCATAATCACGAAATTTGATTAAGTCTTCACAACTTAGTGCTTTAGCATTAGGAAGTTTTAGACGTTTATATGCAGTTGCTGGTAAACCGCTTAAATAAACTGACAAAGGTTCTAATATATATTCATGGCAGACTACTAAAACATTTTCTCCTCGTTCTAAATGGGGGATAATTCGCTCTTCATAAAAAGCCACTACCCGAGCATAAACTTGAGCAATTTTTTCCCCATTGGGAGGTAATTCATTATATGAATGTAATAGTTCTTCAAAACTTTCATAACCAAGAGTTAAACGAACTAGATTTTTATTTCGGTTGGTAAAAATACCTTGTGATCGCTCACTAATTCGATAGTCAATCTGAATCGGAATATCTGCTGATTTAAGAGTTTGACTGGTAGCAAGAACTATTTCACAGGTTTGTCTTGCACGTTTCAGATGGGAAACATATACTACATCAAACTTGATCCCCTTTGTTTGTAGATCGATTCCTGCACGATGTGCTTGTAATTCACCGTAGGGAGTAAGTGGAACATCTAAAACCCCTGCAAAAATATTACGTTCATTGCTAGTGCTTTCCCCATGTCTGATAAAATAAACTTGCCCGAATAAATTATTATTGTTGTCTTGCATATTTGAAATATCCACTATCAATACTAATGCCGTTTAATTGTACCATAAAAGTTGTTTGAACTCTCCCCCAACCCCTCTCCTAAAAGGAAAGGGGAGCAGAATAAATCCAATAAATCTCCCATTAATTTAACCATCTTAATTACTCCCCTTTCCCTCTTAGGGAAGGGGGTTGGGGGGTTAGGTCAATCATTTAGCTCAAGCCAAAATTTTTTATAGGAAAAAATAATGTAATATAGACTTATGTTCACTCAGGGGAAGTTCAGTTATGGCTGTTGATTTATTAAATCGCAAGAAAACTCATTTTATTTTATGGCTGTCCAGGTAAAAATTATCCTCAACCAACTCTTTACCTAGCACAATTAGCAAAATCTAAGTCCCTCAACTTAAAAAAAATTCGGGAAATTCCTTTGGAACAATGTCCAGATTTTCCAGAACTTTGGCAGGTAGAAGCTAAAAAATGTAAGCTTAATAATGGACAAGTCTATTTTTACTGGTTTAAAGTCCACAATACTGACGCCTATAATATCTTGAGTTTCATCGAAGTTGTCTACTGTACCGATCCGATCGCTTGGACAGTTGACCGACGTTTTTCTGCACCAATCCCTTTTGTCTTTGGTGGATTTCCTAGTTTCGATCCAGCCAGTGTTGTGCTATATAAAAATGGTGAATTGATACCTTGTGATGCTGATGGAAAAACCGTCAATTGGCAAGGTGATCCTCCTTTACCATCCCGATCGCCAAATAATCGATTAGTCATTTATGAATTACCAACTCGTTGGAGTCATAGTCGCTCAACCGGAACTACAGAAATAGGTAATGGCACATTTCAAGATGTATTAGCTTTATTAATATCTAACCAAAATCCTCCTAGTTTTCCCACGGTTACTACTTTAAATAATCGCGCTCATTTACTAGAATTAGGAATTAATGCCCTCGAACTTTTACCTCCAGCAGATAGTGATGATGATCTCACCTGGGGATATGGAACTGCTAACTATTTTTCAGCTAGTTTCTATCTCGGTCGTCCACCAGGAGTACCCGCATCTCAACCCTCTAATGCTACTAATAATTTAGTTAATTTAATTAAAGCTTGTCATCAAAATGGATTACGCTTTTTTCTCGATGTAGTCATGGCTTTTTCCCGCAATAATCCTTACCACAATATTAATTTTTTTGATTTTTATGTTAAAGTTGGCAGTGGAGATCCGGAAGAAAAACATCGAGATGGATTTGGTGGAGATTTGTTTAAATACAATTTCTGGGTCAATGGTTATCATCCGATCACCGGACAAAAATCATCCTTTGTTCCTGCTCGGGAATATCTAAAAACTTATATTGCTCATTGGTTAACCTACTATCGAGTCGATGGTTTGCGTCTAGATAGTGTTAATAATATTGCTAACTATGACTTTTTGCAAGAATTTAAAGATTTTGCCCATGAGATTCTGGAAAGAACGGGGAGGTAGTAGTGATCGCTTTCTAGTAGTAGGAGAAGAATTAAGTGTTCCCCTAGCTCTAATCAAACAAAATCGTTTAGATGGATTATGGAATGAAAAATTTAAACAGATTATTCGTCAAGTAATTTTAGGTAAAACTGCTTTAGGTGATTCGAGTTTTGAATGGAGTGTTCGTAAATTAATCGACTGTCGCAATTTAGGTTTTACCGATGGGACCCAAGCTGTCAATTACTTAACTTCTCACGATGTTGGTGGTTTTGGAAACGAACGCTTTTTCAACTACTTAATTAACAATGGTGTCATCTATGCAGAACCGCGGATTAAATTAGCTTTTGTTTGCTTATTAACTGCGGTTGGGATTCCCATGATTTTAGCTGGTGATGAATTTGCAGATCAAATGGATTTAGATATCAACCAGCCCAAACAAGGAGAGATGAATAAACAAATTGATCCTGTTAATTATAGTCGCCTAAAAGATGATTGGCGTCAACGGATCTTCAAGTATGTATCTAGATTAGTTCGCTTTCGTACCAATTCTGATGCTTTAGCTGTAAATGATACCAAGTTTATTCATGTTGATTTGAATGGTGGTAAACGAGTGTTAGCTTGGCAAAGAGGTGAGGGAGATAAATTAGTAGTTGTCGTGGCTAATTTTTCCGATTATAGCACTCCTAATCCCCAGAGTCATGGCGCAGAATATATAGTGACAAATTGGCCATTAACACCGATCGGTAAGCAATGGAAAGAAATTACTCAAGAACGAATAGTTCCTGGTAATAAAGTTGGTAAAGAAGCGATTTTCCCTTGGGAAGCTAAAGTATATGCTTTGCTCTAATAGACAAGAAAGCAACAATAAATAGGACAGGCAAGATGCCTGTCCCACAAATGCTTTGCTCTAATAGACAAGAAAGCAACAATAAATAGGACAGGCAAGATGCCTGTCCCACAAATGCTTTGCTCTAATAGACAAGAAAGCAACAATAAATAGGACAGGCAAGATGCCTGTCCCACAAAAGTTATTTATTCTGGTGGGACAGGCATCTTGCCTGTCAATAAATAGATCAATCAGGACTTTTTCTTTCTTGTCTAATGATCAAAATTAATCTCCCTACCAACGATTAATTCCCAAGATCAATCCTTGACAAACACTCGTCAGAAAATCTAAATCAAGGGTATCAATGCGATCGCTGTTTTGATGATAATGGGGATTGCGTAAAAAAGCCGTATCAGTTACCATCATTGCTGGATAACCATGATCCCAAAAAGGAGCATGATCACTAAGTCTGGTATAAGGAATAGTCGAACCTCCTAGGGGTACTGGTAACCATTCACAAGGGGTTCCTGATTCCTTCAGATCACGACTTAGACCGATCATCCTGGGAATTGTCTGTAAATTCCCTACCAAAGCGATAAAATCTCCGGAGTTTGGGTAAAAAGATTCTAGTCCTGGTGGATAACTTTGGGAATGAGCAGATCGAGCGCAATATCCCAGCATTTCTAAAGATAACATCATTGACAAAGGTTGTCCTTGCTGCCGCAAATCCTGAGCATAAGCAGCACTACCTAACAATCCCAATTCTTCTAAGTCAAAAGCTACCAATCGGAGGGGATATTTCACTGGATTAGTAGCAAATTCTCTTGCTAATTCCAACAATACTGCTACCCCAGTTGCATTATCATCTGCTCCCGGTGTCCCTGGGACAGCATCGTAATGAGCCCCAATCAAAATCGGTGCTAATTTCTTTTTATTAAGCGGATTAGCTGTAGGTAAATCCAACACAAGATTGTAATGGGTCGTCCCCCTGAACTGAAATTCGTGATTAATAACTTCTCCCCATTGTTGTAGTTCTTGACGAATATATTCCTGGACATAGAAATGACCAGCAGATGACAGGTAAGGATCGCGATCGCGCACGATCTGAATGAGATGATGATGCAGATTTTCTTTGATCTTCAACGTAGTATCTTGGTTATGAGAAAATTATTGTGTCTGAGCAGCTAATCTTAATGACCTTGTTTGTCTAACTACCGACTTACCTAATTAAATCATGCAGCCAACACCGATCGGTCAATCAACCTCAGCTACTCACTCGATTAGCACATCGAGCAATATTCAACTCCTAGTGCTAGATATTGATGGTACTATCGTAGGAGAATCAAACGAGATTAGTCAACCAGTAAAACAAGCAATCCAAGCTGTTCAAGCTAAGGGAATACCGGTTGCGATCGCGACTGGGAGAATGTACCGTTCTGCTTTGCGCTTTCATCAAGAAATCAATTCCATTCTTCCCCTCATTTCCTACCAGGGAGCGCTGATTAAAGATCCTACCACCGAACAAATTTATCGTCACCTACCAGTTTCCATCCCTGCGGCTTTACAACTGTTAGACTATTTCGAGCAACCTGAACTTCGTTCTGCTCTTTCTGTCCACTTTTATATCAATGAGGAATTATATGTTCGGGAATTAACCCCAGAAACTGAACTTTATGCTCAACGTTCCGGGATTCAACCCATTCCCGTTGGTGATCTACGTCAAGTTTTAACTACTGAACCCACCAAAATCTTAGCCCTTAGTGATGATATTGCTATAATTGACCATCTGATTGGGACTCTACGTCAACGCTACACCCCAGCAGAATTATATCTCACTACTTCTGTGGCTAATTTTTTTGAAGCTACTAATCCTTTAGTCAATAAAGGAACAGCAGTGCGTTATTTAGCTGAGGAAATATTAGGGTTACAAGCGGCTAATGTGATGGTCATTGGTGATAATTTTAACGATGTGGAAATGCTTGAATATGCTGGAATTGGTGTCGCGATGGGAAATGCTCCAGAACCAGTCAAAGCTTTTTCTCAATGGGTAGCACCAGAAGTTGAACAAGATGGAGTGGTTACAGCGATCAAAAAATTCATTTTCTAAGGTTATACATCAGAAAGAACACCGACGACTGGCCGTGTTTCGTCTCGGTGTTCTTACTGGTTCGCTCCTCACACAGGTAAAATATATCGCTTCATCTGGAATTTGTCAAGTATTATTAATTTTTTTTGTCTAATTGATTAGTAAAACTCGACTAACCCTTGAATAATCAAGACTAATCAAGCTGGGTTAGAGTTCCTCTGGACTGTAAACACCTAAAAAAGTTTCTAAAATTAACTGCAAAATTTTTTGGGTAACCATGACCAACCCAAGTCGGACTATCGATATCTGCGGGTTGATCTGCTGGACTTCACCCCAAATTTGACAATAACGATGAAATTCTGTAAAGGATCGACTCAAAGTATTAGCTAATTTGATCAAATCCTGAGTTCCGATCGCACGAGTAGGACAGCAAACAACATCAAGGAGATCTACTAGCTGGACAATTAATTTTAACTCTGCTGGTTTTTGTAATTGTAATTGTCCGCGAGAGTTTAACCAAGGGATCACTGGTGCTGGGTCAAGGGCAATAATTCTTTCTCTTTGAGCTAAACGTAACAAAGAACAGCAACGAGCATGAGCATATTGGCTCAGAAATAAACTCTCAGAAACCCCGATCGCATCTGGTAACTGTCCCTTGACTGACCAAACCCCCTGGATGATCCCTTGTAACCAATCAGCCAAACTGCGATCGCTTAACTGGAAGTGAATCCAACCCGGACCAACCACCTCAACTGCAAATTCTAACTCCAGTCTTCCATCTGGGGAAATTATCGATAAATCAGACAAATGAGTCGCTAACCTAATTGCCACTTCCTGGGTAGGGATCTGATCGAGTTGAGCTAATTTATAAGCGATCGCACTGATATAAAACACTCTTTGCTCATCTTTGGCTCTAAGTAAGGGAATCACCATCGTCTCAGGCATAAATAATTTTAATTGATCCTGAGCCAAACTTAATTCCGCCATCAACCCCTGGCGCAGCAATTGTTTAATTCCGAGCTGATCTAATTTAACTAAACCTAAATTCACGATCTACCATCTCTAAGTTTTGCTTGATCTTGTTAATTTTTCTCAATCTGACGATGGGACTTTTAAGTGTAAAAACTTGATCCAGCAGAAATGCTGAGAAACAACCAGGTTATTCTTAAGCATTTATTCTATATAGTTGATCTAGATCATCCTGAATATAAATGAGTTTTAGGGAGAACTAAAATCCAACCTAATTAACGAACGGTCAATTGGGATCTCAGGCAAATTTCGAGCTATCTTCATCTGTCGATTTTTATGTATTCTATTTCCTCATTAGCAGAGGCAACCCGACCCTTTTTAACTTGGCAACCAATTTTAGACTGGGCAGAATCACACTACCGATGTCGAGATTTTCAGAAAGATGAAAAAATCCCCACTCGTGCGGGGTTACTTTATTTAGTTCAACGGGGTGCAGTCAGATTAGTAGCCACATCTAACCATGATGCGACCACTCCAAATTCCGCATCATCCTTAGCTCCGATCCAGACTGAGGAATCTTTTTTGGGCTTTATTGGTCCTGGTGAACCCTTTGAAATCATCACTCAGCCACCTTTTACACTAGCCAGTTATGCTCATATTGATCAGACCTCAGTCCTCTGGATGTACTGGCAAGATTTCAGACAATTGGCCCCATTTCCGTAGTGAAGTATTAGCAGCATTTCGCTATCAACATCAACGTAAACTGCTCTGGCTCAGTACCTTGGGACAGCGCCGCACTATTGATCGTTTGTTAGGATTTCTCACCTTATTAATTGGCGAATTTGGCATTCCTTGTGACGATGGTTACTGTCTACCCTGGTCTCTCACTCATGCTCAAATTGGTAGTGCTATTGGTTCTACTCGAGTAACAGTCACCCGTTTAATGGGTAGATTGCGAATATTAGGATTAATCAGCACTCAATCAGATCATCACATCTGTTTACCAATGTCTGTTAATTTGCCCAAAATTATCGGCAAGTTAGAAATTGAGCCAGAATAACTATTCATTTTTAAATTCGGAAAAACGTTGCCATTCGTACTGATTGTTTAGATTCATTGACATCAGGGAACTGCGATGCAAAGGTAAAGAAATAGTAAAACTGGAACCTTTACCTGGGCAAGAGTCTAAACTAATAGAACCACCATGAAGTTCAGCTAATTTGCGAGTAATGGCTAATCCTAATCCAGTTCCTTGATATTTGCGCGATAAAGATGAATCAATTTGGGAGAAAGGTGCAAAAAGACGCTGTTGATCAGCTTCATTAATACCGATTCCCGTATCCCAAACTTGAAAATTCAAAATTGTACTGTTATGAGAACAATATATTTTTAATCCTACGGTTCCTTCTTGAGTAAACTTAACTGCATTAGTTAATAAATTTAACAACATTTGCTTCAATCTTCTGGGATCAGCGACGATATATTCCAAATCTGGCTCGACATCAAGCTGAAGCGTCAAACCTTGATTTACTGCTCGTTCTTGTAATAAACTAATCACACTTTCACAAATATCACTAATAAAAATTAGTTGTGGTTCTAATTCTAACCGATCTGCTTCTATTCGAGATAAATCGAGAATATCATTAATTAATTCTAATAAATGTTCACCGCTAGTATGAATGCGTTCTATATAATCTTTTTGTTTCTGATTGAGTGGACCAAATGTTTGTTCAATTAAAACACTGGAAAACCCTAGAATCGCTGTTAAAGGAGTGCGTAATTCATGACTGGTAGTAGCAATAAATTCCTCTTTCAGTCGGTTAAGTTCTGCCAATTGATAATTTTGAGCTTGTAAAAGTTGCCATTGTTTTCTAATTTCAGTTACGTCTCGACCTACTCCAATTACACGCTGAATATTGCCGTTAGATGTTTTAATTGGGGTGTAAACAACTTCAAAAGTTTTAGTTCCCATTGGTAAATTAATTTCGTGATTGGCAAAAACTTTTTCACCAGTATTAAAAGCTTGACGAATTAAGGGTTCAATCACATCAGCATTATGTCCTAATAGCTCTCGATTGGTTTTCCCAATTACTTCTGCTGGGAGTTTTCCTAAAATTTCTGCACCAGCAAGATTAATTGATAAATAACGCAAATGGGAGTCATATTCGACAAAAATATCGTTAGATTGTTCCAAAAATGAACGAAAATATTCGGCACTCAGACGAGCAGAATGTTCTTGTTGATAAAGACGCGATTGACGAATCGCGATCGCACATTGATTTGCTACTTGTTTGAGTAGTTTGACTTCATTGGGATCAAATTGTCGGGGCTGATTTTGAAATATACATATCGCTCCCATTAATTCTTGATTATCGAAAATTGGACAAATTAAAACTGAGTTTTGTCCTAGATCCCTGTTGCTAGGGTGAGAACGTACTGATAAACCAGACTTCAGTAGTGCTGGTGAGGGAAAGGTTAATGATCCATGATGACCATTTTGCCTCATTGCGATCCCTTCTTTAGTCTGGATATTCTCGCTTTTTTCCCATTCTCCCACGGAGGTTTCTGTTTGGAGATAAATCTCCCCAGATTGGAGAGTATGAAAACATTGCTCAGGATAATTAGGAAAGGGAAATGGTTGACCAATTAGAGATAAACCAATCATCCCTAAGCCATATTCATGGGTAACTTCAAAAATCTTTTTCTGAGCATTAAAAAATCCCGCATAACAACCATCAACTAACAGGGTTTGGACTAACCCTTCTACGGTAGCTTTTACCACTAAATCTTCATCTTGGGTGAGGGCAAGAGTTTCTGTTAAACTTCGGATTAATTGTTCAAATTTTAGCGATCGCTCTAATGAACAAGTCCGTTCTTTGACAGAATTTTCTAAATCTTGAGTATAAGCTTGTAATCGTTTTACTAATGTAGCTTGGGCAATCGCGATCGCCATTTGATTTGCTACCGTACCCACCAATTGTTTTTCATCTTCTGTCCAAGCTCTCGGAGTTTGACAATGATGTATTACTAACAAACCCCATAACTTTCCTGTTCCTAAATCCGTACCTTCCTCAGCATATTGAATTGCCACCGCAATCATGCTCCGTACATTGATTAGATCGAGCATTTCTTTATGACAGGAAGCCAGGGATAAAACATGAGTATCGGCTACACTCCACAACCGTCCCCGACGATAAGCTTCTATATATGGTGGTGGAATACATTCTGAGGAAAATGCTTGTCCCATCATGGACTGATAACTAATATCCACATCTTCAGCCACACAAGCGCCGCTATAGTCAGGATTAAATTGATATGCTAACACTCGATGGGTATTGAGAGCTTTTCTCAGTCGATTTACTGCGATCCGGAGGATCGTCGGTAAATCATTGGTAGCACGTATTTTCACGACGATTTCTTTGAGCAGTTCTTCTCGCGCTCGACGATCTTGAATTTCCTGCTCTACGGTTGTGGTGAGACTAATATCTCGCACAAATGTTAATAAATAACAACTATCTTCAGCGGCACTTTCTCCGACTAATGACATGGTTACTTCTGTCCAAACCTGGGAACCATTCCGGCAAATGTAGCGTTTACGTCTAGTTTGTTGAGTTATGCCACCATCAAGCATCTGTTGGATGATTCTCAGATCAGTAACAAAGTCCTCTGGATGGGAAATGGCTCGACAATCTAAATGCCGTAGTTGGCTTTCAGTATAGCCAATCATCTGACAAAAAACTCGATTTGCTCTGAGAATACTGCCATCTAATCCTTCATAGATGATCCCAATTGGTGATGCTTGGAGGAGATGATCTTCGGCAATTGATGAAGATAAATGGGAATGCTGATTTTTCGTTTCTAACAGCTCTGGTTTGGCGATCGAGGTACTTGGACTCGCAGGGATGATCTCCTGCGCTGCATCAAATTGAATCAGCTGCATTAATTGTAGCCAAAATTGACGTAAAATCCGATCATCATTTCGCAACTCTGATGCTTCTAGGTCGCAACAGTAAGGTAAAGCAGAAGAAACTTGAGGAATTTTTAGTAAATCCGCGATCGTAATTGGATCAAATATTAAAGATACATTTAATGGCCAAGCACAAAATGCTTCCGTCCAGTTTTCGGCCCGATGCTCTGGTTGATAATTAATTTTTGTATTTTTTAAATCTGGATCTAAACTTATCCATATATTAAACCGAGAACTGATCGCTACTAAACTGGCTGATATCCCATTAATAGTAATCACGGTTGGTTTTTGGCCATGCAATAAGGTCGCTTCTGGTTCTAACGGATTTAATCCGATCAACCGTCGCTCTGGGTGACTTACTTCTAGTTGAGTCAGGATTTTTTTGGCCGCTTCTTCCCAGATTTGTGCTAAACTCTGGCACAATTCCAAATTTTCCCCCACTACTAAGATTGCCCGTAACCACCCACTTGAGTTCAGTGCAATTTGGATGGTTTGTAGCAAAGTAGATAAAGTTGGCCAAGTCAAATTTAATACTATTTTATTTGGATATGTATTTGGGTTCATTCATTTACAGCTCTTGAAAATGATTATTACAAATTTTGGTAGCTCTAACCTCACGCTACCCTACTAACCTTTTGCCATATTTATGATTTTTCTGGGAACACTACTTACGTCAAAATTAAAACCTTTTTTTACTATATACCCAAATAACTAACATATTAATCTTTAATTGCTCGCGATTCCTCCTTTAACTGTAATCAATCTAGGCATTTTGACGGTCGCGGTTCAACTATCAATTCTATTTTCCCTCAAGAATTGGAAGAATTCCCCTATTTGTTAACAATTTTTATTATTACCTAGTCTAGACTATCCTAATTTGCATACATTTATCACAGATAAAAACCAGAAGTAAAAATTGAGCTTGATGACAAAAGTTTTGATCTGATCTGATATTTGGGTAAATCTCAGATTTTAAAAAAATTATATTGTACCACATTTTCGGCTCTCGGATCTATTGATCTAGCAAGATTGGCTAGATTTTCCCCAGATAAGTACCTACTGCCATCAGTTAAACTTTAATTGATCAATTTATTAACGTATTCTGACAAAACCAGCTTTTTCAACTAGCTCTTGTCCCTGGGTTGTCAACATTAGTTTCCCATAGCTTTCTCCAGCTAGCTGGTCAATTTGACCATTTTCCTTAACAATGACAAATAACCGTCGCGTCAGAGGATAATTGCCATTTTGAAATACCTCTTGATTAATTTTATTGGTTTGATGAGGACATTGATCCGGTAGAATTAACGGTTTTTGATAAGGAGCAACCATTTCCTCCAGTTTACGACCAACTGGTAAAGGTTTAACACTACATTGGGTCACAACTTCCGGAGCAGAAGCATAATAGATTCCACCTAAATTTTCTCCCACCTTTGTCAAAGCTTCAGTGGTTCGGGAAACTAACTCCACGTTATTCCCAAATTTTTCATTTCCTAAAACATTTTCTGCAAAAAACGCGCTTGTCCCTGATCCTTCGATACTACGAGTATAAGGAATAATAATTTGGTTGGGACCGCCTAATTCATTCCAGTTAGTAATTTTGCCAGTATAAATATCCTTAATCTGGGCTAAGGTTAAACCAGGAATATTTAACTGAGGATTAACAACTAAGACAATCCCATCAATCGCGATCGCAATTTCTTTCAGAGTAAATCCCTTTTGTTTAGCTGCTTGGTATTCCTCCTGGTTAATACTCCGAGAAGACTGGGAAAAAGTTAGCTGATTATCTAATAACATTTTAATCCCAGTCCCTGAACCTGGAATATCTGTAATCGGTGCAGTATAACGCAATTTAAAATTGGGCCAAACATCTTGAATGATCGGGTCTATATCGCGCCGAATTGGGGCCGAAGTGGTACTACCCCCATAACTAAATAATCCCGATGGTATATCAGGTACTTTCGCAAAACTTTCGATATTAGCTGTTTTTTGGCTATTGCTTAATTTCTGATTGAGATTAACACCAGAACGATTCATCAACCACCACCCACCACTACCAACTAAGATAGTTGTGATTAAAATCGTCAAACCTAAAACAATAGTTTCTTTTTTTTGTGACATAAATTTAATTAGATTAACGGATTTTGACAAAACTAGCTTTTTCAATCAGCCCTTGTCCAGTTGATGGAGTATTGGTGGGCTTAAATAATATTAGAAAGAAAATTGTAAATCAATCGAAATAGTGCGGTAATCGCGATCGCTCCTAATCCAGCTAAAACTGCTATAATGATCACATAGACTAACTCAAACCCACTGTGCAAAGGTGGACAAAAAACAATAATTGCCAAAGTAATTCCGGCAATTATTGGTAAATCTTTACCTTTGATCACCCGACGAGATTGAGCAAAGATCAATCCACCTAAAACTAATCCCAAAATCCCCATACTGATGAGAGGTGATTGTAATATACTTCCCAAAGCAATAAACAGTAAACCACCCTCAAAACCCACAAATGCTGCTCCACTTAACAACTTAACCAGGGAAAAAACTGGGGGAGTAGCAGCCACATTCTGTACAATAGTTGCAGGTAAAGGATTAGGTTTAATAAGTGGAACAGGAGAAAAAAGCTGATCTCGTACTTGAGCAGCAGAATCAAAGCGTTGACTGGGGGTACTTAATAACATTTTGTCAAGCACTTGGGCTAATTGCTCACTCACTCCAGGAATGTGCGATCGCCAATTCCATTGATTAGTATAGGAATCAAATAATTCCTTGGGTTCTTTACCAGTCAGTAAACAAATACAAGTAACCGCTAAAGCATATAAATCTGTAGAAGGATAAACTTGACCACCAGACATTTGTTCCGGAGGTGCAAATCCCATGGAATAAATACCAGTTGACCTTTGATTTCCCCCCACTGCTGGAGCTTTAGTTACTTGTTTGACTGCACCAAAATCTAACAAATAAAAATGCCCATGCCGATCGCGCATAATATTAGAAAGTTTGATATCTCGGTGAATGACACCATTTTGGTGGACAAATTCCAGCACATTGAGAATTTCCCTCAGCATTACTAAAACTTCCGCTTCCGAAAATTTGCCCTTGCTCGTCAATTCTTCTTCTAAAGTTTGACCATCAATAAATTCCTGAACTAAATAAAAAAACTGTTCTAATTTTCCCGGAGTCATACTGGGAACTTCTAAGGGAAAAAAAGCTAATAAATTAGGAATTTGCGAGCTTTTATTGCCCAACTCTTCTAAAACTGTCGCTTCTCTTTCAAATAAATTTTGCGCGATCGCTAATTGATCAGGAGTTAGATCACCCGCAGGTTGAAATACTTTTACCACACAGGAACGCATGGCTGGTGTATAGCGATCGCGAGCTAGATAAGCAGCGCCAAATCCCCCCTGTCCCAACAGTCGGATCGTTAAATAACGACCAATTAAAATCAGTGGCATCCCGCAGGTGATACAATATTTCTGCTGCACCGTCTTGAGAATGGTGCTGTCATCAAGATCAACAAAGGTATTAACAGGTTTTGGACAACCTGGACGAGTGCAGTAAACATCCATAAAATTTATTAATCAATTTCCGCAGGATTAGCAACAACCGGATGTAAAGTGACTAACTCAGATTGCTCTGATGTACTTTCGGAATTTTGATAGTTCTGAGTGGCAAATAACGGTAAAATTTCTCGATTAAACGCTTCTGCTGCTTTCGAGCGATAACGATTGGGATTGATGATGACTGATAACATTCGTTTCACTACTACTTCGTCAATTTTGGCCCGATGGATGATCCCCATTTGCAACTCTTTTTCGATCGCAGAAATCGAAACAAAAGCTGCTCCTAATCCAGATTGAACCGCATTTTTAATTGCTTCAATCGAATTAAGCTCCATCTCGACTTTGAGCCGACGTGGATCAATTCCTGACCGAGATAGAACTTGGTCAATCACTTTGCGAATCGTCGATTGGGAGTCTAGGGCGATAAATTGCAGCTTATACAAATCCTCTTTTTGGATCGTATCAGTTTTCGCTAAAGGGTGAAGAATTGGTAACAATAATGCCAGTTCATCTTCTGCATAAGGAATTATTTCTAAGGAATCTTGCAATTCTGAGGGTACTTCCCCACCAATAATCGCTAGGTCAATTTGACCATTAGCCACACTCCAAGCTGTCCGACGGGTCGAATGAACATGTAACTGGACGGATACATCTGGATAACGCTGGCGAAATAAGCCAATTAACCGTGGTAATAAATAAGTACCCGTAGTTTGAGAAGCACCGACAATTAATGTCCCACCTTGGATATTTTGCAAATCTTCGATCGCTCGACAAGTTTCTTGACAAAGGGTCAGAATTTTTTCACCATAATTGAGTAATAAATGTCCGGCTTCAGTTAATTGCGCTCGACGTCCCCCGCGATCAAATAATGGTACATCTAACTGTCTTTCCAGGTTTTGAACCTGTAAACTCACTGCTGGTTGGGACACATATAAGCTGTCGGCGGCCCGCTTAAAACTCCCCTCCGCAGCGATCGCTTTGAGGATGCGTAACTGATCTAAAGTGAAAGGAAGGTCAGACATACTGCTAAACCAAAAGAAAATAGCATGATCAGAGTTATTGTCCCCTCAGTCACAGCTCAGGGAGGGTGACAGACTTGTTGCTCACACTTTGGGGTAAAAGTGGTATTAATATTTACTTTACTTATGAAATGGATTTTCAAGAAAAGTCTACCGAAACTTTGTGCAATAAGTATGTTGATTCGATCTTTTCTGGAAACAAAAAGTTAATGCAAGCTAATTTCGTTGTCGAGCTGATATGTCATTCACCCATCTGACTCCTAGTCATTTCGTCATGCTAGGTCTATTGTTAAGTTTTGCGATCGCTCATAGTGGGTTAGCCGCATTGCGTCCCTGGAGCGAAGCCAAAGTCGGCCCAAGACTGTATCGAATTTTCTTTGCCCTCGTAAGTATTCCCCTAGCTACTGTCTTAATCATTTATTTTTTTAATCATCGTTATGACGGTGAGCAACTTTGGCAAGTCCAAGAATCTTCCGGGAGTACAATCTTTAGTCTGGATTATCTCCGCAATTTCTTTTTTATTTCTTTACCCAGCTACTTTTAACCTGCTGGAAATTGCTGCGGTCCAAAAACCCCAAGTCCATCTCTATGAAACGGGTATTATTCGGATTTGTCGTCATCCCCAGATGGTTGGTCAACTGCTCTGGTGTATAGCCCATACTCTTTGGTTAGGGACAACTTTTACTCTAGTTACTTCTCTTGGCCTAATTTTACACCATTTATTTGGAGTTTGGCATGGCGATCGCCGTCTAGAATCTCGTTATGGGGAAGAATTTTTAGCGGTTAAAGCTCGGACTTCGATTATACCGTTTCTAGCTATTCTCCAAGGACGACAAACTTTTAGATGGCAAGAATTTATGCGCCCAGCTTATTTGGGTGTAGCTATTTTTGTCGGGCTGTTATGGTGGTCTCACCCACTCTTAATCGTTGCAACTGCCCAAGTTGGTTGGTAAGGAACAGGAAATAAATTGTTGATGAAATCTCAAAATTATGTGTTTATTTGATCCCAAATCGGTGTAGCATGATCCCAATTGGATATCCAAAAGGTTATCAATCCAGAGGGACAATGGTGTTGTCTGTAACCGAACGCACTTTTACAAAAGAAGTTTTAGAAGCCCCAACCCCCGTAATCGCCCATTTTTGGGCACCTTGGTGTGGGCTATGTCGGATAATTAACCCCCTGTTAACCCGACTAGAAATAGATCAGGCAGATCGGCTCAAAGTAGTGAAAATTAATGCTGATGAAAGTTTAAAACTAGCTACTACCTATCGATTAACTACCCTACCTACTCTCATTATCTTTGCTGGTGGTAAGGTGTTGCATCGGATTGAAGGATTGCAAAGACGGGACGATTTGCAAAAAGCAATCATCACCGCGATCGCAGAACAAGTAATTACTAACCAGAAACAAATGGTTGGTAGTAAATAACCATTCTGACCTGGGACTAATACTCAAGCGTCAAACAAGAAAAATAGAGAGTGGGAAAACCAGGAAGAATCAGCATTAAGTTAGTTTTCCCTGATTTTCCCCTCAATTGAAAAAAACAAAATTAGTTGCCGATCCGTTGATTTAGTCCAGGTTTTTCGGAAGATTTTCTATTTGAGAAAAATATTGCTGTTGATTATTCTAAATTAATAGACCTCTTGCAAAAATAAATAGGACAGGCAAGATGCCTGTCCCACCAGAATCAATAACTTTTGTGGGACAGGCATCTTGCCTGTCAATAACATAGATCAATAAGGACTTTTGCTTTCTTGTCTAATTTAGATCAGGAAAGGCACCAACCATAATCTCACTGATAAACGAAGCAATTAACCCGATCAAAAGGGTAAATTGCAGTTTTAAGTTGACTCAAGAAAACAGGGAAATCAGCACGGGATCTATTTTTACCCAAAGTATATGTCAGAATGTAAACGGTTTTGCCAAAAAAGTTAGATAAATTAGGCGTAACTAATGGAAACTATATATCAGTACGCATGGCTAATTCCCGTGCTACCATTGGTCGGGGCACTCCTAGTTGGATTAGGACTAATCTCCTACAACCAGGCAACCAATAATTTACGACAAGGAAATGCTGTATTAGTCGTAACGTTATTGGGGATAGCAATGACTTTTTCCTTTGCTCTGCTGTGGAGTCAAGTTAATGGACATCCACCCTATACCCAGATGTTTGAATGGGCAGCAGCAGGGAATTTTCACTTGACCATGGGCTATACTGTTGACCATCTGACCGCCCTGATGTTAGTAGTTGTGACCACAGTAGCCTTTTTGGTGATGATCTACACCGATGGTTACATGGCTCACGATCCTGGGTATGTGCGTTTTTATGCTTACCTGAGCTTATTTAGCTCCTCGATGTTGGGTCTAGTAATTAGCCCAAACTTAGTCCAGGTCTATATTTTCTGGGAACTGGTCGGGATGTGTTCTTACTTACTGATCGGGTTCTGGTATGACCGGAAATCAGCCGCAGATGCTTGTCAAAAAGCATTTGTGACCAACCGGGTGGGAGACTTTGGATTATTGCTGGGGATGCTGGGGATTTACTGGGCTACGGGTAGCTTTGAATTTACCGAAATGGGCGATCGCTTACAGCAACTGGTAGAATCCGGTGCTATTAGTGCTGGGTTAGTTGCGGTATTTGCGGTTTTAGTATTTTTAGGACCAGTAGCTAAATCTGCCCAATTTCCCTTGCACGTTTGGCTGCCAGACGCGATGGAAGGTCCAACACCAATTTCAGCTTTAATCCATGCAGCAACAATGGTAGCAGCAGGAGTTTTCCTGATTGCACGGATGTATCCAGTCTTTGAAAACATCCCCATTGCAATGAATGTGATTGCTTGGACTGGTGCTTTTACGGCTTTTCTGGGAGCAACGATCGCGATTACCCAAAACGACATTAAAAAAGGTTTAGCCTATTCCACGATCTCCCAATTAGGATATATGGTAATGGCCATGGGAGTAGGTGCTTATACGGCTGGATTATTTCACCTCATGACTCATGCTTACTTCAAAGCGATGCTCTTCCTCTGTTCTGGTTCAGTCATTCATGGGATGGAGGGAGTAGTTGGTCACGAACCGATTTTAGCTCAGGATATGCGTCTGATGGGTGGTCTCCGCAAATATATGCCCATTACCGCTTTTACCTTTTTAATTGGCACCTTAGCGATTTGTGGAATACCTCCTTTTGCTGGATTCTGGTCTAAAGATGAAATCTTAGGTTCCGTATTTAATGCTAATCCCGCTCTCTGGATCATTGGCTGGCTGACGGCTGGGATTACCGCATTTTATATGTTCCGGATGTACATCAGCACCTTTGAAGGTCAATTTCGAGGTCAGGATACTCAGATCCGCAACTTATTACTAGCTGAAAGTGGTCAAATAGCGGAACCAGAACCAGTATTTGGTCCAGGAGCGATGCACGCTCAGGAATTGAGCGTAGCAGCTCAGGAAGACCACAGTCATGATCACCATGGTCATCATAGTGAGGTTCCCCATGAATCTCCTTTAACCATGACCTTACCCTTGATGATTTTGGCAGTTCCCTCCTTGTTGATTGGTTTGGTCGGAATGCCCTTCAATAATTATTTTGAAGAATTTATTCATCCAGCCAGTGAAAATGCTGTTGAATTATTGGCAAAAGCAGAAGAATTTAATTTGACAGAATTCCTAATTATGGGTGGTAGTTCCGTCGGAATTGCTTTGATTGGGATTACTGTAGCTGTGCTGATGTATGGGAGTAAGAAGATTGATCCAGCCGCGATCGCTGCCAAAATTCCGGTTTTATATAAATTCTCCCGGAACAAATGGTACTTCGACGAAATCTATGAGGCTCTGTTTGTTCAGGGTAGTCGTCGTTTAGCCCGACAAGTAATGGAAGTTGATTACCGAATTGTCGATGGTGCGGTTAACCTGACTGGATTAGTTACCTTGCTCAGTGGTGAGGGTTTGAAATACATCGAAACTGGTCGAGTCCAATTCTATGCCTTAATCGTCTTTGGTGGTGTTCTGGGTTTGGTAGTTTTGTTTAGTGCCATATAGGAACACGCTAATGAGCAACTGATCGATATCTAAATCAACCAAGAATTTGGTGAAGTAACCCGGTTTCTGAGAGCGTGACGATCGCGAACAGAGGAGAAACCGGGTTTTTGTATAGACAAATGAGGATTTTCAGAGAAACCAATTTCTTGGTCAGCGTCACAAAATCTTAAATTTTTCATCGAAAATCAACTTTGGTCTGATTAATTAGCGTTAAACTGCAACGTGATTGCTTAAAGAAAATTAAAGTGGCCATGAATATCGCTAATTTTCCCTGGCTAACTACCATTATCTTGTTTCCGATCGCCGCGGCGCTCTTAATTCCGCTCATCCCCGATCGGGAAGGAAAAACAGTACGATGGTATGCACTAATTGTGGGGCTAATTGATTTTGCCTTGATTATTGGTGCTTTCTATACCCAATACGACTTCCATAATCCCAATTTGCAACTGGTAGAAAGTTACACTTGGGTGCCCCAGTTGGATTTGAACTGGACAGTAGGGGCAGATGGCTTATCCATGCCCCTGATTATTTTGACAGGCTTTATTACTACCCTAGCAACTTTGGCTGCTTGGCCAGTTACTTTCAAGCCGAAACTGTTTTACTTTTTAATGCTGGCCATGTATGGAGGCCAGATCGCCGTGTTTGCAGTCCAGGATATGCTGTTTTTTTTCCTGGTGTGGGAACTGGAATTGGTTCCAGTTTACCTAATTCTGGCGATCTGGGGCGGGAAAAAACGTCTATATGCAGCGACTAAGTTTATTCTCTATACAGCAGGTGGATCGCTGTTTATTTTGTTAGCTGCTTTGGCAATGGCGTTTTCTGGCGATACAGTTACTTTTGACATGAGAGCGATCGCGAATAAGGATTTCGCATTGAATGTCCAATTGTTACTCTATGCTGGCTTTTTGATTGCTTACGGGGTAAAGTTACCAATTTTTCCTCTCCATACTTGGCTCCCGGATGCTCATGGTGAAGCAACAGCACCAGCACATATGTTACTAGCAGGTATTCTCCTAAAAATGGGGGGATACGCACTGTTACGCATGAATGCTGGGATGTTACCTGATGCTCATGCTGTGTTTGCGCCAATTTTGGTAATTCTTGGTGTTGTGAATATTATCTATGCAGCACTAACTTCTTTTGCCCAGCGTAATCTGAAGCGGAAAATTGCCTATTCTTCCATTTCCCACATGGGTTTTGTGCTAATTGGAATGGCTTCTTTTACTGATCTGGGCATGAGTGGGGCGATGTTGCAAATGGTTTCCCACGGTTTGATTGGAGCCAGTCTATTCTTTATGGTCGGTTGTACTTATGACCGGACTCATACCCTGATGTTGGATGAAATGGGGGGTGTGGGGAAAAAGATGCAAAAAGTTTTTGCGATGTGGACTACTTGTTCGTTAGCGTCCTTAGCTTTACCCGGTATGAGTGGTTTTGTGGCTGAGTTGATGGTATTTGTTGGTTTTGCCACTAGTGATGCTTACAATCCCACTTTTAAGGTCATTGTGATTTTCCTCGCCGCAGTAGGGGTAATTTTAACTCCCATTTATCTACTTTCCATGTTACGCGAGATTTTCTATGGTCCGGAAAATCAGGAATTGCTGGAGCATCAAGCTTTGATTGATGCTGAACCTCGCGAAGTGTTTATTATTGCTTGCTTGTTAGTACCGATAATTGGGATTGGTTTCTATCCCAAGATTGTGACTCAGATTTATGATAGGACCACTGTACAGTTAACCGAGCGATTGCGGGATTCCTTGCCTAGTTTAGCCAAAAATCCTCAGCTCTCTCCTGTGGCTTTACAGCATTTACGTGCCCCCATGATTCATTAATTCTCATCGTTTTTGGTTATAGTTTAATGGCTCCTTGGTATTACTAAGGAGTTTTTTTTGCACCAATAAATCATAAAAAAATTCATAAATTTATTAATGGTATTACCAATAATTATTCTGACCATTGAATTACACCAATAAAACTTAAGTTTAGTTCAGTAATTAAAATGGTATAAAAAGTACCTGGATAAAATTTTTGGATATTAACTTGACAAACCAGTTATGGCTGATTAGAATAGAAGCAGCCTAGCAAAGAAGAAAAAAAGACTGTAAAACCTTATATTTGTTGAAAATGCCATAAAAATTAATCGGGCGTTACTCCTTGTTTGAGTTGTATTTCATCCACAATTGACTAAATTACCCTCTTCATTTGAATGGAAATGTAAGTGATTGCTTAGTGGGAGTTTAGGTAAAAACTTTCCCATTAATAAATGCTTAAATTCAATAACCTTATATTTTCCTGGTTTTTTAGATGCTGTCGAACTGATGTTACTAACATTTCTAGCATTTCTAGAATGTTTTTTGAGGATACCGAGGTTAGGATAAGAGAGTATGACGAACAATAACAATCTAATTAAACGACTAGACCATTTAGAGTTTTATGTGGGAAATGCTAAACAAACTTGCGGGTTTTATACTAAATATTTTGGCTTTACCAATACCGCACATAAAGGACTAAAAACGGGCGAACGTAAGGTGTCTTCTTATTTGCTGGAGCAAGGAGAAATTCGCTTTGTTATAAGTTCGGCTTTAAATTCAGATCATCCAATTTCTCAAAGTGTTTTTCAGCATGGAGATACGATCGCGATCGTCGCTTTAGAAGTTACAGATGTAACGACTACCTATACCCAAGCTATAGCTGAGGGTGCGATCGCAGCAATTCCACCAACTAAACAAGAAGATGAGAATGGAATCTTGGAGTTTGCAGTAATTAAGATTTTTGGTGATACCTTAGTTAAATTTATCGATCGCCGTCATTACGCGAATAAATTTGGACCGGGGTTTGTACAGCAAGAATCAACCCAAAGTAATTCGGTCGGATTAAAATCCATCGATCATACAGTTGGGAATGTGGAAAAAGGAGAGATGGATCGCTGGGTTAACATTTTTGTCAAAGCTTTGGGATTTGAGATGCGAACACATTATGATGACAATGCTATTTCTACAGAATATTCTGCCCTAATGTCAAAAGTGCTAAAAAATAGCGCCGGTACAATTATTAACATCAATGAACCTGCACCCGGAAGACGAAAGTCTCAAATTCAAGAATATTTAGATTATCACAATGGACCGGGAATTCAGCATTTAGGTTTGAATACTGATAATATTTTCCAAACAGTTCGGGAAATGAAAGAGCGTGGAGTTGAATTTTTAAAAATTCCCCAAAAATACTATGATCATCTCGAAGACTGGGTCCGAGAAATTGATGTACCGATTGAGGATCTAGCAGAATTAGGACTTTTGATTGATCGTGACCAAGATGGTTATTTATTGCAAACTTTTACAACACCAGTTGCCGATCGCCCCACCTTATTTTTTGAAATTATTGAGCGACATGGGTGTAAAGGTTTTGGAGCTGGAAATTTCAAATCTTTATTCATTGCTCTAGAAAAAGAACAAGCTCTGCGCGGCAATCTTTAGCAAAATATAATATAATTGGGTTAATTTAAGTGTAGGGGTGAAGCATTCGGGCGACAATTGAGCGATTAAACTTTACCCTGAGTTTACCCTGAGCCTTGCCCTGAGCGTAGTCGAAGTTTACCCTGAGCGTAGTCGAAGGGGGCGTAGTCGAAGGGCAGTAATATTAGATCCGAATGCTTCACCCTTCGACTACGCGAGCGGGTAAACCCTTCTTCTGCGCCGAGTTCCTGAACCATATTGAAATATAATAATGTAATAGGTTTTCTCATAACTTGAGTCAGGGTAAAGATTTTATGTCAGATGCTCAGGAAGCGGTTAGCTTTGTTAATAGCTGCGATCGCTTTATGCTCCATGAAGCAATTGAAAATCATGCTAAACAACAACCAACAGCAATTGCTTTAAGGTTTGAAGATCGCGCTCTCACCTATCTGGAACTAAATCAACAAGCTAATCAACTAGCTCACTTCCTCATCAATGTGGGAGTAGGTCCTGAAGTTCGGGTCAGTGTTTTTTTCAAACCATCTTTGGAAGTTGGAATAGCTTTACTGAGTATTTTCAAAGCAGGAGGAGTTTATATTCCCCTCGATCCCAATTATCCCCAGGATCGACTCACTACGCTTTTAGAAGACAACCAACCGCAGGTAATCCTGACTCAAGCCGAGTTCTTACCAAAATTATCCACCCTAACGGTCAAGATTTTTTGTTGCGATCGGGATTGGTCTACGATTGAGCATTGCTCCACCGACAATCCCAATCATGTAATTAACTTAAACCAGACTGCTTACATTGTTTACACATCAGGAACTACTGGTAAACCCAAAGGAGTCATGACCAGTTATGGGAATTTACAATACTATATTAGTGTAGCTCAAAAAAGATTTGGTTTTGATCAGACCATGATCATGCCCGCGATCGCCCGTTTCAGTTTCAGTATTACTTTCTTTGAACTTCTCTCCCCTCTAGTCGCGGGTGGTACTCTAATCCTTTTAGACCGGGAACAAATTCTAGATTTTCGACGAATGTGTCAAATCTTAGAGCAGATCACAGTGATCCATGCTTCCCCTAATCTGCTTAAAAAACTATTTAATTATATCGAAGAGAATCAGATCGATATTGCTAAATTTGCTGGACTACGTCATGTTTCCACTGGTGGTGATCTAGCTCCGGTAAATGTTTTGGTGGGAATGCAAAAGTTCTTCCCTAATGCCGAGATTTATGTTATTTATGGCTGTACTGAAGTTAGTTGTATGGGTTGCTCCTATTTTGTCTCCAGAGAACAACCTGTAACTAAAACTCTGGTTGGACAACCTTTTTCTAATGTGACAATTCGTCTCTATGATCCCGAAGAACAGGATCTAGTTCCCATTGGTACTAGTGGTGAAGTTTATATCAGTGGACCAGGAGTTACCCAAGGATATTTAAATCGACCGGAATTAACCGCAGAAAGATACATTACTATTGATCAACAGCGATTTTATCGAACAGGCGATCGAGGTGGTTTTGATCCTGATGGTAACCTAGAAATTCTCGGTCGAACTGACTTTCAGATTAAATTAAATGGGATGCGGATTGAACCAGGGGAAATTGAAAGCTGTTTACGTCAGATTCCTGGAGTCCGTGAAAGTGTAGTAATTCAACGGAAACTTAGTAGTGGTGAACCAGGAATAGTTGCTTATGTGGTACTTCATGGATCTAACCCACCTAAGATTGCTGATCTCCGTTCCATACTTCAGTCTAAATTACCCGACTACATGATACCTTCAGCTTTGGTAATTTTAGAGTCTCTACCACTCACCTTAAATGGCAAAATTGATCGTCACGCTTTACCAGCACCAGATTATAGTCGGTCAGATTTAGAAGATAGTTTTGTTGCTCCTCGAAATGAATTAGAAATTGAACTAACAAAAATTTGGGAAAAGGTCTTAGGGGTTAAACCAATTGGAGTTACAGATAATTTTTTTGAATTAGGAGGACAGTCTTTTGTTGCAGTTCGGTTGTTTAATGAAATCGAAAAAGTTTGGGGAAAGAACTTTCCACTAGCTATCTTATTTCAAAAACAAACAATTGCCGAATTTGCCGAGGTAATGGCTCAAGCGGAATGGGCACCATCTTGGTCATCATTAGTACCAATTCACACCCAAGGTTCAAAAACACCTTTATTTTTAATTCATGCGATCGGTGGCAATGTTTTAGAATATGGTGAATTAGCTCGTCAACTTAGTGAAGATAGACCGATTTATGGTCTCCAATCAGTTGGTTTAGATGGTAAACAAGAACCCTTAACTCGAGTAACGGATATGGCTAATTGTTATCTGAAGGAGATCCGCACTATTCAACCTTATGGTCCTTATCTTTTGTTTGGCTATTCTTTTGGGGGAATTATCGCATTTGAAATAGCACAACAACTAGATGCTGAAGGAGAAAAAATTAGCTTTTTAGGAGTGTGTGATCAAGATTCTCCTAATTCGGTCAAAGTGGAAAAGTCACTAGCTGGATTTGTCAAACTTCATCTGGGAAATATTTGGCGAATTAAAGGAATCAAAGAAAAGTTAAATTATGTATGGGAGAGAACTGTCTATCGACTAACTAACTATGATTACAAAAAACATCTAATGGGAGAGTTATCGAAAAATGAAGTTTCTACCCCTGATTTCCTATTAAAAATTTTAGATATCAATATGCAAGCACATAGAGATTATACTGCTAAGGTTTACCCAGGTTCTCTAGTGCTGTTTCGTTGTGAATCTCAACATGTAAAACACTATTTTAATCCTGATTTAGGTTGGGGTGAAATCGTAGGGAAAGAAGTGAAAATTCACTATATTGATGAATATCACTTTGATATATTGAAGGGGCAAACTGTAGCATTTATAGCTGAAACAATTAAGTCCTATTTAGATTAGACATCTTGTCATCTTGTCTACAGGATTGAATGATGTAGTAGTTATTGATTGATTGAATTAGATTGTTTTTATTCAGGTAATTCTCCAAATCTGTCTCGATATTTAACCAGTAATTCTTCCACTTGTCTAGCTCTTTGTTCCACTTCGGTAGCTTTTTGTTCAGCTTGGATTGCTCTTTCTGCTGTAGTCAAATAGCGATTACCTTGCTGATCAAACCAATATAGTACCTCTAGTTCAGAGTCTCCATCTATATAGCTACCTCTCCCAATTCCTAACCCAATTTCTGACATCCAAAATGGTTCCCCACTTTGCAGTTGATAGACTTGATTTACTAACCGATAAATTTCTAAAGGTTGATGGCGATCGCGCTGCCAATAGTAAGGATTATAGATGACATAATACAAAACACCTAACTTAGCATAAATCTCCATTTTGTCATCATATTCACCACCATAGTGCGTGAGCAGATAATTGATTAATTCCATTCTAAAATTATATTTTCGATGTTGCGTTAGATGGTAAGAATATAATCAAAATTAAGATTGCCATGATTGTTGAATATTTATACCACGTCTGTGCATCGCTTGCTCAAATAAATCACTAGGGAGTGCTTGTTCAACTGACCAGACTCCTGGTTGAGCTATTTTCCCAGCTAGGAGCAGTTCAGCAATACTACCAGTACCAATTCCCGCAGCAATAGCAGTATTTTCATGTACTAAAGTTCCACAAAAAGTAGCAGTTTTACCATCTTTTTTGCCAGTTACCTCCGCCCGAATCGCCACCCCAATTCCAGTAAAATAATTGGTAATATTAGTCATTCCATAACTAACCTGAGCTAAAAATTCAATTACTTGCGGATTTTGTAACCAACTCCGAGGACATAAATGAGCAACCATCCAAGTCATCTGATTATAAAAATCTGGAACTGAACCAAATTTAGTAATCACAGTTTTCACAGGAAATGTTTCTCGTAAGGTAAAAGCTTCGGGGAGATCAAACCAGTAAACTCCTAGATGATGATAGGGAGATGGAAAATAAATTATTTCTCGATCGCTATAGGGTTTGATCTCTTGCCATTTTTCATCTATCCAAGCAGAAAATTGTCGTTGTAAACCTAAAAATGTAGTTCGCATCACTGTTACTCCTGCACCCCCAGATCCTGCGACTACATAGCTGAGATGAATGAGTTCCGGTTGATCGAATTTTTCCACTCCCTGACGCACCATACTATTAGATATACCGGGAAAAATTCCCGTATTTATGATCGCAGTTATCCCGGCTAATTGCGCTGCTTTTTGGTGAGAAATAGCTTTAATTGTAAAAGCACGATCATCACTAACATCTAAATAGTTAACACCCGTTTGGATACAGATTTCTAAAACTTGAGGCTGACGATCATGAAAAGGACCAGCACAATTGATAATCAGGTGATGAGATGCGATCGCTTCTGCTAATTTAGCTTGATCCTGGATATCTAAACAGATCAATTGCACTGGAAAATTGGGATTTTTCTGGGTGAGGCGATCGCGACTAGTAATCGTAATTTCTGCATCTGTATATTTAGCCAAATCAGCCGCAACACTGCGACCAATCCGACCCCTACCCCCAATAATTAAAACTCGGTTTCTCACCACCTACATTCCCCGATTTGGGAATTTTTCGGGTTAGCTGCATTTACTCAGTTTTTTGATTGATCAAAAAGTAGGGGCATTAATTGCCCCTATACTTAATTAGGATTTGCGGGAATAACGTGGACGTCTACCACGTCCTGGTTGGACTAACAATCCATTCAATCCTTGATTGACATAACGATGTACCCAATCATAAACTGTATCTGGCTTGCGACGCTTGAGCAGCCCGTAGAGGGCCACATGACGACCAGATAGACCATCAGCAATTTTCAACAAGGGCAGCAGCCCGTTCGCGGACATAAGGACGTTGATGTTGAGCGCGAGCGTTTTCCAATTCTAGACGTTGTTCACCACTTAAATTGAGTCTTAAATGTTGTGCCATGATATTTCTCCGTAACTACAAGAGTTTAATTTTGCTGAATAATTGGCAGATTAATTAATGTCAGAGTAAAAAGGATGAACTAGCTGAGATACTCAGCTAGCCTTAACTGCTGTTTTTATCAGACATTGTCGTAATTAATCAAGTCAGTGACCACTTGGTACAGCATGATTGATGCCGTCTGTCTAGTTGTAATAATTACAATTATGCCAGGTGCATGATTTAGATCAAGTTTGGTTAAGCGTTTTAATCCGGTGTAAATTGTATTATTTGTCTTATTATATCAAAAAAGGAGGCAGAAGAGGAATGGCCAAGCGATCGCTTCAGGCATCTCTAGAAGGTATCCAGAAAGCGAGGAAGGCTTTTAATCGCAAAGCGTGGACTCAAGAACAATTAGCCTACGAAGTGGGACTAAAAACTCGTCAGGCAATTGGCCGTTTTTTTGCCTGTCAACCGGTTGATCGTCGAGTTTTTACCGAAATTTGTTTTCAGTTGGATCTTGATTGGGAAGAAATAGCCGAGCAACCGAAGGATAATGATATAACCGAACTAAAAATTTCAGCCATGGACACCGACCTTGAGATCGACAGTCTGGTTAAACAGTTACGGACTCTGTGTCAAGCGCAGATCCAAGATCAGTGTGGCACATTGCGTTTATTAGATGTAGCTCAACCAATTCAACTTAATGATCTTTATGTTCATGTTAACATTCTGGAAGAAATCTCTAGTCATCGCTGGATCGAACTAGCTGATCTGCGCCAAACCTTCAATCCGGAGCAAGATGAATTTGACCGTTTTGGTTTAGGGAAAGTGTTGCAAAAAGAAGTATTGGCATTAAATGCTTTCTTGAAATTTCCCAAATTAAAAGTATTGGGTAAACCAGGAGCAGGTAAAACTACTTTTTTACAGTACCTCGCCATTGAATGTATTCAAGGTAAATTAGTCCCTAACTTATTACCGATTTTTATTATACTTAAAGATTTTGCTGAAGATGGCGATCAGAGCGAAAAATTTAATTTTCTTAACTATATCGAACAAAAATTTGAGAATTCGGGCGTAAAATTAAGCGACATTGAAACCATCCTCAATCAAGGAAGAGGATTAATTTTATTAGATGGGCTAGATGAAGTTACCGAAAAAAATCAGGAAGAAATTATCAAACAAATTCGCAAATTTTCGGAAAAATATCACAAAAATAAATTTATTATCACCTGTCGGATTGCAGCCCAAGAATACAGATTTACTGGATTTACTGAGGTAGAAATAGCAGATTTTACCATTGAACAAATTGAACATTTTGCCCAAAAATGGTTTGTGGCAGTAGCTGGACAATCGGTGACCGAAGGATTAGCACAAGCATCTCAGTTTATGGAAAAATTAAAACGTTCCAGAAAACCAGCAAATTCGCGAATTAGCGGTGACTCCCTTATTACTGAATTTAACCTGTTTAGTATTTAGAGCAAAAACTGATTTTCCCTCCCAACGAGTGAAACTTTATGAAGAAGGACTGGATATTTTATTAGTAAAATGGGATAAAACTAGAGGAATAGAGCGCGATGATTATTATCAAGATTTATCTCAAGCAGATAAAATTCAATTACTCAGTTATTTAGCAGCTTATACCTTTGAAGCGGGAGAATATTTCTTTGAGCAAACAAAAATTCAGAAATTAATTGCCGACTATTTTCAAGAGAAACAAAATTATAATAATACCTCAGTAGGATGGCAAATAGAAAGTAAAGCAGTGCTAAAATCCCTAGAATCCCAGCATGGATTAATGGTAGAAAGAGCGCGACGTATTTATTCTTTTTCTCATCTAACTTTTCAGGAATATTTTACAGCTAAACAAATGACTACTGGGGGAATTAACACTCTCAAAAAATTGGCAAGTCATGTTACTGAAAACCGCTGGAGAGAGGTATTTTTACTAGCTACAGCTATGTTAATTCCAGCGGATGAACTACTGTTATTAATGAAAGAAAATATTGATGCGATCGCTAAGGAAGATGAAAAATTACAGCAGTTACTGATCTGGATTAACTCGAAAGCTGAAACTAGCGGAATCAGTGCTAAACCAGCAGCACTTCGAGCATTTTACTTTTCTCTAGTTCGCGCGATCGATCATCACTTAAGTAGTAGCTTTAATCTTGGTCCTGCTAATTTGCCCTTTCCCAATTTTGCTTACTTTCCCTTGCCATTATATCTGTCTCTAGCTTATACTATTGATCGAGATTTTGCAGTTAATCAAGGTGTAATTAACTTTAATTTTCCGAGTGACTATGACCAAAATATGCCTGACCAGATCTTGAGTAAAGCTCTGAGTCGAATTAACATTATAGCCCAAACGATTGATTATGCAATTCAGTTTAATTTAATTTTGGATGATGACCAAGCACTGGAATTACAACGATCGCTGAACCAACTAAACGCGCAAGTTCCTGATTTTTCAGGAGATGCAAATTTAATTAATCATTGGTGGCAAAACTCTGGTTTAGACTGGATTGAACAATTAAAAAATCTGTTGAGAATCCATACTCAGAAAAAATATTATTGGCAATTTGATCAATCACAAAAGCAAATTCTTAAACAATATTATGATGCGAATAAATTACTAGTAGATTGTCTCTATAGTGATGGTGATATTAATCCATTAGTGCGTCAGGAAATTGAAAAAACCTTATTATTACCAATTTTTTAACCGATGAGTAGCAATTAGATGTGTTAGGATTAACAAAAAATTAGGTTGATCCCAGAGTTAACATGAAAAGTAAAATTGTTGAAGATATCCTTAATCGCGCCCTAGCTAATGATGATATTAACTCAGTAGATGGAATAGTGCTACTCGAACAAACCGAACCAAATCAGATAATTGCCATTCAAGAAACCGCAGATCAACTTCGCGATCGCCAAGTTGGAAAAACTGTCACCTATGTAATTAATCGGAATATTAACTTTACCAATATCTGCGAACAACACTGTAGTTTTTGTGCTTTTCGACGAGATGAGGGTGAAATTGGTGCATTTTGGCTAGATTGGTCCCAAATTTTGGACAAAGCTACTGATGCAGTCAAGAGAAGAGCTACAGAAATTTGTATGCAAGGAGGATTAAATCAGAAAGCAAAAATTAATGGTTCTTCCTTATCTTATTATGTCAAATTAATCCGCTCCATTAAAGATCAATTTCCCCAGTTACACCTCCATGCTTTTTCTCCCCAAGAAGTCCAATTTATTGCTAGAGAAGATCAACTAAGTTATCAAGAAGTAATCCAGACCCTAAAAAATGCAGGTGTCGATTCTCTTCCCGGAACCGCAGCTGAGGTTCTTGATGATGCTGTGCGGAAAATTATTTGTCCAGAAAAAATTAATAGCGCCACCTGGTTAGAAATTGTGGGAATCGCTCATCAACAGGGAATCCCTACCACCAGTACCATGCTTTGTGGACATATTGAGACTCCTATCCAAATCATGGGACATTTAGAGAAATTGCGATCGCTCCAAAAAATCGCCAAAAATCAAGGAAATCGGGGAATTACCGAATTTATTTTATTACCTTTTGTCGGAGAAATGGCTCCTGCTCCCTTACGTCGTCGAGTGGGACGAGATCAACCAATTCTGCAAGATGTACTTTTAATTACAGCAGTAGCAAGAATTTTTTTAGGAAATTGGATTCCTAATCATCAACCGAGCTGGGTTAAACTTGGTCTAGCTGGAGCAATAGAAGCATTGAAGTGGGGTTGTAATGATCTGGGTGGGACGTTAATGGAAGAACATATTACCACCATGGCTGGTGCAAAAGGTGGTAGTTGTATGGAAGCAGAAAGTTTACAAGCTGCAATTCATTCTTTGGGACGTCCCGCTCAACAACGGGATACTCTTTATCAGCGATTAGAGGATATTAGGTTAAGTGCATGATATTGGAAAAAAAGAAAAAATCCCGATTAATTAACATCGGAGCTGCGATTTTACTAATTAGTGGTGGGATTTTTATTTATTGGATTTTGAGTCAAAAAGGACGTTTAGACCATATCCAAGTCGGTGCTAGTATTATTCCCCAGGATGTTTTAGGTACTATTTCTGTTTCTACCAATCCAGAACAATGGCAAAAACTACAACAATTTGGGACTCCAGAACTACAAGCGAGTTTAGCGCAAAAATTCGGAGAATGGCGCGATCGCTTTTTGAATGCTCAAGGTTACGACTTCCAAACAGACATTAAACCCTGGGTAGGTAAAGAAATAACTATTGCCATATTACCTCCTCCGAGTGCTAACACCAATCAAGTCCCAGTGGGACAAAACTCCATTCTGGTGGTGTTACCGATCGAAAATCCTAGTTTAGCTAAACAGATCCTAGAAAAACCTAAACCTCTCTCCACCGGTAAATGGGTGGAACATACCTATAAAGGGATCACAATTAAAGAAACTCAAGGACTTCCTGACCATAATTATGCGATCGCAGTTCTGGATGGACCTTATTTAGTGGTAACCGAAGATCCCAAGGTGATCGAACGGACAATTGATACAGCTCAAGGAGGAGCATCTTTAGCAATTACTCCGGGATATATGGATGCTTTCAGTCAAATTCAAGACTCTACTTCTTCTCTGGCTAAATTATACTTAAACTTACCAATTGCTGCGGCGATCGCTTCAGCGCAGTCAGTGCAACCCCTACCACCACAAAACTTAGCATTATTTCAACAAAATTGGCAGGGTTTAGCCACAACAGTAATATTAGAACCGGAAGGGCTGTTATGGAAGAGTATTTCTTGGCTCAAACCCCATAGTACCAAAACCTTGGTCGTGGAAAATAATGCCAAGATTATGCCCACACTTCTACCAGCAAATACCCTCATGATGCTTTCTGGTGGTAATTTACAACGCTTATGGCAAGATTATCAGCAAGATGCTAATTATAATCCACTCAATACAGTTAGCCCTGATTGGTTGAGAAAAGCAATTGCATCTACTACAGGTACAGATATTGATCAGGATATCATCCCATGGATGGCTGGGGAATTTTCTTTATCTTTGATTCCTGGAAGTGACAATAGTCCCGAAAAATTGCCCTTAGGAATGGTATTGATGGTGCAAAGCAACAATCGTCGTGCAGCCGAAAAATTCCTCGGTCAACTAGATGAGGTAATGAAGATTAAATACAAATTTAAAGTAACTGAAACTAAATTAAACGAACAACCTGCGATCGCTTGGACATCTCCGCAAGGTGGCGTAAATTTCTTTCATGGATGGTTAGATCATAATATTGCTTACTTAACCATTGGCGGACCAGTAGCTAATAGTATTGTTCCCAAACCGACCGACACATTAACGACAAATAAAGTCTGGCAAACATCAGTCCCTAATCAACTTAATCCCAATAATGGTAACTTTTTCATTGATGTTGACCAGATGATTAACAACGGTAAATATAGTTTATTCCAATTACCTCCTAATCAAAAAGACTGGATCAATTCAATCCATGTGATGGGGTTAACCCTAGCAGTGACTAGCGATCGCACCACTCGCTATGATATTTTTGTCAAACTTAAAAAAGAGGGGGAATCAACGGGAGGGAAATAAGTCTGATCTTGAGCGAGGAGCTAGATTAAATAAACCCCATCCGTTTGGAAATAACATACCCGATCACGATGCCCAAAATACCACCAATCATCCCCAAAAATATGGATGTAACTGATAACAAACTTCCTCCCCAAATCAGGGGGATATAGCCTCCAATTGTAGAACCTACAAAAGCACCAATACTGATAATTAATTTGTTCATAAAGCAATAGAAAATCTCCAAATAGAGGTGCTGTAGTTCTACTCAATCCAAAAATTCAAAACCTAAACTAGCTGAATTTTTTGATTAATGGCATAATTAGGAAAAATCTTACTAATTTTTTCCGGCTCCAACTGCAAATGTCCTGCTAACAAACTAGCAATTACATCGCGAAAATCGGTAGTTACGGCTAAATCCCGTTTCTGATAAAGTTGAGAGTCCCCTAAACCTGGCCATTGGCCATAAATTTGACCCCCTTTAATTCCACCACCTAAAACCCACATGACGTTTCCATGACCATGATCCGTACCACCATCACCATTTTCATGGACAGTACGCCCAAATTCGGACATGACGACGATCGCCGTATTCTGATAAACTGGACCTAATGATTTAGCTAAAGTATCTAAACCTTGTCCCAAATTCGACAACCGTCCGGCTAATTGTCCTTGAGTACCACCTTCATTCACATGAGTATCCCAACCACCCAAGGCTAAAAAAGCCAGTTGAATACTAGGATCTCTAGCCATTAATTTTCCGAGTCGTTGAGCATCAGCAGGAAAACCATTAGGTAGAGGGGCACCATGATTAGCAGCTTTCATTTCTGCGTCTAAATCACTCAAGAGAGTCTGACGTGCCATCCTTCCTTCATGGTATACTGTACTAATCTGATCATTACCACTATAAAGACGATCAAAGGCAGCACCAACTTTTGGTCGATCTAATGGTAACGGATTAGCTCCGGCTTTACCTAATGGTAAACTAGCCACAGCCATTCTTCCTGTTAATATACGCGGAGTAGTATCCCCTAAATTAACTGCTTGAACAGGCGATCGCCCTGGTAAATTTCCTAATAAACGATTCATCCACCCATCTTTAGTTGATTTCACCCCAGGAGTACCACTTTCCATATAGTCCTGAGCATCAAAGTGAGAACGAGTCGGATCAGGTGAACCACAAGCATGGACAAAAGCTAAATTACCTTGTTTCCAAGCAGACATTAGGGGAGATAGAGCTGGATGTAATCCAAAACTTCCATCTAAATCGATCGCTCCTCCCGGTTGACCCGGATGTGGAATCGCAATTCTTGGTCGAGTTTGGTAATAAGCTGCTTCTTGATAGGGAATCACCACATTTAATCCATCGACAGCTCCACGTAAAAAGATGACAATTAAACGTTTAGGATTACTTCCCATCGCTAATCCAGTTGTAGCCCAACCACGCACACCGATCGGAATGAGGAATCCGGTTGAAAATAATCCTGCTTGGAGTAAAAATTTGCGTCTTTTCATAATGATGATTCCTAGTTTGTTAGTTAATCGGGATATTTGATCACTTCCACTTACTTGTACATAAATTCCGGACTACCTAAAATCAAAGCCGATCGCAGTTGGACAGGACTTGAAGCGATCGTTTGATTGGTTTTGGTTGAAAAATTATTACCTAAAGTATTAGATAACTGGTTATAATCTACAGGTTTTTGAGGGACAGGACGTCCATTATTCTCAGGATTTTCAATCCATAATGGCATCCGACCGCTCGCTAATCCGGTCGCAAAACTCAGAACGTCTTGTCATTGCGTCGGGATTGAGCCAAGCATCCTGAGTATTTTTATAACCATCAGGTGTTTGACAACCATATAATGGCATTCCTAACTGGTCTAAAAATCCATAAAGCGGTCGAAAGTTATTAACCTTTAAATCCGTTGCTCTCACAGAAGAAATAATATATTGTAAGGGGGTTTTAAACTTAGCATTGTAGGTTTTTGTATCCCAAAATTCCTGACTGTGGAACAAGGTATTTAACACCTCACGAATATCCCCATCTGTCTCTAAAAACTTTTTCGTTAAAGTATCTACTAAAGACTTGGGTGGTTGATCCGCAACAAAATACTGGGCTAATTGATAACTAATGTGATGAGCAGTAGCCGGATGTCGAGCTAAAATATCTAAAGCTGCTTCTCCTTCAGAAATTCCTGCTCCTTTAATCGTTTTACCCAAAAACACTTTGTCACTAAAATCGTGCTGTTTAGCATTAAAATAAAAGCCATCACTATCATTAGCCTGCTGACCAGGTCTTAATCCCCAACCAGTCAAAATCCGAGCTAATGCAATTACATCTGATTGATTATAACCACCATCTACACCTAAAGTGTGTAATTCCATTAATTCACGAGCATAATTTTCATTTAATCCCTGTAACTTACCTCCCCTTGGTTGTTTTTTATTATTAGGAGCAACATTTTGCCAATTATCTAAATAAAATAACATCGCTGGATGATGGGCTGTAGCACCTAATAAATCCCGAAATTTTCCCAAAGCATAGGGTCTGATTGCTTGTTCTTCATAAGCTCCTACCCAGAGAACATCTAACCCTTTACCAGAAAAAACATTAAAATGGTTATACCAAAAGTCAACCATGATTTCTTGTAACTGTCTGTTACTTTCCAGATTCCGCAAAAATCTGGCTTGAATCGCTTCTTTGGTGGGAAGATTCATCCGTTCACGGGCTGCTTTTTTATCTTCCTGACTTGCGGTTCCATTTTTTTTCGATGCTTGGATACTATATTCTTTAAAAATTTCTACGGGAGTTTTGTGCAAGGTTGGTAAAGCATTCAGTTGTTGATTTAGTTCTTCTGATTCTGGAATAGACTCTGGTGAAAGTTGCTGCTGGATATATTGTTCTACTCCCAGGGATTGAATTTTTTCTATTTCCCCTGGTTTAGCTCCAAAAGTAAGACGATTAATGACAATTGGTATTTGGGCATCAATGGAGGATTTAGCAACTTTGACTGAACCCAGGAGACCTATGCCTAATAATATTGAAACTAAGGAAATTTTTTGAGTTAAATTCATAAAATTAACCTGGTTAGGTGCCCTAGTTAAAGGTAAAATGCTTTATAGTTTTGATCACCCCTAGCACCTCTGATCAAGGGAGTAAGTTATTTCTTTTTTTTAGGGGGATAGACCTCGAAGTATTGCGATCGGACTTAGTGATCTCTTAGGTACTAACACCCATACCATCAAGGTATGGGATAAAAACACTGACAAATTATCTGTAACAGAAAATATCTAAAAGACTTACCTTTTGATTAGGGCTATCTTTTACAATCGTCTGTTTTCAAAGCTGCGTTTGCTTCCTCAATAGCGTGGTTAACATGGTCTAACGCCGCCTGTCCGATGACCATCGAAATCATGGGACGCATCTTGTAATCGAATGCGAGCTTGAAGTAATAAGTTTCTTGCTCCTAGCATATTTGGACATGAATATGCCTTAGTTTCCGCTTTAGTTTGTTGAGCAGCTAGAGGAGAAATAGCAGCAGCACCAGCTACTAGAGCCAAGCTAATTACACCAACAGGAATCATCAAATTTTTGGACAAACGCATGATTATTTTGACCTCAAAATTAGAATTACTGAATCAGCTACTACATTTCCCTGGATATGTATTTATCCTATAACTTTAGACTCATCACTGTCAATAAAAGTTCCAATTCCAGGATTAAAAATTTTCATAAAATATTATTACTGTCCTGCTTTAGAGTGGGCATTTTCTCGACGTTCTTCCATAATTTGATCGAATTGACGACGTTGCTCAGGAGTTAAGACTTCTCGAATCGCAATTATACTTTCTAGATGTAATCGTTCTAGCTGATCCTTTAACAATTGCACTTCCCGATGTTTGGCGCGAATTTGGGTCGGTGAAGCCGAACTAGCAATCATTTCTCGTAACTCTTGCTGTGCGCGATGAAATGAATTTTGTTTTTCAGCAATTTGACCTTTGTATTGGTTCTGGATCTCCTGCATTCTCTGGGTTTGCTCTTCCGTCAGATTTAGTTTTTGAATCCATTGAGGATGAGTACGACTGGTACTTTCATCAGCAATAATCTGAGAAATTTCTAGTTGGAAATCTGACGATTTCAAAGTTGTTGGTGGGATAATATTATCTGGTTTATTGATTTGGGTTGCGCTCGCAACCGAAGAATTAGCAATTGCTAATACCACAACTACTAAAATCGAAAATCTCCGCAAATACATGAAACTCACCTCTGCAAATGACGGATTTGGAATGGGGAAGGAACGGTCGAGTCAGAATCATTATCCATTGGTTCAGTATCAACTCCGGAACCATCCCAGTTGCTTTCTATGAAAGCTTCTAAACTTGCTAATTGAGCTGGATTAGGTTTAGATGCACTTAAGTAACGCTGTCCTCCCCAAGTCATCAGGACAACCGCCGCGATCGCTGCGGGGATAAACCACAACCACCAATGAAAACCTCTTCCCACGTTCTGCATAAATCGATTTGACTGATTTAGCTGTAAGATAGTTTCCGAATTACTAATTACAGCCATAATTTGCGCTTCTAAATCAGCTTTTCCCTCTGGAATATGGGGACGATGCTTTTGCAAAAACTCAACTAAAGGTTCATCATCGTTAGAAAACTTAGTCACCTGTTAAACCTCCTGAATACCTTGTTGATCTGTAGTAGCCTTAACTCCAAAGGAACTGTAGTGGCAATTAAAATAGAATATCTTAAATCAAATTCGTTAAAAATTCAACCCAAACACCAAATTTAACATTTCCACTTCATTAAAGTTGTACCCCTTCCTGCTGAAGAAATTCTCGCAGCGCAGCACGAGCCCGAAACAACCGAGATTTGACCGTACCAACAGGAATACTCAAAATTTCGGCTACCTCTTTTTGGGGAACTTCTTCTAAATCGTGTAAAACTAGAACACTACGATGCTCTAAACTGAGATGAGCTAGTCCTCGCTGAACTAAATCTTGATAATGCAAATACATCAGGTCAAAATCTGTGACCTGGGAAAGATGAGAAACCTGTGCGATCGCGTCTTTACTATAAAGGGTTTCTAGTTGAAAACGCTGTTGAGCAAACTCTCGTCTTTTGTCTGTGGCTACATTCCAAGTAATTCGATAAATCCAGGTGGAAAATTTCCCGGTTTCCCGTAAATTGGGCAAACCTTTCCAAACTCGCAAAAATACTTCTTGGACTAGGTCATCTAAAGCCGAGATTCCGCATAACTGGTACAGAGTAGATCTAACTTTAGACTGATAACGGCGATAAAGGTGACGAAAACTTTGCCGATCGCCTTTTAAACACTGTTGCACCAAAGCCGAGTCGGAGTAATCTGGTTGGTGCTGGGAATGGTCATTTATAGATAAATCAGCTGACACCGTTAACACTTTTTGAGGCTCTCCCTGACCGATTTGTCATTGCTGATTATTTAGACCAAAGGGAGAGCAAAAAAGTTCAATCTCAACTCATGATTTTTGATCGCTCATTGGCTCGGGTGAGTCATTATTCTCATTAGCTTTAGGAGGAGTACGTTTGGAAAATCCCCAGACAAATAATAAACCGATCGCAGCGATCATCAGCCATTCTGGGGGCACTTGTTCCGGGGCAATTACCCGGAGGAGCAATCGCATTCCCACGAAACCAACTGTAATATAGCCAGCATCGGCCAAATGTAGGTATTCATCTAACCAACGGATAAATAACCCAGCCATAAACCGGAGCGTAATAATGCCAATTCCTGCCCCTGTTAAAATTAGCCAGGTTTTGTCAGAAATGGCGATCGCTGTAGTTACACTATCCAGAGAAAAGGCCAAATCTGTCAACGCAATCAGAGGAATTGCTTGCCACAGGGACGTAAAGCGTGGCCCGTGATGTTCTCCATCGGCACCTGGATTAGATTTAAAGTGTTGGAATACCAACCATAACAAATAGAGTGCCCCTAATAGCTCAAACTGCCAGAACTGGATCACCCAGGTAGCAGCCAAAATCAAAGTAATTCGTAGTCCAAAAGCTACCAGCAAACCCAGATTTAGGGCTTGACGCTGGAGTTTCTCATCTTCTAGACCTTGGGCAATCGAAGCCAAAGCGATCGCATTATCAGCAGATAGAACTGCTTCTAAAGCCACTAAAATGACCAGTAGGAATAGAGCATCCATCCCTAGACTGGGGTAAAAATCAGTAAATTGATCCAGCATTAACTGTGTTTGAGCCTAATCATCTTCAATAAAACAGGAGTGAGCAAATTATTTCTGGCCTTGCGGCAGTTACCAACCTTAACCTAGGGTAACATTTTTATGTTACCTTTCTGCGATCACCCACATAAAAACTCCTGCTCATCAGGCAAGTAATTTTTGGTGGGGAGTTGAATTTTGTCCCCTTTCTGTTGCATCTTGTTACAAGGTATTCCCAAAAAAACCAATTTAGACGAAATTGGTGAACGATTACCCCTGATAAGAGAGGAGTTTTTCTACCATGTCTTTATCTGATACTCAAGTTTTTGTGGCTTTAGTCATAGCACTGATTCCTGGAATCTTAGCTTTCCGGCTAGCTACAGAACTATACAAGTAAGATCCCCTGATCTAGCTCACCTCTACCCGATTCAGCAAGAGTGCAATTTTGGCCATCTATCTTTTCTAGACAGATCAGGCTAATGTACTCTTGCTGTTACAGCAGACCAACAATGGTAAATTAAAGAGCGACAAACCAATAATTCCCGGAATAAACTATGTTTAACTTCCGGATCGGTTTAATTGATTTTTGTAGAAGTCAGGTATTCTCGTCTTTTAAATCAAACAGCCATACAGACAGCTATGCTTTCCCAACAGGCATTGTCGAACTCACTAACGGCTTTTTCATGAACGCAATTCAACCCTTAACCCCTTCGCTGTCCCCAACTCAACCCAGACAACGAGTTACTCCCCGTCACAAAAAGCGTCATCAACGTCAGCCCAGTCTCGCTCTAGCGGTGGAAACTATGACTAAGCTGACGGTGAATCTGGTCTTATCAGGGGCAGCTATTTCGGCATTGGGACAATATCTGCCTCATTACTTATCAGTACAGGAAAAGTTGCGAGAAATCCGTGCAGAAGTAAAAATCACTGAAGGACGCGTTAATCGTTTACAAGCTGAATTTAGTCGTTTATTCGATCCTCAGCAAACACCAACTATTATGCAAGAACAAAGCGATCGGGTTGATCCGAGTCAACGTCAGATCGTTTGGATGGAAAAAAGTCCGGGCGATGTTAATCAGTCCAACCAAAATCGCCCTGATGATGATTGACAGGCCCTAATTAGATCGTCGAATATTAAAACAGCACCAGTCTTGTCTGCGCCAGAGGGTAGCGACGATCCAACCATGTTGTTCTAAAGTGTCAGCTACAGGTTTGGCTTGTTCTAACAAAACACCGCTGATGATTCCCCAAGTGCTAGGCTTAACTAAAGCATCCATCTGGGGAATTAAGTCAATAATTACTTCAGCTAAAATATTACAAACGATCCCATCAAGAGGTTGATCTACCATTGGGATCAAGCTCTCGATGCTACCCAGCCCAACTAGTAAACGCTCTTTACTGACCTGATTCACATCGCGATTACTGATGGTTGATCTGACAGCTAAGGGATCAGTATCGATCGCATAAACCTTTTGTGCGCCTAATAAAACCGCACCGATGGATAAAATACCCGATCCGCAGCCAATATCAGCAATTATTGCTGTAGTCTCCTCAAAACCTAGACGCATTTCTAATGCTTCTAAACAAAGCTGAGTGGTCGCATGAGTACCAGTCCCAAAAGCCACACCTGGATCTAAACGCATCACTAACCGATCAGAATCCGCTGGTACAGATAGCCAGGAAGGACAAATTAACAAGCGATCGCCAATGTTTTGGGGATACCAATATTTTTTCCAACTACTAGCCCAATCTTCTTCATCAATTAAATTCCATTGCATCCCGGGGATGGACTGACCCGCAATTAACGCATCTTGATAGAGCCACAAAGACAAAGCAGCCAAGTCCAGCAATTGAGCTTGTTCTTGGGGTAAATAGGCACAGATCAAGCAGGAATTACCTCTAATTTGACTAGAAGTACCTTTAGCGCCAAACTTATCAAGCCGCCAGAAGATTAAATCCTCTAGAGCTGGATCGCAGAGAATTGAAATTTCCCACCAGCTATATGCCATTCAAAATGCTCAAAGTAGATAATAAAATTGCTCTGCTATCATCCGAAGATAAAATTAATAGCAGACAGCGAAGGCGAAAAATAAGGTGTGAAAAGCCCAAGCAGGAAAAATCTAGTTTTTGCCAGGATTGCTCCTGAGTCACTCTTATTTTTTCCGATTCGCTGCTGACTGTTGATTATCCTTGGCTGCAACTTAAATTAAAGTACCACTGTGTAAGCATCCCGAATGCCTGGAACTTTCCGAATTTCATCCAGGACACCTTCTGGTAAAGGATCATCAAGACTTAACACCATCACTGCATCCCCACGCACGATTTTACGTCCGACCTGCATACTGGCGATATTGACATTAAAACCGCCCAAAAAAGAGCCGATCTTGCCAATTAATCCGGGCATATCTCGATGGAGGGTAAACAGCATCTGATTAGTAGGAGGAACATTGATCGGAAATTCATCAATATCGGTGATCCGAATTTCTCCATCTCCTAATAAAGCACCTGTGACCGAATGTTCACCTAATGAACCTTTGGCTTTTAAATGTAGCGATCCCGCATAATCTCGAATAGAAGCATCTCGGGTTTCAATGACACGAATTCCCCGCTCTTTTGCTTCGATCGTGGCATTAACATAATTAACGCGCTCTCGCAAGGCTTGAGAAAGTAATCCTTTTAATGATGCCACTACTACTGGTTGGCTTTCATTATTCGCTAAATCTCCTTGCATTTGCACATTTAGTAGATCAATTCTGCCACCAGCTAGTTGACCAACTAAATTGCCCAGAGTTTCTGCTAATCTCAAGTATGGTCTGAGTTTTTCCAAAGCATCAGGATTGAGTCCAGGAATATTAACTGCGGAGCGAGCAGGTAATCCCAACAATACATCTCGAATCTGTTCAGCTACATCAATGGAAACATTAATTTGGGCTTCGGTGGTCGAAGCACCCAGATGTGGGGTAAGCACGATCTCTTTCTCAAAATTGAGAAGGGGCGATTCTCCCAGTGGTTCTTTTTCGTAAACATCTAAAGCTGCACCAGCAATTTGCCCTGTTTGTAATGCTGTCGCTAAAGCTGCTTCATCAATAATTCCGCCCCTAGCACAGTTAATAATCCTGGCTGTTGGTTTCATTTTCGCTAAAGCTTCTGCATTAATTAAATGGGCGCTTTCTGGTGTTTTGGGAATGTGCAGAGTGATATAGTCAGCTTCCCGTAGGAGTAAATCCATTTCCACTAAACGACAACCCAGTTGTTCGGCTCTCTCGCTGGAAATAAAAGGATCATAAGCTAGGAGTTTCATCCCCATGGCCCGGGCTACAGTAGCCACATGGGAACCAATTTTTCCTAGTCCGACAATTCCTAGGGTTTTTTTGTAGATTTGGACTCCGGTAAAACGCTGACGTTCCCATTTACCCTTTTTAACTGATTGATCTGCTGCTGGAATATGACGAGACAGGGATAACATCATCGCGAGCGCATGTTCAGCCGCAGCAATAGTATTGCCTTCTGGAGAATTAACAACGATAATTCCTTTGCGAGTTGCACTAGGTACATCAACATTATCGACACCTACCCCAGCGCGTCCAATAATTTTTAATTGAGTCCCAGCTTCGATGATTTCTTTAGTGACGCGAGTTCCAGAGCGGATCATCAGCGCGTCATATTCTGGCATAATCCGAATCAGTTCTGCCGGAGTTAGCTCTAGTTTGACATCAACTTGGGCAACTTGGGACAGTATATCTATGCCAGCTTGGTCAATTGGATCAGAGACGAGAACTTTTGACATGATTATTAGCTCATTTAAACCAAGAAACAGTATATATTCCCTAACATGAGTGCTTTAAAAAGAAAGGATTAAATATGATCACCTCTTGGAGGATTGAGAATCTGGGCATCAATTATGGTTGGTTCTCTGTCAATTCCCCAGATCCCAGACTTGATACCCCTGTTGATTTTACCATTGATGAGTTATGAATTATCTAGTTGCTGTGCTTCGCGATCGCCTGTTAGCTGAATCTGTCTATTCTACTCTGGCACAAGCCGGTCTACCGATCAATCAAATTACGATTCTCGGTCAAGGTTATCAAAATATTGATGAATATGGTCTAGTAGACCCATTTGCCCAAGCTGGTCAAAGAGCTAAATTCATGGCCACTTGGTTAGTCCCGTTTGGGTTTGCAGCGGGCTGTACTTTTAGTCTGATTACTAAATTAGATACTTTTGCTTGGGCTGGTGAATGGGGTAATCATTTACTTGGTGGTGTCCTTGGTGCGATCGCTGGAGCCATGGGTAGTATATTTGTGGGTGGTGATGTTAGTTTGATCTTTAACCGAGCTGAATCTTTACCCTATCGCGATCGTCTCAATGCTGGCAAATATCTAATCGTTGTCAAAGGTTCCGAAGCTTTGACTTACCAAGCGACAAAACTTTTACGTCAATTTGAGTTAGAAAATATCCACAGCTATGTTTCCCACCTGGACAAGTGAACAAATTTTGACCAGCAATGATTACATTTTTCCTCGATGCTGAAAATTCTTAGTGATTTATGGAGTTATATTAAGTATTACCTTATACTAAGTGTGACGTTATGTTAATAAATCCGGAAGGACAATGACGGTAAATACTGATTTAATCCCATCTGTAGGTCATAACAATAATCACACACTGGCAACAAGTGTAATTGTATCTTCGTCAAGTTGCTCAAATTCCTTAGCTCCGTTGAATCAAACCAATAGTCAAACTATGGTTGACTATGCGGACTTCCAGAATTTATTACAAAATGTTAATAATGCTCTTACTAACGATTCGCTATTTGCTAGTTTGCCTGCTGGGATATTATCCATCAACTCAACTTCACAGGTAGTAACAACAGTTCCAGGTAGCACCACTTGTACGACTACTGACCCAATTACTGGTATGTGTATTTCCACACCGAGTCCAGTCCCCACACCGAGTCCAGTCCCCACACCGAGTCCAGTCCCCACACCGAGTCCAGTCCCCACACCGAGTGCCCCCGGTTACATAAATACTCCCTACAGTTCACCTCAAGTTAATAGTACGCCCAATAATTTTCAATACTTTGTAGATGCAACCAACGGTAATGACCAAAATAATGGTGAAACTTTGCAAACAGCCTTTAAAACTATTCAGGAAGCAGCTAGTGTAGCACCTAGCGGATCTACTGTTTTCATTCGTGGTGGAACTTATCGCGAAACAGTCACTCCTGGTAACAATAACGTAACTTACACGAATTATAACAACGAACAAGTAACAGTAACAGGTGCCGATTTAGTGACTGGATGGGTTCCCTATGATCTAAGTGGAGGAAAAGAAATTTATGTTGCTAACCAAAATTGGGATTTAGGTTTGGGCCAAAATCAAGTGATTGATAATGGACAAATGATGAGCGAAGCTCGTTGGCCCAATATTTCTATTGATCAAGTGACTAATCTTACTAATAGCGATAAAGCTGTAAGTGATACAGGTGGTAACATTAGTGATACAGCCGGATGGTATACTGATAGCGCGTTAGCGAATGCCGGAGGAAATTGGCAAGGAGGTAAAATTACTTTTGCTCCAGGTTATCTGTGGAATAATTTTACAGGCAACGTTACCAATTCTAATCCCGATGAGGTAGATTTTAGTTTACCAAGTGGGACGCTGAGTCAAGCTGCTAATACGCCTGGTAGTCACGACTATTTCTATCTGTGGGGTAAATATCAAGCATTAGATGCTCCTGGAGAATATTTCAAAGATCCAAATAACAATAACTTATATTTTTGGAGTCCCAACGGTAGCGATCCTAATACCCAGCAAGTCGAAGCAAAAGCGCGTGATTATTGGTTTGTTTTGAATGGTCGGTCAAATATCACCATCAAAGGAATAAATTTTGTAGCTGGCACTTTTGAATTTGATAGCAATAGCAACAATAACATCATTGATCATGTTAATGCCAGTTACATTGGCCACAGCATGGATAATGCTATTGCTCTTGATACCGCTCGGACTCCTAGAACAATTGATATTCAAGGAACTGGAAATCAATTCACCAATAGCCAGTTTAATGGTAGTTCCGGTAGTATGTTCTTTTTAGATGGTGCTAAAAAGACATTGATTTATAACAACATAATTTCCAACGTTGATTATGATGGAGGTGTCGATCAGGGTGCGATCTCTGGTAATCATACTAATCCAGGTGGTGCTGATAAAAACCAGTTTATTCAAAATACCGTCTTTAACAGTGGCTACAATGGCATAATGGTTGATTCAGGATTAGACGTTAAATACAATGATGTCTACAATACCCATCTTCAGGCAACTGATAGCGGTGCCATTAGCATAAATCCAAATACAGATGGGAAGGGAGCAGAAGTTGCTTATAACTATGTCCATGATTTGCTAGGTGAAAATAATCTAAGTTTAAAGCGCTTTGGCTCTCATGGAATTTATGCCGATATTAATACTAAAAACTTTGTTTTTGACCACAATGTAGTGTGGAATACTTCAGCTCAGGGGATTTTTATATTATCAAATAGCAGTGGCGATCGCTATGTCTATAACAATACCGTAGATGGCATAATAGGTGTTGGTGGTTCAAACACGGATGGGATACAATTGGATAGTAATATTGCCACAAATTTTGGTAACGATACTGTTGAAACTATCTCCCAAAGCAATAATGATTGGTCTGGTAATGCTCCATTTGTAGACGCCACAAATCATAATTATCTTCTCGCATCTGGTGCGGCTGATATTATTACTGGAGTAGGAGCATTTGCACAATTAGATAGTAATGGAAACTGGTATCAGGACAATAATTTACTGGGAACAGATACGGTAATAGGAGCCACAAGCTAATGGCTAGTAGAGGAAAAAATGAGGAGAAATTCAGCTTAATTCCAAATTCCAGTTAGTGAAAACAGATTGAATAATCAGAGTTTGATGGTTGCGTTACCTTAGCAACGAGGGTCACTTTTCCATCTGGGGTAGAGGTAAATCCGGTTGCTTCTTGAATTGGATCGACCGACTGCCAGGTATTTGCGATCGCTGGTTGTGGTGCTTTATTATCAATCGCTCTTCCTTGATGCACAGCCATGATCGGGAGTATTTTATAGGGAATCAATATACTAGAAGGTGTTTCGGGTAAACCACCATTGCCCGTAATTACAAATTGATCTTGGGTTTTAGCTAAATTTCTAGAACAACGTTGAGCAATTTGATTGCTAGGCTCAAAAACTTGCTGAGTTAAATTAACAATTCCGTTAGTCGGATCAACACCAAGAGTTGTGATCTCGACCAGACCTTGAAGACCACCACTTGAAGCAGCGGTGATTTGTTTATCGACTAGAGGAGCAAAAACCGATTGAGTTTCAATCATAATTTTACCACCTGAACCTTGATCTGCATTAGCCGTAATTTCGCTATTTTCCAAGGCTGTAATAGTACCTGTAGGCAAGTTCAGTTTAATATTGCCACCATCCCCAGCACCACCAGATTTAGCAGATAAACTACTGTTGTGACGCAAAAGTAACTGTTGAGCGTCTATGGTTATGTCACCAGCATTAACACTAGCAGATACAGCAAAAATGTTTGCTCCGTGATCAATGATTAACTTTCCTGTGTCGATGATTAAATTGCCTGCTGATCCACTACCATAACTTCCGACATGCAATGTACTCCTCAAACCCTGTTTAATATCTGTGCCAGTGACTTTCACAAAATCAGAAGCCCGCACAATAGTATTTCCTCCCGCACCACTAGTACCAGAATTAGCTCCGCTAAAGACCCCAGCGCCATCCTGGATACTTAACTGTTTTGTGGTGATTATCACATTGCCACTATTTCCTGACCCCTGATTCTGAACGGCAGTAAACAGAGCACTACCATCCTTTCCAGTTGTGGTAGTACCGATTAATTCTACGGAATTTGTAGCATTGATAATTAAATTTCCACCTTTGCCAGTACCCTCAACAACAGATATTGCTTGGGCACCATTCTGGAGCAGTAAGTTTTTCGTGTTAATGGTCAAATTGCTACCATGTCCACTACCTTTATATGTCGAACCGATCAAAAACGCATGATCTCCCGTTAGTTCCACTGAATCAGAAGCGTTTATGGTTAAGTCACCTGCTGCTCCCGAACTAAAAGTTGCGGTTGATATAAATCCAGGACTTTGAACCAGTAATTGTCTTGTATTAATGGTCAAATTGCTACCATGTCCACTACTACCTTCATATGTCGAACCGACCAAAGACGTACCATCCCCCGTTAGCTCCACTGAATCAGAAGCGTTTACGGTTAAGTTACCTGCTGCTCCCGAACTGGAAGTTGCGGTTGATATAAATCCAGCATTTTGAACCAGTAATTGTCTTGTATTAATGGTCAAATTGCTACCATGTCCACTACCAGATGTCGAACCGTCCAAAAACGCACCATTCCCCGTTAGTTCCACTGAATCAGAAGCGTTTACGGTTAAGTCACCTGCTGTTCCCGAACTGGAAGTTGCGGTTGATATAAATCCAGCATTTTGAACCAGTAATTGTCTTGTATTAATGGTCAAATTGCTACCATGTCCACTAACTTCATTTCCGTTCACATTAGCTAATAAGGCACTCGAAATGGGATTAGCACCCGCAGCTTGTCCAGTTATGGTGACCGAATCAGAAGCGTTTACTGTTAAGCTACCTCCCAACTTTGTGCCGAAGGTGTTAGACCTAATCTGAGAACCATCGGTAAGACTCAAATTTCTTCCTTGAACATTGATATTACCCCCACCATCTCCACTCACATCGACTACAGCACCCTGGGATAGTTGGATATCGCCAAAATTTTGTATCCCTGTATAGTCAAAAACATAAGTCTTTCCGATCGCTCCTGTTTGATTGAAGTTAACCGTTCCAGCACCAGATAAACTGCCCAGTTCGATTTGTCCTTCTGGTGCGGTCAGAGTTCCACCTGTTAGGGTTAAGTTCCCACCAATCAGAGCTAGGGTTTTGCCTGATGGCACTTCCAGCCCAACTACTTGTTGATAATTGCTAATAGTTTGAGAAGAATTTGAGATTGGTTGTGGTGTTGAACCGAACTGCAAGCCAATGGGAACGTTGATGCTTAATAGGGCTGGAGTCTGAGGATTTGTGGCGCTAAATATCATCCCATCGGAAAATTTTAAACTATTTGCGGTCGTGGCTAGAAATGAACCACCAATGCTCAAACTGGCATCCTGACCGAAAACTATGCCATTCGGATTAATCAAAAATAGGTTGGCAGTACCGTTAGCTTTGAGTACACCATCGATCGCGGAACCAGAACTACCTGTAACTCTAGTAATAATGTTTTGAATAGTTGCAGAATTATTAAAATAAGCAGTGTTGCCTGTCGGAACAGAAAATTGAGTAAAACTGTGGAATAGGTTGCTACCTGCCGTAGTTCCACCAGTGATCAGATTAGTGTTCCCTTGGTTTGTCACAATGGAATTAACTGGAAGAGTCCGATCTGGAACAATACTTTGGGCCAATGTAGGTTTAGGTGTCGCTAACAAATACCAAAAAAAAGCTACTGACCACCCACACCAGTAAAAATGCAATTTCATAGATCGAGAACACTAAGTTGATTAAACTCTATTTTACCATTGGCAATCAAAAACTCTCCGAAATATTGTAAATAAATATATCAATATGGTATCTTCGTTATAAGCTTTTTTTCTAAATCCATGACTAACCCTAAATTTACGACAATCCTTACTGGGGCAGTTCTTTTTACCCTACTGCAATCCACAGGTGCCTTTAATTTCTGGAGCAAATACTCCCCTGTAAACTTTTTTGGACAGCCAAATGTTTTCAGTACCAAAGCTTTAGCCGAGGATTTTGAAAAGTACGTTCCTCCAACCAGTAAATCTCAAATTCAACGTCAAGAATCAGCAGGTTCGCGGGGAGAAGGCTGTCCATCAGACTCCATTGGTTCACTTTCATTACTAATTCCCAGTGATCACATTGGCTTAACATCTACGGATCATCCTACATTCTTTTGGTATGTCTCCAAAACACCATCAAATGTAATGAAATTTGAGCTAACACAACCTGGAGTATCAAAACCATTACTAGTTAAACAATTCTCCAACGTCAAAAATGGTATTTTTCAACTAGAACTACCCAATAATGTGCAGGGCTTGTCCGCTGATCAAGAATATCGCTGGACTGTTTCCCTAATCTGCAATGCTAAACATCCCTCCAAAAATATCTATGTGCAGGGTTTAATTAAACGGATTGATAATTCTACTCAAAAAAATCCTCAACTTAAACTTGATCCCAGAGATCAATCCTCTGCACAGAAGTTGTACCAAATTGCTGCTATTTATGCCAAGTCGGGCTTTTGGTATGATGCAATTGCCAATATTTCTAAAGCAGCCTATTTAACAAACCCTGGAGATAAATTAAGTGCCCAATATTTCCGCTTTCTACTAGATCAAGAGGGTTTATCTAACATCGATATTTCCCAACCACAATCTCTAGCGAGCAATTAGTAGAGGGAATAGTCAGATAAGAAATAGAAATTAAATAATTTGCTTAGGATTGCCGTGAGCGCCCTTCGACTATGCTCAGGGCACTCACGGCGATCCTGAACCATCATGTTATTTAATTTTCATTTCTAAGTTAATCACTAAAATTAATTAATAGCGTCTGCTAGGGATTGGGCTTGAACATGCAAGAAAAACAAGTTTACATCTGTATATTATCATTAATTATCGGGGGGTTAAATTGGTTAGAAATTGTGAACGCTACTGAGCGACTTCCTGCAATAAAATCTGGTCAATTAATTAGTGAAAAATCTGATTATAAGCTCGAAATACCTGCTCAGATTAGTTTGGGAGATGAAGGTAGCGATCGCTATAATGCTGGAAAGTATCAAGAAGCGATCGGGATTTGGTTATCAATGCTGTCCCAAACATCCAACCAAAAAGAAAAAGCCACAATCTACAGTAACTTGGGGTCAGCATATCGTCAAATAGGGAATTTAGGAGAAGCGATCGCCCAATGGAAAAAAGCCGCAAAAATTTATCAATTGCTCTCAGATCGGGAATCCCATCAAATCCTCGCGCAAGTATTGATGGAACAAGCACAGACTTACAACGCATTGGGGCAATTTCGGGTTGCTGTGCCAATTTTGCAGTCAGTAGTAGAGTTAGCGCGTAAAGAGCAAAAGCAAAGCATAGAAGCCGCAGCACAAGGGGTATTAGGTAATGCTTATTACCTTGGGGGAGACTTAGAAAAAGCGATCGTTGCTTATGATCGGAGTTTGAATTTAGCCACAGGCTTAAAGAATTCTAGTCTCATGAGTATAAACTCAAATAATTTGGGAAATGTTTTCCAGCGTCGCTATAAGCGGTATTTACAAGAAGCTAAGTCTGCGGCAAAGGAGGGAGAGGAGAAAGAAGAAAGTCGTTTGATGGATTTAGCCCAAAAAGATGCAGCCAAAGCTCGTTCATACTACGAACTTACGATCCAGCAAAGTCAAGCATTAGGTGGAATATGGCAAGCCAAAGCATTATTGAATTTAGTTCTCTTTTCTAGTCAATTACCATCACCACCACAGGATAAACTCGTTTTTAGTCAATTACCATCACTACCACAGGATCAACTCGTTGGTTATACCTCCCAAGCAATAAAACTAATAGAAGCAGCACCCGATTCTCGTGCCAAAGCATATACTTTAATTAGTGCTACAGAAGTAGGGAACTCAACCTCAACATCTAACAATTCCGTCTTAACGGTGCAACAAAAAGTAAAAATCTTGGAAAAAGCGATCACTATTGCTAGAAAAATAGGTGATCAACGCGGTGAATCTTTTGGATTAGGAAGTTTAGGAAAAATTTATGAACAAACCGGAAATTTGGCAATAGCTTTACAACTAACTCAACAAGCTATATTATCTGCTCAACAAGCTAATGCCGGAGATAGTCTTTATCGCTGGCAAGCCCAAATAGGACGTATTTATAAAGCTAACGGACAAACTGAATTAGCAGTTTTATCTTATGAAGAAGCGATCGCCACACTCCAGAATATTCGGAGGGATGTGGTTGCTGCTAGTAAAGACTTACAATTTGAGTTGCGTGATTCAGTGGAATCAGTCTATCGGGAACAGATTGATTTATTGCTTAGTCAAAGCCAATCCAGTAATTCTCAACCGAAAATAGAAGAAGCGCTTCAGGTTTTAGAATCGTTGCAATTGAATGAAATCCAGAACTTTTTTGGTGACGAATGTGTAGAAATAGCTCGCGATCGCATCAACCCGAATAGCGAACTGGCAAAAACTAATACTGCTGTAATCAACTCAATTATTTTAGGCGATCGCACTTACCTGATCTTACATTTACCAGATGGTTCCCTTAAACAATATCCAGTTCAGCGATCGCGTCAGGAAATTGAAGAACAAATTGACCAACTCCGGGTTACCTTAGAAGATATATCTAGTGATGCGTATCTCACAGAAAGTCAGAAGGTTTATGACTGGATAATTAAACCAATGGTAACAGATTTAGAAAAAGCTAAACCCAGGACTTTGCTGTTTATTAATGATGGATCATTAAGAAAAGTACCAATGGCAGCTTTGTACGATGGCAAACAATTTTTGATAGAAAAATATGCCATAACCACAACACTAGGATTAAACTTAACTACTAGGAAAAAACCAACTTTAGCCAACGCGAAAGCCCTCATTTTTGGTTTAAGCGTGGCCAAGCCTCCTTTTTCTGCATTACCTAATGTTTTGGACGAAACTAAGGGCATTCAGAAGATTATTGGGGGAGATATATTTTTGGATAAAGACTTCACTTTAGCCAATTTACAAAAGCAAATCTATAGCGACAATTATGCCATCATTCACATAGCAACTCACGGCAAATTTGGCGCAGATGCTAATGATACCTTTTTGCAAATATTTGACCAAAGATTATTCCTAAATGACTTTGAAAATATCCTACGTCAGAGCAAACAACCGATAGACTTATTAACCTTAAGTGCCTGTCAAACTGCTGCGGGAAACGATCGCTCTACCCTTGGTATTGCTGGGATCGCTTTGCGAGCGGGCGTACAAACTACTCTTGCCAGTCTTTGGTATGTAAATGATGCCGATACAGTGCCATTAATGACAAACTTTTACCAGATGCTACGACAACCAGGAATTACCAAAGCCGAAGCATTGCGACAAGCACAACTGAAGATAATTGCTAATTCTAACAGTCGTCATCCAGCGAAGTGGTCAGCCTTTGTTTTAGCTGGCAATTGGCAATAATGAGTCAGTGGTGAACTTTAGAATAGGTATAGCTCACCTCTTTTCCAGATCTTGGATATGTCCATTAGTGCGAATCTTTGATTGGCGATCGCAATATTTTACTAATTTTTACTCGGTTGGTAAATTAATAAGTTATTCTAAAATAAATCCTCATATCATTTTTAAAATTATCATGGATACTATGGATATTTCTAAATTCCCAAGTAACGATGTTTCAACTGTGCCTTTCGATTCCCCTCAGGGCACGCCTTGCCCTGATCTTGACACTGATCTTGACACTGATCCTTGCCCTGAGCGTGCCCTGAGCCTTGCCCTGAGCGTAGTCGAAGGGGTAGTCGAAGGGAGTCGAAACATCAACACCAATCTTTACGATGCCTTTATTTCCTATGGTCGAGCTGATAGTAAAGCCTTTGCTGCCAAACTGCAAGAACGACTACATAATAATGGGTTTAAAGTGTGGTTTGATTTTAATGATATTCCCTTGGGGGTTGATTATCAAAATCAAATTGATGATGGGATCACCAAAGCTGATAATTTTCTGTTTCTAATTTCGCCTCATTCCATTAACTCTCCCTATTGTCGCAAAGAAATTGAACTAGCCATCAAACTTAAAAAACGAATTATTCCACTGCTGCACGTTGGAGAAATTAGCCAGGAGACTTGGCAACAGCGTCATCCTAGCAAGTCAGAGTCAGAATGGGAGAGCTATCAAAAACAGGGATTACATTCCAGTTTCCCGAATATGCCTCCCATGATTAGCAAAATCAACTGGATCTATGTTCAGGAAGAGATTGATGATTTTGAGAAAGGATTTAGCGGATTAATAGACATATTTCATCGTCATCAGGATTATGTACACCAGCATACATTTTTCTTAAATCGAGCGATCGAATGGGAACAGCAGCAGAAACAAACTCGGTATTTATTGATTGGAGAAGAACGGGAAGCAGGAGAAGCATGGCTAAAATATCGGTTTCAGGAAGAACAACCACCCTGTGAACCAACATTGCTGCACTGTGAGTTAGTGTGCGAGAGCATCAAGAATGCGAATAACTTAATGACCCAGGTGTTTATCTCCTATTCGGACGTAGATATTGCTAGGATGCACCAAATTCGCGAGATCTTGTTGCGAGAAGGAATCACAATTTGGACAAATAAGACAGACATTAAAACAGGGGAGGTATTTGAGGAGGCAATCAATCGGGGAATTGAACAAGCGGATAACATTGTCTATTTAATCTCATCCGATGCACTGACATCGTATTATTGCCAGCAAGAGATTAACTATGCCCTCAGTCTGAATAAACGGATTATTCCCCTGTTAATCCGAACCACCGACTTGGCGGAAATTCCGCCCATCATCCGAGGATTACAATTTATCGACTTTACTGACAATCAAACGGAGGTAGATTTACGTCGGGATTTGGATGATTTGCTCAAGGTTTTACGGGAAGAGGAGAGCTATTACGAAGAGCATAAAATGCTGTTAAGCAAAGCGATCAAATGGGAACAACAGCACCGCAACCCGATTATTTTACTACAGGGCTACAATTTACGCCATGCAGAAGTGTGGTTGAAGAGGGCGGAACAGAAAACCCAATATCAGCCTACACCATTACAGCAAGAGTTTATTAGGGAAAGTTTGCGCCAACCACCAGCCGCATCCCTAGATGTATTTATCTCCTACTCCAGATCTGATTCGGATCTAGCCCGTTCATTAAATGATGAATTGCATATGCGCGGAAAAACAACTTGGTTTGACCAGGAGAGTATTGCATCAGGAGCTGATTTTCAGAAAGAGATTTATCTGGGAATTGAGAGTGCGGACAACTTTTTATTTATTCTGTCACCACGTTCAATTAATTCTCCCTACTGTGCGGATGAAGTGGAATATGCAGCTAAACTTAACAAACGCTTTATTACGATCTTGCATCAAGAGATAAATACTGCTGATTTACATCCAGCCTTAGCCAAGATCCAGTGGATTGATTTTCGACAAAGGGTAGGGGATTTTTATGATCATCTGAATCAATTGATCAGAACCCTAGATACAGACAGAGAATATATTCATAGTCATACTAAATGGTTGCGTCGAGCAATTGAATGGGAAAGCGAGAATCATAATAGTGATTTATTACTGCATGGAAGTGAATTTGCGATCGCAGACGACTGGTTCAAACAAGCAAATCAAGGCAAAAAGCAACCCTACGTCACGGAACTGCAAACTAAGTTTATTAATTCTAGCCGCAATGGGATTAATGCTGTTGCTAAACAGGAAAAACAGCGAGTGGTAATGTTACGTTCACTGCTAGGGGTAATGACAGTAGTAGCGATCGTCGCAATTGGGGCTACCATCGACGCTTTACAAGAGAGGAAAAAAGCTAACATTAATTTAATAAAAGCTCAAGGGCAAGAATCTTTATCACTACTGAATAATGGTCAAATATTTGATGCTTTAATTTCCGCAATTACTGTGGGAAATAGCTTGAAGAAAGAAGAAAAGAACGACCCAGCAGTGATAGAACCTTACTCAATAGTGACAAAAGTTTTACAAAAATCAATTTTTGATGTTACGGAACACAACCGTTTAGTAAAGCATAGTGATTATGTGAGAAGCGTAAGTTTTAGTCCCGATGGGAACACCTTGGCTAGCGGTAGTAAAGACAATACCATCAAACTCTGGGATGTGAGGACAGGAAAGGAACTTCTTACTTTCTCTGGTCATAATAATCAAGTTTGGAGCGTAAGTTTCAGCCCTGATGGAAAGACCTTGGCATCTGGTAGTGAGGACAAGACCATCAAACTCTGGGATGTGAGGACAGGAAAGGAACTTCTTACTCTCTCTGGTCATAGAGCAAAGGTGGAGAGTGTAAGTTTTAGCCCCGACGGGAACATCTTAGCTACCAGTAGTAAGGACGAGACCATTAAACTCTGGGATGTGAGGACAGGAAAGGAACTTCGCACTCTCTCTGGTCATAGTAATGGAGTCTGGAGCGTAAGTTTCAGCTCCGATGGGAAAACCTTGGCATCTGGTAGTGAGGATAAGACCATCAAACTCTGGGATGTGAGTACGGGACAGGAACTTCGCACTCTCTCTGGCCATAGTGCTGCGGTCGGGAGTGTCAGTTTCAGCTCTGATGGGAAAACCTTGGCCTCCGGTAGCGATGACAAGACCATTAAACTCTGGGATGTGAGGACAGGAAAGGAACTTCTCATTCTCTCTGGTCATGATAATCCGGTCAATAGCGTAAATTTCAGCCCCGATGGGAAAACCTTGGCCTCCGGTAGTGGGGACAAGACTATCAAACTTTGGGATGTGGGTACGGGACAGGAACTTCTCACTCTCTCTGGTCATAATAATCGGGTTTGGAGCGTAAATTTCAGCCCCGATGGGAAAACCTTGGCCTCCGGTAGTTTAGACGATACCATCAAACTCTGGGATGTGAGGATAGGAAAGGAACTTCCCACTCTCTTTGGTCATAATGATGTAGTCTGGAGCGTAAGTTTCAGCCCCGATGGGAAAACCTTGGCCTCCGGTAGTTTAGACAAGACTATCAAACTCTGGGATGTGAGGACAAAAAAGGAGCTGCTCACGCTCTCTGGCCATAGTAATCCGGTCTATAGCATAAGTTTCAGCCCCGATGGGAAAACCTTGGCCTCCGGTAGTGGGGACAAGACTATCAAACTCTGGGATGTGAAGACAGGAAAGGAACTTCTCACTCTCCCTGGTCATGGTAATGGGATCATGAGCATAAATTTCAGCCCTGATGGGAAAACCTTGGTCTCCGGTAGTTTAGACAAGACCATTAAACTCTGGGATGTGAGGACAGGAAAGGAACTTTCCACTCTTTCTGGTCATAGGGCTGAAGTCTTGAGTGTAAGTTTCAACCCCGAGGGGACAATATTGGCCTCCGGTAGTGTTGACAAGACCATCAAACTCTGGGATGTGAGGACAGGAAAGGAATTGCTCACTCTCTCTGGCCATAATAATCCGGTCAATAGCATAAGTTTCAGCCCCGATGGGAAAACCTTGGCTACCAGTAGTTTTGGCGGTATTATAAAATTATGGGATGTGAGGATAGGAAAAGAAATTCGCACTCTCTCTGGTCATGACGATACGGCTGGGAGCGTAAGTTTCAGCCCCGATGGAAAAATCTTGGCTACTGGTAGTTTAGACAAAACCATAAAACTCTGGAATACAAGTACAGGAAAAGAACTTATTACTTTCTCTGGCCATTATGATAAGGTCAATAGTGTAAGTTTTAGTCCTGATGGGAAAACCTTAGCTTCTGGTAGTAGTGACACAACTATCATCTTGTGGAATTTAGATTTTGATTTAAACCATCTCCTGGAAATGGGTTGCAATTGGCTATACCCTTATTTGCACAATCCAGATTCTGATGCTAGTGAGCGTGATAGGCATCTTTGCGACGATATCGGCACTGGAAAGAATCATACTAAATAACGGAACTGGTATCAGGACAATAACTTACTGGGTACTTGGATCATCAAGCTAATGGCTTTAGCAGCAAATGGTGGTTTAAAGTTATTTAATCAAATCAGTCTAAGGGAGAAAATGTCGGATGTTTCCAACCTGGACAAGTGAACAAATTTTAGCAATGGCACCTGACCCGAGTTCAGCTAAAAAGGGCAAGGAATTAGCTGTTGTCGGTCATTGGGTGACCCTAGGTTCTAATCAAGCAGCGCTATGGGGAGAATGCAAAGGTAGTGGGAGCAAACCATACCAAACGCAGATAGACTTAAATGAATTAGCATTCAAATGTAGTTGTCCTAGTCGCAAATTTCCCTGTAAGCATTCTTTAGGGCTTTTTCTTTTATATAATAACCAAGCATCGGCTTTTACCCAAACTTCACCACCAGATTGGGTATCAGAATGGATGAATTTGCGGTTACAAAAGCAGACAAAAAAAACTGAATCTAAGTCAGAAACACCACTTGATCCAGCAACAGCAGCGAAACGAAGTGCTAAACAAGCGAAAACAGCAGCACAAAGGGATGAAAAAGTTGCTGCTGGAGTTGAAGAATTGACTTATTGGGTCCAAGATTTAATTCGTCAAGGATTAGCAACAGCAAAAGAACAACCCTATAGTTTTTGGGATGGAACCGCAGCGAGAATGGTAGATGCTCAAGCACCTGGTTTAGCCCGATTAGTCCGCGAATTGGGTAGTATTCCTACTTCCCTGGATAATTGGGCAGAAAAATTATTAACAAAACTCGGACGGTTACATTTATTAATTACAGGATATCAACAGTTAGAAAAGCTACCCTTAACTACAGTTGCAGATATTCGCAGCTTAATTGGTTGGACGATAAATCAGGAAGAAGTTTTAATAGAAAAGGGAATTCGCGATCGCTGGTTAGTGTTAGGACAACGAATTGAGCAAGAAGATAAGCTAAAAGTACAACGAATTTGGTTATGGGGAGAAGAAAGTGGTAAATCAGCCTTAATTCTAAATTTCACCTACGGGAATCAAGCATTAGATCTAAGTTTAACTGTAGGTACTTGTATCGATGCTGAATTAGTATTTTTTCCCAGTGCTTATTCCTTAAGAGCATTAGTGAAAGTTCGTCATGGGATGGTTGAGTTTAAAAATATGCTAGGATATAGTAATATTGTCGCCATGAATACAGCTTATACAAACGCGATCGCACTCTATCCTTGGCTCGAAATATTTCCAGTTCCATTAACTGCTGTTATTCCGATATTCGATAAAAATAGTTGGGCGATCGCTGATCAATCTCAATATATTTTACCAATCTCAAGAAATTTTGAGCAAGGATGGCATTTACTAGCTCTAAGTGGTGGTCATCCTATGGGATTATTTGGTGAATGGAATGGTGAGTTTTTCTTACCGTTATCTGCTTGGGTAAATGGCACCCTTTATCAATTTTAGCAATATTTTTTTAATAATTAAACCTATGAATGAAATTTCAGTTTGGCAAGAAGTAATCACTACTGCTTTAGTAGGAACTCAAAGACAACCTTTAACTCTGAATTTACCAAATAATCAATTAGGTGAATTTTTGCACCGTTTAGATCAGGGTAATCCGGAAAGTAATCTACTTGCTCATGCTGGTGCGATCGCGATTTATCAAATTGTGGGTATTTTACCAAATAAAACTGAACAGCAGCTACCTGAACCATGTCCCTTAGATGAGCATCCATGTTGTAGTCCAAGTGCAGCTCATGATTTAGCTTTTATGTTAAAAAGAGGAGACAGAGATAACACTCCTCCACTAGAAATTTTAATAGAATGGCTATCAGCATTAGCAACAGCAGGTAAACGAGTTCCAGAGCAATATTTACCAGAATTATTAGAATTAGGACGACAACATAAAAAGTTACAACCCTATATTATGACCGGATTAGGTAAGCGCGGAAAATGGTTAAGTGAACAAAATCCAAATTGGGTGTATGGAGTTCAGGTAGATGATGAAGGAATTGATCCACAAACAATCTGGGAAACCGGAACTAAAGGAACTAGAAGATCCATGTTACAAAAACTGCGGGCACAAGATTCAAATTATGCTCGTGAGTTATTAGCATCAACTTGGGAGAAAGAAAATTCTGAGGATCGGATCGTTTTTATCGAAAGTTTAGCGATCGGATTAAGTAGTGCAGATGAACCATTTTTAGAAACAGCATTAAGCGATCGTCGTAAAGAAGTAAGACGGACTGCATCTGATTTATTAGCTAAACTTCCTGAATCTCAACTATGTGAAAGGATGTGGGTAAGAGTGCAACCTTTACTGAGCCTAAAATCTGAAAATAGCGAGCTAGATGTCATTTTACCAGAAATATGTGACAAAAATATGATTCATGATGGCATAGAAGCAACTCCACCTAGACATATTAGCGATCGAGCTTGGTGGTTACAGCAAATGTTAGGCATGATTCCACCGAAAAGGTGGAGTAAAATATGGAATATTCAACCAAATGCACTTAAATTTTTTATTACCAGTGTGGCTAATCATAACTATAGTTCTATTTTAATTGAAGGATGGGCGATCGCAACCGATCGTCATCAGGATCAAGATTGGGCTGAAGCTTTATTAAATTTATGGCCCAATCTATTATCTGAAGCTCTATTGCCAAAATTATTAACGGTCTTAAATGTTGAACAGAGAGACAATCTTCTAATTAATATATTACAAAGAACACAGCAAGATTTAACTGGATCACAAAAAGTATGGACGCTTTTGTCACAAAATCGATTTCCTTGGAGTCATAAATTAACTATTGCTGTGATTGAAACCATTAAAGCCAGAATAATTAATGGCAAAAAAGATACTTATGATTGGGAATTAAGATCAGCTTTGAAACAATTTGCTTGTCATCTAAATTTAGAAGCGATCGCAGAAATATCTGAGCAATTTATCTCTTTAAAAACTGATCAGCCTTTTTGGGAAGATGCGCTTCAAGAAGTGCTAAATTTATTAAATTTTCGACTGCGGATGTTAGGAGAAATTTGAGCTGATCCCAATTTAATGTGAAGTTGCATAGTTCTAGATCCCCCTAAATCCCCCTTAAAAAGGGGGACTTTTAATTCATGCTCCCCCTTTTTAAGACAGGGCTGTTTCATACTAGGTCGCTCCCATGCTCAGACCTAACCGATCGCCTGTTGGGAAAAGCTAGGGATGGCAACAATACTCTTGACAGTGGTGAAAGTAACGTTATTTGATCGTAACTTTAACAATTTAAAGTTATAATCAAGTAACATCAATTATCCTGGAACGAACATGAGTATTAACGTGACATTTCCCGAAGAATTATTAATTGCGGCTAGAGAAGAAAAAGAGACATTTTCTCGCAAAGTCATAATTTACACCTTGGGACATCTTTATCAAGAAGGTAAAATATCGGCAGGTATTGGCGCACAGGTATTAGGATGCGATAAATACACTTTTTATACTCTTTTATCTGAATATGGTTTTTCGGTCATTGACTATACAGAAGAAGAATGGACATTAGAAGTGCAAACTAGCCGAGAAATAGCTGCTAAAATTCAGCCAAAATGAAGATTGTCGTCAATTCTACACCGCTTATTGCTCTATCTTTGATTAATCAATTAGAGCTTTTAAACCAGTTATTTGATCAAGTAATTATTCCGGCGGCGGTATATCAAGAAGTAGTGATCTCTGGAGCTAGTAAACCTGGAGCAATTGAGCTAAATAATGCCAGTTGGATTGAAGTCCAATCCGTGACACTATTATCTAATATTGAACCTCTGTTACTGGGATTGGATCGAGGAGAATTAGAAGTTATTCTCTTAGCAATTTCAATTCAACCAAATTGGGTAATTATCGATGAAAAATTAGCTAGAAGAGTAGCCAAAGTAATGGGATTGTCTGTCAAAGGAACAGTAGGTATTCTCTTGGCTGGGTTTCATGCAGATTATAGGTAATATGATCATCTAAATCAAGGTGAAAATCAATAGGTTGATGGTACAGTAATATTCAAGACTAAACCAGGAAATTATCCCAAATTATGAATTTACCTCAGAATCCTCACCAATGGTCAAGACGTCATCTACTTCAGTTTTTAGGATATGGAGCAGGAGCTTTCCTCTTACAAGCTTGTCAACCATCAATAAGATCGTCTCAAACTTCTGATCATCAACAACAAATGGCTTTATCTCTGGGTATAGTTAGCTGGATTGGCTTAACACCATTATTTATTGCTCAGAAAAAGGGCTTTTTTCAAGAGCAAAATTTACAAGTAGATGTGAAAACTTTTGGGACAAATACTGACCTAAATGCTGCTTTTTTAGCAGGACAATTAGATGGTAATTCTCCGGTAACTTCTGAAGCAGTATTATTAGCATCTAAGGGTAAAGATTTTCGGATTGTATTAGTCCAAGATAATTCGGTTGGTGGTGATGGTATTTTAGCCAGAAATAAAATTAAAAGTATAGCTGATTTTAAAGGAAAAAAAATTGCGGTAGAAATAGGAGCAGTAAGTCACGCTTTTTTACTCCAAATCCTTAAAGAAGCAGGATTATCACCATCAGATGTTACATTAGTAAATACAGATCCTGCATCTGGTGCTGCTGCTTATCAAGCTGGTAATATTGATATTGTTGTCACCTACGCTCCTTTTTTAGCACAAGCAAATCATGCTCAAAAAGATGGAAGAATTATCTATGATTCTACCAAAATGCCTACTGCAATTACAGATTTGTATGTGTTTAGTACAGAATTTATTAAGACTCATCCTCAAGCAGTGACAGCTTTTGTTAAGGGTATTTTTAAAGGGATTAAGTTTTTAGAAGATCAGCCGCAAGTAGCATTAGCGATCGCCGCAAAAGAACTACAAACTAAACCCGAAGACTTAGCAACCGATCTGAAAGGAATTAGATTACCAGATCCTAATACTAATCTGAAGATGTTAGGAGATCCGCAAAGCAAATTATATCTGCTAAATTCTTTAAATGCGATCGGTGAATTTCTGATTAGCCAAAAACAAGTTGAAAAATTACCAGATTTAAGTCAATTATTAGACCCTCAGTTCGTCAAAGCCAGTATTTCCTCATGATCAAATTACCTCAGAAAAGATATCTAAAACCCTCAACTTTTTGGAGTATTCGTGAGGGGTTTCCTATCTGGTTACAATGGCTATTAACTATAATTGCTATCCTCTTACCTATAGGTTTATGGGGACTGATCAGCTATAATCAATTAGTTGATCCTAGATTTTTACCAACACCCACAGCTGTCTTCCAAGCAGGAATTAAAATGTTTACTGAAGAGGATTTAACAGTTGATATTTTGACTAGCTTTAGTAGAGTTTTAGCTGGATTTTTTCTAGCTGCTATAGTTGGGATTCCCATCGGAATTTTAATGGGAACTTTTTATAGTATGGATAGCTTATTTGGAACATTAATGGGAATAGCAAGATATATGCCCATCGCTGCTTTTATGCCTTTAATTATCCTCTGGGCTGGTTTAGGAGAAGTGGCAAAAATTATCATTATTTTCCTAGGAATTGTGTTTTATAATGCCCTGATGATTGCTGATGCTGTTAAATTTGTTCCCAAGGAAATGCTTTATGCTGCTTATACTTTAGGAATAAACCGTCTCGGTCTGTTATTTCAAGTAATTTTACCTGCTACCCTTCCTAGTATTTTAGATACATTGAGAGTTAATATTGCCGGAGCTTGGAATTTTTTGGTTATTTCTGAATTAATTGCCGCTCAAAATGGCTTGGGCTTTAAAATTATTCATTCTCAGCGTTTTTTACAAACAGATAAGGTGCTTTTCTGTATTATAATTATTGGTCTAATTGGTTTAATATTAGATTATCTGTTTAAACTAATTTTACGCTGGACTTTACCTTGGAGTGAAACAGTTCTGTAGGTAATGGAAAAAATTACTAATTTTGCTCAATAATTAATCATCATGGAACATTCAGAAATTTGGCAACAGCAAGAGCAACCAAAACTCCAAATTAATAATTTATCTAAAACCTTTGAATTATCAGCTAGGGGAATAAAATTTTGGAGAAAAAAGCAAAATCTCCTAGTTTTAGACCAGATAAATCTTGATTTATATACTAATGAGTTTGTCTCTATTGTTGGTGCTTCAGGTTGTGGAAAGTCAACTTTACTAAATATTATTGCTGGGTTAATTCCTCCTTCATCGGGAGAGATCCTGCTAGATGGGGAGGTGGTAGTTGCTCCCGGTGCCGATCGAGGAATGGTATTTCAAACCTCTAATTTGTTTCCTTGGTTGACGGTAGCTAATAATATTGGATTTGGTCATAAACTTCAAGCTTTATCACCAAAAGAACGTCAAGAACGAATTAGATACTATTTAGAAATTATTGGTTTAACTAAATTTGCTAATGTTTATCCAAAACAGTTGTCAGGAGGAATGAAACAACGAGTTGCGATCGCTAGAGCTTTAGCAAATGAACCGGAAGTATTATTAATGGATGAGCCTTTTGGGGCACTTGACGCTCAAACTCGGGAACAAATGCAAGAATTTTTGATAGATTTATGGGAAAAAACGCAGGTTACTGTATTAATGATTACCCATGATGTTGATGAAGCAATTTTCCTATCTCAGCGAATTTATATCATGCAAAGTAATCCTGGTTCCCTCCAAGATCACTTGATGATTGACTTACCAGAGCCCCATCATCTTGAGCTGAAATTAACACCAGAATTTATTACATATAAACGACAAATTTTAGCAGCATTACGGCAGCAAATAAAGAAAAAATAACGAGGACAGTCAAGATGACTGTCCCACATTTAAGCCATTACCATTCCACCATCGACATTAAAGACTTGTCCTGTAATATATGCTCCGGTTGGATCAGCAGCTAAAAAACGCACCATTCCAGCAATTTCTTCGGGTTGTCCGTAACGACCGAGAGGAATATATTTCAGAATATCATCTGACTTGAGATTTTTAGTCATGTCAGTAGCAATAAATCCGGGAGCTACAGCATTGACAGTAATTCCTCGACTTGCGAGTTCTTTAGCTACAGTTTTGGTAAATCCAATTACTCCGGCTTTTGCTGCACTATAATTAGCTTGTCCGGGATTGCCCATTTGTCCTGCAACTGAGGTAATATTGATAATACGACCAGATTTTTGCTTGAGCATTAATTTACTAGCGGCTCTGGTACAAAAGAAAACTCCAGTCAAGTTTAGATCAATTACAGCTTGCCAATCCTCGGTTTTCATGCGTAATAATAAAGTATCACGGGTAATGCCAGCATTGTTGACTAATATATCGACCCGATTCCATTTAGCAGTTGTCGCACTAAAGAGAGCTTCTACTTGTTCTGGTTGGGAAACATCTCCTTGAATGGCGATCGCATCTCCTCCCCCTGCTTTAATTTCTGTAACTATTTCCTGGGCAGCTGTGCTAGAATTGGCATAATTGACAACTAAATACGCTCCCTCTGTTGCTAAAGCTAAAGCAGTTGCACGACCAATTCCTCGCGCTCCTCCAGTCACGATCGCTACCTGTCCCCGTAATCTTTGCAGATTTTCTGGCAATACTTCCATCAATTGCTCCTCTGATATTTCTAAACTAGCTAGAGTGTAAGTGATTTATGTGATCACTGTAATTAAGAAATGTAAGTAATAATATCTCAAGAAAATGAAATTAAAACATTTAGCTGGGATAATTATGGCGTGGTGTTTCCTTAAAATTATATTAAAATAGTTAAGTGTACACAAATAACTCCGGTTTTGTACTATGTCAGTCAAAAAACAATTCACCAGTTTTCAGGATTTACTTGCAAATTCGGAAACACCGGTATTAGTAGATTTCTATGCAACTTGGTGTGGTCCTTGTCAGATGATGGCTCCGATTTTAGAGCAGGTGAATAGTCAGATGAACGCTCGCTTGATGGTAGTAAAAATTGACACTGATAAATATCCGCAAATTGCTTCCCAACATCGCATTCAAGCTTTACCAACTCTGGTCTTATTTAAAAATGCTCAAGAACAGCATCGGATTGAAGGTGTGGTTCCTGCAGCCAAAATTGTGCAGGAATTACAACCCTTAATTTAATCGCAGATAAAAATAATAGGGGTGTATGAACTCATACACCCCTGAGAGCATCTACCATCTAACTAAAATTGATTACTTTCCGATGGTGGGGCACCTGCTCCAGGTTGATTAAGGAAGAAATTTTTAGCAGCACTATTTTGGTAAATACAATTAATTTGCTCTTTCGCTCCTGGTTTATTTAACTCATCAGTGAAACCAAAAGTATTCATCCGATTTCGACAATCGCGCACCTGATCAGAGGTGAGCAGTTGTCGTTGTTCTAAAATCGCCCAGTTATTGCTACGCAAAACACACCCTGGACGCATACTCGGTTGAGCTACATAAACATTAAAAGGATTGAGAGTGACAAAAATGCGAGTATCCATCACCATGGCACTAGCACCATATTGAGCGCAAAGCTCAGGATTAGGGGCAGTACGGTCAATAAAATCTCGGGACGCAACATTTTCTGCACTTAAATTAGCGCTAGAACTAAAAGCAATGCCGATCCCAATTCCCAAAATAAAAACGCCACCGATAATTGCCAGGTAGGTATAATTTAAAGTGGAAGACTTAGTTTTACGGTTCATTTGGACTTCTGGGCTAAAGTAGCAGGGATTGGTCGCGGTGTCTCTTTAGTTTCAGTATGGCGAATTTTTGCCAAAATTGGTTTGCAGGTAAAAAATAAATTTAACGTGATTGACAGCAAGTTTAAAAAAATCTTAAGAATTAAAAGAGTAATCTCCATGTTATAGCCAAAAAACAATAGGGTTGGGCTGGGTTTTCAGCTTTTTTTTGGGATCTAGCTGAAATTTTGGTGTAATTTGTTGCGGAATCTTGGCTAGATTCCGCTTTACCGTAGAAAGTTGACTTAAAAAATATCATAAATATGCCACCAAGAAATAAAAATGAGCAGGTGATCAGTCCAAGTAGGTGTGGTAAAGATGTGCTTTGCGAACAGGTGATGGCCATGTTCGCCGTTTTTGAGCATAGTTCAGACGGAATCTTCATCATAGACGTTAATTGGATTGAATCTGGAGATATCTCTAAGGGAAGTATTTCGGTTAAGTCTTTAGATTTTCATTTACATACAGCTAATTTGGCGGCGAGAAAAATGCTGTCTATCTACCGAGATCAACAAAATGTACCGCTTCAGGAGTGTTTTAGCTCAGATACATTCTTAACGATTAGGGTAAACTTAATTCACTGTATTCAAACTCGTCAAGCAATTACTTATGAAGCCTATTTTAAAGTAGAGCATGGCTGTTATATGCTCCGAACTACTCTGACTCCAGCGTTTGCCCCAGATGGTAATATATCGAAAATTATTGGATTTTGCCAAGACATTACTGAACATAAGCGGCTCGAAGCAGAAATCAGATTATTACAAAATATTACATTAGCGATCGCTAATGCACCAGATTTTCATGCTACTTTAGGGATGGCGATCGCTCAAGTATGTCAAGCTACAGGTTGGGATTATGGAGAAGCTTGGGTGCCATCTCCAAAGGATAATCTGCTGAAATGTAGTCCAGCTTGGTATGGATCGGGTCTCGAAGATCAGTCGGGTGCTAACTTGAATTCTGAATTAGCAGCAGATTTAGCTCAGGAAATATTTCGTCAAGCGATCGCTAGCGAACAGTATGAGCTAAATTCATCTATCTGTTGTGCTACCTTACCACCAAAATTTCTCTTAGCAAAATTTAGAACCTGGAGTGAGAGTTTAACCTTCTCCTCCAATATGGGAATACCAGGAAGAGTTTGGTTCTGTAAACAGCCAGAATGGCACCAAGATGTTTCTCAAGAACCGGATGAAAGTTTTTTCCGAGCTAAAATTGCTAAAAAAATTGGGCTTAAATCTGCACTAGGAATTCCCATCATTGCCAATGAACAAGTATTAGCAGTTTTGGTATTTTTTATGTTTGCATCTCGGACAGAAGACCAGCATATAATTGAATTAGTTCTCACCGTAGCTCATCAATTAGGAGAAGTCATTGGGCGCAAACAAGCAGAATTAGCATTAGGTGAAAGTCAAAGGAAACTTAAAAGTCTAGTTGATTCTTTACCGGGAATAGTTTTCTCTTGTACTCATGATTCTGAATGGTCAATTATCTATCTAAGCGAAGGTTGCTTACATTTAACTGGATATACAAGTAAAGAACTTGTCGGCAAAAATAAGCTGATTTCTTATCATGAAATTACCCATCCAGAAGATTTACCAAAAATTTTACAAGCAATTGATCTGGCGATCGCGAACCAACAACCATATATAGTAGAATATAGAATTTTCACTAAAATAGGTCAAGAAAAATGGCTATGGGAAAAAGGTAGTGGGATATTTGACCATACAGGAAAAGTGCTAGGTTTAGAAGGATTTATTACAGATATTACTGAACGTAAACAAGCAGAAGAATCTCTCAAAATTCAAGCTAGAGTATTAGAGAAAATGGTTGAAGGTGTCACCGTATCTGATGAGAATGGAGTCATCTGCTTTACTAATTTAGCCTTTGAGCAGATGTTTGGATATGAAAAAGATGAATTGAAAGGTCAGCCCATCTCAATTTTAGCTGCTGAACCACCCGAAGAGAATGCTAAAATTATCGCTAAGATTATTAAAAAATTAAATCAACAAGGAGCTTGGATTGGAGAGTTAAATAACCAGAAAAAAGATGGCACACTGTTAACTACTTATGCTCATATTAGTGTGCTAGAGATATCTGGTAATAATTATTGGATTTGGGTGCAAGAAGATATTACTGAACGGAAAAAATCGGAAGAAGCATTACGTCAAGCTGAAGCCAAATATCGCAGTATTTTTGAAAATGCGGTTGAAGGAATTTTTCAAACCACTACTGATGGTAATTATTTGATCGCTAACCCGATGTTAGCTCGGATTTATGGTTATGATTCTCCCAGCGAATTAATCTCGACTGTTAGGGATATTGAACAGCAACTATATGTCGATCCAAATCGACGCATTGAGTTTATGAAAATCCTCCAAAAAAATGATGCAGTTTGGAATTTTGAGTCCCAAATTTATCGGAAAGATAGAAGTATAATTTGGATTTCTGAAAATGCGCGAGCGATTCGCGATGAACATAATCAGCTCCTGGGGTACGAAGGTACTGTTGAAGATATTACCCAGCGTAAAGAAGCAGAAAATGAGCTATTTAAACGCGATATTTTATTACAAGGTATCGCGGAAGCAATGAATTATCTCTTGACTGATTCCAATCATAAACAAGCGGTGATGAAAGCATTAGAGACTCTCGGAAAAACTGCGGGAGTTGACCGAGTATATATCTGTGAAACTCATCCCCATCATCCCACTCAAGAAATTGCCACTAGCATGAGGTTTGAGTGGACAAGGGATTTGATTGAACCGACAATTAATCAACCATCCCGACAAAATCAGCCCTATCATAATTTAGGGATGACCTTTGTTTATGAAACTTTATCGATGGGAATAAGTGTGAATGGATTAACTAGAGATTTTCCCCCCTTAACCCGACAATTTCTCGAACAATATGGGATTCTGTCAATTTTGATGGTGCCAATTCTAGTTAATCAGAAATTTTGGGGTTATGTCGGTTTTGATGATTGTCATCATCATCGATATTGGACTAAAGGTGAAGAACTAATTTTAATGGCGATCGCCGCTAGTATTGGTGGATCACTCCAGCGTTATCAAGCGGAAGAAATGATGCGACATCAAGCTTTTCACGATCGCTTAACTAATCTTCCCAATCGGATGCTTTTTGATCATCGTTTACCAATAGCTTTAGAAAATGCTAAAACTCGAGGACATAAACTAGCTGTTTGTTTTTTAGATTTAGATCGCTTCAAACTCATCAACGATAGTCTCGGTCACGCGATCGGTGATCAATTATTACAACATACTGCTACTCGACTGCATCATTGTCTGCGAGAAGGTGATACCATTGCCCGTTGGGGGGGAGATGAATTCATCTTACTACTTCCCCATGTCAACACTCATGAAGATGCAGCCAAAGTAGCTGGACGGATTCTCGAATCTTTACAACCAGCTTTTTATATTGAAGGAAATCAACTTTATATAACTTGTAGTATTGGGATTGCTCTTTACCCCAGTGACGGTACTGATGCAGAAACCTTAATCAAAAATGCTGATTTTGCATTATACCGAGCCAAAGACAACGGACGAAATAATTTTCAGCTTTATGATCAAGCGATGAACTCTAAAGCTTCCGAGTTATTAATCTTGGAAAATAATCTTCACCCAGCCTTAGAACGAGAAGAATTTTTAGTTTATTATCAACCTCAGATTAATGTCGAGACAGGGATGATTACTAGAATGGAAGCCCTAGTCCGTTGGCAACATCCAAAATTAGGTTTAATTGCTCCAGATGAGTTTATCCCCTTAGCTGAGGATAATGGTTTAATCCTCTCCATTGGAGAATGGGTATTAAAGACAGCTTGCGCTCAAAATAAAGCTTGGCAACAGGCGAAATTAGGTAAAGTCCGTGTAGCTGTAAACCTTTCAGCTCGACAGTTTCAGCAGCCTAATGTAGTTGAAACGATCGCCAATATTTTAGCACATACAGGTTTAGAACCTCACCTTTTAGAATTAGAAATTACCGAAACAACAGCCATGCGAGATGTTGATTTTACTCGAACTGTACTCAGGGAATTAAGAGCAATGGGTGTGCATTTATCAATGGATGATTTTGGGATTGGTTATGCTTCCCTCAACTATTTGAAAAAGTTTCCCTTCCACACCCTCAAAATTGATCGTAGCTTTGTCAGGGAATTAGAACAAAGTTCCGAAGATGCTGCGATCATTCGTGCCATTATCACTTTAGCTCAATGTCTTAATCTTAGTGTCGTTGCTGAAGGTGTAGAAACAGCAGCGCAGCGAGACTTATTACTAAATCTCAACTGCAAAGAAATGCAAGGTTTTTTGTTTAGTAAACCTCTTAATACTGAAAATGCTACTAATTTTCTGATTCACCGACTTAACCAGTTGGAAATTACTGGCTTAAAATTGTCTTAAAAAACGCAAATCACTGGCATATACGCGACGAATATCATCAATTTGGTGTAAAACCATGGCAAATCTTTCAGCTCCAAAACCTGCGGCAAATCCAGTATATTTTTCGGAATCATAACCGACAGCTTTGAGAACATTTGGATCAACCATTCCACATCCCATTACTTCTAACCATTTTCCTTTCCATTGTAAATCTACTTCGGCTGAAGGTTCTGTAAAGGGAAAATAACTAGCCCGAAACCGAATTGGTAATTCACCAAACATTTGTCTTAAAAATTCTTTGATCGTACCTTTGAGATCGGTAAAGGTTAAACCTTCATCTACTGCTAAAATTTCAATTTGATGGAACACCGCAGCATGAGTAGCATCAACTGTATCACGACGACAACAACGTCCAGGAGCAACAATTCGCACTGGTGGTTGATGACTTTCCATATAGCGAATTTGCACTGATGATGTATGAGTTCGCATCAGATTACCATCAGGTAGGTAGAAGGTATCTTGCATATCTCGCGCTGGATGATCTGGGGGAGTATTTAAAGCTTCAAAGTTATAATAATCTGTTTCCATTTCTGGGCCGGTGGCCACGGTGTAACCAAGTCCCACAAAGATATCTAATACTCGATCGATCACACCATTTAAAGGATGAACTCGACCTTGGGGACAATATACCCCGGGCATACTAACATCAATTGTTTCTGATTTTAGCTTGGCTTGGATTTGGGCAGTTTGTAAATCGTTACGTTTAGTTTCTAAGTCGGTTTGGACTGCTTCCTTGACTTCATTAGCTCGGGCTCCGATGCGGGGGCGATCGCTTGGGTCTAATTTTCCCATGCTACCTAAAACTTTGGATATTTGTCCTTTTTTGCCCAAATACCCGATCCTGAGTTCTTCCAGCTCTTCTAATGTATTAGCTTGAGCGATCGCACTGGCAGCTGCTTGACGGAGATTTTCTAATTGGGCTTCGAGATCGCTGAGTTGGATAGTAGTCATGGTAGATAATTTTTAGCAGAAATCTTCTTTTTGGCAGAAACGATTATAGCTAATATCTGCTGTTAATCAGATCATTAAACAAGAAAGCAAAAGTCATGTTGATCAATTTACTGGACAGGCAAGATGCCTGTCCCACAACCAAAAAAACTCTTGTGGGACAGGCAAGATGCCTGTCCTAGTTATTTTTGCAAGAAGTCTATTATTTCGATAAATTTAACCCTTTTAACAAATAATGAGTTATCCCATCCGCTTGATAATTTTTGGTATAGTGTGCCTGGAGATAATTACTTAAATCACGATGAAGATGTTTAAACTTACAAAATAAAGCTTGTTCGGGCTGATAGGTTTGCAAAAGTCTGATCATCTCATCAACTGTAATAGTTTTTGACTCGACTCGAATTTTGGAAAGCACAGCAATTTCGGGTGGGACAAGTAAATCTGCATAAAAAGCATAAATCGGACAGTCTGTAAATACCCATTTGGTAACTGGTTTATACTCTAACATAAGATTAACAACATAATTTTTACTATTACTTTCTGCTACATACTGATTATTTTGCCAGTGAATTACGCTGATTTTAACCGGAATCAGTAAGAGAGAAAGAATCACCAAACTAGCTGCAACACCAGATAAACTTAAGTTTTTAAATTTGGCTAAAGTAAATTTAAAATACCAACCATTTTGTTGAAAAAAATCAGCAGACAAGGCAATTCCATAGGTAGCTAACCAGGTTAAGGGAATGGAAACTAATAGATAATGGTGATACCAAACTGGTCGATGATTGATTAACAAAATTATCCCTAAAAGTAACCAAGAGAGGGGAAATAGTTTCTCCCATTGTCTTTTTTGCCAGATCGCGATCGCTCCTAGGATTGCTAAAAGAACATAATCAAAATCTTGCAATAAAAGTGTAAATGTGATTTGGAGACTATTTTCTTGGGCAAACGCAGCTTTAACATTATCTCCCATATGAGTATCAATTAACTGTTGATAATTGAAGGAATTACAAGCAATACCCACCAAGATAAAACTGAGCAATAAAGCAGTTAACCATAGGATAATTTTCTGCCATAACAATTTATGACTTAAGCGCGGTTTAATCATTTCCAATAACATCAAAGGAATCAGCAACGCTGTAAATAACTTGATTTGCAAAGACAGCCCCAGAAAAATACCTGAAAGCATAATCAAATAGTCATATTTTTGTTCTTGTTGATAAATAATTAAAGTATAAACTGATAGCATTGCCATCGCTAAAGCGGGCAGACCAAACATAACGGAAACACTCAGATTCAGAAAATTACCAGAAATCATTAGTAACAGAACACTAATAATCGCTAATCGATTACCTACATAAATCCGCAGGGTTTGACAGAAAGACCAGATCAGAATAGTGGCAAAACATAAAGTTAACAGTCTGGCTGCGAAAATAGATTTGCCAAAACTACTCAGCCAAAATGCTAAAATAACAGTTAAAAGCGGTGGTTGATCGTTCCAAATATCCTCATATAAAGTAAACCCTTTAGCATATAAAGCAGCTTTAATTAATTCAATCCCTTCATCATTAACATCAAAATGAAATACTTGTGCGATCGGCATAAAGACCAACACAAAGATAAAAAAACCTCCCGGTATCAAGAAATTAAATAATAAAAAATTATTAATTTTCATCAGTTCCCTCAACCCATTAAGACTAAGGACTAAGAATATCGCAATTCTAGATAATCAGCGAATTGTTTTCTCAGAACTGCTCCAGTTTAGCAGTGCTGTTTCATTCTAGCAGAACACCTCTCCCCCAACGCCTCGACCTAAAGGCTATCCATTAGTCACATCTTTCTTAACAATCCTCTTGCAAAAATAAATAGGACGGGCAAGATGCCCGTCCCACAAAAGTGATTTTTCCTGGTGGGACAGGCATCTTGCCTGTCAATCAATTGATCAATAAGGACTTTTGCTTTCTTGTCTATTGCTTACAACCAAAGCAGATTGTTTGGTTAGATTGCTGTCATAGTGGAGATTTGCTGAGTTTTACTGAAGCGGAATTAGCGGAACTACTGCGGGGCGATCGCAGTCTCCCAATATTAAACTAATCGCGATCGCAGTCTCCCAATAGCATCCTAAAAGTGATCGCACCAATCATTTCCCAAAGGCTGTCCCCATTTCTTCCACATCTGTTTGTTAAAAGGCGATCGCTCTCCACCCGTCTCAACAGCGATCGCACTTCTCCAGATATGGATAACTGGGGAACTTTGAATAGCAATCGCTATATTTACAGACAGAAATAATTGATGTTAGGCGATCGCGAGCTTTTAATTTTATTGATCTAGGTGATCGTCTGATATTTTCTCACGCGCGATCGGCCTGAGCTGAAAATATCATATACTACTGGAACAAAAACACTCAATCTGTTTAGGAAATTGCTGTGGATATTAGTTCAGCGGTTCAAAAATTATACGATACTTACCCTTTTCCACCCGAACCCTTGCTTGATGAACCACCTCCAGGTTATAATTGGCGCTGGCATTGGCAAGCTGCTTATAGTTTCTGTACGGGTCAAAAACCACTTAAACAAGATATTAAAATCCTTGATGTTGGTTGTGGTACTGGTGTTGGTACTGAATATTTAGCTCATCTTAACCCTCAAGCAGAAGTTACAGGAATAGATTTAAGTAGTAGTGCTTTAGAAATAGCTAGGGAACGATGTCAGCGTTCAGGTGCAAATCGGGTCAGTTTTCATCATCTCAGTCTCTATGATGTGGGAGAAATCCCTGGTGAGTTTGATTTGATCAACTGTGTTGGGGTCTTACATCATTTACCTGATCCACTCAAAGGAATCCAAGCGATCGCTCCGAAATTAGCTCCGGGTGGATTAATGCACATCTTTGTCTATGCTCAATTGGGTCGTTGGGAAATTCGACTGATGCAACAAGCGATCGCACTCCTTCAAGGTGATCAACGAGGAGATTACCAAGCGGGAGTAAAAATCGGACGGGAAATATTTGCTTCTTTACCAGAAAACAACCGTATTGTCAAGCGAGAAAAAGAACGTTGGTCCTTAGAAAATCATCAGGATGCTAATTTTGCCGATATGTATGTCCATCCCCAGGAGATTGACTATAATATCAACACATTATTTGACCTCATTGATGCTTCTGGATTAGAGTTTATCGGTTTTTCTAACCCTAACTATTGGCAAATCGAACGATTACTGGGGAAAGCACCAGATTTACTAGAACGGGTAGAAAAATTAAGCGATCGAGAACGATATCAGTTAATTGAACTATTAGATCCAGACATCAGCCATTACGAATTTTTCCTGGGACGTTCTCCCCTCCCCAAAACCGATTGGTCAAATGATCAAGAATTACTTCAAGCGATCGCAGAACTTCATCCCTGTATCAATGGATGGCCCAGCCGTTGCCTATTTAATTATGAGTACCAAGTCGTCAATTTATCCGAACCAGAATTCGAGTTTATGCAAGCGATCGACCAGAATGAGCCAAAACCAGTCGGGACAATTCTCAGTAATTTAAACCTGGAATTGGGGGTAGTGCGATCGCTTTTTTCCCAACAACTAATTTTACTCACACCTAGCCCCAGCAAAAAATAAAAAAGGAATTAGTAGAAAAAGTCTGGTTTCGGATGGTTACACCACCATGATATGATTGCCAATGGCCTGCATATCCCAGCTAAACTCGGTGATCTCGCCAGACGAACCTATCCAACCCATTCCAGAAACGGGACTTGTGCCCCAATCTGGCTCTCTCTCGTCAGAACCAAACCATTCTCTGCAAGAGTTTTATCAACTCCAACAATTCTTATTGCTGGGCACTCTTGTTTTTATAGGGATAATTTTTATCTCTGTTTGGCTCGTTTATTCCCTAAGCGTTGCTCTCAATTATTTGCTTGGGGCTTGCACGGGTGTGATTTACTTAAGAATGATGGCGAAAGACGTTGAGCGTCTCGGCACAGAAAATCAGCATCTGAGTAAAGCTCGCTTGGCTTTATTTGTTGGGTTGATTATAGCTTCAACTCAATTGAAACAGCTCCAGATTCTGCCCATATTTTTGGGTTTTCTGACCTATAAAGTGACAGTCCTAGCTTATTTACTCCGCACTGTCATTACACCTACATCACGCTCAGGGATGTAGCTTGGGCATAAGCCACTCCTAGAACCCTGGGGAAACCTCTTGAATGGAAATGCTAACCAGTTTAACCACCATTAATTTTTTCCCCCTCGCCAAATTAGAACTTGGCCAGCATTTATACTGGCAAATCGGCAACCTGAAAGTACATGGGCAAGTATTGATTACCTCTTGGTTAGTCATTACCATCTTGCTCATCGCCACGATCGCAGGGACTCGTAACATCCAGCGCGTTCCGAGCGGGATGCAAAATTTCATGGAATTTGCCCTGGAATTTATTCGAGATATAGCGAAAAACCAGATTGGTGAAAAAGAATATCGCCCTTGGGTGCCATTTATTGGTACGTTGTTTTTGTTCATCTTTATTTCAAATTGGTCGGGCGCTCTGATTCCTTGGAAGTTGATCCATATACCGGCGGGTGAGCTAGCAGCCCCCACCAATGACATCAACACCACTGTGGCACTAGCGTTGCTGACATCTTTGGCTTATTTCTATGCTGGGTTTAAAAAACGCGGCTTAGAATACTTTGCCAAATATATTCAGCCCACGCCGATTTTATTGCCCATCAATATTTTGGAAGATTTTACCAAGCCCCTCTCCCTGAGCTTCCGTCTATTTGGTAACATTTTGGCGGATGAACTAGTGGTCGCAGTCTTAGTATTGCTAGTGCCCCTGTTTATTCCCTTGCCAGTCATGTTATTAGGATTATTTACCAGTGCAATTCAGGCGCTGATTTTCTCCACCTTAGCCGGCGTCTATATTGGCGAAGCAATGGAGGGGCATGGTGGTGAGCATGAGGAACACCACTAAATTCAGAAAAGCAAAAACTAGCTAAGGGTTGATAACTAACAATTAGTTTTCTTAGCCAGTAGTTTTGCTCAGATTGGCAAAAGCAGTAATTGCTAGAGAACCAGCAACTGCCGATCAAAGTTACCTCCGTCCAAGGTAGACTTAAGTCTGCTCTCACAAGTTACACCGATTAATCTCGTAAACAAGGTAAGGAAAATCATCATGGATCACTTAATTCCTGCTGCTTCCGTTGTAGCTGCTGCCCTAGCTGTTGGTTTAGCTGCGATCGGTCCTGGTATTGGTCAAGGGGTAGCAGCCGGTCAGGCTGTAGAAGGGATTGCCCGTCAGCCAGAAGCAGAAGGCAAAATTCGTGGCACCTTGCTGTTAAGCTTGGCGTTCATGGAATCACTCACCATTTATGGTCTAGTTATCGCCCTCGTACTGCTGTTTGCTAACCCATTAATCTAATAGCAACACTAATGTAGGTAGAGACAAGAGCGATCGAGTCTCTACCCCCTAATCATCCATCTGATAGTTCCAGAGCATATTGGGAACCAAAAATGATAGACTCGACCATTCTGTTGGCTGTTGAGGCAGTTAAAAAAGAGGGAGGATTATTTGATATCGGTCCGACTCTGCCCGTCATGGCCATTCAGTTTTTAGTTTTGATGTTCGTGCTAAATCAGCTCTTGTACAAACCTCTAAGCAAAGCGATCGATGATCGGGCTGAATACGTCCGTCACAAGAAAGTAGATGCTAAAGAAAGATTGTCTAAAGCTGAAAAATTAGCTGAACAATACGAACAAGAACTAGGTCTAACTCGGAAACAAGCCCAAGCCACAATTACAACTGCTCAAGCAGAAGCTCAAAAGATCGCTGCTCAAAAAATTGCCGAAGCTCAACAAGAAGCTCAAGCAAAAAGAGAAATAGCTGCTCAAGAAATTGAACAGCAAAAACAAGCAGCAATGAGTAATTTAGAACAACAAATAGACGGACTTAGTCGTCAAATTCTCGAAAAACTATTGGGTGCAGAACTAGTAAACCGATAGAAGTTCAAAGTTCAATAGTCTGATGTTTAAAAAACATCAACTAGGGCAAAAACGCAGTTAGGAATTGGAGAACATGGGGACATTTGGATGGCTAGCAATAGCTAGTGCTGCGGCTGCGGAATTAGCAGAAAAAGAGTCCGAAGGTGGGTTTGGCTTAAACTTTGACATTTTTGAAACTAACATCATCAACCTTGCCATAGTTATAGGTATCCTAATTTACTTCGGACGGGATTTTCTGGGTAGGATATTGACAGAAAGACGTACCAACATAGAAACAGCAATTAAAGAAGCAGAAGATCGAGTTGCGAAAGCAGCAGAAGCTCTATCTGATGCTCAACAAAAACTGACTCAAGCTCAAGCAGAAGCAGAAAAAATTCGCACGGAAGCAGAAGCAAGAGCAAAAGCAGCTAGAGAAGCAATTTTAGCTCAAGCTGATGCTGATGTAATTCGTTTACAAGCAGACGCGGTGAAAGATTTAGACTCAGAAAGAGAGCGAGCGATCGCCGAACTGCGTCAAAGGGTAAGTGCTTTAGCACTAGAAAAAGTAGAAACTCAACTCAAAGATCGGCTAGATCACTACGCTCAACAAAAATTAATTGATCGTAGCATAGTTTTATTAGGAGATAGCCGATGAAAGGAATAGTTAGTGCTGAGGTAGCTGAACCTTACGCACAAGCGCTCATGTCGATTGCTAAAACTCACAACATCACTGAACAAATTGGTAATGATGTGAGGGGATTAATTGAGCTGCTGAAAAGTTCACCAGAACTAAATGTTTTACTCGCTAATCCCTTCGTGACAGAAGAGAATAAAAAAGCTGTAATTGAGCGCATTATTGGTGAGCAAGTTCATCATTTTTCGCTGAACTTTTTAAAGCTGTTAGTAGATCGGCGTCGGATTATCTTTCTAGCGGAAATTTGCGAACAATATCTGGTGTTGTTGCGCGAGCTAAATCAAACAGTTCTAGCCGAAATTACTGCGGCGATCGCTTTAAGTGAAGAGCAAGAACAATCGGTGCGGCAAAAAGTTCTCCAACTGACAACTGCTCAGAATGTGGAATTCAGAACTACGATTGATCCTGAATTAATTGGGGGTGTAATCGTCAAAGTTGGTTCCCAAATCATTGACGCGAGCTTACGCGGACAACTGCGTCGCATTAGTCTGCGCTTAAGTAGTGCCACCTAGCTAATAGCTGCACAAACTATTAGCAATTAGTCAACTATTAACTAATACCTAAGATTCCCATGATTAGCATCAGACCAGACGAAATTAGCAGCATTATTAGCCAACAAATTGAGCAATACGACCAAGGAGTTCAAGTTAAGAACGTTGGGACTGTGTTGCAAGTCGGTGACGGGATTGCCCGGATCTATGGTTTAGACAAAGCAATGGCAAGCGAATTGCTAGAATTTGCTGATGGCACCATTGGGATTGCGCTGAACCTAGAAGAAGATAACGTGGGTGCAGTGCTGATGGGTGAAGGTCGCAGCATCCAAGAAGGATCTTCGGTAATTGCGACAGGGAAAATTGCCCAGATTCCCGTAGGTGATGCTATGGTTGGGCGTGTGGTTGATGCGTTGGGACGTCCCCTCGATGGTAAAGGTGAAATCAATACCAGCGAAAGCCGTCTGCTCGAATCCCCCGCTCCTGGGATTATTGAACGTCGCTCTGTATATGAACCTCTCCAAACCGGAATTACAGCGATCGATGCAATGATTCCGATCGGACGTGGACAACGGGAATTAATTATTGGCGATCGCCAAACTGGCAAAACCTCGATCGCCGTTGATACCATCATCAACCAAAAAGGTGAAAACGTAATTTGTGTTTACGTTGCCATTGGTCAAAAAGCTTCTACTGTAGCTAACGTGGTCAACGTGCTGCAAGAAAAAGGCGCTCTCGAATATACCATCATCGTTGCGGCTAACGCTAACGACCCTGCAACTCTACAATACCTAGCTCCCTATACCGGGGCAACTTTGGCTGAATACTTCATGTATAAAGGCAAACATACCCTGGTAATCTATGATGACTTATCCAAGCAAGCCCAAGCTTATCGCCAAATGTCCTTGCTCTTGCGTCGTCCTCCCGGTCGGGAAGCTTATCCTGGGGATGTGTTCTATCTCCACTCTCGTTTGTTAGAAAGAGCAGCTAAACTCAGCAATGAATTGGGTGAAGGTAGCATGACAGCTCTACCGATTATTGAAACCCAAGCTGGTGACGTTTCTGCTTATATTCCGACCAACGTAATTTCGATTACCGATGGTCAGATTTTCTTGTCCTCTGATTTGTTTAACTCTGGTTTACGTCCTGCTGTAAACCCTGGGATTTCCGTTTCCCGGGTGGGATCTGCGGCTCAAACTAAAGCCATGAAACAAGTTGCAGGTAAAGTGAAACTGGAATTAGCCCAGTTTGAAGAACTAGCAGCTTTTTCTCAATTTGCTTCTGATTTGGATCAAGCGACCCAAAATCAACTAGCACGCGGTCAACGATTACGGGAACTGCTGAAACAGCCTCAATATTCTCCTTTATCTTTGCCCGAACAAGTAGCGATTATCTATGCTGGGATTAATGGTTATTTGGATGATATCGCTGTAGATAAGATTGTCCGCTTTACTAAAGGACTACGGGATTATCTGAAAACCAGCAAGCCCAAGTATGGTGAACTGGTAGCGACTGAGAAAAAATTGGGTGAAGAAGCAGAAAAGATTCTTAAAGAAGCGATTCCTGAATATAAACAAAGCTTCCGAGTCTCCGCGTAATTCAGAATACAGAAGTCTCTGACTTCTGTTTTCTCCTATCCCCATTCCCAGTCTAAATATTATGGCCAATCTAAAAATCATTCGCGATCGCATTAAGTCGGTCAAAAATACTCGCAAAATTACCGAAGCAATGCGTCTAGTAGCTGCTGCTCGGGTGCGGAGAGCGCAAGAGCAGGTAATTGCTACTCGTCCTTTTGCCGATCGATTAGCCCAGGTTCTGTATGGATTGCAAACTCGTCTTCGGTTTGAAGATGTTGATCTGCCCTTGTTAAAAAAAAGGGAAATAAAAACCGTTGGTTTGCTAGTAATTTCCGGCGATCGGGGTTTGTGTGGTGCCTATAACACTAACGTGATTCGTCGGGCTGAAAACCGCGCCAAAGAAATAAAAGCAGAAGGGCTCGATTATAGATATGTAATCGTTGGACGCAAAGCAATCCAATATTTCCAACGTCGTCAACAACCGATTGATGCTACTTATACGGGACTAGAACAAATTCCCACAGCAGCAGAAGCAAGGGAAGTAGCAGATGAGTTACTTTCCCTATTTTTGTCTGAAAGTGTCGATCGGATTGAATTGGTTTATACCAGATTTGTTTCTTTGATTAGCTCTAAACCAGCGATTCAAACACTGCTTCCTCTTGATCCACAAGGATTAGAAGCAAAAGATGATGAAATTTTCCGTCTTACTTCTCGGGAAGGACACTTTGAGGTAACGCGGGACAAGGTTACTACTCCCGTCAAAGAACTACCACGAGACATGATATTTGAGCAAGATCCAGCTCAAATTCTTGATGCTCTTTTACCTCTATATCTGAATAATCAGTTACTCCGCGCTCTCCAAGAGTCAGCAGCTAGTGAATTAGCAGCAAGAATGACCGCGATGAATAATGCTAGTGATAATGCTAGTGAACTGATTGGTACTCTCACCCTCACTTATAACAAAGCAAGACAAGCTGCGATTACCCAGGAAATCCTGGAAGTTGTCGGTGGTGCTAACGCTCTTGAAGGTTAGTTTAGCCTTTAATTATCGATTAAGTTTCAGCGTCTGTGTGATTCCAGGCGCTTTTTTTTGCTCAATGTTGATCATGAGTAAAAAATATGTTATACTACAATACAGGTATATAGTTGCGCTTCAGCGATCTTATCATTCTCTACCAACTACTATCTCCAAAAAATCTCATCTGCATTACCTTAATTATATGACAGTTACTTCACAAATTCTTACCTGTTTTGAAAATATTAAAATTCAACCTGAATCCGCATCTCTCTACCATACATTAGGAAATTGCTTGTATTCTCAAAAAAAGTTTCATCCGCAATTCGTTCCTATTGGAAAGCATTAGAAATTAATCCTAATTTAGCCCCATCATATTACGCATTAGCTCAGATATATTTTCACTTAAAACAATTTGAGCAAGCAATTATTTGTTACCTTAATATTATCAAGATTAAACCTGATTACCCAGGTGTTTTCTTTGGTTTAAGAGATATTATGATTCAGCAAAATAAGGTAGACGATGCTAATTACTGTTATCGAAGTAGATTATCACCTAATTTATTAAAATTGTTTTGTGAATTAATTCCAGATGGACAAAACCGAGTAACTTTTCTTCAAAATCAACCAGAAAATTCTTTTGTCATGCGATTAATTAATGGAAGAGCTTGGGTGCAAAAAAAAGTCATCGCTATCATTAATTCAAATCATCAAGTTGTCGCTGATCTTTGTGATGGGAATATCCCTTATTTTCTGCATTATTCTGAACAATTAACATCTCCTCATAATTGGAAAGGAAATATGGCTTTTTTAGCAACTCGATGGAGCTTTAATTATTATCATTGGTTATTCGATTGTGTACCTCGTTTGGGAGTGTTGAGTTATGCTAATATCAATTTAGATTCGATTGATTGGTTTATATTTAGTGATTATGGTTACTCCTTTCAACAACAAATTTTAGAAATCTTAGGTATTCCGACCCAAAAAATTATTAATAGCGATCAATTTCCTCATATTCAAGCTGAAAACTTATTTGTCCCGATGATTGGTGGATTTAAAAATTTTAACCGATCCTGTCTCTACTTAAGAGATAAATTTTTAAACCGAATAAAAATCAAGCAAGATCCTTGCGATGAGCGGATTTTTATCAGTCGGGCAAAAGCATCCTATCGTAAACTTGTTAATGAAGATGAAATTGTTAATTTTTTACATAATTTTGGGTTTACATCTGTAAGTTTAGAATCTCTCTCAGTTTTGGAACAAGTAGCATTATTATCTACGGCTAAAATTGTGATTGCACCCCATGGTGCAGGACTTGCTAATATAGTTTTTTGTAATCCTGGTACTAAGATTATTGAAATTATTGCCCCTGGTTGTTGTTTTCCAGCTTATAAAATAATTAGTCATAATGTTAATCTCGACTATTATGCCTTGATTGGTGATAATTTACAAGAGTATTATACTGGGACTAATCAGGAACAACCACCACCTAATCCTCCCGCGATCGAAGATATTTTTCTGAAAATTGACTCCTTATTAAAATTGATGAAATCTGGAGGAATAATTTAAGTTACCAATGAAGACAAAATTTCCCGAAAATCAACCAGGAACTGAACCAGAAATCTTCCTCTGGATGGAAGAGATTAAAATTAAACCTCAGTCCCCAGAAGGTTACGAAAAATTAGGCAATATTTGGCGATCGCAGCAAGTAATTTATCCCGCAATTCGCGCTTATCAGAAAGCAGTCGAGCTTAATCCTGATGCTCACTCATTATATCGGCAAATTGCTCATCTTTATGAACAATTAGGATGTCTAGAGTCTGCGATCGCTTGGTATCTAAATTTAGGTCGGATTCTGGTTGCACAAAAGAAATTAGAACCAGCATTAGACATCTATCACCAAGCATTAAAATTATGTCAAGATGCAGCTATTTATTTGAATTTAGGGATTATCTATCGTCAACAAGGTAAATTAGTAGAAGCACTGGATCATTATAATCAAGCGATCGCACTTCAGCCAAATTTTGCTCAAGCTTATTATAGTCGAGGTAATACTTTAATTGAACTGGAACAATTCGAGGAAGGGGTGAGGAATTATCAACTTGCGATCGCTTACAATCCTAATTTTGCTGATGCTTACTTAAATTTGGGTGATGTTTTCCAGTATCAAGGTAAATTTGACCAAGCGATTATCAACTATTTACAAGTATTACGAATTGAACCAAATACTACTAAAGTCTACTCTCCTTTAAGTCACATTATGGGTAAATTAGGAAAGATGGATGATGCTCATGAATGTCATAATCATCGACTACCACGCAATTTATTGAAACAATATTGTGAATTAATTCAAATAGAACAACAGGTATTCTTTGCTGATCCAGAACCTCCGAGTAAATTTATTGGAATCTTAAACAATGCTAGAGCTTGGGTAGAACCCGACGAAAAAGTAATTATTTTCAATTCCCAGGATAGAATTATTGCTGATGTTTGCGAAGGCAAATTATATCAATTTATTATATCTGAGCAAACCTTACCAGCAGCTTATTATATTCAGGGAAAAGTGGTTCTTTTAACAGCACGTTGGAGTCAAAATTATTATCATTGGATGTTTGACTCTCTACCACGTCTGCAAATTATGCGAGACTATCATATTGACTTAGAAGATATCGATAAATTTGTAGTCATTGGTGATCAGAAACAATTTCAACAAGAAACCCTAAATTTTTTAGGAATTCCAACTCACAAAATTATCACCAATGAGCAATATCCGCATATTCAAGGTGAAAATTTAATTGTACCCATTGGAGCTGGGTGGAATAGATTTTCTAGTAATTTTCTGAGACAGACATTTTTACCTAACCAGAATTTAGAAAATCCCAAAGACCGAATTTATATCAGTAGAAAAAAAGCCCAACGTCGTCATGTGATCAATGAAGACAAAGTGATGCAATTATTAGCTCCTTATGGATTTAAACCTGTCATTTTAGAATCAATGTCAGTCCAAGAGCAAGTATTACTTTTTGCTAAGGCAAAATTTGTCATTGGACCCCATGGAGCTGGATTAGCAAATATTGTATTTTGTCAACCGGGAACCAAAGTAATAGAATTTCTTTCACCCATCTATCAAATGCCTTATTATCGAGAAATTAGCCAATATGTAGACTTAGATTATTATAGTTTAATTGGTGATGGAGTTCCTCATTCACAGACATCTATAATTGCCGATATTAATGTTAATATAGATTTATTACAAAAAATACTCAAATCAGCGGGACTAGATTAGAATCACCAAACGAGTTAAGATGTTAACTTGGCTGATTCATTTAGAAAGATCGCGCTCAAATCTATGTCCAAGACTTACAAGGTGGAAATTATCCACGAAAAAACTACCTACCAGCTCGAAGTCCCAGAGGATCAAACCATTCTCAAAGTAGCTGAAGATGCTAAACTCGGTTTACCTAATTCTTGCAATGCAGGAGTCTGTACCACTTGTGCAGGAAAGATTATCACCGGAGAAGTCGAGCAAACTGAAGGAATGGGAGTGAGTCCCCAATTACAAAAACAAGGTTATGTATTGTTATGCGTAGCTTATCCTCGTTCTGACTTGAAAATTGAGACAGGAATGGAAGATACTGTTTATGAACTACAATTTGGTCAACACCAAAAAAAGTAGAATTTAGCAAGTTTTAGTTTGCCAGGGGTTTCAGACCCCGGCTAGATTAACATAGTCCGAAATCAAACCAGAAATTCAACCTAAACTCATGACGACACATTTTATTACCGCAGAAATAGATATCCAAGAGTCACCTGTAGATTTAGCAGCAGCAATTGCTAAGACTTTACAACAACAGGGAGAACCTTTACGCTGGGCAATTACTCAGATTGATGAAGAACAACAAAAAGTCACCGTGGAAGGAGTGGTGACAGTTAAAACTGATGTTGTTAGCTCACGGTGAATCGTCGTCCTTATACAGTCGTCCTCATTGTCCCCACCGGAATTGGAGCAGCGATCGGCGGTTATGCTGGAGATGCTTTACCGGTAGCTCGAGCGATCGCGTCGATAAGCGATCGCTTGATTACCCACCCCAATGTTCTTAATGGTGCTCAATTATATTGGTCATCTGAACAGATTTTCTATGTGGAAGGTTACGGACTAGACCAATTTGCAGCGGGATGTTGGGGATTACAACCAGTTCACCAAAATCGGATCGGTTTAATTCTGGATGCGGGGATTGAACCAGAGCTAAGATTGCGACACTTACAAGCAGCCGATGCAACCAGAGCAACTTTAGGTGTGAACCTAACAGATTATATTGTTACCGATACAGCTCTGCAAGTAGAACTGCGTACATCTGCTACTGGTGCTAGTTGGGGGACAATTGGTCATCCCGATAGTCTGTTGCGAGCCGCAGCAGCACTGATTAAACATGGGAAAGTAGAAGCGATCGCTGTAGTGACAAGATTTCCTGATGATCCCGACAGTGAAGCTCTGGCTCAGTATCGACATGGACAAGGTGTCGATCCTTTAGCTGGTGCAGAAGCAGTGATTAGTCATTTGATCGTCCGGACTTTTCAAATTCCCTGCGCTCATGCTCCAGCTTTATTACCGCTACCGATTGACCCCCATCTCTCACCGCGAGCCGCAGCAGAAGAATTGGGATACACTTTTTTACCTTGTGTTCTGGTAGGTTTAAGTCGGGCTCCCCAGTTTATTTCTAACCATCCCCAGCTAATTCCTACCCCGGAACAGATCTGGAATACCCATGTCGATGCTTTAATTGTACCCGCGACAGCTTGTGGTGGCAGTGCGGTATTGAGTTTGAGTCAATTATCAGTGCTGATGATTGCAGTTAGGGAAAATACCACTAAAATGAAAGTTCCACCGGAAAAATTGGGAATCAAGGCATTACAGGTAAACTCTTATTTAGAGGCACTGGGCGTTTTGGTTGCTCATCGCGCTGGGATTAGTCCCACTATGCTCAATCCTACTCTTTCTCCGATTAATTTTATCTCTCGTTTCTAACCCCATTATTCAAGCAAAGGTGGCAGAAAAACTTCCTCACGAGCCAGAAATCGAACCCCTCACCCGCACCCAAGTGCTGGTAGCAATGGGGGTAACAGCGGTAGTCTTGCTGATCATCGCTAAATTATGGATGCAGTTTAGTAAAGTTTCCCTCTTACCTGTTAAATGGACAGGAATTGATCTGTTATTAGGAAGTGGAATTGGTTTAGCGATCGCTGTTGCTAGTTCCCTAGTTTATCGTCTCTGGCCGGCTTATCGCCAAAGTGCAGATTTTTACTTAGCTTTGGTACTCAAACCTCTATTTTTGCCTGATTTAATCTGGCTAGGATTGTTACCCAGTTTAAGTGAAGAATTACTATTTCGGGGTGTGATGCTGTCCGCTTTAGGGCTAAATATTACTGGTGTAATTGGCTCAAGTATGTGTTTTGGGATCTTACATTTGAGTGGAGCCAAACAATGGCCCTATGCAATTTGGGCGACGATCGTGGGCTTATTACTCGGATATAGTGCCCTGGTATCGGACAATTTGCTAGTACCAATCTTGGCACATATTGTCACTAATTTAGTTTCTAGTTGTCTGTGGAAACTTGAGCATAAAAACGACAAAATCTAAAAAATTTTCCGAGTAGCTCCGGTAAACTAATCATGGTTAGTAGTAGGGACTTGCGTCCAAGTCTAGAGGTAGTAATAAAGACTTAATTCCTTTGCTGCTGGTAAGATCAGGAGTACAGTCCTGACTACTAACATGGTGATGATGACACTGAAAATAAATCTAGAGGGCGATCGCATCTGTTTTTGGCAATGATTACACCCGGAGATTTTTTAATTATAATTAGTATAGCCGATGAGCCAGGTCACAAAAGTTGAGAAAATCCCGAGCTGATTAATTGATTTGACTAGAGTAATCAGCCATATTAAAAACCAATAAAATTTTCAAACAGATTGATAAAAAACTTGATTTTCTGGCATTTTCATTTTGATTAAGGGTAGGAAAACAAAAATTCATGAAATTCTCATTCACTAAATTTATATTTCTATTTACTACTAGCATCACCCTGATTGGTGGTGTCCTTTATTGGTATGTTGTAGTTGCTGGTGCCCCACAACTAGATGCGCCAAAAATTATCACTAAAAATACTGGACTTATCTTTCAAGTCAAAACCTTTAAAAGTGCGGTGATGGGTGAAATTCGCAATTACGGAATACTTCTCCCTCCCAGTTACTTTAGCAATCCTACCCAACGATACCCAGTAATTTTTCTCTTACATGGGGGACATGGAACTGCTCGTGACTATGAGGACAAAGCAAATTTTACGGTGATTATTCGTGAACTCTACCGAACTGCCAAGCTACCTCCATCAATTATTATTACCCCCGATGGAAATGACAAACGAGGGACAAGTCCATTTTGGGACCCCCAATATTATGATGGACCAAATGGAGATGTAGCTAAGTTGATCGGATCAGAATTAGTAAAGGTAGTCAAATCTCGCTATCGGACTCTTGATGATCCTAGATTTTGGGCGATCGGTGGACTCTCTTCTGGTGGTTGGGGAGCTTTTAATATTGGGTTACGTTATGTGAATAACTTTAATATTTTTTTTAGCCATACGGGCTACTTTATTGATAAAAGCGGTTTTGCTAACAGTCCCCAGGATTTTATTGAGGAATTACCAGAAGAGACCTATCAGCGGTTGCGAGTATATCTAGATGCAGGAGAAAGTGATCATCAGTACCTTGATGCTACCAAAGAATTTCACGAAACTCTAGAACGGTTAGGGATCAGTCATCAGTTTAAAATCTTTCCTGGTGGGCATGGTATTGTTGGTAAAGATGTTGGGTGGAATTATTGGCGTAAACACCTCCATGACTCATTAAGTTATGTTGGTAAAGAGTTTAAAACAACTCTGACTAAAGAAAATATTCAAATTAATTGGTAATTAAACCCATAATTACCTGAGCTTAAATTTGAACCAAATTCACCCTTAGTAAAAACACTATGCTATCTCAGCGAACTCGAATTGGGATTTGGACGGCATCATTTTTAACTGGTTTAGTCGGATTAGTCAATTTAATCTCTGCGGTCTACCCTGGATTACCCGATCGGATTGTATTTCTTAAACCACTTTTTCCTTTTTATGTTCGCGCTAATGCCCACTTATTTTCAGCCTTAAGTGGTTTTGTTTTGTTGACCCTAGCTAGCAATTTATTAAGACGTAAGAAAGTTGCTTGGGTAATCACTGTCGGGTTATTGGTAATCTCGATAGTTATTCACATGATTAAAGGATTGGACTATGAAGAGACCACCCTAGCTAGCGTTTTGCTGATCCAATTGCTATTAATGCGTAAGACATTCAATGCTGCATCAGATCGTCCGTCAATTGCTCAAGGGGTTAGGGTTTTTATTGGAGCATTAGTGTTTACTTTAGCCTACGGTACAGTAGGTTTTTTCTTGTTAGTAGATAGATATCAGGTTAATTTTAGTATTCCGGAAGCATTATGGCAAACTCTGGCCATGTTTTTTACGGCTGATAATGCTGGATTGCAACCAAAAATTAGGTTTGGAAATCCTTTCTCAAATAAGTTTGGATATTTTTTCCCAAATTCGATTTATACGGTGGGAATTGTCACAGTTAGTTATGCGTTATTAATGTTATTAAGACCGGTGTTGATGCGTCATGGTGCCACAGAACAACAGCGTCAGCGAGCGCGAGAGATTATCGATCAATATGGGCAAACTTCTTTGGCCAGGCTGTCGTTATTAAGTGATAAATCTTACTATTTTAGTCCTTCTGGTCGCAGTGTGATTGCTTATGTCGCAAAAGGAAGAGCGGCGATCGCTTTAGGAGATCCAATTGGTCCAGATGACGATCGCCAAGAAGCGATTATTGCTTTTAGTCAATATTGCGATCGCCATGATTGGCACGCGGCTTTTTATGAGGTTTTACCATCTAGTGTAGAATTATACCGCGATCTAGGTTTTCGAGTTTTAAAAATTGGGGAAGAAGCAATTGTCAATCTGAAGAATTTTTCCATGTCAGGGAAAAAGAATCAAAATCTGAGAACTGCAATGAATCGTCTTAGTAAGGAGGGTTATAAATTTGAACTTTATGAACCACCGATTCCGAAACATTTATTAGAGGAGTTGCGTTTGGTGAGTAATGAGTGGCTGAAATTAATGAATGGATCGGAAAAGCAGTTTTCCATGGGCTGGTTTTATGAAAGCTATTTGCGGGAATGTCAAATTGGTGTAGTCTATAACGCTGATGGTCAGATTATTGCTTTTGCTAACCTCCTAGGAAAGTATAATCGTAAAGAAGTGACAGTGGATCTAATGCGTCATTGTCAAAATATTCCCAACGGTACTATGCACTTTTTATTTGTTTCCATGTTTAAACATTTTCAGGAGCTGGGATATGAGGGATTTAATTTTAGTTTATCACCCTTAGCTGGTCTGGGAGAAACTCCCGAATCTCCTCGTTTAGAAAAGGTGTTTCGTTATCTATCTGATCATTTGAATCACTTCTATAATTTCAAAGGGCTGCACTTTTTTAAAGAAAAATTTAACCCAATTTGGGAACCGCGCTATTTAATTTATCCGAGTTTAGTATCTTTATCTGATGTTGTAGTTGGTTTAGTTCGAGTTGATTCTGGCGATCGCTTGTTAGACTATCTTAAACCTGGTGCTTAGGTAGAGCAATCGATTTTTGAAGTTTTGCTTAAAATGTATAAGAATGCAATCCACGATCCCACATTAATAACATTCCAGTGGGGCGTTGCTGAATTAGGGGATGATAGGATAGAATATGAATAATAAAAAAAAGGACGCTTATCAATACTGTAAGAGCAGGTCATGTCCTAACTGTCAATCAACTCATATCAATAAAAATGGTCATAAACGAGGAAAACAGAACTATATTTGTAAAAACTGTGGTCGACAATTTATCGAGGATTATAAACCCCATAAAGGCTATTCTGAAACTGTCAAAAGTGAATGTATGTAAATGGGATGGCTTTACGAGCAATTGAAAGAGTTAAAAATGTTCACCATACCACCATTATGTATTGGATTAAACAAATCGGCAACCAGTTATCAGATTTTGAACACCAAGAGACAGTTCCAGAGGTGGGAGAATTAGATGAATTAGAAACCTTTGTCGGCTCAAAAAAGACAATAAAATTCCCCAAGACTTGCTTCGCGATCGCATTATATTAATTGGTTCAATTGCCGAAAGTAAAAAAGATTTATTTCTCACACCTTATCGTAGCACTCTAATCGGAATACCAGATCAAACTTCAGGGGTAGAAATTCATGCAAACGCAGTTAGCCAAATATTGAGCGCAGTGCTTTCAGGAAGACCTCTGATTAAAACCTGGATTAAATCCCTAGAGATTTGGTGGATTTTTGCTTGGTCTGTGGTAGGTGCTACCCTAAGTTGGAAATGGCGATATACAGTAGGAGTTGCTAAATTTTTTCTCCAATTTATAGTTGGGATTTTGTTATACCAATTAACTATGAAATTGCACTTAATCTGAGGTTGATCTGTTAGGCCAGGGCAGGTTTATAATGGTGATCTGTTGGTGGCAAAATTGACTGGTGAACCTGCCCCTACCAATTTTATCCTCTATTTGCGGGTTTTTGTAGTAGGGGCGGGTTCGCCCAGATTTTTGAAATTTACCAATTAATTAGAAAAACCCGCCCGGGTTCACCGAGATGTTTGACATTTACCTACTAATCATCAAAACCCACCCTCACCCACAGATCAATATACATCAATGTATCTTCATGGTGAATTGGTATTACCTGTCGTGAGTTTATTTGGGATTGGTTATGTAGCTTTCTTGAATGAATGGTGGATTCCGATTGTACCACCAATTTTAGCCCTAGTAGGATCAGCGATCGCGGTGAGATAGTTGGGTCTAATTATTGCTTAAAGACTGGCAGATTTTAACTCATCTAAAGCTAGATTTAGTTTGAGAACATTTACACGGGGTTCTCCGAGAATTCCCAATTGACGATTTGTAGTATTTTTAGAAATCAGATTTTGGATTTTTTCAACGGGAATATTACGGGATTGAGCGACACGATTTGCTTGGATATTAGCATTAGCGATCGAAATATCAGGATCTAAACCTGAAGCTGAAGCGGTTACTGCATCCACAGGTACAACAACATCTGCTGCTAAAGCATTTTCCTTGCGATAAGCATCAACTGCATCTTTCACACCTTTAATGAAGCTTTCATTAGTAGGACCATTATTACTACCACCACTATTAGCTGCATTATATGGTAAAGGAACTGTCTTAGTTGAATCATTTGGATCAGGAGTAGTAGTAGCACTAGGACGAGGATGAAAATATTCTGGTTTAGTAAAATTTTGACCAATCAATTCTGAACCAATTACCTTGTCGTTCAGTTTAATTAAACTACCTTGAGCTTGAGCTGGGAAAAGAATATTAGCCACACCTGTTGTTAATAAAGGATAGACTAATCCTGTTAGTAGACATAGCCACAGAGAAACCAAGATAGCAGGTTTAATCAGCGAAATCAAAGATCCTTGAGATTGAGTTTCCATAAAACCTATCAAAAAAATAAACAACGATTGTAGAGACGTTCCGGTGGAACGTCTCTCTTTTTCTAGGAAAATGTCTTTCCAGCTACCATTTGGAAATGTTCTGAGATTGGACCTAAAGCTAACCCAGTAAAGAATGTCAGTCCACCAACAATCAGAATTGTAGCAAACAACAGAGAACCAAATAGAAGAGTATCTGTAGATAGGGTTCCTGCACTAGGAGGAACTTTCGGTTTTACTGCTAGATAACCTGATGCTGCTAACAAGGGAATTAGCGGACTGAGGTAGCGACCAAAGAGAATAGCTAACCCCAGAGTAATATTGAAAAATGGAACATTAGCATTTAATCCAGCAAAAGCAGAGCCATTATTTGCAGTTGCAGAAGTATAAGCGTAAAGAATCTCGCTAAATCCATGAGGTCCTGCATTAGCAAGACTCTTGAGAGCATCGGGCCAAACTAGCGCTAATGCTGAAAATGACAAGATTAATGTAGGATGAGCTAGCAAAGAAACCGAGGCTAATTTCACTTCTCGGGCTTCAATTTTTTTGCCGAGAAATTCAGGAGTGCGTCCGACCATTAGCCCAACTAGAAATACTGTAATAATCGCGTACTGAATTAGGTTAATTAAACCAACACCTTTACCTCCAAATACTACGTTAAGCATCATTTCTGCTAGAGGAACCAGACCACCTAATGGCGTCAGACTGTCGTGCATAGCATCGACACTACCTGTCGTTGCTGCGGTTGTAGCTACAACAAACAAGCTCGTCTGAGCAATTCCAAATCGCATTTCTTTTCCTTCCATATTACCACCACTTTGCAGGTCGGTAACTACTTGGTCTACTCCTGCTTGAGATAGTAAGGGATTACCTAATTGTTCCAGGGGAAATGCAATCAGCAGAAACATTACGAATAGTGCGGCAAATACTCCAAAAAAGACCCATCCCTGTTTCCTTCGTTTTAACAATTTGCCGAAGGTATAAGTTAAAGCAGGGGTAATTAATAGCATGGAGAAAATATGCAGAGTATCCGTTAGGGGAGTAGGATTTTCATAAGGATGTGCTGCATTAACGTTGAAGTATCCACCGCCATTTGTACCGATGTGTTTAATTGATTCTAGACTAGCAACAGGTTCGCGAGCGATCGTTTGAGTTGCACCTTCTAAAGTAGTAGCTGTGACCGCAGCATCCAAAGTTTGGGGCATTCCCTGCCAAACAAAAAATAGTGCTAGTATGAAACAAATCGGTAAAAAGATGCGATAAATACTGCGAATTAAATCTACCCAAAAGTTTCCTAATTGATTCACACCACTCTGGTTTAAACCTCTAACTGTGGCAATTCCTGCTGCTAACCCTGTTGCAGCTGAGACAAACATGGGAAATTGAATTGCTACCATCTGGTTGAAGTAGGAGAGAGTGGTTTCACCTCCATAGGATTGCCAGTTGGTATTAGTGACAAAGGAAATTGCTGTGTTAAATGCTAAGTCCGGAGACATAGCAGGAGTGATGTTGTCTGGATTGAGGGGGAGAAAGTCTTGCGATCGGAATAGAGCATAGATTAATAATACCTGTACTAGATTAGACAGGACTAATGCTTGAGCATAACGTTGCCAAGTCATCTGCTCTCTCGGATTAATACCTAATAATTTATAGGTAAAACGTTCGGGTAACCAGTCTCGTTGATCGGTAAAAACTTGATAGAGATAGTTACCAACTGGTACAACTAGAGCGATCGCGATGATTAAGCAAATAATCACTACTTGCGAGATACCAAATATCATGGAGATTTCTTCCTTACAACCAACTAAAGGCTCGAATTAGCCATAAACAGGTAGAAAAGCAACCTAACACTAGAAATATATAAATCAGGTCAGTCATTTTTTCTCCTAGTAATATCTAAAAACGTTGTGGTTGAAACATGACAACCAGTAAGTAAATTGCCAGACCAATTGTTACTAAACCCAATAACCCAATTGCATAAGCATTTAATCGAGTTACTTCATCCGTATTTGCTGCTGCATAAACTGTTTTGGCAAACACTATATTGAAACACAAAGCCAAAAATAAGCGGAGAGAAATGGGAGATTTTTGGATGCGCGATCGCAGCACTGAAATAAATTCAAAATCAAACTTTTTTGGTAAAAACATAACTAAACCAGATCAATTGTGGTAATCAGTACATCAATGATTTTGATGGCAATAAAGGGAGCAATTATGCCACCAACACCATAAATCAGCACATTTCGCATTAATAATTGATCCGCCGATAAGGGACGAAATTGAACCCCTTTTAGAGCGAGAGGAATTAATGCTGGAATAATCAAAGCGTTGTAAATCAAAGCCGATAAAATTGCTGATTGGGGATTTTTTAATCCCATCACATTCAAACTTTCTAACCCGACTCCGGTAAACATAGCTGGAATAATCGCAAAGTATTTAGAAATATCATTAGCGATCGAAAAAGTTGTCAGCGCTCCTCGGGTAATTAGTAGTTGTTTACCAATGGTGACAATATCGATTAGTTTGGTAGGATCAGAATCTAAATCCACCATATTCGCAGCTTCCTTTGCTGCTTGAGTACCAGAATTCATTGCGACACCAACGTTTGCTTGTGCTAGCGCGGGAGCATCATTTGTACCATCTCCGGTCATTGCGACTAGCTTTCCTTGTGCTTGTTCCGAACGAATGACAGCCATTTTGTCTTCCGGAGTAGCTTCAGCAATGAAATCATCAACACCTGCTTCTTTAGCAATTACCGAAGCAGTAATCCGGTTATCTCCGGTGAGCATAATGGTACGAATACCCATGCGTCGCATCTGGTCAAATCTTTCCCTTAGACCAGGTTTAACAATATCTTTGAGGTAAATAACTCCATAAACTTCACCATTTTCACAAACAGCTAAAGGAGTTCCACCTAATTTAGATACTCGCTCATAAGCACTATCTAAATCTACAGGAATACGACCACTCCGCGATTTTACAAATCCTTTAATTGCATCTACTGCTCCTTTGCGTACTTCTGTACCATTACCGTAATCTGTACCACTCATGCGAGTCCGAGCAGAAAACTCAACTCCTTCTGCTTCGTCAGGATTAAAATTCACCTCATTTCCTAATTTTTCCGCTAACTGCACAATCGATCTTCCTTCTGGAGTTTGATCAAATATGCTAGCTGCAAGAGCAATACTTGCTAATTCTTTGAGAGAATGTCCTCCAACTGGAATAAACTCATCTGCTAAACGATTACCCAGGGTGATTGTCCCGGTTTTATCCAGAATTAAAGTATTGATATCACCGCACGCTTCTACTGCTCTACCCGAAGTCGCAATTACATTAAACTGTGCTACTCGATCCATTCCCGCAATCCCGATCGCGCTTAATAATCCACCAATAGTAGTAGGAATTAATGCGACTAATAAGGAGATTAAAATCGCGATACTAACCGGACTATTAGAGTAATTCGCAATCGGGGGAATAGTTGCAACTACTACTAAAAATATTAGCGTTAGCACTGCAAGTAATACAGTCAGCGCAATTTCGTTGGGAGTTTTAGTTCGTTCTGCTCCTTCTACTAAGCTAATCATGCGATCGATAAAACCTTTTCCTGGATCAGAGGTTACTCGAATCACTAGCTCATCAGAAATTATCTGAGTACCACCTGTCACCGAACTAGCAATATCTGTTCCTGGTTGTTTTAAAACCGGAGCAGATTCTCCTGTAATTGCTGATTCATCAACAGAAGCAATTCCCTGAATAACTTCTCCATCTGCGGGAATCATATCCCCAGCAATTACTTTGACTTGATCACCCCGATGTAATTCGGTAGAACTTACTTGCTCAATCGCACCACCTGGGAGAATTTTCCGTGCAATTGTATCGGTACGAGTTGCTCTTAAAGCATCAGCTTGAGCTTTACCACGTCCTTCCGCTACTGCTTCAGCAAAGTTAGCAAAAACTACTGTGAAAAATAGGATGAAGGTAATTAATCCATTGAAAAAGTGTTGATTTTCTCCTGGGACAGAACCAAAAATATTGGGATCGATGGTCATGATTGCGGTGATAATTGTCCCAATCCAAACTACAAACATGACTGGATTTTTAACTTGAATCCCAGGATGGAGTTTGAGAAAAGCATCCTTAATTGCTCTCTCATACAACCCTTTAGTATTTACTTTTGCAGTGTGTTTGCGATCGTCACGAGGTCCTTTCGGAAGTGGGAGAGAACTAATTGGAGAAGAACTCTTTGAAATTGACATACATTCGGATTTTTGTGCTAGTAATCAATAAAAACAAGGTATCAATGGAGAACTAAGTTCCTTGCTTAGATGAGGTAGATTATTTGTTTTGTCTTATTGCTGATTTCGTTGATCGACAAAATCTATTGTGTAAAATTTACTCATTTTCTACAATATATCGATCGATATAATTTTTTAGTTAAAGTGTTTTATATTTTTATGTATATTTTAAACTTCTCTGTGTTTAATCTGGGATCAGTAGTATAACATAATTTAGCTGCTCACTTGCTCTGGGACTAAATGGCGCGAAACAACGCAATTTCAATGGTTTTAATGATTTAAAATTTTATGATCTATCACCGTTTATTTTTGTTTAGGTGCTTACTGTGATCTATATCTGGTGATATAGATTAATATAAATACAGGCGATATAATCGTTTAGGGTCAAAAAAAAAGTTGGCATATAGCCCATTGTTTGCAGTTAAAATAAACTCAAAATAATTGTGATAAAAATAACTAATGCTACTTTTAAAACTTTTTAAACGTTTACCTTTGGGTAACCTATGGTTCATTATTGGAGTATCGATAACTGTTGGGGTAATGGAGTTTGCAACTCCACCAGACTATGTATTTGGTTATCTGTATATTGGTCCAATACTACTAGTCAATTATCGTTTTGGTCAAGTTGCAACTTTGTCAATAACCGCGATCGCTTGTCTGTTGACAATTTTGAATATTTGGATTCCTGGTTACTATCCAGCGATCGCATCAACTATTGCGAGTCGGTTAATTGCAGCGATCGCATTGATTGTAACTGCAATTCTGAGCGATCGCAATCACAAGTATCACCAAAAACTATTGCAACAAGAAGCTAAATTGCAAGCTCAAGAAAAATTAGCTCTGTTACGTGAGGATTTTGCTTCAACACTAACCCATGATTTGAAAACACCTTTATTAGGAGCAATTGAAACTTTAGAAGCTTTTCAAAGAGGATATTTAGGCTCGATACAACCTGCTCAAAAAGTAGTAATAGAAACAATTATTCGCAGTCATCAAACTAGCTTACAACTGGTAGAAACACTCTTAGATATTTATCGCAATGATACTGAGGGATTAAACCTTAAATTAGCACCAGTTGATCTAGTCGAAATTGCTCATGATGTCACCACCACATTAGTAGGACTATCTTTAAGTCGTCGTGTTCATATCTCTTTTAACTATGGTACTTCAGATTTTCGTCAGTTTCTTTGGGTCAATGGAGATGCTTTTCAACTTAGTCGGGTGTTTACTAATCTACTGACTAATGCGATTAACCACTCTCTTCGGGGTAGCAAAGTGGAGGTGGTTTTAGAGTCAGGTTCCCGCTATCATACTGCTAAAATTATCGATTCTGGTGCGGGAATTCTTCCGGAACAATTGCCATATTTATTTGAGCGCTTTTATCAAGGATATAGTGATCGCCAAGCTAAAGGTTCAGGGTTAGGATTATATTTAACTCGTCAAATTGTCGAAACACATGGTGGTACTATTTGGGCAGAAAACCGTTCTCCTCATGGTGCGGTTTTTGCATTCCGTCTACCGATTCTTATTATTCACTAAGCTCTAATCTTTATCCATAAATGTTTCAGCTTGATTGTTATCTTTCCAGGTTGTTACCAGAAGTACAAACTGCTAATTTCTTCGCGATCGCATTAGCATGATTCCACCACTGAGAACCGTTTTGGACTACCATACAAACTATGATGAAATAGTGATAAGTATAGTAATACTATTTAATTAATATATTTAAATTTTACTACATATTTACCACTATCTATTTGCAAGTCCTTAATTCCTTTTTCCGGATAATTTATTATCAAAGTTTATCTATTTTTTTAAATTAATAAGAAAAATTTATTTATTTTTCTTATTTCATTAGCTAGTTAATTCTTACTGTACAATAAATTAACATATATTAATCACTCAGATTGGCTAAAAATAATGATGTCAGAAAAAGCAAAAACTGCTTTTGATAGCGTCCCTCAGTTTGTTGAATATCTAACCAACCACCATATTGAGTACATCCGTTTTGAGCTACCAGATTTACACGGAGTCGCTCGCTCAAAAGTTGTGCCAATTGATAAAGTAGAAAGCTTTGCTCGCAAAGGTCTTAACTTTTATGGGGGTTGTCTGGCTTTAGATACGGCTTCCATGGTTGTACCCGGTTCTGGCTATCACGAAGAGTGGAAATACCGTGACCTACTATTAATCCCAGACCTTGATACCCTAACACCCGTACCTTGGATGGAAAAAACAGCCAAAGTCATTTGTGATCTAATGAGGAGTCCAACAGAACCGTTGGAAATTGCTCCCCGTTATATCCTCAAACAGTTACTCGCAGAAGCGGCGGAGCTGGGGTTCAATGTGATGATGGGGCATGAGTTTGAGTTCTATCTTCTCCATCCTGAAACAAAGGAACTACTTTTTGATGGGCTATACGTTTTTAATAATACCCGCAACAACTATATTCCTGAAATCAGTCAATTAATCAATTATCTGCGTGCCTCTGGAATAGATGTGATTAACTATCACTGCGAGCATTGTCCTTCCCAATTCGAGATTAATTATGGAGCAAGCATAGGGATTGGCGCTGCGGACAAAGCTTTTACCTTCAAGAATGCAGTCAAGGAGATTACTTATCGGCTGGGTTATCATGCCACCTTCATGTCTAAACCCTTTATCGACTATGCGGGTTGCTGTTGTCATTTTCATATCAGCCTCATTGACCGCAACACTGGAAACAATGTTTTTATTGACCCAGAGAACAAATATGGTTTGTCTGCTACGGCTCAAGCCTTCATTCAAGGCATTTTAGATCATGGAGAGGCAATGATGCCATTAGTGAGTCCTACTCCGAATTGTTATCGTCGCTTCAAACCTCAGACTTTTGCTCCCTCCAATATCAGTTGGGGTATTGAAGATCGTACAGCAATGGTGCGAATCAAAGTAACCGATGAAGAATCAACCCATATCGAAATGCGAGCCGCTTCCGGTCTGAGTAATCCTTACCTCACCGCAGCAGCGACTCTAGCTGCGGGTTTGCTAGGTATTAAACAACAGCGTCAACTACAGCCTTCAGGAGCAGGTCCCAGCGAAGACGACCCAAATTGGCCAAAGTTACCTCAAACCCTTGAGGAAGCTTTATCTGGACTGGCTGCTGATGGAGAAATGCAAAATATGCTCTCTCAAGAGTTTGTCCGCCTTTTTACTACGGTCAAACGTTTTGAACTAGCCCGTTTTCACGAACACCTGACGGAGTGGGAGCGTCATGAATATTTGGATATTTATTGAAGTCCATAATTGAATATGAGAAAATATGTCTACTCTTAAACTACCTGAAGGTCCTCAAACTCACCCTTTGGTACAGACGTTCCAATGGCTTACTAGCCCATTAGAATACATGGAAGCTTGTGCTCAACGTTATGGTGATATCTTTACTGTCAGGATTGGTCCAACTTTTCAGCCCCAAGTGTTTATCAGTAACCCTCAGGCGATTGAGCAGATTTTTACCACCGATCCAAAACAGTTGGACTCTGGTGAATCAGCAGGTTTTAGTTCGGCTTTTTTTGGACGACAATCAATGCTAGCGTTGGAAGGCAAACCTCATCAGCGACAACGAAAGTTGTTGACACCTCCCTTTCATGGAGAAAGAATGCTAGCTTATGGTGAGACCATCCGCGATATTACCAAGCAAGTAGTGAGTCAGTGGCCGCTTGGTGAACCTTTTTCTGTCCTGCCCTCTATGCAAGCAATTTCCTTCCAAGTTATTTCAAAAGCTGTCTTTAGTCTAGAGGAAGGGGCACGTTACGAACAGCTCAAAAAACTTTTCATTGCAATCCTCAATCCTAAGAGACCTTTATTGAGAGTTGTTATGCTTCTTTTCCCATTACTCCGAAGCGCTTTAGGTTCTTGGAGTCCTTGGAAAAAGTTCATGGGCCAAATCCAGGAAATAGACGAACTCATCTACGCTGAGATTTGGGAACGCAAAGAGCAACCCAATAATTCATCTCGGAGTGATATTCTCTCCTTGATGATATCGGCTCGCGATGAGCAGGGGCAGGGGATGACGGATGTAGAGTTACGCGATCAGTTGATCACGCTATTGGTAGCAGGTTACGAAGCACCTACAACTGCCTTATATTGGGCCTTATATTGGATTCACCATCTGCCAGAAGTGCAGGAAAAATTACTGCAAGAACTCGATAGTTTGGGTGAAAACCCAGATCCGAATACTATTTTTCGTTTGCCCTATTTAAATGCTATCTGTTGTGAAACACTGCGCCTTTACCCACCGGCAATCTTGGCATTTAGTCGAGTGGTGAAATCACCGTTAGCGATTGGGGGCTATCAGTTTGAACCTGGTACTATCCTGATTCCCTGTATTTATCTAACTCATCATCGCCAAGATTTATATCCCAATCCAAAGCAGTTTAAACCAGAGCGTTTTCTGGAACGTCAATTTGCTTCTTCTGAGTATTTGCCCTTTGGTGGCGGTAACCGTCGCTGTATTGGTATGGCATTTTACTTGTTTGAAATGAAACTGGCTTTGGCAACAGTTTTGTCGTGTTTTCAGATGGAATTAGTTGATAGCAAACCAGTCCAACCAGTGATTAGAGGACTTCTATTAGGACCAGAAGTAGGACCTGGGGATGTGCGGATGGTGGTGACAGAGAGACGGTCTCAAAATAACAGGTACGGTATTCAAAGTTATTAATGTAGCCAAGAAATGATTGAACAAACAGATCGCAGCAAAGATGATTTTAGTCAGGAAAATCAGAGTTTAAATAATTTGCTCTTAACCTACAGTCAATACCTTCTTCCCAAGGCTGGGTTAGGAAGTAATTTTTTGGCAGCAATTGAGCAGTTATTGACAGGCTTAAAATCCTTACGAACTGATACAAATTTGACCGCTAGAATAACTCCAGAAATCAAATCTGAGTTAGGCATAAATCAAATTCCTACAAAAGGTTGGTCGATTGAAGAGGTGATTCAACATATCATTCTCAATTATTTAGGAAATGTCCCCAATTACTCAGCAGGCTATGCTCCTTTAAATATTGTTCCACCGTCTCTAACACCAGCAATTCTTGCCAAAATTGCTTGTGCTATTATTAATCCGAATCTGGCTTGTGAAACCTATGCGGGAAAAGCAATTGAAGCTGAACAGCTCGCGATCGCACATCTGGCTGAAATTGTCGGTTTTGACCCTAAATTAGCAGGAGGATATTTTACATCAGGAGGAGCTGCAAGTAATTATTGGGCAGTTCGATTTGCTCTGGAAAAGATGTTCCCTGGTTTGGGAAAAAAAGGCTTCAAAGCTTTTTTAGATAAAGATCCTGTCGTGATCCAATCAGTTCTTGGCCATTATACTAATGTCAACGCGGCTCGATTACTTGGTATCGGGACTGAAAATGTGATCTCTGTTCCGGTCACACCCAATTTTGAGATATCCTTGAAAGCTTTGCAAGCTCAGATTGAGGAAACTATCCAACAAGGGAAGCAGATTGTGTGCATATATTTAGTTGCTGGATATACTGATTCCTTTGGTGTAGATGATATCAAAAGCGTTTTTGAAATTTGTGAAACAGTCTGTCAAAAATATCATATTCCCAAACCCCACCTTCATGTAGATGCAGTTGTCGGGTGGATTTATGGGATATTTAAAAACTATCAAATTGCCAACAATCCCTTAGCATTTAATCCAGACGCGCTTAACTCTATTGAGAAATTAAATAACCTCTACTCTAATTTATGTTACGCGGATTCTATTACAGTCGCTCCCCATAAACATGGTTTGACATCTTATATTTCTAGTGCCTTAATCTTTAAGAACAAACAGGATATGCTACTGCTCCAAAAAGATCGGGAGGAAACACCCTATTTTACTGAGGATAGTTTTTGCTCATTTCCAGGAGCTTATACCCCTGAATCCTCCCGTCCAGGAGATGGACCTTTAATGATTTTGGCTAATCTTTATGCCTTGGGTTATGAAGGATACCAGGCGATGATTGGTTATGCTATCCAACAAAGCAATATTTTGAAATCGCAACTACAATATAGTTTCAATAGCTCTATTGGAGTTTTGAATCAAAATATTCCTGGAACAAGTACACTTTGGCGATTTTATCCAACTGGAATAGAAGCACAAGCAGCATATAAAAGAGAGTTATTTGGGACGAGTGAAGCCGATCAAAATTTTACTCAAAAAATGAATGAATATAATCAAAATCTTTTTAGAAAAAGCCAAGTTATTAGGAGTTCCAATACACCGATTTTAGGCTACTCTAATCAAGTGATTGTCGGTCAATCAGGAATACCAATTAGTGGATGGAAATGTATACTGATTAATCCTTTTGTGGACCTTAACTCAGTAATCGACCACCTGACAAATGTGTTAAACTTAGCTCCAGCAAGCAACGAAGCCCACTTGTTCAACTCGTTAAATTCACCATAGGATTAATTCATGAGCATAACGCTCCCAGAAAAGTATGACTTCCTTTCTCGCTTCTTTAGACTTGCTTTCATCAATGTCCTTTCAAATATCACGGAGCCTCTAGTTGGGACAATCAGCATAGCATTCTTGGGTCATTTTACTCAAATCGAGGATCTAGCAGGGGTTACTCTGTCTACAATACTATTTAACCATATGTATTTCATTGTCAACTGTTTACGTATGGGAACCACTGGAATGACGGCACAGGCGGTGGGACGAAATGACACTGAACAGATGCTACTGGTGGGGCTGCGAAATGTTTTAATTGGATTGGGTATAGCTGGACTAATTCTGTTGTTGCAATATCCTTTGCAACAGTTGTGGTTTGGCATCATCAGTGCCACGATCGAGGTTAAGGCATCAGGGATTGACTATTTCAACGCCCGAATTTGGGGCGCACCTGCGGTTGTGATGAATTTTGTTCTGATTGGGTGGTTTCTGGGACGGGAAAAGAGTAGCTGTGTGTTGCTAATGTCGGTGGTGGGTAATGGAGCTAATGTTTTATTTGACTACCTGTTTATTGTCCGCTGGGACTTGGCTAGTAAGGGGGCGGGATTGTCTCAAGCCATTAGCCCCTATCTCATGTTATTAGTCGGTATCATGTTGGCGAGTTTTCAAATAGACTGGAAGGAAGTTGTCAGTGTAGCTAGAAAAATTTGGGATGTCAGTGCATTTAAAGCAGCTTTTAACCTTAATGGCAATATCTTCATCAGGTCTGCGGCTACTATGTTAGTCGCAAGCATTTTTACAGTTCTCGGTTCTGCAATGGGGACAACTATCCTGGCGGAAAATGCCTTACTCTTACAAGTAACATTCCTTTGTATCTACTGTTTTGAAGCCATCGGATTTGCCACTGAGACTTTGAGCGGAAACTTTAAAGGACAACAAGCGATTGAAAAGTTATTCCCCTTATTGCAGGTGACGGTAGGAAGAAGTTTAGAGGTAGGAATCAGTTGTGCCTTTGTGTGTTTCCTGTTTCCCCAAAAGGTCTTTGGGCTATTAACCAATTACGAAGAAGTGACTTTGCTTCTGACAAGTTATGTTCCTTGGTTATTCCCCGTGCTGGGATTTAGTTCAGTGTATCTGATCCTAGATGGATACTTTGCAGGTTTAGCTTTAGGGCAAGTCTTACGCAATGCCTCATTGATCTCAGTCATCTTTGGATTTGTGCCTCTAGCAGTCGTTGCATGGTATTATCATAACAACCATATCTTATGGTTAGCTGTGTCAATGTGGACAGTAACAAGAATGGTGGTGCTGGCAGTGCATGTGCCTGGCACATTGAAGGATGTGAGTCATACTCAGCAACTTTCTGATCTGTCATCTGGCAACGAAGCTTAGTCAACTTTGCAAATTTTGCCTTAGAGTCGGCAAAAACTCATAGGCTCTTTTGAGTAATGTTACTCCGTTGAAGATTTCTGTCGAGTATCAAGATCTAGCGGATTGCAACTGGGTAGAATATACTAAGGAAGTAGAGGATGTCTAAATGAACGCTGCTGAAAAATGACAGGGTGTTTTTGGGTTGCAATCCCTCGCTTGTCAGCGATATCTTTGTGAGAAATCCGGGGACAGTAGGTTGACGGGATATCTGATCTCAAATCTAAGCTACATAAGCTTTTTGGGCAAGTTGTTTAAATCTTTGTGAGAAATCCGGGGTCAACTGCCCCCATCTGAATCCTTACGACAAACTATCCAAGTATTCTGACAAAATTGGCAAATCTTCCAGTTTACTGGAATTTTTCAATTTCAAATCTTCATTGAAGAATTCCATACCTGACAAGATCGCATTCCAATTATTAGTAGTGTAGAACGTATCTTGATCTTGAATCAACCTGTACGACTTGGCATTCACTTCATCCAATATTTGTTTGAGACTTTCAATGTTGTAACTTGATGCCGTCAAGTTCTGCCAATAAGCTGAATCTTTCCTTTTGCTCAAAATATAATGCGCCTGGATAAAATCAACTGTATTATCAAATACGGAAGCCTCATACTTGTTGAACTGCCCAATTATCCGATCGTTGTATGACCCCTTGCTTAATACCCTGGCCAAAGTCATAATACTATGCTGAGTAAGTGAAATACCTGTTGATTCCAGTGGTTCGATAAATCCATAAGCAGGACCAATGGCTACACAATTCTTGACCCAAGCCCTTTCATGCCTGCCAGTTCTCATCTTAATATGAAACACTTCTAACTCTTTTGTCCTGTCAATACCCCAGTATTGCCTTAGTTTCTCTTCGGCTGCTTCTTTTGAAGTGTACTTAGATGAATAGACGAAACCAGATCCAATCCGATTTTTGAGGGGAATGATCCATACCCAGCCTTCATCTAAAGCCCAGCATGTTGTTACCGCTCTCATTTCTTTAGTTCGGTTCATATATGGAACTTTTGTTGCTACCGCAGAATCATTAGGTAATTTATCAGCGATTGACAAAAACGGTTCTTTATAAGCCTCACTCATTAACAGTGCTTTAAAACCAGAGCAATCAACAAACAAGTCGCCTTCCAGTATTTGATTGTTATCAATTCGCAGTGCTTTGATATTCTGTATCTCATCAAAAAGAACATTCTCAACTGTACCGACAATATGCTTAACTCCAAGCTCTACAGACTTTTTTCTCAAAAATTCGCTATACTTGTCTGCATCTACATGGTACGCATAACTGCCTTTCGGATCGAAAAGATTTTTTCGATTTACTACATGATAGATATAATACAAATTTTCAAATTTATTTTTAAACCAGTACTTTTCCAAATATTTTTCAAGAGGTAAATCAAAAGGATGATAAAAAACCAGATCCTTCCTGGTAGAATCTACAAACTCAATCGCGGACTTAAACGATCCTGTCGTTTCGTTGAAGAATTCCTTATCTTTTTCAAGAGGGAAACCAAAAGGGTGATAGAAAACCCCCTCCTTCCTGTTAAAACCTACAAACTCAATCGCGGACTTGAACGATCCTGTCGTTTCATTTAAAAATGCCTTTTCTTCTAATCCTATTTCCTTGTTGAAATGCCTTGTAATTGTATTAGTTGATTCTCCTACACCTAGTCTTTTTTGAGTAGGTGACTCAACAAGAGTCACGTCCAAATTCCTTAATTTATGCTTCAAATATATTGCCGTACTCCAACCAGAACTTCCTCCACCAACCACTATGATTTTTGAAAATCTTATCATATAACTAAACCATCACCTGAAAATAACATAGTCAGTAAACCGAAAAGTTTACTGACTAGACCATAGTAGCATAGCAATCGCAGGAAATAAAGGCTCTCCCGTATTTGTGGTGATAACGCAAACTTATGGTATAGCTATATCAAGGTTTTCAGACTTCATTATCTGAAAAACTGTATTATTCGCTACTCTTTATACCAAACATCCGGGAGAGCCGACAAGCGAGTGAAAAGTTATTCCTCTTATGGCAGGTGACGGTAGGACGGAGTTTAGAGGTAGGAATCAGTTGTGCCCTTGTGTGTTTCCTTTTTCCCCAGAAGGTCTTTGGGGTATTGACCAATTATGGTGAAGTGACTTCGCTTCTGACAAGTTATATTCCTTGGCTATTCCCCTTACTGGGATTTACTTCCGTTTATCTAATCCTAGATGGATACTTTGCAGGTTTAGGCTTAGGGTCTGTCTTACGCAATGCTTCCTTGATCTCAGTAATATTTGGATTTGTGCCTTTAGCAATCGTTGCATGGTATTATTAGAACAACCATATCCTATGGTTAGCTGTGTCAGTGTGGGCCGGAACAATAATGGTGGTATAGTACGACAAGTGCCTAGATCATTAAAGGATCTCAGTCACCATTAGGAACGGTCTCATCTGTTATCTGACAATGAAATTCAATCAACTTCACAAATTCTGTCTTAGAGTTGTCAAAAACTCATATATTCTTATAGAGCGATGACTTGTTAAGTATTGACAGGAAAACTTGGATATTATTCCAAAACTTTAGGAAATTTAACGTTGCTACAGTCCGAATTTTTGCTAAAGTTCTGAAAGACTTATAATCGAGGCCGTCATGTTTACTGAAAATCTCCTGCAAACCATTAAAAAGTCTTACCCAGTTTTACAGGACCAGCCTAGATAAAGGTTGGCAAGAATTTAAAGAAAGCGATGATTTTTTAGTCAGTGAGCAATTATATCGTCAAATGGATTGGTGGTATGATAGCAAATACTTCGGAGTTATTCCTAATCCGGGTCATTGGTATAGCTGTCAGTTAGCTGCTAAACATTTTCTCAGAGAAGTCGGAAAATTAGGAATTTATTTCGATACGATATATCCCGGCGATTTTTCTCAATCGATAGAAGATGAGAGAAATGATGGCTTAGATGTGAGAACATTTCAACTAAAAGCTTTTCATGAAACTCAACCAATTTGTATTTTTCAGTTGGGTTTTATCCATGACCACGGAAAGTTTTATTTTCTTTACCCGCCACAATTGTCTATTCTTGAGTTAGAAACAATAGACCCTAAATAATTGTCAGATAGAAGCCATGAAGAATAAAATTTTATGGTTCTTCATTACCTAGTATGCTGATTTTTTAATAAAAATCCCCAAAGTATTACTGTGCAAGGTATTGATGGGGAAGTAAAGCAAGCATTTCAGTCAGAACACTGCTAAGATTTTATCTAGAATCTTCAGCTAGCCTGCACAGATTAGGGACTAATGGTGCGAGCATACTAGATCCTGAAGAGCCAATTTTATAATTCATGGTTTATAGATAAAAGAGGTTTTTGCAATAATTATCAATTTTATATTTCCAGGGGAATAGACCGGCAATCGCTTTCCCATCACGTCCCTTTTGTTCCAAATTAGTCTAAACCTTAGTTCTATATGACAACAGAAATTCCCAACAATCAAAGCCCTCATGGTTTAAGAAATCACTGTCTTTCCTATGAGGCAGTAATTGCTCAATCTATAGTCTTAATGGCACCTACAACAGTCCCAGCAAATATATTAAGCTTAGTTTTTGCTAGTGCGGGAAATGGGATATGGTTAAGTTTTGTGATCGGTATGGTTGGACTGTTATTTGTCAGTTTCAACATTAACCAATTTGCTAGTCGCTCCGCTTCTCCTGGTTCGATATATTCATATATTATCAAGGGTCTTGGTCCCCATGTCGGAGTTTGGTGTGCTTGGGCTTTGCTGTTGGGCTATTTATTTGGAGCAATGGCATTATTGTGTGCATTTGCCATCTTTAGTCAAAAATTATTAGGTAATATTGGTTTTACCACCCATACTTTGACCTTATTTATCCTTGGTACTGTTGCAGCTTGCTATGTAGCTTTTAAGGATATTCGTGCCAATAAAATTCTCCTAGTAGTTCAAGGAGTCTGCCTCGCATTGATCCTTTTATTGGGCTTAATTATCTTAGTACAGAAAGGTTTTGTGATAGATTGGAATCAATTGAGCCTGCAAGGAGCCACTCCTGGGGGAGTGACAATGGGAATTGTCCTAGTTGTCTTCTGTTTTGCTGGCTTTGAAAGTGCAACAGCTTTGGGTGATGAAGCAAAAAACCCCCTAAAGACTATCCCTAGAGCTGTGACACAAAGCATAATTTTTTGTGGTATATTCTACATCATCATAACCTATATTGTGGTGCTGGGTTTTAGCGGTACTAATGTAAATTTAGGTAAAATAGAAGCCCCATTAGATTTTCTAGCACATCAGATCGGATTAGATTTTTTAGGAGTAATAATTAGTATAGGTGTCGTACTTTCTTTCTTCTTTGCTGTCTGCGGTTCGATTAATTTCACAGCCCGAATATTGCTGTCCATGTCACTTCATGGTTGGTTTCACCATTCTTTAGGAAAAACCCATGATACTAATCTTACACCTCACAATGCGATCGCTTTATCAGGTTTTATTATCTTGATTATCCCCTCCCTATTCAAGGTATATGGCTATAGTACGTTTGACTTACAAAATTATTTTAGTATCATTTGCTCTTTTGGATTTTTGGTAATGTACATTTTGGTTTCCATTGCAGCACCAGTCTACTTGTTCCAACTTAATAAACTGCAACCAATAAATTTGCTATTTACTATTTTAGCAGTTAGTTTTATGCTCCTGCCTTTTATTGGCACAATTGGAATTCCTGGTAGTAGTCTATTTCCTGTTCCAGACTTTCCTCAAAATATTCTCCCCTACTTGGTTTTAATTTACTTCATGGCTGGGTTTGGATGGTTCCTTTTCCAAAAGAAACGTTATCCAAAAATCGTAGAAAATATGAATAATTCTATTGAGGAAATTCATACCAGGTTTAGGGCTGAGGAAAATCTTTAACTATCTGATCCCAGTTTATGATCATCCACATTACCAGTAGGGGCGTAGAGCTACTGCGCCCCTACTTGAATGCTAATAGTTCTCCTTGATCATTAATGATTCTGGTTAATTATTGGACTATCTATAATTGTTGGGGTATTGGAGCTTGCCATAGCGAGCTAATTATTTAATTTCTATTCCTAAGCTCTAATCTTTATCCATAAATGTTTCAGCTTGATTGTTATCCCTCCAGGTTGTTACCAGAAGTACAACTTTCTAATTTCTTCGCGATCGCACTAGCATGATTCCACCACTGAGAACCGTTTTGCACCCATACTCGTGAAGGTAAATGTCCTTTGGGTGCTTTCAAATTATAGATCATTCCTGTGGTGTGATAATGAGGTAAAGATATTGACCAACCTACTTGTTTGCAAAAACGTCCATAATCTTGATTGACACTTTCAAAAATCTGTTTTTGCACACTAAATCCAAATCGTCCCTTGCTAAATTTTAACCATAGATGATCAAGGATTAATAAATCTTCACAAGGTAAATGCTCAATATTATCTGGAGCTAAATACCCTCGCAGTGGTTTATCAACAGCTTGACATAAAATCATCCAAGTTTCTTCATCTGCTGATTGCCATTTATTAGCATTTAATAAATCTGTTAGTTTCTGATAGTTAATCCCAATTTCAGAAATGATCACATCGGGTTTCTGCTTGAAATTGGGAAATATTTTGACTAAGAATGATTCTGGTTGGGGAGGGGGTAATGGTTGTGGTGCTAATGGTTGTGGTTGTGGTGCTAATGGTTGTGGTAATACAACTTTTGGTGGGTTAATATCATTCAAAACTTCCACCGCAGATTTATAACGCTTACTAATCGCACTTTGTAATAGTTTGTCTAAAATTTTACCTAAGCGATCGCTGACTTGGTGTCCAGGTAGTAAAAAATTCCGCCATACCCAACAGTCATTATTGATATCAAACATATCCAAGGGTGGCACTCCTGTGAGTAAATTGATACAAGTAACCCCTAAACTATATAAATCACTAGCCATTACAGCTTTACCTCGGTTTTGTTCCGGTGACATATATTCGGGACTACCGATTAGTGTTCCCGTTTTTAATAATGCTGTTCCGGTGATTAGTTTAGCTATTCCGAAATCAATTAAAAATAATTTTTGATCGCGATCGCGACGGATAATATTAGATGGTTTAATATCCCGATGAATTATATTGTTTTCATGAATAAACTGTAATACGGGTAGTAAACTTCGTAATAATTCCCAAATTTCTTCTTCTGGTACAAGCATCATGTTGTTGTAAATCTTTATGTAAATCCTGTCCTTCAATCAGCTCTTGAACTAAATAAAATTGTTCATTTTCGTGAAAATAAGCTAACAATGTCGGGATTTGGGGATGCTTACCTAGCTCATCTAGACGGATGGCTTCTTGGGTAAATAGTTCAACTACTTTTTCATAAAGTTCTTGATCATCATCTGGATAAGAAAGTTGCTTAATCACACACTTAGGTTTAGAGGGAATATCTTCATCTACTGCTAAATAAGTCTTACCAAACCCTCCACGACCAATCGATTTAATCGCGCGATACCTACCTTTTAGTAGTAGAGATAAGCCGCAATTTTTACAATTCTGATCTAACTCAGAATTTTCCGGATATTTACATCTTAAATTCATACAGTAACTCATATAATCACCTTAATATTTTGCCAGAATATTTATTGAGAAATTCCGAGTAAGTTACCACAGCTCTGTCCTGATTTATTTTCGGCTTTAATAGTATATAAATTTTGCATAATTCCAATTGTTTCTACTTGACAGGAAGGAGAAAAAGGCAAAAAAGGAATGGAGATATTGGTAATATAAATACTAGCAATAATCAAATTATACCGTTGAGTTTTCTCCGAAATAATTTGCTGAATTTGAGAACGCTTAGAATCGATGATTGATGAGCAATTTCTTGCAGAAATGGGCAGTTTATCACAAACATTTTTGGCAGCTTGAGTCAGTTTGTTCACAGCATACTCATCATAAACGTTCTGGGACGGATTAGTCATGGCCATTACCACTCCTAATCCGATTACACTCAATCCCCCTAGACCGATCGCAATATAGGCAATTTTCATAATGGATAATCATGTAATTCTCACTTTACTTTAACAGCTTTGCTGGCAACAATAGATCTAACTTTCACAATATTTTGATATCATATCAAGTTATAGGAGCGATCGTTAAAATCGGTATATCATCCTAAATATTAGGGAAAAATCCCCGGAAGGTTAAAAAATGTTGACAATAGTTTTAGCCATCAATGCAGTTCTAGCACTGATGTGTTTATATACCATGGGTCAGTTATGGCAGATCCGCCAAGTATTAGCTAAGGTAGCAGACACACTCACCTCAGTTGAACGAAAAACTTATGATGTCCTCCATCTCGCCCCAGATGCTATCATTAAAGGACGGAGGGGCACAAGATCGCTTCGTTACCAATATCACGAATTGGCAACTCAACTAGAAAAAGTCCAACAAGTTTTAGCATTACTGAGTCTGGGTCAAAAAGCTTGGTCACGTCGATCTAGTGGACGACAAGCTCAATCGGTAAAAAAGCCTTTTTCCAAATTTTGACCCTGATTTGGGCTCCTCTCCCCTGATCTCTTGGCGTCAGGAGTAGTTTGAGCGTAAGGTTTAATAGAATAAATATAAGTAGTAGCTTAATGGTAGCTATCTGCATCCGGGCTGCCTAAAATTGATTTAGGAATAGATTGAAGGAAAAGATGTCAAAAAACCGTTCTGGAGCATTTATTGGTGGAATGCTGGTAGGGACTGCAATTGGAGCAGTAGCAGGTTTGCTGTTTGCACCTCGAAGTGGGAGTCAAACGAGACAATTATTGAAAAAATCAGCCGATGCTCTTCCAGAACTAGCCGAAGATCTATCGACAAGTATGCAAATTCAAGCAGATCGTCTGTCTGAAACAGCTTTACGTAACTGGGATAAAACCCTGGAAAAATTACAAGCAGCGATCGCTGCTGGAGTCGAAGCGAGTAAGCGAGAGGCTCAAATTACTAATCTAACTGAAAATCCCGCTGCTGGACAGTCGAATTTGTCAGTTCGCGATCGCTTATAGGTTCATATATCCGTGATTGACCCCATATTTTGGCTAGGATTATCTATTTTATTGGTTTCTGTCAGCCTAACTGCGGTTTTAGTGGCTGCAATTCCGGCTTTGCAAGAATTAGCTCGAGCTGCTCGGAGTGTGGAAAAATTAGCCGATACTCTTAGAAGGGAATTACCCCCCACTTTAGAAGCAATCCGTCTGACAGGTATGGAAATTAGTGACTTAACTGATGATGTGACTGAAGGTGTGCAAAGTGCGGGACAGGTGGTGAAACAAGTCGATCAAAGTCTTGATAGTGCTAAAAAACAGGTAAAAAAAGTTAATACTACCACTCGCAGTGTGTTAGCTGGGGTAAAAGCAGCTTGGCAAACTTTTACTAAAACACCTTCTGCGGCTCCTCCCCCAAAGCGATCGCGCGATCGGTTATCACCGACTCCCATCTCTACTCTAGACTTGCATGACCATTCTTTATCTAGTCCTAGTCCACCAGAAAATAGCCCTTCGGATATCCCGAGGACAAATCATCATTTATCCGCAAGTTCTGAAGTTTTTGATGATCTATCAGATTGATCCTACCATCCTCACTCTCCGAGGATGGTAGCAAACAATTTAACTTTTTTCAGCCCCCTGCTGCAAAAGAACCCATAATCAATATGGATAGTAAAAGACCGGGACTAAGTAGCAATAACAACATGAATAAGTCATTTAGGGTCATTACTTTTACCTGCTCTCACTTATTTCGGGTTTATAGTCTAGCATAGACTTTCTTGGCTGGGTGATATTGATCAACTTTTATTTAGAAATCACCAGTTCCTTGCTCCTGTGATCAAAATCACAAAAAATAGTGGTAATCATCACATTGTTTTCCCTTAGCGATCGCCAGTGAATTGTCAAAAATCAATCATAATATTAAGTATAAAATACCAAAAAGAACAAGTCCCCTGCTCTTTGGTAGTAAGAAGGAAAAGAGGAGAGAGCGGAATATGTATGAAAAACTGTTATTAGCAGCTATAATAACTTTCTTACTTAACCTATTTCTAGGAATTAAGCCCCCTGCTGTTAATGAGGTGATCAAATTATCACAGTTACAGCCTAATTCTACTACTACCGAAATTTTCTGACCTTCCTCTGCCATTGAGATTGATTAAACTGCTGACAATTTTTACCTAAATTGGAACTCAACAATATCATTGTTAGCTTATATCCTATTTGCTTTACTTTTAATTAGTGGTTCTTTCACAATTTCACTTAATCCAAAAGACTTTAATAAATTTTCCCAATCCTCGGTGGTTTGAGGATCATTAGGATCTTTGATCTTTAGTTCAGCTAAAACTGCCAAAGCATCATACCAAATATTATTGTCTCTATAAATTACAAACAAATCAGACAATTTAGCATTGGACAATTGACGCTCAATACTGGTTTCCAGTTGCATCCGTTTGATCCACCCTTTAACGACAAGATCATTTTTCCGGTCTTGAGCATTGCAAATTAAAGCAAAATCCCAATGATATTCCTGACCAACCATTAAGGAGATTATCGGAGGATTAGGCATTTTGATATTAATAATTCCCGGACTGGTAATCAGATCAAAAGTAGTTTTGTAAATGTCATTGTTAAGATCATCTTTGAGCGCAAATTCAGCGGATTGGGCATTAGTCAAAGGGATGTAAAAAAAGAAAGTGGGATTTCCTGTGACTGTTTGTCCAAGATTAGATTCAGGGATTAAGGGGATGATATGTCTCCAATGTTCTCCTTGATCAGCTGGAATACATGGTCCTCTAGTCCCACCAGATTCTGTCCCATCAGTTTTACCGGGATCGGGTAAAGTTACATGAGTAGCACCAGAATCTGTGGGATCATCTGTTTTATCAATAACGGGTAGATCAGCAGCGATCGCCTGAGTTGATAAAGTCAAGGGTAACAAACTCAGCAGAGATACTAAAGGTATAGTAATAAAAGTGGTCAGAGGTCTAAGGGTAGGCATAGGTCTTTTATTATGATCCTTGCTATTTCATCTTTATTACTGCAAGCAGTTATAGCAATAACCAATAGCTAGATGGATGTTTCATCAAGGGAGCGAGGAGCTGAGACGAGTACCAACAACCAGATAAACGTTAACCTGCTCTTGTTTTCCTCGTAGTTGCAACCACCCCCATGATTCTACTGCAAATTTTTCTTGCAGATAATTGAGAGTTTCTTGGGCAATGAGAATCCGACATGTGCCCTCAAGACGCTCTTTCTCGTAACTTTCTAACCTAGAAGCAATATTAACACTATTGCCAATCACTCCATATTCTAAGCGATCTTTACCGCCCAAACTACCTACCATAACTGGACCAGTAAAAATCCCGATCCGCATTTGCACCATTGGTAAGGACCGAGCATCCCAGGAAATATTTAGTGCTTCTAGACGATCGCGCATCGCTAAAGCACAAGCTACAGCTCGTTGAGCATCCTGAGCAATTTCTGCTTCTGTGGTCCGGGGTACGGGTACACCAAACACAGCCATCAGACCATCACCTGTAAACTTATTAATGACACCTTGATGAGACTGGACTACTTGAGTCATCGCTGATAAGTATTCATTCAACCAACTCATTACAGTTTCGGGGGGTTTCTTTTCAGAAATAGTGCTAAATCCTTTAATATCAGTTAACAAAATTGTCGCAGTTAAATTTTGTCCTGGTAATATCCCTTGATTGAGTAAACGGACACGACTATTCCACAAAGCATTAGCGATCGCTGGAGAAGTTTGTTGACCTAACAGTTTCATCATCATCTGATGCTGGCGAATTGCCTGATTTAACTGATAAACTACTACAACAGTAGTGGTCAGAATAGCAGCCAAAAGTGGTGCCGCGATCGGAATCCATGTTCCTTGGATAAATAACCACATTCCCAGAGCAAACAAACCGATCAAGAGGAGAAGAACTGTTAATCCTAACCATACCGGATGATGAATCCGCCAACCCACAATCCCACCGATAAAAGCCCATGTACTAATCCATAATATTTCTAACCATTCTGACCAAGGTGATAACAAAGGACGCTGATCTAAAGCAGCACTAATCAGTTGGGATGTCATTTGGGCATGAATTACTATCCCAGCCATTTTCCGGTTCCCTTTTTTAGTAGCACTATAGGGAGTATTAAATAAGTCTTTACCACTGGGGGCAGTAGTGCCAATTAAGACAATTTTATCTTTCACCCATTCCGGATTAACCTGATCATTTAACAACTGGGTAATATTAACCGATCGGGCAATATTCTCAGTTTGATAACCGCGATAATTAAGCAAAATTTGATAGCCAGAAGTATTAATAGTTTTATAACTGCCAGAATGAACTTTTAAAGGTATTAATACTACTTTATTTAATTGCAGAAGTTTATTTTGATTGGCTTGAACTGCAATATGTTCTTTGTCTAAATAAGCAAGAGCTAGCTGTAAAGATAAGGAGTTTCCATCAGAAGAATAGACATAATGACGACGAACAACTCCATCGGGGTCAATTAAGAGATCACTAAAACCGATTCGTTCATTTGGTACATTAGCAGGTGGTCGAATTTGCTCATCGGGAGTGTTACCGTTACTGGTAACCACGATCAGGTTTGGGTTTTGCAATTGGGTAATCAGTAAATTAGCACCGATAGAATGAGAAATATGTCGATACAAATCTAAACCAATCACCCTTGGTTGTAACTTAGTTAATTTTTCCAAAATATGGGCTACTGTTAAATCAGATAATGGCCATTCATTGAGATTTTCAATATCTTTTTCTGTAATTGATACCAGTAATAATCGTGAGTCAGGTTGCTCTTGGGAACGAAATCTCATCATTTCATCGAAAGCACTCAGTTCCAATGGTTCCAACCATCCAATTTGTCTCATTCCCAAAATTAAGCTAGTGATTGTAATACTAACAATACAAAGTTTAGCGCTAGCTGTAATTTGACTGATAATTTGGTCATATAACTGGATGCTATCTTGCCAACCTGGAACTTGACGAAAAAATCGAAAAATTAGATGATTCCCCTTGAGCATAATTATTTAACCTCAGCACATTAGCAGACAATAGTTAGAACTAAAATTAGCTATAATTAATCAAGATTACAACTACTAATTAGCCCATCATGGATACCATACAAACCCAACTCTATGATTTAGGACAATTTGCCAATACTCTGGTTTCGACCCAGTTAACCCACTTGAGCTTCATTAGTATTGGTGTAATCTTGATGGCTGGGTTACTGACCAGTCTTACCCCTTGTATGCTGTCTATGCTACCAATTACGATCGGCTATATCGGTGGGTATGAGGCCAAAACCCGGCTCCAAGCCATGGTACAATCAACATGGTTTTCCTTAGGATTAGCCACTACCTTAGCTTTATTAGGCATTTTGGCAGCCTTACTGGGAAAAGTTTATGGTCAAATTGGGATCGGTTTTCCCATCCTGGTGAGTATTGTAGCAATTATCATGGGCTTGAATTTACTGGAAGCTTTACCCCTCCAATTACCATCTTTGGGGAGTATTGACTGGATTGGTAAGGACTTCCCCCCAGGAATTAGGTCCTATTTGCTAGGATTAATGTTTGGGTTAGTTGCTTCTCCTTGCAGTACCCCGGTATTAGTCACGATTCTTTCTTGGGTCGCAACCACCCAAGATTTAGTTTTAGGAGCTGTTTTTCTGCTATCCTATACGATCGGATATGTGATTCCGTTGATCATCGCTGGCACTTTTACGGTGGCGATTAAGAAAATGCTAGAGTTACGGCGTTGGTCTAGTTGGATTACACCAGTTAGTGGCGCGATGTTGGTAGGATTTGGCGTAGTTTCCTTGCTAGTTCGCCTACCAATCAATGTTTTTTAATCAAATCTAATGACCGAAAACAATTCTTTTTCATCAACTTTATTTACTTGGATCTCAATTCCCCAACGCTTTATTCAGCAAGAATTATTACCCCTGTTAGCAGATTTGCGGTTAGCGATCGGACTTTTATTGGTCATAGCCCTGTTGAGCATCAGTGGTACAGTGATTGAACAAGGTCAATCGATCGCTTTTTATCAAGCCAATTATCCCGAAAGTCCTGCTTTATTTGGTTTTCTGACTGGGAAAATAATTTTAATGGTGGGATTAGACCATGTTTATCGTGCTTGGTGGTTTCTGGCAATTCTGATTTTATTTGGTTCTAGTTTAACTGCTTGTACCTTTACCCGTCAATTTCCAGCTTTAAAAGCAGCTCGTTTTTGGAAATTTTATGACCAACCACGTCAGTTTGAAAAACTAGCTCTGAGTGCTGAGTTAGCTCAAGGTTCCCTGACTAAATTAACCCCCTTATTAGCTACAAAAGGATATCAGGTTTTTCAGTCAGAAAATTCTCTCTATGCTCGGAAAGGATTAGTCGGGAAGATTGGTCCGATTATCGTTCATGCAAGTATGTTAATTATTCTATTGGGCGCAATTTGGGGTTCAATGACCGGATTTATGGCTCAAGAAATGGTTCCTAGTGGTGAAACATTTCAGGTGAAAAATATCTTTGATGCTGGACCTTGGTCAGCAGCACAAATTCCCCAAGATTGGTCAGTCAAAGTAAATCGCTTCTGGATTGATTATAGTGCTGATGGCAAGATCAATCAGTTTTATTCTGATTTATCAGTTTTAGATAAAAACGGTCAAGAAGTTGACCAGAAAAAAATTTACGTTAATCAACCTTTACGCTATCAAGGAGTAACTTTTTATCAAACTGACTGGGGGATTGCAGGGGTAAAGGTAAAAATTAATAATAGTCCGGTATTACAATTAGCAATGGTCCCATTACATCTGGGAGATCAGGGCAAAATTTGGGGGACATGGGTGCCCACCAAACCAGATTTAAGTGCTGGAGTTTCCTTATTAGCCAAAGACTTACAGGGAACAGTTTTTGTTTATGATGATACCGGAAAATTAGTTTCCACTGTCCGTTCCGGAATGTCTACCGAAGTCAATGGGGTTACCCTGCATTTAAAAGAGATTATTGGTAGTACAGGATTACAAATTAAAGCTGATCCAGGTATTCCCATCGTTTATACTGGGTTTGGATTGTTGATTTTGGGAGTGCTAATGAGTTATGTTTCCCATTCCCAAATTTGGGCTCTCCAATCAGGAGATCGCTTTTATGTAGGTGGAAGGACTAATCGGGCTCAAGTAGCATTTGAACAGGAGATGATCGAAATATTTGAGGAATTAGCAAAACCCAATCCTGAGTTGTTGGATCTTGCTGCTCATTAATTTTTTACTTTTGGTGATGCACCTTAATCACAGTGTGAACGTTACCCCGAGGAGAAAAATCCCCTGTAACTGTCACCTCGATCGGATCACAAGCACTCACAAAATCATCGAGAATTTGATTAACAGATTCTTCATGGGAAATATAGCGATCGCGATAGCTATTAATATAAAGCTTGATTGCTTTTAATTCTACCACCTTTTGGTCGGGGATATAGTTAATCTCAATGGTGGCAAAATCTGGATAGCCAGAAAAGGGACATTTACAGGTAAACTCTGGTAAAGAGATGTTAATCTCGTATTTTCGTCCGATCCGGGGATTGGGAAAGGTGATTAATTGTCCCTGAGTAATGTTCCGTTCACCATATTTGCTTTCTGTCGGATCACTAGTAGTGTTAGGACTGGGGGACCAGTTTGGTTGGTTTAGGGATTGGTTCATCGGTGGATTTCAATTTGGAGCAAATAACTTGACTAATTTCTCTGACCTTGTTCTAATTGCAAATAACTTGAGACATTCTCGGACTACAGATTATGAATAATCATAACGCTTCTGAACCCTCGCCTCTGATGGGTAGTAATACTTACTCTCCTTCTGTCCCAATTTCCGTTTACCGAGAATTGGTCGCAGAAATGCAAGCTACCCAAGCCATGTTAGACTCTCTCAATATTAAATATCAAGAGCTGACTACCCAAAATCAACAATTACTCTTGCAAAATCAACAGTTACAGCGAGAAATTGATCAGGTAGTTCAAACCGTATTGCGAATGCAACAGTTATCGGGTCATCAGGTCGGGGTTAGTCAAACTGCTAATGGGACACCAGCAAATTCCCTGTCATCACCCGCGTATTTTCCTCAAAGTCCGACTGTAGGGGCGATCGCGGATGATCATAGTATGGATGATCATAATGATGATTCCTATTTTGCCTATCCACCAAATAAATTATTGACCGAACAAGCACAAGAACATTACCGTCCTCACCGGAATTCTCAACAGATGATGAGAATTGGGCGATTCTGGCCGATAATTGTAATTATTTTAGTAGTTGCTAGTGCTTTTGGGATTGGTTATTCTTTTGCACGTCCTTTCCTATTTAAAAAGTAGCTGGGACTAAGCTCCTAGCTATGTATTCGTGGTTGGGGATAGAGAGTAGCAAGTAAATCACTTTCAATTCTCGCTAATTCTTGCAAGCGATCGGTAGCAATTATCCGGTCAAAATAGGTAGTAGCAAGAATCCAATAAACTCCATAATGACGTGCTTCCGAAACCATTAAACCGCGATAAAAACTAGATAATTCTGCATCAGGACAATGGGTCGCTAATAAACCTAACCTTTCGTGACTACGAGCTTCAATTAAACCAGAAACCAGCAAAGAATCTAATAAACGCTCTGGTTCTTGACGACGAATTTGAGCATTTAACCCAGTTGCATAGGGAGGTGCAGCTAGAGGAGCCAAAGCTATCCCCCGACGTTCTAACCATCGATTTACCAGCTCAAAATGCTCTAATTCTTCAATCGCGATCGCTGTCAGCATCCGGATCATTTTCTGATGAGAAGGATAGCGAAACATTAAATTTACCGCTACTCCTGCGGCTTTGCGTTCACAATGAGAGTGATCAAGTAAGATTGTATCCAGATTAGCGATCGCTTGACTTACCCACTCTAAAGAAGTCGGTTGTTGGAGAAATTTAATCGTTGGGGTTGGAGATAGGGACATGAGGGTCAGCAAATCTGAAAATATACTAATGTAATTTAGGTGACAGCCATAACTATTATAATGATTTTTAATATCTAAAAATCATCTACTTAACTATGTCTCTGATTCTGATCCAACTTCTGATTATCGGTTTAGTCGCAGGAATTGCAGGTGGGATGTTTGGGATTGGTGGTGGTGCGATCATAGTACCAGGAATGGTATTGCTCTTGAACTTAGACCAAAAATTTGCTACAGGTACATCTTTAGCAGCACAGGTTTTACCAATTGGAATTTTATCCGCAATTGTTTATTACCGTAACGGTAACTTAAATATCAAATATGGTGTGATGATTGCAATTGGATTAGTAGTGGGGAATCTGTTTGGGGCACTTTTTGCTAACCAACCTTTTATTAGTAGTGAAATGATGAAAAAACTCTACGGTATATTTCTGCTGGTGATTGGAATTAGGTATTTATTTTTTAAATAAATCTGGGCGATCGCGTTACCACTGACATTTATTTTTTCTCACTGGGACTAGATGATTGTGGATGAGTTTTAGGTTGAGGAATCTGTAATTGAATAGGGGAAATAATTTTATCATTTTTTTCTTCAGGACTGTTTGCTGGAGAACTTTGATTAAATTTCATCAGTAAATTTTGAGCTAATTGATAATTGTTTAGATCTCCCTGTTGCAAACATAACTCAGATGCTTTTTGAAAATCACTTATTCCCGTGGATTGCATTCCTAATTGATAACGAATTGCTCCTCTTTCTAAATACGCGATCGCATAATTAGGATTAACGCGAATAGTTTGCTCAAAATCTGCCATAGCTTTGACGCGATCGCCTGTATCATAATAATATCTACCTCTGCTAAAATAAGCTTCAGCAAAATCACTATTAGATTGGATAGCTTGATTATAATTAAGCAACGCTGCTGATTTATTTCCTAACTCGGAATAAGCCATTCCGCGACCATAATAAGCTTCAGCTAGAGCAGCATTAAGATTAATTGCTTGAGTAAAAAATTGAATTGCTTTTTGATAATTTCTAGTTTTAATTGTTTCCGCTCCTTGATTATTAAAATCTACCGCTTGACGCGCAATCTCTACCCTTTTATGAATCAAATCTTGGTTAGAACGGTAACTCAATAATTTTTTTTGAGCAGTTTCTGCTACTGAGGTTGATGGGGGAATTTTTTCTAACAAAAAAATTGCTTGGTTCCAATCAATTTCAGCTTGTTGCCAGATATTTAAGGGATGGGGAGGAGACTGAACAATGGTTGCTGCTTGGATGGCTAAATTTTCTGCACTGGCTAAATTTTCGGTTGCTTGAAGATTTTGGTCTACTAGGAACAATAGCGATCGCAACTTCATTAAATCCAAACTAGCTTCTTGATCAGAAAATTCTAACACAGTGGGAATTTTTTCTAAATTAGCGATCGCGTCTTGTAAAGACTGTTTAGTCTTTGTTAGGGTTGAAATTTCATCAACATGATCAACTTTTTCTGCTTCAACAATAGTTGTTTTCGCTTTAGCCAAAACCCAAGTTTTCCATCCCATTATCCCCATAGCACCTAATCCGAACCCCAACACTGCGATCGCGACTAACGATCCTGTAGGAAAGAGGTTTTTTCTAGCTTTTCGCTTTTTTGGTACTTGTTGCTGGGAGCTTACCTGATTTTCCCCTTGAGGATTGGGTTTTAACTGGTGACGTAATTTTTCTAACTCTTGCTCAATATCAAAATTCTGATTCGCTTTACTCATAAGTTAATGCGTGAACGTTCGGATGTCCGCTAAGGTCAGCAAAAGCATTGACCATGGCCAAGCTCTATGATAACATCAAGGCAAATTAATGAACAACCAAACTACACCTAACCATGAAATATAACCAAATTGGAGATAGCAACATTAAAGTTTCTGAGATTTGTCTAGGGACAATGACCTTTGGACAGCAAAACACCCTAGAAGAAGCCCATCAGCAATTAGATTACGCAATTAATCAAGGAATTAACTTTATTGATACCGCAGAAATGTACTCAGTTCCACCCCGGGCTGAAACCTATGGATTAACCGAAACCTATCTAGGTGAATGGTTAAAACATCAACAACGAGATCAACTGATTATCGCGACCAAAATCGCTGGTTCAGGTAGACCAATTACATGGGTGCGTAATGGGAATTTAGCGATTAATCGTGATAATATTATCACCGCAGTCAATGCTAGTCTCAAACGCTTACAAACAGATTACATTGACTTATATCAAATTCACTGGCCCGATCGCAATGTTCCCCTTTTTGGTCAAGCCCTATATAATCCTGAACAAGAACGAGAAACAGTACCGATCGAGGAACAATTATCAAGTTTTGCCGAGCTAATCAAAGCTGGAAAAATTCGATATCTGGGTTTAAGTAACGAAACCCCTTGGGGAGTTTGTCAATTTAGCCATGCTGCAAAATCTTTAGGATTACCCAAAGTTGTTTCCATCCAAAACGCTTATAATTTACTTAACCGAGTTTTTGATTCAACCTTAGCAGAAGTTTCTTATCGAGAAAATATAGGATTACTTGCTTATAGTCCGTTAGGATTCGGATTTTTATCAGGAAAACATCTTCATGGTGTTGCCAAAAATTCCCGCATTGACTTATTTCCAGGATTTGGTCAACGCTATTTAAAACCAATGGTCAGTGAAGCGATCGCCGGATATGCAGAAATAGCCAAAGCTCACCAACTAAGTCTCACCCAATTAGCGTTAGCATTTGTCAGGAGTCGATGGTTTGTAACCAGTACAATTATTGGAGCGACAACCATGACTCAACTGAAAGAAAACATAGAGAGTTTCCAAGTAGAACTGGACACTAATATCTTAGCAGAAATCGATGCTGTACATACTCGTTATTCTAATCCAGCTCCTTAATAGCCATAATCCAATACAGTTCAGTTAATTGTAGGGGCGAAGCATTCGGGCGATAATTTATCACTTAAACAAGTTAACATTATATCCGAATGCTTCGCCCTTCTTCGCCGAGAACTCCCAAAAAAAACTTAAATGAATGTATTTTAATATCTAGTTGATCGGTTGGCTGCATAGATGGTAAGGGCAAAGCATTTCGGTAATATTATTCTTCGTTTCAGCCATCATTGATTCGCCGAAATGCTTTGCCCCTACGGTGAACTGAACTATATTGGTAACTGAATGTATTTTAATATCTAGTTGATCGGTTGGCTGCATAGATGGTAAGGGCAAAGCATTTCGGTAATATTATTCTTCCCTTCGACTACGCTCAGGGTAAACGTTTCAGCCATCATTGATTCGCCGAAATGCTTTGCCCCTACGGTGAACTGAACTATATTGGTAACTGAATGTATTTTAATATCTAGTTGATCGGTTGGCTGCATAGATGGTAAGGGCAAAGCATTTCGGTAATATTATTCTTCCCTTCGACTACGCTCAGGGTAAACGTTTCAGCCATCATTGATTCGCCGAAATGCTTTGCCCCTACGGTGAACTGAACCATATTTCAATTTAACCCGATCTAATCTCTCAACTTCAAAATAACCCCAGTTATCGACCCAAACAATAAACCAATAAAAATACTAATCAAGAAAGCTATCCCAAAATTAAACCAAGCATTATGGGGAATTAGAACTTCCTTAGTCTCTACTTTTTTAGAAGGTAGCTGAATTGTAGTAACTGTCTTTAAAGGTAGCTGAGTAATAGTTTCAATAAAAGGAGAAATCGCAGAAGCAGAAACAGACGCAGTACCGATCGCAATCCCTCCGATCGCAATAGTACGTTCAATTCGCCGATCGCTTTTAATCTTTTCTACCTCTACCATCCCCCGAATTGTATCCACCAAATTTTTTAAAATTTCTAACCCAGGAGTAAAACTAGCATAATCTTTTTCTATTTGTTTTTGGTATTGATTTATAACAACTTCATTAAATTCCTGTTGAAAATGTTGTAAATTAGTGGGAGCAAATTTATTACCCTCTGTTTCTAAAACTTGTAACAATCTGTTATAATTTTCCAGATTAACTTCAATCGTTTTTGCTTGACTAATTAAAACATTTAAGTCGATCGCATATTTAGCACAACTTTTTAAAGCAATTTGCCAATCTTCTTCACAATTAATTTCTAAATTATCTCTAATACTTTTGAGTTTAACAACAACTTCACTAAAATAATCTTTCAGACTTTGTTTAAGATTACGACTTTGCTGATAAGCAAACAAAATTTTGTGACGACAATAGAGTAAATGACGCCAATGATCATAAAATTTACCAGCTTGATCAAAACTTGCTTTATCATTATAAAATATAATAATTGCATGACTATTATCTTCAATTTTATCCCATTTTTGCCCAGAACACCAAACTTCAAAAATCGTCCCTCCCAAAAATTTACCGACGTGGTAATGCTGCCAAGCTTTGCCACACAAATCTTGATATAATTTACTAGCAAACTGCTGTAATTGTCGATCGATGTCACCAGAAATATGAGGAAGGGGATTATATTGTTCTAATGGATGAGCATATAGCCAACTAGAAATCATCCAGGTTTGCCCTAGTAATATATATTCAGGTAATATTTTCTCCTGAGACGGATTTGGGAGATTAGGGATTAGCTGTTTGATTTTTGCTAAATTAGTGGTTTGATCTAAGGAAATTTCTTGGTCAATGATGGAATAATCAAATAACCAGTTATAACCATCCTCAATTTTTTTACGCTGGTAGAAACCTTCAATGCGATCGGAATCTAATTTAAAACTAAATTTTACTTTGTCTGGTTCGGTTTTAAGTTGATATTCTGGTAAATTTTCTATATATTGCAGTAAGTTATTTTGCCAAAAATCATCGCATTTCTTTTGTGCTTTTTCTTTATCAAGACCTAAAGCATCAACGAGATTAAAAGCAAATAAATCAAGGGTAAGATATTTCAAATTAGTCATTTATGTTTGCGCTTAAACAAAGAATTTACTCGATTAATAAAGTCTGGATATTGATGTTTCGCTTCTTGTTGTGAAACTGGAGCATCCAGAACTGTGGATAGTGTTTCTAAAATTACTACATTTTTGAGCAGGATTGAAATATCTTCATTCTCTTCGGTTTCACGACATTCTTGAGTTTCATACTGAGTTTGAATATCCAGACGTGCAGCATCATAAAATTCTTTCAGAACAGGATTTTTACCTAAATCTAACAGTTGCTCGATCGCTCTTCCAGGATCAGTAGTAAAAACTTTGCCAACTTGGTTAATTTCTTGTTGTAACTCGGGTGGTAAAGGTTGATCTATTTTAGCTAAAGCTGCTAAAAAAGCCCAAACTGTGACAAATTCTAAAGGTCCAAGATTGTAATTCATAGTTCAATAGTTCAGTTAAGTGTAGGGGTGAAGCATTCGGGCGATAATTGAATGATCAAACCAGTAACATTATACCCGAATGCTTCACCCTTCTTCTGCCCAGATCCCCAAAAACATCCTTAACTGAACCGTATTGGTTCATAGTTAACTTTTCGAGTATTTACCAGTCAGAATAAAACCTGCCCAATGATAGGGATGCTCAAAGGGACACTCATTAACTCCCATTGTAATTGTATCATTTTTAATGACCTGGGCAAGAGTTTTTAGATATTCAATACCGTGACGGATTCCCCGTACCTGTTGTTTAGCTAGATTGAGATCCCATTTAGCTAATTCCTGGGCTAGATTTTCAGCCCATTCAGCTAATTCTCTATTAGTAAGCTGACGTAACCAATGTTGAGATTTTTTCAGTGCTACAGCAGGAATTTCACCAGTTTTGAATAATTCATAAAACTTAATGATTAGTAAAGTAGTAGAAAATTCGTTCACTACCCAAAGGGTACTAATCACATAATTAGCACCTTTAGCTAGAAATCCACTAACTAAACCAATATATTCATCAATGTTATTATTTGGGCTAGTAATTCCAGTTTCGCAAGCAGAAAGACAGACTAAATCTTGATTAGTAAAATCTAAATTATTGAAAATATCAGCTAAAGTTAACTCTTGATTTTTTGCCAGAATTAATGCTGATTTTGTCGGGTCTTCATTATCGTGATAAGCGTGTCCATTAAAGTGAAAAGTACATCTATTATTTTGCAATGTTTGGATCAGTCCATCTTTAGTCATCGGCTCAAAAGCAAGTTGTTGTCGATCGCGATATAACCAAGAAATAGCGATCGCTGTAATTCTCACAAAATGCAAATAGTGATCAGGATTATCTACATTGACGAGCAAATTAACAGATTGAGGAGTTTGTAAGTTAAGTCCGAGCAGAGCGCTAGGTAGATAGGTGATGGTAAATCTAGCTTCCTGTTCTGGATCTTTTTGATCATAATGATTGAATAAATAATGTAGTGGTAACAAGTGTAAATCACGGTGAGGAATTAAAATTAAATGAGTAATGTCTGTTAGATTTGCTATAATTTTCTTAATATTCAAGATTATTGCTAGTTCATCTAAGCGAGATTTCATCTTATTGCGCCAAGGATGATTTTCTTTTTCGGTCGATGCTTGACTATAGCTTTGATAATCTTCTTTCCAGTTTTTCAGCCAAGTTTCAAATTTTTCTAACTGCTCGATCGCTGCAAGATAAGCAGATTGTTCTGGGATAATAGATTGAGAAATTAATCCCAAATATTTTTTCTGAGTAATCGGTTTAAGGGTTTGAATAATCAGAGGTTGCTTGTAGCGGAGAATAAAAGTAGCGATCGCATTAGGACTAACGTGCCAGTATATAATTGCTGTTTTAGGATTGAGCAACTCTTGGATTTTCTGATAATTAGGGCTAGGAAAATTCCAACCTTTCCACATCCAACTTAGACATATATTTTTCCGTTTCTCTGCTAACTCTAAAGCTTTAATTTTCTTTTGTTCATCTTCAGACTGAGTGAGAATATCTACTCGTAATTGATCGAAAACAGGAAACTTGCGGGCTAAAGCAATTTTTTGATATTCATTGTCACACTGACGGAGCAATTTTTCTAAGCTTTGAGTACCTTTTTCTAATTCTTTTTCAAGAGTGCTATTATCACCTAAATAAGCGCAAAGTTTCATCAAATCTTGCAATACTTCTAAATATTGTTGGGGAAACTGAGCAAACGTCAGAAGATTAAGAGCATTTTCATAGCTTGTTCTTGCTTCTAACCAATGAGGAAAAGGATCTAACTGATTTGTTTGAGAAGATTGAGTATTTCGCTCATTACCAATACTTGGCGCTCGAACATTTAATTCTATATTAGTATTAGAATCAATCAGTCTTTTTCCATAGTCATATTGGAAATTACCTTTTCTCCAATATAACTTACCGTAAGCTTGCTGATAATCAGGCAGCTTTTGCTTCAGTCGTTCGATCGCATCATCAAACTTTATTATGGCAGCTTTGTAATTCCCTAATTTCTTAAGGACAATAACCCAATTATTCCAACAATCGTCGTCATTGGGATTAAGTTGTAGCGCTCGGTCAAAGCAAATGATTGCCTCTTCATATTTTCTTAAGTGAGCAAGGGAAATACCCCGATTATTCCAATAAACGTCGTTATTGGGATTAATTGCCAGCGCTCGGTCGTAGGAGTCGATTGCCTCTTCATATTTTCCTAAGTGATCAAGGGAATTACCCCGACCATTCCAAGCATAGTCGTTATTGGGATTAAGTTGCAGCGTTCGGTCGTAGGAGGCGATCGCCTCTTCATATCTTTTTAATTCATCTAACGCAATTCCTCGCCCTCGCCAATCTTCATCATTTTGTGGTTCAATAGAAATAGCTTTTTCAAAATCTATTGTTGCACTCTGCTCCTGCTTTAATGCTTGATAAGCCAATCCGCGTCTTGTCAGCGTTAATATATAGGTTGGCTTAATTTCCAAAGCTCTATTTAGATGATTAATCGCTGCTTGATATTCTTTTAATCGATAGTAAGTTAAACCTAACCCATATAATACCTGGGGGTTTTGTGAGTCTAGGAGATGAGCTTGCTGAAAAGTTTCTAGGGCTGCTTGATTCTGTCCCCGATCCAATTGGTTATGTCCTTGCTGTACCAGGGTATCGATATTGAAATCTTCTGCCATCTGACTAAACTCTTAGACTCATAAGATTAATTGTGAATTATGGTCATAAAAATGTCAAGGCTTTAGAGCTATTCGAGAAATATGGGTTTACCCGATTGTCTAATCGATCTTGATTAGACAAGAAAGCAAAAGTCCTTATTGATCAATTTATTGACAGGCAAGATGCCTGTCCCACCAGAAAAATAACTTTTGTGGGACGGGCATCTTGCCTGTCCTATTTATTTTTGCTTTCTTGTCTATTGTTGTTGGGATCTCAAATAGATTGACTAACTCCCTGAATATTTTATATACTACCAAAAAATAAAATATAGAAAATTCTATAGGTGAGCGTGTAAAATTCTATAGGTGAGCGTGTAAAATTCTATAGGTGAGCGTGTAAAATTCTATAGGTGAGCGTGTAAAATTCTACGGTGCGGCGTGAAAGTATTGATATTGCGTTATTCTAGCGTTTATACGGTTTATACAATATTTTTATAAAACCTATTGATAACCATCAAATGAGCGTATAATTCACGCAACTTTGTACAGAGATTTACCAGGAGCTTTATACAATGACCACATCAGTTTTTTCCCAGAGCGATCGCTTCAGGAGTTGACATCCAGATAGGACAGAGGATAGTTGTTAATCTGGAAATAACCGATCGCTACTAAAATGCGATCGCATTGATACTGGTGAAATTTCCATAGAAGTTGCAATTACTAAGTTGACCTGATATATTTAAGATAGACACATCCTAGGAAAACAACCGATGACCCTAACAGAATTACTCCCTACCATTAGACAACTGTCTGCGATCGATAAACGAGAGTTAATCCGCATTCTAATTGCTGAAGAGGAGATTGGTGAGGATATTTTTCCTTTAGAACCTTACCAGATTTACTACTTACCAACCCCCTACGAGACTTTTGGTGCTGGTACAGCTTTGATGGAGGCAATGAATCTAGCTAACAGTAACAAAAACTGAGCATTATGCGATGCCAATACTCTACCAATGAGCCAAGCAATAGTTCCAAACATCAAAACATATCATTAGGCAAAAATCATGTTAGATGAAACAACACTCGAACAACGTTTAGCAACTATCGAAAATACCGTCGCTGACCTGAAACTCCGAATTGACAGCACCCCTGCTGCCAAAAATTGGCTCGATAATGTGATTGGTTCAATCTCTGATCAGGAAGCTTTTCTTGAAGCTTTGGAATACGGAAAATCACTACGCTATGCTGACAAACCTATCGATGAAGCGTCGGTGTAGCTGTGAAATATTTGCTCGATACTGACCACATCAGTTTTCTCCAACAGCGATCGCTGCGGGAGTTTACCATATTAGCTACTCGTATTGCTCAACATCAACCTACGAATTTTGCCTTTTCCATCGTCAGCTTTCACGAGCAAGTAATGGGTGCTCATACCTTTATTACTCGCTCCCAAACACCTGCTGATACAGTTCGCGGATATACCCTTTTAAGAGAAATCATTCAGGGTTTCTCGACAGCAACGATCTTGCCATTCGATACTGGGGCTGCAACATTATTCGAGGGGTTACGATCGCAACGAGTTCGCATTGCGACGATGGATTTACGGATCGCTGCGATCGCACTTTCGCGGGACTTAGTGCTGTTGACTCGTAACATTAGTGACTTTAGCAAGGTTCCGGGCTTGGCGATCGAGGACTGGACATTAAGTAAATCCACTTAATTAAACGTAAAATACAGATGAATCTGGCTAACAGCAACCAAAACTGAGTATTATGCGATTCCAATACTCTACCAACGGCTCACCAGTCAGGATTGATCGCAAAGACAAAATTAGCGCAACAGGCAAACGAATATCAAGAAAAATGAACATTATAGAACTTAAAACAGCCGTAAGAGAACTTTCACAAAATGAACTCACCGAGTTTCTTGAATGGCTTGAGGAGTTCCAAGAAAACCTTTGGGATCAGCAAATTGAAAAGGATCTGAAAGCAGGTAAATTTGACCCATTAATTCGACAAGCAGAACAAGCATTTAGTCAAGGAAAGTGTCGGGAAATTTGAAACATTTTACAACGCCTGAATTTTGGAAAAGTTATCGTCAACTGCCCAGAGAAATTCAAGAATTTGTTGACAAAAACTATGCGTTTCTTAAGACAAATCCGAAGCATCCATCACTGCATTTCAAGCAGATTGGCAATTTATGGTCTGTGAGAGTAGGAAGAAACTACAGAGCGTTAGGTTTTAATCAGCCTATCAAATTGACAGCAAACCTTTTTCGACAATCTCTCGAATTTCTCTAACAAATTCTGCTGGAGTTTGAATGATTAATCCGCTTTGTATAGCAACTTCGGCAGTAAAATCTTTGGTATTTAAGCTCAAAAAGCGGTCAATATTTGCCCGAACAGTTGCCGCTAAAATTGGAGTATCTTTAGCTTCAATAATAGCCGCCCACTGTGATGATTCTTCTAGTGATGGATCTGGTCGAATTTCGGGGTTAATAATAGCTATTAATTGAGTAAAAATTGGCAGAGCCGCAGGTAGTTTTTTGCGTAAATTGCGATCGCATTCCTCCAAGACTTGCTCAGATACCACTAACTTGAAAAGACCAATTTCTGCCATTGTTAGCACAGCACGACTAGCTCCAGTGCGCGATCCACATCCAGCAATTAACACGCTAGAGTCTGCAAATATTCTACGCATCAAGACTGTTGCTCCTGCCAAATCACCTCTCGCTCTGTTTCTAACCCTCCCAATAAATCAGCCAAACCCACATTTTCCTTTTCCATAATGGTGGCAATCTGATCGATTAGTTGGGGAGCTTGAGGTTGTTTAGGAGACAGCAAAATCAGATTGCCGATCTGAAGTAATACTAGCATAGATCCCTGATTAATCTTGAGAGAATTTTGTAATAACTGGGGAATAATAATTTCTCCTCCCTGTCCCAGCAGAATCGGGAATTGTTGCATCTCTACATCCGTTTCTGGTAAAGTTATCTTGATTATCTCATCATCAATCAGGTGGTCAGGCTGGCGCTTTTGACCCTCTGTAAAATCAGGGTAAGCTTGCTCTAAAGCAATACTATTCCAAATTGCTTGCACCAGACTAATTCTGTCTTTAATGCTGAGTGCTGTAATTTCATTCAAGGTAGTTTTAATATTCATGAATCGCCACCTAAACAGGAATATAGGTTAAATGATCATACTATAATCCAATATTACATATTACAGGAAATACGAGTTCGTTAATCTGAAAATAGTCGATCGCTCCGAAAATGCGGTAATGCGCGATCGCCTACTAAGACAAGTCTGACTAATTGGTTTTGACCACACTTTGGAATTCTTGGGCAGTATCATTCAATTGGTGTAGCGCCTGGTTAGTCTCTTGTAAAGATGCTACAGTTTGCTCAGAAGCTTTACTTAATTGAGCGATCGCCAAACTAATTTTTTGCGCTCCTTGAAATTGTCCTTCCATACTATGACTAATCTGTTGAAATTGGGGTGTCAGACTCTGTACTTGCTCAATTACCTCAGCAATCTGTCCGCTAATGCGACTAACTCGTTCCACGTAGTAACTTACTTGTTTGCTAAACTTATCCATTTCACTTACACCCTCAGCAACTGAGGATTGGAGATCTTTGACAATATCTTCTATTTGTCTAGAGGCATCAGCCGAACTATCGGCCATTCGACGTACTTCTCTAGCTACAACCGCAAAACCCACTCCAGATTCCCCTGCTTTTTCCGCTTCAATTGTAGCATTGAGGGAAATTAAATTGGTTTGATCTGCTACTTTGGCAATGGTAAGCACCACATTATTAATGTTCTTGGATTTTTCATTCATCACCTCGAGCCGGGATGCGATCAAATTGGTGGATTCTGCTAGCTGATTCATTGCTTCAGCCATTTCCATCAGGCTCTTTTGACTCTGACTAGCTGCCAATTCTGTTACTGTAGCTTGTGCAGCAATATTTTCCATCGTCTTGACTAATTGTCCAGAAGTAGCAGCAATTTGATGGGCAGTTGCTCTTACTTCATTCGTTGAAGTAGCTTGCTGAATGGCGGTAGCTTCTATTTGCTGGTTGGTAGTAATAATTTGGTTGGTAGATGAGCTGATTTGCTTTCCAACTTGTTCAGCCTGAAAAATTACTGAAGTGATTTTGTCAAAAGAGTTTTTGAGTTGCTTTGCCATCAGATTAAAGGAGTTTGCTAGCCTTTCAATTTCAATGATCTGACTAGATGAAACCCGCTGTTCAAAATCTCCCTCTGCCAACTTTTCTGAGGCTTGGGCAATTCCCAAAATCGGACGAGCAATCAAGTTACCAGTTACAATTGCGATCGCGATCGCTAATCCTAACGCTAGTAAACATACCCAAATTGTTGTGCGGGTACTGGCATTAATTTGCTCCATAAAATCTGCTTCTGGTACAACTACTACAATCAGAAAATCCAACCCTTTTGGGTCATGATAAGGCTGCACTAGCACGTATTGACGTTTGCCATCAATATCAAAAGATAGCTCTTGCAAATCCTTAACTTGGCTTAGATCCCTAAACTGTTGTTGCAAATACTGAGCTGTTTTACTGGTCAAAAGATTTTGACTATCAACGGTTTTGAGCCGCTGCAAATTGTTATCCTGATCTACTATAAAAGGATTCTCTCCAGTTGAAGTAGCCAACATTAAACCCCCTTGATCCATGATATAAACCTGTCCGGTCGGACTAATGTTGATAGTTTCCAAAAAGTCAGATATTTGCTTGAGCTTCAGGTTGGTAGAAAAAATAGCAACGAGGTTACCCTGCTCGTCATAGTATGGCTGTGATGCCCCAAAACCAATATTATCTGTTCCCAGAGCCTTAAAAACACTTGACCAGGCTTGTCCTCGCTTTGCCAATGTTGCTTTATACCACGGACGAACGCGGGAATCAAAAGTAGTAACTTTCAAAAGCTTGCCTCTTTTACCTTGTTGGTCTAGTTCGTAGCGTTCTCGTTGGGGAAAACGACCAGTTGAATCGGCAATGAAAGTACCATCCTGTTTAACTCCAACGTAGATAATTGAGCCATCCGGAGTTCCTACAAAATTGTCACCGACTGTTGGGAAAATTTTCAACTGATAGAGCAAATATCGTTCAGTCGCCTCTTGATCTTGAAGCTTGATTTTATGAAGACGCAATGCGTTAACATTACTCTGTGTAATTTGGTATGGTGCTTCAAGGAAGCCTTCCATGAGCCGCTCTATGCGAGCAGCAACTGCAACCCTTAGTTGCCTGGAAAGTTGATTAACTATCTCCTGTCCGTTCCGAAATGAGAGATAGCCAACTAACCCAACTATAGCGACAATTTGCAGGACAAAGGGAACAACAATTGCAGTGCGAAGGCGGAATTTAAATAAGGTGGAGGTCATAGATTCCTTTGAGGTAACCATGATGATATAATTAGGCTAATAGACGAAATTCTGCTTAATAACTATTCTAAATTTTAGATTTTCTTTATACCTCTCAATTTCTTTTCGCTGGTAAAATATATTGGGAAAACCACCTTGATTTTTTTACTAATTAACTGGATTTAACCACATTTTGGAGTTCTTGTGCGGTATCATTCAATTGTTGTAGAGCCTGGTTAGTTTCTTGCAAGGATACAACAGTTTGCTGGGAAACTTCACTTAATTGAGCGATCGCGAAACTAATTTGCTGCGCTCCTTGAAATTGTCCTTCCATCCTATGACTAATCTGGTGAAATTGGGGCGTCAGGCTCTGGACTTGCTCAATTACCTCAGCAATCTGTCCACTAATGCGACCAACCTGTTCTACATAGTAACCTACTTGTTGGCTGAACTTATCCATTGCCATCATACCCTGAGAAACAGATAATTGAAGATCTTTGACTATATCTTCTATTTCTCCAGAAGCCGCGGCTGAGTTATCAGCCATTCGACGCACTTCTCTAGCCACAACCGCAAAACCTACTCCAGCCTCTCCGGCTTTTTCTGCTTCAATATTAGCGTTAATAGAAATTAAATTGGTCTGATCTGCTACTTTAGAAATAGTCAGCACCACGCTATTAATTTTCTGAGCTTTTTCCGTCATTACCTCTAGCCGAGAAACAATTAAATTGGTAGATTCTGCCAACTGATTCATTGCTTCAGCCATTTCGCTCAGGCTCTTTTGACCCTGACTCGCTGCCAATTCCGTTGTGGTAGCTTGTGCAGCAATATTTTCTGTCGTCTCAACTAATTTCCCAGCAGTAGAGGCAATTTGACGGGCAGTTGTTCCTACTTCATTTGTTGAAGTAGCTTGCTGGACTGCGGTAGCTTCTATTTGCTGGTTCCCATTAACAATTTGGCTGGTAGATAATCTGATTTGATTCCCAACTTGATCAGCCTGCAAAATTACTGAAGTGATTTTGTCAAAAGAGTCTTTGAGTTGTTTTGCCATCAGATTAAAGGAATTTATCAGTCTGGCAATTTCAATCATCTGACTAGATAGAATATGCTGGTCAAAATTTCCCTCTGCCAACTTTTCTGAGGCTTCGGCAATTCGCAAAATCGGACGAGTAATCCAGTTACTAGTCACAATTGCTACAGCGATCGCTAATCCCAACGCCAGCAAACATAGCCAAATTGTGGTGCGATTATTAGCATTAACTTGTTCCATAAAATCTGCTTCTGGTACAACGACTACGATCAGAAAATCCAATCCCTTTGGATCAATATAAGGCTGCACCAGCAGGTATTGACGTTTACCATCAATATCAAAAGATAACTCTTGCAACTCTTTAACTTGGCTCAGATCACTAAACTGCTGTTTTAAATACTGTGCTGTTTTACTAGTCAAAAGATTTTTACTCTCAACTGCGTCAAACAGATTCTGTTCTCCATTCGCACCAACTAAGGAGTTTTCTCCTGTTGATGATGCAGATAGCCGTCCAGTCCGATCTCAGAATAAAAACCTGTCCGGTTGAGCTGACTTTGAGAGTCCCCAAAAAATCCGAGATTACTTCTAGAGGAAATTGACCGGTAAAAATTGCCATAAGTTTACCCTGTTCATCATAATAAGGTTCTGCTGCTGTAATCCCCAATTTCTGTAACGTTGTAAACAAATATACATCTGTCCATACCTGTCCTCGCTTCTCAACTGCGAGTTTATACCAGGGACGAGTGCGGCAATCATAATCACTTGTACTTATGAGCTTACCCCGCTTACCTTGATGATCAAGTTGATACATTTCTCGCTTGGGAAAAATACTAGTCGTATTGGCAATGAAAGTGCCATTAGGTTTGTGTACTACATAGATCAGAGTGCCATCAGGCATTCCCACATAGAGTTCCTGTGATAAAGGGAAAGCCTGAAACTGATAGAAAAAATATTGTTCGATCGCTTCTTTATCTTGAAGTTTGATTTGATTAAGCCGCAATGCGTTAATGTTGCTATGTGTTATTTTGAATGGCACTGTAAAATAGTTCTCCATCACTCGCTGGACGTGGCTCGCAGTCTCGATTCTGATTTGACTCGCAAGTTTGTTGACTGCCTCTTGTCCATTCCGAAATGAAAGATATCCCACTAATCCCACTGTCCCAGCAATTTGGCAGACAAAGGGAACTACAAGAGCTGTACGAAGCCGAAATTTAAACAATTTAGGGGTGCTAGATTTTATTGAGGTAACCATAGTTAAAAATTAATAGAATTGAGGTATTATACTAATTAATCATCAAAATAACCTGAAAATTTTATGAGCATTACTCTGACGAAAGCCCAAGAATGATTGCTCCAAAATAAACTGGGAACTGGTAAATATGGCTCTGCGGAAGAAGTGCTGGAAGTTGCTTTGATTGTTAGAAAATTCTGGCTCTGAAGTGTTTAAAGCAAATTCATCTTTTTAACTTCACTAAATTGGCTCTCCATCTTCAAGGGTATAAATATCCGGTTCATCTTGCAGGAATTGAAATACTCCTCCGTTTTGGGCTAACTGGGTTATTTCCACGGTAGAAGGATAGGGTATGTGATTAAATAGTTTTGCTTTGATGAGCAATTGCTCCTCTTCAGAAAGTGCCTGAATGATTTGTACTAGGGATTCAATGAGTTTTGTGTTCATATCTGAAAATATCTGAGGATATTTTATTTTAACTCAACCAGGCAACCTTAGATCATTATAAAAAAACAACTAACGATCGCCCCATTCAGTAAAAGGCAGAGATAACATAGATTCACCCTGCTCTAAATGTAGATTTAGCGCTTCGTCGATGGATACAATTATGCTCAGGAGCGTATTGCTACGCCCCTATTATTTATTAGTAGTTTTAGTTGTCTTTTTCGTAGTTGAACTAGCTGATTTAGTGCTAGATTTAGTTGCCTTGGTAGACTTACTTTTACTTTTTCCCGATGAAGCTTTAGCAGCTAAAAGTTCGATCGCTGTATCCAATGCAATATCTTCCACTGATTGTCCTTCAGGAATAGAAACATTAGTTTTTCCATGTTTAATGTAAGGACCATAAGGACCGTCATAAATATTGATTGGTTCATTATCCGTTGGATGTTGACCCATTTCTCGTAAAGCTGCTTTAGACTTAGTTTTATTCCTCCCTCCTCTTTCAGGTTTAGGTACGGCTAATAATTCCAATGCACGTTCTAGGGAAATTGTCAATACATCATCACTAGATTTTAAAGAACGAAAATCCTTACCTTCCTTACCTTGGTCGTGAACCACATAGGGACCAAAACGTCCTAATCCAGCTTGAACTTTTGCACCAGTTTCTGGGTGAGACCCTAAATTACGGGGTAAAGATAACAACCCCTCTGCGATTTCCACAGTGATATTTTCCGGTGTTAATCCTTTCGGTAAACTAGCTCGTTTTGGTTTCTTATTAGTCTCAGAAACTTCACCTAACTGCACATAAGGACCATAACTACCAATCACTATATAAATACTTTCCCCAGTTTCCGAATGGATTCCTAATTTATCTGGTCCTTCAGTTTTTTGACGCAGTAAAAATTCTACCTGTTCTGGTGTTAAATCCGCAGGAGTCAAATTCTTGGGAATAGAAGCAGTTACAGGTCCATTCTCATTTTCTGCTTCAATATATGGACCAAATTTGCCAATCCTGACTTTCACATTCAGGTTTTCTAATTCAACCGTCCGAGCTTCGATCGCATCAATTTGGCTTTCTTGTTCCTTGACTTGGGTTTCTAATCCAGTTTCACCTAAGTAAAATTTTTTCAAATAAGGGAGCCAATCTACCTCACCCGTAGAAATATCATCTAGGGTTTGTTCCATCCGGGAAGTAAAACTCAGATCGACTAAATCAGGAAAATGTTTCTCTAATAAACCTGTAACTGCAAAAGCCGTAAAAGTAGGAATTAGGGCATTATTGAGTAATTGAGCATAACCACGGTCAACAATTGTCCCAATAATACTCGCGTAGGTACTCGGACGACCAATCCCTTCACTTTCTAAAGTTTTGACTAAAGATGCTTCTGTATAACGAGCGGGGGGTTGAGTTTCGTGACCGATCGCTTCTAAATTGTTACATTTGGGTCGATCGCCCTTTTTCATTTGAGGTAAAATTACCTCTTGATCTTCGATCGCTGCATTCGGGTCATCCGATCCTTCCACATAAGCACGTAAAAAACCGGGGAAGTTAATCCGTTTACCACTAGAACGAAAAACCGCATCCTCAACTTGCAGATTAACTGTAATATGAGTTTGCCGAGCGTCAGCCATTTGACTAGCAACAGTACGTTTCCAAATCAAATCATAGAGTTGAAGTTCGCGACTAGCCAATCCCGTTTCTTGAGGAATCCGGAACACATTACCAGCAGGACGAATTGCTTCGTGAGCTTCTTGGGCACCTTTACTTTTAGTTGTATACTGACGTGGTTCCGGACTCAGATATTCCTGACCATACTTTTCAGCTACACAAGCACGAGCTGCGGCGATCGCTTGTTCCGATAAATGGACTGAATCGGTCCGCATATAAGTAATATAACCTTGCTCATACAAATTCTGAGCAATCCGCATAGTTTCTCTTGCAGATAAATTCAGTTTCCGATTAGCTTCCTGTTGGAGAGTGGAAGTAGTAAAAGGTGGAGCTGGTTTGCGAGTAACTGGACGTTCATCAATTTCCGTCACCGTCCAAGTCTTTCCAGTCAACCTTTCTTGTAGACTCCTACTATCAGCTTCACTTAATAACCGCACATTCCGACCAGCCGCAATTTGACCAGTAGATTCATCAAAATCACTACCAGTAGCTACCTTTATTCCTGCTAGGATCACTAAGCGAGCCTCAAAGGCAATTTTTTCTTGGGTCAAACTGGCTTTTAAATCCCAATAACTACCTTGACGAAAAGCACGACGCTCCCGTTCTTTTTTCACCAGCAAGCGTACAGCCACCGACTGGACTCTTCCAGCAGATAAACCACCAGCAATTTTTTTCCATAACAGGGGAGACAGAGTATATCCCACTAAGCGATCTAAAATCCTTCTAGTTTCTTGAGCGTGGACTAGTTTTTCATCAATTTTGCGACAGTTTTGCAGCGCTTTCTGAATTGCTTCTTGAGTAATTTCATGAAAAACCATGCGCTTACTGGGCACTTTAGGAGCTAAAAGCTGGAGTAAATGCCAACTAATACTTTCCCCTTCCCGATCTTCGTCAGTTGCTAGGATTAACTCAGAGGCTTCTTTCAAGGCATCTTTAAGTTCCTTAACAATTTTTCTTTTTTCTTTGGGGATGACATATAGGGGTTCAAAGTCAGCATCGACATTTACGCCCAACTGAGCCCACTTTTGGCCCTTAGCCGATTCCGGCACTTCTTCAGCAGAAGGTGGCAAATCACGGACATGACCCATCGAAGCTTCCACACGGTAGTCAGAAGGGAGGAAGTTACGAATGGTACGAGCTTTGGTAGGAGATTCGACAATGACAAGGGTTGACATGGGAACTTTACAGGATACCGGCTAGACTCGAAAGTCCAATGTAGTTAATTCTGGACAAATGTCAAGTAGGGAATCAAAATTACATATATGAAGGCTACTTTACTTTTTTAGCTTATAGCTGAATTTCTGCTGGATTACGTTTTATTTGTGAAAACTGAAAACAATTAACAGCCAGATGGGTCAGAAAACAGGTTACCAGCTTGAATTCAGGCCCCCAACACCCCCGATCTGTGTCTATAATTGCTAAAATTAATATATAATCACCAAAATTTGGAGCAGATTCTATGTTACCAATTCGACAAGGGGACGTAATTTTGCTACCCGTGCCGCAGACTGAAGGAAATAAGTTATCTCATTTGACTTTAGCCCAAGGTGAGGTTACTGGACATTCCCATCGGATCAGCGACGGTAAAGCGGAATTATATGAACGGGATGGGACATTATATTTACGCGTGTTATCTGATGCTGCGGTTTTAACCCACGAAGAACATCAAGCGATTAATATTCCCCAGGGTAATTGGATGGTCAGGATTCAGCGTGAGTATGAACCCGATGGATGGCGCTATATTGCTGACTAAAATCAAGCACTAAAGTAAGGGCGAGCGATCGCTCGCTCCTATTTTTAGCGATTAACTAGGTGAATTACCATTATGTCAACCATTGAATTCCTCACTCCTGAACAAGAAGCCGCGATCGCTATCTATCGTCAAAAATGGCAAAAAATTGCTTTATCTACTACTCCGATTAATCGTCAAGAAGCTGAAATAGCGGTCAAAAAAGCTTATGAAGTTATTGGTAGAAAAACACCAGAAATTTTATTTTTTAAAAGTCCTCGGGAAATCGCCCAACTATTAGTACACCAAAATCCCGAAAAATTAGCCCAGCAACTAGGCGCTCCCCTATTACAATCTTTAGCACCGCAAATTTGTGAACAGATTCAAACCCAATTACATCCAAATATTTGGCAGAAACTAGCAGCAGAAGGTGTTAATAATCAGTTTAATTTATTCATGTTTATATTTCAAGATTCTTTAGTTGGTGAAAATCGCGAATTTCTAGCTGAGGTATTTTGGCAGCAATGGCAAGAACAAATTTTAAATCAAATCTGGGAACAACAACAAGTAGAAATCCGTAAACACTTACTGAAACAACCTGGAGGAGAAATTATTGCTCAAATTAGTGATTTTTTCTGGATGAATTTAGGTCAACCCATCTCTGAGCAATTAGCAGAAAATGTCTGGAAACCTTTATCAACTCAACCATTGATCCAAACCTGGGATCAGGAATTGAGACAACCTTTGCTTCAGCTGGTCGGGGGAATTGGGGTATTATCGAATCTGATTAGAAATATTCTCGCTTTTTCGATCGATAGCATTGATTTTTGTGTTTCGGTGTTAGATTGCGATTGCGATCGCTCTGGGTGGGAAGCTTTACAATTATTAACTCAATCCTGTGGTTGGGTAATCCAATTAGAAAAAGCTTGTCTAGTTTGCGATCGACCCCGTGAACTGCATTTTGATGAGGAAAATCGTCTCCATCGCGTCGGAGAACCCGCCATTCTTTTTGCTGATGGCTACCGACTCTATGCCTATCATGGCACTAGATTACCAGAAAAATATGGTGTTTGGCATCCCCATCAATGGCAATCACGCTGGTTGTTAGAAGAACCGAATGCAGAACTCAGACGAGTTTTAATTCAAGGTATTGGTTATGGCAGAATTTGTCAGGAATTACAAGCAATTGAGATCGATAGCTGGCGAGAGTATACTCTCTTGCGGATCAATAGTCAAATCGATATCGAACCTATTTATTTATTAAAAATGACTTGTCCCAGCACCGGACATATTCATGCTGTTCGTGTACCACCCTATCTTCAATCTGCTCGTGAAGCAATTCGCTGGGCTAATTGGGGTGTAGATCCAAATGAATTTGCTCAGGAAAGCTAAATAGACTTCTTGCAAAGATAATTAGGACAGGCAAGATGCCTGTCCCACAACAAAAAAGACTATTGTGGGACAGGCATCTTGCCTGTCCAATAAATTGCTCACCATGACTTTTGCTTGCTTGTCTAATCAAGTTTTATGCTGTGAATTGAACATCGGGGGTAAAATACGGTATTGTAAAGTATTTTTAACCAGCTTGTTCTCCCCTATTCTGCCCAAAAACTATGGATTTTGCTAGTCTTGTAGCCCAGCTCAATGCGGGTACAATTTGGCCCGAGGGCTTTGTCATCATTACCCTAGTGGGAATAATCATCACAGATCTGATTTTAGGAAGATCTGCCGCACGGTTAGTCCCTTATGTCGCGATCGCCGGTTTGTTAGTAGCGATCATCCCCCTGTACCTCCAATGGGATAACACTAACACCATCTCATTTTTAGGTGGATTTAACAGTGACGCTCTCAGTCTCGTGTTTCGCGGGATCATCCTCCTCTGTACGGTGGTGACAATTTTAATGTCGATCACCTATATCGAACAAACAGGAACTGCTTTAGCTGAATTCATCATGATCTTACTCTGTGCCACATTAGGAGCAATGTTCCTATCTGGTGCGAATGAGTTAGTGGTGATTTTTGTCTCCTTAGAAACTCTCAGTATTTCCTCTTACCTGCTCACTGGTTATACCAAGCGCGATCCACGTTCCAATGAAGCTGCTTTAAAATATCTGTTGATTGGTGCTTCGAGTTCAGCAGTTTTCCTCTATGGAGTTTCCCTCCTCTATGGATTATCTGGTGGTGAAACTAACTTAGATGCGATCGCGACGGGAATTGCTAATGCTAATGCGGGACAATCCCTAGCTTTAGTTATTGCTCTGGTATTTGCGATCGCAGGAATCGCTTTCAAAATTTCTGCTGTTCCCTTCCATCAATGGACTCCAGATGTTTATGAAGGTTCACCAACTCCCGTTGTAGCTTTCCTTTCAGTAGGTTCCAAAGCTGCTGGTTTTGCTCTAGCAATTCGTCTCCTCATTACCGTATTTCCTCTCGTCAGTCCTCAGTGGCACTTTGTCTTCACAGCTTTAGCTATCCTGAGTATGATCTTAGGTAATGTTGTAGCTCTAGCGCAAACAAGCATGAAACGGATGTTAGCTTATTCATCGATCGGTCAAGCCGGATTTGTGATGATTGGCTTACTTGCTGGTAGCGATGCTGGTTATTCAAGTATCATCTTTTACCTCCTAGTTTATTTATTTATGAACTTAGGTGGTTTTATTTGTGTTATTTTGTTCACCCTCAGAACGGGCACCGATCAAATCAGCGAATACGCTGGTCTTTATCAAAAAGATCCTCTCCTCACCTTATGTCTGAGTATTTCTTTACTTTCCCTCGGTGGGATTCCTCCTTTAGCAGGATTCTTTGCTAAAATTTATCTATTTTGGGCAGGTTGGCAAGCCCAAATTTATGGTTTAGTTTTGCTTGGTTTAATTACCAGTGTCATTTCCATTTACTACTACATCCGAGTCGTGAAAATGATGGTAGTTAAAGAACCTCACGAAATGTCTGATGCGGTGAAAAATTATCCAGAAATTAGCTGGAATTTATCTGGGATGAGACCATTACAAGTCAGTCTAGTTCTGACTTTTATCGCTACTACTCTAGCAGGGATTTTGTCTAATCCCTTATTGACTTTAGCTAATAATTCTATTGCTAAAACTCCCATGTTACAAAAACCATTGGTGAGCAAGCAAATTCCTGTTCAAGCAGCAGATGTTAGTTACCACAACAATCTGAACACTAAGAGCGCTGAAGGTTAATTGTAGGGGTGAAGCATTCGGGCGACAATTGAACGCTCAAACGAGTGATACTATACCCGAATGCTTCACCCTTCTTCGTCAATATCTCTAATCGGACGTTGCTTAATCAGGGTATGAAAATCAATCGGGGCGTATGGCCATACGCCCCTACAAATTATTTATTCATACCGTAAATCAGCAACGCCTCTAATCGCTTTCTCAGTTTCGCTCGAACTCAGACAATCGGTAAATTCTAAAGTAAATTTAATTTCACCAAAACTACTATTAACCTTAATTTTAGCTCCTAACTGTTCGGTCAATTTTTTGACCAGTGCTAATCCTAATCCAGTTCCTCCATACTTCCAAGGATCATGATTAGGAATCCGGTAGAATTTATCGAAAATGCGATCGCACTCGACTGGAGAAATTTCTACCCCAGAGTTACTCACAAAAATATTTAATGTATTAGGGATGAATTGAGCTGATAAAGTGATAGTCTCCCCGCTCGGAGTATATTTACAAGCATTGTCCAAAAGTTCAGACAAAATCCGCTCTAAATAAGACATATCAGTATTTAATAATGGGAGATTTTCGGGAATATGGATTTGTAATTGTTGTTGTTGCTTCCGCATCCTTTCCATAAATGGTTCAGCAATATAAGGAATAAAAATTTGCAGGGAAATTTTCGTCAGATTGATCGGATCTGTACCACCATCTAGACGAGCCATATCCAGCAAATCGTTGATTAATCTAATCTCCCGCTCAATTTCAGTTTGGAGAATTTTAAAATAGTTAACAATTGGATAGGATTGATTGGTAAATACTCCCAAAGAATTTAAAGTAATTTCTAGCATCTGAGTAGACATCTTGATATTAGACATTGGTGTCCGTAATTCATGAGAAACGCTACAAAGGAAATCATCTTTTAGTTGATTTAGTCTTTCTAATTCTTGCACTTGAAGCTGGACTGCTTGATATAAACGAGATTGTCTCAGCGCGATCGCACATTGATTAGCAATTTGCTGAACTAACCGAATTTCTAACTCGTTAAAGCTTTCTTCTTTTCTGCGAAATAACCATAAGTCTCCTAAAATTCCCTCATTATCATAAATCGGACAAGCTAGAATCGTCTGGGGAAAATCATTACGTCGAAGACTATCACCAACAATTAAGCAGAACTGACAATAATTTTTCTTCAGTAGTAAAGCATAAATATCAGCACCAACAGAATTAACGATTTCCACTACAGATCCTTGCACAGATTGCCCAGTTTGATTATATTCATAGGCAACTTTTACGGTTGTTTGGTCTGGATTATAAATACCCACATCACAGCATTCTACTCCTAAATCAATCCCCAACTCCTGGACTACAGTTTGCAGGATTTGGGACTCATCCAAACTATCCCGGACTTTATCTGTAATCCGTCTGACTAATGCTTCAAAATTAAGGACTTGATGTAATTGAGCTGTCCTTTCTCGGACTTGTTGTTCCAGGTTACTATTAAGTTGCTGTACCTGACTATAAAGTTCAGACTGATGGATAGCGATCGCTAGTTGGTCTGCTAACAAGCGCACCAATTCCACCTTTTCATCTTCCCAGACAGAAATTTTTTGGTGATTAACTAGACCCACAACACCCCAAACTTTATTCTCAACAATCACTGGTACTAATAACCATGCTCCGGGTATTGCTTGAGCAATTTTCTGGTTAACTTCATCGGTCAAAGTATTAGTATCAACTACTTTGACTATTTCCATCCGTTTGAGTTGCTCGGATATAGGGTTGTTCTCACTAGGAATTTCCACACCAATCCGGTTTGCTACTTGTGGATTTTGCTGATAATCAGCAATAAATAACCAGCATTTACGTTCTGGTAAATATTGAATGATCGCGGCTTCTTCTAATTCTAGAAGTTGAGCAATTTCCCTGGTAGTAGTATGGAGAATTGTCGGTAGATCTAAAGATTGACGAATAGTTTGCACGACTCGATTAATTACTTGAGCTTGCTCCATATTCTGTTTTAATGCTTGTTCGGCTAATTTATGATCAGTGATATCCTGTGAAGTACCCAGAGTTTGTTTCACTCTACCATCAGCCGTTCTCGTAAATACAGTATCTCTAGTGTGCAACCACCGCCATTTCCCTTGAGCATCTCTGACCCGATATTCTAGTTCAACAAATTCATGGTCTGATAAGTTCGTACACTGTTGAATTGCCTCATAAACTCGATTTAGATCTTCTGGATGACAAATAGTAGGAAATAAATTAGCACCCATTTCTACTACAGTTTGAGGTGAATAACCCAGTAATTCGGCTACAGCATAGTTTATGTAGACATTGCGCTGTTCAATCTGATCGTAAATATAGAGTAGATTGGGAGTAGTATTAGTAATCTTCTCAATTAAATACTGACTTTCTCTTAATGCTTTCTCGGTCTGTTTGCGCTCATTAATATCTTGAAATACCGCGATCGTGTAATAATTTTTACTCTTTACATCATCGATCTTGGCTCCCCAAACTTCTATAGTAATTATCCGATCTTCTCGATGAATTTCCCAATCATCAGCTTGAAAATTTTCACCTAATTTAGTTGTCAGAATTGGTAATTTACCAGTTGGATATAATTCTTTAGTGCGGTCACAATATATTTGAAATTTTGCGGTAAAATCCTCCGTTTCTTTTACTGACACTTCTCTAATTCCTAGCAGATTTTTGCCAGCTTGGTTAAGGTAGATTAATTGTCCACTACAATTATGGATATAAACTCCGATCGGTAAAGCATCTAGACAGCGATTTAACAAATTTTCTCTGGTCGTTAATAAAACGTCATCTTTTCTGCTTTGTGCTAATAGCAGTTCTACCAGATTTTTGACACTACCTGGTGTTGATGTCCAATCCTCTGAGGTAATGTCCGGAATTGCTAAAGGATAATTTTCTTCCATAATTTCGCTACTGACCCAGCTATTTAGCTATTTAATCCCAAGACTAAACTAGAAATTGAATACTAACCGCTCAGTTTAAAGCGATCGGCTCTCACCTCTCCCATGACTGATTGCTTTCCCATTTAGTCAATCATAGCAATATATATATATAGTTGATTAATTTTTATGCTCATAATGATCATGATTTACCCTAGTTATTATTTGGTTATTCTATCAACATCGTGTTTTTACCTATAGATGGAAAAGTAGATCCATTAGTGCATCACCAAAATACTATATATGCTGATCAGCAATTTTTACCAATGAGTGCGAAATTAATCTGATGAGTGTTGCTCTAGGTATGTAGTTGCGCTTCAGCGCTCTTACCGCAGCGACATACATAGAAAATAATATATTTTATTCTCTAACTGAACTGGATTGGCTGATCACACAAAAATGCTTCAGTGCATTACACTGAAGCATGACAATTAACTAACAATCTTAGAAGGAAAAACTCTAATTCGCTTTAGCCACATCCAGAATAGTCTTCAAAGTTGAATTAGATTCCTCCACCAAAGCAATATCAAGAGTTGTCTTTAGCACCGAATCAGGATTCAAACTAATCGAATCAATCCCCAACTCAACTAAAAACCGAGCAAACTCAGGATAATCACTAGGAGCTTGACCGCAAATCCCAATCTTGCGACCATATTTCTTAGCTGAAGCGATCGCGACTTGAACCATCCGCTTGACTGCTTCATTCCGTTCATCAAAAATATGAGCAACTAAAGCTGAATCCCGATCTAAACCCAGTGTTAATTGAGTCAAATCATTAGAGCCGATCGAAAATCCATCAAACACCTGAGCAAACTCATCGGCTAAAATTACATTACTGGGTAACTCACACATCACATAGACTTGCAAACCATTCTTACCACGTTCTAGACCATTAAGTGACATCTGGGATAACACCTTACGACCTTCATCCGGAGTTCGACAGAAAGGAATCATCGGAATCACATTTGTTAAACCCATGTCATCTCTGACCCGTTTTAATGCTTTACATTCCAGCGCAAAAGCATCACGATATTTTGGATCATAATAGCGAGAAGCACCCCGCCAACCAATCATCGGATTTTCTTCTTTTGGTTCAAACTGTTTCCCACCCAGCAGATTAGCGTATTCATTAGTCTTAAAGTCAGATAAACGCACCACTACTGGTTTAGGGTAAAATGCTGCTGCAATCTTGGCGATCCCATGGGCGACTTTATCAGTAAAGAAATCTGGCTTATATTCATACTGAGCCGTTAGTTTGTCAATCTTATCCTTCACTGATTCATCATCAATTTTGTCAAAGTGAAGCAATGCTAGCGGATGCGCTTGAATGTGATTGGCAATAATAAATTCTAAGCGAGCTAACCCAATCCCATCGCAGGGAATCGCTGATAGACTAAAAGCTTCCTCTGGATTACCCACATTCATCAAGATCTTAGTCCGGGTGCGGGGAATATTTTCTAAAGGAGTTTCTTCGATGTCAAAAGGTAATAAACCTTCATAAATTTTCCCTTCATCACCTTCAGCACAAGAAATAGTTACCTCTTGACCAGTTTTTAATAATTGGGTCGCATTTCCACAACCAACAATTGCTGGAATTCCCATTTCCCGAGCAATAATTGCTGCGTGACAAGTCCGTCCACCTTGGTCTGTGACGATCGCACTAGCTTTCTTCATAATCGGTTCCCAATCTGGATCAGTGCGTTTAGTCACCAAAACTTCTCCCGATTGGAATAAGTCCATTTTACTCTCATCCAGAATTAATCGCGCTTGACCTTGACCAATCATTTCCCCCACAGCACGACCAGTACAGAGAATTGTGCTACAAGCTTTAATTTGATAGTGACGGAGTACATTTTTGGCTTTTTGGGATTGGACGGTTTCGGGACGTGCTTGGACGATAAACAGTTCACCTGTATTACCATCTTTAGCCCATTCAATATCCATTGGGCTATTTTTACCCCGAACCTGGGAATAATGATCTTCAATGATACAAGTCCACTTACCTAATTGGAGAATTTCCTCATCACTCAACGCAAATTTATTCCGTTCTGCTACTGGAACAATGACATTTTTAGTTAATTTCCCACCTCCAAGATCATAAATCATTTTGATTTCTTTGGTGCCCAGCCGTTTTTCCAGAATTGGTCGAAAACCTTGTTTTAAAGTTGGCTTAAATACTAAATATTCATCTGGATTCACTGCACCTTGGACGACGTTTTCTCCCAACCCATAAGCTGCTGTGACTAAAGCTGCATTTTTAAAGCCAGTTTCGGTATCGATCGAAAACATTACTCCTGAGCAAGATAAGTCCGAACGTACCATCTTTTGCACACCCACCGACAACGCAACATCAAAGTGATCAAATCCTTTGATTGTCCGATAGGAAATTGCCCGATCGGTGAAAATTGAAGCAAAACATTTGTGACAGGATTCTAATACTCCTTGCAGACCATGTACATTCAGATAGGTTTCTTGCTGTCCCGCAAAACTCGCATCTGGTAAATCTTCAGCAGTAGCAGAAGACCTTACTGCTACATCTGTATCTATGCCATATTCTTTGCACATTTTGGCATAAGCTATGCTGATTTCATCTTGCAAGTCTTGAGGAAAAGGAGTTCTCAGCAGTAAAGACCTAGCTTCTTGACCTTTTTCTCGCAGATTATTCATGTTCTCAATATCTAAATCTGCAAATAGCTCTCGTAATTTTGTTTCTAATTCTCCTGCTTCGATAAAACGACGGTACGCATTAGCTGTGGTCGCGAAACCGTTGGGAACACGCACACCTTTGGGAGTAAGCTGTTTGATCATTTCTCCTAAAGAAGCATTTTTGCCTCCTACTAAGGGAATGTCATTAATACCTACCTGCTCAAACCATAAAACTAATGCTTGCTCTTTCGCTGAGGAAATTTTTGGACTTACTAATGTCACCATTTGCTTTCTTCCTTTAAAGCTGATTATTAATCAATATTTCCGGCTAGTTTTCAGAGCTTTTTGTCTTTTAATATCAAGACATTGCTCACGTCTTCTGGCTGTTATTTTTTTCCACGCACCAAAATCTTTCCTGGGATTTCCAAGTTTATGGTGGTTTCTAAATTGATTATTTTCTCTCGATTGTTATGAATCTATTTTATACATAAAGTCTTGCCTTTTACCTAAATATCTTTAATTTTCTTAACCAAATGTTTACATTATTAAAAAATTAGATTTTTATTCATTGTTTAAGCTACCAAATCCTAATTTTGAGAATAGTTAAATCAAGTCCAAACTGAAAATAGGACTCACTGACTAAGTGAGTCCTGATTTAGTCCAGAGCATTTAGGGAAATTCCGCCCAATTAGCTACCGAGCGTGGTAACTACATCACTTAAATTACAATTCCCCAAAAAGCTCTATATTTTTCGCTCCGGAAGTGAGATTAAGAATTGTCCTGACCAAATTTATGCCTAGAGAAAAGTTTGCTTCTGGGCAAAAATCCGGAAATTAAAATTAAAGATGAACCACATTAAATTCTCTCTAAAAAGAATACTATCCTCTTGACGAGCTATAGCATAAAGCGTTATTTATTAGTAGCGGCTCACTGTGAGTTTACTAAGGCTGACCAGCCCACAATATTTTTCACAAAGTTTTAAGTCTAGGTATTTTGATAATTTTAAAAAAAATGAGATAGTAGTAATTAGGTTTACTTACTTTGATTCATCATCTATCCTGTTCAATAATGGCGAAATATTTGTCAAGAGGGGAGTCATACCCTATTTGTAGAGCTGGCAACAGCTTTACAATTTCTTTAAAAAAGAAAGGAAAGTCTTCATGATTACTTTTAATTTAATGTCTGGGACAACGTAATGATTGATGTAAGAGAAGATTTATTTCCCTGATATCTGACATTAAAACCCCATAAAAGTCCATTCTCTGATCAAAACCTTAGCGGGCATAAAGAGGGCCTTTAGCTCAAATGTATAATAAAAACCCAAGCCATGATCACCCCAATGAGCATGTAGAACTGATTAAATACTCCAATTCTTCGGAAGTTCTTACCCAGTTGAATAGTGGACAATTACTGATGGTAGATAGTAAACGTCGTAATGGACTAATTATCTACAAACGTTTCCATGCTGAATTTGCTGGTCCAGGAGCAGCGGTGGGCGGTTTGTTTGATCTCGGTTGTCAACGTACTATTCCCGTGGGAGATTTATCCTTAATCTATCCAGAATCTTACGAAGACAAAAAAAAGGCTTATGAAACTAGACAACACTGGATTCGAGTCACAGCAGATTTAACAGCCACACCATCACCATTACAACGAGCCCAGCGGATTTTGACCCAGTTTGAAATGTATTTTGATTTAGAAACAGTAGCCAAATTACCGGATGAGGCAATGGCCCGTCTAGTAGGGGTGATGCCTCATACGATTAGGATGGTGCGTCCAGCTTCGGAACTACTCACGGCTTAAAATCGCTGATGATGGAGAGAAGTCGATTCAGGGTACGTGAGTTTTCCTCGGGACTACCAATGGTAATGCGTAAACCATGACCAGTTTGACGGACTAAAGTACCTAATCTTTTCAGTTGATGCACTACTTGGGTAAGGACAGGATCAGATGCGTGTTGCAGACGCAAATAAATAAAATTAGCGTCACTAGGCCATACTTGTAAAACTGGGTTGATGGTGAAAGCATTGATTAATCTCGATCGCTCGCTTAAGGTTTGGGGAATCGTTGCGAGTAGTTCTTGTCTGTGTCTTAGAGCTAGTTGAGCAGAGATTTGGGAAAAGCTAGGCAAATTATAGGGAAGCCGGATCTTTTCGAGGATAGTAATCAGTTCCGGATTCGCGATCGCATATCCCAAACGCAAACCCGCTAAACGAAATGCCTTAGAAAATGTCCGTAAAATTACATAATTATTTTTTTGAGTCAATTCCTTAACTATACTCGTACCACTAAATTCAAAATAAGCTTCATCAATCACCACTAAAATATGGTCTGGTAAATTTCTAAGCCAATCGAGTTCGGCTGTAGTTAAAGCATTACCCGTGGGAGAATTAGGGTGAACTGCAAAGACGACTCGTACTGGTGGATTTTGGGTTGATTGAATTGCTGCTTGAGCGGCAGTTAAATCCATTTCAAAATTAGTTTCTGAGCGATTTACTGTCACTACTGGGATGCCCAAGGTTTGGGCTAGAATGCCATACATAGAAAAAGTGGGATTAGCTACCAAAATTGTACCTAATCCACCCAGACAAGTAGCAATTAACACAGAACGAATCAATTCGTCCGAACCATTACCAAGAGAAATATGAGCAACATCAAAGAGTGGTTGTGGTAATGATTCGTTCACATACTCAGCGATCGCGGTTTTGAGTCCAATCTGGGCACCATCTGGATAGCGATTAGTCTCAATTTCCTGTTCATAAGCCCATGCTAACTTCGCTTTTAACTCGCGGGGGAGGTCATAGGGACTTTCATTAGTATCAACACGATCAACCGTTATTTCTTCAGTCCCGAACATTTCCCCTGGGTGAGGAGTATAGGGATTAAGTACATGCAAATCTGGACGAATAAATGGCAGCATAAATTTTTGACGAGCTTGAGACAATTGGGCACTTTCGTTGGTAGTAAGCGCTGTCTTCGCTCTTTGCGCTTACTACGAACAAACTCAAATTATTTATTTTTAAAGGTGGATGGGCTATTATTTCGCTAAATCAGGAAATACTTCTTGCACCACAGGATGAACTAATTTGTGATTCTGGACGTTCAACCCTCGCTTTAAAGCTGGATCTAGTTCTAAAGCCCCAATTCCAGCCCCAGCTAACTTCAAAATATAGGGTAAAGTGCTATTATTGAGGGCTTGAGTTGATGTCCATGGCACCGCTCCGGGCATATTGGGTACACCATAGTGAACTACTCCTTCTTCTATATAAACAGGATTAGTGTGAGATGTGGCTCGCAATGTTTCGACACAACCACCTTGATCCACTGCCACATCAACAATAACTGAACCAGGGCGCATTTTTGCTACCAATTTTCGGGGTACTAGCACAGGAGCCCGTCGTCCGGGTACTAGCACAGCACCAATTAGTAAGTCAGCTTCAGGAATAATTTTTTCAATTAGTAAAGACTCACTATAGAGTAGTTCTACTCGTGATCCGAAAAGAGTTTCTAGATAGGCTAATCGATCCACATTAATATCCAAAATTTGGATATGGGCACCAACCCCGATCGCCATCCTCGCTGCTTCCGTACCCACAATACCCGCACCTAAAATTACTACTTTTCCCGGTTTTACCCCAGGTATCCCCCCAAGCAGAACCCCTCGACCTCCCTCTTGACGTTCGAGAAATCTGGCTCCGAATTGCACTGCTAACCGTCCAGCAATAATGCTCATTGGGGTCAGGAGTGGTAGTCTTTTATCAGCCAATTCTACCGTTTCATAAGCGATCGCTGTGATCCCAGAATGAAGCAAATGTTCAGTGAGGTTTCTATTTGCAGCCAAGTGTAGGTAAGTAAAGAGTAACTGTTCTTTTTGCAGAAATTGATACTCTGGTTCGAGCGGTTCTTTGACCTTGATCACCAGTTCTCGATCCCAAGCAGCTTTAGCCTGATCCACGATCTGAGCACCCGCTTCACGATAATCATCATCCGTAAAACCAGATCCTAACCCAGCTCCAGTTTCCACCCAGACTGAATGACCATTTTCTCCCAACACCCTCACACTACTCGGACTCAAACCTACCCGATATTCCTGATCCTTAGTTTCCTTGGGTACACCGATTTCCATGTAGCACCTCTTACCAATATTTACTTCTAAGTGATCCAGCATATCTGTAGAACTAAGCAACTGGATTAATTCAATTTCCATTAGTAGCAAATTCGATCAATTTTCCTGCTCTTGTTTCAACTCAAAAGCCAACACCGTTTCATCAATTCCCTTCAACTGCAATGAACCATACTTGACAATTTCATCATCTTCCATATAATCAGCTACTGCGGCTGACACTAACACCGAATCCGGGTCAGCTGCTTCCTGCAAACGGGCGGCAATATTTACGGCAGGACCGATCGCGGTATAGTCTGCTCTTTCCGCACTACCAAACATCCCCACCACGGCTGTACCCTGGTGAATCCCACAGCGAAAACGCACTAAAGGTAAACCCTGTTCTTGCCAAGATTGATTTAACTCATCTAAAGCATAGTGCATTTGTCTAGCCGCAGCGATCGCCCGACGGACTTGTTCATTCGGTGTAATTTCTTCTGGTGCGCCAAAAATTGCCATGACCGCATCACCGACAAATTTATCTACTGTACCACCATTATCAAATACAGCTCTAGTCATCTGCGCCAAATACTCATTGAGTACCTCTGCGACTCGACGACTACGCAGGGTATTAGCCATTTGAGTAAAGCCCACAATATCACTAAACAAAATGGTAATTAACTTTGGTTCTGGGCGTAAATCTAAAGACAGTGTTCCGGCTGCTGCTTTTGATACCATTGATGGTGGTAAAAATCGCTTCAGGACCGACTCAGTTAAATAACTATTTAATTCCCGGACTCGACGTTCATTTTGTTTGAGGGCTAACAAATTTCTTACTGCTGCTAACAATTCTCGATCATTAAACGGTTTTGATAAATAAATATCTGCCCCTTGCAATGCTCCCTCTATGCGGGTATCTTCATCAGCTTTTGCGGTTAATAAAATGATCGGTGTTCCCTTTAAAGCCTCATCCTCACGCATCATCCGAATTAAGTCTAATCCTGAAACTAAGGGCATCATCAAGTCTGTCACCATCAAATCTGGTGGATAGGATTGGGCGATCGCGAAACCTTCCCCACCATTTCTGGCAGTTTTTACTTGATAACCCTGTCCCCGCATTATCCCTGAGACATAAGTACGCAAATCTGGATTATCATCTACTACCAAAATTGTGCATTTTTGATTTTCTTTGGTTTCGATCGGCGCACTTAAAGAGGACGCGGGAGCTGATGCGATCGCACCAATGTCCTGTGTAATGGCTCCATCTTCTTCCTGTAACTCCATCTCCACATCAGCCAACTCCACACTTGAGCGGGATGAGTGGACATCGGCTGGGACTTCTATGATCTGTTCTAGAGGTAAATGAGAGACACCTTTATGTAACCATACCCCAAAAGTTGTTCCTGCACCATAGACCGACTCGACCGATACTTGACCTTTATGTAATTCTACTAATTCCTTGACTAGGGCTAACCCCAACCCACTACCTTCGTAGGAACGTGATGCTGAACCTTCTGCTTGACGAAATCTTTCAAATAAATGGGGAATTTGATCAGCTCGAATGCCAATTCCTGTATCTTTGACTTGCAACAAAATATGATCCCCTGCGGGTTGTAAAGATACGGTAATTGTGCCGCCACTAGGAGTAAATTTCATGGCATTGGAGAGTAGATTATAGAGGACCTTATCGAAACGCTCTAAATCTAGATAAACTCGGTCACAAGAGGGAGGAGTATGGGTATGGAGAGTAATTCCTTTTTTTTCACAGTAAGGACGAAAAGTCGCTACTGTTTGTTCGACAAAATTGACCAAATCACAGGGGCGAAACTTGGGCTGCATTTTGCCTGCATCTAAACGTTGTAAATCTAATAATTGATTGACTAAACGTAGTAATCTGCGGGAATTACGGAGGGCGATCGCGGCTTGATCGAGGGGTAAATCTATCCCCTGATTAATGGCTGACTCTAACGGACCAATCATTAAAGTCAAAGGTGTGCGGAATTCATGGGAAATATTTTGGAAAAACTCGGTTTTGAGTCGATCTACTTCCATTAATCTTTCCGCTTGTTGTCGGGTTTTTTGATATAGCCGTGATTGTTGGACAGCGATCGCGGCTTGAGCTGCTACTGCTTGGGCTAAATCCACTTCTGCCCCCGACCAAGAACGTGGACCATCAGTTTGACGGAGGGAAATACTACCAATTACTTGACCATCAGCAATCAAGGGCACTACTAACAGAGCGCGGGCTGGCGATCGGAGGGGCAAATCCAAAACATTCATTTCTGGTTGCCGATCCATATCATCAAGTACAACTGGAAGTTGAGTTTCCAACAACTGTTGTAGGACCGGATTTTGACGAATTGGCACTAGCGATCGGGGCAAAAAGGCATCTCGAGCTAAACTAGAATGCAGCTCTGCTTGTTCAGTCAGGGAATCGACATCCAACAAAGCATCATATAACCCCACACATTGAACAAACTCATCATCCTCTGTCCATAATGACAGCGCACAGCCATCTACATGCAAAGCCTGACCCAATTTTTGGGTAATCGCGGCAAAAATCTCCTGGGGGTCTAAACTAGACCGAATTGCGGCTGTAATAGTATTAATTAAAGCTTCTCTTCTAGCTAAAGCCCTAACCTGCTCATAAGCCCGCGCTTGAGACAGAGCTAAACTCGCCTGATCAGCTACCATAATCACTAACTGGACTTCATGTCCCAACCATTCCCGACGGTGCCGACACTGATGTAAAGCCAATACTGCCATTAACTCTCCTCGATAAGCTAAAGGCACAATCAAACTAGAGCGAATATCTCCAGCCTGATAAGCTTCGGCCCTTCTTCCTTGAATCCGTTCATCAGACTCAACATCGGCAATCAACTCTACATCTTGAGATTCCCACACCGTTTCCGGTAACAATTCGGCAGCCCGGGACATTAATTCTTGGTCATCTGATTCCGATTCTTTATCATTTTTATAGACAAACCACTCATCTACCATCCGTCCATCTTGGACTGGACGTAGAATACAACAACTCACCTCATACATTTGCCCCACAGTTTCCACTATGGTTTGCAGCATTTGCCGATAATTATTGGCACTACGAATAGTATTGGTGACCGAATTCAACAAAGCTTCTGAACGTAGTGTCCGAAACAACTCCTGAGTCCGAGCTTTCAAGACATTATGTGTATCAACAGCTTGCCGGACCAAAGTCTTTAAAGCATCCGCATCCCAGGGTTTAGTTACATACTTAAATACCTTGCCAGAATTAATAGCTTCTACCAAATCATCAACATCTGTATAGCCCGTTAAAATAATCCGAATAATATCTGGGTACTGAGTAGCGGTCAGACTGAGAAATTCCGTGCCACTCATATGTGGCATTCTCTGATCCGAAATAATTACTGCTACTTCCCCTTCAGCCGCCAAAATATCTAGGGCTTCCGGTCCGTTCTCTGCCCTCAACACCTTATATTCGCGATAAAAAGTCCGATAAAGCAAGTCCAGATTATCTGGCTCATCATCGACGACCAGAATTTTGGGCTTACTATTTTCTGTGGTGAGCTGCATGCACTGCTCTCCTGCTGTAAGGGCAGTTATATTAAAAATAATCTCATCTAGCCAAAAATTATTGATATTTACAAATGGCTATATTCTGTCCAGATGTCTAGCCCACTAAATTATGGTGACTTAGACTGCCCAACCCCCTGATCCACTGGGCTGTTTTTTGAATCTGTGTTCCTGTTTGAGTTGTTTGTCCTTTTGCAGCGAGGAGAGCAAATTGACTTTTGTTATGATCCCCAAGTATATATTTCTCCTTTTTTTTGTCCTAAATCTATACTAATAGGAGCTTGGCGATTCTCCCAACCAAAATTCAGTGGACTTTTTTACTAATCGGTTGATTTAGTAGTAATGAATTGAAAATTAATATTTTCATGGCAGATAATTTTTTTTTGAGCGTAGCATCTACTCCTATCTGTTTTAGTCCAATTTTCCCTCATGGGGGATGTTGAAAACACATTTTAGCTAATGAATCAGGTTAATGCTGAACAAAGTAGCAATTTTTTTGATTTTTTGCCATCAGCTTTATCCCATCATTTAGCTTAGATTCTCGCTTAGGGTGTAGAATTTTACCAATTTAGGTTCTCAACCGTCTAAACTTGGGCAAGCAAGATTAGTGCATAAGTGGTACAAATATACATACCTATGGAAGTATCTTAAATCCGACTTTAAGCTAACCAAAGTTTGCGCCCCAATTGCCAATATTGTATCTTTAAGAACTATTAATGTGTTCTCAATCCTAATATCACCAGTCATGGGATCTAATTCTATGATTAAAAATTATGCTGGTCAGGTATCCTCATAGCTGTGAACCCTTTTTTCTATTCCTCAACACCCCATGTGCCCGAACCCATTTCCCTCTCGTCCAATTCACCCCAATTTCTGATTCGTGGTGCTAGACCAACAGATCTACTTAGTCTAGCGGAGGTGTTGGCTGATAGCTTTCACTCCCGTGCTGGATATCAGAGTTGGTTTTATCCAGTCTTACGGATGGGAATTTATGAAGACCTACGTCATCGACTACGTTCTTCATCTCCTCATTATCTTTGCTTAGTAGCGACTCTGCCTAGTAAAAATCCAGCAACGGAAAATTGGTCTAATCTAGTCGGAACGGTAGAAGTTGCACTCCGTTCCCATCAACCCTGGGTCTTGGGTGGTGTTCAGTATCCTTATTTATCTAATTTAGCTGTTCGCTCTGAGTGGCGTCGTCAGGGAGTAGCTAAACAATTGCTCACTGCTTGTGAGCAGACTGTCCGGAATTGGGGGTTTCAAGAGATTTATCTTCATGTCTTAGAAGATAATTATCAAGCTTGTAATCTGTATTTTAATATGGGCTATAATTTACATCGGATTGATTCTAGTTGGACTTCTTGGCTATTACGACATCCCCAACGTTCTTTTTTTACATAAGCATAGCTTCGATCGCACTTAAAGCGTATAGATATTTTTAGCCCATTTTCAGATTCTACACAAGAAAGTCACAAACTTTTATGGGACATCTGGCATCTGGCATGTGGTCTATTTTGGCAATAGCCCGACTACTGAGTAATTGAACTGTTTAGGAATCCGCTAATCTAATTCTCGACGTCCCTCTAAAGCTCGCGCTAGGGTTACTTCATCAGCGTATTCTAGATCGCCTCCCATTGGTAAACCAAAAGCGATTCTGGTGACTCTGGTGAATGGTTTGAGCAAATGACCCACATAAAGGGTAGTAGTTTCACCTTCAACACTTGGACTAATGGCAATAATTACTTCTTGAATACCTGGTTGACTAATTCGTCTTAGCAGTGGTTGAATATTCAGTTGTTCTGGACCAATTCCATCCATTGGTGAAATTACTCCTCCTAAAACGTGATATTTACCCCGATATTCTCGAGTTTTTTCTAAGGCAATCACGTCCCGAGATTCAGCAACTACACAGATAGTCTGATGATCTCGGTTTGGGCTGCGACAGATTTCACAAGTAGGTTCAGCGGAAAGATGAAAACAGATGGAGCAAAAACCTATTTGCTTTTTTGCTTCGATTAAAGCTTGAGCTAGCGCCTGAATTTCTTCTTCTGGACGCTTGATGATATGTAATGCTAATCGCTGGGCTGTTTTTGGGCCGACGCCAGGTAGGCGTTGTAATTGCTCGATTAGACGGGCTAATGGGCGTGTGTAAACCGTTGGTTTGTCTCCTGATGTCTATTGATAATTGACTAAATTTTTACAGATCTTTGCCAGGATGGAACAGAACTATTAAATCCGCACCAATAAAAAAGCACCCCCCGAAAAGGAGAGTGCTTTTTATTAGCTAAGAAAATTAGCCGTTGATTGCTGGAGCAGTTAAAGCTACAGGAGCAGTTTCCACAGCAGCTAAGTCAAGTGGGAAGTTGTGAGCATTGCGCTCGTGCATTACTTCCATCCCTAAGTTAGCGCGGTTGATGACATCAGCCCAGGTATTGATCACGCGACCTTGAGAGTCGATCACTGACTGGTTGAAGTTGAATCCGTTCAAGTTAAATGCCATGGTGCTGATTCCCAGTGAGGTGAACCAAATACCTACTACTGGCCATGCAGCTAAGAAGAAGTGCAAGGAACGGCTATTGTTGAAGGAAGCGTATTGGAAGATTAAGCGACCGAAGTAACCGTGAGCAGCAACGATGTTGTAGGTTTCTTCTTCTTGTCCGAATTTGTAACCTTGGTTTTGCGATTCGGTTTCCGTAGTTTCACGGATTAAAGAAGAAGTTACCAAAGAACCGTGCATGGCGCTGAACAAGTGAACCACCGAAGACACCAGCTACACCAAGTTGGTGGAAGGGGTGCATCAGGATGTTATGTTCGGCTTGGAACACGATCATGAAGTTGAAGGTTCCAGAAATACCCAGGGGCATTCCATCGGAGAAGCTACCTTGACCTAAAGGATAAATCAAGAATACTGCGGTGGCAGCAGCTACAGGAGCTGAGTAAGCGACGCAGATCCAAGGACGCATTCCTAAACGGTAGCTCAATTCCCACTCACGTCCCATGTAGCAGAAAATGCCAATCAGGAAGTGGAAAACTACCAACTGGTAAGGACCACCGTTGTAGAGCCATTCATCTAAGCTGGCTGCTTCCCAAATCGGGTAGAAGTGCAGACCGATCGCATTAGAAGAAGGAACAACTGCACCAGTGATGATGTTGTTACCGTAGATCAAAGAACCGGCTACAGGTTCACGGATACCATCGATATCTACTGGAGGAGCAGCGATGAAAGCGATGATGTAGCAAGTAGTAGCAGTTAGTAGGGTGGGGATCATTAACACACCGAACCAGCCGATATAAAGGCGGTTTTCTGTGCTAGCGATCCACTCGCAGAAGCGATCCCATACACTGGCAGTTGTACTGCGCTGTAAGGTTGTGGTCATGAGTTTATGATGGCTTTATTTATTTTTCAAGGTACTCGGTAGCTGTGTTTCTCTACCTTGATTACTACATTAATCGTTTTGTTTAGTTTTGTAAAGGTTTTTTTTAAGTATTTTTAATTGCTGTTATTTATATAATGTATAAATAAAAGTTATATACTATGGGAAGATCAGGATTGAACAAGTTTTTTTCTGTGAAAAAATTCGGTAAATTGAACCTAAAACAGATTCAGCATCGGGATGATATTTGTTTATGTCCAGAGTTGTTACTTACAGTCCCGCTTACACCTTGGTGCCTACTTATGAGTGTTTTAATCGCTGTACTTATTGCAACTTTCGTGTCGATCCGGGTCAAGATGCTTGGATGGAATTAACCACAGCACAAGGGTTATTAAGCTCTCTTAAAGATAGTGGTGTAATTGAAATTCTCATTATTAGTGGGGAAGTCCATCCCCTCAGTTTTCGTCGTGTCGATTGGTTTGAACGTATTTATGATTTATGTAAATTAGCCCTGACTATGGGATTTTTACCCCATAGTAATGTCGGACCGTTAAGTTGGACAGAAATTAATCGTTTAAAAAATGTCAATGTGTCAATGGGGCTGATGCTAGAACAATTAACACCTAAATTACTGGAAACAGTTCATCGCAATGCTCCGAATAAATTACCTCAAATCCGTCTGCAACAGTTAGAATGGGCAGGAAAACTCAGAATTCCTTTGACGACAGGATTACTGTTGGGGATTGGTGAAACTCCCACAGATTGGTCTGAAACCTTAGTAGCGATCGCCCAAATTCATCAACGTTGGGGTAATATTCAAGAGGTAATTCTCCAACCTTACAGTCCTGGAGACCAGCAAATTTTTACAGCACCAGCTTTTCATCCCCATCAATTACCCAAAGTAATTAATTTAGCAAGTCAAATTTTGCCCCCAGATATTACCATCCAAATTCCCCCCAATTTAGTGAGCGATCCTGAGTGGTTACTCGCTTGTTTAGAAGCAGGGGCTCGGGATTTAGGTGGGATTGGACCGAAAGATGAAGTCAATCCTAATTACCCTCATTTGGACTATCAGACTCTCAAAAATATCTTAGAACCAGCAGGATGGCAACTCTTACCTCGATTACCCGTTTATTCCCAATATGACCATTGGTTGCCGATGTCATTACAAAGTATAGTTCAGGAACAACGTCTGCGGATCGGTTGATTTCTAGGGATATAAGTGAGGTTGCCCATAGTTCAGGCAATCTTTTGCAAAAATTTTCCCAAAATCATTAATTTTATGCTAAAGTTATGTTATATTAGGTAAGGACAATTAGGGCGGCGTAGCCAAGTGGTAAGGCAGAGGTCTGCAAAACCTCCATTCCCCAGTTCAAATCTGGGCGTCGCCTTTTTTAGATTGCTAGATTATTGGTCATAGTTATTGTTTCGACGAATTAATGTCGCTATTAACAAATTGTTAACACTTTTGGGAGTTAAGTGTAGGGGTGAAGCATTCGGGCGACAATTGAGCGATTGAGCCAGTAATATTATACCCGAATGCTTCACCCTTCTTCTGCGCCGAGATCCCCAAAAATATCCTCAGATTTAAATCCGGGGTACTAACTATGCTCACTCTTCCAAGTCTACCTTCTTAACTACCTCTAAAGGTAGCTCTAGTATCTCTGCGATTTGCTGATCGTTTAAGCCATACTGTCGTAATTTATCAATCTTTTCCTGCTGAATTTGATTATTCTTTTTTTGCTGAAAGTCAGGATCTTCACGATCGCTTTTATGTACGGTAGGGTTGGGTTGTTCAGAGCCAACATTTATGTTTCCAATTATATGATTATTATTAATACAAGCAATACTTCTATCACCTAAAGAAATATTCAGATTTCCTTGCCGCTCTAGGATAGATTTAAGATGCTTTTTATCAACAGGTTCATCGAAAATATTAGATAACATCTGTAAAAGCTCATAACCGACATCCTTAGCATGACCAGCACTACAACTATAAGTTGATGCAATATCAGCATATTTTTGTCGCTTTAGTGTTCCTTCAATTATGCCACGTTGTAAGTCATTGAGATGCTTACCAGTTTTGGTATAGATCACCTCATCGACAAAGTCCAGTACCTCATGAGTATTCATCAGCAGGGGAGAGAAATAACTGAAATTATTATAACCGTCTTTTTCCGTCTTTTTCCGTCTTGCAGTAAAAATTTTATCAATCCTCAAATTATTCCGTCTTTTTCCGTCTTTACAGTTTTTTGAGCAAGGAACCTAGGATCGGGATAGACTATTATTCTGTCTTTTTCCCGACCAATTTCTTCTGAAATATAAATTATTATAAACATCCGTCTTTTTCCGCTTTTCATAATTTAGATCATTGGTTTACTATATAAAAATATTCCATTAACCTAACTCACCGTAAAAAAAATTATGAGTGAAGGATTATTAGACTGGTTTAGTAAACGCCTATCTGAAGGTATAGCTGAGATAACTTCTCAAGTGTCTGGTGTGTTCAAATCTGATGAGTCCGATAGTAGCAAATCAGGACATATAGAGAAGAAAAAACATATCGATAGACAAGAAATGGGTAGAGCTAATTATGAGCAGGGAGAAAATTGGGAGAGATACACAGAGGGAAAAATTGATTATTTTGGATTAAGGGCTAATTGGCATCCCCCAGAAAGTAAGCTTGTTTATAATGAAACATTTGAAGAATACGGTAGAGGGACACAGATAGATATAACTATTGAAGATCTCAATGACTATGAGATCGCTATCATAGAATGTAAAGCTCTAGGAAACTCAAAATGGAATGATATTGATCAAGCAAAACGTCTAGTTCATGTAGCTAAAGAGAGAGAAATTATTCTTATTTTTTCAACTGCTGATGGAACAGACGACTGCTTTAGTTCCAAGGTTAAAGAAGTGTTAAATGAAACTCAGTGCTTCATAATTTCTCCGGATAATCTTTTTTTTGCTGATCCAGCTAATATCAAAGAGACAGGAATTACACTAGGAATACCTCCTGAACTTAGAGATCATTGGAATTGGTTCGGTACGGGATCTCAACCCGAATCAAGTGACACTTCTGATGAAAATAGCGCTGATGTTAACGAATATGATAACTGTTATGAATCTGAATCAAGAGACAGTTACGATTCTGAAAGGAATAATTCTAACAATATTGGTGTATCTTTGTTCGATGGTTTTTTTGGTAGTGAATCTGACTCTGAAGTAAGTGATATTTCTAATTCCAGTAGCGATAATTCTGATGAAGGTAATGGTGGCTCTTGGTTCGATAGCTGGTTTGGTAATAGTTCTGATTCTGGAGAAAGTGATGGTTATGATTCCAGTAGCAGTGATTCTGATAGTTATGACTCTGGAGTAAGCGATAGTTACGATTACAGCAGTAGCTCTGGTGACAGTGATAGTGGTTCTTGGTTCGGTGATAGCAGCTCTGATTCAGGAGGAAGTGATAGTTATAGTTCTGATTACAGTAGCAGCGATTCCGGAGACAGTAGCAGCTCTGATAGTAGTTCTAGCAGCGGTGATAGCTAGTGATAATGGTTAATTTTCTTGGGGAAAAAATGGATAAACCTATCTGGAAACAATTCCAAGAACAGACCAATTCTTTTGAGGAAGTTCTACAGCTGGCTTCCAAGTTTATTTTAGTTGATTTAAAATACTTAAGGTATTTGAAATCTGTTGATTTTGCTTACAAGAATCGTCAAATTTTTACTATAAAAGAATGGAAAAAGCTTTATGATATAGGACTTTTACTTTGGTATCAACAGCATTCAAAGTCTTGTAAATTATTAAATCACAAATATTTTTCACAAAAATTACAGCCAGGCTATCAGGAAAGTATTAATTTTTGGTTTGAAAAGAACAAATTAATCCATTCTTCAGATAGGCAATATTTTAGAGATGAAGGTTTAAAAGCATGGAAAAAGTTCATAGGAGAGCTTAGTTATATTAGTTATGTTGAGCAACAATTTTATGGGCAACAAGCGCGAAAAAAGCAGAAAAAATTAGAATTAAATCCTGATTTACTATTTGCCATTTTGACCGCTATTGCTATGGTCATTGGGATAGGACTGGCAATATTAGTAATTTCAAGTCGGCGTTAATTAAAGGTAACTTGGAGATAAAGATGCAAGTAATTTTGATTCTATTGTTTTGGATTGGAATGATCGGTGATTATCTAACTACTTTTATCGGAATATTAGGGGGTATGGGAGTCAAAGCCGCAACTTTAAATAATTTATTATCAAATTTAAATAATTTATTAAATAGTGGTGATTATGCCCCTCTACTATTTGCTCTAGTTGGAGCTTCCGCAGTCATGGGAATCAACATTATGACTATAGATGTTTATGAGGGAAAAAAACGTGGAATGAAAACAATGTTTTTCTTTTGGGTTCCAGGAATGGCGCTTGACTTTATATGTTCTTTATTAGGTAGTATTTCATTAATCAAGGAAGGAGCTAACTTATTTTTAGCTTTTCCTCTGGTTGCATTTTTGACAGTTTATATAACTATTAGTCCTATTCTATTACGTCATTTTCTCAACAATCCAATTGACTAAAAAGTAATTTTACTAAAGTAAAAATTGCTTAGTAATGATAGGGTATTTTTTTTAGGGAATAACTAGGCTTTATACCAATATGGTTCAGTTAAGGATATTTTTGGGGAGCTCGGCGCAAAAGAAGGGTGAAGCATTCGGATATAGTATTACTCGTTTGATCGCTTAATTGTCGCTAAACATGCTTCACCCCTACAGTTAACTGAACCGGATTGGGCTTTATACTTTATTTATCAGATAGCGATGCTCCTAGAAAAGCTGGGCGATCGCCCCAACCCTGAATCGAACCGGATTAGACTATAAACAGAATTGTGTCCAGATTTGCAGGATTTGTAGGGGCGAAGCATGTTTAGCGACAATTGAACAATCAAACCAGTGATATTATATCCGAATGCTTCGCCCTTCTTCTTCGCCGAGATATCCCAAAAAAAAAGATGGTAACTGAACCGTATTGAACTATAACCGAAATGCGAGAGCCCTGGGCCATTTATGAATCAAATCGATTGACTCTCCAGAGGATTGAAACAATGAGCAATCAGCAATTATCAATCAGTCGTTATCCAGCTTATCAAGATAGTGGGATTGAGTGGCTGGGTGAAATTCCTGAACATTGGTGTGTGAAAAGATTAAAAGAACTGATCTTAGGTCCTTTAAGCTATGGAGCAAATGAAAGTGCTAGTGATGCTAATCCTGATCATCCTCGTTTTATCCGGATTACTGATTTTTCTGATCAAGAAGAATTGAAAAAAGATACTTTCAAATCATTAAATCCAGATCGGGCTAAGAAATTTATTTTAAAGGAAGGAGATCTACTTTTTGCTCGGAGTGGTGCTACAGTCGGTAAAACATTCCACCTCAAAAATTATACTGGACAAGCTTGTTACGCAGGTTATTTAATTAAAGTTCGTCCTAAGCAATCTGTGATCATCTCGGATTTTCTCAGTTATTATACCAAATCTAGTGTTTATAATAATTGGAAAAACTCTATGGTGATCAAATCTACCATTGAGAATATTAGTGCTGAAAAATATGGCTCTTTTCTGTTTATACCTATTCCCCCTCTGGTTGAACAAAAAGCGATCGCGCACTATCTAGACACCAAAACCTACCAAATCGATCAAAAAATTGCTCTCCTCACCCAAAAAGTAACACTATATAATAGCTTAAAACAGTCTGTAATTAATGAAACCGTAACCCAAGGACTAGATCAAACTGTACCGATGAAAGATAGTGGGATTGAGGCGATCGGTGCAATTCCTGAACATTGGCAAATTAAGCGTTTAAAAGATATTGCTTTAATCCAATTTAGTCATGTTGATAAAAAAACTTATGCTCACGAAATACCAGTGTATCTATGTAGTTATACAGATGTATATAAAAACGATATAATTGATTCTTCTTTAGGATTTATGAAAGCTACAGCAAGTCTATTAGAGATTAAAAAATTCGCGGTTAATAAAGATGATATTTTAGTGACAAAAGATTCTGAGACCAGTGCAGATATTGCTATTTCTGCTTTAGTTAATGAGTCATTATCAGGAGTTGTTTGTGGATATCATTTAGCCCAAATTAGAAGTAAACATCAATCTATTTATAGTCCCTACTTATTCAGACTGTTGCAATCTAAAAGTTACAGGTTACGTTTTATTATCAATGCTAAAGGTGTTACCAGAGCTGGATTAAATATATCAGCTTTTACCGATGCTTTAACACCGATTCCCACTCTGGCTGAACAAAAAGCGATCGCGGACTATCTAGACAAAAGAACTACTCAAATAGATAAAATTATCGACACCATCAAACATCAAATTGACCATCTGAAAGAACTGCGTAAAACCTTAATTAATGATATTGTAACGGGTAAAATTAACATAATTAATAGTTACAGCAAATTCGAGGTTGATCAAGTACAGTAAGATTTGGCATGAATGGCGATCGGTTAAAGTCGCTGGTGATTGATCTGTGTTGGTTGGGCAGGTTTATGATAGTGATCTGTTATTAAATCACTGTTAATCTCGTAATCCTCTATGATCCTGATCATCATCTTTTTGAGAAAATAAATCGAATACATTTATCTCTGTAGGGGCGGGTTCACCGATTAATTATGATTCACACCAATAACCTTAATGAACCCGCCCAGCCCCACAGATCACCTGGATGAACTCACCTGATCTGATATCACAGACTCAATTGAGTAGACAACAGATATCTGTTCCACATTCAAATAGATAAAAATCCCACCCCAGATTAGCGAGGTGGGAGAGTTGAGGGCAGTTCACAACCTGCCCCTCCCACACTACATCTTAAACTGCTCTGTAATTCTTTTCATCGCTGTTTCGACATTTTCTCGACTATTAAAAGCAGAAATCCGGAAATAACCTTCTCCCGCAGCACCAAAACCAGAACCGGGAGTACCAACTACATGACAGGTATGCAATAATTTATCAAAGAACTCCCAGCTTGATAACCCAGATGGGGTTTTTACCCATACATAAGGTGCATTGATCCCACCATAAACGCCAAATCCTGCTAAAGAGAGCTCCTTGCTAATAATTTTCGCATTTTCGAGATAGAAATTAATCAGACCTTTGACTTGAGCTTGTCCTTCCTGGGAATAAACAGCTTCCGCTCCCCGTTGCACTACATAAGATACACCGTTAAACTTAGTAGATTGACGACGGTGCCATAATTGCCATAGTTCCACTTCTTTACCATCAGTAGTTTTTGCAGTCAAGGTTTTGGGGACTACAGTAAAAGCACAGCGAACACCAGTAAATCCCGCAGTTTTAGAAAAAGAACGAAATTCGATCGCACAAGAACGCGCTCCTTCTATTTCGTAGATGGAGTGGGGAATGCTGGGTTCAGTAATAAAAGCTTCGTAAGCAGCATCAAAGAAAATGATCGCTCCATGAGTTCGAGCATAGTCTACCCAAGCTTGGAGATGTTCTTTAGTCGCGATCGCTCCGGTCGGATTATTGGGAAAACACAGATAAATTAAATCAACTTTCTCAGTAGGAATAGTCGCGGTAAAGTTGTTTTCTGCGGTAATTGGTAGATAGACTAATCCATCAAACTTATCTTGCTCGTTACTAAATCCCGTATGTCCTGCCATGACATTAGTATCGACATAGACAGGATAAACTGGATCGGTGACAGCAATGATATTGTTATTACCAAAGATATCGAGAATATTACCTGTATCACATTTTGAGCCATCAGAGATAAAAATTTCTGAAGCATCAATATCACATCCCCTGGCTTGAAAATCTTGGGTAGCGATTTTCGCACGTAACCAATCATAACCTTGTTCCGGACCATACCCTTTAAAAGTAGCGCGATCGCCCATTTCGGTTACTGCTGCGATCATCGCTGTACGACAAGCTTCTGGTAAAGGTTCGGTCACATCACCAATTCCTAAGCGAATAATTTTCGCATCGGGATGAGCTTGGGCAAAATTATTTACCCGACGAGCAATTTCTGGAAATAGATAACCAGCTTTCAGTTTTAGGTAATTATCATTAATCGTTGCCATAGTCAATCTTAATCAACACCCTCTATTGCACTAATTTCACTGTATCCCGAATAATCAAGAAAATTCCTAAACCCAACAGTAACATTAACCCGGTTTGCATTACACTTTCTTGCACATGAGTAGGTAAGGGTTTACCACGTAAACCTTCAATTAACAAGAAAGCAAGCTGACCCCCATCGAGAGCTGGTAGAGGTAAGATATTAATAATTGCCAGGTTAATGCTGATCAATGCAGCAAACTGAAACAGATAAGAGGGATCAGATTGAGCAATTCCAGCACCAAGAGCAACGATCGCAACCGGACCAGACACTTGATTAGCGGTTTCCTTAAAATTGCTAATTAATTGACCAAAACCTTTAACCGTCAACAGGACAATCTTTTCAAATTGCGATGTCGCTTCCGTAAAAGCTTCTCCCACATTATGCGCTCGACGCCCATAATAATTGACGATTAGGATCTAACTGAACACCAATCCGACCTTTACCATCAGATCCAGCGATCGGAGTAACAGTCAGAGAAATTATTTGATTCTGACGCTGAATCCCTAACTGAAGTGATTGATTAGGGTGACTTTCAATTAAGCGTTTTAGGTTAAAAATAGTATCTTCAGCCGCAGGTAATTTTTGACCATCTACTGCTACAACTAGATCACCTGCTTGAATTCCAGCTTTAGCTGCGGCAGAATTTATTTCTGTAGATATTGCGGGTATCCGAACACCTGCTTGATAATTAACTTCCTGAATACCTACCGTTCCTACCTGAACTACTAAAACCAAATAAGCAAAAATTAAATTCGCAATTACTCCAGCACTAATTACGATCGCTCGATCTAAAATTGGTCGATTGCGTAACAGATTGGGATCTTCAGGAGGAATATTACTATCTGGATCATCATCAGGAAAACCGACAAAACCCCCCAAGGGAAAACCACGAATCGCATATTCGGTTTCTGGTCCTTGATATTTCCAGAGAATTGGACCAAAACCGATGGAAAAGCGATTGACGTGAATACCTTGAAGACGAGCTGCGAGAAAATGACCCAATTCATGGACCACAACCAACAGCGCTAATACACTAATTGATCCTAAAATTGCCAAAAGAGACATAGAAAAAATTCCTGAAGTCCGTAGTCAAAAATTAACAGGGAAAGCAAAGGAGCTTTTCACTATTTTTACCTAATTTTAATCTTTCCTGTGGCTTCCTACAAATAAGTCCGACCCAAATAGGGTTGCAATACTTCGGGAATCTTTATTGTCCCATCCAATTGTTGATAATTTTCCAAAATTGCTGACATAGTACGACCCACTGCTAACCCAGAACCATTGAGGGTATGAACAAACAGAGTCCCTTTCTTACCTGTTTCTTTAAACCGAATATTACCACGTCTGGCTTGAAAATCGCCAAAATTAGAACAACTAGAAATTTCCCGATATTTACCACTACTAGGAAGCCATACTTCTAAATCATAAGTTTTACTGGCGGAAAAACCTAAATCTCCAGTACATAACTCGATCACTCGGTAAGGCAATTTTAATTCCTGTAAAATTGCTTCAGCGTTTGCGGTCAGGGTTTGATGTTCTTCCCCAGAGGTGCTAGGATGAACAAATTTGACCAATTCAACTTTATTAAATTGATGTAAGCGAATCAGTCCTCTAGTATCGCGTCCATAACTACCCGCTTCTCGACGAAAACAGGGAGTATAAGCACAATGATAAATGGGTAATTGTTCAGCGGTGAGAATTTCATTTCGATATAAATTGGTAACGGGAACTTCTGCTGTGGGTGCTAACCAGAGATCGTCATCAGCACATTTAAAACTTTCCTCCGCAAATTTGGGTAATTGACCAGTTGCGGTCATGGATTCGGTGTTAATTAAAATTGGTGGGATGATTTCTGTATAGCCAATTTTAATATGCCGATCGAGCATAAAGCTAATTAAGGCTCTTTCTAATGCTGCACCTGCTCCGATCAGGGTAACAAAACGACTTTGAGCAACTTTAACCGATCGCTCAAAATTAAGTATCCCCAGTTTTTCACCAATTTCCCAATGAGGAATAATTTGCGGATTTTGGGGTAAATATTCGTCTCCCCAACGACGAATTTCGATATTTTCCTCTTCATTTTTGCCGATCGGAGTTGATTCACTCGGTAAATTGGGGATAGTTAAGAGATTGGTTTCAATTTGAGTTTTTAGCTCTTTTTCCTGGGGTTCTAATTGACTGAGTTGGAGTTTGAGTTGATTTCCTTCATCTTTTAATGCTTGAATTTCTGGATCATCAGCTTTAGACCCAGATTTCATTTTTTGCCCAACTAATTTACCGATTTCGTTGGATCTAGCTTGAAGTTGCGATCGGGTTGTTTCAATTTCCCGTTGTTGTTGGTCAAGTTGTAAGATGGGTTGGATGTCATATTCACCACGAGTTTTTAGACTTGCTTGAACTACTTGAGGATTTTCCCGGATCAGCTTAAGGTCGAGCATAAATGAAAATGTTTTTTATTTGCAATCAAGTTCTGGGTTATTATAAACTATGATGCCGATTTATGCTAATTAATTTCAAGAATATTTTCCCTTTACTTGGGAGCGATCGCGAGCATATTCACCACAACTTCATTAAATATTTACTTATGATCCATCAATGGTGATGATGTACGATTGCTTGCTTTATGGACAATGTATTGCATCAATAATAATAAAAATATGACTTTTTATGATTAATTAATTACTTTATAATGGGTTTTCCCAAGATTTTAATAGTTATAATATAAGTATTGATTAAAAACCATAATCAATCTTTAATAACAAAAGGAAATAAAAGATATGCGGTTCAATAAATCTCTAGTTTTATTAGGTGTCGCTAGTTTGCTGTTAAATAGCATGGGGACTCCTGTTTTTGCCGATAGCTATGCTCAAAATAACGATTATCGGAATAACAATTATCCAAATAATAGTTACGATTACCAGCAAGAGCAACAACGTCAAGCACAAGAGCAACAACGTCAAGCTCAACAACGTCAAGCTCAACAACGTCAAGCACAAGCTCAACAACGTCAAGCTCAACAACGTCAAGATCAAGAGCAACAACGTCAAGCTCAACAACGTCAAGATCAAGAGCAACAACGTCAAGCTCAACAACGTCAAGATCAAGCACAACATCAATGGGAACAACAACGATGGGAACAGCAGCAATGGCAACAGCCGCAATGGCAGCCAAAACCACAATGTCAAAATCTTATAGTGCTTGGATTTTGCTTATAAAGTAAGAAGCATTAATATCAGCTTCATAATTCTCAATGACTCTTTCTATTTCCCCCGTCTAAATTAATGCAACAAATAATTGTTGTTACCTGTACCCATAAACAATAAGCGAGATTCTCAACCATGAAACTTAAAGCTTCTTTTCTATTATCGGGTCTAATTGCTGCAACTGTTGTGATCTCTCCAATAGTATTTTATTTTAATTCTGCTAGCGCAGACCCAATTCCTACAGCAGAGCGGAAAAATGAATTTCAAGAATTAGATTTGACTGATTCTCAAACAGGTCAAATTGAAAAAATTCGTCAATATAGCCATCAACAAGCATTTACGATTCTGAACGATGATCAGAAAAAACAGTTTGAGATTGCTAGACCATCAAAGCCTAACCTAAATCTAAGTGATTTCCAAAAAGGTCAACTCAGATCAATTCGTGAAAACGAGAGAAGCCAAATCGATGCAATTTTAACACCCGCACAAAAGGAACAACTTGATACAGAACGGTCTAATTGGTATCAACAACATCCTAATACTTCCTCTGAATCATCCAATTAAAACGGTACATATAGAGTGTGACTTTTCCCGCTAAGTTCTACATCCCTCTATGAGCAAAGGTTCCACCAAGTAGGGGCGTATAGCAATACGCCCTTTCAGCCAGCTAAAGTTGCTGGCTATAAAACTGGGCGACGCGATCGCCTGGATTTTGATGTAAACAATCCGCAAATAATGCACCTGCTTCAGCTAATTTACCTGCTTGATAAAGTGATAAAGCTTCCATAAATATTGGTAGAGTTGCTAATTTTCCAGCTTTAATTTCTGGTAAATCTCCATCAAATACTTCATAAACCGTCACTAATTCTGATTTACCCTTAACTTGAACTGTATCAATCGCACGAATAGCATAATTAGATGGATCGCTTAATCTGACATAAGTCTGGTGGGTGATTAACAGAGATACCCCATAATTTTTCGTCAAAGTTTCTACCCGTGAAGCTAAATTTACCGCATCACTAATAACTGTGGTATCCATCCGATTTTGTCCACCGACAGTACCTAACATTAATGAACCTGTATTGATACCGATTCCAATCCCGATCGGTACATCACCAGAATTAGCTCGATGTTGATTATATACTCTCAAGCGTTGTAACATAGCGATGCCCGCTTTGATCGCCTGATCCGCTTCCCCACTAAATAACGCCATTATTGCATCACCAATATATTTGTCAATAAAGCCATTATTTTCAATAATTGCTGATTCCATTTCAGATAGATAGGAGTTGATAAACTTGAAATTTTCCGCTGGGGTCATTTTTTCTGACAGTGTAGTAAAACCACGGATATCAGAAAATAGTACCGACATTTCTAATTGGACTTGATCACCTAATTGCACATCAGTAATGCTCGATTTTTCTAAAAATTGCAGAAATTGACGAGGTACAAACCGCTCGTAAGCGTGATTTAAAGCGATCATGTTATGGTAGAGTTTGGCATTTTCGATCGAAATAGCAGCTTGGGATGATAACAGGTTTAAAATTTCCACTCGTTCTGTCGTAAAAGCACCTGTAGTTAAATTATTTTCTAGATAAATAATACTAATTAGTTGACTTTGATTAACTAACGGTACACAGAGAATTGACTTAGGTTGATGCTGTTTAATATAAGAATCATTAGTAAAGTTACCTTCTTTTGTAGCATGATTTAATACCACACTTTCTTTAGTTCTGAGTACATAATTAACAATCGGATGGGACAGTAACTGAAAGTTATCAACGGGAATAGACTGTAATACCTTTACTTGATCAGCACCGATCGCACCGGACGCTTCAATTACTAATTTACCTTGATTGTTTAAAATCAGATAACCGATTTGGGCTCCCGCATTTTCCAGCATAATCTTCATCAAAGAAACCAGTAATTTATCTAAGACAATTTCTCCAGAAATCGCTTGATTAGCTTTCATTACTGTAGCTAAATCTAAAGTTGTGCTAGCATCACGTCCGGTAGAGGTACGGGTAGTTTTCGTTCCTTTAATCCGAGGAGTTGTTAAGATTAATTGGGGATATTTTTGCTCTAAATCTTTCACCTTAGCGATCGCACCCCAGCAAGTATAAGCATAGTGGGATTCCTGGAGATAATTTTGGGCAATTTTTCCCTTTCCCCAGGTTAAGTAAAATTTAGCAGCTAATTCATTAGCGAGAGCTTCTTCTTGGATGAATTGATTTTCTTTAGCTAGATATATGGCGCGATCGTAATGTTCAATCGCTTCGGCTTTATTGCCCAAAACGCGATACTTTTCAGCTTCAACTAAATGCCATTTATGCTGATGATTGATGGGATAATTTTGCATCCACGAATTTATGGCATCTTGATGGGTTTCTACCCGGGCAATAATATTAGATTGCTCTGATGAATCAGACAAAATTGCTAATTCTGTCAGGGCAGTATAAAAATGGAAAATCGGAATAAAAACACTTCCTAATGTCATCGAATATATATATCGTTTGATTTCAAAAATATGCTCTAAAGCAGAGGTATAATTCCCCCATGAGTAAGCCAGCAACATTTTGTATATATAGACATAAACAATCACAACCAAATCATTACCCTGGAGGAGTTTGGGGAGCATTACCGTTTCATCATAGGCACTTCCTTTCAAACAATCTGGTTGGTCTATAAATGTCTGGAAATTCTCTACTGTCTGTCGAATTAAATCCAAATAATTTCGAGCTGAATCTTGTTTCAATTTCAACAAAGCATCACTGTAAGCGGATAGTTCAGTCCCCAAACTACCCAATTCTACTCCACTAAAAAAACAGGCGTAACTGTAGTGTTCGATACTATAGCCTGCATATAAAGCCTCACCAGTTTCTCCACCAGCATTATAGCCATCTTTGAGGGTTTTAATTGCAGCTCTCAGTGGTTCTCGGCGATGTTGAATAAAGCATCCAAATAATACCATAATGATCGATTTGAATTCCATTGCATTAAACCGATCCAGTACATTAATTGCTAATTTACCAAACTCATAACCCCTGTCTATATCTCGTAAAACAGCGCAGTTTACCATCCCATAAAGTACATACCCGACAGATGATGCAGAGGTATTCCCAAACTCCAGGGATAAACTCACCATCGTAGCACCAAGTATGGGCAATAAACTTGGCATTCCCTGGACGCTAGCTGGAATTAACATCCCTAACAATTGCATAGTTGATTCTGTCTTAATATCGGTCATAACTGGCAAATCCACCAGTTCTATCCCTCTACCTTGAAGTTGAATATTAACAGTTTCTAATCCTGTGTTAATCATGGCTTCATCAGGCTCCATCGGTAGATTAATCCCTAATTGTCCGAGTGCTTCTCTAGCTACAGCAATTGCTACTAAAGGATTCCCTTTAGCTGTTTGATCGGCTATTTTAATTTTGTAAATTTTTACTTTGTCTAAAATAGTCTTAGCTCTCTCCAATACCTGTGTTGCCATTTGTTCCATTCCTTCAGGATCGCCATTCAAATAGGCAGATTCAGCTGCAACAATATAGAGATTTAGTGTCAATTCATATTGCTCTTCCCAGCAGTTGTTTGTTAGTAAATCAATTCCTGTTTGCAAATAGAGCTTTGCTCCAGCATAAGCGGTAGCATTTCTCGCTTTAATTCCGGCTTTTAAATTAAGTTGAGCTAAGGTTTCTCGTTCTTGGGGTTGAACAATTAACTCTTGTCCTAGATTCAAATGTCCTACGATATCGAAGAGTTTTTCCTCTCTTTCCATCTCAGTAGAATTTTGTTGAAGTAATTGTCCAATTTGGAGATGGATAGCTTGTTTTTGCTCTGGAGGAATGAGGGAATAGGCTGCTTGTTGGACGCGATCGTGAAGAAATTGATAATTTTGAATTAAAAGTTCTTGATCTAATTCTGATAAAGGTAAAAGTAATCCTGATTCAATAGCGATCATTAAATCAGGAAAAAATTCTGCTGGCGTTTTTCGACCAATAATTGATAAAGTATGTAAGTCAAAATTAGCTCCTACACAAGCCGCTAATTGTAAAAGTGACTGAGTGCTGGTCGGTAATTTTTTTAATTTTCCAATCATTAACTCAACCACATTATCTGTGATATTTCGCGCTTCTATCTGTGTTTGTTCCCATTGCCATTTTTGCTCATCGTAACTAAATTTGATTAAGTCCTCTGTATATAGTAATTTCAAAAATTGGTTGATAAAAAAAGGATTTCCTCCAGTTTTATTTAAGACTAATTCAGCTAATGGCTTAACGCTGCTTTCATCGCTTTTTAAAGTATCAGCCACCAGTCTATTAATATCTTCTAGTCCCAAGTTATCTAAAGTAATTTTATTAATTTTTACCTGATTTTTTCTTAATTCATCCAACATCATAATTAGAGGATGACCGCTACTAACTTCATTATCTCGGTAAGCACCAATTAGAAATAGATAGTGCAAGTTTGGATCGGTCATCATTAGTTCAATTAATTTCAGTGTTGCCCCATCTGCCCATTGTAAATCATCCAGAAATATTACTAATGGATGGTTTTTCGCACAACAAGTCCGGAGAAAATTTTGGAAAACCAAATTAAACCGATGTTGGGATTCTGTTGGACCTAATTCGGGTACAGGTGGTTGTTTACCAATAATTAATTCTATTTCTGGAATGATCTCAATAATGATTTGCCCATTAACTCCTAATCCATCTAAAAATTTTTGGCACCATGCTTGTAATTGGGCAGAATTTTCAGTTAATATTTGTTTGACTAATTGTTGAAAAGCATTGACGATCGCACTGTAAGGAATATTGCGTTGAAATTGGTCAAATTTACCTGCAATAAAATAGCCCCGTTTTTCTGTAATCGGTTTATAAATTTCTTGGACAAGTGCAGATTTACCAATCCCCGAATATCCCGCGATTAGCGTTAGTTCAGCACTCCGATCTTCTCTACTCGCTCCCTTGCGATCTGAAGATGCTACACGCATAAAAGCACTAGTTAATGTTTCAATTTCTGTCTCCCGTCCATATAGTTTTTGGGGAATCTGAAATTGATCAGAAATATCCTGACTACCCAGGGGAAAATTGGTGATATTTCCGGTTGAGTGTAATTGACTCAAACAATTTTCTAAATCCGCGATTAATCCCCAAGCACTTTGATAGCGATCTTCGGCATTTTTTGCCATTAATTTCATCACAATATTGGTAACTGCAATAGGGAGTGATGGACTAATTTCTGATGGTAATAAAGGTTGTTTGGCAATATGACAATGGACTAATTCTAAATCATCCTCAGTGGTAAACGGTAGTTGTCCGGTTAACATTTCATAAAAAGTTACCCCCAAGGAATAAAAATCTGTGCGATAATCTAAACTCCGGTTCATTCGTCCGGTTTGTTCCGGGGAAATATAGGCTAAAGTTCCTTCTAAGACGTTAGGGTTTTTTAGGGTCGGGTTCTCTCTCGTTAAACGAGTCGAAATCCCAAAATCTATAATTTTTAATTGTTGGGTTTCTGGATGATAAACTAGATTCGATGGATTAATATCTTTATGAATAATATTAGCCGCGTGAATTTGACCCAAGCTAGTCGCAATTTTTATGGCGATCGCGAGAAATTCTCCTAAACTAAACTGATGATGTTCCCTCAATTTTTTTAAAGACTCACCTCCAAAATCTTCAGCAAACATTACTAAGGTATTTTCATATTTTTCTAACCCATATACTTTCACCACACTGTCGAAGTTCAGGGTGCGAGTTAGTTCATATTCTTGCTTATAGCGCGTAAGTTCAGCTGGTGTAGGATAATCTTGCTTGAGAAATTTCAGAATTACCTTTTGGCGATCGCTCTGACGAATAGCACGATATACTTCTGAGTTGGTACTTTCATAGATTTGACCTAAAACTTGATAACCATATAGTTTAATCATATTTTTAGATTGTTTGACCTAATTACTGTTATAATTTTTACACTTTCCCTATAGGATGAAATATCCTCTCCATACCCTATAATGGATCTAATTTACCCGATGACATCCATCACCTCGAATATCCCAACAGCATTGTTTCCCCAAACCCTACCTCTAATAGCAATAGTACCAGCAACCGGGCCCCTAGTTTTAGCTGGGGTAATCCTCAGCTTAGTTATTATATATATCGTGAGCAAGGTTGGGGGTGAATTGTCCAATCGACTGGGGTTTCCACCAGTTTTAGGGGAATTAGTGGGAGGGGTAATTGTCGGAGTCTCAGGTTTAAAACTACTCGTCTTTCCGATCGCTTCAGAAGATGGTAGTGGATCGGTGATGATGAATTTCTTGCAAATTACCGCAGGATTAGATCCAGAATCACTAACAGCAACATTTGCAACCCAAAGTGAAGTAATTGGGATTTTAGCCGAATTGGGTGTGATTGTGTTGTTATTTGAAATTGGTCTACAATCAAATTTAAAAGAATTACTAGCAGTGGGAATTCAGTCTACTGTAGTTGCAGTAGTCGGAGTAGTAACTCCCTTTGCTGCTGGAACTGCTGGATTAATGATATTCTTTCATGTTCCCGCTATTCCAGCAATTTTTGCAGGAGCTGCTTTAACTGCAACTAGTATTGGAATTACCTCCAAAGTCTTGTCAGAACTCCAACGTTTAAATACTAAAGAAGGTCAAATTATTGTTGGTGCAGCAGTAATTGATGATGTTTTAGGGATTATTGTTTTAGCGGTAGTGGCTAGTTTAGCAAAAACTGGTGAAGTTGATGTCTTAAATGTCATGTATCTGATTATTAGCTCCACTGTGTTCTTAGTGGGAGCAATTTTTGTGGGTCGATTTGTCAATACTGGTTGGAGTATCAATCTAGTTGAGCAACTGCAAACCAGAGGACAATTGATCATTCCTGCTTTAACTTTTGCTTTGGTTCTTTCCTATATTGGGATAGCAATTCACTTAGAAGCAATTTTAGGAGCTTTTGCTGCGGGGTTAGTTTTTGATGAAACAGATAAGCGGAAAGAACTAGAAAAGCAGATTATGCCGATCGCAGATATTATGGTGCCAATTTTCTTTGTGACTGTTGGTGCGAAAACTAATTTGGGGGTTCTCAATCCTTTTATTCCTAGTAATCGTGAAGGTCTAATTATGGCAACTTTTTTGATTACAGTAGCAATTTTGGGAAAAGTAGTAACTGGGTTAGCGGTGTTTGGTCAACCGGAGATCAATCGTTTAGCGATCGGTGTGGGGATGATTCCTCGGGGTGAAGTGGGTTTAGTGTTTTCTGGAATTGGGACTGCTAGTGGTGTATTGTCCGATTCCTTGAATGCAGCGATTATTATGATGGTAATTCTGACAACTTTTCTCGCACCTCCTTTATTAAAAATAGTTTTTCAGATCCCATCAGCACCAATTTTAGACCAGTCTCTCCATCCCCCAGATTAAAATCATCTGGAAATCATGGACAAGTTGGACAAAAAAAAATTATGCTGGATAAACGCTAGATATTTTGACCGCAGAATTTTGCAAGGTTATGAAACACACTCTGTCCGTTTTAGTAGAAGATGAAGCTGGGGTATTAACCCGGATTGCTGGTTTATTTGCACGAAGAGGATTTAATATCGAAAGTTTGGCTGTTGGACCTGCCGAACAGTTGGGAATTTCCCGGATTACTATGGTAGTACCAGGAGACGATCGCATTATCGAGCAATTGACCAAGCAACTTTATAAATTGATTAATGTCCTCAAAGTGCAAGATATTACTGAGGTTCCTTGTGTCGAACGAGAGTTAATGTTAGCGAAGGTAAACGCGACTAGTTCGACTAGATCGGAGATTATTGAAATTGCCCAAATTTTCCGTGCCAGAATTGTCGATATTGCTGAGGAATCTCTGACTCTAGAAGTGGTCGGAGATCCCGGAAAAATGGTCGCAATTGTACAAGTTTTACTCAAATTTGGCATTCGCGAAATTGCTCGGACTGGAAAAATTGCTCTTTCCCGTGAATCTGGGGTGAATACAGAGTTGCTCAAGTCGCTTGAATCACGAGTTTAAATGTTTTCCCTAGCGATCGCTTTTTGGCAGAATGATATTTAATTTTGATTTCATTTATTCTAGCTACAGTTGCTCGATCCCCCCTAACCCCCCTTAAAAAGGGGGGAACCGGATTAATACTTCTTAAAGTCCCCCTTTTTAAGGGGGATGCGAGGGGGATCTGGATCTGTAGCAGTGCTTGGTGAATCTGGTATAATTCTGATTTCTAACATGGGCGATCGCTGATCTATAAGAGTAAGATTAGAGCAGTATGGATGGTGCAGGGGTGCTGATTTTTTACTACTACCTAAGTAGACTCAAAATAAATAGGGGTAACAATGGAGACTACGAAAAACGCTCAACCATTATCGCTCAAAAATAAAAGCAAACCAACCAGGGGATTTCCTGCTGTTTATAAGTTTGTACCTCCTTCACGACCAGAACCAGAACCGAGTCGGGGTCAGTTCTGGAGTGCTGTGGGACGAAGAATTTGGTTAATGATGGGGGTAACAACAGCAGTTACTGTGACAGTTTTAGCTTGGAGTTTAATGCAAGTTAAAGAATATGAAGGTAAATTTGAGTTGTTAATTGCATCATCGAAAGAACCAGGGATAGGGTTAGTTGGATTAGAACAAAAATTAACTGAAAATTTTAATCGAGAAACTGCTGGATTAGATGATGAAACTCAGTTACAGGTTTTGAAAAGTCCGAAGGTAATGGAGTCTGCTCTAGCAAATATCCAAGCTAAATATCCAGAAGTTACTTATGAATCACTTTTTACCCAAAAACCAGATCAAAGTTTATTTGCTGCTGATCAGGGTTTAGTCATAGAACGTATTAATAAAACTAAAATTATTCAAGTTCGTTATCGAGATACTAATCCAGAAAAAATTCAGTTTATTCTTGAAAAAATTGCCGGAAACTATATTAAATATAGTCAGGAAAATACTAAAAATCAAAATCTTAGTTTGCTTAATTTCATTCAAAATCAATTGACCAAGTTGCAGTCTCAAGGAAAAGAAATTCAACAGAAAATTCAACGCTTAAGGCAGCAGTATAACATTATTGATCCTACTTTGCAAGGGCAAAAATTAGCAGAACAAATAATCGCTGTAAAACAGCAAGAGATTGATACAACAACAAGTCTAGCTCAAATGCGATCGCTCTATACTATGTTGGAGAAACAGTTAGGATTGAATTTAGATGAAGCGATCGCAGCTTCAGCATTGAGCCAAAATCCGCTCTATCAGCAATTGTTAAATAGACTTCAGCAAATCGAAATAAATATTGCGATCGAAAAAACTAGATTTACGGAAGCTACCCCCCAAATTCAATCCCTCCGAGAACAACAACAAAATGTGCTGGCACTTTTAAGTAAAGAAGCTCAAAAAATTGTCGGTCAGGATCTAGCAAATACTGCTGCTCAGGTGCAAACTTTAACGTTACAAGATTCAATTCGGGTGGGAATTGCTCAACAGTTAGTCGATACTGCTAGTAAAATTAAAGTTCTCGAAGTGCGAAGTCAAGCGATCGCTCAAGTTGAAAGTAATTTAAGTCAACAAGGACAACAATTTCCCGTAATTCAGCGTCAATATAATGAAATGATGACTAAATTACAGGAAGTTACTAATAGCTATAATGAATTATTAGCAAAACGCAAAGAGCTACAATTTGTCACAGCTAAGACTAAAGAAATACCTTGGCAAATCATGTCCGGTCCAGATATTCCCCGCACTCAATCAGGTCGATTAATCCCGATTTCTCCCAATATACTTTTACATCTTCTCTGGGGAGGAATTACGGGAATATTGCTCGGGGTAGGTGCGGGGTTAATCGCTGAACGGTTGCATCATGTCTTTTATACAGCTAAAGAAATCAAAAATGCCACTGGATTACCTTTATTAGGATTAATCCCTAAATGTAAAGATCCCCAGATCCGAGCAGCGATCGCTTCCCCGTTTCAAGAATCATTTCGCTACTTAAATACTAAGTTACGTTTACTCTACTCAGAAAATCCCATCCGTTCCATTGTGATTGGATCAGCAACTTCTACAGATGGTAAATCTACTGTAGCAATTAATTTAGCGATCGCCGCCGCAGCCATGGGTCAAAGAGTCTTACTGGTGGACGCAGATTTAAGATGGCCCCAAGTTCATATTCCTTTGGGGTTAAAAAATCAGCAAGGATTAAGTAATGCGATCGCTACCGATATCCATTTTGAAGAAATTATCCAGCGATCGGCGATCGAAGAGAACTTATTCGTATTGACTGGGGGACCAATTCCGCCCGATCCACCGCGATTGTTAGCATCGATGAAAATGCAAAATTTAATGAAACAGTGGCAAGCAGCTTTTGATTTAGTTATTTATGATACACCGCCTTTATTAGATTTGGCCGATAGTACGATTCTTGCAGCGAATACAGATGGAATTTTGTTAGTAGTAGGGATTGAGAAAACTAACCGAGATGAACTGAAACAAGCATTAGATGAATTGCAAGTTTCTGGTTCCCATATTTTAGGAGTAGTAGCTAATGGGGTGAAAGAGCAAATTAGCAGTCCCTACGGATATTACCAAGGAAATCGTGATCGATCTAGTTCAGCCAAGGGAGCGAAAATTCAGCCTACCAATAATTAGTAGGGGCGTATAGCAATACGCCCCTACCCATGTGCTATGATGTAGTTACAATTATTGTTGATCTGATTTAATGGCCTGAATCACATCATCAATAGCTTGTTGAGTTTCCTGAAGTGCTTTAACTCTCAATCCATTGTAATCATGAGCGGAATTTTCCAATTGTTTTTTGGCACGACGCAAACTTCCCAGCGCTTTGCACATTTCAGGATGTTTTTCCACACCAGGAGCATTCTTACCACAAAGTGGTGTCCCTTGATTTCCAGATGGTTGGGATTGTTGAGCCAAAGCTGATCCAGGGAGAGCAGCAATCAATCCAAAAATAGTTACCAGGATTAATACAGGAGAAAATTTCATAGTTTAGTTGAGTGGGGATTTGCTAAAACTCATGTCCGTCAATATAGACAGAGATTGAAGCGATCGCGTTCCACTAGGCTTCTTCAATATCCTTGCTATTCCAACATCAGTTTTTGGCTCCGATCAAGAAGATTGGAGTATTATTAGCACTTTAGCTGTTCAAATCAATCAACCCTTTGATTGAGCGGGCAGATAAGGTGCCAGTCTTTGGGCGATTTTACTTTCAGTGATCGAATGGAGCCAGATCCGTCCTGGTCCTTTCAATGTAGCTAGGAATAGCCCTTCACCACCGAGAAAAATGTTGGTTATTCCCTTAATCATCTCAATATCAAAGGTCACATTGCTGTCAAACATCGCTACATGACCGGGTTCTACTCGCATCATTTGATTAGCTTGAAGATGATATTCTACAGCGTCACCGTCTAGTTCGGCAAAGCAGATCCCTGGTCCAGTCAATTTTTGGAGAATGAATCCTTCTCCAGCAAAAAAACCTGCTCCTAGTTTCCGACTGAAAAATACATCTAACTGTACTGTTTTTTCTGCACATAAAAATGCGTGTTTGTGCATCACAATTGACTCACCCGAATTCAGTTCGATCGGCAGAATCTTACCAGGAAAATCTGTGGTAAATGATACCTGTCCAGAGTGTCTATCAGCTTCAAAATCAAGAATGAATGCTGTAGCACCTGATGCCATTCTTTTAATCATCCCACCTAGTCCACCCCCGGCTTTGGTATTCATCTTAATTGAACTGGTCATCCATGACATGGCTCCAGTATCAGAATAGATAACCTGACCGGGATTTAGTTCTACAGATAGGATTTGCTGAATATTACCCAAGATGTGATATCTAATCCCGCTCCGTGATTGCCCACTTGTTTCTGGTGGTGTGGAAATTTCTGGAATAGTCATAATTGGTATCCTTTTAACATCTTCTGAAAAAAAGCTGAGATTTCTCATACCAATTTAATGTGAAGTTGCACAAATTTAAATCCCCCTAAATCCCCCTTAAAAAGGGGGACTTTAATTCCGGCTCCCCCTTTTTAAGGGGGACTTTAATTCCGGCTCCCCCTTTTTAAGGGGGCTGGGGGGATCAATTCTAGGCAGTTTGATCAAGAATTGGTATTAGCTATACATTCAATCCAAAGATCATCAATTTCTAATGAATTACTGCAATCGTTTAATCAAATGATCACCTACTCGGAGCGCATTAGCTATAATTGTTAAGGCTGGACTTATGCTGGGATTAGAGGGAAAGAAACTACTATCGACGACATAGAGATTATCCACATCATGGGTACTACAATCGGGATTTAAAACTGAAGTCGCAGGATCTTCCCCAAAACGACAAGTCCCACATTGATTAGCCATAACTTGAATGGGAATTTGACCCCGAGGGTGCAATAATCCACTTTGAAAACCATCTAATTCTTTTTCGATCGCTTTGAGGATTTCTGTCCAACGATAAACTAGGCGATCGTGAGCTTCTATATTGTTGGGAGTGTAATCAACATACAATTTATTACCTTCCACTCGGACTCGATTATTAGGATCTGGTAAATCTTCAGTTTGTGCCCACCACCCAATTGAATGGGTTGCTAACTGTTTCAATCCAAAACCGGGCATAAATTTAGCAAACAGGGAAAACATCGGGGGAGCTTCAGCAAAGATTATATCCGTTAACAACCCACCAGCGTTGTGAATATGTCCCATGGGGTAAGCAAAATCAGCATCACCCCAATAAAAATCGTTTACATAAATGCTTTTGGGAAAAGTACCAGAATTAGGTTTCGTGCTAAGTTGCACTACTGCTGTCATCAGACTTTTCATCAAATTGTGACCGACTAAATTAGAACTATTGGCTAAACCATGAGGATGTCGATCACTAACAGAACGTAATAATAATGCGGCTGAATTAACTGCTCCACAAGCTAACACTACAATATCACCGAGAAACAAGTAGGATTGTCCAGCAATTTCTGCTTCCACACCTTTAACCACTTGACCAGATGGATTAGTGTGTAAACAAATTACTTTTGCTCCTGTTTTGATCGTGATCTGGGGATGGTTTAAAATTGGAGCTATACCAATCACCTCCGCATCATTAGGGGGATGATCTGGTGAGTCAGCTAATCCTACAGGTAAAGGAGCGGGATGTAACCCTTGATCAGCGATCGCACCGATAATTTCGTCAATCTGGGGATCGTGAGCTAGAGGAGCAAAGGGATATTCACTACTATGGAAAGGTTCAGTCGGTTCACCATTTACTAGACCATGAACCTGATAAAGTTGTTCAGCTTCGGTGTAGTAAGGTTCAAAATCAGCATATTGCAGACACCATTTTGGTGATGTACCTGATTGATGCTTAACTGCTTCAAAATCACGTTCACGGAATCTTAGTAGAACGGAGTTATAAATTTTCGTATTACCACCGATCGCATAATTCATTTGGGGTGAAAATGGTTCACCGTTGCTGTCGTACCATTGTTCCGGAGCATGATAGCGTTCCCGCTTAAAGATATCGACATTACTGCGGTGTTGCTCTTCTGGAGACATAAAATCTCCACGTTCCAAAATCAGGATTTTTTTACCAGTGGGAGCGACTTTCCGAGCTAGTGTCCCACCACCTGCACCTGTCCCCACAATAATCAGATCGTAGGATTGATCATCAATAATCATGTCACTGCCTCATTATTGCCAGACATAGATCAGGACAAACAAAATAATCCAAATGACATCAACAAAATGCCAGAATAAAGAGGTGGCAAATACACCAAATTCACCGCGATCGTAGTTACCAGGAATTAGCGATCGCACTAGCATAATTAATTGCAACAGAATCCCGGTCAAAACGTGCAATCCATGAAACCCAGTCAGGAGATAGAATGTACCACCAAACACCCCATCTGTAAACCCAAAAGCCAGACTGCGCCATTCTACTGCTTGTCCATAGAGGAAATAGCTACCCATTACCATAGTCAGTAGCCAAAATGCTCGAAATCCCCAGAGATTTTGGCGATGGAGGTAGCGTTCAGCCACATAGATTACAAAACTACTAGAAACAAGCACCACTGTATTTACAGCCGGTCCAGAGACTTCTAATCCTGTGACACCAGGAGGTAACCAGTCTGGAACAGTTGTTTTATAAACAATGTATCCAGTAAAAAAGCTGAGGAAAATGACGCTTTCAGACAATAGAAACACAATGAAACCGAACATACTATTGCCCGCTGCATCATGAGTATGTGTGGTGGTTTCATGGGTCTGACTAGGTGCAGCATCAAGGGAAACATTGACATTAGTGGGATTCATGGACTACCTCCAGTTGATCCAGATTCGCAACCAATGGTTCTGATTTGCCATAACCATAAGGTTTAGCAATCACAATTGGCAATTCTTCAAAATTTTCCACAGTAGGAGGTGAAGATAGTAACCATTCTAGTCCGATCGCCCGCCAAGGATTCTTGGGAGCTTTTTCGCCCTGTACCCAGGAACCAATCATATTTAAAATAAATGGCAGAGTAGACATCCCTAAGAAGAATGATCCTAGACTAGCAACTACATTCCAAAAGGCAAATTCAGGATCATAGGAAGCTACCCGACGAGGCATTCCTTCTAATCCTAACGGGTGCATGGGGAAAAAACTGATATTTGTACCAATGAAGGTGAGCAAGAAATGTAGTTTACCTAATCCTTCCGAGTACATTCTGCCAGTCATTTTCGGGAACCAATGATATAGGGCTGCATACATTCCCATTACCACTGCCCCATAAATCACATAATGGAAGTGACCAACAACAAAATAGGTGTTATTGACGTGAATATCGATGGGTACAGATGCCAACATAATGCCTGTAATCCCAGCAAATACAAACATCACTAGCCCCCCGAGGGCAAAAAGCATGGGTGTATTCAGATGTAATTTACCACCCCAAATGGTTGCTACCCAGGCAAAAACTTTGATTCCTGTGGGAACTGAGATCAACATGGTTGTTGCCATAAATAGTACCCGCATCCAGCCTGGTGTTCCACTAGCAAACATGTGATGCACCCAGACAATCCCACTTAAGCTAGTAATCACCAGTGAAGAAATCGCGACTACTTTATAGCCAAATAAAGGTTTACGAGCATAAACTGGGAAGACTTCGGAAAATACTCCAAAAATTGGCAAAATAATCACATAAACTGCCGGATGGGAGTAAAACCAAAAGAAGTGCTGAAATAAAACTGGATCTCCACCTTTAGCCGGATCGAAAAAGCTAGTGCCACAGGTAAGATCAAGTAATAACATGACAGCACCTGCGGTGAGTGCAGGTAAGCCAAATAACTGAATAATTTGTGCTGCTAATACAGTCCAGACAAATACGGGCATCCGAAACCATGTCATTCCTGGTGCCCGCATTTTGAAGATGGTCGTCACAAAATTGACAGCACCCATAATTGAGGACACACCGGAAATGGCTACAGCTAAAATCCATAGTACCTGTCCGTTGATCAAATTCCCTGTGGGATTCTGGAGACTAACTGGAGGATAAGCCCACCAACCGGATTGAGATGGTCCGCCCGGTACAAAAAAGCTAGCCATCATAATTACCCCAAGTACAGGCACCATCCAGAATGCGGCTGCATTTAAGCGGGGAAATGCCATATCCTTAGCCCCAATCATCAAGGGTACTAGATAATTGGATAGTCCCACTAGGGAGGGGAAAGTCCACAGGAACAGCATGATCGTACCGTGCATGGTGAACATGGCATTGTAAAGAGCGCGATCGACTAGATCGGCTTCCGGGGTGATTAGTTCGCCCCGCATGATCATGGCTAAAATCCCACCGACGAGAAAAAAGAAGAAGGAGGTAACTAAATATTGAATCCCAATTACCTTATGGTCAGTGCTGAAGCTAAAGTACCGCTTCCAGTTATTTGAAGGTGGTTCTATTGGTGAAATGGCTTCCAAGGAAAGATTTGTCATAGCATCAGATCGCGAAAAATCGTAGGATAAAGGAGTAAAGCGTAGTGAAATGAAGTATGCGAAAAATATGGATATCACTCCAAAAGATTAGCAATCTGATCTTAACCGATTGAGCATGGTTAAAGCATTAGTACGGAAGGGATGGGACTGGCGGCAGTGCTGCTATTTCCGAACTTGCCTGTTGTTGCACTTTACCTTTCCCCATAATCCTCAACCTAACATGTTTCTGGGGTTTGGGGTAATTGGTGAATCACGATAATTGCTGTTGGCGAGTTCCGGTGCCATCAAATGAACTCCCGGTAACCATTCTGATTCTACTATAGCACGAAATCCTGACAATATTGCTGGCGATGCGGTGGGTGTGAGTATCCACAATCTGGGTAAGTCAGCTAGTTCTTGAGCATTACGAATCGTTTCTCGGTAGAATCTGCGTCTAATTTCTAATTCTTTGCAGAGACAATCACAAATTTCTTGGGGTGTGACTGGATTACGAAATGGTTCTAAAATACAGGGTGTTGCTGCTAATCTGCCTAATAATCCTAACAGTTCGGGATTTCCGGTGCTGCTTGATGTTGGCTCAAACCAAACATCGATTTCCCTCACTTCGGTGCTAACGCTACGGGGTGCTTGGACTCGGCCCAAGGTTCTTAATAATTCTTCGAGATAATCCGCAAGCAAATTGGTCGTGAATAAATCGCGTCATAGGGAAATTGATGTTTACTGGAAACTGCTCTAGGTTGAAAGTGTCTAATTTTACTCTATTCGGTGATGGCGATCGCCGCTAAACCCCCAAGCTCAATCTCAACCTATTGATTTTACCTCGCGTTCTATTAACCTTAAGGGAGCATATTGATAAGCGATCGCCGTGACTAGCATATTTAATATGCCCGAGATTATAAATATGAGAGCAATCCCTCGACCAGGCCCAGTACCGATCAGCTGTCCGATCGTTTCTTCTAATAGACCATCCACTGTCATTAAGGGTTCAAATATTTGGTTGGCTAGGGGTCCAGCAACCAGATAGGCTAGAGGTAAACAAGAGGCACAGATCGCATTATTAAAGGAGAAAACTCTGCCCTGGAATTCGGGAGCAACTTGTTTTTGCAAAATTACTTCAGCTGAACCATTAATAAAGGCAATTCCCAGAAAAAATAAAAAAATAGCGATGGAAAAGAACCAAATCGAAGGATAAAGCCCCGCCACTATAATGGCAAATCCACTGACCAGCATAAAGCCGAATAATAAATTAATATAGTTTTGCCTTCCAGTTCCCCAAGTAATCATCAAGAGGCTACCTAATAACATTCCGACACCGCCAATGAAAAAGATCATGCCCAGTTGTGTGGGAGAAGCGAAGGAGAGGATGAGAGGATAAGACAGGGCTTCGACTATGCCAATGAAGAAATTACTACTAGCAAAAAAAAATACTAAAGCTAGTAATCCAGAACGATTTCTCAGATAATCGAAACTGTCAAGTGCTTCTTGGTAGAATGAGGTCTGATGGTTTTCCTGGCTTTCGTTTACTTGATGATGGGGAAACCGAACTAGGAGTAAGGTAATTAAGGAAAATAGAAAACTACTACAATCGAGAATAATGATTCCTGATATCTGTATAACTTCCAGGAGTACAGCACCTAGTAAGGGAGCAAGAATTTGTCCTAGAGCTTGATTGAATTGAATCATGCCACTAGCTCGACCTAATTGTTCTGTGGGCACAAGCAAGGTGGTAGCAGCGCTATAAGCAGAGGCTTGAACGACGCTGAAACTAGAACTCAGTGCCGTTGCTAAATATAATAAATATATATGGGAAGGTATTTGTCCATTGACAAATAGTAAAGCCATCGCTAGGGTACTTAAAGTGGCACCAACATCGCAGAGAATCATGCTCCAACGACGATTCCAGCGATTGACTAAGACACCAGCCAATGGAGAAATGAGGACGAAGGGGAGGGTGCTAAATAGCAACAGCAGGGAGAGGTAAGTAACTGAACCAGTCTGCTGATAAACCCCAATAGCAAGAGCAAACCTGCTGAGGTGCGAGCCTAAGACGGAAACTAGTTGACCTAACCAGACGAAAATAAAGATAGATATACCTTCAATTTTGAATAGTTTGAGCATTTAATTTTGCTAATTAATGGATATGTCTAATTCATCATCAAACAATTATCTGAATAGTTCATCTTTTTTTAGATGTTGTCATTCCAATTCAATCGGATTCATTTCCGAGCAATATTTGGGTAAAAAGAAGATGTGCAGACCTATGCTCTCCTATTTTGACGGGATTGTCAAATAATTTGTGTCAGAGGTAAAGAAGATACCTAATCATAGCTGAAAAACCATACCTACACAATTTAGCAGGGACTCCCAGACAGACTCCCGAACGTTCCGATATTTTGATAAATTCCCGTCGTAGATGGGCCAGGATAGGTCAAGCCCAAACACTTCTTGCATGGCACTTTGTACCATTCTTTGACTATTACGATCTACTCCACTCAGCAGTGCTACCATACCTACGACTCTAACCCCGTAACCACTTGGGTTCACGCATTCTGGTAAGATCGCACGGGTCTTCCTGCTAGTAGCCTGTGGTCGAACTACTAAAGGTCACAGACGACTCATTACCCCTGCACCAACTCGTTGTCTCGCTTCTGTAATCGATGATTTACATGGGATCTGCCCATAATAACCTACTTTCACCCATACTTCGCTTAAGCCCCACCAGATTTTTCAACACAGTTCTCATTGCCACGGATGACCATAGACTCATACTAATGATCAGACAGATGACCAAATGTGTTGGTAAAGCCCTCTGTCGTTCCTATGATTCGATAGGGATACTCAATGGCTTTTTCAATAGCTGCTGACGGAATCGCTGTTTCTAAAGCTTTGAGGATCATCCCTGATTCGACCACAGGTGATATTAATGTAAATTCTTTGAGCTGCATTCCGATTCAGTCCATTTAGGTCACACTTTCATTTTATCTGGTTTTTAGCTTAAACGAACCGTATTGCTTTCTCTTCTACCCCCCTGAACGGTTACGGTTTTCCTCTGTTTTACACCATTACAGCAAAATCGGCAATTTATTTTGCCGAAGTGCTTACCTAGTAGTAGTTTTAGAGAGATAATAAGTGCTTATTTTTTCTCCAGCTTTTTTAAGTTGACAATACTCCCTTCAGGTAACTCAGCGAGCTTGTGCAAAATTTCCTGATAGTAACTAAACAAATTCTCAATAGTTTCTTGGTCGAATAAATCCGTGCTATAAAAAACTTCAATTTCAATGATATTAGAATTTTTAGATCTCGAACCAATATAAAGTTCTAGAGGAATTTCTGCGAGCCACAGTTGTTTGCCAATAGGTGGAACTTCTAGGAAGTCCCACCCAGGCATTAGTAGGTCTAAACCTCTTATAGGAAAATTTATAGTTACACTTGCCAAGAGGTTTATTTCTCTTTTCCTTTTGACAGATTCCATGACTTTTTGTAAAGCAATATCCTTATTGTCGATCATATCATTAAGTGTTTCTCTAATCTGTTTTAAAAGATCAACTCCTGTTTGTTCTTCATTAAGCTGCAAATGCAAAATTACATCATTTATAAAGCAACCGAGAGTTTTTTCAATTTCTCGAGTTGTGCGATTGCCAATGGTTAATGCCATAAGAATTTCGCGTTGCTCATTCCACTTGAACAAAAGAAGCACCAGGGCTGCAATCAATATAGTAGATTTAGTAACCTCTTGAGAAGAGCTTAAATATTCAAGTGATGCGACCATATCTTCTTTCAAAACTAGAGAGTAAAAAGATGCGTGGCGGCTGCATTTTTTGAGATTTGTTGAGCGTTTTTTTGCTGGTATTCCCTTAAATTTTTGCAGAGGAGTAACTAGTTTTTGCAGCCAATAATCAAGCTGCTGTTGCAATACCTTTTTAAACTGTTGCTGCTGCCAAAAAGCAAAGTCGGCATACTGCAATACTACTTCAGGTAAGGGGGAAGGTAAGCCATTCGAGAAAGCCTGATAAAGTATTTGCAATTCTTCAACAAATATATTAATTGACCAGCCATCTGTAATGATGTGGTGCATGGGTATTAACAGCCAATTCTCTTCTGAAGCCAACTGTAATAAAGTTATTTTAATTAAAGGACCAGAAGCTAAGTCAAAGTGTTGCCTATACTCTTGATGGAAAACTTTTAGAGCAACATCGCGTCGCTTTTCTAGATGTAAGTCTTTCAGATTTACTAGATTTAGAAATATGGTTAGCTCTGGAGAGATAGACTGTACAGGTTGACCATTTACGAGAGGAAAGGTAGTTCGCAAAATTTGATAACGACGGATAATTTCGTTAATGCTCCTTTCCAATAATTCTTCTGAAGGCTCGAAAGCTAACCGTAAAAAAACACCAGAGTTGCAAACGCAACTCTCAGGACTTAATTGCTGAACATACCAGATATACTGTTGTGCTTCAGATAGTGGTATGCGTGAGTTTTTTCTTATGGCATGGGAAAGAGAAATTTTACTCTCAGATAATGCACTGCTGAAAGATTGTTCCGGCTGAATCGCTAGTTCTTGTGCGCTGTCTGTTACACGTTGAATGGGAGGAAGACTTAAGCCACTTTCACTAGTACGTAACTGGGTTAATGTTTGGTCTAGTTGAGCTACTGTGGGTGATGTGAAAATAGTTCTTATGGGTATTTCTACATCAAAGGCAAGTCTGAGTCGGGAAACTAATTGGGTGGCTAAGAGAGAATGTCCGCCCAGTTCAAAGAAATTGTCATGAATTCCGACCTTTTGCACATTGAGAACTTGAGCGAAAATGTTAGCGATGATTTGCTCGATCGCTGTCCTTGGTGCGATGTATTCCTTACTTCTACTAATTTCCCCATCGGGTGCTGGTAAGGCTTGGCGATCGATTTTCCTGTTGGCTGTTAACGGTAACTTGTCTAACATCACCCAAGCACTAGGCACCATATATTCTGGGAGCTTTTGCTTGAGAAATTCCCGCAATTGATGGCTGGTCAATGATTCATCCGTGCTGACTATATATGCAACTAAGCGTTTGTTCCCAGAAACATCTTCTCGCGACATTACTACAGCCTGTTGGATTTGATGATGATGATTAAGGACTGCTTCGATTTCGCCTAATTCGATGCGGAAACCACGAATCTTCACTTGGTTATCCATCCGCCCTAAGTATTCGATCTTACCATCGTTTAAGTATCGGGCTAGATCACCTGTTTGGTAAAGGCGTTTTGATTTATTATCTGAGAATGGATTTTGAATAAATTTTTCTGCTGTTAGTTCTGGACGGTTGAGGTAGCATCGGGCTAATCCTGCACCACCAATATGTAATTCCCCAGACACACCGATCGGCACTGGTTGGAGATAATGGTCTAGGATATAAACTTCCGTATTAGCAATTGGTTTACCAATAGAAATTAATCCGGATTGAGCATCTACCTGAGCAATCAGTGACCAGATGGTAGTCTCTGTTGGTCCATAGAGGTTCCACAAACAACTACTCCTGGCTTGTAATTCCTGGGCTAGTTTTCTGGGTAAGGCTTCACCACCACAAAGGATTTTTAATTGAGCCGAATTCGGCCATCCAGCTTCGAGCAGTAACTGCCAGGTGGCTGGAGTAGCTTGCATCACAGTGATGCAAGAGTTTACCAGTAAGTCTAATAACTGTTGGCCATCAACGGTGACTTCACGCTTGGCTACTACCACGTAAGCACCCACAATCAGCGGCAAGAAAATTTCTAATCCCGCAATGTCAAAGGTAAAAGTTGTCACCCCAAGCAGCACATCATCTGCTGTCATCCCGATGTGCTGGCGCATAGTACCTAAGAAATTGACTACAGCCCTATGTCCAATTTGCACAGCTTTCGGCTTACCTGTAGACCCAGAAGTGAAAATGGTGTAGGCTAGGTTGCTAGAACTCACCTCAGTGATTAGGTTTTGTTGATCATGCTGGGCGATCTCATGCCAATTCTTGTCTAGACATAGGATAGTAACATCCTGTTGCCGTAAATCTGATGCCCACTGCTCTTGCGTCAACAATACTGATACTTGAGTATCCGCTAAGATGAAATTAACCCGTTCCTGGGGATAATTAGGATCAATTGGTACATAAGCTCCACCCGCTTTGAGAATCCCTAATAGTCCGATCACCATCGAGAGCGATCGCTCTACACAAATCCCCACCAACACCTCTGGTCCTACTCCTAAACCTTGGAGGTAATGTGCCAGTTGGTTAGATTTTTGATTTAATTCTTGATAGGTTAACTGCTGGTTTTCAAATACTACTGCTACGGCTAAAGGTGTTTTTTCTACTTGTTCTTCAAACAACTGATGAATACATTTATCCCTCGGATATTCGGTAGCGGTATCATTCCACTCTACTAACAACTGATGTCGTTCTGCTGCACTCAACAGAGGAATTTCACTCACCTTTTGTTGAGGATTTTCCTCAATTGCGGACAACAAATTCTGAAAATGAGTCGCCATCCGCTCAATGGTTGTGCCATCAAATAAGTCCGTATTGTACTCCCATGCTCCGACTAATCCCGACTCACTTTCCGTCATTGACAAGGTTAAATCAAACTTGGCAATTGTGCTTTCTGTCGATAACTGAGCCACGACTACACCCGGTAATTCTAAGTCCCTCATGGGTGTATTTTGGAAGGCAAACATCACCTGGAACAGCGGCGAATGACTTAAGGAACGTTCTGGTTGTAAGGCTTCTACTACTTGTTCAAACGGCAGATCCTGATGTTGATAGGCTTGCAGGGTGGTTTCCCTTACTTGTGTCAGTAGCTCCTCAAAACTCGGATTATTTTCTACCTGGGTTCTCAACACCAATGTATTCACAAAAAATCCGATCAGCCCTTCAATTTCTCCCCTAGTACGATTGGCAATGGGAGTACCGATTAAAATATCTGATTCACCACTGTAGCGATGTAGTAATGTGGCAAACGCTGCCACCAGGGTCATAAATAAGGTCGTCCCCGATGTCCGCGACAGAGTTTGCAACTGCTTGGTTAAATCAGAATTTAAGCTAAAAGTTTGGGTATTTCCTCGATAAGTTTGGATACTGGGACGAGGGCGATCCGTTGGTAATTGTAATAAGGATGGAATCCCGGCTAATTGCGCTTGCCAATAATTCAGTTGAGTTGCTAATATTTCCCCACTTAACCATTCTCTTTGCCAAACTGTAAAGTCGGCATACTGAATCGCTAATGCTGGTAAGGGTGATGCTTCTCCTCGACTAAAAGCTTGATATAAAGCCGATAGTTCTGAACTGAATACACCAATTGACCACCCATCTGAAACAATGTGGTGCATAGTGATTAATAACACATATTCTGTCGCTGATAACCTTAACAAACTAGAGCGGATTAAGGGTGCTATTTCTAAGTCAAAGGGGGTATGTGCTTCTTGTTGTACTAACTGCTGTAAATGCTGTTCACCTTCTGCATCAGGTAATTGTGGTAAATCCACCACCTTGATGTTGATGGTGGCAATTGAGTCAATTACCTGAACTGGTTGACCATTTACTGTAGTGAAGCTCGTGCGTAGGACTTCATGGCGGCGGACGATCTCTGCTAATGCTTGTTGTAGTGCTTTAATATCTAAATCCCCAGTCAAGCGAAATGCTCCTGGGATATTGTAAGTAGCACTTGCCCCTTCTAATTGATTCAGAAACCACAGTCGTTCTTGCGCCCATGATAGGAGTAATTCTTCTCCCTCTTTTCTGGGTTGAATGGGTGGCAGACTGACTTGACTGCCCTGATGACTTAACTGGGTTAAGGTTTGGTTTAATTCAACTACTGTTGGTGCTGCAAAGATGGCTCGCAGGGGAATTTCGACGCCAAAAGCTCGTCGGAGCCGAGAAACTAATTGGGTCGCTAAGAGAGAATGTCCGCCTAATTCAAAGAAGTTATCATGAATTCCGACCTTTTGCACCCCTAGAACTTGAGCGAAGATGTTGGCGATGATTTCTTCACTTGGCGTTCTTGGTGCTACATACTCATCTGCTCTAGTGATTTCCCCATCGGGTGCTGGTAGTGCTTGGCGATCGATTTTCCCGTTGGCTGTTAACGGGAATTGGTCTAACATCACCCAAGCACTAGGCACCATGTATTCTGGGAGCTTTTGCTGGAGAAATTCCCGCAATTGATGGCTAGTCAGTGATTCATCCGCGCTGACTATATATGCAACTAAGCGTTTATTACCAGGAACCTCTTCTCGCGGCATTACTAGAGCTTGCTGGATTTGAGGATGAGCATTGAGGACTGCTTCAATTTCCCCTAACTCGATCCGGAAACCACGAATCTTCACCTGATGATCGATGCGTCCTATATACTCAATATTGCCATCTGGGAGATAACGGGCTAAGTCTCCGGTTTTATAGAGACGAGCATTTGGTTGATTACTAAAGGGATGAGGAATAAATTTTTCCGTGGTTAGTTCTGGGCGATTCAAGTAGCCTCGAGCCAGACCATCACCACCTAAGTAGATTTCTCCAGCTACATCGATCGGTACTGGTTGCAGATATTGGTCGAGGATATAAATTTGGCTATTGCTGATGGGGCGACCAATGGTAGGTGCGGTGTTTGTGCCCTTTTCGATCAAAGCAAAGGTCGAGTAGGTGGTATCTTCTGATGGCCCATACAAATTATATACTCTCTCAATATTTTCCTGTTTGTACAACTGCTCTACTATTTGATTTGGCAGCGATTCCCCCGCCAAATTTACAGTTTGGACTTGTGCTGGTATGCCCTCGATTCTTAACAATTCAGCGATCGCCGAAGGCACAGTATTAATTAAAGTTATTTCTGCTGCTGCTTTCAGATTGATTAGATCCAGAGCATGATCGGACCAGAATTATTTTCCCGCCCATAAATAGGGTGACAAATAACTCAAACACCGATAAATCAAAACAAATAGAAGTTGACGCCAAAACCCCACTCAGCTGTGCCGTCGTAAATGTTTGTCTAGCCCAATAACCTAAAGCTACCGGACTTTGATGTTCAATCGCTACTCCCTTGGGTAGTCCCGTCGAACCTGATGTGTAGATTACATAAGCTAAATTCTCTGCACCTACCCCAGCATCAAGATTCTCCTGACTCGCTTGAGCGATCGCTTCCCAATCCGTATCTAAACCAACTATCTGTGCGCTATGTGATGGTAAAGATGCCAATAAAGACTGTTGAGTTAACAACACTCCTACACCGGAATCTGCTAACATATAACTCAGCCTTTCTTGAGGATAATTGGGGTCAAGAGGCACATAAGCTCCACCCGCTTTGAGAATCCCCAATAGTCCTACCACCATTGAGGGCGATCGCTCTACACAAATCCCCACCAACACTTCTAGTCCTACTCCTAAACCTTGGAGGTAATGTGCCAATTGGTTAGATTTTTGATTTAATTCTTGATAGGTTAACTGCTGGTTCTCAAATACTACTGCTACGGCTAAAGGCGTTTTTTCTACTTGTTCCTCAAACAACTGATGAATACATTTATCCCTGGGATATTCGGTGGCGGTATCATTCCACTCGACTAACAACTGATGTCGTTCGGCGGCACTCAACAGAGGGATTTCACCCACCCTTTGGTGCGGATTTTCGGCGATCGCTAACAATAAATTCTGAAAATGAGTCGCCATCCGCTCAATAGTTGTGTCATCAAATAAATCTGTATTGTACTCCCATTCTCCGACTAATCCCGACTCACTTTCCGTCATTGACAAGGTTAAATCAAACTTGGCAATTGTGCTTTCTGTCGATAACTGAGCCACGACTACACCCGGTAATTCTAAGTCCCTCATGGGTGTATTTTGGAAGACAAACGTCACCTGGAACAGCGGTGAATGACTTAAAGAACGTTCTGGTTGTAAGGCTTCTACTACTTGTTCAAAAGGTACATCCTGATGCTGATAAGCTTGGAGTGTGGTTTCCCTTACTTGTGTCAGTAGCTCCTCAAAACTCGGATTATTTTCTACCTGGGTTCTCAACACTAATGTATTCACAAAAAAGCCAATCAGCCCTTCAATTTCTTCCCGATTACGATTCGCAATGGGAGTACCGATTAAAATATCTGATTCACCACTGTAGCGATGTAATAATGTCGCAAATGTTGCCACCAGGGTCATAAATAAGGTCGTCCCCGATGCTCGCGATCGAGTTTGTAACTGCTTGGTTAAATCAGGATTTAAGCTAAAAGTTTGGGTACTGCCTCGGTAAGTTTGGACACTGGGACGAGGGCGATCTGTTGGTAATTGTAATAGTGATGGAGCATCTTTTAATTGCGATCGCCAGTAATTAAGTTGAGTTGCTAATATTTCCCCACTTAACCATTCTCTTTGCCAAACTGTAAAGTCGGCATACTGAATCGCTAATGCTGGTAAGGGTGATGCTTCTCCTCGACTAAAAGCTTGATATAAAGACGATAGTTCTGAACTGAATATACCAATTGACCAACCATCTGAAACAATATGATACATGGTCAGCAATAACACATATTCTGTTGCTGATAACCTTAACAAACTAGAGCGGATTAAAGGTGCTATTTCTAAGTCAAAGGGGGTATGTGCTTCTTGTTGTATTAACTGCTGTAAATGCTGTTCACCTTCTGCATCTGGTAGTTGTGGTAAATCCACCACCTTGATGTTGATGGTCGCTGCTGAGTCAATTACCTGAACTGGTTGACCATTTACTGTGGCGAAGCTTGTGCGTAGTACCTCGTGACGGCGGACGATCTCGGCTAATGCTTGTTGCAGTACATTAATATCTAAATCACCAGTGATGCGAACTGCTCCTGGCATATTATATGTAGCACTTGCACCTTCGAGTTGATTCAGGAACCACAGTCCTTCTTGCGCCCATGATAGGGGTAATTCTTCTCGCTCTTCTCTTGGTTGAATGGGTGGCAGACCTAATCCACTTCCCTGATTACTTAACTGGGTTAAGGTTTGGTTTAATTCAACTACTGTCGGCGCTGCAAAGATGGCTCGCAAGGGAATTTCGACCCCAAAAGCCCGTCGGAGTCGAGAAACTAATTGGGTCGCTAAGAGAGAATGTCCGCCTAATTCAAAGAAATTGTGATCAATTCCTACATTCTGCACATTGAGAACTTGAGCGAAAATATTAGCAATGATTTCTTCCCTTGGTGTTCTTGGGGCTACATACTGATCTGTTCTAGTTATTTCCCCATCAGGTGCTGGTAATGCTTGGCGATCGATTTTCCCGTTGGGTGTTAACGGTAACTTGTCTAACATCACCCAAGCACTGGGCACCATGTATTCTGGGAGCTTTTGCTTGAGAAATTCCCGCAATTGATGGCTGGTCAGTGATTCATCTGAGGTGACTATATATGCAACCAAGCGTTTGTCTCCAGGAACATCTTCTCGCGGCATTACCACAGCTTGTTGGATTTGAGCATGGGTGTTGAGGACTGCTTCGATTTCGCCTAATTCGATGCGGAAACCACGAATCTTCACTTGGTTATCTATGCGACCAAAGTATTCGATGTTTCCATCTGCTAAGTAACGGGCAAGGTCACCCGTTTTGTACAGTTTGTCATCTGGTATTTCAGTGATTGGATTGATGATGAATCTCTCTTCGTTAAGTTCATTACTGCCAATATACCCCTTACTTAAATAAGGGGTACGTACATAAATTTCTCCTAATTCTCCAATTCCAGCTAAATTTTGTTGATTATTTAGTATTAAAAGTTGCACATTTTCAATCCCTCGACCCAGAGGTATATTTTTCCTATTCAAATCTACCTGATTACTTGAGTCGGGGATGATAAAATAACTCATTACTTGTGGCGTTTCTGTAGCTCCATAGAAATTAATACAGGTGGCATGAGGCGCAAAATCCTTGATGTTTAGGACATCCGGCATTTTTAAAACATCCCCACCAAAAAATATATAACGTAAGTATAGGGTTGGCTCTATCGGATTTCCTATTAATAATAATTGGGCGAGCGCTGGCGTTAGATGAGTAATAGTTATTTGCTGTTCTTTGAGCCAATTAGCTAGTTGCTCAGGTGTCTCAATATCTAATGACTGAGGAATACATAAAGTTGCACCTAGCGATAATGGTGTGAATATATCCCGTAGTAAGGGATCGTGAGATAGTCCAGAGAGCATACTAAATCGGTCTGACTCCTTCAGTCCAAAGGTCTGACAATGCCATTGGATAAAATGGGATAGAGGTCTGTGAGTACCGAGAATTCCTTTAGGTTTTCCGCTCGAACCAGAAGTAAAAGCGATGTAGGCTAATTGGTCTGGCTCCACTACTATTTCTGGATTGCTAGGTACATAATCCGAAAATAAGTGGCGAATTTCAGCGATTGAGCCTTGAGGAAGTTGTAAATTACACTTTAAAGCTAAAGTTTCTAGATAATCTTGCAAAGAATCTGTAATTGCTCCGGCTATACTGATTTGCAACCAAGCGCGAGGTTGAGCAACTTCTAGACAATCGATTAAACGGAATGAGGGATAAGCTGGATCGAGGATCACAAAAGCTGCACCAGCTTTGAGAATACCTAGTATTGCCCAAACTAAGCCAGCACTGCGATGACCATAGATAGCTACAATATCTTGGGATTTTATTTGATTTACGAGCAAATAATCAGCCAGTAAGTTACTACGTTCTTCTAGTTCAGCGTAAGTCCATCTGACTTGTGCATCAACTATCGCTATTTGATCTGGCAGCTTTTGAGCTTGTTGCCAAAAACCGATATGACCAGGTAGCGTCAAGTTTTTAGACAATAGCTGTCGTGGATTTGGCAACAATAATTCTGCTCTCTGAGTGACTAAAGAAATTTCAGCAATTTTAACTTCAGGATTAACAACTATTTGCTCAAGCAAATGCTGAAATTGATGGAGCATTTCTTTCATTCGCTCTGGTTTAAATAGATCAGAATTATACGTTAAATCTAGTTTAACTCCATCATTTTGCTCTTGAAGATATAGATCGATGTCAAATTTGGTATTAGTCTTTGGCATATTTATTGTTGCCACAGCCATACTTGGTAATTCCAGTTTTATATCTTCTAAATTGAGCATATTGAAACACACTTGAAATAGGGGGTTACGACTCAAGTCTGGTTTGAGTTTGAGTGATTGCACTATTTTCTCAAAAGGCATATCTTGATAAAGATAAGCATCTAATGCCGCTTGGTAAACTTGTTTTAATAATTCTAAAAAACTGGGATTACCGACTAATTTAGTTCTCAGGACAAGCGTATTAATGAAAAATCCAATCATGTTCTCCACCTCAGCCCGATTACGACCAGCAACGGGAAAACCAACAATAATATCTTCTTGCCCACTATAACGATACAGTAATACCTGGAATGCCGCTAATAAGATCATAAATAAGGTCACTCCTTGCTGATAAGACAAGGTTTTGATCGCTGTTATTAGCTCCTGATTGAGCAGCAAAGATTGGTTAGCACCAGAAAATGTCTGAACTGGAGGGCGTAGATAATCTGTAGGTAATTCCAGTATAGGATTAGCACCCATAAGTTGCTGGTTCCAATAATTAAGTTGATTTTCCAACTTTCGACCACTCAACCATTCTCTTTGCCACCAGGTAAAGTCGGCATACTGAATCGCTAATGCTGGTAAGGGTGATACTTCTCCTCTACTAAAAGCTTGATATAAAACCGATAGTTCCGAGCTGAATACTCCGATTGACCAACCATCCGAAACAATGTGGTGCATGGTGATTAATAACACATATTCTCGGGCTGATAACTGGAACAAACTGGCTCGGATTAAAGGTGCTATTTCTAAGTCAAAGGGGGTAATTGCTTCTTGTTGTATTAACTGCTGTAAATGCTGTTCGCGTTCTGGATCTGGTATTTGTGGTAAATCCACCACATTCATGTTGATGGTGGCTGCTGAGTCAATTACCTGAACTGGTTGACCATTTACTGTAGCGAAGCTTGTGCGTAGTACCTCGTGACGAAGCGGACTATCTCGGCTAATGCTTGTTGCAGTGCATTAATATCTAAGTCCCCAGTGATCCGAAACGCTCCTGCTAGGTTATAAGTCGCACTTGCCCCTTCTAGTTGATTCAGGAACCACAGTCGTTCTTGTGCCCATGATAGGGGTAATTCTTCTCCCTCTTTTCTGGGTTGAATTGGAGGTAGACTTAATCCACTTCCCGTCTTACATAACTGGGTTAATGTTTGCTCTAATTGAGTTACTGTTGGAGATGCAAAGATTGTTCTTAGGGGGATTTCTACACCAAAGGTAAGTTGGAGTCGGGAAATTAATTGGGTGGCTAAGAGAGAATGTCCTCCCAAGCCAAAGAAGTTGTCATGAATTCCTACTGCTTCTATCCCTAGGACTTGGGCGAAAATGTTAGCAATGAGTTCTTCATTGCCAGTCCTTGGTGCTACATATATTTCCCGTTCATTTGAGAGAGGTTCTACATATATTTCCCGTTCATTTGAGAGAGGTTTTTCCCACCTGCCTACGCTCTCTAAACTATTCTCTAAAAATCCTAATTGACCAGCTCGACGTTGAATTTTTCCACTCGAAGTTTTCGGAATACTTCCGGTCTTCAACAAGACAACTCCATCAACTTCTAACTCATGTTCTGTGGCTACTGCAATTTGGATTTCTCTGACAATCTCATCTAGCTTCAGTTTCCTGAGTTCAGTTCTTTCTACCTCACAAGCAACTATCAGCTTTTCCTCTCCTTGCCTTTCTACTGAAAATGCTGCACTACAATTCTCTCGGAGGGCAGGATGACTTTTTTCTACTGTTACTTCTAGGTCTTGGGGATAATGATTTCTGCCTTTAATAATAATTAAATCTTTTCTTCTCCCTGTCACAAACAACTCTCCATTCAGGAAAAACCCTAAGTCTCCTGTGCGAAGAAAAGGACCTGCACCGCTATCCCTTAGAGCTGCTTGAAATGTTTCTGCTGTTGCTTCAGGACTCTGCCAATATCCCGCCGCTACACTCCCACCTGATACCCAAATTTCTCCGACTTGTCTTTCTGCACAGGGAGTTAATAACTCCGGGTTAACTATTACTACTGTGGTGTCTTGGTAGGGATGACCACATCCTATAAATGTACGACTTTCTGCTGTTTCGCTCTCACTATCTACTACCAAATTTTGCTCTAGTTCCTCAGCCTTAACTCTTTGAACTACTGGACTTTGAGTCTTCTCCCCACCTGTTGTTAATAGCGTTGTCTCCGCCATGCCATAACAAGGATAAAAAGCATTATAATTAAAACCACATTCGGCAAATTTTTGACTAAATTGCTCCAGGGTTTCTGCTCGGACTGGTTCAGCTCCATTAAAAGCTACATCCCAACTCCTCAAGTCTAGTTCCCCTAATTGTTCGTCTGGAATTTTTTTTACACATAAATCATAAGCGAAATTCGGTCCACCACTGGTAGTCGCTTGATATTTAGAAATCATCTGCAACCAACGAATCGGCTTTTGCAGAAATGCTACTGGGGGCATCAAAATACAGGGAATTCCCAGATACATTGGTTGCAATACATTACCAATTAGTCCCATATCATGAAACAATGGCAACCAACCCGCAAATATGGTCTTCTCACTATGACCAAAAGCTTGCTGAATTAACTGCTGATTATGAATGATATTGCCATGTGTTACCATCACTCCTTTGGGTGTTCCCGTAGAACCCGAAGTGTATTGCAAAAACGCCAAAGTTTCTGGTGTGACTGATGGCAATACAAATTCTTCACTATTAGCAGCGATCGCATCTGTAGCGATTAACCTTAACTGAGCTAATTCTGTTTGTGCTTCTGACTTCTGCTCCAAGTCGGGCAATATTGCTGTTGTCGTCAATGCTAACTTGGCTTGGGCATTATTGATGATTGACAGTAAACGAGACAATTTCTGATTACGTCTGGGAGGATATACTGGTACTGCCACCACTCCCGCATATAAACAGCCAAAAAACGCTGTGATAAACTCTAATTCAGAATGGTATAATAGTAATGCTCGTTCTCCTCGGTCAGATTGGAGCTGGGAGGCGATCGCTCTAGCTTGTCTCACTAATTCTCTATAGGTCAGACTCCCTGACTCAGTTTCCCCATTGCTCAGAAAAGTATAGCATCGCTGCTCAGACTGAGTTTGCGCTCTTAGCTCCAGGATTTCTAATATAAATGTAATTGCTTGGTTATTTGGTAGTATTAGCATAAAAAACTCTCATCACCAAAAATTCTTAAAAAAAAGCCAAGCCTTATCCAATGCTTAGCATTGGATAAGGCTTGAGCTCTTTAGTTATTTATTTTATCACAATCAGATAACTGTGCAAGTAGTCAATCGTGATTTTTTATTTCCCAGGGTAATCAGCCTTGTTGTTTTGGGTCATAAGTGGGAGGAAACCGAACCTAACTAGGGCTGACTCACCGCACACTCTGTCCGGTCTGAAATTTACTGGGGGTTATTCTCAGACTAGGATTGATAATATATAATACAATACGGTTCAGTTAAGGAGAAAATCGTGGTGAATTACGAATTACAAATTACGAATTACGAACGAAAATTCGCTCAATTGTCGCCCCACCCCTTTTCCCCTACGTTTAACTGAACCGTATTGAGCTATAACCGAACTGCTTTGCCCTAGGCTATTGATGAATCAAATTGATTGACTTATAGATGATCTGTAGTCAGAATCTCCCTAATTGGTATTACTACGTTTTTAGGCTACTCATAGGTTATTTGCTGGAGAACTGGGATAATTAACCACAGGTGGAGGAGCAGGTTCAACGATTGGCCAACCCGTGCTAATCGGAGTATGAACACGATGATATTCATCAAATGCTTGGTTATATGCGGGAACAGGGGTTTGATTAGCGGTTGTGGTTAGCCATTGTTGATAGGCATCTGGCGATTCTACGACCACATCTGTTTCCATAGCCGCAAAATAGGTGCCACTGTATTCTGAATCTCGTAAGCGATAACGACCTGTTTGGATCGGTGTAAATTCAAAGTTAATTACCCGACCAGGAATTAGATCTTGCTTAATCCGGAAAGCTGGGACGAAGAATCCATGTAGGACATCTTCTGAATGTAGTGCTAGTTTGATCCGTCGCTGGTTGGGGATATGCAATTCAGTAGTGCTGATGTGTTGTTGGGGATAACGGAATTCCCAGGACCACTGACGCGCATAAACATCTATTTGTTCGGTTGGTAGAGTTTTCGCGATCGCCCGATCTTCAATGGTCGCTGCTTCGGCTCTGGGTATATCCAAGCTGATGGGTTGGGCATGAATATGTTCCATTGCACCGAGAATCCCCATTTGGTCGTAAACTTGGTAACTATAGCCAGCAATCCAAATGACTAAAACGATGGGAATTGCTGTCCAAACTACTTCTAAAGTAAGATTTCCTTCGATATGGGGACCATCACTAGCATCATATTTACCCGCTCGATGGAACAGCAATGAGTAAGTGATTGTACCGACTACTCCGCAAAAAATGAATGTTCCTAAAGTAACCAGGAAACTAAATAACTGATCAACCAAAACCGATTCGGCTGAAGCTTGGGGTGGAAACCAGGAATAGGATTGTTGCCCCATCCATAAACTAATCAGCCCTAGGGCGATCGCAATGATGCCTAAAGTTAAAATTGTGGAAATTTTCATGCTTACCATCACTTCAATCGCAAATTCAGATCTTCACCCATGCGTAATAAGCGATCGGCACTGATATGTACACCAAATTCGGCGGCTAATTGTGCCCCTAATGTACCATGAACAAACATCAGTGCAAAAATGCCTAAGCCAGCGATTAAGTAACTCCAGTCTACTTGTTGAGCGCGGTCTTTGCGCCAGAAAAATCTTTGAAACCCTCTCCACACTGTCATTACCACAATCAAGAATAACAGGAGTACACCACCAACTCCGTGCCAGAGCATAGTTTCCATTGCGAGCAATCCCCAGGCACTTTTGACATCTGCTGCTGGTTCTGCCAACATAATTTCATAAAAACCTGCGGCCACGGTAAAGAAGGTAATCACAGCGGCTCCAACCATATTGTACCAGCCGACATCAAAGAAATTTGAGCGCGTTGCTGGAATGGCGAGAAATTTGAAAACAGGTTTTTCTAAGGGAAATAGCACCCCCACAATATCAAAGCTAATCGCAACAATAAATAATCCCAAGGTCAAATGTACTAGATTGGGATGAATCGGAATCGGATAGGGTAAGCCATTGACACCTATTTGATCTTTGAGCTGATCGATTAAGTCTAAATTCATAAAATGCCTTCCCTCGTTGCTTCAACTACTGGAATAGTATGTAGCCCGTAGACCCATACCAACACATCTCCCAGATAGACTTGAATACAAACTAGCCCGACTAATACTACACCTACTCCTAAAAATGGTATGGGTAATTCTTGGGGATTACGAAAACGTAGCACATATCGCCATGCTGTTACCGCGGCAATCACACCAGACATCGACCAACCCAGAAATGTGTGTATATTTAGTGTTGATTCTACATTTGAGTAGGGTTCTGCTAGTCCCGCTTCAATCTGACCAAAAATGATCGCAATAAAAATGGAAATTGTAGCGAAGAATAAATTCCACCAACTCACTTCATACAAGCGCGGATTGCGGGTGAAATAGCTTAGTAAATCACAGAATACGGCAAATAGGACCATAGCAATCACAAAATGCACCACGATCGGATGAATTGTGTCGGGATAGGGTAAGTTGTGATCATTGAGTGGAGGCAGATATTTGAACATAAGCTTGATGAACTAGACTTAAAGCCATCAGATGACAGGATCTTGAAAAACTGCCATCAGTCTACAACTTTGGCAGTAAATATCTAAAAATTTTTCGATTTTTTGAACAATGGTCACTGTCCTCTGACCATCATTAGACGTAATTTCCAATTCATGTAATTGAATTTCTGTTATTATTGTTACTTATTTTCTTTTTTTTATCTTAAAACCTCTACTCCGCTTACAATAGCTTTAGGAACGTCAGTTTGACGAAGTTAAAAGATGGTAGGAGGTAGAGCTGGTAAGGATGGATTGTACGGGCGTATTGCTTTTGCGCCCCTACCCCTAGTTTAGAGCATCCGCGAACTGCTGGGCTGCTCGCCAGAAATGGCCAGAAGTTCGGTTTGTGTTTGCCAATAGCGCTCAAAATATGTACAAAAATCGTCCACATCACCAAATATTTGGGTGATAGTTCGACGTGATCATCATATCATTATAAAAACTACATCAGGGACAAGCACAGGGGGTAGTACAAAGATTTGGTAATAGCAAAAATTTGCGAAAGATTTGGTAATAGCAAAAATTTGCGAAAGATTTGGTAATAGCAAAAATTTGCGTCAAACATTGAATGAGGTGCAGCAGCGCCTATACCGAGAGAAAACTGCATGAGTCGAGAACAATTAACGAACGACATCTGGAGAGCTTGCGAAATTTTGCGTCGAGACAATAACTGTGGCGGCATAATGGAGTATGTCGAACATATCTCTTGGTTGTTGTTTTTAAAGTTTCTTGACGAGCAAGAAAAAATCTTTGAATTGGAAGCTGAATTAGCAGGAGGAAGCCATAATCCAGTAATTGATCGTGACTATTCTTGGTCGAATTGGATACTTTTAGCATTAGATAAAAAAGTAGGTGAAAATGGTCGTCGCGCTACGCCAAAGTGGGATGGTGAGCCTCTGATGAGGTTTATTCGTGGGGAATTGATTCCCTACCTTGCTAATCTCTCTGGTTCCCCAGAACGAGAAGTGATTGCTGGTATATTTAATGATCGGAATGTAGTTGTTTGTGATTCTCCTTATAACCTCAAGGATGTGTTGGAGATTGTTGATAGCATCGATTTTAAAAATCCTGATGATATTCATACAGTTTCCCATGTCTATGAAGACTTGCTCAAGCGATTGGGAAATGAAAATAAAATGGCAGGTGAGTTTTATACTCCTCGTCCAATAATTCGATTTATAGTGGAGGTAATTGACCCGCAAATTGGCGAAACGGTTTATGACCCCTTCTGCGGTTCCTGTGGGTTTTTGGTGGAAGCTTATGAGCAGATGCAGAAGCAAGAGAAAACTATTAAAGACCGCCATATTCTTCAACGTAAAACCTTTGTTGGGCAGGAGAAAAAGGCTTTACCTGCTCTCTTAGGTACAATGAATATGGTACTACATGGGGTTTTAGTGCCAAATATTCGGCGGAAGAATACCTTAGAAGAAAATGTCCGTAATGTATCTGAGCGATTCGATATCGTACTAACTAATCCTCCTTTTGGTGGAACAGAAAACGCCCAAATTAAACAGAATTTTCCTGTTAAGAGTAACGCTACAGAATTATTAGCGGTTGAACATATTATCAAAAAGCTGAAACCATCAAATAAAGCTCGTTGTGGGATGGTAGTGCCGGAAGGAACATTATTTCGAGGTGGTGCATTTGCTACAGTTAAGCAAATGTTGCTCAATGATTTTAATCTATTTTTAGTAGTTAGTCTGCCTCCTGGTGCGTTTGCTCCCTATTCGGATGTGAAGACTGCATTGTTATTTTTTGAGCGATCAGGTGCTACCAAAGAAGTTCTCTATTACGAGATGCCTTTGCCTGAAAATTTGAAGAAATTTAGTAAGGGAAATTCTATTTCTGATGAGCATTTTAACCAAGCAAAGGAAGTGGTACAGCAGTGGCGTAAATATTGTCAAGGAAAAGTATCTCACAAAGATTTTACTGAAACAAGTTGGTTTGTAGATGAAAAGATACTGGTCGAGCGGGGGTATGATTTATCAGCTAGAAATCCTCATCGTCCTGAAGAGGAAAAATTACCACATCCCTCGGAATTAACTGCTAGAATTCTTGAAAATCAGCAAAAATTTCAAATTATTGTAGAGCGTCTTCATAAGCTTGTTAGTAATATGGAGGAGACTTAATGGTAAATATGGCCACAGAAATATCGGTCAGAAAACTATGGAACTTGCCTAAAGATTGGAAATGGGTTAAGCTCTCGGATTTAGTTAGCCATCAGACAGGTATCTGGGGCACACCTGCGGACAATTATACAATTGCTTTTCCTACCATTAAATCTACAGAAATCTCTGGTTACGTTTTAAAGTCTGAAAGTGCAGAAATGAGAGTTGTAGATGTAAAAATAATTGATAAATATTCACTAAAAAATGGAGATATTTTAGTTAATAAATCTAGTGGTAGCACAAGGCTTGTAGGGTGGCCTTGCTTGTTTGATGATCCTAATGATGGTCGAACCTACTTGTTTTCAAATTTTATGCTGAGGCTGCGTTCTAAAGGAACAGTTATTCCCCAATATCTCCTTTATTATCTGCATTCATCCTCTGCACGGAGCGTATACTTATATGCACAGGCTACAACTTCTGGATTACGCAATCTGAAAGTTAAAGAGTTCCTCGAACTTTCTGTACCTATTCCTCATTATAAGGAAACTACTTATTCTCTTAATGTTCAAAACCAAATTGTTGCACGTATAGAAGCACTACTAACTGAAATTAGAGAGTCTCGCAGTATGCTTGACGAAGTGCGACGAGATACGGAGCGATTATTAACTGTCTCACTAAATGAAGTATTTACAAAACTTGAATCAGTAATTGATATTGTACCTCTATCAGAAGTTGCTACAGCCTTTAATGGTCGGGCAAGTGGTGAAGGTGATTCCGACGTTAGAGTTTTCAAAACCAAGCACGTTTATCCTCACTATTTGCGATTCAATAATCCTTCCTATATGAAAGAAGAACAAGTGCAAAAACTGCCTCAAGATAGATATTTAAAACCTGGAGATGTTCTGATGGCAAACATTGCCGAAGGAACTCTTGGGCGTGTTAGTTATGTGAAAGAGTGTGAAGATTTCTGGACAGTTGATACACAAATAATGATTTTGCGCTCTAAAGATGAGGAAGAATTATTAGGCAAATGGCTCTACTATTATCTTTGGTCTGAACAAGGTCATCAAGAGATTCTTTCTAGGAGAACAGGAATTGCCTTTGCAGATAAGCGGGGGCAAACACACATATATCCTAAGAATGTTGTAGAAATTCCAGTACCGAAACCACCAATACAGCAACAACGCCTAGCCGTTGCATATCTTGACAATATTCAGTATGCTGCTGAAGCAGTGCTAAAAATGTTGGAACAAGATGCTAAATCGCTTGATATGCTTGAGCAATCTATTTTAGAACGGGCTTTTCGAGGAGAATTGTAAGGCATGGAAACAGTTCGCGATTGGCTTAATCAAGTTTGGTCAACTTTCCGCAGTGCTGGGATTGCGGATGACTTAACTATTATTGAGCATATCGCTAGACTTCTTTTGGCAGAAAGCAGACTGGAACTACCAAAAGATGAAGCAATGCCTAGATTACCTCCTGACTACCTAAACAAAGAAAATATTAAAATTATCAAGGAGCAGTTGAGGATAGCAGCTAATCAAGTAGGTGGGTTAGCTGTGCTGTTCGATCGCCACATACTTTTTCGTCTCCCTACTATGCTTCCCGGTGGACGCTATCCCACTCCCCGGTATATTGCCAAATTCATGCTAGAACTTGCCCAAGTTGAATCAATCCATAGCATGGCAGACTTTACTTGTGGCAGTGGTGGTTTGCTTGTGTATCGTAAAGCTACAGATCCCAATCAGCCTGGGCAGACTTTTGGGATCGACATTTCCCCTGAGTGGGCGTGGTTAGCAACAGCAAATCTCCGGCTTCATAAAATTCCCTCTGCTCAAATTGAGAATGGTAACGCTCTCAAAGTTTTGGGAGAAGAAGCTTTTGCTTTCAAAACTTTTGAACGGATTCTGATGAATCTTCCCTTTGGCGAAAAAATTGATATAGAACTGGCAGCAAGAATCTTTAAAAAGAAAATCAGTAGTCGCAGCGAAACGGTACTAACCGCCTTGGCATTGCAAAAACTAGCCCCAGATGGAAAAGCGGCGCTTCTAGTGCCATCAGGGTTGCTATTTAGTAACAGTAAGGCTGATCAGGATTTGCGAACTCAGTTGGTAGATGGAAATAAACTGGAAGCAGTAATCGCTCTGCCCAGAGATGCCTTTCAACCCTACAGCCCTCTTCAAACCAATCTACTGCTGTTTAGCAAAAGTAACCCTGTTGAAGGACATCTAAGTTGGTTCTTCCAGGTTGAACAGGATGGCTATCCAACTGGTCGCGGTCGCGATCTGACACAAGATCCTTCTCTACATAGCGACCTGCCTTTTGTAGAACAGGTATGGGCGAAGTATAACTCTGAATTTGATGAGCGATTTCCTAATGACGACACCAATCCGCAAATTGGGGTCAAATGGATTACAAGCCCCAGCAATAGTCAAATGGGAATAATTTGTCAGGGCATAGCTAGTAGCCTAACAAACATTAAATTTATGCTTCCAGACCCTCAGACTGGTCAAAGGTCTCGTTTCTTAATGGTGGAATTGGCAGCAACTTCCTCAGAGAAACGAATTACTGTCCAGATTCCCCTAGAGACTGAGCAAACCTCTACTAATGAGGGCCAATCAGCAGAAGAGGAGACAGAACAAGATATTGATTCAGAACAATTACCAAAAGAAGGATCAGAACAAGAAATTAATCCAGTAATACCATTACTTTCATGTTCAGTTAGTGCAGTGGCGATCGCTTTTCCCAATCATCACCAAACCATAGGGATAGACAAGCCCAGATTGCTAGGGGTAGCTGTTCCAAGCACTACCATCCAAAATCAAGCCTATGATTTACGTCCAGAACGCTATGTCGGAACTCAGATCGAATCAAGCTCTCTTCAATCTCCTTCCACGATCCTAGCCAGAATCCACCGCAACCAGCAGCTACTAGCTCAACGGATTGATAGCCTCTTTGGTCGTCTGGAATTACCTCCTGTTGCAACTCAGAAACTACCTTCTCCAATTTTTGAACCGGAATTCAAATTACTAGAAAAGCTGAATCCAGAACAAACCAAAATCTGGAATAAAGTACGTGAAAAAACTGAGCAAATTACTGACAATGAGAGAGATAATTATGAAACAGCAGCACACTTCACCTTGGAGGACTTGAATGCTGCTAATACTGAGGATGTAGCAGATGCTACTCGCCAGACCATTGACCTCTTAGAACGTATGGGAGTCATTGTACCTGTGACTATTGCAGATCCAAAGACAAACGATCCTATCTTCTTCTACCGTCGCGTCACGGAGCGAGATTCTATGGCAGTTCGACTCAGGTGGTTCAAATTTAGGGGAGAAGAGCAGATGAAGTTACAGAGGCTCTACCTAGAAAAGTATCGAGTTCTGCGCGACTTAGAGATTAACTTCAGTCCTAAAACAGAACATATCCTTACTCATGCTTCTTCCTACAGTCTTGATTTTCTGGTAGGTGTCAACGGTACTGGAAAGTCAACGGTACTAATAGCACTGTTTGATATAATACGAACTTTAGAGAGTTACAATCCTGTCGATTATGGTTTTGAACTAGAATATGAGTTAGGAGAGGGCAACCAAAAACGCAGAGTAAAGTTATCGAACATTCCACAATCAGAAGAGTCAGAGGATTCTGATGTTGAACAATTTGCCCTCTTAGGAGATGTAAATGCCTGGGAGATTCAGACGGATAATGAAATACTTCAGGAACAACCAGTTCAATTTAGCCACAGTTTGTTACCAGAAATGGTGGTTGCTTTCACTACGGGTAGCGAAACCGCTTGGAAAAACCTAGATAAAAAGAAACCTCTCGACAACAGTGACTCAGAGGTTATCCAAGAGTTATCCCTCCTAGAACGGGCTATTCGAGAACTACCTGGTAGACCACCTCATTCAGAAAGCTTAGAAAATTCCTATCCAGAAACAGATAGTCGATGTTTGCTGATCGAGGCTAATCAAATTTCTCTGGTCACTCTCTGTGGATTACTTACAGATTTAGCAGAAGAGTGCGATCGCCGTCGCTTAGGAGATGTGTTAGAAGGCGCGAAGATTAGGGCGATCGCTGGTTTCTCTCTCAAGTTCCGCATGACCGAAGCCACTGCCAGCCTCACAGATCGAGAACAGGTAAAGCGTTTGGCGTCAATCGCAACTCGTCACCTTTGCCTGGGAAGCGATTACTTGCTAGTATTTGACCTAACAAATTCAGAAAACTCTGTTGCTCAAGCAATTATCAAAGAATTTTCCAGTGGTTTACAGCTTTTCAAAGAGTTAGCTCAATTAGGCAAGGTGGATGACAACGGTCAATCTGTGTTGAGAGAAGTCAATATTTTCCTAGAACGTTCAGTTTCCGCTCATCCTGAAAGTGAAGAACAGGAAACTCCACCCTTACATTTGCTCGATTGGCTAAGTGATGGTGAGCGTAGTTTTTTGGGTCGGATGTGCCTTTTTACCCTCTTAGGTAAAACTGAAGCTTTAATTTTACTGGATGAACCAGAGGTTCACTTTAACGACTTTTGGAAACGTCAAATTGTTTCTTTACTAGATAAAACTCTGGAGGGAAGACAGAGCCATGTTTTGATTACTACCCATTCCAGCATCACCTTAACAGATGTTTTGGAAGAGAACATACGTATACTAGAGCGTAATTCTAATTACACTAAACGTGCTATCAGCCCCCCTTTCAAAACCTTTGCTGCCGATCCGAGCGATGTGATGGTTCATGTCTTCGCTGCACCTCACCCTGCCGGACAACATAGTGTTGCGTATATTCAACGCATACTATCAGAACCTATTGTCAACCTTGACGAACGACGGCAAGTGCTTGACAATCTTCTCTCCGTAGTTGGTCAGGGCTATTGGAGTTACCGAATCCGTCGAGAATTACTAGAAATAGAGCCAGAATGATTCATAAAGTTTGTCTTCCAGAGCTAACCCTTAAGCGGCTCACAGATGTGGTAGTTTTGCAGATTTGGCTGTTATTTTATGCAGTTTCTAGACAGACTCTAGACCAAGCTGACTGTGCTAATCGTCTCAATCGATGTCCTAGATTTCGAGGAAGAGGGGAAAAGATTGCTAAGTGGGTGTGGCAAGCACCTGACGGTAGGCTCAAACTGCTCCAAGAAATTGCAACAGATCCTACTTCTAGTACAAAGAAACGAAAATGGTTTAAACAGCTAGCTTATGAAGTATTCAGGCTACTGAAGCAAAATATTAGTGAATTTAAACCTGTCGAAATCAGAGAACCCTGGCAGAAAGCAGCCAAAAAGTTCTTAATTAATTTTTATGAAGAAGTTTTTCGACAAACCCCTACACCCAGGCAGAAAAATGTTGGCTTTCCCCTTTATATTTTTTCAGGAAATAATCCTTCTTACTTTGGAGCAAAAGAATTTTTGACTGCATTCAAAGATGAAAATAAGGATCTGTCTATCTGTCCTGCGTGTGATATCAATCCGATCGGTCAAATAGAAAATGTAGATATAGATCATTATCTTCCTAAAAGTAAATATCCACATCTGGCCTGCCATCCATATAACTTAGTCCCAAATTGTCTTTTTTGTAACCAGAGAATTAAAAAAGGACAAGACCCTCTTACTCGTAATACTCAGGATACTCGGCGCAGAGTAGAGGATATTTTTATGCCTTACTGGGAACGGGAGCCTGGATTGGGAAAACAGACTTCTCTGGAAATTTTGCTTAGTAAGCATTGTTACTCAGGAAAGTTAGGACAACTTAAGCCAATAGCAGGTTTATCTCTTGGTGAAAAGATAGAGGCTTTCCAAGAAACTTATAAGATACCCGATGATCGTTGGAGTGAGCGAATAAATTCAATTGAGGAATTATTATTCAAAGACTTGCAATACTTTCTAAATACTCATTCAGTTTCTTTTAAAGATCCTCAAATAATTGATTGGCTTGACTATCATCTTTATAAACCCTTGTTTGATGATTGGGGTAAAAAACCTGATAGAGTTGTAATGGCTTGGTTACTTATTGCTCATATTCATGAGGCAATTCCCATTTTCATTAATGACTCAAGTCCTCCAATAAAACTAACACCTCCTCCAATAAAACTAACACCATTGCTTCAAGAGTTACAACGTAGATGTGAACAACAAGAGAAGCTACACTCATCACAGCTATCAAAACAATCTGTTCGTAAATGTATTGAAAAAGCTCGTAATTTTCGACAAAAGGTGAGGTAATTGAGTAAAGTTTTTAGTGAAAAACAGCAAAGTCAATGGGAGAAAGCTGATTAATTCTGCTGTTTGGTAATGATTCTCTGATGAACTCAGAATCTCTGAACCAGGACAAGATATTTGTGCCACCAATAACATCAGTAATCTATCAACTTTTTGCTGAATCAATAATCAACCTAGACACAACAAAGTAGACGCCAGATTGAGGCGCCACTTTGAGATTGAAATAGCGACATAAAACTTACTTTGGTCAAGAAAAATGGACGGTGCGAACCATACGCTACTATTCACCTTCAGTAAGTCATATTTAAGCTATTCACACTCCGCGAATAATCTCTTTTCTAGAATCACGCTTAGAAAGATTAGCTCCAGCTAAAGAAGTTGTGGCGGTATCCCGCATTTTTGCTTTATCTAGGAATTCTATAATGGCATCTGGTGAAGCTTTGGCAGCAATCATCCGTTGCACATCAGGGACAAGGAACTTTGATAGATAGCGACGATTACTTTTACCGTTGCGATAGAAACCATAACGATATTGTCGAATCGCACCATCATAGTTACGCTCTTCCTCAATCCAACCAGTTCCTCTGGTACTAGAACTCGAAAAGATAAAACAGGTAACTTGCCCAGCCTCCTGGAGTAATTTTGACTGCTCCTCGGTGAGCGCGACAATTTCAGCTTGAATTTGCAGTTGCCTTCCGGGAGAGGCATCTTTTAGTTCAAGCACTAATCTCTGCTGTTCCTGCAATATAGCAGTCAGCCGAGTTTGGGGCGATTGATCTTTGGGCATAAAAATTACCAGCAGTATTACTGATGATATCAGTTTGATGGTAGCTTGGCGTAGATGTTCCTCTAACTGCAGTTGGAGGCTTCTACTGATTGGGTAACTACCGTTCCGTCCGAGCATGCAATGTATAGCTTGCAACATGTGCTTGTTCCGCATTGTGTCCAGGCATACCACCGACTGACTTCCTTACATTGCTTGGCCAGAAGTAACCCTGGAGCTGTAAGCTGAGTAGGGTTAGGGGCTAGCTGAATTAGGGCAGGCGGAGGGGTAAGACTCTCTAAAAGCAGACCTGTAATCATGACGCAATGCACCCTCTTTATATTGTTCAACATTTTTGACGCAAATCCGGAAAAAAAACTCCCGATTCACTCCAGCTTGATTTTTAAATATGTCGGTCGATACTGGTAGAGGGAAGTGACCCCCTCCCTAGGGGTCATAAACTAATTCGGTTAACATATATTTTCTCAAGCAGACAAAAATTTATGACACAATTAATCCAACAATTACACCTGCGCCAGCCCTATCGATGGTTCAATTCTTATCCCAGTCCGGAATGGGCGACGGCAGAACTGTTGCCCAGATTACCTTTGGAATTAGGGGATGTGATTTTAGATCCGGCTAGTGGTAATAATGCGATCGCTAAAGTGATCCAAGATTTTTCTAACCAAATCTACGTTTTTACAAATGATATTGATCCCCACCAATGCTCAGACTTTCATTTCGATATGACCCTGGAAGCATCTTGGCAATGGCTCGAATACGCCACGGGAGGTTTTGATTGGGTCATCAGCTATCCACCTTGCTATCAATATCTGGTTCCAGGTAAAAAAAGCCGAAAATCGATTATTCACTTATTTGTGAAAATGGCTTATAAATATGCGGCTAAAGGCGTGATTTTTTTGATGAGGAAATCTCTCACCGAACCCATCGGAGATCGACGCTCCTGGCTGCAAGAATACCGTCAGGAGCAGTTTTTGGAGTTGCGTCTAGAACGAATTCGTTTTTTTAATGAATATAAAAACAAATATGATGATCTGACCTGCGACTGGTATGGTTGGCAACATGGACATCAGGGGGGCTTTGTCCCTGAATATATCTGGTGTCGAGATTAGACAGACAAGATGTCTGTCCCACAAAATTAGACAGACAAGATGTCTGTCCCACAAAATTAGACAGACAAGATGTCTGTCCCACAAAAAAACTTGATTAAATCTCCATTTCAGAGATATCTTAGAGGATAAACACTATTAGTTTTACCAATGGCCGAATCTACAGGGATTACCCAGACTTCTTTCCTCACCAGTGACACATTAATTAAGCTACCTAGCCACAAATTTTGGCGACAGACTTTTTTACTTGAAGAGTTGTTGTCAATTCTTCTGTGGTCGGTGACGAGAATTTCTTACGATGTTAAATGTTTAATCGATGGCACGAAAGGTAGAGCAATTCAACCTAATGGGGGATGGACTTACGGTACTCTCCGCTTATTACCAATCATTGGATTTAAAATCCGTTCTGAAGACCGACCGATCCAACTCGATTGCTTAACTTGGCAATCTCCCAATTATGTTTTACCTGATGCTGCCGTCATTCAATCTGATCTTAATCTCATCTGTCGCGAACCTCGTCAAGTTGGCTCTTTAATTCGTGAACTCAAAGAAGAACTGCAATCTGCTTGTAGTGAAACTACTGATTTAATTCAACCCAGTCGTTTAGGTTTTCCCCAAGTGGAATTTCTTGAACCTGGTAAAGAGTGGAAACACGCAGAAATGAGATTAGATTTAGAATTGAGTTTTATCCCAGCTGAATCGATCGCTGAAAATGGGCAAAGCCGCAGTAGCAATATCCACAGATTCTCCCATCAAGAAATCATTTTTGATCCCATGAATAGTTAAATTAACTGCGGGGCGGATCGCCATCACGCCCCTGAGATTTAGATGTTTTCTTCTGTTAATTTTTCGAGATATTGATTGACCTGGACACTCAGTTGCTTACCTAATTGCAAAAGCAGACGTAATTCATCATAAGTCCATAACTTAGGAGCTAATTGCCCTAAGGGAGAATGATTAACTTCCAACCAAGATTTACCATGATTTTGGCATAATAAAGGCCAAATTTTCTCAGTCAAATAATACCAATAAAGTTCTTGGGCTCGATCTAAAATTAGCGCGAGATTTAATTGATTACCAATGCTAATCATCCGTTCGATCTGGTGAAAATTAGCCGTGAAAGTAGCCGCAGTGCTACGATGCAGCAAAGCATCAAGCGATCGCACAATTAGCTCGGCTAGAATTTGTTTAGCTTCAGGAATATTTAATTGACAGCGCAGATGTTTAGCTTCCGTCCCGATCGCTTCTAATTCACCGATCTGACTCAAACCTAAACCACCATCATTAATTTCCTGGGCTAAGGTGCGGACTGTAGTAAGACAGCGATGTTGGAGAGCTACTTCTACAGCTACTTGTAACTCTTGTGGTACTGGTAATTCATCGCGATGGAATGCCATGATTACTCCATAATTATCTCGATAAACCTGGGTATATAATTGATCTAATCGAGTCAAGGTTTCACCACTAAGCAAACGCATAATTCGATGACGTTCTTCGGCAAACAAATCCCGTAAACTAAAAGACTGGTCTCCGAACAAATTTACCATCCTCAAAATCGCCGCAGCCGCACTAGCTTCTTGCAGAGCAGAAAATAAATATTTTTTCATTTCTACATAAGTAATATCGCCAGCAAAGGGCTTAATACAACAGTGAAAATCCCAACCTCCTAAATGGAGAACAGCAAATACAAAATGTCTTTTTTCCCGCGTAATTTCTGAAATCAGATTTAATTGACCAACGGCTAAAGTTAAAGATCCCATTCGTTGTAATTGGTAATCTAATTGCTGGACTTCATAACAATAGACGCGGTAAATTTCTGTGTAGCTAGTAAACAGAGAACTAATGGCGTAGTGAGCTGCTACTTGGAGGAAATTAATCTGAGCAGTCACCACCATTTGTCGATATACTTCATCCCCAGTTTTGAAAGAGTCTAGATTACTCGGAGCTAGAGCTAGCAGTTTGATAAATTCTGCTTCTAAATCAACCCCAGCAAGCTCTCTAGCTAATTCCAAAGCATGGGCTGCATAACGGAGAATTTGGACTCCTTCGGGACGAGAAATTTCTTCAAAAAACCACCCACAACTGGTGAACATCAAGAGCGCATGACGCTGCATTTCTAGCAAAAGCAAAGCATCAACTTTTTCGGCTGGGGTGAGTTCATGGTTTTGATACTCTTGGAAAAAATGCTCTACCTGCTCAGGTCGGCGATCGCGAATCACTTGAATATACCCATCTCTGGCAGCCCAAGGATCGTGAAAACAGCGTTGCCCGAAGTCTTCATACACCAAAATCAACCGATCGCGCAACCAATTTAGGGCATCACGTAAGGGACGACGCCATTTTTGGTGCCAACCACCACCACTAGCACAACCACAATCATCTTGCCAGCGATCGACTCCATGACTACAACTCCAAGCTGTGACTGGTTTTAGTTCGACTTCCCAAGTGGGTGGACATAGGCTGAGATAATGGGCATAATTAGTTACCGTCCAACCCTGGTGAGGAAATTCCTGGGTAAAAGCATAAGCGAGACATTTTTCTGTACCATTTTTATGGTGTCCAAAGGTTTCTCCATCAGTAGCGACAGACAGGAGTTGACTAGGACGATGATCTCCATGAATTGCCAAACCTAAGCGTCTGCTCAAATTATAGGAACTTTGCAGCACATCGTTGAAGCCCATATCCCTTGATATCGGTCCATCATAAAAAAAGATATCGATGTAGGGAGTCTGGGATGCAGGAGGGTCACTACTAGCTGGTAAGATTTCCCCACCACCTAAAACGTTCAAATTGGGCTTTAAAAAACAGCGGTAAGGACGAGTTGGATCAATTTGACCACCACCAACTTCGTGCCATTGAGTCACTTCTAGATGAGATCGAGTTCTACAGCGTTGGGCTTGAGAGGGTGCCAGGATAATAAACTTAATCCCTTCCTTAATTAATACGGCTAGAGTGGCATAATCTACAGCCGTTTCTGCTAACCACATTCCTTCTGGTTCCCGACCAAAACGGGAGCGAAAGTCTGCCACTCCCCAGCGAATTTGAGTATATTTATCGCGCTCATTGGCCAGAGGCATGATGGTATGATTATAAACCTGAGCGATCGCATTACCATGACCATTGAGGCGATCGCCACTGGAACGATCTCCTGCCAAAATTCTGTCATAAGTTTCGCGATCGTGACGTTCTAGCCAAGACATCAGAGTCGGACCGATATTAAAACTCAAATATTCATAATTATTTACAATCCCGACTATTTCACCTTGGTCATTGAACACCCGGGCAAAAGCATTGGGACGATAACACTCATGATGAATCCGTTCATTCCAGTCATGAAAAGGAGCCGCACTGGGCTGACGTTCAATTGCATCAAGATAAGGATTTTCTCTGGGTGGTTGATAGAAATGTCCATGAACTGTAATATAAACGCCACTGGCTTTGAACCGAGGATCGTTTTCCCGGTTGAAATTATTTTGGTCTAGGTGAGCGTTATTACTTTCATTCTGATGAGAAAATCCTGCCAGATTGGCAGATTCTGAAGACTGGGAATCAAGAGGAGAAGCCATGCAATTACATCCAAAAATCTTCCAAAATTAGCCAGATCGATGACATGATTAAAATCTTCTTTGCATCTTATCAAATGATCAACATCGGTTAACTATTTATTCTCGATCATAATGTGAGCAATCCTAGACTAAAATAGCACGCGATCGCCAAATTTAATTCAAGTCAACTAAAAATTAGCTCCTACCAATCAATAATTGATGATGAAACCGATATTGATCAAGAAGATCTGGTCTGACAAAAATGAGCTAAAATTAACTTTATGCCGGCCACCTGATCTGAAGGAACAGATTTTTGACCTAGATGCTCAACACAAAAAACATCTTATCAACCTTATTAGTGTTTATCCCGATCTCCATTGCCGCCCACTTTTTGGAGTGGGGATCGTCAGTGATCTTTATTACATCTGCTTTAGCGATCGTTCCCCTTGCCGCTTGGATGGGCACGGCAACGGAAGAAATTGCGGTTGTCCTTGGTCCTTCTTTCGGAGGTCTGTTGAATGCGACTTTTGGGAATGCGACTGAACTAATTATCGGTATTATCGCTTTGCAAAATGGTTTAGTTGATGTGGTAAAAGCTAGTATCACTGGTTCAATTATCGGTAATTTACTGCTAGTGATGGGCTTGTCAATGTTTTTGGGGGGATTGCGTTACAAAGAACAAACATTCCAATCAATCATCGCCCGAACCAATGCTTCCTCGATGAATTTAGCAGTAATTGCTATGTTAATCCCTACCGCTGTCGATGTAACATCAAAGGGGATTACTTCGGCCACGATGCAAACTCTATCTAGTGCAGTAGCAGTGGTATTAATCATTGTTTATGGATTGACTCTGCTATTCTCGATGAAGACTCACAGCTATCTTTATGATGTGGGGGTGGCAGAAAACAACTCCGAGGAATCAGATCAAACTACTCCGATCGCAGAACAGCATGAAACTAAAGTTAATCTACCACTTTGGCTGACGGTGTTATTAGTTGCCACAATTGCTGTAGCATTTGAATCTGAGTTATTAGTAGATAGTCTAGAAGTCGCGACGGCTAATTTGGGGCTGACCACCCTATTTACAGGGGTGATTCTAGTACCAATTATTGGCAATGCAGCTGAACACGCAACAGCAGTGACAGTAGCAATGAAAAATAAAATGGATCTGTCTGTTTCGGTCTCGGTTGGTTCTAGTTTGCAAATAGCTTTATTTGTTGCCCCAGTTTTAGTTTTAATTGGTTGGGTCATTGGGCAACCGATGAATCTTGATTTTAATCCCTTTGAATTAGTAGGTGTAGCAGTTGCTGTATTAATTGCTAATTCGGTTAGTTCTGATGGTCGTTCTGATTGGCTCGAAGGGATTTTATTGTTAGCAGCTTATATGGTTTTGGGGTTAGCATTTTTCTTTCATCCGTTGATTGATGGAATTGGCTAAAAGTAATTAGCTCATAAAATTAGAAATAGTGAAAAGTCAATCAGCAAGATTTTATTTTGTTTTTACTTTTCACTTTTTCACTTTTTTAGTTTTGGAGTTAAACTTTAAACTCACTTGAGTCCCTAATTACCAGGGGACAGACTGGAATGGCGCTCAGTCATGCAGAGAACAGTGGGGCAAGTCTGACTAAATTTACCCAATATCTAAATTAAATCATGATCAGCTTATTATAGAATAACTAGCGGGATTAGATAGTCAAATCGGTCTAGAGCGCAATTATACTTATTACTAGCGCCAAAACTACCTCAAAACTTGGCCGATCGCCAGGAAAGTAGGAACGTTAGTCTAAATCCGGTGAAGATAGCAGAAGTTTCGCCAATAAATTGACCAATATATGAGCGTACCGTTTCCCGATTCTTGGCAAAATGCTCAACTACTACATAGCATTCCAGGGGACTTAAGTTTTCCATCCTGGGTCAGATCCGTTGCCATCAGCCCAGATGGTCAAACGTTTGTGGGTAGTGTTGGTGGAACCATCATGTTTTGGAGTCTACCCAACGGTGAATTGATTCGTACCATTAAAGGTCATTCAGCCGAAATTTGGACAATCGCCATGAGCGATGATGGCCAAACTTTAGCCAGTGGTGGGTTAGATAATAAAATCCAAATCTGGAACCTCCAGAATGGTCAGGTACGTCAGACCATTGATGCTCGTTCCCGAGGCATTTTTTCGGTGGCCCTAGCACCGCGATCGCCCCTATTAGCCAGTAGTGGTCATCAAAATCGGATTAAGCTGTGGGACTTAAACACAGGGGATTTAGTGCGGACTTTTGATGGTCATTCCCGTTGGGGTGTAACGGTGGCGATTAGTCCCGATGGGGAAATGCTCGCGAGTGGGAGTAAAGATGAAACGATTAAGTTATGGAACTTACAAACAGGTACGGCTTTACATACCCTAACTGGACATTCCTCGGGCATTACCTCGATCGCGATCAGTCCCGATGGGGAAATGATTGCTAGTAGTAGTGCGGATCAAACGGTGAAAATTTGGAATGTCCAGACAGGAGAACTTCTAAATACCCTAGAAGGACATTTAGATAATATTCCTGAAGTCAAAATTAGCCCAGATGGCCAAATTCTGGCTAGTTGCAGTTGGGACAAGACTATTAAATTGTGGAATTTACACACAGGTGAACTACTGAGGACTCTAGAAGGACATTCCGACTATGTCAGCAGTGTGGCTTTCAGCCCCGATAGTCAACTGCTTGCTAGTGGCAGCAAAGATAATACTCTGAAAATTTGGCAATTATCGCCAAATAAATAAATAAATAAGCAAAAGTTATCTTGACTGATGTTGGAGTTGTGTCAAAATCAGGTTAAAGTAGGTATAGAAGCCCACTTATCTTTAATTGGGGGACGATGGCATCCTCTTCTTCCGTCGCTGTTCAAGAACTTCCCTTATTTCCACTCCCGGAAGTTGTGTTGTTTCCAGGTAGACCGCTACCGCTACATATTTTTGAATTTCGTTACCGGATCATGATGAACACGATCCTGGAAAGCGATCGCCGTTTTGGGGTGTTAATGTGGGACCCGATGCAAGGTAAGCCCGCAACAGTTGGTTGTTGTGCAGAAATAGTTCACTGTCAACGGTTACCCGATGACCGGATGAAGATGTTAACTTTAGGACAACAGCGATTTCGCTTGCTCGAACCAGTCCGAGAAAAGCCCTATCTAGTTGGTTTGGTAGAATGGATTTCTGACCAATCTTCCCCTCAAAACCTCCGACCTCTAGCTACAGAGGTTAAGCAATTGTTGGAAGATGTGGTACGTCTCTCGGCTAAATTAACTGATCAGACGATTGAACTCCCAGAAGATATACCTTCTTTACCGATTGAGTTATCTTACTGGGTAGCAAGTAATCTTTATGGTGTACCGACAGAACAACAATATCTGTTAGAAATGGAAGATACTTTTCTCAGACTAGAGCGTGAAGCGAAAATCTTGACGGATACTCGTAATCATTTAGCTGCTAGAACTGTTCTGAAAGATACTCTCAAATAAGCAGTCGATCGTTACAAATCTTACCCATCTGATCTGATTCGGAAATATTGCTGTTATTCGCTTGCTGATCTTAAAAAAAATAGTAACTAGCAAAATCAGCGATATTAAAAGAAAATTAATATTAGTCAAAATGTAGTTATTGTTACTATTAATAATTAGGAAATGCCAACAAATTCAGACAATTTTGTCAGCAATGAGGAGCTTAAGTTGGATTGAAGCAGAAAATCAAGCCAAAAAATCCTCACTTTCCATTCAGAGTGATAAAATTTTTCAGATCAGGAACACCAAATATGATTATAAATGAGATAATTAAAAGATGTTTCTCCGCAAAAGGGTAAAAAATTACCTTTCCTCTTGGGTCCTATAGAAAAGTTTCCCCTCTAGTAGCAATACTAGAGGGTTTTTTTAATCGGGTTATCTATTTATGAGCGAAAAAAAATACCACTCGATTGGGTTAAGAAATTTCCCGGACATAAGGTTTACCATCTTTAATCTCACCGACTAAGACTAAAGTAGTTACACCAACAAATAAACCATTTTCTAAAACCCCAGGGATATTATTTAAGGTTTTTTCTAATTCTGCTGGGTTTTCAATTGAATCAAACTTAACATCAATAACAAAATTACCTTGATCAGTAATTACAGGTCCAGCTTTTTTGACTCCCATGCGTAACTGAGGTTTACCACCCAGCTTTTCAATTGTACGCATTACGGGTGTATAAGCAAGAGGTAATACTTCAACTGGTAGTAAAAAAGTAGAACCCAATTGCTCTACTAGTTTCGAGCTATCGACAACAACAATAAACTGTTTTGCTAGACTATCGACAATTTTCTCACGGGTATGGGCAGCACCACCCCCTTTAATTAAATTTTTCTGAGGATCAACTTCATCAGCACCATCAATGGCAATATCAATGTGATCCACTTCATCTAAGGTAGTTAAGGGGATACCATACTGTTTAGCTAAGACAGATGCTTGAAAGGAAGTCGGGATTCCTTTAATATTTTGGAGCTCTCCAGATTTGAGTCGATCGCCTAGAAACTGGATCGTGTATGCTGTAGTTGAGCCAGTACCTAAGCCCACAATCATTCCAGATGTTACCAGAGCAGCGGCGGCTTTTCCAACTTCTTGTTTCATCAATTGTGCGGGATCTGCTGCTACCATAATTTTGCCAAATTCCTTAACTAATTACTAAGACCAAGGTGCAATTATAATTAAATCAGTTAGTGGTAACTATTGTTTCAGTGGAACTGTTAATTTTTACTGATGAAAATTGCCTTTGTGGATTTGAAATATATAAACTATACCACGGAAACTCCCTATTTTAAACCCTTAGGAGGTTCCCAATCTGCTCTTTGTTATTTATCAGAACATTTAGCAAAGCTTGGACATGAGGTATTTTTATTAAATCGGACTTCCACACCAGGAATTTACCGAGGAGTAACTTGTCTAAAGTGGGAATCTCAGTTACAGTCTCTGGTACTAGATACTGTGATAATTTTAAATACAGCAGGGTTCGGGTTAAATATCAAAACACAATTAAATAAAAATACTCAATTAATTTTTTGGGTACAGGAATCTCATACCGCAGAACTAACCAAAGCATTGCAAGATCCAGAAGAAAGGAATGTATATGATGGGATAGTCTTTGTGAGTAATTGGCAACAAGAAAAATTTTATCATCAGTTTGGGATTAATTTAGAGCGTAGTTGTGTGATCCGGAATGCGATCGCACCTAGTTTCTGTCATCTTTTTCCCCCACATCAGTCAATTTTAGCACATAAGTCTCAACCTCCCATTCTTGCTTATACTAGTACACCACATCGAGGTCTGGGGATTTTAATTGAGATTTTTCCCCAAATTCGTCAAGCGATTCCAGGGACAATTTTAAAAGTATTTTCCAGTAAAAAAGTTTATCGCATTACCGATCGCGATCGCGAAGATGAACAAGAATTTGGAAAGCTTTACCATAAATGTCGTGAAACCGTCGGAATTGAGTATATGGGGTCTGTCTCCCAACCTCAATTAGCACAGGAACTACGTGCGGTGAATGTATTAACTTATCCTAATATATATAAAGAAACTTCTTGTATTGCAGTGATGGAAGCAATCGCGAGTGGTTGTTTAGTGATTACCAGTCATTTAGCTGCTTTACCAGAGACTACAGCTAATTTTGCTCAGTTAATTCCGATTACTAAAAATCCGACCGAATATAAAATTTGTTTTGTGCAGGAAACGATCAAGATACTACACCAATTTCTTGAGGGTGATAATAGGATAATGGAAAATCATCTTCAACGTCAAGTTGCCCAAATTAACCGTTTAGGTAATTGGTCATTTCGCGCTCAACAATGGTTACAATGGTTAAATCATCTTCGCACTAAAAGATCATCGATTTTTTCAATCAAGTAGCTGTTATTCTAGTTAACTAGAATAGTTTATTTATTTTGATCAAATATGAGAATTGCCTTCTTGGATTTAAGAGAAATGGATTATACCACAGAAACTCCCTATCAACGTCCTTTAGGAGGTACACAATCCGCTCTTTGCTATCTAGCAGAAACCTTAGCTAAACTTGGTCATCAAATATTTTTATTTAATCATACCTCTAGGACCGGATTGTATCGAGGAGTAAATTGTCTAAAATGGGAATATCAAATCCAATCTATACCCCTGGATGTAGTGATAATTGTAACTCTAGCAGGTTTTGGTTTAGAAATCAAACGACTTTTAAATCCAGATACTCTATTGATTTATTGGATGCACGAATATCATCTCACTGAATTTGCCAGTGCTTTAAAAAATCCAGCCGAAAGAAATATCTATGATGGGATGGTATTTGTGAGTAATTGGCAACAAGAAGAATTTTATCACTATTTTGGGATTAACTTAGAGCGTAGTTGTGTGATCCGGAATGCGATCGCTCCTGCTTTCACAAATATGTTTGCGACCAATCAGTCAATTTTAACTACTAAATCGCGACCTCCTATTCTTGCTTATACCAGTCCACCTGACCGTGGTCTTCAGATTTTAATTGATATTTTCCCCCAAATTCGTCAAGCCATACCAGGTACAAGGTTAAAAGTATTTTCTAGTATCAAAATTTATCAATTTTCTGACGATGAAGATGAACAAAATTATGGAGTTCTTTATCGTCAATGTCGTGAAACTGAAGGAATTGAATATCTGGGATCGATCGCTCAACCTCAATTAGCTCAAGAACTACGTTCGGTGAGTATACTAACTTATCCTAGTACCTGTCGAGAAACCTCCTGTATTGCTGTCATGGAAGCGATCGCGAGTGGTTGTTTAGTGGTGACTAGTCATTTAGCTGCTTTACCAGAAACTACAGCTAATTTTGCCAGCTTAATCCCCCTCACTAAAAATATCACCGATTATCAAACCTGGTTTCTCCAAGAAACGATCAATTTACTGCACCAATTTCTTGCTGGTGATGCTAGGATACTTGAAAATTATCTCCAACATCAAGTTGCCCAAACTAACCGTTTAGGTAATTGGTCATTTCGCGCTCAACAATGGTTACAGTGGTTAAATCATCTCCTTGACAATCAGACTATTAATTATTAGGCTATATTTAAGAATTGATTGGTAAGTTTTGAATATGCTAAGAGCAAATTTTGGGAATGGGATTGCGATTAGTCTATTGGTGACCAACTTGTTTTCTGGGAGTGGGGCGATCGGTCAAATTGTTCCCGATGCGACTTTATCAGGAAATTCTCTGGTTACGAATAATAGTAATAATATTACTATCAATGGTGGCACTAAAGTGGGAGGGAATTTATTTCATAGTTTTAAAGAGTTTTCTGTGCCCACGGGAAGTACAGCATTTTTTAATAATACATTAGATACCCAAAATATTATTACTCGTGTTACGGGTGGGTTAAGTTCTAATATTGATGGAACCCTGAAAGCTAATGGTACTGCTAATTTAATTTTCCTTAATCCTAATGGAATTAATTTTGGAACTAATGCGGGTTTAAATCTCGGTGGTTCATTTTTAGGGAGTACAGCTAATCAGATTACTTTTGCAGATGGCACTATTTTTAGTGCTACTAATCCATCAATTTCACCATTGTTAACAATTAGTGTACCAATTGGATTACAGTTTGGGTCAAATCCAGGCGCAATTAATGTGAATGGTCCTGGTGCTAATATCACTACTGATACACTTGTTTCTCGTTTGACTATTGGCAATAACCCGGATAGTTTGCAAGTAGCATCTGGACAATCTTTAGCATTAATTGGAGGTGCAATTAATTTACAAGGAGGTATATTAATGGCACCAGCAGGACGGATTGAATTAGGAAGTGTTAGCGCTGGTAAGGTGAATTTTAATTCCTCAGCAACGGGCTGGATGTTTAACTATCAAGGTGTCCAAAGTTGGAATGATATAAATTTATCTCAACTAGCATTAGTTAATGTTAGCAGCAGCAATGGTGGTGGGGCGATTTCTGTGCAAGGTCGAAACGTAATTCTGAATGGTGGTTCAGTATTTTTGATGGAAAACGATGGGACTCAACCAACCGGAGATATCAATGTTAACGCATCTGAATCTTTTCAATTAAATGGATTTTCTGCTGATGGCACAATTCCTAGTAGCATATTTAACCAAACATTCGCAGGTGGTAATAGCGGAAACATCAATATTTCAACTAAAGACTTTTTGATCCAAAATGGCGGCTTCATAAATCAGCTAAATTATGGTCTTGGCCAAGGTGGCAATATTAATATAAATGCTTCCGATTCAATTCAACTACTTACCAATCCCAGTAACATTGGTAATTATAATTTTGGTCTGGCTAATGGGGGCAACATAAATATATCAACAAGAAATTTAATAGCTTTGCAAGGAGGAGAGATCCTGACTGGTACATTGGGTTCTGGAACCGGCGGCAAATTAACAGTTTCTGCAACCAACATAGAAATCATAGGCAGCTTACAAGCCGGAGTACAAACTGCAGCTAATAATAGTACACTAGGAGCAGCAACTTATGGCCCAGGAGATAGTGGTAGTGTAGCCATTAATACCTCAACGTTAATGATCAAAAATTCAGGAGAGGTTTCAGATGCATCTTACTCGACTGGTAAAGCAGGAAATATTACGATTAATGCTCTTCAATCGATTGAAGTAAATGGTCAAACACCAGGAGCATTGACTCCATCTGAGATAAATGCCTTTACTACAATTGATCAATATACACAAAAAACATTAAACTTAGCTTCAATTCCCAGTGGAACGTCGGGAAAGGTGACAATTAACACTCCGAAATTAAGTATTCTGAATGGAGGTTTAGTCAGTGTCCAAAATCAGGGCAATGGCATGGCCGGGGCACTTAGTATCAATACTGGATCACTTTTTTTGGATAATAAGGTCGCGATTACAGCTACTACTGCTAATGGTGAAGGTGGTAATATTGTCTTACAAGGAAAGAATCTCGAATTGCGCCATAATAGTCATATTACTACTACCGCGGGTGGTGCTGGGAATGGGGGTAATATCAATATTAATACCGATAACTTGGTTCTCCTGGAAAGTAGTAACATTACGGCTAATGCTATTAAAGGTCAAGGTGGTAATATTGAGATCACTACTCAAGGACTATTTACGTCTGCCGATAGCGATGTTACAGCCAGTTCTCAGTATGGACTTTCTGGTACAATCAATATTAACAATCCAGCCGTCAACCCTAGTTCTGGATTAGTCATATTACCAGCTCAAGTAGAAGATCCTACTCATCAAGTAGCTGTAGGATGTGCAGCTAATCAAGGTAACTCTTTAACTGTGACTGGACTGGGTGGTTTACCAGAAGATCCCACCACAACGATCCGAGGTCAAACTATTTGGCGCGATTGGCAAGATTTTTCGAGATCGGAAAACCCTCCTGATCAAAAACTGAGTCAAAATTCGCGGGTTGGGGTGCAGCAAGAGCGACATCAATTGGTGGAAGCAACAGGTTGGATAATCGATCCAGTTGGGAAAATTAAATTAGTTACTTATATCCCAAATTTAACTGGTGGTTCAGCTTGGCTTAAACCCTTTAAATGTAACGGTATATAAATTTATGACAAAAATTTATTTCCAACGTAACACAATACAGTTCAGTTAAGTGAACCGTATTGCAACGTAACAAAACTATGGAGAAGAAAAAATTAGCCAACTCTAACTAAGTTGATTACGGAATTGACGAATACTAATGGTAAGTAAGACGATCGCAAAAATAGCTAGACAGAGAGCGTGCATCCACAAAGCTTCTAAACCTACACCTTTGAGTAAAATTCCACGAATAATCGCTACATAATGACGTAAAGGATTCAACCAAGAGATATAGCGAAAAAAATCTGGCATAGTCTCAATCGGAGCGATCGCACCTGAAAGTTGTACCATTGGTAAATTAATAAAAAAGGTAGTTAAGACTACTTGCTGTTGAGATTGACAGACTGTTGCTAGCATAATCCCAATCCCAATTCCTACAAATAAATAGAGGGCAGATAATAAGACAAACAGTAAAAAATTACCATTAAAAGGTAGATGAAAAATCAAGGTTCCCAACGTTAAAGCGAGAAAAACATCACCCATTAATAGCATAAATAAGGGGATAATTTTCGATAGCAAAATTTCCCAAGGTTCAGCAGGTGTCATCAATAATTGTTCCAATGTACCTGTATCTTTTTCGCGCACAACGGTAACGGAAGAAACAATGGAACCAATCAGAGTTAAAACTAACCCAATGACACCAGGAACAAAAAACCAGCTACTGGTTAATCCAGGATTATAGAGAAATACCACATTAGTATTGATCGGTGGTGTAATCGATTGTCCCATCAGATTGAGATTATATTGACCAACAATTTGGCTAATATAACCATTAGCAATACCCGCAGTATTAGCATCTACTCCATCAATAAAAACTTGGATTTCAGCTGGTGTTCCTTTAGTAATATTTCGGTTAAATTCTGGAGGAATCACAATTCCTGTAGTGATTTTTCCCTGCTCCACCTGTTGTTCTAATTCTTTTTCACTTGATAAAACTGATTCTAAGGTAAAAATCCGATTTTCCTTAAAAGCAGAAATTAATTCTCGACTGTTATGGGATTGAGCATAATCGACAACTCCCATTTTGAGATAATGAATCTCTGGATTAAGTGCATATCCATAAATCAGTAATTGAACTGTTGGGGGAATAATCAACAAAACAATTAATTGTTTATTGCGGAGAATTTGATTAATTTCCTTGCGAACTAATGCCCATAATCGACTACCAAATAACCACTGAAACATAAATTTACCTTAATCCGATAATTGCATTCGACTGAGAACTTTTCTAGCGACATTAAAAAGCATCATTCCGATCGCGAAAATCATGATGATCGCAAACCAGACACTGCTCCAACCAATCCCTCGGACATAAGCATCACGAGTAATTTCGATAAAATAACGAGCGGGAATTACATTAGGTAAAAGCGATAAGGGAAAGGGAATATTACTCAAAGGATAGATAAAACCTGAAAGTAGTAAAGCTGTTAAAAATCCCACGAGGGAAACTCCCTGGACCGCAGAATTTTGATTGCTAGTACGGGTTCCTAACATGATTCCAAACATGACACTTGCCCATAAATATAGCAGAGTACCAAGCAATAAAGGAGTCGGATCTCCAGCTAATTTTAAGCTAAAAATTAACGCACCTAAACCCATGATAGTGATTGCCATTCCCAAACCAATAATTAAATAGGCTAATCCTTTACCTAAGATTAATTCCGTCGAACTAATACTAGAAGCATAAACTTGTAAAATCGTTTGTTTTTCCTTTTCTCTCACCATGGCGATCGCTGATAATAGAGAAGGAAAAATCCACAATATTACCGCATAAACTCCTGGTACAATATAGAGTGATTCTTGTCTACCAGGATTAAACCAGAGACGAGAGCTAGTGGTAACCGCATTATTATTAGGAATTAATGCTTCCGCAATCAAAAAATCATTAGTTGTCGCTTTAATGCTGTTTTTAATTACCCGCGCATTATTGGTATCAGTTCCATCTACTAATACCTGGACATCAGCCACTTTACCTGAATTAATCCGACGACTAAAATCAGGAGGAATAATTACTCCTGCTTTAGCGATCGATTGATCAATAGCTACCTCGATCGGTTTATTTAGACTCCAAGGTACAGCAGTAAATTGATTAGTCGCGAATAATCTTTCTGCATAGCGTTCACTCAGTTGACTCCGATCAAAATCTTGAATTGCGAGGGGAATATCTTTAGCTTCCAGACGAATAGCAAAACCAAAAATTAACAAAGCTACTAGAGGAAGGATAAATGCTAAAGCTAAGGTTAAGCGATCGCGTTTAAACTGGGATAATTCTTTTTTACATTGAGAAATAATTCTTTTCATCTTGTCCCTCTAATTCGTGATTCGTGAGCGCTGACATTCCTGGATTCTTTCAATACTACCAAGGGGAATAGAAGCAATCAGCGATCGGGTATATTCTTGTTGTGGTTGTCGATAGATAGTTTCTGAAGGACCAATTTCTTCAATTTTTCCTTGGTTCATCACCATAATCCGATCGCTCATAAATTTAACTACACTTAAGTCGTGGGAAATGAAAATATAAGTTAGCCCAAATTCTGCTTGTAATTCTTTTAATAAGTTTAACACTTGAGCTTGAACTGAGACATCAAGAGCTGAAACTGATTCATCACAGATAATAAATTTGGGATTTAAAGCTAGCGCACGAGCTATACAAATACGTTGACGTTGTCCTCCGGAAAATTCGTGAGGATAACGATTCATTAAATCCGGATCTAAACCAACTCTTTCTAACAGATAAGCTGCGCGATCGTGTTGTTCCTTTCTTTTTTTGATAACTTGATGAATTTGCAGAGGTTCCATCACAGCATCACCAATATTAATCCGAGGATTAAGGGAACTAAAAGGGTTTTGAAAAATAATTTGCATATCTCTTCTTAACCAGCGCAATTTGCGATTATAGAGCGTCTGAGTGCGATAATTTGCGGTTAAATTTTTCAGATTAAAATATGCAATTGGATGAGGATGTGAGTGATTTGGCTGTAAGAAAGGAGAGGTGACTTCTTGATCTTCAAAAAATACGCTACCTCCCGAAGGGGAAATTAGTTGTAGTAAAGCTCTAGCTAAGGTAGTTTTTCCACATCCAGATTCCCCTACTAATCCCAGGGTTTCTCCTGGATAAACGTTAAAAGAAACCTGATTGACTGCTTTAAAATAGCGTTGAGTTTCACCAAATATTCCCCGAATCGGAAAGAAAACTTGAAAATCCTTAACTACTAAAATCGGAGATTTTTCTTGTAATTTAATTAAGCGTTGATGGTGAGTATCTTCACTAATTTCTTCACTCAGATTTTTCGAGTTATCTCTTGATTTTTCTTGAATTTCAATTGTCCCATTTACAGTAGTCTTCACTTCCATAAAATCCGAGACAGTTGGTAAAAATTGTACTCGTCGATCTACCCGGGGACGACAAGCTAATAATCCTTTAGTATAGGGATGTTGGGGATTAGTGAAGATATCTAAAATGGCACCATATTCAACTATTTTACCTTGATACATAACTGCGACGGTATCAGCAATTTCTCCAATTACTCCTAAATCATGACTAATAAAAACGAGCGACATTTGTCTTCGATCTCTCAATTCTCTTAATAATTGCAGAATCGTAGCTTGTACGGTTACATCTAAAGCTGTAGTTGGTTCATCTGCTATTAATAAAGAAGGATTACAAGAAATCGCCATTGCAATCATAATCCGTTGCATTTGTCCACCTGATAATTGGTGGGGATAGCGTTTTAAAATCTCTAGTTTCTGTTGGTTGATTTTTTGATTAATTTCAGCTTCAGATAGAAGATTTGGGTTTTCTTCTAGGTATTGTTGTCGAAGTTGCTCATCACTGGGTAGTAGTTTTACTTCTTGAAGACGTGCGATCGCTTGTCTTCTTGCTTCTGGTTCGGAAATATTTTGGTGTTGACGAATAGCTTCAATGAGTTGAAAACCGATCGTATATACAGGGTTGAGGGAACTCATGGGTTCTTGGAAAATCATCGAAATCTGTCCCCCACGATATTTCTGCATTTTTTCTGGGGACAATTCCACTAAATTAACTGGTTCTGGATTTTCCTGATCAGAAGATATTTTTTGAAACCAAATTTCCCCGGTTATTTTTCCGGGGGTGGAAATCAGTCCCATAATAGCTAAGGAGGTGACAGATTTACCTGAACCCGATTCTCCTACAATTCCCAAGGTTTGTCCTCGTTGGACTTGAAAGGATATCTGATCAACAGCTTTAATTAGTCTTTCATCAGTGGGAAATTGAACTTGTAGGTTCCGAACGTCTAAAACTACGTCAGTTGTCATGGAAGTAAAGTATAGATTTAACTAGATTTTAACTTCTAAGTATACTTTTGCTGGGGATGTTCTGACCAGATTAAGCAGTTTTTAGATCAAGTCAAAATTATCAATCCTCCGATCGCTAAATAATAATGTTCAGGATCAGTTCGTTCTGAACCGGCAGATATTTTGTTATATCATTAGATCATCAATAAGTAAGTGTGGGGTTTCAATTATGCGAAATTTAAGTCTCTTACTAGCTACCATACCAGGAATTGTCCTAATTGCCAATCCAGCGATCGCGGAAGTGAAATCGAGCCAATCTGGACAAATATCAGCAGAACTTTCCTATACTAGAGGACAAAATAGTATCTTAAAAATTACTCGTCAGGGACAGACATATAACTATGATATTCCTTACAAAGAATTAGGTAATCCCGTTTATGTTGGGAATGAAAAGGGATTAAATAAAACAGGTCTTCTCATCATCGATTTAGACAAAAGTGGAGAACCAGAAATAATCGTAGATTTTCGTACTGGTGGTGCACATTGCTGTGAAATTTCTTTAATTGGTAGGTTCCAAAATAATCAATATATTTTTCTTAAACATTATTGGGGTAATGGAGGAGCATACTATGTTTTAGACTATAACCAGAACAATAATCTAACATTTTACAGTAGGGATGATCGTTTTGCTTATCAATTTGCAGCTTATGCTGGTTCTTGTTATCCCCCACAAATTTGGCAATATCAGCAAGGTCAGTTAATCGATGTTACTCGTGAATATCCCAAATCGATCCAAGAAAATGCTGATCGGTTCTGGAACATAGCTCAGAACGATAAAGCCAACTTAGCACTAGAAAAGATCAAAGCACCTTTAGCAGCTTATTTAGCGGATCAATATCTATTAGGTCAAGGTGCGCTTGGTTGGCAAAAAGTAAGATCAATTTATACCTTTGACGATCGCGATGATTTTTTTAATAATTTGCAACAATTTTTGACCAAAACTGGTTATACCAATTAACTCGGTCAGATCCATTAAATATAAGATAGACCTGTTGTGGGGGTAGTTTCAATCCCGTTCAGTTAAGTGTAGGGGTGAAGCATTCGGGCGACAATTGAACAATCAAGCCAGTAACATTATACCCGAATGCTTCACCCTCTTCTGCGCCGAGATTCTCAAAAATATCCTTAACTGAACCGGATGAGGATATAAAAAAGCTCTCTAGTAATAGAGAGCCTTTTGAATGGGGTATTTTTCGTAAAGAATTTATCCTAACAATTCCTTAGCTTGAGCAACCACATTATCAACGGTAAAACCAAACTTTTCCAAAACTACATTACCAGGAGCCGAAGCGCCAAAACGATCAATGCTGATTATAGCACCTTCATTACCTAAATAACGGTGCCAACCAAAACTAGAACCAGCTTCCACAGCTAGACGCTTAGTCACAGCTTTAGGGAATACAGATTCCCGATAAGCTTCATCTTGTTCTTCAAATAATTCCCAGCATGGGAAAGAGACTACACGAACTTTTTTACCTACAGCACGTAACTGTTCTGCGGCTTTAACTACTAGCTCAGTTTCACCACCAGTACCAATTAGAATAATGTCTGGAGTCCCTTCGCTGTCAGAAAGAATATAAGCCCCCTTAGCCACTTGTTCGATCGAACTACCAGCTAAGTTAGTCAGATTTTGACGAGATAGGGCTAATAAAGTCGGACGTTGACGATTTTCAATGGCGATTTTATAAGCTCCAGAAGTTTCATTACCATCCGCAGGACGAATTACTAATAAATCGGGGATGGCTCGTAAAGATGGAATAGTTTCAATTGGTTGGTGAGTTGGACCATCTTCACCCAAAGCGATCGAGTCGTGAGTCATTACCCAAATTGAACCAGCACGGGATAGGGCAGAAATCCGGATCGCCGCACGCATATAGTCGGTAAAGACTAGGAAAGTGGCACCATAAGGAATTAAACCGGAGCCGTGGAGGGCAATTCCGTTACAAATTGCGCCCATTCCATGTTCCCGAACTCCAAACCGGAGGTTCCGATTCGCGTATTGTCCTTTTTGGAAGTTACCAAAACCTTTTAATTCAGTGTAGTTAGAGTGGGTTAAGTCCGCCGAACCACCAATTAGTTCTGGTAAAACTTTTGCTAGAGCATTCAGGCAAATTTCCGAGTGTTTGCGGGTAGCAACAGCTTTATCTGCAGGAGTATAGGTAGGTAAGGCTTTTTCCCAACCATCCGGGAGCTTATGGCTGACCAGACGCTCAAATTCTGCCGCAGCTTCAGGATATTTAGCTTTGTAATCAGCAAAGGTTTTATTCCATTCTGATTCCGCTTGAGCGCCTCGATCGATTGCTTGACGGAAGTGCTTCAGCGCGTCTGCTGGTAATTCAAAGGGTGGATATTCCCACTGGAGGCTTTCGCGAGTAGCTTTTACTTCATCTGGACCCAACGCTGCACCGTGAGCATCAGCACTATTGCCTTTATTGGGCGAGCCATAACCAATGGTGGTGGTAATTTTTAGGAGAGATGGTTTATCCGTAACCGCTTTGGCAGCAGCGATCGCTTGTTCAATTGCGTTAAGATCGGTATTACCATCGGCCACATGGATGACGTGCCAACCATAAGCTTCAAAACGCTTACCCACATCTTCGGTAAAAGAAATGTCCGTAGAACCGTCAATGGAAATGTGATTGTCATCGTAGAGAGCAATTAGCTTACCCAGACCCAAATGTCCAGCTAGGGAACAAGCTTCACCAGAAACACCTTCCATGTTGCAACCGTCACCTAAGATCACGTAGGTGTAGTGGTCTACGATTTTGTGATCTGGCTGATTGAATTTAGCGGCTAGGTGGGCTTCTGCGATCGCTAATCCGACCCCATTCGCAATACCTTGTCCGAGGGGGCCAGTTGTTACTTCTACCCCTTCCGTCATAAAGTTTTCCGGGTGACCGGGGGTTTTAGATTCCCACTGACGGAATTGCTTAATGTCATCGAGAGTAACACTGTCGTAGCCAGTCAGATACATCAGGGCATACTGCAACATACAGCCGTGGCCAGCGGAGAGGACAAAGCGATCGCGATTAAACCATTGAGGATTTTTGGGGTTAAACCGCATAAAGCGATCCCAGAGGACAAAGGCCATTGGTGCTGCGCCCATAGGCAGCCCTGGGTGTCCAGATTTGGCTTTTTCAACGGCATCAATTGCCAGAAAGCGGATGGAATTGATACAGAGTGCTTCGAGGGATTGGGTTGCAACAGGCATGATTTTTATGAGTGAGTGTCTAACTGTGATGAGCGAGGTTGAGAGAAATATATAAGGTTATCGCGTCTCATGGTTTGGGTGTTTTCGGATCACCCCCAAGACGTTATTACCCATAATCCCATCATGGGGATTTATGGGCAAGAATTTCTCATTTCTAATTGAAAATCGATGCGGTGAAATGTGGGCTGTTATCCCTCAGTCCGGCTGTCACAATTGCGACTGAGCAATTAGTAATGGAATTTTCTAAACGCCAGAGTAACATTGTGACCACCAAATCCAAAGGAGTTGGATAAGGCCACCTCTACTTTTTGGGCACGACTCTGATTGGGAACGTAGTCCAGATCACAGGCTGGATCTGGATTTTTCAGATTGATCGTGGGTGGAATTTGATCATGGGCGATCGCCATGACCGTAGCTACAGCTTCAATCCCACCTGATCCACCTAACAAATGACCTGTCATTGATTTGGTGGAGCTAATTGCTACTTGGTGAGCATGGGCTCCTAATGCTTTTTTAATGGCAGCTGTTTCTGTCGAATCATTGGCGGGGGTACTGGTCCGTGAGCGTTAATGTAGCTCACTTCTTCTGGTTTTAAACCTGCGTCTTTTATGGCCAATTGAATTGCCGTAGCTGCGCCGATTCCTCCTGGCACCGGTGATGTGATGTGATAAGCATCACAAGTCATCCCATAACCAATTATTTCCGCATAGATTTTCGCCCCACGACTCAGGGCATGTTCAAGTTCTTCAATGATCAGAATTCCCACTCCTTCACCCATCACAAAACCATCGCGATGGAGATCAAACGGGCGACAGGCATGACTGGGATCATCATTGCGCGTAGATAGGGCTCTAGCCGCAGCGAATCCAGCAAATGATAGGGGTGTGACTGCAGCTTCGGTGCCACCACAAATCATAGCTTGGGCATAGCCTCTTTGAATTAGACGAAAGGCATCGCCCACAGCATTTGAACCCGCAGCACAGACGCCGTGACTGGACAAGAATTTGGTCCTTTTGCGCCAGTATGGATCGCGGTTAATCCTGCTGCCATATTAGCAATCATGGTGGGAATCATAAAGGGGCTACAACGATCTGGGCCGCGGGTGAGATAGACTTCTTGCTGATCTTCTAACACCTTCAGACCTCCAATTCCCGTGCCAATGATGACGCCTACTTGTTCTGCGTTCAGGTCATTGATCACAAACTGTGCGTCTTGAATCGCTTGCTTGCTGGCAGAAACAGCAAATTGGGCAAAGCGGTCCATGCGCTTGGCTTCTTTGCGATCCATATAAATGTGAGGATCGAAATCCTTCACTTCACCAGCGATCCTACAGTCGTGCCGACGAGCATCAAACAAAGATATTGGGCCAATACCATTGCGCCCACTCAATAACCCTTCCCAATAATTAGCTAGGGTATTGCCGATCGGTGTAATCGCGCCGAGACCCGTGACAACAACCCGTTTACTTTGAAAATATGCCATGATGTCAGTTTCGAGGGTTTAAGCTCCAAGAACGCAGAACCCAGTTAGATTAAAGATGCCGCACTTAGGCTGCTGTTTGGTTTTTGATATAATCCACAGCATCTTGGACTGTGGTTATTTTTTCTGCGGCTTCGTCAGGAATTTCGATGTCAAAATCTTCTTCTAATGCCATTACCAATTCTACTGTATCAAGGGAATCAGCTCCCAGATCATTGGCAAAATTGGACTCAGGCGTAATTTTTTCTGGCTCCACTGATAACTGTTCGGCTACTATCTTTTTCACTTTCTCAAAAACATCGGTTTGGCTCATAATGGATTTTTTTTGGGTAGACTTACTGTTTAGCGTTTTCTCATCTTATCTGAAAGGCGATCGAGTTTTATCTATGAATAGCCTTTTTTATAAGTGACACTAGGTAATTTTGCCACTCAAATTTAAATGAGTGCAATAACTACGGACAAGGCATGATATTTATTATCGGGTCATTTTCTCCTTCATTTTTAGTGCGAGTATTCAAAATTTACCCAAAGCTATGTTATCCAAGAAACTTAGATATGCTTATTTCCCTGGTTGTGTTGCCCAAGGAGCTTGTCGCGAACTTTACCAGTCTACCGAAGCGCTGACTCAAGCGCTAGGGATTGAACTGATAGAACTCAAACAAGCATCTTGCTGTGGGTCTGGCACCTTTAAAGAGGATTCTCAACTCTTAGAAGATACGATCAATGGTCGTAATATTGCTTTAGCTGAGAAATTAAATCTGCCGTTGCTGACCCATTGTAGCACCTGTCAAGGCGTTATTGGCCATGTAGATGAGCGACTTAAGGAATTTCAGCATACAGATCCAACTTATCTTAGCCAAGTTAATAGCTTACTGCAAAAAGAGGGTTGTTCACCTTATCAAGGTAATACAGAAGTAAAGCATCTGCTTTGGGCTTTAGTTGCTGATTATGGTTTAGCCGAGATCCAAAGTCGAGTCACTCGTCAACTTACTGGTCTTAACTGCGCTGCATTTTATGGCTGTTATCTGCTTCGGGGCCAAACAAATTTGCCGGGTGATGACCCCCATCAACCGGAATCGATGGAAAATGTTTTTCGGGCAATTGGGGCGACGCCGATTTATTATCAAGGACGTACTCAATGTTGTGGTTGGCCGATTTCGAGTTATGCTCCTAATCAAGCTTTTCAAATGGCAGCTAATCATATTCAGGAAGCACTTGACCATGGGGCTGATTGTTTGGTAACTCCTTGTCCTCTTTGTCACCTCCAGTTAGATTCCCGACAACCCGAGGTGGAAAAGTTAATTGGACATAAATTAGCTCTCCCAGTTCTGCATTTACCTCAATTAGTGGCTTTAGCTCTAGGTATTTCGCCCCAAACCCTGGGCCTAGATCGCCATGTTGTTTCTACTCAGCCTTTATTAGAAAAACTCGGGATCTCAAACACCTGAAAATATAACGCAATCTTTCTTTACATTTAAGTTTGGCGCAGCGAGACTCTAACCTTTTATTGTATAAGGGATTGCGAATTTTTAAGTTCTGTTACCTTTTGCATGAATTATTAAGATTGCTACGGTAAACTAAGCGATGATTCTCAGTTGTGGTGGTAGCAAACACTCATTTGGAGTCCTGATTCCATGTCTCATGCTGTAAAAATCTACGATACCTGCATTGGCTGCACCCAATGCGTTCGCGCTTGTCCGTTGGATGTGTTAGAGATGGTACCCTGGGATGGCTGTAAAGCTGCTCAGATTGCTTCTTCTCCTCGAACTCAAGACTGTGTTGGTTGTAAGCGATGTGAAACTGCTTGTCCCACAGACTTTTTGAGTATTCGAGTCTATTTGGGAGCTGAAACTACTCGCAGTATGGGACTGGCTTACTAAGTAGATTTACTACAGACTCAAGTCCACTCATATCCATCTGCAAATTTTTCAGATTTCAGGGGAGCAAATTGCTCCCCTGTTTTGTCAAAACTGTTGATTAATTGGCCAATGTCAATATTCCGGAATATAATTGCAGTTAACAGAATATCAAAGCAAGTTAGTTATATAAATTGTCAGATTTACGCTAGGGTAAATCTATTTTAATTTGATCAGGCTTTGACTAACCAAATCCAGAATTAACTAGGAGTTTAGGTTAAATGTGTGGAATTGTTGGCTATATCGGCACTCAAGCGGCCAGTGAAATTTTACTAGCAGGTTTAGAAAAGTTAGAATATCGGGGCTATGATTCTGCGGGTCTGGCGACCATTTGGGAAGATAAAATTCATTGTATTCGGGCTAAAGGTAAACTTAATAATCTGCGAGAAAAATTATTTAATATTCAAACTCCGGCTCAGATCGGTATTGGTCATACTCGTTGGGCCACACACGGTAAACCGGAAGAACATAATGCTCATCCCCATCTTGATACAGCGCAACGGGTAGCGGTAGTGCAAAATGGCATTATTGAAAATTATCGAGAATTGCGGGATGGTCTGAAAAGTCGCGGACATAAATTTGTCTCTGAAACTGATACAGAAGTTATTCCCCATTTAATTGCTGAATATTTGGCTAAACCTGATACTTCTTTTTTAGATGCGGTCCGGTTAACGGTAGCTGAATTACAAGGAGCTTTTGCGATCGCAGTTTTAGCTGCGGATTATCCAGATGAGTTGATTGCTGTTAGACAACAAGCACCCCTAGTGATTGGATTTGGTCAAGGTGAATTTTTCTGTGCTTCCGATACACCTGCTTTAGTGTCCTATACTCGAGCGGTTTTACCGTTAGAAAATCGGGAAATGGCTCGTCTTACTCCTCTGGGTGTGGAAGTTTATGACTTTGATGGTCATCGGTTAAAGAAAAATCCTCAGCTCTTAGGATGGAATCCCATTCTGGTAGAAAAACAAGGGTTTAAACATTTCATGCTCAAGGAAATCTATGAGCAACCGGGTGTAGTTCGGGTTTGTTTAGAGGCTTATCTGAATAGTAACTGGCACCCTGAATCGCCGGAAATGCCGATTAAGTTTAATTTACCAGATGAGTTTTATCAAGATTTAGCCCAAATCCAAATAGTTGCTTGTGGCACTAGTTGGCACGCTGGTTTGGTCGGTAAATACCTACTCGAACAGTTAGCTGGAATTCCCACAACTGTACATTATGCCTCTGAGTTTCGTTATGCACCCCCACCTTTGAGATCTAATACTTTGACGATCGGCATTACTCAATCAGGAGAGACTGCTGATACTTTAGCTGCTTTAGCCATGGAAGAACATCGCTGTGCTGCTCAAGGTTCTAAATATAAATCCCGGTTACTAGGAATTACTAATCGTCCTGATAGTTCTTTGGCTCGATTAGTACCTCAGATTATTAATACTTATGCTGGGATTGAAATTGGTGTAGCTGCGACTAAATCTTTTGTAGCTCAGTTAATTGCTTTTTATGCTTTGGCTTTGGATTTAGGCTATCGTGATCATGCTATTTCAGCTCAACAGATAGAAGAAATTATGGTCGGGTTGCGGAAATTACCCGAGCAAATTGAACAAGTTTTAGCAAGTCAAGAACATCATATTGCCGAGTTAGCTCATCAGTTTGCCGAGACGAAGGATTTTATTTTTGTGGGACGTGGGATTAATTATCCGATCGCGTTGGAAGGGGCTTTAAAGTTAAAGGAAATTAGTTATATTCATGCCGAAGGTTATCCAGCGGGTGAGTTAAAACATGGTCCGATCGCCTTGTTAGATCAAAAAGTTCCCGTAGTGACGATCGCGATGCCCGGTAGTGTTTATGAAAAATCTCTTTCTAATGCTCAAGAAGCTAAAGCGCGGGATGCACGTTTAATTGGAGTTACTCCTAAAGATAACCCTGATGCGGCGGAAATATTTAATGATTTGTTATCAGTACCAGCCGTAGATGAGTTACTTTCTCCAGTATTAACTTTGATTCCTTTACAGCTTTTAGCTTATCATATTGCAGCATTACGTGGTTTAGATGTAGATCAGCCTCGAAATTTGGCCAAGTCTGTGACAGTGGAGTAGGAAATAGATAATGGATAACATAGAAACAATAAAGTCATTTACTGCCTAATAAAATCATTTACTCAAAAATCAAGTTTTAGATCAGCAAATAGAGTTGGATCTTGCTGATTAGAGCTTTTTACTTGATCGAAGGAATGTCGAGATGAAGGTAAGCTAGAGAGGGAGTCTTTTTACGTTCTTGAGTCGTCTGATCTTGTCTGTGATATTTGCGAACAGTATCCTCTACAAGAAGGTGAAAGACATTATGACTAGATCTCCATTGGAAAAACAAGAACGAGAATATCAAGAAACTCTCTTAACAACCTCACTGACCGATCTGAAAAAAAAGAATCCTGCTACTTCTGTCAGAATGGTTAAACCAATTCGTTCACCAGCACAGATATCGGCTAATTTTGGAAATGCTGAAGGTAGCAAATATTATCAGCTTTATCCTCTAAGACAGCTAGATATTGGTTTGATAGGCTATCAATCATCAACGACAACGATACCAGGGGCTTCGATTATATCTTGATTCACTAGATAATTTCATGTACACATGGTCAAAATCTGAATACTACTTAGAGTGCGAAATCTTTGCAACTGGTGCAATAGAATTTTTCTATCGCAATAGAAACACTAGAGAGGTTCGGGGAGAAGATACTACACTTGAACAGGGTTTTTCGACTGATATCTTGGACAAAGTTTCGCTCTTTATTGAGTAAGTTCTTTAAAAGAAACGCGGTTGGGGTTCATTTAACTCCAGTCCCAGATGTTTGTTGCGTTCTTCGACTTGCTCGACCACTAACAAGACTTTACAGAAAAGGGTAATATATCAGCCATTCAATTAGAAGATGAATTTAATCTCTCAAAAGAGGATAAGAAATCAGTTCCACTTCACCTAAGCGTTTGGGTTGACTTTATTACAACACCTGAACAGACTTATAAATTTCTTCCAGTAGAGACAGAAAGTGTCCCATTAAAGAAAATATTGATGACTATTTTACCCGTGAAGTTTTGCCCCATGTTCCGGATGCTTGGATCGATTATGATAAGACAGTCAGGGGTTATGAAATTTCATTTACTAAGTATTTTTATCGGTTTAAGCTATTACGGAGTTTGGAGGAAATAACGGCAGATATTTTGGCATTAGAATCACTAACAGAGGGGGTTTTGCGTCAGATTCTGAGTGAGGAGTAATTAACAAAAAGAGCAGCAATTTATGATCCGAATTATTCTCAATCCAAGTAAAAAGCTTACTAGATAGGAAAGTTAAAATGATGCAGGAAATTAAAAATAATGATCGCTCAGATCTAGACAGACAAACTTTAGCTAGAAAGTTTATTGACTTGTGTGAAGAAACGCAAGCTTTACACTTTGATAATTGTTTAAATGAAGCAGAAATTGCTGAAGAAATTGATGCTTATCGGAGAGGAGAATGAGAGTATTGATAGATACTAATATTCTAGTATATGCGGCGATCGCTGGTAGAAAACCAAAAGCTATTATTGCTTGTATTATTGCTCAATCTAACTATGAATGGGGAGTTTCAGAAGAGATTTTAGCAGAGTATCGGGAGGTATTAGCTAGAAGAAAACTAAAATTAACTGATGATCAAAAAGTCAGATGGCTAAGTTTGATTCAAAACTCAACTCACCTTGTTGATGTTTCTCCAAAAATAGATTTTTCTAGAGATCGGAAAGATGTTAAGTTTCTGGAATGAGCGATTGCAGCTCATGCTGATTTTTTAATTACAGGCGATCGCAATTTTACCGAAGTTTAGAGTTGAGGGAATACTTTGATTATTTCTGCTTCTCTTTTTGCAGAATTGATTATGAAGGATACAATAAATGGGGAATATAAATTAGTTGAGGATGAAATCTTAGAATGAAGCGTTATCCAGTTTATAAGCAAGAGCATAGATTACCTGGTATTGAAGAAGTCCCAGAACATTGGAGTGTTGTACGAAATTCGTTGATCTTCAGGGAAATAGTCGAGACTAGATATGGTGATTTAGAACTTTTATCAATATTGAGTGATCAGGGAATAGTTAAGCAGTCTGAAACAGGACGTAAGGAAAGATGACTTTAAGAAAAAAGCTAAATCATTTGTGCGTAATTATGATTACCATAAAGAAGCTTATTGCAAGTTTACAGAAGACTCAGATTTTAAAGCGTGGCTGAGTGAGACGCTGTTTAATATAACCTATGACCAAGATACCGTATAGGGCGATCGCTATCAACATTATTTGTCCCATGCACAAATATACTCTGGTTTAACCGGACAAATTTTATTAGGAATTGGATTATTGTAGAGCTTTAGTTCAGAAAGATTAATTAATGATTGTAGAACTTTGATATCAATAACTTGATTAGAACTGATGTCAAGTATATCTAAATTAGTTAATGATTGTAATGAAGTAATATTGCTAATTTTATTTGATTTAAGAGCAAGAAATTTAAGATTAGTTAAAAATTGTAATGGGGTTAGATCAATAATTTGATTATTTTTAATAGTTAGACTATCAAGTTTAATCAAGGATTGTAATGGCATTATATCTGTAATTTGATTAGAATTAAGGTCAAGCGTTTTCAGATTAGTCAAGGATTGTAATGGGGTTAGATCTGTAATTTGATTAGTATGAAAATCAAGATATTGAAGATTAATCAAAGATTGTAGCGGTGTTAGGTCTCTGATTTGATTCGAGCCAAGAAAGAGATATTGAAGATTAGTCAAAGCTTTTAATGGGGTTAGATCACTAATCTGATTAGAAATAAGATCAAGATATTGAAGATTAATCAAAAATTGTAATGGGGTTAGATCACTAATTTTATTCGACATGAGGTCAAGATATTGAAGATTAGTCAAAGCTTTTAATGGGGTTAGATCAGTAATTTTATTTGACCGATTAAAACTAAAATTAAGAACTTGGAGATTAGTTAAAGATTCTAATGGCTTTAAATCACTAATTTGATTATCCGCAATGTAAAGTTTTTGAAGATTAGTTAAAAATTGTAATGGTGTGATATCATTAATTTGATTGAGCATCAGCGACAGATTTTTAAGATTAGTCAAAGATTGTAATGGTTTGATATTGCTGATTTGTTTTCGGGATAGGTCTAGGTTTGTTTGATTTGAAAGAGTTTGATTAGCTTGATCACAATCATTTGTTTTGGCATAATTCAACAATACTTCAACGGTATGTTTAGCTGGAGCTTCCAAACTTTCTTTATTTTTACACCAATCTGCAAAGGTTTTATGGTTATTGGTTGCTTCTTGGGCTGCTACTGGCAATAAACTAGACCCCAATATTAGAGCGATCGCACTCCCAACCCCTATAAAATTCAATAACCGCATAAATCCATCTCCCAAACAGACTAAACAAACTAACCTATTTTCCCTAATTTTTTCTGGATCTGCATAGTCCAATTACGAAAAAAGCCAGTTTCACGGGTTATCATTTTATACTCAAAATCCTTGAAATACTTATAGACTAATGCTTTTACAGGATGTCTGTTTAGAATCCTCACCGATTAAAATTAGAGCGATCGCAGCTAATCTGAAAACCTGGGATGTTAAATAAGTTGAGCTTGGGAGTGATCGCCAGTCATGGCTGAGACCAAATTCTTTGATCTAAGCGTCTCAATCTTTTTTAGTTCAAGCTGATTATACTGAAACTGAATTTTACAGATGGGATTTTATGAAAATTAGTTTTGTAAGTACAGGGTTAGTTGGAGCTATTTTACTGTCTGTGCTGTCTCTTCCCAGTCATGCACAACCAGCACAAATTTATAGTAAATTTGTTGATTGGTGTGTCAATAAAGCAACTCTTCCTGCTGATGCAAAGCATACAGTTGAAGTATTGTTAACAAAGGTTGGGACTCAAAACTGTCAACAAGCGAACCAGAAGCTCTATACTCTCACTGTACTCGCTCTCTACGAGAATCAAATCAGCAACCTACAACCTTTGTCCAGTCTCACTAACCTGATTTCACTCATTCTCGAAGGTAATCAAATCAGCAACTTGCAACCCTTAGCTGGCCTTACTAATCTAAGGAATCTCGATCTCAGCGACAATCAAATCAGCAACTTGCAACCCTTGTCTGGCCTTACTAATCTGAAAGAGATCATCATCTTTCACAATAAAATCAGCAATCTGCAACCCTTATCTGGCCTTACTAATCTAAGCAGTCTCAACCTCGACAGCAATAAAATCAGCAACCTGCAACCCTTGTCTGGTCTTACTAAGTTAACTTTACTCTACCTCAGCAGCGATCAAATCAGCGATGTGCAACCCTTGTCTAGCCTTACTAATCTGACTGGACTCTACCTCAACAATAATCAAATCAGTAACCTGCAATCTTTGTCTGGTCTTACTAATCTAGAAACACTCTACCTCAGTAGAAATCAAATTAGCAACCTACAACCCTTGTCTATCCTCATGAATCTGACTGAACTCTACCTCAATGGAAATCAAATCAGTAACCTACAACCCCTATCAGTGCTTACTAAGCTAACTAGACTGGGCTTCAACCACAATCAAATCAGTAATTTGCAACCTTTGTCTGGCCTTATTAATCTTACTTCACTCGACCTTAGAGACAATCCAAAGTTGACAAATAAAACTTGCCCAGTCAAACCAGCATCTATCTGCCACTTCTAAACTGCATTGGGCGATCGCAAATCTACTTTTCAAGGATTAACGCGATCGCATCACCCCAGTTAATTTCTCAAGATTCTGGTGGGACATAGACAGCGATCGCCATTACCAGTAATCATCACCAACGACTGGACATTACAAGCGATCACCACCACCAGCAATCCAAAGATGGGACATTAGCACAGGCGATCGCCATTACCAGCAATCATCACCAGCGACTCATTACAATCGCTCGCCATCACCAGCAATCCCTACTGGATACTGGGCTCTGTACTAACTAGCGATGAACATATCCACAGGCGCTCGCGACAGACTAAAGCATTACAGCTTCAGGGATCGGGTCTGTGCAATTAGTCATGGGAAAGACAGTAACTATCAGCATCCTACAACTCATTACTTTCTAGACTATTGCTGAGAGAATAAAAGACATAAGCTGTTAACAGATAGAAAACAGCAAACAAAAACACAAGCAAAAAAGGAAGTCAAAAATATGCGTCTCAATAAATCTTTAGCTCTAGTCGGTATCGTCAGCTTAATGTTAGGAGGAATTGCAATTCCCGCTCGTGCCGATAGCTACTATCAAAATAATAATAGTTATAGTCAACAACAAGCACAAAAAATCCAAGCTCAACATCAAGCTGAACAACGCAGAATAGAAGCTCAACGTCAAGCTGAACAACAAAGATTACAAGCACAACGTCAAGCTGAACAACGCAGAATAGAAGCACAACGCCAAGCAACAGCACAACATACACAAAACCAATACCACGCGCAAGCATCAACTAATTCTAATACCAACGGATATAACCAATACCACGCACAAACCACTAATCCTAATACCACTACTTCTAACACCACTAATCCAACCACTACTACTTCTACCAACAATTGGCAACAACATTCTAATACCACAACCACCACCAATGGTTATAACAATAATGGGTATAACAATAATCACTAAATTATTCAAGTAATCAACCTAAATATTCAGCAAACAAACACACCCCAACTAGACGAATAACAATTGCAGTAACTATTTTCTCTCAGATTTTCTTAATTCATATTCAATGCACCCTGATTAAATACCTCACCATAATGGTGGGGTTTTTTATTGGAATTTAAAGATAATCTATATTTAGCCCCAGAAAAAGCACCTGTAACTTTTATCATCCCTTAGCTCATTACTTTAGAGACTATGAGAACAAGTTTTAAATAGCTATTCTGTAAACATGAAGAAAAAGAGCTAACTCGAAACTACTCTTACTCTAAAACACTATCAAAACTTTCTCAGAAATTTCTCAACTATGAAACTCAAAGCATCTTTCTTATTACCTGGTCTAATCGCTCTAACTCTTGCTGCTTCGACCGTAATCGCTTCCTTTAGTCCTGCTCTTGCAGCTTCAACTCAAACAACAGAACATGGTGGACATGGAAAACGGGGTGAAGGATTTAAAAATCTCAACTTGACTGATGCTCAAAAAGCCCAAGCTAAACAAATTCGTGAATCTACTCGTCAACAAATGTCTGCTGTCTTCACTGCTGATCAAAAAGCTCAATTTAAAGCAGCAAGAGCCAACCATACCAAGCCTAATGTAACTCTTAGTGCTGACCAAAAAGCACAACTTAAACAAATTCGCGCAAGTGCTAAATCCCAATTTGAGGCAATCTTAACACCTACTCAACTACAACAACTTCAAGCCGATCGCGCTCAATGGCTTCAAAATCACCCTAATGCTCATTCGGGTCAATCGAACTAAACCAGTAAATATTTAGGGTCTCCTATTATCATCCTCGCTAATTTGCCTCACTGTAATGGTGGGGCTTTTTTATTGGGAGGTTGGGGGTTGGCGATCGCACTAATCAAATAAATAGGGGACAATATTTAGAAAAATAGCAAGTGATCTAAAACACAGACAGCTAGAAAGTCTAAATGATAACATATTGGCCAAAAAAGAGGATAAAAATATGCAGAAAATAATCCCATCAATCTTAACCATAAGTTTACTATTAACTGGCTATGGAATTAAACCCGTCATGGCAGAAAAACCATATCTGATAGCTCAATCAGTATGGAGTAAATTTACTTCTGAAGAATATGGGTTTAGCATATTAATGCCTGGAAAACCTCTAATCAGTAACGAATCTGTTGTGATGATTAATGGTAAAAAACTTAATTCTATATCTTTTTTTACCAATCAATATAATAAGGCTTATTATGTAATATCTGTTGTCGATTTCAACAGTGTACCTAATAAAGAAGAGCAGATTGATATTTTAAAACAATTTTTTACTGAAAAGGTATCAGAGTCTCATGCACAATTAATCTCTGAAAAAGATATTATTTTCAATAATTACTCCGGTGAGGAGTTTCAAATAAAAGTAAATATAGATAATACCCCATATTCTATTAAAGACAGAGCTTATTTTGTAAAAAACAAAATTTATGTTATAACAACTCGTATTTCTGATGATATGATAAGCAGTCTTTCCGTTAGTACCCAAGGTTTTCTAGACTCTTTCCAATTATTAAACCCTTAATCTTTGCAAGCGATCGCACCATACCACCGAGCCCGGACAAGGATTTTGCGGTTCAATCTGCATCACCGGGACTTGGGGATAATTGGCGATCGCCACCAATTCAGTCGCGGCGGATTTTGATATCTGGGATGGATGCGATCGCAATCCCATAAATCCCTAATTATTCCCCAATCAATTAAACCTATCAGTCCTACAAAGAATACTGATGAGATAAATGCCCCATAACTATTGACAGACTATAAAGAAAACGTTACATTTATTTACATAAGTTAACAAGGTAAGGACAAACCCCATGAAAACTATTAACAACGAAGGCCAATTAAACAACTACGCTAGCGAACCACCTGTTTATTACGCCCAATACCCTTCACCAGAACAACAACAACGTTATTTACTGCAAGGTGGAATCTTTATCTTGGCGATCACCGGATTGATTTTGTTCTCAATTGGCATTAGCTAGAGTTAGCAATCCATAGCATTAGTTGAAGCCCAAATGTACCCTTTTAATTACCCCAAATAGGTTTTGGGGTAGTTTTCTTTTGAGTTCTGATTTCTTGTCGATCGTTAGTAAAATACCAAGGAAATTTTGATGCGGTCCCAAGTGCGATCGCCACCAACATAAGAAGAATTTATCAAAACGGATTCAATTAATTGCCCGCCGTATATTTATCGGAAAAGTTTTATTATCCAAAACAGCGATCGCTCAAATCTGGCAAAATCACCGCTACACCTTAACCGCCACACTAGCTTTTGCAGAACGGTTTCAATGCTTGGACTTGGGTTAATGGGTGCGATCGCTACCAGAATAAAAGTCTCAAGATTTAGGTGTCATAGAGCAACACCATTCCAACAAAGCAGTAGCCAAAAGCATCAATATACCGAGCATCCAGACATAGACGGTATGGGCAAAAAAATTGCCACTTGAACACACCGCTAGAGTAATTATAGTAGAGAAAGGTAAGGAAATGGCCAAAAGATTAATCGCAAAAGGCAAATAAAAGGTGGTTTTTCGGTTTTCTAAAGGTTGTTCATCTTCCATTTCTTGGATCATAGACATATGTGCAAAAGGCCAAAAACTACAAGAGCTTTGAGGTAGTGCTACAATTAGCAAAACCGAACCTATAGTTGTCATTGGAAAAATACTCATTATCAAGGCACTCCAACAGAATGCCAACCCAGAACGAAAAGTCAACAACTTCACCACTATAAATATTTCTTGCTGTTTGAATTTAGCCGTCATCCCAATAAACAGTAACACCAAGGGCGTCATTAGTGCATTGAGCTTATCCAAAGTATCTGTCAAAAATAATGGCAAATTGGTTTTGTTCCATCCCATGAACAACATCCCCAAAGCCAGGAGCATCAATATATTGACTGGCTCTTGAACAAGTGATTTCAGTAAGCGTTTCAAGTTTTGGGGGATAGAAGTTGTTTTTTGCTGTTGTCCATGAAGTTGGTAGTACCAGTTCATCGCCAACAAATAAAGTACGATCAAACCAAAAACCTTATTGCCAACATCCGCCAACGCAGCTCTGGCTAGCATATCCTCGCCTAAGTATTCTAAAATAAATGGAAAACTAGATAATCCTGGAGCTAAAGAAGGCAACAGCATCAGCAAAGTCCGCATTGTCGGTCCATTGCGCTCTACACCAATGAAAGGCAATGTTAATTCACTTACTTTCATCAAAAGGATATTAAATACCAAGGTTAATAGAGGTAAAAAAAATAAAGAAGGCTCTATTTTGGTTTTCAATAAAGCAACAAATATACTTGCTGGCAATGCAACACTCAAAATAATTGATTTTACTCCAATCAGAGAGTCTGGATGTGTTACTTTTTTCTGTAGAAATACTCCTAATCCAATCAGAAGTAAGAGCGATCCAGCCTTTTCTATTGCATCCATAGCTATCCTGAGTTCGATATCTACTGGAGTTTAGACTAATAATAGATAAAAGGGAAGTGATTGTCAAAGAGTTCTCATGGTGTAGTCGATATTCGCGATCGCCACCTAAACAATAAAGATTGAGACAAAGTAGAGCGATTCTCAGGACACTGCAAAATCACTGCTGTATCTTTGTAGGGACGCAAGAACTCTTGCGCCCCTACTTTTGAAATATTTCATAACTTTTAAAATACTTGGGCTTGGAAAATGTACGCGATCGCCACCAAATTAATAAATTTCTGAGCCTACAATTGAGAACTGGAAACTATGCAGGAATATGGCGATCGCTCTCATTGACCAACTGCGAAAATTATGTGTAAAAATATTAGTCGCTATTTTAGATCCTATCGTGGGCTTGGTAATAGAAATTGAAATATTGCAGAACAGGTGATCGCTACACTCTCTTATCCGCATTTATTAATAGTAATAATGATGAACACCAGGATGAGGAAATAAGAAAAGCGTTAATCTTGCTAATCCTAAACCTAACAGGGAAAAACCTAATAATATCAAAAAAGTAGATATTTGATTAAATTTTACTAAGAGTTTCGTAGCAATTACTGCAATTATCCAGAGCAATCCTAACACAAAATATAAATACCAGGGAATAAACAAAAATCTAGTGATAAAAGTATAAGGCAGTAATTGATCTAGAAATAGAGAAACAATTAAATAATAAATAGATACCAACATGATCGCCCTTGTTAGTGCTGTTGCAGCTATCAAAGTTTTTACTAGATTTAAAATCAAAGTTCTAGCCCAAGTTCCAACTCCTGCAAAAAATCCTGCTAAAGCTAAACTGGATAACAGAAGATTGAAAGTTGCCAATGATTGAAAATTGAAATAAAATGATCTACCGATCACAATGTAGATCGTAGTAATTGTTACTATCCATCCAACTGGTAGAGATTTAATTAGAGTCTCAATAGAGCGTTCTGTTGGCTGTGCTATTTTAATTTGGTCTTTAGATTTAAGCATGGCTAAAATTCCCGATCAAGAAATATTCAGAAAAACTAAGTTAGTTAACCATTTTACCTTAGTTCACACTAAAATAGCCAAATATACTGATAATTTCAAGAATTGAGAAATGTGGGAAACTCTCAATCCTAGACAGCAAGCATATTTGAGAATCATTTACCAGTGTGACCAGGAACAAGAAGCACAGGAAAAAAGCTTGGACTCGTGGTCAATACCTGCGTCCTGCTGCGGGATGGTGCTGGATTACACACGCAACTTTTCCCATGAGCGATGATACCAGATTAAAACATCTACTACAGTTATTTATATGTTTTTAGATAGAATATCGGAGAATGCCTATAATTTTGTCAATATTTTCTATGACCACCTTAATTCAACTACCATCGAACCTCGAAGAGCAACGGGTAGTTTTACCCAGCATAACTTGGCAGCAGTATGAAAGCATATTAACAGCTCTAGGAGATTATCCTGGATTACAGCTTATATACCTGGAAGGAACTCTAGAAATCTTTATGCCCTCTGTTGAACATGAAATGATCAAAAAAGTGATTGCGAGACTTTTAGAACGTTATGCGGAGGAGGTTGATATTCCTTTACATGGTTATGGATCAACAACTTTTCGACTTCAAGCGACAGCGCGAGGAATAGAACCTGATGAGTGCTACTGTGTAGGCACTCTCAAAGAACTACCAGATTTGGCGATCGAAGTTAATTTAACTAGGGGAGGAGTAGATAAACTAACTGTTTATAAAGGACTTGGTATTTCAGAAGTTTTGATTTGGCAGAATAATCAAATTACACTTTACCGTTTAAACGAAGGTGACTATCAGGAAATTACTCATAGCCAATTTTTCCCAAATTTAAGCTTACCATTGTTGGCTAAGTATATTAGACCACAAGCACAACCACAGGCAATCAAGGAATTTATTCTTACTATTCGCTCCCAAAAAACCTAGTTATCTACACTGCTTTTTCTTTAGTTTAAGTATTGATCACCTTGCGCCATGCTCTTACCATTTCTGGTTCGCGATCGGGACGAATATACTCTGCCATGAGTTCTAAATTAAGATTTGGGAAGAATTGACTTTGGGCGATCGCCTCGTAACCAGAGCGATCTGACTTAATCCCATAGAGGGAAAATTTTTCATTTTGATAAAACCAAACTTCGGTAATTTGTAACCCTTGATAAACTTCAAGCTTATCGATCCCTCCACTGGTAACAATTACCTCGATCGCTAAGTCTGGAAATTGTTGTCGCTGACCGATGCAAAAGCTTTCATCTGGTTCTAAACCCCGTTCAGTTGCTGCTGATTTGCAGGTAGCTGAACCGCAGCTAAATAAATCAATATTCAGTGCATCAGCATAGACATATAAAAGCCTTGCAATCATGGTTTTGATCATTTCATGCTCTGCTGAAAGCGTCACGATTTCTAAAGCCCCTTGGAGATAAATTAGGTGCAGGTTATGATGTCCAGAGAATAGCTCGATCAATTGTTCATATTGCTTCCAGGTTATGTTATAGAGGGAGATCCGCGATTGGGCGATCGCCGGAGCAATCAGTTTTTCTAGTTCAGTTTGGGGTAGATCAAGGGTAATTTTCATAGTTGTTGTCGATAGGTTCAGATCATATTGTAAGTAATTTGCTATAATTATAAGCGATCGCTTCCCAAAAAACCATGATTACGGGGGGACAATCTTGCATTAGTGAAGATGATTATGTTGAAGGTGCCCCTGAATTAATTGTGGAAATTGCTGCTTCTACTGCCTCTTTAGATTTACATCAAAAACTCAACGTTTATCGTCGCAATGGAGTACAAGAATATTTAGTATGGCGAATTTATGACCGTGAATTTGATTGGTTTAGATTAAATGCTGGAGAATATATTAAAATTGAACCTAACACTAATGGCACGATTTCTTCTGCGATATTTCCGGGATTGTGGTTAGATAAAACTGCTTTATTGACGGGAAATTTAGCCAAAGTTTTAGAGGTTTTGCAACAGGGATTAGCAAGTCAAGAACATCAAGATTTTGTCCAAGCTATGAATCAAGCTTACATGAAAGATTGAGGATATCTGCTCACAAATCAAGTAAGCAATAAATTTTTTTCTGACACCTGACCTAACTGGTTTACTAAAACTGATATTATTCCTCTTTGGTCAACCAGGGATGAAACCCTGATTGCTCCTTGGCTGAAATGGCGCAAATTCGTTAATTGTTTTGAGATTGACAAACATGGGGATGATAATATTTTACTAGACTTCTTGCAAAAATAACTAGAACAGGCAAGATGCCTGTCCCACAAAAGTTTTTTGTTGTTGTGGGACAGGCATCTTGCCTGTCCAATAAATTGATTGTCCAATAAATTGATCAACATGACTTTTGCTTGCTTGTCTAATCTATTAGGAACGGAAATTTAGCTAAAATCTCTTTCTCCCTAAAAATAGAGCAATAGTAGAGCTGGTATCTTACGATAAGGACAAAAATGGGCGTGAATTTTCAGTCTGTAATTTTTACATTAAATCAGTTTTGGGCCGATCGCGGTTGTCTAATTGCCCAATCCTATGACATAGAAAAAGGTGCTGGGACAATGAGTCCCCATACTTTTCTGAGAGCGATCGGTCCGGAACCTTGGTCGGTCGCTTATGTTGAGCCCTGTAGAACGTCCTACCGATGGACGTTATGGGGAAAATCCGAATCGCTATCAACACTACTATCAGTATCAAGTGCTGATTAAACCATCTCCAAATAATATTCAAGATATTTATCTAGATTCCTTGAGAGCTCTGGGGATTCAACCGGAAGACCATGATATTCGGTTTGTTGAAGATAACTGGGAGTCTCCCACCCTTGGTGCTTGGGGTGTGGGTTGGGAAGTTTGGCTCGATGGAATGGAAATTACTCAATTTACCTATTTTCAACAATGTGGGGGTATCGATTGTCGTCCGGTTTCGATCGAAATTACTTATGGTCTGGAAAGATTAACTATGTATCTCCAGCAAACCGATGCTTTTACGAAGATTTCCTGGAATGATCAGGTAACCTACGGAGATGTTCACCTCCAAGGAGAAATTGAACAATGTACCTATAATTTTCAAGCATCTAATCCAGATTTACTGTTTAAATTATTTGGGTTATATGAACAGGAAGCAGAACAGTTGACTAAAAAAGAACTGGTGGCACCTACACTTGATTACATTTTAAAGTGTTCTCACACTTTTAATTTATTAGATGCTAGAGGTGTAATTTCTGTGACCGAAAGAACTCGATATATTGGTAGAATTCGGAACTTAGCTCGACAAGTAGCTCAATTATACTTGCAGCAAAGAGAAGCACTGGGGTTTCCTCAGTTGCGATCGCTTGTAGCTTGACTCTGGCAAATTGAGTTTTTCCCAGGGGCAATTATTTAATTGCCTCGCGCATGATCTAGAGCTATCATTCTCATCACCAACAGGATTAACCATCGGATTTTTTGCCCGTGTTCCAAACAGCTATCATCATTCTTAGTTTGGCTTATATTATAGGTCTGCTCTCTACAGTAGTTCCCTGGGGTGGCTATATCATGCTTACTTTAGGAGCGGGAACAGCGATCGCGATTCCTTATTTTTGGAGAGGAGGACCGCAAAGATGGGTCTGGTTTATAGCAGGAATAGTTGGTTTTTTAGCAACTTTCTATTTTCATGCCCAAGTCCCACAAGCAGGTCTAAATGATATTAGTAAATTTGTGCCTACTGATGCAGAAAATATTAAAGAGGAAGTAGTCACAATTTGGGGAGAAGTAATCAGTACACCGCGAGTTACTCGATCGCAAAGAGCCCAATTTTGGTTAGAAGCAACTCAACTCAATCCAATTGTTAGTCCTAATATAGAAACCGCACAAAATAATCATGATCCTCTAGCTGGCGATCGCGGTGTAACTGGTAAACTTTATGTGACTGTACCCTTACTCCAAGCAACTGGTTTATATCCAGGAGAAACGATTACAGTCACGGGCAAATTATATCAACCTAAACCACCAAGTAATCCAGGTGGATTTAATTTTCAAGCTTATTTAGCTAAAGAAGGTTGTTTTGCTGGTTTAGTAGGAAGACAAGTTCGGATTCCAGCTCAAGAAGAACCGAAATGGGGATGGTGGATGGTACGACAAAAAATTATCCGCTCTCAAGTATTCGGGTTAGGAGTTCCAGCAGGACCGTTAGTAAGTGCGATGGTAATCGGTAACCGAGCGGTAGATTTACCTTATGATATTCAAGATGACTTTAAACAAATTGGATTAACTCATGCTTTAGCTGCATCGGGATTTCAAGTATCATTAATACTAACACTGGTGCTATCTTTATGCAAGCGTTTTTCGGAAAAAATTCAATTTATCTGTGGTTCGACATCTTTATTAGTATTTCTGGGTCTGACTGGTTGTCAAGCTTCGATCGTCAGAGCAGCAATCATGGGATTTTTTGGAATTTTAATTGCTTTATTAATTAAAAGAAAAAGTAAACCTTTAGCACTATTGTTATTGTCAGCAACATTAATGTTATTATTTAATCCTAATTGGATTTGGGATTTAGGGTTTCAGTTAAGTTTTCTCGCTACTCTTGGGTTGCTAGTAACCGAACCATCAATCGCTAAAAAATTAGATTGGTTACCACCAGTGATCGCATCTTCGATCGCGGTTTCTTTAGCAGCTTTTATCTGGACTATTCCCCTCCAAATCTATACATTTGGTCTCATATCACCCTATACCTTATTAGTCAATGTTCTGGTCGCTCCTTTAATTTCGATTATTAGTTTAGGTGGATTTATTAGTGCGATCGCAGCCTTAATTCACTCAGCAACAGGAAGTGGATTAGCACAATTGTTATATTATCCGACTCAGGGACTCATTACGATCGCGCATTTTTTTAGCAAGTTACCGGGAAATGCGGTAGCTGTAGGTACGATTTCCACAGTGCAGATGGTATCACTTTATGGAGTAATCGGTCTATTTTTATTATTGGGTAGTCAGCGATCGCCAGAAATAGGAAAAAAAGATCATCTCAAAGCCAAAGTTAAAAGTAAAAAACTGAGGGAGCAATTAATCGCCAAATTGAATATCATAGTTAGAAGTTGGTGGTTTGCGACTTTGATCGCAGTGGCGATCGTGATCATTCCCATTTGGCAGAGTAAAGTATCCTTATTTAAAGTGACAGTGCTGTCCGCATCTGGAGATCCAGTTTTAGTAATTCAAGAACGAGAAAAAGTCGTTTTGGTTAATAGTGGGAATGAAAATACAGCTCGGTTTACAATTTTACCGTTTTTCCAAAAACAAGGAGTCAACCAAATTGATTGGGCGATCGCGACTGATCCGAAATTAGACATCAAAAGTGGTTGGTTACAGATATTAGAACGGATGAGGGTCAAAAATTTTCATGATAATACCAGCAAAAAGAATTCAGAACCTACTAAGCAGATCATTATCAATGGAGTCCAAGCAGATCAGGGGTCATACCAATCCTTAACAGTCGGTCAACCAATCGAAATGGGTTCAGCCAAGCTAGAATTAATCAAGGCTCAACCAACCGTAGTAGAATTGCAAATAAGTGGCCAGACATGGTTATGGCTGGGAGATTTTCCACCAGATCAGCAAAGTAGATTGGTGAAAACAGCAGATTTACCACATCCGGATGTCCTCTGGTGGTCGGGAAAACGTTTACGTGAAGAGCTATTAGGATTATTGCAACCAAAAATCGCGATCGCCGCGTCTAGTCCCATTGATCCGGAAACCAAGACCTTATTACAGCTCAAGCAAATCCAACTTTACTCCAGTAGTCAAGATGGTGCGATCCAATGGACCCCTGGGAGTGGATTTGAGACTACCCTGGATACGAGTGAAAATGATACTTCCTTGCTATAAAATGAGAAAATATAGTAATATAGGATATGCAATCGATTTTGGAGAGGTGGCAGAGCGGTTGAATGCGGCAGACTCGAAATCTGCTTTAGGGGAAACTCTAACGTGGGTTCAAATCCCACCCTCTCCGTTGGCTCAGTTATGGCTCAGATGGTTGGAATTGCCAAAGCTATTACTAATCTGAACGAGGCGCAGAAAAATATGTTAGAAAACCTTTGTTTAGAAAATTTCAAAGGCTTTAAAAATTTAGAGAATTTAAAAGTTAAACCAATCACAATTTTATGTGGATCTAATAGCTGTGGAAAAAGCTCTATCCTCCAAAGCATACTTTTACTCAAACAAACTCTGGAGAGTCAAAATCCCAACCAAATTCTTTTACTAAATGGAAGGTTCGTACATTTAGGTTCATTTGAAAACATAATTTTTGAGAAAAACTTGGACAATTCCTTAGTATTTGAATTTAGCTTCAAGTTAACGAAGGAAGACCAAATATCAACGACCCTGAACAATAATGTGCCCCTCAGAATGTTTATCTACGATCTTTTTCCGCACGGCTCATTTCCTCCGGGACGGCGACTTGATGATATTTTTATTTACATCAAAAACGTTCTGAAAGCACCTAAACATAGAAACAGAACTAAAAATAAAAATTCTACAAAAGCAATTAGTATTGAGCAGTTTCAATTTAGCATTGAGACAATAGGATTAGATAAACAAAAAGTTCCAGGTTTTTCTATTAAAATCCAACTTGATGATAATAATTTATATACAATTAGCTGGGATAATCTAAAAAATAAAATCAGACGAGATGAAGAAAATAGTAAAGGAGAAATATCATCTGTAAACCTTAAATTTGAAAGTTTATTTAGATTTACACCTATTCCTATTAAAGGTGACTTTGAAGGATTAAGAGGTTTATCAGATGTTTCATCTGGACTTTACAGGATAAATAATTTATTGCAAGCAATTTTTTCATCTTATAGCTATATAGGTCCATTGAGGGAAGAGCCTTCTAGAAGATATATATATGAGGAGGAAATTACCGAAATTGGTATCAAAGGTGAGGATGCAGCATACATTTATTTAATAGAGCAAAATAACCCTGTTTTAAATCACTATTTTTATGACACTAAAAGTAATTCTTTCAAGCAAGAAAATAATATAACTTTATCTGCTGCTATACAAGAATGGTTCAATTTGATGAATATAAAAGGATTCAAATCAGAAGTTATTAATGAGATTGTTTATCTAAATCTTAATTCTAGTTCCGCATCTAAAACTCGTGTTAGTATTGCTGATGTAGGTTTTGGAGTCAGCCAAATTTTCCCGATTCTGTTAGAAGGATTAAGGATGCCACAAAGGAATACGCTTTTACTTGAGCAACCAGAGATCCATTTACATCCTAATCTTCAGATGCAATTATCTGATTATTTTATTGCACTAGCTTTATCTGGAAAAAAGGTGATGGTTGAAACTCACAGCGATCATATTATCAACAGATTAGTTAGAAGAATTGTTGAAGATGAAACTGGTAGGTTAAAAGATTTAATTGGCATTTATTTTATTAGTGCAACTGATTCAGGTTCTGTTTACGAAGAAGTTGGCATTGATGAAAATTTTGGAGTTACTAATTGGCCCGTAGATTTTTTTGATCAAACAGCATTAGAGCAAGAAATGATTTTAAAGGCAGGTATTAAAAAAAGACAACTTGCTAGAAATATTGCTAGTAAGAACTCCCAGAGTTCCAGAGGATATTTATGAAGAGTTTTTTACTCGACGTTTAGCTCAAATGTCGGTGACGCGGATGCAATTAAACTTACTGGTATTTAATCCAATTAGAGAGAAAATTGTAACATGGAGATAGAAAGATATAGAAAAATTATTAAGTCGATTGTCGAAAAAAATTCTGACGGAGATACTGATGATTGCGAAGTAGAGACTCAAATTGCTTTCGATCCTGATCGCGATCGCTATCTAATGTTTCAGGTGGGGTGGCATGGAGAAAAACGAGTTTTTGGATGTGTTATTCATATTGAGATTAAATCTGGAAAAATTTGGATTCAACGGGATGGAACTGATGTGGGGATAGCCAATGAGTTAATTGAAGCTGGAGTACCTAAATCAGATATTGTTTTGGGATATAGATCCCCTTTTATGCGTAAGTTTACAGAGTTAGCGGTGCAATAGTTAGTCTTAATGATTGCACAAAGATGGAGGAATAATAAATTATGGTTCAAACAGTTGGGATTACTAAAGCTATTACTAACCTGAACGAAGCGCATAATAAGTTTAACCTAACTCAGACGGGTGATCTTCAATTCTTTACAGAATGGTTTGAGGATTTACCCGAAATTACAGATAGAGAAAAAGAATTTCTGAATCGGTTAAAGAATCGATATCTTGATTATGCAGCAGATGGTGCGATCGCAGAAGGCACAATTGACAAAATTATGGTTTCTCCACTGCTAGATTTAATCGGGCTATTTGACCTCCCTTTTAAAATTCGAGGTGAGAAATTTGTAACAGTGGAAATTGACAACGGAGACACTTTATTAGAAGGATTCATTGATGCGGTAGTAGTCCAAAATCAATTTTGGGTGGTAGTCATTGAGGAAAAGCGTTTCAATGTTAATGTTTTACAAGCTCTCCCACAGACTTTAGCCTATATGATGGCAAACCCTCATTCAGAAATACCAGTTTTTGGGATGATCACGACTGGTGATGACTATATTTTTATTAAGCTAAATCAGCAGGTGCGTCAGTATGATTTATCCAACAAGTTCACAGCAATATCTCGTGATAAAAACAACAATTTGTTTAGAGTTTTACGAGTGATAAAACGCATTACTGGGTTGCTTTGCAATAGTTAGGATGAATTTAGAGGGTTTAAACTACTCTAGTTTGATTTAGAGAGAGGAACTTGCTGCCAAATTTTAATTGTTTTATCATAACTACCAGTGACGATAAACTGCCCATCTTGACTAAAAACAATAGAGGTTATATGATCCGAATGTTCGTGCATTATACTAATTAATTTACCCGTAGGAAAGTGATGTAATCGGAGCGACCCATTTGCACCGATACCTGCAATGATTTGCCAATCTGGACTAATACCAACAAGCGATGCAATCAATATATGCTGTAAATAATTGATTGCGACTATCTTCTAAATATTGTTTATTATGGTGTTGTTTCCCTGAATCTACCTGCAAGTATCCTTCTGGATAAGCCATAGGAATTAAATGCAGTAATAGGGGAACTCTCGCTAATTCTAGTAAACCTTTCGGGTCTGTAAAAATCGTAAATCTAATTACCATCACAGCCCAATTTTTCACTAAATAGATGCCCAAATGTGTGTGTATTGTATAAAAAATGTACTTCACTCATTTATTTGCTAAAATATCGTTAAGATTCAAGCTGAAAAAGCAGGATGAAATTATGACCAATGCAAACAGCAAACTTTATGCCGATATTGAAGCGCTTTCTGCAACTGACAAGTTAATGCTGGTTGAATGGATTTTAAGAAGCTTAGATAGACCAGATCCAGAATTTGACCAAATTTGGTTAGCTGAAGCAGAAAAGAGGCTCGATGGCTATGAAAAAGGACAAATAAAAGCGATCGAATTAAACACTGTATTGAATAAATACAGAGGTTCTAATATGACATCAGGATTAACACCAAGTTCTATCAATTTTTTGCATACCATTTTAGCTAGTTCTAATGGTGTCTAAAAATCTCCGTATTCTACTTTAGTTTTGCCAATATTACCAGTCATAAATTAGCTCTATAAACCAATACGGTTTAGTTAACTTGTAGGGGCAGAGAGCATTTCGGCGCATAAATAATTGCTTAAGCGTTTACCCTGAGTGTTCCCTGAGCGTAGTCGAAGGGCATAGTCGAAGGGAAGAATAATATTACCGAAATGCTTTCATCCCTCACCATCTATGTAGCCAACAGATCAACTATATATTAAAATCCATTCAGTTAAGATTTTTTTTTGAATATTTCGGCGAAGAACAGGGCGAAGCATTCGGATATAAAATTAACGGGTTTAAGCAATAAATTGTCGCCCGAATGAATAGTGAACGCAATCAAAATCGCGAATGTCAATAGTATTGGTTCGGTCATTCCCATCATTACTAAGAGCGCAATCCCAATTATTTTAAACAAAACACCGATATAGGGTAAACGATAAAATACCAATAGTTCAGCAATTTGACCACCATCTAAAGGGTAAATTGGTAGGAGGTTAAATAGATTCAGGAAGATCAACATTGAACTAGCATCTTGTACCCAAATTGGATAACTAATATAGCTCTCTTTATAAATTGCGATCGCTAATCCCAATCCTAACAACAATCCTGGTAATGTGCTATAGGTTTTTAATATTTTATTAAATAGTCAAGCTTCCCAAAGTATCGGATGATAAGGATGATCCTCTCTTTCTATTTGCAAATAAGTACAAAATTCAAATCCTAATTGCTGTAACTTTGCGATCGGGGATTGAAATAATTCTTTTAAATAATCGGGAATTTGGTTGGCTGATTGAGCTAAACATTTTACTGATGAAAGTATATTTTTACGAATACTCCAAAAGATTAAAAAATAACGGATACTACTCAGGAGAATAGAGACAAAGATCAGGTATAAGAATAGGTTTTGCATAGCAAGTCTCTGGGAGAATGATTCAAGTATTTTAATAGTTTAATGGGCGAGATATGAAAAAAAACTAATCAAAATAATTGTTGTAATATAAGCTAATTAAACTTAGCGAACATCACAATACTAGCGGGATCTCCATTCGATAATTACCTCCTATAAAAGGATCATAAACTATCATGATTCTGTTCAATAATTCCACCACCAAGTAGTACATCTCCATCGTACCAAACTGCTGCTTGTCCAGGAGTAATTGCAAACTGAGGTTCATCGAAAGCTATTTGCACCCGATGATCAGGAAGGGGAATAATTGTGACTGGGATGGGAGAACTACGATAACGAATTTGTGCTTGAGCTGAAATTGGATTGACTGGTTCTGGAATTGAAACCCAGTTAACTCGTTTCACTGTACAAGTCGGTTGGGAACCACTATCCCGATCGCCCACTATCACTCGATTATTGACGACATCTAAACCAATTACATAGAGTGGATTTGCTGCTGCTATTCCCAATCCTTTCCGTTGACCAATAGTGTAATGGTGAATACCTTCATGTTGTCCTAATATGCGACCTTGTTGATCAACAATATCTCCTGTTTTGGGAGCCAGATACTTATCTAAAAAAGCTTGCATTGAACCATTAGCTTCTACTAAACATAAATCCTGACTTTCTGGTTTATCAGCAGTTTTTAAATTAAAATTAGCTGCTATTTTCCGGGTTTCGGTTTTAGGAATATCCCCCAATGGAAAAACAGACCCAGCTAATAAATCTTGGGTGAGGTCATACAAAAAATAAGATTGATCTTTATTCAGATCAACTGCTCGTCTTAATTGATAGCGATCGCTTTGGGCATTATAGGTAATTCTGGCATAGTGACCAGTAGCAATCTGCTCAATTCCTAATTTTTCTTTAGCCCAATCTAGCATTGGACCAAATTTGACGGTGCGATTACATTGAGAACAGGGTAAGGGAGTAATTCCCGCACCATACCCTGTTACTAGGTAATCAATAATGTTTTTCTCGAACAGATCACGAATATCAACGATATGATGAGGAATACCTAATTGTTCGCAAATATAAGCAGCGTCAACCATTCCCTCCGAACAGCACTGTCCTTTACCCTTCATGAGCCACAGGGTAAGTCCAACTACTTCATATCCTTGATGATGTAGAGTTGCAGCAGCGACAGAGCTATCAACTCCACCGGAGAGTCCGACGACGATTTTGTTCATAATAATGGGAAAATGACCAGCTAATTTTAACTAATGGCCAAGAGATTTACTGGACGACAACGATATTACTCCGCTTCTTACAAATTAACATTTATTTCTAGATTAGACCTCTGGCAAAAATAACTAGGACAGGCAAGATGCCTGTCCCACAACCAAAAAAAAGATTCTTGTGGGACAGACATCTTGTCTGTCCAATAAATTAATCAATATGACTTTTACCAGATATCAATTTTGACCACTCAGAGATACTTATGGACAGACAAACCCAAATTCAGCAAATTGTAGTAACTACTAAGCAAATGCAAGCAATTGAAGCGCGAGTATTTGCAGCAGGAATGCCCGTTGCGGCTTTAATGGAAAAGGTTGCAGGGTTAATGGTGCGTCGAATTCAGACCCTTTATCCAGTTCCTGGGTTACGAGTAGGGATTTTAGTTGGGCCAGGTCACAATGGGGGCGATGCGTTGGTGATTGCTCGTGAGCTATATTTTCGAGGTGCGATCGCCTCGATCTATTGTCCTTTCCCCAAGTTAAAAGAGTTAACCTCAACTCATGCAGCTTATGCGAAAAGTTTAGGTATTGTGTTTACAGAATGTATTGAACATTGTTTAGAAAAATCTGATCTAATTATTGATGGATTGTTTGGCTTTGGACTAGAAAGACCGATCGCTGACCCAATTGCGGCTGTGATCAATCAAGTCAATCAATCTGGTAAACCCATTTTTAGTATTGATTTACCTTCTGGTTTGCACGCTGATACAGGAGAGGTATTAGGTACAGCTATTTGTGCTACAAGAACATTTTGTTTAGGTTTATGGAAACTGGGATTATTACAAGACCAAGCATTAGCTTATATAGGAACTGCTGAACTGATCGATTTTGATTTACCCCTTGCAGATATTTGGGCTGTAGTCGGTCATCCACCGATGATTCAGCGTGTAACGACAGCTACCGCGATCGCCCATCTTCCTCTAACTCGTCCCCCTGTTACCCACAAATATAAAATGGGGCATTTATTGCTGATTTGTGGTTCCCGTCGCTATCTGGGAGCTGCAATTATTACTGCTCTCGGAGCAAGAGCTAGTGGAGTCGGAATGTTATCCATTGCTGTACCCGAATCACTTAAATCTTTATTAGTGACACAAGTACCAGAAGCACTGATTATTGGCTGTACCGAAACTGAAACTGGAGCGATCGCCCAGTTACCAGCAAATCTTGACCTTAATGCTTATCACGCGATCGGTTGTGGTCCGGGACTCACTTTAGCCGCAGCACCAGTGGTAAAAATTATTTTAGCCAGCGATCGGACTTTAGTTTTAGATGCCGATGCTTTAAATATTTTAGCTAACTTTCACCTAATTTCTGCCCTGCGCGATCGCCAAGGGACTACCATTTTGACTCCCCATGCTGGTGAATTCCAACGTTTATTTCCCGAATTAGATATTTTGACCAAAGATCGCATCGATGCAGTCAAAAGTGCTGCTCAACAAAGTGGAGCGATCATTTTGTTAAAAGGAGCTAGAACTGCGATCGCTAATCCCACTGGTTCAGTCTGGATTATTCCCACCAGTACCCCAGCTTTAGCGCGTGGTGGTAGTGGGGATGCACTGACTGGACTATTAGCAGGATTGATTACCCAAACTGCTAGAGAAATCATGGTCCCAATTGCCGCGTGGTGGCACGCTCAAGCAGGTAGATTAGCAGCACAGGAACGAACCGAATTAGGTGTAGATGCTTTGACCCTGACACAATATTTATTACCTGCACTCCACAAAATATTGCTTCTAGAGCCATCTTGTGATGATTGTTAGACAGGTTGAAGTGGCATTTTTTCCGCTGATGTAATAATACAATAGCGGCACATTGAACCTAAAAAATCAACCAATTTGTAATTAGCTGAAAACATATAGCGATCGCGTTGCCAAATCCGAGAATTTTCTCCTTTTGCCCAGCGATAACCGGGATAATTATATTGCCAAAGTTCGCGATCGCGTTCTAACCGATTCATCAATTCTTGCAGAATATCATCATCCCAAAGAGCCACAATTTCTTTCCCAACCATTTCTCCCGCAGCTCGATTATTCGATATCAATGCAGCTCGATTAGCAAATAAAACTTTTTGGTCTGACATTTGGGTAATATAAATTGGATTGGGATTTTGATACAGTTCATTCAAATCCAAATCTAACTCAGCGATCACCAGATTCGTTCCAGGTACTTTTTCCTGATTTTCTGCTGTCAGACTATCCATTACTAATTTCTCCGGGTTTAATCTAGGGATAAACTGCTGTCCTGTACAGAGAATTTCCAATTTGGGAATAAAGTTAAGTTGCAAATTTTCCTTTAAACCATAAACCGCAAAAGAAATCAGATTAGACATTTTAAACAAACGAGCTGCTATTCTTCGCGATGGACAATCAAAACGCAGAATTTTCGCATCAGTAATTAATTGAATTTTCACATCAGCTAAAATCTTTTTAGTTTCAGCCGGAATAAATTGATAAAATACAGCAGTCGTTAAAGCATTTGAACTCCTCTGAAACTCTTTTTCCAATTGCAATTCTTCACCATTATCACCCTGATAATTCCACATTTTATTCCTCTACTTGACTATTTTCCATTTCGTTTAAAATTACGGTTGTGTTCATTGAGAATAGTTTCATCATCTACGCTATTGTGGTCAAAATTCCGAAACTGGTCATTGTCTGTATCCTCATGGTCTGATAAAATATGAGTAGCATGATTTTCGACAGATGTCTCTAGTGGTAATTTTTCTGAATCAGCCGAAAATGTCATATCTCGCAAAGCAACTAATTCATCGTGATTGTAAAGACTTCCATCCGATTTCCGAATAAAAACGCCAATCCAAATTAGTTCTAGATCATTGGGCAAATAATCACCTCGCACAATCTTTGCTATTCGTTGAGGATCTAAACCAGCTTCTAGACCTTCTCTCATCAGACGTTCGGCAAATTGTTCGTAACTGAGATTGTTATTCATCCTATAGGTTTCCATTAAAATGTAAAAAGGATGATGTTGATATTTGCTCATTTCCAGTAAACCAAGATCCTGTAACTTTGAAAACATTAGGTTACGGAGTCGGTTATCTACCTGCGCTATCTTTTCCAGAGATAAGTTATTGCTCAACTGGAAAATAATGCTAACTACCGCTTCTTGATCAAGTAGGTCTACTTGCAACTTGGCTGGTTCTTTACTGCGAGTAGATATTAAATTTATTTGACTATTTTTGCCAAATAGATTTTTTTTCGGATGATCAGTTGATCTTTTCGATTCATCTACTGTTGGTAAATTGAGGATTTTTTCACTATCCTCCTGTTGCGATACTAAAAATCCAGCTCGATCCACTGCATCTTTTAAAATCTGGATTAATTGAGTTAAAGAAAGGGTTTGTAACCAAGCTCTAAACTTGGCAATAGTCATCAGTGGTCTAGCTCTAGGTAGTAAACCAGTTTGAGCTGATCCTTCAATTAAATCAGTTAGTTCGTAATCTCCGCGTAGATAGCGATCGATGATCTCTGGAGTAAAGCTAGATAATTCGCACAATTTGGGTAAAATTATCTCCCAAATTTCATCACTAGGAAAAGCTCTCGCTGTTTCCCAAGCACTATAAGTGGGAAGTTTAATCTCTAAACGAGCCGCAAATTTTTTCACTCCATCGTTACCACGAATGTACTTAAGTAGCTCGGATAACCTTTGCTTTTTTTCTTCTGATATCACTTTATCCCTCTTTCTCAGCTGGGTAAGGTTTAAAAATAGCTGGGGCTAAGGTCAATGTCGGTTTTCTTGATCCACCCTGATGTTTTTCTGGGTACTACTATCACCCAGCGTATCCATAGCACAAAATGTCCCTAGGACTAAAAATTGGCCAGCATCCTTAATATTTCTTTATCAAATCAACCTCCTGCTCTATATTGACATCCCTCAAGTTGATATTTTACCTTTATAACATACAAACAACATAATATGTGTTATGTATGTTATATATTTCGTGATCAACGACCCATAAATGAAAATCCCGAACTTAAGCCTTTAATTCCTTTCTAGAACTTCGGTATAAACACTATCTGTAGGGTCAATCTAGAAATTGTCCCAACAAAAAACGCAATTTATAGCGGTGTTGTGTAAGTCCTGGTTCGTAGATCTGAATTAGTTTATTGGGTCACCGACTAGTAAAAAGGATATACCTGTCTTGATTTCGATTTGGGGACTTGCAGCTGATCACAGCCAAACCATATATCTGCTACGCAAATCTCTAATTAATCTCTAATTATTGAAAAAAAAATTTCCTGGGGGTTTTTTTCAATAGATAGGGATGGAGCTAAAAACCTGACATTTTAGCTTTTGATTCCCTGATCAGGGATTTTGTTGGCTCTTTGACATCTGGTTAGAGATTTAGTAAACAGAGTCGAGTTTTTTCAATGCAAAATCAAAAAAACAGTTCATATTTGGAACAAATTCGCTGGGGTAACAAACCACAATGTCCTTACTGTGATTCAACTAATGCTACACCGATAAAAAATGAATCTCGTTATCATTGTAATGGATGTTTTACTTCCTATAGCGTTACTGTGGGAACGCTATTTCACAAAACTCATGTAGAAATTCCCAAATGGGTACGAGCAATTAATCTGGTGATGACTTCAACTCAAAATATTAGTGTGCGTCAACTTGCGAAAGAAATTGAAGTTAATAAAAATACCGCTTCTTCGATGATTGCACGTATTCGGAAAGCGATGACGGAAGAACAAGAACTTCTCTCGGCTTTGCTCGAGTTTGATCAATCTTAATTTGCTGCTTCATGGTAAACTGTTTATAGCTCCTAATTCTTTGATATAATTAGGAATGAAAAATCAGGTTCGTAGTAAGCGCTTTAGCGAGCTAAAGCGCTTACTACAAGCAAGCAAAATGATTTAGCGATCGCTCTGTAGTCATGGTTGTAGGATAATTCCGCTGCTTTCAGGAGCGGAAATACTTGATTTATTCCTGCATTATGTCGATTAATCTTTGTTCAAGTTGTTCTAATAAAACATCAACATTATTACCAATTTCTGCGAAACATTTAGGTGGAGGTGGCTCTGGTTGAAATTGGATTAATTTAATTTGTCCTTTACCAATCCCAATCATGACAACTTCCTGCTCCGGATTGTAAGCATCTAAAACTCCTAAGATTTCCTGAATATGTTGTTTTACATTCGTATTGAGAGTTTCGATCGCTGTCCGGGGACAAGAAACAAATCTAGGAGTCGGTTGCAAATCTATTCCTAATGTATCATTATTTTCTCCCTTTTCTAGAAATAAACCCCAAGCTAGCGCCGCTAATTCTTTTTGGTTTTCTTTGACAAATTGATCTAATTGAGAGCGCCACTTATTTTCACCATGCTGTGGTTGGGGTTGATTAAACATCATCATTGTCTGTGTTTCCTAATTGTCCTAATCTTAAGCCAGATTGTACTCGCCAAAAGCTAGCATAAATACCCTGTTGTTCTAACAGCTCTTCATGTCGCCCTTGTTCTACTAATTTACCTTGTTCCATCACATAAATCTGAGCCGCATTTCTAACGGTGGAAAGACGATGGGCGATCGCGATCGTTGTCCGATTGACTGTGATGCGTTCTAGGGATTTTTGAATCGCAGCTTCTGTCTCATTATCTACGGCTGAAGTTGCTTCGTCGAGGATTAAAATCGGCGGATTTTTTAAGATTACCCTGGCGATCGCAATTCGTTGTCGTTGTCCTCCTGATAGTTTTTGTCCCCTTTCTCCTACGATTGTCTCATACTGCTGGGGCAATTGCCTAATAAAATCGTCAGCTTCGGCAATTTTTGCTGCTCTGATGATATCAGTTTCTGTCGCATTAAAAGTCCCATAAGCAATATTTTCGGCTACTGTCCCATGAAATAAGAATACATCTTGACTCACTAACCCGATTGCTTGACGTAAATCTTGCAGTCGAATTTGTTGCAAATCAATCCCATCTAAGGTAATTTTTCCCTCATTAATTTCATAGAGACGCAATAATAATTTTACTAAGGTACTTTTACCCGAACCAGTAGAACCAACGATCGCAATGGTTTTCCCAGCGGGAATATGTAAAGATAGGTTTTTAATGACTGGATGGCGATTTTGATAAGCAAATGTCACATTTTTGAGGATCACTTCACCCTGAACTGAACTCAGTGGTAAAGGAATATTCCCTGAATGAATATCAATCGGTGTATCTAATAAATTCATGACCCTATTAGTTGATGCCATGGCCCGTTGATATTGGTCAAAAGTTTCTCCTAATCTAGTTAAAGGCCATAATAAGCGTTGAATTAGAAATACTAACACGCTATAAGTACCAACTGATAGTTTACCCGCGATCGCTTCCATGCCTCCGTAGGATAATAAAACGATGAACCCGACTAAAATTAACATCCGAATTAATGGGACAAAGGCTGAGGATAGGGCGATCGCGCGACGATTACTTTGACGATAAGCTTCACTTTCTCTTTTAATCCGCTTAATTTCATATTCTTCAGCGGTAAAACTTTTAATTGTGGTTATACCGGTTAAATTATTTGCCAGTTGTCCATTTAATAATCCTACTTTTTCTCGTACATCGGCATAACGAGGAGCAAGTAACCTTTGAAAAATTACCGATCCCCAGATAATAAATGGCATGGGTGACATAGCCATCCCTGCTACACTTGGTGCTAAAATAAAGAAAGCACCACCGATGAGAAGTACAGTGGCTGTAACTTGAATTACCTCATTAGCACCAGTATCTAAAAATCGTTCGAGTTGGTTAATATCATCACTTAAAATAGACATTAACCCACCGGTGCTACGTTCTTCAAAATAAGCAAGTTCTAAGTTTTGTAAATGACTATAAGCATCGAGACGTAGCTCATGCTGAATGGTCTGGGCTAAATTGCGCCACAGTACAGCATAAGCATATTCAAAAGCTGACTCTAAGACCCAAATGATGACTGTGGCAATTCCCAAAATGACAAATTGCCCGAAGGGATCTTTTACACCCCAATTCGCGATGATCGAATCTTGACTATGCACAATCACATCGACAGCAATTCCAATTAAAACTGGTGGTGCTAAATCAAAGAATTTATTTAAAGTTGAACAAATAGTCGCTAGCCACATTTGACGGCGATATTTATGTCCATAATTGATTAGACGCTGAAGTGGAGGAGCGTTTTTGGCTAATTTTGGATAGGATTTTACTTGATAGTCTGGATTTTTCAGCATGGGGGCAAAATATCAGCAACAGAGATAATCAGGTCAGGAAAGGCCAAAGGAGAAATAGATTCACCTAATCTCATCAATAATAGGCGATCGCGATAACCATCAACATTAGGATGACGATAAACTTCGATTAATTGAGTATCTAAATTAACGATCCAATATTCAGAAATACCAGCTAAACCATAAATTAAAGCTTTTTCGCGATCGTCTTTGATAGTAGTCTCCGAAACTTCAATAATTAGGAATATATCTTGGGGTTGGGGATGCTTGGTTCTATAACAATTAGGATCTATCCTGGCTATAGTGAGATCGGGTTGAGGCTGCGAGTATTCGCTTAATAGGATTGGATTTTGAACTGTCACTAAAGCACGTTCATCTAGATTTTTAGAAAAAAACTTAGTTAGCCAATTCACACAACCTGCATGACGAGTCCCAATTGCTGCCATTTCAATTATGTCCCCTTCAATTAATTCTACTCGATCGTCTGCTTTGAGTATCCCCACTTCACCCATGCGATAAAATTCTTCTACTGTAAATGCTTTTCTCGATCTGGTTTTTTCTTTTATTGCTGTAACCATATCCTTGACCTCTTTACTCACTCAATATTTTACTATGTCCCATCCCTCAAAAGCGCAGCCATCTGCGTTTTTAAATGTATTATTCTATACTTATTGTTAATTATTTGATTACACAAAAAAATATCCCAGGATTACTTGGGATACAGCGGATGACCTGTTGATGAAGTACAGTAAGATTTGGCATGAATGGTGGGACAGGCATCTTGCCTGTCAGAGATTGTGAGTGATCTGTGTTGGTTGGGCAGGTTTATGATAGTTATCTGTTTGGAGCAGAATTGATTGGTGAACCTGCCCCTACAAATCCCGGTTGATTGTGATCATAAATTCATTCACCTGCCCCTACAAATCCTGTTAATCTTGTCATCCTCTAATCCGTAGTCATTTTTTATCCTCAAATATCTCCACAAACCCTACAAATCCTGTTAATCTTGTCATCCTCTAATCCTGATCGATTTTTTGGTGAATCTCTGTAGGGGCGGGTTCACCGTTGAATTTGCCACACACAAATAACCCTTGTGCCGAGCGCAGTCGAGGTATTAATGAACCCGCCCTGCCCCACAGATCACCTTGATGAACTTCATAAACCTGGAATAGGCTGTATAACGAGAAGATTTCCAGGCTCAATAGTCTAGGGATTAAAATTAACTGATGGCGATCGCGATTAAACAATTTTCGGCAAAATATCATCAACCGCAATAACTAAATCAGGAAAGGCTAAAGGTGAAATAGTTTCCGCCGATTTGAAAGATAGGCGATCGCGATAACCATCAACAGTAGGGTGACGATAAACTTCGATTAATTGAGCATCTAAATTCACGATCCAATATTCGGAGATACCAGATTTAGCATAAATTAATACTTTTTTTCGATCGTCTTTTAATGTAGTGTCTGAAACTTCAATCACTAAAAATATCTCTTGGGGTTGGGGGTGTCCATCTTTATAAAAATCTGGTTTTCTTCTAACTATGGCAATATCGGGTTGAGGCTGGGAATAATTATTTAATAAGATTGGGTTTTGGACTAACACCAAAGCAGTTTTTTTAATTTTTGGTTCCGTAAAAATATCGTTAAAAAAATTTACACAACCTGCATGACGAGTCCCAATTGCTGCCATTTCGATAATATCCCCTTCAATTAATTCTACTCGCTCATCTGCTTTGATGATCCCCACTTCACTCAGTTTATAAAATTCCTCTACGGTAAACGCTTTTCTTAATAAACTTTGCTCTTTTATGGCTGTAACCATTTCTCTCCCCTCATTAATCGCGATCGCTTTTTATTTATCTTACCATTTCCCATTGTCTTCGGCGGGGTGTAAACTATAAAACAATACAGTATAGTTCTAATTGCCATCGCGATTAAAGGATTTTAGGCAAAATATCATCAACCGCAATAACTAAATCAGGAAAAGCTAAAGGTGAAATAGTTTCTGCCGATTTGAAAGATAGGCGATCGCGATAACCATCAACAGTAGGGTGACGATAAACTTCGATTAATTGAGCATCTAAATTAACAATCCAATATTCGTAAATACCAGCTAAACCATAAATCAAAGCTTTGCGACGATCATCTTTTAGAGTAGTATCAGCAACTTCAATAACTAAGAAGATATCTTGAGGTTGAGGGTGCTTGGTTCCACAGAAAATAGAGTCTCGCTTGACTACGGCAATATCGGGTTGAGGCTGTGAATAATTATCTAATAAGATTGGATTTTGGACTAGCAGTAAAGCAGATTTTTTAATTGGTGGTTCGGTAAAAATATCAACTAGTAAATTTACACAACCTGCATGACGAGTCCCAATTGCTGCCATTTCGATAATATCCCCTTCGATTAATTCTACTCGCTCATCTGCTTTGATGATCCCCACTTCACTCAGTTTATAAAATTCCTCTACGGTAAACACTTTTCTTAATAAACTTTGCTCTTTTATGGCTGTAACCATTTCTCTCCCCTCATTAATCGCGATCGCTTTTTATTTATCTTATCCTGTCTCATTGTCGTCAGCGGGGTGTAATACTTTCGAGTTTTTGCGATGGGGGGGGAAAGTTCCGGCTAAGAGTTTTCCGCTACAACTGTTGCTGTCGTTAAAGGTAATGTATACTCAAATGGTGAGCGAGCATAGTAGCATGGATTAGAGTTAATTCGAGAATATGTATGGTGTTTTGGCAACCGGGACAAAAACTCACAAATAGACCTTTTCAGATTGAGCAGATTCTTGGACAAGGGGGTTTTGGGATTACCTACAAAGCTAAACACCTCCATCTTAACCATTCTGTAGTTCTGAAAACACCCAATGCTGGTTTACAGGCTGATCCGGATTATCCCAAATTTGTCAAACGTTTTCAGCAAGAGGGGCAAATTCTCGCAAAAATTTCCCAGAAATCCCATCCAAATATTGTCCGAGTCAGTGATTTGTTTTATGAAGAAAATACACCTTGTTTGGTGATGGATTTGGTTCTTGGGAAAAGTTTATGGGAATTGGTTCAACAAAACGGGGCTTTATCAGAATCGGTTGCGGTGAGTTATATTCGTCAAATTGGCGAGGCTTTAGTAATAGTACATCAAGAGGGTATTGTTCATCGGGATGCTCACCCTGGGAATATTATTGTCGATAAAAATCGGGCGGTTTTAATTGACTTTGGGATTGCTGGGGAAATTATTCCCACGGTAATGAGTTCTAAACATCCAGCTAATCCAGCTTTTGCTCCTTGGGAACAGTATATTCAAGGTAGTCGTGATGTGAGGGTTGATGTTTATACTCTAGCTGCTTCTCTTTATTTTATAGTGACTGGTCAATTACCGACTTCTTCATTAAAACGTAAACTGGAAAATCACGATTTGTTCTCTCCTGAAGGTGTTAGCGATCGCCTCAGAACAGCAATTTTAAAAGGAATGGAGATTGATGCGGTAAATCGTCCTCAGAATATGCAAAAATGGTTAGATTTATTGATATCTGCACCAAATATTCCTGGACCTGGGCAATTAGTGACTGCTAGAGGTGATTTGAGGAAACTAGATCAATTATTATCAGATAAAAAATGGCAAGAAGCAGATCAAGAAACTGGTCGAGTCATGTTAAAAATTATGAATAGGGAAAAACAGGGATACTTAACAGAAGATAACTGTCGTAATTTTCCGAAAAATGAACTGCGGATCATTGACCAGTTGTGGTTAAAGTATTCTAATGACAAATTTGGGTTTTCAGTCCAGAAGAAGATCTGGCTCAAATTGGGTGGTAAGCTAGATAGTTATGATTTCGATACTTATGTTAAACTAGCAGATGAAGTTGTCTGGAGAAAAGGAGGAAACTGGTTGAGCTACTCTGACCTCACTTTTAATATCTCAGCTCCGGTGGGACACCTCCCAGTAGGAGTTGGGGGTGTTGGTGGTGGTGGTGGTGATGGTGGGGGATTTAAAAGGGATATTGGGGTGGAAGGAATATCTTTTCTCTTCTCTAGACTCTAACATATAGCTTTTCTAAAAGATCAACAATATTTTTCTGAAAAATTGGATGACGTGGGAATGGGGTTTGCAGCATTTCATTACCTGCCAGCGACCTGAAAAGGAGAGGGAATCCCTGGGTCGAAACTCCCAAAATTTGATGGGACATTAGCTTTTTCGGGAAAGATTTCGGGAATTTGTATCAAAATATACATAAAATCAGTCAAAAATCTGGATTTAGAGACACTAATCCTAAAGAGAGCAATTCCGTCAGTAATACAGCGGATTCTAGGTTGATGAAGTACAGTAAGATTTTGCATGAATGGCGATCAGTTAAAGTCGCTTGTAATTGATCTGTGTTGGTTGGGCAGGTTTATGATAGTTATCTGTTTGGAGCATAATTGATTGGTGAACCTGCCCCTACAAATCCCGGTTGATTGTGATCATAAATTCATTCACCTGCCCCTACAAATCCTGTTAATCTTGTCATCCTCTAATCCTGATCGATTTTTTGGTGAATCTCTGTAGGGGCGGGTTCACCGTTGAATTTGCCACACACAAATAACCTTAATGAACCCGCCCTGCCCCACAGATCACCTTGATGAACTTCATAAACCTGGAATAGACTGTATAACGAGAAGATTTCCAGGCTCAATAGTCTAGGGATTAAAATTAACTGATGGCGATCGCGATTAAAGGATTTTAGGCAAAATATCATCAACCGCAATAACTAAATCAGGAAAAGCTAAAGGTGAAATAGTTTCCGCCGATTTGAATAATAGGCGATCGCGATAACCATCAACAGTAGGATGACGATAAACTTCGATTAATTGAGCATCTAAATTCACGATCCAATATTCGGAGATACCAGATTTAGCATAAATTAATGCTTTTTTTTGATCGTCTTTTAGGGTAGTATCGGAAACTTCAATAACTAGAAATATCTCTTGGGGTTGGGGGTGTTTGGTTCCACGGAAAAGAGGATCTCGTCTAACTACTGCGATATCTGGTTGAGGCTGTGAATAATTACTTAACTGAATCGGATTTTGGACTAGCAACAAAGCAGATTTTTTGAAAATTAGTTCGGCAAAAACCTCTATTAAAGAATTAACACAACCTGCATGACGAGTCCCGATCGCAGCCATTTCGATAATATCCCCTTCGATTAACTCTACTCGCTCATCTGCTTTGAGTATTCCAATTTCACCCAGTCGATAAAACTCCTCTACTGTAAATGCTTTTCTCGATTGGGTTTTCTCTTTTGTTGCTGTAGCCATGACCCTTACCTCTTTATACCAATTCTTGCAACTTTGACTACAGATAGTGTAGAGTATAATTTGAGTAGAGTTGAAGGAAAAATATGGCAGGAGTTTATCACCTAGACATTAAGGAAAGTGAAGCCGAGCTGAAGAAATTGCTCGCAGTGGAAAAAACTGGTCCAGGAAAAGAACGATTACAAGCATTATATCTACTCAAGATAAACAAAGCTAAAACAGTCACAGAAGTTGCTGAAATCTTGGGCAGAAATCGAGTTACCGTTCAAGATTGGTTAGCCAAATACCGTCAAGGAGGATTGGCCAAATATCTGGGGAAAAAAGTGGGTACAGGACCGACCGAGAAAAATTCCTGACTGGGCGGTAAAAAGTTTAGAAAAACGACTAAATGAAGAGGAAGGATTTAATAGTTATGGGGAAATTTGTCAATGGCTATCATCCACCCTTGGGATAGAAGCTAAATATAAAACCGTTCATCAATTAGTGCATTATAAACTAAAAGCCTCACCAAAAATCGCCAGGCCGAAAAGTACAGAACAGTCAAAAAAAAAGTTAGATAATTTTAGAAATCACTTGGCAGAGGACCTAGCTATGCTGAGTTGGTTTGCCATAACAGTAATGAGTTTAGGAGATAAAGTCAGATTTTTATGTCAAGATGAAACGCGGATCGGCATGAAAACGATTAGTGGGAGAAAAATTACCATTCGTGGGGTAAAACCAATTGGTAAAGTGCAGTGGAAATTTCAAGCGACTTATATTTATGGCGTAGTAGAGCCAAAGACAGGGGAACATTTCTTTTACGAGTTTACTCATCTCAATAGTCAATGCTTTCAGATATTTTTAGACTTAGTAGCCGCGCATTTTTCGGATAGTATTTTGATCATTCAGTTAGACAATGGTGGTTTTCATAAAGCTAAAAAGTTGGTAATTCCTAAAAACGTTATTTTAATGTTTCAACCATCCCATTGTCCTGAATCAAATCCAATCGAACAGGTATGGCAGTATCTCAAAAAGGGATTGAGATGGGAATTACCAAGAAACTTAGATGAATTAAGACTTTTAATTAGTAAAGAACTAGAAAAGATGAATTCAAAAGTAATTGCCTCAATTACGGGACGAGCCTATATATTAGAGGCACTATCTGTAGTCGGTATTTAGAGAATTGGTATTACTCATTCATCATTCTATCATGTCTCACACAAAAGCGCAGCCTTCTTCTGAGGGTCAGTCGAAGCGACTTTTTGTAGCCTTTGCATTAGGGTTGAATCACTGTAGGGGTCAAAAACCCTTGACTTCCAACCGATATGAATATCTGGTCAAAATTGATAAAAACGATCTAAAGTGCTAAAAATAATACTTTGTAAGATCTAGAAATTAAATGAGTATTTTTACACTACAATCGGTCAAAAAAGACTTTGGGATTAAAGAAATTCTCAAAGATGCTAATTTTAGCTTAGATCCTACTGATAAAGTGGGACTAATTGGGACTAATGGCTCAGGAAAATCTACCCTGTTAAAAATGATTGCTGGATTAGAGCCAATTGATAGTGGTCAAATTTTGATTAACTCGGGAGCAAAAATAGTATATTTGCCCCAACAGCCAGATCTAGATGAAAATCACACTGTATTAGAGCAAGTATTTGCTGATAGTGGTGAACATTTAGCTTTGGTACGTGAATATGAATTACTCTCGGATAAAATTGCCCATGCTCAGGGGGATAGTCAAATTATGGCTAGACTATCTAGTGTGATGCAACAAATGGATAGCACTGGGGCTTGGGAACTAGAAACTAATGCTAAAATTATTCTTACTAAATTGGGAATTGCCGATTTTCAAGCTCGGATTGGTACTCTATCTGGTGGTTATCGGAAAAGAATTGCATTAGCAGCAGCATTGTTAGCAGAACCAGATGTGTTGTTAATGGATGAACCAACTAACCATTTAGATGCTTTATCCGTTGAATGGTTACAGAGTTATCTCAATCGTTATCGAGGTGCGATTCTGTTGATTACTCACGATCGCTATTTTCTCGATCGCGTTACTAATCGGATTTTAGAAATCGATCGGGGAGATTTATATACTTATACTGGTAACTATTCTTATTATTTGGAAAAAAAGGCTTTAGCTGAAGAATCAGCGGTGAGTTCTCAACGGAAACATCAAGGAGTATTGCGTCGTGAATTAGAATGGTTGAAACGGGGACCAAAAGCTCGCAGCACTAAACAAAAAGCCCGGATTCAGCGCATTCAAGATATGCAGGTAAAGGAATTTAAACAGGTTCAAGGTAAAGTTGATATTGCTACTCCTGGTCGTCGGATTGGCAAAAAAGTAATTGACTTAAATAATATTTGTAAAAGTTATGGCGATCGCCTTTTAATCAAAAACTTCACTTATGAATTCAGTCCGGAAGATCGGATCGGAATTATTGGTGGTAATGGTACGGGTAAATCTACCCTAATGGATATTATTACCGGACGTATCCAACCAGATGCGGGTACAGTAGAACTTGGGACAACTATTCACATTGGTTATTTTGACCAACATTCAGAAGAATTATTAGCTGCTTTAAATGAAAATCAGCGTGTGATTGACTATATTAAAGAAGAAGGAGAGTTAATCAAAATTGCTGATGGTACTCAAATTACAGCTTCCCAAATGTTAGAGAGATTTTTATTTCCGGGAAATCAGCAATATGCACCAATTCATAAACTTTCCGGAGGTGAAAAACGACGCTTATTTTTGTTGCGAATTTTGATGGGTTCCCCTAATGTGTTAATTTTAGACGAACCAACTAATGATTTAGATGTCCAAACTTTAGCTGTATTAGAAGATTATCTAGAAGATTTTAATGGTTGTGTGATTGCTGTATCGCACGATCGCTATTTTCTAGATCGAACAGTAGATAAAATTTTTGCCCTCGAATCCGATGGTAATCTGCGTCAATATCCAGGGAATTACTCAATTTATCTAGACTATAAACAAGCTGAAGAAACCGAGCAAAATATTGTTTCCCAAGAAAAAAATAAATCAGCCCAACCAAAATCTTGGAAATCAGCAGATCCAAATAAACCACGTAAGCTTTCCTCGAAAGAAAAACGGGAATTTGAGATGCTAGAAAGTAAAATAGCTCAACTAGAATCTGAAAAAGCGGAGCTGGAAAAAGCTCTTTATAATGCTGCACCAGGAGCAATTTCTCAAGTTCAACAGCTCCATGAACAAGTGGAAACTTTAACCAAAGCGATCGATGTTGCTACGGAACGTTGGTTAGAATTAGCTGAGATTGCATCTTAACCTGTTGGGTGGTATATTTGGATAAATCGAGCCATGAGACTGATAAAACCCTATTTTTAGAGGATAAATAAATGAACACAAAATTATTTTTCAGTTTCACCATCATCTTAACACTTTTTCCGAATTTATGGACTCATGCTGAATCGAGATCGAGTCAAAAAGAAATTATTAAAATTGCTCTATCTGAAAGAGATTGTAGCAATTATACCAATAATTCCCAACTAGAACGCTGTACAGCATCTAATCAAAAAGCAACGGAAATTCAAATGAATGGAGTTTATCATATACTTGCTACTCAATTAGACAGTAACCAAAGACAATTACTAGCTGAATCCCAGCGAAATTGGATTAAAAATAGAAATAAACAATGTGAATTTGAAGCTGAACATTCTCGTAGTGTTCCTGGAATAACGAAGGCTACAGCTATTCACTATTGTAAAATAGAAATGAATAAAAAACGGACAACTGAATTAAACAATTGTGGCAATGCTCAATGTGCAATCTTTAATAATAACTAGCAGATAATTATTCAGTATTAATTGCTAATTGGAAGAGATCATCCGGGGCGATCGCATCTAAAATATCCAATAACATATAGTCATGTTGAACCCATTCACTAAACACAGAGAAATTCCCTTTCTCACCAACGGTGACAAGCTAACCCGTTATGAATTTGAACGTCGCTATAACGTGATGTCGAATTTGCCAAAAGCTGAATTAATCGAAGGAATTGTTTATATGGGTGCTGCACTACGTTTTCACAGTCACAGTCAACCCCATGCTGCGCTGACCTGTTGGTTGTTCAATTATACAATTGTAACACCTGGTGTTGTTTCAGGAGTTGAACCTACGGTACGGCTAGATTTAGATAATCAACCTCAACCTGATCTAGTTCTCCTGATTGAGCAGGAAGCGGGTGGTCAAACTAAATTAAGCGATGATGATTATATCGAAGGAGCACCAGAATTAATCGTGGAAATTGCCGCTAGTAGTATTGCGATCGATCTCCATGCTAAAAAACAAGCTTATCGTCGGAATGGAGTGAAAGAATATATTGTCTGGCAAGTTCTTGATCAAAAATTAAGCTGGTTTTATCTAGAAACAGGTGAATATCTCGACTTAATACCAGATGCTGATGGAATTTTGCGAAGTCAGGTTTTTCCGGGATTGTGGTTAGCAGTTAATGAGTTATTAGCAGGGAAAATGTCGCAGGTATTGACAATTTTACAAACAGGTTTGCAATCTCCGGAATATATTGCTTTCGTGGAAAAATTAAGTAATCAGCTCAAAAACAGCTAAGATCGGCTATACTGGGACATGAAAAAAAAGCAATTTACTAAAAATTTGTAACTAAATGTCGCAATTGTGTCAGTCGCGTATTAGCATAGAAATGTGACTGATCTACTCCATCCATTACATTCACTCAACAACGGCCACTGGTTCAAGCTAATTTGTGGAGCCAGTTTTCAACATCTGCCTGCTGTTCGCAATCTTACCTTGGTGTACACTTTAGCAGGGGCCGATTGTATTGACATTGCTGCTGATCCGGTAGTCATTGCTGCTGCACAAGAAGGTATCCGTGCTGCTAGTCTGTTAGGCAAAGAAGCAAAACAGCGAGGGTTTGGCTTTCAGAGTTTACCTTGGCTAATGGTCAGCTTTAACGATGGGGAAGATGCACATTTTCGGAAAGCCGAATTTAATCCCGCGCTTTGTCCCGCTGATTGTGCCCGTCCTTGCCAAAAAATTTGTCCCGCTGATGCGATCGCTTTTTCAGATGATCAAACAGGATTTTCTGGGGTAATCGATCAGCGCTGCTATGGCTGTGGACGTTGTTTAACGCTATGCCCCATTCAACAAATATACACCCGTTCCTATGTCACTACCCCACCAGCGATCGCACCTTTAATTTTAGGAAATAATATCCAAGCGATCGAAATTCATACCCAAGTCGGACATTTAACCGATTTTCAGCGTTTATGGGAAGCGATCGCACCTTGGAGTCACCAACTCAAACTCATCTCTATTAGTTTTCCTGATCATGAAAATCTGATTGATTACCTTTGGTCGATCTTAGCCACTATTTCTCCACTCCCCTGTCCCCTGATTTGGCAAACCGACGGGCGACCAATGAGTGGAGATATTGGTGATGGGACTACCCATGCTGCGGTCAAATTAGCTGAAAAAGTTTTAGCGGCTAAATTACCTGGATATATTCAATTAGCTGGTGGCACCAACAGCCATACAGTTGATAAGCTCAAGCAAATTAGCTTAATCAAAGATCGGGGAATTATTCAACCAACTCCATCTATAGCTGGGATTGCTTATGGTAGCTATGCTCGGGTGCTGCTCTCACCAATGCTAGAACAACTAGACACTATTTATATAGATCAAAATCAACTCAAGCATACATCTACGATCACAAATTTAGAAAGTATGCCTGATCTACTATGGCCAGCCGTCCATATAGCCCATACCCTGGTCAGACAACTAAAATCAAGCACTTCGTTACCAGTCAAGGAGGTGATTACAGCAATTTCCAATTGAGCATCAAAACGCTATCCGATTAGCTAACCATAGAACTAACTTTCTCCCATAAAATCTACCCGAATCATAGAAATGGTTCATTTCAAGACTGTGCCAATTTTTGAACAACCCCATTCTCAAGCTCCGGTTTTAATCGATCAAGTCACTGTAGAAAGCATGCAGATTACAGACGATCTCAATAAATTACTAGATATTTTGCCGGCAGAAATTCGAGAACAACTTGAGCAACATCAGGAACGGGAAAGTCTGATTGAGGTCGTTATGGATCTCGGAACGTTGTCCAGAAGGTCGATTTCCATCAAAAGCAGAGTACCTGTCCGAAACAGTAGTTTCACGAGATCATCTCAATCATTGTATCCAGCGAATTGGCCACTTTAGCGGTGATAATCGTGCTGGAATTGAACAAACCTTACACCGAATCAGTGCCATCCGCAATCGCACTGGCGAAATTATTGGCTTAACCTGTCGGGTGGGACGAGCTATATTCGGGACGATCGGCATGATTCGTGACCTAGTGGAAACAGGAGGGTCAATTTTAATGCTAGGGCGTCCTGGTGTGGGCAAAACGACAGCACTACGGGAAATTGCTAGGGTTTTGGCAGATGAACTCAACAAAAGAGTAGTCATTATCGATACATCCAATGAAATTGCTGGTGATGGTGATATTCCTCATCCAGCCATTGGTCGCGCTCGTCGGATGCAAGTTGCTAGTCCTGAACTCCAGCATCAAGTCATGATTGAAGCTGTGGAAAATCATATGCCCGAGGTGATTGTAATCGATGAAATTGGCACTGAACTAGAAGCTTTAGCTGCTCGTACTATTGCGGAACGAGGTGTGCAATTAGTGGGTACAGCCCACGGTAATCGCATTGAAAATCTGATTAAAAATCCAACCTTATCAGATTTAGTCGGTGGGATTCAAGCCGTCACCCTCGGAGATGATGAAGCACGTCGTCGCGGTTCTCAGAAAACCGTCTTGGAACGCAAAGCTCCACCTACTTTTGATATTGCAGTGGAAATGCTGGAAAGACAGCGCTGGGTAATTCATCAACAGGTATCGGAAACCGTTGATATCTTACTGCGCGGACGTCAACCTAATCCACAGGTGAGAACAGTTAGTGAGACTGGGGAAGTTCTGATTACTCACGAGTTACCTAATGTATTCCCAGAAACACCCGCACCAATTCAACAGAATCCTTTTACTTCTAATTCAAGGGGATATAACCGTTCAGAACCCTTTGATACTGTCCCACGGGTGACAGGTTGGCGGGCTTCGGGACAGATGATGCCCATACCAACCGCAAAGGAACCAGAATCCTTAGCGGAAGAGAAATATTTTGAGCAACTGTTAGATGAGTCCATGTCTGACCCAGTGCCACTCGGGAACCGATTCAATCATCATGAAGAGCAGGTGGAACGGATTATTGGCCCAAATGGAGAAGATTGGCCATTACATATTTATCCATACGCAGTGAGTCGTCATCAGTTAGAGCAGGTAATTCGGGTCTTAAATTTGCCCGTAGTTTTGACTAAAGATATGGATAGTGCTGACGCGGTTCTGGCTTTGCGATCGCACGTCAAAACTCACTCTAAACTGAGACCGATCGCGAAAGCTCGTCATGTCCCAATCCATACAGTGAAAGCTAGCACCATTCCCCAAATCACTCGTGCTTTACGTCGTCTTTTGGATATGGATGATCCGAGTAATCCTGATGTCGCTGATTTGCGTTTGTTTACTCAAGGTGATAGTGAAGATGAAATCGAAGCTCTGGAAGAAGCTAGACTGGCAGTTGAGCAAATTGTGATTCCCAAAGGTCAACCAGTGGAGTTATTACCGCGTTCTGCTAAAGTCCGCAAAATGCAGCATGAACTGGTTGAACATTATCGGCTCAAATCTAGCAGTTTTGGTGAAGAACCTAACCGACGTTTGCGAATTTATCCTGCTTAGGATTTTTGTGGAAACCATGTAAAGGTGTAGGCAAAAATCTTGTGGGATCGAATCATCGGGGCAATTTGTGAATTGCAAACATCCTCAAAGCAATTTATGAATTGTCCCTTTTAATGCTATCTATTCTTCTACAGTTTTTCTTGCATAGTTTTTTACGCATGATTCACATTTGTAGCAACTCTGTGACTTCAAAACTAAGGTAAGGGGCAAGAGGCAGCCTTTGTAAATGATGGTGTACAGCCTCTGATGAGGTTTCGCGAAAGACAAGAAAAGCATGCCAGCTTAGATCAGACGGACTGCCGATATACGAGCTAAGCAGGACTCCCTGTCGTTTAAGTTCTGCGATCTGTTTGACTTCCTCTGGTACGAGTTGCTGATAGGTTTCATCGGCCACTTTAAGCCTTGAGGCGGTGACCATGAAGCGTTTTTTTGTGTCTTTACCCCAGTTGGGAAAATCGCTTATTGGCGGCAAGACTTGAACCTTTTCACTGTCGAGATTACGCAGTCGATGATCTAGCTGATCCAGATATGCCTTGCGCTCTTCAGGCGAGATGCGAGCTGGGCTCCACGCGATAAAGGGCTCCAACGGCAGAAAACCATTGAACCAATAGATGCCGTGCTGGATCGGGGCTAGGATAGTGGCCATTGATGGATTGACTCCGTAACCACTATAGACATCTGGCCCACCTCCTGTGGTCATCAAGATTAGTCCTCGTTTCCGTGATTGGCCAAGTCCGTTTTCATAAATCTGATCACCGCCGTAAATTCGCCCCGAAGCAAAAACTCGATCAATCCAACCCTTAAGAATCCCTGGCATACCAAACCACCACAGCGGAAAAGAAAAAATAAGCAGTTCAGCTGCTTCGAGCTTTTTTATCTCAGACTCCAAATTACTAGCAAACCCGTCAACTTCACTGGCATAAGCTTCTTCAACTTGTTGCTTCAGATAATCGGGGTTTTTGATACTGCTAAAATTGCGGCGATCGGATACTGGGTCAAAATCCGAGGCGTAAAGATCCGATAAGACGACGCTATTTCCGAGTTCACTGAGCGTTTTGGCAGCTTGGTCGGCTAAAGCGTTGGAAAAGCTTTTAGGTTCGTGATGGGCTCGAACTATTAAAATGTTCATCTCTTTAGTTAACAGTGAGGGGACTTCCCTATCAATTCGTAAATTTGCACTATTGATATATCCAGACAGGGGACTACTGAGCTAGGCAAATTTTCTTGTTAAGGAGTGGTATAGATATGTGATTAATAGGATATCTCTTGACGATCGCGGAAAAACTTCCCACTCAAATCAAGTGAAGCTTCTGTCGCCAACCAGATAGCGGTATCTGCGCCTTGCTCGGGCGATCGGGTTGCAGATGCTCCACCCATATCGGTTCGCACCCAACCGGGACACATGGCATACACCGCAATGCCTTTCGGTTGCAGCGCCTCTGCCAGCATGATGGTTGCCCCATTCAGCGCCAGCTTTGATAGGCAATAGCTGGGGACGTTAGCAGACAAGCTATCAAGCGCCCCATAGCCACTGGAAACATTGATGATGCGAGCAGCAGAGGCTTTTTCTAATAGCGGCAAAAACGCCTGGGCAGTCCGAATGGCACCAAAGGCATTGGTCTGCATCGCTTGAGCCAACAAAGTCCGCTCAATGGTGAGGATATTGACACCTTGATCGGGATAAATGCCTGCATTGTTGATCAAGACATCAAGCTGCCCCAGGTCCTGATGCAACGACCTAACCGCTTGATGGATGGTGTTGTCATCCGCGACATCCAGTAATAGAGGATGCACATGAGCCGATTGCAATTGTTCAATAGCTTGCTTGGCTTTGTCGAGCGATCGCGCCGCCAAAATCACCTCAAACCCAGCTTGCAGCAGCCCTTGGCAAATGGCAAACCCAATCCCTTTATTGCCACCTGTCACTAACGCATACTGATTCTGATGGTTAGCATTCATGTTCATCTAAAAAGCCTCACGATCGCTTTTTTCAACAAAAATCTAATCTCAATAGGCCAACAAGCACTCAGGTATCAGGATTAAAACCCTAACACCTGAGACCACTTTTAAAGTTTTAGTTGAAAAAACCTACTGATTATGCAATGATTCTAGCACTGACTCAACGACCGGTCATTTGCTCCAGCTTTTCGGGGTAGCGAGCCCCTTGTACCGTAATCTTCGCAGCAGCATCATCAATATCATGCAGATCTGCGGGCGTGAGTTCGACTGAGACTGCCCCAAGATTTTCATCCAAGCGATGCAACTTCGTCGTGCCTGGGATCGGAACAATCCACGGTTTCTGGGCTAGTAGCCAGGCGATCGCAATCTGAGCAGGTGTCGCTTGCTTTCGTTCTGCGATGTTGCCGAGTAGATTAATCAGGGCTTGATTTGCCTTGAGAGCCTCTGATGTGAAGCGTGGTAGAGTGCTGCGGAAGTCGGAACTGTCAAAGGTTGCGTTTTCGTCGATCTTGCCAGTAAGAAAGCCTTTGCCCAGCGGGCTGTAGGGGACAAAGCCGATGCCGAGTTCCTCAATGGTCGGTATCACTTCCTGTTCAGGCTTTCTCCACCACAGGGAGTATTCGCTCTGGAGAGCAGTGACTGGCTGGACTGCGTGTGCGCGACGAATGGTTTGTACTCCTGCTTCAGAGAGTCCAAAGTGCTTAACCTTACCTTCCTGAATCAGTTCCTTTACCGTTCCTGCCACCTCTTCGATCGGCACGTTCGGATCAACCCGGTGCTGATAGAGCAGGTCAATTGTCTCAACTTTGAGTCGTTTGAGTGAGCCCTCCACAGCCTGCTTAATTTGCTCTGGTCGGCTATTGAGTCCAGGCGCACCCTTCATCCCCCGAGGATCTAAATTAGGACTCAGGTCGAACCCAAATTTGGTGGCGATCACGACTTGCTCACGGAAAGGAGCGAGAGCTTCTCCCACAAGTTCTTCATTTAAGAACGGGCCGTAAACCTCAGCGGTGTCAAAGAATGTAACACCGCGATCGACAGCGGCTTTCAGAAGAGCGGTCATTTCCTGGATATCTTTAGGCGGACCATAGGAAAAGCTCATTCCCATGCAGCCCAGTCCGATCGCTGAGACTTCTAAATTGCTTTTTCCCAGTTTGCGCTTTTGCATGATTAATCCTGCTAGGTTCTACCTTAGTTATTCAGATTTAAGTGATTCCATATCGATACAGAAGCGGTACTTCACATCGGACTTGAGCAGTCGCTCATAGGCTTCGTTCACCTTCTGGATGGGAATGACTTCGACATCTGCGGTGATATTGTGCTTGCTGCAAAAGTCAAGCATCTCCTGGGTTTCAGCAATGCCGCCGATGATCGAGCCGGAGAGACTGCGCCGTCCCATGATCAGGCTGAATGCTACAACATCCAGGGGCTTCTCAGGTGCGCCAACCAGGGTGATGTTGCCGTCACGACAGAGCAGGTTGAGATAGGCGTTGATGTCGTGCTGGGCAGAGACAGTGTCGAGGATGAAATCGAAGCTGCCAGAATGTTTCTGCATTTCGTCAGTGTGGCGGGAGACGACAACTTCGTCAGCACCGAGGCGAAGCGCGTCTTCCGTCTTGTTGGGCGAGGTGGTGAAGACGACGACATGGGCTCCGAACGCACGGGCGAACTTCACACCCATGTGGCCTAGCCCACCGAGACCGACCACGCCTACCTTCTTGCCCTTGGTGACACCCCAGTGACGCATAGGCGAATAGGTGGTGATTCCAGCACAAAGGAGCGGCGCAGCTCCAGCGAGATTGAGGTTGGAGGGAATTCGCAGCACAAAGCGTTCATGGACAACGATGCTATCGGAGTAACCACCGTAGGTGACACCGACCAGGTGTTTGTCAGGGGAATTGAAGGTGAGGGTCAGGTTTGAACAAAACTGTTCAAGATGCGCCTGGCAATGGGGGCAAGTGCCGTCCGAGTCTACCATACAGCCGACTGCGGCAAGGTCACCGGGCTTGTACTTGGTAACTGCCGAACCGACCTTGGTGACACGACCTACGATCTCATGACCTGGGACAATCGGATAGACAGTGGGCATGATGCTGCTCCACTCATTACGCACTGAATGGAGGTCGGAGTGACAGATCCCGCAGAAGAGGATTTCAATCTGAACATCTTGTTCGGTTGGATCACGCCGTGGGATCTGGGTAAAGGACAATGGTGATGTGGCACTGATTGCAGAATAAGCTTTCGTTTTGTACATAAATAATGCTTCTATTGGTTTACTGTCTGCGCCTAATGTTGGTCGCTGACCTGCTCCATCCAGTCCACGGGTTTGCCATCAAGCAGTTCCTGAATGGCAATATGCGTCATGGCTGTGGTTGCCGTAGCGCCGTGCCAATGCTTCTCACCTGGTGGAAACCAGATCACGTCCCCCGGTCGAATTTGCTCGATCGGTCCGCCCCAGCGTTGGGCAAGACCGCAGCCAGCCGTCACGATCAGGGTCTGTCCCAAGGGGTGGGTGTGCCATGCAGTTCGCGCACCAGGTTCAAACGTGACACTGACACCGAGCGTGCGTGCTGGATCTTGTGCCTCGAATAGGGGGTCAACCCGGACAGTGCCGGTAAAATAATCAGCCGGTCCTTTGGTAGAAGGTTGTGAGCCACTTCTTTTGATGTCCATGTTCTTAATTCCTTCGCTTGATGCCATTTTGGTGATCAGTAGGCGAGTCCCTTGCCCAATCAAAACTGCCTTCTCTCTTGAATAAAAATCCAGAATGCTAGGGTGAAGCTGGAATCATTTTTTATTGCTTTAGCTTCATTCTAAGAATCTCAAAGGGCAAGCGATAGAATGATCGTCTAAGATCGTTGTACAATCCTGCAAACTTAGCAGTCAGTAACCCAGTCCTTTAGGACTGTAGCTCTGAAAGAGCTGTACTGACCAGACCCCACGGGGAGACGTTATCTGAGTCACGACACCTCGGAATGCGACGCTAGTTCCCCGCTCTGTCGCTTGTAGTTAAACAGTTTTAAGGTCACTGAAACAGTGCTACAAGCTTAACAAGCTCAGATAACAGGTCGAAGCGAACATCACCCCGCAAGGGAGGGAAAGGGAGGTAAAATTACCTCCCTTTCCAATATCCACGGCGGTTAAAACCGCACGAGCCGTTTCCCTCCCAGTTCTAAAGAACTGAGTTTCCCACTTGCCGAGCATTTTTATGAACGCTGCCAAAACGAGTGAAAAGTCCAATGTGGATTTAATGAACGACCAGCAGGCAAAGCGCGAGGCTGTCAGAGTGCAAGCCAACAGAGATGAACTGGCTGAACGGATTGCACAGGCAATTCGTGATGATGGGATGATTGAGCCGCTCAAAGGATTACACCTGAAACGTTCCTCTTGGCCTACGGAATCCTGTCATAGTGTTTCTATCCCTGCCTTTTGTGTGATTGCTCAAGGCAGTAAAGAAATCCTTCTGGGCAACGATCGCTATCAGTACGACCCGATCCATTATCTACTTGCTACGGTCGAGCTGCCAATTGTCAGCCAAATTCTGGAAGCATCCAAGCATCAACCTTACCTTAGTCTTCGCCTTGATCTCAACCCCACCCTGGTCGGTTCAGTCATGGTTGAGGCAGGCTATCCCTCACCACAAAGCCGTAGTAATGTAAAAGGGATAGATGTGAGTCCATTGAATACACTGCTACTGGATGCTGTATTAAGGCTGGTTAGGCTTTTGGACGCGCCCTCCGAAGCTCAGGTTCTGATGCCACTAGTCACAAGAGAAATCATTTACCGACTCCTGATGGGAGAGCAAGGTAGTCGGCTCCGTCATATTGCAGTTCTGGGTGGTTACACCCACCACATTGCTAGAGCTATCGATCGACTGCGTAAAGACTTCAACCAGCAGCTTCGCATTGAAAGCATCGCCCAAGAGCTAGGAATGAGTGTCTCTAGCTTTCACCATCACTTCAAGTCTGTCACTGCCATGAGTCCCTTGCAGTTCCAGAAACAGCTACGGCTCCAGGAGGCTCGTCGTCTAATGCTGGGGGAAAACCTTGACGCTACCAGTGCTGCCTATCGTGTAGGTTATGAAGATGCCTCCCACTTTAACCGCGAGTACAAGCGGCTTTTTGGTGCGCCACCGATGCGCGATGTAGAGCGGCTAAGAGAAACTGCTAGTTCAATAATCTAGTTAGACCAAAAAGAACTCAGGTGTCAGGATTAAAACCTGACACCTGAAAGAATAATATCCACCAACGCCAGAAAACTAGGGATAAAAAGTTAGTTGTGGTAATCCTAAAGTTTCATCCCAGTTCATCATCAAATTCAGACATTGAATGGCTTGACCAGCTTGACCTTTAATTAAATTATCGATCGCAGACATCACAATGACTCGATCGGTCCTGGGATCGACTTCTACACCGATATAACAAAGGTTAGTACCACAAGCCCATTTAGTTTGAGGATATATACCACTGGGTAAAATCTTGACCCAAGGGGAAGAACGATAAAAAGCTGTGAAAATTGTAATCAAATCCTCACGAATTAGTCCTGGATCGGAGAGAGTAGCGTAAACAGTAGCTAAAATTCCTCTGACCATGGGGATGAGATGAGGAGTAAATTGCACGATTACTTCCCGACCAGCTAAATCACTACAGACTTGTTCAATTTCCGGAGTATGTCGGTGTCTTCCTACTGAATAAGCACCGAGAGAACTGTCAGCTTCTGCCAATAATAGGTTAGTTTTGGCCTGACGACCACCTCCCGATGTGCCGGATTTGGCATCAATGATGGCAGTTTCGGGTAAAATTAATCCTTGTTTGAGTAAAGGAGCAAGTGCTAAAAGACTCGCGGTTACATAGCAACCCGCACATCCCACTAAATTGGCTTGACGCAGCCGATCGCGATATATTTCTGGTAAACCATAGACAGCAGTAGCTGCTACTTCTTGGTCTTGACGTTTAGCTCCATACCAATTGGTATAAGTATCTAAGTTAGAAAACCGATAATCAGCGGATAAATCTAATACCTTACAACCCTTGGCTAATAGAGCTGGTGCCATTTCATAAGCTAACCCATTGGGTAAAGATAGAAATACCACTTCACATTGAGAAGTTATTTTTTCTATATCTAGGGGTTGAATGGTCAAATTCACACAATGACCCAAATGTGGATAAAGCTCAGTAAAAGGTTTACCTGCACTACTTTCTCCTCCTAAATAGGTAACTTCCACTTGAGGATGATCCATGAGCAGACGCACCAACTGGACACCACCATAGCCTGATGCACCTACGATTCCTACCCGCAGACGTTCTGAATCACCCATAATAATGTTTTCCTCTAAATAGTATTTCTGAGCAGAGCCGATCACTTTTGCTGCATTTTAGCCCAGGTTGTCTGTTCTGAAAGTAAGAAACATGATCGGATTGGAACAAGCTACAATCATTAAACATATAGCCTTTATAAAACTTTACAAAGGATTGACCAAAACCTTGTCTGTGAGTGCGTCGAAAAACCCATCAACTGAAAAATTTGCATTTGATTCGATCGATGCTGCCCTAGCTGATCTTAAAGCAGGTCGAGCTGTAGTAGTGGTAGATGACGAAAGTCGCGAAAATGAAGGAGATCTAATTTGTGCCGCACAATTTGCGACACCGGATCTGATTAACTTCATGGCTGTCTATGGAAGGGGACTAATTTGCTTGGCGATGAATGGCGATCGCTTGGATGCTTTAGAACTCCCCTTAATGGTCAGTAACAATACGGACAGCAATCAAACTGCTTTTACAGTTAGTATTGATGCTTCTAGTCGTTTCGGAATTACTACAGGGATTTCAGCAGAAGACCGAGCCCGAACTATTCAAGCAGCGATCGACCCGAATACCCATCCTTGGGACTTAAAACGACCGGGACATATATTCCCCCTGCGAGCGAGAGAAGGTGGAGTATTGAAACGTGCTGGTCATACCGAAGCTGCGGTAGATTTAGCTAGATTAGCTAGTTTATATCCAGCCGGAGTGATTTGTGAAATTCAAAATCCGGATGGTTCAATGGCCCGGCTACCAGAACTGATTGAATATTCCCGCACTCACCAGCTAAAAATTGTCAGTATTGCCGACTTGATTAGTTACCGATTACGATACGACCGATTTGTGCGTCGGGAAACAGTAGCAGAATTACCGACTCAGTTTGGTAGTTTCCAAATTTATGGTTATCGCAATACCCAAGATGATACAGAACACGTTGCCATTGTTAAAGGAAAACCCAAGGATTTTCTCAATCAGCCAGTGATGGTAAGAGTGCATTCAGAATGTCTAACAGGTGATGCTTTAGGATCGCTTCGGTGTGACTGTCGAATGCAACTCCAAGCAGCGTTGAAGATGATTGAAAATGCTGGGGCTGGGATTGTAGTTTATCTCCGTCAAGAAGGTCGGGGGATCGGTTTAATTAATAAATTAAAAGCTTATTCGCTGCAAGATTTGGGTATGGATACCGTCGAAGCTAATGAAATGCTAGGGTTTCCGGCGGATTTGCGAAACTATGGGATTGGAGCGCAAATTCTCAATGATTTAGGGGTAAGTCAGATTCGTTTGATTACGAATAACCCGCGCAAAATTGCTGGGTTGAAAGGCTATGGCTTGGAAATAGTCGATCGCGTACCTTTATTAATTGAAACTAATCCTTTTAATTGTACATACCTAGCCACAAAAGCCGAAAAACTCGGTCATCTGTTGTTACAGACTTATTTAGTCACAGTGGCAATATATTGGCAGGATATTCCTCAAACTAGCACTTCCCTAGGGAATGCTCAAGAACGTTATGAGCGATTAGAAAAATTGCGCCATTTAGTCAGAAATCACGATTTATTATTGCGGGAAGAAGCTAGACCAGTCGCGATCGCTTTGTTTGGTAGTCCCTCTTTGATTGTTCATTTTGGTTTAGATCAACCACACTTAACTACACCAGATTGGTATACTTATTCTAGTCATCCCTATTTACAAGCGATTAAAACCATTTTTGCTGATTTAGTCACTTGGTCCTATTTGCACAAGCTAGAATTCCTGATATCTACAGGTTCCGATCCTTTGATTGGGTTACAGATGAAGTTAGCGCGAAAAGTTTTACCAGTTTCCCAGTTGTTTACCACGCTATCTGACCAGTTAGAAACCCAAAAAATCTATAGTTTTGTAGTAGATTAATCTCTCTCGTCAACGATGCTCTGTTCTCTTTACATCTGAATTGGAATCAAGAGCTATTCACCCAATAACTTTTATGGCGATCGGTGTTCAATATTTAATTTGAGCGAGAGTATTGTTTTGAGCCAACTCTCATTCATCAGCAATGGCGATCGCCTTGACATGAGATTATTTAAACTAGCTATAATTAAAATCAAGTATATCTATAGATATTCTTGCCAAAATAACTAAGACAGACAAGATGTCTGTCCCACAAAAGCCTTTTTCTAAGAGCAAATAACTATGAAACGATTTATTCTGATCCAAATTGGAATATATGTATATAGTGTTACCTTATTTGCTCCGGTATTAGCACAACCTATAATACCAGCAAATGATGGGAGCAACACGATCGTCAGTCCCGTTGGTCAACAATTTAATATCTCTGGGGGACAGCTTTCTGGGGATAAAAATAATCTTTTTCATAGTTTTAATAAATTTAACCTTAATCCTGGTCAAATTGCCAATTTTCAAGTAAATCCAAATATCCAAAATATCTTAAGCCGAGTTACGGGAAGTCCATCAATTATTAATGGTTTAATTCAAGTAACTGGTGGTAATGCTAACTTATTTTTAATCAATCCAGCGGGTATATTATTTGGAAAAAATGCTAGTTTAAACTTACCTGCTGCTTTTACTGCTACTACGGCAAATGGAATAGCTTTTGGGAACAATTGGTTTAATACTAATGGAACTAATAATTATCAATTATTATCAGGAAATCCTAGTGCTTTTATTTTCACAAGCTTACAACCTGAGACGATCATCAATGGGGGTAACTTAACTGTTAAACCTGGGCAAGATTTAAACTTATTAGGTGGGACAATTATCAGCACTGGCAACTTAAATGCTCCTGGTGGACAAATTACGATCGCTAGTATTCCTGGTACGAATAGAATTAATATTAGTCAACCTTACCATATATTAAGTCTGGATATTCCACTGACTAATCAAATTCTAACTCCTGTAAATTTACCAAAATTACTAACCGGTGGTAATTATAATGATGTTATAAATGTAAAGATTAATAATCAGGGTGAAATAGTATTAACGGGTTCAGATATTCCGATTAATTATGGAGACATTGTTGTTAAAAATCTTACTTCTCAAACAGCTACTATTTCCGCAAATCATAATCTAAGCCTATTAGAAAGTCAACTGATTACAACTGGAGACTTGAATCTTTTAGCGCAAAATACAGTAACAATTCGCGATACTATTACCCAATCTTTTCTAGCCAAATCAGGGGGAGATTTTCTCATTCAAGGTAATAATGGAATTGACATCCTAGCATTAAATCATCCTCAAACTCCATTACAAAGTAACGGTAATTTTAGTTTAGTTAGTAATGGTAATATCTCGGTCGATGCTCACTTTAGCAGTGGGAGAAATTTTTCGATTACTAACCTAATGGGAGAACCAGGTAAATCTATTAGTATTTTTGATCCAATTATTAGTGCTAATGGAGATGTTACTTTTGGTGATTATAATGGAGCTTCGCTAAAAATCGAAGCTACTGGCAAAATCACAGGTGGAAATATTACTATTACTGGTCCAGATCAATTAATTAATAGTAATGATCCTGATGTCATAGCTTACAGTTTAAATAATCAACCTGGATTAGTTTTGCGAGCTGGACTTGTAACTTTAGATAATCCTCCCAATGTACCTCAAAATGGCGTGGGAGGAGTTAATTTTAGCAATAGTCCAGGATCTGGCAATACTGTAAATATCGGTAATGTTAATATTCCTAATCCTGGCGGTCCTGTGATAATTTCAGCACCTGGTAATATTCAAGCATTATCAATTATAAATAATAGTAGTCAGCCTAATGTTACGAGTACCAATGCTACTGTTAATATTATTAACGGTACGACTAATTCTAATATTGCTAATAACAATGGTGGGATAAATCCAACTCCACCACCATCGGGTACTCCTAATTCACCACCATCGGGTACTCCTAATTCACCACCATCGGGTACTCCTAATTCACCACCATCGGGTACTCCTAATTCACCACTACCAGGTACTTCTAATCCACCACCATCGGGTACTCCTAATCCACCACTACCAGGTACTTCTAATCCACCACCATCGGGTACTCCTAATTCACCACTACCAGGTACTTCTAATCCACCACCATCGGGTACTCCTAATCCACCACTACCAGGTACTTCTAATCCACCACCATCGGGTACTTCTAATCCACCACCATCGGGTACTCCTAATCCACAAAATGGGACTTTACCACCTAGTGTTCCAGCACCACCTCAGACCCTAGTACCAACAACATCAGTGCAAACACAGGTTTCAACTTTATCTTTGCCCTCGACTCCAGTTCTATTAACAGCACCTGCATCCACACCAGCACCTGCATCCACACCAGCACCTGCGCCCACACCAGCACCTGCGCCCACATCAACCTCAGTATCTAATTCAATCAATGTTCAAGCACCTGTCAACCATCCGATTGATGCAAATAATCTCAATAGTGCGATCCCGCAAATCGAATTAATGCGTGGTCAAGAATTAGGTGGTTTCTTAGGTAAAGACTTTAGTCAAACGCTCACTACTGAAAATATCCGTGAATCTTTGAGAAAAATTCACTCTCAAGTTGGGATTAAACCAGCTTTAATTTATACAAATATTTTGCCCAATCAATTACAACTTGTATTAGTAACAGCAGAAGGCAAATTTGTGGTGAAAAGCATTCCCGTGAAGAGAGATACTTTACTGCCAATAGTACAACAATTTCGTAATGAAATAACTGCTCCTTCACAGCGCAATTTAACTAGCTACTTGCAATATGCTCAACAACTTTATCAGTGGCTGATTGCCCCTTTAGAACCAGAATTGCAATCACAGGGTATTACGACTTTACTATTTAGTATGGATAGTGGTTTGCGTTCTTTGCCGATCGCCGCTTTGCATGATGGCAAACATTTTTTAGTGGAAAAATATAGTATTGGCTTGATTCCTAGCTTCAGTTTAACTGATACTAGCTATAAAGATATTAGAAATTCTCAAGTGCTGGCCATGGGAGCGAGCATATTTAAAGAACAAAATGCTCTACCTGCGGTGCCAACTGAATTGTCATCAATTCTCCAAAATTGGCCTGGTAAATCTTTTTTAAATCAAGACTTTACTTTAGAAAAATTGCAACATCAACATTCCTCTGGTGCTTTTGAAATTGTGCATTTAGCTACTCATGGAGAGTTTAAACCAGGAATCGCTAAAAATAGCTATATTCAATTTTCAGACACCAAGTTAACTCTCGACCAGATTCGGCAATTACAATTAAATAACCCTCCGACAGAGTTATTAGTGCTAAGTGCTTGTCGCACAGCAGTTGAAGATGATCAAGTTGAGCTAGGTTTTGCCGGATTAAGTGTCCAAGCTGGAGTAAAATCTGCTTTAGCCAGTCTCTGGTATGTTAGTGATGAAGGTACTTTAGCCTTAATGAGTGAGTTTTACCGACAATTGAAAATAGTTCCTATTAAAGCTGATGTCCTACGTCAAGCACAAATCTCCATGATTCAGAAAAAAGTAACTATTAATAGTGGGAAAATTCGTGGAGAAACTGGTGATTTATCTTTACCATCCCAACTACATAATATGAAAGAATCTAATTTAGCTCATCCCTATTATTGGTCAGGATTTACCATGATTGGAAGTCCTTGGTAGCTAATTGACCCGAGGGGTATCACCCCTGATTTTGGCGATCGCTCGGGAATTTAGTCGAAAATTAGTGCCTGACGATGCGGTTAGCTGTTTAAAAACTTTACATAATCTTTAAAAAAGAATTTATTTTTTTATGATAGAATACTCTGATGAGTAGTAGAAAAATATCTCTGGCTAATCAATATAAAGATGTACTAAATTTTACTAAAATTAAATTAAAGAGCGGTATACTAATAATGAGCATAGGCAAAGAAACTTTATTTTAAAAAAAAATATGAACCAAATTCTGCTATTTCTGGCTCCACTACCTATATTTAGTCTAGCTTTTTGTCCTTGGGTACTAGCTCAATCAATCATCCCTGCCCATGATGGCACAAATACGGTTGTTAATTCCGTTGGGAATCAATTAAACATCCGTGGAGGGCAACTTTCCGGGGATAAAACTAATCTTTTTCACAGCTTTACAAAATTTAATCTAGATGCAGGACAAATAGCAAATTTTCAATCAAATCCAACAATTAAAAATATTCTTGGTAGAATAAGTAGCAGCAATCCCTCCATCATTAACGGGTTAATTCAAGTTACGGGAGGAAATTCTAACTTATTTTTAATAAACCCTGGAGGGATAGTATTTGGAGCGAATGGGAGTTTAAACGTTCCTGCTAGTTTCACTGCGACCACTGCGAATGGGATTGGATTTGGGAGCAACTGGTTTAATACCAATGGAGTAAATAATTATCAAATCCTCAACGGAAATCCCAATGGTTTTATTTTCAATAGCTTGAACCCTGGAAGCATTATTAATACGGGGAACTTAACCGTTAAATCTGGACAAAATTTAAACCTAATTGGTGGGACAATCATCAGTACCGGAAACCTCAGCGCTCCAGAGGGAGAAGTTAACATTACCAGTGTTCCGGGTGAAAATATTTTCAGAATTAGTGAACCTAACCATATATTAAGCCTGGATGTACAAATATCTAGTGCTAAGACAGAGGGTGTGAGCTTACCCCAATTACTAACAGGGGGTAATAGTAGTCATGCTACAGGAGTAACAGTTAACGCACAGGGTGAAGTTGTGTTAAGCGGTTCAGGATTACAAATTATCAATGGAGATGTTGTTGTTAAAAATCTTAGTACCCAGACAGCTAATCTTTTCGCTGCACATAATCTTACCTTACCCGAAAGCCAAATTTTCACAACCGGAGACTTAAATCTGTTAGCTAACAATACAGTCACGATCCGGGATAGCGTGACCGAACCCTTTCTAGCTAAAGCTGGGGGAAATTTGCTCATTCAAGGTAACAACAGTATTGACATTTTAGCATTAAACCATCCCGAAACACCATTACAAAGTGGAGGTGATTTTAGTTTAGTAAGTAATGGGATTATTTCCGGAGATGCTCATTTTAGTAGTGGGGGGAATTTTTCGATTACGAATCTAAACGGACAACCAGGACAATTTGAGAGTAAGTATGATCCAATCATCAGTTCTGATGGATTTATTGCATTTGGTGACTATGTTGGGTCTTCACTGAAAATAGAAGCTCGTGGACAAATCATCGGTGGGAATATTACTATTACCAGTCCAGATAGCTCAATTTCTACTAACGATCCTGATGTAATCAAGTATGCTTTAAATACTCAACCTGGACTAGTTATACGAGCAGGTCGTACAACTTTAGATAATCCTCCTACTGGTTCCAAAGATGAATTAGGCGGCACAAATTTTACGGAAAATCCCCTTTCTGGTAATACAATTAGCGTTGGGAAGATTTATATTCCAGATGGGGGTGGTCCGATAGTAATGACTGCACCTGGGAATATTGAAATTTTAGCAATTAATAATAATCCTAGTCAGTTAATTGCTATTACCGGTAATCATATTACTATTACTAATGGTATTAACAACCCAGACTCCCTTCCACCACCAGCTCCACCAAAAATTATAGATCCAGGTCCAGGGATTGCTCCAGATACAACTCAATCTCCAACCCCATCTCCATCTCCAACTCCAACTCCATCTCCATCTCCATCTCCATCTTCTCAGAATAGTCAATCTCAATCTCAAGGTAATCAATCCCAAGGTAGTCAATCTCAGGGTAGTCAATCCCAAGGTAATCAATCTCAAGGTAGTCAATCCCAAGGTAGTCAATCTCAGGGTAGTCAATCCCAAGGTAATCAATCTCAAGGTAGTCAATCTCAGGGTAGTCAATCTCAAGGTAGTCAATCTCAGGGTAGTCAATCCCAAGGTAGTCAATCTCAGGGTAGTCAATCTCAGGGTAATCAATCCCAAGGTAATCAATCTCAGGGTAATCAATCCCAAGGTAATCAATCTCAGGGTAATCAATCCCAAGGTAATCAATCTCAGGGTAATCAATCCCAAGGTAATCAATCTCAGGGTAATCAATCTCAAAGTAATCAATCTCAGGGTAATCAATCCCAAGGTAATCAATCTCAGGGTAATCAATCCCAAGGTAATCAATCCCAAGGTAATCAATCCCAAGGTAATCAATCCCAAGGTAATCAATCCCAAGGTAATCAATCCCAAGGTAATCAATCCCAAGGTAATCAATCTCAGGGTAATCAATCCCAATTCCAAGGTAATCAACCTCAAGGTAATCAATCCCAAGGTAATCAATCCCAAGGTAATCAACCTCAAGGTAATCAATCCCAAGGTAATCAATTCCAATCCCAAGGTAATCAACCTCAAGTTAATCAATCCCCATCCCAAGTTAATCAACCTCAAGGTAATCAATCCCAATCCCAAGTTAATCAACCTCAAGTTAATCAATTCCAAGGTAATCAATCCCAATCCCAAGTTAATCAACCTCAAGTTAATCAATTCCAAGGTAATCAATCCCAATCCCAAGTTAATCAACCTCAAGTTAATCAATCCCAATTCCAAGGTAATCAACCTCAAGTTAATCAATTCCAAGGTAATCAATCCCAATCCCAAGTTAATCAACCTCAAGGTAATCAATCCCAATTCCAAGGTAATCAACCTCAAGGTAATCAATCCCAATTCCAAGGTAATCAACCTCAAGGTAATCAATCCCAATCCCAAGGTAATCAACCTCAAGGTAATCAATCCCAATTCCAAGTTAATCAACCTCAAGTTAATCAATCCCAATCCCAAGTTAATCAACCTCAAGTTAATCAATCCCAATCCCAAGTTAATCAACCTCAAGTTAATCAATTCCAAGGTAATCAATCCCAATCCCAAGTTAATCAACCTCAAGTTAATCAATTCCAAGGTAATCAACCTCAAGTTAATCAATCCCAATCCCAAGTTAATCAATCTCAAGGTAATCAATCTCAATTCCAAGGTAATCAATCTCAAGGTAATCGATCTCAACCTCAAAGTAATCAAAGTAAATCTCTACTTCTTAATAGCCAATCTCAATCATCTCATAGTGATCAACCTCAATCATCTCATAGTGATCAACCTCAATCATCTCAAAGCGATCAACCTCAATCATCTCATAGTGATCAACCTCAATCATCTCAAAGCGATCAATCTCAATCATCTCATAGTGATCAACCTCAATCATCTCAAAGTGGAGAATTATCTAAATCACAAAGTAGTCAATCCCAACCAGTTCAAAGTCAATCTCAACCAGTCCAAAGTCAATCTCAACCAGTTCAAAGTCAATCTCAACCAGTCCAAAGTCAATCTCAACCAGTTCAAAGTCAGCAATTATCTCCAAGTCAAACACAATTATCTCACTCCCAAAGTGAAAATCAAACTTGGCAATCATCTCAGGTTCAAAGTTTGCAAATACCCCAAACCCAAATTTTGCAAATACCCTCAACCCAAAGTTTACAAATACCCCAAACTCAAAGTTTACAAATACCCTCAACTCAAAGTTTACAACCACAACCATCTGCGATCGCAATTAGCTCTCCATCTTCAACCCCAACTCCAACTCCAACTCCAACTCCAACATCATCTTTAGGTATAGTATCAAATCCAGTTTCTAGTGCAACATTTTCTAATACTAGTATTAATAGCACTATTGACATCAGCAATCCAGTTAAAGCTATTCCGCAAATTGAATCAATCCGCAGTCAAGAATTAGGAGGTTTGTTAGGTAAAAATTTTAGTGAGGTCATGACCAATAAAAACATCCATGATTCCTTGACTAATATTTACTCCCAAACTGGAATTAAACCCGCTTTATTTTATACGATTGTTTTGCCGGATCAATTACAATTAGTATTAGTAACAGCTGACGGTAAATCGATGGTTAAAAGTGTTCCAATTTCTGATCAGATTTTGATGCCGATGATCCAAAGATTCCGTTATGAAGTTACATCTCCTACTCGTCGCAATACAACTACCTATTTAGCATCTTCTCAGCAGCTTTATAAGTGGCTAATTGCTCCGATCGAAAAAGAATTACAAGCACAAGGAATTAAACTTTTGTTATTTAGCATGGATAGTGGTTTACGTTCCTTACCGATCGCCGCTTTACATGATGGTAAAAACTTTTTAATTGAAAAATATAGTATTGGATTAATCCCTAGCCTCAGTTTAACTGATACCAGCTATAAAGATATTAGAAATTCTCAAGTGTTGGCAATGGGAGCAAGCGAATTTAAAGAACAAAGTCCTTTACCTTCAGTACCAGCTGAGTTATCATCAATTCTAAAAAATTGGTCTGGAAAATCTTTCTTGAATAAAGATTTCACTTTAGAGAAGCTAAGAAATCAGCGTGCTTCTGGTAATTTTGACATTGTGCATTTAGCTACTCATGGAGAATTCCAACCAGGAGTTGCTAAAAATAGCTATATTCAATTTTCAGATACTAGGTTAACTTTAGACCAGATTCAGCAATTACAATTAAATCATCCCACGACTCAGTTGTTAGTATTAAGTGCTTGTCGGACAGCACTTGAGGATGATAGAACGGAATTAGGTTTTGCTGGTTTAAGCGTGCAAGCTGGGGTAAAATCGGTATTAGCGAGTCTCTGGTATGTCAGTGATGAAGGGACTTTAGCATTGATGAGTGAGTTTTATCGACAATTAAAAATAGTCCCTATTAAATCTGAAGCACTACGTCAAGCACAAATCTCCATGATTCAGAAAAAAATAACTATTGATAGTGGTGTCATTCGTGGAGAAGGTGGTGATGTGTCTTTACCATCTCAACTGGGTAATCTAGAAAAATCTAATTTAGCCCATCCTTACTATTGGTCTGGTTTTACGATGATTGGTAGTCCTTGGTAAAGAATCGCTTAAATCTTGCATAATTAAGGGAACTATTTCAAAGTAGTCACCGTCTACCCAGTCAGTGAGCCGATCGCTGCATAATTTTTATTTTTAACCTTTTTTAGCATCAAAATATTAATAACCTGGTTATTTTCTTAAAAAATCTCAAAAATGAAAAAAAAACTGTTGGTAATAACTGGACTGGCTATATATAGTATAAATTTGGCTCTACCTGGATCAGCTCAAACGATCAGCCCAGCAAAGGATGGGACGAATACAATTGTTACTACTGTGGGGAATCAATTTAATATTCAGGGAGGACAGCGATCGACAGATCAAGTTAATCTTTTTCATAGTTTTACCAAATTTAATCTTAATTCCGGTCAAATTGCCAACTTTCAATCACAACCAAACATTCAAAATATATTAGGTCGGGTAACGGGTGGTCAAGCTTCTGTCATCAATGGTCGAATTCAAGTAACTGGTGGTAATTCTAACTTATTTTTAATTAATCCATCGGGGATCATATTTGGAGCTAATGCTAGTTTAAATGTCCCAGCTGCATTTACTGCTACAACAGCTAATGCGATCGGATTTGGTAGCAATTTATGGTTTAATGCTCAAGGTAACAATAGCTATCAGACTTTAGTCGGAACCCCCAGCGCTTTTGCTTTCACGACAACACAACCAGAAAGCATTATTAACTTGGGAAATTTAACGGTAAAATCTAGACAAAATTTAAACTTATTAGGTGGTACAGTTATCAGTCAGGGTGTCTTAAATGCTCCAGATGGACAAATTAATATAGCCGCAGTTCCTGGGTCAAATGTCCTGAAAATTAGCCAACCTAATCATCTTTTAAGTTTAGAAATATCTCCCCCGACTAGCACAAATTCATCTGGTACTATTACAACTTCTTCCTTACCTCAATTACTCACAGGTGGTGGGGTTGAAAATGCCAATCAATTAACAATTAATCCCAATGGAACAGTCGAATTAACTGGTTCAGGAATCCGGATCGAAAACGGAGATGTATTAGTTCAAAACCTAAACACTCAAACAGCAACCTTAGCAGCTAACCACAATTTAACCTTAGTAGAAAGTCAACTCCATACGACAGGAGACTTAAATCTTTTAGCACAGGATACAGTCAGGATTCGAGATAGTGAAACCAAACCATTTCTTGCTCAAACAGGTGGTAATTTAGTCATTAGAGGTAATCAAGGAATTGATATTCTTGCATTGCATCATCCAGAAACACCTTTCCAGATTGGAGGAGACTTAACGTTAATTAGTGACGGTAAAATCTCTGGTGATGCTCATTATATTACTAAAGGTAACTTTACGATTCAGAATTTAGCGGGTGAAACAGGAAATTTTTTCAGTTTGTTCGATCCGACGATTACATCTGATGGAGATGTTACCTTTGGAAATTATGTAGGTAGTTCGCTCAAAGTAGTCGCGGGAGGAAGTATTACAGCAAATACAATTGTAATTACAGGAACTGATCCGACATTAGATCCGAACAATCCCGTCGTGATCTTACATGCTGGGGTAAATAATACAATAGATAATGTTAGTTTTCCCTACATTACAGGACTAACAACCTTTCAGAAAACTTCCCCATCATCTCCAGCAAATATTAACGTTGGCAATATTTTAACACTTTTGCCCTTACCGTTAAAAGTAGACTTATCAGCTACTGGTAATATTCAGACTCAAACAATTCTTTCCACTGGGGGAAATATTACTTTCAATAGTAGTAATGGCAATATTGATACGACAGGAGCCATTATTGATTCTACCAGTCTAAATGGTAATGGAGGGGAAATTACATTTAATGCTAACGGCAATATTTCTACAGGATTAATTAGCTCTTTCGCTGCTAAAAGTGATATGGGTGGTAATGTTCAACTTAATGCTACTGGTAACATTACGATTCAGGGAATTTTATCTAATGGACTAACCACTGGTGGCAATATTACACTACTCTCCTCAAATGGTGCGATCGATACTAGTGGAGGAATTCTTAATACTGCGGGAGGGATTAATGGTGGTAATATTTTGATGAACGCAGAAAAAAATATTACCACTGGTAATATTACGACAATCGTTAGTGGTTTTGGTGGTAATAGTGGGACAATTACGCTTAATAGTAACAATGGTAATATTAATACTACAGCCGGTCCATTAATTACAACTTCTGCGCTGGGTACTGGTGGGAATATTGCGATTAATGCTACTAATGGTAATTTAGAGATCAAAGATATTAATGCTGTTTCCTTATCTAGTAATGGTGGACAGATTAATCTTAACGCTGGTAACCAGATTATTGCTAATGGTAATATTGCTACCAATAATCAAGACCTAACGATCGATCCTAAATTAGTTCTGAGTGGAAATGTATCTCTGACTACCTATAATGCAGGTAACATTACTCTTAATAATAATGTTGACGGTAACTATGACCTTTCTATTATATCTGGTAGCAACAAAGTCCAATTAAATAATGTAGGTAAAACGACACCTCTCAACAATGTTTATGTTCAGGGTGACATTAATAACACATCGCTATCTGGTGTAAATATTACAACTACAAATAACATCACAACCACAGGTAATATTACCTCAGCACCAGGAATTTCTCTAGTTAGTAGCAACGGTAATATTTCTACTAATTCTTTAAATTCTGCTAACTCGGGAAATGCTGGTAATATAAATCTTTCTAGCAATGGCAATATTACCCTAAGCGAAATTAATGCTCAAAGTCTTGCTAGTGGTACAGGAGGTAATGTGGATGTTACCACTAAAAATTTCTTCCAAGCTAATGGTACTTTCACAGATATCAATGGTGTCAATGCTAGTATTTCTACTGCTAGCAAAGTAAATGGTGGTTCGGTAATTATCCATCATGGAGGAAATGGAACTACACCTTTTATTGTCGGTAATTCAACTACAAACGGTACTACAGGAGCTATTACCAGAGGAAATGCTTTACCAGTAGAAACTATTTTGCCACTAGCATCTTATCTCTACACTTATACTCAAGATGCAAATAGGCTTCAAATTATATCTATTCCCAATCCTATTCCAGTTCCTTCTCCATTACCAATCACACCAGGATCTACTTCCACACCAATCACACCAGGATCTACCTCCACACCAGGATCTACCTCCACATCCGGATCTACTTCTACCTCTACACCAGGATCTACTTCCACATCCGGATCTACTTCCACACCAATACCAGGATCTACTTCCACATCCGGATCTACTTCTACCTCTACACCAGGATCTACTTCCACATCCGGATCTACTTCCACACCAGGATCTACTTCCACATCCGGATCTACTTCCACACCAATACCAGGATCTACTTCCACATCCGGATCTACTTCTACTTCCACACCAGGATCTACTTCCATATCCGGATCTACTTCCACACCAATACCAGGATCTACTTCCACATCCGGATCTACCTCCACACCAACACCAGGATCTACTTCCACATCCGGATCTACCTCCACACCAACACCAGGATCTACCTCCACATCGTCAATTTCTAATAATATTGCTGGTAATAATTTATTTGAATCTTTAGCATATTTAATTGGTGATCTGATCGGAACTAAAACTAATATTAATCAGAATCTGGAAACAGGAAGCTACAACTTTGTCTGGTCGCTAGTAAATCAACCAGTTCTCAGTCTAAATATTGATGTACCTGGCTCTAATTCTAATTCTCAAACTGCAAGTAATTTATCGGAATCAAGTCCAGATAATGATCAGAATATTATTAGTTATAATCCAGAAGAAAATAGCATAAAATCCAGTATAACTGATAAATTGCTTGATTCATCTAATAATCAACAAATACCTCCACCTAAAGATAACTCTGAACCAAAAACTTTGGTAACATCTGAATCAACCTATAATCCTAATCCCCAAGCAAAACCAACTACTAATCCAGAACCACCTCTCAATCCAAATTTATCTCAGTTTTCTAATTTACAACAGGCGATCGCTAATCAAAATCTAGCATATAGCATCGCTGCTAACAATTTAGATGAGGCAATTTCTCAAGTAGACGAAATTCGGACTCAAACCTATTTAGACACTTTAGAGAAAGAACCAAACCACCAAAAAGCCACAGCTCAAAGTATTAGAAATAGCCTCAAAAAAATTGCTCGCGAAACTGGCAGCAATGCGGTAATTGTTTATGCGATCGCTTATCAAGACAACCTCCAATTACTATTAGTAGTACCATCAGGTCCGCCGATCGTCAAAACCATTCGGACTACTAATCGTCAGCTTTTACTTAAGACTGTAGATCAATTACGCACTAGCATTACTTCTCCTGAACAACGACATTTTAAAAATTATCTAACTCCGGCTGAAAAACTTTATTCTTGGCTAATTTTACCACTAAAACCTAATCTAGATGCGCTCAAGATTAACACCCTAATTTTTTCAATGGATGCAGGATTACGTCTGATTCCCTTAGCTGCATTGTCCGATGGTAAACAATTTTTAATTGAACAATATAGCCTAGGGATGATTCCCAGCGTGAGTTTAACCGATACACACTATGAATCTGTAAAAAACCTTCCAGTTTTAGCCATGGGAGCTGACCAATTTAAAACCCTGAGCCCTTTACCTGGAGTACCCCTCGAATTATCAACGATTACATCACAAATTTGGCCAGGTAAATCTTTACTAAATGAAAAATTTACTCTAGATAATCTCAAAACCTTACCTGGACGCGATCATTTTCAACTGGTTCACCTCGCTACTCACGCAGAGTTCCAACCCGGAGATAGCAGTAAATCTTATATACAACTTTGGGATAGTCAGTTAACCATTAATAAATTAAACGAATTACAATGGAATGACAAGCAAATAGAAATGCTGGTGTTAAGTGCTTGTCGGACTGCTGTGGGGGACGAACAAGCTGAGTTGGGTTTTGCTGGATTAGCTGTACAAGCTGGAGTAAAGTCTGCTCTAGCTAGTTTATGGTCAATCAGCGATGAAGGCACTTTAGGATTAATGGCTGAATTTTATCAGCAATTAAAAACCGCACCAATTAAAGCAGAAGCGTTACGTCGCGCTCAATTAGCGATGTTACGAGGTCAAGTCCGGATCGAAAATGGTAAATTATATGGGACATTTGGAGATATCTCTTTACCTCATCTCAGCTCTAATTTCAACATTAAAAAGTTATCCCATCCTTATTATTGGTCAGGATTTACGATGATTGGGAGTCCTTGGTAAAAGGATAAATTAGTCAATTTACATTACCCTTAAATAATGCAAATCACTTTTTTAGGAACAAGCTCAGGTGTCCCAACGCGATCGCGTAATGTTTCCAGTATTGCTTTACGTCTACCCCAAAGAGCAGAATTCTGGTTATTCGACTGTGGAGAAGGAACTCAACATCAACTACTACGGAGTGAATTAAAAATCAGTCAATTAACGCGACTTTTTATCACCCATATGCACGGTGATCATATCTTTGGATTACCTGGTCTTTTAGCTAGTGCTGGTTTAGGTGGACAACCAAATCGGATCGACATTTATGGTCCATCGGATTTAGAGAAATATCTCCAAGGAGCTGTACGTTATTCTCAAACTCATTTTTCTTACCCAATCAAAATCTACAAATCAGAACCTGGTATACTTTTTGAAGATGAAGAATATATAGTGAGTTGCGGACTACTGAAACATCGGATACCCGCAGTGGGGTATCGAATTGCGGAAAAAGATCGACCTGGACGTTTTAATGTAGAAAAAGCCAATGCACTAGGAATTCCTTCTGGTCCAATTTATGGTCAACTGAAACGTGGTGAAATCGTAACTTTACCAGACGGACGTAAAATTAATGGACTGGATCTCTGTGGACCGAAAGAAATTGGGCGTAAAATTGTTTATTGTACTGACACAATTTATTGTGATGGAGCCGTAGAATTAGCTACAGATGCAGATGTATTAATTCACGAAGCGACCTTTGCTCATCAAGATGCTCAACTAGCTTACGATCGCTTACATTCAACTTCAACTATGGCAGCTCAAGTTGCTCTTTCCGCAGGGGTAAAACAATTAGTTATGACTCATTTCAGTCCTCGCTATGCTCCTGGTAATTCAATTATTCTGGATGATTTACTCAACGAAGCGCGAGCAATTTTTCCCAATACAATTATGGCTTATGATTTTTTGTGTTATGAAGTACCACGTCGGGAATTTATTCTGGCTAATTAGCGATCGCATTGATCATCTTTTGGATCTAAAATTAACAGACATCTTCGTACAAATCAGACAAACCAAACTCTACCCCAAGAGAAGAAAGAGTCACCCTAGCATCTAAACCATGATATTCCTTAAACAACCATTCATCCAGCTCTTGCTTAACATATTTCTCAACATGAGGTTGAGATTGGTCAATTAACAAATATTCTTGAAAGCTGGAAATTGTTCGATAATGAACAAACTTTTCACCCCGGTCATAATTCTTAGTAGAATTAGATAATACCTCTCCTATAAAAATAGGCTCAATCACAGTATCTTTGCGTCCTTCTTGTAACTGAATTGGACGAGAAACAACCATTAAATCAGGATAGGTATAAACTTGAGATTGAGGAATCCATAATCGTTGATCAGAAGCAAATACTTGTAATCCCTTACCTTTTAAAGCAACCCTAAGTATAACGGTCAAAGCACCAACAATTTCATTATGGTTGGGAGTACCACCAGACATGGGAATAATCTCTCCGTTGTGATATTCACTGCGACCATCAGCGTCAATTTCTAAACTTAAATATTCTTCACGACTATAGATCTGAATCGGAAGTACCATAAAATAAGATCATCCTTCAGTAGATTAAATTATCATTGTAACTATGCTAAGTAGTCGGACATAAATAAACGTAAGTATGTCATTGCGAGCGAAGCGAAGCAATCGCAAGGTTTTGAGGTAGTTCCGCAACCCTCGTATGGCACTGTTTATTTTTGTCCAGGTACTTACCCACAGATTTGCTCATGTACGCACCCTCATAAAAAATTGGTATAAGTTCAGAACTAGATCATCTAAAATTACCAGGTTCTCACCAAATCAGGTCAGCAAAATGAGCAACTGGGCACAAATATTCAACAATTGTTTAAACATCATCTATAAATCAAAATGTCCACTTTGTCAACGCTCAACCGAATCTCAGCTATGCAAATATTGTCAACAACAAATTCAACATTGTCAAAAATCTAACCCTAGTAAATCTTGGTCAGGAAAATTACCAGTATTTATTTGGGGAAACTATGACGGTGCTTTAAAAAGAGCGATCGCAGCTCTAAAATATGAAAATCACCCCGAAATTGCTGATCTAATCGGTGAATATTTAGCCCAAACCTGGAGTAAAAATCCCCATTCTCCTGCTTTTAAAACCAATCCCAAACTAATAGTAGTACCGATTCCTCTCCATGCTAGCAAACAAAAACAAAGAGGATTTAATCAAACAGAATTAATTGGGAGAAGATTTTGCAATTTAGTTGGTTTACCTTTAGCACCCCAAGGTTTAGTAAAAGTCCGAGCAACTGAGTCTCAAGTTGGTAAATCTAAAACCGAACGAGAAAACAATCTAGTGGGAGCTTTCGCTTTAGGAAAACCTTTTAAGGAACATCGTCCTCAGCGCTCAATCCTCTTACTTGATGATGTTTATACTACAGGAACAACTGTTAATTATGCAGCAGAAACACTCATTAAAGCTGGAATTTCTGTCTATGGAGTAATCGCGATCGCTGCTCCTCAAATATCCTTAACTAAACCGGACTAAGCTATAACCTAATTTGATCAAATTATCGTGAAACTTAATTTCAGAAGTAGTTGGGACAACTAAACAACGCTCTCCTAATAACATACAATAAGGTTTAGTTTGTGGATTATTGGCAATTAACCTAGCTAAATCTGCATCTTTACACTCAATTATGCGAGCAGTCCCTTTATCTTTTAAACTGTGACTACGTGCTTTAATATCAGCTATAAACTGTCTCGCTGTTTCTGGTAAAAGATTACCACTTTTAGCTTGAATAAACTCTTGGAATACTGAGATATTATTACCTTCCGCGATCGCATTCAACAATTTACCATCCTGCAATTTCCAAGTAGTATCAGAAACTTTCTCAGTATAGATATCTAAAAGTAACATATCTGCACCAGTTAACGGCTCTGCGATCGGGGTAATTTCCAAATTTGGTAATACCTGTAAAACTGGACGTACTTCTATTGGTGCGGGTTGATAATTATTAGTAACTCCCAAACAGTAAGCACCCAAAGGAGTTAATCGAAAATACATCAAACCATCATAGCGACTGAAAAATTCTAGTTCCTCTGCTCCCCAGAAATCCTGATAATCATAACGCGCACCAGACGGAGAAACATAAGCAACATCTAGCATTCCCAATGTAGCTGCATACTCGAATAACAGACAGAGAATATAGCGACCTTGGAGAATATTCCAAGCAGCATCTGGATCATAAAGAGTACCGTAATGAGCATCACAAATATACAGACTTTCTATATTCCTTGTGATCTGAAAATTATATCCTACCGCTAGCAGATAGCGCAAAAAATCATTCACCTCTACCCAAGAATTGACGGTCGAATCTCTCAAAATAATCGCGATCGCTTGTCTCCGTTCGCTAGTTACAGTTAAACCTTGTTTCCCCTTACCTGTTTGTCCTTTAATTGTTTCAATCCGACGCAATTCGTCAAAAGTTTTATTATTTACCCATTTTTCCCAAGCTAGCTTGAGAGTTTTTTCAGGTGGATCAACCAGTGCTTTTTGACCTGCTTTAGTCAAACGTAACTTTTTTTCACTTAATTCTGCTAAACCTGCTGCTTGGAGAATTAACGACCAAGCAAAAGCTCTAATTGGACCAATTGGTTCTTGATAAGGTGGACGCTCTTCTGGTTCTTTATCAATATAATAATCACCACCAGAAAGAACAGCAGTAATTGCTTTAACTGTAGCTGCGGTAGGATGATTTGTCTTATCGCTAACGGTTAGTTTACCAGCATTAATTAAACGCAATATTGCCATCAAATCCTGTTGTGCAGAACGTTCCATTTCTCGTTGCACTAAGGTTACTTCTGTTACTTTTTGCTCGTATTGTTTGGTAGTAGAATTATATTCTTCCGATCGCTGATTAATGAAGGGAGGAAGTTCAGAAACACTGATGAGTTTAACATCGACTGGACGAGGAACAAATTTTTTCAATAGTAGTTTCATCTCATCTGGAATAATGTTATAGCTATAGAAGAATAACCTGAGTAGAGAGGGCTGACTATTATAGTTATATCGATCGGAATTATCAAAATTAGGTAATTGTCTGTATTTAGCCTTAAACTTAATTGCATCAAACTGGGTTTGTGACGAATAAACAACTTCAGCTACTGCTGCTTGTTGAAGTTGATCAAGTTTTTGCCAAAGTTGGTATAAGCTAGTTTCATTATTCAAATAATTAGAAACAAGATTAACCAATTCAGCTTTACGCGAAACCTTTTGAGTGGTTGGTAAATAAGTGATCAGTTTTTTTAATTGTTCGACGGATTGATTTTCTAGTGCTTCAACAATAGTAGGTATACGTTCTGGGTTTTTGGAATATGGCATTGATTTGGACTAATTTGGTAAAATTTGGTAAAGCGATCGCCTTTAAACCCAGTTCGACTAGAACTTGTAGATCGCTGTCTACTCAAAATAGCATATTCTAAGGGGCGAAGCATTTGGGCGAAAATTTATCACTTACATTTTACCCTGAGCGTAGTCGAAGGGCGGTTAATATTATATCTGAATGCTTCGCCCTTCTTCTTCTTGCAGATCAATAGGATGTAGGGGCGAAGCATTCGGGCGATAATTAATCACTTACATCGATTAATATTATATCCGAATGCTTCGCCCTTCTTCTATTCCGATATCCCCAAAATATCCTTAACGGTGAAGTCCGATCGCGAAAGCTATTATTCTAATGGGTAATCTGGGAAAAATGCGATCGGAACCGACTAACTCTGAAATTCATCAAGTGGCTGAAAAGTTTGTGATGGCTAATTGCTATGACCCAAAAGTCGCTGCACAGTTTTTTAATAATTCTTAGTTTAAGTTGTTCTATTCACCTGGCCTAATCTTGCGATTTTTTATTTTAACATCAGACGGACTAGACGGACTCCCGCCGGACGACTCGTGCCAGTTGCTAGGTCAGTGCCAGGTATTGAGTTTGGAAAAAGCCGATGTTTGCGTAGAAATTAGTACCAAAAATAAGCTTGACAATGGCCTGAAATTGTTATATCTTACAGGTTACAAGTCTTTGCGCGAGAGAAGAGACCCCCCCCAAACCCACCAACCCCCCAACAACGGAAGGTGGCCCACGGGAGCCGAGGTGTTAAAAGTTAGGTCATCATAGCTCAACCAATTGCCTCCTTTTCTCCACCCTACTTTATCACCCAATTTGCGCTTGATCGCACTTCCAGCCTTGGGATATCCTCCAATTTCCTTACTCTCCCATATTTGTTTTTGGACGCTGAAACCAAAACGACCATCAGAATATTTTACCCATAACTGATCTATAGTGCGAAGATATTTACAGGGAAATTTTACCCAATCATCACCAGTGAGATATCTTTCTTTTTCACGATTAGCAGCTTTAAGTACAAGCTCATAAGTTTTCCAATCAGCATCTTTCCATTTACCAGCAGCTAATAATTCACGTAGAGGAGCGTAATCTATATTTCTTTCACTTTGTAGTGCAAGATTTGCATTTATACCGTGTTCCTGATGATCTCAGAGAATTAATGAGTATTCTGGTTGGGATCTTAAATGGTGAAAATTTAGATTTGTTGCTACAATCTAAATAAGGAATGGATATCTCGCCTGTTCCCTCGATTGATGATTAACAAATTGGGGCAAATCAAATTTGATCAGCCAAGGAGGATTAACAAAATGACTGTGATTACCAGTATTAGTCAGACAGTAGTTGAAATATTAGAAGTATTGCCACCAGAAAAACAACAGGAACTTTTGGATTTTGCGGAGTTTTTGAAAACTAGAATTAATGTTAAACGACCTCGGAAGAGTTTAGAAGGAATATGGGCACATTTAGATATAAATATTACTGAAGAAGAACTTGCTGAAACAAGACGTGAGATGTGGGGAAATTTTCCCAAGGATATTGAACTATGAGTGCTGTTGTTGCTGATACTCATGCGATTATCTAGTATTTCCAAAGTCCAGAGAAATTATCACTGGATGCTGCGATCGCTCTGAATAGTGCGGTTAATAATGGGTATCCGATTTACCTGTCAGCAATCTCTATGGTAGAAATAACCTATCTAGTTGAGAAAAACAGGATTCCTGAAGTTGCTTTAGAACAGCTTGTGCAATACCTAGCTGATCCTGATGTTGGGTTAATAGTTATACCAGTGGATGTTTTGGTGGCTAGGACTTTAGCTAAAATTCCTCGGTTGACGGTTCCCGAAATGGGCGATCGCATTATTGCAGCGACCGCTCTATATCTCGGTTTGCCTTTAGTAACAAAAGATCGCAAAATTAGAGCGCTGTCTGTTATTCAGACAATCTGGGGAAGTGATGACCCTAACTCTTAAACTATGACTAATACCAATTAACCATGAAATTGCACTTAATTTGATGTTGATCTGTTAGGTCAGGGCAGGTTTATAATGGTGATCTGTTGGTGACAGAATTGACTGGTGAACCTGCCCCTACCAAGTTTATCCTCTATTTGCGGGTTTTTGTAGGGGTGGGTTCACCGAGATGTTTGAGATTTACCTACTAATCATCAAAACCCACCCTCACCCACAGATCAATATACATCAATGTATCTTCATGGTGAATTGGTATAACTACCCGAAAAGTCTAAATCTGGGTTAGATGTCCAAAATCCCAATCATTTTCAGCTCTCTATCCAACGGGAACCGATGAAAAACGTTGGGTTGATGGATTGCTAGCTCGGAAAAAAGGTTTAGGATTGTAAATTAGGAGGTTCCTATGGTTGCTATAGTAAAAACTGAGGTTATGTCTCCCGAAGAATATTTGCTGTGGGAAACACAACAGGATGGCAAATATGAGTACGAACATGGAGAAATTATTGAAATGACAGGAGGAACGCTGAATCACAATGAAATTACTCTGATGTTTATTTCCTTATTGAGAAATCATTTGCGCGGTAAAGGATATCGCATTCTCGGTAGCGATGCTAAACTGATGACAAAAACCGGAGTATATTATTATCCTGATGTAGTTGTTAGTTGTGACGATCGCGATCGCAATGCCCAGGACTTTTTGCAATATCCTTGCTTGATTGCCGAAGTAATTTCTCCATCTACTGAAATACGCGATCGCAGCATTAAACAACAAAATTATCTGTTTATTGATACCCTCCAAACCTATATTATCATTACTCCAGATGCTCCTATAATAGAGATTTACCAACGCTGTATAGATCAGGTTTGGCAATATACACCAATAGCGATCGAGCCGACCGAATTTGCTCAAAACGATCCATTAATTCACATCACCAGTATAGACCTAAAATTTCCCCTCTCGCTCCTGTACGAAAATATTAACTTTGCCGATCGCTAAATTAGTTATTCCCAATACAGGAGAAACTTGGGTTGATAGATTACTAGTTTATAAAAAAAGTTTAGTATTGTAAATTGAGGAGGTTAATTTCATGATTGCCCAAACACAAAGCGTTCATCCGATCACCATGTCACCCGCAGAATATCTCGCTTGGGAATCTGAGCAAGATATTAGATATGAGTATGAAAACGGCAAAATTATTGCCATGACAGGTGGAACTGTTCCTCACAGCCAAATTCCAGCAAACTTTTCCGCAATTCTAATTCCTCATCTACGCGGTAAAGGTTGCAAAGTTGCTGTCAATGATGCAAAAGTTAGCATACCAAAAGGCAAATATTACTATCCCGATGTAGTGGTTAGTTGTGACGATCGCGATCGCAATGCTCGGGATTTTTTGCAATATCCCTGCTTGATTGCTGAAGTAATTTCTCCATCTACTGAAATGCGCGATCGCAACATTAAACAACAAAATTATATGCTTCTTGATACCCTCCAAACCTATATTCTCATTACTCCAGATTACCCCAAAATTGAGATTTATCAAAACCGTAGAGATCAGGTTTGGCAATATACACCAATAGCGATCGAGCCGACCGAATTTGCTCAAAACGATCCATTAATTCACATCACCAGTATAGACCTAAAATTTCCCCTCTCGCTCCTGTACGAAAATATTGACTTTGTTGATAGTGAAATTAGTTACTAGGATCTTGATAAACTAGAAGGGACAAAAAACTGCTAAGGAGATAACTTAAGTGAAATTTGCCGAAGCTATTGTAGACAAACAAGCATCATTTGCCTATTTTGTCTATCCCTTCTTATTTAACACCAAAGAATTTGCAGCTCATACTCAAGCTCTAGAAAATGCCCAATTATCAGTTAAAGAAAAACAGTTCAAGGTATGGGACGAGCAAAAATTTCGGCAAGATGACTTAATTGCTCAAGTTTCCAACTATCTTAACTCCACTGATCATGTCAGACTGTGGAAAATTAACAATGCTCTGCGCGATGCGTTTGGGTTCCGAGCTGATTGGGATTTACTCTCACCCCAAGGAAAAATTCCTTTTTGCTTTGGTGAACCGGGAGAAGGTAGCACCGCAGTTCAATTAGCTTTGTTTAAAACAGGGGTAGGTTTTATCACTATCCTCGCACATCCCAAAAGTAGCAATGTTAATAATTGGCTCAATTTTCTCCATTATTTTCGCTTGATCCAGGGACAGCAGGATGTTAAATTGCAATCACAAAAACGCACTGGAATAGATCCCCAAACTCAAGAAACTCTCTTTTCTCCCTTTTTTCCAGAATATGTTGGTGGGATAACTGAACATCCTGATGCTAGGGGTGAATTGGCGGAAATTTTACAAGTTTTGTTAGCAACAGGTGCGATAGATTCTAACTCTAAAAAATGGTGGCAAGATGTTTCTGTACCAGGACAATTACTGCCTTTTACAGCTTTATTTGTAGATTTAATTCCCACCGAGCAAATCCCTTATTTAGTTTACAAACTTAGTAATTTCTTAGAAATTGATCTCGGTAATAATCCTCCCCTGGGAAATTGGGAACAAAATAATCCCCATTTGTTACCATACGCAGAAAAACAATGGTTTATGTTTACCTTAGATGGTGGGGCATTTTTAGCAGCTGATGCACCAGAAACCGATTTTTTCCGAGAAATTTTGCCCGATCGTCACCGCGAAGAATACTTTTTATTATTTTTATTGACCTTGCACCAGCGCTTTACTTTGATGTCTTTGTTAACCGCGATCGCCCAAAATTGGCTAATTGATTCAGAGTCTAATCGGGAAACTCAACGCGAAGCTAATTTTGCCGAGCTTCGCGATCGCTTATTTCTGTTTACTGCCCAAGGATATTTTGACCAAGTGATGCAGCGATCGCTTGACCATCGTTGCTATGGTAAATGGCAAGAAATTTTTCAATTAGAACAATTATATCAGAAAGTTTCTGACCAAGTCCGGGAAATGCAAAATTATTTTCTGCATCAGCGATCGGAGCGACTGACTACAGAAAATCAAACTTTACAACTCCAAAGTATCCGTCAAGTAGAAATCACCATTCGACAAGTAAGGGAAAGATTCACTTTGTTTGCCAGTTTACTAGGTATTCCCTTACTTTTATTTACTTTTCTGGGCATCAATATCCAAGGTTTCACCGTTGCTAATGGGATCGCATGGTGGTTAGCGATTCTAATTGCTTTTACTGGATTGGGCTGCGGGGTCTTGGTGTTTAAGCAATTACACAAGCAAAATTGAGGGTCTCTCGCGATCGCTTCCTTTAAGATTGGCCTAAGAATAATCCCTCTGGGTAAAAAAATTGTAAACTGAGTATTTAGTTAGGTAAGATATGATCTAGCCTCATCCTTCGTTGGTCTTATAACTTTGTAGTCCCATGAAATTGATCAAAAACGTCCTCTGTTTCCTATTGTATTTTGGCAGTATTGGTATCTCCGAGGTATTAGCTGCGCCGGATCTAGTTCCAGTACCAATAACTCAAGCAGCCTATTCCAAGCCGATTACCATCACTAAGGGTGGCACCTATTCGGGTAATTGGGAAAGCAACGATCCCAATACTCCCGCAGTAACCATTCAGACTACTGACCCGGTGATAATTGTCAATAGTTCCATCCGTTCCAAGGGTAATGGCATCAGTGCGTATGTCAATAATGCCAAATTGACTGTACAACAAAGCTACGGGTTTGGTCTGAATCCCAATGTAGCCGGTCAGACTAAAGGTTGCTTTATAGATACTGGCAACTTTCAAAGTGTGACTGTAGAAAACAACTGGATTCAAGACTATCGTTGCGGACTGCGGGCTTTGAATTACGGTACGGGTTTCCCGGCATCTGGTCAAAGCGTAATTGTACGTTTCAATCGGATACATAACATTGATGGACGTCTGAGTGATGGCAAAGGTGGATACCAGATCGTCCAGGATACCAATGGTCAGGCGATCGGATTGAACTCGATCCACCAGGCTAGTGCTGAGATTGCCTGGAATGAAATCATCAATCAGCCCTACAAGAGTAAAGGTGAGGATTTGATTAGCACTTATGAGAGTGGTGGCACCTCTAATGCGCCGATTTTGATTCATGACAATTATATCCAGGGGGATTACTACGGTGACCCGAAGGCTGATATTGGTGCCACTAGTGCTATGATCAATCTGGGGGACTGTCCTTCCAATAACCCGAATTGTGCCTATGTTAGTGCCTACAATAATCGTTTGATCAGTTTCTCGGGTAGCGGCGCTGGCATTGCGGGTGGTCACCATATGCGTCTTTACAATAATCGCGCTGTCTCCGCTCAATATGCGCCCGGGAATATCCTAATCAATTCCCAATGGCGTATTCCCTTTGGTTACTGGAATTTCTACAAAAATCCACAATGGCAAGAGAATTACTTATACGGCAATTATGCTTTTGTGGTTAATCGGGATGGGCAAACAGTCCCGATTTATGTTGATAAAAGCACTGCTGCACCAGCGAACCTGGTACATGACAATAACATTGTGGGTAAAGCCTATACTACTTTAGCCAGTCAACCAGCAGCGGGGTCGCTGACAACTGCCCAGGAACAAGCTGAGTATACTGCTTGGCTGGCAACATTGCCTACTGCTGGGAAGCAGATTGGCCCGAATGGGAATAGTCTGCCCTAGTTTCGCTAATCCTACCTAAATCAGATCAGGATTAGAGGATTACAAGATTAACAGGATTAACTTTAGTTTTATCCTGAAATCCTCCAATCTTCTAATCCTGGTCATTCAGTTACCAAAAACAGATCAAAGAATCCGGGGTTGATACCTGGTTTGGATGAGCGACAAGTGTAACTTTGCCATCTGAGGTAAACGCAAATCCGGTTGCTTCTTGAATTAAGTCTCTAGAATGCCAGGAATTAGCGATCGCTTGTGGTAGTTTTCTATTGCCGATTGATCTGCCTTCATGCACAGCTCTCACCTGAAGTACATCATAGGGAATCAAGCTATGATCAGGTGTTTCTGGTAAACCACCGTTACCTGTAACTACAAAAGTTCCCTGTTGACTGTTGCGACGAGTCAAACAATTGCTAGCTAATACCTGTTCTTGGTTGGAAAAATTAGAGGTAGAAAGAACTACAACATTTTGCCGTTGTAAGTTAGGGTTAGATACATGAATAGTACCACTAATCCCTAGTTGGGAAGAAGCAGTAATGTTGCTATCGGTCGAAAGAAAAATACCTTGGCTCTCAATTAAAATATTACCACCCCGACCGTTGACTGCATTGGCAGTAATATCACTGTTTTCTAATCCCCCAATCACAGAAGCATTGATATTAATATTACCGCCATTACCACTACCACCCGCTTCTGCACTAATGAAACTACCATGACGCATCTGCAAATCTTGAACCTGGAGGTTAATATTTCCCCCTTCCCCTGATTGTGTAGATGCGGAGATGCTTCCCCCATGATCAAGTTGGATTGTGCCAGCATTAATACTCAAACTACCCGCATTACCAAGACCTTGGTTTTGAACAAAGACTGTTGCACCATTGCTAATATTCAGAGTAGGAGTATTAATTATGATATTACCTGAATTAGCAGGAGAGGTAGTTTGACCAAAAAAACTGCGAACTACAGCACCAATATAACTTGGGAGTGCGTCTTTAGTTCCACTCAACTCAACTAATTCAGACGCATTGATGGTGACAGTACCTGAATTTCCTGTACCAAAGCTAGAAGCTGACACCACTCCGCCATCTTGGATTGAGAGGGTGTTTGTGTCGATTGTTTCATTACCGGAATGACCTTGACCTAAGCTTGAAGCGGTTAGCGCACTAAAAAATATACCAGGAGGCGCTCCTGCACTTGTCACTTGAATAGTATCTGCCTTGACTGTTAAATTACCACCATTTCCTTGACCCAATGGTCTAGCTCCTATATTACCACCATTAAAAATCAATATATGTGGAGCGGAAATAAATAGATTACCTCCGTTACCATCTTCATAGTTATAGGTAAAGATAGAACTGACTATCTGCTGCGGATCGAGCGGGGCAACACCACCTACCTGCAACTCATCTGTAATGTTTAGGATCAGGTCACCACCTTTCCCTGAACTAAAGCTTCGGCTGTAGACTTGGGCACCTTGGTCAAGAGTCAATTGTGGAGTATTAATCGTAATATTACCTGCTGTACCTGTAGATATGGTTTCATCCACTACCGCAGTGGGAGTGCTAAAATCTGCTGATTTACCAATAATATGGAGTGACTCTGTAGCATTGATGTTGATATCACCGACCGTTTGGTTACCTTGATTTTGCACCGCTACTAAGGAACCATCCTGGATGTTGACTTGTTGTCCCTGAATTTGGATAGCGCCTACATTTAACCCTGTATTGCTTTCAACTACAGCAGCTAAAGCTCCTTGGGTCATCTGAATATTGCCAAAGTGGTCAGCATTTCCATAACTCAATGTCCACCCTTGCAGGTTTGGATTAAGAGCAACAGTTCCTCCCATCACACTCCCCAACTCAATTCGTCCTCCTGGTGCAGAGAGTAACCCTCCATTTAGGGCTAGATTCCCACCCACTAAGACTAGAGTTTTTTGAGGTTGTACCTGTAATCCAGTTGAACCAATATTAAGATCCAATTTTTTAGGACTAAGGGGGGAGCCTAAATTAATATTTTGTCCGATCCCTAGAACGGTAATAGGACCCGGGTTGCTCCCAAACTGTAAACCAACTGGTACACTAATGGTGAGTAAGGGAGATGTCTGAGGATTGGTAGCACTAAAAACAGTCCCATCTGTGAAGTTAATCTGATTCGCTGTAGTTGCTAGAAATGACCCGTTGAGATCAAGTCGTGCATTCTGACCAAAAAGTATGCCGTTGGGATTGAGTAAGTATAGATTGGCATTACCTAACACTCCCAAGGTGCCATCGATCTGGGAAGAATTATTACCTGTAATCCGACTAAAAATGTTGACGATTCCTGCTGGATTGGTAAAATAAGCTCCCCTTCCCGTTCCAATGTTGAATTCTTGAAAACTGTGAAATAAGTTGCTCCCTCGGATGGTTCCGTGATCAATGCGATCGCTCAATATCCCATTAATCGTTAGATTTGGTGTTACTGTAGTTCCTACGGTGCGATCGGGTATGATTTGCCCTAGTACGGAGGGAGCGACCAGTAAGTTGCTTAATCCCAAATATGCTACTATTTCCCAGATTTTCATGAATTTTTAGCAAAAAATACAGCTTTTGTTTCAGCTAAACTCTAAGTTATTGAAAACAGATCAAAGAATCAGGGGACAATGCCTGGTTTGGATTAGCAACAAGTGTAGCTTTGCCATCTGAGGTAAACGCCAATCCGGTTGCTTCTTGAATTAAGTCTCCAGAATGCCAGGAATTCGCGATCGCTGGTGGTAGTTTTCTATTGCCGATTGATCTGCCTTCATGCACAGCCCTCACCTGAATCACATCATAGGGAATCAAGCTATGATCAGGTGTTTCTGGTAAACCACCATTACCTGTAACCACAAAGGTGCCCTGTTTGCTGTTGCGACGAGTCAAGCAATTGCTAGTTAGCACCTGCTCTTGACTGGCAAAGTTAGGAGTAGAAAGAACTAAAACATTTTGCCGTTGCAAATTAGGATTGGAGATCTTGACAGTACCACTAATACCTAGTTGGGAAGAAGCAGTAATGTTGCTATCGGGGGAAAGAAAAATGCCTTGGGTAGCAATTGAAATATTACCACCCCGACCTTTGAGTGCATTGGCAGTAATATCACTGTTTTCTAATCCCACAATCACAGGAGCATTGATCCTGACATTACCACCATTACCACTACCACCCGCTTGTGCACTAATGAAACTACCATGACGTATTTGCAAATCTTCAACCTGAAGGTTAATATTTCCCCCTTCCCCCGATCTTGTAGATGCGGAGATGCTTCCCCCATGATCCAGTTGGATGGTGCCAGCATTAATACTCAAACTACCAGCATTACCAAGACCTTGATTTTGAACAAAGACCGTTGCACCATTGCTAATATTCAGAGTAGGAGTATTAATGATGACATTGCCTGAATTGGCAGGAGAGGTAGTTAGACCAAAAAAACCGCGAACTACAGCGCCAATATAACTTGGGTTTTGTGCGTCTTTAATACCACTCAACTCGATTAATTCAGACGCATTAACGGTGACAGTACCTGAATTTCCTGTACCAAAGCTAGAAGCTGATACAAATCCACCATCTTGGATTGAGAGGGTGCTTGTGTCGATTGTTTCATTACCAGAAGGACCTGGACCGAAAGTTGAAGTGGCTAGCAAACTAAAAGATAAACCCTTGGGTGCGCCCAAACTTGTCACTTGAATAGTATCCGCCTTGACGGTCACATTACCACCATTCCCTTGACCAAAGGGTCTAGTTCCTATACCACCACCTTTAAAGATTAATATATGTGGAGCAGAGAGAAATAGATTGCCTCCATTACCAGCACCATAGTTATTGGTGAAAATAGCACTGGTTGTATTATGTGGATCGTTAGGTGCAATATCACCTACCTGTAACTGATCCCCAATATTCAATATAATATCTCCACCTTTTCCTAAACTAAAGCTTCGGTTGAAGATTTGGGCACCTTGAGTAACAGTTAACTGTGGAGTATTAATTGTAATCTTACCTGCTGCACCTGTAGATATGGTTTCATTCACTACACCGGTGCTACTGCTAAAATCTGCTGATTTACCAATCACCTGGAGTGACACTTTAGCATTGATATTGATATCACCTGCCGTTTGATTGCTTTGATTTTGTACCGCTACTAATGAGCCATCCTGGATGTTAACTTGTTCTCCCTGGATTTGGACAGCACCTAAATTTAATCCTGTATTGCTTTCAACTACAGAAGCTAAGGCTCTTTGGGTCATTTTAATATTACCAAAGTTGGAAGCACTTCCATAGCTTAATATCCATCCTTGAGGGTTTGGATTGAGAGCGACGATTCCTCCGGTGACGCTTCCTAAATCAATTTGTCCTCCTGGTGCAGAGAGTAACCCTCCGTTTAGGGCTATATTCCCACCAACTAACGCGAGGGTTTTTTGAGGTTGTACCTGTAAACCGTTTGAACCAATATCAATATTTAATCTGGAATCACCCAAGCTTGAGGTTAAAGTGATATTATTCCCAATTCCTAGAACAGTAATGGGACTCGGATTGCTGCCAAATTGCAACCCAACTGGCACATTGATAGTAAGCAAGGTCGATGTCTGAGGATGAGTAGCACTAAAAACAGTCCCATCGGTGAAGTTAATTTGATTAGCGGTGGTCGCCAAAAATGACCCTTTGAGGTCAAGTCGCGCATTCTGACCAAAAAGTATGCCGTTGGGATTGAGTAAGTATAGATTAGCATTACCTAATACTCCCAAGGTGCCATTGATCTGAGAGGAATTATTACCTGTAATTCGGCTAAAAATGTTGGTGATTCCTGCTGGGTTGCTAAAATATACGCCCTGTCCTGACCCGATATTGAATTCTTGAAAGCTGTGAAATAAGTTGCTCCCTCGGATTGTTCCGTTATCGATGCGATCGCTCAATATCCCATTAATGGTTAAATTTGGCGTTACGGTAGTTCCCACGGTGCGATCGAGTACTATTTGGGCTAGTACGGAGGGAGCGACAAGTAAGTTGGCTAATTCTAAATATGCTACTATTTGCCAGATTTTCATGAATTTTTAACAAAAACTATATTTTTCTGTTTAATTAATCATTGTACTCAATTTTCCCAAAAATCTCAGACAATTTAGCTAAATGCTAGTTACTGAAAACAGATCAAAGAATCAGGATTAGATACATGGTTTGCATTAGCAAAAAGGATAACTTTTCCATCGGGAGTAAAAGTAAATCCCGTTGCTTCTTGAATTGAGTCCCCAAAATGCCAGGTATGAGCGATCGCTTGTTGTGGTTCTTTATTTCTGATTAATCTTCCTACATTTACAGACCTACTCTGAAGCACATCATAGGGGAGTAATCTACTATCAGGTGTTTCTGGTAAACCACCGTTACCTGTAATCACAAAAGTTCCCTGTTGACTATTACGACGAGTCAAACAATTGCTAGCTAGTACCTGCTCTTGGCTGGAAAAACTAGGAGTAGAAGTAATAGCCGCATTTTGCTTTTGCAAATTAGGGTTGGAGATACTAACAGTACCACTAATACCTAGTTGGGAAGAGGCAGTAATATTGCTATCCGGGGAGAGAAAAATACCTTCGGTAACAATTTCAATATTACCACCTCGACCTTTGATTGCATTAGCAATAATATCACTGTTTTCTAATCCCGCAAACACAGGAGCCTTAATATTAACGTTACCACCATTGCCACTACCACCCGCTTCTGTACTAATAAAGCTACCATGACTAATCTGTAATAAATCTTGAACCTCAAGATTTATATTTCCACCTTCCCCAGATGCGGTAGAACCCACGAGTTTTCCATTATGATCAAGTCGGATTGTGCCAGCATTAATACTCAAACTCCCACCATTACCCGCACCTTGGTTTTGAACAACGATGTTTGCACCATCAAGGACATTTAGAATTGGAGTATTAATGGTGATGTTACCTGAATTAGAAATAGGGTTTTGACCAAAAAGATTGTAAACTCCGGTACTAATAGCACTTGAAAGTATTGCTTGCCCATCTTTTATACCACTAACTTCCACTGATTTAGAGGCATTAATTTTGATAGTACCTGAATTTCCTGTACTTATGCTAGTCGCTGATAAAGATGCTCCATTTTGGAGTGATAGAATATTTGTGTCAATTATCTCATTACCGGAATTACCACTACCTGCACCTAGAGAAATTACATTAGTATAGCCAGCAATACCCTGAACAGTTTCCGAACCTTTTAATTGAATAGTATTTGCACTGATTGTAATATTACCAGCATTTCCTTGACTAAAGGAGACAGATCCCATGTTGCTACCATTCAGGATAAATATACTTGGGGCAGAGATAAATATATTACCTGCATCACCTTCTGCATAATTGTTGGTGAAAAGAGAACTATGTACCTGTTGTGGATCGCTAGGTGCATTAGCATCCACCCGCAATTCATCACCAATATTTAATATAATATCGCCACCCTTCCCTGAACTAAAGGTGCGGTTAATGAATAAAGCACCCTCAATAGTCAACTGTGGGGTATTAATCCTAATATTACCTGCTGCACCACTGGATACGGTTTCATTGACTAAACCAGTGGAACTGTTAAAATCTGTTGATTGACCAATAATATGTAGTGAATTTGTAGCATTGATGTTGATATCACCACCAGTTTGACTGCTTTGATTTTGCACCAATACTAATGAGCCATTCTCAATGTTAACTTGTTGCCCCTGAATTTGCACAGATCCGATGTTTAAACCTGCACTGCTTCCAACTACCGAAGCTAAGGCTTTTTGGGTTATCTGAATATTACCAAAGCTAGAGACATTACCATAGTTCATTACCCATCCTTGGATAGACGGATTGAGAGCAACGATTCCTCCTGTTACGCTTCCCAACTCAATTTGTCCTCCTGGTGCAGAGAGTAACCCTCCATTTAAGGTCAGATTACCACCGACTAAGGCTAAGGTTTTTTGAGGTTGTACCTGTAATCCATTTGAACCAATATTGATATTCAGTGGAGAAGGAATACTAATATTGTTGTTTAACCTTGTATCATTTGGTGTCCCTTGGAGATTGAGAGCCCCACTAAGGGCACCAAAGTTGTTTTCTAAATTTACACCACCATTCCCTGCTCCTAGGACAGTAATCGGACCAGTGTTGCTGCCAAACTGCAACCCAACGGGTACACTGATGGTGAGTAAAGCCGATGTCTGAGGATTAGTAGCACTAAAAACAGTCCCATCGGCGAAGTTAATTTGATTAGCGGTAGTCGCCAAAAATGACCCTTTGAGATCGAGTCGCGCATTCTGACCAAAAAGTATCCCGTTGGGATTGAGTAAGTATAGATTGGCATTACCTAATACTCCCAAAGTGCCATTGATCTGAGAGGAATTATTACCTGTAATCCGACTAAAAATGTTGGTAATTCCTGCTGGGTTGCTAAAATAAGCTCCCTGTCCTGACCCAATATTGAATTCTTGAAAACTGTGAAATAAATTGCTTCCTCGGATGGTTCCGTGATCAATGCGATCGCTCAATATCCCATTAATCGTTAGATTTGGTGTTACTGTAGTTCCTATGGTGCGATCGGGTATGATTTGCCCTAGTACGGAGGGAGCGACCAGTAAATTGCTTAATCCCAAATATGCTACTATTTCCCAGATTTTCATTGATTTTTAGCAAAAAATACAGCTTTTGTTTAAGCTAAACTCTAAGTTATTGAAAACAGATCAAAGAATCATGGGACAATACCTGGTTTGGATTAGCAACAAGTGTAGCTTTGCCATCTGAGGTAAACGCCAATCCGGTTGCTTCTTGAATTGAGTCCCCAGAATGCCAGGAATTCGCGATCGCTGGTGGTAGTTTTCTATTGCCGATTGATCTGCCTTCATGCACAGCCCTCACCGGAAGCACATCATAGGAAATCAAGCTATGATCAGGTGTTTCTGGTAAACCACCATTACCTGTAACTACAAAGGTGCCCTGTTGGCTGTTGCGACGAGTCAAACAATTGCTAGTTAGCACCTGCTCTTGACTGGCAAAATTAGGAGTAGAAAGAACTAAAATATTTTGCCGTTGTAAGTTAGGATTGGAGATTTTGACAGTACCGCTAATACCTAGTTGGGAAGAAGCAGTGATGTTGCTATCGGGGGAAAGAAAAATGCCTTGGGTAGCAATTGAAATATTACCACCCTGACCTTTGAGTGCATTGGCAATAATGTCACTATTTTCTAATCCCACAATCACAGGAGCGTTGATATTGAGATTACCACCATTACCACTACCACCCGCTTCTGCACTAATGAAACTACCATGACGCATCTGTAATAAGTCTTGAATCTGGAGGTTAATATTTCCCCCTTCCCCTGATTGTGTAGATGCGGAGATGTTTCCCCCATGATCCAGTCGGATTATGCCAGCATTAATAGTCAAACTACCAGCATTACCAAGACCTTGATTTTGAACCAAGACCGCTGCACCATTGCTAATATTCAGAGTTGGAGTATTAATGATGACATTGCCTGAATTGGCAGGAGAGGTAGTTAGACCAAAAATACCGCGACTGCGAACCACAGCACCAATATAACTTGGGTTTTGTGCGTCTTTAATACCATTTAACTCGATTTCAGATGCATTGACGGTGACAGTACCTGAATTTCCTGTACCAAAGCTAGAGGCTGTTACAACTCCACCATCTTGGATTGAGAGGATGCGTGTGTCGATTGTCTCATTACCGGCAAGACCTGGACCGAAAGTTGAAGTGCTTAGCGCACTAACAAAAGATACATCCGGAGGCACTCCTTTACTTGTCACTTGAATAGTATCCGCCTTGATTGTGACATTACCACCATTCCCTTGGTCAAAGGATCTAGACCCGATATTACCCCTCCCAAAGACTAATATATATGGAGCGGAGAGAAATATATTACCCCCATTACCATTTTTATAGCCATTGCTAGAGATAGAACTGGCTGTCTGCTGCGGATCTCCCGGTGCAATACCACCTACCTGCAACTCATCCGTAATGTTCAGGATAATGTCACCACCTTTTCCTGAATTAAAGCTTCGGTTTAAGACCTGACCACCTTGATCAACAGTCAACTGTGGAGTGTTAATCGTAATCTTACCTGCTGCACCTGTAGATCCGGTTTCATCCACTATGCCAGTGGAATTGCTGCTAAAGTTTAGTGATGGGCCGATAATTTGGAGTGACCCGGTAGCATTGATGTTGATATCACCCCCAATTTGGTTACCTTGATTTTGCACCACTACTAATGAGCCATCCTGGATGTTGATTTGTTTGCCCTGAATTTGGATCGCCCCTCCATTTAACCCTGTAGTGCTGTCAACTACAGCAGCTAAGGCTCCTTGGATCATCTGAATATTGCCAAAGCTGCCAGCATTGCCATAGCTTAATGTCCACCCTTGAGGGTTGGGATTAAGAGCGACGGTTCCTCCCATCACACTTCCCAACTCAATTTGTCCGGATGGTGCAGAGAATAACCCTCCATTTAGGGCTAGATTCCCACCGATTAAGGCTAAGGTTTTTTGAGGTTGTACCTGTAACCCACTTGAACCAATATTCAGATCTAATTTTTGAGGATTAAAGCTGGAGACTGAATTAATATTTTGTCCGATCCCTAGAACGGTAATAGGACCCGGGTTGCTCCCAAACTGCAACCCGACTGGCACACTGATAGTAAGCAAGGTCGATGTCTGAGGATTAGTAACACTAAAAACAGTCCCATCCGCGAAGTTAATCTGATTCGCGGTGGTCGCTAAAAATGATCCTTTGAGATCGAGTCGTGCATTCTGACCAAAAAGTATCCCGTTGGGATTAAGTAAGTATAGATTGGCATTACCTAATACTCCTAATGTGCCATTGATCTGGGAGGAATTACTACCTGTGATCCGGCTGAAAATGTTGGTGATTCCTGCTGGGTTGCTAAAATAAGCTCCCCGTCCTGACCCAATATTGAATTCTTGCAAGCTATGAAACAAGTTGTTCCCTCGGATTGCACCGTGATCAATGCGATCGCTCAAAATCCCATTAATGGTTAGATTTGGTGTTACGGTAGTTCCTATGGTGCGATCGGGTACTATTTGCCCTAAAACGGAGGGATGGAAAAGTAAGTTGGCTAATTCTAAATATACTACTATTTGCCAGATTTTCATGAATTTTTAACAAAAACTATATTTTTCTGTTTAATTAATCATTGTACTCAATTTTCCCAAAAATCTCAGACAATTTAGCTAAATGCTAGTTATTGAAAACAGATCAAAGAATCAGGATTAGAGCCATGGTTTGCATTAGCAAAAAGGATCACTTTTCCATCGGGAGTAAAAGTAAATCCCGTTGCTTCTTGAATTGAGTCCCCAAAATGCCAGGTATGAGCGATCGCGGGTTGTGGTTCTCTATTCCCGATTGATCTTCTTTCATTTACAGACCTAACTTGAAGCACATCATAAGGTACTAATCTACTATCAGGTGTTACTGGTAAACCACCGTTACCAGTAACTACAAAGGTACCCTGTTGGCTATTGCGATGAGTCAAACAATTGTTAGCTAGCACCTGCTCTTGGCTCGCAAAGCTCGGAGTAGAAAGAACTAAAACGTTTTGCTGTTGTAAGTTAGGGTTGGAGATATTAATAGTACCGCTAATACCTAGTTGTGAAGAGGCAGTGATGTTGCTATCAGGGGAACGAAAAATACCTTTGGTAACAATTTCAATATTACCGCCCTGACCTTGGAATGCATTGGCAGTAATATCACTGTTTTCTAATCCGACAATCACAGGAGCGTTGATATTGATATTACCGCCATTACCACTACCCCCCGCTTCTGTACTAATGAAACTACCATGACGTATTTGCAAATCTTGAACCTGAAGGTTAATATTTCCCCCTTTTCCAGATGTTGTAAATGCGGAGATACTTCCCCCATGATCCAGTTGGATTATGCCAGCATTAATACTCAAAATACCAGCATTACCACTACCTTGGTTTTGAACATTGATGATTGCACCATTATCGATATTCAGGGTTGGAGTATTAATTGTGAGGTTGCCTGAATTAGCAATAGGATTTTGACCAAAAGGATTGTAAACCCCGGCACCAATACCGCTTGAAAAGGCTGCTTGTCCATCTTTTGTACCACTAAGTTCAACTGATTTAGATGCATTAATTTTAATGCTACCTGAATTTCCGCTGCTTGCGCTATTGGCTGATACAAATCCACCATCTTGGAGTGAGAGGGTATGTGTGTTGATTGTTTCATTACCGGCATTACCTGGGCCTAGGGTTACAGTGGCTATCAAACTATAAAATAAGCCTTGAGGCGCTCCCGCACTTGTCACTTGAATAGTATCTGCATTGACTGTGACATTACCACCAATTCCTTGACCAAATGGTCTAGTTCCTAGATTACCACCATTGAATATCAGTATATTTGGAGCGGAAATAAATAGATTGCCCCCATTACCAGTTGCATAGTTGCTGGTAAGAATAGAACTGACTATCTGCTGCGGATCTCCCGGTGCAACACCACCTACCTGCAACTCATCCGTAATATTTAGGATAATGTCACCATCTTGCCCTGAACTAAGGCTTCGGGTTAAGACCTGGGCATCTTGATCAAGAGTCAAATGTGGAGTGTTAATCGTAATCTTACCTGCTGCACCCGTGGATATGGTTTCATTCACTATGCCAGTACCACTGCTGTTTAAATTTGGTGATGGGCCGATAATTTGAAGTGACCCGGTAGCATTGACTTTGATATCACCAGCCGTTTGATTACCTTGATTTTGCACAGCTACTAAGGAACCATCCTGGATGTTGACTTGTTGCCCCTGAATTTGGATCGCTCCTCCATTTAACCCTGTAGTGCTGTCAACTACAGCAGCTAAGGCTCCTTGGGTCATCTGAATATTGCCAAAGCTGTCAGCATTGCCATAGCTTAATGTCCACCCTTGAGGGTTGGGATTAAGAGCGACGGTTCCTCCCATCACACTTCCCAACTCAATTTGTCCTGATGGTGCAGAGAGTAACCCTCCATTTAGGGCTAGATTCCCACCGATTAAGGCTAAGGTTTTTTGAGGTTGTACCTGTAACCCATTTGAACCAATATTCAGATCTAATTTTTTAGGAATAAAAATGGCACCTCCCTCGCTATTTTGCGCTAGGACGGTAATGGAACCTATCCCTAGGACGGTAATGGGACCGGGTTGCTGCCAAACTGCAACCCGACTGGCACACTGATCGTAAGCAAAGCAGATGTCTGAGGATTAGTCGCACTAAAAACAGTCCCATCCGCGAAGTTAATCTGATTAGCGGTGGTCGCCAAAAATGACCCTTTGAGATCGAGTCGCGCATTCTGACCAAAAAGTATCCCGTTGGGATTAAGTAGATATAAATTGGCATTACCTAACACTCCCAAGGTGCCATTGATCTGGGAGGAATTACTACCTGTAATTCGGCTAAAAATGTTGGTGATTCCTGCTGGGTTGCTAAAATATACGCCCTGTCCTGACCCGATATTGAATTCTTGAAAGCTGTGAAACAAGTTGCTGCCTCGCATCGTACCGTTATCGATGCGATCGCTCGATCTACCATTAATGGTTAAATTTGGCGTTACTGTAGTTCCTACCGTGCGATCGGGTACTATTTGCCCTAAAACGGAGGGATGGAAAAGTAAGTTAGCTAATCCTAAAAATGCTACTATTTGCGAGATTTTCATTAATTTTTTGCCTGATCTCAAGATAGTAAATAACTTGACTTTGATTAATGCTACTTGATTGATGAGAATACTCAATTTTACCAATATTCTAGCTCGTCGAACTCATATTTTTTAGATTGGGGGTTATTTATTGTTATCTCAATTAATTTTAAAGATTTATTAAGAAAACAAATTCATCAATCATTTGAATATATATTGTGAAATATTTGTGAAATATTTGTGAAATATTTTCTTCATCCGTTTCTTTGGCACCTACCGAACGGTAAACGGTATTTGGCGTTTTATAAATTTTTAGTAAATATGTTCGGGAAATGCTTGCCATTATTAAAAAAAAATGCCAATGTGAAATTAAGACATAAAGATAATAAGGGAGGATTGGTTTCGTGAATAAATTTAATCGGGTATCTAGCATGATGAGAATAGCATTAGGAAGCGTAATAAGTGTATTAACGGTACTTAATGGCCCAGTGAATATCTCATTAAGCAATGATTTTTCAATCAAGAGTGATGAAACTGTAGCTAACGCAGTTGAGATAGCTCAATATGTTCCTCCCACTGATCGAGGTCGTCCCCAAAGAACAGAAGGAAGTGGTGCTAGAGGTTGTACCAACTCAATTCCCGTATCATTAAACCTGCTAACACCTAATGATCATATTGCCCAAACTGTCTCAGCTTATCCAACATTTCTTTGGCACCTATCGAACGGTACAACAGCATCAATGGTATTTACTTTGGTAGAACCAGGAAAACCTAAGCCGATTTTTACGCAACAAGTCAAAGCTGACAAACCTGGAATTGTTAAACTAGAAGTACCAGCGAATATTCCCGAATTAGCTGTAGGTAAAGAATATCGCTGGACAGTAGCTTTAATTTGTAGTGACAAGCGTCCTTCAGAAAATATCTACGCGCGTGCATGGATCGAACGGGTTCACCCTTCACCTGACTTAAATCAAAAAATAGCTACAGCTAGATCTGATGCTGATCGGGCATTAATTTATGCACAGTCAGGGATCTGGATAGATGCAGTATCAGCCCTTTATCAGGTTCATATTGCCAATCCAGGAGAAACAGAAGCTTTAAATACCCTCAACGCTTTGCTCAAGCAAGTTGGGATTACCCCTGTCAAAATTGCTGAAATTCAGCAATAGAGAAATGAGCGCTTCACAAATATCTTTCAGGACTTAAGGTCAATATTGACTCAACACCTGAAAGTTTTATCAGATGGTTTTTATTCACCAAATTTTTCTTTCAATCAATGACTAACCCTAAATTTACGACAATCTTCACTGGAGCAGTTCTTCTTACCCTACTGCAATCCACAGGTGCCTTTAATTTCTGGAGCGAATCCACCCCAGGAAACTTTTTCGGAGAGCTAAATGTTTTCAGTACCAAAGCTTTAGCTAATGACTTTGTCGAGTATGTTCCTCCAGCCGGTCGAGATAAAATTCAACGTACTGAAGGAGCAGGTTCGCGAGGCTGTCCATCGGACTCCTTTGGTTCACTTTCATTACTAATTCCCAACGATCACATTGGCTTGACAGCTACAGATCATCCTACATTCTCTTGGTATGTCTCCAAAACACCATCAACTGCGATGCAGTTTGCTCTAGTAGAACCTGGAGTATCAAAACCATTGCTAGTTAAGCAATTCGACAACAGCAAAAGTGGCATTGTTCAGCTAGAACTACCCGAGAATGTGCAGGGGTTGTCCGTTGGTAAAGTATATCGCTGGACTGTTTCTTTAGTTTGCAATGCTAAACGTCCCTCCGAAAATATCTATGTGCGGAGTTTAATTATACGGGCTGCTAATTCTCCTGAAAACAATCACCAACTTAAATTTACTTCCGTAGATCAATCCTCTGCACAAGAACTGCGCCAAGCTGCTGCTGTTTATGCCAGATCAGGCATTTGGTATGATGCAATTGCCAATATTTCCAAAGCCTATTTAGCAAATCCTGGAGATGGATTAAGTGCCCAATATCTCCGCTTTCTACTAGATCAAGTAGGTTTATCTCATCTACCTATTTCCCAACCACAAGCTCTAGTAAAAAATTAGTAGAGGTAATAGTCAGTTCTTACTGCTTTTCGTCCATATTTGAATAACCCAAACCATGAAACATTTTTCTAGTAGAATTTTGCGATATTTTTCTGATGGAATGGGATTGGGTGCTATTAGCCCTTTAGTAAGTCAATTAAAACAACAAGCTTGGGAATGGCGAGGAGCAGTAATTGTAACACCAATTGTAGCAGGATTGACTATTACCATCAGGTGTTTGGGATGGCTCCAACCTCTAGAATTAGCAGCATGGGATTTAAGCTTTCGTCTACGTCCCCAAGAACCAATTGACAATCGTATCCTCATTGTCAGTGTGGAAGAATCAGATATTGCTAGGCTGAAAAAATGGCCTTGTTCCGATGCTATTTTAGCCAAGTTGATCACTAAAATTAATCAACAGCATCCCCAAGGAATTGGGCTAGATTTGTATCGGAATTTGCCGATCGAACCTGGTAATAAGGAATTAGTTAAGGTATTTAAGACAACACCTAACTTAATTGGAATTCAAAAGGCAATTGGGGATAAATTTAGTTCGGCGATCGCTCCGGCTCCAGTTCTTGCTCAACTAGAACAAGTCGGTGCTAATGATATAGTTGTAGATCCTGATGGAGTTGTGCGTCGTGCAATTCTTTTTCCTATGCCAGAAGGTAATGAAAAATTACCTAGTTTAGGATTATATTTAGCAATACTTTATTTAAAGGGAAAAGGAATTACCCCAAAAGCTGATGATCGTGGTTCTCTGCAATTGGGTAAGACGGTTTTTACTCCCTTTGAAGCAAATGATGGTGGTTATCTAGGTGCAGATGCAGGAGGATATCAAATTTTTCTAAATTTTCGTGGACCTGCCCACACTTTTGCCACTGTTTCCATCACAGATATCCTAGAAAATCGAGTTGCACCTGAGTTAATTCGCGATCGCATTGTTTTAATTGGGGCAGAAGCAAATAGTCTGAATGATATTTTTTATACCCCTTACAGCGCCGGTTTTAGGAGTAGCCCAGTGCGAACTGCGGGAGTTGAACTCCAAGCAAATCTAGTCAGCCAAATTTTGAGTTCAGTATTGAATGGACGTCCTCTAATTCAAGTTTGGCATAAGGGGCTAGAAAATTTATATATTTTACTTTGGACTGGGTTAATTCCCACTCTAGGTTGGAAATGGAGACAGACCAAAGAACATATATTTTTAATCAGAATTGCTGGGACAATTATCTTGGCTAGCATCTGTTTATTGTTAATCTCTTATTTCAGTTTTATCGCAGGTTGGTGGATTACCATTGTGCCACCATTGTTAGCTTTATTAGCATCAACAATAGGCATTTGGGGTTATGTTTATGTTAACAGGTTAAAAGAATTAAATGTCATCCTTGAACAAACTATAACAAAACTAGAGGAAGCTTTGACACAGATCCAGCAATCTCAACTGCAATTAATTCAAAGTGAAAAGATGTCAGCTCTTGGTCAATTAGTATCAGGAGTAGCTCACGAAATTAATAATCCCGTTGGTTTTGTATCTGGTAATCTCAGTCATGTACAAGAGTATATGCAAGATTTGATTGAACATTTGAGACTCTACCAGGAAAAATTTCCTAATCCTGGTGAAGAAATTAACGCCAATGCAGAAGAGATCGACCTAGAATATACATTAGAAGACCTACCAGAAATTCTCACATCAATGCAGGTGGGAATTAATCGAATTAAGGATATTAGTATTTCTCTACGAACTTTTTCTCGCAGCGATACAGGAGCTAAAGTAGCTTGTAATATTCATGATGGAATTGATAGCACTTTGATGATTTTAAAACACCGACTTAAAGCCAATAATGATCGTCCAGAAATTCAGATAATTAAAGAATATGCTCAGTTACCTGAAATAAATTGTTATCTCGGTCAACTAAATCAAGTGATTATGAATTTATTAAGTAATGGTATTGATGCGTTTGATGAATCAAATCAGGGACATTCTTTTGCTGAAATTAAAGAGAATCCTAACATTATTACAATTCGGACAGAACTTTTAGAGGATAGTTCTATGGTAGCAATCTATATCAAGGATAATGGTCCAGGAATACCTGAACCTGTACAACAGAAAATTTTTGAACAGTTATTTACAACTAAAGGTGTAGGTAAAGGGACTGGATTAGGTTTGTCAATCAGTCGTCAAATTATTGAAGAAATGCACAAAGGTAAGTTAAGATGTATTTCTCATCCTGGAGAAGGTGCAGAGTTTGTAATTGAAATACCAATCTAAGTAATAAATATTAATTTTAAAGGAAAAATTGATATGCAAGAAAAACAAGTTTGCGTTTTTATATTATCATTAACTATAGGAGTTTTGAATTGTTTAGAAATGGCGATCGCGATCGAGCAACTTCCGGTCAAATCTGCTCAATTAATTAGTAAAAATTCCCATCAGGAACTCAAAATACCTGCTCAGATTAGTTTAGGAGACGAAGGTAGCGATCGCTATCATGCTGGACAGTATCAAGAAGCGATCGAGATTTGGTTATCAATGCTGTCCCAAACATCCAACCAAAAAGAAAAAGCGACCATTTACAGTAATTTGGGATCAGCTTATCGTCAAATTGGGAATTTAGGAGAAGCGATCGGACAATGGGAAAAAGCCGCAAAAATTTATCAATCTATCTCGGATCAAGAATCCCATCACCTTCTAGCACAAGTGTGGACGGAACAAGCACAGACTTATAACGCTTTGGGACAATTTCGGATTGCTGTACCAATTTTGCAATCTACTCTAGAGTTAGCTCGTAAAGATCAAGATCACACAACAGAAGCAGCAGCACAAGGAGCATTAGGTAATGCTTATTCCGCATCAGGAGAGTTTGAAAAAGCGATCGCTGCTTATCATCAGAGTTTGGATTTAGCAACAGGATTAAAGAATTCTAGTCTCATTAGTAGCAACTTAAATAATTTGGGAAATGTTTTGCATAGTCGCTATGAGCGGTATTTACTACAAGCTCATTCTGTAGCAAGGGAGGGAGATGATCGAGAAGAAAGTCGCTTGATGGGTTTAGCACAAAAAGACGCAGCCGAAGCTCTTGCATCTTATGAACGTGCGGTACAAGAAAGTCAAGCATTAGGTGGAATATTGCAAGCCAAAGCATTATTAAATTTAGTGTACTTTTCTAGTCAATTACCATCACTAGCACAGGATAAACTTCTTCATTATACCTCCCAAGCTATGGAACTAATAGAAGCAGCACCCGATTCTCGTGCCAAAGTTTATGCTTTAATTAGTGCTACAGAAACAGGAAACTCAATCTCAACATCTAACGGTCCCGTCTCCCTGGTGCAACAAAAAGCGAAAACCTTGGAAAAAGCGATCGCGATTGCTAAGAAAATAGGTGATCAACGGGCTGAATCTTTTGGATTAGGAGCTTTAGGAAAAGTTTATGAACAAACCGGAAATTTGGCCATAGCTTTACAGCTAACTCAGCAAGCTGTATTATCGGCTCAACAAGCTAATGCCGGAGATAGTCTTTATCGCTGGCAAGCCCAAATAGGACGTATTTATCAAGCTAACGGACAAACTGAATTAGCAGTTTTATCTTATCAAGAAGCGATCGCGACACTTCAGAGTATTCGGAGTGATTTGGTTGCTGCTAGTAAAGACTTACAATTTGATTTGCGGGATTCAGTAGAACCAGTTTATCGGGAACAGATCGCTTTGTTGCTTAATCAAAGTCAATCTGGTAATTCTCAATCAAAAATATCAGCCGCGCTTCAAGTTTTAGAATTGTTGCAATTGAATGAAGTCCAAAACTTTTTTGGCGATGAGTGTGTAGAAGTAGCTCGCGCTACCATCAACCCTATTAGTGAACTAGCTAAAACTAATACTGCCGTAATCAACTCAATTATTTTAGGCGATCGCACTTATCTGATCTTACGTTTACCGGATGGTTCCCTTAAACAATATCCAGTTGAGCGATCGCGTCAGGAGATAGAAAAACAAATTGACCGACTCCGGTTTACCTTAGAAAATATAGCTACTGATGAATATCTTGAGGAAAGTCAAAAGGTTTATGACTGGATAATTAGACCAATGGTAACAGATTTAGAAACAGCCAAACCCAGTATTTTGCTGTTCATTAATGATGGAGTATTAAGAAATGTACCAATGGCAGCTTTACATGATGGTAAACATTTTTTGGTAGAAAAATATGCCATAGCTACAACTTTAGGTTTACACCTAACTGCTAGTAAAAAACCAACTCTAGCCAATGGCAAAGCCCTCATTTTTGGTTTAAGTGCCGAAATTCCTCCTTTTGCGGCATTACCCAATGTTTCAGCAGAAACTAAGGGTATTCAAAAGATTCTTGGGGGAGATATATTTTTGGATAAAGACTTCACCTTAGCCAATTTGCAAAAGCAAATCCATAGCGGCAATTATACCATTGTTCACCTAGCAACTCACGGCAAATTTGGTGCAGATCCTAACAATACTTTCCTGCAAATATTCGACCAACGATTATCCCTAAATGACTTTGAAACTGTCCTACGTCAGAGCAAACAAGTGATAGAATTATTAACTTTAAGTGCTTGTCAAACTGCTGCTGGAAACGATCGCTCTACCCTTGGTATTGCTGGGGTAGCTCTGCGAGCAGGCGTCCAAACTACTCTGGTCAGTCTTTGGTTTGTCAATGATGCGGATACAGTGCCATTAATTGAAAACTTTTATCAGTTACTACGACAACCAGGAATTACCAAAGCCGAAGCACTGCGACAAGCACAAATGAAAATAATTGCTGATCCTAACGGTCATCCAGCGATTTGGTCACCTTTTGTTTTAGTTGGCAATTGGGAATAGCCATATAAGGGAAGATTAAAGGCGATCGGATCTCTTCTATATTAATAGGATGGAACTGAACAATCAACCGGTATGAGTGAAATTATTCTAGCAAGTGAAGTGGGCATAGATTATCGTCACCTGGAAGACTTGTTAACTAATGGTGAATGGAAAAAAGCTGATCAAGAAACTCGTCTACTTATGCTCCAAGCTGCTAAGTGTGAGAAAAAAGGATTTCTTCAGAAAACAGATTGGCTCAATTTCCCATTAACTGACCTTCGCACGATCGACCAGTTATGGGTAGAGTATTCACAAGGACGCTTTGGTTTTAGTGTGCAAAAACGAATCTGGAAAAGTGTTGTCGAAAATTCGGAGCCAGATCAAGAGCAGGATAATCTGATCAAGTTTAGTAATCAAGTGGGTTGGAGATACGAAGGACAATGGCTGCATGAGAAAGACCTTAAATTTGACTTGGGGGGAGTTTCAGGACACCTTCCTTGTAATATTTTGACCCATTATACTTTGACCCAAGGACAATTAATGGGTTGTAATAATATAGAAGTGTGGTATGGGTGCTTATCTGGATGCTTATGTTTATTTACTGGTTGTATTGGTGGAGGTGCTTTTGGAATAGCTGGGAATCATTTTATCGGTGGTAATATGTTCGTTTTAGGTTTGGATGTCATGCTAGGTATTATTTTAGCGACTTTTTTAACAGCCTTGATTTGCACTGCTATGTTTTCAGTTTTTTTTGGTGATTCCCACGAAACTCGTCTGACTCATGCTATTGCTGTTTTCTACCCTGTATTATGTACCGAAGCGGATCTCGGCAACTAACCTGATCATAGCTAAAAACTTTAGGTGTTTTGTTAATCTTTAAAAAATCCTAAATTAAAAATTTCATTACCAACGGTTAGAACAGTTTAACCCTGAGTATAAAACTTTTGTTACTTGTTTGATAGAGTCTACTGAAAGTTTTGATGATGCTGGTGTTAGGGAATTTCTTGAACCAATGATGCGATCGCAAAATCTAAGTCTATGATTGATCAATTTGGTCACATCCAACTTACAGCGATCGCATCAATATCTGACTCTTAGGTCAAGAATTCAATCACTACAAATGAGCACCACCAGATGCTTCTATCCTCTGACCAGTTATCCAACGACTATCCTCTGAAGCCAGAAATGAAACTGCATCAGCAATATCTTCGGGTATGCCAATTCGCTTGATTGCTAAAGTTGCCATAATCTGCTTTTGAGCTTCATCAGAACGTAACCAATCAGCATTTAAATCAGTATCAATTGCACCAGGTGCAAGCGTATTAACCGTAATACCTCGCAAACCTAGCTCATTAGCTAAATAGCGCGTTAATACATCTACAGCTCCCTTAGAAGCGGCAAAAACTGCATAAACAGGATAAGAAGAAAAACGAGTTAATCCAGTTCCAATGTTGACAATACGACCATAATCTTTTAATCGTGGAATAGCTTGTTGCGTTGTAAAAAAAAGTCCTTTTACATGAAGATCAAATTGATAATCAAATTCTTCTTCATTACAATATTCCATCGGTTTAGCCAAAGCTGTACCTGCGTTATTGATTAGAATATCAAACTTTGAATCTCCTGTAAGTTTCGTTAATTCAGCATCAATTTGCTCAAACATAGATTGAATACCGGAGACTTTAGAGACATCTGCTTGCACACTAAAAGCCATTCGCCCAAATTGTTTAATCGCAGTTACAACTTCATTGGCTGCATCTCGATTCTGACTATAGTGGACAATAATATCAATTCCATCTTTGGCAAGACGAAGAGCAATAGCTTTACCCAATCCTCGACTTGCTCCTGTTACTAATGCAATTTTGTTCATGGGTTCTTTTTTTTGTAGTTTTTGTTAGTTGTATATCGTTTACATATAACACATATAGCCAAAACTTACGCAGTTGATGAAAAAGACAATCTCCTAGAGCAATGCACGCTATAAACAATGTCTCAGATTTGATAAATATATATTGGTAGCATTTAAGACATCTTAATATAAACATATATAAACATTAAAGAAACCATAATATACTTAGCAAAAGTTAATTAGGCAAACTCATAAAAGATAAAATAAAAAAATAGTATTATTTAGAGTCATAATTTAAAAAATATGGTAGACAATAAAATATCCTGCTTACACAAACTATTTAAAACAAAAACTTACCACAAAAATTGCTATGCCAATCAAACAAGTTTCAGAATCAATCTTAGGAGCAATTTCAAAATCATTCAAAATACAAGACCAGCGGTCTTCAATACCGCTAAAATTAATACTTATAGCGCCATTTATCATTTTAATATTTGCTGCTGTAGGGGTAACAGGATGGCTTTCTTTACGCAATGGGCAGAAGGCTGTTAATGATGTAGCTCAACAGTTACGATCAGAAGTTACGAAACGCATTCAAGATCGACTGCAATCCTATTTAGCCAAACCCCAAGAAATCAATCAAGTGATTGCTAGTTTAATCGAAACTAATCAAATTAATCCTAAAAATGAGATCGCCACTAGACGAGTGCTGTGGGAAACCATGCGTAAGCTGCCGGATTTTTCATATTTTGGTTTGGCTTATGCTAAAGGGCTATACATAGGAGCAGAAGCAGTTCCTGGGAAACTACCTAACTTATCGATCGTGAAACCAGGAACCACAGATTTATTAACCTATGAAGTTAACGACCAAGGACAAACAACCAAGTTAATTTTAACTGGAGCAAACTTTTTCGTCACTAAAAGACCTTGGTACAAAAAAGCAATTAGTATTGGTAAGGCAAATTGGAGTTCGATTTATCTGTGGGTTAGCCCCAGAGCAGAGATGGCGATCGCTGCAACTAAGCCAATTTATACTCCTCAAGGTTCTTTATTGGGAGTGCTGGCAGTTGACATTAGCTTATCGGATATTAACAAATTTCTGAAAAGCATAAAAATCGGCAAAACTGGAAAAATTTTTATTATTGAACGCTCTGGAGATTTGGTAGCTTCATCAACAGATGAGCTGCCAATTAAGAAATTATCTTCTACGTTATCGACACGTCTGAATACCAGTCAAAGTCAAGTTCCAGAAATTAAAGATACTACCGCTTATATTCAGCAACGCTTCGGTAATCTCACTTCAATTCAAGAAACGGAACTGTTGGAGTCTGAAATCAATGAAAAAAACGAATTTATTCAAGTAACCCCTTTCCGAGATAATTATGGTTTAGATTGGTTGATCGTGGTAGTTGTGCCCGAAACTGATTTTATGGACCAGATCAAAGCCAATACTTATAGTACGATTTTCCTATGTATCTTGGCTTTAATCATAGCCGTAATTTTTGGCATTTATACATCTCGTTGGATTTTACAACCTATTGCTCGTTTAAATAAAGCATCTCAAGAAATTGCCAAGAGAAACTTAGATCAAAAAATCCAACCAGAAAAGATTAAAGAACTAGATCAGCTAGGACAAACCTTCAATGAAATGAGTAACCAACTCTATCTTGCTTTTAATTTCCTTGAAAATACCAATACTGAACTAGAACAACGAGTAGAAGAACGCACCGCTGACCTGAAACAAGCTAAACAATTAGCGGATAGTGCTAATCAAGCTAAAAGTGAATTTCTTGCTAATATGAGTCATGAATTAAGAACACCATTGAATGATATTTTAGGTTATGCTCAAATTCTGGAACGTTCCAAAGCTATCCCTCAGAAAGAAAAACATCAAGTCAATGGTGATAAATGAAGCTAATCGGTTAGAACAGTTGAACCCTGAGTATAAAACTTTTGTTGCTCGTTTGATAGAGTTTACTGACAATTTTGATGATGCTGGTATTATGGAATTTATTGAACCGATTATGCGATCGCTATAAAAGATATTTTTTAGCAAAATACCTGAATTCATGTTAATAATTAAGTCATCTGGATCGGAAAATTAACCCTTGTCAAGCAAAGAGAGGTGTGGACATTATGACTGTTATGAATGCGATCGCCAGTTTATCAGGCTATCAAATAACAGAGGAACTCTACACAGGTCGGCTGCACCCTGGTCTATCGAGGTATGCGTACTAGCGACCAACATTCCGTTGTCATCAAAATCCTGCGTAACGAATACCCCAATTTTACCGAAATCGTCCAGTTTCGCAACCAATATACGATTACCAGAAATCTGGACTTCCCTCAAATCGTCAAACCCCTGAGTTTGGAAGCATACTACAATAGCTATGCTCTAGTCATGGAAGACTTTGGTGGGATCTCCCTATCGACTTATCTTACCACAGGCACAAATAAACCCAAAATCAATCAAGGCTTACCATTAACAGAATTTTTGAAAATTGCGATTCAACTTACAGATATTCTCCACTATCTCAACCAAAATCGAGTCATTCATAAAGATATTAAACCCGCTAATATTCTAATTAATCTAGCTACTAAACAAATTCAACTAATTGACTTTAGTATTTCTTCTCTGCTCCCACGAGAAACAGAAGAAATCCAGAATGCTAATGTGTTAGAAGGAACTTTAGCCTATATCTCTCCAGAACAGACGGGTCGGATGAATCGAGGGATAGATTATCGGAGTGATTTTTATTCTCTGGGTATAACATTCTATGAATTATTAACAGGAGAATTACCATTTTGCGCTAAAGATGCGATGGAATTAATTCATTGTCATCTGGCTAAACAGTCAATTCCAATCCATGAAATTAAACCAGATATTCCTTTAATTATATCAAAAATTGTCGCGAAGCTAATTGCGAAGAATGCCGAAGATCGCTATCAGAGTGCATTAGGATTAAAACATGATTTAGGAATTTGTCTAGCTCAATTATCACAAACAGGTAAAATCGAAAATTTTCAACTTGGTCAGCAAGATATTAGCGATCGCTTTACCATCCCGGAAAAACTCTATGGTCGAGAAAAAGAAGTAGCCAAACTGCTGGAAGCATTTGAAAGAGTCAGTGCAGGTAGCACCGAAATGATGCTAGTAGCAGGATTTTCGGGAATTGGAAAAACAGCAGTTGTCAATGAAGTACATAAACCGATCGTGCGTCAACGAGGTTATTTTATCAAAGGTAAATATGATCAATATAGACGGAATATTCCCTTCAGTGCATTTGTGCAAGCATTCCGAGATTTAATGGGACAATTGCGATCGGAGTTGGATACCGAACTCGAAAAATGGAAAACTCAGATTTTAGCAGCAGTAGGAGAAAATGGACAAGTATTAATTGAAGTGATTCCGGAATTAGAAAGCATCATTGGTAAACAACCACCAGTAACAGAACTATCAGGAAGTGCTGCTCAAAATCGGTTTAATCTGATCATCCAGAAATTTCTGCAAGTTTTCACCAGTCAAGCACATCCATTAGTAATGTTTTTAGATGACTTGCAATGGGCAGATTCTGCATCGCTAAATTTGCTGAAATTATTGATGCAAGATACAGGATATCTATTGATATTAGGAGCTTATCGAGATAATGAAGTTTCGAGCGTGCATCCATTTATTTTAACAGTAAATGAAATTGTCAAAACTGGCATGATCGTAAATACAATTACCTTGTTACCATTAAGCCAACAAAATTTAAATCACTTGGTAGCAGATACACTGAATTGTAACCTATCATTGGCCGAACCTTTGACCAAGTTAGTATATCAAAAAACCCAGGGGAATCCTTTTTTTGCCACACAATTTCTCAAAGCATTACATGATGACCAGCTAATTAGCTTTAACTCGGAGATTGGACATTGGCAGTGTGATCTTGCACAAGTTATAGCTTTAGCACTGACCGATGATGTGGTGGAATTTATGGCTCTGCAATTGCAAAAACTGCTAACAGAGACTCAGGAGATTCTGAAACTAGCAGCTTGTGTGGGGACGCAATTTAATTTAGATACCTTGGCAATTGTTAGTGAGAAATCCCCGACTATGACAGCTACAGCGTTATGGAAAGCATTACAAGAAGGCTTAATAATTCCCACCACTAAAATCTATAAATTCTTTACCCAAACCGAGAGAGAAGAAACTGTTCAAGTCTCAGCAAATCCGACTTATCGATTTTTGCATGATCGGGTGCAACAAGCAGCCTATTCTCTCATCCCTGACCGACTAAAACAACCGACACACTTAAAAATTGGCAGGCAATTATTGCAGGTAACTCCCCTAGCAGAAAGAAGCGAAAAACTCTTAGATATCGTCAATCAATTAAACCAAGGTGCAGAGTTAATTACATCCCCAAGCGATCGGCACGAACTGGCAACACTTAATTTAGCTGCTGCCCAAAAGGTAAAATCCGCAACTGCTTACCGAGCGGCAATGGAGTATTTAATAAAAGGGATTGAATTGTTACCTAGGGACAGTTGGCAAGAAAGCTATGAACTGACGTTAGGACTATATGAATTAGCCGCAGAAGTTGCCTGTCTGAATGGCGATTTTCAATTGATGGAAGATTTTGTAAATATAGTCTTCCAACAGGCGAGAAAATTACTAGACAAAGTAAAAGCTTATGAAGCCAAAATTGTGGCTTATATGGCACAGAGTCAGCAGCTAGAAGCTGTAAAAACTGGTCTATCTGTGCTGGAATTATTGGGAGTGATATTTCCCCGGGACCCCACAGAAAAAGATATTGCACAAAGTTTGCAAGAAACCCAAGCGATGCTAGCAGGAAAACCACTGAAAACCTTACTGGATTTACCAGAAATGGTAGATCCTAAAGCCTTGGTAGCACTCCGGATTTTGATATTTACGACAGGATGTGCATATACAGGAGGTTCAATATTTTTCCAATTGTTTGCATTCAAACAAATACAACTAGCAGTGCAGTATGGCAACGCAGCCACATCAGCATTATCTTATGCTAATTACGGGGTAATTTTATGTGCAGTAGTCGGTGAAATTGAGGCAGGTAATCAGGCTGGAGAATTGGCTTTAGAAATATTGTTGCGGTTCAAGAATAAGGAATTCAAAGCCAGCACCCATAATATTCTCTATGGATTTGTCAAACCCTGGAAATATCACATTCAGGATTCCCTAAAGCCCCTGGTTGAGGGATATCATAGTGGGTTAGAAAATGGGGCGCTAGAATATGCTGGTCATTGTGCTTATAATTACTGCGATTTGTGCTTTTTCTCTGGTAAAGAACTCTTGGACTGGCAACAGGAGATGGCTGCTTATAGTCAAGTATTAGGGCAACTTAAACAAGTGGCTTATAACTATGTCCGACTGACTTACCAATCAGTTTTGAATTTACTAGGTCAGAGCCAATGTGCTTGGCGGATTCAGGGAACAATATATGATGAAGACATCATCCTGTCACAGCAAAAAGTAGATGATTTATATGAGCTGGGAACACTGTATGTCAATCAGCTAATGCTTTGTTATCTTTTTCAAGAATGGGAATATGCTCAAAGTGTAGCAGACTACGCTAAACAATATCTGGTAGCAGTAGCTGGAGCTTTTAAAGTTGCCGTATTTTATTTTTATGATTCTCTAACTCAGCTTGCATTGTGGTCAGATAAACAGGGAGTGGAACGAGAGCAATTATGGCAAAGAGTTGAAGAAAATCAAGCCAAGATGCAAAATTGGGCGCAACACGCCCCCATGAATTTTTTGCATAAGTGGCAGTTAGTAGAAGCAGAAAAATCTCGAGTTTTGGAACAGAAAATAGCCGCGATCGAACTATATGATCAAGCGATCGCCAAAGCTAAAGAAAACGGCTACATCCAAGAGGAAGCACTCGCTAACGAACTCGCAGCTAAATTTTACCTCAATTGGGGTAAAGAAAAAATTGCTGCCCTCTATATGCAAGCAGCCTACTACTGCTATGCTCGATGGGGAGCCAAAGCCAAAGTGGAGGATTTAGAAAAACGTTATCCTCAACTCCTTACACCTATACTTAAATCAGCTCGATCCTTTACTGTTTCTGGAGAAATAAACCCTCGACCTACTGACTCATCTACCTCTAGTGCTAGTAGTACATCTACAGATTTAGATTTGGAAACTCTTTTCAAAGCATCTCAAGCAATTTCTGGAGAAATTGAACTCAATCAACTCCTCACAACTCTCCTAGAAATAGTCCTGACTAATTCTGGAGCAAGTAAGTGTGTCCTCCTACTCCAACAAGACCTAGAGTTAAAAATAGTGGCATTGGGAACTGAGGGACAATCCCCCCAACTATTACCATCTATTCCTCTAGAATTGAGTCAGGATGTAGCGATTAGTTTAGTGAATACGGTCAAACGGACTTTGCAACCTTTAGTATTAATTGATGCGCGAATAGATCCCCAGGTTGCTACAGATAGTTATATTCAACAACATCAACCTCAAAGTGTCCTTTGTAGCCCGATTCTTAATCAAGGACAATTGCTAGGAGTGTTGTATTTAGAAAATAATTTGACTGTGGGAGCATTTACTAGCGATCGCTTGAAATTACTCAATCTCATTTGCACCCAAGCTGCTATTTCTTTAGAAAATGCGCGTCTGTATCAAACCGTCCAGAATGCTAATCAGGAACTAGAAAGTAGGGTAGAAGCGCGGACAACTGAACTAAAACAAGCTAAAGAAGAAGCAGAACTTGCTAAACAATTAGCAGACAATGCTAATCAAGCTAAAAGCGAATTTCTGGCTAACATGAGTCATGAGCTACGAACACCATTAAATGGGATATTGGGTTATGCTCAAATTCTGGGACGCTCCAAATTCATCCCCAAAGATGAACTTCATGGTGTTAATATTATTCATCAATGCGGTGTACATTTACTCACTTTAATTAATGATGTTCTCGACCTCTCTAAAATCGAAGCACGTAAACTTGAATTAGTACCCAATGCGATTCATTTACCATCTCTCGTCCAAAGTGTGGTGGAAATTTCTCAAATCCGCGCTCAACAAAAAGATATTGACTTTCAGTATACACCTGATCCTGATTTACCTGATGGGGTGATCGTTGATGAAAAACGATTAAGTCAGGTATTAATTAATCTCTTAGGTAATGCGATTAAATTTACTGATCGCGGTAGTGTTACTCTAAAAGTTGAACAATTAAACTCAAATATTAGTCCAATGTCCTTTGCTTATCTACGCTTTTCCGTGATCGACACAGGAGTTGGAATTAGTCAAGAAAATATTAAGAAATTATTTCAAGCATTTCAACAAGTAGGCGATCGCGTTCGTCAAGCGGAAGGGACAGGTTTAGGATTAGCCATTAGTCAACAAATTGTCCAGTTGATGGGAGGGCAAATTAAGGTTGAGAGTACATTAGGAGTAGGCAGTAAATTCTTTTTTGAAGTAGAATTACCCTTAAAGGTCGAATGGGTACAACACCAAAAAAGTAATACAGGTAATATTGTAGGGGCGTATTGCAATACGCCCGTACTTAATGGTAATCAAAAACAAATATTGGTTGTAGACGATCGCTGGGAAAATCGGGCAGTAATTGTAAATCTACTAGAACCGATTGGTTTTATAGTTAGGGTCGCGGAGAACGGAAAAGAAGGTTTAGAAAAAATCAGAGAACAACTACCAGATTTAGTAATCACAGATTTACAAATGCCTGTAATGGATGGTTTTGAGTTTCTTAAACAATTACGAAATAGTGAAGACGAGAAATTAAAAAGTTTAAAAGTTTTAGTTTCATCTGCATCTGTAGCACAACTAGATCAACAAATGAGTTTAGACGCGGGTGGTGATGACTTTCTCGCTAAACCAGTTAATGCCCCAGACTTATTTAATCTCTTAGCAACTCATTTACAACTGACTTGGAACTATGAAGAAATAGAAACAGTAACCCAGCAAGAAATGATATTTCCTCTAGCTACTGAACTAGAACAAATCTATCAAGCTGCTAGAATTGGTGATCTGGATATGGTGATAAATGAAGCTAATCGATTAGAACAGTTGAACCCACAATATAAACCTTTTTTGACTCGTTTGCTAGAGTTTATTGACAATTTTGATGATGCTGGTATTATGGAATTTATTGAACCGATTATGCGATCGCCATAATTTAATCTGTGAATCTAATGGCTCTACTAAGCGATCGCCTAAATTTACTTCAATACATCTGGAGCTGATTAAATAATTAGGAAAGCAGCTTAAACTTCTGAAGGAGATTTCTTCGCTTGTGGTACATAATATTCACCTTGTTCGTTAATTCCTACTACACCTAAAGATTCATCTCCCGTAATTAGACGAGCACCACCTTTGCGGGTAAAATAACTCCAAGCCCACTGAATCATTACCACTAACTTATTATCAAATTCGATTAAGTAGTAGATATGCACAAATACCCAAGTTAGCCAAGCTAAGAAACCAGATAACTTAACTAAACCCAAATCTACTACAGCGTAATTACGTCCAATAACCGCCAAACTGCCCACATCAACATAACGGAAAGGAAAAGCATTTTCACAACCTTTTAACCGTTGTTGAATCAGTTGAGCCACATATTCTCCTTCCTGCATAGCTACAGGTGCAACTCCCGGTAAGGGTTTACTGTCTTGATGAGAATAATTTGCTAAATCACCAATCACAAAAATATCGGGATAATCCTTAACGGTTAAATTCGGTTCCACCATAACTCTACCGACCCGATCTAATTGTACACCCGTGCGCTCTGCTAAAACTTTACTCACAGGAGAAGCTTTTACACCCGCAGCCCATAAAATAGTTTTAGTCGCAATTTGTGATGTTTGATCTCCTTGTTTTATAGTTACAACACCGCCATCAATATTAGTAACTAGACTTTTAGTTAAGATAGTCACACCTAGTTTGTTTAAAGACTTTTCCGCTTTAGTAGAAAGTTCTGGTTTATAGGGGGGTAATATTCTATCCATCCCTTCTAATAGATAGATTTTTGCTTCAGATGTATCAATATTGCGAAACTCTTTTCTGAGAGTAGCAAAGGCTAATTCTGCGAGGGCACCAGCTAATTCTACTCCAGTCGGTCCTCCACCCACAATTACAAAAGTCAACCAAGCACGACGTTTTTCTAAATCTGTTTCATTTTCCGCAGATTCAAACGCCAAGAAAATTCGCCGTCGCATTTCCAAAGCATTTTCAACGGTTTTCAATCCCGGTGCTGCTGTTTCCCAATGCTCATTTCCAAAATAGTGATGCCTAACTCCAGTAGCAATAATTAAAGTATCATAATCAACCTCGCCACGGGTTAAAATCAGTTTTTTTTGTTGCGGGTCAATATCCTGCATTTCGGCTAATAATACTTGAGTATTTTGGTTATTGCTTAATACCGCACGGAGTGGAGAAGAAATATCAGCAGGTGATAAAGTTCCTGTTGCTACCTGATACAAAAGCGGTTGAAACAAATGAAAATTTCGTTTATCAACCAAAGTCACTTTTACAGGAGTACGACCCAAAGCTTTCGCCGCATACAACCCACCAAAGCCACCACCAACAATTACTACGCGATGAGCTGTTTGATCTGTTTCTGCATTTATCATTAGAGTCATCCCCTTGATTGACAAGCCTTATACACCACTATAGCCGATCGCTCCTGTTCTGGCAATCTATATGAGCGACCCTACTCCAAACCAATGATTAATTAATTGCATATTCCGTAGACCTCTTGCAAAAATAAATAGGACAGGCAAGATGCCTGTCCCACAAAAGGGATTTTTTCTGGTGGGACAGGCATCTTGCCTGTCAATAAATAGATCAATAAGGACTTTTGCAAGAGGTCTCGTATATTGACGCATATAGGGTGGATGAAAGCCAATTACAATATCTTCTTGAGGAACTCCCATTTTTACTCCTTGTCAGAGCAACATCTTCTTCAGTTCCATTCCATTGAATCCAAATCTTACCACTGGTATTGAGCATTCAGAGACTTGGCCAGATATCGATTACTTGCTACTGGACGTTTCCACGAACTATATAATACAATTAGTACAAGAGTTTTGTGAAACACCCACAATGCCCAGGAAAGTAATGACTGAACCCGTAAAACGGTTGAATATTGAGTTGCCGGAGCGTGAGTATTTGGCACGCTAAGGCTTATTGCTTGGAATAATAATAATATGATTGCTGACGAAAATATTCTGCAACTTTCAAAGATTTCTTTATCAATGAAACATCTACTTCCTGAATATTCTGGAATTTACTATGTTTTAGACGAAAATAACCATATTTGGTATATAGGAAAAACCAAAAATCTCAATAAGCGTTGGCAAGGGAAAGCTCATCACCGTATTGATCAACTAGAATCGCAGAAAAAGAGATATTTTACTATTTATTATGAACAAGTTAGTGTGTCTCAATTAGATCATGTAGAAACCCAACGTATTGAAACATATTGTCCAGAGTTAAACTCTACTCCAGTAAAGACGAAAGCAGTACGTCCAACTGAAACTCTTTTAAGGGAAACAATAATCGCGATCGCTGATTTTGCTTTCATCTTAGGAGTAGAGCCACCTAGAAAAGATATTCAAAACCAACCCCAGAACTTAAACACTATTGACTGGATGGTACAGAAAAGAATTTTGGGATTAAGCATTATTCATATTTGTCTCGATTTAGAAGCTTTTGCCACGAAATACCAGCTTGATACTCAGAATTGGCAGAATACACAAGGAGTTATCAGGCAAGCATTTAATAGTCGCAAAGCTTATGCTAATAAATGGGAAAACTTGCCACCTGGTTTACCACCTACTTACTCTTTTATGTATCGTCTTTATGTAAATGGATATGTAATTGAGGTTAATTATTGGAAAGGTTTGTATTTAAAAGAAGAAGCGCCGCAAATGAGAGAATATATTGAAACTACCTTAGCTAAAGAACCTATTAACGCATTAACTCCAGAATCATTAGCTAATATTCAAAATCAAGCTGACCAAGATCATTATTACACTTTCTGCTTAAAGAGACTTAAACCATATAATTCAGATTTGATTGAAATCCTATTCAATGATGAAACTTTGGAACGTGAAGCTATTAATGCAACTATGTCCAAAGTTAGTCAGGAATATAAAACTGGAATGCGTGGATTAGGAAGTCGCTCTCGTCGCTCTGAACAAATAAAATCAACATTAGTTAATTCTGAATTTAATACGATTGAGGAATTATTATTAAAACGGGGAATTAATCTTCATAAATATGAGAAAAGAGAATTTAGATTTAGTGGGATTAGAGAAAAAATAGGATTATTCGTTAAATGTTTTAGTCTTGATCCACAAATGCCTTCTGAATCTATAAAATATTCTAATGGTCAGATAGTTCCTATATTTAATTCAGTCTCCGGAATATTAAACAATCAGAAAGTACAAAATCCCTCTTGTAGATTTGATACTGTTTACGTTTTAGCTGGTGTTGATAAAATTGGATGGCTTTTGTTTGAAGAATATCTGAAAGATTTTGCCGATCTTGCTACTAACTATTTTAGTGATGATTTTATCAAAAATTTAAGTAATGGGAGCGGTTATCTAGAGAAATTTTATATCTCACCTCGGAAGTATATAGTACCTGCTAGGGTTAATATAAAAATAGAAAAAATCGGATATAGTGTAGGGATTCCTTTTGGAATGAATGAGAATTTTCCTACTTTTCCATCAGCTAAAGCAGAAATTTCTAACCGATTAAAGAATTCAGGTTTACCCAATATTAAATTATCTTTTAAAAGTGAAACTATTGGAAAATAATCAATGATTAATAAAATCTTTAATGCGATCGCACCCAAAAACACCCAATCAAAGCACAGAGACAATCACCACCAAAGCGATCGCTACCCAGTTATTACATAATTATAGCGATCGCGATGAATCCAAATTGTTAACAGATCAATCGCCTCATTCTATTTGACCCAATTCTCAATAACTAGCCCATCAATGCGACTAAATTCTTTAATATTGTTCGTTACGATAATAAGACCGCGACTAAGGGCTTGTGCGGCAATAAGCAAGTCATAACTGCCAATAGGCTGTCCTCGTTGCTCTAAATCAGTACGAATCTTGCCAAAAATTCGCGCATCTTCTTCATTAAAGTCGATGATCTCGAAAGGAGCGCAGAATACTTTAAGAGTTTCACGGTTTCTTATAGGGTTTTTACTTTTAGCAGCACCATACTCCAATTCGGCAAGTGTAACAATTGAAATACCGATATGTCCTGTATTGACTGATTGGAAACGTTGACGAACGGAAATAGGCTTCTGTTTGATAATATAAATACAGATATTTGTGTCGAGCAGAAATCTCATCAAAATATGTCCTCTCTGTTGGGCAGGTTAGGCTGTGATCGCTCGTCCAGAAAATCAGGGGTGAAGTTATTGAGGTTTTCCCACCAGTCTGAGTCGAGTTTTGCGATCGCCCGAATGGCTTCCAGTTTTAGACTATAACGATTTTTGATGAAGCAGATGTAGTCCAATGCTTCACTAATGAGTTCTTCGGGAAGGGTTTCAAGTTCTTCAAGTAATTGCTCTTTGGTTGTCATCATGTTTAGGAATAATTGAGGGAATAACCTATTTTTGGAAAAATTTATGATATGTAATGTCTATTTTAAAGCGATCGCCTACAAAATGCTTAACACACCGTAACAAGACACCTCACTGGACATTTGCGCTAACTGTCCGCTATTATTTATACACGAAACCTGTGGATTATTGACAAGTTATGAGCTTATGTCTAAACCCTGAGTGTGAGAATATCAACCCATCTGGGACAAAGTTTTGTGTGCGCTGCGGTAATAGGTTGTTACTGGGCGATCGCTATCGAGCAGTACAATTTCTCGGTGAGGGTGGTTTTGGGAGAACATTCAAATCAATAGACGAGCAACGACTGGGCACATTCTGTGTGATTAAACAATTTCTACCTCAGTTGCAAGGTAGTGGAGCATTACAGAAAGCTACAGAATTATTTAAACAAGAAGCTGTCAGATTAAGGGACTTAGGTAAACATCCCCAAATACCTGACTTATTAGCATTCTTTGAACAAGATAGACGGCTATATTTAGTACAAGAATTTATTGACGGACAAGATTTATTAAAGGAACTACAACAAAACAGCAAATTTAATGAGGAAAAAATTAAAAATTTATTAAATCAACTTCTACCTGTTTTAGAATTTATTCATAAAAATAATGTAATTCACAGAGATATTAAACCTGAGAATATTATTAGAGATGCTAATAATCGTTTAATGTTAATTGATTTTGGTGTATCCAAGCAATTAAGCGGTACTGTAATGACAAGAGTGGGTACATCAGTTGGTACTCCTGGTTATACAGCTCCAGAACAATTACAGGGTCAAACTTTTCCCGCTAGTGATTTATATAGTTTAGGTGTTACTTGTATTAGACTTTTAACAGGTTGTTTATTAGAAGAACAAAATGGCAACAATATAGATAAGTTGTTTGATTTTTATAAGATGAAATGGGTGTGGCGACAATATGCTAGTGTTAGCAATGATTTGGGTGTTTTTTTAGATAAAATGATATCGGTTCCTTTGGGTGATCGCTATCAATCTGCTAGTGAAATATTGCAAGCACTTAGTTCTAAATCAATACCTAAAACCGAGTTTTCTTCACAACCAATAGCTCCACAAAATCAAGATAATCTTGAAAGTGAAAAAGGAATAGATTACACTCCTCTCCGTGACTTATTAGCTACTAGAAAATGGAAAGAAGCTGACAAGAAAACTTATCATCTTGTACTTAAAGCTGCTAATCGTGAACAAGAGGAATATCTCACTGGTGATGATTGGTTAAAGTTTCCATGTAAAGACCTTCGCACCATAGATAAGTTATGGGTAAAATATTCTAATGGTCGTTTTGGGTTTAGCGTTCAAAAACAAATCTGGGAAAGTCAGGGTGTTAGTGGACATCCTAATGCAGATTGGAATACGTATTACAAATTTGCTGATAAATTAGGATGGAGAAAAGGAGGAAACTGGTTAGACTATAGTAATCTAACATTTAACATCACTGCTCTTTCTGGCCACCTTCCCGCGCGGGCCCTTGGTGTAGTGGTAATAGTAGATGGTGGAGGGTTCTGGGGGTTTTGCGCGGATCTTTTCTCGCGCCAAGACTTGTAACCTTTAAGCTCTAACAACTTCATGCCATTTGCCAAGCTAAAATTTGGTACTAATTACTACAAAAATATCAAATTTTCTCTAATGCTTATAGGCAATAATTCGCTTACATTTTGCGACAATAACTAATACCTAGTTACTTTAAATGCTTTTGTTAATTGCTTGAGAATACCTTCTGCACCCAGGAGATCCTCTGGGCTAAAGTTTTTGTGAGTGACCCCGTGTGGGCATATTTGCGGGTTAGCCCGCCAGGTTGTCGTCCATCAGCACGGAAAACAATCCACTTACGCATTATTGTTACTCCTCATCGTGATCATAATAGGACTTTGGGAATTCGGTTTGGCCGTCAAATATACAATCTACAGGTAGGATATCGTTATTTGTTTCCTCTATATCGACCAGTTTCCAACCGTATTTTTTAGCCATTTCGCGATCGCCAAGCTATCAACAGCCCCTAACCATCGGCAGCCTGATTCATCCCGACCCCTAAGCCAACGGTAAGCTCTTCTCCGCGACAACTTGTAAATGTTCTATTTGAGTAGATGATCAAGTAGTAAATAATTGATGCACAAGGCTTAATAAACTTTAAGCAGTGAGTAGTGCTGGTATTCTGTTGACAAATATTGGGTTCGGTGCTTTGATGGTATAAGTAAGGTTATTTTGGTTGCAAGTAAGTTTATGCCTTTATCAAAAAGCTAGACAACTTTTCCATCCAAAATCTGCGATTCAAAAAATACAACATTAGATTCTATTTTTCGTTAGCTCCTATGGTATTTCCAATAAAAACAAATATCTTTAATGCGGGATCGCCTTCACAAAAGTATTTTGCAAGGTTTCCAATACAGGTCGCAATTCTTTTCAAGCCAAGTGATGTAATTTTTACTGAATATTTGAAAGCTGAATTTGCGAATTTGCATGAAAGTACAGGTGAAAACCTTGCTTTTTTTGCCGTGTTAGATCCCCCAGATGAATGGCTGCAAGATCGTAGTAATTCACGATGGTGGAGAAATTATCAGGCAACTGCTGGTACTTTATCATTTACAACTAACGAGGGACCATTAATACGGGAAATAGCACGTTTGTTTGGCATTCCTTGGCATTCTCTTCCTGCCATTGTTGCATCAACAAATCTTTGGCAATTAGAATACGTGATTTCCCCAACCTCATCAGAACATCTCGATGTGCAATTAAATGAACTTGCAAGACTTCCTGATCAATATGGAATTCCAAATATTGGGCATATATTTACTACCCTTGAAGCAATATGTAGCGATCAAGTAGATTATCGTCTACAAAATGAGTCAAATCGTCAAGGATTAAGGGCTTTTTATAACATTTTAAATACTTTTGACACGGAACGAGGTCTAGAAGCTAACGATTATCGCTATGAACTTGGTAGACAATTGGATATGGTTGAAAATAGTCTCAACTCATTGAGGCGAAACAATCGTTCTCAGCAATTTGAAGACCTTGATTTGACAGGGATAGGATCGGAAGATGCTGTAATTGAAGATGCAACGGGAAGGCTCATAGCTCCAGCATTTGTTGCGGCAAGAGTTCTTCAGAATTTGCAAAATACAGTCGAACTTCCACCGCTTCTTAATGATGAATCAGCAGTAATGATTGAAACATCTCTTGCTGTTGGCTCTTTTCTTGAAAGTCTAGCAGAAAACGCACTTGAAGGTATTGGTCCTCTTGGTAGACGAAGACCCCAGGGAGGATATGGACAGAATCGTAATATCCAAAGACCACAACCAATTGATCGGAATCCTGTTGCACAAAATCCCGCTGCACAACGACCACAATCAATTGATCAAAATCCTGCTACACAACGACCACAACCAATTAATCGGAATCCTGCGGCACAAAGACCACAACCAATAGTTAATCAAAATCCCGCTGCACAAAGACTACAACCAATGATGGATATTGATTTTACACCTGGCGCTCAAGGTGTATGGAAAGCTTTTGAACTAGAAGTAAACTTATCGATGATTCAAGCTGCAAGAGCGGCGCGTGACATCACTATGCCGACATATTTTACCCTGCATGATCCTACGCTTCCACAAAAACGAGGAATTGTAGAAACAGGACATAGAGGAAATAGAGTAATAACTGTTGATATCAATCAGTTAGATTGGGTTAATCGTGCAAGTGGTCGTCATCGGTTTATTACTCTTGGAGATGCTTTACACCTAGTTATAACTATGACTAATTCACCAAATGAAAGATTAGATTTAATGATTCAACAGGCAATTGGTAGTTCCTTATCTAGCAGAGTAATAGATGCCTGGACTGATATTTCTAGAATTCGCAATCTAGGTTCGCACACACATCCTTTGGCACAACAAGATTATGAGATGGTACTTCAATTGGCTCTTGCACCAGATGTTTTAGGACCTCTCTTGGAAATTAAAAATGCTATTTTACAGGGACGAATACAATGATTAAAGGTTGCCAAATTGCTTGAAAATTTAGTCCTGAGTAAATCTAGAGTGGATGTTTTACACCATCTGAAATGTCACAGCTAAAAATACTTTAATAATTAAGACTTAATATGCTCTTTAGTGTGATCATACTCCAACAACCTGTCAACAAAGCGATCCTACCGTAGTTGTTCTATATTGCATTAGCTTGAGCGCACAAGCAGTTTCTGTAGTAAAGACTACAGGCTAGTTTTTTCCAGCCACACTCTGACACTTCATCCTCGTCATGGTCAGGACTTACGCAGTTGACGGGAGAGACAGCCAATGGGCCTCTAAGTAAGAGCGGACTGCTTCACGCACAATACTAATTTTGGACTCATACCAACTGATGCCAGTGTTAAACCAGTGCATCTCCAAACGGAGAAAGGCCCGAATTGCCAAACCAATGTGATTACGCCCTTGCGCGAGCCGACCGAACTTGGGATCTTTCCACGCCACAGCATTGCTTTAGACCTCGATGATATTCCTCAATTGACCATTCAAATTCCGCCCACTGTAAACGTTTTAAGCTGCTCATCTGTAAGTCATTGGTCGCCCAGTAGTCAATGTCACCGTCTGGGGCAACAATCTTGAATACTTTAATGAACCCATAACCTTTCAGATGAACTACTGTGCCCGTTTGGGCTAACGCTACCTCCCTAATTGGTCGGTTTTCGGTATGATCCGCATTTACCAATCGATTAGATTTCAGTCGAGTCAACCAAGTCCAGCTATAACTAGCAATTAATTTCAAATTGGCCAAAGAACTAAACCAACTATTCAATTGCTACACACTGGGCATGAAAGCCTCTGGCATGGGCATTAAGCAACATGGCTCGAAAGTGGTCATTTTGGTAGCCCCGTCCACTTCTTTCTCATAAAGTCGATAGTCTAATGGGATATGTTTATCCCCATCTGACCATAATAGGGTAGTCAGATTGATGCCTTGGACAACACGTTTATGCTTCCCTGACCATTGCCGACTGACCAACTCCATCTTTTTGGCATACCACTTGTCAAGCATTGTATCATCAATGACCAGAACCCCTTGGTTTAACTCAACATAGTCTTTGGCTTCCTGCCAGAATTCATTGGGGTCTGGTGACCTTCGATGCAGCAAACGGTTAATGTTTCGACTACGCTCAACACAAGTCGCATCGTGGGCTGCTCGGTTTTCTGCGATTGGTTGAACACGCTCGGCTTCGCTACAACTGTATGCCTTTTGCCGCAATCAGGAAGTTAATGTATTCGAGGGGCGTGGATTTAGGTGGATTCATGATCTTTTTTTACCACATCCCCAGTTCAACTGCGTAACTTCTGATGGTTAAGATTTTTGATTCACTAATCTGGCTTACACATATCTTGCCATAACGCCTCTATATATGTTAGCATAGTTTCATCGGGTCAAAAAACAAAAAATGGATGATACATAATATGGATATTGATAAAATTAAGGCTCAGTACGAAAACGGGCAACGAGATTTTCGAGCGGTAGATTTAAATCACCTAATTTTGGATCATTTGATTCTTAATGGTGTAGATTTCCGGGGTGCTAATCTTGAATATGCTAGCTTTCGAGGGGCAGAACTTCAAAATGCTGACTTTCGAGGATCTGAATTGGATGGAACAAACTTTGAAGGAGCAAACCTTCAATATGCAAATTTTGAAGGAATGAATTTGTACGATGCAGTTTTTGATTATGCAGAGTTAGGATATATAGACTTAAAGATGTTGGATACAACTTACTTGAATAAACATCACGAGAAGCTAAATTATGGCCAGCTTTCTATTTTTCCATCAACTAATTTTCAATACGCAAAGCTTCAATTTGCGAAACTTAATCGAGCTATTATTTCAGATCCTTATGTTATAAATTTTATACAATCTAAATCTAATAGACTAGCTAATAGACTAGGACAGTATAAATTCCGCCTACAATTGTTAAATTTGTATAATTATCGTTGTCTAATTACTGATTCTGATATTCAAATACTTTTAGAAGCTGCTCATATAGAGCCTTACGAAAAAAACCAAAACAATGATCCTTCTAATGGATTGCTTCTTTGTGTTGATATTCATAAGCTTTTTGATGCTCATCTTATAGCAATTGATGAAAATAAAAAAATTCATATCCATCCTAGCTTAGAAAAAAGCCATTATCAGCAATATGATAATACATTCTTAAAATTAAATAAGCATAACTGTAATAAACCTGATGCAAGCGCATTAAAAGAGCGTTATAAAGAAGCTATGAAACATTGGAAAAATTTGGAGAAAAGACAATCTATGCAGGTATTAACTGATGAGAGAATATTTAGCCTTTGAATTAGCTTTTAGATTAGCAAACCTTTTTGAATAAAAAGGATATTTCTTGGTTGGGGTTGGGCATTCAGAAACTTGCCCAGATATCGATTACTTGCTATTGGACGTTTGCCGGATTATACACTAGAATAAATACACGAGTTTTGTGAAATAACCACAATGCCCAGAAAAGTGCTAACTGAGCCGATTAAGCGGTTGAATATTGAATTGCCAGAGAGTAAGTATTTGGCGCTGGAGGCTTATTGCTTAGAACGCCAGGAGATTAAACACTCTATTATCCGGGAATTAATTCGGGATTTGTCTCATCGTACTATAAAAAGAAACAAAAATTAACATAAGGAGCCAAAATGACAGAGCTAGTTGAAATAACTTTTGGTTTAGCAGATCCAACATTAGAAGATGACGAATTATTAGAATTGACTGAAAAATTGTTGCAAGAATTACGTGAAATTGATGCAGTTGAAAAAGCTGATTTTACTGAAGACCCAAATATAGACCTAAATAAAAAAAGCATTCAGACATTACTTGGGTCTATTACAACTGTAGTGAAATTATTTAATATTCAATTTGTTTTTGCATGGTTTAAAGAGCGTCTACAAGATAAACCTATTGAAATAGAACTTGAAATTACAAAAGATGGAGATAAAAAAATTAAAATAAAAACAACAAGCCAAAATTTACCTATAACAAAAGAAACTGTTCAAGATTTATTGTCTAATACATAAAATACTTAGTGAAATGCCTAAAAAAATAGCATTACTAATAGGTGTTAGCGAATATGGAGAAGACATTAATCCTTTATCTGCACCACCTAATGATGTAAAGGCAATGAAACGGGTATTAGAAAATCCTGAAATGGGAGGGTTTGATAGTGTTAATTTTTTAATTAATCCCGAATACCTTCAGATGACTGAAGAAATTCAAAAACTATTTCAAAGTAGTAATAAAGATGATTTAATTCTACTATTTTTTTCTGGACATGGTATTAAAGACGATGATGGTCAACTTTATCTAGCAACTCGGATTACCACAAAAAATAATTTCCTAGCCACTGCTGCTTCAGCTAGTTTCATCCAAAAAATGTCAAAGCATGGTAACTATGCAAAGCGTCAAATAATTATTTTAGACTGTTGTTATAGCGGTGCTTTTGCGATTGGTTGGCAACCTAAAGGTATAGATATTGATTTATTAGATAAAGAATTAGGTGCAGAGGGAAGAGTAATACTAGCTTCTTCCTCAAAAAATCAGACTTCATTTCAACATGAAGGCTCTGAATTATCGGTTTATACAAAGCATCTAGTAGAAGGTATTGAAACTGGTGCTGCTGATACAGATGGTGATGGTAAAATTCATATCCAAGAATTACATAAATATGCCAAAGCAAAAGTCAAGGAAGTCAAGCCCAAAATGGAGCCTAAAATTATTCTAGATAATGAAGGATATAATATTTTGATAAGTATGGCTCCTACCCCTGAGAAAAGATTTTGTCAGGAAGTTGAAATGCGAATTAAAGATGGAGAAATATCTAAGCTTAATCGTGATATTTTAAAAACAAAACAAGAGAACTTACAGCTTTCTGATGAGCAAGCTGAAGAAATAATAAGTAGTGTTATAAAGCATCATCAATTATATCACGAAAGCTTAAAACGTTATGAAGAAGAATATAGACAAAAAATTTCTAAAAATTATCCTTTAGATGATAAAGTTATTAAAGAATTAGAGGAATGGGCTAGTGTTCATTTATGTTTACGTGATGCAGATGTAGAAAAAATTCAGCAAAGGATTATTACTGAATTAAATGAAACAATAAATCAAGACATGAAGCCAGTAATAGAATTAACATCACATCCACAAAACCAAATTGAAGTAATATCATCGTCACCACAACAAAATATAACAGCAGCAGAACTTATTCTAGACAGTGAAAGAGATATAGATTACATTCCTCTTAGAAACTTATTAGCTGCTGGTTACTGGAAAGATGCTGATGAAAAAACTTACCATCTTTTACTTGAATCTGCTAATCGTGAAAAAGACGGATATCTCAATGGTGATGATTGGTTAAAGTTTCCCTGTAAAGACCTTCGTACCATAGATCAGCTATGGGTAAAATATTCTGATGGTCGTTTTGGATATAGTGTCCAAAAACAAATCTGGGAAAGTAAAACTGTTGGTGGAAATCCAAACGCAGGAATAGAAGAAGAAATAGAGATAGAACGTAAATTTGGTGATACAGTAGGATGGAGAAAAGGAGGAAAGTGGTTAGATTATAACAATCTTACATTTAATACCGATGCACCTATAGGCCACTTCCCTTGTGTAGGTATTATATTACCGGAACAGTGGATTGGGGGCACAGGAGATGTGGGGCGTGAGGGATTTGGAGGGTTGAAACCATCTTTTCTCGCACAAAGACTTGCAAACTGTAAAATGCAACTAGAGCTTATTCTTGAGAGTGAAATAGAAATAGATTACAGTCTTCTCCGTGACTTATTAGCTGTTGGTAAATGGAAAGAAGCTGATGAAGAAACTTATAGGGTTGTACTCAAAGCTGCTAATTGTGAAAATGGACAATATCTCAATGATGACGATTGGTTAAAGTTTCCCTATAAAGACCTTCGCACAATAGATCAGTTATGGATTAAATACTCTGATGGTCATTTTGGGTTTAGCGTTCAAAAACAAATCTGGGAAAGTAAAGATGTTGGTGGACATCCTGATGCAGGTTATGAAATAATACATAAATTTGCTGATAAAGTAGGATGGAGAAAAGGAGGCAATTGGTTGAACGATAATGACCTAACCTTGAACACTACCGCTCCACTTGGCCACCTCCCGGCAGGCGTTTCCGGTCTTTTTGGGAATTGTAGTCCGTATTTGCGGAATAAGCTGACTGGTTGGTTTCTTATCTTCCGCAAAGACTTGTAACCTGTGAGTTATAAAAATTTCATGTCATTTGTCAAGCTTAAATTTGGTACTAATTTCTACGAAAAAATCAGCTTTTCCCTAACTCAATACCTGACACAGAAGCTAAGAATAACATCATTCTAAATATGCGATCGCACTCCCCAAACCTAACCAAAGCTATCGCCCTCTAATCAACCCACAATCAAACCTCGCACAATCTAAGCGATCGCCTACAAAATGCTTAACACACCGTAACAAGACACCTCACTGGACATTTGGGCTAACTGTCCGCTATTATTTATACACGAAACCTGTGGATTATTGACAAGTTATGAGCTTATGTCTAAACCCTGAGTGTGAGAATATCAACCCATCTGGGACAAAGTTTTGTGTGCGCTGCGGTAATAGGTTGTTACTGGGCGATCGCTATCGAGCAGTAGAATTTCTCGGAGAGGGTGGTTTTGGGAGAACATTCAAATCAATAGACGAACAACGACTGGGCACATTCTGTGTGATTAAACAATTTCTACCTCAGTTGCAAGGTGGTAGTGCATTACAAAAAGCTACAGAATTATTTAAACAAGAAGCTGTCAGATTAAAAGATTTAGGTAAACATCCCCAAATACCAGATTTGCTAGCATTTTTTGAACAGGATGGACGGTTATATTTAGTACAAGAGTTCATTGATGGAAAAGATTTATTGAAGGAATTACAACAGAACGGCAGATTTGATGAAGAAAAGATTAGGAATTTATTAAATCAACTTCTACCTGTTTTAGAGTTTCTGCATCAAAAGAATGTAATTCATAGAGATATTAAACCAGATAATATTATTAGAGATGCCAATAATCGTTTGATGTTAATTGACTTTGGAGTATCCAAGCAACTTACGGGTACTGTTCTTACAAGAGCAGGTACAAATATTGGTACTCCTGGTTACGCAGCTCCAGAACAACTACAGGGTCATGCTTTTCCCGCTAGTGATTTATATAGTTTAGGTGTTACTTGTATTAGACTTTTGACGGGTTGTTTATTAGAAGAACAAAACGGTAATTATGTCGATAAACTGTTTGACTTTTATCAAATGAAATGGGTATGGCGATCGCTAGTCAATATTAATAATGATTTAGCGATGATCTTAGATAAAATGATATCGGTTACTTTGGGCGATCGCTATCAGTCTGCTAGTGAAGTATTGCAAATGCTTAGTTCTAAATCAGTACCTAACAAACAAGTACGTCAGTCAATACCCAATATATCAACGCCTAACGCACAATTTTCCCAATCACCAGTATCTGGACAAACTCAAATTATTCTTGAAAGTGAAAGAGATATAGATTACACTCATCTCTGTAACTTATTAGCTGATAGGTTATGGAAAGAGGCTGATCAAAAAACTTATGATCTTGTACTTAGAGCTGCTAATACAAAAGAAAGATATCTCACTGGTGATGATTGGTTAAAATTTCCCTGTAAAGACTTTCGCACTATAGATCAGTTATGGATGAAATACTCTGATGGTCGTTTTGGGTTTAGCGTTCAAAAACAGATATGGGAGAGTAAAGATGTTGGTGGACATCCAAATGCAGATAGCGTAATAAAACGTAAATTTGCTATAAAAGTAGGATGGAAGAAAGGAGAAAAATGGTTGGACTATAGTGACCTAACATTTAGCACCGCATTCGCACGTTTTGGTCACCTCCCCGCTGCGGCAAGTTGGGGATGGTGGGGTATATGGGGGGTAGGGAATTTTTATGCGTGGGGTAATTTGTTGGATCAGTCCTGTACGATCTATCAGTTTTTTTCTCGCGTAAAGACTTGTAAACTGTAAAATATAACAATTTCAGTATTAAGCTTAATTCTGGCACTTATTTCAACGAAAACATCAATTTTCTCCTAATTCTTATCAGCCAATACAGTTCAGTTAACCGTAGGGGCAAAGCATTTCGGCACATAAATGATTGCTGAAGCGTTTACCCTGAGCGTAGTCGAAGGGAAGAATAATATTACCGAAATGCTTTGCCCTTACCATTTATGAAACCAACAGATCAACTATATATTAAAATAAATTCAGTTAAGATTTTTTTTTGGGAGATATCAGCGAAGAACTTATCAGCCAATACAGTTCAGTTAACCGTAGGGGCAAAGCATTTCGGCGCATAAATGGTTGCTGAAGCGTTTAGCCTGAGCGTAGTCGAAGGGAAGAATAATATTACCGAAATGCTTTGCCCTTACCATTTATGAAACCAACAGATCAACTATATATTAAAATAAATTCAGTTAAGATTTTTTTTGGGAGATATCGGCGAAGAAGGGCGAAGCATTCGGATATAAAATTAATAGCCCTTCGACTCCGCCCTTCGACTTCGCTCAGGGAACGCTCAGGGTACAATTTAAGTGATGAATTATCGCCCGAATGCTTCGCCCCTACAAGTTAACTAAACATATTGTCTGAGGGTGAACGGTTGTTGACCCTCAGAGCATTTAACTTAACTGCATAGAACTATCCTGACCACCTTTCCAAGTCTAATTTAAACGTCTGGCTTCTACTGTTTGTGGTAATTGTAATGGCTCACTTAAATTAGCAATTTCTAATTCCCAACCATTGGTTAAAGTGAAAATTTTGTTACCATTTGCTTCATCAGTTTGACTGACTACTTCTTCTTCCAAGTCTTTTTTGGCTACATAAACGATTAATTTGCCAGTTTGACCCCGACGTAACATTACTTTCATTTTTAATTACCTCAAACTCTGGTTTCTACTGTTTCTAATTCTCTACCACGACAACCAACTATAAAGCCTGTTCCCATAAAATGCACAGCATAAATATAGGAGTTTTGTAAAAATGTACCGATCGAAATTACATAACCAATTTCACCTTTTTTTGCTAGAGTTGCTCCAATTTCTTGACCCGGAAATGTCCCATCATTCCGGATTAATTTGCGTGTTTGGACTTTTTCCCCTATTTCAAAACGAGGTGGTAAGTCCAGTTCTAGTTCATCTGGCTGCATAGATTTATCTCCCTTGGGTAGCTAAATTGAGCAGTTCTTCTGTCGTCATACTGTGTTTTGATTGCACTGCTCGATCGCGTACTGCTTCCAAAACTGATTGGGTTTCCTCTGGGTTCAGGTTCATCCCATGCTCGGCAAAAAAATGCTTAATTGAGTGCCGACCGGAATGTTTACCCACGACTAAACGACGAACCCAACCGACTTCTTGGGGGTCAAAAGGTTCGTAGGTGACAGGGTTTTGTAAGATTCCATGTGCATGGATACCAGATTCGTGAGCAAAGGTATTTGCTCCGACAATTGCTTTCCAAGGTGGCACTGGACAATTAGAAGCTTGAGCAACTAAACGTGATAATTCTAATAAACGTTTGGTATCTATTCCCAGGTCAATTTTATAGATACATTTGAGGGCCATTACTACTTCTTCTAAAGCAGCATTACCGGCTCTTTCTCCTAAACCATTGACTGTTGTATTGACTGACAAAGCACCAGCTTTGATTCCTGCTAAAGCATTAGCAGTTGCTAATCCCAAATCGTTATGGGTGTGCATCTCGATGGGAATAGATAGGTTAGAGACAAGTTGGCTGACTTTTTGATAGGTAGCGATCGGATCAAGAATTCCCACTGTATCGCAGAAGCGAAATCTAAAAGCTCCCCATTCTTGGGCACATAATGCTACATCTAAGAGGAAATTTTCATTAGCTCTGGAAGAGTCTTCCCCACCTATTGATACAGCTAGTCCTTCATCAAGTGCATACTTAATTGTCTCTTCTAAGCACTCTAACATGGTTCGCCACTGCCCATGAAATTTAGCCTCGATCAGGATAGGAGAAACAGGTACGGAGATATGTACTTGTTTTAATCCACAAGCGATCGCTGCCCGAATATCTGATGGTACAGCACGATTCCAACCGATTAATTTGGCTTTTAGTCCTAAATCCGCGATCGCCCGAATGGCTCTAGCTTCTTCATGACCTATTATGGGAATCCCAACTTCTAATTCTTGCACACCGATCGCATCTAAAAATGTGGCGATCGCTACTTTTTCTTCAAGATTAAAAGCCACTCCTGCTGCTTGTTCACCATCACGTAGTGTTGTATCATTAATGTGAATTGTTTTATTTATATTGGCGCTCTTCATAGCATCACCTCAATCCTTTCACGATTAACTATTTGATTCTGCTTCTGTTGCAGTTCATACTGACTTTTAACTAATTCTTCTAGTTGCTCAATCCGATCGACTAAAGTACGAATTGCTATAGCTTCTACATCTGGGATTTGCTCATGGTCTAAAGGACAAGTGGACTTTTGGATTGGACAAATATTTCGACCAGGAATTCCGACCACTGTACATTGGGAGGGGACATTTCTGAGGACAATTGAACCTGCACCAACCCGAACATGATCACCAATTTCAATATTTCCTAGAACTTTTGCTCCAGCTCCGACCACTACATACTGACCAAGAGTAGGATGACGTTTACCACTTTCTTTTCCTGTTCCTCCCAGAGTCACACCCTGATAAATGAGTGTATAGTCTCCGACGATCGCTGTCTCCCCAATGACTACTCCCATCCCGTGATCGATAAATACCCCCTTACCAATCACAGCACCAGGGTGAATTTCCACTCCTGTAAATAACCTGGTTAGATAAGAAATCAGACGGGGAAAAAAGGGAATTTTCCGATTATTTAACCAATGGGCAATCCGATGTAACTCTAAAGCATGAAAACCTGGGTAAAAGCAAAGAACTTCTAACCAATTACGAGCAGCAGGATCACGCTCAAAAATAATCTGGAAATCAGCTTGGACTGTTTCCCACCAATGAAAAAAGGGATGAATAGGTTTTATCTTCCGTTCTACTGCTTGAGTAGTTGTCCGATCTTCAGCATCGAGTTTTTCTGGTGGAATCGGTTTAACTCTTAATAAAGGGGTAAAAGTCTGTAGCATTGCTTTTCGGGGGGTAAAAAGCTGTGATTTATATCCTGCTCTTATATCAGATAGGGAAAAATCGGGTAATTTTACTCACCTAGATTAAACTTCTTAAAATAATTAGCAATGTACTCACGTCCTGAAAGTCTTGCTCTGACAGGAATTCTTTTTTTTTAAGGGCTATGGGGACAAGTATTTTTTGCTATATGTATAAGTATTGATCAGACCGAGAATCAGTATTTATGTACTCAGGCATAAATCTATACTCTGTAAGTCTTTCAGACTATTTATCTAGTGGCTTTGACCACTAAAAATTGTACTCATCGTTTCTAAATAACTTATGTGCATCAATATTCAGCCCTACCAAAAATTTTGAATTTGGAAATTTTTGTATATTTAGATACTCGTTAACAGTTTATATCCTAAAGTATTAGTAGGCATGATTCATCATGTTGCGGTTGCTGCCAATCACTTCTGATGATTTTGATTTTTTCTGTATCATTAAATACAATTAATCAGTTTTGTCAACAAAAAAGAAAAAAGTGGCAACTGGAAAAAAAAATGCTATATTAGATACAGAACTAAATTGAATAATCTTCTAGGCGATCGCGCCACAATTAGTCCTAATTTTTTCTCTTCAAGACGTTTGAGTACAAGCTCAAATACTCAAAAAAAACACCATAAATATCAATCAAACCTAGACAGTAACAGGGTTACATTTGAGTACAGAAATACCCGTTATCTGCTACCTAAATACCTGAATTTCCCATAAAAAATACTCGTACCTCTAGCCCTAACTTTTTTTGAAAATTCTTTTTTCCCTTGCCCTGTAAGGATTACAGATTTTGAGTACAGTCTTAATTAGTTTAATAAATTTTATCCAGCCCGGTCATTCCTACCCAGAATTTACTGGCTGCTATAAATCTCATAACGCCAAGTGCTTAACCCGCCAAAGGTACTTTGATTAAGGTAATTGTTAATCATCAAACAAATACTAAAAGCCAAATTAACCAATGGATTCCGGGAAAAGTTAATGAATCTAATTGTTCATATTTACTGTAGCGATTTATCAACCCACTAAACCCCCAGTAATTCAATGACACATCAACCTGGAATCCTTACTAATCACTCTAGCGGTTGTAGTTCTTCAAGCTGTGGTACTTCTACCGACAACGTTGACGAAAAACTAAAAAAACGGATCGAAAACCACCCTTGTTATAGTGAAGAAGCACATCATCATTACGCGAGAATGCACGTAGCTGTTGCTCCTGCTTGCAATATTCAATGTAACTATTGTAACCGTAAATATGACTGTGCCAATGAAAGTCGTCCAGGAGTTGTTAGTGAATTACTAACTCCGGAAGAAGCAGCCCACAAAGTATTAGTAATTGCGGGCAAAATTCCCCAAATGAGTGTATTAGGAATTGCCGGTCCCGGAGATCCTCTAGCAAATCCAGAAAAAGCTTTCCGTACCTTTGAATTAATTGCCGAGAAAGCTCCAGATATCAAGCTTTGTTTATCAACTAACGGTTTGATGTTGCCCGATTATGTAGACAGGATTAAGCAGCTGAACGTGGATCACGTTACCATCACTATTAATATGGTAGATCCAGAAATCGGAGCGAAAATTTATCCTTGGGTTCATTATCGTCGGAAACGCTACAAAGGAATTGAAGCAGCTCGAATCCTCCACGAACGACAAATGGAAGGTTTACAAGCACTTCAAGAAGCTGACATTCTGTGCAAAGTTAACTCGGTGATGATTCCAGGAATTAATGACCACCATTTACCAGAAGTAAATGAAGTGATTCGTTCCAAAGGAGCATTTCTCCACAATATCATGCCGCTAATTTCTGCTCCAGAGCATGGCACATATTTTGGTCTAAATGGTCAACGTGGTCCAACACCAAAAGAACTAAAAACAGTCCAAGATAACTGTGCTGGTAACATGAAGATGATGCGTCACTGTCGTCAATGTCGAGCTGATGCAGTGGGACTCTTAGGTGAAGACAGAAGTCAAGAATTCACCAAAGATAAGTTCATGGAAATGGAGTCAGATTATAACATAGAAACACGGCAAGAAGTTCATGCTGGAATTGAGAAATTCAAAGAAGAATTGAAATTAGCCAAGCAAAAAGTTAAACCGACTCAAAAAGTTGCGGATAGTCCAAAGGTTCTGGTTGCTGTAGCTACTAAAGGTGGAGGTTTAGTTAATCAACACTTCGGTCACGCGAAAGAGTTTCAAATTTATGAAGTAGATGCTAACGAAGCTAAATTTGTTGGTCATCGCAAAATCGATCATTACTGTCAAAGCGGTTATGGTGAAGAAGCGACTTTAGAACACACCATTAAAGCGATCGCTGACTGTAAAGCAATTCTAGTTTCCAAAGTAGGTGAATGTCCGAAAGCTGATCTAGAAACAGCAGGATTAATTGTAGTTGAAGCCTACGACGTGATCGAAAAAGTAGCCCGGGCATTTTACGATCGCCATATTCTCAAAAGCACCGAAGCTGTTCCTGAAATCGTCGGTTGTCTGTAAGTAATCGAAATAATTCCCACTTCCCCATATTTCCCATCTTCAATTCCCACAAAGGACAAGACTATGCCAACTTGTATTTACCTAGATAATAACGCCACGACCAAGGTAGATCCCTTAGTATTAGAAGCAATGCTACCCTACCTGACCGAACATTATGGTAATCCCTCCAGTATGCACACCTTTGGTGGGAAAGTCGGAAAAGCAGTAAAACAAGCCAGGGCACAAGTTGCAGGTCTTTTGGGAGCTGATGATGCAGAAATTGTTTTTACCAGTTGCGGTAGTGAAAGTAATAATACAGCGATTCGTGCTGCCTTAGCTGCTCAACCAAATAGAAAGCATATTATCACTACCCAAGTCGAACACGCTGCGGTCATAAATGTTTGTAAACAACTGGAAAAACAAGGTTACACTGTCACCTATCTTTCAGTGAACCGTCAGGGACAATTAGATTTGATGGAATTGGAAGCAGCATTAACTGGAAACACAGCTTTAGTTTCGACGATGTATGCTAACAATGAAACCGGTACAATTTTCCCCATCGAACAAATCGGTTCATTAGCTAAAGAATACGGTGCAATTTTCCATGTTGATGCGGTGCAAGCAGTTGGTAAAGTTCCTCTCAATATGAAGAACAGTACCATTGACCTACTCACCTTATCCGGTCATAAATTACATGCTCCTAAAGGTGTTGGTGCCTTATATGTGCGACGCGGTTTTCACTTCCGTCCCTTGTTAATTGGTGGACATCAAGAACGGGGACGGAGAGCGGGAACTGAGAATGTACCTGGAATAATTGGTTTAGGAAAAGCCGCAGAATTAGAATTACTACATCTCCCGGAAGCAATTAAACGAGAAGGCAGATTACGCGATCGCTTAGAAAAAACTTTGCTCTCAAATATTCCTGATTGTGAAGTCAACGGTGATCCAGCTAATCGCTTACCTAACACCACTAATATTGGTTTCAAATATATTGAAGGGGAAGCAATCTTACTTTCATTAGATCAATATGGAATCTGTGCTTCTTCTGGTTCTGCTTGTACTTCAGGCTCCTTAGAACCTTCCCACGTTTTGCGAGCAATGGGTTTACCCTACGTGATTCTTCACGGTTCGATCCGCTTTAGTCTAAGTCGTTACACAACTGAGACAGAAATTGAACAAGTCTTAACTGTAATGCCAGGAATTGTTGAGCGGTTACGTGCCCTTTCACCATTCAATAATGATGCTGCTGAATGGCTACAAGGTAGACAAGAAGAAGTAGTTGCAGCTAATAGATAAACCCTTTATATTCCCCCTACCTCTAATTTGGAAAACTGCCATGTGGGACTACACAGAAAAAGTATTAGACCTATTTTACAACCCGAAAAATCAAGGTGCGATCGAAGACCCTAACGAACCAGGAATTGCTGTAGTCTTCGGTGAAGTCGGTAGTATTGCTTGTGGTGATGCGTTAAGATTACATCTGAAGATCAATCAAGACACAGATACTATCCTTGATTCTCGCTTTCAAACCTTTGGTTGTACCAGTGCGATCGCCTCCTCTTCTGCGCTCACCGAATTAGTCAAAGGTTTAACCTTAGATCAAGCCTTAAAAATCACCAACAAAGAAATCGCTGATTTTCTGGGTGGTTTACCAGAAGCAAAAATGCACTGTTCTGTCATGGGACAAGAAGCCTTAGAAGCCGCCATTTACAAATATCGCGGTATTGAAATCGAAGAACATGAAGAAGACGAAGGTACTTTAATTTGTAGTTGTTTTGGCATCAGTGAACCAAAAATTCGGCGGGTAATTGTTGAAAATAACTTAACTACAGCCGAACAAGTAACTAGCTACATTAAAGCTGGGGGTGGATGTGGTTCTTGTTTATCTCCAATTGACGATTTAATTGCCGAAGTGCTAAAAGAAAAAGACAACATCACCAAAGTTGCCACTGAGATTGCTTTTGCCAAAGACGTTAGTTATCAATCATCATCTTCCCAACTAACCACCATTCAAAAGATTTCCCTAATTCAAAAAGTTTTACTCGAAGATGTCCGCCCATTGCTAATTGCCGATGGAGGTGATGTAGAACTTTATGACATAGAAGGAGATACAGTCAAAGTTTTCCTCAAAGGAGCTTGTGGTTCTTGTCCGAGTAGCACTGCAACTCTCAAAGGATTAATTGAAAAGACTTTGCAAGAGAAAGTATTGCCAAGTTTAGTAGTTCAATCCCTCTAACCAGGTCTTAATCATGAAAGAAAAAAGCGAGCAAGAGGTACGTCCTCCACCGATGTAGATAAGTTTCAGACTCCAATTTCCTCAAATTGAGACTTCAGTCTGAACTTACCATCTCCAGACAATCCTCTTCAACAACAAACCCATTCATTCACAAAGGATAACCACCATGGCGACTGACAGTTCAATTAGACAAATTGCTTTCTACGGAAAAGGCGGTATCGGTAAATCCACTACTTCTCAAAATACTATTGCAGGGATGGCTGAATTAGGTCAGCGCGTGATGATCGTAGGTTGTGACCCGAAAGCAGATTCCACCCGCTTAATGCTACACAGTAAAGCTCAAACCACCGTATTACACTTAGCTGCTGAACGGGGAGCCGTCGAAGATGTAGAACTAGAAGAAGTATTACTAACTGGTTACAGAGATGTGCGTTGTGTAGAATCTGGTGGTCCAGAACCAGGTGTAGGTTGTGCAGGACGTGGTATTATCACCGCGATTAACTTCCTTGAAGAAAATGGTGCTTACGAAGACCTAGATTTCGTCAGTTATGACGTATTAGGTGACGTAGTTTGCGGTGGTTTCGCAATGCCAATTCGCGAAGGTAAAGCTCAAGAAATTTACATCGTTACCTCCGGTGAAATGATGGCAATGTACGCCGCAAACAACATTGCTCGTGGTGTTCTTAAATATGCTCACTCCGGCGGTGTTCGTCTTGGTGGTTTAATTTGCAACAGCCGTAAAGTTGACCGTGAATTAGAACTAATTGAAACCTTAGCAAAACGGCTGAATACTCAAATGCTCCACTTTGTCCCCCGCGACAACGTTGTGCAACACGCAGAATTGCGCCGCATGACAGTAATTGAGTATGCACCAAAACATCCTCAAGCTGAAGAATATCGCACTCTTGCCAAGAAGATTATCGACAACAAAAATCTCGCTATCCCCACTCCAATTTCCATGGATGAATTAGAAGATTTACTGGTTGAATTCGGTATTCTTGGTGATGACAAAGAATTCGAGCATCTCGTTGGTAAGACTGCTGACGAAGTACCTGTAGCAGTTCCTGTTTAAACCCTAGTAATTAGGGGATAGGGGAGAGAAACAAGAAGGAATATTTCCTGATCTAAACCTAACACCTATTCCCCTATTCTCTATTTTTTATTCCCTACTCACTCTAAAGAGGCAGACTGATGACTCCTATTGAATCCCCCACAGTTGATCCCAAAGAATTAATTGAAGAAAGAAAAGAACTGATCAAAGAAGCCCTAGAAGTTTACCCTGATAAAGCCAAGAAAAAACGGGAAAAACATCTCAACGTCTTTGAAGAAGGTAAGTCGGACTGCGGTGTTAAATCTAATATTAAATCTGTTCCTGGCTCCATGACTACACGCGGTTGCGCTTACGCTGGATCAAAAGGCGTAGTCTGGGGACCAATTAAAGACATGATTCATATCAGTCATGGTCCTGTCGGTTGTGGTTATTATTCCTGGTCTGGTCGGCGTAATTATTATATCGGAACTACAGGCATTGATAGCTTTGGCACAATGCAATTTACCTCCGATTTCCAAGAAAGAGACATCGTATTTGGTGGTGACAAAAAACTTGCTCAACTAATTACTGAATTAGATCAATTATTCCCCCTGAATAGAGGTGTTTCAATTCAGTCTGAATGTCCGATCGGTCTAATTGGAGACGACATTGAAGCTGTAGCTAAGAAAGCCAGTAAAGAAATTGGCAAAACTGTTGTACCTGTACGTTGTGAAGGATTCCGGGGTGTATCTCAATCCCTCGGACACCACATTGCTAACGACGCTGTTCGGGATTGGGTTTTCCCCCAAGCAAACAAGAAAAAGAAAGAATTAGGCATTGAAGGTACTCCCTACGATGTCGCAATTATCGGAGACTACAACATCGGTGGTGATGCTTGGTCGAGCCGGATTCTTCTTGAAGAAATTGGTTTACGAGTAGTAGCTCAATGGTCTGGAGACGGCACACTTCACGAGATGATGATGACTCCAACCGTGAAGCTAAATTTAGTTCACTGCTATCGCTCCATGAACTATATTAGCCGTCACATGGAAGAAGCTTATGGTATTCCCTGGTTAGAATACAACTTCTTCGGTCCAACTCAAATCGCTGCATCTCTGCGAGAAATTGCGAGCAAGTTTGACCAAACCATCCAAGATAATGCTGAGAAAGTAATTGCTAAGTACGAAGCTCAAACTAAAGCAGTTCTTGACAAATTCTACTCCCGCTTGGAAGGTAAGACTGTCGCTTTAATGGTGGGTGGTTTGCGTCCCCGTCACGTTGTTCCCGCTTTCCACGATTTGGGAATGAAGCTAGTTGGTACAGGTTATGAGTTTGGTCACAATGATGACTACAAACGCACAACTCATTACATTGAAAACGGCACCTTAATTTATGATGACGTTTCTGCTTATGAGTTCGAGCATTTTGTCAAGGAACTCAAACCAGATTTGATTGCTTCTGGGATTAAAGAAAAGTATGTCTTCCAAAAAATGGCACTTCCTTTCCGCCAAATGCACTCTTGGGATTATTCCGGTCCTTATCATGGTTATGATGGTTTCGCTATCTTCGCTCGTGATATGGATTTAGCCCTTAATAGTCCAACTTGGGGATTAATTGGCGCTCCTTGGAAGAAGGAAGAAGTAACCAAAGCATAGTAGGGAAACACTACTAAGGGTGAAGGATAAAATTTCAAAACCCTCAAAACTATCTCTTCACCTTCATCCTTAGTCCCTCCTAGATACAAGTTTTTTATTATACAGTACACTCCCTCATAAATATTGGAGATCGAATCATGCCTCAGAACAATATAGACCAAATTCAAGACCACGTAACCCTATTCCATCAGGAAGAATATCAACAGTTATTTGCTGGTAAGAAAGAATTTGAAGGTGGACATAGCCCGGAAGAAGTAGCGAGAATTGCTGAATGGACAAAAACTTGGGAATACCGCGAACAAAACTTTGCCCGTGAAGCTTTAACAGTTAACCCAGCTAAAGCTTGTCAACCTTTAGGAGCAATTTTAGCCGCAGTAGGTTTTGAAGCAACTCTACCCTTTGTTCACGGTTCTCAAGGTTGTGTAGCTTACTTCCGTTCTCACTTTACTCGTCACTTCAAAGAACCATTTTCAGCCGTGTCTTCTTCTATGACTGAAGATGCAGCGGTGTTCGGTGGACAAAATAATTTAATTGATGGCTTGGCGACCTCCTATAATCTCTACAAGCCCAAAATGATTGCTGTCTGCACTACCTGCATGGCTGAAGTAATTGGGGATGACTTGCAAGCATTTATTAATAATGCTAAGGCTGCGGGTTCTGTTCCTAAAGAATATCCTGTTCCTTACGCTCACACTCCTAGCTTTGTCGGTTCCCATATTACGGGTTACGACAATATGATGAAGGGTATTTTATCGAATTTGACAGCAGGTAAAAAAGCTGAGACAACCAACGGTAAGATTAACTTTATTCCCGGCTTTGAAACTTACATTGGTAACTTGCGAGAAGTCAAGAGAATTGCATCTTTGATGGGGATAAATTATACCCTGCTAGCTGATAATTCGGAATATTTAGATTCGCCGAATACGGGAGAATACAAAATGTATCCCGGTGGTACACCACTAGAAGAAGCAGCTGATTCAATTAATGCAGAAGCAACCATTGCTTTACAGGCTTATTCAACTCCTAAAACTCGCGATTACATTACTACTGATTGGAAGCAACCTACTTATGTTAGTCGTCCTGTAGGTATCCGGGGAACTGATGAATTTTTGATGAAATTATCGGCTCTAACAGGTAAACCAATTCCTGCGGAATTAGAAGATGAACGGGGACGGGCAGTAGATGCACTGACAGATTCCCAATCATGGCTACATGGCAAGCGGGTGGCAATGTATGGTGATCCAGATTTGGTAATTGGATTAACTCAATTCTTACTAGAAATTGGTGCTGAACCTGTGCATATTTTGGTAAGCAACAGTAATGATGTGTTTGCTAAAGAATTACAGGCAATCCTTGATGCTAGTCCTTTTGGTAAAGGTGCAACTCTCTGGGGTGGAAAAGATTTGTGGCACTTGCGATCGCTGTTATTTACTGAACCAGTAGACTTGTTAATTGGTAACTCCTACGGTAAGTATCTCTGGCGCGATACCCACACACCTTTAGTCCGCATTGGTTATCCCATCTTTGACCGTCATCACTTACACCGTTACTCTACCTACGGTTATCAAGGTGCGATTAACTTACTGAACTGGATTGTTAATACACTGCTTGATGAACTCGATCGCAACACTATTATCCCATCCAAAACTGATATCTCCTACGATTTGATTCGGTAAATCAGAGCTAGGGTGTAGGGGAAATAAACTAATTCAATTTCCCCTTTTTTCAATTTCTTCCATTTCCTACATTTAATTTTGTGAATCAGATGGCTACTATCACCCATTCCCAACATACTCATGAGCATCACCATCCCCTAGCTCCGCAAAAAACTCCCAGATTCGATATTTTGTTACCTTTGCGTCAATGGGTGGATAGATTTGAAGTACGCGATCGCAAACTTGCTCATGTTATTTGTCAAGTTATTCCTTGTTGCTGTCCCTTTGAGCGAACTTTGCATCTATTTGGAAAGACTTATCACATTCCCCCTTTGTGTAAACTCAATCCGCTATATGACGAGTTTGTTTATTTACGCTTTCGGGCGCTTGATTATTTAACCGCTGTTTGTCACGAAGACGTTACCAAATACATTTGCTAGTAGAGAAAGATATGAAAATTACTCAAGGCAAAATAAACGAACTCCTCACCGAGCCAGGTTGTGAACATAACCATCACAAACATAAAGAAAAAAAGAAAGCTTGTCAACAACAAGCCCAACCAGGAGCTGCTCAAGGAGGATGTGCTTTTGATGGTGCAATGATCGCTTTAGTACCGATTACGGATGTAGCCCATCTAGTTCACGGACCGATCGCTTGTGCTGGCAATTCTTGGGGTAGTCGGGGTAGTCTTTCCTCTGATTCCCATCTCTATAAGATGGGGTTTACCACAGATTTAAGTGAAAACGATGTTATTTTCGGTGGTGAAAAAAGACTTTACAAAGCCATTTTAGAAGTCCAACAACGTTACAATCCAGCCGCAGTTTTTGTTTACTCCACCTGTGTCACAGCATTAATTGGAGATGATATCGATGTAGTTTGTGAAGCTGCTGCTAAAAAAACTGGAACTCCGGTGATTCCGGTCAACTCTCCCGGATTTATCGGTAGCAAAAATTTAGGAAATCGTGTGGGAGGAGAATCCCTTTTAGAGTATGTTATTGGTACTGCTGAACCAGAATTTACCACCCCCTATGACATCAATCTAATTGGTGAATATAACATTGCTGGAGAACTCTGGGATGTCATGCCCTTATTTGACAAACTCGGCATTCGTGTGCTATCAAAAATGACAGGTGATGCTCGATATCAAGAAATTTGTTATGCTCACCGCGCCAAATTAAATGTGACAATTTGCTCCAAAGCTCTTATTAACATTGCTAGAAAAATGGAGGAACGCTACGGAATTCCCTACATTGAAGAATCTTTCTATGGTGTAGAAGATATTAATCGTTGCTTACGGAACATTGCGGAAAAACTAGGCGATCGAACATTACAAGCTAGGGTGGAAGCATTAATTACTGAAGAAACCACTAAATTAACTGAAAAATTAGCTCCCTATCGAGCCAGACTTAAAGGTAAACGAGTAGTGCTTTATACTGGAGGAGTGAAAAGCTGGTCAATTATCTCAGCAGCGAAAGATTTAGGAATGGAAGTAGTGGCGACTAGCACCAAAAAAAGTACCGAGGAAGATAAAGCTAAAATTCGGGAATTATTGGGTGCAGAAGGCATTATGATGGATAAAGGTAATGCTCAAGAATTACTGAAAGTAATTGCTCAAACTAAAGCTGATATGTTAATTGCTGGTGGTCGCAATCAATATACAGCTTTAAAAGCCAGAATACCTTTTCTTGATATTAACCAAGAACGTCACCATTCCTACTCTGGATATGCTGGGATGGTCGCAATGGCTAGAGAATTAGAAGAAGCCTTATATAGTCCTATTTGGGCACAGGTCCGTGAACCAGCACCGTGGGAACTACAGGAGGCTGTTTAAAATGGCTGCTATTATTACCCGTCAAAAATCAGTAGCAGTAAATCCTCTGAAACAAAGTCAACCATTAGGTGCTGCTTTAGCTTTTTTAGGATTAAAAGGAATGATGCCGTTATTCCACGGCTCTCAAGGCTGTACTGCTTTTGCGAAAGTCTCTTTAGTGCGCCATTTCCGAGAAGCAATTCCTCTTTCGACTACAGCAATGACAGAAATTACTACTATTTTAGGAGGAGAAGAAAACGTTGAACAAGCAATTCTTACTTTAGCAGAAAAGTCTCATCCCCAAATTATTGGTCTTTGCACAACTGGACTAACAGAAACGCGGGGGGATGATATGAAAGGAATTCTTCAGAGTATTCGCAAACGTCATCCAGAATTATACGATTTACCCATCGTCTTTGTCTCCACACCAGACTTCCGAGGTGCTTTACAGGATGGATTTGCCGCAGCAGTAGAAAGTATGATGCGAGAACTTCCCCAATTAGGTGAAACTCGTCATCATCAAGTGACATTATTATTTAGTTCTGCTTTTACTCCTGGTGATATACAGGAAATCAAAGAAATCACTTCAGCTTTTGGCTTAATTCCCATTATTGTACCGAATTTATCTGGTTCTTTGGATGGTCATTTAGATGATTCCTACGGTGCAGTAACGACTGGTGGAACTACATTAGCAGAACTAAGACAAATTGGTAGTTCAGTCTATACTTTAGCCTTGGGTGAAAGTATGAGAGAAAGTGCCAAAATTCTGGAAAAACAGTTTGGGATTCCCTATGAAGTATTTCCCCAAGTAACTGGTTTAGGAGTGGTCGATGAATTTTTGCAAGGATTGTCTGACTTGAGTGGTATTCCTGTTCCAGAAAAATATCGCTACCAACGTCGTCAGTTACAGGATGCTATGCTCGATACTCATTTTTACTTTGGACGTAAACGTGTTTCTTTAGCATTAGAACCTGATTTGTTATCTACAATGGTAGGATTATTAATGGGGATGGGAGCCGAAATTCAGGCAGCGGTCACAACTACTAAATCCCCAGCTTTGGAAAAATTACCAATTGAAACAGTGACGATCGGTGATTTGGAAGACTTTGAAGAATTAGCAGTTGGTTCAGATTTGTTAATTACTAATTCTCATGGAGTATCCATATCGAAAAGATTAAATATTCCTCTGTTTCGTCAAGGTTTTCCCATTTTAGATCAGTTAGGTAATGGTCAACGTTGTGCAGTAGGTTATCGAGGTACTACACAGCTTTTATTTGAGATTGGTAATTTATTTTTGGCTCAAGAAGAATCTAAACATTAATTTGAGATTGAGCTGGAGAGGGTAGAGCAAACATCAGTAAGAGGTTAATTATGAAAATAGCATTTACTACCAACGATAACGTTCATATTAATGCTCATTTTGGTTGGGCAAAAAAGATTGATGTTTATGAAGTAACACCAGAGAGTTATAAATTTGTCGAAACTTTAAAATTTGCAGGTGAACTGAAAGAAGATGGTAATGAAGACAAGTTATTGCCCAAAATTGAAGCTCTTGCCGATTGCACAATTGTTTATGTTTCAGCGATTGGTGGGAGTGCGGCTGCTCGTTTAGTGAAAAACCGAATAACTCCTGTCAAAGCTCAATCTGAAGAACAGGAGATTACTGATGTTCTCACTAAGTTAGTCGCTACTTTAAATGGCAATCCTCCCCCTTGGTTGAGGAAAGTCTTACAACAACAAAAGTCAAACTTTTTAGATAATTTGGAGGAAGAAACTGCTGTATGAGTACCACTGAAACTCTCACTGAAGTAACTCAAACTAATGCTCTAGAACATCCATTTATTCAAGAGCTAATTCGTCAAGTTCGTTCGGAAGATTCCTATGGATTTTACCGCAATTGGACTGATGAATTGATGCTGAAGTCATTTATTGTCACTCGGGAAGCTAAACGCAAAATTTCCGTTGATGGTGATGTTGATCCAAATACTAAGGGTCGGATTCAGTTGTTTTTTCGCGCGATCGCTGCGCTAATTGAAAAAGAAACTGGATTACTGTCTCAAGTAGTCATCGATTTAAGTCACGAAGGTTTTGGTTGGTCGTTAGTTTTTTCTGGTCGTCTTTTACTGGTAGCAAGAACTTTACGAGATGCTCAACGTTTTGGCTTTGATTCCTTCGAGAAATTAGCTGCTGAAGGGGAGAAATTGACTAAATCTGGGATTGAGTTAGCCAAACGGTTCCCTGAAGTTGGTAAGCTGTAATTCCCGACTTAACCTCAAGCTGCATTAAATATCCTAATTTTATTTATGCAGCTTGATATCCCAACTAAACCATGAGGACAATAAACTATGGTTCAATCCACCGAAACAATCCCAATTAATCTCAGTATTGAGGAGTTAAAAACTCAAATCAAACGACTGAACAGCAAAGCTGGGCAACAAAAAATGGATCTTCACGATCTAGCTGAAGGATTGCCAACTGATTATGAAAAACTAATGGATATGGCAGCCGAAACTTATGCAATTTATCAGCAATTAGATCAACTCAAACGACAGCTAAAAATTCAGGAGAAAGCCCATGAGTAAAACTTTGTCTGATTTTCAAAAACTTGTAGATGCGGAAGATTATTTCAAATTTTTTGATTTGTCTTACGATCCGCAAGTTGTGAATATCAATCGTCTCCATATCTTGCAGAAATTTTCTCAGCTAGTCAAAGAAATTGATGCTGCTTGGACAGGAGAAGATGAAGCCGAAAAACTTAGCTTATATCAAACTGCACTCCAAAATGCTTACGAATTGTTTCTGACTTCTACTTCTTTAGACCAAAAACTGTTCAAAGTGTTTAATCAGAAACCAGCAAATGTAGTTCTGCTCACTGAAATTAATGCTGATTAAGGAAAAACTACAGTGTCAAAACTAACCCCAACTGAATTAGAACGCTACCAACGCCAAATTATGTTACCTGGATTTGGAGAAGTAGCCCAAGAAAAACTGAAATCATCAAGAGTATTAGTAACGGGTGTTGGTGGTTTAGGAGGCACTGCTGCGCTTTATTTAGCTGTTGCAGGTGTAGGAAAATTAATCTTAGTTCGAGGTGGTAACTTACGTTTAGATGACATGAATCGTCAGATTTTAATGACTGACGATTGGGTAGGTAAACCGAGAGTTTTTAAAGCTAAACATACCTTGGAGGAAATTAACCCGGATGTCAAAATAGATGCTGTTTGTGAATATGTTACTCCAGAAAATGTTGATGCTTTGGTTCAATCAGCAGATGTAGTGCTTGACTGTGCCCACAACTTCATTGAACGTGATCTGTTAAATGCTGCTTGTGTACGCTGGGATAAACCAATGGTAGAAGCAGCTATGAATGATATGGAGGCATATTTAACTACAATTATTCCAGGTGAAACTCCTTGTTTATCCTGTATTTTTCCGGAAAAACCTGATTGGGATAAACGTGGTTTTGGGGTTTTAGGAGCTGTATCGGGAACCCTGGCTTGTTTAACAGCTTTAGAGGCAATTAAGTTATTAACTGGTCTGGGTAAACCGCTTTTGTCTCAATTACTAACTATGGATTTAGCAATTTTAAATTTCGCTAAACTCCATCCTTATCATGATCCTAATTGTCCAGTTTGTGGTGACAAGAATCGCAAGAAATTGACGAAGAAGATTAATATAAATTTTCCTCTCAATGCTAGTAATTCTATCACTAACAAAGATCAGTCTGACTTTTATGAGCAAAGAAATTTAGCTCAAGCGATCGCAAATACTTAATGATCTCCCGGAGTTTTTTATGACATTAACATTGACAGAAGTAGCTGAATTACGTCTTCGTACCTTTCTCCAAGGCTCTAGCAAAAGTGAAAATCAATCTCAACGGGGTGTGCGTTTTTCCATTACAGATGGAGGTTGTAGCGGTTATCAATATGCTTTAGATATCATCAACGAACCTAAATCAGATGATTTGTGCGAACAGTTGGGAAAAGTACGAGTTTATATTGATAAAAACAGTGCCCCTTTGTTAGAAGGTGTTGTGGTTGATTATGTTGAGGGTTTAACTCAAAGTGGCTTTAAATTTTTGAATCCTAATGCTACAGATACCTGTGGTTGTGGTCAATCTTTTCAAGCTGGTGATTGTACTCCTACAGGTGTACCTTGTAGTTAATCTTGACTTAATTTTCGGTTGTTGACTTTTTGAGGAATTGACTAATGGCAACTTATAATGTGCGACTGATTAACAAGAAACGGGATCTTGATGTTACTATACCTGTTCCGGATGATAAATATATCCTAAAAGTAGCAGAAGAACATAACATAGATTTACCTTTTTCTTGTAGTTCTGGATCTTGTTCTAGTTGTGTTGGTAAAGTTGAGAAAGGTGGTGAGATTGACCAATCTGAGCAGGTATTTTTAGATGATGAGCAAATGAGTAAAGGATTTGTGCTTCTCTGTGTAGCTTATCCACGTTCTGATTGTACAATTCGTACTCACCAAGAAGCTTATTTGGTTTAGTTGAGGTTACGTTTTTTTAGGCAACAACAAAAAGGAAAATTCAAGGAGTTTGATAATGACTACATTAACTGGTTTGACTTTTGGTGGTAAAACATGGACTCCCCAGTTTGTCCAGGAAATTAACCAAGATAAATGTATTGGTTGTGGCAGATGTTTTAAGGTTTGTGGACGGAATGTGTTACAATTACGAGCCATGAATGAGGAGGGAGAATTTGTTGACAACGAGGATGAAGATGAAGTTGAACGGAAAGTAATGAGTATTATTCATCCCGAATATTGTATTGGGTGTGAAGCTTGTTCCCGAGTTTGTCCGAAAAATTGTTATACTCATAGTTCCCTTGTGCAAGCTTAAATAATTACTAACAGAGAAATGATGAAAGAGGGAGAAAAAAGTCAAGTTTTTGACCGAGATTGGAATGCTTATTATCAAGCAGTTGTAGGACGACCACCACGGGACACTTTACTAACTGCTTTAGCGAGATTTGAAACCGATCAATCTGTTCAGTCAAATCTTTTTGCTGTAGATCTAGGTTGTGGTGATGGACGAGATACAGTCGAACTGCTACGACGTGGGTGGAGAGTCTTAGGAATTGATGGTCAAGTCGATGCTATTACTCGTTTACAGAATCGCTTAGATGTGGATCTTAAGCTTCTGGAAACCTGTGTTCAACGGTTTGAATCTATCACTCTACCAGAGTCGGTTGATTTGGTTAATGCTAGTTTTTCTCTCCCTTTTTGTCCTCCAGAGCATTTCTCTGAATTCTGGCAAAAAATAACGAACTGTTTACGCTCAGGAGGACGTTTTTGTGGACAGTTTTTTGGTGAACGGGATTCCTGGGCTGTTTATCCTGCTCTGACTCATGTCACCCGTCAACAATTAACAGATTTGTTAAAAGATGATTGGCAAATTGAGGTATTTGAGGAAGAAGAACATCCGGGAGTCACTGCTTTAGGTGAAGAAAAATACTGGCATATTTTTCATATTGTGGTATGTAAATTTTGAGGTAAATTATGACCGCACAGCGTGAAGAACTTTATCTGAATTTAATTGACAAATTACTCCATTGTCCTAATGGTCAAGAACCAGAAGTCTTAGATCATCATCAAGAGTTAATTGATGCTGGGTTAATCCAAGCAATGGCCAAAGTTGCTGCTTACTTTGCCCACCATGATAATCCTGATGCTTCTAAGTTTTTAATTCATGTGGCCCGTGAATTGACGAAACAGTTAGGATTATCTAATCAAAATGATCAAATTGTTTCCACTGAAAATGCCTAAAAAAAAATCCCCGGTTTAAATATCGGGGATTTGAATTAAAAATTTATGCTGAAATTATTTACATCTTAATCAACAGCAACAAGTAAATCTGATGCTTTAATCACGGCATAAGCTGCTTTACCTTCTGTTAATGCCAGATTTTCAGCCGAGGTTTTGGTGATGATAGAAACTACTTCAACTCCAGGAGCAATCTCTAAGGTTATTTCAGCATTAACTGCTCCAATCACGACTTTCTTGATAGTAGCTTTCAGGGTGTTACGGGCACTGATTTTCATTTTTAGATCCTAACCTTGATATTTTTCGTAAAAAGCATATCACAAAAATCTAGATTTTAAATCTTAATTTAAATTTTCTGTCCAGTCTGGGCAAATTCCGATTTCCCAGCTTAAATTATTAAATAAAATCATTAACAAATTGTATTGATAGTTACACATTATTTAACAAAAGAGAACTATATTTTAATATATAGTTACAAAAATCGTTATCTTTAGAAGAAATAGCATAATCTATTTTTTTAAAATTTTCAATATGCCCACAGATATTTCTCCTTTATGGATATCGTTTAAAATTGCTACTTTAGCAACATTAATTACATTCTTTTTAGGGATTAGTGCAGCCTATTGGATGCTAGATTACCGAGGAAGATGGCGATCGCTGATTGAAGCAATTTTCATTTCACCCTTAATTATGCCCCCCACCGTGGTCGGATTTTTATTACTAATCTTATTAGGTAGAAATGGATTTCTGGGTCAATTATTACATTTAGTCAATATTAACATAGTTTTTACTTGGTATGGAGCAGCTATAACCGCGACAGTAGTTGCTTTTCCTTTGATGTATAAAACCACATTAGCAGCGTTTGAGCAAATTGATACCAATCTCCAGAAAGCTGCGAGAACTTTGGGTGCAAATGAAATAACCGTTTTTTGGCGGATTACTTTTCCCTTAGCTTTACCAGGAATTTTAGCAGGAGCTACCCTCGCTTTTGCTCGTGCTTTGGGGGAATTTGGTGCAACTTTGATGTTAGCTGGAAACATTCCTGGACAAACTCAAACTATCCCAATGGCAATTTATTTTGCGGTCGAAAGTGGAGAAACCAATGAAGCTTGGGCATGGTCAATCATAATTTTAACGATTTCACTTTCAGCAATTGGGATAGTCAATTTTTGGCAAGAATCGAAGAGAAATAGGGTCAAAAAAAACCTACAAATTAAGCCAATAATTGAAAAACAAAAAAAAGAACTTGTCAATCAGACTGGGCTATTTGTTGATATTTACAAACAATTAGCTAATTTTCAATTGGATGTCTCTTTCAGCAATTCTAATAGTCCATTAGGATTATTAGGAGCTTCTGGTAGTGGTAAAAGCTTCATTTTACGTTGTATTGCGGGCATAGAAACACCAACATCTGGACAGATTGTTTTGAATAACCGAGTATTATTTGATTCTGCCCAAGGAATTAATCTCCCAGTCCGCGATCGCCGCGTCGGTTTTTTATTCCAAAATTATGCTTTATTTCCCCACCTAACGGTAGCTGAAAACATTGCTTTTGGCTTACCCAAAAACACACCCCCAGCGATCGCTCAATCCCAAATAACCGCCCAATTAGCAGCGGTCCAAATGCAAGAATTTGCCTACCAATATCCATCCCAATTATCAGGAGGTCAACAGCAACGAGTAGCACTAGCAAGAGTCTTAGTGAGTAACCCGGAAATTCTCTTATTAGATGAACCATTTTCAGCCTTAGATACCCACTTACGCTATCAATTAGAAAAACAAATAATTGCCACACTCCAAACTTTTTCAGGTGTAACTATCTTTGTTACCCATAACTTAGAAGAGGCTTATCGTGTTTGCGATCGCTTATTAGTGTTAGAACAAGGAAAAATCATCGCTGCTGGCAACAAACAAGAGATTTTTGAACATCCCAATACAGTTAGAGTTGCTCAACTAACAGGCTGTAAAAATTTCTCTCGGACGATCATTAAAACAGCCGAAGAAATCGAAGCGATCGATTGGCAATGTCAGCTCCGTGTGATTGAATCTATTCCCGAAACATTATCTCATGTGGGGATTCGGGCACATCAATTAATTTTTCCCAATATTGTTCAAGCGGAAAATACTTTTCCTTGTTGGTTAGCTCATCAGAGTGAAACTCCCCACCGGATGACCCTGTATTTAAAGTTAAATTCTGCCCCCATCAATCCCCAAGACTATCATTTACAAGCAGAAGTTTTCAAAGAAAATTGGAAAAGTTTCAAAGATCGCCCTTTTCCTTGGCTAGTTCATTTAGATCCTTTAAGACTGTTATTATTAAGCGATTAATCATTGGGACAAATTCTGCGTCCATTACCTGATCGGCTAACTTCAGGCTAACCTTGATGCTAGTTAAACAACAGCACCTAAATTTTCCCAATAGTCATCCAAACAATGAGATAATAGCCCAAAGCAACAGGAGGAACAGTCGGTTAGAAAAAACTTGTGCCCACCAGTCTGAAAAGATTTTTCAAGATTGGCCTATTGTTTTAAAAATAAAGTTAATATAACCAACCTGCCGCAAGTGGACAGATTGCCGCTCTGCTCCAATTGTCTAAATTAAAAAACGCATCTTCGGTGCTTCAGTGCTATTCCGGTGTACGGGCTAAACCGACACCACTTTATTATGCCTAGAAGAAAAAAAACTTTTTCCTGTGGCCACAAAGGTTATGGGCAAATCTGCCACCTATGTGCCCAGGAACACGCCGCGCAAGAACAAACTGCCCTTTCGCTAGCAGAAAGACGACAGCAAAAAAATGACTGGGAAGCAACTTTTGCCCTCGACCCCATTGATCTGAGAGCTTTGCCTCATCATGTGGTAATTAAGGCAAGGGCAATTATTAATGCCTTACAGCAAAAAAGAAATTACACCGAATTTGGTGGCAAACGTCTTCGTCACAATCGCTTAATTATAAGTATTCCTTTAACCCGCAACTACCGCATGATCTGTCGCGATCAGGGTAATACTTTAATTCCGCAAGAAGTCTTATCCCATGAAGACTACAACGTGCGAAAACCCGGTGGATAAAAAGAAAATATTGGTGATTTCCCACGGATCTTCTTGCGATTATCTTATGCTGATGATTAAGCAGATCCTTTGTTGGTAAAGCTTTTACTGGATTGGAAAATTATGCAAATATACCTGGACTACAGTGCGACCACCCCAACCCGACCCGAGGCGATCGCTGCGATGCAAGATGTTCTCACCCAACAATGGGGCAATCCTGCCAGTCTCCATGAGTGGGGACAAAGGGCTGCTACTGCGATCGAACGGGCTAGAATCCGAGTCGCCCGATTAATCAACGCATCTAATCCTGAGTCAATTATTTTCACTTCCGGTGGCACTGAAGCTGATAACTTAGCGATTATGGGCATAGCTAGACATTATCAAACGCCCCAACATCTGATTATTTCTAGTGTTGAACATTCCGCGATCGCCGAACCAGTCAAGTTGCTGGAACAATGGGGATGGGAAGTAACCCGTTTACCTGTGGATAATTGCGGTCAAGTATATCCCCGTGACTTAGTCGAAGCAATTCGCCCCAATACAGTTTTGGTTTCGATTATTTATGGTCAAAGTGAAGTAGGTACACTCCAACCCATTCAAGTTTTAGGTGATATTGTTCGTTCCCACGGTGTTCTTTTCCATACTGATGCGGTTCAAGTCATCGGACGTTTGCCCATTGATGTGCAAACATTACCCGTGGATTTGTTATCTCTATCTAGTCATAAAATTTATGGTCCCCAGGGAGTGGGAGCGTTGTATGTGCGTCAGGGAGTGGAATTAGTCCCTTTATTAGGTGGTGGGGGACAAGAGTTTCAGCGACGTTCTGGTACTCCACCAGTTCCCATGATTGCCGGATTTGGAGTAGCTGCAACTTTAGCGGAAACGGAAATGACCCGGGAAACACCTCGTTTAATTCAATTGCGCGATCGGTTGTTTGCCCAATTAGCCCACTGTCCTGGATTAAAGCCCACAGGTCATCCTTGGCATCGATTGCCCCACCATGCGAGTTTCTGTATTATTCCTCCTTATTGCAGTAGCGATCGGGAAGTAATTACGGGAAAAACCTTAGTCCGACAGATGAATCTAGCCGGAATTGGGATTAGTGCTGGTGCTGCTTGTCATAGTGGTAAGTTGAATCCTAGTCCGATTTTGTTAGCTATGGGATATAGTGATCGGTTAGCTCTGGGTGGAATTCGTCTGACTTTAGGACGAGATACCACTGAAGCTGATGTGGATTGGACAGCAATGGTTCTCCAGCAAATTATGACTAGATTAATGCCTGACTTAGCCTTATGTCGATCTTAATTCCTGGGGTGATTTAACCCTGAAACTGCTATTAGAGGAGGAAAAATTTTTGAGCAAATGAAAAATTTCTATCTATTTTTGGTAAATATTTCACTAATATTTATTAAACCTATTTCATCTGTATGAAAATTATTAAGATTATATTAAATACCCAGGCGATCGGAGCTGATCTCTTTGTTCTTTAATTAAGACAACATTGAGCAAATATACATTTTTCCAAAAAAAAAGCCAATGCCCAAGTTATATCAGGAGCAAGTAAATCCTGTGGAAACTAAGCAAAAAACTATGATAGTTAAATCAGCGATTAACCCGAAAGTCGCGTTTTGGGGATGGCTGGTTTTTTATATCTCACTGACTGGTTGCGTGTTGTTTTTGCCGATCGGCATCTTTTTTATTTTTAAGATCCTGATCTTAATTATTTTTACACCAACAATATTTATTGCCGAAGGATTAGGACAGTCTTTAGCAATCAGTAAATTTGGGTTAAAAAATATCTGGTCCATTTTCAGGAACGATTTTAATTAGTTGGGATCAGGTGCGTCGAATTTCCCTACATCGAGTTGTGCATATTCGCGGGGAAAGTCGGGATGTCAGTATTTATTGGCAACAAAATCAATTCGGACTCCAAGGTTATTTTAGTTTTTACTGTCACCAAAGTTATACCCGTCAAGTGCTTTGTTTTTTACTGACACTAGCTTTACCACAAGATATTCCTGTGGAAACTTCTTGGTTTTCTGGTAAACCAAGTGACTGGAAACGGTGGGCTTGTCGTGAATAAATCCAGTCAAAATCTCAACCTGATCTCTCAAATTCCCGGAGGATAAGATCAGGTAGATTTAATTTGGTGCTAGCTTAACCAGTCGCGATCGCGACTTGAGCATCTTCTGACCACAAACTGGGTTGGGTTTGCCAAAGTCGTTCGTCCATCAGAGAATTAGCGAGCAGACGACGATAAAGGTCACTTAATTGAATCGCGACACCAGACCAGCTAAAATTAGCCCGGACTCGAGCAGATGCTTGTCTTTGCAATTTTCTGGCCCATAATTCGTCCCCTAAAATCCGATCGATCGCTTGAGCAAAAGCTGCATGATCTTGAGGTGGTACTAATAGACCCGTTTCTTCAGGAATAACTGTAAACTTTAAACCACCCACATTAGAAGCAACTACTGGAGTTCCACAAGCCATTGCTTCGATCGCCACTAACCCAAAGGGTTCGTAGTGACTCGGCACCACACAGAGGTCAGCTGCTGTGTAATAAAGTGGTAAAACTTCGTGACCCAAACGACCAGTAAATAAAGTTTGTGCAGTTAAACCGAGTTCTGCGACAATTTCCTCAATCCGTTGACGTTCCTTTCCGTCAGCATATTCAGGATTGCTACCACCAGCAATCACTAAGCGCAGGTTGCCTGATTTTCTCGCTTCAGTTAATGCGGCAGCTCGCACGATGGTTTCTATTCCTTTACGAGGGTCAAAACGTCCCACATAAAGAACAATCTGATCGGTGATCGCAAAGCCTAATTTTTTTCTAGCTTCAGATTTGGGGATACGACGGAAATTATCTACATCAGTACCACAAGGAATGATTTCGATGTAACCTTGTTCAGAGACAAGCGATCGCAACATCTCCTGTTCTTGAGGACTGGTCGCTACGACACAGTTAGCTTGTTTGAGAATCTGACGTTCAACTGCTAATCGGGTGTTAGCAATCGGTGGTTTAGTGGCTACAGTTTTATACTTTATTTCTCCCAGAGAGTGATAAGTATGAACAAGCTGAATATTAGTTTGTTCTTTGAGCCGTAATCCGATCCAAGCGGAAAGCCAATAATTTGTGTGAACTAAGGGATAATGAATGCCTTCTTTACTTTGAAACTTTTGCAATTCCTCCACAAATTGGGGCATATATGGGAAGATTTCGTCTTTTGGGATAAACTCTTGGGGTCCAGCAACTAACCGAATCGTGCGACAGTGGGGCGAATGCTGGACAATTTCCGGATCGGTTAACTGCGCTTTGCGAGTGAACATATCCACTTGCCATCCCAATTTAGCTAAAGCTTCTCCAACTTGACGAACATAAACGTTTTGACCTCCAGCTTCGACTGAACCGATTTCGGCAGCTGGGTCGCCATGATCAGAGATTAAAGCGATCGATTGTCTACCAGGAATATTTAATTTTGCTGTAATAAAAGGTGTTTTTGATGATTCTCCCGCTCGTAAGCGTCCTGATAAACTCGATGAACGCCCTTCCCCAAAAGCGATCGGCTGTCTCGTTTCGCTTGACATACCTTTCTCTCCTTGATGAAATGATTAGGGATGAAAAATTAAAAATGAATGAGAATACTTTCATTTTTAATTAACAGGTTTTTTAAACTTAGGAAAAACTCACGCTCAAAGTTCGATTATGACCGTTTTGTACAAACCGTTCCGCGATGATTTGCTGATAAACTGCTTCATAACCATCGGTCATACTTTCAACGCTGAAGTTTTTGATCACATATTCTCTACAAGTTTGACGATTTAGTCGGGCAACTTGAGCGATCGCTGCGATACATTCATCAACGTTTTCGCACAAAAATCCAGTTTTACCATGGGCAATAACTTCGGGGGTAGAACCCATTTTCATCGCAATTACTGGGGTTCCTGTTGCCATTGATTCAATCATTACTAAGCCAAAAGGTTCACGCCAAGTAATCGGAAATAGAGTCGCTACAGCATTTCCCATCAGTACACTTTTTTGGGCGTGATTTGCTTCGCCTAAAAACTCAATTTGTTGACCATCTATATGGGGTTTAATACTTGCCTCGAAGTATTCACGATCAACCACATCAATTTTCCCAGCTATTTTCAATTTCCAACCACTACGTTTGGCAATTTCTATGGCTAAATGTGGTCCTTTTTCTGGTGAAAGTCGTCCTAAAAAGGCTAAGTAAGGAGGATCTTGGGGCTGAGGATAAAAATCATAGGTACTGGTATCAACCCCGTTATAAACTGTCGCTACATAGTTGAGTTTTAATCTTTTTTCCCTTTGGGAATTGGAAATACTCACGTATGGTTGACGACGAGCATGAACAAACATTTTTTCATTATCAGGCGTAAAAATGCCATGTAAGGTATGAACGGTAGGCGTTTTGACTAAATTGGTATATGGTAAAGCCGCACAGCCTATATGGGAGTGAATCAGATCAAATTCCCCTGCATTTTCATAAACCCGACTGAGTTCTAGCATTTCATAAATGCCATATTCTTTGACCGTCGGATCTAAACGTATTGCTTGAGAGTGAACAGATTCTAGTTTGGCAAGAGTAATGGAATCTCCTGATGCAAATAAGGTAACTTCATGACCACGTCTTACGAGTTCGTCCGTAAGTAATGCAACAACGAGTTCAATTCCTCCATAGGCTGGAGGTGGGACTCGCTCCCATAACGGTGCTACTTGGGCAATCCGCATCGATAACCTCCTATTAGAGTCAGTTGATTTTTGAATTTAAGAGTGCTGTAATTGCTAACTCTTTTGGTTTTTTGAAGTAGTTTTGTTGATTTTTTCTTTTAAATAAAATTTATAATGTGTTCAACTTTTTAGCAATACGGGAAACCGAATTACTTTTGGTTCGGTTCGGTTCGCTCATATTAATCTCAGGAATTAAGTATCTAAAAATACTATGTCAATAACCTGAATTACTTTCACTATCAGCATTTGAGACTACACGATTAATATAAATACCATATTGGTTTTAACCGAATATTCCGTTTTTAAAATCGATGAAACTATAATCTAGTTCAGGTATTTTAGATATATTATTGGTTAATTAAATCGGGAAAGTTAGGCGATCGCGCTGGACAAGTACGATCGCCCAATTAGATCTAGGAATCTAGACTTTTTGGTTTTCTGGAATACAACCAGCACCGATCGCCGCTGGTTTTGGAGGTAAAGTAAGAATCTCAACCCCTGAATCAGTAACGGCAATTGTATGCTCGAATTGAGCTGAAAGTTTGCGATCCTGGGTAATTGCTGTCCATCCATCTTTAAGAATTTCCACTTCCCAAGTACCTTCATTAATCATTGGTTCGATAGTAAACACCATCCCAGAGCGGAGACGTTTTCCTGTACCACGTTTACCATAGTGAAGGACTTCTGGTGGTGCATGAAAAACTCGGTGAACTCCGTGACCCGCAAAATCTCGCACTACGGAAAATCCTTGTGCTTCTGCATATTCTTGAATTGCGGCACCAATATCACCAATTTTCGCACCAGGTTTAACTTCCGCAATACCTCTAAATAAACATTCCTCGGTCACTTCTACTAGCTTTTTTGCGGTTGGTGAAGGTGTACCAGCAAAAAAAGTTTTTGATATATCACCATGATAGCCATCCACTAAAGGGGTCACATCAATATTAATAATATCTCCATCTTTGAGGATTTCCTTAGCGTTAGGAATACCATGACAGACCACATAATTGACACTGGTGCAGATCGACTTAGGAAATCCTTTATAACCAAGTGGGGCACTTTTTGCCCCTCTGGCTTTTGTCCATCTTTCTGCTTCATCATTAATTGCGAGGGTACTTACTCCTGGTTTGATCATCAGTTCTAGATGGTCAAGCAGTTCCGCTGCTAAACGTCCTGCTTTTCGCATCTTGTCTAATTCTCGGTTCGATAAAATCGAGATAAATTCGTTTTTCATACTTATTACGTGGCTGGTCTGATCAGATTATCAGATAGCGTAGCATAAAATGTGTTACGGCTAACCAGTTGTTGCCCTAGGCTTGAAAATTCCACGATTTAAGTAAAATGAATTTCATATAATTGAAATAATTCTCCAGATGTTTGGTTAACTATTTTGCCACCCTTCCTTTCGATTAGTTTTTCCCAATCCTCGATCGCTTCTAAAAATACTTCCGCACCTAGATAAGTTTCTAATACTGCCCAATCTTCAGCTAAAGGTTTTTCTGGATTCAGAATATCAAAGATCAAGCGACCGTTAGGTTTAAGAACTTTTTTGACTGATGTCATTACTAATTCCCAGTAACTGAGCGGAAAGTAGCAGCTAAAACCGGTCGCGATCGCTAAATCAAAAAAATTACTTTCATAATTTAATTCGTGAGCTGCTCCGAGTTGTACTCCTTTAAATAATTTGGAATTGAGCTGTGGTCCTCGAGCAGTGAGTGCTTCTTTAGCTACATTACTAATCTCTTGACCATAAAAATATGCTTCCCAATCGCGCCAAGGATATATTAAAAAACTTACTCCACAACCAATATCTAAACAACGCTGATGCTTTTGCGGTTGAGCTATTTCCCAAAAAGGTGATACAATTTTAGCATTAAGTTTACCGGAAACCCACTCACTAAAAATTGGCATTGCTTCTATTTCTTCTGGTAGTTTAAACGCTTCTCCTCGATACTGTTTATTAAAACGATATGCTACTTGCGCTTCTCTAGTTTCATGTACTTGATCTAGTTGGTGTGTATGTGGCTGTGATGGGGATGTTTGTTTATTTGGTTTAGACATTTGGTCGCTGGTCGGTAAATAGATCAATTATACCTAATTACTAAATTATTTTTCAATTTTTGGCGACATGGGTTAAAAATCTTAACAGTAACCTGACTCAGCAGACTTATTTGCCAGATTGAAAGGTAGTCATTTTCCATTTACCGCCAATTTTTTCAAAAAAACCGTGATAGCCATAAGCTGAATAAACATAATTATTCGCGATATAACCATGTTGTTTATTTGGTAAAATAATTGGAGTCCAATCATTTAAGTTATTAAAATTTACTGGGGTTTTCTTCAGTGCAGTTTGATCTAATTCCACGGCTTCATTAGATAGTATACCGATGATTTGACTATTGTGATTAGGGCGATCGCGCACGTTAACATTTTCACCAATAATTGCCACATAATGCTGGGGATCAAGTTGTTGGGGCCAAATTGCCCCAACCTGTGGACAAATCCAAGTTGGTTTTTTCCCATTATGGGTCTGTTTGTTACAACCACCAGCAAAAGCTTTTTCCATAGCTAACCAAATTGGGGCTCGGGGATTATTTAGATCCAGATCATCCAGAGTCCGGGAAGAGTTAAAGCTTAATCGAATCTGAGGACTAGCAATGGATCGGATTAAATTAGCATCTCGCGATCGCACTGCTTGTCGTAAGCGTTTGCGAAACCGATCAAAATTACTCCCAGGTCTAATTCGATCTTGTAAGTCTAACCGATGGTGATGGGAAGAGTCATCTAGATTTGATTTTTCAGCGATTTTTCCCTGTGATGGTTGATTAGTTGGACTTGATAAGAGCTGATTCTGGAGAGAACCCGTCGGTTTAGACCAGATATTGCTGAGATGAGCAGGTAATATACTTGCTAAAGCAATACCTGTAATGATCGAAACCGCAACTCCTCCCGTAATTAACCAATAGTTTTTTTTGATCATAAGTAGACCATGATGGAGTCGCAATTTCCGGTACTGAATCAATTTTAGAGGGAAAAAATTCTTCCATGTTGGATTCGGCGATCGTCTAATTGCCCCTCAAGTGGCTAAAATCGTTAAAACGCCTACACCTAATGTACACTATTATTTTATCAGGTTTTTGCTAATTTTGGGTCTTTTTAAGTCCAGATTCGGCCAATGAATAAGACAAGCTTATCTATTTTTCCCATCAATCCCCTTTTGATCTAATATCTATCTCCCAGCCCAAGTACAGATTAATCAAATTAACCTGAAACAGTTATTCTTCTATTTGCCAATCTTTTAAAAGTTGAAAAGCATTAAACCCTCTGTATTGTAAATAATTAATTACTTTAGCTTTAGTTTTTTGGTCAATATTCGCAAAACTTTCTAGATGGTACTTACGCATAACTTTATCTTTTAAATGATCTAACTCGATCGGCTCACCATTTTCTTGATGTGCGCTCCATACTTCCTCAAATACATATCCCGGAATTCCTTTTTCTAAACATTTGCGCTTTAATAAAGATTTGCCATATTTGCCAGTTCCTGATAAAATCCGATTTTCTACTAACCGATGATCCGATTGATATCCCTTCGCTTGAAGTTCGGCGATCGCTTCATGAATTTCACTTTCAGCAAAGTCTTTTTCTTTGCCCTTATTAATTAGTTCGGCGACACTGTATTCTCGACGTGCAATTAATCGGTAAAAATAATCTATACAATCCATAAATTTAGCTAGTAAATTCCTTAACTGTTTAATTACTGGTATCCTTGAGCTTGGAGTCGAAATAAGGTAGCATAGCGTCCATTTTGATTGAGTAATTCAGCATGGGTTCCTTGTTCTAATACTACCCCTGATTGAATTACCAGAATTTGGTTAGCCATCCGGACTGTAGAAAACCGATGGGAAATTAGGATCACCATCTGGGTAGGAGTGAGTTGGGATAAATGATGAAAAATCTGGACTTCAGCTTCTGCGTCCATTGCTGCGGTTGGTTCATCTAGTATAAGTATATCAGCTTTTTCGCGCATAAAGGCTCTCGATAAAGCAATTTTTTGCCATTGTCCCCCAGAAAGTTCGATTCCGCTTTTAAACCAACGTCCTAATTGACTATAATACCCTTGTGGTAAAGATTCAATAAAAGGTTTTGCCATTCCCTTAGCTGATGCGATCGCCCATCGACCAGAATCACTTAAGTGTTCAATGTCTCCGACTCCCACATTTTCTCCAACGATAAACTGGTAATGCACAAAATCTTGAAAAATTACCGCAAATCGACGATGTAATATTTCTAGATCCCATACTTGCAAATCTAATCCGTCTAATAAAATTCTGCCCGAGTCAGGTCTATATAAACGGGTTAATAGTTTAATTAAGGTAGTTTTTCCGGAGCCATTTTCGCCCACGATCGCGAGTTTAGTACCTGGTTTTAAATGGAAGGATATTCCTTTTAAAGCAGGTTCGTGACTTCCTGGATAGGTAAAATAAACATTTTCAAACCTTATTCCATCTCCCGGGATTGTTCCTTGTTGAGCATTACCAATAGCAAGTGGTATTTGCTGTTCCAGAAATTCATAGAGGATGGATAAATATAAATAATCTTCATACATTCCCCCGATGGAACTTAAAATATTCGCAAAGGTACTTTGTCCTTGACGAAATACCATTAAATACATCGTCATATCCCCGAGAGAAATTTGATTGCTAATTGCTTCTTTTACGATCCAAGCATAAGCAAGATAAAATGTAGCTGTACTAATTAATCCCAGGAGATAAGACCAAATTCCCCGGTGGATGGTTAAGGTTTGATCCCGGTGATAAAAGCGATCGAAAATCTGGCAGTAACGTTCTAATAATACCTGTCCTAATTGATATAATTTTACTTCCTTAGCGTAATCTTCTCGAGCAAGTAAAGTTTCTAAATAGTGTTGTTCACGAGTTTCGGGCGATCGCCATTGAAATAAGCGAAAAGCGGTTCCAGCAAACCTAGTTTCGGCAATAAAAGCTGGGAGAGCAGTGAGTGCTAAGATAATTACTGCCCAGACTGAAAATTTTAATAATAATCCACTATAAGTGATTAAGGTTAGGGTATTTTGGACAATATTAAAAGTTTTGCTAATTAGTCCTAATGGACGAGTCGAAGCTTCTTGTCTAGCCCGATTCATTTTATCATATATTTCCGGATCTTCAAAGTGAACGAGTTCAAGTTCTAAGGCTTTTTCTAAAATTAAGACATTAACTTTTTGTCCTAATAATACTCTTAATAAGGATTGAGAAACAATTAAACCTCTTTGGGTTCCTGCTAATAATATGACAGCGATCGCTTCGATCCCCACATAACCTATTGCCCAGTGAAGATGCTGGGGTAAACTAGAATGAGCTGCTAAAATTACTGTATCTACGATTAATTTACCGAGATAAGCGATCAATCCTGGTAATAATCCAGCGATAATTGTCAAAATTGCGATCGCTATGGTGAGACTATGACTAGTAGTCCATACTAAATTTACAGCTCTTTGGCTATACTGAAAAATCTTAGCTGATTGAGACCAATATTTCCCCATGTTTCGATTGATTGTCCAGAAATGATTTATCAATAATTAATCTTGCCGATCGCGCTGATTATTCACCATGATTGTTTGTGCTGCTTCCAAAGCTTGCTGAAAATTTTTCAGCACATCTTTTTCTCGGTGAATGATTTTTTCTTGTTCTAATAAAGGTCTTCCAAATCGAAATAATCCATCTTCTTCTACCTGGGCTATTTCTGGTAAATCTTCTAGCTTTGGTAAAAAAACTTTACCAATTGGATAAGGGGTATGAAAGGAAAACTTAAACTCTGGGAATTCGTTAGTTTGGATTTCTAAATAATAGAGGGAATAATAATTTTTTTGCACATGATAAATACATTTCGGACATCGTTTAATTTCTGTTTCACTGTAATAAAAATATTCCCATTTATTCTTACATTCTATTTGTTGCATGATTTCATAGTGATCTTCACAAAGATGAAGATAATCTTTATCTGGATGTTCGGGACGATAGAAAGAGAGTTTCTTGTAGGGAGTTTGTGCTAAGATTTTAATGGCTTGATTTTTAGCTGCGTATAATTCGTTTTTACGTTCTTGATAAAAATCAAAATAAGCGATCGCATTGCGACTTTTAAGTTCATTTTCTTTAGCCCAACGCGATACCCAAACTGTCCAATAAGCTAGTTGGAGAATCAGGGAGATTTCCTGGGAGCTATTTTCTCTCCATTCTTGTTTAATTTGTTCCCAAGCTAAACTAAAAGCTTGACGAGATTGTTGATTATATTTTCTAGTTTCAGCGGCAATTTTTGCTCCAGCTTGTCGTTGATTTTTGAGGTGCGCTTGATGTTGCGATCGCCATAATTCAATCTCTGTTTGTGCTATTTTGAGGATGAGTATGCGATCGTGTACAGGATATTGCAAATTCCGTCCAGCTTTGCGAAAATGACGATATTCAAGAATGGGAATTTTTCCTTCTTTAATCCAACGTTTGCGTTCGGTCGGAGTACAGCTTAAAATTTCTTCTAATTCGGTTGGTTCGACTGCTAATTCAGTTTTGAAAGTTTCCCAAAATCTTTCTTCTTCTAATGGATCTGATGCAATTAATGCAAGAATTTGGGTGATGAGGATTTCTTTAGTTTCTTTGCATTTTTCTGGTAATCCTAAAAAATCACTTAGTTGTGATTTCCGCAATCTGTGAGAGGACATTAGATGGGCTAACATGACTAGGATGGAGTTTTTAGGGCTTTTCTCTATCTTATCCTATAGTTTGCCTATTTTAACTAAGTCAAGGAAAATTTTCTATTTTTACCAAACCCCGACAGCTTTTATCACAAATATGAGGAGAATAAAAATTTTAGTCAGTGCGATCGATTGGTTGTTTTTTAACTTATATATAGTTGAAAATTAATTAACTAAGGTTTATAATAGAACTAATCAAAAAATATTTCCCTAGCTAAAAATGAGGTGATTATTTAATCGCTGAAAAATTAGAGAGAATATATATTAAACCATTGGTCTAGTGGGAGAACCCAAGTCCAAATTTCAGCATAAATGGGAATTAGTCAAGATGGAATCAAGATTTAAGAGTAATTTATTGCTAATTTTAATCATCTTAGCTTTGGGATTAGGGATCACGACCAAAGGGAAAGTTAATGCTAATCCGCTCAATGTTTTTACACCATCTTTAAAGGAAATTGAAAATAGCTTACCACCAGGTTGGGTCATGCGTTTACCATCAGTGTTAATTTTCCCAAATACACCGGAAGCGCAAAATGGACAATTATTTGTGAGAGTTTTTTCTTCTAAAACACCACCGAATTTAACTGTAGGTTTATCTACTTGTAAAGTTAGCCCTCATCCCTGTTTACTAGCTAGTTTTGCGGTAGATAGTAAAGATTCTCTCAATGCTCAACAAGAGTTAATCAAACATAAAAATAATGGGAAAATAGTTGATCTTGATCATAACATTGAAGCCTTTATTTGGGAAGGATCTAAGGAAAATCCCTCGATTCCATTTTCTTCAATTATGTGGGAACAAGCAGGAATGATCTATACAGTTACTCTAGTCGATCGGGAGCGTCAGCGTTTACGTGATTTAGCTTATTCAATGGCTAATAATCGTTTTCCTATTTTTTCCTCCAAATCAAAACCAACTCAATAGTTTTTCAAACAATTTTTTGGCAATTTGCTTTTTTACTCCAGATCGTTGGGGGGGTAATAACCATTGAACCCTATAATTTTTTCTGCAATAGGGTTCAGTGTCAATATGGTTCGGTTAAGTGTAGGGGTGAAGCATTCGGGCGATAATTTATAAACTCAAACGAATAATATTAGATCCGAATGCTTCACCCTTCTTTTGCGCCGAGATCTCCCCAAAAATCCTATTTTAATATATAGTTGATCTGTTGGCTGCATAGATGGTGAGGGCAAAGCATTTCGGTAATATTATGCTTCCCTTCGACTACGCTCAGGGTAAACGTTTAAACCATCATTTATGCGCCGAAATGTTTAATATATAGTTGATCTGTTGGCTGCATAGATGGTGAGGGCAAAGCATTTCGGTAATATTATGCTTCCCTTCGACTACGCCCCCTTCGACTACGCTCAGGGCAAGCTTCGACTCCGCTCAGGGTAAACTCAGGGTAAACGTTTAAACCATCATTTATGCGCCGAAATGCTTTGCCCCTACAGTTAACTGAACCGGATTGGGTTTTATATCTTGTTACACTCCCTTAGCTGTGTTTATGAAAATATTTCAATATCTAATCATCATACCTCAGACATGATTTAATTCTAACGATGGTTTGATTTTCTTTGATTAGCTTTAAGGGTAAGCTGATAATCAATAGGATTTTCTGCTTCAGAAACTATGGTAAACTCATAATAACCGCTTTCTCTCAATTCTTCTGACCAATTTAACTCGTTTGAATCTTCTAATAATGGGTTATTACCACTGGGAGGATAAATAGACAATTTAATTCCTTCCTTTGCTCGATCAAGCTGAAATTTTGCGAATTGTCCTTTTTGTAAATCAGCAATATAAACTTTACCTGCTCCAGGTTCGAGTTGACCACTAAGTTGAACGCTAGTCTGATCAGGGGGAAATTTAATTTCCTGTAGCATTTTACCATTTTCCATCCCAGTTAAACAATCAGATGCGATCGCGTGCCATACTTGTCCAATGGGTTGATTAATAAAATTCTGTCCTCTTTGTTCTGGAAATAAAGAGAAAAACTTAGCATCAGCTATATGATTCAGACTAGGACTACTTAAATGTAATTTATAGGCTCTTTTGCGTCGATCTTCACTATCATCTGAAGTATAATTACTCAGACGCTGACGAGATTCAGGACTCAAAAAAGCTAATTTATCTAGCATTTCGATCGCAATTTGATCCCAGTCTTCCCGCAATTGGGTATCAGCAGAATCGCTGGTTAAAGCCCGTTTATCTAACTGAGGATTATTAGCGTAAAAAACTTGATTAACTAAACGATTAAAAAAACTAAAATCTAACTTCATCTCACGACTACGATCGATAATCGTTTGTTTACGCTCCTGTTCTTCGGGAGAATACTCAGGTAGTGGTTGTGCGGTGGTATTTTCGGTTTGATTGGTTAAATCTGGAGCTTTTTTTTGTGAATGAGAACGAAAATATAACCATTGATTAGTTCCCCACCAACCTCCCCAAGCAGCACCTAACATCAATAACAATATGACCAAAAACTTCGAGCAACCTGATAAAATTCCAGTCGATGGTGGAGTAGTAACATTGGATGGGGATTGACGTTGATTAGGAATTGCGATCGCTGCTTTAGTCCGATTCGGTGGGATGATCGGAGCAGATTGCTTTGGTAACGATAAAGATCCGGTTAGAGCTTCTAGAGCTTGACGAGCAGACTGATAGCGATCGCTTGGTTGATATGCCACCATTTTATCTAAGACTGCACCTAATAATAGACTTAAACTAACTTCTTCTCTCCATTTCCAACTTAAATCATAAGGATCTCTCAAACCTTGAGGTTCCTTCCCAGTTAACAACACTAAAACCGTGACACCTAAAGCATATAAATCACTGTGAGGATACACCATTCCGTTAGACATTTGCTCATCTGGGACATATCCTACTTTTCCTAACCTAGTTGCTTGAATTCCTTGTAATTCAGATGCTATTGTGGCTGCTACTTGCTTCACACCACCAAAATCGATTAAGACTGGAAGACCGTCTGATTTTCGCAAAATTAAATTATCCGGGGAAATATCACGATGTACTACTCCCAAGGAGTGGATATACTCCAACACTGGTAAAATTTTTATTAATAAATGATGACATTCTACTTCTGTTAAGCGTAAACCCTGACGTATTCTTTCCGTCAATAACCCACGATAGGTTTGACCTTCAACATAATCCTGTACCAAAAAAATATGTCCGATCCCATTGATTTCACTACGACACAATTCTCGGAATTTGGGAATTTGGGGGTGTTGGAGATGATAGAGAACTCCAGCTTCTCGTTGAAAAAGTTCTTCAGCTTTTTGGAGAGCATAAGTCCCTTGGACTTGGGGAGCAAATTCTTTTAAAACACACAGCTCCTTAAATCGGTTTGTATCTTGTGCTAGATAAGTCCGTCCAAAACCACCATGTCCTAACTCCCCGACAATGATATACCGATCGTCCAACATCATTCCCACAGAAATAGGATTACCGATCGCTGGGGACAACTTTTCACCACACTGACAGCAAAAACGGGTTCCGGGGGGATTATCGTGTCCTTGATTACAGTAAATAGGTTTCACTAACTTGAGATCCTTTATTCAATGTATAGCTCTGATATCACCAATCGACTAGGATTAACCAAATTAGTTCTGTTGAAATGGGCAAAATACCAATTTCTTTAGATTTAAACTTCACGATCGGGTGGAAAAATACCAAACAATTATAACATGACCACCTCTATTAGCAATCCCATCTGGGTCAAGGTAGAGAATTTTTCATTCAAATCCCTATTCATCAATATAATTAATTAAACCTTATACCAATTTTTTATGAGGGTGCATAGTTCTAGATCCCCCCAACCCCCTTAAAAAGGGGGAGCAATCCCCCCAATCCCCTTAAAAAGGGAGAGCAATCCCCTCAACCCCATTAAAAAGGGAGAGCATGAATTAAAAGTCCCCCTTTTTAAGGGGGATTTAGGGGGATTTAAATCTAAGCAACTTCACCCTAAATTGGTATTAATCACCAGAATAAACCGCTATTTTATGCAGGAAAACCAACGTCAAATCGCGCTAGCAGCGTTTCAAGATTTTCTGAACTCATCCCTAGAAACTTTGCTTCACCAAGATTCCCAAATTAGTCCAGAATCAGCAGTATTGGAATTATTTAATTCCGTGATTACTACTGTACCTGCTTATCAAGATTTTTTAGCTCAACAAAATATTAGCCCTGCTCAGATCCAAACTTTTACTGATTTTCAAAAACTACCACCAATTACTAAAGAAAATTATCTGCTCCGCTATCCCCTCGGACATTTATGTCGTACCGGAAAGCTAGAAACCTGTGATTTTATTGCTGTTTCTTCCGGTTCAACCGGAAAACCCACTTTTTGGCCCCGTTTTTTCGCTGATGAATTACAAATTGCTCCTCGGTTTGAACAGATATTTCGGGATAGTTTCTGTGCTGATATAAGTCGAACTTTAGCTGTAATCTGTTTTAGTTTAGGTACTTGGGTGGGAGGAATATATACAACTAATTGCTGTCGTTATCTTGCTAGTAAAGGTTATCAAATTACCGTAGTTACTCCGGGAAATAATAAAGAAGAAATATTCCGAGTTATCCAAGAGCTTGGTCCGGAATTTGAGCAAGTTGTCTTATTAGGATATCCTCCTTTTATTAAGGATATAATTGATCAGGGAATTGCCCGTGGAATTGAGTGGAATCGTTATCAAATTAAAATGGTATTTGCTGGGGAAGTTTTTAGTGAAGAATGGCGCAATTTGATCGGGGAACGAACGGGAGGAAATAATTCTTATTATCAGACAGCTTCCCTCTATGGAACTGCTGATGCTGGAATTTTAGGTAATGAAACCCCTTTGAGTATTTGTATCCGTCGTTTTCTTTCCGATCACCCAGAAATAGCTAATAGTTTATTTGGAGAACCGCGTTTACCTACCCTGGTTCAATATGATCCTTTTAGTCGTTTCTTTGAAATCGATGGAGTTTCCTTACTGTTTTCGGGAAACAATGGTATTCCGTTAATTCGCTATAATATTTCTGATACAGGAGGATTAGTTCCTTACCAGGATATGTTAAAATTTCTCGACAATTGGGGTTTCGATCCCATCGCTGAGTTACAAAAATATGGGTTACGAGGTATTCGTCCTCTACCTTTTCTCTATATTTTTGGTCGGTCTAATTTTACCGTTTCCTACTTTGGTGCTAATATTTACCCAGAAAATATTACTGTCGGTTTAGAACAACCTCTCATTCAAGATTGGGTCACCGGGAAATTTGTTTTACAAGTCAAAGAAAATTCCGACCAAAATAAAGTCTTGTCGGTAGTAGTCGAATTAGCACCAGGAATTGATAGCGATCGGAAAAAAATCAATCGGATTTCCGAGTCTATTCTCGCTCAATTAAAACGACTAAATAGCGAATTTACTCATTATGTTCCCCCAGAATATCATCAGATCGAAGTCTCTTTAGCCAAAACCGCTGATCCCGAATACTTTCCGATCGGAGTTAAACATCGTTATACTCGCAGTACGAGCAAGAATTGTTAAGAATAACCACTAAAACTTTACAAAAGTCCTGTAGCGCGAATATCCTATATATGGGTAATAATAAGGATGGCAGATTTTATTATTGCTGACCCTCAAGCATAAACACCTATGGTTTCATCGCTCTCCTCAACTAACAGTTCGACATTACCAGAAATAATTGATGGATTACCTAATATTTCTGGGTGGGAAAATGAAGTTTTAGCTGTCACCAACCAAAATCGTTCTGTATTTTTACCAAACACTAATCTTCGCTTACCAGATATTACCTCATCCTTTGCGATCGCACTCCATATGCACCAACCGAGCATCCCAGCAGGAGGGAATGGAGAAACGATCAGTAATCTGCAAAATATGTTCGAGCATCCTCACATTGGAGATAACCATAACGCTGGATCTTTTGCTTATTGTTATACCCGGATTGCGGAATTTATTCCCCAATTAGTTGAACAAGGATGTAACCCTCGCGTGATGTTAGATTATTCTGGTAATCTCTTGTGGGGATTGCGACAAATGGGACGGGGAGATATCCTGGAAAATCTCAAGGAAGTTACTACTAAACCCACCTACCAACCTTATGTAGAATGGTTGGGAACTATGTGGAGTCATGCTGTAGCTCCTTCTACCCCAATTCCTGATCTCAAACTCCATATCCTAGCATGGCAACACCACTTTGCTGCTATTTTTGGTTGGGAAGCACTCAGTCGAGTTAAGGGATTTTCTCCTCCAGAAATGCACCTTCCTAATCATCCCGATACTTTGTTTGAATATATTAAAGCATTGCAGGAATGTGGTTATCGCTGGTTGCTAGTACAAGAACATTCAGTAGAAACTTTAGCAGGACATTCTCTCCATTACAAACACTTACCCCACCGTCTCATCGCTCGTAATTCCCATGGAGAAAGCATCAGTATTACAGCACTAATTAAAACCCAAGGATCAGATACCAAATTAGTCGCTCAAATGCAACCTTATTACGAAGCAAAAACCCTATCCCGACAAACAATTAGCAATATTTCTATCCCTTCCATTGTGACTCAAATTGGTGATGGTGAAAATGGGGGTGTGATGATGAATGAATTTCCTAGTGGTTTCCGACAAGCTTGGTACAAAATGCGGGATGAAAATGGTGGTAAATCTGGGGTAGTGGGAGTTAATGGTACTGAATATTTAGAATTAATTGAAGCTGCTGGATGTAATCCTGATGATTATCCTGCTTGTCAACCGATCGGACAACACAAAATTTGGGATAGAGTTAGTCCAGACAATTGCTCCCCTGAAACTGTGGAAACAGCAATTCAAGAATTAAGGAAAACTGACCATCAGTTTCACATGGAAGGAGCATCTTGGACTAATAATATGAGTTGGGTCCAAGGATATGAAAATGTCCTGGAACCCATGAATAAACTCAGTGCTTTATTCCATGAAAAAATTGATCCGCTCCTGAAAAATTCCCCTCATCCAGAAACAATCACCAAACAAAAGCGTTATCGGGAAGCATTACTCAATAATCTTTTAGTCCAAACCAGTTGTTTTCGGTATTGGGGACAAGGAACATGGACTGATTATGCTCGTGAGTTGTATCGTCGTGGTGAAACTCATCTAAAAGAGAATTTTTAAGGGATCTAATCATTCTATGACTGACCAACTGAAAAATTTAGGGATACCTCCGAATAATTGGAAAGTCAATGAGACGATCGCGGATATTACCCGATCATCCCTTCCTCCTGATCCAATTATTTTACCAACCGAAACAAAAACCCTCCATCTAGACTTAGCTAAAACAGCAATTCTGATCATTGATATGCAAAATGATTTTTGTCATCGAGATGGTTGGTTAGCTCATATCGGTGTAGATATTAATCCAGCTCGTACCCCGATTCAACCCTTAAACACCTTGTTACCAGAATTGCGATCGCACCAAGTCCCGGTAATTTGGTTAAACTGGGGGAATCGACCGGATTTAATGAATATTAGTGCGAGCATCCATCACGTTTATAATCCGACTGGAACAGGAATTGGTTTAGGCGATCGCTTACCCAGCAATGGTGCTACAGTATTAATGGCAGGTAGTTGGGGAGCTGCGATCGTGGATGAACTTATACCCAATCCAGTCGATATCCGGGTAGATAAATATCGAATGAGCGGTTTTTGGGATACTCCATTAGATAGTATTTTGCGTAATCTGGGGAAAACCACATTACTATTTAGTGGGGTCAACGCGGATCAATGCGTCATGACCACCTTGCAAGATGCTAACTGTTTAGGGTATGACTGTATTTTAGTTAAAGATTGTACAGCAACCACATCCCCAGAATATTGTTGGCAAGCCACCATATACAATATTAAGCAATGTTTTGGGTTTGTCACAAATTCTCAAGCAATCTTTGATGCGATTAAAACAGTCAAACTTTCATAGTAGACTTACCATGATTGTTGTTTAACCAATTATTACAGATCAGGAAACACTATCATGGAAGTCTCTCGCTGCATGATTCCGATCATCAAGTGTCCTCATGATTATCAAGCTTACCGAATTAGTCCTTATGACACTAATCGTCTAGCAATTGTCTTTGATAGTGCTACAGCTAATGTTTCGATTACCTATTGTGTAGAAATATTTGATGTCGGTGGGAAAACTCCACCTAATCGACATCAATATGCAACCGAAATATTTTTTATTCTTAAAGGACAAGGATTAGCTAGTTGTGATGGTAAAACTGTACCAATTCAGACGGGAGACAGTATTTTAGTACCACCCACAGGAACCCATGTCATTGAAAATACTGGAAGCGATCGTTTATATGCACTATGTATAATGGTTCCTAATGAAGAATTTTCTGAACTGATTCGGAGTGGCACACCAGTAGAACTTGATCAGGACGATTTAAAAGTTTTACGTGGTTTATGGCAATAATATTATCCTAGATTTTGTCAATTTTAGAAAAGTTAAGGCGTTTTGTCTCTTGAACCAGATTGTTTTTGGTCATCAACCAGTGATATCAGTCACCCGGAAAATCTCCAGCACTCACTGGATCACCATAAAACTATCACGCTTTGGTTAAATCCTGCATCACTTAGCAGTAAAGGAAACCAGGGGATGATAAAAATATCGAGTTCAGGAAAAAACCAATGCTTCAAATCTCCCATCCTTCGATTTTACCCTTTGACTACTTCGGTGACGCTCAGTGTAAGTACACTCTTTCATCCTGTCCTTTGACCACTTCGACGACCCTCAGTGTAAGTCTACCCTTCGACTCCCCCTTCGACTCCCCCTTCGACTCCCCCTTCGACTCCCCCTTCGACTCCCCCTTCGACTACGCTCAGGGTAAAGCTCAGGGTAAAGCTCAGGGTAAAGCTCAGGGTAAAGCTCAGGGTAAAGCTCAGGGGACTACTCAGGGGACTACTCAGGGGACTACTCAGGGGACAATCAGGGCAAAAGTTAACCAAATTGTGGCCAATATTGGGACAACCCAGACAGTGAGAAAGTCTGATTGGTATAGAATCACCGCTGCACTTTTAGATGAATCGATCACTGAAGAAGATTGCAAAGCGATCGACCGTCTCCTTTGTCTGATTCTCGTTGGTAGTGTCCAAATTACCGATTAATTTCCCTTAGTCAAGTTTCTAATATTACTAAAACTACTATTGGTAATCAAAATGCTGTGATTTTTAATAAAACTACACATCAGGCAATTTATTGAGGATTCGGCAATTTATAGGTGATCATGATCAAGGATCATCAACAAGTCAAGCAGAAAAAACCCATTTTTGATAACTTAATCTCAACTTTTGAATTTAATTAGTCAGTGCTGGGAATGCGATCGCAATTTATCCACCAGTTGATATTCAATCTCCTCAAACCTGCGATAATTGTGAAATTGCCCAATCCAACCTATATTAACTAAAATTAATGGCTGAACTTCCCAATTCCTTAGCAGAAGCGATCACTCAAGCTCGGACAGCGACCCAACAAGCGATCGCGGCAGGTTATACTCGGTTACAAGTTGAATTAGTTTTTCCCGAAATCCAACTTCAAGCCCAATCCATTACCGAACAGTTTATTCCAGATTTTGAGCAATTTGGTTCTCATTTAAAAGTCTTATTCTGTGATGCTGGTGCTGCTGCACTAGCTCGACGGGATTGGGGACAAGTAGAATTTGGGATCAGCGATCTGGGTACTAGTCGCTCTCCCATCGAACATAAAATTTCACCCGAAGACCAGGTGTATTTGATTGTCTCTCCTAGTTCAGTGGAAATTCAACAAGTCGAAAAACTCTGCAACCTAGCTGGCGATCGCCCGGTGGTACTCCTTAATCCCTGTTTAGAAGACGCAGCGATCGTCGGGATTGGCTATGCTGGACGTCAACTGCGAGAACGTTTTTTAAACAGTCTTTATTCTTGTTATTATATCCGACCCCTAGCCGATGCAATTCTCTTTCGTTGTTTTCCTAGTGCTTGGTTGGTGTGGTTAGAAACTGAAAATAGCTATGAACTGATCGCAGAAGAATCAGAAAAACCCCTGGGTGATGCTTTAGAGCAAATTCTCATCAAAGCAACCAACGGTAGTAATTCATCTTCATCACCTCAAATTAAGCGTCAGGGATTTTTTGGAGAAGTCCGACGTTTTTTCCAAGCTCTCAGTCGATAGTTATGTTGTTGCGGTGATTGCAATTAATCAGCTTTATTGCTGATTAGTTGCTGATTTGAGTGCTTACACCTAGTTATTCAACTATGTGATAGTTTCCTAATTTTAAAGGTTCTTTAATGAAAATCTCCTGATATATAAAAAAACTATAAACAAGAACAACAAAGAGTTAAATTTTGCTAATATTTTAATCAATCAGGATGCACTCTGCTTAGAAAGGAAGATTTCCTATGAAAAAAAATACCCACAGACAAATTGTCATTGGTGATGTCCACGGACATTATGAGGGATTGATGGTACTCCTCAATGCGATCGCACCTGGGACAGCCGATCAAGTATATTTTCTGGGTGATTTAATCGATCGCGGTCCCCATAGTGCTAAAGTAATTGACTTGGTGCGACAAAATTCCTATTCCTGTTTGCTCGGAAACCATGAACAGATGCTATTGGAATCTTTTCCCAATCGACAGTGCAATGAATCACTAATGCAAGAATGGCTGTTATGTGGTGGAGACAGCACTCTTGCTAGTTATCACGGGAAGACAGATCAGCTGTTAGAACATATTGAGTGGATGGAAACCTTACCCTTATATTTAGATTTGGGCGACTTTTGGTTAGTCCATGCTGGAGTTGATCCAGCATTACCCCTAAAAAAACAAACTCGGGAACAGTTTTGCTGGATTCGCGATCGGTTTCATTTTATGACCGAACCTTATTTCCCCGATAAATTAATTATCATTGGACATACAATTACCTTAACTTTACCAGGTGTTGATAAAGGACAACTAGCTCGTGGACAAGGTTGGTTAGGAATTGACACAGGTGCTTATCATCCGTTCAGTGGATGGTTAACCGCGATCGAGCTAACTCACCAGCAAGTTTATCAATTTAATATCCTAAGTCATCGTCTGCGAGTTCTCTCTCTAGCCCAAATCGAAACCCAGATTAAACCAGAATTATTATCCTCTAAACGTTGTCGGTCTGCTCATGTGTAATCGATTTAATTCAATTTTGAGCTGATTAGGTTTTGATAGGAACTATTATCTAACCCATCTCCATTAGCTTTTGCTGGATCGAGGTTATTTTGGAGAGCAATCACCCGATCGGCTGTAGCTGGGTGATCGCTTAAAAAGGTCGGAGGAGAAGGTTGTTTGAGCAATTTTTTCATAAAGTCAACCATCCCTGATTCAGCGTAACCCGAACGTCCGATCGTTTTTAATCCTCTTTGATCAGCTTCAAATTCATAACCTCGGCTGGTTGGGCGTTGGATAGCTAGGTCTAAACCAACCTTAACCGCAGTATTATTATCAACCCCTGCGGCTGCGGCTGCTCCCTGAGCGATTAAAGCTTGACGCATTTTTTTGACGGAATGACGAGCAGCAATATGACCCATTTCATGGGCTAATACACTAGCTACTTGAGCTTCGTTATCTGCTTCTTTCAATAATCCACGGTGAACGTAAACAAATCCCCCCATCGTCGCAAAAGCATTGACGCTATTATCATCAACTACCTGAAAAGTATAAGGAATCTTGGGGCGATCGCTAACAGGGACTAACCGCTGACCAATTTGCTGAACATATTGATTAATATCCGAATTGTCGTAGAGTTTAATCTGACCACTACTAACCAACTGATCGTTAATTTGCTTACCTAAAGCTACTTCTTGACGATCAGAGATATTGGATACCTGGATGACCTGAACTCCCTGCAGAATTAAATCTGCCCAAGAAAAAGCCCCAGCGACGACCGGGAAACCAACCACTACGCCCAAAGTAACTAGAAAAGACAATAGAATATGCCAGTGGCGACTTAGGAAACGCCCGGAAATTAAAGATAATGGGTTAAACATGGTACAATAGCAAGAATCAGAAAATTGACAAAATCTGTGATATACCTGTTGACTAATAATGCTATTTTATGTTTCCCTACCACCAATTGACTACTAATATGACAGTGGCAAAATGAGGATGGGGAAATGGTAGTCTTGATTTAAACAACTATTAGCGTTTAATTGGTTCGCTGGGACAATCTCACATGAAAATTTTGGATACAGAAGGTCGCATATTAGGTAAGGTTAGCATTTTGGATTTGGGCGCTGGGCTGGTAATTCTGTTAGTATTGGTAGGTATTTTTATCTTTCCTGGTGCTAATGGTTCCGTTGCCCAACTTGGGAATAGCATGAAACCAATTGAAGTAGACTTAATTGTGCGGGGCTTAAGTGTACGTGATCCAAACAGTGTTCTCAATGAATTTGAAAGAACTAAGAAAACCAAAGTAATTATCCGCAATAACCCCTATGGGGAGATCGATATTAAATCCTATAAAACGATTAACCGATTTTTAGCTGTGCCCCAACCCAATGGTACGATTAAAGCCGTACCTGATCCCAGAGTAGAAGAATCTTTTAACACCAGTATGCTGATGACCTTGACTGGTAAAGCGAAAATTACCTCTGATGGACCGGTACTTGGTAATACCAAAGTTAAAATTGGCACCACAGTTGAGCTAGAGGGGGTAAACTACGACTTTAATGCCAGTGTGATTGATATCAGATATTAGGTGATGGATTAAAGTAATGCAGGTATAGAGCATTAACCCTCATACCTGCATAAACTTACAAATCTGTTTGGAAAACTGTTAAATATTGTCTAATTAAACCGATCGTCACCGCAGGTAGTTCTAATTGAGGTGTAAGCCCAACATCTTCTAGCTTCTGAAAAAAGCGAATTGCTTGGGGATTCAGATTAGCTAATCTTTGACCAATTTCCGGTCTAGTAAATTGGGATTTCTCTCCCCAGATGATCGCAGTGGGAGTAGTTAGTTGAGTAATATAAAGAGATAGGTCAAAAGATAGATCTCCTCGGACAAAGGAAAGTGCTGCATATTCTGCATTGGGTTGTCCTGCTGAGTCTAAATAAGCTTCCACGATTTCTGGGTAGACGCGATCGGGACTAGCAAATTGTCGTTCTTGTAAAAAGCTGCTGATTCCCCCTTCGCTAGCAACTGCGGTAGCATAGAGAAAGCGATCGATAATGGGAGTTCGGACTAGGTGAACAAAGAAATTATCTTGAGAATTTTGACCAAAGTCTGATAACCCAGAGGGTGTAGTTAAGATCAGAGATTGAAATAAACTTGGTTTAGCGATCGCAGCTCGAATCGTTAATGCACCAGTAAGGGACGAAGCAATAACTGGGACTGGTTCACTACAGGTTTTCTCAATAAACTCAATGATGGTATTGATATAGTCTTGAGCTTGGTAATTTCTTTCCGGATGTTCAGAACGACCCCAACCAATTAAATCAGGTGCTAAAATTCGATATTGACTGGCAAAGGCGGGATAGACTTTTGACCATTCATAAGCCGATGATCCTCCTCCAAAACCATGTAGAAAAACCAGGGGAGGTAATTTTTCCCGATCGACTTGAGACTTAACAATCCAGGGTTCAGCCTCAGCCGTATAATACACCATTGTCCCCAGAGATGTAACGATCGAGTGTTGTACAAAACCTTGAGGGATAAACATAAATTAACCTTTTTAATTGCCAAACTAGTTGAGACAGTTTTTTATCATAAGGATATTTTATCGGAATCGGGTGTTAGAGAGTTGGCTTAATCGCAGGAAAAACCGTTCGACTACCCTTCGACTACGCTCAGGGCAAGCGCTCACGGCGACGCCTAACCCCCCAACCCCCTTCCCTACTACGGATAGGGAGAAAGATCATTCTTGCTCCCCTTTCCTCTGGGTCGAGGGGTTGGGGGAGAGGTCAATCTTTGCAAACCGCTCTCCTTAGTTAGCGTAATCACCAAAAATCTGAATTCTATGTACTAGACATATACCCGAACTATAAACTAGAATGAGTATGTGAGTTTTGTCAAATAACCACCATGCCCATTAAAGGGATTGAGTAAGTATTATAGAGATTAGATAGATATGGAACAATGTTTATGTTTAAACTCATGTTGCGGATATTTTAACCCACTTAATCAAAAATCTTGCTCTAAGTGTAAAAGCAACCTTTTACTAAATGATCGTTATCGCGCAGTAAAGTTAATTGGTGCTGGTGCTTTTGGTAGAGTATTTAAAGCTATAGACGAAAATAGACTTAAAACTCCATGTGTTATTAAACAGTTTTCTATTGAGCAACAAGAAAATAACAATGCTGAATTTTTTGAAAAAGAAGCTATGAGATTATGCGATTTAGGGAAACATCCGCAAATCCCAGACTTATTGGCATTTCTGCCCCAAGATCAACATTTATATTTAGTCCAAGAATTTATCGAAGGACAAGATTTAAAAGAGGAATTACAAGAACAAGGAAAGTTTAGTCAAGAAAAAATTATAGATCTATTAAATCAACTTCTTCCTGTTTTAATATTTATTCATCAAAATAATGTTATTCACCGAGATATAAAGCCAGATAATATTGTTAGACATAATAGTGGTTCATTAATACTAATAGATTTCGGTGTATCTAAGCTATTAAGTGATACTTTAAAGGTCGAAGCAGGAACTTTAGCGGGTACTCCAGGTTATATGGCTGTGGAGCAACTTCAAGGTTATGCTTACCCTGCTAGTGATATATACAGTTTAGGTGTTACTTGTATTCGACTATTAACAGGTTGTTTTCCAGCAATTAAAAACCATACTTTTGTCAATAATTTATTTGATCCCATAAATCAGAAATGGATCTGGCGATCGCAAGCAAATATAAGTGATGAATTAGGGTTGATCTTAGATAAGATGTTATCGATTTCTATGGGCGATCGCTATCAATCTGCTGCCGAAGTATTGCAAGCACTTCAAAGATCAGAAGTAGGGCAATCAATTCTAAAACATCCCAAACCAGTTTCGCCATTAAGAGGTATATATTATCCACCAACAGCAGCGCAGAAAACCATTAATTTGGCTAGTAATTTAGAGACAAATTTATCACAAAAATCGAATTTCCAATTATTACCAGATCCTTTAGAACCAACAATAAACGAAAAACAAAATAATTTGTTTAACTGGCTATTCAATAGTTCTGATCCATTCAATAAATCTGTAGATCAAATTATTCTTGAAAGTGAAAGAAATATAGATTATGCTCCGCTCCGAGACTTATTAGCTGCTGGTAAATGGAAAGAGGCTGATGTGGAAACTTATCGACTTGTACTTAAAGCTGCTAATCGTGAAAAAGAGAAATATCTTGATGGTGATAATTGGTTAAAGTTTCCCTGTAAAGACCTTCTCACTATAGATCAGTTATGGGTAAAATATTCTGATGGTCATTTTGGGTTTAGCGTTCAAAAACAGATCTGGGAGAGTAAGGATGTGGGTGGAGATTCCAAAGCTAGACTAGAGATCGAAATAAAATTTGTGGAAAAGTTAGGATGGAGAAAAGGAGGCACTTGGAAGAGCTATGATGACCTAACTTTTAACACCGATGCTCCTATGGGCCATCTTCCGGTGTTGGGGTGTGGTTGGGTTTGGTGGTGGTTTTTTGTGTTGGGGGTCTCTTCTCTGGCGCAAAGACTTGTAACCTGCAAGATATAATAAGTTCAGATTATTTGTCAAGAGCTTGATGAAGTTTTATGAGTCTATGTCTAAACCCTGAATGTGAGAACATCAACCCACCTGAGATCAAGCTTTGTCAGTTCTGTGGGAATAGGTTATTGCTGGGCGATCGCTATCGAGCATTGCAATTTCTGGGAAAGGGTGGTTTTGGGAGAACCTTCAAAGCCATAGATGAGCAACGACTAGATACATTTTGTGTGATCAAACAATTTCTACCTCAGTTGCAAGAAAGTGAAGAATTACTAAAAGCAACAGAATTATTTAAAAAAGAAGCAATTAGGTTAAAAGATTTAGGTAAACATCCCCAAATACCTGACTTATTAGCATTCTTTCAACAAGATAAACACTTATATTTAATCCAAGAATTTATCGACGGAAAAGATTTATTGAAAGAATTACAACAAAAAGGAAAATTTGATGAAGAACAGATCATAGATTTATTAAGTCAACTTCTCCCAGTTTTAGACTTTATCCATAAAAATAATATTATCCATAGAGATATTAAACCAGATAATATTATTAGAGATATAAATAATTGTTTGATGTTAATTGATTTTGGAGTATCTAAGCAATTAAGCGATGCGGTAATGATGAGTATGGGTACTGTAACTGGTACTCTGAGTTATGCAGCTCCAGAACAAATGCAGGGTCAAGCTTTTCCAGCTAGTGATATATATAGTTTAGGGGTAACTTGTATTAGGCTTTTGACAGGTTGTTTATTACACAAACAAAATTGTAATTATATAGATAATTTGTTTGATTTTAATGAGATGAAATGGGTATGGCGACAATATGTTAATATTAGTGATGATTTAGGGATGATCTTAGATAAAATGATCTCGCTTCCTTTGAGCGATCGCTATAAATCTGCTCAGGAAATATGGCAAGAACTTAATGTTAAATTAAGACCTCAACCATCAATATTTAACCCATCAATACTTAAAACCCAAATTCATCAATCATCAACAGCGACCCAATTTCAAATTACTCTCGAAAGTCAAAAGAATATAGATTACACTCCTCTCCAAGACCTCTTAGCTGCGGGAAAGTGGAAAGAAGCTGATGAGAAAACTTACCGTCTTTTACTTAAAGCTGCTCATCGTGAAAGAGAGGGATATCTCGATAGTAATGATTGGTTAAAGTTTCCGAGTAAAGACCTTCACACTATAGATCAGTTATGGGTGAAATACTCGCTTGGTCATTTTGGTTTTAGTGTGCAAAAAAACCTCTGGCAAAGTAAGGATGTGGGAGGTCATCTTAATGCAGATGATCAAATAAGAGATAAATTTGGTGATCAAGTGGGATGGAGAAAGGGAAAAAACTGGTTATTATATATTGCCCTAACATTTAACCTAACTGCTCCAAAAGGTCATCTCCCAGCATTTGGGTTTAGTGAGGGGGTGTGGATGGTTAAAGTCGTATCTTTAGGACGACGTTGGGAGTCTCTTTTCTGGCGCAAAGATTTGTAACTCTAAAAATCAGCAACGGTAGAATAGGTATTTCAGACTTTACTGAGGAAAACCAGCATTTCTAAAGATTCTCTGATGGATTGAGTAGTTAGAATATAATCTGGAACTGGCGAATCGCGGATCTTGACCTCTCCCCCAACCCCTCTCCTAAGAGGAAAGGGGAGCAAGAATGATCTTTCTCCCCATTCCCTTGTAGGGAAGGGGGTTGGGGGGTTAGGTTTTTCCCTAACTAGCTAGATATTCCCGAACTTTTGCCCAACGATGACGTAATTGAACTAGTGCTTGATGTTCGAGTTGACGGACACGCTCACGACTCAAACTCATCCGTTCTCCTACTTTAGCTAGAGATAATTCATTCCCATCTTTGAGCCCAAATCGGAGAATAATCACTTCCCGTTGTTGGGGGGTCAATTCGGCTAATAAACTATCTAAGTCTTGACGGAGCATTTCCTGAATAATAAATTGCTCAGGGGATTCGCTTTCATCTTCGAGCAAATCCTTCAATTCCGTATCTTGATTATCCCCAATCCGTAAATCAAGGGACATTGGGTGTCGCGCTAAGAGGAGAAATTCCCGAATTTGCGCTGGTTCTAAATCTAGTGTTTTGGCAATTTCCGCAGGAGTAGGACTGCGTCCTAATGTCTGGGTGAGTTCCCGTTGCGCTCGTTTAATTTTATTCAGTTTTTCCGTAATATGAATCGGTAACCGAATCGTCCGAGCGTGCTGGGCGATCGCCCGGGTAATCGCTTGACGAATCCACCAATAAGCGTATGTCGAGAATTTGTAGCCCCGCATTGGATCAAATTTCTCCACACCCCGCTCTAGGCCCAAGGTGCCTTCTTGGATTAAATCCAAAAATTCCATGTAGCGCTTCTGGTATTTTTTGGCGATCGCTACCACTAACCGCAGATTCGCTTCGATCATTTTTTTCTTCGCTTGCTGTCCCTGACGCATCAGTCGGTTCAACTCTGCTTCGGTGTGTTGAACCTCGATCGCCCATTCAGTCAGGGTGGGTTCGCGTAACAGCGTTTTGAAGAGTGCTTCTTTACTTTCTAGCAACTTCATCATTTGCTGTACCTGCTTACCATAGACAATTTCTTGTTCGTGGGTTAATAACGGTACACGCCCAATCTCATGCAGATAGGTGCGAACTGTATCACTTGAGCTATAGGATTTTCGGTTCAGCTCAGTGTTTTTGGGACTCTTGTTGGGTGTTTTGGTAGTGGGCATGATGTAACCGTGAACTCCTTAATCTGATCACAAAATCACGTTCATGCGATATTCCCGATGGGAAATCATCCGTCTGAATTCTGACGGAATGACTGAACTTGATTAAAATAGGGGTCTAACTTTTCTCACCTAAGCAAATGGCAATGGCTAGAAGCTTCTTTGCTTATTGTTTTATTTCTCACCTTCATCCTGATACTCCCCACTTTCAATGACTGGGGTCTGGTTACAAGATCTTAAAACTCAAAATCGTTATGAGTTTGCTTTTCTTTATTGTATTACAAAATTTAGACCACTGTAAAGGGCAAAAGGTTCATTTTCTGAGCGGCAATTTGGTAGATTTGTTTAAAATTCTCGCTAAGAACTCTGTATAATTTTCCCTTTTGTCACTTAGGCCCAATTAATTGAACTGATCTTGCTCTCTTTCTATTATGAATCTGTAATTATTGATTGAGTAGGGGGGAAATCCGGACGATCGCCGAACCAATTTGTAGGGGTGAAGCATTCGGGCGACAAGGGAACGATCAGACCAGTAACATTAGCTCCGAATGCTTCACCCTTCTGCTGCCGAGATCCCCAAAAATATCCTTAACTGAATCATATTGACTTAATATATTGATTTAAGCAGGTTTCTCAGTTAAAATCCTAAATCGGCTAAAGCTGAATCAGCTTCATCAAAAACCTCTTGATCAGATTTTTCTTCCCAGCAAGGTTCACCAATTTCTTCGTAAAAAGTCTGATCGTAGGGACGGGTCCGGACAACAACGGGCATGGGGACAGCATGACCCAGGATGAGAGCTTGTTGTTTAGAATCTAACTTAGCTAAGACTGAACGTAAACTAGCACCACCAGAAACACCTGTAAAAATTGCCTCGATATCCTTTTCATCATTAAGCAAAGCGGTAATCCGAGTACCAATTTGAGACATCACTTCATTATCGATCCCCGAAGGACGCTGATCGACCACCAATAAGGTCACAAAATATTTTCGCATTTCCCGGGCGATCGTCCCAAAAATTGTTTGACGGACAGTTGCAGGATCAAGAAAACGGTGAGCTTCTTCAATCGTGATCACTAACTGACGGGGACGATCAAGGGGATTTTTAGTCTGCAAAAACCGCTCTGATCTTTGTACATAAGCTTTATGAATGCGACGAGAAATCATATTGGTCGCTAACATATAGGAAAGCATATTGGACTGGGAGCCGAATTCAATCACAACGTGTTTACCAGCTTCTAAATAATCTAAAATCTGCCCAACATAATTATGGGGGCATCTAGCACGCATATATTTTAATTCACTGAGACGAATGAGCTTGCGCTGAAGGGCCATAATCGAAGAGGTATTACCCCGTTTTTCCTCACAAAACAATTGGATATCCTCATTAGTCATATCCAACAAGTGGGAAATCCAACTATCACCGAACTCATTCCGCAGAATAATCGCATTTTCTATACTTGCTTCCGAGAGATTTAGCTCACGTTGCACCAGACTAATATCTTCTACTTCAATTTGATCATAACTTAGATAAAGTTCCTGAGCATCACGCACACCCCGTCTCCGAGTAGACTCAGCATCAAGGGTATACATCTGTACCTGTCCAGGAAATAATTGTCGCAAACCCTTAACTGTACTAAACTTTTTCCCTTCACAGACAGCTTCCCAACCATATTCCGAGTGCATATCAAAAATTAAATTAACTGCTGCCTGCTTGCGGATAATACCTGATAATAGTAACCGCGTCAGAAAAGATTTACCAGTTCCCGACTTACCAAAGACACCATTACTACGTTCTACCAAGCGATCGAGATCGATACAAACTGGTACATCCATATCTAAAGGTTGTCCGATCGCGAAATTGCGTCGAGTCGGATCATCTTCCCAGCCAAAGACAGCGCGAAAATCTTGCTCATTCGCATCATATACTTGGGAAAAGTGACAAGGAATAGTTTTCACAGGTAACAATTCCATCGGTTGGCTAGTATTTGCTTGAAATGAGGCTAAACTGGTTGTTTGCTGTTTAGCTGTACCATTGGGAGTCTGATTAAAGAAGAATTTCTGGGTTGGTTCCCGGTTGAGCATGAGCATTGGTGTCAGATTAATTGTGCCAAAAGTGCCACTTCCAGCTAATACTTCTTGGAGAAACAAATCTTCTGGTTGAGGAGGATTAGCAAAAATTCGGGTACTAGAAGCTCCTAAAGAGACATCTGTCATCATACAGAAAAAGTCAGAGTAGACTCCGCGTACTACCAAAAATTTGCCGACTCGCATATCTTCTACAGAAACATCTGCGTGCAATCTGACTTCTAGTCCCTGACTCAGAGAACCTTGAATAACTGCTCCTAAAGGTTTATCAACACTCATTGTTTATAATTTATAGTTCACTATTTATTATTGATTAATTATCAGATTTTTTTTCATATTTAGGCAAATCTATCAGAGCTGTTTCATTTTACCAGAAACTGGCCCATTTTCCGATCCCGATCTCAAAAGGAGGTAAATAGCGATTATTTTTTTTCCAATAAGTGATAAAATAATTAAGTTGACTACCTTAAAATAATAAAATTAGATTGTCAGTCCACTCGCGCTATGCAGATGGTACACTTGTACTTAAAAGCCAGCTACCACCTAGACTTGGAGAAGCAAAGCCAGATCCAAATGCTAGAGGACCGCACTCTCAATTAAGATGGGATACTTATAACCAGAGGATTTATCAGATGCGAGAATTTGATGCGTCTGGACAGCCTGTGAGAGATTTAGATTTTACCAGTCCTACTTATCCTAATGGTAATCTTCGCCCAGATCATCTATCACCACCTCACCAACATAGGTGGATACCAAATATTACTGGTGGAACTCCTACTAGAAATAACAGACCAGAACCATTATGAAATCTCAAACTTCTCCTGTGATCGAAAATGTTAGCCAAAAGTGGGCTGTTACACTCTGCTGTGAAGAACAGGAAAAAATAGAATCCAGAGTTGCTAAAATTGTTGAATATTTAGCTGAAAATTATCCTCTATCTAATGAATGGATGATTTCCGATATTGATGCTACTGGAAAGGGTGGCGATCAGTTGACTAAGAAAGGTAATACTCAAGATGTATTTAGTTTATCTACTTCGGATTTACTGGGTGTATTGAATGAAGAGGGTCAAATTCTTGAACTAGATGCAAGCTTAATTGAATGTAGGGATGAAGTGTTTAAAATTATGATTCGAGATGGAATTTCTGTTGATGTGCTTGGGAGTGGGGAAGTGTTACCATTGAGTGTTATTGGTAAATATATAGTTGTTGAAAATTCGTGGTTTTTGTGGGATTTGTAAGCAGAGCGATCGCTTGGGTAAGATAGAATAAAAAAGGCGATCGCCTATAATAAAATCAACTCCTATTCTCTCAAACACCATGCAAATTGTTTGATCACCTAAAGCCGAAGCCCTCGTACAGCGTCACCTGATGAGTGGCAAATATAAAAGCGCGATCGAAGTCATTCTCGCAGGAATTCAACTACTCGAACAGCAAGAAGATATTGATCAGGGACGACTTCCTGAACTCCAGCGAGACGCAATGCTTGGTTGGGAAGCATCCCAACGAGATGAGGTTGTAGATGGGATTACAGCTATAGAGCAAATCCGCGCTAACCTGCGATCGTGCCCCATAACCCTCAATACGGTTCGGTTAGTTGTAGGGGTGAAGCATTCGGGCGACAATTGAACGCTCACACGAGTAATATTAGATCCGAATGCTTCACCCTTCTTTGTTGATATCTCCCAAAACATCCTTAAACGAACCGTATTGCCATAACCCTCATTTAATTTTTACCATAAAATTCACGCTCTGAAGCTGAACTCAAAGATTATAATTATGCCTGCTAAAGACATTTACCACAACTGTGTCAAAAATGCTTTACTTAAAGATAACTGGACAATTACTCACGATCCCCTTACCCTAAAATGGGGTACTAAGGATATGTATGTAGATTTAGGGGTTCAAAAACTCATCGCTGCTGAAAAAGCTGAACGTAAAATTGCTGTAGAAATCAAAAGCTTTATAGGTGCATCAGAAATGAACGAACTAGAAAAAGCAATTGGTCAGTATATTGTGTATCATGATGTTTTAGCAGAAATCGAACCAGAGCGAGAACTTTATGTTGCGGTTCATCATGAAATATATGAAGGATTATTTGAAGAACCTATTGGTAAGCTATTACTTAGGAATAATCGGGTAAAGCTCATGGTTTTTCAACCTCAAAAGGAGGTAATTTTGAAATGGATAGCTTAGAAAAGTACCGTCAAATTATCTGTTCGATCATTACCGAATATGCTCAAATACCCTACGCTTATGGAGATATTCAGCGACATCCGGTATTTGATCCCCAAAGCGATCGCTATCTGCTCATGATTTTGGGTTGGGAGGACGTGCGACAAGTTCACGGTTGTTTAATTCATGTAGAAATTATCGATGGAAAAATTTGGATTCATCGAGATGGTACGGAAGATGGAATTGCTAACGAATTTCTCAATGCTGGAATCCCCAAAGATAGAATTATTTTGGGATTCCGTTCCCCAGAAATGAGAAAATACACAGAATTTGCGGTTAGTTAAAGGGTGCTTAGGGGCAAATGTAAGCTTAATCAGTATTACTTGATAGCATTTTGCCAGTACATAAAAGTATCACTACTAATGTTAGTTTTTTCTTCTTGGTAGATCAGTGTTAAACATTGGAAAAAAGCCCGTGCATATTTGTTTAATCCCAGAGTATTTAAGCAACTAATAATTCGAGTAATCCGCAGATAGTTATGATTTCCTTTAGTAATCCAATTATTCTTTCTCGATTGATATTCTTCAGATTTGATAATTTTAATTTCAGGACTGTCCCACTTATTACATTCTAGCCCATAAAATTTGAGCATAATTTTAAAAGATTTGAATAAACGTAATTTTAATTCTTCATGAGTTCGGAAAGCTTGAATAGTTTCACTATTTAAAGTAGGTACAGTTGGGTTGAAGCGACTTTTTCCGAGTGTTGGAAAAAGCCACTGAATATAATTATGGACATATTCAAGTTTTTGATAATCCCAAGACCAAATTTCATCAATCATCCGTCCCTGAAAGTTGGGTTTTTGACTAAGATAAAATAGGACAATATCTCCCGAATATTCCGATAATATTTCGTTAATAACCTGAATTATTACTTGATTTTTTTCACAATCAAGGGTAATTTCTATCCGATGATTACCTGCTTGACGAAATGCTATATCTATTTCCCAAGAACCAGTCTCGGTTACTAATGGTCCGGTCAAACTAATTTGGTTGTCTATGTTTAATAACAAGTATCTACCAATATGAATAGGGTCAACTTTTCCTGTAATCGAAAAAGTTTTTTTAACTGCAACGGTTGTGGGACAGTTAATAATTTTTAACATCAGCTTTTTTTCCAATAAGTGATAAACTAATTAAGTGGACTACCTCAAAATAATAAAATTAGATTGCCTGTCACCTCATCAATATAGGTGGATACCAAATATTACTGGTGTAACTCCTACTAGAAATAGTATACCAGAACCATTATGAAATCTCAAACTTCTACTTTGATCCAAAATGCTAGGCAAAAGTGGGCCATTACACTCTGCTGTGAAGAACAGGAAAAAATAGAATCCAGAGTTGCTAAAATTGTTGAATATTTAGCTGAAAATTATCCTCTATCTAATGAATAGTTGATTTCCGCTATTGATGCTACTGGAAAGAGTGGCGATCAGTTGACTAAGAAAGGTAATACTCAAGATGTATTTAGTTTATCTACTTCAGATTTACTGGGTGTATTGAATGAAGAGGGTCAAATTCTTGAACTAGATGCAAGCTTAATTGAATGTAGGAATGAAGTGTTTAAAATTATGATTCGAGATGGAATTTCTGTTGATGTGCTTGGGAGTGGGGAAGTGTTACCATTGAGTGTTATTGGTAAATATACAGTTGTTGAAAATTCGTGGTTTTTGTGGGATTTGCAAGAAGGGCGATCGCTTGGGTAAGATAGAATAAAAAAGGCGAAACGAATTTCTCAATGCTGGAATTCGACAATAATATCTGGAGATTAAATTGGGATGTAATCTCTCAATAAAAAAACTTCATGATTAGTATCACGAAAGATTTGAATAATAGATTTAGGCACGCATTGTATCGATGAACAATCTTAAGCTCATTAGGCAACCGTTTCAAAGTCTGACAAATCGCGAGCGTAATCAAGACAAGCATCTATCTGTTCTTTAACTAGATTGGGAAATTCCGAAATAATATATTCGACAGTATTATTTGATGCTAAATAACCTAAAATGAGACTGACAGGAATTCTAGTTCCTTTGATTCTTGGTTTACCTCGCAGTACATCGGGGGTACTAACGATATGTTCTCTCCAGTTTACGGGCATAGCTTGTCCTTTCTGAATCTGACAATTTATATTTTAACTTAGGAAAGAGCGATCGCGCTTGGCAAAAAAGATGTTTTAGCGTAAGCTATAATCAAGATCGATATGTGCGGTTAATCTCCCATGACTATACAATCTGCTTCACGTTATGTCACACGTCACTCGGAAATATTGCAAGGGGAACCAATTATCGCAGGAACGAGAACTTCGGTTCGTGCGATCGTAGAATTGTGGCGTTTAGGTATTACTCCTGAAGAAATCCCGATGCACTTACCTCATCTGAAATTAGCTCAAATTTTTGACGTACTGAGTTTTTATTTGGATAATCAGGAAGAAATAAATACTTATATTGAGCGCAATCGAATTCCTGAAGAATTGATTCATCCTGCTGTTAAAGCTGGAATGATAAAACTGTGAAACTGTTCGCAAGTATTTATACAGATGAAGATGTTTCTAAGCTTGTCGCTACTTTGCTGCGGGCTAGAGGTTTTGATGTGACGACTACGATCGAACAGGGAATGTTGAGTCAATTGGATCGCCAACAATTGGCTTATGCTGCATCTGTTGAGCGATGTTTGCTCACTCACAATCGCGTGGATTTTGAGCAATTACACTTAGAATATATGACAGAAGGACGAGAACATTCTGGGATTATTGTAATTCCGCAAAAGAACGCCTATGAGATTGTCCAAAGGGTTGCTATTTTGTTAAATACGCTCACAGCTGATGAAATTGCCAATCAGCTTTTATATGTGTAATTTATCGTTGATCAAAAAACTAGCGATCGCACTTTGAGATTGGGAATAGGAGAGGGGCGATCGCTTTTAGGAAATAATCGTATTATACTGGGCAAAGAGGTAGTCGCCAGCTAATTAACTTAATTAGAGTCATAAGTAAGATTTTGACTACTCTTCACGATTGTGTTGAATATTACCTTCTCGCCATGCTTCAAATTGCTTGAATATGTCTGTATAGCTAACAATACCGTCGAGAACAAAGTTTCCTCCTTGTCTTTTTGTGCAAACTAAGATAGCTGTAGGTCTTTCTGGAAAAGTAATAGTTAAAAACTTTTCTATAACATCCCGAACAGTGCTAGTTAGCGTGACTGTATTATCGTCTGTAATTGGAGTTTGAATCTTTTCCAAAAACAGTTTTTCTTTAAAAGACTCAAAAAGTATCGGATGTTGATAACTTTCAATCATTAAATCATCAACAATTCCTGTAACAATCTCCGAACTATCTGATCTTATGATGGGTATGTGAGTGAATGGAGCATTTGCTAATATCTCAGCTGCTCTAAACAGGGTTTGATTCCCAGGCAGAGTGGAGAGGTCTTCAGCTTTCGTATAGACAATTCTCTCACCCAAAAACCCTTCACAATTTTCCTGAATTTTTCTGAGTACATTGGTATAAGAAAGCATCCCCACTAAGGTTCTGTTATCATTAAATACAGGTAGCGTTCGATAACGACGGCTTATTTTATTGATTTCATCTACCTGGCGCTCTCTCAGCTTCTTAATTCCATCTCTAAAAGTATCAGTTCCAGAAGAAAGCCTTTCCGTATGACCTATAAAAAGTTCTGGAAATGCTTCTGAAATAGACACATCTGTAATTACATTAATAAATTCAAAAACTTGTTTCCTTGTTTCATTATCCAGAAGATCAACAGGAAGAATTCCTATTGGTGGTGTTATAAGTCTTCTATAATCTATATAGTTGATTAACGCTTTTAACTCTCCTGGATTATTATCTAAAATAGGAATATTTCTGACTTTAACAGGCTTGAAATATGGTGGAACACATATTGGAATATTAAAAGCTCTACCCAGTGTTGCCACTGTATCATTGGGCTTTAGCCACCTCATAGCTTTTGCATTACTAAGTGTACCAAATTCACGAAAAACTTCTACTAATGCAGTGCCAAGTTGAGGGCAGTTACCAAAATCCATAACCATGAAAATCTCCTTTACTTTTTGTTTGAATTACAATTCTACTGAAAGAAACATCTCTAACCTTTATCGATGTTATAGCTTTCTGTAAAAATTTTGCCGAAAGAATTGTAAAATATTCATAGGCGTTATGACCTGCAACGGACATAGCTGACTGGATGATTTATCAACTGCAATTGCAGCTTTAATCCCCTGATCTAAGAAACTACTGATAATTTCTTTTATAGGTTGGCTAGACTCTACTAGATACAAATTATCCACAGATTTCATAATTTCCCTCAAAGGTATATCCATCAACGGGTAGTATAAGGGATGAGCATACGCACTAATTTGATATCTTTCTACCATCCCTAAAAGTTTATTGTTGTTATCACATATCAAGATATGATCTATGGGAAGATGCTGCATTACAAAATATGCCTTCGTTAGAGTATCATCTGGTTTGAGAATATAAGGCTCTTTTCTAAGAGACTTATCTAATAAAAAACGTTCTACTTTTTCTTCCATTAAGAAGAGATTAATCCTCACATATTTTAAAACTGTTTCACATGAAACTAAACCTGCGACGGTTTCGTCCTCATTAAGAATTGGAATTATTCTTGGGTCAAGATAGGTTCTATAAGGATTCGTTAATTCTTGCAAAGCATTGGTTAAAAATTCATCTTTAGAAAAACGGCGAATATTTCTGTTTAGTTTAAATACCTCGCCAATATTTTTTTGGATCATGTTAACTATATTTCTACTAACCTGTTTGTGAAATTGGGGGAAATTAAGCTGGTATCTAAGAGGAACATCTGAAACTGGTGGTGGAAGTTCAGTAATAATTGATAGATCACTAACAATTCCCGCAAACTTATTATTACTATCAACAATGATAATATCACTAACATTTTGTAAAGTCATTAATGCTAGTGCATCTGACAAAGTATCAGAAGTTTTCAAAATCCAAAACTCATCACTTATAACTTCTTCAATGCTACTTAGTAAATCTGTGGTTTTCACCATAGTATAACCTTCATGAATTTGCACATTGGCTGAATGAATCGCTGACTCTATTTCGCTTGAAAATGCTTTTTCTAAAAAAACAGAGGCTGTATTTGTTGATTTTAATGACATTCTGGTTATCGCTAGGTTTTTTAAATGTTCTATCATTACTTTGAATTTATCCAGCATTAGTAAGTTACGGTTTGAGATAATTTATGTATGATCTTCCAATCATCATCATTGCAAATCTTACCAAATTCAAAATTATTAACGATGAATTCAATTAAATTTAGATCTGCTGATGGGTATTTTTGTTGGATAAATTTTAATCTTTCTGATGTTTCTGTAGCCGTTTTATAAGTATTATTTAGTTCCTCCATAAGAGCATGATTGTTTTCCCAAGCATCATAAAAATCAGGAAAGTTCATCTGTATAAGCAAAACTTTAGCCAATTTAGGATAGACTTCATGCCAATTTATGATCTGCTTTTCCATTTCACGTTGTTTTTCCGGTGTTTCCCCTTTCTTTTTTTCTTGAATTTTCTTGTTAAGGGCATCGACAATTTTTTCAATTAGCTCAAAGGCAATGGTAAACTGTTCAATTTTGCGAAGATTTGCCTGAGTAGCACCAATAATCATAGTCCACATTTTTTCCGCATTTTCTTTTATCTGGGGATGTTTTTTATCATAAATGTTGCTGATTCCAGCGAGTTCAAAAAGTTTTGCTACTATATCCGGATCTTTATCAAATAGGAAAAAGTTAAGACGTATTATCTTTTCTATATACTCTTTTCCCGTTACTCTAATATTTTCATATCTGTGACTGACTGCTTGCTCAATAATTCTCTTATCAAGTCCTATAAAAAAAATGCAGTTAACTTGAGTCAGATAAAGTTTGAGGGATTCAAGTACAGTTAGTGCATTTTCGGGCAAGCAACGATCTAAATCATCAATGAAAACTATCAGTCTACCCTCAATACCTACATAATTGTGAACAGCATCTCTAAACCTCTCTTCAAATTTATTAATAAATAAATATGGATCGTCGTCACTTTTTATATTATTAAGAATAAAATCTTCGATTTCTTTGGCTATAGGTTCAACAAGAACACCACCTATTGGTTGAGTTGCTCCATATAGACCAACTTTAGTAAGTTGCCCTAAAATTCCTCCTGTACAACGAGCGAAATTAGCGGCTAAACGTTTACATTTTTTAAGCACAATCTCGTCTGAACTATCGTTAATTATCTCGCGTAATATTGTCTGAATTAGAGCATTTCTGACATCTTCTTTACCATCATACTTCCAAGGATTAAACCAAATCGTTCTACATATCTTCTTACTTACAGTATTAGACCTGGGTTGGGATTTAGTCAAATTAAATTTCTTAAGAAAGTTTTCATCATTAAAATTATTTTCAATACGACGCATTAGAGTAGTCTTACCACTACCCCATGAACCAAAGATACCAACTGTAAATGCTTCTTTAGTCTCTCTTGTATTCTCTATAGCTTGCCTACATAGTTGTTCTGCATATATTTCAAAGTTCAGCTTAGGGTTTTGATCGTATTCCCCTGTAAACCTGCTTGCGTGATTGTATGCCATATTTTATTCGTCTCTCGTTCCATTCAACTAAACATTACTTGCTTTGCAAAAAGGCTCAATATAGAATAAATTGCTGAGTGCTAATCAAGATTGGATGTTTTTTTCAGATCGTCGATAAGTGCTTTCAGTGCTGCTGTGACGGTTTCAACTGACTGGTAGCCATTGACTGGTAATAGCTGCTGCCGATCGCTGTAAAACTGGATCAAAGGAGCCGTTTTTTCGTGATACACTTCCAACCTATTACGAATCACTTCTGGTTTAGCATCATCCAGACGTGGGGGAACCGCTTCTATTGCCCGTTTCTTCAGTCGGGGCAAAAGAGCATCATCTGGTACTTGCAGACTGATTACACCGTCATAACCTCGTTGATTCATCCCCAGCAGTAAGCCATCCAACGCACCAACTTGATAGATGTTTCGTGGAAAGCCATCTAAAATCCATCCCAACTGAGCATCTGGTTGACTCAGACGTTCTCGAACCATCCCCAGTAACAGAGCGTCTGGAACTAATTCACCTTTGTCCATATATTCCTGTGCTTTCAGACCAAGAGGTGTTTTTTCTGCTTTAGCTTGACGCAGTAATTCACCTGTTGAAATGTGAGGAATTCCTAAAGGTTTAGCTAAAAGAGCTGCCTGAGTTCCCTTACCTGCTCCTGGTGGCCCTAAAAAGATCAATCGCATTGATATAGTTACTTTTATTAGTAATTAACGTTGACTACACTAATGTTAAACTAGATCTAACTAATAAGAACCTAACTAACATTATAACTTTTGGTTAGGCATACGCTATCAATTTACCCATATACGCAATGGCATATAACAACGACGAGATGTTTGCTGAAGCTGCTAATAACTGGGACTTGGAAAGGCTGTATCAAGCTCTTGCCGAAGCTAAGAAGCAAGTAGTTCCTCACGCTAGAAAGGGACTTACAGAGCGGGAAAAGCTTTTTTTGCGGGGGGTGCTGTGCGGTTACAGTCCCGCTGAAATGGCTCGCAAACTCGTCCAGAGTCCCAAAGGTGTTGAAGTTTATATGTGCAAAACTTTATATCAATACTTAACAAAAATGCCTGATATTTCTACTGAAAAAGTAGGGCATTGGAGAAATATTAATAATTTGTTAGCTGAAGCAGGATATAAAGCTAAATCATCTAAACAAGAGAAAGATAGTCATTATTCGCAAGTAGAGCCAATCGTAAAAATAGTTAATATGGGTTTTGATCATAACACAGGCACAATTGATATTAACATCCGGATATCAGTGCCATCATCTTTAGAAGGTAAAAAAACAGAAAACGAAGACATAGATAAAGGCGATCGCCCCTAATACCCCTCCTGGAATAATCGCGATCGCATATAATAGAGTCAACTTGCAATACGGTTCAGTTAAGCCCGGGTATGTAGTTGCGTCAAGATCGCTGAAGCTCAACTACATACCTAAGAAATTTTTTCTTCTCTAACTGAACCCTATTGAATCAAATTGAGCAATTACACCTAGAATATATGAGAAGATGGTTATGGTTGCAGTTTCCCAGTGGCAATATCTAACTCCCCAGGACTATTTGCACTGGGAAGAAAAACAATCGATTAAATATGAATATATTGATGGCAAAGTTTTTGCTATGACTGGGGGAACAATTCCCCATAATGATCTTACCGTTAACCTGACCACAGCATTAAAAAATCACCTGCGAGGAAAAGGGTGTAAAGTTTCTATGGCAGATGCTAAGGTGGGAGTGTCGGAAATTGGCCCGTTTTACTATCCCGATGTGATGGTTACTTGTGATCAACGCGATCGACAAGCGATTCAAGCTATCTATTATCCCTGTCTAATTGTTGAGGTTCTTTCTCCCAGCACGGAAGCTAAAGATCGAGGTAAAAAGTTTTACAATTATCGCCGTATTTCTACATTAAAAGAATATGTATTGATCAATACTGAACAGAAAATGATTGAGTGTTATCAATTAAATGATCAGGGAGTTTGGGAGCTTTATACCTATTCAGAAGGGGATGAAGTTGAATTAAAGAGTGTTAATTTTCGCTGTTCGATCGAGTTGATTTATGAGGATGTAATTCTAGAGACTGCTGAAGCAGATTAATAACTAATGACGGTATAAAATTTCTGTATGATTAATCACAATATTCTTCAATATGAATCGAAAATCTGGGCAACAGCAGATTTATTGAGGGGATGTGGGATTAAGGAATCTGAATGGTCTTCCTATATGATGCCGTTTTTTGCGCTGTTAATGGTTGAAAGTAGACTGGTAAGAATCCAAGAGGGTTTACAAACAGAAATTAGTCCAGATCAATCAGAAGTTCAGAAACGGAATCAAGGTGATAATACTTATATTTTTGAAAAAAACCAAACTCTGCCAGATATTTGCCAAAATGAACAATCCTTTGATGTTGATTTTGCCGCTTATTTAGAAGGATTCGATCGCGAAACAAAGGAATTATTAGGTGTGGAGATAACTAATGGAGAAAAGTTTTTAAGATCTTCAAGGTATAATTAATAAGCTGAAGGCAAAAAAGATTTTATTAGACTATACTAAAGCCTGGAGTAAAATTGATTTCAAACCTTTTAATAACTCGGAAATTACTACTTTAGAAGAACATATTAAGCGTCGTTGGGCAGATATTTCCGCAGAGACAGCAGGAGAACAATATACACCGGATGATATGATTGCATTGATCGCGGAAATCATTGTCTCGAAAATTTCAACATCAGACGATCGCTTGTTGAAGATTTATGATTGTACTTGTGGAGGTGGTAATCTATTATTTGGGGTAGAAGATCGGATTAAGCAGAAGTTTGAGTGCTGTACTCAAACCTACGGACAAGATTGGAATGATGCGCTTTATGCTTTAGCTAAAATTGAAAGTAGATTTCGGACAAATTCTCAGATTGAATATGGTAATAGTTTAACAGAAGATAAATTTGCTCATCATAGTTTTGATGTTGTCGTTGCAAATCCCCCCTACGGAGTAAGTTGGAAGGGATATCAAAAAGATATTGAAAATGATCAAACGGGTAGGTTTAAATATTTACCAGCAATTTCTGATGGACAATTATTGTTTATGCAACATTTAATCTCCAAAATGGATGTTAATGGGATTGGAGTAGTTGTACATAATGGTTCAACTTTGTTTTCTGGAGATGCGGGGTCTTCCGAAAGTAATATTCGGAAATGGCTGTTAGATAGCAATATTGTTGAAGCTATTATTCAGTTACCAACGGCTGAGTTTTTTAATACCAGTATTTATACTTATCTTTGGGTTTTGAATAAAAATAAAGATATTAGTCGCGAAAATAAAGTTATCTTAATTAATGCGAGTGAGAAGTTTAAAACCTTGCCCAAAAATCAGGGTGCTAAACGTAAGGAAATTGATCAAGATAGTCGTTGGGAGATTGTCGAAACTCTCCGTCAGTTTGCTGATAATGATTATGCAAGAGTTTTTGATCAAGAGTTTTTCTATTTTAATAAACAAGCGATTATATTAACTAATGTAGATCAGGAGGGAAGGAGTTTTGTGAGTCGGTTAAAGGAGGGAAAAACTCACCAAAAATTGATGCCAATTAAAATAGAAAATGGCGATCGCGTTTTGACCGAATTTACCATATCTAGAAGTAATCTGTGGGAATTTTATGAGCAAGAACTTAAGCCTTTGATTGATTCTTTTGATGATCAGGATATAGTAATTATCACAGAGCAGGCTCGTTATTGGTTTGATCGCGATCGCGAAACTCTAGTTAAAGAAACAAATCGGATCAGAGAAGAGTTAGGTTGTGGTAAAATTGTCGTAAATGCTGCTTTTAAAAAGGCTAATAAAAAGTTACCTGAACGAATTGAAATTACGGTGAAATTGATGCCAGATGATCAAAAGGATTATGAAATTATTCCGTTTCATCGAGATCAGATAGAAAATCAAAAAGGTATTGCTGATTTTATGGAGAAATATCTGACTAAACCTTTTAAGTATTTAGATAATGTGGTGGGAGTAGAGATTAATTTTAATAAGATTTTTTATCAACCGGAAAAGTTAAGGAGTGTTGCAGAAATTTTAGAAGATCTGGTAGCGATCGAACAGAAGTTAAAGCAGCTTGAGCAATACAGCGGATGACCTGTTGATGAAGTACAGGAAGATTTGGCATGAATGGCGATCAGTTAAAGTCGCTTGAGAGTGATCTGTGTTGGTTGGGCAGGTTTATGATAGTGATCGGTTTGGAGCAGAATTGATTGGTGAACCTGCCCCTACAAATCCCGGTTGATTGTGATCATAAATTCATTCACCTGCCCCTACAAATCCTGTTAATCTTGTCATCCTCTAATCCTGATCGATTTTTTGGTGAATCCCTGTAGGGGCGGGTTCACCGTTGAATTTGCCACACACAAATAACCCTTGTGCCGAGCGCTTGCCCTGAGCGTAGTCGAAGGGTAGTCGAGGTATTAATGAACCCGCCCTGCCCCACAGATCACCTTGATGAACTTCATAAACCTGGAATAGGCTGTATTAGACAAGAAAGCGAAAGTCAAAAATATTTGTTTGTAGTCAGGGCTGTCTTCCCTCAAATATTGAGCATTAGGGGACTCTCATTCCCTACTACAAACGCGGATTAAATCATTATCAGAATAATTATGGTTTCCCAGCTACCACTCCCCAGAAATAACTCTTCAATGGTTTTTCTGCGACATCAATGTGCATTTGTTGTGCCCAAGTGAAAATATCAAAACTGATATGATCCGGATTTTCAGTAGAAATATTGCCCAATAAAGAAATCCAGTGGCTCGGAAAAGGAACCGATGGTGGTTGATTCATCAGTAAACCTTCCGCAGTAATTAATGCAAAAGCAACTCCTCCACTCTGGAGAATATCTGATACTTGGTGCAATATTTGCAAATCTCCAGTCAGAAAAGCTGTAATAAATTGAGCATTCCTGTATCCCAACACTTCTTTTACCCAACCTTCCATTTCCCAGGGGTTAGTCATCCCACTGATATTACGCAACATTTCTGGAGCGTTAGATCTAACTGGACAGATTAAATTATCCGATTCCCGAAGAGTAGATAAAATCATCCAATCTGCTAAGGGCATATCAGGATTTCCCGTATCTTCCCTAAGCGATCGCGAGGGAGTAATCCATTTACTTTTTGTATGAAAGCCACCAACTTGATATAAATTACGGCAAATTTCCACATATTTAGGAGGATTATGCCGAATTAACTCGAATAAAAGTGATGCAGGGCCACAAAAAGGTTGGCTTCCTTGATTAACTTGAAAGGGATCTTGCAATCGCGCTCGCATATCTGTGATCAATTGTGACTTATCGATCGCGGGCCAAATACCGGGGAGTATGGATTGCTCAAATTCGGCGATCGCCCCTTCAGCTAACTTAACTAGATTGGGATCTGGGAGTTGGGTAGGGGGCGCTATATTAGCTGCTGTCACTTTTTCATCTCCTGGCACTTTAATATCTCGATCTAGTTTATTCCTGAACTAGAGCCGCAGCACTGAAAGATGTTGATTGAGTTACCAGTTTGCCCAAACAATAACTCGCCAGAAATTCACTTGCGGTTCCATCAGGAATGGGGTTGTATGCGGACATTAACCACAATAACTGAGGTCATTACCTCAAAATCAGCAAAATTATTAAACGATCGTTATCAAATTATTAAACCCTTAAGTGTGGGGGCATTTGCAGAAACCTATTTAGCTAAAGACATCCACAATCCAGATCGTCCCCAGTGCGTGATTAAGCAGTTTAAATGTGCTAATCAAAAATTATTTTTGTTCGAGCAACGTTTATTGATCAACGAAGCAGAAATTTTAAAAAAACTTGGACATCACGATGGGATTCCCCAGCTTTTAGGAAATTTTGCTGAGGAACAAAAATTTTACTTAGTACAAGAGTTTATTGATGGCCAACTCCTCAGTTCCCAATTACCAATTAGTAAACGATGTCGCAAACGTTGGAGTGAAGAGCAGGTTATTCAATTATTAACCGAAGTTTTATTAATTCTGGAATTTATTCACAGCCAAGGTGTGATCCATTGTGATCTCAAACCAGATAATTTGATCCGACGTGCTACAGACGGTAAATTCGTTTTGATCGATTTTGGTTTAGCCCAGCTATCCCCCCCCTCACTCCCGATTTTTTCCCAAAAAATTGATCAAATTCGAGACAGAATCTGCGAAATTGGCGATGCAGATGTTGTTGATCCATTAGGGTATATCCCGAGAGAACAATTCATTGGTCAACCCTATCCTAACAGCGATATTTATGCTTTAGGGATGATTGCGATTCAAGCTTTAACTGGACTAACACCAGGAAATTTAAAAGCAGACCCACAATCAGGCGAGGTTAATTGGCAACAATTTACTTGTGTGAGCGATCGATTAACCTCTGTGATCAATCAGATGGTGCATTTCAACTGGGAAAATCGGTATCAGTCTGCAACTGAAGTTTTACACTCACTCCAGCAACGAGCTACTGAGCAGGGACTACCACTGACAATTCAACAGTCTGTGTTTTCTAGTTCCTCAACTTCCCTACCGATTTTCTTTCCTCTGCTCCTAGAATTCCCAAGCATAGAAGTGGGTAAAAGTCGCGTTGCTCCTTTGACAATAACCACGGTTTTTCACAGTGGAACACCTTTGTCTTTGTGGAGCGACATTACACCTTTACTACTTCCAACCTTCAACCAAAAGCTGCTAAATATATCTGCTCCATCACGAGTATTTCCGACCCTAATGCTGGAAAATCAAATTGTTGAACGAAACGAAATTTCTTTGACTGTGACCGATTCCACCACAGTTATTGAGGATCAAGCAGCATCTACGACTACTCATAAGTCAATTTTTTCGATTCCTGTTTCTCCTAGTACCGCTATCATCCTCACTGGAATTAGTGTGGGGTTCACCGCTAATGCTGTCGCGATCGCGGTGGGAGTTTCTTCTTTGTTCCAAGTTGGTCCACCTGATTATGGTCCGGAAATCCTCGCAAGAGCGACGACTCAATTTCAGACTGGACATTTCCACCAAGCGATCGCATTAGTCCAATCGATCTCTACCGATAGTGCAGTTTATCAACAGTCTCAAACCACTAAACAACATTGGCAAACCGACTGGTTAACTGCTAATAATCAATTCCATGCAGTTGAAAAAGCAATTCAACAAGAACGTTGGCTAGATGTACTTAAGGAAGCTGACAAAGTTCCTAATATAGCTTTTTGGCAAGAAAAACTGCATCCAATTGTTCAACAATCAAAGCCGAAAATTGAAGCAGAAGCTGAAAAATTCATTCAAAAAGCCTATCAGTGTGCTCTAGTTCGCGATTTTACCAATGCGCTTAGTTTTCTTGAACAAATTCCTCCAGGAACTACAGCTTATGCTATTATTCAGCCGAAAATTACCGAATATCGACAAAAACAAAGTATTAAAGCTCACCGTTTAATCCAAGCTGCTTATGCTAAAGCTGCTATTGGTAATTTTACAGAAGCATTGAAATTACTGGAAAGTTTACCCAAAGGTATGGCTAATTATGATAAAATTACAGCTAAAATTGCTGAGTATCGAGAAAAACAAAGTATTAAAGCTCATCCTTTAATCCAAGCTGCTTATGCTCAAGCTGCTGTCGGTAATTTTACAGAAGCATTAAAATTACTAGAGAGTCTACCCGCAGGTATGGCTAGTTATGATAAAGTTAAAGCCAAAATTGCCCAATATCGTCATCAACAGCGTTTTCAAGCTCATTTCTTAGTTCAACAAGCTTATGCTCAAGTTGAGGTTGGTAATTTTAGCGGTGCTCTGAAATCTTTGGCAAAAATTTCTCCAGGAACTCCTGGATATGAAAAGGTGCAAGCAAAAATTGCTAATTACAGACAAAAAACTAGGATGAACAGCAATTGAATTTATTTTAATTGTGACTCCAACCATTTCCGATTTTCGATGGCTTCATAATAATCAGGTTTGAGTTCAATCGCAACACCATAGGAACGGAGTGCATCTTCATACCTTTCCATTTTTTCGAGGACATGACCACGTCTTACCCATGCTTCAGCACTTTGTGGTTGAAGTTGGATGACTTGGTTATAAGCTGCTAATGCTTCTAGATAAGATTGATGTTTTTCTGGTGCTTCAGTACGTTTTAACCAAGTTGAAATTGATTCTGGTTTAACTGTTGGGTTTTGAGCATCAAGAGTAACTGTTTGTTGGTGTTGTTCTAATTTTTCTAACGCATGACCACGTCTTAACCAAGGATCAGGATTTTGGGGTTGGAGTTCGATCGCGATATTATAAGCGTTGATGGCTTTTTCATATTCGTGCATTTTTTCTAGCACATTGCCGCATTTTAACCAAGCCCGATAATTCCAAAATTCATCATTCTGACAGATGAAAATTATTTTTTCATAAGCAGTAAGTGCTTCGTTATACCGCTTTAATTGTTCTAAGCATTCTCCCCGGTTATTCCAAGCTTCAGGAAACTCTGGTTTAAGTTGAATTGCGTTACTAAAAGCCAGAATCGCTTTTTCATATCGACGTAGTTGATAAAGTGCCGCACCTCTTCCTAACCAAGCACTAGGAAATTCTGGATTAATTTCAATCGCTTTATCAAAACAAACGATCGCTGCTTCATGTTGTCCAGATTCTGATAAAGTTATTCCTTTTCCCCACCATGCTAAGGGAAATTCTGGCTTAATAGTAATTGCTTTGTCAAAGGATGCGATCGCTGCTTCGTGCCATTGATGTTTCAGTGCCATTCCTTTATTAAACCAAGCTTCATAAGCATCTGGTTGCATCGCAATTACCTGATCATAAGTAGCGACTGCTTCTGTGTAACGTTGCATTTTTTCTAAAGCAATCCCTCGATTTAACCAAGCTTTGATCTCATCTGATTTCAATTGAATGACCTGATCGTAAGATTCAATTGCTGCTGCATACCTTTGGGCATGATCAAGCGTAACACCTCGATTTAACCAGACTTCGATCGCTTCTGGTTTTAATAATAGTGCTTGATCATAAGATGTGACTGCTTCTTGATATTGATTTAATTTTCTCAGTATATTACCGCGACGATACCAAACTTCATACCCAGCTAATTGATTTTTTAGAGCTTGGTTATAGGAGGCGATCGCTTCTTGATATCGATGTAAATTTTCTAAAACTATCCCTCGATCATACCAAATATCAGGTTGATTTGGTTTAATAGCAATTACTTTCTCATAACAGGCTAAAGCGTCTTCATACTTGTGCAAATAATATAATACTCGACCCCGAAATGTCCAAGCCCAATAGTGTCTTGGTCTAATGGCAATTATTTGGTCATAAGCTGCGATCGCTTCTGGATAATGCTGTAATTTTTCCAAAGCTAAACCACGTTTTAACCATGCTGCACACCAGTCTGGTTTTTGGGATAGTGCCCTGTCGTAATAGGCGATCGCTGCTTCATATCGACCGACTCGATATAATCTATTGCCGCGATTATAGATCGGAAAAGCTCTGACTATCCTAGGAAAGATTGACCAAGTTACTCTTGCTGGAGTTGGGTTGGACAAAAATTCTTTCTCTGGTTGAGGTAAGGTTGTGGGCTTGACATCTGATAAATTTTGTGATATGTTCATTAAACTTTATCTAAGGAAAAAACTTCACCTAACTTTATTTTAATTGGTTGAGGTAGTTTAAGCGATCCGATCGCTGTCTCATCTTAAAGCATTTCTAACTGACGTAAGCGACAAGCTGCTTCTCATCCAACAATACCAGGAACCTCCGATTTGCTAATGATTTTCTGAGTTTCTGTTTGCTGGAGGAAACAACTTATCAGCGATCGCTGGAGTATTTGGATTACGACGCTGCATATATTTAAGCCATTCCCAAGATGTCCACGACCTGAGAATCGAATAATTTTGAGCCATATATTCTACCCAATCTTCATGTAAAATAATCGCTGTACAGTCTTTTAGATATTCTGAATCAAAGCGATAGATGGGTTTTGTTACTTCAAATTTAGAATTGGCAAGTTCGAGGACAGTTTGATTAACTTTAGCATCCAGCAATCTCTTAGTTTCTTGAGCAAAAAAAGGACGAATAAGACGAAAAGGAACGTACCTACTTATAACAGTAATTATATCGTCAAGGTTTTGAGTTTGAATAATTTTTCTTAAAATTGTTTTATCTGGATCTCTAAATCTTAAAATTGGCTCATTAATAACTAAATTCAGAGCATCTAATTGATTAGCAATCTGATCTTGTGTCCCAAAACAAAGATTAAAATAATTATGAGGATACCAAGCATTGATCAGCATCTCTACAATAATTTCTTTAAAAAGAATAGGTAATAAAGGCTCAAAGTGTCTTCTTTTCATAATGTCTAACAGGGACATGAAAAAAAGGTATTTATAAGAGTTGGTAGTATTCTCAAAAATTTGAGACAACACTGAAATATCGACTCGATCTGATGGTGGGAGATTTTGAGTTGAAACCATAATCTGCTTTTCCCATAATTTTCATTAAGTAGTTAATTGGTAGGTTAATGTTTATAATACCTATGTTATAGAAATTTAGCCATCACATATAGTGATTAAATCCCTTGAGTTTTTGCTAGGTTGTGAGAGCCGATTTTATTTGGCGATCGCACTGCTAACCACCGACTAAATAGGCGTTATTTTTCCACACCTACTTCCGTTATTTTTGGAGTCATAATAGCTGAAACCCTTGTAAATTCGTAACGTCCCCCTAAAATAAGGGGTAATTTCCCCAAATTCACTTCCGCTATTTTACGAAACTGATTCCCTTATTTTGAAACAAGCCGAGATCCACTCCTCCACCAGTGTGTAATTGCGGACTCTTGCCCCAGAACCCACCAAAACCGGAGCGATCAAACCACCAGCAGTCCATTCTTGCAGCCATTCACGAGCCGTCTTGTCCGAAATACCAAACCAGGATGCAACATCTGAAACGTCAATCACAAAAGGATTTTCAACTTGATCTAGAACTCTTGCCAACAGTCTGGTGAGGAGTTGCTGAGAACGACGTGGCAATTCTTCCCAGGGTAGGGCATCAGGAGCAGTGCCTTGATAAAGGGACTTAGCTTGAGCTTGTAGTTCATCCGCTGCACGGGCCATCGTCTCCACAAAATAAAGCAGCCAGGGTGTGTGGTCAGGATCGTGACGACCTTCATAGAAATTCACTGGTAGTCCCATTTGCAAAGAGCGATAATAGCGATCGCGATCGGCATTAAAATACTCATCAAACGAGAAAAACCCTCGCATTCGGTAGCCAGAACGCCAGAGTTCAGCAGTAGCTATCAGTCTCCCTGTGCGACCGTTTCCATCATTAAATGGGTGAATGCTGAGAAAGCGGTGGGTAAGGATAGCAGCACGGATCGGGGCTGACAATTCTCCTACCGTTGTTGAAGATAGCCAATCGACTAATTCCCGCATCAGAACGGGTACATCCCCTGGTTCAGGTGGAGCGTAATCGATCGCCCGCGTGACTGTATCCACCACTGGACATTCAGTTATGCGATATTCGCTTTTGCTACCCCGTCGTCCGCGACCGCGCACGATGACAATCCGGTGCAGTTCTTTGATAAATGCTTCTGTAATCGGGGTTTGGGCTTCGGCAAATTCCTCAACGTAGTCAAGCGCCCGCCAATAATTGCGTACTTCCTGTTCAGCATCACTTCCCGTGCGATCACTCCTGGCGATCGCACGTCGCACCGCCGCTTCATCTAAGGGATTACCCTCAATTTGAGTCGAGCTGCGCGTACTTCTTTGCAAAGCATCATGGCGCAGACGCAGAGTCGTATCAGGTGGTAGCGGTAACACCTCAATGACAGCCCGCGCACCCTTGATGAGTCCTAAATGTCTAACCAGACTGTGGTTGTATGAGAAGCGGGGAACAAAACTCATAGAATAATAGTATATTATAAAAGATAATTCTTTGTCCCTAATTGTCCGCAGCGATCGCCATTCACAAAATTAATCCAATTTAATAAATAGTATATTAGCGATCGCATTTAACTGTTATCTCTTCCGGTGCGATCGCTTGCCGATCAATAGGGTGTAGGGGCGTTCGCGACAGCGTGCCGGAGGCATAGCATTCGGGCGATAATTGAGCAATCAAGCCGCAATATTAGATCCGAATGCTTCGCCCTTCTTCTGCGCCGAGCTCCCCAAAAATTCTTAACTGAATGGATTGTAATATCTAGTTGATCTGTTGGTTGCATAGATGGTGAGGGCAAAGCATTTCGGTAATATTATCCTTCGCTTCAGCCATCATTTATGCGCCGAAATGCTTTGCCCCTACAAGTAACTGAACTGGATTGGTATTTAATCAGCGATCGCTTACCGATCAATAGGTTGTAGGGGCGAAGCATTCGGGCGATAATTGAACAATCAAACTTTACCCTGAGCGTAGTCGAAGGGCAGCAATATTAGATCCGAATGCTTCGCCCTTCTTCTGCGCCGAGCTCCCAAAAAATTCTTAACTGAATGTATTGTAATATTCAGTTAATCTGTTGGTTGCATAGATGGTGAGGGCAAAGCATTTCGGTAATATTATCCTTCGCTTCAGCCATCATTTATGCGCCCAAATGCTTTGCCCCTACAAGTAACTGAACTGGATTGGTATTTAATCAGCGATCGCTTGCCGATCAATAGGTTGTAGGGGCGAAGCATTCGGGCGATAATTGAACAATCAAACCAGCAATATTAGATCCGAATGCTTCGCCCTTCTTCTTATTCTGCGCCGAGCTCCCCAAAAATTCTTAACTGAATGGATTGTAATATCTAGTTGATCTGTTGGTTGCATAGATGGTGAGGGCAAAGCATTTCGGTAATATTATCCTTCGCTTCAGCAATTATTTATGCGCCGAAATGCTTTGCCCCTACAAGTAACTGAACTGGATTGGTATTTAATCAGCGATCGCTTACCGATCAATAGGTTGTAGGGGCGAAGCATTCGGGCGATAATTGAACAATCAAACCAGCAATATTAGATCCGAATGCTTCGCCCTTCTTCTGCGCCAGCTTCCCAAAAAATTCTTAACTGAATGTATTGTAATATTCAGTTAATCTGTTGGTTGCATAGATGGTGAGGGCAAAGCATTTCGGTAATATTATTCTTCGCTTCAGCAATTATTTATGCGCCGAAATGCTTTGCCCCTACAAGTAACTGAACTGGATTGGTATTTAATCAGCGATCGCTTGCCGATCAATAGGTTGTAGGGGCGAAGCATTCGGGCGATAATTGAACAATCAAACCAGCAATATTAGATCCGAATGCTTCGCCCTTCTTCTTATTCTGCGCCGAGCTCCCCAAAAATTCTTAACTGAATGGATTGTAATATCTAGTTGATCTGTTGGTTGCATAGATACCGAGGGCAAAGCATTTCGGTAATATTATTTTTCGCTTCAGCAATCATTTATGCGCCGAAATGCTTTGCCCCTACGAGGAACTGAACTGGATTGGTATTTAATCAGCGATCGCTTGCCGATCAATAGGTTGTAGGGGCGAAGCATTCGGGCGATAATTGAACAATCAAGCCGCAATATTAGATCCGAATGCTTCGCCCTTCTTCTGCGCCGAGTTCCCAAAAAATTCTTAACTGAATGGATTGTAATATCTAGTTGATCTGTTGGTTGCATAGATGGTGAGGGCAAAGCATTTCGGTAATATTATCCTTCGCTTCAGCCATCATTTATGTGCCGAAATGCTTTGCCCCTACAAGAAACTGAACTGGATTGGTATTTAATCAGCGATCGCTTGCCGATCAATAGGCTGTAGGAGCGAAGCATTCGGGCGATAATTGAGCAATCAAACCAGCAATATTAGATCCGAATGCTTCGCCCTTCTTCTTATTCTGTGCCGATCGCTCCCCAAAAATTCTTAACTGAATGGATTGTAATATCTAGTTGATCTGTTGGTTGCATAGATACCGAGGGCAAAGCATTTCGGTAATATTATTTTTCGCTCCAGCAATCATTTATGCGCCGAAATGCTTTGCCCCTACGAGGATGCTATAGTTCATGGCAAGATGGGAAATCATCCATGAACTATGCACTACTTAACTAAACCAGGTCGCGATCGACTAATTCAACACCAAATCAGAATTTAATTTCAGAGTCAAATCATTATTAGGATTAATCGAGATTAAAGTAGCTTTATCCTGAGCGGGTAAAACACCAAGCAGACTTAATACGGTAGTCACACCAGCACCAAGCAGGACTTTTTCCGTAGCAATAGATTTATTACCAGTCACACCAGCAATTACCGCTGCTGCTCCTGCACCAATTGCCGCATTTCTAACCAGTGCTAGCACATCAAGACCTTTGTTAACTTGTTGAGTGGTGGTAACTACACCAGAAGTAGCATTAATTGCTAGTTGTTGACCATTAGCTAGCACTAATTGTTTCGCAAAAAACTGAGCACCGTTGGATGTTGTACGGATTTCACCAACTACCTGAGAACCCGATGGAACTAGTACCGTTCCTTGAGAAGAAACCAGATTTTGAGCAACTGTCAAAGTTACAGGTACGGGGTTAGGTTCATTGGGAGCAACCAGAATTTGACTCTTACTATAGCTAACAGGAATTGTGGTTCCAGCGGGAATTATGTTTTGTTGAGGTTGGGGTAAGGATTGAGTACCTTGAGCGACGACAATATAGGGGGAAGAAATAGCTTGAACAGTGCCATTATTGACCAATGCTTGGTAAACAAAAGCTGCTACATCCGCACGAGTAGCATTTTGAGTGGGATTTAGATTATTAACACTAGGATAGTTAACGACAATCTGTTTCTGAGTAGCAGCAGCGATTTTATCTGTCGCATAACTAGGAATATTAGCCGCATCAGTGTAAGTCTGTAAAAGACTTGAAGTTGGAGTGGAAGTGGTATAATTTAAACCACTAGCCAAAGCTACTAAAGCTTGAGCGCGAGTAATATTTTGATCCGGTTGAAACAGATTATTCGGATATCCGCTCATAAATGCCATTTGATAAGCATTATTAATGGCGCTATAAGCCCAATAGCTACTTGCTACATCATTAAAGTTGATCGCACTACGAATTTGGGATTGTTGAAAAGCTTTATTAACGATCGCGGCAAACTGGGCCCTAGTTACCGGAGCATCAGGTTTAAAAGTACCATCGGGAAAACCAGCAATAATGTTACGTGCTGCTAGAGCTTGAATAAATCCTTGGGCCCAATAGCCAGAGGAAACATCAGAAAAAGAGGTTTGAGCAAAAGCAGGTGCAGGTGCAATAATAGGTGTCGCAGCCCCAGCAATGATTCCCAAAGCTGCAAAAGTAGCAGTTCCAGTGCGCCAGTAATTTTTAAACATCATAAAAAAGGGTAGATTGTACAGGATAACAAATTGATTGGGCTGTGATTAGTTAGACGTGGACAAAAATTAAATGTTCCAACCGGATTGGGACAGCGATCGCTAATCGCTATATTCAGCCAATCAGAGCATAGACTAATCATAGACTAATCACAATCATTACTTAAATAATTAAGTCATGTAGGTCTAAACTTCTTAATCTGAATATAATCTACTACCTCTGGAATATTTTGAAAATAATTTGGTATTAATTATATTATAATCCAATTCCGTTCAGTTAACTAAACTAGACCTCTTGCAAAAGTCGTGGTGATCAATTTACTGGACAGGCAAGATGCCTGTCCCACAAGAGTTTTTTTGTTGTGGGACAGGCATCTTGCCTGTCCTAGTTATTTTTGCAAGAAGTCTACTGTATTAAAATATAGTGTTAATTTAGGGGCGCAAGATTCGCCCCTAATCTAGTTAATAATGACTACCAGATTTGCGATAGTGAACTGCTGTTACTCCAGTTGATTGGAGCAAATGACCATTCTTGACGATCGCATAAACTATCCAGTGATCACCACATTCCATCCTGGTTTCTACCTGACATTCTAAATAAGCTAGAGCATCCATTAAAATTGGACAACCATTTTGAGATTCCTGGGTGTTTAACCCAACAAAACGATCTTCCCCAGGATTAAATGTCTTCATAAAATGCTTGCGGAGCTGTTTACCTTCTGCCAAAATGTTTAAAACGAATTGATCCCCTTTGTGCATCAGTGCTTCAATACTGCGCTCCTTAGCAACTGCTACGGTAATTCCTGGGGGATTAAAAGTCGCTTGGGATACCCAAGAAGCTAACATCGCACTAGTTACATCTCCCCGTTTCCCAGAGACAACACAAAGAGGACCGACAATTCGTCCTGCTGCTTGTTCCGTGCGATCGGCTTGTGTAGAATTAACTGAAGAGCGAGGTGTGCGGAGTTTTTGGGACTTTCGCAAAGATTGGGCGAAGTCCGTACCAATTTCTTTGCACTCTTGTAAGATGAGATCATTGGGTTTAAATTTCACCCGAATCGGTTCAAAACCCATTTTGTAACCAGCATCAAGCAATTTACTTTCAATGAAATCAACTGCTTCTCCACTCCAACCATAAGATCCAAATACTCCAGCTAGTTTGTTTTTAGCCGCAGTAGATAAAATAATTCCTAGTGCTGTATTAACTTGGGTCGGAGTATGTCCTGCTAGAGTCGGAGAACCAATAATAAAACCATCACATTTTTCGATCGCAGTTTGAATCTCCGCAGGTTCAGCAGATTCACAGTTAATTAATTCTACTGCTACTCCTGCTTTGGTAATCCCTTTCGCTAAAGCTTGAGCAATTGTCGCGGTATTCCCATAGGCTGAAGCATAAACTAGCGCTACTGTCAAGTCCTTAGTATTTTGCTGTTGACTCCAGTGACGATAAAGATGGGTCAGTTCCGTGAATCCATATCGGACTATTGGTCCATGACCAGGAGCATAAAACTTAGCTGGAGATAAATTGGCTAATTTGTCCAATGCTGCTAGCACTTGTTTAGTTTGGGATGCGTGTAAGCAATCATAATAAAAGCGTCGGTCTTCGCTGTAGGTTTCCCAACCTTCATCAAATATTTGATCACCACAAACATGAGCTCCATAAAATTTATCACTATAGATAATCCCTGTAGCTGGGTCATAAGTACAAAGACCATCGGGCCAGCGAGGAGTTGGGGTAGTGATAAATTGTAATAGATGACCCCTACCTAAATCCAGAATTTCTTCACCTCGAATCACATTAATTGACAAATTGTAGTCAGGAAACGCTGCTCTTAAAGAGATTTCAGCAGGTTTTGAGCAAATAAAATTCAGTTGGGGTGCTAACTCTAAGAGCGTTTTTAAGGTGACTCCGCGATTAGCATTAAAATGTCCCAAAATCAGATAATTGATCTGGTGTAAATCAATCCGCTCTTTGAGGGTGGTGAGATAATTCTCGGTAAAAGATTCACCAGGAGGATCGATGATGGCAATTTTATCTGCTGTAATGAGATAACTGTTAGCTGTAGTGCCCTTTTGGAGTGAATATTCCACCTCGAATTTGAGCCGATCCCAAGTACGCGATCGCAAGACTGTGGTATCAGCACCAACCCTCAATACTTGGACATCCCGTTTCTGTTGAGTTTCTAACATTGGTTAAGTACCTAATTTAGTAGTGATTACCAACTTTCCGATGGTGAACTGCGGGTGTTCCATTGGGATCGCTGACTCGTCCAGTGTCAACTTGAGCGTAAACAATATGATGGTCTGTCAATTCCATCCGACTCACTACTTCACATTCTAAATAAGCTAAAGCATCAGTTAAAATCGGACAACCATTGCTAGCTGGTTGAGTCTTGATATCCGCAAATCGATCGGCTCCGGGAGGAAACCGCTTTAAGAAGTGCTTCATCAGAGCTTGATAATTATTATCAGATAGGACATTTAAAACAAACTTATCTTCTATGTGCATTAACGATTCAATCGCACGGTCTTTCGCTACAGCGATCGTTAATCCTAAAGGTTGAAAACTGGCTTGGACTACCCAAGAAGCTAACATAGCACTACTCACATCCCCTTTTTTAGCAGTGATAATATATAATCCACCGCTCACCCGTCCTAAAGCTTTATCGAGTTCACTGTCTAGGGATTTCATTTGCTTAACAGTTTTCTCTTTGGTCAACCATTGACCGAGGTCAGTCCCAGCTTCATCACATAATTGATAGGTGATTTCTGTAGGAGGTTCTTTCAGCAAAATAGCTGGGAATGCTTCTTTTAATCCTAATTCTTTAAATTTGTTGCGTAGTGGATACACAGATAAGTCATCACCACCTCCAGATTCACACAAACCGATGGTTTGTTTACTATTAACTGTTGCTAAAATTGTGTTGATTGCTGCTTCAGAACTAGCACCGATAGTCCCGGTAATGGGTGGGACACAAATTACTAAACCAGCAGCCATTTGGACTAATTCTCTTGCTTCTTGGGGTTCAGCAGTGCGTAAATCCATCATTTCTACTGCTACACCAGTTTTCGTCACCCCATGAGCGATCGCTTGACTCAGGCGATCGCTATAGCCATAATCAGACACATAAAATACTGCTACTGTAGTTTCGGCTTTAGTTTGGGCTTGACTCCATTTTTTATAGCGTCCGGTTAGTTCGAGCAGATTGTGACGCAGCAGCGGACCATGACCCGTAGCGATCGTCGTAATTTCTCCCAATTCTTCCATCCGTTTCATTGCACTTAAGACAGACCGAGCATTGGGAGCCATTAAGCACTCATAATAAAAATGATAATCTTCCTCGATCGCTCCTAAGTCTTCATCATAGATATCGTCTCCACAGTAGTGCATTCCAAACGCATCACAAGTAAATAGGGTTTGGGTTTTGGGATCATAAGTAAAAATTGTATCAGGCCAATGGAGATTAGGAGCAGATACAAATTCTAATAAGTGACCATTACCCAAATCTAATTGGTCACCACTTTTAACGAGCTGACGTTTAAATTCGTGATGGGTTAAATTTTCTAAAAATTGAATCGCTATTTTAGACCCAACTACAGTTGCTTCAGGTGCTAATTGGAGGACATCTTTCACCAAACCACTATGATCTGGTTCGGTATGACTGATAATGATGTAATCGATGTCCGTTGGGTTAATTAAACCAGTGAGAATATCTAGATAGAGTTGACGAAATTTTTCATGGGAGGTATCAACTAATGCAGTTTTCTCACCTCGAATCAAAAAAGAATTATAGGTAGTGCCATTTTGCAACCCAAATTCGATGTCAAAGCGATCGCGATCCCAATCTAGTGTACGAATTGCTGTAGTGTCGGTCGCGATTTCCTCAGTCTGTGTTGTGAGTCTACGTTGAACTCGTTCTGTCATCGCTATCATCATTCTGTCTCCTTTTGAGCAACTCGTTGGTTTTTCTCTTCTCTTTACTATCTTGCCTGACTAAACGTAATTAAGTAAAGTTATACTTTTTTATCATTATAATAAGTGAAGTTAGTGTTTAAGCCTCCTCACCACTGGTTAGCGTTAATAATTGGCAATTCTCGTTTACACTGGGCTGCTTTTACTGGTACTAATCTACACCAAGCTTGGGATACCCCCCACTTTGACCAGGAAATAGTCCAAAATATTTGTCACTCAGGCATACCAGCATTCTCCCATGAGTTGGGAACTTTTCCCTGTTCAACTCCCTTATATTTAGTCTCGGTTATTCCCGCTCAAACCCAACTTTGGCAAAATTATCCCCATATTACCGTCATTACCCTAGAACAAATTCCTTTATTGGGAGTTTATTCTACTTTGGGAATTGATCGCGCGATCGCAGTTTGGGGTGCGGGTCAACAATGGGGATGGCCCACCTTAGTCCTGGACGCGGGGACTGCGTTAACTTTTACTGGTGCTGATCACAACCGCTGTTTGATTGGTGGGGCAATTTTACCAGGATTAAGTTTGCAATTAAAATCACTCCATCAAGAAACCGCATTACTTCCAGCCCTCAAATTACCTGAATATTTACCAGATCGGTGGGCTTTAAATACAGCTACAGCAATTCACAGTGGAGTGATCTATACTATTTTGGCGGGGATTAGAGATTTTATTACTGATTGGGAGCAAAAGTTTCCAGGGAGTGCGATCGTTGTCACTGGTGGTGATCATCAATTGATCTGCAATTATTTACAGGTTTTATTTCCCGGGATAACTGATAAAATTAAAAGTGATTCCTATTTAATATTTTGGGGAATACGTTCTCTATTATTTAGCACAAATGGATAAGTTCGGGATTCTTTATCTAGTCGGGACACCAATTGGTAACTTGGAAGATATCACATTCCGAGCAGTAAGAATTTTGCAAACAGTAGACGCGATCGCAGCTGAAGATACCCGTCATACGGGCAAATTATTACAGCACTTCCAAATTAAAACTCCCCAAATTAGTTACCATGAACATAATCAGAAAAATCGGATTCCCACGATTATTAATCAACTCCAATCTGGACAATCGATCGCCCTCGTTACTGATGCAGGAATGCCCGGTATTTCTGATCCTGGTTATGAATTAATTAAAGCTTGTATTGATGCGGAAATTACTGTTGTACCCATTCCTGGACCAACGGCGGCGATCGCTGCTCTGATTGGCTCAGGATTATCAACAGATCGGTTTATTTTTGAAGGATTTTTACCAACTAAAGCTTCAGAAAAACAGCAACGATTAACAATTTTATCAAGGGAAGAACGGACAATAATTTTCTATGAAGCACCCCATCGTTTGCGCCAAACTCTGCAAGATTTTGCGGAAAATTTCGGTCAAGAGCGTTTATTAGTAATTGCCAGAGAATTAACTAAATTACATGAAGAATTTTGGCGCGGTCAAATTAGAGATGCGATCGCTAATTATACTATCCGTGAACCTCAAGGAGAATTTACTTTAGTAGTTAACGGGAGCGATTTAGTCACACCAGTCTTATCAGAAGCAGCGATTAAAACTGAATTACAAGCTTTATTAAACCAAGGAATATCTCGTAGTCAAGCAAGTAAACAATTAGCTGAACAAATATCTCTTCCTCGTCGTCAAATTTATCAGCTCGCTTTGACCATTCCTGATTTTTGTGATCATGGCAGCTAATTGTAAAATGATTAATCAAGAGATGATATCATTATTTTTAGGAGCAGGTATTTTAACTGATTTATGTAACTATTTAATGCGATCGCTCTCGTGAGATTAATTTTTCCTGTAGTACCAGGGAGCGATCGTCGTCAAAAATTAGTTAGGGTTGATGAGTGACTAACCAAGCTGATAAATCAGCTACCGAGGAAAAATCTAAGAGTGCTTCCCCTAAGTCTTCGAGTAAAGCTACTGGTAGAGCAGAAATTTGCGATCGCAGGTTGTCATCAATTGTCCCAACCCGTCGCGTCAGCAGACGCAGAATCAAAGCGCGTTCCTTCTGGAGACCTTCCTGGAGACCTTCTTCTCGACCGACCTGCACAATCTCCTGATAAATTACTGATTCTCTCATGGCATTCTCCCGAAATAATCGATGCAATATTGGTTGGCTAAACTTTAATCCTGCTAAGATTTGGACGTAGGCTGATACTTCCTGTTTTTGCTGGACTGATTCTATTTTATTTAATTGCTGTGCCACCTGGTTGAGCAATTCCTCTGGTTGGGAGGTTGCAGCTAAAGATGCTAGGGGTAATAATGCTGGATCAGATAGAAATATGTTGGGGTCTTCTTCCCATAACCGAATGACTTGATACTCGTGGTGAGTTGTTTCCAAGACAAATTGGGTTTCAATGATGGTGCCTGGGGTGGGAGGTAGTAATAAAATTATGACTTGGGTGATTGGTTTGCGGTATAATCGATATAACCTCACCCAATAGTCTAGCATTCTTAAAGGTAAGGGGGGCTCTGATTCGAGTCTCACTTGGAATTCTAAATGTAAGATCCGGTCTGCGGTTTGCAGAAATATCACGGAATCAGCTCGAATTGGTTCGATACTGAGTTCGGTCTTTAAGACTTGCACGCTCGGCTGCGGTTCACCTAAAATCCAAGTGGCAAAAGGAACTGGATATTTTTCGGCGATGAGTTTACACAGGTTATCAAAGGACATGATCGATGATGCTCTACTTGAGGAGCAGATACTTTAGTCGATCTCTACTATTTCACGCAACAGGTTTGAGCGATCGCTATCCCAGTTTCTCCCACATTTGTGAATCGCGATCGGATGGGTGAGTTGTTAGTGACATTGAAACTGTTGGACGTTAAATTGGGGGACGGATTGGGCATGACTGATTAATTCAATTTTGGAAAACCTATGAAAGCAATTATCCCAACTTTCAACCATCTTTAGTGCAACATTGTACACAATAAGAATTATTTTTATAAAATTAGCATTTGTGTTTTGTGATTAGATTATGATTAGGTGAAATTTAATACATGGTGGTTTCTGTGGAAAACAACAAGTAAGGTAGAATGAAACAACCCTGCTCCACCTAGTAGTATTGATGACAACTGAACCATTACTTCCCACTCTCGCTAGTCTAGCATATATCCCCTACCTTGATGCGGGACATCTGCCCGAAAATTTGTCAGGTAAAATCGGAGTCTATGGAATTTTCGATCGCGATCGCATCTTACAGTTTATTGGTTATTCCCGGGATATTTTTCTCAGTCTGAAACAACATTTAGTCCGTCAACCGGATCAGTGCTATTGGATAAAAGTCCAAATTATAGATCGTCCTCACCGAACTTTATTAGAAAATATCCGTGATGCTTGGATCGGGGAAAATGGTACTACTCCCATTGGTAATGATCGGGAAGAAGCTCAATGGACTCAACCAATTAATGTCAAATTACTCATGACACCAGCAGAACAAGCAAGTTATGATCAAGCTAAAGGAGAAGAATTACAGCAATCGAAAATCTTAAAAAACGTAGCTCGACGAGTTGAAGCAGAAATTATCACTACTTTAACCGCTCGTGGAGTAACTGAAGGAATTGTCTTCAATCCCAAACTGAAAGCTAGTGGATTGTTAGATTTAAAATAAACAATCTTGGAGGTATTTTACTGATGGGGCAAAATATTAAGTTTGGAGTAGCCCCATTCCCTATTTTCCAGAGTTATCTTTATTTTTGACCAGATATTTATGCAGATTCATTGCAATAATTTAGTTTCAGGTGCGATTTTCTTTACATTTATTTACTTTCTGTTCGATTTTGGGCGTATCTTCACGGTATATCTATCCTAATCTCACTTTTATTTAAGTAAATTTACTAATTGCAGATGTACAATCATCCGCTACTATACGAGCAAAATAGATAACTGAAAATCTAATTCCTGATGATAGACAAACCAATAGTTTTTGATTTGTCTATATAAAAAAAAGAAATTCAACAGTAAGAATAATATGGACTTGCAACAAATTAATTTTAATAATTGTGATGACGAACCTATTCATATTCCTGGCTCAATTCAGCCTCATGGCGTTCTTCTAGTCTTAAACGAATCTGATCTAAGCATATTACAAGTTAGTCAAAATACCTTAAATATTTTCGGAATACCTCCAGAAGAATTGATTAACAAAAATCTAGATATACTCCTAGATAAAACTCAGATCAACGATTTAAAAAGAGCGCTAGTTTACGAAGATTTACAAAAAATAAATCCAATTAATTTATCAATATCTTTAGCTAATAAAACTAATATCTTTGATGGCATAATTCATCGTAGGGACGAAGTATTAATTTTAGAATTGGAACCTAACATATCTAATCATGTTAACGGATTTCTCAGCTTTTATCATTTAGTCAGATTATCTGCATCCAAAATTCAAAGTGCTTTTAATTTGCAAAATTTGAGTGAAATAATTGTCAAAGAAATTCGACAACTAAGTGGTTTCGATCGGGTCATGGTCTATCAATTCGATCTAGAAAAAAATGGGATAGTAATCGCTGAAGATAAACAGGAATACTTACCTTCTTGGTTAGGATTGCATTATCCTCAATCAGATATTCCTAAACAAGCGCGACGACTTTATTCAGTAAATATGCTCAGGTTAATAGCAGATGTCAATTATCAACCAGTAGCAATTATCCCCCAAGATAACCCGATTACTAAACAACCCCTCGATCTTAGTTTCAGCGTCCTCAGAAGTGTCTCACCAATGCACATAGAATATTTACAAAATATGGGTGTTGGTGCTTCTATGTCTATCTCCTTAATGAAGGAGCAAAAACTATGGGGACTGATTGCTTGTCATCATCAGTCTCCCAAATATGTTGCTTATGAAATCAGAAAAGCTTGCGAATTCTTAGGACAAGTGATGTCTTTAGAACTATCTTTTAAAGAAGGACATGAAGACCTAGATTATCAAATTAAATTGAAATCAGTGAATCAAAAATTGATTGAATATATGTCAAGGGAAGAAAATTTTATCGAAGGTTTGATTAAATATGACCTAAACTTATTAGACTTAACCAAGTCTACGGGAGCTGCGATCTGCTTAAATGGAAATTGGATGGTGGTAGGAAAAACTCCCCAAGAAGAACATCTAAAAAAAATAGTAGAATGGATAACAAATAATATTCAAGACAATATTTTTTATACAGATTCTTTAGCAAAAATCTATCAAGAAGCTGAAGCGTTTAAAGAGCTAGCTAGTGGTTTATTAGCAATTTCAATTTCTCAAAATCAGAAAAATTATATAATTTGGTTTAGACCAGAAGTTATGCAAACGGTAAATTGGGCAGGAAATCCAGAAAAATTATTTGAAATCAGCAATGATGGAGAAGTACGGATGTCTCCTCGAAAGTCATTTGAATTATGGAAAGAATCTGTTAAATTAAAGTGTTTACCTTGGCAAAAATGTGAAGTAGAAGCAGCGATTGAATTAAGAAATGCCATCATTAATATTGTGCTACGGAAAACAGAAGAACTAGCACTATTGAATATAGCTTTACAAGAATCTGAAATTAGAGAAAGAGAAAAATCAACTCAGTTAGAAATTACATTACATCAACTTCAGCGCACTCAAAATCAAATAATCCAGCAGGAAAAAATGTCTTCTTTAGGACAAATGGTTGCTGGATTAGCCTATGAAATTAATAATCCGGTTAATTTTATTTATGGAAATCTCACTCATGCTGATAACTATACTCAAGATTTGATCGCACTGATCAATCTTTATACAAAGTATTATCCCGAACCTGTACCAGAGATCCAAAAAGAGAGTAAGATCAGAGATTTAGAATTTGTAATCGAAGATTTACCTAGACTGCTTAAATCAATGAATTTAGGAGTAGAAAAAATCCGCGATTTAGTGCAGTCATTACGAAATTTCACTCGCGTGGATGAAGCTGAAATGAAATCAGTTAATATTCACAATGGTTTGGATAGCACTTTACTAATTTTAAGCAATCGATTAAAAACAAAATCTAATCATTTAGGAATTAAAATCATCAAAAATTATGGCAATTTGCCTAATATCGAGTGTTATGCAGCTCTGATGAATCAAGTTTTTATGAATATTCTGAGTAAGATGATAGATAGACTTAATAAGTATAATGCACAGCGCACAATCGCAGAAATTCAAGCTACTCCTGCGACGATCGCGATTTATACTGAAGTAGTTAATCGGGAAGAAAAAGTAATAGCTAATCAACCAGGATCTGTAAATAATGACCAATCAGCAATCACCCCACACTCATCACTCATAATTCGACTAACCGACAATGGACCAGAAATCAGCGGATCGGAGCGATCGCAGATCTTTAATCCCTTCTTAGGTGTTAAACCCGAGATGGGAGCAATAGACTTGGGTTTAGCGATTAGCTATGAGATTGTAGTCGAAAAACATGGTGGTATTTTACAGTGTCTTTCTGAACAAGGGAAAGGAGTTGAATTTTTGATTGAAATTCCTCTGGGAGCATGAACAGAAAACACCTAATCACTAATTATTAAATATTAGCATTTTTTTACCCTCTGCCACCAATAATTTGGATTTTGATCGCGATCGCATTAACGTTTTTTGAACCAATTTAATAGGTCAGTCCACAGATTATGGTCGCTATTGTAAAGACGATCTAGCTCTTTTTCCACCACGGTTCTATTACCATATAAATTTGCCAAAATCGCTTGTCCAGTTTGAGTCATTTCTAAATAGCGAATACTATGTTTTAGATACAAAGAAATAACGTGCCAGTAAAATCGAGGATAACCAGCTCGTAAGTCTTTTGAGTCGGAATATCCGAGAACTTTATTACTACCAATTTCTTCAAATTCAGAGAATAGAGCTGGTAATTTAGCCAGGTAATAGGGATCAGATAGCTGACCGATCAAGTCAGCACCACGAGTTAATCCTGGAAAATCAATTGTGTCTTGATGTAGTTCATCTTTCGGCGCTGGAAAACGAGTTAATTCAATATTTAGTTGAATAGTTTCCAAGTTAATTAATTTATAGTCGCTAAAATTTTCCGCTACAAATAATTTACCTCGATCCACATGGTAGGGGGTTAAACTAGCTCCTGTTGCTGTAGAATCAAGAGTGATATGATCAGAATTAATTCCAGTTACAAATCTATACTCTTCGACTCGATCATCACGACAAATCCCTTTCCGATATCCAATATCATGGCACAGTAATGAGACAATATATTCAAGCCACTCCTGGGGAGAAATTGGTTCTTCACAAACATATTTACCATGAATAATTTCTTGCCCGACTAAAACAACTTGGACTGTATGTTCCAGATTATGATAAGCCGAGTCACAACCAGCGATCGCTGTTAAAGTCTGGGTCGCAATCAGATTAAATAATTCCAGATATTCCTGATATTTGCCACCATAAATATGTTGATACTCAATGCTGAGATAATTCATACAGGAATGAATTAATTTAGCTTGAATCTTAGGAATAATCGTCATATCTCAATGATAAACTTCCCTATTTTCTGCCATCATAGCTCTAAAGAGCTATTTATTTCAAGAGTTTCAACTTAATTAATTCGGGTAATTATAGCAAATTTAACTAAACTTTAAACGAGGATTAACTTTTCGATAAATATTTAGGGATATTTAAAGAAACTCCTTGTCAGTCCTGATTTTGATGGTAATATTTAATTTAATCAAATAATTTTATTGAGGCCGGAAAAAAGTGAAAAGATTTACTTTCCACTTTTTCATCTTTAAAACTTTTGACACTCCCACGCCTAAAGGCAGTGGGATTCTTGAATCAACGACCGTGCTTAACCAACCCTAATTGCTTAGAATTAGCCAGAGGCCCAATCTCAGAAGAGCGTATAAATTCCGGCGTGCCCCGCCGTATTTTTTTAACAACATTTGATTAGTTGTAGATTATTGATGGACAATCGGATCGTTAGATCCTAAAATTACGCTGTGCGACGCTTGCCACAATTTTCAGCGTTGCCACCGATTGATACTAATATCGCGTATTTTCCAAAGAAAATACGCGATTAAAATATAATTTAATAATTAATTTTCACGGCTCCTAAGCCAACAGCTATCCGATTCATCCCGACCCCTGAAAGGGGTGGGCTTTCTCGGTGACTACTTGTAATTTAATACCTGAATAATTGGACCTTTTGCTGGTAAACTATTCGATGAGATCTTAATTGTATCACTTTCAGAACGTTGGATTGGAAGATCTTTCATTAATGTTAAGAAATCTTCTAAAGGACTTAAATCACATTCATGATCAGCAGCTGGTGTCCGATAATGGGTAGGAATGACAATTTTGGGATTAATGGTAGCAAGTGCTTTTTTAGCCTCGTCAGGAGTATAGGATTTTTTTCCCCCACCAACTGGCAAGAATAGCAGATCAGGAGTGCCCATCAGAATTTTCTTCTCTAACGAAATCGGACTGGCGAGGGCACCTAAATGTAGAATTTTGATCCCTGCTTGAGTCCAGAGCCATGCGACATTTTGGCCCAAACTTCTTCCTCCTTCCCGATCTTTATCGGTAGTAATACCACTCAACTGATTACCAAGAAAATCATATAAGGCTGCTTGGTAGATCAATTGCGGGTTTCCTGGTAAGTTTTCACTCGCTCCTTCATCCAATAAGCGACTACTAATAAAAACAAAATCAGCTTGAACTTGAGGAGAACGATAACCCTGAGTACAACCTATGGTCCGAAAAGGATTGACTAGAACTCGACGACCGCTACCTGTAAACAAAAAACAAGTATGACCCAGCCATTGGACTGAAAGTACATCTGGGGTTTGTGCTGAAGATGGTTGGAATCGAGAACCGATCCCGGTCGCGATCGCCGCCAAACAACTTGCTCCTGAATATCGTATCAATTGTCGCCGTTTCATCATGATTACGTGGTTTTCTATAGTTTCGATCATTGCCGCTCAAAAAATTATCCTATCGGGTTTGATTGAGCAGATTTTTTTTAAGCTAATGCCGCAGACTAACTACTAATGAATGAGCCTATGGAGTAAAATTAATAGGGGGGGCAACAATAGGGCACTAGCGACCAATATTGCGGCCAAAGATGAAACCAGGACAGCACCGGCAGCACAATCTTTAGCAATTCTGGCTAAATCATGGTAAGCCTGTTTGACAGTTAAGTCAACCACAGCTTCCAGCGCAGTATTGATTAACTCCATCCCTAAAACTGCCCCAATTGTCAGTCCAATTACAGAGATTTCTACCGAACTTAGATGTAAAAAAACACTCAAACTAATGACCAGAATCCCAATCACCACATGAATCCGAAAATTTCTTTGAGTACAAAACGCATAACTAACTCCATCCCAGGCATATTTGAAACTAATTACTAAATTTGTGGCTACTTGCCAGGACAATTCTCGATTTGGCTTCATTACTTGGTTATTAGTGCTTTTGGTGGGATTGGGAAAATTTTGAGACATATAAAGTGCTGGGACAGTCGCTGACAATATTAACGGTTTATTGATTTTGCTAACTCGAAAATTCCGATCGCAAATAAGATAATAATTACCTCAATCTCACCCTCCACTATAATTATTTAAAACCCAGGTGTTATCCCATCTATGTGGTAGACTAACCACCAAAAATAGTTAGCTGCTTAAACTTTTTTGTCAATTAAACCGATGCTCTCTAGTAAAATAGCTTGCTGATCAAGCATACTCTGCAAACTTTCTGGATCAGGATGATCCCAACCTAAGAGATGTAACAGTCCGTGGGTTGTTAACCAAGCTAGTTCGATTTTTAAAGAATGTCCCTGTTGTTGGGCTTGTCGTTGAGCTGTATCTATAGAAATGACAATATCACCCAGATGTAAGGGTTGAGACTCTAAGAATTCCTCCGACTGGGGATAATCTACCTCTAAGGAGGCAAATGCTAAAACATCAGTGGGTTGATTTTGATCACGATATTGATGGTTAAGTGTTTGAATTTCTACATCATTAGTAAGACGTAAGGTAATTTCATAACCGATCGCATGAGGGAGAGCTGAAGCAAGTATTTCTAACCATTTAACAAACCAAGCTGACCAAGTTTGAGCAGAAATTGGCAGGTCTGATTCGACCTCTGGTAACTCTAACTCGCTCAGTAAATCATCTCCATGCTGTACGGTCAATTCTAATTCCACCGTTGATACTCCTGCTGTTTTAGCGGGTCAAATAAGCTAAACCAACCAACAGCGCTAACAGACCCATCGTTGTGATGATAAAATGATAGATTGATGTTCCTCGCTTTTGCACCATATTACGCATCGCTAGTTTCACGTAACTTGGTTGAGGTGCTGTTGAGTTTGTTTCTGGTGGTGGACTATCACTTGTCTCAGTGGATGAGGAAGAATGCTGGAGCATAACCTGGTATTTAGATAAAGATTTTTTTAATGTAACAGTTTGTATAAGTCTATCTCAATAGACAAGAAAGCAAAAGTCTTATGATCGGATAGAGATGCTACGACCAGCTCTCTGTCCCACCCACCAGAACCAATGACTCTTGTGGGACACTCAAAATGACTATCCTGGGATTCTGATCGATTGCAAGAGGGTCATGTTACTCCAATCCCAGAAAATATGTTATAAATATTGAGAATTGTTACAAAATCTATATTCAATGCAATTTTCAGCAGTGGTTTTGAACAAAGTGAAAAAATCGATAACAGAAAAAATCCTGTTTGGCAATGAGCTAAATCCGGAATTAATCGCCATATTACTGGTTTATTTTGTCGAAGGCATCTTAGGATTGGCTCGTCTAGCAGTGAGCTTTTTTCTGAAAGATGAATTAGGGTTAAGTCCAAGTGAAGTATCTGCTCTCTTCGGGATTAGTGTCCTACCTTGGGTAATCAAACCCCTATTAGGGTTTATGTCGGATGGATTCCCTGTATTTGGCTATCGACGTAGACCTTACCTAATTTTATCAGGAATATTGGGAGGTTGCTCTTGGATTGCCTTATCAACCATCGTCGATAATGCTGGGGAAGCAACCTGTGCGATCACCTTGGGGTCTCTCGCGATCGCCTTTAGTGATGTGATCATCGACTCCTTAGTCGTGGAACGAGCCAAATCTGAATCGGTTAGCGATATTGGTTCGTTGCAATCTCTCTGTAAGATCGCATCAGCTTTAGGCGGTATTATCACCGCCTATCTTAGCGGTTATCTTTTACAAACTTTCGGTTCTAAAACAATATTTTTGATTACAGCTTTATTTCCGTTAATTGTTTCTGGAGTAGCTTGGTTAATTGCTGAGGTACCTTATGCCCAACCGACTGACTGGAAAAACATCAAAACACAATTGGTCCAACTGCGTCAAGTAATTAGTCAAAAAAAGATTTGGATACCTGTTGGTGTTATGTTTGTTTGGCAAGCTACCCCATCAAGTGATGCAGCTTTCTTTTTCTTTACGACTAACGAACTTGGCTTTGAACCAGAATTTTTAGGACGAGTACGTTTGGTTACCAGTTTAGCTACTTTATTCGGTATTTGGTTGTTCCAACGGTTTTTGAAATCCCTGCCCTTTCGGACTATTTTTACCTGGGCTGCAATTATTTCCATCCTGTTCAGGTTGACTCCGTTAATCCTGGTTACTCATGCTAACCGATCGTTAGGAATCGATGACCATTGGTTTAGTATCGGTGACAGTCTCATCCTCACCGTGATGGGACAGATTACTTATATGCCCCTCCTAGTCCTATCAGCCCGACTCTGTCCATTAGGAGTTGAAGCGACTTTATTTGCCCTATTAATGTCGGTTTTGAATCTAGGTGGATTGGTATCATCAGAATTGGGCGCTCTGCTGATGGAATGGTTTGGCATCACACCGACGAACTTTGAATCTCTTTGGCTATTAATTCTGATTGCTGCTTTAAGTTCTCTACTGCCTCTAAGCTTAATTGGTTGGTTGCCTGACTCCAATTTTCTGCCCAATATTGATGATCAAGCCCAAAAATCTTCAAGCCCAGCCAAACCCAACTCCTCAGTCGAAGTTGTCCTCGAACTGAACACCGAAACAATTAGTCATCTCGAAGAAATTCCTACCTAATTGTTAAATCTTGCTAAAAAAACACAAAGCGATCACGATTACCTTGAAGGAGCGCGATCGCTATTAGTTTAGGTAGACTGGAGACTAGATATCCTGTTCGCTCAACTCACGAGTTAAATAGTCAAAGGGCTGATCTAAATATTCACCAGTGGGAATATTGGCAGCTGCTACTTTTCCTTTCACAATGTCCTTGAGGAGTTGAATACCCATTACCGTCGGTCCAATTGGCACACTTAAAGAGTTGTAAGTTTCCCGTAAACCTTGAAGTACCCGCTCATCTAGTACATCTGTACTACCAGCGACCAACGCATAAGTGGCATAGCGCAAATAATAATCCATATCCCGCAAACAAGCAGCATAGCGCCGAGTGGTATAAGCATTTCCACCTGGACGAATCAATTCTGGGACATCAGCAAATAACTGTGTTCCTGCTTGTTTGACTATATCGGTGGCACTAGCATTAATCACCGCAGCAGCGCTGACTCTGGCTAATCCGGTGTCAAAATAGGATTTCAACGAATCAATGGCATCCCGGTCTAGATATCGACCAGTAATATCGTAATTTGAAATTAGGCTGGTAACTGCGTCCCGCATTGAATTTTTCTCCCAACAATTTTGGCAAAATTGAGTCCCGCCACCTGGGTTTTGGGATGAATAGCCGCTTATAGTCTACACTAATGCCTGGGATCAATTAACACACTTATTAATTCTTCAAGCAAAAGATTGGCCAAAAAATCAGGTCATCAGTCCCAGATTTAGTTAAATTTGATCCAGTTTTTCATCTTTGGTAGATGTTTTCTAGTCAGATTGAATTCAGATTTCCCTAGGATTACTCAGATATCCTCTAAATATTTGTAACAAATAATACAAAATATCCAGAGACCTATATCTAGGATGATTTTGGCGTCAACTTGTCCTTTGAAAAGAGGGAAACAAGCGATCGCGAGGTTTGCCATAGCTAATTAGGATGAGCAAATCATTTTTTGTTCCATTGGCGGAACAATGTTACCAGTAAGGAGTAAGTCATGCCTGAAACAGCCCAAGAAGTTTTAAATCTAATCCAAGAAAAAGGGATCAAGATTGTCGATCTCAAATTCATCGATATGCCAGGAATTTGGCAACACTGTTCATTTTACCAAAATCAAATTGATGCTAGTTCCTTTACTGAGGGTGTACCCTTTGACGGATCTAGTATTCGCGGTTGGAAAGCGATCAACGAATCCGATATGTCCATGGTGCCCGATCCGACGACTGCCTGGATCGACCCATTTATGAAAGAACCGACTTTGAGCCTAATCTGTAGCATCAAAGAACCAAGGACAGGGGAATGGTACAGTCGTGACCCTCGGACAATTGCGAAAAAAGCTCTCGATTACTTAATTAGCACTGGTCTGGGCGATATGGCATTTATTGGCCCAGAAGCAGAGTTTTTTATATTTGATGATGTCCGATTTGACCAAAGCGAAAATAAAGGTTTTTATTACGTCGATACAGTTGAAGGACGTTGGAACTCTGGTAAAGAAGAAGGTCCGAACCTAGGTTACAAACCTCGCTACAAAGAAGGTTACTTCCCTGTAGCTCCCACAGATACCATGCAAGATATCCGGACGGAAATGTTGCTGACAATGGCAGAGTGTGGAGTACCCATTGAAAAGCATCACCATGAAGTAGCAACAGGTGGTCAAAATGAACTTGGTTTTCGGTTTGCACCCTTAGTTCAAGCAGCAGACTATTTGATGACTTATAAATACGTCATTAAAAATGTGGCTAAAAAATACGGTAAAACTGTTACTTTTATGCCAAAACCACTGTTTAATGACAATGGTTCCGGGATGCACACTCACCAATCCATCTGGAAAGGTGGTGTACCTCTGTTTGCTGGCGATAAGTATGCGAAACTGAGCCAAATGGCGCTATACTATATTGGTGGTTTACTCAAGCACGCACCAGCCCTGTTAGCAATTACCAATCCCACTACCAATTCTTACAAACGCTTAGTTCCCGGGTTTGAAGCTCCGGTAAACTTAGCCTATTCTCAAGGTAATCGTTCCGCATCAATTCGGATTCCCCTCTCTGGTGATAATCCCAAAGCTAAACGGTTAGAGTTCCGGTGTCCTGATGCTACCTGTAACCCTTACCTCGCTTTTGCAGCCATGTTATGTGCTGGAATTGATGGAATCAAAAATCAAATTGACCCAGGTGAACCACTGGATAAGGATATTTATGATCTCAGCCCAGAAGAATTGAAGAATGTTCCTTCAACTCCTGGTTCTCTGGAAGGGGCACTCGCAGCATTAGAAAAAGACCATGAGTTTTTAATAGCTCCTGGAGTATTTACCAACGACTTTTTAGATACTTGGATTAAATACAAACTCGATAATGAAGTTAACCCCATGCGGCTTCGTCCTCACCCTTATGAGTTTGCTCTCTATTATGATGTCTAATTTTGACAATTTAATGAGTTAACTCAAGCAGCCATCCATCCAGATGGCTGTTTTTTTTGTTTGATGATGGTGTTTTAGCGATCGGACAACAATTTTGATAATGCTTTTGAGGATGATGCAGGTAATTTAGCTTTGATAGCAAAAAAGCTGGCAAGTGCTAGAATGGGGATGCTAAATCTAATTGCCTGCTATGCAAATTGACGAATTACTTGCCGAACTGCGCCAATTATCCCATGCTGATAAGCTCCGGGTGATCCAATTTTTAGTTAGTGAATTAGCTAAAGAAGAAGGGATAAAGCCGGTTTCTGAATTAGAACCCAACGTAGATATTAACTATGATTCTCAGAGTCTAGCTCATCAACTTGTTCTCTTTCTAGAAGAACTTTTATAAACCTAAAAAGTTGAATTTGCTTCTAGATAATTTGAAAGCGTTTAATTATATTAAAATAGCTATTTTCTCAGCCAATAAAATTAACTCACTTTTTCATTTTTACAGCGCGATCGCTATAAGAAACTATAGTAATCGCGCTCTTAGCTTAAATCTACTAAAACGCTTTGGTTACAAAAAAATCTTTCATAGTAACATTTTCAGCAGTAAAGTTAACTACATCAAAGCTGGCTGGTAAACGATGCTGATATTTATATACCCAGGGTTGATTTTCTGTACCTTCCTGAACCGCTTGAATTTCAAATTCGGTTGGTAGAACAATCACAATTACAGATAATTGTTGTCCGATTACTAAGGGAAACCCAGTCGGTCTTTCTTCTTTGCCCCAATTTCCATTAATGTAAGAATTAAGGACAACAGTACCTTCACTAAAACGAGCAGATGCACTTAACCCAATATCATTACCCGTTTTCAGTTCTAATAAAGCATAATTAGCTCCTGGGGAAGCCATATAACCTACTTTGCAAACATATCCTATTCCCAAACCGGGCAAGGTTGTTGTAATCAGCGTAGGCATCCTAATTTTCTCCTAATAATCAAGAACTGATCAACATCCCCATGTTACTTTTTACCTGAGCTATTATTTATGAAAAAAAGCTTAAGATTTATTCTGTTTAACTGTTTGAGTCAAGCATAACTAGATTTTCAGATAAAAATACTATTTATTTCGACTGAGAAAAAAATATATTATTGCTAACCATAATTATTTAGAGCCGATATTCAAGGCTAAAAAGCTATTCCGGAAAATTAAGGGTCTAAGTTGTATCGAATTTTGACACTATCATGAGAAATAGCTGATTAAATATGGGGAAAAAAATATTCTTGATGGTTATGGCCAGTTTTTTACTGGTAATATTTAGTTATGACAAAAATTATTTCAACCAAACTTTACAGCATGCTTCCGATCAATCTAGTATTGCTGAAACTGTTAAGTCTGATCAAGTAATTAAAAAAAACCGTACAGTTTTTGTGCATTTATTTGAATGGAAATGGACAGATATCGCCCGGGAATGTGAGAATTTTCTTGGTCCGAAAGGATTTGCCGCAGTTCAAGTTTCACCAGTAAATGAACATCGAGTTATTATAGGTAATCCTTGGTATGAACGTTATCAAACTGTAAGTTATAAAATTGCAAGTCGTAGTGGAAATCGCGCCGAATTTGTGGATATGGTAAAACGCTGTAAAGCAGTAGGAGTTGATATTTATGTTGATGCGGTGCTTAATCATACTACGGGAGTTTTAGAACCTGGACAAACTGAGATTGGCTTTGCTGGTTCTTGGTTTGGTCGTTATGAATATCCGGGAATTTATTCATTTAAAGATTTCCATCATTGTCATCGTCATGGTAATGATGATATCCAAAATTATCAAGACCGTTGGGAAGTGCAAAATTGTCAATTGGTGCATTTAGCCGATCTTGATACTAGCTCTGAATATGTGCGATCGCGTTTAGCTGATTATCTGAATGATTTATTAACCTTGGGAGTAGCTGGATTTCGGATTGATGCGGCTAAACATATTGCTAGTAATGATCTCCAAGCTATTTTTCGGCTCCTGCATCACCCAGCTTTTATTTATCAAGAAGTAATTGATCATGGTAATGAGCCGATCAAAGCTTCCGAATATTTTCCTAATGGTAGTGTAACTGAATTTAAATATAGTGTACAATTAAGCGATATTTTCCGATATAGTCAACTAGCATCTTTAAAGAAATTTGGCTTAACTAATGGATTTATTCCTAGCCAAAAAGCGATCGTCTTTGTTGATAACCACGATAACCAACGTGCAGATCGGGTCAGTCATCATGTGCTTACTTATAAAGACGGTCAACTATATACACTAGCTAATATTTTTATGTTAGCTTGGCCCTATGGATATCCGCAAATTATGTCTAGTTATGATTTTAAAGAGCGTGATCAAGGACCTCCGGCGGATTTTTTTGGTAACACTCTGGATATTTACGTTTACCCTGAGCGTAGTCGAAGGGACAAAAATAATAGTCGGAATTGCTTTTCGAGATGGATTTGTGAACATCGACAAACGGCGATCGCTAATATGGTAGAATTTCGCAATTATACAGCCACAGATTTTTATATTTCTAACTGGTGGAGTAACGGTAATAATCAAATTGCTTTTAGTCGAGGTAATCAAGGTTTTGTCGCTCTTAATAAAGAGAATTTTGCTTTAAAACATAGATTACAAACTGGATTGTCACCAGGACTATATTGTAATATTATTACGGGCGAATTAACTAAAGATGGTCAAAATTGTACTGGTAATATGATCACAGTGTCAGCAAATGGTTTCAGTAATCTAGAAGTACCACCTGGACAAGCTATAGCTATATATGGTAACCAAAAAATCATCCATAAATGACTTAAGGAAATAGTCATCAATTTTTGCTAATCATCTGTCGGACCGCGATCGCTGTAGCTGGAGCAAGTAATACCCCATTGCGATAATGACCTGTAGCGAGAACTACATTACTATAATTAGGTAAATATTCAATAATTGGTGCTCCCCGTTCTTCAGGACGTGGACGTAAACCAGACCAAGTGCTAATCACTGTAGCTTCAGCTAATCCAGGACAAAAAGAGATAGCGCGTTCTTTTAATGTAGTTAATGCTGCGGGGACAGCAACAAGATCATCTTTACCATCGGGAAACTCTAAGGTCGCACCTACCCAATAATCACCTTGACCTAGGGGTACAATATAAGTATCATTAATCGTAATAATTGGTTGGAAATCTGGATGTCCTAAAGGTTGGGGTAAACGCAAGTGCAAAGCTTGACCTAAAACTGGTCTAATGTCTACTGGTTGGTTGAGAGCAACAGTTAAGGGAGTTGAACCATTACCAGCAGCGATCGCTAACCAATCAACCTGGAGCGATCCTTCAGTAGTATGAATAGATTGACATCGACGGGAAGATGCTGTTTCATTAATATAGTCTGCGTCGATCACCTTAACTCCAAACTTAAAATTAACACCATGAAGTTTAGCAGCTGCAATCAAAGCTTGGGTAAGAGCTAAAGGTTCTACTTGTCGATCTTGGGGAGAATAAACAGCAGTGATCACTTGTTCAAGATGAAGATGAGGACATTGAGACTCAACTCGGGTTTGATCCCAAAATTCTAATTGCAACCCTTGGAAATGACGAATCCGCACTAACCTTTCACAGGAAACCAACTCTTCTTCCAGACAACCCAACATCAGAATTCCGTGACGATTAAAAGGAATTTTCAGCTTGGTGAGATTTTCTAATTCTGGAATCAGAGTTTCATAACGTTGCAGACTAATTTGACGTAATTGCCAAGATTTTCCCTTAGTTTTAGAACTCAGATTACTCATTAATACCCCAAGAGCAGCAGCAGTAGCAGCTTGTCCGGGTTGTTGTTGATCAATCACTGTAATTTCAAGTCCTGATACTTGACTAAGTTCATAAGCGATCGCTGCACCAATAATTCCACAACCAATAATTACAACTTTACTCATTTTATCTGACATTTTCCAATTAATATATTTATGTTTAATGGGAGTGATTTATGGATGCAATGCAACTGACTGGGATTCGTGGTTATGGTTATACAGGTCATTTACCAGAAGAGCAAGTATTGGGTCAGTGGTTTGAAGTGGATTTGACTTTATGGTTAGACTTATCTGGAGCTGGAAGCAGCGATCTCCTTGAAGATACCGTTGATTATCGTCAGACAATTACCATAGTGCGCGATTTAATCGAAAATAGTAAATTTGCCTTAATCGAAAAACTAGCTACTGCGATCGCCGAACTTGTCCTGCAATCAGCACAAATCGATCAAGTGCAAGTCCGACTCACGAAATTAGCCCCACCTATTCCCGGATATAGCGGCAAAATCACGGTGGAATTGACCAGGGGACGGATAATTACTCCCTAACCCCATAATCGTAAATATCTTTTTTCAGATGTTTCCCCAGACTGATATTATTATACCTTACAAGCATTTAAGCCTGTAGTGAATATAAGTTTTAGAGGAGGTGCTGCAATGGCAATACCACCAAGTCAGCCTTTACCTTGGCAGTTTAACCAAACTAAATCTCTGGTTCCTGTAACCTATAATGGCGGGGTTGTGGGATTTTGCTATGCCGAATATGCCGAAAAAATTGTAGGCATTCTGAATGAAGAAGACAAATTACGCAAAGCATTAAGAGTTGCTTGTCTTGATGTCATTAAACGAACAGGGGGTGATCCAAAACAAATCGAGCAGGTGATGAAAAAATATCTGGCCATGGGGCAACGTCCCAAATACGGATCTTTTGCGATCGCTTACTTGCTCCGAGATCGACAAGAAGAATTAGATGTCAGTGATAAAGAATTTGCTAGATTTTGCGATTCCTATCGATTGTCTTTGCCAGACTTAAGAAATATTTATCAAGGCAAGCCAATTGATGATATCTTAATTGATCCAATTGCCAGAATTTTGGGTAAACCAGCATCGGAAGTTCTGGAAGTTAGAGATGGTCCACCGAGTGCCAACAATATTTGATGTTAGTTATGAGCCTCAGCTAATGCTTTCCATCCAAGTAATACACTTTTCCATTTGTGCTTTCATCGTTTCTCGATCGCTATGATAACGACGACCATGACCAGGTAATACCCATTCAAAGGAGTAGCTAGCTAATTTTTGCATTGATTTTATTTGTGCTGTCCAGGAATACCAACAAACCCGCGGAAACGCAATTAACTGTTTTAAGTCAGGATGGTTGACCCCAGACCAAGCTAGATGATCACCAGTAAATAAAAATTTATTCTGGTACAGTAAAACTGTGTGTCCTTTGGTATGACCGGGAACAGGGATAATTAACAAATCTTGGTCTAGCTCGACTGGCTCTTCACCAGAAAGTTGAATTTCTACATCGCGAGTTTGATCATTAAGGTCATCTTGGTGCAGAATGCGATCGCAATGGAAATGTTGGTGAAATTTGGCATGATCAGCCACATCATCTTTATGGGTAAGATACATATAACGAATCTCACCCAATGCTTCTAAACGTTTAACTAATGGTGGTGCAAATCGAGGTGAATCCACCAGAATATTACCAGACGATCGCACAATTAAATAACTAGCAGCTCCATAGGAATTTTCGGCATGATAACCACAGTGATAAACATTTTCAGCGACTAAAATTGGAAAACTTTGCTGAATATCCCGAATATCCTGTGGTTTTTCTACAGTCCCAATGGAAGCTGTGGGACAAGATAATAAAGCTTGCATAGCTCCTAGTCGTTCTGTCTGGTCTGTTGGTTGGTGATAAACAGCAGATTGTTGATCTCGACGCTCAAATACGTTCGGTGACATCCAACGACAAGTATCACAATCAATACAAGTAGAATCTACATAAAAATCTCCGGAGATATTTTGGGGACGACGTTGGTTGAGATGAGCCATAATTTTACCTTTCTATTATGCTTAATTATCGATTTTCCATGGGTGGGGTGAATCCTTGGACCACTAAAACTGAGCAAGGAGCATGATGAACCACATAATTACTAACACTACCCAGAAAAATTTCTGCTAAAACCTGACGTCCACGACGACCAAGGACAATTAAATCTGCCCCCCAATTCCGAGACACATCACAAATCCACACTCCTGGTTCACCAATCTTATAATCTGATTCTGTATTAATTCCCTGTTCTTTGCCAAGTTGACGATAAACTTCTAAAGCAGTCGTTACCTTATCAATTTCTTGGTGGATCATGTCTTGTTGAATCCGTTGTAAGTTCATTCCTCTAACTGGATCTAACCCTACACCAGTATCCATTAAAGGACTAGCATTTCCCGATATTTCCAAATTTAAACAGTGAAACACCATTAACTTTGATCCGGCTTTTCGACATTGCTCTATTGCTTGTTCAAATACGATCGGTGCTAGTTGAGATCTGTCGATCGCGACTAAAATTTTTTTGAACCCCATCACCATACCTCCTAAACCTAATTTTAGCTATTCCTGCTGAAATTAATTTGAAAAATTTTACTTAAATTCTGTCAAAATATCAGCGTTGCTATCTGAATATCTCCGATCAATATGACCTACCGTAATCCTGCTCCTACTGTTGATATTATCATTGAAATGATTGATCGACCTCATCGACCAATTATCCTGATCGAGCGTCGTCACGAACCATTAGGTTGGGCAATTCCTGGTGGTTTTGTTGATTATGGAGAATCGGTGGAAGCAGCAGCAAAACGTGAAGCTCTGGAAGAAACTGGGGTGGAAGTAACGCTAATTGAGCAATTTCATGTTTATTCTGATCCAAATCGCGATCAGCGTCAACATACTATTAGTATTGTGTTTATTGCTACAGCCCAGGGAAACCCCCATGCAGATGATGATGCTAAAGGATTAGAGATTTTTGAGCCTTGGCAGATCCCAGGAAATTTATGCTTTGACCATGATCAGATTATACGGGATTACTGGCATTATCGTCATTATGGGAGCCGACCCCGTTTGTTTTAATCGATGTTTTCTATGATCAGATCGTTCCCAAACCAGGTTTCACTAAAATGACCAGAACCGTAATTCATACCGAACAAGCACCAGCACCAGTTGGACCCTATAGTCAAGCGATCGCTACTACCGGGACAATGATTTTTGTGTCGGGTCAAATTCCCCTTGATCCAAGTAGTAATGAAATTGTCGCTCCCCAGGATATTACTCAACAGACCAAACAAGTAATGGCAAATCTAGCTGCTATTCTCCAAGCAGGTGGTGCGACTTTTGCTAATGTGGTAAAAACTACTGTTTTTCTCTCTAATATGAATAATTTTGCTGCGATGAATGCAGTTTATGCTCAATCTTTTGATGCTGATACTGCTCCAGCTCGCGCTACAGTTGAGGTCTCTCGTTTACCTAAAGATGTCTTAGTCGAAATTGAGTGTATTGCTGTGATCTAAAAAAAAATGCGGGTAAAACTACCCGCAGGAATGGGTTAAATTTAAGATAGTCTGGTAGTGACCAAATGCTTGTCAATAATATCATTTACTTCACTAGGTTTAATTTGACTGTAACGCGCTTTACTGGGCATGACCACTAGATTTGGTCCAGTTTTACATTGTTTGAGACAACCAACTTTTTTAATGGTCACTTGCTCATCTAAACCGCGATCGCGTAAATTTTTCACTAAAGCGTCACTAACTGCTCCACTACCTCGTTTCCAGCAATCTGACTTCTCACAAATTAACACAGATAATTTTCTGGCACAATTTTCTGGTTTAATCTCGATCGTCTGAGGAGAACTGGGAACAGAGCGGATAATTTGGTATGCTTTATACTTAATTCTCTCCTTTTCCCGATCGACTTTTTTCTCACCAGCAATTTGCAACCAATCTCCTGGTGTTAAAGGACGAGGCATATTTCCCCAACATTCCTTCCCAATTTTAATACACAACTCTTCAGTCGCAGTATTAATTCGTAAATACTTAATTTTATAGCCAGATTCAAGGACAAATTCCAGAAAACGACCTTCCAAATTAAATTGTTCAGATTTAGACATACAGTTATCTCATATCCTTGGCCAAATTATTGATATTTTTAATTATGATCTAAATGATCATCTAGTTCCCAACAACGCTCTAACCATGTCACCAAATCTTGACGTGAACCTCTAGTTTGTTGCAAAATACTCCAGAGTTGAATTGCAGTAGTTGCACCATTAATTGCCACTCTTAATGGTTCTTGAGTATTACAGGAACAAGCAATATCCAATTCCTGTAATCGTTGATAAATGTGCCAACGATCCAACCGGTTTACGTCCACAATGTCGCTAGTCTGTTGGTCTAAGTGTAAAGGATTCATTTTTAACCTACCTGCTAAGATTTAGCATTAAATAAACTTTGCTGGATGGATAAATTTACCTACTGGTAAGTTGTTCCAAGGTTTTCACCTGGTTTTTACTCTAAACTAATTGAGAATAGCTGTCAATACCTGGAAAAAGAGTTAACAAAACTTCATATGTTGATCAAAGGCCCAATCGCTGCTAAAGACACCCTTTTTTGCAGAGAATTGATCCCCCAGCCCCCTTAAAAAGGGGGAGCATGAATTTAAAGTCCCCCTGGTTCAGGGGGATGCGAGGGGGATCTGATATCTCTGCAACTTCACATTAAATTAGTGTAACGTCCCTACCAATAAGAGGTTGATGGAAAAAATCAGTCAAAATTGAGGAAAAAAGACTAAGTTTTGATTATGTCAAATTTAATAAAGTGTGTTAGCATCACCGACAAGCTATTTTATCTACACAGGAAAGTTATGTCATCAAACACTACCTTAGTGCGTTCCTTTGGCGATCTAGTCGATAATCCAATCTTATTAGATCGTAGTGTTACAGTTCCCATCTGTGACGGACTAAATGTAACTTTAGCTACTTTTCAAGGGCTATATTTGCAATACCAAAAGCATCATTTTGTGGTTGAAGGTGCGGAATTTTATTCATTGCATCAATTTTTTGAGGATAGCTATAAAGCAGCACAAGGTCATGTGCATGATTTAGCGGAACGGTTGAATGGATTAGGTGGTATTCCAGCAGCTAGTTTTAGTAAATTAGCTCAATTGTGTTCTTTTGAACCAGAAGAAGATGGAGTTTATAGCTGTCGTCAAATGGTTGAAAATGATCTGAATGCGGAACAAAACATCATTACAGTCCTAAGAAAACAAGCAAGTCAAGCGGAAAGTTTGGGCGATCGCGCTACTCGTTATTTATACGAGAAAATTTTGTTAGAAACAGAAGAAAGAGCTTATCATTTATCCCATTTCCTAGCTAACGATACCCTAGTAATCCGCTAAGAAATTTGTCAGTTAAAGTTCAGTAACCAACAGAAGTAGTCATGGTCGAGCCAGTAACTATCCTCCTACTGCAAGTCATTACTTTCTAGACTATTACTACAAAATTTTTAAACTTTTACCTCACTATAATGGTGGGGCTTTTTTTTGGAGATATGGGGAATTTTTAATTGGGGAATTAATGGGCGATCGCCACCTCTTTTCTAGGAACTTGCTAGAAATTTCCAAATATTTTTCCTAATGTAGTATGCTAGTTATGTCAATTTGGGGTTCTGACCTAAATAATTTCGCTCTACAACCACTTGTCCCAACACATTCTTGCAGGAGAATTATATATGCGCCGATTAGAAGGTAAAGTAGCTCTGGTTACAGGTAGTAGTGGAGGTATTGGTCAAGGTATAGCTGTTCGTTTAGCAGCAGAAGGGGCAAAAGTTGTTGTTAACTATCGTTCTAATCCTCAAGGAGCGGAAGAAACCCTAGAAAAAATTAAGACACAAGGAGGAGAATGTTTCAAGGCTGATGGATACTGTGATAATGAGCGCGGATATAGCATTGGTGCTGATTTGGGTATGGTCGAAGATGTCCAAAGGTTAATTAAAGAAAGTATTGAACATTTTGGTCAGTTAGATATCCTGGTAAATAATGCAGGAATTGAGAAACACGCTGATTTCTGGGAAGTTACCGAAAAAGATTTTGAAGCGGTAATGAATGTGAATTTTAAAGGGGTATTCTTTGCCTGTCAATCGTTTGTACAGCATCTCTTAGCGACTAAAAGAACAGGTAGAATTATTAATATTAGCTCGGTCCATGAAGAATTACCTTTTCCCCACTTCACTGCTTATTGTGCGAGTAAAGGTGCAATGAAAATGATGACTCGCAACTTAGCGGTGGAACTTGGACCATACGGAATTACGATCAATAATGTTGCTCCTGGTGCGATCGAAACCCCGATCAATACGAAGTTATTAAATGATCCTGTTAAGCTCAACTCCCTCCTGCAAAACATTCCCTTGGGTCGATTAGGTAAACCCGAAGATGTATCTGGGTTAGTTGCATTTCTCGCTTCTGATGACGCAGCTTATGTAACTGGTACTACCTTCTTCGTAGATGGTGGATTGCTCTGGAATTATCAAGAGCAATAGCTTATTTAAAAAAATTCAACCTGACTGTTACAGCCAACCTACCATTGGAACAGAAAAATCTATGGCCGTAGATTATGATATCATCATTATTGGTACAGGGGCAGGGGGAAGTACGATCGCTCATCGATTAGCTCCTAGTGGTAAACGCATATTGATCCTGGAGCGTGGAGATTTTTTACCTCGCGAAAAGGAAAACTGGAGTGCTTTAGAGGTTTATCAGAAAGAACGATACCATACAGATGAAAATTGGTTTGATGCTCAAAACCGATCTTTTCGCCCTGCTACCAGCTACTGTGTTGGTGGAAATACCAAAGTCTACGGCGCTGCATTACTGAGGTTGAGGGATCGGGATTTTGCAGAAGTAACCCACCAGGATGGAATCTCCCCTGGGTGGGTATTAAACTACACAGATTTTGAACCCTACTATCAACAAGCAGAAGCACTATTTGATGTTCATGGAGAAGCTGGTACTGATCCAACAGAACCACCACGCAGTGCCCCCTATCCCTTTCCTGCGATTAGCTATGAACCCCGGATGCAGAATTTGGCGAATGGTCTGACCCAGATCGGACTTCGTCCATTCCATTTGCCACTGGGTCTGAAATTGAATGAGGTTGATAAAACTCTAGGAAATTGTATTCGCTGCAACACCTGCGATGGTTTCCCTTGTCTAACCCAGGGAAAAGCTGATGGTGAGGTTAATTGTATTCAACCGATTCGCCATCAAACTAATATTACCTTACTAACCCAGGCTAAGGTAACAAGACTTCTGACTAATGCTACTGGAACTCAGGTCGATCGCGTGGAAGTTGAGATCCAAGGTGAACATCAAACATTTACAGCAGATATTGTAATAGTTGCCTGCGGTGCTATTAACTCTGCGGCGCTACTCCTTCGTTCTGCCAACGATCGCCATCCCAATGGTCTAGCTAATCGCTCTGATCAGGTAGGGCGAAATTTGATGAAACACATCAACACAGCTTTGGTACAGCTCAATACAACTCCCAATCAAGATGTTTACCAGAAAACGATCGCGATCAGTGATTTTTATTGGGGGGAACCGGAATTTCCCTATCCGATGGGTCTGATCCAAAACACAGGTAATGTGCTAGCGGATATGCTCCCAGCAGAAGCACCTAAACTTTTAGCACCTCTGCTGAAACTACGTCCAGAAGCAGAATTGAAAGTTTTTGCCGATCGCACTGTTGGTTGGTGGCTGCAAACTGAAGATTTACCTGATCCTGATAATCGGGTATTGGTAGATGGAGAAAAGCTAATTTTGGCATATCAACCTAATAATCTTGTAGCTGCCGATCGCTTAGTAAAACGATGGATTGAAGTTTTAAAACAGGTTGATCGGGCTGAACATACGATTCCTTTCAGTATTTATCCGCGCAACTTCATTCCCTTACAAGCGGTAGGACATCAATGTGGAACCTGTCGTTTTGGTGACGATCCTAATACTTCAGTTCTGGATCGGGATTGTCGTACCCATGACATCGATAATCTCTATGTGGTAGATAGTAGCTTTTTCCCATCTAGTTCAGCAGTTAATCCGACCTTGACGATCATTGCTAATGCTTTGCGAGTAGGCGATCGCCTATTATCTAATTAAAAAAGTCTATTAAACCAAAGTAGATTTTATGTGGAAAGAGCATTGGCCCGAATACGCGATCGAAGCATGGGGACTGGGAACCTTTATGGTTTCTGCTGGCATATTTGCTACTCTGCTCTATGCTTCTATTTCTCCAGTTCCCATCTGGATTCCTGTGCCACTGGTGCGAGATATCCTGATGGGAATGGCGATGGGGTTGACAGCAATTGGGATTATCTATTCTCCTTGGGGTAAGCGTTCCGGCGCACATCTCAATCCTGCGGTAACACTTACCTTTTTTCGATTGGGAAAATTAACACGCATTGATGCGTTAGGTTATGTAATCTCGCAATTTATTGGGGGTAGTTTGGGCGTTGCTTTAGTGGCGGTGATCGTAGGTAATCCTTTTACAGCAAAGCCTCCCAATGGGTTGAATTATATTGTGACCGAACCAGGTTATGCGGGTTGGGTTGGCGCGATCGCTGCCGAAGCAATCATGTCAATGGTGATGATGTCAATGGTGCTGACAGTCAGTAATAAACCGCGATGGGCGCATTTGACGGGAGTATTTGCAGGTTGTCTAGTAGCAATTTTTATTATAGTAGCATCGCCTATTTCTGGCATGAGTATCAATCCAGCCCGTTCTTTTGCCTCGGCTGTCTTTGCCCACTCCTGGCAGTTCTTTTGGATTTACTATTTTACTCCTCCTTTGGCAATGTTAATCGCCGCCGAACTATATATTTTCTTATCAAAAAATCAGACCAGGAAACTCTGTGGCAAGCTTTGTCCTAATGGAGAAATGCCTTGTCTGTGTCAAAACCCTTGTGATGCTTGTTGTCCCCATCAGGAATGAATATGCGTATCCGAAACTGGTTTTCTTTTATTGTTGTTGTTTGCCTATCGACTTTTCTGGCCCGTGATCTTCATCTGGGTTTTATAAGTATCGTACAAGCGCAAACACCAGCGATCGCAACTCCCACAGATTCATTTGTCCAATCCATTGCCAATGTGGGAATGACAGTTTCTGATATGAATCGTGCGATCGACTTCTATAGCAAAGTATTGCATTTTCAAAAGATTTCTGATGTGGAAATATCAGGTAAACCTTATGAACAGTTGCAAGGTGTAGTTGGTTTGCGCGAGCGAGTTGTCCAGATGAAACTGGGACAAGAGATTCTTGAACTAACTGCATATTTAACGCCCAAAGGGCGACCTATTCCGATCGATTCCCACAGCAATGACCTCTGGTTTCAGCATATTGCGATCGTGGTGAACGATATGGACAAAGCCTATGCAATTCTCCGTCAGAATCAGGTGCAGTATGTTTCTAGTGGACCACAAACTCTGCCACCGAGTATTCCTGCTGCTGCTGGGATCAAAGCTTTCTATTTTCGTGATCCAGATGGTCACAATTTAGAGGTTATTTACTTCCCTCCGGGTAAGGGTAATCCCCGATGGCAAAATCCCAGCAACGAACTATTTTTAGGAATTGACCACACAGCGATCGCAGTTGCTAACACCGAGCAAAGTCTGAAATTTTATCGAGATCTATTAGGATTAAAAGTAGCAGGAGAAAGCGAAAACTTCGGGAATGAGCAAGAACACCTTAATAATGTGTTTGGAGCCAGATTACATATTACAGGCTTAAGATCCCAACAAGGACCGGGTATTGAGTTTCTAGAGTATCTGTCTCCTCCTGGTGGTAGACCTGCTCCTCGCGATATACATACTAATGATATTGTTTATTGGCAGACAACAATAGTAACGAAGGACTTGGATATCCTAGAACAACGTTTGCGTGAAAGGAAGGCTTTTTTTATTTCCCCTGGTATAGTAAATCTACCTGATGGGCAATTAGGTTTTAACAAGGCTTTGCTTATACGTGATCCTGATGGCCATGCCCTCCGCTTAGTTATCCCAAATTCATAAATTGTTCAAAAATTTCCCACTCACTGATCGGTGAGGTCGCTGGAATCGATCATAAGGATTGGATATTGATCGTCAGGAGTAAGTACCTTAATTTAAAACTTCATAAGATGTCAAATGGGTTCTATATTCCCTCGATGTAACAAAAGGTGTAACAGAGATGATTCTAGTAGCAGGGTTTTTAGGGATTTCTGATCTACATCACTGCTGATTCCAGGAATTGTCGCTATGCTGATTTAACTATGGTTTTAAAAAAAATAAAATAAGGTTATGGATGCGATCGCCAGTTGGTCAGGATATCAGATCACAGAACAAATCTATGCAGGTACTCGCACAATAGTATATCGTGGTGTGAGAGAAAGCATTGGTGCAGGCTATCCGTGGGAAAATCGAAAAACTGTAATAATTAAATTATTACGAAATAAATACCCTAATTTTAGTGAATTGGTACAATTCCGCAATCAATACACCATTGCTAAAAATCTCAAATCTCCTCTAATCATCCAAACCTATAGCCTGGAACCCTATCAAAATGGCTATGGGTTAGTCATGGAAGACTTCGGTGGGATTTCTCTTCAGGAATGGACAAAGAAAGGGAGATACTTACTATCATTGAGGGAATTTTTAGAAATTGCGATCGCGATCTGTGACGCCTTAGATATCCTCTATCGTGAGCGGATTATTCATAAAGACATTAAGCCCACAAATATTTTAATCAATCCCCAAACCAAGCAAGTTAAATTAATTGATTTTAGCATCGCTTCCCTATTACCACGAGAAACACAAACCCTAATTAGTCCCAATATATTAGAAGGAACACTTGCTTATATTTCTCCAGAACAAACTGGTCGAATGAATCGGGGGATTGACTATCGAACTGACTTATATTCCCTCGGTGTAACATTCTATGAGTTACTGACGGGGGAATTACCATTTCAATCAAATGAACCAATGGAGTTAGTACATTGTCATCTTGCCAAACAACCACCCCAAATCCATAAAATAAAACCTCAAATTCCTTTAGTAATAAGTGAGATTGTCCGTAAATTGATGGCAAAAAATGCTGAAGATCGCTATCAAAGTGCCCTAGGAGTGAAATTTGATTTAGAAAATTGTTTAACTCAACTTCAGGAAAATGGAGAAATTAAGAGTTTCCCCATCGCTCAAAGAGATGTGAGCGATCGCTTTATCATCCCCGACAAACTTTATGGAAGAGAAACTGAAGTAGAAACCCTCCTCCAAGTCTTTGAGAGAGTCAGTACAGGTGTAACAGAGATGATGCTAGTAGCAGGGTTTTCTGGGATTGGAAAAACCGCAGTGATCAACGAAGTACATAAACCAATTGTACGACAGCGCGGTTATTTTATTAAAGGTAAATATGATCAATTTCAGCGGAATATCCCCTTCAGTGCCTTTCTGCAAGCATTCCGAGACTTAATCGGGCAATTACAAGCAGAATCAGAATCTTCAACTACAAACATGGAAAACTAAAGTTTTAGCAGCAGTAGGAGACAACGGACAAGTCCTAATTGACGTGATTCCTGAGTTAGAAAACATCATCGGTAAACAGCCCCCAGCAACAGAATTATCAGGTACTGCTGCTCAAAATCGCTTCCATTTGCTCATTCAAAAATTTGTGCAAGTTTTCACCAGTAAAGAGCATCCATTAGTGATGTTTTTAGATGACTTGCAATGGGCAGACTCAGCTTCCTTAAATTTACTACAATTATTAATAAAAGATACAGAACACCTATTGATATTAGGTGCCTATCGGGATAATGAAGTTTCCCCTGTGCATCCATTGATCTTGACAGTGAATGAAATTGGGAAAACTGGGGCTACCGTAAATACAATTACCTTGCTACCATTAAGCGAAACAGATATCAATAGATTAGTAGCAGATACACTGCATTGTGAGTTATCTCTTGCCCAACCCTTGACAAAATTGGTCGCTCAAAAAACCAAAGGTAATCCGTTTTTTGTCACACAGTTTCTCAAAGCATTATATGATGACAAACTAATTAGCTTTGATGGGAATCTCCGATCTTGGCAGTGTGATATTGCTCAAATTCAAGCTTTAGCAATTACTGATGATGTAATGGAGTTTATGGCTTTGCAGTTGCAGAAATTGCCGACAGAAACTCAAGACATCCTCAAACTAGCGGCTTGCATTGGAGCCGAATTTGATTTGAATACTTTAGGAATTGTGAGCGAGAAATCTGCGGAAATAACGGCTACAAATTTATGGAAAGCCTTGCAGGAAGGATTAGTGATTCCCACGAGCAAAATCTATAAATTCTTTACTCAAACAGAGAACAAAGAAATTTTCCAAGGATCAGCAAATCCAAGGTATAGATTTTTGCATGACCGCGTTCAACAAGCGGCTTATTCTCTGATTCTGGAAGATCAAAAGCAATCAACTCATCTCAAAATTGGACAGTTACTTCAGCAAAACTCCTCAGAAATAGAACGAGAAGAAAAACTGTTTGATATTGTCGGGCATTTCAATCAAGGCATTGAGTTAATCCCGCTAAGTGAGCGAGAAACCTTAGCCCGACTTAACCTAAAAGCTGGACAGAAAGCGAGAAATTCGACTGCCTACAATGCGGCAAAAGTCTATTTGCAAATAGGGATTGATTTACTGACAGCTAACTGCTGGATTAATCAGTATGAATTGACCTTGAATCTCTATGTTGCTATTACCGAAGCTGCCTATTTGAATGCTGATATTGACAGCATGGAAAAGATGGCAGCAGTAGTGTTACAAGAAGCTAAGACAATTTTAGATAAAGTTAAAATTTATGAAATTTCCATCGCAGCTAAGACAGCCCAGAGTCAAATGCTAGCAGCGATCGCAGTCGCAAGAGATATCCTGGAACAATTGGGAGTTAAACTACCCACCGCAGCCGACTCCACCCAGATTAGAACAGCACTACAGAACCTTACCAATCAACAAAATGGCAAAGAAATTGAAGAACTGATTAACCTACCAGTAATGACTGATGCTAAAATCCAAGCAGCTATGCAAATATTAGCAATCTTATTTCCACCCATTTTTCTAGGAATGCCTGAATTGCTACCAATCCTGAGCGCAATGATGGTGAGTTTATCGCTTCAGTTTGGAAATGGACCTGCATCAACGGTGGGATATGCGATTCATGGTATGGTATTGTGTGCTTTCTTGGGAGAAGTGGAAACAGGCTATAGCTTTGGTAAATTGGCGATGAATTTGCTGGAGCGGTTCAATATCAGGGAACGCAAGTCTACAATTCTAGGTTTTTTTGGGAGCTTTATTCAGCATCGCCAAGAAGCGATCAGGGCAACAATACCGACGTTAAAAGATAGCTATCGGGCTGCAATGGAAACCGGAGATTTTCTCCAATCTGGCTATAGCATACTCAATTACCTTGAATCTAACTTTTTTGGTGGGATGGAACTGGATTCTTGGGAGTCGGAAATAGCAGACTACAGTGCTGTGATGGCACAGACAAAACAATATTCGGCTCAAGCTTATTTGGATATGCAGCAACAGATGGTGAATAACTTGAGGAAAGTGATGAGTTGTTCGGATTGCTTAATTGGTACTGCATATAATGAAAAGGTAATGCTAGCTAAACATCGTCAAAATAATGAACTCACTGCAATTACCAAAGCCTATGTTTACAAATTGCTGCTGGCTTACTTATGGGGTAACTACAGGGCTGCGCTAGACTACATTACCCAAGCCCAGCAGTATTTGATGTCATTATCGGGGTTGATTCAAGTTCCTATTTTCCATTTCTATGCAGCCCTGACCCATTTAGCGCTCTTTCCTACGCGGTCAGAAATTGAGCAATCCAACCTGATGCTCCAGGTAGAAACCCACCAAACTACTTTGCAACAGTGGGCAAAAAGTGCGCCCATGAATTATCTGCATAAATGGCATTTAGTTGAAGCAGAAAAAAATCGGGTTTTAGGCCATAAAGCCGCAGCAGTTGAACATTATGATCGCGCTATTTCCCTGGCTAAAGAAAATCAATTCCTTCATGAAGAAGCACTCGCGTCAGAATTGACCGCAAAATTTTATCTCAACTGGGACAAGGAAAAAATTGCTCAAATTTATGCTCTTGATGCCTATTACTGTTATGCCCGATGGGGAGCTACAGCTAAAGTACAAGATTTAGAACAACGTTATCCCCAACTCCTCACTCCCATCATTAACCAATCTCGTTCCTCTATCTCCTGGCAGGAAACTATCTTTCAGGGAACAGTTTCTTCTAGCTATTCTGCTACTAACATCTCTGAAGTTCTAGATTTAGCTGCTATTCTTAAATCCTCTCAAGCTATTTCTGGGGAGATTGAGCTAAATCAACTCCTGACTACTCTCCTCAAAATAGTTATTACTAATGCTGGGGCAGATAAGTGTGTATTATTGCTCAAACAGGATAGTTCGTTACAAGTAGTAGCTAGGATTGAAGAGGGACAAGCACCGCAACTATTACCACCGATTCCTCTAGAATTAAGTCAAGAGGTGGCCATTAGTTTAGTAAATACTGTCAAGACTCGTTTAGAACCTTTGGTACTGGTTGATGCGAGGATAAATTCCCAGTTTGCCAGCGATCGCTATTGGGAACAACATCAACCAAAAAGTATTCTTTGTACTCCAATTATTCATCAAGGTAAGTTAATTGGAATTTTATATTTGGAAAATAATTTGACGATTGGAGCGTTTACTAAGGATCGTGTTGAGGTGCTGAATCTGATTTGTTCTCAAGCTGCTATTTCCTTAGAAAATGCCCGTCTTTATCAAGTATCTCAACAAGCATTAATTGATCTAAAACAAGCCCAAATCAAGATAGTCCAAAGTGAAAAAATGTCCGCATTGGGTAATTTAGTAGCTAGTGTAGCCCACGAAATTAACAACCCCGTTGCTTTCCTTGCTGGTAACATTAATCCGGCTTTAGATTATATTAATGATTTGTTTGGTTTGCTCGATCTAGTTCAAAAATCTCCCCAACTAGATCCAGCGATTCAAGCGGAAATTGAAGCTATTGATCTTGACTATATCCGGGAAGATTTACCCAAGTTAATTGATTCAATGAACGAAGGGGTGAAGCGGATTAAAGACATCAGCATTAGTCTGCGAACTTTTTCCCGTGCGGATAGCGATCGCCCCATTCCTGCTCAGATCCACGATGGGATTAATACTACCATTATGATCCTTAAACATCGTCTTAAAGGTTCAAATACTCGTCCAGCGATTCAAATAATCAAGGAATATGGGGATTTACCACAGGTAGAGTGCTATGCAGGACAGCTTAATCAGGTATTTATGAATCTGTTAACTAATGCGATTGATGCTCTGGATGAATCCAATATTGGACGCAGTTTTACCGAGATACAGACTAATCCTAATCAAATTAGGATTAAAACCGAATTATCAAGCGATCGCCAATTTGCAATTATCCGAATTTGCGATAATGGCATCGGGATGACAGAGGAGGTAAAATCGAAAATTTTTGATCATTTATTTACGACTAAGGAAGTAGGAAAAGGAACAGGTTTGGGATTAGCGATCGCTCGTCAAATTGTTGTTGAAAAACACGCCGGGACGCTAGAGGTAAATTCAACATTAGGTCAAGGTACAGAGTTTGTTATTAGCATACCACTCAAGGCAAATCTGAACCTACAGGGGCAATAAAAAACAATCCGGTTCAGTTAAGGATATTTTGGGAGATATCGGTGAAGAAGGGTGAAGCATTCGGGTATAATATTAGTTGTTAACATCTAGCAAAGTCTGAAATTTTATCGAGATCTATTAGGCTATTAGGTTTTAACAAAGCTTTGCTTGTACGTGATCCTGATGGCCATGTTCTTCGCTTAGTTATACCAAATTCATAAATTGGCCCTACTTATGATTAGCGCGAGTCTGGGATTGTTGGTGATGTTATGGTTTTAATTTCCGAGGAAAAAACTCTCAAGAAAGCTTTTACCGTCGAGGAATTCTACCGATTAGGTGAAGTCGGGATTCTGGGTGAAGACGATCGAGTTGAGTTAATTGAAGGAGATATTTTTTATATGGCACCAATTGGAAGTCGTCATGCTATTTGTGTGCTGACCTTAACGGTTATTTTTTCGGAGCGTTTAAACAAACGTGCTTTACCATTAAGCCAAAATCCCATCAGTATAAATAACTATAATTTGCCTCAACCAGACTTGGCACTCATCCAATTAGACTTAGATACCTATAGAAAACTCCTGAAACATCCAGAACCCAAAGATATAGCTTTAGTGATTGAAGTTTCAGACAGCACAATTAGACACGATCGAGAAAAAGGAGTAGTTTATGCTCAAGCTGGGATTAGGGAATATTGGTTAATTAATCTCAAATCCAATGAAATTGAAGTCTATCGTAATCCTACACCTGAAGGTTATCAACACCAACAAATATTTAAACCTGGTGAAAGTGTCTCACCCTTAGCTTTTCCTGATCTGGTGATACTTATAGAGGATATTTTACCCTGATCGCTTTTTAAGTTTCACAATCCACGTTCTTTCAAGTTATTGAGAAGTCAGTTTCTGTGGAAGAACCCTATTTGCTTTCTAAGGAATATCGGGAATTATTGAATGGGGTATATGATTTTGCTTGGAAGTTAGTCAAAACTGCGACGGAAACATCTCTTAGTTATGCTCAAAGAAGAGGTCGTTATTGGTCTGCTTTGGCAATTTTACGATGTGTAATGTCTTCTCCTGCTGCTGCGATCGCAACTCTGAGTCGTCAAACACAAAAATATAGTTCTCTTGCAGAAGTTGAGGAAGATTTAGATGAAGAATTAGCTGCTACTACCAATTCACTATGAAGATACATTGATGTATATTGATCTGTGGGTGAGGGTGGGTTTTGATGATTAGTAGGTAAATGTCAAACATCTCGGTGAACCCGGGCGGGTTTTTCTAATTAATTGGTAAATTTCAAAAATCTGGGCGAACCCGCCCCTACTACAGAAATCCGCAAATTGAGGATAAAATTGGTAGGGGCAGGTTCACCAGTCAATTTTGCCACCAACAGATCACCATTATAAACCTGCCCTGACTCTAACAGATCAACCTCAGATTAAGTGCAATTTCATAGTTAATTGGTATTAGATGAATTGAAAAACTCACCCCAACGGATTTTAGTTGCTACGGATTGTTTGAGTGAAGGAATTAATTTACAAGAACACTTTACTGCTGCAATTCATTATGATTTACCCTGGAATCCTAATCGTTTAGAACAACGAGAAGGAAGAATTGATCGTTATGGACAAGTAGCACCCCAAGTGAAATGTTATTTATTTTATGGTCAAGATAACCCGATCGATGGAGCAGTTTTACAAGTTTTAATTCGTAAAGCTGTCGAAATTCATCGTTCTTTGGGGGTAACGGTTCCAGTTCCGATGGATAGTAGTACGGTACAAGATGCAGTCTTTAAGTCTTTATTTGCTCAAGCAGCAGAAGCAAAACAATTAAGTATTTTTGATCTATTAGAAGATCAAAATTCTCCTTTAGTAGAAGTTCATCAAAGTTGGGATCGTGCAGTAGAACGGGAGAAATTAAATCGGACTCGTTTTGCTCAACGTTCAATTAAACCGGAGGAGGTAGAGAAGGAATTAATTGAATCTGATGAAATTTTAGGGAGTGAAGATGATGTAAAAAGGTTTGTGATTAATGCTTGTGGAAAGTTGGGTTGTTCCTTAATTAAACAGAAAAATGTTTGGAAATTACCTAGTATTCCTACCTTTTTACAATCTGGTTTAACCGATCGCTTAGTTATTTTTACTTCTCCACCACCAGAAGGAGTAGAATATATTGGGAGAAATCATCCTTTGGTAGCTGGATTAGCTCTTCATATTGTTGAAGAGAGTTTAAATGAAAATACCGAAAATCCGATCGCATCTCGCTGTGGTGTGACCCTGACTTCAGGAGTAGATAAACCTACTTATATTTTATTATTGAGGATAGGTTATTTATTGGTTAGTTCTAAAGGTGAAAATTTACTTGCAGAAGAAGCTTTAGTTAGAGGTTTTACGGGGAATCCTACTCATGCTAATTGGTTATCAGCTCAAGAGTCTTTAAATTCGCTCGATCGCTGTGAACCAAGCGGAGATTTTTCTTTAGAAAATAAGCGTAATCGGATTAATCAGATTTTAAATCGGTTGGGTGATTTAGAGTTTGATTTGGGGGCGATCGCAGCAGAAAGAGGAAAAATTTTAGCCGCATCTCATCAACGGGTTAGGAATATTACTAAGGAAGGAAAAGTTCAAGTTAAACCTAAGTTACCTGTGGATATTTTAGGGATTTATATTTTAATTCCTAAATAGTCCGAGGTAAAATATCATCCAAACAAAGTTGTAAGCTTTTTAATAGCGGAGATATAATTGATTAACCGAGATGAAATTTTCTTTGAGATACATTTATAATTGGGCAATTTTTTCTTTTAATTCTATCAAATCCTGATGTTGATTAATTTCAAGTCTAGTAATTGCCCACTCAGAAAATTTTTTAAGAGAAATATATCTAGGGTTTTGTTTTTGCATTTCTTTGATAATATCTTTGCCATTAAACCAGATTAAATACTGTTTTTTTGACCAAAACTCCTCTTGATTAAATTTGCTTTGGTATATAGTAATATTTTGTTCAAATTTTTCTTGTGTAAGCATTTCAATAGATTGTCTAAATTCATTTTTGATACTCTCAGGTCTAAAGACACTGAGATTCTTGAAGAGTCCAGATCCTGAACTTCAAAGTGCGCGTACAAGACACCTCTACTGATTTCACTTAGGACTAGCCCAAGCTCCACCGCTACTTTTCTTAAAATGTTGGCTGCACCATTGCAATCGGCATTTATCTTAGTGCCTTTGGAACTGAGATAGGAACCACGGCTAACTCTTTTTCCTGATGCTGTCCATCCTGCGGGTTTTTCACCGTAAGTTGGGATGGGATCAGCATCTAAAAAACTAGCCTTGCTGGTATAACTTTCTTCAGTTTCGGCAAACTTAATGCCAAACAACTCACAAAGTTCTTGAATTCTTGCTTTAAGCCTAGCCGTAGGGATTTGGACAAAGTTTTGATTGTTCTTTTTGCCTAACTCTATCCCATCTTTTTGACTTTTATTCCAACCAAAAACTAAAGTTCCTATCCCATTATTTAAACAATGGTTTATCACTATCCGAGCCGCTTTGTTGATAGCGTCCCTCATTTGTCTATTACGTTTCTCCGTCATTGCAGCTAAACGATTAGACCAAAAACCTTCGGGTTTATTAGCTTTAAGTTTGGCGACCTGTTTGTTGTACCATTGATTGACTGACTTTAGGTGTTTGCCATCAATAATAAAACTTGTCCCTACATTACTAACGGCTGTCAACCAGTTATTCAAACCGTGGTCTATCCCCAAACATTTAGCTGGGTCTAGGACAGGTTTTTCGACTAGAACTGGGTAGATAAACTCAGCATAAAAGCAACCGTTTCTAGGGAGTATCCTGACCTCTCTAAGAGACTCAAAATCTAGGTTAGTTGGCATTGGTAGGAAAAATTCTTTGATGCCAAACCAAGCATTGACCTGTAATCCTAAAGGGAATCTAATCTTTCCATCAATTAACCTTAGTGACCGTTTAGGATAGGCAACTAATTGATACCCCGGTTTTCGATAATTGGGTAGTTTGGGTCTAGTTTCAAGTTGACCACTTAGCCACAACCCCCGTAACTTGGCAAAAGAGCTAATTGACTCTCCCACTGAGATACAAGTTTGCACTGCTGCATCTGAGGGTAGTGCAGAGAAATGCACATTTTCCGTAAGATTCCTTACTATGTCAAACTTGGTGACGTATTGGTGAGCTTTAAACCACATTTGACGCGCATAGTAGGTAGCACAATTGTGGAGTTTGTTCGACTCCGAGCAAATAAATTCAAGAATTGCTTTTAACTCTGGTTCAGCATTGATCAAATTTTGCTGAACACCTAACGGTACTTTGGTTTTTTTTGGCGTCTTACTTCTAGCTTTAGCCACTTTCTTTCCTTTTCTATCTTGTTATTAACAGCATAACGTAGTATAGTTGATTTGTCAACTTATATCTACAATCTTTTTATGCTAAATTTACCGGAATACAAAACCCACAATCACGTCAAGTTCCTGCTTAACTACCATTTTGTATTTATCCCTAAGCGTCGCCGTCCAGTTCTAGTCGGCGATATAGCAACTAGAATCCGTCAGATATTTTTAGCTTTGGCAATAGAGAAAGGTTGGGATATTTTAGCCTTAGAAGTTGCCCCAGATCATGTACATCTATTTGTGGCAGTTAAACCGACAGACACCCCCGCACTGGTGGTTAAAGCATTTAAAGGAAGGTCAAGTAATTATCTAAGAAAAGAGTTTCCACAATTATTAAAATTACCTAGTCTTTGGACAAGCAGTTATTTTGTAAGCACAGCAGGTAATATTAGTAGTGAAGTGGTTAAGAAATACATAGAAGACCCACACCACTCCGCTAATTGAAGAAATATTTACTGGCGGTTAAAACCGCACGAGCCGTTTCCCTCCCAGTTCTAAAGAACTGAGTTTCCCACTTACCGAGTTATTTCTATGATTTTCAATGCTTCTATTCTACAATCTTCTAATTTTAATGATTCAGGAAGATTACCACTACTACCAGTCCATGTTGTTTTTAGTTGCTTTCTGAGCATATTATTATTCAATAATTCACCTAATGCCCAACGGATAGATTGATAATCTTTTAACTTCTTACAGCTAGTTTCAATCCATGTTGAAATGACTGCAACTCCCGGTGAATTTCCGTGTCCCCATTTAGAAGTAGGATTTGCTTGTTTTTCTTGATACTTCTCTTCCCAATAATTATGAATTAAATTAGAATCTAAAAGATAGTTTTCAATACAGCTACGATAACTTAAAAAGATATTTGTATTATTTGCTTGATTTTTTAGTTTAAGTAATTGACAATCAAGAGCTGGTTCAACATCAAAATCTCGATCGCGAAAGATAATATATTTTTGTTCATCTGGTTGATTACGATAAAAATATCCTTCGGCAAATGTAGAGAATGTAAATTTACTTCCTGCTGGAATAATTGTATATTTATTACCAGGCATATTTTGAATTAGTTGGTTAAGTAACAGATAGTCTAAACTAGCTTCTTTACCTTCACAAAAGATGATTTTTCTATTAATAATACTAGCAATCATATTTTAATTATATGAATATATTCTTCTGGTACTAATTGGGCTATATAATCAGAATGGGTAGTAATTATAAATTGATTATTTTTACCCAATTTAGGTAATGCTCTTAATAATGCTTGTTGAGCTGGTGGATGTAAATGCAGTTCGATTTCATCAATTAAAATTACTGAATTATGGATATTCCAACTAGCAAAATCCATTAAGATTGGAAATATAGCACGTTCTCCTCCTGACATCTCTGAAATTTCATACTGATTTTTACCATCGTTAAGATAAAACCAAGGTTCACTTAAAATATCATTAATTGATTCTCTTAATACTGGACCTTTAAATTCTCGCTCTGGAAAAACAATTTTGTAATTATTTTCAATTTCTGCATATAGATCCTTTTGTCCCAGACGTAGTTCCATGTTCCTAGTTTTTAGATCTTGATGAACTTGTCGCCATTTTGACAAGCGATCGCGTAGAATATCATCAGTAATTTCTATTTTTTTATGGGGATTTTCGCTAGTTAAACTAGTTGATGTTCTTTGTTCTGTGTACCAAAGAACTGTCCCAACCTGTTCAAATATTTGAAATCCTTCTGAGCGAACTAATTGTTTAGCATATTCTCTTCCTCTAAATTGGAATAACTCATTTGGAGAACTTGCGTAAACTTTTTCTTTTTGCCATTGTAGAGATATAACATTGTTTTGACTAGGAATTATTGGTAAATTTGAGTTTGTTTTTATTAATTCACGATAAATATTACTATTTGCTTCTAATTCTTGGTTTGAAAACTGTACATCCATTCTTACTTTTGGTTCTATCGTTCTCCAATTAATACTTAATAATTCATAGTTAAATCCACTCCATTCTAGAGCAGAAATTTTTTTTAATCTTCCTGTCGCGACCCCTAATGTTGCAGCGATCGCTTGGAGAAGAGTGGTTTTTCCGGCACCATTCATCCCCACCAGAATGATCAAATCTTGCGCTAATCCAGTTTCTGCATCAGTGAAGTCAAATTTTTGCTCCTTAAATCTTTTAAAATATTTTAACTCGATCGATTGGACTTTCATGGAAAAATTTAGTAATATAGATATATGTGCAATTATACCATACTTTCGCCTAAATCTAACCCATGACAAGTTTAACAGGTATTTCTATCCAAGGAAACTTAATTACGCCTGATTTAATCGGTGAAATTAATTCTGGAGAATTAAAGGGACAATCTCCAGAAAGTTTTGCTCTGGTTGATCGTAATAAGTTAGCGGATGAAATAGCTTTTGCTTGGGGTGAAGCTAAAGATTTATGGCAGATTTTTCAACGTCGTTTAACTAGAGATCAAACTAGTACAGCTATTGCAACTACTGGAGAATTTTGGGCGATTCCGCTGTTAAAATTATTGGGATATCAACCAGTAGCAAAATCCACTTCTGAATTTATTATACTCCTCCTGCTTTAGTTGCTCAGTTGATTAAGAGTGCTTTAGATCCGGTGATTGGGGAAAGAGTTAGTAGTTGGGATGCTCAGGTTAAAGCTGAGAAGGAAAAGGCTATTTTATCGTTGAAAGTCTGCGATCCTGCTTGTGGTTCTGGTCATTTTTTGTTAGCTGCTGCTCGTCGAATTGGGAAAGAGTTAGCGATCGCGAGAACCGGAGAGTCTCAACCGAGTTTAGCATCTTTGCGACAAGCAATTAGAGATGTAATTCAAAACTGTATATATGGGGTAGATTTAAACCCTTTGGCTGTAGATTTATGTAAGGTTGCGTTATGGATTGAAGGGTTTTGTAAAGGATTACCATTGAATTTTTTAGATCATCGGATTAAGTGCGGTAATTCTTTGGTGGGAGTGTTAGATATTTCCTGTTTAAATGAAGTAATTCCTGATGAAGCGTTTAAAGCTGTGACTGGAGATGATAAGAAGTTAGCGACTCAGTTTAAGAATCGGAATAAGAAGGAACGGAAAGCGATCGATGATGGTCAGTTTTCTTTAAATTTAGGTGTAGATTTGGAGACGGAACGGAGTGAATATGTAGAGAAATCGAGACTGTTGGAAGATATACCAGAAATTAATCCCCAGGAGATTAAAATTAAGGAAGCTTATGCGAATGTTTGATATGGCAAATGATAGTGGATTGTTTAAAAGTGAACCTGATCAGGATTTAGTACCACTTTATGAAGCTAATACCAATAACCCATGAAATTGCACTTAATCTGAGTTTGATCTGTTAGCTATGGGCAGGTTTATAATAGTGATCTGTTGGCGACAGAATTGACTGGTGAACCTGCCCCTACCAAGTTTATCCTCTATTTGCGGGTTTTTGTAGGGGTGGGTTCACCGAGATGTTTGAGATTTGCCCACTAATCATCAAAACCCACCCTCACCCACAGATCAATATACATCAATGTATCTTCATGGTGAATTGGTATAAGATGTTTTGGCATTTTGATAGGGAAGGGAAGTAAGGAGAAAAAAGTAGTGGAAAATCCAATTTTAATTCATGTGCAACAATGTCAGGGAACAGCATTCGGAGATCCAAGACTGGGAAAAAGAGGGGCTTCATTGTATACAGCAATGGCACAACATCAATCAGTAAATATTCGGAATATCAGTAGAAATCGAGCCGAGCAAGTTGGATATTACAGATTTTTAGCGAATGAAAATGTGCAAATTGGAGAATTAGTCGTAAGTTTAAGAGAGCATTGTGCCTTGCAGGTAGAGGGACAAAAACACGTATTAGCAATAGCGTGATAGTGGTGAAATTAACTTGCAGTCACATACAGAGAAGCATTACTGTTAGTACGTTGTGCCCTATTTATGATTCGGCGTTCCGCCCATTTATCTGCCACCGATTATCCTGAAAGTGTCAGTAGGGGCGTATTGCAATACGCCCCTACCGATTATTGCTCGACTGGGTGGTTGGTCTGGCTATCGGTCTCAAAAACCGTCGGGAATTACTACCTTAGTGCGCGGACGCGAGCCAATTTCAATCCTTTTTTTATGGCTGGAAACTCGCTCTAGGTATGGTTGTGTGTACACCGTAGCCCTGGTAGGGAAGGGGGCTGGGGGGTTAGGTTGATTTATGTGCGATCGCGATGGGCTAAGGTCATTACTTGTGCAAGAGACATTCCCCTAATTTTTAATTCCCACCTCATACCCTTAACTTTCATTCGGTCAGCTTGACGCAAATCAACGTCATCAACTAAACCCGATTTGAGGAGATATTTCATTGCGTTTGTAGCGACGTTTTTATTAGGATAAGCGATATAAGTCAGAAAACCATATTTCCAGTTATTTGGGTTAGAGCTACTGGATAGGGTTGCGACCCTTGGGCTAAAATGATTGAAGTTATAGTCTTTATACCCGAGCCAATTGGTCCGGATGGAAGTTTGATTTTCTAGCATTATTTTTATCTCCTGTTGCGATAAAATTTTTGCCATTAATTGCACTAGCAAAAAAAAGAATTAGGACTGTTTTTTACTCCCACCTATATTTTAGCACAAGGTTAAAAATTTGGTGTTAGTTTCAGTCCTAATCGCTCTTTTTTTTCTGACTTATTCCCTATTCAAACGCTTTTTTCCACCAAGGATTGGGTGTTTGACTTAGAGGAATATTTGTTTGTTTGCGAATCTCGTCAATGTTCCATCCAGTTAGACTAGATAAAGTTTGCGCTTCTTGTTCAAATCTTGGCGGTAAAGAGTTTTGATATTGTTTTCCTGCTTCACATTGCAGATCTCCAGTAAATGGGTGACGTAGGATATATCTCCCTTGAAAAAATTGGTCATTACCAGTTTCTTGAAACATTAAATCTTCGGGAAACTTATCCCTTGTATAGCGAACATGGAAACGGGTAATAAAGACGTTATTATTCCCATTCTGATCTAACCAAAATACTCCGGCTTTTTTCAATTCTTCTGGATTTAAAGGATCAGCAGAACAAGGATCGCAGCTACTCATATTCCAAGCATATTCACGAAATGCTACTTTTTTGGCTTGCTGAATATAGGATGTTTGGAACATCGCTTTATAGAAATCGGCAAACTTATCTTTCACAAAAACAGGAATTTCCGCGTCAGAAGGAACGTTCACAGTCCGATAATTAGTAACTTCGGCTTGACCTTTGGGGGATAAAATATAGACAATTAAGTCTTGTTCCTGATCTGCATTAATCATGCCCAGACGAATTGGTAACATAAACTTGGGAGACTCAAACGCCATCTGAATTGGTCGCAAAAATTGATTACCAGATTTAGCTAATTCTCCTAAATTAACTTTGGCAACAAAAAACTTCATATTTTGTTTAATGTAGGGCTGAAGTATTTGTTTAGCACCTCTGGGAATCTTATAACCATTGCGGTTAAGCCAAGTTTCTAAACCATTAGATTCTTTGGCGCTTAAAATCAAAATATCATATTCTCCCACCGTAAAACGAGCTTCGATGGTTACACCTGTACCATCTTTGTCTCTTGCTCTATATGGTTGATTTCCTCCCACTGCTCCACTGGGAGCAGGAATTGATGCTGGAGGTGCGTATACGGTACAGGGATCAGGATCAAAATATTCCACTAAGCGCGGAGCACTAAACGCATCTAATCTCGCAATAATTGTTGGATCTCCTACTCGAACTTGCTCTTGTTGTAAAACGACAGGAACTGGTACAACAATGGCAAAATCTTTTACATCTCCTCGAAAATCATTTGCCATAGTTAAAATGGTGCGATCGCCATTTCGAGCAATTACTACCTGAGATGCTTGATTATACAGCTTAGTATCAGCTTTAGCCACATAAAATCCACAAAATCCCCAAGCATTGGGAGTCAACCAAATTGTCGCGACTAAGGTAATGATTACTCCCAGCAAAATTCGGATACTTCTCATCACTAACTCCTTGTGGTTATTATTCAAAAGAATTGTGCCACCAACGACGGGGCTGAGGTGGCACATATTTATTTTGTTGACGAATTGTTTGGATATCCCAAGTAGTCAAATGACTTAAAGTCTGAGATTCTTGTTCCATCCGCTCCTGCACCGATTGTTGATATTGTTTCGCTCCGGTACACTTCATTTCTCCAGTAAACGGATGAGTGATAATATATCGACCTTGAAAAGATTCACTATTACCAGTTTGCTGAAACATTAAGTCTTCGGGAAATGTGTTGCGAGTATAACGAATATGTAACCTGGTAATAAAAACATTATTATTCCCATCTGGACTCAACCAAAATACTCCAGCTTTTTTCAATTCTTCTGGATTTAAAGGATCAGCAGAACAAGGGTCACAGCTACTCATATTCCAAGCATATTCCAGAAATGCGATCTTTTTCCTTTCCTGTTGATAAATATTTTGGAACATCGCTTGATAGAACTGCCCAAATTTATCTTTGACAAATAAGGGAATATTCACATTTGAGGGAATATTGACCGTGCGATAATTGGTAATTTCTGCTTGTCCTTGGGGTGATAATACATATACCACTAAATCTTGCTCCTTCGTGGCATTGATCATGCCTAACCGAATTGGTAACATGAATTTTGGTGAAGCAAATGCCATTTGAATCGGACGCAGAAATTGCGTGCCAGTTTTCGCTAATTCAGTTAAGTTTACCTTGGCAACAAAGAATTTCATATTTTGCCGAATATAAGGTTGGAGTAACTGACTTGCTCCCTGGGGAATTTGATAATTATTTTGGTTTAACCAGGTTTCCAATCCATCTGATTCTGTGGCGCTGAGAATGACAATATCATACTCTCCCACTGTAAATTTAGCTTCTACTGTCACACCAAGATCCTGTTTTTTTAAATTCGCGTTCACCTTACTTTCCGATGTTACTGTTTGGGTAACCTGATCGACAGCTCTTTCCTGAACTGCACAAGGATCAGGATCAAAATATTCTACTAAGCGCGGCGCACTAAACGCATCTAATCTCGCAATAATTTTCGGATCTCCCACCCGAACTTGATCTTGTTGTAAAACTACAGGAACTGGTACAACAATCGCAAAGTCTTTCACATCTCCTTGAAAATCATTTGCCATAGTTAAAATGGTGCGATCGCCATTCCGCGCAATTACTACCTGAGATGCTTGATTATAAAGCTTAGTATCAGCTTTAGCTACATAAAATCCACAAAATCCCCACGCATTTGGAGCTAAAAACAAGGTGATCGCGATCGCTATAATCAAGCTGACTAAAATTTGCCAGATTTTCATACATTACTCCTTGATTAGGCTGTATTCTTAGTCAGATTAGGCATAATATTTCTGGGATTGAACCAGGAAAATCTTGGCGCTGACCAAAGGTAATCTAACCATACAATTGCTGGTGAAAGTGCAAATAAAGCCCAAAACATTGCGGTCGAAAGGAAAAAGTAATTCCGGAAAATAAAGGTTAAACTTGCCAGCGCAATTGCCCAGATTAAACGACTAATTTTTGCATTGGGAATTGACCGAGGATCGGTAATCATAAATAAAGCAAACAGCAATAAAGAACCACTGGTTAACCGATGCACTAGCACATCAAAAGTCCACCCTAACCAGAAATTTCTTATGGTTTCGAGTAAGGTGTAAAAACCTAAAAAAGCCGCAGTTGTATCCCAACGTCCAACTTTTTTTAATACCAAACCACCCGTTCCGAAAAATAACATACCAAACCACCAATCCTCTCCCCACTGTCCCGGTGAAACCCAAGCATCAGAGGTAAAAGTTAAGACAAAAATAATGCCAAAATTAGCAGGGTTGAAAAAATGCTTACCCTCAATCTGGAAGATAAATTTACTTAAAATTGCACAGGAAGCAGCTATCATCATGGTGAGATAGGAGTCAGAACGCAATAATAAACAAAGACCTAAACCAGTAATTGCAGCACTCCGAAAGGAAAAAGATGGGGGAGGAGTTATGAGAGTCTTTTTTTCTTTAAAGAGGAATTTATGAATTTTTTCCTCAACCAGAGGTTTTAATAAGATCGCAACCCATTGAGTGATGAGACAAGTAGCGATCGCGATGACAATCAACTCCGGTTTCAGGGTCCAATCTCTTGTACCAATCCCTAAAATCAAAAACAGAGATAGAAATAATATTTGATAGTCTCGAGCGTCTTTAAACAACATAAGCTCTTACTCAAAAAAATATCTTCTCCTCAATTTAAAGAGGATCAGGAAATGAACAGGTTAACTGCAACAAAAGTTTACAAAGCGGGCGCAAAGAACCTTTAAATTAGCAGTTAAATTATTTTTACATCTGCCATTAAGCTGGCAGAAGGTGGTTACAATTATGGAAACAAGTTTTAGTCATCCATACCGATCATCTCAGAATTACTGCCAAAAGTTGACCCGATGTTGGCAGAATTACTCATCAATTATGGGAATGATGGGTAAAGAAAGAGTAAAACAACTTCCCAGTCCAAGTTCTGAGGTAAAGGTAATATCTCCACCATGTAAACGCGCTAAATTCCGTGATAATGCTAACCCTAAACCACTACCTTCATATTTGCGAGATAAACTACTATCTAGTTGTTGAAAAGGTTGGAATAATTTAACTTTATCTGATTCGGCAATCCCAATACCCGTATCAATCACAGAAAACTGAATTATATCCTGGATTTGTTCTACTTTTAAGGTCACTGATCCGGTCGGAGTAAATTTAACAGCATTAGATAACAGATTAAATAAAATTTGTTTCACTCGACGTTGGTCAGCGATAAAAGTAGTTAGATTAGTCGTAATAACTGTTGATATTTCTAACCCTCGGTCAGCCACCCGTTCGCGAATTAAAAATATACTAGCTTCACAAATTTCTGCGATTACTATAGTTTCCAGATTTAAAGATTCTTTACCAGCTTCTAGTTTTGATAAATCTAATAAATCGTTAATCAAATCTAGCAAATGTTTTCCACAGGAGTTAATTCCAGCTATATATTGTTTTTGTTTTTCGTTTAATGAACCAAAAACTTCTTGTAATAGCACATGAGAAAATCCTAAAATTCCTGTCAGGGGTGTCCGTAATTCATGACTCATATTACCCAAAAATTCACTTTTAGATCGGTTAGCAGATTCGGAAAAAATTTTCTCCTTTTCTAATTCTTGGGTGCGTTGTCTGACTAATTCCTCTAAACGTTCATAGTTTTGAGCATTGTAAAGCGCGATCGCAGCTTGATCCGCAATTCCTCTTAATAAAGCAATTTCTTCTGGGGGGAAAATCCGTTTTTCCTTAAGTGTGTGTAAAGTTAAACAACCAAATAAGCGATCGCGAATAAAAATGGGGACACTCAAAAAATAAATTGCCTGATTTTTTTGCTGGTGTTGCTCTTGTTCTGGTTGATTAATGGTTAAATATAAACATCCCTGACGAATCGATTCACTCTCATTATGGATCATCCTATAACAGGGGTCTTTCGGAGTTTTAAAATCTAAGAGTGAATCAATCTGGTCGTGATATTTCCATTCATTAATTACCTGAATTTCGGTTTCATGGATCGCAAAAATTGCCACGCGATCAACCCGAAAACATTCACCAATTCGCTTAACTATTTCTGTTAAGATATATTCAGGGTCAAGACTAGAATTTAAAGAATGACTAATTTGATTTAGTAATCTTTCTCGCTCTGCTTGTTGTTCAAGTTTAGCTTGTTGTTCTTGTTGTTCACAACGTCGTTCAAATTCAGCTAGCGATCGCTGTAAAACTGTAGGTAAGCGAAATAATCTATCTTTCAATACATAGTCAGTTATCCCGGCTTTAATACATTCGACTGTAGCTTCTTCACCGATCCGCTCACTAATTAAAATTAAAGGGATATTTTGGTGAAATTCTTTGAGTAAATTTAAGAGCTGAATTGAACTAAATTCCGACCAACAGTAAGTTGATAAAACTGCATCATATCTGGTTTTTTGTAACAGTTGCTGACAGTTTGTGTAAGTATCAGCTAGATCGTAGGTAAAAATAATATCTGCGTTTAAAAGAGTTTTAATAATTAGCTCCAGTTCGGCGTTTTGATTTTCAACAATTAATAAATTTATGGCAGTTTTTGACTCTGATCTTACTTGAGTGACATTGTTCATACACTCGACCATATCTAACATAGACACCGACCCAATGAAATAGCTTCTGTTCAAGGAGACATTTCATTTTATCATAATTTTAGACAATGTAAATGATCAGTAGAACAGCTATAGCTAAAAATTGTTCTTGTTTCTCTGCTAGCTAGCTTTTCTGATCAAAAATGTGAGAATTGATACTAATTTTGCTCTGGTTAGTTTCGCCATGAAAATAATTGCTTACTGCTATAGTGATCCTGGGTCTGAGTCTACACCCAATTGGGAGGGATGGGATCAAAAAATCGATCATATTTATCAAGATTTAGGCGATCGCCAAGCTTTAGACCAGCTATTTCAAGATTTACAAACAGAATCAGTTGATTATCTGCTAGTTCATAATTTAGCCGAACTAGGAGATTCTGTATTAGCAGTAAGTTTGCACTTGAAAAAACTAGAATTAATGGGCATAAAAGTGATCGGCCTAGCAACCAATCAAGCAGAACAAAAAGCAGATTTAATTAATCTGTTGAGAGAAATTAAACGTCATCACCATAGTCGCAATATTCGCAAAGGACATACCAGAAATCGGCTCAAATTTCTACCCCCTCCAGGTAAAGCTCCCTATGGATATCGTCGTGGTAAAGAACGTTATCTCCTCGATCGCAACGCTGCTCCAATCGTGAAAGATTTTTTTGAACATTTCCTGCTTTATGGTTCTTTAAGAGGTGCAGTGCGCTACTTAGAGCAAAAACATGGGCTGATCATCGCTGTCTCGACTGGTGGACGTTGGCTCACAAATTGCGTTTATCGAGGTGATTTAAAGTATAAAAATGATGAAATTATTTCCAATACTCATACAGCGATTATTTCTCGAGCAGAAGCAGCCCAAATTGATCGGGTTTTACGACGTAATCGAAGATTGTCTCCTCGAACTGCGAGCGCTCCGCGTTCCTTAGCGGGTTTAGTCATTTGCGGAGAATGTGAATCACTCATGAAAATTAGTAAAGTGAGCAGTCGTCGTCAATCACAAGAATATCTTTATTTGCGTCCAACTAATTGTAGCAGAATGCCTAAATGTGGCGCGATTCCTTATCAAAGCGTGTTAAAACAAAGTATTGACAGAATTTGCCAAGATTTACCTAATGCAGTCGCAAAGATAAATTTACCTGATCCGGAGCAAATGAAGGCAAAAATCACCCAGGAGATCGGGACCAAGGAAGAAATCTTAGCCCAAATTCCCAATTTAACCCTGAAGGGGATTTTCGACCCAGAAACAGCTGAGTTACGAACCTATAAAATTCGGACTGAAATTTCCCAAATGCAATCTCAACTAGCGCAACTACCTCCAGTCAATTTGCGCGAAATTGCTCAAGCTGTTTCTATTCCTCAATTCTGGTTAGATTTATCTGAATCAGAGAGACGCTTTTACTTTCGCGAATTTATTCGTCAAATTAAAATCATCCGTCAAGCCCAAACCTGGCACATTCAACTGATATTTATATTTTAATAAAAATTGAGGCTCAAAATCTAGGGCATAAATTCAGACTAGAACAAACTTCTGACTTAATCTTTATTTTTGAGGGAGTTTAGTGATCGTCTCGGCTACAGTTAAGGAACCATGCAATAAATCAACCGCAGCTTGATATTGCCGATCGGCTTGGGTAGCAATTTCTAGGCTAGTAATGGGATCTAGAGATACTATTTGATCAGGTATAATCCCTAACTTGTGAATATCATGATGATTAGGAGTTTCATATTTAGCGATCGTGACAGCTAAACCAGAGCCATCGGATAAATCAAACAAGGATTGAATTAAACCCTTACCAAAAGTTTTTTCACCCACGAGTTGAGCCCGACCATGATCCTGTAAAGCACCAGCCAAAATCTCACTAGCACTAGCAGTACCTTGATTGACTAAAACTACCAGTGGATCATTGGTTAAAGCTTGGTCATCAGCGTCAAAATTACCGACAATTCCTTGCCGATTCACAGTATAAACAATTGTGCCTTCATTTAACCACAAGCGTGCAATCTCAATCCCAGCTTGCAAAAGTCCACCAGGATTATTTCTGAGATCAAGGATATAAGCATTGGCTCCTTGTTGTTCGAGTTGAGTTAAAGCCAGAGCAAATTCGGTGGGAGCATTAGCATTAAATTGATTGAGACGGATATAGCCGATCGCTAAATTATCTGAGGAAGAACGGAATTGTGCCACTACTGGATTCAGAGCAATGCGATCGCGAATCAGGGAAAATTGCATAGGGGCACTTCCTGCACGCTCGATCGTTAAAATCACTTGACTTCCTGGAAGACCACGCATTTTTTCGGCTGCTTGATCAAGAGACAACTGATCGGTAGCTAAACCATCAATTGCTACAATCCGATCGCGAGCTTGTAATCCAGCTTTAGCCGCTGGTGAACCAGTGATTGGTGCAACTACCACTAATTTACCATTTTGATCCAGAGCAATTTGCAATCCCACCCCAGTTAGTTCTCCGGAAGTATTCACTTGGAGACTACGATACTGATTTGGCTGTAATAAACGGGTAAATGGATCATCCAAAGTGCTTAACATATTGGCGATCGCACGATAAGTTTCTTCACGAGTTTCCAGGTTTTGCTGCAAAGTCTGGGTGCGGACTTTTAACCAATTCTGGTGATTAAACGTACCATCCACATAAGTACGATTGACAATGCGCCACACTTCATTTACCAGTTTTTGATTTTCCGTCAAAGCCAAAGCTGGTCTGGTCCAACAACCCAAGACCATCACGATTGACACGATAATTAACAAGCCAACAGTAGCAACTATTTTTTTCATATCTTAGATATCTTATTTCCGGTCAACACAGCCAAAAAAATGGCCAAAAATCCGAGCGACAGCCTAATTATGCAATCACTGGTCAAGCAATCTCGCTTGAACTTGTTCGGTTTTTGTGAAATCTTTCGACTATGGTACAGTTTTAATCATGAACCGCAATAACTTTTTAGGAACCATTAATACATGTCCAAAGTCTTAGACTGGTTTGAGGAACGCTTAGAAATCCAAGCACTCGCTGAAGATGTAACCAGTAAATACGTACCTCCCCATGTCAACATCTTCTATTGTTTAGGTGGTGTCACCCTAGTTTGCTTTTTAATCCAGTTTGCCACTGGATTTGCGATGACATTTTATTACAAGCCAACTGTCACCGAAGCATTTACCTCCATCCAATACATTATGACGGAAGTTAGCTTTGGTTGGCTCATTCGCTCCGTTCACCGCTGGTCTGCTAGCATGATGGTGTTGATGATGATTCTCCACGTTTTTCGAGTTTACCTGACTGGTGGATTTAAAAAACCTCGGGAACTAACCTGGGTGACAGGTGTAATTTTAGCTGTAATTACAGTATCCTTTGGTGTTACTGGTTACTCTCTGCCTTGGGATCAAATTGGTTATTGGGCGGTAAAAATAGTTTCTGGGGTTCCGGAAGCAATTCCTGTGGTAGGGACTCTGATTGCTGACTTATTACGTGGTGGTTCCAGTGTTGGTCAAGCTACCCTAACTCGTTATTATAGCGCCCACACTTTCGTTCTGCCTTGGCTGATTGCTGTATTTATGCTGATGCACTTCTTGATGATTCGCAAACAAGGCATTTCCGGTCCATTGTAAAATTAAAAATGCAACTGCTATTACTTCCTCACGCTCCAACTAACCTGATTCAGGAAAACAATAATTAACTATGTCAACACAGAAAAAACCGGATCTAAGCGATCCGGCTCTACGGGCTAAATTGGCTAAGGGTATGGGTCACAACTACTATGGTGAACCAGCTTGGCCCAATGATCTTCTCTATGTCTTCCCAGTAGTTATTATCGGCACGATTGCTTTATGTGTGGGTTTAGCAGTGCTAGATCCAGCCATGGTGGGTGAACCAGCTAATCCTTTTGCAACTCCCTTAGAAATTTTGCCAGAGTGGTATCTTTACCCAGTTTTTCAACTGTTGCGTTCTGTGCCGAATAAACTTTTAGGTGTGTTGCTGATGAGTGCCGTACCCATTGGGTTACTGGTGATTCCTTTTATCGAAAGCGTTAACAAGTTCCAAAATCCTTTCCGTCGTCCAGTCGCTACCGCAGTATTTTTGTTTGGTACTGTGGTAACAATTTGGTTAGGAATTGGTGCTACTTTCCCGATTGATAAGTCCTTTACTCTAGGTCTTTTCTAATCAATCCAAAATTTTACCTTTGACGTCTGTCTGGTCTGGTCTTGATTGATTCACGGCGATCGCACCAGGGCAGGCGTCAATATATTTATAATTCTATAGTGCTGAAATTATTGAGTGCTAAAAACACCCAAATGGTCCACTACCTCCCACGCGATTATGAATAGCAGCGATAATTAAATTGTCATCTGTGGTAGGATCTAAACAAGTCCGAATCGCTGCTTGCTCAATATAAGCATAGCTAAATCCTTCTGTCGCAGCATCTAAAATAATAGACTTCTTGCAAAAATAACTAGGACAGGCAAGATGCCTGTCCCACAAGAGTTTTTTTGGTTGTGGGACAGGCATCTTGCCTGTCCAGTAAATTGATCAACATGACTTTTGCAAGAGGTCTAATTTGTCCTGGTTGGATTAACAATGGACCAACAAACCAGGAAAGTCCCAGAATGAGTTAAGTAATTTTTACAATACAAGAGAAAATGATACTACCATAAAATGGTAATAGAGAGAGGGTTAACCTCTTTTATAAAAACCCAGCACTTATCGAAAACACTTATGATGCCAATCAATCTGAAAAAATTTTTTAGTAAAAAAGAAGTAATATCAATGATCTCAGCTTTACTGAATGGGATGAGTGAGGATATCTATATAAAAGATTTAGAAGGAAATCTGTTATTTGGCAAGACACAAGAAGAGCTAACCCATCAGTATCCGATCGAACTAGCTGGAGCAAAATTAGGTTGGGTAGTTAGTGGGTCAATAACTGCCCGTTCTGTCGCGGATTTGCTTTCCTATTTGGTCAAACAGGAATTTGAGAAAAAATCCCTCGCTAATGAGTTATTAGAAAAATATAAAGAAATAGATTTATTTGAAGATATTTCTACCCAAGTAACAGCGAGTTTGGATTTAAAACAACTTGCTCAGATGGTAATTGAACAAGCAGGAAAGTTAATTGATGGGACAATGGGAATTATGGTTTTACTCGATAGCAAAACCGAAAAGTTTGAGATTTTAGCAGAATTTGGTGCGGTGGGATATTTAGCAGAATTCTTGCAGTTAGGTGAGGGGATGGTGGAGACGATTCTCCAGATGGGAAAGGGTGAGATTGTTAATGATGTTTCCACAGATGCTCGATTTGTTAATAGTCAAGAAAAAGTTCAATCTTTGATTTGTGTCCCCTTAAAGACAAAAGAACAGTTAATCGGAGCGATCGCGATTTGTAATGAGCAGAAAATTAACTATGAAGCAGGAGATTTAAAGTTATTAAATATCTTTGCATCCCAAGCTGCTGTGGCGATTGAAAAAGCGAAAATCTATGAAGAAAGCCTTCAAGCTGCTAGAATTGCTCAAGAACACGCTCAACAATTACAAGAAACTTTATCAGAATTACAACAAGCACAAACCCAATTGATTCAAAGCGAAAAAATGTCAGCATTAGGTCAACTTTTAGCTGGGGTTGCCCATGAAATTAATAATCCAGTAAATTTTATTTATGGTAATCTTAATTATGCTGATGAGTATGTACAAAATTTAATGAAGATAGCACAATTATTTCTAAAAAATTATCCAGAACCAGTATCAGAAGTTAAAGAAGAGATTGTTAATTCTGATTTAGAATTTTTATTAGAAGACTTACCAAAATTGTTAGCTTCGATGAAAGTAGGAATTGATCGAATTCGTCAGATTGTTATTTCCCTCCGTAACTTTTCTCGAATTGAACAAAATGAGATGAAAGCAGTGGATATTCACGAAGGAATTGATAGCACTTTATTGATTTTACATCATCGCTTAAAAGAAACAGTCAATCATCCCCAGATTCAAGTAGTCAAAGAATATGGAGACTTACCTAATGTTGAGTGTTATTTAGGTCAGCTTAATCAAGTATTTATGAATATTATTAGTAATGCGATCGATGCGATTCAAATGGAAGATAAACCGGGAAAAATCACCATTTCTACCAAAATATTAGATCAGAATTTAATGGGTAATCCTAGTCAGAATGTATTGGTTTGTATTCGGGATAATGGTCCAGGGATGACCGCAGAGGTAAAAAAGAAATTATTTGACCCATTCTTTACCACTAAACCAATCGGAAAAGGAACTGGATTAGGACTTTCAATTAGCTATCAAATTGTGGTTGAAAAACATGGTGGAAGTCTCAAATGTTTATCCGAACTTGGGGAAGGGACAGAGTTCTGGATTCAAATTCCGGTTACACAGTTAGCTACTAATTAATTAATTGCTCAGGGAATTAAATGATCTCAAAATCTCAGCTAATCGTAAATTTTTCTGCCCAAATTAGAACTAATCTAGTTGGGAAACGAGGTTTTTTTATTACTATTAGACAAAGGTTAAGTTTATTATTTTTTAGCTTAGTAGCAATTAACTTATTAGCCGCAGTTGTCGGGGGAACCGCACTAAATCGGATGCGTAATAATGCTCCAATAGTTGATCTGATTAGTTCAGAACGAACCTTGACTTTTAAATTAGCTTATTTAGTCAATGTATATCAAAGTAAGCAGAATCGGTTAGAGCAGAATAAGATCGAAATTGACATTCAAGCAGACATTGAAAATTTTGAACAATTGTTAGCAACTTTGCATTCGGGTTCGATCAATTTAGAGCTAAGTCCTGTCAGTGATGTAAATGTATTAGGACAATTGGAAAAAATTGAGGAATCTTGGCGAATTTATCGCTCTAATTTAGAAAAATATTTATTAGCATCTCCCGCAGGAAGAGAGAAATATTTAATGAATATTAATCAGTTGCTTCCTGTGCTTACCACTCAATTAGATTGGGTGATGAAAAGGATGGAAAAGCAAGTTGCTGAGACGACAGAACGTAGTTATTTATTTTTATTATTAGCATTAGTATTAAGCTTATTAATAGTACCTGTAGCTTTTATTATAGTCTCGCGGATCGTCCGAGCATTAACTCAACTAACTGAAACTGCTAATCACATGGCTGAAGGAGATTTGAATGTGAGAGCAGTAGGAACTTCAAGAGATGAAATTGGAGTGCTAGCTGCAACTTTAAATGCGATGGTAGAGCAAATCAGTAATTTATTTTCTGGATTAGAAGCGCGAGGACAAGAATTAGAGAATACCTTAGCTTATTTAAGCGGTATTATTGATAATTTAGCAGATGCTTTGTTAGTAACAGACACCCAAGGAAAAATTACTAGATTTAATCCAGCTTTTTTAGCTTTGTTTAGGTTAAAAAATCTAGATTTGAACGGGGAAAGTTGTCAGATATTATCTAATCAAAAAGTAGTAGAATTAGTGACCCAAACTTGGGAACACCCCAGACAAGTTTTTACAGCAGAACTTGAACTAGCGGATGGAATTATCGGTCAAGCTTTAGCTACTGCTATTTGTAAAAATACCAATAAATTACCGGAAACAGTAGTTGAGATTGATAGAAACAATAGCAATAATGAAGTAATTGGATCGGTAATTTTGATTCGGAATGTGACAGTTGAAAAACAAATTGATCGGATGAAAACAGATTTTATTGCTACTGTTTCTCACGAGTTACGGACTCCTTTAACTTCGATTTTGGGGTTTGCTTCCATTATTAAAGAAAAATTGGATGATCAGATATTTCCCTTGTTGCAAAATCCCGATCACAAAACCCAAAAGAGTATCCGACAGCTCGGTACTAATATTAATATTATTATCTCCGAAACTGAGAGACTTACTTCTTTAATTAATGATGTTTTAGATATTGCTAAAATGGAAGTAGGCAAAATTGAATGGCAAATGCAACCCCTAGTAATTGCTGAGATTATTGACCAAGCGATCGCTGCGACTTCACCTTTATTTACTGCCAAAAATTTGTTGCTATTTAAACAAGTTGAACCAAATTTACCAAAAATAATTGGCGATCGCGATCGACTGATTCAAGTATTAATTAATATTTTGTCTAACGCGATTAAATTTACTGATGAAGGTTCAATTACTTGTCGAGCTATAGTTAGTTGTAATCAGATGTTAATCAGCATTAAGGATACGGGAATGGGAATTAGTAGTGCTGACCAAGAAAAAGTCTTTGAAAAATTTAAACAAGTTGGAAATACTTTGACAGATAAACCCCAAGGAACTGGATTAGGATTACCTATTTGTAAGCAAATAATTGAACATCATGGTGGCAAAATTTGGGTGGATAGTGAACTAGGAAAAGGGAGTACATTTTTCTTTACTATTCCCCTGGATTTGGGTAGTAATCTCCTTTCACCATCGATCGCTAATATTCTAGTCAAATAGTCAAATATTAAGCAATTACCCTGGGATTTTAGTTCTAGGTAAAATTGACTATACTGCAAACGACAATTTCCTGACCCACAAATGACTAGATTTAACCCGTCTTTTTAACCCAATATCACTGTTCCATTTTCTGATGTATTGAGTAAAATTAATAATCTATTGCTTAAACCTGATATGATGATTAAGCGAGTCCATAGTATTTGATTATTCCTAGGGAGTGTTTATGAGTAAAAAAATCTTAATTGTTGATGATGAACCTAATATTTTAATATTAATGGAACAGACATTGGAGAAATTAGAAGAGCAAGGGGTAGAATTATTGACAGCACAAAATGGACAAGAAGCATTAGAGATCATCAAACTAGAAAAGCCAGAATTAGTTTTTCTTGATGTGATGATCCCAAAAATGAATGGATTAGATGTTTGTCATGCAGTTAAAAATGAATTGAACATGAAAGATGTTTATATTATTATTTTAACCGCCAAGGGACAAGAATTTGATAAGCAAAAGGGTAATGATGTTGGTGCTGATTTGTATATGACTAAACCTTTTCGTCCAAAAAATGTTTTAGAAAAATCCCAGGAGGTACTAGGATTGAGATAAAGATTAATTGATTAAGTATCAACGTTTTGCATGAACATAATCGACAAAATAAAACTTGGGTTCCAACCAGTATTTCAGCCCGAACTGAATACCTAATCCTAGCAATCCGGTCAGAACTAAAGGTAAACTAATTGATAGATGAAGTGCATCGGGCATTACAGCCGCAATCGACAGAGTAATTACGAAATAAATTATTAGTCCTACCTGTAAACGATGTAAGTTTTTTAATGCCTGACGACAACTTCCACAAATCAAGGTATGTTGATGATAGCGATCGAGTAAATGTTGACGATTACGCCATGGCAATTCCAGAGAGGTATCAATTTTTCCCCAAGGAAACTGTCCTGGTACATCTTGATGACAATATAGATCTAACCACCGACGAAGTTCAATCACTAGACGATCGGCACTTGTGGGCATCTTATAAGCGGTTTTCCAAGTTTCAGTCTGTAATATTTGTTGTAAATCTTTTTCTTGATAGTGCAAGAAAATCATATCCCCATCTAGGACTTGATTACGCACATTGATATGATTCCACCAACGCGGAATTAAACGATTTTGAAGCTTGGCAAAGTTGCGTGGGAACTGAGCTACAATTCTAGACTTACCTGGAGCGATCGGAATACAATAGGTAACTAAACCTAATTGTCGATCTAGTCCAAAATCGATTTCATACTCTAGATAGCAGGGAGGTTTAAAGGTAATTCGTGATTTAAAACCTCTTTCAATTTTGGCTTCAATGTAATCCGGAGTAGACTGGACAATTTCGATGGGAATTGGTTTAGCGCGATCGCGGTTACCTTGCACACCATGATGAGCAAATTGAACATGGGATGGATCAACAATATTTTCCAGCAAAGTTTGCCAATCATATTCTAGATCGCGGACCATCGATGACCAGACAAAGCCGCGACTTGCATCTACTTGAGGTGAAAGTGGTAAAGGAGTAGATGATGCGATCGCAGGAGCATCCACATCGGGCCAAACCCAGAGCAAACCATTTACTTCTTGGGTAGGTAGAGCTTTTACACAATAGTTGTCGCGATTTTTAGCAATCAGATCGGGATCTTCTGCTTGAGGAATATGGGTGCAAACTCCTTGTGAGTCAAATTGCCAACCATGATAACTACACATTAAATTCCCAGTTTTTTCATCCACTCGTCCCTCACTTAATGGGGCAAGACGATGGGGACACTGATCAAAAAAAACACAATACTGATTTGAGAAGCGTGGTTTCCACACTACCAGCTTGCGACCTAGCATCACGATCGGAGTTGGACAATTAGGATCAAGGTCTTCAATTGGTGAGATCGGATACCAATGTTGAAAGAAATTGAATTTTAAATCTGTCATGGTTTAATTTTTGAAATTTTTCCATTATTTTCCCAGCTATTAATAAACCGTGAAAGATTTCACCACATTTTCCAAGATACTTTCCATTTTTTGCCAACGTTTTTCTGTGGTAGAAGCGTTAAAAGTGAATAACTTACCTCTACTAATCGCCACACTAGCTAAATTATGTCGTTTTTGTCCTGACCAAGTAACTGCATATTCAAGTAAATAATAGATTTTATCACCTACTTGACGTGATTCGGCATTAACTAATTCCGCTTCTCGGTCAGAATTGGTCGGTGCGATCGCATTTTTACTCAGTTTATATCCAACTTCACTAGGAGTGCCGACATCAACTAAAGTTTTATCTTGAGGAACCGAACTAAAGACAACGGAAACATTTTCGCTAGTCTCAATCAAATCCCGAAATACGACATCAGGACCAGTGGCAACATCAACGGGCACCCAACCATTAGGATAGAGAAATTGATAACCATCAGTAGTATCGACATAGCTTTTTAAGCCCATTGTCGGGGAAATTGCACAACTGGTAAGACTGAGAATCACTAAAATGATTGCCGCAATTTTTTTTAGCATTGCATTTAAAGTAAAGAAAATTGATCAGTGGAAGATGCTCAGGATGAACAAATGATCATATTTAAGATTTTTACTCTTGTTAATCGACCAACATTCATCCTGAACCTAACTCCAGTTTAAATTTTGGTGCCACATTCGGGACAGAAATTATTGCTGGCTACATTTTTAGCACCGCAACCCATACAATAAACTAATTCTGTGGCTTTTTCCAATTTTTTTTGTTCTGGTAAACCGAGCATCTGAGCATTGCTCTTACCAGGAGCTACCATGGGATAGCAGTTTTCATTCTTGCGAACTTTCACATCCATTAATACTGGACCATCATGAGCCAGCATTTCGGCGATCGCACCAGCTAGTTGCTCACGACTGTCAACAATCATCCCTTTAATCCCAAAAGCTTTAGCTAACAAGACAAAATCGGGCATTCCCGATTCCATATTTGATGCTTCATAACGACATTCATAGAAGGTTTCTTGCCATTGACGCACCATTCCCTGCCAACCATTATTGATAATAACTACCTTGATTTTGATGTTGTATTGGGCTAAAGTTCCTAGCTCTTGCAAATTCATCATAAAGCTAGCATCACCAGCGACACAAATCACTTCTTCATCAGGTAAAGCAACTTTAGCACCCATCGCCGCAGGCATTCCGTAACCCATTGTACCTAAACCAGCACTCGACATCCAGTGACGGGGTTTATTTTTCAGAAATTGAGCAGCCCACATTTGATGCTGACCCACATCAGTGGTATAATAAGCGTCAGGTGCTTGATTTCTGAGTTCCACAATTACTTCTTGAGGTGAGAGCTGATCTGGATACTGGGGCACAATCAATGGATAATTTTCCTTCCACTTATTAATCCGCTCTAACCAAGGTTTAGTTTGTTCTGGATTGACTTTTTCCCCTAATTCTTTACAACGACGTAACAAGTCCAGCAAAACTTGTCTCACATCACCAACGATTGGAACTTCAGGAGTACGATTTTTGCCTACTTCGGCTGGATCTACATCGATATGGATGACCTTAGCACGTACAGCAAATTCATCTAATTTACCAGTAACGCGATCGTCAAAGCGAGCCCCAATCGCAATCAGCAGATCACATTCACTCACCGCAAAATTAGCATAAGCCGTACCGTGCATCCCTAACATTCCCACCGCCAGGGGATGATTTTCATCAAATACGCCCTTTCCCATCAGGGTAGTGGTGACTGGAATATGATAGAATTCAGCTAGTTGGTGAATTTCTTGGTAAGCGTCAGATGAAATAGCACCTCCACCTACATAAAGTAAAGGACGATGAGATTCACGCAGTAAATTAATAGCCTGATTAATTTGCCGAGGATTACCTTTAATCGTCGGACGATACCCAGGTAATTTAATTGTTCCCGGCTCTACTGGTACATAGTCAAATTCTTGTAAACCTACATCTTTAGGAACATCAATTAAAACTGGTCCAGGACGTCCAGTCCCAGCAATATGGAATGCTTCAGCCACGATGCGGGCCATATCTTTAGGATCGCGGACGACATAGGAATGTTTGACGATGGGTAAAGTAATTCCATAAATATCAATTTCTTGAAATGCGTCTGTCCCAATTGCTGCTCGACTCACCTGACCAGTAATCACTACTATAGGAATTGAGTCTAATTGTGCAGTCGCAATTCCTGTGACTAAGTTAGTTGCTCCCGGACCAGATGTACCAAAACAAACACCAACTGTTCCAGTAGCACGAGCATAAGCATCTGCTGCATGAGTTGCTGCTTGCTCATGTCTAACTGTGATGTGCTGGAGATCTCCTGCTGTTTCAAAACGATACAGTTCATCATAAATGGGCAAAATTGCGCCCCCAGGATAGCCAAAGATATGTTTGACTCCATGTTTTTTGATACTGTCCAATAGGGCAAATGCTCCTGTTGCCCGTTTGATCGCCACGCTGGGCACTTGCATAGTGCTAACCTCACGCTCTTGAATAGGGTTCATTCTGCTATCGTTAATATTGCCTTAATGATGGGTCTTTATTTTTATTATTGAGGATTATTTAACAATCCTAAAAATGGCGGAATCCCATGACGCTATCTAGCTAGTTAATTGCTAACTAACGACCAAACCAGCCACCTTTGCATTTTTTCTGATCGGTCGGATCTGATGGGCAAAAGTGGCGATGGTAAGATAGGTATTAATCTTAATTACTAAGACTAAACCATCTATTTTACCTCTAATGTACCCAATTGTCAATAACCTATTGCAATCGGCCCCTAAACCTCAGTCATGTATTATAGTAGAGTCGTTCAAAATTGGGTTGAAGTCATCACGAGGTACGTCGCGATCGCAATCTGATTAACAGAAAAAATAGCGATCGCTAATTCATCAGTACAAGATAGCTCAATCGGGTTCAGTTAAGATTGTTTTGGGAGATCTCGGCGAAGAAGGGCGAAGCATTCGGATATAATATTATCGGTTGTAAGTGATAAATGATCGCCCGAATGCTTCGCCCCTACAGGGAATTGAACCGGATTGAACTATAATCTATTTATAGCGAACCTAAATGAAACGTGAACAGAACCCTTCGACAGGCTCAGGGCAAGTTTTGTCCGGATTCGTAGGGGCAAAGCATTCCGGCAGATCAGTGATGGGATAACTCCAGAAAACTATGACCGGAATGCTTTGCCCTCGGCCAATTATGAATCAAACAGATTAACCATAACAGGAATATTGGATTTATCCCAAACGATCGCCCGCTCATCAATTCTAGATTTTCGATCGCGACAATTTATCTTTAAAACTCGCACGCTATGGAATATATCACACAGAAATCTTAGCATGATTGTGATCAATAGGCGATCGCTAATTCATCAGTACAAGATAGCTCAATCGGGTTCAGTTAAGATTGTTTTGGGAGATCTCGGCGAAGAAGGGCGAAGCATTCGGATATAATATTATCGGTTGTAAGTGATAAATGATCGCCCGAATGCTTCGCCCCTACAGGGAATTGAACCGGATTGAACTATAATCTATTTATAGCGAACCTAAATGAAACGTGAACAGAACCCTTCGACAGGCTCAGGGCAAGTTTTGTCCGGATTCGTAGGGGCAAAGCATTCCGGCAGATCAGTGATGGGATAACTCCAGAAAACTATGACCGGAATGCTTTGCCCTCGGCCAATTATGAATCAAACAGATTAACCATAACAGGAATATTGGATTTATCCCAAACGATCGCCCGCTCATCAATTCTAGATTTTCGATCGCGACAAGTTATCTTTAAAATTCGCACGCTATGGAATATATCACACAGAAATCTTAGCATGATTGTGATCAATAGGCGATCGCAAATTGTTATAAATTCAATCATCCCGGCATTTTAGCAGTTAGCTGTTTGCAATAATTCTGATTGAGAACTACTATTTACTAACGACTGGTTTTTCTGGGCTAAAAACTCATCCAGCAACCTAAAAAAGTAGAAAAAAGCTTCTTTTTCGTCAGTACAGTATAGCTGGATAATTTTTGCCCAAGAGCTAACTGTCTGCACTTCCAGTTTTTCCTGTATCCATTCTTGAAAGTTGCGGTGAAATTCTAGTTCGGTGTCTGTTGATTCAATTCCTAACTCGCTCCGAGCAAATTCGTAACCTTCGATAAAAAACTGGAGTGCAGTTATCGAAGGATGTCCCAAATACATCCCTGGTTTATCTTTAATTTTTGCTAGGGTTTCGTAGAGTCCAGCCATATTTATTTCTCCCTTACCTCAGATAATTTTAGAAATCTTCTAATTCAGTAATATGAAATTTTTGAGAAGGGCAGTGAAAATCTTTAATCCAATCTTCTCTAGTCAGTCCTGATGACGAAAGATTGTCAAATACTCTACCTCTAACTTCCACTCCATAATGCTTACCATTTTCTGTAATTGATTCATTCCCTCCCTGGCGATCGCTAAGAATATAGCGTTCTTTAGGATTCGCTGTTGTTAATTTGAGAATTTTCCAGCTAATGCCATTTTGTTTTAACCATTTTACCATTGCTTTAGCGCATTTATCGCATTGTAAATTAGTAAATTTACCGACAATATTGCTAATTTCTTCATAAATATCTTCATCAGTCCAATTGGGCTTGTTTAATGGATGTTGTGGAGACATTTTTGATCAAAAGTTACTTTCTTTTCCTCCTAAATTGATTATAATCTATCTTATAGGAATATATTATCCCCAGCGATCGCCCGCTCATCAATTCGCTAATTTTCGAGCGCGACAAATTATCTTTAAAATTCGCACGCTATGGAATATATGACAACTAAGACTCCCATCCCCAAAGTACCACTAAAGTTTCCCAATTGTCAATAACCTATTGCAATAGGCCCCTAAACCTCAGTCATTTATTATAGTAGAGTCGTTCAAAATTGGGTTGAAGTCATCACGAGGTAGGTAGCGATCGCAATAGGATTAAAAATTCGAGCGCATTCGATGTTACAATGAAGTGTATTTTTTTCAAATAATCACAACTAGGTCAACAATTACGATTCAAGTTGATGCGATAGTAGCGCAAGCTTATCGAGAAGCTGAACCCGGAAAACAGCAAAAAATTCAGACTATTGTTAACGATTGGCTCAAGTTAATTATTGAAGATAAATCCCTCGATCAAATTATTCAAGAAATGCAAGAAAAAGCCAAAGCTAATGGGTTAACTCAAGAAATTTTAGATGAGATTCTTGAGAATGAATAAATTACGAGTTGTGATTGATACAAACATTTTAGTTAGTAGTATATTGATTAATTTATCTATGCTAGATTTAGCATTTAAAAAAGCTAAGAATTTAGGAATAATTTTGTTTTCTAGCAAACAATTCGGAAATTGTCAAGGATGTGAACAGTTAAATTTATCGCTAGGTAGGTAGCGATCGCAATCTGATTAACAAAAGAGATGAAATCGCGATCGCTAATTCATCAGTACAGGATAGCTCAATAGGGTTCAGTTAAGATTGTTTTGGGAGATCTCGGCGAAGAAGGGCGAAGCATTCGGATATAATATTATCGGCTGTAAGTGATAAATGATCGCCCGAATGCTTCGCCCCTACGATTAATCGAACCGGATTGGATGATAATTTATCTATAGCGAATCTAAAGGAAACGTGAACAGAACCCTTCGACAAGCTCAGGGCAAGTTTTGTCCGGATTTGTAGGGGCAAAGCATTCCGGCAGATCAGTCATGGTATAAATCGAGAAAACTATGACCGGAATGCTTTGCCCTCAGTCAATTATGAATCAAACAGATTAACCATAACAGGAATATTGGATTTATCCCCAGCGATCGCCCGCTCATCAATCCTAGATTTTCGAGCGCAACAATTTATCTTTAAAATTCGTACTGATGGAATATATGGCTGGGTGCATAGAACTCATTACTGTGGTAATAATCTCCCCCGCAATGCCAAAATCAATTAAAACTGCTCGCTTTTGATCTGGAATGATAATATTACCGGGATGAGCATCTCGATGTACTCGACCAAATTAGCCCCCTCGGCTGACCCTGAAGGAGGATCTTATGGGCAAAGGTGGCAATGGTAAGATAGGTATTAATCTTAATTACTCAGACTCCCATCCCCAAAATACCACTAAAGTTATCCAATTGTCAATAATCCCGGTACTGATTCGAGTTTACCAGAAAAATTTAGGTCAGGTGTTTTTCAATGTTATTATCAGGTTAGATTGAGATTAAGTATAATTCTAATCAGATTTGCTCACTAAGCCTATGAACCCTGCCCTTACTCAATTTGGCTCACAAATGTCCCACCTGACCGGGGTGCGGGCAATCATGAAAGATATTCGGGAAACGTTAAAAGCTGGTTGGGGACGTAATTTTATAAATCTGAGTGCTGGTAATCCACTAATTTTGCCAGAAGTTGAACAGCTATGGCGCGATTGTACAGAAAAATTACTGGCTAGTTCTGAATATGGTGAGGTAGTTTGTCGTTACGGGTCTTCCCAAGGTTATCAACCTTTGATCGATGCGTTGGTAGAGGATTTTAACCAACGTTATGGTCTAGATTTAACCGATCGCCATATTCTGATTACTCCCGGTAGTCAAATTATCTATTTTTATGCAGCTAATGTGTTTGGTGGTTATACCACTTCAGGACAATTAAAACAAATAGTTTTGCCCCTTTCTCCGGACTATACTGGCTATAAAAATGTTAGTTTGTGTCCACCCGCTTTAATTTCCTATAAACCAGACATAGATGTAGATCCAGCTAATCATCGGTTTAAATATCATCCAGATTTTAGTCAGTTGTCAATTACCTCAGATGTAGGGGTGATCATTTTCTCCCGTCCCTGTAACCCGACTGGTAATGTTTTAACTGATGATGAGGTGAAAAAAATTGCCCATTTAGCCGAGCCTTATGATATTCCGGTATTAATTGATTCAGCTTATGCACCTCCTTTTCCTGCCCTGAATTTTACCGAGATGACGCCAATTTTTGGTGGTAATATAGTTCATTGCATGAGTTTATCTAAGGCTGGTTTACCAGGAGAACGAATTGGAATTGCGATCGGTGATCCGAATGTAATCCAAGTGCTAGAAGCTTTCCAGACGAATATGTGTATTCACTCCTCGCGTTACGGACAAGCGATCACAGCTCAAGCAATTAGTTCGGGTCAGCTAGGACAAATTTCCCTGGATGTGATTCGTCCTTTTTACCAAAAGAAATTTGCTGTACTGGAAAGCACACTTGATCAATGTATGCCCAAAAATTTGCCTTGGTTCCTCCATCGGGCTGAAGGAGCAATTTTTGCTTGGTTATGGTTAAAAGATTTACCGATTACTGACCGGGAGTTTTATCAGCAACTCAAAGAAATTGGGGTGATTGTGGTTCCTGGTAGTTCGTTCTTTCCCGGATTACCAGATGAATGGGAACACGCACAGCAATGTCTGAGAATTAGTTTAACTGCTAGTGATGAAGAAATCGCGATCGGGACACAGCGTTTAGCCAAAGTTGCCGAACAAGTGTATCAATTAAAGAAATAATGGTTAGTTATGACTCTTGATGATGACAAATGGCTGGAAATAGGTACAATTGTTGCACCTCAAGGGTTAGACGGGTTAGTACGTGTTTATCCTAGTTCGGATTTTCCCGAACGATTTATCGAACCAGGTCAACGTTGGTTATTACGACCAGGAGAAACTCAACCCGAACCGATTGAGTTGCTTGATGGTCGTTATATTCAAGGAAAGGGGATTTATGTGGTTGAACTAGCTGGGATAGAGATCAGAGAACAAGCAGAAGCATTACGCAACAGTATCCTATTGGTTCCTAAAACTGCTCGGATTGGATTAGAGGAAGATGAATTTCATCTTGAAGATTTAATTGGTTTAGCAGTTTTTGATCAGCTAAGTGGAGCTGATTTGGGGATAGTTACCGAAATTATTTCTGCTGGTAATGATTTGCTAGTTGTCAAAAAAATCAATGCACCAGAAGCAACTGAAGAGAATAGCAAGAAATCAAAGAAAAAAACCAGCGATCTTTTAATCCCTTTTGTCAAGGAAATAGTACCAATTGTAGATTTACCAAATCGACGGTTGGAAATCAATCCTCCACCTGGTTTATTAGCGCTAGGTTAGTCTCAGTCAATCGATCAATAATCATAAAAAAACCTAGTAAGTCGAAGCTAGGGTTCTTTAGACCGTTCGACTACGCTCACTTAGAACCTGAGAGGGAAACGACCCAAGTGGTTTTAACCACCTGAAAATATTTTCTGATGATTTCGATAATTACCTTAATTATCGAAATAGTTGTGTGAGAATAGGAGTAACAACGAAGGGGCGTATTGCAATACGCCCGTACAGCGAAATACCCGACAGTTGTTCATCCAAAACAAAGTAGCGGTGGATCTTAGGAGAATTAGCTAAACTAAAGGTAGTAAAATTTCAAATTGTGTTCCCACTCCTGGTTGCGATCGCCATTTAAAACTTCCTTCATGTCGAGCTGTGACAATCCAATAACTAACTCCTAAACTGGTTTCTTTAAAAGCACGTTTTTCAATGGAAAAAGCTTCTGAAAGTTGCTGTTGTTTAGCTTCTGACATTCCCGGACCATTATCAGCAATCTGAATGGAAACCCAACGGGAGTTACCTAGACCTAAATTAGCAGCTTCTTGAGGCAAAACTTGGGTGGTAATTTCTATTTGTAATTTGCGAGACTGTGAACGATCGCTTTCTCTATTCTCATTCCGGCTAAATTCTTTTCTAAATTCTTGCGTTACCGCTTCATTAATTAAAGCATCAACCGCATTAGTAATAATATTCATAAAAACTTGGTTAAGCTGACCTGCATAGCAGGGTACAGGTGGTAAATTGCCATAATTTTTAATAATTTCTATTTCCCCAGAGATCCGACTTTTCAGTAGTAATAAAATACTATCAATTAAGGCGTGTAAATCGGCTGGTTTGGGGTAAACTGCATCAATATGGCAGAAATTTTGGAGACTAGTAACTAACTTTTTTAATCGGTCAGCTCCCGCTCGAATACTCGCGATCGCTCTTGGTAAATCTTGCTGAACAAAATCTAACTCTATTTCCTCCATAATTTGGGCAATTTCTCTGGGAGGTTGAGGTAAATATTGTTGATAAACACTGAGGAGCTGAGTTAATTCATGGCTATAATTTTCTACATAAATTAAATTTCCCCAAATAAATCCGACTGGATCGAGAATTTCGTGAGCGACTCCATCAACTAAACGACCCAAACTAGCCATTTTCTCACTTTGAATCATTTGAGCTTGAGTCCGTTCATAACGAACTTGAGTTTCAATCCCGCGAATTTGCCAATAGGCAATATTTAATTGGTGCATATCGAGCAATCGATAGATCTGTCCTTCTAGTTGTACTACAATTGGTTCTCCTAACAGTTCCGGTGATCGTCTCAGTGCTTGCTGTGCGGCTGTAGTAATTAAGGTAGTTGCTGGAAGTACCAGCATTTCCGTCCGAGCATAACTATAGAGTACCGAGATTGGTTCATTTAAAAATATTTCTAATCCATGGGGACGAATCAAGTATTCTAATAAACTGCGTCGGGAAATTACACCAATAAATTTTCCCGTTTCGATGATAATTACACCTGGAACCAGAGGATATTTTTCAAATATTTGGGCAATATTCAGACCAATTACACTAGGTTCAACCGCAAAATCGTATAGAGGTAACTCTTGTAAGGTTGACTCGAGACAAATATCACCATTGGTGGATTGAGACAGAGATGGGGGAGGTAATTCAGAAATAAATCTGTTTTGTAGCACAGAATACCTCAAATACATACTTAACCAGGATCTAATGGTAAGAGTATTTCAAATTCGGTGCCTTTGTCTAGATCGGTAGAGGTTGAATCTACACAGGGCGATCGCAAATTTAGCTTTCCACCATGCTTTTCAGTGATAATTTGATAACTAATGGCCAATCCGATCCCAGTTCCTTTGCCCACTCCTTTAGTAGTAAAGAACATTTCAAAAATTTTTCCTTGAATTTCGGAGGGAATTCCTGGACCATTATCAGCAATTTTAATCGATGCCCATTTCTGCTCTTCGCTTTCGATCACTTTGGTGGTAATTTCGATTTTTGCTTGCCAATTTTTCCCTGTGGTAGTATTTTTCTGGGCTTCGATCGCATCCATGAGAGCATCAATAGAATTACTAATTAAATTCATAAATACTTGACTTAACTGTCCAGAATAACAACTCACTGGCGGTAACTCAGTATAGTCTTTAATTACTTCTATTTTATCTTTCAGAGAATTATGTAAAATTAATAACGTGCTGTCAATACATTCGTGAATATCTGCTGGTCGTCGATTAGTCTCATCCATGTGGGAAAAATTTCGTAACCCAGCCACAATTTTAATCAAACGATCAGCAGCAATCCGCATCGTCTGAATAACTTGTTTTAAATCTCGCTTTAAAAAATCAAATTCAATTTCCTCTTTCACCTCAACAATCCGGGGTGAATTCTCTACAGATTCTGTTTCATAAACAGATAATAACTGCATAATATCTTCAAAATAATTAGATAAAAATCCGATATTTCCCCCCAGACTATTGACTGGATTTCTAATTTCGTGAGCGACTCCAGCTACCATTTTTCCCAAACTAGCCATCTTTTCCGTTTGCATCATTTGAGCTTGAGTTTGTTTCTTGAGTAACTGTGATGTTAAGTGTTGAATTTGAGCACCTGCAACTAAGAGTTGATGTACATCTAATAATTTGTATATTTTTTCTTCCACTTCGACAATTACTGGTTCATTGAGCAAAGCTGGCTCTCGATTTAAAGATTGACGAGCTGCTAAAACAATCAAAGTATGAGCTGGTAAAATTAAAGTTTCTCTTCGAGCAAAGCGATATAAAGAACTAATCGGGCGCTTTAAAAATAATTCTAATCCGTATGGACGGCTTAAATATTCCAAAAATCTGCGCCGTGAAATTGCCCCAAGAAACTCCTCTTGCTCTGTGAGAATAACTCCTGGTAACATCGGATTGACTTCAAAAGCTTTTGCTGCTTCTACCGCTAAAACAGAGGATTCAAGTTGGAATTCATAAAGAGTCAATTCGATTAATGTTGATTCTAAACAGAGGTTTTGCACATGATCCTCCCGAACTGGTATAATTGATAAATCCGCATAATTTTCACATAAAGCAAACATAAACAGAACCCCAGGTTATTTTGGTAAAGCACAATAGGGAAATAATCATCATATCTATCCACCTATTATACATCCAAACAAACCAAAGGCATAGATCATGATATCTATTCGCATTTTACCTTTGATTAATTTTTTATTAACTAAGGATTAACCTATGATTAATTAATTGATAGTCTTTAGCTAATACTATCAATACTGTTTTTTTTTATTAAGTTTAGAAAAGTAATATCTCAACTAATATATTATCCAGAAATCCTATTAATTTCATCAGCTAGCAATAGCACTCAAAAGTAGCTAAAAATCATTGAGTGTAATCACCACCCTGTGGTCAGTTGTCAGAAAAGCAACCGACCAGCAGCAAGTTTGGCAATCGTCAGTTTCTCGTTTAAAAGAGAATCAGGAAACTTTAGTTACTGGTTAAAGGAAATGTGAGCGTAAAGCAGGTTTGGTTATCACTACTTTGAACAGTGATGACAGCTCCTAAATCAGTTACCAATTGCTGGACCAGTGTTAATCCTAATCCCGTTCCTTCTTGTTGTCCCAAAGGTGTCCGCAATTCGTGAGATACAGCACTGAGAAAGTCATCTTTCAGACGATTTAACTTTTCTAACTCATCCAAGAGCTGTCTGGTCAAATGGTGAATTTGGGTGCTAGCTACTAATAATTGATGTGCATCTAATAATCTATATACGGATGGCTCGATTTCTATGACAAGTGGTTCATCACTTAAAGCTGGTTGTCTCAGCAAAGATTGTTTAGCAGCTAAAACAATTAAAGTATGGACGGGTAAAATTAAATTTTCGATCTGAGCTAGACGATGTAAAGTTTTAATCGGTCGCTTTAAGAATAATTCCATTCCGTAGGGACGTAGCAAATATTCTAAAAACCTGCGTCGGGAAATCATCCCAATAAATTGACTATTTTTGGTTAAAATTACCCCTGGGAGGAGAGCATCTCTTTCAAAAGCTTTCGCTACTTCTATCCCTAGTTCAGATGATTCAATCTGAAAATCATATAATTTAAGTGCTGCTAAAGTTGATTCTAAACAAAGGCTCTCAGTATTTGCACTCCTCGATGATGGTAAAATCGATAAGTCAAAGTAGGATTGATTTAAAGCAAACATAAGAGCAATCCTCAGGTAATATGGTGATCTCAGGTATCCAACAAAATTTTCTCCTGATTAACTCAGAAAATTTTTGGTTGATTTGCTTAAATCATATCGATTTAATTCCTTTTATTACCAAAAAACTTTGTTAAATAAAAATTAAAATTAACCATGTCGTACAGATGATGGTTAATAGCTGAGGAAATTTTGTTTTTATTAATACAATTTTTTCGCGATCGCCACCAAAAAATTAAAATTTGTGGACTGAGGAACCCAAAATATTTTAATCACCCAGCTTAAAAGTGGGACTAGCGATAGTTAAAGGTAAAGTAACTTGAAAAGAGGTGATCCCTTGAGAACTAGAAACAGCGATCGCACCCCCTAGATAAGTAACCAATTTCTGCACCAAAGTTAATCCTAGTCCCGTTCCTCCTTGTTCCCAGGGGTCAGTACGGGGAATCCGATAAAACTTATCAAAGATCCGGGGGATCTGGTCAGGGGGAATCTCCACTCCTGAATTAGTGACAGTTAAAATTATCTCTGCGGCTTGATAATTAACGCTAAGAGTAATTTTTTCCCGAGCGGGAGTATACTTACAAGCATTATTCAGCAACTCACTTACAATTCTTCCCAAACTAGAGGAATTAGACAATAAAGGTGGTAGATCCTCACTAATGTCCATAGTCAAAAGTTGTTTGTGTTGACTAGCTCGGTCTTGAAAAGCTGCCACAATTTTCGAGAGAAATTCTGGTAAAGATATAGTTTCCAAACTCAAAGGTTCAGCCGTAGCATCAAGTTTTTGTAAATCTAGTAAATCCCCAATCAAGCTAATTTCTCGTTCACATTCTTCTTGTAAAATCTGAAAATAAAGAGCGACCTTACTCCGTTCTAGTTTTGGTTTCGCTAATTCTCCAAAAAATTCCTGCTGTTGATTGAGAGCGATCGCTAGCATTTGAATAGCCATTCTCATATTCGATAAAGGTGTCCGCAATTCATGGGAGACCGTGCTGAGAAATTCATCTTTGAGTCGGTTAATTTTTTCTAATTCCTGAACTTGAGTTTGAGCAGCTTGAAATAACCAAGCTTGACGAATCGCGATCGCGCACTGATTAGCTACCTGCTGGACTAACCGAATTTCTAGTTCCTTAAAAGTATAATCAGGATGACTGAACAACCACAAATCTCCCAATACACCTTGATTATCTAAAATCGGACAAGCCAAAATCGTTCCCTGAGCGATTCTACCACTAATTTCACAGAATTGGAAATACCATCCTTGTCGCAACTGCTCATAAACTTGATAGAAATCTGTCATTTGGACTACTTTTCCCTTAAACCTAGGCTTACCAGTTGTACATTCATAAGAAATAGTTGCAGTAGTTTGATCTGCATTATATAAAGCCGTATCGCAACAATTAACTCCTAACACACAAGCCAATTCTTTCACGGCTGTTTGTAAAATTTGGCTTTCATCTAAACTATCACGGACTTTATCTGTAATCCGTTTCAACATTGCTTCAAAATCAAGAGCCTGTTGCAATTGCATCGTGCGTTCTTGCACTTGTCGATCTAAAGCCGCATTAGCACTGTGCAATTTGTCATAAAGTTCTGATTGGTAAATAGCCACACCAACCTGAGTAGCTAATTGCTTCAGCAAATCAATTTCATAGGGTTGCCAGTAACGTGTACTGACACAGTGATGAGCAATCAATAATCCCCACAAACGGGGAGCAAGTATTTCTGAGTAGTTGGGAGCATCAATTTTTTTTCTTTTATCGCTCCACCAGTTTTTTTCCTCAGTCTTATTAGTCAAAATTGGTACTACTAAACTTGCTTTTACCTGAAACTGAGACAGTAACTCAATATGACAGGGATTTAAGCCAGAATTATGAATATCTTCAGTTGCAAAAACTCTTCCTTCTTGATACAGCGTGGTATATTTTTCTGAAAAACAAGGATCATAAATCAGTGTTCCCTGAATTTCTGGACAATTATTTTGACGAGACTCAACAATTACACTACCCTTACCATCGACTTGAAAGCCATAAATTAACACCCGATCTGTTTGCAGAAATTGCCGAACTTCTTTGACCGTAATACTAATAATTTCCTGGAGGTTAAGAGATTGACGAATTCGCACTTGAATCATGCTAATTAAACGTTCTCGTTCCGCTTGCTGTCGAAAGGCTTCCTGTGCTTGTTTACGGTGGGTAATATCCTCAACTGTGCCTTCATAATAGATCAGATCACCCCTACTATTACGGATAGCCCGAGCATTTTTAGAAATCCAAATTATTCGGCGATCTTTTCGATAAGCTTGAAACTCAAATTCGGCAATTTTATGCTCTTTTTCTAGTAATCTAATTAATTCTTTTCTGCGTTCAGGTATCACATATATTTGCTGCCCAATGTCTTTAATTTCTACCAGCAATTCTGCTGGAGAACTATAACCATATATTCTGGCTAATGCAGGATTAGCACTGAGATAGCATCCATCTATAGTTGTCTGAAAAATTCCTTCGATCGCATTTTCAAAAATACTACGATATTTAGCTTCAGCCAGATAAAGTGCTTGTTCTGCTTGCTTACGTTCAGTAATATCTCGATAAGCACTTAAAAATAAATTGCGATTTTTATAAGAGACAATTGATGTAGACACTAACAAGGTTTTTTTAGTACCATCTTTAGCCCGAATCGTAGTTTCCACATCGCGAACTCCTCCTGTTTGACTAATTTCTTGAACACCCGCTAGTGCTTTTTGATGTGCTTCAGGATGGGGATATAAAAGTGATAAAAAATCCCTAGAACTATTGGCTTCTTCTTTAGAATAACCAGTAATTTCTTCCATTTTTGAGTTAAAAACTTCAAATTGTCCGACGGAATTACTAAGGGTAACTCCTTCTCCTACAGTTTCTAGAAAAGTTTGCCATGCTTTGACATTTTCTTGTAATTCTGCTTCGATTTTCTTAGGATCAGTAATGTCTTCAATTACACTAATAAAATACTGGGGGATTCCTTGTAAATCCCGGACTAGGGAGATGGTAATATTAATCCATACTTGGTCACCACTTTGACGGATATACTGTTTCTGACATGAAAATGTTTGGAGCTTACCAGTAATGATCGGGGCTAAAAATTTTAGTTCAAGCTCGCGCTCTTCTGGATAGATAATGTTTTGAAAATCTAGTTGCAATATTTCCCGACGAGTATATCCTAATATTTCGCACAATTTTTGATTGACTCGTAACCATTTTCCATCTAAAGCTACATGAGCAATCCCTACTCCTGCTTGTTCAAAAGTAACGCGAAATCTTTGGGCATTTTCTTGTAAAGCAGCACCGACGATTTTGAAATCAGTGATATCTTCGCAAACCACTAGAACCACTAATTCGGTACTAGCTAAAAGACTATTATGGATAGTATAGGAAGATAAATTATCAGAGAATAGTTGGGATTTTTGCTCTAAGTTATAACTGTTTTCTGGTTGAGCAATAAACGTTTTTTCACACTTCGATCTGGATGACAGGAATTTGGTTAAATGTAAATTTGCCCGGACTGATAGGACATAACCATCTTTACAAACTAGCCTAAATTCCCAATTTATCGCTGTGGTTGACTCTTGCAAAAATAACCGATATTCTGCTAGTAGTCTATCTGTGTCTTCTGGATAAACTAAACTGAAAATTGACTGACCAATCAATTCTGATGGGGAGTACAAAAGACTGTTAGCGCCAAATTGATTAATTGAGAGAATTAACCCGGAAATATCCAGGGTAAAATAGATAGATGGATGGTTGTTATATAAAAGTAAATATCGCTCTAATTCTATTTGGGTTGCGATTAATATTTCTTGTAACTGATGTTGATCCAAATCGCTGTTTTTCTCAGAAAACATTGGTGAGGAACCTATTGCTAAAGGAACGTCAAGACCCATTTTCTCCTCTCTGATTTTGGCTTAGTTATTTCTTGATTATGGTGGAAAAATATTTAAGTATTTTTACTCAAATTCTCCAACTCCTAACAATTTATGATCCAATACGATTCAGATTAGCTGGTTCGTAGGAAGCGCTTTAGTGCGCTAAAGCGCTTCCTGCGAGCCTAAAAATCTATTTTATTTAACTGAACCGGATTGAGTTTTAAGTCCCATTTCATCGGAAATTGGTATTCTCAATAACTCATTTATATAATCAATGGTCGGATATTACCAATTGTAATGCTCATAAATTAGATTGTCCACTATTTTAAATCCGTGGTAAATCTGATTGTGATCGGATTACCTAGGAAATTACCCCAGATGGCAATAATAATGTATTCGGCGATGATGAACGGGGATAATTAATTTTAGATTTTCTTTATATTGGCATTTCTCATGTCTAGCAATATATCAATAGTATTGGCAAGACAAATTAGTGCTATAGTTGGGAGATAGGATGTACAGTTACGCAATTACGTCCCGATGCTTTGGCTTGATAAAGGGCCAAATCCGCCTGAGCAATGAGACTATTAGGTAAAATATCATGGCTGGGAATAGTGGTAGCAATACCTAAACTAATCGTTACTTGCTGATAAATAGGTGAATTTTCATGGGGAATTTTTAAATCTTTGACTCGAGTACAAATTGTTTCGGCGATGTACATTGCCCCCTCAGTGGTGGTATTAGGTAAAATAACCACGAATTCTTCACCTCCATATCGAGCTACTAAATCAGCTGGTCGTCTGGTTGATTGACGGAGTGCATCTGCGACCTGTCGTAAACAGCGATCGCCCGCTGGATGGCCATAAGTATCGTTATATTTTTTAAAATAATCAATATCACACATAATAATCGATAGTGGTGCTTTTTCCCGTGCTAAACGCATCCACTCTTGATTGAGACATTCATCTAATCGACGTTGATTCGCTAGTTGAGTTAAATCATCGATAATTGCTAAACTCTGCAATTCGCGATTAGCTAATTCTAAATCCTGATTAGCTTGGGCTAATTCTTGATTAGCTACTTCCAACTGATAATACAATTTGCTTAATAAAATCGTCGCTAATTGGTGAATTTGTGACTGGGCAAATAACAATTGATGAATATCTAAAACTTTGTGACAATTCGGATCTACCTGTACGACTATCGGTTCATTCAGCAACTCCTGTGGACGAGTAACTACTCGTTGTGCTGCCATGACAATTAAAGTGGCACTAGGAAAAATTAAGCTTTCGGAACGGACAAATTTATATAAAGTTTTGATTGGTCGTTTTAAAAATAACTCTAGTCCATAAGGACGACTGAGATGTTCCCAAAAACGTTGTCGGGAAATCATCCCGACAAATTTTCCCTCTTCTACCAAAATTACCCCAGGAAGGAGGGGATTAGCTTTAAAAGCTAACGCGATTTCCCGTCCCGGACGATAGGACTCGATTTGAAAATCATACAAAGACAGCTCTTGTAAGGTTGAATCTAAACCCAAATCTTCTTCAGAACTAGGAGCTAGGGTTGAAACTGACTGGTTGGGATAGAGTAATTCCCTGGCAAACATAAAAAGATAAACCCTCAATCATAAATTTATATTTTTTATTATTGCTTAATAAAAAATATGGTTGATCAAATCAGTCTAATTGATGAAAGTTGCCACTCTAACCTCACTTTTTAGATCAGCCAACTTGGTTAATCAAAATTTATCAAGATTTTAATTGAGAATTAACATTCTAGTTATTCGTCGATCAAATCTCTTTGAGTAGATTCCCATCAATGCCAGTTTTAATCTATACCTGTGCTACTTAGAAAAAAAGCTTTCATTTGCCACACATTACCCCTATAATAACATTTTATGCCCTGATTTGGATAATTTAGTAATTATTATTAATCTCTGTTCAACAGATAATCTATCATAAAGTTAAGTTGGATCACAACAGTGTATTTACGGATTGACAATAGTGCTATAGATTGATATATATCACCTTTGGGCATTAGCTGCCCACAAATCAAACGAGAACTCCAAGTACGAAAGCTCATAGAGCTGTGATTTAATTGGGTCAAGATTGGTCAGGAAAAGTGGGAGTTTAAATTACAGCGATCGCGTCCCTCAGACTTAGCTTGATAAAGAGCATCATCAGCAGCTTTAATTAACTCTGCTGAACAAAATTGGTGGTTAGGGATCAGACTAGCTGCTCCTAAACTCAGGGTGACATAGTTACTCACCGTTGAATGGGGATGCAAAATTTGCAATTCTTTTAGTCTAGCTCGAATTTCTTCGGCAATATGCAGCGCTCCTGTAGTATCCGTATTGGGTAAAACCACAGCAAATTCTTCACCACCATACCGAGCGACCAAATCAGCTGGACGTTTGAGACTAACGCGGATTGCCCCAGCAACTTCCCGCAAACAATGATCACCGGCTTGATGACCATAGGTATCGTTATAGGCTTTAAAATAATCTATATCACACAAAATTAAAGATAGGTATGCTTTTTCTCGAGCTAAACGTCGCCATTCTTGTTCCAAATACTCATCAAATCGACGACGATTGGCTACCTGAGTTAGACTATCTAAAGTAGCTAATCGGTTTAACTCATCATTAGCTGTCTGCAACAAGCGTCGAGCTAATTCGTGAATAATCGCACTGGCTACCAATAATTGGTGTACATCTAATAGTCGATAAGAATTGGCATCAATTTGCACCACTAGTGGTTCATAGAGTAATTCGACGGGACGTTGCAAAGACTGCCATGCTGCTGCCACAATGGGAGTATTACCAGGGACAATCAAAAGTTCTGTCTGTGCCACCCGGTACAAAGCAGTAATTGGGCGATTAGCAAACAGATCCAAACTGTAGGGACGACTCATTTGTTCTAAAAACCGACGTTGAGAAATCATCCCGAAAAAATTACCTCGTTCTGTTAAGATGACCCCAGGTAGCAGCGGATTATCACTAAAAGCCTTACCAATCTCCTTGGTGAGATGATAGGATTCAAATTCAAAGGGATAAAGTCGCAGCTCTAAGAGGGTAGACTCTAAATGGAAAGCGAATTTCTGTCGTTCCATTTCTGTCATATGTGGAACTAATGATGACGGCCAGGACTTACTTAACATATCAAAATATCAACACCTGTTTTTTGGAAATTTTAATACTGTCAATGTCAATGCCAATTTAACTTGATCTCAACTTTTACCCTAACACCGATTTTAACAAATAAGATTGAAGAACATGAATGTCTAATTTAAACTGGCAAAAGATTATTCATTCTTAATGAAATGATAATATTTTTAACAAAAGGTTAATTATATGCTAATCTGCTAAATGCAATTTAGAGCGCTCTGACCCAAACCAGAAATTTTCTATAGGTGAGCAATGCCATTAACATTAATTAATCAATTAAATAATGCCTTTACTCTGTATTTGAGTTTGCTAGTCGAAGCGTTTCCGTTTTTACTCCTAGGGGTAATCTTGTCAAGTTTTTTGCTGTTTTTTGTGGATGAACGGGCTTTAGTGTCACGGATGCCCCGTAATCCCATCTTAGGGGCGCTAGCCGGCAGTTTAATTGGCTTTTTGTTTCCTGTCTGTGAATGTGGTAATGTCCCAGTAGCCAGACGTTTGTTGCTCCAGGGAGTCCCAGCACCTGTCGCAATTGGATTTTTGCTAGCAGCTCCGACCATTAATCCCATTGTAATTTGGTCTACTTGGACTGCCTTTCGCGACCAGCCGGAAATAGTTGTGTTACGAGTAGGATTTTCCCTGATCATTGCCACCACAGTAGGCTGGGTATTTAGTACCCAAGTCGATCTTAAACCTTTGTTACAACCAGTTGTGGCCAGAACTCTCCCCCAATTTCAGGCTGTCCCAACCAAGTTATCTGTACTAGAAGAACCAAGTACAATTTTGCTCCAATCAGGCACTTATTGGTTAGGAGAGGGGACTGGACCAATTAAGTTAGAACCAGTCCTCCTGGGACAATATTCTGGGGTTCAGCCGCATCTCACTACTCAATCTCCCCACCCTAAATGGCGTTTGTTTTTGGATAATACAGTGCAAGAATTGCGGGAGTTAGGCGGAGTATTAATTATTGGTAGTGCGATCGCCGCGTCTATTCAAGTTTTAGTACCCCGAGAAATCATTTTGAGTTTAGGTTCCGGACCCATATCCTCAATTATGGCCATGATGTTATTGGCCACGCTCGTCTCAATTTGTTCCACGGTAGACTCATTTTTTGCCCTATCTTTTGCCTCCATGTTCACCAGTGGTTCTTTGTTAGCATTTCTAGTTTTTGGGCCAATGATTGACTTTAAAGGCATTGGTCTATTATTGTCGATCTTCAAGATCAAACCCATAATTTATATGCTCGTTTTAGCTGCCCAGTTAACATTTTTCTTGACTCTGGCCACAAATTTGAATATTAGTTAGCTATGTCAAATCAACCTGGAACAAGTCGTTTTTTGTGGCTACCCTGGCTGGACGTTTTAGCGATCGTCGCTTGGGGAATTTTGCTGTTAAAATATTGGTTGGTCGGGAAGTTGAATTTACTGATTCACCCCGATTATCAATGGTTGGTAATTGGTACAGGGATCGGATTTTTAGGAATTGGGATTAGCCAATCCTGGACTTTAATTAACCAGATGCGTTTCTCCCTTGAGCAAATTGCCAGACCGAGCGTTCAGCACTTTACTTTTTTGCCACCTGGGTGGAGTAGTATCCTCTTATTGATCACAGCACTACTCGGAATGTTTATTTCACCCCAAGCTTTTAATAGTCAAACAGCAATTCAACGGGGTGTGACGGAACTGGTGACCATGACGCGATCGCAAAATCAATCTTTTTGGCAGAGTAAACGACCGGAAGATCGCTCTCTAGTGGAGTGGGTCCGCACTTTAACTGTTTACCCTGACCCAGATAAATATGCTGGACAAAAGGTAAAAGTCCAAGGATTTGTGATTCATCCTCCCCAACTACCAGAGAATTATCTATTAATTTCTCGCTTTGTCATTACCTGTTGTGCTGCGGATGCTTATCCAGTCGGATTACCAGTTAAACTTCAGCAAAGTCGCACTAATTTTCCAGCAGATACTTGGTTAGAAATTGTCGGTCAGATGATTGCCGAAAAGTTAGATAATAAATCTCAACTTGTGATTCAAGCAACATCGGTTACCCCAATTAAACAACCAGAAAATCCCTATGATTACTAGGATTTATGACCAACGTGCCATTCCCCATGAAGCCAATATTTTCCCAGCCCATAGATCGGACAGCAATAACATTAATGACTGTTTTGAGTGTAGCGATCGCGTTCTTGTTATGGAATGGGGATCACGCTTTACCAAAGGTGCGGGATTTTAGTTGGGAAGGTAAACAAGTAGGAGCAGAAGATAATTCATTTATTCTCACTTTTAGTCGCCCGATGGCTCATGCTACTGTTGAAGAAAATTTAAAAATAACACCATCATTAAAACCTGGTAAATTTAGCTGGGTAGGGCGAAAAATGGCTTATCGCTTGGTAGAACCAGCTCCTTATGGCACCACATTTAAAGTTACTTTAGAAGGAGCGCGGGATGGTTTGACCGGTGCAGGAGAAAATGGACATTTAATTGAGCCTTTTACAGGTCATTTTCGCAGTCGCGATCGGGCTTTTGTTTATATAGGAGTTGATGGTGAAGAGGAAGGTAGATTAATTCTAGTCAATCTCTCCCTAGATAAACCTAAACCAGTTATTCTCACTCCCAAAGATTTGATGGTAATGGATTTTAAGATTTATCCTCGCGGCGAGAGAATTTTATTTGCAGCAACCGATCGCAATGGTAAAGATAAAAGTTTGTTAGAGCAAGAATTATTTACAGTCACCACTGGAATTAATCCCCTATCCCCACCTAATTTTCAAGCTCCAGAAACCCCAGTTAAACAAGCGGAAACAGCGGGAAGAATTAATAAAATTTTAGATAGTAAAGAATATCAAAATTTACAGTTTGATTTATCAGCTGATGGGCAAAATATTGTCGTGCAAAGAGCGAACCGTCTTCATCCTGGAGAAGATTTTGGCTTATGGTTATTGACCGATGGAGAAAAGCCAAAACCGTTACATAATCAACCAGGAGGAGAGTTTTTAATTGCTCCTGATAGTAGCGCGATCGCGATCGCTCAAGGTCAAGGAATTGCCATTTTGCCATTAAAACCACAAGCAGAACCATTAGATTTTTTAGCGAAATTTGGTCGAGTGTTGAGTTTTGGCAAAGATAATTCAGCCGCTATGGTAAAATATAATAGTGATTATACTCGCTCACTATTTTTAGTGAATAATCAAGGAGTAGAAAAAGAACTGTTACGCACAACTGGCTCAATTTTAAGCGCTCAATTCGATCCGATGAACCAAACTCTTTATTGCTTACTAACTCAGTTAATGAAAGGAAAAGATTACCAAGAACAACCGTTTTTAGCCGCGATCGATTTAGCCACAGGAAATTTAAAACCGTTGTTAGTTTTACCCAATCAAAGAGATATTCAAATGAGTTTGTCTCCAGATGGATTAGCCTTGTTATTTGATCAGATTAGTACAGCTAATCAGTCCCAGGGAATGTTACCAGATAATACCCCAAGAACCAGTGACGGTAGACCGATCGCCACTAGTCGATTGTGGTTACTTCCTGTTATTTCCACCACCACCAGTCCAGACACAGCTCCGAAGTTACAACCAGAAGATTTATTACTATCCGGATTTCATCCTCGGTGGTTACCTTGAGCGATGGAAAATATTAGTTAACTGTAGGGGCAAAGCATTTCGGCGCATAAATGATTGCTGAAACGAAGAATAATATGACCGAAATGCTTTGCCCTCAATCTATGCAACCAACAGATCAACTATATATTAAAATAACATTCAGTTCAGGATTTTTTGGGGAACTCGGCGCAGCAGAAGAAGGGCGAAGCATTCGGATCGAATATTGCTGGTTTAATCGGTAAATTATCGCCCGAATGCTTCGCCCCTACACCCCATTGATCGGCAAGCGATCGCTGATTAAATACCAATCCAGTTCAGTTCCTTGTAGGGGCAAAGCATTTCGGCGCATAAATGATTGCTGAAACGTTTACCCTGAGTGTTCCCTGAGCGTAGTCGAAGCTTGCCCTGAGCGTAGTCGAAGGGGGCGGAGTCGAAGGGAAGAATAATATGACCGAAATGCTTTGCCCTCAATCTATGCAACCAACAGATCAACTATATATTAAAATAACATTCAGTTCAGGATTTTTTGGGGAGCTCGGCGCAGAAGAAGAAGGGCGAAGCATTCGGATCGAATATTGCTGGTTTAATCGGTAAATTATCGCCCGAATGCTTCGCCCCTACACCCCATTGATCGGCAAGCGATCGCTGATTAAATACCAATCCAGTTTAGTTACTTGTAGGGGCAAAGCATTTCGGCGCATAAATGATAGCTGAAACTCAGAATAATATGACCGAAATGCTTTGCCCTCAATCTATGCAACCAACAGATCAACTAGAGCTTAAAATCCATTCAGTTCAGGATTTTTTGGGATATCTCGGCTTGAGTAGCGATCCATTCCAAAACTGTCACCTTTTAGGCGATCGGATCAACAATCCAATACTCCGCAATTCCCGACGCTGCATACTCCGATCGCTTAGGTTGATTGTGATTTATCTGTGTTGGTTGGACAGGTTGATCATAGTAATCTGTTTGGAACAGAATTGATGGGTGAACCTGCCCCTATAAATCCTGATTGACTGTGATCATAAATTCATTGATCATCTGAAACATGATTATCGACTGTAGAGACGGTTTCACCGCTAAATTTGTCATAGAATCGGCTATTATCACAAAAAAGCAATTTTGTCAAGGGATAATTGTGTTGATAGTCGCTACAAAAATTCCCAGTGTTGGGTTGTATCCCTCAACTCAATTGGCAGGTCTAGCTTAACATTGAGGTGAGAACTATTAGTAAACCTACATCTAAACTATAACCTCAGTCTGACTGCTAATTTACCTTGTGCTAAGGGACCGAAATGGAAACCCAGGAGCTTATCGACCGCTATCAGAAAGGAGAGCGCAATTTTGCCCACATTGACCTTAGCGGTGCTAGTCTGAGTGGTGTTAATCTGCGCGAGATCGATCTTACCGGAGCCAACCTGACGGGGGCTAACCTCAGTTGGGCATTTCTTAACCATAGTCAACTAATTGGTGCTTGTTTACGTCGTGCTGACTTGCGAAACGCTACTTTTACCAGTGCTAATCTCAATCAAGCAATTTTAAGCGGGGCAAATTTGACCAAAGCTGACTTACGATTCGCTAAACTGCTCGAATCAGACTTAAATTGGGCAATTCTGTTAGAAGCTGATTTAAGTGGAGCAGACTTACAGGGAGCAAAACTAGATCAAGTTAACTTGGAAAAAGCCAAACTCAATAGTAGTCGTTTCGTCGGAGCAGAATTAATGGAAGCAAATCTGCGTCGAAGTAATTTGACTGGTGCTGATTTGGGTAATGCTAATCTGCGAGAAGCACATCTAGAAGAAGCTAACTTACGTGATGCTAAATTAATTGGCGCTAATTTGATTGAAGCTAATCTCAGTGGTGTGTCCATGAGGGGAGCAGATTTAACCAGTGCGGATATGCACCGAGTAATTCTCATCGGAGCAGACTTAAGTGAAGCGAAGCTCAATAGTGCTGATTTAAGTCGGGCTAATCTTTCTGGTGCTTATTTGCTCAAAGCTAGTTTTAAAAAAGCCCATTTATTGCGGACTAATTTACAAGATGTTTATCTATTATTAGCTGACCTGAGTGAAAGCAATTTACGCGGAGCTGATTTGCGACGAGCTGATTTAAGTGGTGCTTATCTCAGTGATGCGATGTTAAGTGAAGCCGATTTAAGAGATGCTTACTTATTAGATAGTTATCTGATCCGGACTAATTTAGATGGAGCGCAAATGACTGGATGCTGTATCTATAATTGGCATATTGAAGAGGTTAATTTTTCTAAGGTTGATTGCCAATATGTATTTACCCAGTTCGATCATACTACGAAAAAACCAGTCGATCGCTATCCGGTAGGACGAGATTTTGAACCAGGAGAGTTAGGTAAACAATATCAAGAAAATAGTTCGGTGATCGAAGTTTATTTATCCTCCTTACCCCATTGGGAAGCTTTAGCATTTACAATTACTCAAATCGAGCTAGAAAATCGAGAACTTAGTTTGAGAATTCAACGATTTGAATCCTCAGAAGATAAATTTTTACTGAGGTTAGCTGCTAATCATTTAGTTAATGCCAAAATTTTAAGCGATCGAATTATGCAGCTTTATCCAGAAATTTACCAAAGATTATTAACGAAACGTCCAGAAATTTTGGATTTATTAGGAATTAAAGACCCCTTAAATAATTCTCGAAATCAGGAAAAAAGAACTTCACCACCACCACCACCACCACCACCTCGATCGCCATCCTTAGTAAATGATAAACGTCAGCAGCTTTATCAAGAGGTGTCTAAGCAAATTAAGAATATTTTACTTGATCAAGAACCGGAGCAATTTGTCGAAAGTGTACAACGTTTACTAGATTATCTCGAAAATTCGGGAGTTGCTGCTGAAGAAATTCAAAAAAAGGTTATTATTCAAGTAATTTTGCAGCGAGCTAAACAAAATGAAACTTTCCGCGATCATCTCTTGCGTTGGGAAAAAACCGCTTCCAAAGCAGCTCGGTTTTCTATGGTCGGAGAAGCAGTAAGATTAGCGATCGCATTATTATTAGGATAAATCCCAATTCCAGAATTACTCCCTATCCCTGATAGGCTATCCATTAGTCACATCTTTCTGGCTCTCCCATACTTGTGGTGGAAAATCCTGTTTTTCGGTAGGGGGAGGGGGAGAGGGAGCAGGGGGAAAGCTGATGTAGTAAGCATTTGGAAATTCAATAATTTTTACTGATCACCATAAGTACGGGAGAGCCCTTTTCTTCTGATCGACCGCCGCTTTTGGCTCACTCCTAGTCTGCCCGCAGCTCTCAATTGCATATTTTGTGCAATTAGTCAACTCTACATCATCCCCTGAATTCTCAAACTATTACTAGGTCCCGAATTTTATTCTTGAGCGACAATTGTAGCAAAGACTTAACATAGAAGTCATCAGCCGATTCCGAAGCTAATTATGCTCTGCTGTCTTAATCCCGATTGTCAGGAACCCTTAAATCCGAAAAACACGAATTTTTGCCAACATTGCGGGGCAAAACTGATACCACTGCTCAGAAATCGTTATCGGACGATTGAACCTCTTAGTAGTGGTGGATTTGGTAAAACTTACCTAGCTGAAGATGTAGACAAGCTGAATGAAATCTGTGTAATTAAGCAATTTGCACCTCAAATTAAAGGAACTAAAAATCTGCTCAAAGCCAAACAACTATTTGAGCAAGAAGCAATGCGACTGCAACAATTAGGACAACATCCCCAAATTCCGACTCTTTATGCTTATTTTGAAGAAGATAATTGTCTCTATTTAATTCAACAATATATTGCTGGACAAACTTTATTTAAAGAATTAAAACAGTTCCAAGCTTTTAGCGAACCAAAAATTTGGCAATTGTTAAAAGATTTATTAGATATTCTCAGATTTGTGCATGAGCATAATGTGATTCACCGTGATATTAAACCAGAAAATATCATCCGGCGACAAAGTGATGGCAAATGTGTATTAATTGATTTTGGGATCGCTAAACAACTCACCGCAGCTGCCATTTCTCAACCGGGGACAAGTATTGGCTCTTATGGCTATGTGCCGATCGAGCAAATGGATAGTGGTGCAGCTTATCCTGCTAGCGATTTATATAGTTTAGGTGCTACTTGTTTTCACCTTTTAACTAATATGAATCCTCGCGAGCTCTGGAAAATTAAAGCCTATAGCTGGGTGGAAGAATGGCGAAATTATTTAGAACAACCAATTAGTCAGCAATTAGATAAAATTTTAGATAAGTTACTAAAAATTGATCGATCCCAGCGTTATCAATCTGTAGCAGAGATTTTACCAGATTTTATCATCCCCCCATTCCCAAATTTGTCGGAAATTGAGCTGAATTCCCTCAATTATCAAGCATTATCACACTTTGATGATTTGACCACAGCACCACTTTATTCTCAGCGATTATCTGTTGAGAGTCAACTTCCTACTGTCCCTCCTGAGTTGAGTAAATTACCATCAGTAACTACACCTCAGGAAACCGCATCAACTCAACCACAGTCATCGGTGATTAGTAAAATTAATCATCTCTCTACTTGGCGATCGCAATTGTTAAATTTTATTCAACCAACCCAACAGTTAAAAATTTTATTAGCTCTGCTAATCCTGCTGCTCGGATTAGGTGGATTAATTAGTTGGTTGGTAAAACTTAACTATGTTACTCTTCCTGCTATCATTGCCAGCAAAAATCTGGATTTAATTCATATCCTAACTGGACATACTAGCTTTGTCAACTATGTAGTGATTAGTCCAGATGGACAAACTTTAGTTAGTGGTGGTGCAGATAATACTATTAAACTTTGGAATATAAAAACTGGAAAATTAATCAAGACTCTGACTGGACATACGAGTTTTATCAATTACCTGGTAATTAGTCCAGATGGACAAACTTTAGCAAGTGCAAGTGCTGATAATACTATTAATCTTTGGAATCTTAAAAAGAAAGAAAAAATTAAGACTCTCACTGGACATTCCAGTCCCGTTAATGCTCTGGTAATTAGTCCAGATGGACAAACTTTAGTAAGTGCAAGTGCTGATACTAAAATTAAAGTTTGGGATTTAAAAATGGGAACTTTAAAAAGAACTCTTTCCGGACATAATAGTTTTGTCAATTGTCTCGCAATTAGCCCAAATGGGCAAATTTTAGTTAGTGGTAGTGCTGATAATATGATTTATATTTGGGATTTAAAAACAGGTAAATTAGACGATTCATTTAATGCTCATACAAGTGCGGTGAATGTAGTTTTAGTAAGTCGAGATGGAGAAAAGCTGATTAGTGGTAGTGCTGATAGTGAGATTAAAGTTTGGGATTTAAAAAGTAGGAAATTATTGCATACTCTAAAAAATCATACAAGTTTTATCAATTATCTGGTGCTGACTCGTGATGGTAAAAGTTTGATCAGTAGTGGTGGGGATAATACAATTAAGCTTTGGAATTTACAAACAGGAGAGCTAAAAAATAATTTTACTGGTGAAATTCAATCTGCTAATTCCTTAGCTTTTAGTTCGGATGGACAAATTTTAGTAAGTGCTGGTGGTGATGATACTATTAAAGTTTGGCGGATCAAAAATCCTGAATTATAAATCTTTTAATATTATTAAGATTTGGTACGTCTTGTGAATAATTAAGATCCCAATCTCTGTAATCATTTATACTAAAAATATATCTACACTAAGAAAATTATGTTGAGTGTTTTTGCGAAAACTACATCATCAAATCGAAGTATGAGAACGAAAGCAATTGGGATCGCGATCGTTCTTGGTACTATACCAGTTTTAGTTACTGGTGCCATTTCTTACAATTCCACTACTCAATCATTGACAGAACAAATATTTGCATTAAAGCAATCGAAAGCACAAGAGCTAGCAGATAAAGTTAATCGTTTTATGTTTGAACGTCTGGGAGATATTCAGACTATTTCTAAAGTTCCAAATTTTACTGATCCTAAAGTTATAAAAATAATTTCCCCTCAAAAACAATCCCAGGTGCTAGATAATTTTATGTCAGTATATCGAGTCTATGATACTATTGCAATTTTTAATTTACAAGGAGAAATTATGGTTAAATCTAGTAAAGGAAATATCAGCAATTATGCCAATAAAGAATTATTTCAAAAAGTTTTACAAACCGATCTTCCCATGATTAGTAATCCAGAGGTATCGGAATATACCCATGATTATGTTATTTATGCTGCCTCACCTCTCAAAAATATTGATACAGGTGAACCCCTTGGGGTGGCGATTTCTGAAATGCCAGTTAAATATTTACAGGAGCTAATTAGAAGTAGTAATAATAATGAAGATAATATTCATTTAATTGATGCTTATGGGAAAATATTCCTAGCCCCTGATCCAAAATTTTTAGGAAAAAAAGCTCAAGATGAATATGCTTTTTTCTCAGAAATTCAAACAATAGGAAAAGCATCAATACGCATAGGATTAAATCAGATTGATCAGAAGACTTTTGTGGTAGCTACTGCGCCCACGGAAAATATAGAAGGTTTAGCATTAAATTGGATATCTTTAGTGGATACAGATACAAAAATTGCTTTTGCCACTACAGAACAGTTACGATTGAGTATCATTACAGGAACTATTATTACCATATTATTTGTAGGCACGATCGCGACCATTTTAAGTATTTTTATTACCGAACCACTAATTCAAAAAATCCTCAACGCGGTGAATGCGATCGTCAGTTCTTCCAATCAAATAGTGACTACCACAGAAGAACAAGAACGGGCTGCAACCCAACAAGTAGCTGCGGTGAATCAAACAACAACGACAATGGGAGAATTAAGTACAGCTTCTCAACAATGTGCCCAACAAGCTGAATCAGTCGCACTTGGGGCAGAAACAGCACTTAATTTGGCAGAAAAGGGTAATCAAACCGTCACAAAAACTTTAGGGGAAATAGCTATTTTAAAAACTAAAGTTGAAGCGATCGCTGACCAAATTTCCCATTTAAGTCAACAAACAGAGCTGATTGGTAGTATTTCGGAATTAGTCAAAGATTTAGCGAATCAGACTAATATGTTAGCCTTAAATGCAGCGGTAGAAGCGGTAAGAGCTGGAGAACATGGTAAAGGTTTTGCAGTAGTAGCTACAGAAATTCGGAAATTAGCCGATGAAAGTAAAAAATCAGCCGCGAAAATTAACGCTTTGGTAATGGATATTCAAAAGTCGATCGATCTGACAGTCAATGTCACTAATCAAGGTACAGAAACCGCAGTAAAAGGAGGTGAAGTTGCTCAAGCAACAGCAAGTGCTTTCTTAGGAGTAGCAGAAGCGATCAATCAAGTAGTATTAAGTTCTCAACAGATATCTTTAAGCGCCCAACAGCAAGCGATCGCGATTCAACAAGTAGTAGAAACTATGAACCACCTGAATAGTTCTGCTAAAGAAACTGTAGCTGGGATCACTCAGATTAAACTAGGTACTCACAGTTTAAATGAGGTTGCCAAAAGTCTCAAAACCATGGTTTAAGGATATCAAACCCATTCAGGGATCAGAATGAATCAGGATGCTGTTGGTTAGGGACTGTGCAGATTAATTAATTCATTAATCAGGTTGACTAATTAGCTAATTGTCTGCTATATTGTTAATATAGACTAATTTTGTAACATAAACGCGATGTGATTGTCTAAGTCGCCATAAAAGTAGGCAACATTGGTCAAAAGATAAATTTCTTCCTTAAATTTAGGGATAAAATTGTAGTTTCCGGCTGGTTTTGAAAATATGCTCCGATTAGTCTCTTACTTAGCACCAAGTCAGTTTTGGTTTTACCAAATAGTTGCAGAGTATCTGGGACGACAGTTGGATGAAGAAATTGAAATCGTGCAGAGTCAGCACGATCCCCTCCTAGATTCAGCACTTCTAGACGATGAAATCGACATTGCTTTTATATGTGGATTACCATTCATTCGACATCACCAAGTTTTCCCCCACCAATTACAAGCGATCGCAGCTCCCGTACTCCAAGCTCCTCGTTATAGTGATCGTCCAGTTTATTTTTCTGATATTATCGTCAATGCGAACAGTAATATTTTCAAATTTGAAGAACTAGCAGGTAAAAGATTCTGCTACAACGATCCTGGATCAAACAGTGGTTATCATCTCCTTCGCGATCGCATATTTCAATCTGGATATTCCCGGGACTTTTTTGGTGAACTCATTCCATCGGGTTTCCATCAAAATTCGATTAAATTAGTAAGTTCAGGATTAGCTGATTTTGCAGCGATCGACAGTACCGTATTAGAGGAAGAATTGCGTAATGATCCCCAATTATCCTTTAGTTTACGAGTAATTGAATCAATCGGTCCATCTCCTATCCCTCCCATAATTGCTGCTCAACGTCTTGGTAATGTATATATAGATCGCTTACAATTTGCACTGCTTCATCCTGATGCACAATTGCGATCGGCTATGGATCGAGCCCAAATCCATCGTTATGCTCCTGTAGTATCCGCAGATTATCTAATACTTTCTACTATGTACACAAGAAGTAAAGGTGTATTATAATACACCCCTACTTCAATTTGCTCAATGTTATGCAGTCTGATAAAATAATTTGGGATCTCGTTCTACTTGCGACCATGAATATAGGTAAACTTGCTCGAATAAATCTAGTTGAGCATGACTACCACCAACTTCAGATAAGCGAGGTAAACTTATTCCCAGTTCCGCGATCGCTTTCTTCCAATTTCCTAAAGCATGAGCGATCATTCCCTTAGCAACGGGTAATGCTACTTCGCGCCAAGTTTTTTGAATATATGGATTAGCTCTTTTCGTATAAGCTTCCATGCTCGATAGCATCTCTATTGCTAAATCTATTTTTCCGGCTTTTGCTAAAGCATAAACGTAATGTAAATCCTGAAAAGGTAAGGCGTGTTCATGAATTCTTGGTTTGAGATGAGGTGCCAGTTTCTGCCAGCGATCGCCTACATCTACGTTTTTCAATTCTAATCGTAACAGCAAGGCAATTGCATTTACTTGATCTTTAGGAAATCCTTGATCAGCTCTCCCCCATATATACTGATCATATAATTCTAAGGTTTTGGTAATTGCTGGTTTTTTCAAGTAATAGAGGGCAACGTGCCACCAATTGTGAGTATATAAAAGCGTGTTGCAATTTTCCCAAGTATCAGTAAAGCTTTCTAACCATGCAATCCCTTCTTCGATTCTTCCTTGAGTTTCCATAACGTGAGCGACAGCGTGTTGTGCCCAAGGATCACGGCGGTTTATTTCTACTGCTTTTCGCCCCCATGCTTCAGCTTGTTCTAGTTGATGGTATTGTTCTAAGCCAAAAGCCAACATTCCATACAAATAATGGTTGTTAGGGTTAGCAGGTAAAACTTTTTCAGCTATTTTTAGTAGTCCTTCTTGGTTCCCTAGATAGAAATAATGATATTGTCCTCTTTGCACAGCCGCAATATCCCTAGGATATTTGTCGGTAATTTCTTCGTAATAGGCGATCGCTTGCTCCAAATCTCCATTTCCCCAAGCCGCGATCGCTTCTATATAAAGTTGTTCGCGCTCAGTGGTATGAATAGCATATTTTTTAGCTGCTTGTAAATAGGGCTTTGCTTGTTGCCAAGCTACTGCTGTTTCTAAGGAAAGGTAATGTGCTGCTGCATGAGCGTAAGCTATGGCACAAGTTGGATCGGCTTCAATTCCTTTTAAAATATCTAGGATATTTTTGTCATAGCCAAGCGCATGGTCACATAACGATCTATTGCGGCGATCGCTATAGCTGAGTTAGTCGTTACATCTAATCCTTGAGCATCTTTTAACATTTACTTTTTCCTCACAACTCTTTTTCACACCAAAGAGCCTGAATAAAGTACGGTATCTCGGTCAAGATACCGTAGTTATCTAGCCAAGAAGAGTATGGCATAGATTTTCTGCAAAAGCAAGATTGAATCTACAGTTTTTTGATAGGAATATGTTATAATAGCCGGGAAGTCTGATAGAACCTTTTTGAAGCAAAAAAATAGGGGTACATGGCCATCCTGCGACTTGAACTTCTGAGTCGGGGTGGGGCATGATAGTTATGGATTGATAGAGGTTATGATGCTGCTATTGATTCGTTAATAGCGTGGGCTAAAATTCCTAAAATTTTATTGACGTTGTTGATTAGAAAATGCTCTCCTAAATCTATTTCAATAATTTGTTCTTTTAATTTTAAAAATTTCCATCTATCCCCAGTTGTGACAGCCCCATAAATTTTGTCAATTTGGTTTTCTTCGCGTTCGTTAAATAATCTTGCTGCTAACATTTCTGCTACACATTGACCTAATCCAGCATTAATATCTTCTTTTTTTGCTTCTACAATCGTGATCACGGGGGCGTTGATAAATAGCTGTTCTGGAGAACGGCTGATGAGAAAGTCGCAGGTTCCGTTTAATCCTTGGGTCGCATCAACGGTAAAATCCACACCTGAAAATAAACTAATGGGTTGGGGAAAGCACTTTTTTAATTCAATTAAAATAGGGGAAATAATCATTTCAGAGCGCGATTTTTCTGTATTAATAGCAAGAGCCAAAGGGAGATTGTATTGAAGGGTATCTTGCAAATAATTACTACTGTTAAAGTCGGTAACTCCTGGGAAAATATCGAGTTTTTCAGAAATTGTTAAACCGAATATTTTTACTATTTTTGCTAAAGTAAAGTCGCTGTATGCCATATCATTTAACCTTTTTTGCTTGTTTGTTAGATATTAAGAAGGCTCAAAGAGATTAATTTTCTAAATTTTGCAGCATGATTTGTCTAATTTGTTTGAGGATTCGCATGATATTATAAAGTTAAGCAACAATACCAATAAAAAGAATCAATAAGGTGGTGATTTGGTGAGATACAAACAGTATTTTGACCTAAGCAGAAATATTCATGGTTATTGACATAACTTGAGTTACCATAAGAACCTACTCTAGAAAATAGAATATCGCCAACATGGGGCTTGTATTTCTTGGTAAATTCTTTATAAGTATTTTCGTCTACTTTTTTCGTATTTGACAAATCTAAGTAGCCACGATTAATATCAGTCACCCTTACCATAGGGTAGCCATCATTAGAATATTTTGGCGTTTTATGGAGCGAGTCATATAAAATAGCTATATCAGCTATAACAACTTTTTCTCGATTGTTTTTCATTTAAAGCTTTCCTTCTAACAACATCATTACATTATCAGTAATCCTCTCCTCCAACCCCCGCAGCCTCAACATTCAAGATTTCCAACTCCTCATTCAACTCCTTTAATCCTTGGGCAAAATCCAGAAATGTTGAATCTTGATACAAAACTTTACATATGTTGACATACGGATGCAAAAATGACAAATTTTTCAACAAAGCATCACCTCCTCAAACCAATGGACATAGCTAATTTTTTGACACATACATGCTTGAAGATAGCGAATTTTATCTAATAATTTTTCTCCCCATTCTGGCGGAATAGATATTAGTTGTAAAATTAGATATGCGATTAAACTAGCATAAATTTGAATGGTAATTCCATTGACATTTTTCGTAATTAATTTATCTAGTTTTAGGTGCATTTTGAGAAATTTCCATAGCAATTCTATTGACCATCTTAATCGATAGATATCTAACAGCTCTTGCTCTGATATACCTTCTTCGCCTTCTCGAGGTAAATTAGTGATCAATCTAAATTCTGTTCGCGTTTCTAGATCACAAAAACTTACTACTCTATAAGCTTTAGCTTTTGGCGAAGCTCCCACTTTTATTAATTCACTGTCTGGACAATATTCTAATTTCCAATTGTTTTTTATTCTCATGACAAAATATTTATTGTTTTGGACTAAATCTTCGATAAATTCTAATCCAGCAAAACCTCTATCCATTACTCCTACTGCGTTTTCTGGTAAATCAGCTATCATGTCCTTGCCGAATTTATAATCATGATCTTGGCCAAAGTTTATCAGGCTACTCTCACAATTTCCCTTACTTAAATTTAAAGAACTAAATAATTTTACTTGATGATATCCTTGTAAATATAAAAGTTTACTTGTTAAAGTAATTATTGTTGAATCAATGGGACATATTAAATATTTTGCACCAAATTTTTTGGGATTTTTTTGATTGACTAATTGCTTTAAGGTTTCAAAAATTTTTTGAAATGGTTTTTGACTTCGATGTTTATTTGCCTTAGAAAAAGTGGAAATATCTACCTCAAATCCTGTCAGATTTAAACGCTTAAATAAATCCCGCATACTGGTTAAACTTTTATCTAACGTATAACCCAACCATAGCTCCACGAACAAGCGGCTATTTAGAACGGGATAATCAGTTTTAGATAGCCCCTTCAATAAATGCTTGACAATTTTAGGAAATGAATAGAAAATCATAATCAATTATGTTTTTTTAGATTTTACCACCTAAATTATCACATAATTTGGGTGGTTTTTCTCCCTTATTTTCTAACATTCAACATTTCTGGGCAAAATCAAAATCATTCACCTCTGGCATTTGCTCTAAAGGCGCAAAGTGAATTCATAATATCACATCTGTTTTATTCCTCATCCGATTCTGAAAACAACGATTCTAAGTCCCGATATCCACTTACTACCCGCACAATTTCTACCCCATCCTCAATCGCCCGATAAAGAATGATGTAATCCTCAAGAGGAACACCCCGTAACGACGGCTCAATGTCAGCATAGGAACGCCCGATATTAGGAAATTTTATCAAATTTTTGCATTTCTGCTCAAACCTACTCACAAAACGTTCGCCAGCCTTTAGACTCCGACTCAAGAAATAATCGGAAATCTCATCTAAATCTTGACTCGCTTCTGGAGAAATAATATAAAAGCTCATCCTTGATTCTCACCCGCTTTTTTCAACTTCTCCCGCAATTTGGCAATCACAACCTCCCCATCAATCCCTTCTCCCCTATCAAGCTGTGCAATACCAACTGCTACTTTTTCCCTGGTTTCTTCCACCCATTTTTCATACTGCTTATCTCGTTCTTCAAGTAGCCGCAACGCCTCGACAATTACTTCATAAACCGTTGCATACTTACCACTTTTGAGCTTTTCTTGAATTAACTGTTCTTCTTCCGATTTAAAGGTGATATTCATCCTCTTAAACACTCCCAAATTTATTAATTTAATTGTACAAACGCATCAAAGTAAATATCCTCAATATCTTGGATAGCCTCATCAGTTAAATTGAGTTAAATCATCAATTCCTGTCATACTGCACCACCGCCTCAGCTATCACTCGATCTCGAAAATAAACACTTAACTCATTCAGAGTCCTTAAATCTATCTTTCGCCCCTCCAGCAGTTCTGAAAGTTCCATTTCCATACTGACTATCTTAAAAAAACCCGGAGTTTTCCCCGGCTCAAATTCCACTAAAAAATCAATATCGCTCTCCGGTGTAAAATCATCCCTTAACACCGAACCAAATAAAGACAGTTTGCGGATATAGTTACGGTGACAAAATTGTGCGATTTCTTGCTTGGAAATTGCGATTTTTAATTGTTTAGTTTCACTCATTCCTTTGTTTTAATCCTCTCGTTTTCAATTGTGACGTGCTTGTTTAAATCTCTCTAAAATCCCCGCAACAACGGCTTCCCCATCTAATCCTTCTCCTTAACTATTCTCATAGTCCCTTTCGATAAGCCTCAATTTCTGCTGCTATCTCCTCTTCAGTCATGGGATTATTTGCGTGTAAGGCTTGCGTCTCCTTCAATAACTCTTGTAAATTTTGTGCTAAAGCTGCTTTGAGATTATTTTCAACCAAAATAATCATCTCAACTCGTTGTCCAGCTTGAAAAGGTAAATCCGATAAAACTACCTTTGATGGATCTTCAATCGTCACGTATTTTTTATAAGCAAACATGGCTATTTCCTCCAAACCCCGCGCCTCAATATTCAAGATTTCTAACTCCTCATTCAACTTTTCCAACTTGGTTGCAAAATCCAAATCCTCTACTTCTGTCATTTGCTTACAAAACGCGATCGCATCAATCTCAATCTGATTCTGAAAACAATGATTCCAGCTTACGATATCCACTTACTATCCTAATTACTTCAATATGATCATCAACCGGACGGTAAAAAATAATATAACCGTCAATGGGAACCCCACGTAACTGAGACTCTAATTTCTCATAACTTCTACCCATTCTGGGAAATCTAACTATGGTTTCGCATTTTTGCTCAAAGGTATCCAAGAAACGAGCAGCAGCATCTAAACTGAAATCGGATAAATAGTTATAAATATCCTCAATGTCTTGGATAGCCTCATCAGTTAAGCTGTAGATGCTCATCCTTGATTCTCGCGCTTTTGCTGAAGTTTCTCCCGCAGTCTAGCAATAACAAGTTTACCATCTGTGAATTTTCCTCTGTTCGCTTGTTCAATGCCTACCGCTACTTTTTGACGAGTTTCTTCAAGCCACTGCTGATACTGACGATCATCTTCTTCTAACAATTGGAAGGCTTGCGCGATCGCTTCGTCCACTGACTCATATCTCCCATTCTTAAGTTGTTGTTGAATAAACTGTTCCTGTTCCGGCTTTAGGGTTATATTCATGGCCTTATATTCTTAAAAAATCCTTAACTTTATGTACCAACGCATCAAAGATTCAAAATTTATGTACTCATAGTTATGACTCAGAATAAGAGCGAATTTTCTCCTGCAATCTGGCAAAAACTACTTCACCATAAGTTACTTGTCCTCTGGCAATTTGCTCAGTACCACTAGCAATTTTTAGCCTTAGTTCTTCTAAACGCTTCTGTTCTAATGCGCGATTTTGCTCCTCTAGCAATTGCAATGCTTTACTAATTAACTGCTCAACACTGTTATATTTACCCTCTTCTAATTGCGATTGAACATATTTTTCCTGTTCAGGTGTTAAAGTAATATTCATCATCTTAAACACTCCTAAATTTATTAATTAAGGAAATCAAAGATTCAAAATTTGTGCCACATTCTCAGCAATCTGTTCCTCCAACGTCCGCGCTGACCCATTCAAAGTTTCTAACTCCTCATTCAACTCTTCCAACCTTGTCGCAAAATCAAAATCCTCAGCCTCCTAACGTTCCGCTACTCCCACATAACGCCCAGGATTGAGACTCCATCCTTGTGCCTCAATCTCTGCTATTGTTCCTATTTTACACAATCCCGCTACATCCCGATCAGCCTTCTCTGGGAAATTCTCGGTCAGCATTTCAAAATCAACCGTCACCTCCGCTTTTTCTCCTCGGTACAACTGCACGATATTTGAGATAAACTCAATCTGTGCTTTGCTAAACTCCCGATGGGCGCGGTCAACTTTACAGTAAATGGGCCGCGCATCAATAAACAACATCGCCCTTAATCTTCTCTCTATTCACCTTATTTATAAAATTATGATTAATTAGGTGTAGTTTTGCACGCTTAATTTTGGATAATTTTGTATATTAGGACTAATAAACTGAAATGGTAAGTGAGATCGCGCAAAAGCTTTGAGTTAATCGTCTAACTGAGGCGTTTAATTGTAACAAATTGAACAATTAAGCGGCTCTGTCTTGTGAATACAAATATTGCTGAAACCCGATAAATACTGCGCTGATATTCGCAATGCTCCCTAGTTCTTCAACAGCATCGGTGATAGTATGATATTTTAACTCTAACAGTTGAGGTAATTTGGTGCGATCGAGTTCCCCCACACCTGCTTTGATGTATTGTTCCAGTACAAAGTCGAGAAATTCTTGCTGTTTGCCGATATACCGGGAAAAGATTAAGGACTTGTGAGCGAGGACGCGCTCTTGGCGGCTCATGGGTGGCAAGGCATAAGCGATATAAGCTAATACATCATATAAATCGCTTTTCTCAGCATCAATCAAGCGGCTAATTTCCGTGAGTTGTTCCTCCCCATAGCCTTTCTCTGCTAGTCCTTCTAATAATGCTTTACGGGTATCAGGGCGGCTCCAGATTGCTCTTAATTCGTTTTCATCTGTGAATAATTCAGGAATTTCACCAAAGAGTCGTTCCACAAATTCTGTGGCGGTTATTGGTTTACCATCAGGACTCCAAAAATTGGTAGATATCCGGTGTTGGATGGTGCGTTCTTTACCATCAGCGAGTTTGATTTTAATTTGTTGACGTTGGGTTGATGATTTTTCTGCTTTATTTGGGTTGACATTATATTTACCTTTAGCTTCACCTGTTCGATTAGATGTGACAGGTACAGGTTCAGCCGGCTCACCGTCCCATTCAGGATCATTGAAGTGTTCGTAGGCTTTAACAAAATCGTAGATAGTGAAATAATCTTTGCCGTCAAATAGTCTTGTCCCTCTACCAATAATCTGTTTGAATTCAATCATGGAATTGATGGGGCGCATTAGGACAATGTTGCGAACGTTGCGAGCATCAACTCCTGTAGAGAGTTTTTGAGAGGTGGTGAGAATAGTGGGAATCGTTTTCTCGTTGTCTTGAAAGGTGCTGAGGTGCTGTTCACCTAGTTTTCCATCATCGGCGGTAACGCGGACACAGTAATTAGGATTACTGCTAATCTTCAATTGGTTGATTAAATCCCGCACAACTAGAGCGTGGAGTTGGTTAGCGCAGAATACCAGAGTTTTTTGATTCTGGTCAATTTCTTCCATGAACAGTTGCACTCGGTAACGTTCGCGATCGCTAATTTCAATGATGCGGTTGAATTCGGCTTCGATGTAAGTTTTGGTTTCGTCTATTACACCTTCGAGTATTTCATCGTCGGGGCTGTAAATATATTCATCTAGGTTAGTTTTAATTTGCCTGACTTTAAAGGGAGTCAGAAACCCGTCGTTGATGCCATCTTTGAGAGCGTAAGTATAGACTGGCTCACCAAAATAAGCGTAGGTGTCAGCGTTGTTGGCACGTTTGGGGGTGGCGGTGAGTCCCAATTGTACTGCTGGGGAGAAGTATTCTAAAATACCCCGCCAGGTGCTTTCGTCGCTGGCTCCGCCTCTATGACATTCATCAATGATAATGAAGTCAAAAAAGTCAGGGGGATAGTCACTAAATTTAGGTGTGGGATTGCCAGCTTCGTCTCGTCCGGTCATAAAGGTTTGGAAAATGGTAAAAAAGATACTGCCATTTTTGGGAACTCGACCCCGTTTTTTGATGGTTTCAGGGTCAATGCGGACGAGGGCATCATCGGGGAAGGCAGAAAAAGAGTTATAAGCTTGGTTGGCTAAGATATTGCGATCGGCTAGAAACAAAATTCGCGGGCGACGGTTAGGTTCTCTGCTCAAGTTCCAACGGCTTTGGAATAGTTTCCAGGTGATTTGGAAGGCGATGAAGGTTTTGCCTGTTCCGGTTGCCATTGTTAATAATATGCGATCGCGTCCTTGACTAATTGCTTCTAGGACTTGCTTAATCGCGTTGTGTTGATAATAACGGACTTCATAAGTGCCGCTTCGATCTTCAAAGGGAACTTCGGCAAAGCGATCGCGAAGTGTCTCTGAAAGAGAATCGCGCCACAAGTTAGTTTTGCTAAAAGTAGCTTCCCACAGTTGATCGGGGGTAGGATATTGGTTGATGTAGCCTTCTGCGCCTGTGTGCATATCTACTTGGTAGATCCCAATGCCATTTGTAGAGTAGGCGAATCGAGTTTGCAATTTTTCAGCGTATTTTTTGGCTTGTCCTAAACCTTCGGTATCGGGTGCATCACGTTTTTTCGCTTCGATGACAGCGAGTTTTTCACCGCGATATACCAGTACATAATCAGCACGCTCTTGTGTGGCTCGTTTCCCACCACCGATTAAACGACCAGGAGCTATGACTTCGCGACCAATCCGACTATTAGGGACAACTCCCCAACCTGCGGCTTTTAGGGCGGGGTCAATGAGTTCGGCGCGGGTTTCTGCTTCGTTCATATTTCGCTGATCTCGGTTTGCGTTAAAGCACTTTTTTGATGATTCTGAAAGGGTTTCAGGCTATGAGAGTTACTCATCTCGGTTTGCGTTAAAGCACTTTTTTGATGATTCTGAAAGGGTTTCAGGCTATGAGAGTTACTCATCTCGGTTTGCGTTAAAGCACTTTTTTGATGATTCTGAAAGGGTTTCAGGCTATGAGAGTTACTCATCTCGGTTTGCGTTAAAGCACTTTTATGCCCAAAAAGGGAGATAGCGGGCATAGCGGGTAGAGTTTGATTCGGACTCGTCTGTCTGGATCAAGCCAGCTTCTTTGGTAGCTTTTATAATATGGGAAGCCGTTCCTGCATTTGACTCACTTAAACGAAATCGCTCTCGTAGGGTCTGGTTAGACATTCGTTGATTACTGACATACAACAGGCAACAATGCTGATAGCAGGCTCGAATCCGATCGGTTTTACTCATGTCGGCAAAATCCTGATGAGCAAATAGCAGTGCTGTAGTGCGTGTCTCGCCCACTCGAAAATCTGGTGCTGGTAGTTGAAATACTTCTGCGGCACTCACAACTTTGTCAATGCCACTACCTTTTTCTTCACAAATACCGAAACGTCGCATTATGTCCGCGAGTTGCTCATTACGTGAACGATATTCGTCAATGAAGCGATCGACCTGAATGGGTGGAATGCCAGGATTAGATATCTCGATGCGATCGCTATACATCTCAATCATTACTGAAGCACCCGTAGCTAGAAAGTCTTGATGCACTAGGGCATTAGCAATTAGTTCCCGTAGTGCTTGTTCTGGAAACATCTTCACTTCCTCGCGCATGACTTCTTCAATAAAGCGATTTTGTGGTGCTGATGAATGGACAAAATCTACTAACCATTTAAAGCCAATTGCATATCCTCGGTTGTGTATTTTATCGTCGCGGGTTTGCAGCTTATTAATACCTTCATAGATGACTACACGGGGTGCTTTGCGAGCCAATGTAGCAGAAAAGGCATCCAGCTTTTTTGCTAAAAGGATTGCAGCTAGGTTAGTGATTATCCAACCTTGTGCTGTCTGTTTGATTAAATCTTGGCTCTGCAATCTTTCTAGGACGGCGTTTTGGCTGGTTGGATAGGGGATTTTTAGCAGTTCAAAGTAGGTTTGAGTATCTAGGAGGGCAATCACATCGTCCGGACTTGCATCTGATTGGGCAGGTAAGGAAAACCAATCTTGCTGATCTTCAGCAAAAATCCGTTTGAGCATATCTGGTGTCATTGGCATCAAGTCTTCGCCTGCTCGCATCAGATATGCACCCTCAAAGGTCAATGCTTGTCCTACTGGACGGGTTGGCACTTCAAAAACTAGCACTCGACCATCGGGATGCTGTAATTCTGTCACTTCTACGCGAAATCTTAGTTTCTCAACTATATATGCCTTAATCTTGTTTAATTCTTCTGCTGTTGACCAAGCTAATGAACCTACTACTTGGCGAGGTTGCTTATCGGTAACGCCTAAAACAATATAACCACCACCTTCGTTGGCTAGTGCTACACAATATTTCAGTAGTTTGGTCGTATCAAACTGTTGTTTTGCTTCTTTAAATTCTAGCTTTTCTGTTTCTGTGGGTACAAGCAACCATTTTTCAAGGGTTTCAAGAGTAATCATGGGGCGCTCGCCTCATCAATGGGCAGTCTGGTAATTCTTGATCAGCATAAATTCAATTATCATGCTTATGTGGTGATTAATCAATCAGTTTGGCGCGAGTTTGGGCTTCGTTCATGGTAACTTGTCTTCTGAATATGGCAGTCGGCGATGGGCTGTGGCGATCGCTTCTTGTAGTTTCGCATTTAGCAATTCTTTAGATGGTAATACTGTAAGATATTCGGCTACATGGATACCACTTTTGTCTAGTTCTAATAATTCAATCTGCTCTTGCTTTTTGCCTGCACATAAAATGATTCCTAAAGGTGGCTGTTCGTCACTCTCTTTATCGTATTTTACTAACCAGCGTAGAGCAAGTTCCATCTGACTTTTATATTCTGGATCAAAGTTACCTAGTTTTAGGTCGATCGCCACAAGACGTTTAAGTTTACGGTTATAAAATAGTAGGTCAATATAAAAATCGTTGTTATCGATTTGTAAGCATTTTTTACTGGCGATGAAGGTAAAACCTGTACCGAGTTCTAATAAAAATTGCTCAATTTCTCGCAAGATGGCATCTTTGATGTCTTTTTCTATGTAGCGATCGCGCAAACCTAAAAAATCTAAAATATAGGGGTCTTTTAGAGATATATCAGGTAGTAATTGTTGATCTTGGGGACGCAGAGAATTAATCTCTGTTTTAATAGCCATGATAGCGTTTTGCTTGGCGGTACAAATAAGTTGACAGATTTCAGAAAATAGCTGGTTGTTCGGGTTATTCAGGTCATTGCTCATACTGCTTCATTAATTTATCCATATTAACTTCATAGATGTGATCGCTGTTGGTAGATGTAGCTTATTCCCATTGATTGAGTTCTTCTTCTGGTAGAGGGTCAAAAAATGTGTCGCTAATTTGTCCAGTTAGTAATCCAGGAGTACGAGAGCCAGTGCTTTCTTGAATCGAGTCCTTTTTAGGATCAGATAAGGGACGTTCTGGTTTTAGATAGATCAAGAAATTGAGTGATATCTTCTCCTGCGTCAAATTTTTCGTCAAATTCCTTAGCATTCGTCCACATTTCCGAGAGGGGAATAGTTTGTCGGGATAAAGCTTCACGCAAACCTTTACGAATACCTTCAATAATCACTTCTGTAGGTGTTTCATCCGGGTCAGTTTCGGTTTCATTATCTTCATCAATTAAAATAATAATACGAACACGCTGTGGTTCGATCGCTTCCAAGGATTTATCAAGTGTGAGTTGTCCACTCTTGTTAATTGTACCTGTGGTTTCAATTGCTTTCATATATTGTGATGTTGTTGTTAAATTCCGATCGCACTATAATCATTTTTAGCAGTATCTGCGGTGAGTTCGCCAGTAAATGCTTTTTGGAGGATAGATTGTTTGAGTTCTTTGAGAGTAGCGATTTTTTGGCGGTAGATATTTTCAAGATTTTGGGAGAAGAAATGAACTTTCTTAATAGAGTTAATAAGTCTTTCTTGCTTTTTCAAATCGGGAACTACAACTGGTAGAGTTCGTAAGTCTTCAATGTTAATTCCAGTGTATGCAGCGCCCTTCTCAACGCTACTAAGCCATTGTTGGTTTGTTTTTGCCCCAATCCAATAAGCTAAATAAGTTGGATAAGCTCGTTTTATATCTATAGGTACAAGGGCTACTTCGCGTGATATATTCCAACCAGCCATCTGCGGTGTTGTAACTGCTACTCCACCAAGGGTTCCTCGAACATTAACTAACACTTCTCCACCTTTAAGAATGGTTCGTTTATAATCTGCCGATAAGGAAGGTGAAATTCGCTTTATACCATTGAGATCAATATCAAGCCAGCGAACATTACTTGTCCGTAAACATGGTACACCATTATCAATATGTTCACCTAGCTTGATAACACCATAAGTAATTACTCGGGTTTTATCGCATATATCTTCAAGTTTAAATATCTCACCAGAATCGTTTTTCTGAGTAAAGATGACATTTAGATAGCTTTCAAATAGTTCGCGGGCGTTGGCGAGGTTCTTTTCGGCGATCGCGATCGCGCTATCAATCCCTTCAAACGCCTCATCTAATATTGCTACAATTTGTTTTTGTTCAGGAAGTGGGGGAAATATAAATTGAATTTGATAAACATCATTTCGATTGATACCAGGTTTTACACCCTTTGCTAGCTTTGCAAGACGAAGATGTTTTAAACAATAGTAAAGAAAAATTAAATCGTATTGTGTATTATCATAAGTAACAAAGTAGGTAACATCAAGAGGCCAAAATTTTTCATCGGTAATGTTAACTTCTCCGGCTGAACCTTTTCTACCAACAATAATGCTTTGCCTATCAAAATAATATTTATCACTCCAGCACTTCACTCCATTAGCTCCATAAACAGGGTATTTTCCTCCTTGAACTCTAACTTCATCAGGAAGATGTTTACCATATTCAAGCTTTATAACCTGACCAAGTGTTTTTATTTCCCATCCCACTGGTAACTGTCGATTAGCAACTGTAAAATACATACCATTCCTTAATTTTCATTACTACTGCAATTTTCGGTTGGTTGAGCGTAGTCGAAACCAGAATTTTTATAATGAGAATAATTCCGACACTCTGCCAAAATATGAAGCCGATCCCAATTACTATTCATCAAAGCAATCTTCTTAGCCCGACTCCAACCCTGAACCTGTTTTTCCCGCTCAAAAGCATCTGTCACACGCTCATAATACTCTGCATAAACTAATTTTACAGGTAATCGCTTCTTTATATGATTTGCACCCAAACCATTTTCATGTTCCCATAAACGACGAGGCAAATCGATGGTACTTCCTGTGTAAAAAGAACTATCTGCACATTCAAGTATATAAATATAGGCCATTTTATCACTCCTTGCAAAAAACTGGGCTTCGACTACCCTTCGACTACGCCCTTCGACTTGTCCCTGAGCGTAGTCGAAGGGCGCTCAGGATAAACTCAGGGTAAACTCAGGGAACACTCAGGGTAAACTCAGGGTAAACTCAGCCATCAGCCATCAGTCTCTCCGGTTTGGTAAGTTGAGGCTCAATTGAGTATGGGACAAAGTTGGTTGAGCGGAGTCGAAACCAACTCTTTATACGATCAAACTAATTTCTGCAACTATTGGTTGCACAAATACCGGGCTTCGACTACGCTCAGCCCTCAGTCTCTCCGGTTTGGTAAGTTGAGGCTCAATTGAGTATGGGACAAAGTTGGTTGAGCGGAGTCGAAACCAACTCTTTATACGATCAAACTAATTTCTGCAACTATTGGTTGCACAAATACCGGGCTTCGACTACGCTCAGCCCTCAGTCTCTCCGGTTTGGTAAGTTGAGGCTCAATTGAGTATGGGACAAAGTTGGTTGAGCGGAGTCGAAACCAACTCTTTATACGATCAAACTGATTTCTGCAACTATTGGTTGCACAAATACCGGGCTTCGACTACGCTCAGCCCTCAGTGTTCAGTCCTCAGTGTTCAGTCCTCAGTGTTCAGTCCTCAGTGTTCAGTCCTCAGTGTTCAGTCCTCAGTCTGTCGTTTTTGGTTAGTTGATTATCTTTGGTTGCTAGAGTATGCTTTGCTAATCGAGGCTGTTCTGCTGGTTTCGACTCCGCTCAACCAGCTACTTTAATATCTAACGAATTTCTCCAATCAATAATTGGAGATTTATATATTAATAGGGTTCAGTTAAGTGTAGGAGCGATCGCGTAGTGTGTCATAGGTATCAAATTGGTGCGAGAATTAATTCCTCTCAAATCCTTAAACTCTCTCATCAACGGCAATAACAGGAAATTTTTCCATTACAGGTTCATCTCTACCACAAAAGCTTCCAGGATTGAAGATGCAGATTCTAATGCCGACCGTCCAAAAGTTTCAATATGAAACAAAATAGCCGATCGCACATCATCTAAAGCTTCTTCATAGGTGTCACCCTCACCAACTATAACCCCCTGAAGCACTAAAGGATAGGCAACGTAACCATCGGGGTGCTTTTCTATGATTATTTTGATGTTTGTCATAACTACCTTAATAAAATTAATTTGACATACAAAATCAAGCTAAAATCTGATAGTTACTATTAGCTGCATCTCTCCACTACTCATGATAACATCCTCGCGATCGCTTCCAAAATTTCTGCACTTTCTGCATCTAAAATCGCAATTTCATCTAAAATTTCCTGTGGTTCTCTTAACGATGTTTCCTCACCCTTATTCGGATTCTTTACCGACAGATCAAAAGTTTCCCGATCGACATCAGCAATATCCACCAGCCAAGATTTTTCTGTTTCAGCAAAAGTAGACTGTAACTCTACAAACTCTCGCAGATCGTCATCATTCAGAGAATTGGTTTTCCCTAAACTACGTCCTGGATCAAGTTGATAATACCAAATTTTCCGAGTCGCCATCCCCTCATTTAAAGCTTTTTCTTGAGAAAATAAGGGCATTTCCTGAAAAGGCTCTCCCTGAGCGAAGTCGAAGGGAGAAGCTTTCTCAAAAAACAGCACTACGGTTTTAACTCCTGCTCCAATAAATGTCCCACTCGGACAATCTAAAATTGTATGCAGATTACAACTACTCAAAAGTTCTTGACGTAAAGCTCGCGAAGCATTATCCGAATTCGACAAAAAGGTATTTTTAATTACCACTGCTGCTCTACCTCCCTGCTTCAGGATTTTAATAAAATGCTGCAAAAACAGAAACGCTGTTTCCCCCGTCTTAATCGGAAAATTCTGCTGTACTTCCTTACGTTCCTTTCCTCCAAACGGTGGATTTGCTAAGATTACATCAAAGCGGTTCTGATCCTGAATATCACTAAGGTTTTCCGTCAGAGTGTTGGTGTGAATAATGTTCGGTGCATCAATACCATGCAAGATCATATTCATAATCGCAATCACATAAGCGAGACTTTTCTTCTCCTTACCTGTAAAAGTATCGGTTTGAAGTTGCTCAAGTTGTTTAGTAGTAAGATTACCCTGACGTAAGTAGTCGTAACTCTCGCAAAGAAACCCCGCTGAACCGCAGGCTCCATCATAAATGCGATCGCCAATCTTCGGTTTCACTACCTGAATCATCGCTCGAATCAAAGGACGCGGTGTATAATATTCCCCACCATTGCGCCCTGCATTGCCCATATTCTTGATTTTGGCTTCATAGAGATGGGATAGCTCATGTTTTTCCTGTTGCGATCGAAACCGTAATTCATCAATATATTCCAGTGCATCCCGCAAGCTGTAGCCACTTTGAAACCTATTCTTAATTTCGCTAAAAATTTCGCCTATCTTATATTCGATCGTGTCTGGACTAGTAGCCCGTTGCTTGAACCCCTGTAAATATGGAAATAGCTTACGGTTGACATAATCAATCAAATCGTCGCCAATCAGCGCATTATCATGATCTACCGTACCATCAGCCTTTTTTGGAGCCGCCCAGACCGACCAACGATGCGCCTCATCAATAATAAATTGGTATGGTTTACCGACTAGCTCTGCTTCTTGCGCCCTCTCCTGTTCTAAGTCATCCAAATACTTCAAAAACAGTAGCCAAGAGGTTTGCTCCGTGTAATCTAACTCTGTAGTACAACCCGCCTCTTTCCAGAGAACATCATCAATATTTTTAAAAGTTTGCTGAAACATTTAACCCACATTTACAAAATTAAACTATGCGATCGCACTTAGCAAGGAAATTCGCACCCAGGCGATCGCCCCGTCAGAATCACCGATCAGACAAGATCAGAGGTTCTTAGATGTAAATATGCCAGGAACCAGACTTGAACTAGTAACAGGATGATTTTCAGTCCTCAGTCCTCTGCTGAAGATAATTATAGCCTAGGGTGTTAATTCTCAACCCTTTATTCTATAAGACTTCATGCAGAAAATATATCGCATATTTTTATGAGAAAGCTACAGTGGGGTATGGGAGGATTCGGAAAATCAGAACAAAACGCCTGCGGTGAGTGCATCGCCCATGTGTGGATACTCGCTCATCCGCCCATCGACAGAATCCGCAGTAATTACCTAAAATGTTGTGGGTAAATTTGTTGTCTGCTGACAACAGTTTTTTCTTGGCTAACCACTCCAAAACTTGGAACAAAAACTGCTAGGATGATCGTATTATAAGGCAACAAGCGCATCTATGGCTAGTAAGTCCTCATGGACACAACTTTAAATATTGAGTTAATACGGGAGGCAAAATAATGTTTAGCAATCTATCTCCTTGCGAAGACACTCTTAACAATCAAAAAGCAATTAAAAATCTTGAAACATTTAAACAAAAGCTGGAAAATATCTTAAGTTATCCCAATTCATTAGAGAGTGAAGTCGGTGAGCTTTTCAGAGAAGTTGCTGCTTTAAAGGGGAAAAATGTAATTGATACTATATCTGAAATGGTAGCAGGTGCTAATAAATACCTAGAAGCTACCCTCTTAACAATTGAATTTGATCACAATGACTTGCCTGTTGATCTAAATAAATATTCAACTAAACTTGAGAAATATGCTCAAGGAATCGAGGAATGCTGGGATATTTTTTCCCGTGAAAGTCAGGATTTATTTATAGAAATAGCTAACAAGTTTGCTATTTTAGCTAAATCCAGATTTGAAGGAAAGGAAGGATGGCTCTTGAGAATAAAATTATTTCTCCCTTCTATCTATCACCAAGAAAATTTGTTTAAAAAGTACAAAGCTTCTTATTTATTGATACCACAATCTGTTATAAAAGCGCTAAGTCTCAGGAAAGACAAGCCAACCCCTAATTTACAGAATGCTTTACCAGCCTTGCTTGAGCGGGAAAAAGAAGAAAAATTTGAGGAAGGGATAAAAGCTACAAAGAAGATGCTTGAGTTTATTGAAGAGTTAATGAACGAAGATCCTAGTTACGATCGGGAAGTGTATCCTCGACTTGAAGAATTACTAAAAAATAACAGTGTGTAGATGTCATGAAAGGGAACAGCTCATTCCCATTACTTCTCAGGCTATGTTAGAAACTGCTGAATTATGGGCTTGGACAAGAAAAAGCTTAATCAGGGTATGAAAATCCTGTAGGGGCGCATGGCCATGCGCCCCGGGCGTATTGCCATACGCCCCTACAAATTATTTATTTATACCGTAAATCAGCAATGCTCTTTATCTATTATAGATCCGATTCTAGAGTTTAGAGGTATCAATCAGCAAATATTGGTTTAGTAGACTTTTAGTAGACTTTATCCAACTATAGTAGAGTTAATCAAACTAAAAACGGTTCCAGAAAGCATAGAACCCCTGATTTTTCGTTATTTTAAATGCCAGGAACCAGACTTGAACTGGTGACACGAGGATTTTCAGTCCTCTGCTCTACCAACTGAGCTATCCCGGCTTAATTTTTTTGTGCCTAACTAGCATAACAATTTTCAGAAGGTCTGTCAAGCACTAAACCGGGAAATTTTTTCCAAAATTTCTTTGACCAGATTTTTGCAGATGAATGAGAATATAGCTATGTAGTTGGCAAGGTAAAATAAAAAATACTACCTTGACCCAAAGTGCTTTCCGCCCAAATCTGACCACCATGTTGTGCTACAATGCTCCGACAGATCGCTAAACCTAAACCAGTACCTCCATAAGCACGAGAGTCAGAAGTATCAACTTGTTGAAATCGCTCAAAAATCGTCTCTAACTTATCTGTGGGAATTCCGCGTCCTTGATCTTTTACTTGTAATAAAACTTCTGTGCCATTTTTCCAATATTCTGCTGACAATAGGACAGTTGTGCCCGCTTGAGAAAATTTAATCGCATTACTGAGTAAATTAGTGAGAGTTTGCACAATGCGATCGCCATCAACTCGTAATAAAGCAGACATAGGTGTTACCACTAGAGTTACACCAGCTTTTTCAGCCATTCCTTGCATTGCATCTACTGCTTGCACCATCAATTCCGCTATATCACAATTCTGTTTAGCTAAAGTTACCTTCCCATAAGTGATGCGCTCAATATCTAAAATATCATTAATCAAACGCACTAATCGATCGGTATTATTCAGTGCTATTTCTAACATCCGTTGTCCTTTTTGGGGATGATCTTTGAGCATACCACTAGCTAAAATTCCCAAAGCACCACGCATGGAAGTTAAGGGGGTTCGTAATTCATGACTGACTACCGAAACAAATTCATTTTTCATTTTTTCGACAGCCAAACGCTCAGTAATATCTTTAAATATAATCACTCCTCCAACAATTTCACCGCGTTCTAACATCGGTGTACTCACATATTCTACCGGAAAACTAGAACCATCTTGACGCCAAAAAACCTGATCTGTAACTTGATGGACTTCTCCATCTTGAAAAGCTGTACAAACGGGTAGTTTTTGTGAGCAATAATGAATTTGATCTGGTTGACAACCTGAGAAAATAGATACCAGTGGTTGATTAATTAAATCTTCCACCTTAGCACCCAGCATTCTCGCTCCAGTCCGGATTAACAAAAGTAATCTTACCGCACAAATCCAATCCGCAAATTCCCTCCCCCGCTGAATTTAAAATTAATTTATTTTGCCGACTCAACCTTTCCAAAGCTGCTTCTGCTTGTTTACGTGCAGTAATATCCCGTCCCAAAACTACAATTCCTTTGCGTTTTCCATCTGGATAAAAAAGCGGTACTTTGATTACCTCGAAAATTCGAGCTACACCCTCCTGATTGTTAATAATTTCTTCCACCCCGGAAAGAGTTTGTTTACTCCAAGCTAGTTCATCAGTGCGTTGACAATTTCGGAATGCTTCTCGACCAAAAATATTCATTTCACCGAGTTCTTGATCGGTTTTACCTCGATAATCAATGTGTTCTAGTTGGAAAATTTGCAACATAGCTGCATTAGCTTCCAGCCATTTACCAGCACCATCTTTGAAACAAACTATATCAGGAGTAGCATTAATTAAAGTGCGAAGTTGTTCTTCCGAATGACGTAGCGCTTCCTCAGCAAACTTCCGATCGCAAATTTCCTGTTGTAATTGTTCATTAGCTGCCATTAATTTAGCAGTCCGTTCGGCTACTAATTCTTCCAAATGATGACGATATTTTTTTAACTCCCATTCAACTCGCTTTCTTTCCGTCACATCCCGCGCTACCATTAACATCGCTGGTTTTCTTTGATAAATAAAAGGTAATGACGCTACTTCTAAATCTAAAATTGTGCCATCAGGACGAAATACTTTTTGTTCAATAAACGGAACTTCTTGGCTTTTTTCGGTTAAAAAACTCGGCTTTTGTCCATTAAAATGCCCTAATTCTTGCAAAGACTTACTAATTAAATCTTCCGGATTATTAGCACCAAAAAGTTTAGCTCCTGCGGGATTAATTAAAACAATTTTATCTTCAGCTTGCACCGCGATCGCTTCGGGAGAGATTTCGATTAATTGCCGATAACGTTCCTCACTTTCTCGCAAAGCTGCTGCGGTTTGGCGACGTTGAGTAATATCTCGACAAGTATAAAGAATCGTTCCCCCCTTAATCGCGACCCGTTTGATATTAATTAACAAAATATGTTGTTTACCAGTTTGATCTTCAATTTCCCATTCCAGATTTTGGATTTCTCCAGCAGGTTCTAATTCTGATAAAACCTCAAAAATCCGCTCCCCTAACAACCGAGAAATCTTGCCAAACTCTTGTACTTGCTGTAAATAGTAACCAAAAGTTCGATGGACATTGGGACAAATATAAGTAAAAAAACCTAAATTATCAGTAATAAATACTGCATCTGAGATATTACTCAAAGTAATCCGGTGCAACTCCTCCGATTCCCGTAACGCGGATTCAGCTCGACTCCGTTCCTGTCTAGTCCGTAAAGCCATAATCCCATAAGCCAAATCATCGGCTAATTCACCGAGTAGCTTGACTTTTTCGGCATCAAAAGTATTGGGCATAGCCGCATAAATACTCAGCACACCAAAAGGTTTAGCTGGAGCAATTTCTTGATCTAAATGTTTAGCAATTAACGGTAAAACGATCAAAGAAGCATAGCCTCGTTCTTGAGCGAAACTACACCAAGGACTAAAATTAGGTTCAGTAAAAATATTTTCTACTACATAAGGTCTACCTGTCTGCATCACCATGACAGAATAAAGCCCAAATAAGGAATTATGACCGTTTTTCTGGTCTTCACTTTGAAGATATAGTCCTTGACTAACTGCATATCCAGCTAAAGCCAAAGATTGTAGATCATTTTCTTGCTCATGATGCACCGGAAATCCGACCCCAGCGGTAGAATAACCACCAACTTCAACAATAATTCGGCAAATATCTCGCAAAAGTTCTGATTCTTCAGTTGCTCTGACTAAAGCTTGATTGCAATCACTGAGGGTTCTGAGCGATCGATTTACTTGACACAGTTCTTCTTCAATTTGCCGACGTTCTGTCAAATCATGGGTAATCACAGAAAATCCTAATAATTGCCCTTGCTCATCCCGCAAAACTGTAATCGTTGAACTTGCCCAAAAACGACTACCATTTTGCCGAACTCGCCAACCTTCATCTTCGCACTGTCCCGCCGCGAGTACCAGTTTGAGTTCTTGTTCGAGTTTGCCCAAAGCAATATCGGATTTCGGATAAAAACCAGAAAAGTGTTTACCAATGATTTCGCTCGCTTTTACCCCAAAAATACTTTCTGCTCCCACATTCCAACTAGCCACACAGCCATCTTGATCTAATCGGAATATGGCATAGTCTCGGACTTCTCCCACTAGGTTAAAAAAAACATCATCCTCTGATGTATGTTGCCTGGTTAATACATGGTGGGAATTATCGCTTAATAAAGACCCTGCTCGCTTTGCCGATCGCGAGCTAACTCCAACAGAAGTTTCTTCACTCATCCGGATTTCTCCTATATCCTGTCTGTCAGGGAAACTTTTTTGCCAGTACCAGATTCATTTATATCCTTTTCTCAAAACAGGTAGTATTGATTCCAAATTTTAAGACCGAATGGGATCATTGTCAGCAATAGGCTGAGGAGCTTTTTGGGCTATTTCTTGACGCAAAATCATAATCAAAGTTTGTAAATGTTGTGTTTGTCCTTCTCGGAGAACACCAGCTTGAAATATTTGTTCTATTTCCCTGGCAATTTCTGATCCTTTAGCGATCCCAAAAGTGCCGAGAGAACCAGCTAGTTTGTGGGCTTCTTGGTGAGCGCTTGTTCGTAATCCCTCACTCATCTCTCCTGCTCCTAGGGCTGTGGTTGCTGCTTCGAGGATCAAAATGCGATCGCAAATACATCCTTGATAACGTTCCCAAACTTTAGCAACAGCCTGTTTCATCTGAACTGAGAATTGAGAATTTGGGATTGCTTGCTGGGCATTTTCCCTGTTTTTTTGTTTTCTAGTTCTATTCATGATCTACCCCAACAGGTTTTTTCTTTTTATTTTTGGAATTTAGGTAATCATTTAATTGATCCGGTTACCAGTAAAAACTGTGTTCTTAACTTGATCAGAGCAATTTAACAGGGGAAATAAGAGGTTAGTCATGATTCAATTAAGAAGGGTATATTTGATGCTATGTCTGTGATTTTTTGGGATTTTTTATTAATATTTGATTACTTAAAATAGCATCTGTAGTTTGGTTCGACTTTTTCACGCTTTATTAATTTTAACTTAATTTGATGATCAGGGTGATCCAAAAGCGATAATTAATTGATCAGGACAAATCTAGGGGCGAATGATCCGCCCCGAGGTTAATTAAGGAGTATCGATGGGAATAAGTGCATCTTCAGGTAAATAACTAGAAAAGCGACCAGCTTCAGAAAAGACCAAAATTAGTCGTAAAGACCAATCTGGTTCAGTCGGTAAATCTGCCCAAGGAATAGCTACTTCTAGGCATTTTTTGTAGGCAACTTTTCCTAGTAACGATCGTTTATACCATTGATAATTTTCACCTGCTTCCTGAAACCAAAAGGAATTGGTCACTAAATTAATGCCCAAATGATGGTGATAAAGATAATTGAGGGGAGAATGATCAGGAAGATTGGCTAAAGGTATTGGACTATTACGCATAGGTTGATGGGGATAAAACCAGAACAAGTTTACTTCTGAAGGAAAGTCTTTTCCCGGTTGAATACCACTTCGCAAGTCCAAACGTAGATAAAAATTCAGGTGATCAACACCATACCAGACTCGCTGAATCTCAGAACTACGGTGCATTGTACCTCTGGCACCACCAATTTCCAAACGACCTGCTTTGTCCCAGTCTTGTTCATCGCCAAATCCATCGATAATTGGATGAATAAAGCCTTCTGGTTTATGATCCCCGCGCAGATCATGGATCTCGATCGGTTGTCGCAATTGGGGTGGAACCGGTTCATTCAGAGCTTGATATAAAGCACGCAAATGTTCCCGGAATAATTGATCAAAAATGGCATCGTGATTGGATGAATGACCTTCTCCAAACCACCAAAACCAATCTGATCCTTCCGCTGCGTCCAAAGCTTCCCATGCAGCAGGATTATTTTCTTCAGTTGCTTCTGGATGATTAGCCAGAACTTGTCTAGCAGTTGTTAATAAATCCCAAGCGCGATTTTTCGCAGGATCGCCAATCCAAGTGGTTAAGTCACCATTCACCCAAGATCCGGTATGGAGCTGTTGAGCATTTAAAGTTTCTGTAGCTGGAAATTGTTCGATAAATTCGGAGACAGTCACTAATTTAATCTCTGGATGTACCGATAGTCTTTGATAGAGATTTTCCAGGAACAGTTTGCCATCTTGGGGATAAAATTCCCAGCAATTTTCCCCATCCAAAGCAATGGTCACTAACCAGGGTTTGGCTAAAGTAGTTCCCCCTTCGGGTTGTCGCTGTTTGAGCTGATGGGCGATCGATTCTAAGTGTCCAACTAAATTGGCGGCGGCGGCGGGTCCTGGCATTGCCCCATAAGTAAACCCAATTAAGTCTGATAAGCGGTGATCCCGAAACACGATCGTGAGTTCGCCTGCTAGAGTCGCTAATCGATAGGGACGATATAGTAGTTCTGGTTCAAACACATTACCTGCACCATCACGGTGGAAAAAGTGGTTCAGGGTCCAACCTAAGATCGCTTCATCAGAGCAAATCCATTCAAATCCTTGTTGGATGATATAGGGTAATATTTCTGGACTTACCGCTTGTTCTGATGGCCATAATCCTCGAGGAGTTTGACCAAAGCGATCGGTATATATATCCCAAGCTTTGCGGAGATGTCGGGTGATGTCTGCGGGCCAAGAGAATTTTTGCTGGGGTAAAATCATGTTGGGCACTGCTACTTGCCCAGAATTGGAATCGGCTAGTAAGGGTAAGATGGGGTGAGTATAGGGAGAAGTCATTACCTCCAACTGTCCAGATACTTGCATCGCCCGGTGTTGGGGGATAATCCGACTGATAATTTCTCTTTGCTTGGAATAAATGCGCTGGCGATCGCTTAAGGTAAAGTTTCGACCTTGTTTTAACCACTGGGCAATTTCCGGATCATCAGCAAACAAAGGGTCAATCCAAGCTAAATTGTGCCAAGCTAATAAATCACTGTAATCTTGTAGTTGCCAATTCTGCCGACACCATTGAGATCCTAGCTCTTGGCGCTGTCGGTATAATTCGGCATAACGGAGATAAGGCTCAATCAGGTGATGGTTATTGGCATCAAAAAAATGCTCAATAATAAATGCTTTTTGTTGGCTGTTTAACTGTTCTGTGGGTGTTAGCGTCAGAGCCAGATAGGGATCAAAAGCTGTACCAGCAATATAATCTTCCAACTGCAAGATTAAAGAAGGCACCAAATTGACGGTTTGATGCAATTTCGGATATTTGGCTAGTTGCAGGACTAAATCCAAATAATCTTTAGTGCCATGTAGACGGACCCAAGGCAACAGATATTGGCCATCAGGTTGGGGGTGGTTACTTTGGGATTTATATAAAGGTTGATGCTGATGCCAAATAAATGCAACGTAGAGAGGATGAGACATGAGATTAAAGGAAATAAAAAACAGGGGAGCGATCGGGTTTCTACCACAAACTTTACCCGACTCTTCCCTGTTAAATGTATCGAAAAAAATTTCTGGATGTTAGAAACTAGATTACATATTCACAGAAATTCTTTTTCCTGTTGCTATTAATACACCTGTTCAACTTCACCAATTTCGGGAATTGTTTCGCGTAAACGACGTTCTATCCCCATTCTCAGGGTCATCGCTGAACTTGGACAAGAACCACAAGCTCCTTGTAAACGGAGTTTAACAATTGGTCCCTCCACGTCTACTAACTCCACATTGCCCCCATCAGACATTAAATAGGGGCGCAGTTCATCCAAAACCTTTTCTACATTCTCTTTGGTCAGTTCTAGTGTTTGAGTTATAGACATATTTCACCTTGCACAATTTTTTGACACCAATAAACATTCTAACGGTTTGCTATACCACTGCTGGTTCGAGTAGTTTGACGTTAGTCAGTTTAAACTCAGTGGTGATCTGCTGTTCTGGTTCATCTGCATGGATCACCTGCTGAGTCATTACATAATAGTCTCCTATTTTCTCGTAGGAGTCCTCAAATTTTAACACTTTTATCACTTCATCAGTTTCCACATTACGGAAAATGGCATCATAACGAGTAGCTACATAACCTGAACCAGTATTGAAGCTTTGATATGTATCGATCACAAAGACCATTTTACCCATCACTCGGCGTACATGACAAATTTCCTGATCTTTGATCTGATAATTAGATCCCATTGCTTCACCTGTCACCAAAATTTCGATCGCACCAGTTTCCTCGGTTTTCCCAATGCTAAAGTTATTTTTCCCGTGAGATTGCTCAAAAGTTGACCGTTTCCGATGGGTAACCAGATCCCGTAATTGATTGTAAATGCTTTCTTGAACTTTTGGATTGGCGACTTCTGTGACTTCAATCTTCAGATCCGGATGAATGCAAATCTTTCCGGTATGGATTTCCTTACCCTGTTTAACTTCAATTTCCGCTAAATAACCGGGAAAATTAGAGTCCCATGTGTAACGATTTTCGTAAGCAGCTTGGAATAGTTCTCGAGCATTTGTGTGATCAGTCATGATTTTCCCTTACCAGTAATCTTGAGATTATTTTAAATTAAAAGTTGTCGCTTTTTACACTTGTTGTTTCAGTTTAATTGCAACTTGATTCAAACTTTGAATACCAATTTTAGTTTGACTGATCCCGGTAACGGTTTGTTGTGCTGCTTGATTTAATTGGTTCATTGCTTGGGCTACTTGTCCGATCGCAGTAGCTTGTTGCTGAGCACTCAAGGAAATTTGTTGAGTATTAACAGCAATATCATTGATTGCAGATACCACACTTTCAACGCTTTTAGTTCCAGTTGCTGAAATGACGACTGCATTATTAGTAGATTGTTGAATTTGACTAACTAAATTAGTAATTTTTTCGGCTGATTTTTTGCTCTGATCAGCTAGTTTACGAATTTCACCAGCTACTACTCCAAATCCTTTACCATGTTCTCCCGCTCTGACTGCTTCTACCGCCGCATTTAGTGCTAACATATTAGTTTGATTGGCAATTTCGCTAACCATATTCGCAATATGATCAATTTGCTTAACTTGGTCAATTAATCCTAGCATTTGAGTAGAAATTACTTCGATTTTTGCTCGAACTAATTCTGCTTGGTGAGCTGATTGTCGAGAGGAAACTCCTAATTCATCCATGGTGGTTGTGGTTTGATGCACTGCGGCTGCTTGTTGATCAATAGTACGTTCTTGTTCTTCCACCGCAGTAGCAATTTGCGTTGAGGTACTGGCAATATTATTAACGCTTTCATGGATAGTAGTGGTGATCTGAGCAGCAATAATCCAGCCCAATATTAATGCTAAAATAATTGAAATTAAGGTGGTGATTAAAACAACTAGAATTAATGAACGTAAGGTTTGGTCACTTTGCTGACGTTTTAATTGTTGGATTTCATCTTCGGCTTTATTAAAAGTATCAAGAAATTCTTCTAAGTGGTTAGTAATAGTTTGGCGTTGATTAGAAGTATAAATTTGCATTGCTTCTTTCATTTTGCCAGATTGGATTTCGGCAATTAATTCACGATTTAAGGTAATTGATTCTTGGGATAAGTCGATAATGTGTTGTAATCGGTCTTTTTGGATTTGGACTTCAACCAGCTTTTTCAAATCTTTTTCTGATTCATTAAATAACTGAATTGCACTGCTAAAATCCTTTAAATTTTCTGGATTGCGATCGAGTAGATAACCTCTCCCAGCTCGTTGCATTAAGACAATACTCAATTGCAACTGATTGGAGGATCTGACAATCTGTTGACCCATCTTTTCGCGCTCGGATTGTTGTGATACACTTTCAGCTTGAACGTATACTACTCCGGCTGCTATTACTGATAGCAGTAAAGGTACTGAATATCCTGTCAAAATTCGGGAGCGTAGCTTTAAATTATTAACCATTGGGGTTTACTCTAATGACAAATTTCATATTTATTAAACAATAATTTTATCATCTTTCCGGACGGATATTTTTAGATTAACATATTTTTGAGTTTTTGCTAAAAAATTTAACCTATTTTTGATGATCGAGATCTAATTTAATCATTGAGATTAATTATTTATCAATATTTAATTGACTAATCCTGAAGCAAATAAATATATTTATTTGCTCATTATCAATATTTCCCCTAGGTTTTAATCACTCATCAGACCATCAAGGACTAAACCACTACAGCTTTCATCAAGGGTTTCTAATTAATATCAAAAAAAATAATCAAAGTTCACCAATATATTCAGTGCAGTATCTTTATATACCAAAACTAATTGGCCATATTAATAAAATTTATCAACAAAAAATTATCGGATCATGGCCATTACCCCACTCATTACCACTATATCATATAATTACGGCGACTGAGATTGGAGCAGTAGTCCAGCCAGACTTTAAACTAGGAAAAATTTTTGATCTCTGTTAACTGCATATATGTTTAATTAGTGATCATAGTTGGTACATTAGATCCCAACCAGAGGGATCTACCAAAAATTACCGATCCATCTACCAATTAACCATTGAATCAAAAGAGGTGTGAGGAGTGGAAGTTAAATTAACTCGTTTAGAGTCAATTGTAGAACAACTAGGTGAAGCCATGATTGCCACAACCGAAACAATTGAGCGGATGGCTGAACGAATGGATATCTTAACCACACAAGTCCAACAACAAGCACAGCAAATTCAACAACAAGGTTACCAAATTTTTGCCTTGAGTGATGCAGTACAAACTCTAGCAGAAACTCAAGAAAATTCTTTAGAACGCTTGACCAAACTTACTGATGCTCTCCAACGTTTAGTCGCTACCTTTGAAGAAAATGATGGTGAGGATATTTAATTTTTAAATCATTTCTAGCTTAACGGTCAACTTTTGTAATTTTTCTTGTAACCATTGCTCGAATAGCTGATTTTGTAAATCGTGCTTAGTTGCTTCATCCAGCACTGGATGGATAAATTGTTCAATCCGAAATAAAAAATATCTTCCTTCGATCGCTAAAGGACCAATTATTTCCCCAGGTTGGGTAGTCTCTATTGCTGTTTTTAAGGGATCTTGAATTTGAGCCCGACTAATTGCACCAATCATCCCATTCACAATTCGGTCACTGGTGATAGAATTTTCCCGAGCTAATTGTTCAAAGGAGCTTTGATGATGAAGAATTTTTTGTTTAAGATTTTCAGCTAATTCTGGCTCTTCTACAATGATCCGGGACAGAACCACTTGCTCTAAAAAAAGTTTACGTTCGCTAAAATATGTCTCTACTTTTGATTGAGTAAGTTCAAGTTTAAGTTGTTCAATTTTGAGATTAAAAGCCATTTGCTGATAAAACTCTTCGTAGGTAAGCAGATTAGTGATTAACCAACGTTGGAAAATCTGGGGATCAGCTAATTGATGCTCCAATCGAAAATCCATGATAGATTGATCAATTTGGAAAGGCTCAATTTTAATTTCTGGGTGTTGTGCTAATTCTTGGTCGAGAATATAATAGCGCAGAAATTCTCCGACGATCGGTTGTAACCTCGTTGCAACTCGGAGATATTTGATAAATTGATTGAGAAAAATTGACTCTTGTTCAACCTTTAAAAAAGGAATAGATTCCATAACTTTTGGGGGAAAATAATATTGTGCTTAATTTATTTTAGTACATTTATGACATCCAAAGCTTCGCAATACTACTTATTGAAAATTTTCGGGTTAAATGGGTGTTAAATATAAAAAACCTAGCCTTAACCTCTTCTTTACATTTAAGGAGTATGATTCACCCTGTTCCCCTGTATAACTTTTTACAAAAAAAAATGGTTTTCCCTAGCTTCACCAAAAAGGCTTTTTTCCTACCCGCGATCGCCCTCACCCTGAGCATAGCTTCCTGTGCGCCAAAACCCAAACCACCTGCTCCAGAAGGAACAACTACACCACCAACAAGTACCAATGCACCCCCACCCGCAGCTGGTCCGACGATTAGTTTGAGTGGTGCAGGTGCAACTTTTCCTGCTCCTTTGTATCAAGATTGGTTTGCCAGTTACAATAAACTTCATCCTAATGTCCAAATTAGCTATCAATCCTCTGGTAGTGGTGCAGGTGTAGAGCAAGTAATCAAAGGAACGGTAGACTTTGGGGCTAGTGATGTGGCCATGAAGGACGAGGAAATAGCGAAGGTTCCCAAAGACAAAGGTGTAGTTTTATTACCCATGACTGCTGGTAGCATAGTTATAGCTTATAACATACCTGATGTGTCAGCTGGTCTCAAGCTATCACGGGCAGTTTATACTGATATATTTTCTGGCAAAATTACCAAATGGAATGATCCTAAGATTGTTGCAGCTAACCCAGAACTGAAGTTGCCAGTTTTACCAATTACTGTAGTACACCGAGCCGATGGTAGTGGTACAACTGCTGTTTTTACTAAGCATTTAAGTGCCATTAGCCCAGAATGGAAAAGCTCGATTGGAGATGGTAAAACTGTCGAATGGCCAAAAAATGATGGTTTTGTAGGTGCTAAGGGTAATGAAGGGATCACTACTTTACTTAAACAAACCAAAGGTACAATTAGCTATACTGAATATGGCTACGCCAAACAAAATCAATTGAATATGGCGGTTTTAGAAAATAAAGCCGGTAAGTATGTTGAAGCTACTCCAGAATCTGGGGCTAAAACCCTAGCTTCGGTGCAATTACCAGAAAATCTACGTGCTTTTATTTCTGATCCCGAAGGTGATGCTTCTTATCCCATTGTTACTTATACCTGGATTCTGGCTTACCAAAAGTACGATAAACCTGACACCGCCAAAGCATTAAAAGATGTGTTGAACTGGGCTTTAACCGATGGACAAAAATCTAGCCCTGATAAAGGTTATATTCCCTTACCTCCAGAAGTAGTAACCAAAGTAAAAACAGCGGTTGACTCCATCAAACCCTAAGTCATATAGAGGGCGAAGTATTCGGATCCAATACTAGCGACCCTTCGGGATCCACTTCCACTACACTAGGGACGCTCAGGTAAAACCTGAGCGCTCAATTTCGCCCGAATGCTTCACTCCTACGCCCAAAATCTTGATGGGTGACCAGGGATTCGAACCCTGAACCAATGGATTAAGAGTCCAGTGCTCTACCGTTGAGCTAGTCACCCAATATCAATCTTGAGCATAACAGATTCTGGTTAGCGATCGCTAGTGGGAAAATGGCAAAAATCCAGATTTTCTCAAAATATCCACTAAATTGATCTCTGTTTCCAACAAACAAGCATGACCACTATTAGGGAGAATTACTCTGGTAGCATGGGAGAAACACTTCAGTAAATATTCTGATTCAGCGACCGAGGGTAATAGTCGATCAGATCCACTGGCAATTAATAATACTGGATGAGTCAGCTGACCTAACTGTTCAGCACTGATCTGAAAATGTTTTAGTAAGGATAGTCTCCAAACCGAATTTTCCTGGGGTACAGATTGCATTGCTTTCCACAAAGCATAACGGTTGCTAATGTTAATTCTTTCTAAAGCTGCTAAAAATGGTAAAACCCCTAGCATCGCTCCCTGGTATAACCAATCTGGAACCCATTGCGTGATCTGCGATCCCCAAGCGATCCAAGGATTTTGATGAAAAGCTGAAGCTGGATTAATTAAAATTAAACGTTTAATTAATGTCGGTGCTAGCAAAATTACTTTCATCGCTAAACAACCACCAAACGATTCTCCACATAGATAAACCGTTTGATTGATTTTTTGATTTAACTCGGCTTTGAGCAAAGATACAACTTGGTTGGTCAAAACATCCCAAGTCATCCGGTCGTTAGGGGGAATGGAGAGCGAGCGAACATCAAAAACATTTTCTAAGTCAGTCACTTGCGATCGCAAAAGTTTTCCTGTACCATCCATTCCTGGTAAAAATATAAACAATGGGTAATCTGGCTGGAACTTGTTTGGCTTTAAAAAATCAGGATGACTAGAATTTTTTGACATTTTCTATTTGATCATTCACGATGATCACGTCCCACTACTTAGATCACGGGCCCAGATTATGGTGATCATCATGCCGTTGTCCATCACCTGTAATCATTACTGCATCATCTTAATTATATGGTTGATCGATTTTGTCAGCTATTCTTTTAGAGATTTTATTTTCTTGAGCAACCTACCAGCGACCTCAATTACTCATTATTGTCAATTAAATTAATATTTATTTAATGTTTTATTAGCAAAAATAATCCTATGATTACGAATATTTATAATCAGGTAAACGCCTGAGCAAAAGGATTGTTTACGAAAGGCTATTAGAATTTAGTTAATTACCTTCCCCCATGCAAAAATTAAGCTGATTAAGGGGATTAGTTTTCAAACCTGTATGGAATCAAAAAATAACAATAAAAACACATTTGCCCTCACCACACCTGTCTATTATGTCAACGATTTACCCCATATAGGCAGTGCCTACACCACCATAGCCGCAGATGCCGTGGCAAGATATCAAAGATTAAGAGGTAAAGAAGTTAGACTAATTACAGGTACAGATGAACATGGCCAGAAAATCGAGCGGACAGCAACCAGTAATGGGCGATCGCCACAAGAGCATTGCGATCTAATTGCAGGAAGTTTCGAGACCTTATGGCAGCAGCTAAAAATTAGCTATGATCGCTTTATTCGGACCACCGATCCCCGTCATGAAATTATTGTCAAAGAGTTTTTTGAGCTAGTTTGGGATGCGGGTGACATCTATATTGGTCAACAAAAAGGCTGGTATTGTGTATCTTGCGAAGAATTTAAAGAAGAACGGGAACTGGTGGAAGGAAAATGTTGTGCAATTCATACTAATCGTCCCGCTGAATGGAGGGATGAAGAAAACTACTTCTTTCGTCTATCTAAATATCAAACACAACTAGAAGCCCTCTATCAAGCACAACCTGACTTCATTAGACCCCAGAGTCGTCGGAATGAAGTCCTCAACTTTGTGGCTCAAGGGTTACAAGATTTTTCGATTTCCCGAGTTAATGTGGAATGGGGAATTCCTTTTCCCGTTGATCCCCGTCATACCATTTATGTCTGGTTTGATGCTCTACTAGCATACATTACAGCCCTACTAGAGCCAGATGATCAACCCACCCTAGCCAATGCTTTAGCTAAGTGGTGGCCCATTAATCTCCATCTCATTGGTAAAGATATTCTGCGTTTTCATGCTGTTTATTGGCCAGCTATGTTAATGTCAGCTCAGTTACCCCTACCCAAACAAATATTTGGACATGGATTTTTAACCAAAGATGGGAAAAAAATGGGTAAAACTTTAGGCAATATCATTGATCCCCTAGGGTTGATCAATCAGTATAGTGCTGACGCAGTTCGATATTATTTTCTCAAAGAAATTGAATTTGGACAGGATGGAGATTTTAATCAAACCAGATTTATCAATATCCTGAATTCTGACTTAGCCAATGATTTAGGGAATTTACTGAATCGGACTATGGGGATGGCTTATAAATATTGCCAAGGGATAGTGCCGAATATTACCAGTGAAAAAATTGCCGAGGATCACCAACTGAAAAAAATTGGGTTAGAATTAGGAGAACAGGTAGCGATCGCTTATGAAAATCTAGATTTTAGTCGAGGGAGTATAGCGATCCTGAACCTAGTCAAAACTGGTAACAAATATATCGACGAGCAAGCACCTTGGACATTATACAAACAAGGGCAGCAAGCAGCAGTTGAACAAGTTTTGTATAGCGTTTTAGAATCGGTGAGATTAGCTGCATATCTTTTATCACCGATAACTCCAACGATCAGCAGTGCTGTTTATGAACAGTTAGGATATTCTCTCAACTTTGACAACAAAAATTTAACTGATGTTTCTGCAACTTTTGCCATTCATGGCACCTGGGGAATTTTAACTGCAGGACAAAAATTAGGAGAACCGCGTCCGGTATTTCAGCGGTTGGAGCTACTAGAAATTGTTTCATCCTAGGAATGTCCAGGATGACCAATCAGGATAGATGGTCTCAGGGTGTAATTGGATTATGCCCATGATCAACCAGGTGAGGAGGGCAATTTTACTTTTTTCTAGTCCATATCAATACTATTTTTCATAAAAAACTGAGGAATAATAACCATGTTGAATCATCAAGAAAACATCTCCGTATTTACCCCGGAACAGGTATTAGAAAATCGTGGTCGTGTAGCAATTTTTATTGATGGCTCGAATTTGTTTTATGCCGCACTACAATTGGGCATAGAAATCGATTATACCAAAATGCTGTGCCGTCTCACGGCGGGATCGCGATTATTACGATCTTTTTTTTACACTGGTGTCGATCGGACTAATGAAAAACAACAAGGATTCTTACTGTGGATGCGTCGTAATGGTTATCGGGTCATTGCGAAGGAATTAGTCCAACTACCCGATGGCTCTAAAAAAGCTAACCTGGATGTAGAAATAGCAGTAGATATGATGGCTTTAGTGGGTTCTTACGATACAGCAGTTTTAGTTAGTGGAGACGGGGATCTGGCTTATGCAGTCGATGCTGTATGTTATCGTGGGGTGCGGGTGGAAGTAGTGAGTTTGCGATCGATGACGAGCGATAGTCTGATTAATGTTGCCGATCGCTATATTGATCTCGAAACCATTAAAGACGATATCCAAAAAATTTCGCGTCAGAATCACAATGGTTATACTTACCGACCGCTATCGGGAATTGGGTTGATGGACGATCGCGAAGATCCCTAGGCTAATTAATGATAGCTAATCACTAAATATTAATTAATAGTGATTAGCTATAAATCAATCCCGTGCAGTTACCCGTAGGGGCAAAGCATTTCGGCGCATAAATGATTGCTTAAGCGTTTACCCTGAGTTTACCCTGAGTTTACCCTGAGCGGAGTCGAAGGGCGAAGTCGAAGGGCGTAGTCGAAGGGAAGAATAATATGACCGAAATGCTTTGCCCTCGCCATCTATGCAGCCAACAGATCAACTATATATTAAAATACATTCAGTTAAAATATTTTGGGAACTCTCCGCGAAGAAGGGCGAAGCATTCGGGTATAATATTACTCGTTTGATTGTTCAATTATCGCCCGAATGCTTCGCCCCTACTAAATAAATGAGCAAATTATTGAGACCACCAAATAAATTAGCCAAAAAAATCCTAGGATTAGGAATTTTACTGTTATGGTTAGAAGCTTGTCAAGGGGAAAATCAAACTGCCAAAAAATTAGTTGAAGATAGTGCAGCAGCACAACAATTAAAATCGAATCTAATTTTTAAGAATGTAATTTTAGAACAAGCTAATGAAAAAGGGCAACTCTGGTGGAAAGTAAAATCTAATCAAGCAGATTACACCAAAGATCAGCAAACAGCGATCGTGCAAAATCCTGACGGGGAATTTTACCAAGATGGTCAATTAGTCTATCGGATTAAAGCTACCAAGGGAGAAGTAAAACAGGATGGTCAAACAATTTTTCTCCGTGGTAATATTGTCGCGACGGCGGTTAAAGATCAAGCAGTATTGACTGGTAAAGAAGTGGAATGGCGTCCCAAAGAAGATTTATTAATTGTGCGTCAGCAAGTAAATGGAACTCATGCTCAAATTCAAGCAACTGCGACGGAAGCAAGAGTATTTAGTCGGGCTAGAAGGATGGAATTTTTTGGTCAAGTAATCGCAGTTGCTAAAGATCCCCCTTTGCAAATGCGGGGAGAACATTTAGTTTGGAATATGGCAAAGCAAGAAATTATCAGCGATCGCCCGATCCAAATCGATCGTTACCAAGGTGCCAATGTGACTGATCGGGGATTAGGTAATCAAGGTGAAGTCAATCTGAAAACCAAAATTTCTCTACTCAAGCAAAATGCCCAAATCACCTTACTAGAACCACCAGTGCAAATATATAGCAACTTGTTAACTTGGAATTTAGACGCGAAAAAAGTAGTATCCGACCAACCAATTCAAATAGTCCACCGACAACAACCAATGATTTTAAATGCTGAACAAGGTTGGGTAGATTTAGAGAAAAAAATCTGCTATTTAATTGGTAAGGTCACGGGGGTGAATACTGAAAAGAAATCCCAAATGAGAGCAGATCAGATGACCTGGTTTCTTCCTACCCAAGAAATTGCTGCTGAGGGTAATGTCTTTTATCAACAAACTGACCCACCGCTTAACTTAAACGGACCGAAAGGTTTTGGTAAACTGCAAGATCAAACGGTGGTGATTACTGGTAATACAGGTGGTCGGGTAGTAACCCAAATTATCCCCTAGCAGAGAAGAAGATTTCATTACGTTTGGGATCTCCAAAAGAAAAATCGGGAGGACTACCGACTTTAGTATGAGGAGCGATCGGTTTTGGGATCGTAGTTACAGTTCCCCATTGCTTGATTAATTGTTGGAGTAGTTCATCTTGACCATCACGCAAAGCATCGACATCATCACCACTATTGATAATCGCAAACCAAACTAAACCGCGATCGCGACTAGGAATTACCCCAGCTAAAGCACTAACCGCTGATAAAGTGCCCGTTTTCACCACCGTACCAGGGGGAATTTTTCTACCATCTACTGTACTGGGTTCAAAACCTGCGATCGGAAATAAATCAGCTACGCTCAGTCCAAACTTTTGGACATAGCTTTGGATCGCGACCAACATCGCACCAACTGCTCGTGGAGAAATTCGATTTTCCACACCCAGACCAGAACCATTAATCAGTTGAATTTCATTTTCTGGTACACCAGCACTATCAGCAGCTTGGGTTTGGATCACCTCGGAGCCACCAACCACATGGGCTAACATATGTGCCATCTCATTATTACTAAATTTATTCATCTCCTTAATTAGGTTCGCCAAAATGGGAGACTGATGACGCAAAAGTAATACTGCATCCTGGTCAGATAGATTACCAGTAGCTACCTTGACCTGACCCAAAATTTCTACTTGCGGTTTTGGTGTATTTTGAGGCAAAGTCGAGAATGCTTCTGTCGCTTCCACCGACCATTTCGTTGCATCTAAAGCTTCTAGAAGTAACTCACCAGCTACCCTGGGATTATCTTCATAATTCATATAAAACTGACTAGAGACGATCAAATTACCATTAACACGCTTAATTCCCATCTGATTCAAAGCATTACCTACAGCGATCGCTTCTTCCCAGACAAATAGGGGATCACCAGACCCAATCACCAGTAAATCTCCTTGGACTACCCCATTGGTTACTGGTCCTTTAGCTTTAATCAGAGTCGCAAACTGATAATTTGGACCTAATTGCTGCAAAGCTACCAAAGAGGTCGCCACTTTGGTCAAAGAAGCCGCCGACCGAGGTACTGTTCCTTGGTAGTTAGCTAGTTCTGCTAATCCAGATTGCATCCATATTCCTTGATGAGAAACTGTGATGCCATGACTAGATAATTTTTGTAAATATTGTTGTACGGTATTTTGCGTAATTGGGTCTTGATTACCTGGGAGAACAAAACCAGGTACACCAGGCCAAAGCATCAGGGAAAACCCTGGTTGGGGTTTCAGTAACTGCCCATCTACTTGGAGCCAAGCTAACTGTAACCACATCGAAATTAGTCCTGATTGTAGTAATTCTAGCATTTTTTGCCTCACTTAATGCAACTTCAACATGATTTTGTCATTGCGATTAAACTTTTGATCAAACAAAAAAATTAGCGAATTATTAAGTATTGACAAAAAAATTTATAATTCTTAATTATTCAGGTCAAACCTGTGGAATTAATCTAATTATGTTAATTGGACAGATTTATCAAGGTCAAATCTGACACAGATGTGATCGGGTACTGGTAGAATTTGTGAGGCTTCTATAACTTTGATCAATGGGATCGACTCGCGCACGAATCGCAATTGATGCAATGGGTGGGGATTATGCGCCCACCAAAATCGTCGCTGGAGCGCTAAAAGCACTCGAAGAATTGGATGTAGAAATTTTGCTGGTCGGTGACCCCGAACAGATCGAAACCTCGATAAAACAATATGCCAATTTGCCGACGATGCTGGAAATCGTTCCGGCTGAAGGTGTGGTAGAGATGCACGAGGAGCCTTTAACTGGGTTAAAACGCAAACCCAAGGCTTCTATTAATGTAGCAATGGATTTGGTGAAGCAAAACCGAGCTGATGCTGTGGTTTCAGCGGGCCACTCCGGAGCTGCTATGGCCGCAGCCTTACTACGGTTAGGACGTTTACCAGGAATTGATCGACCAGCCATAGGTGCCGTGTTACCAACCTTGGTACATGGAAAATCAGTTCTAATTCTTGATGTTGGCGCTAATGTAGATTGTCGCCCGAAATTTCTTGAGCAATTTGCCGTGATGGGGGCGATCTATAGCGAATATGTGCTTGGGATTGGGCAACCAAAGGTGGGACTGCTCAATATTGGTGAAGAACCTTCCAAGGGTAATGATCTGGCGGTGAGAACCCACCAAATGCTGCAAGATAATCACCGCATTCCCTTTATTGGTAATGCCGAAGGTCGAGATGTCCTATCTGGTCGTTTTGACGTGATTGTTTGTGATGGATTTGCGGGGAACGTACTATTAAAATTTGCAGAAGCAATCGGTGAAGTTTTTCTCCAGCTCATGCAAGAGGAGTTTGCCCAAGGATTAGCAGGAATTGATCCAGAAATCCTCCAACCACATCTCAACCGGATTAGAAAGCGACTAGACCATGTGGAACATGGTGGTTGTCTGCTGCTAGGAGTAGCAGGAATTTGCGTGATCAGTCACGGTTCCTCTCAAGCTACTTCGATCGCTAATGCGATTCGTTTGGCCAAGGAAGCAGTCAATCATCAAGTGATTGCCAGGATTCAGGATCGGTTTGAAAAAACAGCAGCCCCAGGAATAGATGGAGAATAATGTTGCAGCAAGCAGGGGTAGGTATTGCCATCACCGGTAGTGGTTCAGCGATTCCCGTGGGTTCCCTTGATAACCACGGGCTTAGTCAAATAGTAGAAACGTCCGATGAATGGATTACCTCACGCACAGGGATTCGTCGTCGTCGCTTGGCTCTAGCTCAAGAGTCACTCACGGATTTGGCGACTACAGCTGCTCAACAAGCGATCGCGATGGCCCAGATTACGCCAGCCGAGCTAGATTTAATTATTCTGGCTACTTCTACTCCAGATGATTTGTTTGGCACTGCTAGCTATATTCAAAGTCGTTTAGGGGCCAAGCAAGCTGTGGCTTTTGACCTCACCGCAGCTTGCTCTGGTTTTGTGTTTGGGATGGTGACAGGTGCCCAATTTATCCGGACTGGTGTTTATCGTCATGTTCTGTTGATTGGGGCTGATATTATGTCTCGTTGGGTTGATTGGTCCGATCGCGGCACCTGTATTTTGTTTGGGGATGGAGCAGGAGCAGTGGTGATGCAAGCTTCAGAGTGCGATCGGTTTCTGGGATTTGAACTCAGAAATGATGGTAGCCAAAATCACTATCTGAATTTAGCTTATCAGGGACAACCAAAAGAACTGATTGAGGGATTGTCGATCGCTCAAGGTGGTTTTCACCCGATTACGATGAATGGTCAAGAAGTTTATCGTTTTGCGGTCAAACGGGTGCCGGAAGTGCTGGAAAAAGCTTTGTTTAGAGCAAATATCACCGTGGATCAGATTGATTGGCTCTTGATGCACCAAGCTAATCAGCGGATTCTTGATGCGGTGGCTGAACGTCTGAAAATTCCTGCCCACAAAGTGATTAGCAATATTGCCCATTATGGTAATACTTCGGCTGCTTCTATTCCGATCGCTTTGGATGAAGCTGTACGTCAAGGTCAAATTAAACCCGGTGACACGATCGCCTCTGCTGGTTTTGGAGCCGGGTTAACTTGGGGTGCTACTATTTTTCAATGGGGGAAGTAGTTTTATTTTGGATTTTGGATTTTGGATTTTGGATTCAAGATTTAGTAAGGAGATTGTCAATCGATCAACTTCAATCTAAAATCTAAAATCTAAAATTGAATACTGAGGAAGTTTCTTTGAGTACAGGAGAACGCCTGGTTTATCCTTTTAATATATCTAGTTTAGTTTAACCAAATTTTCGCGATCGCACACTTATTTAAGTTGCAGTTGGGATCACTGCGAAGACCTAAGTTTTTAGTTAATAATTTTGCTAATCTTAGGTCAATAATTAAACCTATGGTTGTGACTCAAATTGATGATGTGATCAGCAAATCAGATATTTTTGACGTGAGCTGGCAATAATTCTGAACTCAAGAAATAGTTGCCAAATTAACCATTATATATTAAATTGATAATCCTCTTATTAATTAAGAAAAAATAACAAAGGACAAAGGACAAATGACTAAAACGGGATGGGTGTTTCCGGGACAAGGTTCCCAAGCGATCGGGATGGGAATCGATTTATTAGAAATTCCAGCCGCAAAAGCTAAACTTGAACAAGCAAATCAGATTTTGGGTTGGTCTGTTGCTGAAATTTGTCAAAAAGAGGAAGTTAAATTAGCTCAAACTCTTTATACACAACCTTGTTTGTACGTGATCGAAAGTATATTAGTCGATTTGCTCAGTCAAAAGGGACTAGAACCTGATTTAGTTGCGGGTCATAGCTTAGGTGAATATGTTGCTCTTTATGCAGCTAAGGTACTTGACTTTCAAGCTGGTTTACGCTTAGTTAAGCGTCGGGCTGAATTAATGGATGCAGCAGTTGGTGGTCAAATGTCAGCTCTGATGGGGTTCGATCGGCAAAAATTAGAGCAAGAAATCGAAAAAACTCCTGGTGTGGTCTTAGCAAATGATAATAGTGAAACCCAGGTCGTGATCTCTGGTACTTGTCAAGGGATAGAGGAACTCTTAACTAAGGTAAAAGTAAAACGTGCGATGAAGTTGAATGTTAGTGGTGCTTTTCATTCGGCTTTGATGGCACCAGCGGCATTAGAATTTCAACAGGTTTTAGATTCAGTTGAGTTTAGTCGGGCTAAAATTCCTGTGCTATCAAATGTTGATCCTACACCCTCAGTTGATCCCATTCTGCTAAAAGAACGTCTGACTAAACAAATGACTGGTTCTGTGCTGTGGTGGGAAATTATGCTCAGACTTTCCCAAGCAGGAATTAAACAGGTGATTGAAGTTGGTCCAGGGAAAGTGCTGACAGGTTTAATTAAACGTACTTGTCCAGATATCATGCTGGAAAATGTGGGTAGTTTGACGGAGTTAAACCGGGTGGGGATGATGAGTTTATCAAATCGATAAGATTCATGTCAAAATCGCAATATCAATCAAAAATATTGCGATTGCGATCATCTTTTACTCAAGATCCCCGGTAGGTTGATATTTTGCTCAGGAATCGTGAACCATATCTAAATTTACTTCTTTACCACGCTTTTAAGTGGTCAGTAGTCAGCCCGATTCTGAATCTGTATTTTCGAGGTTCTATTTATGGTGCGGAAAATGTCCCCCAAACCGGACCGCTGTTAGTAGTTAGTAATCACGCTAGTGATTTTGATCCACCTATTCTTTCTAATTGTGTCAAGCGTCCAGTTGCTTTTATGGCTAAGGAAGAACTTTTTCGGATTCCCATTTTAAAACAAGCAATTAAATTATATGGTGCTTATCCTGTGAAGCGAGGTAGTGCGGATCTCAGTGCGATTCGTTCTGCATTAGCATATCTCGAACAAGGATGGGCTGTGGGAATTTTTTTACAAGGAACTCGGACTGCGGATGGAACAATTACTGATCCCAAATTAGGTGCTGCTCTGATTGCAGCTAAAGCACAAGTACCACTATTACCAGTTTGTTTGTGGGGAACGGAAAGAATTATCAAAAAAGGTTCTCCTCTCCCGAAAACTGTACCCGTCACTGTGCGGATTGGTCAACCGATCGCTCCTCCTAACTCTACCGATCGCCATGAGTTAGAACAAATTACTCAAAAATGTGCTTTATTAATTAATGAAATGCACCAGATTGGTCGTTAAGTAAGTTTATGTCAGATTTAAAAGCAGAATTAACAGCGTCTCTAGATCAAGCAGAATGGAGTTGGTTACTTCCCCATGTTCAGCGGGAAACTGTATTTTTAGTGGCGCTGCATTTAGATTTAGTTGAGGTGGGAATGGCGATCGCTAATGATCATACTAAGTTGGTTGAACATTGGTTAGCAGAACAATTAATTGCTAAACCTTCTTCTCCTCAGATTGCCGATTGGAATAATCATGATCATAAACGTTTTAATGCTCTAATTATCCAACCTTATGTGTTAATTCAAGAGTTAGTTACATGAGTGATTTATCGGGGAAAAATCTATGGGAACAGCTAGATAAGATCGCATCATTTCGATTTTTATTACTCTTTGCTTGTGGGTGGGCTTTAATCGAGTTTTTTACTTACTTTCAATCGATTATCGCGATTTTTACTATGGCTGCGATTTTGGCATTTTTACTCAATTATCCCACCCGATCGCTGAGTCGATTTTTACCCCATAGTTTAGCAGTTAGCTTAGTTTTTTTACTGAGTTTGCTCCTGATCGGAATTTTCACCATTACCATCGGATTATCAATTGTTTCCCAAGGACAGCAACTGCTCGATAGTATTACCAATTTTTTAAGCTCGTTACATCCTTTATTAGAACAATTTCAAAGAACTTTGAGTCAACATAATATTCAAGTTGATATTTATTCCATTGAACAATCACTCCGCACCCAAATCCTAGAAATTATTGGTGGAATTATTGCTACTTCTCAGGTGATCTTAACTAACTTACTTGGACTTATTTTAGTGGCAGTTGTAGCTTTTTTCATGCTTTTAGATGGCGAAAAGTTATGGAAATTTATCCTAAAATTTTTCCCGGTTTCGATTAGAGAGCGGTTTAGTGAAGTGATTCAACGCAACTTCCTAGCTTTCTTTCGAGGTCAGTTACTTTTAAGCTTATTTTTCAGCATTGCCATATTTATTTTATTTTTATTCATCCAAGTTCCTTTCTCTTTAGTTTTGGCTTTAATTGGCGGAATTTTTGAAGCTATCCCTGGGATTGGAGCTACGTTAGGAATCAGTTTAATTGCTGTAATTGTATTAACCCAAGATATTTTCATGGCAGTGAAGGTACTTATAGGTTGTCTAATTATCCAGCAAATCAAAGATAACTTAATCGCACCTCATATCATGCAAAATTTTTTAAACCTTAATCCTGTAGTAGTTTTTTTTGCCCTATTAATCGGGGCGAGAATTGGTGGTCTACTGGGGATTTTTATGGCGATTCCGATCGCTGGGATCATTGTGAGTTTATTTGAAATTGAAGATATGAAATCAGTTACTTCCGAGCCGAAAGAATAAATAGATTGGGCAAACACATAGAAATCTGATCAAACCTAGCTCGCTAGTTTTGGTTTAACAATTCAGCTGTATTTGCCCTATCATTTAGAAGGAAGGAACTGTTTGGTCGGCTGTATCTACATAGCCACTAAATACATCCCATCCATTCAAACCTCCATTGACAGCAATACGTACTCCTTGCCAATCTCCACCAGCGGCGCTACTCTCAATGTCATGATCTTTGAAATAACAAGCTAAAATTTTAGCTGCTATCTTTGCATCTAGAGCTAAATCTGGATTATCTTCCAACTGAGAACCAATCCCAACTTTTTGACCATAGTCGCGATAATTTGCTCGACCAGTAATTTGCACAAATCCCCGTCCATGGTAACGAGCTCCATCTCCTGGTTGAGTATTACCTAAATCGTCTCGACCTTCATAGTTTTCGGTAAAATACGCATCATCCCCATATTCCTCGATCGGCTGAAATCCTTCAGTTTCTACTCCAATGGTGGCGATCGCTGCGATTAAAGTTGGTCGGTTATGAATATTATAGTCCCGTAATGCTGCCAAAACTCCTGGTAAATAAGTTTGTGGTTGCTCGATCGGACATCCCAAAATATTAGCAACCTGTTCGGGAGTGATGACATCATCTTTTTTGGGGAAACCAGGAACTTTCGTAGCTTCAATTAACTTTTTAGCTAAGTCTTTATTTAGCTCTGTGGTAGACAATTTGAATGCTGATGCAAAGCTCTTGATGGCTTCTTCTGTTTTTGGTCCATACTGTCCATCCGCATCACCATCATCTAGGATCTTGACTTGAATGAGACGAATTTGAATTTGTTTGACTAATTCGGTATCTTTTGCCAGATTAGAGAATGTTATTGCTTTGCCACTGTGAAATACATCTTGAAGTTTCATAATCGATATACCCCTAAAAGGATTTTCTATCCTTCCAGATTTTAGGTGGTTTTCATGCCCTCGTCAATAGTCGATTAAGCAATAATTTAAGCTGAAATTATCGCCAGGAGTTGTACAGATTATTTTTTGGGTAAATGGGAGATTTAATCGCTGCAATAATTGGGAGTTTATTGGAAATTGAAGAGCTGAAATCAGTTACTTCCGAGCCGAAAGAATAACGGGATTGGGCAAACACATAGAAATCTGACCAAACCTAGCTTGCTAGTTAAGGTTGATCAACTCAGATGTATTTGCCCTAGATCATTTAGAAGGAAGGGATTGTTTGGTCGGCTGCATCGACATAGCCACTAAATACATCCCATCCATTCAAACCTCCATTAACAGCAATCCGTACTCCTTGCCAATCTCCAGCAGCAGCAGTATCGCTAATGTCATGATCTTGGAAATAACAAGCTAAAATTTCAGCTGCTACCTTTGCATCTAGTGCTAAATCTGGGTTATCTTCCAACTGAGTCCCAATCCCAATTTTCTCTCCATAATCGTGATAATTTGCCCGACCAGTAATTTGCACAAATCCTCGTCCATGGTAACGGGCTCCGTCTCCTGGTTGAGTATTACCTAAATCGTCTCGACCTTCATAGTTTTCGGTAAAATACGCATCATCCCCATATTCCTCAATCGGCTGAAATCCTTCAGTTTCTACTCCAATGGTGGCGATCGCTGCGATTAAAGTTGGTCGGTTATAAATATTATAGTCTCGTAATGCCTGCAAAACCCCTGGTAAATAAGTTTGCGGTTGACTTATATCGCATCCCAAAATATTAGCAACCATATCGGGAGTGATTAAATCATCTTTTTTGGGTAAACCAGGAACTTCTTTAGCTTCAATTAACTTTTTAGCTAAGTCTTTATTCAGCTCTGTGGTAGATAATTTGAAGGCTGATGCGAAGGTTTTGAGAGCTCCTTCTGTTATTGGTCCATACTGTCCATCCGCATCACCACTTAAAACCTTGAGTTGCAGAAGACGAATTTGAATTTGTTTGACTAATTCGGTATCTGTTGCTAGGTCAGAGAATGCTATTGTTTTGCCACTATGAAATACATCTTGAAGTTTCATAATCGATATACCCCTAAAAGGATTTTCACGTCCTTCCCGATTTTAAGTGGTTTTCTGGGACTCGTCAATAGTCTATTGAACACTAAATTAATCTTAAATTATGGCAGCAAGTTGTTAAGATTAGTTCTGGCAAAACTTAATTATTACCAATATCTAACCTCAGAATATTCCGATTTAAGTTAAAAATATTAAAATTCAAGCATTCAACTCAAAAAATTAGAGATTGTCCCGCAATTTAAATAATTATTATCCCACAATTTGGCGCTAAATGTTAGAATTAAACCAAATCGGGACAGCTAAGTAGGAGGGTTGATGAAATCTTGGATGGTAATTGGAGGAATAACTTTTCTAGTTGCTTTCTTGAGTAGTGGATTGACTAATCAGAGCGATCGCAGTTGGTTTAATCGTCTCCAACGTCCCAACTGGTTAACTTTTGAAGTCGCAATTCCCTTTATTTGGAGTACGATCTTCGTTTGTGGTGGTTGGTCTGCTTATATTATTTGGGAAACAGCTCCAAATACAGAACATACTTGGTTACTCATGAGTCTTTATTTATGCTTGGAAACCCTCACTCTTGCTTATAATCCCGTCATGTGTAAATTGCGGAGCTTGAAAGTTGGGACTGTAATTGGTGGAACTGGTGCTGGTTTGAGTATTGTATTAGCGATCTTTGTCAGGTTAATCTCCCCCTGGGCTGCTGTTTTGTTGCTACCATATATCATCTGGAGTCCGATCGGCACCTATACTACTTGGACTATGATCGAAATCAATCCTGGATCTGAATAGGTTGATCTAAGTTAAGCAAAGGTAGAATTACCAAAGTCTAGCGGAATATCCTGGATTCTACCCGATCCGACTGCTTGAATTGCTTCTTTCAGCAGAATCTTTTTAGTATAAAGAGCGCTCCCAATGATCACTCCTGTGACTCCTAGTGGTTCAAGTGTGAGTAAATTTAACAAATCAGTCACAGAACTAACTCCACCAGAAGCAATAATGGGAATATCAACTGATGTCGCTATTTCTCGTAATGCGGTTAAGTTAGGTCCAGTTAAAGTCCCATCACGGTAAATATCAGTATAAATAATTCTCGCTACTCCTAACTGAGCCATCTGTTTCGCTAAATCGATCGCTAAAACTGGAGAAGTCTCTAACCAACCTTGAATCGCAACCTTACCATCACGAGCATCAATCCCGATCACAATTTGACCAGGAAATTCCTGACAGAGTTGTGCTACTAAATCAGGTTGTTCGACTGCGATCGTCCCTAAAATGGTCTGTTTGACCCCGATCGATAATAAAGATGCTACCGTATCCCGCGATCGCAACCCACCCCCAACTTGAATCGGTACTGATACAGCTAATGTGATCGCTTCAATTGCTTTAAGATTATGGAGTTTACCTGTTTTAGCTCCATCTAAGTCTACCAGATGGAGTCTGGTGGCACCTTGCTCTACCCATGATCTAGCCATTTCAACCGGATTTTCGGCAAAAACTTGACTTTGAGCATAATCTCCCTGATATAGTCGCACACAACGACCATCCAATAAGTCGATCGCGGGGATAATTTCCATCGTTTTTTTACTACAAAGAGATCGATAATGATCTATTTTGCCTTAATTTGCCATTAATTCTGCCAAAATTGTAAACCGGACATGATTAATAGCTAACTCCCCGATGGAAATTTCCTCTTTATTGACAGCTACACCAGCAGTTTTCAGGGTAGCAAAGGGAATTCCTTTCCCAATTTCCACATGATTCCAAGGTAACCCCATAAAAAATCGCGTGGGATAGGGACCTTGTTCCTGGATGTCATCTGGATTAGATTCCATTGGTAACCATCCAATCGAGGGAACATAAAATTCTAGCCAAACGTGATTAAAATCAGGTTGTAATGGGATATTTCGTAGTTCGGGATGAGCTGGACATTTATAGCGTCCCACTGTCCGACAAGCAATTCCATTTAAACGGGTAAGAGCCAATAATAATCCGACATATTCTCCACAAGAACCAACCCCACGAGCGAGGACAATATCAGGTGTATCAATTTGGGGTCTAATCCCATAGGAAAGCTGGTCATAAACATAATTCCGAATACTCAACATTTGTCTAAGTAGATTGGTCTCTCTTCCGATCGCTTCCTGAGCAGCTTTCTGAATCGAAGGATGATCCATCGCTAAATCGTCATCATCTACTAAGTATCTAGCTCGAAATTCTGGAGACAAAGGTGGAATATTTTCTAAAGCACGGGGAGTAATCTGATATTTAATTCCACGTAGTTCTAACAGTGCTTTCCAACCAAATAAGTGTTGTTCGTTCGGTTTGAGGGTATCAAACTTAAACACAGCTACCTTTTGACCATCTAAAATTTCTTCGGTGAATGGTCTACCGATCGCTTCGATCTGTTTGACTTTTTGTCGATCTGTTTCCGTTGGGAGAGCAATCCTCCATTCTAATTGGTCTAAATGTAATTCTTTTAGGGGAGATAATTCCTCGACATAAGACATTTCGACTAAATAGCCATTGGACAGAGCATAGTTACTTTGGGGATAATGATGAAAATAGAGAGGATGGATAAAAGTGCGATCGCGCCAAGCTAACTGCTGAGAAGGTTCTGAGTTAGGATCATCACGAATATAAGGCTCTTCCCCACCATAAGCGACATAGAGCGTTGCTTGATTGGTTTCCTGATGGTGATGAAAAGCTAATCCCGTGGGAAATTCAAAGGGGGTGAGGACACTGAAGTTAACTTTTCCCGTCGCGCGATCAAGACAGTAGATGGTTTGTTCTGTTGAATCACAAACCCAAAGTTCCTCACTAGTTACGGTCAAATTTTCCAGTCCAATCCCTGGGGTATAAAAGTTAGTAATTTGTCTAGCTGAATTCCGGTCAAAGATATGGATATAGCCGCTTTTCTGACAGCTCGCATACAAAGTTTTTTGCCAAACAGCTAACCCATCAATGGGATAGGGTAGGGTGATAAAACGTTGGGGAGTTAAATCTGCGAAATTACAGTAATAAATTCTGTAGTCCCGACTAAACCAGATGGTATCTTCCCAAATTGCCAATCCGGTAGCACCAATATAATCTGCTACTTGTTCTCCATTGAGAATAACTGTGTTATCTGTGATTGGATCAATTTGGAGTAGATGTCCTCGAACTGAATCGATCGCCATCAGTTTATCCCCGGTAAAAGCTATACCATGTAAAGCATAAACCCCTATGGGTCTAATGGTGCGGAACCAGGGATTTTGGCTGGGAGAAATAACCAGGGAATCAGAACTCATAGCAAATAATTTGATTTTTTTTTGACAAAGGTTACCCAGAGGAAAATCGAGAAAAATCCTAATTTTTAGAGAATTTTTGCTTTTTTTCTGGTTGGTGTCGCCGTGAATTTTAGAAGTTAAGTTGTAGTTATAACATGAGAATGGTCAATCCTAGCTTAAATCAAAGTCTATATAGACGTTTAATGACAAAATACCCTAAAATAGCTCAAGGTGGAAAAAGTTAAATTAAATCCTGCACCGATGATCAACATCCAGGGAAAATGCTGAATCGCCAACTGTAACTAGCTCAGAGGTTCAACCTGTCATCAGTAAAAATACTGAAAAATGTGAAAATTTATCGAGTTAGTGAGTAAGATTAGTCCGGGAAACCCCCCTAATAAGCATAGGTATGAATATTTTTGCTCATTAATTGGAGTAATTTGCCACTATTGGAAAATATATACTGTATAATGAAGAGAGAAATAAGGTCAACCGCTAAGAGGGAGATCAGGGTTAAAGAAAGGCATCTTATTTGTGTTTACTGTAGCTTATTGTAGAAAAAGGCAGTTTTATCATGACTTGGGTCAAATCACCAATTAGCTCAATTACCTTGTCAGCAGCCCTATTGCTGCAAATTGCAATTCCAGTCAGCTTAGGAAATTTTACGCCAGCCAAGGCAGAAAATACCGCAAGCGACCAACAACAAAATATCCCAAATAATTGGAATGAATTTGAGCCTCCAGCAAATGGAGCCCCTGGACGTAGAGAGCCAGGAGGAACTCGTGGGACTCAAGATAAACCCGATATTATAGCATTAATGCCCACAACTAGCACGGCTCGAACAGTATCTGGGTATCCTAGTTTCTTGTTCTATCTTCCCAAGATGTCAGATAAACCTCCAGTTGAGTTTGTCCTGTATCAATATGGAGATGATGGGACACAAAGCGAATTTTATAAAACTGTTTTTAGAACTACCGGAAATGAAGGCATTATTAGCCTGAGTTTACCGGAAACAGCTAATTTGCCACCCCTAAAAGTCGGGCTTAACTATCACTGGTACTTTTCCGTGATTATGAATCCTAAAGATCGAGCCGCAGATCAGGTAGTAGAAGGATGGATTAAACGAGTATCCCCTAGTGCAGATTTAGCTAATAAGTCAACCCAATCATCAGGAATAGCACTCGTTGAAGCCTATCAAAAAGAATCACTTTGGCTAGATACCGTAGCCACTCTAGCAGAAATCCGTCGATCCGATCCAAACAATTTAGCGATCGCCAAAATTTGGACTGATATTTTGAATTCAGTTGGACTCCAAAAAATTGCCGCAATACCTTTAGGAGAACGTGTTTCCCCACCAGCTAATCTGGAAAGTTCCAATATCAAATAAACGACATCCCAGATAAAAAATTAAGATTATGGTTGACAAAAGCCGTTACATCTACATTTTACCCTTAACCATAGTTCTAGCGACCGAACTATGGTTGATCCCTCCGAGTTTTTCGATGATGACCCAGGGAGAAACTTTGTTAGCCAATGATAACGAAAATCTCCCAAATAAAGATAAATGGAATGTTTACGAACCACCAGATAATGGAACACCCGGACGTCTCGAAGGAGGTGGTACTAGGGGGACTTGTTTAGTCGATCCATCCGATAAGCTCACAGCGTTAATGCCACCGACAAGCGTAGCACGAACAGTATCCAAGCATCCCACATTTTTTGTCTATGTGCCGAGCAACTATACCAACAAACAGGCGACTTTTACCCTGTATAAGTATGTAAATACGGATATAGGTGATCCGATCTATCAAGCGGACTTCCAAACTCCTAGTAGCCCAGGAATTATTAGTATTAGTCTACCAAAAGATGCCAAAGACTTAGAAAAGGATCAGGATCAGGATAAAGACTATTACTATTATTGGACTTTTGCTTTGCATTGTGATCCACAAAGAATAGATCAGGATCGGATCGTGAATGGGTGGCTCCAACTAGTTGAAGACACTCAGGTAAATACCAAATTACCTTATGAGCGTGTAATTGCTTATAACAAAGAGTCAATTTGGCAAGATACCCTATCAATTTTAGCAGATTTGCGTCAAGCTAATCCTAATAACGTTGAGTTCAACAATGAATGGAAAAGTTTATTGCAATCAGTGGGGTTAAAAGACATTGCTGAAAAACCAGTAGTGAAATATTACTCATTAGAAGAAACCGGGAAATAAGATATTCTTGGTAATAGTAATGGGTGATTGTGATGTGACCAAAAATTACCCATTACAGATTCCTTTTTTGTCGGAAAATCACAAAAACTGTCAGTCATTTTAACTAAAAAATTGGTAAATTTTTAGATCAAAAAAATTAGAGATCATGATCGCGATCGCTGCTAGATAAATTTAGATAAATTAGAAAGAAAAGATCAAAAATAACGATTATTCATTCATGACAATAGATCAGACAGAGCTATCCTTGCGACAGTTAAAGCAGGAGCAAGAATTAATTCTGAACCAAGTAGATAATGCGATCGCATTATTTAATCAATCCCATCACTTGGTACTATTCAACCGCAAACTAGCAGAAATTTGGGGTGGAGAAACAGATTGGCTCAAGCAAAAACCCCATGTAGATATTTTATGTGCCAAATTAATGGCATTCGGCTATTGGTCAAGTCAAGATTGCGATCGACTCAAACAAGCTTTAACCGCTAATGATATCCAAGAAAGTTTTTCCTTTGATGTGCAACAAACTAACGGGATCTATCTAGACGTTTATACCAGCATCACTTCTGATGATGGGCGTTTATTTACCCTCCGAGATGTTACCAAATATCAACATTCCCAAGCAACATTAAACGCTGAAGTCAGAAGACTCAGATTTTTACTAGGGCTAACCGAACGACTCCAAGTATCTGGTGATCTGCGAGAAATTGGTCAATTTGCTCTGTCTTATCTAGTCCAAGCAATGAATGCTGCATTTGGTGATGTCAAAGTAATTACTGGAGAAGGTAATCAACGTTGGGCTGGAATAATTACTAATCAAATTTCCACCCAATTTATCGCTACCTATGGTGAACCCGCAGTATCCCAAATGCAAGCAGTATTGGAGCAAGGTATCCCCTATGGTCAAGGATTACTATGGCAAGTCGTGGAAACGGGTCAACCAATATTTGTCGAAAATTATCACCTCCATCCGAAAGCGGTAATCGGATTTCGTAATCCAGCAATTGGTCAAATCGGGATTTTTCCGATTCCTTCAACTCGGGGAACGATTATTGGGGTGCTGACCCTCGAATCACGCACTTTAGAAAAACTGCAAGAAGCACCCCAACAAGATATGCTGATGGCAGCTTGTCGCACTTTAGGGGTAGCGATCGAACGAGCTCAATATCAAGAAAATCTCCGTCACGCGAATGAACAATTAGAACGAGCTTCTCAATTAAAATCAGAGTTTCTCGCTTCGATGTCCCATGAACTGCGGACACCACTCAATAGTATTTTAGGATTTTCCGACTTGCTCTTACGTCAAACGGGTGGAACTCTGACCCCTCGTCAAATTAATCACGTCAATGCGATCGAAAAAAGTGGTCAACATTTACTACAGCTAATTAACGATATCCTGGATTTATCAAAAATCGAAGCAGGTAAAGCTGAGTTAAATCTAGAAGCGATCGCGATTCAAGACTTCCTAATGGAATGCTTGAAAATGATGCAACCCAGAGCGGAGAAAAAACAGATCGCTTTATCCTTAGAACTAGATTATCGGCTGAATCGGGTATTTTTAGATGAGCGTCGAGTCCGACAAATAGCAATTAATTTATTAGCAAATGCGGTTAAATTTACTCCAGAAAAGGGACAAATTAAATTAAGTAGTAAATTAAAATATGGACAGGATATTCAGGGAGATTTTCGTCCTGATTGCTCACCAATGAATCTGAATACTCCTTATTTCTGTTTAGAGGTAAGTGATTCAGGAATCGGGATAGCAGAAAATAAATGGCATTTATTATTTCGTCCTTTTCAGCAAATCGATTGCTCTCTTAGTCGTAAACACGAAGGTACAGGGTTGGGATTAGCTTTGACAAAGCGATTAGCTGAACTTCATGGTGGGACGGTTTCAGTGCAATCAGTAGTCGGTTCGGGTAGTACATTTCGAGTCTGGTTACCTTTAACCAATATGGGACAAATCACTCATGGAGTAGAGATCACCGATCCGGTTAATCCCATCGTGAAGCAGAATCGATTATCCCAGGTCGATGGGGTTGATACTAAGCGAATTTTAGTAGTCGAGGATCAACTCTCTAATCAAATGTTGATTTCCGAAGTGTTGGAATATGAAGGTTTTACGGTAGAGTTGATTGCCGATGGGAAAACTATGTTAGAGACGATTTACTCCCAGTTGGTCAGTCCTAGCTCTTTGCCAGATCTGGTATTGATGGATATTCAATTGCCCGAAGTTGATGGATTTGAGCTGATCCGTCAAATGAAAGCACATCCTCTGTGGCAAAAAGTGCCAGTTATCGCTGTCACAGCAATGGCAATGTCTGGAGATCGCGATCGCTGTCTCCAAGCTGGTGCTGATGCTTATTTGAGTAAGCCATTAGATTTACCGCAGGTGATCCTAACGGTGCAATCTTTTGTAAAATCAAATAAATCTGATTTAATCGTGGAGACTAGGGGTGAGGATGAGTAATTAAACTTGCATTGAGTGGGCTTGGGCAATCAGGTGCATTTCCTTCATGGCAAAAGAATTAAAATATTTTCTGGGTTTGAGCGCTATCACAATCCCAATGATTAATAAATTAAGGATATGTTAAACGAACCTGATCGCATATTGCTAGTTGATGACGAGCCTAGTAATTTATATTTACTTGAAGAGTTATTACAGTCGGAAGGATACGAAACTTTTGCCGCTGAATCGGGTCAGTCAGCCTTGACCCTCGCAAATTCTTGTCATCCTGATTTAATTTTGCTGGATGTAATGATGCCCGAAATGGATGGGTTTGAGGTATGTAAAAATTTTCGAGCCGATCCCGATCTTCAAACTGTACCGATAATTTTTTTAACTGCTTTAGATGATGATCAATCCCGGCTCAAAGGATTAGAAATGATGGGAGATGATTATTTTACTAAGCCGATCAAAAGTAGTCTACTATTAAGTAAAATTGCTAATGTGCTGCGGTTAAGTAAAATGCGATCGCAAGTTAGTCAAATTCAAGCTAGAGCTAGAGCAGATGAACGGACTAACCGTCAATTAGAAGCAGCATGGAAAATTAATGAAAATCTTTCCGAAAAATTTCGATTGTTTGTACCAGAAGAATTTCTAGAACGAATTGCACCGAAAGGAGTTGAATCGATTCAACTTGGCAATGTAACAGAAGAAGAAATTACAGTTTTATTTGCCGATATTCGGGGATTTACTACTATATCTGAATCCCAAACTGCTAAAGAAACTTTTAGTTGGTTGAATGCTTTTTTTACCCAGATGGGAGAAGTAATTACTTCTTGTCATGGTTTTATTGATAAATTTCTTGGCGATGCACTCATTGCAGTTTTTCTACGTCCTCACTATCATAGTGAAGATGCTTTATTGGCGTCAATATTAATGCAAAAAAGTTTGAGTAAATTTAATCAAAATCGCGATCGCTATCATCTAATCGAACCGATTAGAATTGGAATTGGAATTCATACTGGGATGGGGGTGATTGGGACGCTCGGTTCTGCTCACAGGATGGATTCAACTGTAATTGGTGATGTCGTCAATACAGCGGCACGTTTACAAGAATTAACTAAAGTTTACTCTACTCCAATTATTGCTAGTCAAGCAGTAATTAATCAGCTCAAGCAACCCACCCAACTTCACTGGAGATGGATCGATCAAGTTACTCCTCGTGGTAAATTACAAGCAATAGATTTATGTGAGATATTAGGTATAGCAAAAGATATTCTGGATGAAAATAAACTGGAATATCAAGCTATTTTTGCTCTAGCAATTCAAGAATGGAAACAAGGTAATTTTGCTACATCATTAAACAATTTCCAAAAAATTGTCGAGATTAATCCCGAAGATACAGTTGCCAATCTTTATCTAGAATTGTGTCAAGCTAGATTAGTTTCTGCTCCATCTTCTATTACTTCTAGTTCCTAGAGTAATCCGATTTGAGTGGGCACAATTCTACTTTCCATGTCCAAGCACTGCGAGGTTGACGCAAAATATTAAGGTACGTTTGGGCTATCCGCTAAACACTGGACATATCTGGACAACCAGTACATCAAGTGTAGAGATGGCCAGTCTATGTAGAGGCGTATAGCAATACACCCCTGCTACGTTACTTGGGTCATGGCACCTGCGAGTGCTTTCCAGCTTGTAGCTCTGCCGTTGAGTTTTAAACATCTCTATTTAGCTAAGGAAGTGAACTGAACCGAACAAGCCTAAGTAACATTGACGAGGAAACAATTACCTGAGCAATCAGAGTTTTAATTATGTCTAATTTTGTGTTTGTAATCGACACCAACAAGCGCCCTATTAATCCTGTTCATCCAGCGCAAGCTCGATTGTTGTTGAATCAGGGGCAAGCTGCTGTTTTTCGTCGGTTTCCGTTTACGATCATCTTAAAAACTGCATCAACACAAGTAACAAAACCGATGCAGTTAAAAATAGATCCAGGTTCTCAAATAACTGGTCTGGCATTAGTATCTAATGCCGCGGTTATTTGGGGTGCTGAATTGACTCACCGTGGTCACGCAATTAAAGCTAATCTTGAGTCTCGGCGATCACTACGTCGCGGTAGAAGAAATCGTAAGACTCGTTATCGCCAACCACGGTTTTTGAATAGAACTCGTCCTAAATGTTGGTTAGCACCTAGTCTTGAACACCGAGTCCAAACTACTCTAACTTGGGTAAACAGACTCAGGAAATTTGCGCCAATTACAGGCATTTCTCAAGAATTAGTACGGTTTGACACCCAAGCTTTGGTAACTCCGGAAATCAGTGGCACCGAATATCAAAGAGGTGAATTAGCAGGTTTTGAAGTCAAGGAATATTTACTAGCAAAATGGGGCAGAAAATGTGTGTACTGTGGAGCAGAAAATACGCCCCTAGAGATTGAACATATCTTAGCTAAAAGTCAAGGTGGGACAGATAGAGTTAGCAATCTTACCCTAGCTTGTCATACTTGTAATCAGAAAAAAGGTAATGAGCCGATTGAGAAATTTCTCCACAATAAACCAGATGTTTTGAGACGGGTTTTAGCTCAAGCCAAAGTACCATTAAAAGACGCTGCGGCTATTAATTCAACCCGATGGGAATTATATCATCGGTTACAAGAAACCGGGCTAGCTGTTGAGGTGGGGACTGGTGGTAGAACTAAATTCAATCGGGTCAAATTAGGCATTGAAAAACGTCACTATCTTGATGCAGCTTGTGTAGGAGTAGTTGAGAAATTAGTCTTAAAAACTACTAAGCCATTACTGATTACGGCTAAGGGATGGGGAACACGCCAAATGTCTACTACCAACCAATATGGTTTTCCGATCAGACATCGGACTAGACAGAAAGCTTTTTTTGGGTTTCAAACTGGGGATATAGTCCGCGCTACTCTGCCAAAAGGAAAATTCGCAGGGACACATATTGGACGCTTAACTGTTCGTGCCACAGGTGTGTTTGAAATGGTGACGGTAAAGGGCAAGGTTAGTCCAGTCAGAGCTAAATATTGCCAAATAGTTCACCGGGTCGATGGATACAATTATGCCGCATAATCCACATTTGTCCACTTATTCGGCGATTAGAGGTGATCCGATCGTTTTAATATTACTATGCGTCTGATCGCTTGTTTGGTTTAAACATGAGTTCTCTCCTTCTATTTGGGTCAAAGTTTACTAATTTTTGTGGATGATTTTTATTCTACTTTAACTTTGAGAATAAATCTCATTTTTATTTTTGCTCAATCAGATTATTTGGGCCATATTATGGCTAAATAGAAATAGATATTGTAAAGTAAAAAAATAGAGTAGGACAGAAATAGGACAATGAGACTATACAGCAGTTATATTTTCTTATTCCCTTTAGTTTTTTCCTTGTCAATAGCAGAAGCACAAGCTCAAATAATTCCTGATGTTAGTCTTCCTATAAATTCTCTAGTTACACCTAATGGTAATACTAATTTAATTTCAGGAGGAACGAGAACAGGTAGTAATCTTTTTCATAGCTTTACTCAATTTTCTCTACCAACTGGTAGCAAGGCATTTTTTAATAATCCAACTGATATACAGAATATTTTCACTCGCGTAACTGGTAGCTCAATTTCTAATATAGATGGGATTATTAAAGCAAATGGCACAGCTAATCTATTTTTAATTAATCCAAACGGAATTACCTTTGGTGCCAATGCTAAACTAAACATTAATGGTTCATTCATCGGCACTACTGCTAGTAGTATTAAGTTTAACGATGGTACAGAATTTAGTACCACTAATCCTACTAGTCCAGGGGTATTATTAACAATTAATGTGCCAATTGGATTACAATTTGGCATAAATCCTGGTCAAATTATTGTTCAAGGTCCGGGTAATAACCTACATTATATGCCGCCAACAGAAATCATTGATAGAAATAACCGGAATGTTGGCTTACAAGTACCTTCTGGTCAGACTTTAGCGCTCGTAGGTGGAGATATATCTTTAATTGGAGGGAATCTTACCGCTGAAACAGGACGCATAGAGTTAGGAAGTGTTGGAAGTGGAAGTTATGTAACTTTAACACCAATTAATTCGGGGTGGCAGTTGGGATATTCAGGAGTGCAAAATTTCCAAAATATCAGTTTTTCTGCCGCAGCTTCTGCTGATGTTAGTGGTATTGGTGGTGGAAATATACAGATCCAAGCAAAAAATTTCAGTCTCGCAGATACTTCAGCAATTATTACAGATACAACAGGTAACAATCAGGGAGGAAACTTAACTGTACACGCTACAGATACAGTACAAATAGGAGGTATAGCTCAGAACGAATTTGTGCCCAGTGGCTTGTTTAGCGATGTATTACCGAACGCGACAGGAAACGGAACAAATATAACCATTGACACTCAAAACCTAATTCTCAATGAGGGGGGAAGAATAACTGCTAATACCTTCGGTATTGGTAATAGCGGTTCTATAAATGTACAAGCAAATGATATCCAAGTAATCGGCAATCCGCTCAATGGAATGATTGCAAGTGGTTTCTTTGCTGATAGTAAAGCAGGGAGTAGCGGGAAAGGTGGTAATTTGACGATTGAAACTGCAAATTTAACCATCAGTAATGGAGGAAGGATAGGAACTTCTAGTTCTGATGTCGGAGATGGTGGCAATGTGATCATCAACGCAACAAATGCAGTAGAATTAATTGGTCAATCAGCAGATGGTACGATCCCCAGTACCTTGTTTACTGGTAATACTGGAGGTACAGGAAAAGCTGGGAATTTAACTATTAAAACCCCAGATATAACCATTCAAAACGGAGCAACAATAGATGCTGGTACTTTTGGTGCAGGAAATGGTGGTGACTTAACAATCCAAGCAACAGATCAAGTAGAAGTAATTGGTATATCAATGAGTGGTAGACCTAGCAGTTTAGCAATTCAAACCCAACAAGGTACGGGAAAAGCAGGTAATTTAATGATTGATACCCCAAGTTTAACTGTTAAAGATGGAGGGGTGATTACAACTAGCACTTTGGGTGCAGGAGATGCAGGAAATTTGACAATACTAGCTACTGATCAAGTAGATGTGAGCGGTACTATAATAAATGGGTCTAGTAAAGGAGGTTTATCTTCTAATGCTTTTCAGGGAGTTGGTAATGGGGGCAATATTACAATTACTACTGGGAAATTAACTGTTAACAATGGTGCCACAATTAATGTGAGTACCTTTGATCTTAGTAATAGGTTTGTTTCTGGTAGGGGAGCAGCAGGTAATCTACAAATTCAAGCTAATTATATTTTTTTAGATCATAACAGTCTTCTTAATGCAGCAACTACTGCGGGTAATAGAAGTAATATTAATCTTTTATCTCAAAATATTCTCTTGCGGCATGGTAGTCTGATTACTACGGACGCTGCTGTTAATGCAAATGGCGGTAATATAACCATTAATACAGATACTTTAGCTTTATTAGAAAATAGCAATATCACCGCTAACGCCATCAAAGGGAGAGGTGGTAATATTTTTATCAACACCCAAGGAAATTTTCTGGCTCCAAATAGTGAAATTACTGCTAGTTCTGAATTTGGTGTTAATGGGGATATAAAAATTAATTCTCCTGATACTGACACAGTTAAGGGTTTATTTGCTTTATCAACTCAGGTAGTTGATATATCTCGTTTAATTTCCCGATCATGTTCTAATAGAACACAAGATAAATTCTACATTACTGGGAAAGGTGGTTTAGGATCTAGTCCATTAGAATCTCTCACCAGTTCCACCGGAATCGCGGATCTAGGAGCAGAAATTCCCCACAGAAAAGTAGGGTTAATAAATGTACCATCAATGCTGGGAAAATCACAATTTCCAATTCTAGAAGCTACTAATTGGGTGATTAATGAGCAAGGGAAAACAATACTTGTTACCAATACAGCTAATCTGGAATATTCAAATTTTTGGTTAAAGCCAAATGAGTGTAACCTTACTACTGATCATCATTTAACAGAAAAATTGTAGCTGATCGGAGATGATCATAAAATTTATGTAACAAGATAGAGTATTGATAATACTTATAAGGATCGGAGTTGAAAACCCCGGCTTTTAAACCGGGGATGAAAACAAATTGCAGGATTTATCCTGCCGTGAAGTATTTTTTTCACCTAAAAATGTTCTGCTTGACTTTCTCAGTATATCTTAACCGATGTAGCTTTAAAGTAGTTTTATATTGGCTAAATTAGTAGAAAATTTTTTAGCTAAATTGAGAACTTATGCTTGACTTAGTATCTAGACATATTCTATACTAAAGACATAGTTTCAATCAACAAGGTGGTGATTCTAGTTTGCTAACTAACTACGTTTATAAGTTGTGCCCTAATCAAACTCAAGACTCGCAAATGTTTAATTGGGTGAATATGCTTAGAAGTCATTACAATTGGTGTTTAAATGATAGAAACACCCAATATAATCAGCAATTCATCCAAGGCGATTACTGCGATATTAGGACAAGGGCGGTCGCCTGCCCATTAACTTGTTGTGTTAGCAAAAATGGTGCAACTGGCAATCCTTGGAAAGATTCGCTGTTTGATAAAGATGGCAATGTTTCGGCTACGCTCAACACAAGTCCCAAAAATCCACGTCGAAGTGCTGGCGATATTCAAATTACAGCATTACCGGAATTAAAAAAAGCTAGACCTTGGTATGCTGCTATAGACTCAACTGTTCTACAGCAAAATATCAAAAGACTAGATAATGCTTACAAGAACTTTTTTGAAGGTAGAGGGTTTCCTAAGTTCAAGAACCGCAGTAATTTTACTTCTTTTACCTATGCAGCGGGGATCAAGATTAAAGGTAATAAAATCTACCTCCCAAAAATAGGGTGGATGAGGTTTCACAATTCCCGCCCAATACCTGATGGGTTTACTATCAAATCTTGTACCGTTAGAAAACGTCAAGATGGTTGGTATATTTCTGTCAGAATAGAAGATAAGGAAGTACCTGATTATATCGCTAAACCTCTGAATCAGGTAGGGGCGTATTGCAATACGCCCGTACAAGTAATTGGGTGTGATTTAGGAATTACTAAGCTAGTTCATCTCTCTGATGGATATCAAATAGAAAATCCTAAGTTTTCAACCAATAAAAAAGCTAGACGTATCCTGAAAATTAGACAGCGCCGGATTAACCGTAAAGTTAAAGGCAGTAAAAATCGTAAAAAAGCAGCTATCCGAGTTGGTCGTTTTCACCAAAAGATTACTAATAAACGTCAAGCTTATCAGTGGAAAGTAGCTGATAAAATTGCATCCCGTAAGGTAGACGCGATCGCAGTTGAAGATTTAAACATTTCCGGAATGCTACGACGGTGCAAAGTAAAAGTTGATGAGAAAACAGGAAGGTTTCTTAAGAATGGACAATCAAGAAAAAAAGGATTAAATCGTTCTATCTCTGATGCAAGCTGGGGTGAATTAATTTTAAAGATTGAGTATCTCGCTGCAAAGCAAGGAAAAGTCGTAATTAAAATTAATCCTAAACATTCTAGCCAAGAATGCAGAAATTGTGGTCATGTTGATAAGTCAAATCGAGACGGTGAGAAGTTCATTTGTGTTGAATGTGGCTATCATGAACACGCCGATATTGGGGCTGCAAAAACCATTAGAGATAGAGCATTAGAAATGGTACGTGGGGACTCTGCGAAACCAGGTGCTAGTCACCAAAACGCCCAGAAGATATCACCACGCTCGCTTGAGCAAACGTAGTGAGTCTGGGAACCCTAGCAATAGGGATATTAAGGCAGCAATGTCTTAAGAATCCCCCGTGTCTTTAGACCGGGGAGTGTCAAAGATTCGAGCAAAAAACCTCACCATTATGGTGAGGGAGACAACCAAGACAGCCAAACTAATTACAAATAATAGAAACTAAAGAAATTTTGGCGTTGCTGAATTGAGGTATGATAAGCGTGTTTTCTTATGAGGAATACTACTCATTAACAATGATTCATTGAATTTGGAATGGGAACGTCCGAGAATTTAAGATAGTGAATGAGTAGACGCATTGAATATTTGAGCATCGGATGGGTGAGTTGTTAGTGACATGGAAACTGTTAGACGTTAAATTGTCGGACGGCTTGGGCCTGACTGATTAATTCACTTTGGCCACTAACCGGGATTTGGCGATCGCTCCGATGGCTTGATTAAACCAGAAATTTGGTCAGTTTGAGCGATCGCCAGCGCGGCAATTGCCTTAATTATTATGGGGAGTGAATCTCGCCAAAAGTTCAGTCTGAGATAATTGATAGAGTAAGGGAACTAACTCATCGGTTGATAACTCAATCATTGGTTCAATGAGCTGATCCAGTTCTGGTTCTAAAGAGCCAAACCGAATCCGCAGCAAATTCTCTACCAATAAGCGTCGTTCCTGCAAACGTCCTTCCAGTCGTCCTTCTTGTCGTCCTTCTTGTCGTCCTTCTTGTCGTCCTTCCAGTCGTCCTTCTTGTCGTCCTGACCGTCGTCCTTCAAGTTGTCCTTCCAGTCGTCCTTCCAGTTGTCCTTCCAGTCGTCCTTCCAGTCGTCCTGACCGTTGTCCTTCCAATAGTCCTTCCCGGCGTCCTTCCGCTCGACCGACCTGCAAAATCTCCTGATAAATTACTGATTCTCGCATGGCATTCTCCTGAAATAATCGATGCAAAATTTGTTGATTAAACTTTAATCCCGCCAAGATTTGGATGTATGCGGATACTTCTCGCTGCTCTGTAACTGATTCTATTCTATCCACTTGTTGTGCCACTTGTGCTAGCAACTGTTCTGGTTGAGATGTGGCGGTTAAAGCTGCTAAGGGTAGTAACGCTAGATCAGATAGAAATATCTTCGGGTCTTCTTCCCACAGTCGAATTACCCGATACTCATGGTAAGTTGTTCCGAACACAAATGCAGTTTCAATTACTGTTCCTTCGCTGGGTGGTAGCAATAAAATTATGACTTGGATGATTGGCTTGCGGTATAACCGATATAGCCTGACCCAATAGTCTAGCATTCTTAAAGGTAAGGGGGGCTCTGATTCTAGTCTGACCTGGAATTCTAGATGTAAGATGCGGTCTCGGGTTTGCAGAAATATTACTGAATCAGCTCGAATGGGTTCGATACTCAGTTCGGTTTTTAAAACTTCCACGCTGGGCTGCGGTTCACCTAAAATCCAAGTGGCAAAAGAAGTTGGATATTTTTCCGCGATGAGTTTACATAGGTTATCAAAGGACATGATTGACGAGGCTCTGTTTCAGGAGCAGGTATTTTAGTCGATCGCTACCGCTTTACGCAACTATTTCAGCCGATCGCGCTCCGAGTTTTCCCCACTTTGGTCGATCGCGATCGGCTGGGTGAGTTGTTAGTGACATGGAAACTGTTGGACGTTAAATTGGGGGAAGGCTTGAGCTTGACTGATTAATTCTATTTGGCCAACCTCTGCACTTATTACCGCAGGTATTCAAGTAGAACATATTGTGACTGGACTTGATTATCAAAGTGGTGGTAGTCCGGTGGTGTTTCGGGTGGTGTGAAATATTTCTGTTTTACCAGTCGCAGAACCAACATAAGCTAAGAGAGAAAGCTGATGATATCTACTAAGGCAATTTTTGGAACTTTAACAATTCCGACATTAGAAAACGGCGATCGCCTCACCCGAGTTGAATTTGAACGTCGCTATCATGCTATGCCCGATCTCAAAAAAGCTGAATTAATTGAAGGAATTGTTTATATGTCGTCTCCCTTGAGAATTACCCAACATGGTGAACCTCATGCTGATATTATCGGGTGGTTAAGTTTCTACAAAGCATTTACATCTAATCTGCAATTGGGAGATAATTGTACAGTTAGACTTGATCTTGATAACGAACCTCAACCAGATGCACTACTGAGAATTGAAGTTGGTGGACAATCAACTGTTAGTCAGGATGGCTATGTAGCAGGTGCCCCAGAATTGATCGCTGAAATTGCCGCTAGTACAGTTTCTATTGATTTACATAAAAAATTAACAGTTTATCGTCGTCATCAAGTCCAAGAATATTTAATTTGGCGAGTTGATGATCAGGAATTCGATTGGTTTAGGCTAAATAATGGGGAATATATTCAACTTGAACCGAACTCGGAAGGTGTTATTTGCTCTCAAATCTTTCCCGGTTTATGGTTAGATAAAGCGGCTTTATTAAGAGGTGATTTGGCGAAAGTATTAACGGTTGTCCAACAGGGTTTATCAACTAGAGAACATCAAGAATTTGTCGAGAAGTTGTCCGGCGATCGCTCCTCACTTTCAGATTAACAATAAAAACTATCCCTGTAAAGATGCAATCAATCCCCGCCGTACAGCTTCATTTAATGCTTGAGATTGTCGCAATAATCTATCTTCATAAATATGAATAATCGCTGGTAATTCAGTTTTTTCAATTTCGGTAATTGTTCCCGATTGTTGGCGATCGAGTAATTCACTTAATCGTTTTTCTTGGATAGGTTGTAGTCGAAGTTGGCTCAGGGCAATTATCTCGGAATCAGATCAGCTTGATCTGGGTTTTGGATTGGGTAAGAGGATAACTTCCAAGGTTTCTATTAAAATATCTGCGATCGGACGGCAGCTTTGATGTGCAAGCAGTTCCACTTGTCGATAGACTTCATCAGGTAAGTTCAGAGAAACTTGGGTACTCATCTTGGCCAAACCTCTAGTTATTGGCTAGATTATATCATATTTTCCGATTTGCAGGCGATCGCATCTTGAAATAACCATAGCGATCGTATTTTTCTGCTCCGAAGAGGTTGAAATACTAAATAACTCTAGCTGGTGCGGCTTCCATTTTGTTTGATTTGTCCTTTGGTTGATGAACATCACCTGCTGATCAGGCAATTATGTAGCTCCAAATTAAACCTAGCAAAAATTATATAATTGTTAAATGAGTTAAGAGAGAAAGCTGATGAGATCTACTCAGGCCATTTCTGGGACATTAACAATTCCGACCTTAGAAAACGGCGATCGCCTCACCCGGGTTGAATTTGAGCGTCGTTATCAGGCTATGCCCGATTTCAAAAAAGCTGAATTAATCGAAGGAATTGTTTATATGGCATCTCCTGTCAGAGCCAAACACCACGGTCAACCCCATGCTGATATTATGGCTTGGCTAGGTACTTACAAAGCGGTTACACCAGGTGTGGAAGTATTGGATAATACTACAGTGCGTCTTGATCTGGATAATGAACCACAACCAGATGCACTGCTAAGAATTGAAATCGGAGGACAGTCGCACATTAGTGAGGATGACTATGTGGAAGGTGCGCCAGAATTAATTGTGGAAATTGCAGCTTCTAGTGCTTCTTATGATTTACACCAAAAATTAAACGTTTATCGTCGCAACGAGGTACAAGAATATTTAGTATGGCGAGTTGATGATCAGCAATTCGATTGGTTTCGGTTAAATAATGGGGAATATATTCAACTTGAATCGAACCCTGAAGGGGTTATTTGCTCTCAAATTTTTCCGGGTCTGTGGTTAGATAGAGCGGCTTTATTAAGAGGTGATTTGGCAAAAGTCTTAACTGTTGTCCAACAAGGGTTATCAACTATAGAACATCAAGAATTTGTCGAGAAGTTGTCAAGCGATCGCTCCTCACTTTCATAGTAAAAATTAGGGTTTAGAATTTGACGGGCGATCGCATTTAGTCCACACCGCTCTGATCTTTGAAACTTTATTCCAGGAGGAAGCTGGACAAATTCTATTCGATGATTTTGAAACTGACATGAGCCTTTTTTCACTACAGTATCAAAGCAAAAAGCCCACAAGGTTGAGGGTGCTCTAATATCTAGAATACCCTTAACCTTCATAGGTGGTGTAGGATGAATGCGACAAGCCGCGATAAGCAGTGACGAAATTATCAAGCTTTTCGAGCAATAATGTTTGCCACTTTGGAAAAACGCCAGGTGATATCAATATCCACAAAGCCAATTTCTCTCAACCAATCTATGACTATTGTAATAGGGATATGTTGGTCATAGCGTTGCTGGTGATCCCAAAAATGATTCCATTGTTCATCCGTTGCTCCTAGCTCATAAGCAGCACTTTTCCATTCTGCATTATAGAATTCATCTATCTGATTATTAATCCCGCGAAAGCAGTCGGAGTAAGAGAATACGCCATCAGACTTTAACCACCGATGTACATTTTTGAACACTTGTTTTTTATTGGCATCATTTAAATGATGCAGAGTGAGTTGTGAGATAACGTAGTCAAAGGAGGCTTCTTTGAAATCCAGTGTTATGAAGTCCTGCTCGTAGAGGTGGATTTGCCCATTCTTGGCAAAGCGATGCTGACAAAAATTGATCATCTTACTGGAACTATCTACAACATGAACATCGGCTTCTTGGTAGCGTTGTAGGACAGCAGCGGTAAGGTTGCCAGTACCTCCGCCGAGTTCAAGGATATGCGGCGCAGCGGACTGATTTGGTAGGTATTTCAGCGTTGCCCTAAGACTCTCATCGTACCAAGGAACCCACAAACGGATGATTTGATTATATTCTCGTGCGAGTGAGTCAAATTCTGCTTGTACGTAAAAGGAACGTACCACACCAACTGCTAATTTAATCCGAGTCCACAAACCCGCACTTTTGACAAATTCATCGAACTCAATGAGGTCATTTCTATCGGCATCGGCTTGTTGTATCAAGGTTTCGATGTCATGATCACTGACGTTAATATTCAAGGCATCAAGCAACTCTCGTAGTTCATCCGTTGAGATAGTGCCGTTGTTATCTAAATCAATTAGGTGAAAAAGCTCCAACAAATCGTCTTGAGAAGTTATCCCAACTTGATTGGCAATCCACTGAGACAATTCATCAAACTCTATCGTATTGCTTACATCTTGATCAACACTAATGAAAATGGACTCTATATCTTCAGTATTTGGGTTCATTCTCAAAGAACGCAGGACATTAGTGACTTCTGAACGTGATAATGAGCCATTACCATCAGTATCAAAGGAATCAAAAACTTGTTTCAATTCGTCAAGATATGCTTGTGTAAGTTGTTTAGACATTCTTAAGTCCCTTTAAAGTCCGGATTAGTGGAATTAAATTCTAAGTATCTATGAAACCGTATTGGTCTATGGGTGACGTTGTGCTTTGGTAATTGCTGGTTCCGAAACTCAAATTTTGGGTTTGTGGAAAGTCAGTGATAAAAGCACTAACTGGAGTTTAGACTAATAAGAGAGAAAAAGGGAAGTGATTGTCAAAGAGTTCCCTGGGGGCAGAAAATTGAGAATTAGTAAAACCTCAAATCTGCCTACCATGAATTATGATAATCTTGAGCAAATTCCATCAACAAGCATATGTAGGGGCGTATGGCCATACGCCCCTAGCTAGGTCCAGCCAAAGATGCCACTTTTGAACTAATGGATGCGTTAATGACCACAGGTCACGCCCATTGTCTAGCAGACATGGCATTAAGTCCGTTATTCCGAAGAGAGTGTTTAGATGGCAAATTCTCTTAAAGGTAAATCACAGTAGGGCTGATTGCAACAAATAACGACTCCCATCTAGACAATATTGTAAACGCTCTGGGTTATTGTATAAGCGTCCTAAAAGTAATGCTCCTTCGATCGCACTTAAAAGCTGCTGTGCTAACTTGTCTGGATCTATTTCTGGTTTAAGTTGAGCGCGTCCAATTTGGAGTAAATTGGCAATTTCTTGTTGCCATTCATCAAAAACTTGAGTTAAATGCTGGCGAAATGTCGGATTATGCTCAGACAATTCTACAATTAAATTACCGAGAAAGCAGCCAACACAGGGTTCTTCAGCTTGATGAATGGTTGCTAATATGTCAATCATCTGAAAAAGCTGGGCGATCGCATCGGGCTGAGTCACACTAAATAACACCGATTTAAGTTTGCTCCACTTAAAGTCAATCAAAGCATGAGCTAGTTCATCCTTCGAGGCAAAATAGTTGTAGAAACTACCTGAAGAAACGCCACTACTGGTTAGTAATTCTTTTAAACCCGTTGAGTGAAACCCTTGTCGGTGAATCAGATCTAAAACAGCGGATAGCACATCTTCACGAGTACGTTTGAGATTGCCCATGAATCAGTGCCTCCTTCTGGTTTAATGTTGATGCGTCCATTGCTGATGGGCAAATCGCAGCATACTATCTAGACCATAGCCAATCATACCAATAATTAAAATCACTGCCATCAGTTCTGAATAGGATAGGCGATCGCGAGTATCAAGAATATAATACCCTAATCCTGCACTAACACCTAACATTTCGGCGGGTACTAGAATAATCCAAATCATCCCAATTGCTAAACGCACACCTGTGAGTAAGTGCGGTACAATAGCAGGAATAATCACTTGACTAATTGTTTCCCACTGGGTTGCACAAAGACTACGAGAAAGTAATAACCATTTTTGATTGACCGCTAAAACTCCTGCGGATGTATTTAAGACCACGGGCCAAATTGCGGCGATCGTCAATAGGAAATAAACAGGTAGGTCGCCAATACCTAAAACCATCACAGCGAGGGGCATCCAGGATAGGGGCGAAATCATCCGAATAAACTGGAATAATGCAGAGGTGGTTTGTTCTAAGGGTCGAGATAACCCCAGCACTATTCCCAAGGGAACCCCGATCACGATCGCTACCGATAATCCCACCAACATCCGTCGTAAACTGGTTTGGATATGGGGAATAATCGTGCCCGTACTAAAAAGTTGCACCAAGGAAGCGAGTGTTCTTTCTGGGGAAAAATCGGCTACAATTGGATCGTTATGCCAGAGCGGTGTTGTCAAAATCCACCAGATGATTAAACCACCAATTAAACCTGCTAGGGGTAGGGAAAACTTAAATCGGAAAGAAGGTGTTGAAGAGTTAAAAGTTGATGTCATGGCGAGTAATCCTGACAAGATGATATCAATTTAGACAGCGATCGTCTCAGACCGAGAAAAGTTATCCTGTAAGCCAAAAGTCTTTAATCCGCCGACTTGCTGCAATGCTTGCTTAACAAAGGAATCATCCACGAGATCCTGAGCAACATTTTTGGGATCTAGGGTTTGCAAGAAAGCCGTATCTCCCTCAACCTGAGTCTCCTTTAGTAAACGGATCAATTCTTCCGTATAGGAGGGAAAAGGATAGGGTTGGAAATCAATTCGGTTAATCCCCCAATCAGGATGCTGAATCGCTCCCTGTTTACCATAAAAGTCTTTTTCGTAATAGGTGAGAGTGCGTTGGAGGACAGGTAGAGGATGGGGTGTATATTTACCGCTACCATCCTTAGACAAAATCTGGGCTGTTTCTTCGCGATTGTCTCGAATCCATACTTGAGCTTTGACTATGGCATTAACTACGCTTTGAGTCCACTTTTTGTGTTGGGTGATATCATCTTCATGGAGAAAGACGACACAGCAAGCATGATCTTTCCACACATCCCCTGTGAAGCGAAGAATTTTGCCCGTTTTCAGGTTTTCTGCTGCGGCATTAAATGGTTCTGCCACAATATAACCAGCGATCGCCTTATTTGCTAATGCTGACACCATATCGCTCGGTGGTAACACTACCAAATTTACTTCATCAGGGTTAATCGCGGCATCTTTTGGCTTGCGGATTACTTTCAATCCTTCTCGCTTGAGTACCTGTTGCAGCACAACATTATGGATTGAATACCAAAAGGGAACAGCGATAGTTTTTCCCCCCAGATTTTTCGGTGTTTCGATTTCGGGCAAAACTGTCAGTGCAGACCCATTGATATGGTTCCATGCGACAATTTTGGCAGGAAATTTGCGCCCATAGCGTAGGGATATGGTAATTGGAGACAACACATGAATGACATTTACCTGACGGGCTAGAAATGCCTCTACTACCTGTGCCCAGGAACGAAATAGGCGCGGTGGTTCAGCAGTTAACCCTTCTGCTTGATAAAATTTTCTAGCATGAGCTATTAGTAGGGGTGCTGCATCGGTAATTGGTAGATAACCAATTTTTACAGGTTGATCTGCATGAGAATTAGGGCTATTGTTGGCTTGAGGTGCGATCGTTTGACAACCACCCGCAGCTAAAGTTAAACCTAATGATGTGGAAAATAAACTGGTGAGCTTCAGAAAGTCACGCCGACTCATCCCGCAGCAGGTGCAGGTATTAGGCAAAGTCATAATTTAGACTCCTAAAATAATGGCAAGATTTAAGGAATAGAAATTAAATAACTAGCTCGTTTGTAGTAAGCCATGATAGCGAAGGCAGCGCTTACTACGAACCAAATCATCACTTATTTATTTTTCATTCCTAAGCGGTTTCCATGACTCTGGATAATGCTTCCAGGATGGTAAATCGAGTTTGGGTCAGTTCATGGGCTTGCTGAAAGCGAGGTTTGGGTTGAGTGATCACCCATTCCTGATCAATTCGTCCTGGATGACGTGCCATTAATACCACGCGATCGCCAAGTAGTAAGGCTTCGTCAATATCGTGAGTTACCATTAAGACGGTTGTTTGTTGCTGGGAGATGATCTGTAATAATAGATTTTGCATATCCAAGCGAGTGATGGCATCGAGGGCACTGAAGGGTTCATCCAATAGCAATAGTTGGGGGCGACGTGCTAGAGTTCTCGCTAGTGCTACCCGTTGCGCCATTCCTCCCGAAAGCTGATGAGGATAGCTCTGTTCAAAACCTTGTAATCCCACCTGGGCGATCGCTTCTCCAATTCGCGATCGCAGTTCTGGTTTAGTTAGCTGTGGCATCCGTTTCAGCTTTAACCCAAAGGCAATATTTTGTCTTAAATTTAACCAGGGTAATAGGCAAGGATCTTGAAATACTACACCAACCTGGGGATGGCTTTTTCGGACTGCTTTACCTTGTAAGTAGATTTCACCCTGATCCGCATTCTGTAATCCTGCGATCGTTGCTAACAGGGATGATTTCCCACATCCACTCCCACCAAGTAAACAAACTACCTCACTAAATTGCACCTGTAAGTTAATCCCATCAAATGCAGTCAGATCTCCCTGGCGAGTTTTATACTGTTTTTGCAAGTTCACTACTGAAAGCAGGGGAATAGTCTGATCTGATAAGAGTTTATTGGTGGGAAAGGCAATCAAAGGCTTGTTCATTTTGCTCCATTTGATGTAACATCTTTTTAAGTTGTTTAATCGCAGGGGTGACGATCGCGATAAAGTAAGCTTCCCGTAAGCGTCTAGCAGGTTTGGAACCCTGCAAATAAGCGCGAGCCCCGGCATGAAGCATGGCAGCATTAGCAGCCCGTAAAGAAAGCTCAGATCCAGCAATCCGCAGTTGAATTACTTCTTTGAGTAAATCAGAAGTAATAGTTAGTTCTGGTTGACTTAACTGATCTGCTAGGGTGTAGGTTTTAAGACGAGCGATCGCGAGTTCAGCACTAAGTTCTTCGGCTTGATCATCTAGAAAGCAATTTACATGACCCAAATGAGGACGATAGCGCTCAATAATATTGATACAATCAGCGATTAACCCTAAACCCATCCCAATTTGGGTAAGAATAAAACCTGGACGAATTCGCTGTACATAGTCTTCACAAGGTACGGCTAAAACCCAATCATCGGAAATAAAAACATCTTTGAAGACACAGCTAAAAGTGCCACTACCTTCTAATGCGATAAAGTGAGCATTTTGTCGGAGCGATAACCCAGGAAACTGATCGGAGGCGATCGCCATGAGATAATCATCTCCTTCGGTAAGTTTGGCTGCGATCCCAAAGGGATGTCCTGCACCAATATTAGAAACCCACGGTAGTAAACCATTCAGGACATAGCCCCCTGGTCGTCGTTCCGCTGTGAGTGCAATCTTTTCAATATTGGCAAAATGCTTCATTGGGTTTGATAAACCTGTGCCGCCGAGCAGTTGTCCTGATGCAACCTGGGGTAAAATATTTCTCTTGAGATCAGCGTTATCGCTATTTTGCATATACCAGGCGCAGGCAATTTGGCACCAAGCCATAAACCCTGTACACAAACATTCTTCGGAAACTGTCTCAATCACTTGAATGGCGGATTTTAAGCCTTTACCCGCTCCACCAAATTCTGGAGCAACCGCTTGAGCGAAACCTCCCAATCTTCCGATCTGCTGCATAAACTCGCGAGGATAGAAACCCTCTTGATCAATAGCTTGAACATTCGGTGTCAGATGATCGGCGATCGCAGCTTTTAATGTCGCAATTAAAGGGATAATTGGCTCTTCTAAATCCTTGCTGGGAATCAGTGTTGAAGCAACCTGCATAGGTTAATCTCTACAAAAATGGTGAAACACTTTCTAGATGCCAGACTCTTGTGAGCAAATAGAGTCTGGCTGAAGATGGAAAGCCAAACCGCGTTTAGGCGAGGGAAACCGCCAGATTAACCGGGTTACGGAGGGTATTAGCGACAGGTGACCAAGTATTGGAGTGAGCAACTAGATCATCTAAAGCTTCGCGACTAGCATCACCCTCTAAATCGACCTTCACACGAATATCAGTAAAGCCAAGTCGCTTTTCCGATAGATCGCCGATTCCCCAAACCCCAGTGATATTAAGATCGCCTTCTAGCTCCAATTCCAGCTTGGTTAGGGTAATACCCCGCATAATCGCATTAGCATGAATCCCCACGGATAAACAAGAACCAAGTGCCGCTAATACAGCTTCCGAGGGGTTAGGTGCGGTATCTTGACCCAGTAAGCTTGGGGGTTCATCAATTACTTGCTCTGGTAAATTTCGTGCATAGTTTAAGTTGCGAAACTGTCCCTCACAGACCGTTTTAATCTTTAGAGATTTGACCACATTGGGGTTGGCTTTCGCTGTTGCTGCCAGATTTTCTAACCCTGTCTTACTGACTGGGCGAAGAGGGGTTTGGGTTGAGATGGTTACTTCAGTCATAATTTGTAAATAGAACAATCTATCTAATTAAAGCACAAACACTTAAATAACTGTCTAGCGTTCAGAACGAACCAGATCACTTACTTGATTTTAAACCCCGATAAGTCTAGCGGCTTACCGGGGTTTCACAAATTTCATCTTTGCATAGATTAGAAAAAAAGTCAACCTACTTAATAAATATTTATTCTAATTGTTTAACAAAAAAAGTTGGTAGGATTTTTTAGACTTGGCGATCGCGCAATATTGCGTTTTTGGTTGGGGTTGAGAAGCGCGATCGCAATTAGTAATAAATTAGAGTTTTTAGAATCTTACAGGTTACAATTATCTAGACGAGCAAAAAGCTCTGTTATGTTCAACGAAATTGAACAGACCCAACCATAAAGACTGCTATTGACCATTATTAAACTTATGCGACCTGGAAAGTGACCTATAGGTGCTTTATCAATATCAAATATTAGGGCAACGTTAGTCAACCATTCTCCTTCTTTTTGCCAACCTGCTCACAGCCCTCAGAATCCGAGCATCCCACCGCTTGAGCCGTTGTTCCAGTTGTACCCATGCGTAAAAAGCCGAAAGTCCAGTATATGTAGTCAAATAAGACAGTTGCTAAACTGACTCCAGCCAGGTGATGAATATCGCTCAAGTGCCCCAGGAATGCTAGATCAACTAAACCAGCTAAAGGCACGATCAAATTAGAGAGAATATTGAAGAAAGCTAGTCGGAAAAAGCGACCATAAAAACTAGGTTCTTTCATAAGAATTAGGTTCTTTTTCTTGAATTAGCAGTTGCCTTCAGCATCTCTAAATCCTCAGCTTCCAGAGTCCATGTTGGTGGGATCTCAAGCAAAGAACGAGAAAACATAATACAAGCATCAAGGAGAGGCGTTTTTACCTGTAGGAAATCAGCCAAGGATTGCAGGGGTTCAGCGCTGAAAGGCACATCTTCAACTAAAAATCTGTGCTGAGGATTTTGGATAGTTGCTTGTTTATAGGCAGGAACTTGGCGAAAATGTTCCAGCAGAGACGGGCCTGAAGTCCCATAGATTCTCTCATAATCAGCGCACACATTCATCAACTCAAAACCAAGAGCCTTACCCACAGCCAGACGTTCTCGATCCAATTGAATAACCAGTTGAGCAGTGTTATGGGTTGCGGTTTTATAAATATTATGCCCTTCTTGGTTTTCTATGTTGATCCAGCTGGTCAAGAGTAGGGGAATATGAACTATCTCGTCACATTTCTGCCAATTCACTTCTAGAAAAGATTCAACAGGAGAAATATTGCTAAAAATCCCTTGAAAATCTTGCAGGATCTGCTCGGTCATGGCTGGAGTTTATGCCGCGACGCTGACATCATTTTTTAAGGCAATAATATTGACCTGATCATCAGCATTGCTACGACTAACGAAAGGGCTGACATGAACATCAGCAACTGCGGGGAGTTGATCGGGCGGAACGCCTAACCTACTTAAAGTCTTTAGGAACAGCAACCCAGCAAAGCGACCGGAACAGATTAGCAGTATGCTCAGATCTTGACTGACATAGGGAGCGAATCGGACAGCTAAGTTTTCTACATCGTTTCCCCAACAGCCGATAATTACTCTGCGGATTAATCTTCCGCTTTTTTTTACTAGGGTGGCTAAATTTGTTGAACATTCAGCGATCGTCTGAGTCCCTGACGAGATCAGTCCTGTTGAGTAGAGTGTTTTCGTTTTGGCAATAGTAGTCTTACGTCGAGTATATAAGTATATATCAGCTCCTTGATCAGCTAAGAAAGCAGCCGTAGCCAAACCGATATTCCCCGCACCTACTACCAGATACTTTTTTGCAGGGTTATTCACAATTTTGAATCTGATCGGACTTACCCAGTTACCGGAAAAGACAGCTAATGAGTCTCGCTGATAGGGGCGTACAGCTCACCAACCATGCTAATGTCAAGAATTATACCAGCTAATCTCAGGATTAAACCAGTGCATCTCACTTATGAAAAAAGCTCGAAGAGCAAAGGTAAGCGGTAAATTTTTCCATTTGGCTTCACTGAAATATTTCAACAGTTGCTAGCTTTCTGACGATCGCACTAATAAAATCAAAATCTTAACGCGATACTTCTATTATTCAGGTTAACTTCTGGGATATTTTGATTAACATTGTGGTCAAGAAAATGCAATCACTCCGTTTCTAGGGCGATCGCGTGAGTGCTGAAATTTGGAATAGCGATCGCTGACTACCCCTCATAAATAAAAGTTTGGTAATTGTTGATCCAGCGAACCGAATTTATGTCCGAATACTTACGTCCATAATTTCACCTTTAATTTTCTCAGCCTACTTAATAAATATTTATTTTAATTTTTTAAAAAAAAGTTAATTATTTATTCAAGCTGGGAATAATATAAAGTTAGAAGTAGGGCTGCCAAACGACTGGATCAAATTTCATCTTAGCTAGCTAGTAGATTAAAAGAGATTGGACGTTTTGGCAACAGGGATCAATCTTAAAATGCTAATATCTTAGCTATTGGGTTAGATTCAATAAGTAGTTACTGGAGAGATATCGCCATGAAAGCTAGTTGTTTGCTGAGATATTACGAACAGGGAGAAAGAAATTTTACTGGTGTGGATCTGACGGGAGCGGATCTGAGTGGAGCGATATTAATTGGTGTTAATTTAACTAAAGCTAAGTTAATCGGGGCAAATCTTAGTCGTGCATTTTTAACAAAAACAGATTTCAGTGAAGCATCACTCAATTGGGCAAACCTAAGTTTTGCGAAATTAGGTGAAGCAAAACTGATTGATACCGACTTAACTAAAGCAGTCATGAATGGAACTTTTATGGTAAAAACTAAATTACCAAGGGCAAAATTAAGTGGAGCCAATCTGAGTGGAGCTAACCTCAGAGGTGCTAATTTGTGGAGTACCAATATATGTAGTGCTAATTTACAATCGGCAAATCTGCGGGGAGCCAATTTGAATGGTGCTAACTTAAATTGGTCTAATCTTGGTGCCGCTAAACTCAGTGGAGCAATGCTCTTAGGAGCATTTTTAAATGGAGTTAACCTCAGTAAAGCTTTTATGAATGGGATTGATTTGGGTGGGGTTGACTTAAATGGAGTGAATATGAGTGAAGCAAGACTGAGTGGGGCTAACTTAGAAGGAGCAAATATGATCTCTGCTAATCTCACTCAAGCACAAATGCGAGGTGCTCAACTAACCGGAGCAGATTTAGCGGGAGCAAATTTGAGTGGAGCTTTTTTAATGAGAGCTAATCTCAATTGGGCGAGATTATGTCAGGCAGATCTGAGCGAAGCAGATTTGAGTGAAGCTACTTTAATCGGTGCTACTGTTGATGGTGTTAACTTAACTGGAGCGATTTTACCAGAAACAACTAAACGATATTTTTATTTAACTGTCAACAATTCTCACGAATTGACCCAGACTCAGGAAATAAGTTATAGTGTTTATTGAAGCTGGTGCAATTCTGCGTCAATATTTACTGGATCATTTTCAGGCATCTGCATTAGTATTAGTACCATAATATCTTTTAGCGCAATGGTGTCAGGAATTAGAAAATAAATTTTATATATCTCATTTTGGCGATCGCTTTCAGGTCAAAGCGATCAAGGATATTGAGCAAACTTGTCGATCAAAAATTAGGGCGTAGCATGGACCATTGAAAATAGTGTTTCTATTCAACTATGTCTGTTCCACCCTTTAACAGGTAATGCAATCCTCAAACCTAGAATTTGCGTACTAAATCAATTTCTCGCGAAGTCAGGCGCGATCGCTGCTAAATGCTATCTTGAGGAGAAGGCGATCGTGATCAGAATTAAGACTGCTTATGCTGGTTGGGGAAATGCGATCGCTCTGCTCCAGATTAATCACTTTAACTCAGAATTACTGTTGACAAATAAGGGATATTTCCAAGTAATTTAGATTAATTTTTCCCAGTACGGTAATCATCGCAAATATGTCTTTGCTTCTCATCTAAACCAGAATCAGAATTATCGGATGTAGAGCATAGTTGGTTTATGTTTTGGTTCATCTTTTTGATGTTATTGTTCATATTTTCATTATCAGCTTTATCCTGTGTGATTTGATTTTTGAGCTGTGTGATTCGATTTTGGAGACTTTTTTCCCACATTAATATACGGTTCAAGCCGACAAATCCGTAATATAATACCATCATGAATACCATCATGAATACCATCTTTTTTGAATATTTCTTCGCCGTATAGAATCGTTGTGCGTATTCCATTTTAGCAATCTCCTTGATCGCATTATGACTAGACTCAATAAACTTAGTTTGTAGTTCTGTGACAGGAGGTTGCTTTTTACTTTGAGTTGTTTTTTGGAACCATTTATACGCGCTCCTAAGCTCACTACCTTTTAGCCGTAAATAATTATTTTGATCTTGGTTTTCCCATTCAATCGCCCGACGCAGCAATTTAGTATGACTTTTGATATATTCCCTGTCTGTGTCTAAAATCCTCAACAATTCATTAACATTCGCATCAAATGCTCCTTGCGTAAAATCAATCCGCTCCATCTTAGCTAACTCTGGATGTAATTCAGTAGTATTCACATCTTGATGCAATACAGTAATAAATCGTTTGTTAAGTTTAGCTGCATATTCAAACTCATCAGCACAGTGAGGAGAATTAATAGAACGTGGCGACAAAATAAACAAAAAATTGTCCGCACTCTCTATTACCCGATAAATCTCTTGCTGAAAATCCGTCTTTGATGTAATACTTTCTTGGTCAAACCAAGTAGTCTTTCCTTGTACTTGCAACTTATCATTTAATGCACGGGCTAGATCAGAATCAGACCTAGAGTAGGAAATAAATACATCTAGAGATTCTTCAAGAGGCTGGAGCAAACTTTCATTAATAAACTCTTTTTGTAAGTTTGTCGGCTGATGTTGGGTTTTCCGTTCCCCTCCCTTCAACCAAATTTCTGCATGGCGCAAATTGTAACCCAAATTGTAACCCCGCAATAAAATACTGGGTTTGCGGTTCTGTTTTTCCCACTTCAACGCCTTGCATAACAGCTTTTTATGCTCTTCGTAATAGCTGGCATCTTCCCGTAAAACCTTGAGCAAATCATCCACTAAATCCTGACGTAAATCCACCTCAGTCTGATTGTCAGTAAAGTTAATCCGTTGTAATCCTTTTATTGTTGGTGGAATTTGTTCTAAATCTATTGGTTTAATTAACAAAGGAATAATTCTTTTATTCAACGAGAGAGCATAGTCAATTTCTTTCTGACAGTCATGAGATGTCAGTGCATCGGTCGAAATCAAATAGACCACATTATCCGCTTGAGTAATTCCCCGATTTATTACCTCCTCAACAGTTTGGATATCTGTCTGATTTGTCCAAACCGTAATCCCTTCTCGTAATAATCTCTCCCGAATTTGAAGCATTGTAGAACGATCTACTTCCGAATATGAAAGAAACACCTGAGTCATCAAGTTATTGGCATTCTTGATACTCTCGCAAATTAACTCACAATGCAGCAATGTAGGTTCGCAGGGTGCTTGTTCTTCCTTAAACCTCTTTTTTAACCATATTTCTGCTGTTTGCAGTTCTTTCCCAATTAATAAATAACGAGTTTGTTTCTGCTGCTGTTCCCAGTCAATTGCTTGATTCAACAAAACTGTATGTTGTCGCACATAGTCTTGATGGCGACGAAATATATCTATTAATGCGCTCAATCCCTTCTCAAAATCATCAATCCCTTCTTGAACAAAGATCCAATTGATTTTGCTGATGACAGAGTGCATATTGGGATTGGTCTTGGGATCAGTAGAATGTAATCCCTTTTCCTGATAGATTTGCCAGTCAGCTTCAGATTTACCAGGATTCTGTTGTTGCCAAGTTTCCTGACTAATTTGTTTAACGTACAGGATGGGAATAATGCGTTTTTTTAATTCGATGGCTCGTTCAATTTCTTGGCGACAATAGGGAGAATTAACGGAATCGGGCGAAATTAGAAACAGAAAGTTATCAGCTTTGGTTATCCCCCCATCATCAATCTGATTTTGATAATCAATCCCCAAGGGAATATCATTGAAATCAAACCAAACTTGAAAACCATTACTCTGTAGTCGTTCTTGTAGTTTGGCAGCAAAAGCCTTACTATCGGCTCGACCATAGGAAATAAACGCATGGTAAAGTAGGGTACTTGGGAGTAGAGAATCACTCATAGGAACAGTACCGATATCGTCAGTACCTGATATCGTCGCAAATATGTCTGTCACTCTCGTCTAAACCAGAATCAGGATTGTGTAAATAAGCGTGTACCCAATGGCAGCCCCTTTCTAAGAGATGGTTTAAATCAAACTCTACTAACTTCCATAGTTTGATCGTTTTGTCCTCACTACTGGAGGCCAAGATTTGACCATCGGGGCTGAAACTTACGCTATTGACCCCATAACTATGGCCAGAGAGAGTGCGAAGTTCCTGCCCGGTCTTGACATCCCATAGTTTGATCCGATTGTCCTCACTACCAGAGGCCAAGGTTTGACCATCGGGGCTGAAACCTACGCTCCTGACCCCATAACTATGGCCAGAGAGAGCGCGAAGTTCCTGCCCGGTCTTGACATCCCATAGTTTGATCCGATTGTCCTCACTACCAGAGGCCAAGGTTTGACCATCGGGGCTGAAACCTACGCTATAGACACAATCACTATGACCAGAAAGAGTGAGAAGTGCCTGCCCGGTCTTGACATCCCATAGTTTGATCGTCTTGTCATAACTACCGGAGGCCAAGGTTTGACCATCGGGACTGAAACTTACGCTATTGACCGTATTACTATGGCCAGAGAGAGTGCGAAGTTTCTTTCCTGTCTTGACATCCCATAGTTTGATGGTATAGTCCCTACTCCCGGAGGCCAAAGTTTGACCATCGGAGCTGAAACTTACGCTTATGACCCAATCATTATGGTCAGAGAGAGTGAGAAGTGCCTGCCCGGTCTTGACATCCCATAGTTTGATCGTCTTGTCATAACTACCAGAGGCCAAGGCTTGACCATCGGGGCTGAAACTTACGCTCCTAACGTGATTACTATGACCAGAGAGAGGGCGAAGTTCCTGCCCTGTCTTGACATCCCATCGTTTGATGGTATAGTCCCTACTCCCGGAGGCCAAGGTTTGACCATCGGGGCTGAAACTTACGCTCCAGACGTGATTACTATGACCAGAGAGAGGGCGAAGTTCCTGCCCTGTCTTGACATCCCATCGTTTGAGCGTCTTGTCCCTACTCCCGGAGGCCAAAGTTTGACCATCGGAGCTGAAACTTACGCTTATGACCCAATCATTATGGCCAGAGAGAGTGCGAAGTTCCTTTCCTGTCTTGACATCCCATAGTTTGAGCGTCTTGTCTCTACTAGCGGAGGCCAAAGTTTGACCATCGGGACTGAAATTTACGCTCCAGATGTGATTACTATGGCCAGAGAGAGTGCGAAGTTCCTTTCCTGTCTTGGCATCCCATAGTTTGAGCGTCTTGTCTCTACTAGCGGAGGCCAAGGTTTGACCGTCGGGGCTGAAACTTACGCTCATGACCCATCCACTATGACCAGAGAGAGTGCGAAGTTTCTTTCCTGTCTTGACATCCCATAGTTTGATCGTCTTGTCTGCACTACCGGAGACCAAGGTTTGACCATCGGGGCTGAAACTTACGCTCATGACCGTATTACTATGGCCAGAGAGAGTGCGAAGTTTCTTTCCTGTCTTGACATCCCATAGTTTGATCGTCTTGTCCCTACTCCCGGAGGCCAAGGTTTGACCATCGGGGCTGAAACTTATACTATAGACCTCCTTACTATGGCCAGAGAGAGTGCGAAGTTCCTTTCCTGTCTTTACCTCCCATAGTTTGATTGTCTTGTCATCACTACCAGAGGCCAAGGTTTGACCATCGGGGCTGAAACTTACGCTCCTGACAAAATTACTATGGCCAGAAAGAGTGCGAAGTTTCTTTCCTGTCTTGACATCCCATAGTTTGATCGTCTTGTCTGCACTACCGGAGGCCAAGGTTTGACCATCGGGGCTGAAACTTACGCTCAAGACCGTATTACTATGACCAGAAAGAGGGCGAAATTCCTTCCCTATCTTTACCTCCCATAGTTTGATCATCTTGTCCCTACTACCGGAGGCCAAGGTTTGACCATCGGGGCTGAAACTTACGCTCAAGACCTGTTCACTATGACCAGAGAGAGTGTGAAGTGCCTGACCTGTCTTTACCTCCCATAGTTTGATCGTCTTGTCCCAACTACCAGAGACCAAGGTTTGACCATCGGGGCTGAAACTTACGCTCAAGACCTGTTCACTATGACCAGAGAGAGTGTGAAGTGCCTGACCTGTCTTTACCTCCCATAGTTTGATCGTCTTGTCTGCACTACCGGAGGCCAAGGTATGACCATCGGGACTGAAACTTACGCTAAAGACCGAATTACTATGGCCAGAGAGAGTGCGGGTGTTGCTGAATGATCGGATGATTTGGCCTAATTTTGTAGCCATTGAGGGTTTTAGCCATCGATTCATATTTTGAATCAGCAACATCAGAGGGCGAAGTGTCTGAACTGTCTTAACATCCCATAGTTTGATCGTCTTGTCTCTACTACCGGAGGCCAAGGTTTGACCATCGGGACTGAAACTTACGCTAAAGACCGAATTACTATGGCCAGAGAGAGTGCGAAGTTCCTGTCCTGTCTTGACATCCCATAGTTTGATCGTCTTGTCTGCACTACCGGAGGCCAAAGTTTGACCATCGGGGCTGAAACCTACGCTATAGACACAATCACTATGACCAGAAAGAGTGAGAAGTGCCTGCCCTGTTTTGACATCCCATAGTTTGATCGTCTTGTCTGCACTACCGGAGGCCAAGGTTTGACCATCGGGGCTGAAACCTACGCTATGGACCGCATTACTATGGCCAGAAAAAGTGCGAAGTGCCTGCCCTGTCTTGACATCCCATAGTTTAATCGTCTTGTCAAAACTACTGGAGACCAAGGTTTGACGATCAGGGCTGAAACTTACGCTCAAGACCCCATCACGATGGTTTACCAAACGGTTGTGTTCCTTAACATCAAAAACTGAGTTTGCCAAAGCTGCTGTCACCGCTATTTCAGATATATTTTCTTTTTGAATAATCTTGGCAGCCTTAATGGCGGTAATTAAAGCATCCAATTTGTCTTCCCTTGGATGTAATAGAGATAAAGCATATTGTGCCTGAGCTTTAGCCTGTTGCTGTTTTTCCTGTTTAGCGATCGCTTCGATCGCATTGCGACTAGATTCAATAAAGTTGGTTTGCAATTCCGTGACTTGGGGTTGCTTTTTGCCTTGATTTGCTTGCTTCAACCAGTCATCTGCGATCGCCAACTCACTACCTCTGAGCAGCAAATCATTATTCTTACCTTGGTTTTCCCATTCGATCGCCCGACGTAGCCATTTAGTATGATTTTGAATATATTCTCGGTCAGTGTCTAAGGTTCTTAATAATTGATTAACATTAGCAGAAAATTCCCCTTCTTTTTGCCGAAAATCAATCCACTGCACCTTAGCTAACTCTGGATGTAATTCAATAGTATTCACATCTTGATGTAAGATCGTAATAAATCGTTTGTTAAGTTTAGCTGCATATTCCACCTCATCAGCACAGTAGGTCGAATTAATAGAACGCGGGGACAAAATAAATAGAAAATTATCAGCACTCTCAATTCCCGCATAAATCTCTTTCTGAAAATCTGCTCCTGAAGCGATACTCTCTTGGTCAAACCAAGTTGTCTTCCCTCGGATCTGCAACTCATCATTTAATGCACGGGCTAGATCGGAATCTGATCTTGAATAGGAAATAAATAGGTCTAGAGATGCGGCAGGTGGTTGGCGCAAACTTTCATTAATAAACTCTTTCTGTAAGGTTGTTGGCTGATGTTGAGTTTTCCGTTCCGCTCCCTTCAACCAAGTTTCTGCATGGCGCAAATTGTAACCCCGTAATAAAATACTCGGGTTGCGTTTCTGTTCTTCCCATTTCAACGCCTTGCTTAACAGCATTTTATGTTCTTCGTAATAACTCTCCTCTTCTCGTAAAACGTTAAGCAAATCATCCAAGTCTTGACGTAAATCTGCCTCGGTCTGATTATCAGTAAAGTCAATAAATTGTAATCCTCTAATTACTGATGGAATTTGTTCTAAATCTGTTGGTTTAATTAACAAAGGAATAATCCTTTTATTCAACGAGAGAGCATAGTCAATTTCTTTCTGACAGTAATAAGATGTTAGTGCGTCGATCGAAATCAAATAGACAATGTTATCCGCTTGTTCAATTCCCCGCTCTATTGCCTCCTCAAATACTTCTCCAGTTTGAATATCTGTCTGATTTGTCCAAACTGTAATACTTTCTCGTAACAGGATCTCTCTAACTTGAAGCATTGTAGAAATATCAACTTCCGCATAGGAGAGAAACACCTGAGTCATCAAGTTATTCGCATTCTTGATACTCTCGCAAATAAACTCACAATGCAGCAATGTAGGTTCGCCGGGCGCTAGTTTTTTTTCCTTAAACCTCTCTTTTCTCTCTTTTAACCATTTTTCGGCTTTTTGCCGTTCTTCTCCAATTAATAAATAACGAGTTTGTTTCTGCTGATCTTTCCAGTAAAGAGCTTGATTCAACAAAACTGTATGTTGTCGCACATAGTCTTGATGGCGACGCACTATATTTATTAATTCGGTATCTAATAATGTGAACAATCTCTCCTCAAAATCATCCCTTTTTTCACCATCTCTTTGTTTATCTTTTTCACCAGGGAGCCAATTAATTTCGCCGATTTTAGGGTGCATATTGGGATTTTTACCGGGAACAGTAGAATGTTGTCCCGTTTCCTTATACCTCAGCCATTCAGCTTCAGATTTACCAGGATTACGTTCTTGCCACGTTTCCTGATCAATTTCCGCAACGTGCCAGATGGGATATATTCGTTTGTTTAATTCGATCGCTAGGTCAATTTCTTTGCGACAATAGGCAGAATTGACGGAATGGGGCGAAATTAGAAACAAAAAGTTATCAGCTTTGGTGATCCCATCATTTATTTGATTTTGAAAATCAACCCCGAAGGGAATTTCCTCAAGATCCAACCAAACTTCAAGATTTTGACTCTGTAGTCGTTCTTTCAGTTTGGCAGCAAAAGCCTTACTATCGGCCCGACCATAGGAAATAAAGGCGTCATAAAATTGGGTCTTTGGGACTTGAGAATCACTCATAGGAATGTTTAAAATATTTATAGAGATTAATTTTACAATAAATGCTGCTCCCTCAATAAATTTTTGGAAAATATCCCGTGGTAACTATCCAACTCATCAGGCCAAACTAGCAGTTAGAATAGCGATCGCTCACAACTAGCCTTAATCATCCAGTAATGAATGCGATTAACGCCAGAATATTGTGCCCAGGAAGTAATTCAGAAACTGATAAATTATTACTAAATCTGATTAATTTAAACCAAGTATTATCTCATTTTTCCAGTAATTTATGGATTATTATGGGCAAGAGGAAATCAAGCGCGATCGCCCAGTATTCAAATCGGAGAATCCCGAGTTTTATCTTCCTATAATAGGTTTACCACTCTTCCCGATATCGATCGAGAGCTTTTACTAGACCTATTATATTAGTAAATTTAATACCAATCACATGAAATTGCACTTAATCTGAGGTTAATCTGTTAGGCCAGGGCAGGTTTATAATAGTTATCTGTTGGTGACAGAATTGATTGGTGAAACTGCCCCTACCAATTTTATGTCATATAACCCCCAAATTATTCCAGAGCATAACTTTTGCCGCTCTGGTCACTCCGTAAAGGTAAAATCAAACAATGAAAAGTTTTAAATTTATTCGCAAGGCTATCATTTTGACCCTCGCAGTATGTAGCTTGATTTTAGCACTTACTAGCCCCAGTTACGCAGCAGAACTCCAAGGTAGTTGGCGGCTTAAATCCTTAGAAGGAAGTCCAGTTTTGCCATCTACTCAAATTACGGCTAAATTTGATACTTCCTCCGATCCAACAGTTTCGGGTAGCGCAGGTTGCAACCGATACTTTGCCTCTTTTAGTTTTAGTATATACTCAATCAAATTTTCAGGTATATCCTCAACAAAAATGTTCTGCTCAAACCTAGATCTGGGGCAGGAGGAAAAATATTTCCGCGCATTAGAATCAGCTACGTCCTATAATATCACCGATCAAGAACTGATCATTGATAGTCCTGATGGGTCTTTGATCTACGTCAAGGCTAACTAAAATTGCCCTTAGCATCGGTCGGATAAAAGCCAGCAAGCGATCGCTATAATTATCATAAACAAATCAAGAGATTCTACAAGTTAATTTTCGCGATCGCACTATTAATAAATGCGCCAATTCCTGAGATCAATTACTTATTTACAACTTGATAATCTAACTCAACTTCCACATGATCTCCGATCGCGTGAGAAAGTTCATAGTTACTGACAACTAGGGAATTTGCTGTGACATAATAAATTGCGCTATCTTTACTAAAGTATTCCTTAATACGTTCAGCATTGAAGTCCCGCTTAGTATCCTTAATCGCATATTCTAAAGCTGCTGAATTAACGGAGAGGAATTTACCATTATTAAATTTTATTACAAAAGTATCATCGATCGGTATTATTTCATTTAAAGCTAATACCTTTTGTTTGTTGAAATCTATAGTTGTGGTATAAATGATATTATTAGGATGCGCAGCACCTTTAACATAACCAAGTCCTAAATACTTTATACTTATCATATCAGACCCCTGATAAGTAACTTCATATTTTAATGATAAATCTAGCTCATCTAAGTTATTACCATAGACCCGATCTAAGACTTTTAACACATCTTGACTTATTAACTGATTAATTTTTTGTTCTAGCTCATCATTGTTGAGATTAGTTATTTTGGGATAATCTATTTTAATACCCCGATCTGTGTAGGTACTGGATTCTATTTGATAATTACTATTGATGATGTTATCGACTATTCTATCATCTGCTGTATAATTACTCCGATTTGTCTTACTATTTAGATAGTTATTCTTGTCATCAATGGTAAGAGGATGAGCAACTTGCTTAATTAAACCAAGTCCGAATATCTTCATAGACAATATTATTAGTAATGCAAACATTAACTTGCTCATTTTTACCCATCCTTTGAGAGATTAATTAATTTGAACATGAATTATAGATTTGCGATTTAATGGGGATTTAATAACCAATCATACCAATTATTTAACCCAGTTCCCTTGGTAGCTGATACCTGAAATATTTGTAACCGAGGGTTAACTTTATGTGCATATTCGATACAACGCTCAACATCAAACTGTACATAAGGTAAAAGATCAATCTTATTAATAATCATTACCTGACTAGCATGAAACATCTGAGGATATTTAATCGGTTTATCTTCTCCTTCGGTTACTGAGAGAATGACTACTTTCGCTCTTTCTCCTAAATCAAATAAAGCTGGACAGACTAAGTTACCGACATTTTCAATCATCACAATCGAATTGAGGGGAGGATTAAGTGCTTGTAATCCTCTTTCTACCATTTCTGCATCGAGGTGACAACCTGTCCCTGTATTAATTTGGATGACTTGACAACCTGTTGCTTTAATGCGATCGGCATCATTAGTTGTAGCTTGATCTCCTTCAATTACACTAATAGTGGTTTGGTTTTGTAAATCTTGAATTGTCCTGGTAAGTAAAGTAGTTTTTCCTGATCCAGGGGAACTAACTAAATTAAGTGCTAGAATATTGCGTCCTTTAAACCAACCGCGATTTTGAGCAGCTAATAAGTCATTTTTAGCTAAAATATTTTGTTCTAAGGTAATAGTTGTACCGTGGATTTGGGCGTGGACATGAGCTGGTTCTGGGGGATGAGAGCGATCGCTATGTTCAGGGTGATGGGTATGAGAAATCACTGTCCCATCAGCGAGAACATGAGTATGTTCGTGAGTCATAACTTCGCTAACTTCTCCAGTTTGAGAGTTAGTGATAGTAGGATGAGCATCATCTGAACAGCCACAAGTTACGCACATAATTATTCTATCTCCAGTTCCTTAATTTTTAGCTCTTCGCCCTGCAAAATTTCTAAATCACTCCGATCGCAAGCGGGACAAATACTATAGGGTATTTCTAAGGGAATCTCCGTTTGACAATGACGACAACGAGCTAATCCAGGAATTTCGATAATTTCTAACTTAGCTCCTGCGAGTAAAGTTCCCTCACAACAGATATCAAAACAGAAACGAATCGAATCGGGCAGAATTGCGGTCAGTTTACCAATTTCTAGACAGACTCGTTTGACCCTAGCTCCTCGACTATGTTCAACCGCGATCGCTACTATATTATGGGTAATTCCCAACTCGTGCATAGAAAATAGCCTTACTATAGCGTGAGTAATCCTTTGGGCAATCGGGGTCTACAGCAAGCAGACTAGATTTGGCTAATTATACCAGATTGATGACGCTAGTGGGATTAAAAATTGCCTCAACACTAGATCAACTGTGATTTTATCTGTTCTTGCATCCCGGCTTTACTGATCTACTCTGGATCGGATTCAGTATTTAGTTACTACACTGATTGATATTTCCGTAATTATACGGTCTTTCCGTAATTTCACTATCTGCTCGTAATTACACTTAATTGTTTTAACTGAGCTGTAATTTTATTCCGCAATTTGCCCAGTGTATTTGTTTAGCGGCCAGTGCATCTAAGTCTTGCACAGTAAGGCTTTAAGTAGAATAAATTTATTTCATTTATAAAATAAATAACAATATTTATTATCTCATTAATCAGTTGCCGGATGAGATCCGTTCTACCTGTAAAAAGAAGTAGAAAGACAAAACTTGAGACAAATTCAGTGCAGATCATTATCTGTTAACCCTTCTCATTTTTGTTTTGACTGGGATTTTTTTACTGAATTTATCTCCAGAGCAGATAGAGAATACAAATTAAAACTTGTCTGTCAATTCTCTCTATCTTTATTTGTCAAGAAAGCATTATTGGGGTGGATCTAAAATTACCTTTAGGAGTTTTTAGATCATGGTCAACTATTATAGTAGTCACGCTAATTCTCAATCTTTTCAACCAAATTCCCAAGCAAGAGGATTAGTTTTTATTGATGGTGCTGTCGATGAGATTCAGGTTCTTACTACAGGAGTTTTACCAGAAACTGAAGTCATTGTACTTGATGGTCACCAAGATGGGATTGAGCAAATTACTAAAGAATTGGCAAACTTTGCTACTAAGTGGGGAAAATTAACATCTATTCATATTTTTTCCCATGGTAGTCCTGGATGTATCTATCTGGGAAATACTCAACTGAATTGGGATACTTTAGCTACTTACCACAATGCTTTCACCCAGTGGCAAAAATGTCTAGTTAAGGGTGCCGATATCCTATTATATGGCTGTGAAATTGCCAGAGGAGTAGGTGCAGCATTTGTCCAAAAATTAAGTGAATTAACCCAGACCAATATCGCTGCTTCTGCTAATTTAACTGGTAGCACTGACCAAGGTGGTAACTGGGATTTAGAATTTACTATTGGTCAAGTTACATCTCCCTTAGCATTTACTCAAGCAGCTAGAGCAGAGTATAAATCTATTGCTGGTGGTGTCGTCGGTAATGGTACAGCATCGAGTGTCACTGAAGCAGCATTAAGAGCTGCATTAGCAGGTGGTGGAACAGTTACCTTTAATACAGGTGGAGCACCTGTTACTATTACTCTGAGTAATCAACTCACGATCGCTAATGACACTACTATTGATGGAGGTGGATTAGTTACGCTCAATGGTAATAATGCTAACCGCGTTTTTAATGTGCAAGACCTGACCAATTTTACGGTTAGCAATATGACTATTACTAATGGTAATAGTAGTAACCAGGGCGATAGTAATGATGGTGGGGCAATTTATTCAGGAAGTAGTGGCAAATTAGTTGTCCAAAATTGTCAATTTATTAACAATACGGGGACATCAGGTGGTGCTATTACTTGCGGTAATTCCTCTAATAATACCATTACAAACAGTACATTTACTGGCAATCAAGCATCAGGAAATACTGAACGAGGTGCTGGAGCAATTACCATTTGGTCTGGTAGTCAAACTACGATAACAAATAGCACATTTACTAATAATAAAGGTAACAATGGTGGAGCAATTAATAGTGTTTTAAGTGGGTTGAATATTAGTGGTTCTGTATTTACTAATAACGATTCAACCCAAGGTCTTGCTTATGGTCAAGGATTTGGGGGTGCGATCTATACTGACGGTGCAAGTCTGAACAGTCCGAATAATGGACCGGGAGGTAGCATTGTTATTACTAATACTCAGATCAATGGTAATAAAGGAGGAGGACAAGGAGGAGGAGCATTTCTATTTGGATATGGTGCTGATCAAATTACGGTTCAAGGTTCTACCATTACTAATAATAATGTAATTAAAGATAGTAATGGAAATGCTCTTGGAGGAGGAATTAGAGAAGGAAACGCGCAACTAACAATCCAAAATAGCACGATTGCTAATAACACAGCTTTAACTCAAGGTGGTGGATTATTAGTCGGAGAAAATGCCCCCGTAAATATTACTAATTCTACTTTTTATGGCAATAAAGCAGATGATGGTAGTGGGAATGGAGTCGGTGGTGCAATTGCTCTAAATAATCAGAGTAATAATGCTACGAATATAACTAATACGACAATTTCCAATAATCAGGCTGGATATATTGGAGGAGCGATCGCTAACAATAATAATCAACCCGTGACTGTCGAAAATACCATTTTCGATAATAATACTGCTGGTAATCCTTCGCAGATTAAACAAGAAACTACCAACGAATTAATTGATGGTGGAGGTAATATTCAATATCCAGCTAAATTAACATCTTCTAGTACACCAACAGACAATAATGCCACCGCTTCTATCTTAATTGCTGATCCGCTACTTGGTCCATTACAAGATAATGGTGGTGGTGTTCTGACTCAAGCATTATTACCAGGTAGTCCTGCAATTAATGCTGGTCAAAATGTTAGTGGTCTAACTACGGATGAAAGAGGATTAGGACGTACTGACGGAAAAATTGATATTGGAGCTTTTGAGTTTAATAATATCATATCTCCATCTCCATCTCCATCTCCATCCCCATTACCATTACCATCCCCATCTCCATCCCCATTACCATCCCCATCTCCATCCCCATCCCCATTACCATCTCCATCCCCATTACCATCCCCATCTCCATCCCCATTACCATCCCCATTACCATCTCCATCCCCATCCCCATTACCATCCCCATTACCATCCCCATTACCAACTCCATCAACACCCTCATCTTCTTCTCCCACTGATATTAACGTTGATGTGATCGATCCCTATTTGCAATTCGATGCTTTTACAGGTATGAGTAATTCCCACGCTTATATCTCTGGGATTCTCCATGGTAATAATCAGGATACTCTCATCGCTAGTAGCACTAATGGTGTACCTATTAGTGGGATCAGTTTTGATCAGTCAAATCACAGTTCGGATAGCTTAAACCATACGGTTAGCAATTATCTGCTTGTGGGTTCTTTGAATAATTCGGTCGGTATTCCTGCATCTGTTTCTAGGGAACCTTCTCCCAATGATATCCAAATCACTTTAACTCAAGAGCAAGATATCGCACTAATGTCCAATGTGGAGTACACTAAAAACGGCAATTCTACCCAGTTTACCATTAACCAATCAGCACTAACGTCATTGTTGCCATCATTACCAACTAATACCATAGGTGATCTAATCTTTGGCTTTTGAATTTCCGATATGTTCAGCTCGGTTGCTTGAGGGGAACTGGCTGTTATCAGTCTATCTAACTAATATTAAATATCACTACCTAGAGATTTTTGATCTAGGTAGTATATTTTTTTGCTTATGGTTATCAATTAGGTTTTCTGCAATCCTCCGGACAAAATTAACCTGCGATCGCACCCCCAGGAAAGTTGACTTTTACTAAAATTAATCACTAAAACTACCCAGCAGAAATACTTACTATCATTAGCAGCTTAATTTTTCTTTCTCAAAAGCAATTATAGAAAATGTCTAAACCCTTGAATATTTTCTATAATACCAGCAAAGAAAATATAGAAAATTTCATAGGTGAGTGTAGAAAATTTCATAGGTGAGCGTAGAAAATTTCATAGATGAGCGTAGAAAAATTATACGGTGCGACGTGAAAACATTGATATTAGGTTGTTCTAGGGTTTATATGGTTTATACAATATTTCTCCAAAACCTATTGACACCCATCAAATGAGCATCAAATGAGCGTATAAATTATCGCGACTTTTTACACCGATATTTCTCCTTTTGTGATGGTAGAATAATGACTATTACAGATTTTGTGATCTTTTAGTTGCTGCTGTAAATGTTGTGATTAAATGATAGACTCACTCCTAATCCTTGAATTCTCCAACCCGATCGCGCTCCCTCCCCACTACTACAACGACTTTTAATAGATGATTAACCTCATTAATTCCCGATCGCTATTATTCATTGATGGTGCGATCGATGATATTCCCGTTCTAGCTACAGGGATTTTACCCAACACTTCTGTGATTATTCTCGATCGTCACCAAGATGGGATCGAGCAAATTACTCGGGAATTAGCCAACTTTGCTCATACTCAAGGAAAAGTCACCTCACTCCATATTTTTTCCCACGGTAGTCCTGGTTGTATTTATTTAGGTAATACTGAACTTACTTTAGACACATTAACTAAATACTATCTATACTTAAGTAGTTGGCAAAATTATCTGGTTAACCATGGAGAGCTATTCCTTTATGGTTGTAAAATAGGACAAGGAATAGGTAGAGCATTTGTAAAAAAGCTCAGTGAAATAACCCAAACAAATATCGCTGCTTCTACTAATTTAACAGGTAGTGCAGACCAAGGTGGTAATTGGGATTTAGGGTTAAGAATAGGTAAAGTTAAATCCCCTTTAGCTTTTACATTAGCAACCAGAAAACAATATCAATTTGTCGCTGCTGGTGTAGTTGGGAATGGGACACCACAAAGTATCACCGAAGCAGCATTACGAGCTGCATTAGTAGGTGGTGGTAATGTAACTTTTAATAGTGGTGGAGCACCTGTAACTCTTACTCTGAGTAAGATCGCGATCGCGGCTAATACAACCATTGATGGGGGTGGATTAGTTACCTTAAGTAATAATGCGGACTTTATTTTTTCTGTGCAATCAAACATCAATTTTACTGCTAACAATCTGACTATTACTAATTCCCGTGGTTTTATCGGTGGCAATAATTTTACAATTCAAAACTGTCAGCTTATTAACAATCGCATTGACTATAACCTGCCATTAATTGCTAGTAGTGGTGGTGGTCAGACTAGCATTATTAATAGTACATTTACTAATAATTATTGCTGCATTGCTACTGACCAGCAATCAAGTTTAACCATTAATAATTCTGTATTTACCAACAATTTTGCTCTTAATAGTAGCATAATAGATACCTATAAAACTAATACTTTAATTACTAATAGTCGCATCGATAGTAATCACGGTTACGTCGGTCCAACGAGTTTCAATCAGGGAGCAGTAACTATTCAAAATACTACCATTACTAATAATTCAAGTTCCAGTGCTAGTGGTGGAATTTACGGATACAATAATAATAACGTGACTATTCAAAATAGCACTATTACTAATAATACTACTACTAATCAAGGAGGTGGATTGCAATTGATAAATCCTACCTCTCTCAATATTACTAATACTACTTTTTCTGGCAACCAATCAACTTTTAGTAATGGGATTTATAGTAATGGGGTTTATGGTAACACCGTGGCGATCGATAATGCCATCTATTTCACCGCTAATGATGATGTAGCCACCTTACCATCCGGAATTAATATTGCCTTTCCTTTAGCAGGAAATGATTTAATTTACGGTGGTAATGGTAACGATGTCATCTATGGAAATCAAGGTAACGATACCTTATTTGGTGGTCTAGGTAATGACATTCTTTATGGTGGTCAAGGGAACGATATTCTCTATGGGAATCAAGGGAATGACTATCTATCTGGAGACTTAGGGAATGACCTGATCTATGGTGGTCAAGGGAACGACACCATTCTCGGTGGTTCTGGAAGCGATACCCTATTTGCAGACTCAGGAAATAATTTCCTCTACGGAAATCAAGACAATGACATCCTCTATGGAGGAGTAGGAAATAACACCATGTTTGGTGGGAAAGGTGATGACACTCTCGTTGGTGGTACAGGGAATGATTACCTGTCAGGAGACTTAGGAAACGACTTGATTTATGGTGGAATTGGTAACGACAAGATTTTAGGAGGGTCGGGAGCAGATACGATTTATGGTGGTTCCGGTAATAGTTTACTCTACGGTAATCAAGGTAATGATGTCATCTATGGTGGTACTGGTAATAATACTATCTTTGGTGGTCAAGGTAACGATATTATCTATGCTGGAACTGGAAGTGATTTCTTGAGTGGTGACCTGGGTAATGATACCTTAATCGGTGGGATTGGTAATGACACCTTTGCGATTAATAAAGGTGTTTCTAATATCATCAATTTTCAACCCGGTCGAGATTTCTTGGGACTATCGGGTGGGTTAACTTTCAATCAACTCACAATTACTGGTAATGGCTCTAATACTAATATTACTGTCACCGCGACTGGACAACTTTTATCTACAATATATGGATTGTCAGCCAGTAATCTAACTGCTGCTAATTTTGTGCTGTTTTAGGTACTGTTGGCAATGTTCTGATTAAATATTAGGCTCAATCGTTTCACTCCGGCGATCGCGCGAGTCCAGCAATTAGCCCATAGTGGACTTCTGACCATCAAGCCGGATATTCGCTAATCAGGGTTCATTCCTGGAAATTTTGGTGCCATAATTTTAAAAAAGTAATCATAGCAAGATTTAATGGGGGTAATCCAGTATGCTGTTGAAGTCCAAATATTCTCAGCAAATCCATCAATCCCGATCGCTCCTATTCATCGATTCAGGAGTAGATGACATTGGGTTTCTAGTTCAAGGAGTATTACCAAATATTAAGGTAATTGTACTGGAGCGCGATCGCAACGGAATTGAGCAAATTACCACAGAAATCGAAAAATTTGCTAATTGTTCGGGAAAACTAGCAACAGTTCATATTTTTTCTCATGGTAGTCCTGGATGTATTTATTTGGGCAATATTCAACTGAATTCAGACACTTTACCACCATATTACCCTTACCTACAAAAGTGGCACAAATATCTCACCCCAGATGCAGATATTTTACTTTATGGTTGTAATGTTGCGGCGGGAAAAGGTGTCGCATTCATTCAACAGTTAAGTGAAATAACCCAAACAAATATTGCCGCATCTACTAATTTAACAGGTAGTGCAGACCAAGGTGGTAATTGGGATTTAGGATTCAGAATCGGTAAAATTAAATCCCCCTTAGCTTTTACATTAACAACCCGAAAACAATATCAATTTGTCGCTGCTGGTATAGTCGGTAATGGGACACCACAAAGTATTACAGAAGCAGCATTAAGAGCTGCATTAGCAGGTGGTGGTAATGTTACCTTTAATACGGGTGGGACACCTGTCACGATTACCCTGAGTAGTCCCATCGCGATCGCAGCTAACACCACTATTGATGGGGGAGGATTAGTTACCCTGAGCGGTAATAATGCTAACAACATTTTTAATGTGCAATCGAATATCAACTTTGCTGCTAATAACTTGACTATTACTAATGGTTATGCCCCTCTTGGGGTAGGATCGGGAATTATCAGTGGAAATAGTATTACATTAAATCTCCAAAACTGTCAGTTTATTAACAATAACGGTGGGATTTACCTTTCGGGAAGCAGCTTGACTATAACGAACAGCATATTTAGTAACAACTTCGGTAATAGTTTTGTAGTTTATGGTAATGCTGGTGGTCAGACTAGCATAATTGGTAGTAGGTTTAATAATAATAGTATACCTTGCGTTTATATAGTGCAGCAAGCAGGTTTAACCATAAATAATTCGGTTTTTACTAATAATAAAACTGCTGGTAGTGCTATTGAAGTCGATGAAACTCCTACTTTAATTACTAATAGTCTTATCGACAGTAATCAATCTTCATTTAGTCCTGGCGGAGCTAATTTTGCCGGTAGTCCATTAGTAACTATTCAAAATAGCACAATTAGCAATAATATATCTTATGCTGGTGGTGGTGGAATTGATACTGCTGGTGGTGGTGGAATTGGCGGAGACAACTCTAATTTTACTATTCAAAATAGCACTTTTACTAATAATATTACTACCGCCGGATTAGGAGGTGGATTTCTATCCCAAGGTCTTGGCTCTGCCAATATTACTAATACCACTTTTTCTGGCAACAAATCAAATTCTAGTATTATGTCTCCTTATGGCTGGATCGCGATCGATAATGCTATCTATTTCACCTCTAATGATGATGTCGCTACTTTACCATCGGGCACGAATAATAATATTGCCTTAGCTTTAGCAGGAAATGATTTAATTTACGGTGGTAGTAGTAACGATGTCATCTATGGAAACCAAGGTAACGATACCTTATTTGGTGGTCTAGGTAATGACATTCTTTATGGTGGTCAAGGAAACGATATTCTCTATGGGAATCAAGGTAATGACTATCTCTCGGGAGACTTAGGGAATGATCTAATTTATGCTGGTCAAGGAAACGACACAATTCTCGGTGGCTCTGGAAATGATACCCTCTACGGAGGAGTAGGAAATAACACCATGTTTGGTGGTCAAGGTGATGACACTCTCGTTGGTGGTACAGGGAATGATTACCTCTCAGGAGACTTAGGAAACGACCTGATTTATGGTGGAATTGGCAACGACACGATTTTAGGAGGGTCTGGAACAGATACGATTTATGGTGGCTTCGGTCAAAGTTTACTTTATGGGAATCAAGGGAATGACCTCATCTATGGTGGCACTGGTAATAACACTATATTTGGTGGTCAAGGTAACGATATTCTCTATGGGAATCAAGGGAATGATTATCTGTCGGGAGATTTAGGGAATGATTTGATCTATGGTGGTCAAGGAAACGACACGATTCTCGGTGGTTCTGGAAGTGATACTTTGTTTGGTGACTCAGGAAATAATTTACTCTACGGAAATCAAGACAACGATCTCCTTTATGGAGGAGTGGGAAATAATACCATGTTTGGTGGGAAAGGTGATGACACTATCGTTGGTGGTACAGGGAATGATTATCTGTCCGGAGATTTAGGAAATGACCTAATTTATGGTGGTTCTGGGAACGATATCATTTATGGTGGTTCTGGAAGCGATACTCTGTTTGGTGGTGTTGGGAATAGTTTATTCTATGGGAATCAAGGAAATGACATCATCTATGGTGGTACTGGGAATAACACTATGTTTGGTGGTCAAGGTAACGATATTATTTATGCTGGTACTGGGAGTGATTTCTTGAGTGGTGACCTGGGTAATGATACCTTAATTGGTGGGATCGGTAACGACACCTTTGCGATTAATAAAGGTATTTCTAATATCATCAATTTTCAACCCGGTCGAGATTTCTTAGGATTATCGGGTGGGTTAACTTTCAATCAACTCACAATTACTGGTAATGGCTCTAATACTAACATTACTATCACTGCGACTGGACAACTTTTATCTACGGTATATGGATTGTCAGCCAGTAATCTCACTGCTGCTAATTTTGTGCTGTTTTAGGTACTCTTGGCAATGTTGTGATTAAATGTTAGGCTCTGGATAGTTTCACTCCGGCGATCGCGCTCCCTCCCCACTCAGAAAATAATCAAGAAAGGTTTTAATAGTCAATCATACTAGCTGGGTGTAGTTAGTATAATTACTGGATGATTTATGGATAAATCTTGAGGAACAGTAAAGTGAAAAACGATGTCCATTGACTGATGGGGTAGAAGTCCAGTTTTATTACCACTGATAAAATTTAATTCGCCGTTACCATAATAAGGATCGTACTGTATGATCCCAAAAATATCAGATATACTACCAGCTACATCGGTTGGTTTAAAATCATTTTGACCAGAAGCATTAATACCTCCCGCATCAGACAGACTAAAACCATTGGCAAATCTTCCTATGGGATAATAAGAATTATAAAAACTTAAGTTATGAATCGGAGTGTCAGTATTATTGGTGACAGTATAAACACCATCAGTATTAACAGAAGTCCAAGTGGCTTGTATGGCTGGAATACCAACTCCAGGTGCTACTATATAACTGAAATTGGGACCAGGAAATCCAACATAATTGGAACCAGGAACTAGCGCATGGGGCGAATTAACACTATAAATCACTACATTGGGTGTTTTATTACTACTGAATATTTGTAAACTCATGTTAATTTGATCATTGTTACTTCCAGCATTAATCAGTCCAGCTCTAGCCACCCGTTCTTCTTTTAAGCCATTAGTAACATAATGTTGAAATGCTTGCTGATAGCTTAATCTAGCCGTTTTTAAATCCGCATTGTTATTTAAGTAATATTGCACATCAAAAGCTGAAGACGCTCGAACGTCCTTCGTTTTCTCCATTCAGGACAAAATGTTCCGCTGCTTGATAATTGGTAAGGTTATCTGCTTTTAAATCAGCATTATTATTTATATAGTAAGTAGGGTCAAATTCAATTGAACCTGCCCGCCCTTCCTTTAGACCAAATTGAATATAATGTTGAATTCCTGTTAATGGATCTACCGAACTAGCCGAGCTGGTAACTGCTGATTGGACATCGGCGTTATGGCTTAAATAATAATTATCATCAAATAAAACACTACCGTCACGACCTTCTTTTTGTCCATTGGCAATATAATGATCGAACGCGGTTGTATAACCTTGCTTAACTGCATTAGCTACATCGTTATATTCAGAAAGATAAAATTGTGTATTAAAGAAAGCGCTGGGATTTCGCCCTTCCTTGTCTCCAAATAACTGGAAATGCTGCCATCCACTTGTTATTTGTCCTTTCGCGATCGCACTCGCTACATCTGGATTAGCGGTATCATAATAACTTTCGTCAAATAGTGATTTTGCATCCAACATAAATCGATTCAGGAGTAGATGATATTGAGTTTCTTGCTCAGGGAGTATTACCAAATATTAAGGTAATTGTACTAGAGCGCGATCGCAATGGCATTGAGCAAATTACCATAGAAATTAAAAAATTTACTACTGGTTCGGGAAAACTAGCAGCAGTTCATATTTTTTCTCATGGTAGTCCCGGATGTCTCTACTTGGGCAATATTCAACTGAATTCAGACACTTTACCACAATATTACCCTTACCTACAACAGTGGCACAAATATCTCACCCCAGATGCAGATATTTTACTTTATGGTTGCAATGTAGCATCGGTCAACGGTGCAGCATTTGTTAAACAGTTAAGTGAATTAACCCAAGCAAATCTTGCCGCATCTACTAATTTAACAGGTAGTGCAGACCAAGGTGGTAATTGGGATTTAGGATTCAGAATCGGTAAAATTAAATCCCCCTTAGCTTTTACATTAACAACCCTGCATTAGTAGGTGGTGGTAATGTAACTTTTAATAGTGGTGGGACACCTGTAACTATTACCCTTGGGAGTGAATTAGCGATCGCGGCAAATACCACTATTGATGGGGGAGGATTAGTTACCCTAAGTGGTAATAATGCTCACGGAGTTTTTAACGTTCAGCCCAGCGTAAACTTTGAGGCTAGTAACATTACTATTACTAATAGTATTAATAGTATTGTAACTGGAAATAATAGCGCATTAACTTTACAAAATTGTCAATTAAATAACAATACTAATGTAATTTCCTGTAGTGAATATCCTAATAATCAAATTATCAACAGTCAATTTATTAACAACAACACAAATAGCCAATCCAATAGTCCCGTATCTTTGGGGTTTAATGGTAATAATACTATAATTAATAGTACATTTACTGGTAATACTATAATTAACAGTAGATTCACTAGTAATAATTATAGTGGTCAAGGTGATGACATTCTCTATGGAAATCAGGGTAATGATTATTTATCTGGAGATTTAGGCAATGATTTGATTTATGGAGGTCAAGGGAATGACACCATTTTAGGAGGTCAAGGTAACGATTCACTGTTTGGTGATTCAGGCGATAATTTACTTTACGGTAACCAAGGAAATGACATTCTTTATGGTGGTGTGGGGAATAACACCATGTTTGGTGGGAAAGGTGATGACACTATCTTTGGTGGTACAGGTAATGATTATCTGTCAGGAGATTTAGGAAACGACCTGATCTATGGTGGAATTGGTAACGATATCATTTATGGTGGTTCTGGAGCTGATACGATTTATGGTGGCTCCGGTAAGAGTTTACTCTATGGGAATCAAGGGAATGACATCATCTATGGTGGCACTGGGAATAACACTATCTTTGGTGGTCAAGGTAACGATATTATCTATGCTGGAACTGGAAGTGATTTCTTGAGTGGTGACTTAGGTAATGATACCTTAATCGGTGGGATCGGTAATGACACCTTTGCGATTAATAAAGGTATTTCTAATATCATCAATTTTCAACCCGGTCGAGATTTCTTGGGATTATCGGGTGGGTTAACTTTCAATCAACTCGCAATTACTGGTAATGGCTCTAATACTAATATTACCCTCACGGCTACTGGACAACTTTTATCTACGGTCTATGGATTGTCAGCCAGTAATCTCACTGCTGCTAATTTTGTGCTGTTTTAGGTTTGATCCGCTCATTTGATACCTGTCAATCGGTTGGATAAAAATATTGTATACACCGTATAAACGCTAAAACAACGCTATATCAATGTTTTCATGCTGCACCGGATCATATTATATGCTCACAAGAGAGATTCATTCACTCACAAGAGAGAAACTTATCCGGTGGGCTATATAATTTTCTATATTTTCTTTACTGGTATTATAAAAAATATCTAGGGAATTAAAAAATTGTATAATTGCTGTTGAGAAAGAAAAATTAGAGTTAGGTTTTTTGGGGATTCATTCTGGTGATTAGTCTTGGTAGCGATCGGCAAACTTGAATATCCGGATTTCATAAATAGGTGATAGACTAATCACAATTCTAACTCACCTACTACTAAAACCCTTAACTCGGTAACTCGTTTTAGTTGAACATCATTAGTCAAAAACGCCTCACAGTTGGTTTCTAATGCTGTTGCAATTTGGAAAGCATCAGGTAATTGTAGATTATATCTTGCCCGAATTTCGGCAGCATTTGTGGCAATAGTTGAAGTAATCTCAACAAAATCAGCCGTGTCTTGAGATGTAATAATATCGATAAACAATTGTTGTTGAGATCGATGATTTTGACGGATTGGTAAGACTAAACATTCAGTCAAGGTAACTGGAGATGTTACTAGACGAATTAACCTCGACTCAATCCAATCAAAGATACCATCCATAATTGGAAAATAAATCGCGCTCATATCGACGTAATAAATTACTGGGGCAGAATCAATAAAAAGCCGATTCACTTGTTGAAATGCGACCTCAAGTTTCATCACCCCTCAAAAATTCCTTTTTCTCGTTTATCCCATTCACTGCGTAATTGATTGATCCATTCCTGAGCATCCTGACTTTCTAATAAATTAGAAGTAATCCCACGTAACTCTCGCCAACTTCTTTTAGATTTATTTTGGGTAACAGCCCGACGTTTCAATTGTTCTGTCGTGTGATTAAGTACCTCAAATTGTTCTTCTATTGTCAATTGATTAATTTCTTGCAACACCTGTTGTAGTAACGGACTCATCAACTCAACCTCCCTAGCGATTTCCTCGAATTATTGTTTCTAGTTTAGCACTTTTGCCCGAAGCGCGATCGCGCGAGTCCAGCAATTAGCCAATAGTGGACTTCTGACCATAAAGCCGGATATTCGCTAATCAGGGTTCATTCCTGGAAATTTTGGTACCATAATTTTAAAAAAGTAATAATAGCAAGATTTAATGGGGGTAATCCAGTATGCTGTTGAAGTCCAAGTATTCTGAGCAAATCCATCAATCCCGATCGCTTCTATTCATCGATTCAGGAGTAGATGACATTGGGTTTCTAGTTCAAGGAGTATTACCAAATATTAAGGTAATTGTGCTAGAGCGCGATCGCAATGGCATTGAGCAAATTACCACAGAAATCGAAAAATTTGCTAATTGTTCGGGAAAACTAGCAACAGTTCATATTTTTTCTCATGGTAGTCCTGGATGTATTTATTTGGGCAATATTCAACTGAATTCAGACACTTTACCACCATATTACCCTTACCTACAACAGTGGCACAAATATCTCACCCCAGATGCAGATATTTTACTTTATGGTTGTAATGTTGCGGCGGGAAAAGGTGTCGCATTCATTCAACAGTTAAGGGAAATAACCCAAACAAATATTGCCGCTTCTACTAATTTAACAGGTAGTGCAGACCAAGGTGGTAATTGGGATTTAGGATTCAGAATTGGTAAAATTAAATCCCCCTTAGCTTTTACATTAGCAACCCGAAAACAATATCAATTTGTCGCTGCTGGTATAGTCGGTAATGGGACACCACAAAGTATTACGGAAGCAGCATTAAGAGCTGCATTAGCAGGTGGTGGTAATGTTACCTTTAATACCGGTGGGACACCTGTCACGATTACCCTGAGTAGTCCCATCGCGATCGCAGCAAATACAGCCATTGATGGGGGAGGATTAGTTACCCTGAGCGGTAATAATGCTAACAACATTTTTAATGTGCAATCGAATATCAACTTTGCTGCTAATAACTTGACTATTACTAATGGTTATGCCTCTCCCTTTCCTGGGATAGAATCGGGGATTATCAGTGGAAATAATATTACATTAAATCTCCAAAACTGTCAGTTTATTAACAATAACGGTGGGATTTATCTTTCGGGAAGCAGCTTGACTATAACGAACAGCATATTTAGTAACAACTTCGGTAGTGATTTTGTAGTTTATGGTAATGCTGGTGGTCAGACTAGCATAATTGGTAGTACGTTTACTAATAATAGTATAACTTGCGTTTATATTAATCAGCAAGCAGGTTTAACCATAAATAATTCGGTTTTTACTAATAATAAAACTGCTAATAGTGCTATTTCCGTTGAAAAAACTCCTACTTTAATTACTAATAGTCGTATCGACAGTAATGAATCTTCATTTACTTATGGTGGAGCTTATTTTGGTATTTCATTAGTAACTATTCAAAATAGCACAATTAGCAATAATAAATCTTATACTGCTGGTGGTGCTGGAATTGGCGGATACAACTCTAACTTTACTATTCAAAATAGCACTTTTACTAATAATATTACTACCGGATTAGGAGGTGGATTTATATCCCAAGGTGTTGGCTCTGCCAATATTACTAATACCACTTTTTCTGGCAACAAATCAAATTCTAGTAATGGGATTATTTATAGTTATGGTTTGATCGCGATCGATAATGCCATCTATTTCACCTCTAATGATGATGTCGCTACTTTACCATCGGGCACGGGCAATAATATTGCCTTAGCCTTAGCAGGAAATGATTTAATTTACGGTGGTACTGGTAACGATGTCATCTATGGAAACCAAGGTAACGATACCTTATTTGGTGGTCCAGGTAATGACATTCTTTATGGTGGTCAAGGGAACGATATTCTCTATGGGAATCAAGGGAATGATTATCTCTCGGGAGATTTAGGGAATGATCTGATCTATGGTGGTCAAGGAGACGACACGATTCTCGGTGGTTCTGGAAGTGATACCCTATTTGCAGACTCAGGAAATAATTTACTCTACGGAAATCAAGACAATGACCTCCTCTACGGAGGAGTGGGAAATAACACCATGTTTGGTGGTCAAGGTGATGATACTCTGTTTGGTGGTACAGGGAATGATTATCTGTCGGGAGATTTAGGAAACGACCTAATTTATGGAGGTTCTGGGAGCGATATTATCTATGGAGGTTCTGGGAGTGATACTCTGTTTGGTGCTATTGGGAATGGTTTGTTTTACGGTAATCAAGGGAATGATGTCATCTATGGTGGTAGTGGGAACAACACCATGTTTGGTGGTCAAGGGGATGACATTCTCTATGGTGGTAAAGGTAATGATTACCTGTCAGGAGACTTAGGAAACGACCTGATTTATGGTGGAATTGGTAACGACACGATTTTAGGAGGGTCGGGAGCAGATAGGATTTATGGTGGTATTGGTAATAGTTTACTCTACGGTAACCAAGGAAATGACATCATCTATGGTGGCACTGGGAATAACACGATCTTTGGTGGTCAAGGTAACGATATTATCTATGCTGGAACTGGAAGTGATTTCTTAAGTGGTGACCTGGGTAATGATACCTTAATCGGTGGAATTGGTAACGACACCTTTGCGATTAATAAAGGTATTTCTAATATCATCAACTTTCAACCTGGTCGAGATTTCTTGGGACTATCGGGTGGGTTAACTTTCAATCAACTCACAATTACTGGTAATGGCTCTAATACTAATATTACAGTGACCAGCACTGGACAACTTTTATCTACGGTATATGGATTGTCAGCAGGTAATCTCACTGCTGCTAATTTTGTGCTGTTTTAGGTGGCTCTCCCGTACTTGTAGCCCACATTCCGCACCCTCACTGGCACATCTTAATAAAAGGGTAAAAATTGGGGACGAAGAAAGTTGGCTCAAAAAGATCATAAATGAGATTAATGAGAATAAATTTTATTAAACTAGATTTATGAGCAGAAAGAATGCTCTGGGTTATTGAGAGATTAACCGTAGCAGAAGTCCGGAAAATGAAAGAGTAAAAAAATTAATTGCAATCGAGCCTAAAAATGCGATAATTGAACCAAAAATTGGCTCGTTAAATTGGGTAACTATGGTAGACATAAACGATATTAAAATTCAGAATATCGACCATCTGGGGTTAGTAGCAGGAATAGTAGATACGATTGGAATAGTAGAAATAATTAATAATTTAATCGGGATAGAATCGGGAGAAAAAGTTACTGCTGGACAAGCAGTTAAAGCAATGATTATCAATGGGTTAGGATTTATTTCTAAACCATTATATATGTTTCCGAAATTTTTTGAATCAATTCCCTGTGAACATTTAATAGGAGCCGGGGTAAAGCCCGAATATTTAAATGACGATAAACTGGGAAGAGTGATGGATAAACTATATAGTAAAGGACTGGATACAATATTTTTAGCAATTACTTTAAATGCAGTTAAAAAGTTTGATATATCTTTAAATACATCCCATCTAGACTCATCGTCAATTCACGTACATGGGGAATATCATCAAGAATTACCAGAGATAATATTTAGTCAGCCAGAATTGTCAGACCAAGGAGAGCCCCAAATAAAATCGCGACAACCAATCAAAATAAATTACGGTTATTCCCGTGACCATAGACCTGATTTAAAACAATTTTTAATAGAATTAGTATGTACCGGGGATGGAGATATCCCAATATTTTTAAAAGCAGCGTCAGGAAATCAAGCCGACTCATCATGCTTTGCGAAGATAGCAATTGATTATAAAAATCAAATAAAAGTAGATAGTTTAATCGTAGCTGATTGTGCCTTATATACAGAAGATAATCTCAAATTAATGTCGGAAATTAAGTGGTTAAGCCGAGTACCGTTAAAGATAAAATTAGCCCAAGAATTAGTAGCAAATTTGCCAGATTCAGAATTTACTAAAAGCAAATTAGTTGGATATTCATGGGCGGCAAAAGAGCAGACTTATGGTGGGATAAAGCAAAGATGGCTAGTTGTGGAAAGTCAAGAAAGAAGAGAATCAGATTTACGGAAATTATCACAGAAAATTAGTAAATCCGCCACCAAACTGAACAGCGAATTAGGAAAATTATCCCAAGATAGATTTGCCTGTAAAGCTGATGCAGTCAAGGCATTAACTCACCTATCGAAATCCTTTAAATATCATCAAATTGAACCAAAAGAAGTCAGGGAAATCAGACCAGATAAATTAGATAAAAGTCAAAAAAAGTGTTATCAAATTCTCGGCAGTTTTACCGAGGATAAAAGCCAAATTGAACAAGAAACTAACAGTGCAGGTAGATTCATAATTGCGACGAACGTTTTAGCAGAAAGCGAAATTAGTAATGAGGCAATGCTGACTGAGTATAAGGCACAGCAATCCTGTGAAAGAGGATTTGGTTTTCTTAAAGATCCCACATTTTTTGCAGATAGTGTTTATCTGAAAAGTCCCGAACGCATCGAATCATTAGCAGCAATTATGGGGCTAGGTTTACTGGTTTATACCCTAGCACAAAGACAAATACGAGCCGCTTTATCAGCAGCAAAATCAACCATAAAAAATCAGTTAGGGAAAGCAACAGACCGTCCAACAGCTAAATGGATATTTCAATGCTTTCAAGCAATTCACCTGGTCACATTTCAACAACAACAACAAGTATCTAATTGGAGTAATGAACGTGAATTTATCCTGACCCTGCTACCAGAAGATTGTCGGCGCTACTATAAATTTATCACTTAATCCTCTTGCTAATATAGCATAAATATATTTAGCTTGAATGAGTTCTTGAATTTAATTAAGAGCTAAGAATTAACCTATCTTAACTAGAGATTGTTCAGTTATTAACTAACAAAACTGAGTTAAGAGAGCTAGTCAACACCAAAATTTATTGAAAAAACGGGCCGAAATCCTCATTTTCTACTTATTGCTAATAATTATTAATAAACTAGAGATTGATGACCTGACCATCAAGGTTTAAAAACCTCTTTTTTGACGATAGTGGGCCAAAATTTCAGCTTTGATAGAGGTTTATTTCAGTAATTACGAATTGTGACAGTTCAGGGTGCGGAATGTGGGTTGTAGTGGAAAATCCCGTTTTTCGGCAGGGAAAGGGGGATAGGGAGCAGGGGGAAAGCTGATGTAGTAAGCATAAGGAAATTCAATAATTTTTACTAATCACCATAAGTACGGGAGAACCGATATATTAGAGTTGCTCAAAGAAAATCCTAGTCTCAAACCTTACCTACAAGAAGCTCTCCAAACAGCTTACAGTAGAGGAATGGCCTTAGCTTCAGGAGAAACAAATCTGCCACGAAAAACCTTTCCAGAAAATTGTCCATATTTGTTAGAAGAAATTTTGAGCGATCGCTTTTATCCTGGTGAACCGACCACAGATAATCTGATGGAATAAAAGCAATCTTAGTTTTTGCTTTTAACCCGTTGGAAACGGGAGCATCCCCTATCAAGAGATTCATACTGATTTATTGTACTTTTGAAAAAAACAAAAATGGTTAAGCATTGGATCAGAAATCTAGCGATCTGCGCTCCGCGCAACGCCTTTGGCATCGCCTTATCTATGGTGTTACTCGTAGACTGCGCGGGCTCTATGGGGATGGAAGTTAAAAGCGACGTGTTGTGGCATATCGTACATGACCGCTGTGTTTCCGGTCAGGAACATAGCGGTAATCCCGCGCCTTGCGTCAGCGTTGATCTGAAGGACGGCTACGCGCTTCTCAAAGACAAAGTAGGCGTGGCCCAATATTTGCTGCTTCCAACCGCTGCCATTTCCGGGATCGAGAGCCCAGTTCTGCTGGAGAAAAACGCACCCGAATACTGGAGATATGCCTGGGAGGCACGCGATCTGATGTCACAGCATCTGCGGCGCAAGCTGCGGCGCGATGAGACCGCTCTAGCAGTCAATTCAGCTTACGGGCGCAGCCAGAACCAACTGCATATCCATATCGACTGCATCTCGCCCGAGACGCGCTTGGCGCTGCTCGAACACTTAAGTGCCATCGGCACAGATTGGGCGGCGCTGCCAATCAAGCTGAACGGGCATACCTACCGAGGACGGCGGATCTACTCGAAGGATCTGAGAAACGTCAATCCGTTTCTCCTTCTAGCACAGGAGCATGAGGCGCAAAATAATATGCGAACCCAGACGCTCGTCATCACAGGAATGAAATTCGAGAACGGCAGCGAGGGGTTTATTCTTCTGGCTGATATGGCCAACTGGGAGCATGGCGACAGGGGGAGTGGGGAAGAGCTGCTCGACCACAGTTGCGCCGTGGCGAACGCACCTTGAAGGTCATGGAACAGGTCGCTAAATAGGTGTTAAACGAGGTCTAACAACAGAAAACTCGCAGATGGAGTTAAATGGGCAAAAACGGCAGTGAGCGCCTGGATTGGGTGGAAAAATCTCGCTCAAATCACCGTCGGTTTGCTGATATTTCTGCAAATCTCGCTGGTGCTTTTGGTCAATATTAGCTAACTCAAATTCAATGGAATCTAATTCGCTCTTGGTCACCCTAATGAACTCAGACTTCTGGCAAATGATTAGTCTTGCTAGCGATCGCCAAAATCTAAGAAGCTCTCATAGAGCAATCTGACTGGCGCTAATTTTGTGTTTTTTTAGTTAGTGCTAGAAACGCTAAATATGTCACTATAAATAAGGTGACTTTATCTAATTTTTTACTATGTCTGTACCAACCGTAACTAATCTGCTGCCATACCTCGGAGAAGAGGTCACCTCGACCTACGATCGCGCTCAGGTGGTCATTTTACCGATTCCTTACGAAGCTACTACCACCTATCGACGGGGTTGCGAAAATGGTCCAGATGCCATCTTAACTGCTTCTCATCAAGTGGAATACTATGATGAAGAATTAGACCGGGAAGTATGTTACGATATAGGTATTTATACACATACATCGATCGCTGATACTCGTAATCAAACACCAGTTTCGGCTGAAGCAATGCTGGAAATTACCACTAAGACAGTCTATGAATTTGTCGCAGATGGCAAATTTGTGATCTCATTAGGAGGAGAACACAGTATTACCGAAGGAGTAGTAGCAGCATATAAAAAAGCATTTCCAGACGAACTTTTTACCGTGATTCAAATTGATGCTCACGGAGATTTGCGTCAGGAGTATCAAGGTTCAATCCATAACCATGCTTGTGTCATGCGTCGCATTTTAGATTTAGGTTTACCGACCATCCAAATTGGGATTCGCAGCATCTGTAAAGAAGAAGCTGACCTCATTAAAGCACAAAACCTCACCGTATTTCGAGCCAGAGATATCGCGATGCACACAGATTGGATTGCTCAAGCGATCGCCGCAATTAAGACCAAAAAAGTATTTCTGACCATTGATCTAGATGGACTTGATCCAACGCTCATTCCTGGGGTAGGAACTCCAGAACCAGGAGGCTTAAACTGGTATTCATTCATGACGTTCTTAAAAAAATTATTCACAGAATATCAAGTAATTGGTAGCGATATCATGGAACTAGCACCAGTTACAGATGCAGTAGTTTCCGAATTTACTGCGGCTAAACTTGCTTATAAATTAATTGGCTATCAAGCTGAAGCTCAAGGTTGGTAAAGATCGATCAAAACATATCCTTTGCTTACAAGATAATTAGTAGCAGGTATTCAGGAACATCATCACAATGTCAGATATACTCCTTGGCAGTTATGCCCCAGATTTTGAATTGCCCGGTGTTGACGATCAAGTTCACCATCTGGCTCGCTACTTGGAAAAAAATCGGGCTGTGGGCGTGGTTTTTATGTGCAATCACTGTCCTTACGTGCAAAAGTATTTAGAACGGCTGAAAAAAATTCAGACCGATTTTCAAGATCAAGGCTTTACCTTAATTGGGATTAATCCTAATGACGCTACCCGTTATCCCGATGACAGCTTTGAGAACATGAAAATATTTGCTCAAACCCATCAGCTCAACTTTCCCTATCTACGTGATGTTACTCAAGATGTAGCCCGAACGTTTGGCGCTTCCACCACCCCAGAAATATTTTTATTAGATCATATGGGCATACTGCGCTACAACGGTGGTGTGGATGATAATTGTCAAAATCCAGAATTGGTCAAAGTTCCTTATCTGGGCAACGCAATCACCCAAACCCTCCGAGGAGATGCGATCGCCAATGAAAATACCCCAGCGATTGGCTGTTCATTAAAATGGCGACAATAATTAATCACCAATGACAAGTGCTATGTTAAGTTGGAAACGATTTCTATTCAGAACATAATCAAGCGATGGGTATGGTTTACCAACGGGTTTTGCTAAAACTGAGTGGTGAAGCCCTGATGGGCAAACTGACCTACGGCATCGATCCAGTAGTAGTTCAGGAAATCGCTCAAGAAGTAGCGGAAGTGGCTGCTAGTGGAGTCCAGATCGCCATAGTAGTAGGTGGTGGTAACATCTTTCGTGGTGTTAAAGGTGCCGCTGGTGGAATGGATCGGGCTACCGCCGATTATATTGGCATGATTGCCACCGTAATGAATGCCCTCACCTTGCAAGATCGGCTCGAACAAATCGGAGTCCCCACTCGGGTCCAAACCGCGATCGCCATGCAAGAAGTGGCCGAACCCTATATCAGGCGTCGGGCGATTCGCCATCTGGAAAAAGGTCGAGTCGTGATTTTTGGAGCTGGTTCTGGTAATCCATTCTTTACCACTGATACCACTGCGGCCCTCAGAGCGGCAGAAATTGATGCCAATATCATTTTTAAAGCAACTAAAGTAGATGGGGTTTATGACTCCGATCCCCACCTCAATCCCCAGGCTCGTCGTTATCAAACCCTCACCTATGGTCATGTTTTGACCCAAGAATTACAGGTGATGGATAGCACGGCGATCGCCCTTTGTAAAGATAACAACATCCCTATCATTGTATTTGACCTAGCGGTATCCGGAAATATCCGTCGTGCCGTGTTGGGAGAATCTGTAGGAACCCTTGTGGGAGGTTTCTGTGAAATTAGCTGAAATTGAATCTACTATGCAAAAAGCCGTTGAGGCTACCCAAAGGGCTTTCAATACCGTTCGCACAGGTCGGGCCAATGCTTCCCTACTTGATAAGGTATTGGTAGACTACTATGGTGTTCCAACTGCTCTCAAAGCTCTAGCAAATATTAGTACCCCAGATGCTAGCACGATTACCATTCAACCTTACGATCGCCAAAGTTTGAATATAATTGAAAAGGCAATTTCCTTGTCCGATGTTGGGCTTACACCAAGTAACGATGGTGCAATTATCCGTTTAAATATTCCCCCTTTAACTAGCGATCGGCGCAAAGAGTTAGGAAAAATTGTGGCCAAATATGCTGAAGAAGGCAAAGTTTCCATTCGGAATATCCGTCGTGACAGTTTAGATACAATCCGCAAAGAGGAAAAAAGTGCCGAAATTTCCGAAGATGAAGCACGGGATCAGCAAGATAAACTGCAAAAACTAACCAACAAATACACTGCTAAAATTGATGAATTATTAGCTGAAAAAGAAAAAGACATTATGACTGTCTAAAATCCCAAAATAGTAAATCAGACTAAACTTGTTTTCCCAGTAACTCTATCTTTGAGATAATTTGGAAAATAGTTAGACAGATCAGCAAGCAAACCAGTTTGTAGTGAGGATTTTAGTTTTAATTTGTCCATAGAAATTAAAGTTTTCACTACAAACAGCTAGATGGAATTGTGATGGTTTCTTAATTCTGATTAGAGCAGGGAAATAGAAAGGATTTTAAATCCTAGATAAATTCAGAGTAAAAAATAGAAAAAGAATAATAAAACAGTTAAAATCATGCCAGTTTATCAACTAATTTAGGAGCAAGATTTAGCGACTATGTTTGACTGTATTATTGTTGGTGCTGGTCCAGCCGGAGGAACCGCAGCTTATCACTTAGCAAAACGGGGACGTGCGGTTTTAGTGTTAGAAAAAGAATCTCTACCTCGATATAAACCCTGTGGTGGTGGTGTATCACCTGTAATTGCTGAATGGTTTGATTTTGATTTCTCACCAGCAATTTCCTTAAAGGTCAATACAGTACGCTATACCTGGAAAATGGGCGATCCAGTAGAAGTAGAACTAAAAACCAAAGAACCAATCTGGATGGTCAGAAGAGATATTTTTGACTACTTTCTGATTCAACAGGGACAAAAATTAGGGGCAGAAGTAAAAGATAATACCGAAGTTATTGGAGTAGAATATAAGAGCAATCATTGGCAAGTCAATACCAATAATGGTCCGATTGCCGGTCGCTATATCATTGCTGCTGATGGGGCTAAAGGTCCAATGGCTAAATTGCTAGGTTTTAAAGAACGTAAGCGCTTTTTGGGAGGAGCTTTAGAAGCAGAATCATCTAACCCAGTAGAAGATGGTCATAAAGCTCATTTTGAGTTTGGATTAGTCAAAAATGGCTATGTATGGAACTTTCCTAAAGCTGATGGTTATTCAATTGGAGCAGGGGTTTTTCGCGGTAGTGAAGGTAAATCCCAAGATTTAAAACAGCAATTAGCTAATTATGCGACTCAGTTTGGGATTGATCTCAACCACACCAAGCAATATGGACATCCCTTATGTTTCTGGGATGGTAATCAAAAATTGCATACTCAAAATGCAGTTTTAGCAGGAGAAGCTGCTTGTGTAGTCGATCCGATGACTGCGGAAGGAATTCGTCCCTCGATCTTTAGTGCTTTAAAAGCAACAGACGCAATTGACCATGCTCTGAGTGGAGATCTAAATGCTTTGGAGAGATATACCGAAGTAATGAATCAAGAATGGAGTGTGGACATGGTTTGGGCTCAACGTTTAGCTGCTGTGTTTTATCGGATTCCTGGGATTGCTTATAAAGTCGCAATTAAACGACCCGTCGCTACTGATCGGATGGGGCAAATTTTATGTGGAGAATTGCGTTATAGCGATGTCGCTAATAAAGCGATTAAATTTCTGACTAAAAACATCATTCCCGGAATGGGAGGCTAAATTATTTTCGCACAGGAGAAAAAATATATTGCTGGCTATTGTACTGCGAGGATCTTGCTCACTAGCACTACATAAACCAGCAAAATGCTTCCAATTATTAAGACTAGAATTATTTAGAGAGTGGTTGAGTGGCGATCGCATCAAGTCCAACGGATTTGGATTGGAGCAGTTGGGTCCAAGCGTCTTTTAAGCTAGCATCATCAGGTCGATCGCGACGAGCGATCGCTAAATTAGCTAAAGTATCGTACCAAATTCCCTTCTTACCGTAGACTGATGCTCGTTCTAGCGGGGACTGATTACTGAGGTCTGCTGCTTCTACTCTCTGAATTTGTCCTTCCACACGAGGAAGATCAGATACTTCCACTCTCTGAACTTTTCCTTCCACCAGAGGACTATCAGGTCTGAGGACACCTCCACATTTGATCACAAAAGACCATTTATAAGTTTTACCTACTTCTAAGACTGGGGCATTATCTGGTAAGGGTACACCGATTACACCAGCTTGACCAGTCAGGGGGATATTAGTCTGATACTGTTGTTGCGGGTTATTTTCATCCTCAATGCTGAGAAATCCTTCTGTTGCTGAAGTTGCTGGAACATAAACAAAGAATGTAGGATGGGTCGCGACGGTTAACCCTCGATTAGTCACGGGGATTAATGAAGTAAGTGCTGGTCCAGCAGTTTTGGGATCATCTGCACATCTACCACCATCACGAGATGCTCCACCCGCAGAATCATCAGGTTTACTATCTCCTGGTGGGTCAAAAGTTACCCCAGCACTCAAAGTTAACGGTTGATTTTGTCCTGGTCCTGTCTGTGCTAGAGTCCGGATTGGTAATCCTATGGCGATCGCTAGTTCTAAGGATAAGGCAATCGACAAGATCGAGAAAGGTGAAAGTTTTTTATTTTTACCCATGATTGTTAACCTAGCTATTTTTAACGTCCTACTATGACAATTATCTTTACTTCTTCTTCAATTGTAAACCTGTCATTTCCAGATTTCATGAATTTTTTGTAAATCTGGGATTAAGTTTCCTATAACCAATTTCCCACCAAAATAAAAGGTGCCCAGTAAAAGGGATGTTGATATTTATTTTGTTGCAATAAATTCAGTTGGGCTTGACGCAAAGCTTCGGCTTTACTGACTCCGGGGAAATTGATCTGTTGATAAAAGTGCGTCATCAGTTTTGCTGTCGATTCATCTTTGACTGACCATAATGTTGCCATGGTACTCCTTGCTCCCGATCGCACTGCTACTCCAGCTAACCCCAGAGCAGCTCTTTTATCACCTGTTGCGGTTTGACAAGCACTTAAGACTAATAATTCTAAGGGATTACTAGCGGTTTGTCCGCGAGCGCGAATTAATTCATCAAAATCTTTCACATTAACTTGTCCATCCCAGGTCAGGAGAAAGGTATTTTCTGCATGGGAGCTAAATTGTCCGTGGGTTGCGAGGTGAATGATGGGAAAATTAGTGGTTTTGAGGAGGTTTTGGAGTTTGCTTGCGGTAAAATCTCGATCTAAGAAGATTTGAGATGGCACTTCGGCTGCAATTTGGTTGATTTCTTTCTTGACTCCTGGTAGTGCAGCAAAACCTTGACGAGCTTCAGTTAATCCTGCGGTTAAAGCTTTAATTTCTCCTTTCACCAACGATCGGGATTTTGGTAATTGCAAACCTTGACTCAGGGCTACACTATATTTTTCAATTAAATATTGTTTGCCATCATGTAAAGCTGACATTGGTAAGTTTCGTAAAGCACCATCAAGTACAAATACTAAGGTTTTGATTTTACTGGTCTCTAAGTCAGCTGCGATCGGTCGAATTAACCAATCATACACTTGCTGGGATAGCATGAGACGTTTTGAGTTTGAATAAGCTGGGTTCAAGGATTCTAGTAATTGTTCGAGGGTAGTTTCTATTTCAGTTTGCGTTAACCTGGTTTGGTAATTTTTCAGGGGTTGTCCATATAAAGATGCGATTACTTCTAAGCGATCGGGTAAGATAATCGGATAAATTATTGCTCCATGGGGATCAAATTTATCAATTTGCTCTGGTTTAGCAGCTAAACAAGCTTCCCGAAAGAAGTTATCTAGTTCAGCTAGTTGTAGTCTTTCAATTACTGCTCTTGCTTGTTTGAGATTGGCTTGACTCGGATTGGATTGTAATAATAATTCCACTAGCTGTCGATAAACTGGTTCGACACTTTCACGAAAAGAAAATTGCACATCGGGATTAATTGCAACTAAATCACTCCGGAGGGATTGTAAGTTTTTTACTGCTTCAGTATAAGCAGCGATCGCAGCTGGGATATTCCCGGTTTGTTTGAAAATTCTTCCTAGTTGCCATTGCCAACGAGCGGTGATATCATAAGCGTTAATTTCCTGGGCAATTCCTAATGCTTTTTCGGTTAGTTTTTCTGCATCTAACCACTGTTGGTTTTGTTCATACAGATGTCCTAACTCACCGATTGCATAAGCTTCAGCTCGTTGATCATGTAAGGTTTTTGCTTGTTCGATTCCCGTTGCTAAAATTTTAGCTATCTGAGGAGCAAAATTGCTATTGGTCAGATTTTGGTGGTATGTTTGGAGCTTGATTAAACTTTCTGCTAAATTCACCCTTCCATAAATTCCAGCACGACTGGGAGATATTTCTTCTAATCCAGCAATGATTTTTGGTAATAAGTTTTCGCTCTCTACTTCCAGTTTAGTTTCGATGAGTAAGCTGAATAGATTCAATTGTGCTTCTAATTTGCCAATCGCTGTATTTGCTGTTTGAGCTGCTTGTTCGTATAATTGCTTTGCTACTTCAATTTTTTGCAATCCTCGTGCGGTATTACCCAAACTAAATAAAATTGCACTTTGATTTTTTTTGGAGCTAATTGATAAACTTTGGTTTAAGATTTTCTCCGACTGTTTTAAATCACCTACTACTTGTAAAGCTACTCCCAAACTTTGCAATCCAATCACCTTTAATTCTGAATCTGGTTGAGTTTGGAGCTGTTGATTAATTGTTTCTAATCTAGTTCTTGCCCGTCGATATAATCCTAAGTTTTGCAGAGCTTGAGCTTGGTTAATTTGACTACCTAATACTCCCAATTTATCCCCAGCTTTCTGATAGTTTTGCTCTGCTTCTTGCCAAATATTCAGTGCTTCTTCTCCATGTCCAATCGCTAGTTCAAAATTACCTTGACTATTTAAAACTCTTGCTAAAATTGCGATCCCCTGAGTATCTAAGTGAGATGTTTTTTTTAGTAAATCTAAAGAACTAGCGATCGCTTTCTGTGCTTGAACCCATTGTCCTAATTCTTGATATGCTAAGGATAGATAGCTTAAGCTTAATGCTTGATTAAGATAATCACCTTGTTGTTGATAGTTTTGCTCTGCTTGTTGCCAAATTTTAATTGCTTCAGCGAATTGTCCATTTTCATCTAAAGTTACACCTTGTTCTAATAAATTTCCAGTAGTTTGTACTTGTGGTTCGATGGAAGGCAAATTTTTTGCTGCTACAGGAAAAACTGTTATAATTAACAAAAAAGTTATTATTCCTAGCCAAATATTAACGTGAATAGATTTGAAAATAGCAATGATTTTAGTAGTCATTTTGAACTTCTCCTAGGTTTGATTGTTTAGCGATCGCATTGGGGCAATTTTTATTTTCCTTAAATACTCCGACCAAGTCACCCCTAGGGGTATTGCTAAGATTAAGTTTAGCACTAAATTGAGTACCATCAGTAAAGTTAATCATCATCGCGGTACTTTGTTTAACTATCCCTGCAATGTACTTGATGATACCAAATATTATTTACTTGAGGAACATCGGTAACTAATTTAACTTTTCCCTGTTGATCGATAATCCATCCAGTTGCTTCCATCATCGGTTCTGAGCTAGAAGGAGATAAATTCTTTGTGGAAGTAGAAATAATTTGATGGGGTAAGAGAGGAGTCTGAGGTAATTCTGTTCCTAAATCCGCTAATATTTCATTGGTGGTGAATAAATCAAAAGGAGTGTGAGGTAAACCACCCTTACCAGTAATAATAAAACTATTATTGTGAATTTTTTTACAGGGATCGCGAGCAATCAGACCAAGTGCATCTATCTCCTTTTGTGATAACAGGATCACACCACTATTAGAATTAAGATTAGGATTATTAATGGTCACTGTACCATCGATCCCAAATTTGGAACTAGCGGTAATGCTACTATCGGTCGAAATAAAATTTCCTTGAGTATTAATAGTAATATTTCCACCTGTTCCCAAAAAGGTATTTGCGACAATACTACTATTTTCTAAAAGTCCTAAAGTATGGGTATGAATATTAATATTCCCACCATCTCCCACACCACCTGCTGTACCAGCAGTAGCGGAAATAAAGCTATTTTTACTTAATTGGATGGTATTCGCACTTAAACTAAGATTAGCTCCTGCTCCAGCACTCGAAGTTCCTTCAATTCCAGCTTGATTTATAAATTTAACTTGATCAGCAATTATTTGTAAATTTCCCGTCTTTCCCGTTCCTTGCGATCGCACACCTAATCTTCCTCCATCTTGCAAAGTTAAGTTCGGAGTTTGGATCAGTAAACTTCCTCCTTGTCCTGTAGAACCAGGGTTAGTTAGAGCATTGATGGATGTTAAATTTTTGCCATTCGGAGAAATACCAACTACCTCTAGAGATTTAGTTGCATTAATCGTAATATTTCCTCCGTCTCCTGTATTATATACACTAGCAGATAATTCTGCTCCACTCAACATAATTAATTTTTTGGTATTGACGAGGATATTTCCTGCTTTTCCAGTTCCCACAGCACCACTAGAAAAACCTGTAAATGCAATTACATTTGTATTAGGAGTAACTTGAAACGGATCAATCCCAATTAATTTAATTAAGTCCGTTGCATTAACAGTTAAATTTCCTCCTTTACCATTACCAAAACTCGAAGTTGCTAAAATGGCGTTATTATTAGCGATAAATTGATTAGTATTGATCGTTAAATCTCCCGCATCTCCAGAATTTATCCCAGCAGTTCCCGTCGCGATAAATGATGAATTTAATTGCAGCAGAGATGTATTTAATAATATATTTCCTCCTTGACCTGGAGCTAGGGTACTTGTAGCGATATAAGCTCCATTATTAGCGATTAATTGGGGAGTATTAATCATAATATTACCAGCTTTACCAGTATTTAAAGTAATTGCAAATATCCCACTATGTAGTTCATTTAAACCAACATTTCCAGTTGTCAATTTTCGGGCTACATTTTCATAATCTCCGATTCCTGTTATGGTTAAAGATTGAGCAGCATTAACAGTAATTTTTCCCCCCGGAAGATTACCTAAGGTTAACCCTAATAAACTCGCACCATCTTGGAGACTAATTTGTCTTCCTTGAAGTTGAATATCTCCTCCTCCAATTCCACTGGTATTGACTAACCCACCTTGTGATAATTGAATATCCCTTAAATTTTGCAAGTCTTGAATTCCCAACATAAAACCAGTCGCGATCGGAGTCAGACTCACCCTATTATTATCTCCCACAGCACTTAACTCGATTCTTCCTCCCGATGCGGTTAAAACTCCTCCTGATAAGAGAATATTTCCACCTATTAATGCTAAAGTTTTTCCCGGTTGTACTGCTAATCCGATCGGGTGTGTAATATTAGGAATACTGACAGTAGATTGATTAATAATGTTACCAGCATTAGCGTTAAATTGTAAACCAATCGGCGCTGTAATTGTCAATAAATGAGTGACTAAATTATTAGATTTAACGCTAAATTGAGTTCCATCAGTAAATTGAATATTATTAGCACTACTACCAATAAATGAACCACCAATATTTAACGCTGCATTCGGACCAAAAGTGATTCCATTGGGGTTAATTAAAAATAAATTAGCCGTCCCATTACTCTGAATTACGCCATTAATATTGGAGCTAGTATTACCAGTAATCCGAGTAAAAATATTTTGCACATCGAGCGGATTATTGAAAAATACTGTAGTCCCATCACTGTTAGAAAAATCACTAAAGCTATGGAATAAATTTCCTCCAACTTTACTACCTCCCTCAATGCGAATAATATTTCCATTGATCATCACATGACTGTTAGTTGGTAAACTGGAATCAGGAATAATTTGTGCTAAAGCTATACTACAAGTTTGCCAGGATAAGATTGCTAGAGTACCAATTAATGCTTTTCTATTAAAGAAAAATTGTGGTATTTTGGGCGGATTTTTATTCATCTGAATTAAAGAGATCAAACTCTACTGGATCATACCAAATCTTGGCAAAATTTCCTTGGTATATGTGTTCCTCCAGGAAGGTTACCCTAACTACCCCGACAAGGGACTGAATGATACCAACCATTCTGACTATTTTCTTGAGGTATATGAGTAACTAACTTAACTTTCCCTTCTTGATCGATAATCCATCCATTTGCTTCGAGAATAGGAGGAGCAAAATGTTTTGCTAAAGGGACATCAAATTGATAATTTACTTGAGCATAATTATGGTTTTGTTTCCCCCTAAGCGATCGCAGATCTTGCCAAATAGCAGTTCCGACAATGGTCTGACCTGGATTAGGAGGTAATCCTCCTTTTCCAGTTATAGTAAATTGATTACTTTGGGTTCGATCGCAGGTGGAACTAATTAATTTACTCACGTTGGTAAAATTCTGGGGTAAGTTAACTAATCCCTTACTCGGATCAATTCCAGGGGTACGAATATCAACCACCCCATTTAATCCTAATTGAGAACTAGCAGTAATTTCACTATCTGGGGAAAGAAAATCTCCTTGAGTAGTAATAGTAATATTTCCACCTTTCCCAGAAAACGCATTAGCAACAATATTACTTTTTTCTAAAAGTCCCAAGGTATTGGTCGTAATATTAATATTCCCACCATTTCCCGGTCCACCTTGAGTCCCCGCAGTAGCGGAAATAAAGCTATTATTTCTTAATTGGATGGTATCTGCACTTAAGCTTAAGTTAGCTCCTTCCCCAGTAATCGAAGTTCCTTCAATCCCACTTTGATGGTTAAATTTAACTGTATTCGCAATTACTTGTAAATTTCCAGTTGCTCCCGTTCCTTGCGATCGCACACTTAATTTTCCTCCATTATCCAAAGTTAAATTGGGAGCTTGCACCAATAAACTTCCTCCTTTTCCAGTAAAACCACTCGCAGAAATTAGAGCTTGATTACTGACACTTAATTGAGGAGTTTGGATTGATAAACTACCAGCATTTCCTGTTCCTTGTGAACCCGCAAATAAACCACTGGGAAAAAATTGTCCAGAACTATCAGTAAAGTAAGAGCGATCGCGCAGAGGAAATACAGGAGTTTCTCCACTTAAATCAATCGAATTAGTTGCATTAATAATGAGATTACCTCCTTGACCACTATCAAAAGTGCCGGTACTAACTTGTCCTCCATTGTTGACCAGTAATTTCCCCGTATTAATCGTTAAACTTCCTCCATTTCCAGTATTTTGATCTGCATCAGCAGACAAAATACTTAAATTACCTTTCTTCCCAAATCCACTTACTTCTACTAAATTAGCCGAAATATTAACTTCTCCAGCTTTACCAGTACTTGAAGTATTACCTCCTAGTCTCGCTCCATTCGTAATAAATAAACTATCAGTTGTGACATTTAACTTCCCACCCTGACCTGTAGCTCCTGATTCCACAGAAACCGACAATAAACTCGGATAACTACCTGACTGGGTGGTTCCATCGACATTAACTTGATTAGCATTAATATTAATATCTCCAGCATTACCACCAGCTCGAGTAAAATTTAAAATCTGTGAACCTCCAAGCACGGATAAACTATTAGTATTAATATTTAAAACTCCCCCATTTCCTGTAGCTCCCGTATATACAGAAGCTTCTAGGACACTACCCCCAGAAACTTCCACTGAGTTCGCTTTAATATTAATTCCCCCTGCATTACCAACCCCAAATGTATCAGCACCAACTATCCCCTCATTAGTAATCACTAAACGTCCAGTTTCAATCGTGAGCAATCCCCCATTTCCCGTTACCCCTGGATCAACAGAAGCAAATAAACTACTCGAAAATAAATCAGAGGAACCAGTTACTTGAACTGATTCTGACCCTTTGACAATTAACCCTCCACCATTATATTTTCCTAAAGTATCTGCTAAAATTGCAGCACCATCTGCGATGATAATATTTCTACCTTGAACTTGAGTTTGACCTCCACTGATTCCACTACTCGAAGCAGAAGCTCCTTGGGTTAGATTGATATCTTGAAAATTAGTAATTCCTTCATATCCAAGCTTCCATCCAACAATCCCTCCTTGATTGATTGGAACAGAGGAGTTAAGCGGAGTAAGAGTAACCAAACCTTGAGCAACACTACCTAGTTCAATTCTTCCCCCAGCAGCAGTAATATTACCTCCAGTTAAATTAATATCTCCACCTAATAAAGCTAAAGTATTACCATCGGGTACTTGGAGACCAACAGGTCTTTGAGTTCGCACTGTCGCTAAAGTATTAGGATCATATTGCAGATTATTACCATTTCCTTGAACTTGAATTGCACCTGGATTGGAATCAATCTGTAAACCAATCGGTACATTTACTGTTAATAATGGTGGTGCAGTGGGATTAGTTGCACTGAAAAAACTACCATCGCTAAATTTGATGCTGTTAGCAGTAGTTATAATCAAAGAACCACCTAAATGAAGAGAAGCATTAGGACCAAATATGATCCCTGCGGGATTGAGGAAAAATAAGTTAGCGCTCCCATTTGCTTGAATTAATCCATCAATATTAGATATTTTTCCACCCGTAACACGACTGAAAATATTTTGAATATTTAGATCATTATTAAAATTAGCTGTCTGTCCTGTACTGAGGGAAAATTCTTGAAAACTGTGGAAAAGATTATTACCAATTCTTGTCCCACCCTGAATTTGGAAATTTTGACCTTGAGGAATTACGGTGCTATTGCTCGGTAATGTAGCATCCGGTGTAATTTGGGCACCTGCGATCAAAGGATAGAAAGATAAAAGAGTTGTGAGGACAAAGTGTCTTGATAGTTGGTGCATATACTTAAACTAAATGGTTAGTTTCAAAATCGAGATGATTTTGCTCAAGAGCTTCGGGAAATTCCCCCACATTCTACCGGAAAATACCAAATATGGGGAATACTTCCTTGAGTAGTATCTACAACTAACTTAACTTTTCCCTGTTGATCTATTATCCATCCATTTGCTTCTAAAATCCTCGGTGGAAATTTTTTTCTCAAGGTTACGTCAAATTGATTAGTTTGATCAGTAGTCTGACTGACCCGTCCTAAATTTAGCGATCGCAAATCTCTCCAAACTGCTGTTCCTAACAGGGTCTGATTCGGATCAGGGGGTAATCCTCCTTTTCCGGTAATGGTAAACTGATTACTTTGAGCCCGATCGCAACTAGAACTAATTAATGATCTCGCATTAGTAAAATTCTGGGGTAAGTTAACTAATCCCTTAGTTGGGTCAATTTCCGGAGTGTTAATAGCAATTACTCCACTGACCCCTAGAGTTGAACTAGCGGTAATTTTACTATCGGCTGAAATAAAATTTCCTTGAGTATTAATGGTAATATTTCCTCCTTTTCCAGAAAAAGCATTAGCGACAATACTACTATTTTCTAAAAGTCCTAAAGTATTAGTATTAATGTTAATATTCCCACCATTTCCTGGTCCACCTTCTGTCCCAGCAGTAGCAGAAATAAAACTATTTTGAGTTATTTGTAAGGTGTTTGTATTAAAATCTAAGTTGGCTCCTTCTCCAGCTACTGCTGTTCCTTCAATTCCACTTTGATTGATAATTTTTACGGTATTGGCAATTACTTGTAAATTTCCAGTGCTACCTGAACCGCGCGATCGCACACTTAAAGTCGCTCCATCTTGCAGAGTTAAATTTGGAGTTTGAATCACTAAATTTCCACCTTTTCCCGTCGAACCAGGTTGAGTGAGAGTATTGATCGAAGTTAAAGCTTCACCATTCGGAGATTTGCCAATTAATTCCACCAAATTTGTCGCTCTAATGGTAATATTTCCCCCATCTCCAGTACCAAATACACTTGCAGCTACATCGGAACCACTGAGCATAGATAAGGTTTTGGTATTGATCTCTAAATTACCAGCTTTTCCAGCTCCTAAACCACTACTAAAAAATCCAGTAAAACCTTGAACATTGGGAATAATAGTAAAGGGATTAACTCCAATTAATTCAACTGAATCCTGGGCGTTAATACTTAAATTTCCTCCTTGACCAGTACTAAAGCTAGAAGTAGTGATAATGGCATTATTATCAGCTATAAATTTATTAGTATTAACAGTTACATCCCCAGAATTTCCCCCATTTACTGAAGTTCCTGTGGCAATAAATGAGGAATTTAATTGCACCAATCCTGCATTTACGATGATCGTTCCACCCTGACCTGAACTAACTGTAGTCGCAGATACATAACCACCATTATCTGCTGTAAATTGGGGTGTGTTAATAATCACATTACCAGCTTTACCAGTACCTAATGTAGTAGCAAATAATCCGCTATGTAAATCAGTCAATCCAATTGTTCCTGTCACAAATTTTCTGACTATATTTTCATAATCTCCGATCCCCGCTATTGCTAATGATCCTGTAGCATTAACTGTAATTGTTCCTCCGGGTAGATCACCTAAAGTCAATCCTAACAAACTTGCTCCATCTTGCAGCGTAATTTGTTTTCCTTGCAGCTGAATATCTCCCCCTCCTGTACCACTGGTATTGACTAATGCACCCTTTGATAGTTGGATATCACGTAAATTTTGTAAATCTTGAATCCCCAAGCTAAAACCTGCTCCATTTCCCAGGGGAGTGAGACTAACTGAATTATTGTCTCCCACCGCACTTAACTCGATTCTTCCTCCCGATGCGGTTAAATTTCCTCCTTGGAGTAATATATCTCCTCCCACCAATGCTAAGGTTTGATCTGATGGTACTGCTAATCCCACCGGTTGACTAACATTGGGAATACTCACTGTTGATTGATTAATAATCTGACCTGGATTAGCACCAAATTGTAACCCGATCGGCGTATTTATGGTTAATAATGGTGAGGGTAAATTAGTAGGTTTTGCGCTAAACTGACTACCATCAGAAAATTTGATACTACTGGCACTACTACCAATAAATGAACCACCAATATTTAAAGCCGCATTCGGACCAAAAATAATCCCATTAGGGTTAAGGAAAAATAAATTAGCAGTACCATTAGTCTGAATTAATCCGTTAATATTTGAAATGGTATTACCTGTAATCCGAGTAAAAATATTTTGAATATCTAGAGAGTTATTAAAATATACTTCTGTTCCAGGATTAACCGAAAATTCACTAAAGCTATGGAATAAATTTCTACCAGCTTTAGTACCTCCCTCAATCTGGATCAGATTACCATTGATCATCACACTACTATTATTTGGTAAAGTCTGATCGATCGTAATTTGGGCTGAAGCAGATAGACAAGTGTTGAATAAAAAAACGGTGAAGCACCCCAGATTTACAGCGGTACTGATTAATTTTAATTTTGGCGATCGCGGTCTAGGTTGGTTTTTTTCTATAATTATTTGTCGGTAATTGATGAGCATATAGCCATTCTCCGTTCTCTTTTATTAGTTTTTGTATAAGCACTGATTTGACCAATTCTAATCATTTAGTTTTTTCTACCCTAATCGGCAAACTTTACCCCGGTTAGATGTTCATTTTAAATTATGCCATTTCCGTGAATTCTGCTGGGATATTTACAAATAGTTACAAATTTGATTAAAATCTTGAAAAGATTTTAATAACTGAACTTTGTCACTCATCATAGTTATTTAAAATCACTATCCAGAAATTGATGCCCCAGAACCTAATACTAATTAAGAATCACGACTATAAAGATGTTGTAAGATTAATGTCGCAAAGGTAAAGGAGAAAAGTCTATGAATCAATCTCAGCAAACGAGCCAACCGCCTGTAACACCAGAACGCTTGATGCAGTTTACTTTTGGTTACGCACCGCCACTGATTATCGAAACAGCAATCCATTATCAGATCTTCGATTTGTTAGATGCAGGTGGGAAAACGATCGAGCAACTCAGTCAAGCTACCGGAGCATCCGTGCGTGGCTTGCGAATTTTATTAAATGCCCTGGTTGCTTTAGAATTTTTGGCGAAAGACGTAGAGCAAACCTATACCTTGACACTTGAAAGTGCCGCTTTTCTTGTGAGTAACAAACCTAGCTTCTGTGGCGGTCTGTTCCGGCACATTAGCCGTCAAATGTTGCCCAGATGGTTAGACCTAACAGAAGTTGTTCGCACAGGCAAGCCCACAACTGCTATCAATCAAGAATCGGCTGGCACTGATTTTTTTCAGCAGTTTGTTAACGATATTTTTCCGACTAGCTTTCCAGCAGCGCAAGTGCTGGCTAAAGTATTAGATGTTGCCAATGTAGAACAGTCACTGGATGTTCTCGATTTGGCAGCGGGGTCGGGTGTTTGGGGCATAACGATCGCCCAGCAATCGCCAAAAATTCATGTCACTGCTGTTGATTGGGCTGGTGTTATTCCCGTTACCAAGAAGAATGCCGAGCGATTTGGGCTGACTGATCGGTATAAGTGCATTGAGGGTGATTTGCTGATCGCTGCTTTCGGTACGGGCTATCATCTAGCAATACTAGGGCATATTATTCACAGTGAAGGTGAAGTACGCAGCCGTCAATTGCTCCACAAAGTTTTTGAGGCCCTTGCTCCGGGTGGAACGATCGCGATCGCGGAGTGGCTTGTCAATGAGGCGCGAACCGGTCCGATCAATGGGACAATTTTTGCTGTCAATATGCTAGTAGGTACGGATGAAGGGGATACTTTCTCGTTTGCTGAAATCAGCAGTTGGCTAACGGAAGTTGGGTTTGTCAATATTCGGACAGTAGAGGCTCCTGGTCCGATCACCCTTGATGCTGGCAACCAAACTTTGAAACTGGCAAAAATGTCAAGAGTTTTATCCAGAAATTGAAGCACCTAACAAGTACCGAAGAGCCAATACTCGTTGGGAAGACTAATAGAAAACCAAGTTGATGATTTCTAACCATCAAATCAAGAAGGCGAAACGTTAATTTCGGTCGATCGCATCAAGAGCGAGAAAATGGCGATCGCCTCAAAATTACTGATTGTTAGACCAGATCAACTAACCAGGCAAAAACTGATTAGGATCAATTCCTGACTCCTGCAATCGTTGAAGCAACTCGGCTAACTTTGATTCGGCTTGTTCGGCCCTCAGACGTTCTTGTTCGGCCCGTTGTTGTTCTTGTTCAGCCCTCAGACGTTCTTGTTCAGCACGCTGCTGTTCTTGTTCAGCACGCTGTTGTTCTTGTTCGGCCCTGATACGTTCTTGTTCAGTTTCCGTCAGAATCCAATTACCATTTTCATCATACCAGCGTAGCCATAATCGCTCTAACCCTTGATACTCACCTTGCCATCCACCTAATCCTAACCCTAATTCCTCAATCCATCCACCCTGGGCTTCTAGCTCCCATTCCTGATAATGTCCCCCAATTAATCGAAATGCTCTCAGTTCATTGGTATAACGGCTGAATGCAAAATAGTAAGGAATGCGTAAGATTTGCTCATACACTTCCCACTTCCTCGGTGGTTTCGGTTTTCTGTCTATGTTCAAGCCATTCCCTGCTCCCAATTCATCTTTCCGAGACAATTGCTCTAAATTGCCCTCACCTAAATCTTCCTGTTCTGTTCCTGGTGAGAGTAATTCCACCACGACTAAGGGATTGACTCCTTCTTGCCACACTACATAAGAAAGACGCAAATCAACTTCATCATAAAAGCGCGATACACCCACTACTCCAAACCAATCGGGTCGTTTGTACCAGAGGGGATGACGCACATCATAGTAAAGATTCATATCGCTGGCACTAAATACTTGGGAACTGGGGTATTTAGTCGGGCGAAAAGTCTGACTTAAAAATTGAGGTTGCCAATCATGAAATTCATCGGGCAAACCAGGTTCCTCCGGGTTTTCACTAGGTAGATCATACATGGTGGGGAGCGTTTCTCGCGGGGGAGCCGGAGGATCTTGTTGGGGAACTGGATAAGGAAAGGGAAACATGAGTTCAGAGATGGCTGATGTCATAGTCATTATAACTTGAAAATTCTCAGCGAGCAGTTAGCATAGACTATTTGACCTATGAGTTATAAAAAAGAAGTTTTAACAATTTGCTTTTTCTCTGACTTTTCTTCGATTTTCTCCAGTTGAGAACGGGAGTTCAAAAATTCTTCAAATAACTCAAAAAACATTTGAAAAGCATGGGGTTCATCACTAGAATAGAGGAGGATAATTTTTGCCCAAGAAGCGGAGGTACTCAGACGAAATCTTTTCTGTAACCAAGGCTGAAATTCATGGAATTCTCGTTCTTCATCGCTTAAGGTCAATCCCATATCCTGGCAAGCACGTCTGTAACCGCAGAGGAAGATAAATAAGTCAGAGACAGAGGGATAACCGATATAGAGTCCTGGTTTTTCTTTAATTTTTTGTAGGCGTTGGTAAAAGGAAATCATGATTGTTTTTACTTGATCTGATAGGTTAGTTAAAAAGTTTCTATCTCTTCGATAGTGAATGCACCAATTGCTAGAATTTGCTCAATTCTGGGGAGCATAGTTCGACAAAGCTGACCCCAAAGCTAGCATTTTTGTATGGTAATACCAATTCATGCTTGAAGATACATTAATAAAATTGATCTGTGGGTGAGGGTGGGTGCGTGATGATTAGTAGGTAAGTCTCAAAAATCTCGGTGAATCCACTCAACCAGAAATCTGCAAATTGAGGATAAAATTGGTAGGGACAGGTTCACCAATCAATTCTGTAACAAACAGATCACTATGATAAACCTGCCCATAGCTAACAGATCAACCTCAGATTAAGTGCAATTTCATGGGTTATTGGTATAAATGATAGAATATTCAGTCAATCCCATTTTGGGGTTGCAAAATTTTCTGTGGCTAGCTAGACTTTAAGGCGTAGGATTTTATCCATGTGATGCCGTCTATCTCACTTAATCCCATGAGTAACCTTTCAAACATCCCAGATGGAGCCGATCTACCCGATCGCTTTAGGAATGTAGGAGAACAAATTCAGTCATTCTTCGATTTTGCGGAAAACAATCCCGATCGCGTTGTTCCTTTCTTCGTCAACATCAGCGAAACTCAACCATTACTAACATATAGTAAAAGTGAGATACTGTTATAGTTGTTGAAATAGCGATCGCGTAGTTTTAGAAAAGATGATAAAATAGTGATTTACTAAAGACAGCCATGAGCAATATTCCTATTTAACAAAAAGGGAGAATGATGTGACACAAATTCAGGAAAATGTAGAGCGTGAAAATTTATCAAGCCTGATTAGCAGAGTAGCAGAAACAGGAGAGCGAATTGTGATTCAGCAAGAAGGTAAAGAAATAGCAGCTATTATTACCTATTCCGATCTGAAACAACTGGAAATACTAGAAAATACTTTATTGAAAAAAGTAGAAATAGAAGAATATGAATGGCTGAAGACTGTAGTTAGAAACCCTGTATTTGATTTTCTTAAAGATCCAGAAGAAGACATCTATACTTTAGCTGATGGTCGGCTTTTCCATGACACAGAATTGAGTAGTGCAGCTTGTTCAGATGTTAATTTCGTTTCGATCTTTGACCCGGAAGAAGATATTTACACTCTAGATGATGGTAAACCATTTAAGGATGAAGGCTAAAATTGTTCTTGCGCCTTTTCCCTATGATGATTTACAGCCTATTCCAGGTTTATGAAGTTCATCAAGTTGATCTGTGGGGCAGGGCGGGTTCATTAAGGTTATTTGTGTGTAGCAAGTTCATCGGTGAACCCGCCCCTACAGAGATTCACCAAAAAATCGATCAGGATTAGAGGATGACAAGATTAACAGGATTTGTAGGGGCAGGTGAATGAATTTATGATCACAATCAACCGGGATTTGTAGGGGCAGGTTCACCAGTCAATTTTGCCACCAACAGATCACCATTATAAACCTGCCCTGGCCTAACAGATCAACCTCAGATTAAGTGCAATTTCATAGTTAATTGGTATAATCATACCTAAATTTAAGTCTTTAAGAATGTGGCGTTTATAACCATTAAATTTTTGGGAACGGCTTTTTCGCCCATGTCGCATGGCGGGATCTTCAATCGCAATTCGACGATTTGGAGTCACACCCTTATGTGTACGGGCGTATTGCAATACGCCCCTGCGGCGGCCATTTTCTCCAATTTCCACATCTTGGGATTCAATTAATCTCCCATCTGTCAAACTTGCTGAAACTCCTACTCATTATTTACAGTTACAAATTATAGCCCAAGAAAACTTTTTAATCCAATGTTTTATCTCTAATCTAGGTTAAATATCTTTTATTCTTTTTGTCAAGGGTATCTTTACGGTTTATTAGTTTGATTTTATAAACCGACCCATTAATTTCCAGAGGTTAGTTTTTTTGCTAGACCAAGTTAACTCACAAATAGTGTAGTGAGCAGTCTGATTGGTGTAATTAGAAAATTTACCACCTAAAGACTTTGCTAATTTTTCAGCCTGGGCTGTCCCCCATCCTTCCGATTTAGATAAATCCATACCTTTACCATTATCAACAATCCGAATAACGTTTATTCCTTGCTCTTGTTTACAGGTTACCTCCAGTTTATTTGCTTCTTGAGCGTGCATCCCCACATTGAATAATGCTGCTTCCAAAAATCTACAAATTTCTTTCTTTTGTACATCATTTAAAGACGAAGTATCTAGCTGCTCAAAAGTTGGCACCATGTAAATATTAGTAAAACAGGGAAAATCCAGAGAAATCGTCTTCAAATACACTTGATAAAGGATTTCATGGAGAGGTTCTTCTACCACACTGATCATTAAATCCTGAACATATAGACTAACTCCTTGATCTAGAAGTTCCTTTCGCATTCTTTGACGAATTTCCTTCAGTTGTTGTCTTAACTCTTTCAGCTTTGCTAATAACTGGTGATTGGATGAGGTATCAACTTGAAATTCACTTAAAATTAGATTAGTATTTGCCAATGGTCCATTATGAATCATTGAATATACTTCATCAATAATTTGATCCCGTTCATTAATTTGTGTTTTCAGATATTGCTCATATCGATAAAACAATAGAGTAATGGTAGTTAGGGTTAGACTTGAACAAGAAGGTACAACTGGAATCCACCAACCCATTAGGATAAATCCATAACCTACTCCGATCAAAACGATGTTGACAATGATGTTAATGAGCAAAATCTGCAACGGTAATTTATTAAGTGAACCTAAATAGATACCAACTATTCCCAAAATTACTATATATACATATACTAAAAACTCTGGTAAACCTTTGATTAAAGGTCGATCATCTAGCACTGCACTAATAATTTGACTAATTGCATGAGCTTGAAATTCTATCCCAAAAACTTGCCCTCTATTACTATTAGCGATCGCGGCAGCATTGACTAAATCTTTAGCACTATGAGTTTTCATCCCTATAAGGATAATACGCCCTTCGATATCATTTCTGGTTACTTTACCAGTTTCGATATCATTCATAGATATAATCCGAAAAGGACTACTTCTAAAATTAAGCAGAATTTGGTTTCCCCTATCATCAGCGCTTACATATCCTCCACTATGAGAACGAAAACGGGTTAATTCAATGGAGCGATCGGGATTTTTAGAGACAAACTGCATAGTCCATTTATCAGTTGAGTTATTTTCTAAGGAATATCCCTTGGTCGATAAATATTTTTCTGCCAAACGAATAGCAAAGGACATATTAAATTCTTTACCCGGTTGCATTTCACTCAAAAGATAACGTCTCACATTACCATCATCATCAAGTAATGTATCAATAAACCCTACTTGCTTAGAAGGAAGTTCTGGTGGTGGGTTAATTATGACATTTTCCGGATCACCTGGTTCTAGTAAAACTTTTTTTATCCCGATCAAATTTTCAATTTTAAAAGCTTTTATTAAATCTTGATGTCCTGGCTCAATCGGTAAATCCCGAACTAAATCAAGACCAATAGCAGCGGGATTATATCCCTGTAAAGTTATTAATAATTTAGCTAAAGCTTGATCTGGAATTGGATATTTAAAACGATGAATATCGTCTTCATTAATACCAATAATCACAATCCGGTTATCAACAGGTTCTGCTGGACGCATCCGCAGGAAATTATCAAAAGCCATCCATTCAAACAACTGAAACATTCCACTTAGACGACCTGTAGTTAGGATTCCAATAACTAGCGTTCCTAATAAAATCTTTGAGTAATTTACTTTCATTGACATGAGCAAAACTTTGAGTAATTTTTCTTTCATTGACATGATAAAATCCATTTAAACTTTCTTAAAGAATTCCACATTTTCGCGCCATATTTATGCTTTGAACTCGAATATTCTTATTGTTTTCATCGTAAATTTGCAAAGCATTATAAAGATGATTCTAATAATTACGCACAGTTTTCTCACATACATTAATTTTTTCAGCTATGCCCTTATCTGTTAATGCTTCTTCACTAGCCAATTGCAGAACTGAAAGCCATTCTGGCTTTAATTCTAATCTCAATTTCATTTCTTTAGGAGTATGAATCCCCCCATCAATTGCTATTTTTACTGATCTCTCCATATCTGCGGTAGGAAGCTCTTTACCAGCGATCGCAAACCATTCCGTTAAATTTTCACTCATCATAATTTCCTCTTAGCCTAAAAATAGATAATATCGGATCAGAACTAGCTTTGGCTTTACCTTTTCCGGTAAATTGATTTCCAAAATCTGGAAAAGGTCTCCATTATAGTCTATATTGAGGGTCATACTAATTAACTATGAAATTGCACTTAATCTGAGGTTGATCTGTTAGGTCAGGGCAGGTTTATAATGGTGATCTGTTGGTGGCAAAATTGACTGGTGAACCTGCCCCTACCAATTTTATCCTCAATTTGCGGATTTCTGTAGGGGTGGGTTCACCGAGATGTTTGACATTTACCTACTAATCATCAAAACCCACCCTCACCCACAGATCAATCTTATCAATGTATCTTCATGGTGAATTGGTATCACTAAATTCTGCTCATTGCCCCAAAGAAGGCAGAAAAATCGTGATCTGGAGGTTCTTGTGCGAGGGTGTTACCCGCGACTAAAATAACTAAAATTGCTAATTTTAGCGGTGCCGATCGCGATCAGCACCGAGCTGTATAAGTGTGGGGAATTGATGGGATAAATAGCGTTTTTAGGCAAATTATATCAACTATTTTCCTTCAAGATACTAAATTTTTGGATGAGTCATTTTCAGAACCTGATTTACCAACGCCTTGGATAAACTGGGTAATGATAATGGATAGAAGGGTAAAGGTAATAATGTGGTCGGTTATTCCATTGTTGATAACCTGGATAATAAGGTTTTGGAACTGGATAATAAGGTTGTGGATAATTTGGAGGATATGTATAAGGTGGTAATGAATTATTTGGAGAAGTAGGGTATTGACCAGGGGGTTGTGAAGCAGGAACATTTGTTGGGGGGTCAGGATTAGGTTCCGGCCCAAGCATCCCATCTAATGCCTTACGAAGGTATTGGTCTAATGGTATAGCTAGGGTTTTCTGAGCAGATAATGTCACCATTGGCATAACGACTAATACCATCAGAATTAGTTGACTAAATCGAAATTGTAATAACTTAGCTTGAGTCATCATGTTTTACGACCTGTTGTTGATAATGTTTTAGAAAAGAGTTGCGATCGCTATGTTCAAAATAGTGGGAGGAACCAAGAAGTGCGATCGCGTCTCTCAAAAAATCCTAATCAATGGAATTAACAATTAAAGCGTCGGGCAATAACTGGGAGAATTACATGGATATGGAAGTCAGATTAATCCTAACGTCGGAAACCCCAATTACCATCTTGATGTTCTACGCGCCGACGGATAGGGTTATAATGGTCGCGATTTTTGACTTCTTGATGTTCTACACGCTGACCGATTGGTCTGTAATGGTTGGGATTTTTGACTCCATCCCTTAGCTCATGAGTCCGGTTTTGACCTAGAAATTTCGGCTTTCTGATCGCGATCGCATCCTCTTGATGATGAATCGGACGAAAGCCATCGGGAAATGAACTAACCTCATTAGCATGAGCTGGAAGACTAAAAACGGAACTGCTAAGAGAACCTAATAGAAGTAGAAAAATGGTTGATTTAGAGGGAAATAATTTCATGATTGATACCTCAGTTTTGGGTGAAAATTACATCAGAGTTGTTACTACATGAGTAAAGAAACTTGTTAATTACTTAACGGTTTTCTTCTTGTTAAACATCTTAAAATTTCAACTTAATCGGTTCAATAGCATTTGGGGAAAGATGACCTACTATTTTTGGAAATGCTTTTACCGAAAATCGGAAAACCCAATTCAAAAATTGAGACGATGATCTAGCAAGACTTTGTAATGGGACCATCTTGGTCGCGTTTAGGGTTACAATCTAAGAAAAAATTAAGGCTCTTCGGTGTATGTTATGCTAAACTATTAGTCAAATTTATTAAACAATATTAACAAATATATCAAAAAGTAACTGAAAGTGCTGTAACCATTAACATAGAAACAATATTTATTGTTAAATATAAATCCAAGCGAGCGAGTATTTTTGGAGGAATTTAGAGTTATGCCTGGTAAAAGAGATGTTAAAGTATTAACAGAGATTCTTGATTTAGCCGATCTAAAAGTTAAATCATATCGTTTTCATTCTGAGATTGGAATAATTTTACAACTCGAATCAGAAAAGCCATTTGGGATCTGCTCTAAGTGTGGTACAAAAAGCCATAGATTACATCAAAATCATCGACATATTATTAAAGACTGCTCCTTATCCTATCTTGGCACGAATTAGTATCCTAGTCCCTGGCGATCGCGTTTCCAAGTTAAATAAGGCGATCGCCAGGAAAGAAATTAAAGTTGATCGCATTTTCCAATTAATTAGTCTCCTCGATTGGAGCGCAACCTGAGAAAAACTTAAAAACATCACCTTATCGCCATTCACCTTGCATAGTAAAAGCCGCCCAATGATAGGGGGTATATTTTTTCTCGTTCCACATATCAAATTGTGCGGCTTTCAAAGCTGCTGCTGGGGTTAGTTTTTCTTGCAGCATCTTTTGGTAAAATTTCTTCATTAGTTCCGCCGTAGCTTTATCTTCTACACTCCATAGTGATACTAAAACCCTTGGAGATCCCGCATACATAAATCCCCTAGTTAATCCGACTAATCCTTCTCCTTTTACTTCTGTTCCTAATCCTGTCTTACAAGCACTTAAGACTACTAATTCAGCATTTAATTGGAGGTTAAATATCTCATTCAATCGTAAATAGCCGTTTTGAGGATTTCCTTGCTGATCATACAGAGATAAAACAATTCCTGATAATTCTGGATGTTCATTATCAATAATACCGTGAGTAGCGAAATGGACAATTTGATATTGGTTGAGCGTGGGACTATTAACAGCATTAAGATTAGCACTAAAATCTAATAATTCTTGCCCCTGGTCTTTACTATCCAATATGGCCATAATGCTATCAGCTTCTGTTCTGGTATAAGGTAATCGTTTTAAGTTTCCTCCAATATCTCTTATAGCTCTCTCTAATTCCCCTGTTCTACCTCTGTCTTGATTATTTTCTGCTGTATGGCTCGATGGAGTATTACCAAAACGTTGATCATTATTGTTATTAAATACAGGATCGGCAAACATCGCTAATAGTTTTGATGCTATTTGGTGGGTGGCGCGATCGCTTCTGATAATAGAGATGGTAGATGCGGATGGGGACATGACTATTTCATGGTCTAGCAGTAAGGGCGTATATTGGGTTTTTCCTGGTGTCGCTAAGACGCTAAATGGGATAGTTTGTAAGACTCCATCTCCAACAATGAGTAGACGTTTATTACCTAATTTTGCTGCTACTGGTTTGAGGATTGCTTCACTTAGTTGGTTAGCAGTTTTAATGTTATATAGAAGATTAGCGTCATAGGGGCCACTGGAACCACTTATTTCGTTTATAAAAGCCTTGGCTAATTTCTCTATTTCTTTTTCTCCTTTGGAGAGTTCATAACTGGTAATCTCGGTTTTGGTTACTGCCCAGATGTAACTGCGATCGCTTCCCAAAGAATATTGCAGCAACAAAGTATTGTCATCAAGAACGTTTTGTTGAATTTCTGCTAGAGTGAGAGGCTGAGGATATTTTAAACTGGCGTAACTAGGGCTATTAGTACGGATTTCGTCAAGATTATTCTTGTATTCTTCAAGGAGTTTTTCTTCCTGTTGTTGCAGTTCATCTTTTTGTTCTTGGGTAGGATTACCATTGAGAATTTTTAGGCGATTTTTTTCAAAAGCATCAATTTTGAATTGTATATTTTGTTCCTGTTCTAATAATTTCGGGTCTACTCCAGTAGTAATTTTAGCTTTAGCTTCTGTTAAGAGTTCAATTAATCCACGGGCCCGAGAGCGATCGCTAGCTTCTAGTGCTTGAGCATCAAATCCTTGGGAGGGGTGTTGTTTGTGCAACTGCATGAGTAAGTCAATATAAAACTTGTAATAATCTTGCACTGTAGCAAAGTAGGAAATGCGGGAGTCTGGGCTAGCAATTTTAGTGCGAAGGTCTTCAATAATATGTACTGCATTTTCAATGTCTGAGCGGCTTTCTTGCAGATTCCCCTGACTACGCTTTAGCTGAGCTTGATTAAAAAGGGTAATAGCTTCACCAGTGCGATCGCCCACCGCCCGAGAGAGGGGCAAAGACTGATTGTAGAAGTCTAAGGCTTTCTGCTTTTCCCCCAAATCTGAGTAAACACTGCCGATATTGTTGAGGGTAGACGCTTCACCAGAGCGATCGCCCACCGCCCGAGAGAGGGGCAAAGACTGATTGTAGAAGTCTAAGGCTTTCTGCTTTTCCCCCAAATCTGAGTAAACATTGCCGATATTACCGAGGGTAGACGCTTCACCAGAGCGATCGCCCACCGCCCGAGAGAGGGGCAAAGACTGATTGTAGAAGTCTAAGGCTTTCTGCTTTTCCCCCCATGAGTTGTAAACATTGCCGATACCAATGAGGGTATTAGCTTCACCAGAGCGATCGCCCACCGCCCGAGAGAGGGGCAAAGACTGATTGTAGAAGTCTAAGGCTTTCTGCTTTTCCCCCAAATCGTCGTAAACCAAGCCGATATTGTTGAGGGTATTAGCTTCACCAGAGCGATCGCCCACCGCCCGAGAGAGGGGCAAAGACTGATTGTAGAAGTCTAAGGCTTTCTGCTTTTCCCCCAAATCGTTGTAAACGAGACCGATATTGTTGAGGGTATTAGCTTCACCAGAGCGATCGCCCACCGCCCGAGAGAGGGGCAAAGACTGATTGTAGAAGTCTAAGGCTTTCTGCTTTTCCCCCAAATCGTTGTAAACGAGACCGATACCAATGAGGGTAGACGCTTCACCAGAGCGATCGCCCACCGCCCGAGAGAGGGGCAAAGACTGATTGTAGAAGTCTAAGGCTTTCTGCTTTTCCCCCCATGAGTTGTAAACATTGCCGATACCAATGAGGGTAGACGCTTCACCAGAGCGATCGCCCACCGCCCAAAAGAGGGGCAAAGACTGATTGTAGAAGTCTAAGGCTTTCTGCTTTTCCCCCAAATCGTTGTAAACATTGCCGATATTGTTGAGGGTCTTAGCTTCAACAGAGCGATCGCCCACCGCCCGAGAGAGGGGCAAAGACTGATTGTAGAAGTCTAAGGCTTTCTGCTTTTCCCCCAAATCGTTGTAAACAATGCCGATATTGTTGAGGGTATTAGCTTCACCAGAGCGATCGCCCACCGCCCGAGAGAGGGGCAAAGACTGATTGTAGAAGTCTAAGGCTTTCTGCTTTTCCCCCCATGAGTTGTAAACATTGCCGATACCAATGAGGGTATTAGCTTCACCAGAGCGATCGCCCACCGCCCGAAAGAGGGGCAAAGACTGATTGTAGAAGTCTAAGGCTTTCTGCTTTTCCCCCAAATCGTTGTAAACGAGACCGATACCAATGAGGGTATTAGCTTCACCAGAGCGATCGCCCACCGCCCGAGAGAGGGGCAAAGACTGATTGTAGAAGTCTAAGGCTTTCTGCTTTTCCCCCCATGAGTTGTAAACATTGCCGATACCAATGAGGGTATTAGCTTCACCAGAGCGATCGCCCACCGCCCGAAAGAGGGGCAAAGACTGATTGTAGAAGTCTAAGGCTTTCTGCTTTTCCCCCCATGAGTTGTAAACATTGCCGATATTGTTGAGGGTCTTAGCTTCACCAGAGCGATCGCCCACCGCCCGTTTGAGGGGCAAAGACTGATTGTAGAAGTCTAAGGCTTTCTGCTTTTCCCCCCATGAGTTGTAAACATTGCCGATATTACCGAGGGTATTAGCTTCACCAGAGCGATCGCCCACCGCCCGTTTGAGGGGCAAAGACTGATTGTAGAAGTCTAAGGCTTTCTGCTTTTCCCCCAAATCGTTGTAAACATTGCCGATATTGTTGAGGGTATTAGCTTCACCAGAGCGATCGCCCACCGCCCGAGAGAGGGGCAAAGACTGATTGTAGAAGTCTAAGGCTTTCTGCTTTTCCCCCCATGAGTTGTAAACGAGACCGATATTGTTGAGGGTATTAGCTTCACCAGAGCGATCGCCCAGGTCATGATAGATTTTTCCTGCTTCTTCCCACTTCTTAATCGCCTCTTTTAGAGACTCAATTGTCTGTTGCTTATATAGTTGCAGTCCTTCTTCAAAAAGACGATCAGCATTAGCTTTATCTATATTTGGTGAACTTGGCTGTTGTGCGATCATATCACGACGACCCAGAGGTATCGCTCTTTGAACCCCATCAACAGCGATCGCCCTATCAATTATAATTAAAGGACTAGACCAAATAACTCCATAAGCTAAAGCCCCTAAGCACGCCCGTACATTAAACTTATAAATATTTAGACCCATAACCATATCTCTAAAAATCAAGGTTAATTTGTTTTATTGATGCTCAGATTTTAAACCCCATTTCCCAGCGATAACCAATAACATAATTATTTAATCTGATTTGACATAGTTTGAATGCGATCGCCTAATTCAAATCTCCAAAAACGCAGGCGACGACGCTTTTGTTTACATAACTTTACAATTTGGGTGAGGTCGAGTGATACTCTTTCAAAGTCACAATGCGATCGCGTTTTGGTTTAATGGAGAGCGATCGCGTAACAACTCTTTAGGGACATCGCTTGTTCATGGAGAGCGATCGCTAATCGATGCCCAAAAGTTCATCAACAGACAAAACCAGATCAGGAAAAGCTAAAGGTGAAATAGAATCACCGCGTCTAAACTCCAAAACAGTTTGATAACCCTGAGCTGAAGGGTCGCGATAAACTTCTATTAAATCTGCTGTAATATTTACGATCCAAAGTTCTTTTATCCCAGACTTTGAGTATGTAATTGCTTTATCATGGTCATAGTCAAGGGTGGTATGGGATACCTCAATCAACAAATAGACATCTTTAGGATTAGGGTCTATCCCAGCATAATAGTCAGCACGAGGTATCAGTAACGATACATCTGGTTCTGGTTCTGATAGATCATCCAAAATAATCGGAACTTGAATGCCAACTGTAGCAAGTTCACCTAGTTCTTTAGATAAAATTTTATTTAGCCTAAGTAACCCTGCTCTATGGGGTCTACCCATTGCTGCCATTGTAAAAATCTCTCCTTCAATCAGTTCTACTCTCTCATCTGGATGAATAATCCCAACCTCACCCATCTTATGATATTCGTCTACAGTAAATAGTTTTTTCCTTTGCTTGACTTGTTCCGCTACTAATACCATATATTTTCCTCTTAGAAAAATCGGTCAATTTAAGATGTTATATATCTTACCACACTCTCGCTTGTTTAGTGAGTGCGATCGCTTGAACATCTACAGGCTTCACTAGAGAATGTTGATCACTAGGAACCAACTGATGAGGAAATTTTTCAGCTCATCAAAGATGGGAGAGCAGTAGGTAAAACTAAGGTGCAATTAATCTGTGAGATTTGGGATTGTACTCCCAGTCGTGCTACCCAGAAAGATAATGATAATAATCCCTTAGCCCAATACGAACGCATATTAGATCCTTTTGCCCTAATTCCGTGCTGATTGAAGAGATGAAATGATCATAAGGTCACGATATCATCCCCTAGCTTGCTTCCCCCTAGCAGTAGCATTGACACTCTCAAGCTCCAGCTAGTAATGGCTGTCCGGTATTTTCCACAGGTTCATCCTCTAATTCAAAATCATCTGGTAATGCTTCCCAGGAGATAACTAAGTCTGGAGACAATTTGGTGTCATTGACTAGGGTTGTCAGACAAGACTACCTGTGGTTATTTTATGTTGATTTTATCAAGATTCTGGTTTTGATGCTAGGTTGCTCTACCAAAATTTGGGGATGATTAATGATCAAGCTTAGCTGGGGTAATTGGAGCAGAAAGCAAAGCTTGAGTTTTGATGATTTTATCTAATGATCTAACTTGCTCACAAACATCTTTGAAACCCTCTTTCCTGATGGCGGTCGAATCACAGAAAGTTTCTAAATTTTCTTTTTCAAGATTTGGAAATTTTTCCTTTAACTTTTTCTCCTCTATTCCTTTTAAATCTTTTAATAGAGTTACTAGGTATTGTTTTACTTTTGACTCTTCTTGCTCTTTAGTCGTTACAGCTTCGCTAACAGCATTGTACCATAAACCAGCTTTTGCATAGAGAGCTGCTCTCTGCAAAGAGTCTTTAGTTTTAGCAAGTTCTAGTGCCAAATTAGATGGTACATCTATAACCGCTAGCTCTGTTCCAAGCCTGAGAAACTTAGATGGGTGATCAAGATTATTATAGCAAATAGACACTTCCCAGAGATATTTCTGTCCAACTAATAGCTTTCCCTTGGGTATAGAAATCGTCATAATTCCTGAAGAAAGTTTTAAATCTGTTTGCCATATAATAGCATGTGTTGAATTAGAAAGCCTAAATGCTACTGATGTTTGCTTAGGAATTTGACTAGGAACAAACCAAGCGAATGTGATCTCATTAGAATTCAATTGTCCCACATATCCGATCGGATTGATCGGACCTAATAATGTTAATTCGGTTGTTCTATCCTGATCACAACTTCCACCTCTACTACTTGATGAACCTGATAGACCAGATGGAGAAGAAGCATCAGATGGTGGTTGAAATTCAGCCAAACCTACCTTGGAGATGGTTAGAGATAAACTAAAGATACAAATGAGCAGTAGTTTATAGTTAAAAGATTTATTAGATAACCAGAAAAATCGCTTCATAACCAACATTACTCCTACTCATTATTTACAGTTACAAATTATAGCCCAAGAAAACTTTTTAATCCAATCTTTTATCTCCAATCTAGCTTAAATATCCCTGATGCTTTTTGTCAATGGTATCTTTACGGTTTATTAGTTTGATTTTTATAAACTGACCCATCAATTTCCAGAAATTAGGTTTTTTGCTAGACCAAGTTAACTCACAAATAGTGCAGTGGGCAGCATGATTGGTATAATTAGAAAATTTACCACCTAAAGACTTTGCTAATTTTTTAGCATGAGATGTCCCCCATCCTTCCGATTTAGATAAATCCATACCTTTACCATTATCAACAATCCGAATAACGTTTATTCCTTGCTCTTGTTTACAGTTTACCTCCAGTTTATTTGCTCCTTGAGCGTGCATCCCCACATTGAATAATGCTGCTTCCAAAAATCTACAAATTTCTTTCTTTTGTACATCATTTAAAGACGAAGTATCTAGCTGCTCAAAAGTTGGCACCATGTAAATATTAGTAAAACAGGGAAAATCCAGAGAAATCGTCTTCAAATACACTTGATAAAGGATTTCATGGAGAGGTTCTTCTACCACACTGATCATTAAATCCTGAACATATAGACTAACTCCTTGATCTAGAAGTTCCTTTCGCATTCTTTGACGAATTTCCTTCAGTTGTTGTCTTAACTCTTTCAGCTTTGCTAATAACTGGTGATTGGATGAGGTATCAACTTGAAATTCACTTAAAATTAGATTAGTATTTGCCAATGGTCCATTATGAATCATTGCATATACTTCATCAATAATTTGATCCCGTTCATTAATTTGTGTTTTCAGATATTGCTCATATCGATAAAACTCATATCGATAAAACAATAGAGCAATGGTAGTTAGGGTTAGACTTGAACAAGAAGGTACAACTGGAATCCACCAACCCATTAGGATAAATCCATAACCTACTCCGATCAAAACGATGTTGACAATGATGTTAATGAGCAAAATCTGCAACGGTAATTTATTAAGTGAACCTAAATAGATCCCAACTATTCCCAAAATTACCATATATACATATACTAAAAACTCTGGTAAACCTTTGATTAAAGGTCGATCATCTAGCACTGCACTAATAATTTGACTAATTGCATGAGCTTGAAATTCTATCCCAAAAACTTGCCCTCTATTACTATTAGCGATCGCGGCAGCATTGACTAAATCTTTAGCACTATAAGTTCTCATCCCTATAAGGATAATACGCCCTTCGATATCATTTCTGGTTACTTTACCAGTTTCGATATCATTCATAGATATAATCCGAAAAGGACTTTTGCCACTTCTAAAATTAAGCAGAATTTGGCTTCCCCCATCATCAGCGCTTACATATCCTCCACTAGGAGAACGAAAACGGGTTAATTCAATGGAGCGATCGGGATTTTTAGAGACAAACTGCATAGTCCATTTATCAGTTGGACGATTTTCTAAGGAATATCCCTTGGTCGATAAATATTTTTCTGCCAAACGAATAGCAAAGGACATATTAAATTCTTTACCCGTTTGCCTTTCACTCAAAAGATAACGTCTCACATTACCATCATCATCAAGTAATGTATAAATAAACCCTACTTGCTTAGAAGGAAGTTCTGGTGGTGGGTTAATTATGACATTTTCCGGATCACCTGGTTCTGCTAAAACTTTTTTTGTCCCGATCAAATTTTCAATTTTAAAAGCTTTTATTAAATCTTGATGTCCTGGCTCAATCGGTAAATCCCGAACTAAATCAAGACCAATAGCAGCGGGATTATATCCCTGTAAAGTTATTAATAATTTAGCTAAAGCTTGATCTGGAATTGGATATTTAAAACGATGAATATCGTCTTCATTAATACCAATAATCACCATCCGGTTATCAACAGGTTCTGCTGGACTCATCCGCAGGAAATTATCAAAAGCCATCCATTCAAACAACTGAAACATTCCACTTAGACGACCTGTAATTAGGATTCCAATAACTAGCGTTCCTAATAAAATCTTTGAGTAATTTACTTTCATTAACATGAGCAAAACTTTGAGTAATTTTTCTTTCATTGACATGATCAAATCCGATATTTAAGTTTTCTTAAAGAACTCCACGTTTTCGCGCCATATTTATGCTTTGAACTCGAATATTTTGATCCGCATCATCATAAATTTGCAAAGCATTATAAATATGATTCCAATAATTACGCACAGTCTTTTCACATACATTTATTTTTTTAGCTATGCCCTTATCCGTTAAGGCTTCTTCACTAGCCAATTGCAGAACTAAAAGCCATTCTGGCTTTAATTCTAATCTCAATTTCATTTCTTTAGGAGTATGAATCCCCCCAGCAATTGCTATTTTTACTGATCTCTCTATATCTGCGGTAGGAAGCTCTTTACCAGCGATCGCAAACCATTCCGTTAAATTTTCACTCATCATAATTTCCTCTTAGCCTAAAAATAGATAATATCGGATCAGAACTAGCTTTGGCTTTACCTTTTCCGGTAAATTGATTTCCAAAATCTGGAAAAGGTCTCCATTATAGTCTATATTGAGGGTCACTAAATTCTGCTCATTGCCCCAAAGAAGGCAGAAAAATCGTGATCTGGAGGTTCTTGTGCGAGGGTGTTACCCGCGACTAAAATAACTAAAATTGCTAATTTTAGCGGTGCCGATCGCGATCAGCACCGAGCTGTATAAGTGTGGGGAATTGATGGGATAAATAGCGTTTTTAGGCAAATTATATTAACTATTTTCCTTCAAGATACTAAATTTTTGGATGAGTCATTTTCAGAACCTGATTTACCAACGCCTTGGATAAACTGGGTAATGATAATGGATAGGAGGGTGAGGGTAATAAGGTGGTCGGTTATTCCATTGTTGATAACCTGGATAATAAGGTTGTGGAACTGGATAATAAGGTTGTGGAACTGGATAATAAGGTTGTGGATAATTTGGAGGATATGTATAAGGTGGTAATGAATTATTTGGAGAAGTAGGGTATTGACCAGGGGATTGTGAAGCAGGAACATTTGTTGGGGGGTCAGGATTAGGTTCCGGCCCAAGCATCCCATCTAATGCCTTACGAAGGTATTGGTCTAATGGTATAGCTAGGGTTTTCTGAGCAGATAAGGTCACTATTGGCATAACGACTAATACCATCAGAATTAGTTGACTAAATCGAAATTGTAATAACTTAGCTTGAGTCATCATGTTTTACGACCTGTTGTTGATAATGTTTTAGGAAAGAGTTGCGATCGCTATGTTCAAAATAGTGGGAGGAACCAAGAAGTGCGATCGCGTCTCTCAAAAAATCGTCATCAATGGAATTAACAATTAAAGCGTCGGGCAATAACTGGGAGAATTACATGGATATGGAAGTCAGGTTAATCCTAACGTCGGAAACCCCAATTACCATCTTGATGTTCTACGCGCCGACGGATGGGGCTATAATGGTCGCGATTTTTGACTTCTTGATGTTCTACACGCCGAACCATTGGTCCGTAATAGTTGGAATTTTTGACTCCATCCCTTGGCTCATGAGTCCGGTTTTGACCTAGAAATTTCGGCTTTCTGATCGCGATCGCATCCTCTTGATGATGAATTGGACGAAAGCCATCGGGAAATGAACTAACCTCATTAGCATGAGCTGGAAGACTAAAAACGGAACTGCTAAGAGAACCTAATAGAAGTAGAAAAATGGTTGATTTAGAGGAAAATAATTTCATCATTGATACCTCAATTTTGGGTGAAAATTACATCAGAATTTTGACTACATGGGCAAAGAAACTTGTTAATTACTTAACCGTTTTCTTCTTGTTAAACATCTTAAAATTTCACCTTAATCGATTCAATAGCATTTGGGGAAAGATGACTTACTATCTTTGGAAATACTTTTACCGAAAATCGGAAAACCCAATTCAAAAATTGAGACGATTATCTAGCAAGACTTTGTAATGGGACCATCTTGGTCGCGTTTAGGGTTACAATCTAAGAAAAAATTAAGGCTCTTCGGTGTATGTTATGCTAAACTATTAGTCAAATTTATTAAACAATATTAACAAATATATCAAAAAGTAACTTAAAGTGCTGTAACCATTGACATAGAAACAATATTTATTGTTAAATATAAATCCAAGCGAGGGAATATTTTTGGAGGAATTTAGAGTTATGCCTGGTAAAAGAGATGTTAAAGTATTAACAGAGATTCTTGATTTAGCCACGTTTTTTAGCTTAAGTGCGATCGCTCCAAATAAATGTTACTAGCCAACAATTTATATTCAGCCCCGACATAATGGTTATTGATCCTGTGAATGTGTTCTCTTTTCATTTTTTACTATTTCATCATTTTACAGTTTCTAAATCCTAGGTCAATATGGGGATTAGTAAGCTGTTCGTCATTTCAAATAGATTACCAATATGCCGGATCTTTGTAGTGCGACCATCTTGGTCGCTACAAATACCCAAATTAACTGCGTAACAGCTCCTTATCCTATCTTGGCACGAATTAGTATCCTAGTCCCTGGCGATCGCGTTTCCAAGTTAAATAAGGCGATCGCCAGGAAAGAAATTAAAGTTGATCGCATTTTCCAATTAATTAGTCTCCTCGATTGGATCGCAACCTGAGAAAAACTTAAAAACATCACCTTATCGCCATTCACCTTGCATAGTAAAAGCCGCCCAATAATAGGGAGTATATTGTTCTTCTTTCCACATTTCAATTTGTGCGGCTCTCAAAGCTGCGGCTGGGGTTAGTTTTTCGTGCAGCATCTTTTGGTAAAATTTCTTCATTAGTTCCGCTGTAGCTTGATCATCTACACTCCATAGTGATACTAAAACCCTTGGAGATCCCGCATACATAAATCCCCTAGTTAATCCGATTAATCCTTCTCCTTTGATGTCTTGTCCTAATCCAGTCTCACAGGCACTTAATACCACTAACTCGGCATTTAATTCAAGGTTAAATATATCCTTTAATAATAAATCGTTTTGCTGATTTCCTTGCTGATCATACCTAGATAAAGCAATTTTTGATAATTCTGGATGTTCATTATCAAGAATTGCGTGGGTAGCTAAATGAATAATTTGGTATTGCTTCAAATTTGGAATTAGTTACCGCTTCAAGATTAGCACTAAAGTCTAAGAATTCTTGCCCCTGGTCTTGACTAAACAACGTTGCCATAATTCCGTCAGCTTCTTTCTGGTATGATTTAATCGTTTCAATTTTCCTTCTATAGTCTTGCTAACGGTGTAAGATTTTGATTATTTGGTGCTGTCTGGATAGGTGGAGTATTTCCAAAACGTTGATCATTATTGTATCAAATACAGGATCAGCAAATATAGCTATAGTTTTGGTGCTATTTGGTGGGTAGTGCGATCGCTTCTGATCAAGGAAATAGTTGATGCGGATGGGGACATGACTATTTCATGGTCCACCAATAAGGGTATATATTTGGTTTTTCCTGGTATCGCTAAGAAGCTAAAGGGGATATTTTGTAAGACTCCATCTCCAACAATGAGGAGACGTTTATTACCTAATTTTGCTGCTACTGGTTTGAGGATTACTTCACTGAGTTGGTTAGCAGTTTCAATTTTAGATAGAAGATTAGTGTTATATGGGCCACTGGAACCACTTATTTCGTTTATAAAATCCTTGGCTAATTTCTCTATTTCTTTTCCTCCTTTGGAGAGTTCATAACTGGTAATCTCGGTTTTGGTTACTGCCCAGATGTAACTGCGATCGCTTCCCAAAGAATATTGCAGTAACAAAGTATTGTCATCAAGAACGTTTTGTTGAATTTCTGCTAGAGTGAGAGGCTGAGGATATTTTAAACTGGCGTAACGAGGGCTATTAGTACGGATTTCGTCAAGATTATTCTTGTATTCTTCAAGGAGTTTTTCTTCCTGTTGTTGCAGTTTATCTTTTTGTTCTTGGGTAGGATTACCACTCAGAATTTTTAGGCGATTTTTTTCAAAAGCATCAAATCTAAAATTTATCTCCTTTTCCTGTTTTAATAGAGTCGGATCAACTCCTTTACGAATATTAGCTATAGCTTCAGTGAGAAGTTCAATTAATCCACGGGCTCGAGAGCTTTCACTAGCGTTTAATGCTTGAGCATCAAATCCTTGAGAGGGGTGCTGTTTGTGCAATTGCATTAGTAAGTCAATATAAAACTTGTAATAATCTTGCACTGTAGCAAAGTAGGAAGTGCGGAGGTTTTGACTGGCGATTTTAGTGCGGAGGTCTTTAATAATATTCACTGCACTTTTAATATCAGAGAGGCTTTCTTGCAGATTGCCCTGACTACGCTTTAGCCAAGCTAGATTATATAGGGTATTAGCTTCCCCACCGCGATCGCCCACCGCCTGTGTTAGGGGCAAGGCTTGATTATAGTAGGTTAAGGCTTGCTGTTTTTCCCCTAAACTATCGTAAACAAAACCAATATTATTGAGGGTAGTAGCTTCACCAGTGCGATCGCCCACCGCCCGTCCTAGGGGCAAGGCTTGATTATAGTAGGTTAAGGCTTGCTGTTTTTCCCCTAAATCTGAGTAAACTTTACCAATATTATTGAGGGTTCTAGCTTCACCAGCGCGATCGCCCACCGCCTGTGTTAGGGGCAAGGCTTGATTATAGTAGGTTAAGGCTTTGCTGTTTTTCCCCTAAATCATCGTAAACAGCACCAATATTATTGAGAGTAGTAGCTTCACCACCGCGATCGCCCACCGCCCGTCCTAGGGGCAAGGCTTGATTATAGTAGGTTAAGGCTTGCTGTTTTTCCCCTAAATCTGAGTAAACTTTACCAATATTAGAGAGGGTAGTAGCTTCACCAGTGCGATCGCCCACCGCCCGTCTAAGGGGCAAGGCTTGATTATAGTAGGTTAAGGCTTGCTGTTTTTCCCCTAAATCTGAGTAAACTTTACCAATATTAGAGAGGGTAGTAGCTTCACCAGTGCGATCGCCCACCGCCCGGAATAGGGACAAGGCTTGATTATAGTAGGTTAAGGCTTGCTGTTTTTCCCCTAAATCTGAGTAAACAACACCAATATTATTGAGAGTAGTAGCTTCACCAGTGCGATCGCTCACCGCCCGGAATAGGGGCAAGGCTTGATTATAGTAGGTTAAGGCTTGCTGTTTTTTCCCTAAATCATCGTAAACTAAACCAATATTATTGAGGGTATTAGCTTCCCCACCGCGATCGCCCACCGCCTGTGTTAGGGGCAAGGATTGATTATAGTAGGTTAAGGCTTGCTGTTTTTCCCCTAATAAGTTGTAAATATTACCAATTCCACGAAGAACATAAGATTCATCTTTCCGATCACCTAAACTATGGTAAATTTTTAATGCTTCTTCACATTTGTTAATTGCCTCTTTATAAGATTCAACAGTTTGTTTTTTATATAAATCTTCTACTTCCTTCAAAAGACGATCTGCTTTAGCTTTATCAGTAGAATCATTTCCCGACTGTTGTTGGGCAATTCTAGGAATAGTTTCCGTGGCGATCGCCTCACTCAACCCAAATCGATTACCACACAAAACTGTTGCAACCGCTAATATTCCTGGTAAAAATATCCTGGTCATAATCACCCCAATATTATCTCTAAAAAGCTCCATTGCTATACTGAGAAAATAACCTAACCTGTAGGGAATTTCATCCGGTAATGTCATAAATCTTCATATATTCAAAAAGCTGCTTTCTGTCATCTCTGGGCTAACTTCGACTTGCTCCGACCCAATCATTAACCTCATCTTTATTAGGAGCGATCGCGCGATCAGAATAACCTAGCATGATCAAAATTTTACTATAATTTCTCCAAATTTGCTAAAATGCGATCGAAGTATTTATGATCACAGATGAACCAGCCTCAGACAGAATTCGATAGTCCCTGGAAAGACATATTAGAACTTTATTTTGCCGATTTTATCCGGTTCTTTCTGCCAGCAGCTTATGCAGAAATCGACTGGGAACGTCCCCCAGAATTTTTGGACAAGGAACTGCAAAAAGTGGTACGGGATGCAGAACTGGGGAGAAGGTTAGTAGATAAGTTAGTCAAGGTTTGGCGCAAAAATGGTACAGAAACTTGGGTATTAATTCACATCGAAGTCCAAAACCAAGAAGAATCGGAATTTAGCGAACGAATGTTTGTTTATAATTACCGCATCTATGACAAGTATCGCCGACCAGTAGTCAGTTTAGCCATCTTAGGAGACGAACGCAAAAATTGGCAACCCCAGGAATTTGGCTATCAATTATGGGAAACCAAAGTTCAGTTTAACTTTAAAGTAGTCAAGTTGCTAGACTACCTGAGTCAATGGTCAGAGTTAGAGACCAGCCGCAATCCTTTTGCTATAGTAGTCATAGCTCATCTCAAAGCCCAAGAAACCAAGGACGATCGCCAAGAACGGAAAAAATGGAAATTGATGTTAATCAGGCGGCTGTATGAGCAGAACTACTCAAGAATAGATGTAATTAATTTATTTCAATTTATCGATTGGGTGATGAGCCTACCAAGAGAGTTAGAACAGGAGTTTTGGCAAGAAGTACAACAATTAGAGGAGGAAAGAAGTATGCCATATATCACCAGTGTACAAAGAATCGGTCGTGAAGAAGGTCGTCAGGTCGGGATTCAAGAGGGTCGTCAAGTCGGGATTCAAGAAGGTCGTCAAGTCGGGATTCAAGAAGGTCGTCAAGTCGGGTTATTAAAAGGGATTGAACTAGGTTTAAAGCTCAAATTTGGTGATCCAGGTTTAGCCCTTCTCCCGGAAATTTCGGGTCATTACCGATCCTGGTCGATTGGAAACGATTTTGTTAGGATTAGAAACTGCTAATACTTTAGATGAATGGCGGACTCTCTATCAGTCCACAAATTCAGATTCAGTTTGAGTCAATATTTATGGCGATCGCTTTCAATAAAAATCTCTCACCGCGATCGCCATCATCAAAATAATTGACGCTCATCGCTTGAGCTAAAAATCCCGGAGTGCGATCGCGAATAGAACCCTAAATTGAGATAAGTTGAGGGCGATCGCCAGCTCCAGAAATTTGGATTTCCTAAAAAATCAATACCTTATCGCCATTCACCTTGCATGGTAAAAGCCGCCCAATAAAAGGGAGTCCCCTTTTTCGGAGTTGCCACATTTCCAGTTGTGCAGCTCTCAAGGCAGCGGCTGGGGTTAATTTATCTTTGAGCATCTTTTGATAAAATTTCACCATTAGTTGAGCAGTAGATTGATCGTTCATACTCCATAATGATACTAAAACTCGCTTGTGAACCTGCATACATAAACCCTCTAGTTAATCTAACCTGTAGGGAATTTCATCCGGTAATGTCATAAATCCTCATATATTCAAAAAGCTGTCTTCTGTCATCTCTGGGCTAACTTCGGCTCCCTCCGATCCAATCATTAACCTCATCTTTATTAGGAGTGATCGCGCGATCGGAATAATCGTAAAAGAGCTAGGAAAATCAACCGTTAATATCACCAAGCATCCAAATATCTAACCCTACATCGGGGTGACGAAGAGCTGCATCATTAGTCAGAAAAACCGTACATCCAAATTCTACAGCAGTTGCCAAATGCAAAGCATCAATTAAACCCAGATTACTATTACCACGCAGACGAGCCGCGCCAATAATAATCTTTTGAGTGATGGAGCAAAACTTCAGATTAGGAAAAGATGGCAAATCTCTAGCATATTCTTCGGCAATTTCGGGATATCCTTGACGCAATGGTTTAACCATTAATTCAGCTATTACCAAGTCACAGGCAAACCCTCGACATTTTCCCTGTTCTATCATCTCAAAAATTTGTCGTGCTAGTTGACCAAATTCTAGATTTCCTTCTAGAGCATAAATAAAAATCACACTGTCCAAGGCAACATTAACACCTTCCAGATTTTCTAATCGCGCCATGACTCACGTTCCCGACGAATATAGGCAACAGCATCCACTCCCTGCCAGAGGTGCTTATGCTTTCCAAACAAGTGGGAAGTGTGGCTGGGAATTGGCACCATCACCACATTGCCATCCACTACTTTTACTTGCAGAGAATCACCCGGTTTCAGATTCAATATTTCTCGCACCGCTACCGGAATCTCGATTTCATAGTTTCCACTCAATTGAGCTACCGTCATAAGTTAAATCTGAATAATTTTAGATCCATTATACCTACTTTTAGTCATTTCTGCCAATTATTTAGATGCCCATCTTTGTTCTTCTATTGTACTCTCTCACCGCGATCGCTATCATCAAAATAATTGATGACAATCGCTTGAGCTAAAAATCCCGGATGCGATCGCGATCAGAAACCTAAATTGAGATGAATTAAGGTTTTCTCAAAAATCAATAAGTTAGCGCCATTCACCTTGCATGGTAAAAGCAGCCCAGTAGTAAGGAGCTTGCCATTTTCCTTGTTGCCACATTTCTAATTGCGTTGCTCTTAATGCAGAGACAGGTGTTAAGTTTTCCTTGAGCATCTTCTGATAGAATTTCCCCATTCACTCAGAGGTTGATTCGTCATTAATACTCCATAATGAAACTAATACTCTCGGAGTACCTGCATACATAAATCCTCTAGTTAATCCTACTAATCCCTCCCCTTTTATTTCTTTTCCCAATCCTGTTTCACAAGCACTTAATACTACTAATTTTGCATTTAGACTGAGGTTAAAGATATCGTTTAATCTCAAATAACCATTTTGATAATTGCCTTGTTTATCTACTAAAGACAGGATTACACCGGATAATTCTGGGTGTTCAGTATCAATAAATCCATGAGTAGCAAAGTGAATTATTTTATATTGATTTAATTTGGAACTATTAACCGCATCATAATTGGCATTAAAATCTAGTAATTCTTGACGTTGATTTTCATTGACAAGGGTAATAATTTTATCCGCTTCTGCTCTGGTATATGGTAATCTGTTCAATTTAATCCCTGCTGCTGCTGCTGACCTTTCTAATTGTTGGGCTTCAATTGGTAATCCGCGATCGCCTGGATTTTTAGGTTTAATCGCTACATTTTTCCCAAACCGTTCATCATCAATATTAAATACTGGATCAGCAAAAACTACTAATTGTTTGGGGGCAATATTTTGATTAGTATTTTGTCTAATTGCAGTTAGAGTTGATATTGATGGTGATAAGACTATTTCATGGTCGGCAATTAAAGGAATGGTAGGTTTATCTGGGATAGTTAAGGCGCTAAATGGAGTATATTGTAATCCACCATCAGGAATAATCAATAAGCGTTTATTACCTAATTTTTCGGCAACTGGTTTGAGAATAACATTACTTAAATCACTACTACTTTTCATTACTAATTTAGTAAAGGATCTCGTAGTACCTGCGGTTAATGTATCTATAAACTCTTGCGCTACTTTTTCAATGTCACTCTTTTTAGGTAATTCATAACTACTGATTTCGGTTTTGGTGACTAACCATAAGTAACTGCGATCGCTACCTAGGGAATATTGAAGTAAAACCGTATGATCATCCAGTATTTTTTGTTGAACATCAGCAAGAGTAATGGGGTCAGGATATTTTAAATGAGCATAAGCTGGGCTACTGATGCGAATTTGGTCGCGAATAGTATTGTATTGTTGTGAGAGATTAATTTCTTGTTGTTGGAGTTTAGCTTTTTGTTCTGGGGTATAATTACCATTAAGGATTTTTTGGCTATTCTTTTCAAAGGCATCAATTCGGCTTTTAATATCCTGTTCTTGGGCTAACAGTTGAGGGTCTACACCAGTAGTAATTTTAGCTCTAGCTTCTGTCAACAGTTCGATTAAGGAACGCGCCCGCGAGCGATCGCTAGTTTCAAAGGCTTTAACATCATATCCTTGGGTGGGGTGTTGTTGATGCAGTTCCATCAGTAAGTTGATATAAAATTCATAATAACCTTGCACGGTAGCAAAGTAAGAAGCACGGAGGTCTTGACTAACAACTTTAGTGCGAAGATTTTCCACGATTTTGATAGCATCTTCAATGGAAGAGAGGCTTTCTTGCAGATTACCCTGACTATGTTTTAACCAAGCCAAATTAAATAGTGTATTAGCTTCACCACGGCGATCGCCCACCGCCCGTCTAAGGGGCAAGGCTTGATTATAGTAGGTTAAGGCTTGCTGTTTTTCCCCTAACCTATCGTAAATGTTACCAATTCCAAGAAGAATATAAGACTCATGTTTCTGATCGCCTAAATTATGGTAAATTTTTAACGCTTCTGCAAGTTTCCTAATTGCCTCTTGATAAGATTCAACAGTTTGTTTTTTATATAAATCTTCTGCTTCCTGCAAAAGACGATCAGCCTTAGTCTGATCAGTAGAATCATTTCCCGGCTTTTGTTGGGCAATTCTAGGAACAGTTTCAGCAGCGATCGCCCTTTCCAAGCCAAACCTATTACCACAGAAAACTGTTGCAACAGCTAATATTCCTGGTAAAAATATTCTGGTCATAATCACCCCAATATTATCTCTAAAAAGCTCCAATGCTATATTCGGAAAATAACCCAATATGTAGGAAATTTCACCCGGTAATGTCATAAATCTTCATATATTCAAAAATATGAGTAAGTCCTGATTATAATAAAAAACGATTTATCCTGCCAATCTTATTTATGTTATGTTAGAGAAAAGATAGTTTAGTAGGGCAATTTTAAAGAATTGATGGCGCAACCAGGTATTTTTGAACAAAGTTATCTAGGCAAGTAGTAGATTGAAGAAATATATCTCAGTTTTTTTTCTGAAGAAATAGTCCAAGCAGTTTTAGATAGTCAACCGCTAAAAATTATTGTTTTCGATCCGAATAAGGAGATAATTACACAATGGATAGAATAGATGAATACCGCGATTTAATCTATAAAACTATATTATACTATGCTGATATAACCTATAGTCACAGTGCAATTAATAAAATAGCTATTGTCAGTCAAGATAGGAATAATTTTTTAATCATGAATGAAGGCTGGGACGGTAAAAAGCGGATTCACGACTGTCTCGTTCATGTGGAAATTCGCGATCGCCAGCTCTGGATTCATCATGATGGAATTGAAGAAGGAATCACCGATAAATTAGTCGCTGGTGGCATTCCCAAAGACTCCATTGTGCTGGCTTTTCATCCCCCCTACGTTCGGCAACATACTGGATATGCGATCACTTAAACTGATTTTGAGCGAGGCGATCGCGCGATCGAAATAATCGTAAAAGAGCTAGGAAAATCAACCGTTAATATCTCTAAGCATCCAAATATCTAACCCTCCAGGTCTTCTAATCGCGCCATGACTCACGTTCCCGACGAATATAGGCAACAGCATCCACTCCCTGCCAGAGGTGCTTATGTTTTCCAAATAAGTGGGAAGTGTGGCTGGGAATTGGCACCATCACCACATTGCCATCTACTACTTTTACTTGCAGAGAATCACCCGGTTTCAGATTCAATAGTTCTCGCACCGCTATCGGAATCTCGATTTCATAGTTTCCACTCAATTGAGCTACCGTCATAAGCTAAATCTGAATAATTTTAGATCCATTATACCTACTTTTAGTCATTTCTGACAATTATCTAGATGCCCATCTTTGTTCTTTTATTATACTCTCTCACCGCGATCGCTATCATCAAAATAATTGATGACAATCGCTTGAGCCAAAAATCTCCAAGTGCGATCGCGATCAAACAACTAAATTGAGATGAATTAAGGTTTTCTCAAAAATCAATTATTTAGCGCCATTCACCTTGCATAGTAAAAGCCGCCCAATAATAGGGGGTATATTGCTCTTTCCACATATCAATTTGTGCGGCTCTCAAAGCTGCTGCTGGGGTTAGTTTTTCTTGCAGCATCTTTTGGTAAAATTTCTTCATTAGTTCCGCCGTAGCTTGATCATCTACACTCCATAGTGATACTAAAACCCTTGGAGATCCCGCATACATAAATCCCCTAGTTAATCCGATTAAACCTTCTCCTTTGATGTCTTGTCCTAATCCAGTCTCACAGGCACTTAATACCACTAATTCGGCATTTAAGTCAAGGTTAAATATATCCTTTAATAATAAATCGTTTTGCTGATTTCCTTGCTGATCATACCTAGATAAAGCAATTTTTGATAATTCTGGATGTTCATTATCAAGAATTGCGTGGGTAGCTAAATGAATAATTTGGTATTGCTTCAGATTTGGATTAGTTACCGCTTCAAGATTAGCACTAAAGTCTAAGAATTCTTGCCCCTGGTCTTGACTAGGCAACGTTGCCATAATTCCGTTAGCTTCTTCTCTGGTATGATTTAATCGTTTCAATTTTCCTTCTATAGTTGCTCGTATATTTTGATTATTTGCGTCTGCTGTCTGGATAGGTGGAGTCTTTCCAAAACGTTGATCTTTAGGATCAAATACAGGATCAGCAAACAGAGCTATCAGTTTTGGTGCTATTTGGTGGGTAGTGCGATCGCTTCTGATAATGGAGATGGTGGATGCGGATGGGGACATGACTATTTCATGGTCTACTAATAAGGGTGTATATTTGGTTTTTCCTGGTATCGCTAAGACGCTAAAGGGGATAGTTTGTAAGACTCCATCTCCAACAATGAGTAGACGTTTATTACCTAATTTTGCTGCTACTGGTTTGAGGATTACTTCACTGAGTTGGTTAGCAGTTTCAATGTTAGATAGAAGATTAGCGTTATAGGGGCCACTGGAACCACTTATTTCGTTTATAAAATCCTTGGCTAATTTCTCTATTTCTTTTCCTCCTTTGGAGAGTTCATAACTGGTAATCTCGGTTTTGGTTACTGCCCAGATGTAACTGCGATCGCTTCCCAAAGAATATTGCAGCAACAAAGTATTGTCATCAAGAACGTTTTGTTGAATTTCTGCTAGAGTGAGAGGCTGAGGATATTTTAAACTGGCGTAACTAGGGCTATTAGTACGGATTTCGTCAAGATTATTCTTGTATTCTTCAAGGAGTTTTTTTTCCTGTTGTTGCAGTTCATCTTTTTGTTCTTGGGTAGGATTACCATTGAGAATTTTTAGGCGATTCTTTTCAAAAACATCAAATCTAAAATTTATCTCCTTTTCCTGTTTTAATAGAGTCGGATCAACTCCTTTACGAATATTAGCTATAGCTTCAGTGAGAAGTTCAATTAATCCACGGGCTCGAGAGCTTTCACTAGCGTTTAATGCTTGAGCATCAAATCCTTGAGAGGGGTGCTGTTTGTGCAATTGCATTAGTAAGTCAATATAAAACTTGTAATAATGTTGCACTGTAGCAAAGTAGGAAGTGCGGAGGTTTTGACTGGCGATTTTAGTGCGGAGGTCTTTAATAATATTCACTGCACTTTTAATATCAGAGAGGCTTTCTTGCAGATTGCCCTGACTACGCTTTAGCCAAGCTAGATTATATAGGGTATTAGCTTCCCCACCGCGATCGCCCACCGCCTGTGTTAGGGGCAAGGCTTGATTATAGTAGGTTAAGGCTTGCTGTTTTTCCCCTAAATCATCGTAAACAGCACCAATATTATTGAGGGTTCTAGCTTCACCAGTGCGATTGCCCACCGCCCGAACTAGGGGCAAGGCTTGATTATAGTAGGTTAAGGCTTGCTGTTTTTTCCCTAAATCATCGTAAACTTTACCAATATTATTGAGGGTAGTAGCTTCACCAGTGCGATTGCCCACCGCCCGAACTAGGGGCAAGGCTTGATTGAAGTAGGTTAAGGCTTGCTGTTTTTCCCTTAAACTATCGTAAACACCACCAATATTATTGAGGGTAGCAGCTTCACCATTGCGATCGCTCACCGCTCGTCTTAGGGGCAAGGCTTGATTATAGTAGGTTAAGGCTTGCTGTTTTTCCCCTAAACTATCGTAAACAAAACCAATATTATTGAGGGTAGTAGCTTCACCAGTGCGATCGCTCACCGCTCGTCTTAGGGGCAAGGCTTGATTATAGTAGGTTAAGGCTTGCTGTTTTTCCCCTAAATCTGAGTAAACTTTACCAATATTAGAGAGGGTAGTAGCTTCACCAGTGCGATCGCCCACCGCCCGGAATAGAGGCAATGCTTGATTATAGTAGGTTAAGGCTTGCTGTTTTTCCCCTAAATCATCGTAAACAGCACCAATATTATTGAGAGTAGTAGCTTCACCACCGCGATCGCCCACCGCCCGTCCTAGGGGCAAGGCTTGATTATAGTAGGTTAAGGCTTGCTGTTTTTCCCCTAAATCATCGTAAACTTTACCAATATTAGAGAG